>NZ_JAHKQF010000005.1 GCF_018860965.1 Alteromonas sp. C1M14 | reverse complement strand
AAATATTTTGTGGCTAACAATTTAATATACGGAAAAAATCCTTAATGCTGGGCGGAATATTTCCGTATATCACACTACGAATCCTTTAACTTTTGCATGAAAAAAGCGCTGCATCAATATCTTGCTTGTATATTGCTGGTTAATTTACTAAGTGCTACATGATGATGATTTATCTCAGGTAGTAAAAAAAATCTCGCTATTTGCTTTACCTGTACCCGCAAACATACCATCCCCCCACTAACATTGTGGTGTAGTTGGCTGTAAACAAAAATGTTGCCCACCCGTCGCGGCCTTTGAATGGTGAAATTTTCATCTTTTTGCTTACATTTACACTTTACTTCTTACAAATACTGTATATATTTACACGTACTGTATAAATATACTGCGGTGAACATATGCTTGTTAATCTATCCATTAAAAACTTCGCGGTTGTTAAGCAACTTAACGTTAACTTAGAAAGCGGCTTAACTGCCATCACGGGCGAAACCGGTGCCGGTAAGTCTATCGCTATAGATGCATTAAGCCTGTGCCTTGGCGAACGGGCAGATGCCGGATCTGTTAGAAAAGAAGCCAGCAAAGCAGAAATTGTGGCCCATTTTTCTTTAAGTAATCAGCCTGCTGCTATTAATTGGTTAGACGAACATGCCTTGTTAGATGACGATGATTCCAGCTGTTTTATAAGGCGGGTTATTTCAAAAGAAGGCCGTTCAAAGGCATTTATTAATGGCAGCCCCGTGTCGTTACAACAGCTAAAAGCATTTGGGCAATACCTTATAGCTATTCATGGGCAAAATACCCATTTGCAGTTGTTAAAAGACGACTATCAACGCAAGTTGGTGGATCAATACGCCCAGCACACCCCGCTAGAAGTCGAAGTGCGTAATGCTTACCATTTTTGGAAAGAAAAGCAGGTTGAATTAAAAAATCTGCAAGAAAAGGCTGAACAACGGGCCAACAGGCACCAACTATTAAGTTATCAGGTAGAAGAACTAAACGAGTTCGCCCTTGCTGAAGATGAATTTATTGAGCTAGAAAAAGAGCACCGTCGGTTAAGCCACGGCCAAACCCTGTTAGAACAAGCGCAAACCAGCTTTTACCATCTTTATGAAAGTGACGAAGGTAATGCGTTGTCTATTATCCAAAGTGGCGTAGATAAGCTTTCAGAACTAGAAGCCCACGATTCTGCCCTTACCCCCATTATTGCCCTACTTAACGACGCATCCATACAGGTTGAAGAGGCCGCCAGTGAATTACGTGCTTATTGCGATGGGCTAGAAATAGATCCGCTTCGGTTACAGCAGGTAGAAAGCCGGTACAGCAAAGCAATGGAGTTAGCCAGAAAGCATGCGGTATCACCAGAAGCCCTGTATGAACACCATCAACAACTATTAGGTGAATTTGCTACCTTAGCTGATGACGAAAATCGCTTAGAAGCATTATCACAAGAGGTGGTTGAAGCTAAACAGCATTATATGAGCGCTTGTATAAAGCTAAGTAAATCGCGCACGGCGGCCGCAGCAAAACTAGGCACAGCCATAGAAGAACAAATTAGACAAATGAACATGCCCCATGCGGTGGTAAAACTTAACGTTACCATGAAAGATGATAAGCCCCCTGCTGCCCATGGTTTAGACGAGGTTACCTTTAAAGTCTCTACAAACCCCGGCCAAGAAGCCGATAAACTTGAAAAAGTGGTTTCCGGTGGTGAACTATCGCGTATTGGTTTAGCTATTCAGGTACTCACCCAAGACCAATACGGTATTCCCACCATGATTTTTGATGAAGTAGATGCAGGTATTAGCGGCCCTACCGCCGCTATTGTCGGCGCACTTTTACGCAAGTTAGGTATAAATAGTCAGGTATTGTGTGTAACCCACTTACCTCAGGTGGCTGCCCAAGCGCATAATCAGTTGTTTGTTACCAAATACAGCGATGCAAACTCTACCGAAACACAAATGCTACCGCTAACTCGCCAAGACCGTATTGATGAACTTGCCAGGCTGTTAGCGGGTGATAAAGTCACAAATACGGCCCTGGCGAATGCAAAAGAACTGTTGGAAAGTGCGGAATCGAACTAATAAGCGGTTGATTGGTCATAACTGATTGGGTAGCATGCTGTCGCGCATTGTTTTAGGGCAGCGTATTATTATTGTACTAAGCGTTTATAGTGCAGCGCCCGTAACTATAATTAAGCATAATTGGACAAGCTCACGCATGAAGTTGTATCGAATTACTATTTTATTAACTGCTGTACTGTTTTCGACCGCCTGCAGTAACTGGATTTACCGTATTGATGTGCCGCAAGGCAATTTTCTTGATGAACGAGACGTAAAAAAGTTACGCATTAACATGACAAAAGAGCAGGTTATTTATGTTCTTGGGCATCCAGTTGTAGAAGATTCCTTCGATAACGATACCTGGTATTACGTTTACGATATGAAACGGGGTATGGAAAAACGAGGTAAGGATTTTCAGAAACAATTGATATTGAACTTCGATGGAAACAGTTTAGTTTCGGTTGAAGGCGATTTTGAAATGTCGGAAGATTTTAATACCCCGCTAGATGAATAACCCTTCGTACTAGTTTTAAATAAGACGAATAAGGTTTTCAAGCATAAAAAGAATGGCACCAATTAGCCCACCTACTAAGGTGCCATTTATGCGTACTTTTTGAAGATCCTTACCAATATTCAGTTCTATTTGTTCGGCCATTTGTTTGTCGTCCCAATCAATAATGGTGTCTCGAATGTGCCCGGTTAAAAAATCGGCCATTTCCGGTGCCATTTTTCGGCCTACTTCCGCCGCATGCCCGTTTATAGCTGTTGCTAGTTTTTCGTCATTTTCAATAGCCTGCCCTAGCTGCTGAAAGGCCTCACCAAGTTTGCGAGAAAACTGACCGTTTTGCGCACCAACATCATCAATTAACCATGTTTTTGTATCTTGCCAAATGTGAGCTAGATACAAACGTAGTTTGTCGTTTTCTAGCAGTTGGTCTCGCAGCGAGTTAATTTTTTCGGCCATGGCAGGGTCGTTATCCATTTTTTGGATGAAATCGGCCAAATAGTTATCAAAATGATCGCGAACCGGATGCGCAGGATCTTCGGCAATATCATTAATAATACTGGCAATGGCCTTTGATGCGATCCTTGCCCCTTGTTCACTTAGCCACGACGTAGGCAGTATTTTTTCAAGCCGATGGTATTCTTCCTTTAAGTAAGCATGAAGTTTAGCGGCAATATAGGCTTGGCTTTCGGGCTGTTTTGCTACCCCTGCAATTTTAAGTAACAGTTGGTCTAGCACGTCCTGATGCCTGCCATCCCGGGTAAGTACCTTTAAGGTGCCTGTTGCCATTGGCGACAGATCCATTTTTCGTAACGCCCGTTTAACCCCCGACAACAACATGTGTTGAATGGGCTTATCGTCCAGTACACGAACAATACCGGCAACGGTGGTAGCCATAAATTGGCTAAGACGCTGCGCGTTATCGGCTTGTTTTAACCATTGAGCAAACCCCTGGGCTGGTTGGCTTTTTTCGATAAGCTGGCTAACGGTTTGTTCATTAAAAAATTTCTCTTTTAAAAACAATGACAGATTAGCCGCCACCGAAGCCTTGTTGTGAGCAATGATATTAGTGTGGGGAATGGGATAACGAGACGGAATGGGTCGAAACAAAGCGGTTACGGCAAACCAATCAGCAAGACCACCAATTAGTGCCGCCTCAGACGCCATTTTAATTAGCCCCGCCCATTGCGGCCATGGGGTTAGCCAATGCCGTAACTCGGCCACGGTAGTGATCAAAAATACACTGGCCGCCCCCACTAACCACATCAACGCAATGCGCTTAGAACGGGCCAACTGCTGTTGCTTAATGTTTAAGGCTGAAGTATTCAAAGGTTCCCTTCCCTACCGCGTAATGACCTAAAAAATCGAGAGGTCAATCCCTGACCTACTAAGCGCTAATCCCAGTTTGGCGCAAATTCTGGATCAACAATACGCTCGCCATTGTCCAGTTCGTCAATGCGCTGAATCTGGTCTTTATTTAGCTTCACTTTACCATACTCTATGTTGGCTTTAAGGTGATCTTTGTTGGTTGAAGACGGAATAGCATTAATCCCTTTTTCTTCCATCCAGGCCAATACCACTTGCGCAGGCGTGGCATCGAATTGCTCTGCCACTGCCTTAAGTGTTTCATCTTTCATCACTTTACCCACAGCAAAGGGCATGTAAGCCGTTATACCAATATTTTTGGCCTTGCAATGCTCGGCTACCTGTCGGTTTTGGAAAAACGGATGTAATTCAATTTGATTGGTGAATATTTCACCTGCGCCTAAAATCGACTCAGCTTCATCGATTTGCGCCATCGTAAAGTTAGAAACACCAATATGTCGCGCAAGCCCTTCGTCTTTAACTTGCTTTAATAACGACAAATACGTGCTCATAGGAATTTGCTGATTGGGTGAAGGCCAGTGAATAAGCAGCAAATCCACATAGTCTAATTTAAGTTTATTTAAACTCTCGTGCACCGACGGCATAAAGCTGCCTTGGTCGAGGTTTTCGTGCCACACTTTTGTGGTGATAAAAAAATCATCTCGGGGTAATCCTGACGTCTTAATCGCGTCGCCAATTTGTTCCTCGTTGCCATAAAACTGTGCGGTATCAATGTGTCGAAAACCAACTGAAATAGCATCACAGACAGCGCGGCGCGCTTCGTCACCTTCTAAGCGATAGGTGCCTGCACCTAACTGAGGCATGGTTTGCATAATGGAAATTCTCCTGTTGATAAAAAAATAAGATGGCTTAATTCACCATTGTCACCGTTGCCTACGTACATAGGCCAAAGAGAGTTTACTCTTACCCCCTTATTTACGTGTACCAGGTGCTCTTTCCCCTATCTTACCCCTGCCCAATGCCCTTTTTACGTATAAAAAGGAATACGAGGAAATAACCCGCATTATCGATTTAAACGCCATCCGTTGGTACGCTTACTGTATGGTTTCCACGGAGTAGACGAGCACACAAGTTATGCCTCTTTTTATGTCTTTTATTTTTCTCGCATTGTTATTTATTCCCGCGTCAGTGGCGGCAAAAAGTACCTATTCTGTTGGCATTGAGGCAAAGGAAACCATTCAGTACCAACCGGTAAGCGGAACAAAATACCAACCGTTGATTGAAGGGATTTTAGACGCGTTCGCCCTAGAAGAAGGGATAAAAATTGATTACCGCGCTCTTCCTCCACAGCAATACCAAGAATGGTTTGATTTACACCCCATAGACTTTCGCTTTCCCGACCATCCTAAATGGTCAGACTGGCATAACACCTTGTTTTACAGTCAACCGGTGATCAATTTTTGTGAGGTGATTCGCTTGCTTCCAGAAAACAATTGGATGCGCAGGCCCGATATTAAACGGCTTGGCACCTTGCCAAATCATCCGTTAAGCCGCGACTGGGAAAGACAGGTAAAAAAAGGGTATTCTTCTACCTACGAATTTCAAACCCCTGCCCAGTTAGTCAATGCGCTGCTTAGCGGACAAGTAGACGCCATTTTAGCCGAAAACACACAAATTGATGATGCGGTAGCTGAATTAGCCGTTGAAGACGGTGTGGTGGTGTCTTCTCAGTTTATACCTGATACAAAAGACAGTTTACGGATTTCTAGTGAGAGGTATCCGGCGCTTCTAGAAAAGCTCGACCGGTATATTAAAACGCATCAGGGATATATTGCGCTACTCGCCCGTCGCCATGGTATCGACAACGGACGAGCATGCACTAAACTTAAAAATCAGTCTCAGTCAGAACCGGCAGAATGATTTCTGCTTCGCTGATGATTTTGGCGGGCGCGGTGCTTTTTCACAGAACGACGCATACGAGTTAACCGCGCATGGTCCAACTTGCTTTGTCGCACATCCACTAACGATTCGGTTTCTTTGGGTAATTGAACAAGATCGCGCAGGCCATTTACCTGTTCAAGCGGCAGTTCAACCCATGCCCCCTGCGGTAAACGTTTTTCCAATTCAACACGCCCGTAGCGTACTCGCATCAACCGGCTTACCTGTACATCTTGGGATTCCCACAACCGACGTACTTCACGATTCTTACCTTCCGCAAGCGTCACATTGTACCAACGGTTCATACTTTCGTCATCACTCCCCCCTTTGCTACGGGGAGTAATTTCGAGAAAACGGGCATCCCCATCTTCCAACTTCACGCCCTTTTTAAGGGTATTGATGGTTTTGCCAGACACTTCACCAAATACCCGAACGGCATATTCCCGCTCTATCTCGCATTTCGGATGCATCAGCCTGTTGGCCAGTTCACCGTCATTGGTAAACAACAACAGTCCGCTGGTATTGATATCTAATCGGCCTACAGCAATCCATCGTCCTACCCGAATAGCGGGCAAACGGGTAAATACCGTGGGACGCCCTTCTGGATCTTGACGGCTACACAATTCACCTTCGGGTTTATTGTACATAAGCACTCGGCAAACTGGCTTTTCTACCTGCCTAGATAACAAATGCCCATCCACCCGAATTTGTGCCGTGGTGTCTACTCTGTCGCCTAAGGTTGCAACCTGTCCATCCACTGACACACGTCCAGCTTGAATCCAACGTTCCATTTCCCGTCGTGATCCCAGGCCTTGGTTAGCCAATACTTTTTGCAACTTTTCACTCATTTTCTTCTCGCTCTATGTTAGCGGTTTCAATCGCACGGTCATCTTCAGACGGTGCATCTAGTGTCGCCGTCGCTGGCGGCTTATATTGGACGTCCAGTGCGTCAAAAACGTCAGAACTGGGAAGATCGGCCAATGATGTTAACGAAAAATAATCTAAAAACTGTCGCGTCGTGGCATACAAAGCCGGTCGCCCCGGTACTTCTTTATGCCCAACAACTTTAATCCATGTTCTTTCAGTTAGCGTGCGAATAATATTACTGCTAACTGATACACCTCTTACGCTTTCAATTTCGCCACGGGTTACAGGCTGGCGGTACGCAATCAACGCTAAGGTTTCAAGCATAGCACGGGAATACTTTGGTGCGCTTTCTTGCCACATTCTGCTAAGCCAAGGGCTTAAGCTATCTACCGACTGAAAACGGTAACCACTGGCAACCTCAACCAGTTGGATCCCCCGAGGTTGATAGTCAAGCATTAGCTCTTTTAACACCGCATTAAGCGCCCGCTCACTTACGGTAAACTCTGCTAAAACGGTTTCCCGTAATGTCAGTTTAGACACCGGAGAGTCAGCAACAAATATCGCCGCTTCTACCAGCTGCTTAAGTTGGGTTTTGTTAATCTTCGCCATGACAACCCAATTTTACATGAATTCTGGCGTAGGGTCCTGCCTGAACACACAATAACAGTTGTTCTTTTACCAGTTCAAGGATAGCTAAAAACGACACCACCACACCCGCTCGCCCTTCATCTATAGTAAATAGGGCATCTAAAGGGGTGTACGTCTTGTCGTTGACCATACTGAGAATTTGACTCATACGCTCTCGTGTACTTAGTGCTTCAGCTTCAATGGTGTGATGCTCAAAGGCAGCCGCCCGTTTCATGGCATGACTAAATGCCATTACCAAATCCTGCAATGACACATCAGGCTCAATACGCACAGGCGCAACGCTAGGCGGCACATCTGCTTTCACCGCAAAAACGTCCCGCTCTAACCGAGGTTGCGCATCCAACGCCCCTGCGGCCACTTTCACCGCCTCATATTCCTTTAAGCGACGAATAAGCTCGGCCCGTGGGTCGTCATCGTCGTCTTCTACGCTATCAGGCCTAGGAAGTAACAATCGCGATTTTATCTCTGCCAATATGGCTGCCATCAGCAAGTATTCGGCGGCTAACTCCAGCTTAAGGCTTTTCATCACCTCAACGTATTCCATGTACTGAAGAGTAATGGTGGCCACCGGCAAATGCACAATGTCTACTTTTTGTTTGCGAATTAAATAAAGCAGTAAATCTAATGGCCCTTCGAAGGTTTCCAGAATGACTTCCAGAGCGTCCGGCGGAATATACAGATCTTCCGGCTTCTCAACAATCGCTTCACCATTAATAAACGCTAGCGGTAAGGGTTGTTGCACCGGCCCGTTATTTAATCCGTCTTCCTTCTGAGCCATCGACTACATTCGCTACCTAATTTTACAAAAATGGCGTTGGATCACCGCTGCCTTCACGTAATATCACCGCTTCGCCATCGGAAAAATCCACTACGGTTGTGGGTTGCTCGGCCAAAAAACCACCGTGAATAATCAAACCAACATGCTTTTCAAGTTTATCCCGAATGGCATCAGGATCCGACTCGGCCATGTCATTACCGGGTAAAATAAGCGACGTTGACATCAACGGCTCATCCAACGTTTCCAATAGCTTTAACGCGATGATGTTGTCAGGTACCCGTATACCAATGGTTTTTCTTTTGGGGTTTTGTAAACGACGGGGCACTTCACGGGTGGCTTTAAACACAAAGGTGTAAGGCCCTGGCGTATTGTTTTTTACCTGCCTGAATGCCGTATTATCCACTTTGGCATAATTGGATAATTCTGACATATCCCGGCATACCAACGTAAAGTTATGATCTTTTTCAATACGGCGTATCTGGCACAAGCGATCTAACGCGCGCTTATCTTCCATTTGGCAGCCAATGGCGTAACCGGAATCCGTTGGGTAAACAATAACTTCGCCTTGGCGAATTAATTCCACCGCCTGATTAAGCAAGCGCTGCTGAGGATTGTCTGGATGAATATAGAAAAACTGACTCATTGCTTTGTCCTGTTATGGGTGAGCGATTAACGGCCAGTCATGCCATACCGGCGTGAGCTGTGACGCTATGCCCAGATTGCGTCCTAATTCCGTCCATCGGGACGGGAAATGAAAATCAGAACCTGCAGAAGCCAACAACTGGTGGGTAGACGCAAGCTCGTTAATTAATAACTGCTTGTCTTTGTTTAAGCCCGGAAACGCGGTTTCTATGGCATCACCGCCACTATCAGCAAAATCTTCAACTAAGCGCCGCAACCATTTGGCTGTCATGTCATAATGGGCTGGATGTGCCAGCACAGCGCGGCCTCCGGCTTGTTGAATATGAGAGATGGCGGCTTGCATTTCAGGCCAAACGGCCTTAACAGCAGCCCGCTTTCCCTTCCCGAGGTACTTTTTAAACACCGTATCCATAGAAGATACGCCGTAGTCTTTCACTAAAATGCGGGCAAAATGTGCACGGGTAACCTGACCCACGCCGGCGAGAGAGAAGGCTTTTTCTGCAACTCCTTCAAAACCACACTTTACCAGCTTTTCCCCTATTTTAAGAGCACGTTGTCGACGAATTTCACCTTGTTGCGACAAAAAGCGGCACAAGGCTGGGTTATTTGTGTCTACGTTTAATCCCACCACATGAATATCAAACCCATGCCACGCGGTGGATATTTCTACGCCATCGATAAGGGTAAGCTTACGCTTTTGCGTGGCCTGCATAGCATGAGCCACAGGCAAACCCGCGAGGGTATCGTGATCAGTAATCGCTAGTACATCTAGCTGTAAATTGTGTGCCCGCAACACTAATTCTTCTGGCGTTAGGTGGCCATCGGAGTAACGGGTATGGCTGTGAAGATCAATTTTCAATGGCTTATTTAAAATTCCGGTTGACACAGATACGTTTTTGTTTTCTTCTATAGGGCACAGTATACGGATTAACGTCTTCGATGCCTATCGAAGTTTAACAGAGCGATGATAATGCAAAATCAACAAGCAACAGGCGTAACAATGAACGCTGTTTGGTGGTGGCACTCCCTGAATTAACGGGCGGTGTATGCGTTAGTGCGTATTTATAAACACAATAAAGGCCCGTTTAACGGGCCTTTTTTTTTAATCGCAGCAGGAGATCTTGCGACAATGAGTTTAGCAGAACTGGGCACCCAACCAGGTAAAGTGGAAACAATAGAGCAAACGGGCGTTTATCTTAACGATCCCCTGGCTGCGTTCACCCACCTGTGTGCCAATCACCCCAATGCCTTACTGTTAGAATCAGCAGAAATAGACAGTAAAGATGACTTGCAGAGTTTACTCATGGTTGACGCCGCCATGCGTATCGTATGCCGGGGCAACCAAGTAACCTGTACCGCGCTTACGCCAAACGGCGAGTCAGTACTGCCTTTATTTGCCGAGCACCTAGGTAACATTGCCAATGTTACCCAACAAGACACATCCATTACGCTGACATTTCACGATGAAGATGCCTCACTGGATGAAGACACCCGCTTAAAGTCGGCAAGTATTTTTGATGGCTTGCGGGTTTTAGTAAACCAAATTGAACCCATTCGCCAACATCCCCATGCGGTTTTTCTTGGCGGCGTGTTTGCTTACGACTTGCTGGCAACCTTTGAACAATTGCCTGCGGTACCCGACGGCGAAAACGACTGCCCAGATTATGTTTTTTACTTGGCAGAAACCTTACTGATTGTTGATCACCAAACCCAGCAAACCCAGTTGGTTGGAAGCGTATTTAGTGGTCCTAATGTGGCACAAAGCTATTTCGATGTAGCCCAACGCCTTGAACATATGCAAACCAAGTTAAAAGACGTGCCACCTGCTCGTGCTTTGGCCTCATCCACCCACCTTGCTGACACCGCAAACGTCGACACCGATAAAGACGACGACGCCTTTATCGAAGATGTCGTTGCCCTTAAATCCCGTATTCTTAGCGGGGATATCTTTCAGGTGGTGCCATCAAGAACCTTTTCTTTGCCTTGTCCTGATCCTGTTTTAGCCTATGCACAATTAAAAATCAGTAATCCTAGCCCTTATATGTTTTATATGCAGGACGCAGACTTTACTATATTCGGCGCATCACCCGAATCTGCCATTAAATACGAGGCATCATCCAATCAGGTAGAGATTTATCCTATTGCGGGTACGCGACCTAGAGGCAAGCGTGACAATGGCGAGATAGATCACGATTTAGACAGTCGTATTGAACTCAACCTACGGGAAGATGACAAAGAAAAAGCGGAACATATCATGCTGGTGGATTTAGCCCGTAACGATGTGGCGAAGGTCAGCGAGCCTGGTAGTCGCTACGTCAAAGATTTGCTGAAAGTAGATCGTTATTCTCATGTTATGCATCTGGTTTCGCGGGTAGTAGGTCAATTGCGAGACGATCTTGATGCACTGCATGCTTATCAGGCATGTATGAATATGGGCACGCTAGTGGGTGCGCCTAAAGTCAGTGCCGCTACCCTAATTCGTCAGGTAGAACAAAAAAGACGGGGCAGTTACGGTGGCGCTGTTGGCTATTTAAACGGTAATGGTGATATGGATACCTGTATTGTAATACGGTCAGCTTTTGTGAAAAACCATCGCGCTTACATTCAAGCTGGCGCCGGCGTTGTTTACGACTCCGATCCACAGTCAGAAGCCGACGAAACTCGCACTAAAGCACAAGCGGTTATTAATGCCGTACAACGCGCCCTAAACTCAGGAGAATAAAATGAGCAATTCTACTACCGTCTTTCTCCTTGATAATGTAGATTCATTCACCTACAACTTGGTGGATGAGTTACGGGCGCTTAATTTAAATATTTTGGTATACCGTAATACGGTCAGTGCTGATATCCTTTTTGCCCGCATGGAAAAAGAAGCTAAACAAGGGCCGGTATTGCTGTTATTGTCGCCTGGACCAGGTGCCCCCCACGAAGCGGGTTGTATGCCCGCATTGCTAAAACAAGTGCAAGGCCGTTTTCCCGTTCTTGGCATCTGTCTTGGCCATCAAGCTATTGTTGAACACTACGGTGGCACCGTAGATAGAGCACGGGAAGTCATGCACGGAAAAGCCTCAGCAATCACACATTCACAGCAAGCCATGTTTGCCCACATGCCCCAACCCTTGCATGTTGCTCGCTACCACTCTTTAGTGGCGACTACCTTGCCAGCAGAATTACAAACCATTGCCACCTTTGATGACATGGCCATGGCGGTTTATCATCCTGCCGACCGTATGTTGGGGTTTCAGTTTCATCCAGAATCTATTCTTACAGCTCAAGGCAGCCGTCTTTTGCTTCAAAGCATTCAATATTTAACCAATAAGGAGTCAGCGCATGTATGATGCCACTCCCCTGCTAGACATTTTATTTGAAAAAGAACACTTAACTCAGGCTCAGGCTTTCGCGCTGTTTAACAGTATTATGCGCGGCGAACAGCCCGATGTTGTGCTGGCCACCGTGTTAACCGCCTTAAAGCTCAACGGTGAAGCGCCTAACGAGATCGCAGGGGCCGCCAGCGCTATGGTGTCTAACGCCCTGCCGTTTCCCACGCCAGATTACCCTTTTGCCGACATCGTAGGCACAGGAGGCGATGGCCACAATACCATTAACATTTCCAGTGCGGCGGGCATTGTCGCGGCAAGTTGTGGTGTAAAAATTGCCAAACACGGTAATCGTAGCGTTTCTAGTCGTTCAGGCTCAGCAGATTTGTTTCGTCAGTTTGGTATCAAATTAGATATCACCCCCGATATTGCCCGCCAATGTCTCGACGAAACCAATTTTTGCTTCTTATTTGCACCGGTTTATCATGCCGGTATGCGCCACGCTGCACCTATTCGCGCCGCATTAAAAACACGTACCATATTTAATATTCTCGGCCCCCTTGCTAACCCTGCGGGACCAACCCACGGGCTATTTGGGGTGTATTCGCCAGAGTTACTTAAACCCTATGCCGAAACGCTAATGTTACTTGGCCAGCATCGCGCCATGATTGTTCATGGTGATGGCCTAGACGAACTGGCCTTACATGGCGAGTCTCACATTCTCGATCTTGAGCACGGCGATATTCGCAACCTCACCGTGACACCGGCAGATTTTGGCTTACCCAGTTACCCGCTAAGTGCCATTGAAGGGGGTACGCCAGATGACAACCGTAAAATGATAGAAGCGGCCTTATCCGGAGAAGGTAAAGAGGCACATCGAGCGGCCATTGCCATGAACTGTGGTGCCCTGCTTAGCCTTACCGGTCACGCCAGCGGCTTTAAAGATGGGGCTGAAATGGCAATGGAAGCCATGCGAACAGCCAAACCCTTATCTGTTTTAACTCAGGTCGCCTGTGTAAGCCATCGGGAGGCAAATTAAAATGAGTAATGTGTTAACTCGCATCGTTGATGATAAACGCATAGAAGTAGAGGCGCGAATAGCGGACAAACCTTTAAGTACGTTTAAAGACGACTTAACCCCCTCTACCAAAAGCTTGTTTGATGCGTTAAATGAAGACAATGCAGGCTTTATTTTCGAGTGTAAAAAAGCCTCACCGTCTAAAGGGCTGATACGTTCGGCATTTGATTTAGACGAAATCCTTACCGCTTATTCGCCCTATGCGGCAGGCATTTCTGTGCTTACCGACGAAAAATACTTTCAGGGCAACTATGATTATCTGTCATACGTCACGGCCCGGGTAAGCCAACCGGTTTTAAACAAAGACTTTTTCATCAACGAATATCAGGTTTATCTTGCTCGCTATTATCAAGCCGATGCCATTTTGTTGATGCTAAGTGTTTTAGATGATGCGACTTATTCCAAACTAGCCGCCGTCGCCGATAGCCTAAGCCTTGATATACTCACCGAAGTGAGCAATGAAGAAGAGATGCATCGCGCGATTGCCCTAAAAGCCAAAATTATTGGTATTAATAACCGCAACCTGCGGGATTTATCCACCGACCTAGCCACCACAGAACAGCTGGTGCCTTTGCTTGAAAAGGCCACCCACGACCATGTGGTAATTTCCGAATCAGGCATTTATACCCACAGTGACGTTCGACGCTTAGCGCCCCTTTGTCAGGGCTTTTTGGTAGGTAGTGCATTAATGGCACAAGAAAACCTGTCTATGGCGGTACGGGGCCTTATTTACGGTGATATCAAAGTATGTGGACTTACCCGCCCCCAAGATGCCAGAAACGCCTTTAATTACGGGGCTAATTACGGTGGCCTTATCTTTACCGAAAAATCAAAACGCTACATCAGTGTAGAACGGGCGGCCACCATTGTTGATGATGTGCCCGGTCACTATGTAGGGGTATTTGTTAATCAACCGGTAGACTTTGTGGCGAAAACAGCCGCCACGTTAGGGCTGTACGCGGTTCAGTTACACGGCAACGAAGATGATCTATATCGCCAAGATCTAAAAACCAAATTGCCCGACACTTGCCAAGTTTGGCAAGCCCTTGGTGTCACCTCCCAACTGCCCGATAATCTAGAAGCCTTGCTTAGCAACCCCGATATCCATCGGGTGCTTCTAGACTGTCAGTCGGGCGATGCCAAAGGCGGTACCGGCCAAGCATTCGATTGGCAGCTACTTGCTCCCCTAACAAATACCGAGAAGCTAATTATTGCGGGCGGTATTGGGCCACAAAATATTTGCCAAGCGTTATCAACCAAAGTGGCAACCGTTGACGTAAATTCCGGTGTCGAAGATGCACCGGGCGAAAAATCTGCTGAAAAGCTGGCGGCGCTGTTTACGCAAGCGCGACGCTATTAATTGGTAATCAACAGGATTATTCATGAACCAACTTGATTCTAAATTCGGAGATTTCGGCGGCATGTATGTGCCCGAACTTCTCATCCCAGCACTCGACCAGCTGGAAAAGGCTTTTTTAGACGCCAAAGACGATCCTGCCTTTCAGGAAGAATTTACCAGTCTGCTAAAAGATTATGCGGGACGGCCTACGGCTATGACCCTTACTCGCAACTTGGTAAGCAACCCCAAAGTGAAACTTTACCTAAAACGGGAAGATTTACTTCATGGTGGTGCCCATAAAACCAATCAGGTGCTGGGTCAGGCTTTATTGACCAAACGCATGGGCAAAACCGAAGTTATCGCCGAAACAGGGGCAGGCCAACATGGTACAGCTACCGCCCTAGCCTGTGCCCTTTTAGGCCTGAAAGCCCGTATCTACATGGGTGCAAAAGACGTTGAACGCCAAGCGCCTAATGTATTTAGAATGCGCTTAATGGGAGCCGAAGTGATCCCCGTTCACGCAGGCTCAGGTACCCTAAAAGACGCCGTAAACGAAGCCTTACGTGATTGGTCTGCCAACTATGAAAAAGCCCATTACTTACTGGGCACTGCTGCCGGCCCCCATCCGTTCCCCCATATTGTTCGCGAGTTCCACCGTATGATTGGTGAAGAAACCCGGGCACAGATTGTAGAAAAAGAAGGCCGCCTACCTGACGCGGTGGTGGCATGCGTAGGCGGTGGTTCTAACGCCATTGGTATGTTTGCCGACTTTATTGATGAGCCATCGGTGAAACTGGTTGGTGTAGAGCCGGCCGGTAAAGGCTTGCATACCAAAGAGCACGGCGCCACCATCTGTACGGGCACAAAAGGCATTTTACATGGTGCCTATACGTACATCATGCAAGACAAACAAGGGCAGATTGAAGAAAGCTATTCGGTATCAGCCGGGCTTGATTATCCAGCCGTAGGGCCACAACACGCTTACTTGGCCGATATTGGTCGCGCAGAGTATGTGTCGGTTACCGACGAAGAAGCCTTAAATGCCTTTCAGTTACTCGCCCGTAAAGAAGGTATTATCCCTGCGCTGGAGTCCTCCCATGCGTTAGCCCATGCGTTAAATATGGCCGATACCGCCGAAGATGACACCATCATAGTGGTGAATTTATCTGGCCGAGGCGACAAAGATTTAGGGCATGTCATCAAGATTCTAGGAGAAGATTTTAATGGATCGCTATAAAGCCATGTTTGCCCGGCTAGACGCCGATAATCAAGGTGCTTTTGTACCTTTTGTTATGCTGGGTGACCCCGACATTGACACCTCAGAGCGCATTATCAGTCAGCTTATCGATAGTGGCGCTGATGCCTTGGAATTAGGTATTCCCTATAGTGATCCCATTGCAGACGGCCCCACAATTCAGGCAGCGAGTATTCGTGCGTTAGACAGTCATGTTACCCCCGATAGCTGTTTTTCTTTGCTAAAACGGTTGCGTCAGCGTTATCCAGACACGCCCATTGGCTTACTGTTGTACAGTAACTTGGTGATGGCAAAAGGTATTGATAACTTTTATACCCAAGCCAAAGAAGCCGGTGTCGATTCTATCCTGATTGCGGATGTGCCGTTACGAGAAGCCACCCCTTTCCTTGAGGTTGCTAAATCTACAGGCGTTGCGCAAATACTCATTGCGCCACCCAATGCCACCGAAGAAACCTTGTCTCAGATTGGTGAACATTCGCATGGGTACACGTATTTACTGGGGCGCGCTGGGGTCACCGGTGTTGAAACCGCCGCCGACACGCCGGCAGATGCACTCATTAACAAGCTAACGGAATACCAGTGTGCACCGCCTTTACTCGGGTTTGGTATTTCTACCCCCCAGCAGGTAAAAACGGCCATTAAGGCTGGCGCGGCGGGGGCGATTAGCGGCTCCGCAACCGTTAACCTCATTGCAGACAACTTAGACGATATTAACGCCATGACCAAGGCGTTAGATGAATTCGTCGGTAAAATGAAAGCAGCCACTAAAAAGGATTAGTAACACAATGTACTACATGATTTGCGCTACCGATGTAGCGAATAGCTTAGAAAAACGTTTGGCGGCCCGTCCTGACCACCTGGCTCGCTTACATGCTTTGAACGAAGAAGGCCGTTTGCTGATTGCGGGCCCGTTCCCTGCCATTGATAGCGACGATCCAGGCCCTGCTGGCTTTACCGGTTCGTTAGTGGTGGCAGACTTTGCTTCACTAGCAGACGCCCAACAATGGGCTGATGCCGACCCTTATGTGGATGCTGGGGTTTACGAGAGCGTTGTGGTTAAGCCTTATAAAAAAGTGCTTCCCTAACTGCTCTACTGCTCTATACGTGAGGCGAGTGTTGTCCAAGATGTATTTAGCGGCCACATTGCCGATAAAAAACGTAGGCACCCCGACCATTGCCGTGACAACTGAACGTTGGCATACATTCAGCCGATGTTCATTTGTCACCGGTATGCTAGGATAATATTCGGTTTTAAACCGTTAACATTTTTATTCGGTGCACTGCGACCAGAGATCATATGAAAAGACTTAAGAGACTGATACTTCCGTTATGTTTGATGAGCCTGCTGGCCCCTCAAGCATTGGCAGGTCAGGATCATAAAGACACCCCCGTCGATAGAGCACAAGCTGCTGCCCGCGCTAAGCAATACGAAAAAGGCCGGGTATTGCGGGTGGACCAGACTGGCACAAAATACCGAGTAAAAGTGCTGAAGAAAAACGGACGAGTGGTATTGGTGGATGTGGATAAACGCACCGGCAAAATCAACACCACGAAGAACAGGGATACAAATCACTAATGCGCATGCTTATTGCCGAAGACGACAGCCGTTTACTGACGCAACTAGACACCTTTTTACAGCAACACGGCTTCAGTGTTGATCTTGCAGATAACGGCGAAAACGCACTGTTTCAACTACAAGAATACGCCTACGATTTAGCCATTGTTGATATTGGCTTACCGGTAATGGACGGCTTTGACGTTATCCGAAAAGCGCGACAAGCCAATGTAAAAACCCCTATTCTTATACTTACTGCCAGAGACCGATGGCAGGAAAAAGTGGAAGGCCTCGATGCCGGCGCCGACGATTACCTCACCAAGCCGTTTCACAACGAAGAGCTACTGGCCCGAGTAAAAGCCCTTATTCGTCGCGCTTCTGGTCAGGCGAATCCGACCATTCAGCTAGGGCCTATTCGTTTAGACACGGTAGCCGAAGAAATCACCGTTGACGGCCAACGTTTAGACCTTACCGCCTACGAATATAAAGTGATGGAATACCTGATGTTAAACCCGCAAAAGGTGGTATCTAAAACCGAACTCACAGAACATATCTACGATCAGGATTTTGATCTCGACAGCAATGTCATTGAAGTGTTTGTCGGTCGGCTTAGAAAGAAACTGGATCCTAACGGTATTCTTAAGCCCATAGAAACCTTACGCGGCAGGGGTTATCGCCTCAATAGAGAGCTATGACCAACTTGTCTTTGCGATTACGCAGTATTTTACTTACGTTAATTGCACTGGCGATCTTTATTCCCGTTACGGTATTTACCTTAGACAAAGCTTTTGTCGATAGCCTAACCCAAGCCAAACACAACGAATTAAAGCTGATGAACCTCGCACTGGTTTCGGCATTTGAGCTAGACGGCAATATCCCCTACATGCCCGAACTTCTGTACGAAGAACAACTTAACCTGCCCGATTCTGGCTACATTGGGCTTATCGTGTTTCGAGGTAAAGTGGTATGGAAGTCGGCCTCAGCCCTGCATAGCGAGGTGATTTCGCCGCCATCACCGCCTGCGGTAGGCGATGAGAACTTTGTCACCAACGACACCGGTGCCCTTGATAATATTAACCATTACTTTACCTATGCCTTTACCGCTGAATTTGCCGCCGAACGAAATTTTGAACCGGTACACTTTTATATTTTAAACGATCGCCAAGAGTTCGATCGTGAACGCACCGCTTTTATGAATAATTTGTGGCGCTGGATGCTACTGTTGGCCGGCGCACTTATGGTGTTGCTGATATTGGGTATTAATGTGGTGTTAAGCCCAGTGCGCGAACTGATCAAAGAAATTAGCCTTACCGCGTCGGGTAAACAGCGCCATTTATCCCGTCATTATCCAATGGAATTTACCGGCTTAAAGCACAGCATTAATCGCCTTTTAGACAGCGAAGAAGAGCAACGAAGCCGCTATAAAAACAGCTTAGGTGATCTTGCCCATAGTTTAAAAACGCCACTGGCGGTAGCCATGGGCACCACCGGCCTTCCCAACGAAACCCAAGAAGCACTGGCGCAAATTGACAATATTATTCAACGGCAGCTAAAACGGGCAGCGGCGTCAAAATCTGGCTGGCAGGCGACTATCGATGCAGTACCTTTAACCGACAAACTGTTAAATGCCATGGCTAAAGTCCATCAAGATAAACACCTAAAACTTACTCGCGCAGGCAGTGAAACCTGCCAATTTAAAGGTGATAAAACCGATCTAATGGAAATGCTAGGAAACATCTTAGATAACGCCTGCAAGGCCGCGAATAACCAAGTACGTATTACCTTGTCGGGCTCACAAACCTGGAGTTATATTTCCGTAGATGACGACGGGCCCGGTATACCGGCTCACCTTAAAACCCAATTGCTAGCCAGAGGGGCCCGATTAGACACCTACGTGGAAGGCCAAGGCATTGGTATGGCGGTGGTATCCGACTTAATCGCCATCTACGAGGGACGTTTAGAAATCAGCGACAGCGAACTCGGCGGCGCGCGTATTTTACTGTCGTTTCCGCTAACTTAACCGGTTAGCATCCCGCTCGGCATTACTTGATAACAAGAGCGCCAACCACTTGCTTTCCTCTCTAGATTCCAAGGCTATTTTCACCACCATGGTTAGCGGCACAGATAAAAGCATGCCCACGCTCCCGAATAGCCAACCCCAGAATATCAACGAAAGAAACACCACCAAGGTAGACAAGCCCATGCCCCGCCCCATTAATCGAGGCTCTACCATGTTACCCATAATGGTATTTACTAACACAAAGCCTAAAGCAACCAAGCCTGCAGAGGCCAAACCGTATTGCACCAAGGCAATAAGAACAGCGGGCACCGCGGCGATAATAGAGCCAATATTGGGGATATAGTTAAGTAAAAAGGCCAACACTGCCCATAATAGGAAGTGATCCACCCCCATGATATAAAGCCATGTACCAATAATCAGCCCCGTGGCTAAACTGACCACGGTTTTTATGGCCAGGTAGCTATTTACAGAAGAAATAAAGCGGTCGATTTGCTTCATTTTCATTTCGGGATCAGCCAGCGCGGTATGCAGTCTTGAAGGCATACTGTCGGCTTCAAATAGCATGAAAATAACCGTTAATAAAATAAGAAACAAATTAGACAGCGCGCCACCCATACCACTTAAAAAGTTGGTTGCCACCGACATGGCCATTCCTGGGTCGAAGTGCTGGGTGAAAAGCTCTCGATTCACATTGATATTAAATCCAGCGAGTCTGTCTATGGCCCATGCAAACTCATTATCGAGTTTTTCACGGTAGGATGGCAGGTTTTCCTTAAAATCTGTTAATGATTGCCCAACTAGCCCTGCTAAGAGGAATCCAAAGACTAGAATAATAAGTATGACTAATGTAATGGACGCCCACCTGGGGATCCGATGGGCAGTTGCCCAATTTATCAAGGGGCTGCAGGCAATGGCGATAAATGCTGACAAGAAAAAAGGCACCATGATTGCGCTTGCGGCTTTTACGCCCGCTAAAACCACAACCAGACACGCCAACATGATCATTGCTTTGGCAGTAGGAGATTTAAGATCCATAATGTACTTTATAAAACCGGTTCTGATACCAAATTAACAAATTATCCTCCTGATAGATACAACGAAAATAACGAGAAAGGTCATGAACTTAAATCAGGCTACTATTCGCATTAAAAATCTTCGATTACGCACTTACATTGGGATTAACGAAGATGAAGTACTTAACATGCAAGATGTCATTATCAACGCCAAACTGCATTACGATGCAGGCCGCGCCACCGATACCGATAACATGTGCGACGCGTTAAATTATAAAACGGTGACTAAAGCCATCATTAAATTAGTCGAAGAAAACCGCTTTGCGCTTTTAGAAAAACTCACTGCTCAAGTGTTATCGATTGCCGCCGAACATCCTTGGGTAACCTATGCTGAAGTCGAAGTCGATAAACCTCATGCATTACGCTTTGCCGACTCTGTTTCATTAACACTGTCCTGCGTAAAAGAGTAACGGAGACCATTTTGAATATATTCATCACCGGTGGTACCGGCCTTATTGGCAAGCATCTCATTGCCGCGCTACAACCTGATCATCAGTGTACGGTGCTAACCCGTGATCCGGAAAAAGCCGCATCGGTGCTGCCTGAGTCGGTAACCTTCATCACGACCTTACATGAAGTACCCGATTTTTCTGTCTTTGATGGGGTTATTAATTTAGCCGGTGAACCTATTGCCGATAAACGTTGGTCATCACTGCAAAAACAACGTATTTGCCAAAGCCGATGGGATTTAACCACCCAACTGGTAGACCGAATAACGCACTGTAAGCAGCCGCCTTCGGTGTTTTTATCAGGTTCAGCCATTGGCTTTTACGGCCGACAAGGCGATGAAAAAGTCACCGAAGACACCTACACGGTACACCCAGAGTTCTCTCATGAGGTATGCCAACGATGGGAAAAAATAGCCTCAGAAGCGGCGTCAGATAGCACCCGAGTATGCCTTTTGCGCACCGGTGTCGTGTTAGACAAAGCTCAAGGCGCACTACCGAAAATGGCGCTACCGGTAAAATTGGGGTTAGGCGGAAAAATAGGCCACGGTAAACAGTATTTATCGTGGATCCATATCGACGACATGGTTAGCGCCATTCTATTTTTATTGCAAAATCCCCACTGCCAAGGCCCATATAACCTGACTGCACCACATCCACAAAGCAATGCAAACTTTACTAAAACCCTTGCTTCTGTGCTAAACAGACCGGCGTTTTTCACCGTGCCCACCTTTGTGTTATCCATAATGATGGGAGAATCGGCAGAACTGGTTACCACCGGCCAATATGTCGAACCACAAAAGTTACGTCAGGCAGGGTTTTCATTTCAATATCCTTCGCTGCCTAACGCACTCAGTCAGATTTACGCTAAAGCCTAAACCCCTTTTGGGCCTTAAATCATCTTACGCAATAAGGTTGTGGTGTTTAACGACAGTAATCGCCAGCAACCAATGGCGCCCAGCGCCCCCACGACAATTGCCCCCACTGTTGGTGCAATGATCCAAAACTGCGGATGCAATGAGGCTTGCATCTGAAACACTTCGGTTTGCAGCATATAAAGGCTTAATTCATTGGCCAAGGCCGCCATAAAGCCTGCCACGATGCCAATGATAATAAACTCATAAACCACGCTAAGGCGTATTAGGCTGCCTTTGGCACCTAAGGTTCGCAATATGGCCAATTCTTGCTGACGTTCATCCATAGACGCTTGTACCTGAGCAATCAGCACCAACGCGCCGGCGGCCAGAACCAAAATAAGAATAAACTCAACGGCCAACGACACTTGTTCCACAATGTCGCGTAATTGATTTATCCGTGCGTCCACGTCAAACAGCGTGGTTGAGGCAAAGGGCTGCAATAACGCAGTTAACGCTTGTTTACGTTCTGATGGTAAATAAAAGCTAGTGATATAGGTTGGTGAAAAATCCTGCATCGCCGCCGGTGAAAGCACAAAGAAAAAGTTTGGCTGCATGGTTTGCCAGTCGACCTTACGCAAACTGGTTACCCTTGACTGCACTTCTTCACTGCCAATGTTAAAGGTTAATAGATCTCCTAACTCAATGCCTAAACGTTCGGCCACATCAGATTCCACCGACACCGGATAAATACCATCCGTTGGCTTTTCTACCTGATTACCCTGCCAGTTTCCGGCTACGATTTCATTGCCCGATTGTAAGGTATTGCTCCAGGTAAGGTTAGCTTCTCGGCCTAATCCTGTGCGCCCTTCTCGGCTTCCGTCATCATCGTCTTTTGATACCTCGGTATTCACTCTTTCGCCGTTTACCGCCACAAAACGCCCTCGCACCACGGGGAAGAAATCTGAGGTTTGTACATCGTTTTGTGCAAAGTGCGCTTCTAACTCTGGCTTTTGGGTTTCGGTAATATTAATAAGGAAATAATTAGGCGTGCCTTCGGGCAGTTGGGCACGCCACTGCTCCACCATGTCGTTGCGCATCACCAGAACCACAAGCAATAACAACAAGGTTACCGAAAAGCTAATGAGCTGCACGCTGTTATCCATCGCACGGCGGCTGATCCGCGCCCAAGCCAAACGCCATGGCCCCATAGAACCACTACCAAGCTTACGCCCTATACGAATAAGCCCTACGGTCACCACCATTAAACCGGCAACTAAGGCAATGCCCGAAATAAACAAAATAGCACTGATTTTTAAATCCTGACTGTAGGTCCACATCAGGGCAAATATCGCGCCACCTGCGGCCAAAAACTGCAAGCTTTTAGCCTGTAAATTGGTACTCATATCTCGGCGTAGTACCCGTAATGGAGGAACCGAAAACAGCTGCAACAAAGGGTAAAGTGAAAATAGCAAGGCGCACACAACACCGGTAAAAATTGCCATTAAAATAGGTCGCCAGTGCCAAACATCAAGTGACACCTCCACGTTTGCCGCAAGCACGGTGATCACAACCTGCTGAATAATCATGCCGGCAATAACCCCCAGCACAATACCTAACAGGGTGATAAAGCAAATTTGCAATGTGTAAATGCGCCGAATGGTTGTTTTACTGGCGCCTAAGGTTTTCATAATGGCCACGGGATCGAAGTGGCGCTGACTGTAGCGCTGGGCCGCCACCGCAATCGAAACAGCAGCAAGTATAATGGCCAATAAACTGGCCAATAAAAAATACCGTTCGGCACGTTTTACCGACCGTCCAATGGGCGAGTCATCGTCAGACGCGGCTTGCCAACGATGCAGTTCATCGTTTAACTGTGGGCGAAGCCAATCATAAAATTGACTCAAGTTTTGCTCATCACCGGTAAAGTAGGTTTTGTACGTCACTCGGCTACCTGGGCCGGTAATATCCGCACTTGCCACATCGCGTTGGCGGATCAACACAATGGGTTCGGTGGTAAACAAACTAAACCCTGCGTCGGGTATTTCACTCAGTACCCCTGACACCCGAAAACTGGCATCGCCAACATAAATAGTGCCGCCTATGGACACATCTAGCAGCTGAAAAAGTCGTGAGTCTATCCAGGCTTCACCGGGCTGGGGCAAGTTATCTGCCGGATGCGCTTCGCCAAAAGGCGCATCCGCCACCAAAATAGTGCCTTTAAGTGGGTAGTTCTCATTTACTGCTCGTAAATCTACCAACGACATTTGCGTTTCACCAAAGGCCATAGAACGGGTGGCAACCTGACTAGCGGTATCTAAGCCATCCTCATGGGCTTGTTGTACCCAAGCCCCTTCGATGGGCTGGGAAGCACGCAATTGGGTATCGGCGGCTAAAAAACTGGCTGAACGCTCTTGCAACGCCCCTTGCAAACGCTCTGAGAATAATGACAACGACAGCACCGAGGCAACAGACAATACAATGGCCAGCAAAATAATGGTTAATTCACCGCGTTTGGCTTCATGTTTGAACAGCCGCCATGCCAAACTAGAAACAATACCCATACTATGCTCCCTGCTCGGTGGCAGTGTCGCTGCTGGTGGTTTCAGTTAAAGCGCCACCTTGCATATTTAGCTGACGCTGGCATCGCTTGGCCAGTTTACTATCGTGGGTAACTAAAATTAATGTGGTGCCTAATTCTTGGTTCATTTTGAATAACAGCTGCTCTATTTTTTCACTATTTGCAGCATCTAAATTACCGGTGGGCTCGTCGGCGAAAAGTATTTTGGGTTGGTTGATAAAAGCACGGGCAACCGCTACCCGCTGCTGTTCGCCACCGGAAAGTTGGTTAGGGTAATGATGAGCACGATGAGACAAACCAACTTGTTCTAAAATGGTTTTTGCTCGGGCTTTGGCGTCTTTAAGCCCTGCGATTTCTGCCGGCAACATCACATTTTCAATGGCCGTTAAACTTTGCACTAACATGAAGCTTTGAAAAATAAAGCCAACTTTCTCTCCCCGTAGGCGAGCGCGGGCTTCTTCATTCATGTTGTGTAAGCCTTCGTCATTAAGATAAATCTCACCGGAGGACACCTCATCAAGCCCTGCGAGTAAACCCAATAAAGTGGATTTACCGGAACCTGACGCACCAACAATGGCAACAGACTCGCCAGCCTTGACTTCAAAGGAAATAGGCTGAAGGATCTGAAGTTCACCTTCACTCGTAGAAACTGTTTTTGTAACTTTTTGGGTACTTATCATAAGGAGTAGTCACTGTCGTGTATTTATTGCAACGATATCGCCGTGGGATATACACACTGGCCTTAGTATTTTTACCGCTGTTTCTGATTTCAGATCATCTTTATGCCGCTACAAGAGACACACAAAGTTCGGCGCAATTCAAATTGTTAGTTCTTGGTGACAGCCTAAGCGCAGGCTATGGTCTTGAGCAAGAAGAAAGTTGGGTTAGTGTGTTACAAAATATCTGGAACGAAGAGTCTATTCCGATTGAAGTGGTAAATGCTGCGATAAGCGGAGAAACCACCGACGGTGGTTTAGCCCGTCTACCACGCTTGCTTGAGCAACACCATCCAACCCACTTGCTCATAGAATTAGGGGGAAATGACGGCTTACAAGGTCATTTAGTGGCTAAAACCCAAAAAAACTTAAATTCTATGGTTAAGCTTGCCCGAGATGCAGGGGCAACGGTTTTTATCCAAGACATGGAGATCCCATCCAATTACGGTAAACGTTATACCCAAATGTTTGCAGACTCCTTCGACACTGTCGCGGCAGAAAATAACATTGTGCTGATCCCGTTTTTTCTTGCTGACATCGCCCTAGATAAAACCCTGATGCAACGGGATGGTATTCACCCAAACGGCACTGCCCAGCCCCAAATAGCTCACTTCATGTATGAGCAGCTAACGCCGTTAATCATCCATTAATTTGTCACAAAAAAGCCCCCCAGCGGTGCAACACCGCTGGGGGGCTTTTTGTTGTGCTAGCTTACTTTAACTAGGGTTTAACGTAATGAGAGGTCTCGCCGTTAGGATTTGCCTGCACTTTAAGGTATCGGTCTCGCAGCCTGGTCTGCCGAGATGTCATATCGATGGCTTCACCGTCGATAAAGACCTGCTCGGCCGCTTCGGTTACTTCTAGAGGATCACCGCTCCAGATCACCACATCAGCTTGTAGCCCTGGCGCTAACGCACCGACTTTATCGTCAACCCCCAAAATTTGGGCAGGTACTGATGTTAAGCTGGCTATGCCTGCTTCGTAGGATAAGCCATTGGCCACTGCGTTTCCGGCATGTTGGCTCGCAAGGCGAATATTGTGCGTTTCAATACCGATAGCGACCTTCACTCCGGCTTTCTCTAAACGCCCTGCGTTATGCAACGTGGATCCCACTTGATCAAAGTTACTCGGTAAATTTGCTTGGGGATCAAGAATAACCGGAATATCAGCGGCGGCTAGCTCATCGGCCACACGCCAAGCTTCTGCACCATGTACCAACACTAATTTAATGTCAGGATGACGCTTTTTAAATGCCAATACTTGTCGAATGTCCGCGCTGCGATCGGCCTGAATAAAAAGCGGTACAGAACCGTCGATAACGGCTTTTAATGCCTGTAAATCGGCCCGTGTATTGATGCCTTCCCAGGTTGTGGTTAACGATGGTACAGATGAAGTAGAGCTGGCTTCGTTAAGCACCGACTCTAATAGCACCCACAATGCAGTGCGCGAGCCACCATGCTCATCGGCGGCGCTACCGGTCATGTTTACCACCATAAAGCTATGGTTTTTCACGATTTGCCCATCATCATCCAGGCTAATTACCGCGCCTTGCCCGCGAAAGAGCAAATCGGTACGTTCTATTGACGTGCCTGCCGTGGTAAACCCTTCAATGCGGGTAATATCAATTAATGAAGAATCTGGATTAATGGCATAGGAAGGATCCAACGCCGCGCCGGTATGGCTAATGGCAGAATCGCCCACTGATGAGTCTACCTCACCCGCCCAACTTGATACTTCCACTAAACCCAGTGAGGTCAGCGCACCAATAAAGCCTGGCGTTACCACCTTGCCGCTGGCATCAATACGGGTATAGCCGTCAGGGACTTCACCTTGTTCACTAACACTTTGAATTTTGCCATCTCGAATAAGCACGGTGCCAGATTCAATGGTACCTTGCTCGGTCTGGGTGAGGATTTTACCGCCCACAATGGCGATGTTTTCTGCAAAGGCTGACGTACTTAACGCCGCCGCAATGGCTAATGATAAAATACGTTTCATTTTGCGTCTCCCTCGCCGACCTGGCCTACTTCAAAATCACTTAATGGCCAGTTGTCTTTATCCTCTAATGTGAATGCTTCACCACCGTCTATATACACCCGTTCTGCTTTTGAATAGGTAGAAAATGGACTCCCGGTCCAAAGCACAACATCGGCGTTTTTACCTGTTTCTAAAGAGCCTGTTTGGTCGAAAATTCCCAAAGACTTTGCCGGATTTGCACTTAACCATTGCCACGCATCAGCCATGTCGATATCAATACCGGCACGCTTACCGTCAGACCAAGCTTTAGCCGCTTCTTGATTGAGTCTTTGAATACCAAGATCATCATCGGAATGCACAATGGTGCACGCTTTTGCCTGATGAACCATTGGGATATTTTCACGAATGCCATCGTAAGCTTCTAACTTAAAGCCCCACCAGTCTGCCCAAAGGGAGGCACAAACATTATTTTCTGCCAACTTATCGGCAATTTTGTAGGCTTCTACCGCATGATGAAATGACGAGATCTGGTAATTAAACTCTTTCATCATGTCCATCATCACCACCATTTCGTCGGCCCGATAGCAATGCATATGCACTAAAATATCGCCATTGAGTACACCGGCCATGGTTTCTTTATCTAGATCGCGTTTCGGGGCTTTGGGGTTTTTGCCGGCATTATAATCTGCCTCGTATTTTTCCCAATCCCGCATGTATGCTTGGGTATCTGCCCATGCTTGGCGGTAGCCTTTTACATTACCCATGCGAGTAGCCGGGCCGCCTCGTTTACCATAAACCCGTTTAGGGTTTTCACCACACGCCATCTTCATGCCATATGGTGCATCAGGAAACTTCATGTCTTGCATCGTGCGGCTAGGGACATTTTTAAGCACCACCGAGCG
This sequence comes from Alteromonas sp. C1M14, assembly GCF_018860965.1. Classification (GTDB taxonomy): domain Bacteria; phylum Pseudomonadota; class Gammaproteobacteria; order Enterobacterales; family Alteromonadaceae; genus Alteromonas. Next base: position 152,329 of record NZ_JAHKQF010000005.1, on the reverse strand, counting down.
ACCACCAAACAAATTGGCCGAACCGGGTAAGATTTGTAACGCGGTTACGCCACCGGCTAAGGCTCTGCCAAAACCAGGATCTTGAGGCCACACAGAATGTTCTGCCCACACCCCAGGTGTCACAGGGCTGGTGGCTTCATTTCCATCTGATGTTGAGCCAATCGAAGGAGAAGGATAGACACCTAAGTGACTATGGTTATCGATGATACCGGGCGTGACCCATTTGCCAGTGCCGTCAATAACGATGGCATCCGCCGGATACTCTACCGACTGGCCCACGGCTACGATCTTGCCATCAGCAAAGTAGATTTCTCCTTGCTCAATTTTATTTCCTACGCCATCGAGAATGGTCACGTTAGTGATCACAGTAGGTTTACCGGCTATGGGTGCGTAGGTACTAGGGTAAGGATCGGTGTGTATTGAAACATGGGGGGCCGCTTGTGTATTTTGCGTCGAAGCCGTGCTTGCGCAGGCTACAAGCGCAGAAGAACATAAGCAAGCCAGCGCAATGGCCAGCTTTGATGGTGTGTGATTCATGTTAACTTCCGTTTTTGGATTATTTTATTATCGTGTTGTGACAGCGCTATTAGTTTTTATAGAACTGCCCATTTCAACGTAAACAATAAACCATAAACAAGCAAGTTGAGGTGAGACTAATCTTCTGTGCCTTGCGAGGACTGACGTTGTAGTACTGCCACGATATCTTCAGCCTTCTGCATTCGCCGAATATCGTTAAATAAAACATCAGCCTGTGCATACTGACGTTTTAAATAACCGCACCATTGTTTAATTCTGTTGGGATAATATCGCCCTTTGTCACCATATATCTCGTAGCCCGAATACCGAATAAGTAAATCGGCCACTTCATGCCAGGGCATAATGGGTTCTTGGTGTTTAATGGTGCGAGCCAAATTAGGCATCGCCAGTGCCCCCCGCCCTAACATAATATCCATACATCCTGATTGCGCTTGGCATTGTTTGGCATCTTGGGCGTGCCAGATTTCCCCATTGGCCACCAAAGGGATAGACGTATGTTGCCGGATTTTGTCAATCCAATCCCAGTAAGCTGGCGGCTTGTAACCTTCGGTTTTAGTGCGGGCATGCACCACCAATTGGTCTGCTCCGGCTTCTGTGATCGCCACGGCGTTTTCTATCGCTAAGGATTTATCTTCAAACCCCAGACGTATTTTTGCTGTCACGGGTTGCGAGGACGGCACGGCCTCGCGTACCGCTTTGACAATGCTATACAGGGTTTCGGTTTCTTTAAGCAGTACTGCCCCACCCTTGCTTTTATTGACGGTTTTAGCCGGGCAACCAAAATTTAAATCTACCCCTGGTGAGCCTAATTCCACCGCGGTTTGCGCATTTTCAGCTAACCAACCTGGCTCTTGTCCAAGTAGCTGAACGCGCACCGGCACGCCAGCAGGCGTGCAACTGCCGTGATGCAGTTCTGGGCAAATCTTGAAAAAGGTCTTTTTGGGTAATTTTTGATCGACCACCCGGACAAATTCCGTAACGCACAAATCAAAGCCACCCACTCGGGTGAGCATGTCACGCATAAGGTGATCAACAACCCCTTCCATGGGAGCCAGTAAAATTCGCATCGCTTAATCTCTATTAGATGTTGCCGTATTTATTCACAACGAACCTACATGGAAGAATAACCTTAAAAGGTTTACCCCTTCACTTTGCCCGTGGATTTTTGTTGCCACAAACAAACGTGAACCCCAAACCGTGCCATTAGGTACGTTGAAAAAGCGGCATCGTTGGCACATGGTTGGGTGACAAGGTGTTGCTTTCGCCCGTCGTAAATTAAGGCAGTATATACAATCATAGTGTTTCCTCACATATCAGCGAGAAAACTATACATCTAGACGTCTATGCTTTCAAACATCTAAACTATTTTCCATGATGATTATTGGCCCTACCGATCATCGATAGGGCCATCACGGTGTTATTAGTTGCCTTCAACGATATAGTGTAAAGCGCCTAATATGGCTGCCACCTGAGCTTCGTTACAAATGGCGGGAGTGGCACTTGGGCTGTCGGGATAGACTTCAGTTGTGGTTACGTAAGGGGCATCGGTTACCCCCCCACACAAATGCAGCGCCTTTTTGTCGTAACAAATTACCCCATCAGACAGCACTTCTTCGCCAATTATCTGGCTGCTCGCATCCGCTGGCGCAATATGGGTAACTGCCGACACAGATTGCACGATGGCTTGTTGAAAGCCTAACTCGATTTTGTGTTTGTCTGCCACCAAATAAAAGCCATCAGGAATATCCCAAACATCGTGGCTAACCCCGTCTCGGGCCGATAATGCGGGTCTAAATTCAGAGTTATCGGTATCGGTGGTTTCATGCAAATCAATATGCATGTGCACTGGCTCTTCTACTTGTTCCAGCATGGCAATTAATTGTGCTGCCTCTGGCGCCGCAGAACCCGCTATAAAGTTACGATTAGGATCTAACGCATAAGGATCCCACCGATTAATGGTTTCGTAACCCCACGGGCTTACACAGGGCACAATAATGAAATTACATTTTTCAATCCAATCTGACAGGTGCTCACGAGCAAACATAATCGCCCCTTGGACACCGCTGGTTTCGTATCCATGTACGCCACCGGTAATTAGCACCGTGGGCAATTGGGTATTGAATTTTTTAGGGCAATACATCATCAAAGGGTAACGCTGAGCGTCGTATGGCAGCGCGCCGTATTGCGACAACTGGTAGCCTTGTGGCGCTTCGGGTAAACGGTCAAGTACTTCGTTTTGATAGCTGCGCTTTACCGTTTGTGCTTCAAACCATTGTTCTTTTTCTGACGGTGTCCATGGTTTGCCGGGAGTGCCGATAAAATAGTTGTGCATACTTCACCTAGTTATTATGTGTGAACGCGCATTTTACCACGGTTAGCCATGCCTTCACTATGGTGGTGTTTATCGGTGTTGCAGTTGGTGAAAAAATCGATGGAATAACCGAATTGGTCTTGTGCGTGACTTTTTGAATTAAAAAAAAGACCAGCAAATGCTGGTCTTTTTATTTGGCGTCCCCTAGGGGATTCGAACCCCTGTTACCGCCGTGAAAGGGCGGTGTCCTAGGCCTCTAGACGAAGGGGACAGAAAACGTTCTGTCCGTAGGACTTAACCTACAGCCTATTTCACAGTATTAATCGACTGTGACGCGATAAATATGGCGTCCCCTAGGGGATTCGAACCCCTGTTACCGCCGTGAAAGGGCGGTGTCCTAGGCCTCTAGACGAAGGGGACAGATAATTCTGTCCGTAGGACTTAACCTACAGCCTATTTCACAGTATTAATCGACTGTGACGCGATGAATATGGCGTCCCCTAGGGGATTCGAACCCCTGTTACCGCCGTGAAAGGGCGGTGTCCTAGGCCTCTAGACGAAGGGGACAGATAATTCTGTCCGTAGGTGTTAACCTACAGCCTATCAAATCAACTTCTTAGAGAAGGAGGATTTGGTGGAGCCAGGCGGGATCGAACCGCCGACCTCTTGCATGCCATGCAAGCGCTCTCCCAGCTGAGCTATGGCCCCATCATCGAACTAATCATATTGAGTCATATGACTGTTCCCTGACAGCGGGGCGCATTCTAGGCATACCCCACTGTCCTGTCAACGCTTTTTTTAAGAATTTTCTCTGTTTGCTATAAAAGTGAGCGCTTTGTCTATTCTCTCGGCAATTTTCTCTTTTGACAGTAAATTCAAAGTAATATCCAACGAAGGTGAATTACCACTGCCCGTTACTGCCACCCGCAAAGGCATACCCACTTTACCCATGCCCACACCTAAAGAATCAGCTGCTTGGTTAATGGCAGCACCAATGTGTTCTGGCGACCAGGTTTCCACAGCCATTAGCGTTTCTTTTACGGTTTGAAGGGCTTGCTTTGCCACTGGGCGCAAATGCTTTTTCGCCGCTTTCTCATCAAAATCGGCAAAGTCCTGATAAAAATAGGTGCTGATTTCCGCCAATTCTTTTAACGTTTTAACACGGTCGGCCTGAATCGCTATTACCGCTTCTAATGCCGGACCGCCGCCAAGATCAACGTTCATCTGATCAAAATGCCACTTGGCTCTGGTCGCCACTTCGCTGGCCGGTAGCGATTTCATGTAATGCTGGTTCAGCCAAATCAGTTTTTCGGTATTAAATGCCGATGCAGACTGGCCGATGTCATCAAGGCTGAAATATTCAATCATTTCATCCACAGAAAAAATTTCCTGATCACCATGAGACCAACCTAAACGCACTAAATAATTAAGTACCGCCTGTGGCAGAAAACCGTCATCACGATACTGCATAACGCTAACTGCACCATGACGTTTCGATAACTTTTTGCCGTCATCACCTAAAATCATAGACACATGGGCATATTCAGGAATAGGCGCTCCCAGTGCTTTTAAGATATTAATTTGTCGTGGCGTGTTATTGATATGGTCTTCGCCCCGTACTACGTGCGACACCGCCATATCCCAGTCATCCACAACCACACAGAAATTATAGGTAGGTGAACCATCTGAACGTTGAATGATTAAATCATCCAGCTCACTGTTACTGATTTCTATTTTTCCGCGAATGTGATCGTTGATCACTACCGTACCTTCTAACGGGTTCTTAAAACGAATCGCATAAGGCTGGTCGGTTGGATGATCCGTACGCTCTCGCCACGTACCAGGATAACGGGGCTTTTCCCCTTTGGCTTTTTGCTCTTCCCGAATGGCATCCAATTCTTCTGAGCTCATAAAGCACTTATACGCTTTACCTTCATCAAGCAGTTGCTGAATAAGGGCTTTATACCGGTCGAACCGTTCCGTTTGATAGTAAGGGCCTTTATCCCAAGTTAGTCCCAACCATTGCATGCCATCTAAAATCGCTTGTTTAGCCTCTTCCGTAGAGCGTTCTAAATCCGTATCTTCAATACGCAGAACAAACTCCCCTCCTTGGCTTTTCGCATATAACCAGGAATACAAAGCGGTGCGGGCACCGCCTACATGAAGGTACCCTGTCGGGCTGGGCGCAAATCGTGTTACCACAGACATTCTTTTTCTCTATCAAACGTTGGTTAAAAAATTTTGCCGCTATTCTATCAGTCAAAGCCATTCGGCAAAAGAACAGCCAGTCGATAAAAACCCATCAGAGGTCGAATTGCTGTTTCCCCCGAATAAAAAGGGCTAAATTCGGCTTCATTGACTGCTTTTCATTCAAACGCGCTTTTTTCTTGAATTTTGTTGTTGACAGTGACGTAAGCAACTCTATAATACCGCCCCACTTGCCAAGCATGGCAAGTACAACAAACAGCGGACGCTTAGCTCAGTTGGGAGAGCATCGCCCTTACAAGGCGAGGGTCACTGGTTCAAGTCCAGTAGCGTCCACCACGTTTGTTACCATGTAAGACATTGGATGCTTAGCTCAGTTGGGAGAGCATCGCCCTTACAAGGCGAGGGTCACTGGTTCAAGTCCAGTAGCATCCACCACTTACATACCAGTTCTTTAGGACGCTTAGCTCAGTTGGGAGAGCATCGCCCTTACAAGGCGAGGGTCACTGGTTCAAGTCCAGTAGCGTCCACCATCTTCTCTATCTTCTACTTGTTCAATAATTCATCCATTATCTTCAATTGTATTTTCGTGTTATCTTTTTCTTTAAGCAGCAAAATAACCTTTTGTATCTTAGGCTTTTAGGGCTGTTTCGAAAATGCGGTGTCATGCAGTGAAATAAAACCTTATTTATTTGTCCACTGTAGCCGATAACAAGTGCAAAGCCCCATGACTACGGACAGATAACAACATCACGATGAATAATCAGCTAGCAAGGCAGGCGCGCGTATTGATCATTGACGATCAAATTCTCGCAAAAGGTTACCTCAAATACACATTAGAGGAATTGGGTTTTCAGCATATTATCTACACAGATGATGCTGAAACAGCCGTTGAGCATATTAAAACGTCCCATTTCGAGTTAGTTATTTGTGCGTATGATCTTAAGCACGAAAAAGAAGGCTATTTTCTTTATCAGCAATTGCAAGACCATCGACAACTTCCCCTTACAACCGGTTTTGTGTTTATCTCTGCCGATACCTCTGCTGAAATTGTCCATTCTATTGTAGAACTCCAGCCTGATGAGTTTTTAGCGAAACCGTTTTCTAACCAAGAACTTGATAAACGGCTAGAACGGGTATTAGAACGAAAGCATGCCCTTCACGGTGTCTACGTGCTAATGGAAAAACAAGCCTTTCCCGATGCCTTGATAGCGGTAGAACAAATATTGGCCAACACAGAAAATGCCGAGTTTATTCCCCTCGCGTTGCGCACAAAAGGCGAACTTTTATTGTTATGTGAGCACTTTACCGACGCCCTATCCTTCTACGAAAACATTAAAAATGTACAGAATTTTACATGGGCACAACTAGGTTTAGTGCGCAGCTTGCTGCATTTAGACCGTGACGAGGAAGCAGAAAAGCACATTCTACGTCTCGCTTTTCACCCTGACACAATGTTAAGCGCTTATGATTTGCTAGCAGCGCTGCAAATTAAACAAAATGAATTTGACGATGCCTTAGAGGCCATGATGATTGCCGGTGAGATTTCGCCAAATAACATTAAGCGCCATCAACAAGCCTGGGATTTAGCCCGCATCACCCACGACTATGAAGCACAATTTTTAGCTGCAAAACGCATTGTAAAATACGCCCATAACTCCATACACGATAAGCCAGAAAACTACCTCAACGTCGCCAGAGCGGGCATTGACTTCGCAATGACAACCGATAGCCGCCAAGCCAAGCAGCTTATTGAGCAAACCACGTCATTTTTAGAGCAAATGAAAACCGCTTTTCCCAAATCGAAGGATAGCGCTGAACTCAAAGTGATTGATGCGAGGCTTTATTATCTTGAAGATGAAACACACAAAGCACGGCAATTGCTTACCCAACTGTCTCAAACCAATTGGGATGGCGAAAGTACTGATGCCCTGATAGACAGAGCCAAAGCTTTCCATGAAGTGGGAATGCAAGAACATGCATTAACCATTTTAGACGAGGTAGAGCGCCGCTATACGGCCGATAGCGAGAATAACCCGCTATTGCTGCATTACATCAAGCAGGAAAAAGCCGAGAAAAAGGCGATTTCATCCAGTCCAAAAGCGTTGAATAATATTGCGGTTAGCCAATTTCAACTTGGTGAACATGAACAAGCCTTATCGACCTTGCAACAAGCGTTTCAGGTGATGCCGAAAAACACAGCGATCGCGCTTAATTTATTACAAGCCACCGCCAATGCACTTCGGGAAGCCCCATTACAGGACAGCACGAATCGCAAAGAATTAATCCGTCGATGCATGAATGTTATTGAATCGTCTTCCTTAACGGAACATCAGGAAAAACGGTACGCGCGTATTAAATCAGCGATGGAAGTACTGAATTAACGTTACTCTTGATGAATAATTTGACTGTACACCACAACATCATCGTCAAAAACCGCATCTCGATAACGAAAATCATACGCATAAGTTAGCCCTAAGTTTTTCATTACACCAATGGAGCCCCTGTTTTGTGGCAATGCCATGGCCGAAAATTGGTCAATTCCGCTTTTCGCTAGGGTATTTTTGATCTGTGTCGCCGCTTCTGTGGCGTAACCTTTTCCCCAGGCGTGTTGGTGAAAGCGCCAGCCTAGTTCAAGGTTGTTGTCGTTGCGTTCAGCCGTGAAAAACCCCATAGGACGTACTAGGATCCAGCCTAAGTCTGCGCTGGGCGAAGACAAGGTAGAAACCCGCCATAATCCCCACCCTTTGGATTGCTCAGAAAAGGCCTTAATGCGTGGTAAAAACACCTGTTGAATATCTTCCCATGGGGTTTTCTTGCCACCATTAAGGTAAGTCATTACCGCAGGATCTTGATCGATAGACCAAAGGAAATGGGCGTCATTATCGGTGACAAAATGGTACTGCAGACGTGCACTTTGGGGAATGTTCACGCTGGCTAACCGCCTAGCATTGCCAAGTGGGAAGTTGCCCCAGTGTTGCCATCATGAAGGTAATGAGTAGCGTGTTTTTGACCGAGTAGCGTTTGCAAATGCACCATCAGCGCATCTACATCTCCCTCTTTCAGCCAAGGGCGAATATCAAGACCATGTTCGCTGAAAAGACACAAGTGTAACTTACCGTTTGCCGCCACTCGAAGGCGATTACATGTGCTACAAAAATCTTTACTGTACGGCAAAATTAAACCAATACGGCCGGCGAAATCCGGGTGATGAAATTCTTCAGCCGGGCCTGCATCTTGCGTGCGGATCACGGGCGACCAGCCTTCATCAAGTAGCTGAGATTTAAACGGTAAGCCCGATAGATGTTGTTGATTGAAAAACTGAGGATGATCGCCGGTTTCCATCAATTCGATAAAACGCAACGTCACAGGGGTTTGCACTAACCAATCTTTAAATTCTTGCAACTGTTTACCGGCAAACCCTTTGAGCAGCACAGTGTTAACTTTCACCCGCAGCCCTACTTCCAGCGCCCGGTCTACCCCTTTTAAAATTTCTGTTAATTTATTTTGCCCGGTGATATCGGCAAACAAACGGGGATCAAGGCTATCGATACTCACATTGACCTGATCTAAACCGGCTTCTTTCCAAGCCAAAGCATCTTTAGCCAAACGACCGCCATGGGTGGTGGTAGCAATGGTTTTAATACCTTCGGTTTGTCGGCACAAACGGATGATGTCAGGAAAATCCCGACGTAAACTAGGCTCGCCACCGGTGATCCTGACTTTCGACGTCCCAAGGCGCGCAAAGGCTGTCACCAAAGTACGAATTTCAGGTACAGAAAGGAAACTGCTTTCAGAGGGGCCTTTATAACCGTCAGGCAAGCAGTACTGGCATTTGAAATTACAAGCCTCTGTTACTGACAGTCGCAAATAATGAAACTTCCGGCCGAAGCTATCTTGTAACAATAAAACACTCCAATCTGGTGACACTGAAAATAAAACGATGCCAAAGGAAAAACGATAATAACGACATAGACCAGTTAAAACAGATCAAACTTTCAAATACGTCATTTTGTTTAACTGCCTGATTAGGATACCATGCTTACACTGAAGCATACAGCACCACACTTTATGAGACCGTCTCGTTTTACTGTGCCACCTGATACCCCTGTTCGCTGGCACGCTCTAGGGCAGTTATGGCCCTATTTATTGGAATTCAAAACCCGAATTGTATTTGCCCTAGGCTGCCTAGTATTAGCAAAAATGGCGGGGATTGGCTTGCCCTTTGTACTTAAGCACGTGGTCGATGACCTTAACACCCAAGACCCTTCAACGGGCCTGGTAGCTGTACCCGTAGCCCTGATAGTAGCCTACGGCACGTTACGGCTATTAAACGTGATCATCGGCGAAATTCGAGATACCTTATTTGGCCGGGTAACAGAACGTGCGATGCGGCGTATGGGTTTAAACGTCTTTAATCACCTGCACAGTTTAGATCTTACCTTTCACCTTAATCGTCAAACCGGCGGGCTTTCCCGAGATATAGAACGGGGTATCACTGGCATCAGTTTTTTGATGCGCTTTTTGGTGTTTAATATTGGCCCGACTCTATTGGAAATTGCCGTAGTCGTGGGGCTGTTGCTGGTAAAATACGGCGTGTCTTATGCGGCCATTATACTCTGCTCGGTCATTGCGTATGTGCTGTATTCGATGAAAACCACCAATTGGCGCACACGGTTTGTCAAAGCCATGAACGAAGCCGATTCAACAACCCATTCACGAGCAGTAGACAGCTTGCTGAATTTTGAAACCGTAAAATATTTTAACAACGAACAATATGAGGCCGGTCGGTACGATCAGGAGTTAGCACAATGGGAAGTTGCCCGACGTAAAAACAGGCTGTCATTGTTTGCCCTAAATGGGGGACAGGCTTTTATTATCGCTAGTGCCATGACCGCCATGTTGGCAAATGCTGCAAACGGCGTGGCCCAAGGCGAAATGACCATTGGTGATTTTGTACTCATTAATGCCTTTACCATGCAAATATTCATGCCGTTGAACTTTCTTGGTTTTGTATACAGAGAAATCCGTGGCGCCATGGCCAATATCGATAACATGTTTACCCTGTTGGCCACCAAGCCAAGTGTACAAGATGATCCCCAAGCCCCTGACCTAACCGTCACCCGCGCACAAATCGAATTTCGTGATGTTAGCTTTGGCTACTCTGCCGAGCGCCCAATTTTGAAAAAATTAAACTTTACCCTGCCCGCAGGGAAAAAAACCGCCATTGTGGGTGCCAGCGGTGCAGGAAAGTCCACCATCATCAAATTGTTATTTCGCTTTTACGATACCACCGCAGGCAGCATTTTTATTGACGGTACAAACATAGCGCAGGTAAATCAAGCTTCCGTTCGAAAGCAGCTAGGCATTGTGCCTCAAGACACCGTCTTGTTTAACGATACCCTTTACGAAAATATTCGCTATGGCGCTCCTGATGCCAGCGATGCTGACATCGAAAATGCCATTAACACGGCTCACTTGTCTGAGTTTATTGCCCAATTACCCGACAAAGCCAATACTCGCGTGGGCGAGCGAGGATTAAAACTATCCGGTGGCGAGAAGCAGCGGGTCGCCATTGCCCGGGCACTGTTAAAAAACGCCCCCATACTGGTGTTCGACGAAGCTACCTCGTCATTAGATAGCGGCTCTGAACACGCAATCTTACATGCCTTAACGGCACTAGCATCCAACCATACCAGCTTAGTTATTGCGCATCGGTTATCCACCATTACCGACGCTGACAACATACTGGTAATGAACGCCGGTGAAATTACCGAGCAAGGTACTCACGCTGACTTGCTTGCCACCCATGGCGATTATGCAAAACTGTGGCACATGCAACAAAGTAATAAGGAATAGCGATGATGGATCCCGCAGCATTAAAAAAAGCGGTCAATACCACCATGCCCTTTGGCAAATACGCTGGCCGAAAACTATTTTATTTACCAGAGCCTTATTTAGTGTGGTTTAACAAACAAGGCTTTCCCCAGGGAACGTTAGGAAAACAGTTGGCATTGATTTATGAAATTAAATTGAATGGTTTAGAAGCACTTGCGTCGCCGTTACTTACAGACGATTGAACAATACGCTGGCGATGTAAATCACCAGCGTATTGGGTAGGTCACACTTACTTGCGCAAATGATCGGCCACAAGAAAGGCCATTTCCAGTACTTGATCGGCGTTTAAACGGGGATCACACTGGGTTTTATAAGCTTGTTTAAGATCATCATCTGAAATGGCATACGCACCACCGGTACATTCGGTGACGTGTTGACCGGTCATTTCAAGATGCACACCACCTGCATGGGTGCCTTCTGCTTTATGGGCAGCAAAGAACTGGCGTATTTCACTTAAAATGGCATCGAAGTTACGGGTTTTATAGCCACTAGATGCTTTAAATGTGTTGCCATGCATAGGATCAGAACTCCACACCACTTCTCGGCCTTCCGCTTTCACGCGGCGCAGCAAACGGGGTAAGTTTTTCTCTAACTTATCGGCACCCATTCGGGTGATCAAGGTAAGACGGCCAGGATCATTTAATGGGTTTAATACATCAACTAGATTGATCAGTTCATCTTCATCCATGGTCGGCCCCACTTTTACCCCGATGGGGTTGTGAATACCACGGAAAAATTCGATATGCGCATGATCCAATTGACGGGTCCGCTCACCAATCCACACCATATGGGCAGAGCAGTTATAAGGCTTACCGGTAAGGGTGTCTGTGCGCGTTAAAGCCTGTTCGTAATTCAGTAACAAGGCTTCATGTGATGTAAACAAGGTTGTTTCATGGAGCGCTGGCGTATTTAATGCATTTAGCCCGATAACCTTCATAAACTCGATGGCGTCTTGAATACGGCTGGCCATATCCTTGTAGCGATCTTTTAACGGGTTGTGTTCAACAAACGCCATGTTCCATCGATTCACTTCGTTTAGATCTGCTAATCCACCTTGGGCAAAGGCCCGTAATAAGTTCAAGGTGGACGCACTACGATGGTAAGCATCTAACAGGCGTGATGGATCAGGGCGACGGGCTTGCTCGGTAAACTCAAAGCTATTGATAATATCGCCACGGTAGCTTGGTAAGGTCACACCATCAATGGTTTCAAAATTTGAAGAACGGGGCTTAGCATACTGCCCTGCCATACGCGCCACTTTGGTGACTGGACAACGCCCAGCAAAGGTCATCACAATGGCCATTTGCAACAAAACTTTAAAGGTGTCGCGAATTTTTGGCGCGTTAAATTCAGAAAACGACTCGGCACAATCGCCACCCTGTAGCAAAAAGCCTTTACCTTGGCACACTTCGCCAAGTTGTCTACGTAGCTCTCGTGTCTCCGCAGCAAATACCAAAGGTGGATAAGAACTTAGCTTATTTTCAACGTCGTTTACTTGTTCCTGATTGTCGTATTCAGGTTGCTGCAGAATTGGTTTACTTCTCCAGCTGTCGGGTTGCCAGTTGTTCACGCTTTCTCCTCATTAATTGACAGCGATGGCCCGTACAGATAAATGTCCCATGGACGATTGAGTGACACCATCTCCTTGGTATCAAAGGCACTAGGCCTATAAAAAGTAGGGTGTTGGTTGGAAGTTGTCACGACTGGCCTAGAAAGGTTGGATTAAGTACTCATGGCCCGCGCCGATAAGAGTGCATTTCTGCTTCGTTGTATCACTTCAAACACCGAAGTGAATATTAACACAAAAATAGCCGTCCCCAAGGGTCGTGCTGTTAAATTGTACTCAATTGCGGCCAAACCGTTTACCTATACGTTCCCTTGCCTATGTAGACTGAGACTGTAAGTGTTTGATTAATCCGTCCGAAGCTTTTTCGATAAGATCTAACACCAGTTCAAACCCTTGCTTACCGCCGTAATAAGGATCTGGCACTTCTTTTTCATCGCCTTGTGCAAAATCAAGGAAGTAACGTATTTTATGCTTCGCTTCGTCGTCTTCGCAAAGCTTTAGCAGGTTGTCATAATTACTGCTATCCATGGCTAGAATATAATCGAATTTGACGAAATCTTCATCGTCTAAACGGCGACATTTAAGACCATCAAAAGAATATCCCCGTTGTTCTCCGGTGGCCCGAGATCGTTTATCCGGCGGACTGCCAATGTGGTATCCGTGGGTGCCTACCGAATCAATGTCGATATCGAGACCTGCCTCAAGCGCTTTATGTCGAAATACAGCTTCCGCAGTGGGAGAACGACAAATGTTGCCCAAACAGACAAACAATACTGACGTTTTTTTAGTCATAGCTAACCTTTATAAACAATATACACAATCACCCAGACTAAACATTGGCGATCCAATGGCGTATTATAGGTGTCTTTTTTGATTTACGGAGCCCCAATGTCAGCACATGTTCTTATGCTCAGCAGCTCGCGAGCCGATGATGAAGAATACCTTGCCCACGGAAGGCCGCACATTTTTACACACTTAGGCACTATTCGCGACATTCTATTTGTTCCATACGCCGGTGTTACCATCAGCTGGGATGAGTACACACAAAAAGTGCGCCATGCGCTACCTGAGTGCAAGATAACAGGGCTACATACATTAAGTGATCCGGTGCAAGCAATTCATGCTGCCTATGAAAACAAACAAGCTGTATTAGTGGGGGGAGGAAATACCTTTAATCTGCTGGCCACCTTGTATCAATTTGAATTAATGGCCCCCCTCAAACAGGCAGTGGCCAAAGGGCTTCCTTATATTGGCTGGAGCGCCGGTTCGAATATCTGTGGCACCACAATACGTACCACTAACGATATGCCCATTACCCAACCGCCCTCTTTCGACAGCTTGGCCTTTGTGCAGTGCCAAATTAACCCTCACTACTCTAATTATCAGCCGCCGGGGTTTAATGGCGAAACCCGCGATCAACGGTTAGCAGAATTCACCGCATTAAACCCCCTCACCCCAGTATTGGGAATTCGTGAAGGCAGTGCGCTGCTATTGAGTGACAATGCCTTATCGCTAAAAGGAAAGTCCGGTGTGATTTTTTTGGGCGAGCATAAAAAGGACATGCACGAGGGTGACGATTTAAGCGAGTTTTTGCACCAGTGAGCTAAGTCCTTGCAGACTTTCCTTCGACGGATTAAACGGTAGCTCGGCTAATAAGGGCGCGGGCATACTGTTTTTTAGCGTTTGTAGGTTTTCTGTATACACCGGCATGGCCGGATCAAGCTGATTAGCCACCCAGCCTTTTAGCTTCAAGCCATCACGTAAAATGGCATCGGCGGTAAGCAGTGCATGATTAAGGCACCCTAAGCGCATGCCCACCACTAAGATCACCTCTAACGACAAGGCTTTGACAACCTCAGGCATCCACAGGTTCTCGGCTAAAGGCAACTTCCAGCCCCCCGCGCCTTCCATCAGCAATAAGTCAGGCTGGTAGGTTTGCAATTGCTGATAACCTTGAACAATGGCGTCTTCGGTGATGGTCACGCCGGCTTGTTGTGCAGCAATATGAGGGGCAATGGGCGGCAATAAGGCAATGGGATTAATCTGCTCTAAAGGCGCAGACACAGACGATGCTGCTTTAATGGCGCGGGCGTCTTCATTACTGTAAACCCCATCAATTAACTCACAACCGGCAGAAACTGGCTTATAGCCTAATGTGGATAAACCCGCGTCTGCGCCAGTGCGCAATAATTGAGATGTCACAAATGTTTTACCGATTTCAGTATCGGTACCGGTGACGAAATAACTGGCCATGAATTATTTTTCCAATATTAAATGTAAAACTTGGTAGGTCACCTTTAAGTTACCCTGTTCATCTTTGGCAAAAACATGCTCTAACTGTTGTAATTGCTGGCGACGAAGTGGTGAGCTTTGGGTGTTCCCTAACGACAGTCCGGCTCCTACCTTTGTGATGGAGCGTAACAAACTGCGAATATTGCGATGATAATCTTCGTATTGCCGCACTTGATTAAAGTGAACGGCAAGTGGCGAGGCTAGCAGCGCTGCCATCCACTGTTGCGGCGTAAACAGCTGATTCACCGTAGGTGCCATATTGGCCCGTTGCTTTGCTATCACTAACTCGTGCAGAGAATCAGCAACCATGATGGCAAGGTGAGCCGTTCCACCGGCACCTAACACTCGGGAAATTTCACTGATCGCCTGAGCCGGTGAGGCAACCCATTGCAAAGCCATGGAAGAATACACACATTGAAAGGAGCCGGCGGGAAACGGCAAGCTCTCGGCATCACCCTGTACAAAAGTCAGTTGCGGATAACGCTGGCTTGCCGCGCTTACCATGGCCGGGGAAATATCCACCCCCACCACCTGATTGTTGGCCGCGACAAGTTTTACGGTTTCACGCCCGGTGGCACAACCTATATCTACAATGCGTTGGTCACACAAATTTACCATTAACGACTGGGTGTGCTGGGCTATTTTCGATTGTACCGTTGCATTTTCATCATAGCTTAGTGCCGCCCGACCAAAACGTTTTGCAATGGCTTGTCGGCGATGATCATGCTCCTGGGGTTGGCTACCTTGAAGCAGGTTCATAGGGTATCTCGAGCTAATTGTAATGCGTCGACCAAGGCGCGAATATCCTGCTCATTATGGCTGGCACTTAAGGTAATACGCAGGCGGTCGGTGCCTTTAGGTACGGTGGGATAACGAATAGCCGGTACCCAAATGCCTCGTTCCCGAAGGGCCTTCGACAGTGCCATGGCTTGCATTGGCCCGTCGGTTAGTACGGGCTGTATGGCACTGTCAGATGCAGCTACCGTTAACCCACTGTCTTTAATTAACCGACGAAAAAGAGCGATATTGTCAAACAGCTTTTGCCTTTCATCTCCGGCGGCGATGGCCGTAAGAGAATACAAGGTGGCCACGGCTTGTGCCGCCGGCATGGCCGTGGAATAAATATAATGCCGCGCCTCATTAATTAGATAATTAATAAAAGCCTGACTACCAGCAACGAACGCACCGGCAGTGCCTACCGCTTTACCAAACGTGCCCATAAGAACAGGTAACGCATGCTGGGACAGTCCATCGAGCTCGGCTGTGCCTAACCCGTTTTCGCCCAACACGCCAAAACCGTGTGCATCGTCTAGCATCAGCCAAGCGTTGTGCGTTTGACACAATGAAACCAACTCGGACACTGGGGGCACATCGCCGTCCATACTAAATACCCCTTCGGTTGCCACTAAACAGTCGCCTTCCCCTTTTTCTAACAAGGTAGCAAGATGTGACATATCGTTATGAGCAAAACGGCGAAAAGGGGCTTGGGAAGCCAACGCCCCATCAATAAAAGAGGCATGCATGTATTTGTCGGCGAGCACCCGGGTATTGTCTTTTAATAACGCCTGGCAAATGGCCTGATTAGCGGCAAACCCCGAGTTAAACAACAACACCGCGTCGCGGTTTAAATGGCTTTCAAGGTAGCCTTCTAACGCAGCATGAGCCTGGGTATAGCCCGTTACCAGCGGTGAAGCGCCACTACCAGCACCAAATTGGGCTAAGCCTTCTACCCAGCTTTGCAACACACCTTCATGTTGTCGCATGCCCAAATAGTCATTGCTGGCAAAATTGAGGTAGTGGGCACCATCCACACAAATAATGCCGTCTTTTTCGTATTCGACACAGGTGCGAGCACGCAAGTAACCTGCGGCACTTTTTTCCGCTACCCTGGCACTGATAAAATCAAATGCCATTACACCTCCGTCACTGACGGCGTTTTCGTTGCTGTGGCGTCATAAAACAAATCCGCAGCACTAGGCTGGGCGGCGATTTCTTCCTGTAAGGCTTGTTCATGGGCTTCATCAGAAAAATCACGGGTGCGTTCAGCATTGATCCCCAATTTTTTAAATAACAATACATCTTCGTGAGTATCGGGGTTCGAGGTAGTCAGTAATTTACAGCCATAAAAAATAGAGTTTGCGCCGGCCATAAAGCACAGTGCCTGCATCTGTTCGTTCATGTTTTCACGACCAGCAGAAAGGCGAACGTGTGACGCAGGCATCATAATTCGGGCGATAGCAATGGTACGAATAAACTCAAAAGGCTCAAGATCGTCCACATTATCTAACGGCGTTCCCTCTACCTTTACCAACATATTGATAGGCACACTTTGAGGGTGCTCAGGCAAATTCGCCAGTTGTATTAATAGTCCCGCGCGATCAGAGGCAGACTCGCCCATGCCCACAATGCCACCAGAGCATACGTTCATGCCGGCATCCCGTACGTTTTGTAAGGTGTTTAGGCGATCATCATAGGTTCGGGTAGTAATAATATCGCCGTAAAATTCCGGCGATGTATCAAGGTTGTGATTGTAATAATCTAAACCCGCTTGTTTAAGAGCAATGGCCTGTTCACGGCTAAGCATCCCCAGGGTCATGCAGGTTTCAAGCCCCAGTTTTTTCACTTCTTCAACCATTTTGGTGACATAAGGCATATCCCTTTC
Source organism: Alteromonas sp. C1M14 (assembly GCF_018860965.1). Lineage (GTDB taxonomy): Bacteria > Pseudomonadota > Gammaproteobacteria > Enterobacterales > Alteromonadaceae > Alteromonas. The sequence continues at coordinate 134,857 of NZ_JAHKQF010000005.1, read as the reverse complement.
ACGAGGGTTACGCCAAGCTGCCCCCATACAAAAACGGGTGGAGCCTGTGGCTTTTGCTTCTTTGGCCCGCTCTATTACTTTTTCAATTTCCAGTAAGCGTTCTTTCTCTAGCCCTGTATCGTAACGGGCACTTTGTGGGCAATATTTACAGTCTTCTGGACACGCGCCAGTTTTAATCGATAACAGTGTGCTTACCTGCACTTCATTTGGATCAAAATACTGCCGATGAACAGTTTGCGCCTTAAAAAGTAAATCGTTGAATGGCATAGAAAAAAGTTGCTGAACTTCATCAGAAGTCCAATTATGCCGAATATCCGCCGAGAGGTGTGGTACGTTGGCAGCGATGGTCATGCCCTATCCTTTACTATTAATAAATACTGGCTTAGTCTATGCGTGACATCGTAGTTGTCAACCCTGACCACTTCTCAACATTTACTAATGGTTATATTTTGAGCAATATCGAATTTGATCGCCAACATATCTGGCACCCCTATACCTCTGCAATTGATCCGCTGCCCTGTTATGAAGTTACCGGTGCTAAGGGCGCTACCATTGAACTGAAAAACGGCAAAACCCTAATTGATGGTATGTCGAGTTGGTGGGCCGCCATTCACGGATACAATCATCCGGTGCTTAATCAAGCCGCTAAACAACAAGTGGATGCCTTTTCCCATGTCATGTTTGGGGGACTAACCCATGAACCGGCGGTGTCACTTTGTCGCACCTTATTAACTATTGCGCCAGAAGGCCTAAATCGTGTTTTTCTGGCCGATTCGGGTTCAGTATCGGTAGAAGTGGCGTTGAAGATGGCGCTGCAATACTGGGCGTGTCAGGGGCGTAAAGAAAAACACAAAGTGCTCACCCCTCGAAATGGGTATCACGGTGACACTTTTGCAGCGATGTCGGTATGCGATCCTATCAATGGCATGCACAGTTTATTCAGCGGAGTTCTAAATAAACAGGTATTTGCGCCGGCTCCGCAAACCCGTTTTGATCAAACCTTTAGCGAAGACGACATTCTGCCGCTGCAAGAGCTATTCGAACGTCATCATCATGAATTAGCCGCCCTCATTATCGAGCCCGTTGTTCAAGGTGCCGGAGGCATGCGAATTTATCACCCTGAATACTTAAAGCGCTGCCGCCAACTGTGTGATGCTTATGATGTCCTGTTAATTTGTGACGAAATTGCCACAGGGTTTGGTCGAACGGGAAAATTATTCGGTTGCGACCATGCCCAAATCAGTCCTGACATTATGTGTTTAGGAAAAGCCCTCACTGGTGGCTACATGACTTTAGCGGCAACCTTGTGTACCGAAGACGTGGCTCAAGGAGTGTGCCAGGGTGATCCTGGGGTATTTATGCATGGTCCTACTTTTATGGGTAATCCCCTAGCCTGTGCCGTGGCTAATGCCAGTTTAAGCATTATTGGGCAAGGGGCCTGGCGCAATCAGGTTGCCGCCATCGAAACCCAACTAAAAGCAGAATTGACGGTCTGTCGCTCTTTATCGGCGGTACAGGACGTGCGAGTACTCGGTGCCATTGGCGTGGTGGAAACACGCTCGGCTGTGGATGTGGGCCGTATTCAAAAGCAATGCGTAGAAAAAGGGATATGGATAAGGCCCTTTGGCAAGCTCGTATACATTATGCCCCCTTACATTATTACTCAAGAGCAACTTAGCACCCTAACGTCCGGCATTTATGACATTTTGGCAAACCTATAGCGCGAGGTTTTTTCATGCAATGGCTTACACGGTTCATCGACAAACTATTCTTTGCCGCTCTGTTCGTAGCCTGCTTACAAATACCCGTGCTGATTGACCACTATCGCCAATATCTTACTGGATTTTATGACGCTACCTATCAGCAAGTGGAAGGATTAAACGCCCTTGCTACCCAATATGGCTTCGACTCCGCCGAGGAACTTGTGGCCTATTTAAGTGGCAATAGGGATGCTATTGTACGCCAAGATGCCCAAGCTAAAGCCCAACTGCTTGTCACCCTCAGTGATACTCAGGCTGGGCTTAACATCCTTAATCACGGGCATTATTTTCAGCGTGTCAGCTATATTTTCTCACCCAAGCGCTATCAAACCCTGACGAATGTGCTGGACAATTATACCCCTGCACTGCCGCTAACCATCCCCTCGGTACTTTATAGCTTACTGTTAGCCCTGCTATTAAACATCGTGTTGGCTTCGCCTTTTTGGGGTTGCAAACGAGTGTACCAATGGCATAAACACCGCCAAGGTCGGCTACGATTTAGCTAAACAGAGAAGCCTTGTGGCCGTGAGATTTCTGTTTGGCATTCAAGTTGCAAACATTCCTATTACGATACCAATCCTATGTCTTAGGCGCCGACACTAACATTTGATTTGCACCTGATATTAAAGGATTTTTCTAATCAACAACCGAAAATAGGTGATTGTTATGTTGAATGAAAATACGTTACTCATTGGTCAACTGTTGCAAATAAGAGACAATATCCTCGCCAAACGGCATGCAATCCCTTCGTCACTGCAAGATGAATGGCATCGGTTGGTAGAGCGCACGTCCGCTTTTGATATTCGCCAAGCCTTTAACACGGCCAGAAAAGGCGCCGCGTTTGCTAAGCCAAATATGTTTGAAGGCAGTGCTAACGAATTGGCTAACTTGGTTAATGCCTTACGCGCTTTTAATCAAAAGCTGAGTCGTTAATAGTTGTTTGGCAGCGCCACCATGGGCTGCCGATACCCCACTATATTTATTACAGGGTTTTGCAATTTTTACCTAAAACGATGGCGCAAATTACATTAACCTTCGCTCAAACAAAACACGCAACCCACTGATATATAATAACTTAATCACCCAACAAAACCGCTGGCACAACCGTTGCAACTTCTACTCTACTGACATTGTCGTTTTTTTAACGACTGCAGATATTCACAATCTTAGGAGGAATTATGAGCAACAGTACTATGGCTGAATTCACCGCTCCGGGTCTAAGTAGCGATGATGCAAAAAAAACGGTACAGGTTTTAGAACAACGTTTGGTCGCCCTGCTCGACCTACAATTGACATTAAAACACATTCACTGGAATGTGGTAGGTCCTAACTTTATTGGTGTTCATGAAATGCTGGACCCACAAGTTGATGCGGTACGTGCAATGACAGATACCATTGCTGAGCGAGTTGCTACCCTTGGTGGCGTACCTAAAGGCACGCCAAAGGCTATCGTTGATGGCCGCAGTTGGGACGACTACAACATTGGTAAAGGTATGGTCACTGACCATCTTGTAGCCCTTGATGCGGTTTACAATGGTGTCAATGGCGATCACCGTAAAGCCATTGAAACCCTCTCAGAAATCGATGCGGTTTCAGAAGATATGATCACCGGTCAATTGGCTGAATTAGAGCAATTCCAGTGGTTTGTAAGAGCGCACATTGAATCAGCGTCAGGATCGTTAAAAAACGATAAGTAGTCGCATCGCAAGCAGGCCTTGCGGTAAAAACTCAGGACACGGTGGAGCGCCACAAAAGCTTATGATTGGCTTTTGTGGCGCTTTTACTTATGGGCAATTATCTATCAAAACTGTGCAGATTTATGGTAATTTAGCCACCAGAAATTACTGCTCTATCTAAGGAAACCCTATGCTCCTAGCTTCAATTGCCATCATCGCGGGATTAGCTGTCTTATTATGGAGTGCAGGAAAGTTTGTCGATGGCGCGGCAGGTTTGGCCAAACACTTTGGCTTGTCGCCCTTGCTCATTGGTATGCTCATCATCGGCTTTGGTACATCAGCACCGGAAATCATTGTTTCGGTTTTCGCCGCCCTTCAAGACAATTCAGGCATAGCCCTGGGCAATGCTTACGGCTCTAACATTGCTAATATCGCCTTAGTGTTGGGTTTAACCGCTGTGTTCAGTCCTATTGCTGTGCGCTCGGATATTATTAAGCGAGAACTCCCCATTCTGCTTGGTCTGACATTTTTCGCCAGTTGGCAATTAATTGATTTAAATGTGTCAAAAGACGATGCATTTTCATTATTAGGGTTGTTTATTTTACTGATGGGCTGGAGCATATGGACAGGCATAAAAGGCGACGGGGACAATCTTGCCGCTGAATACAGTGAACAAATTAATAGTGAAGAAACCTCTGTAAAAACCAATATTATTTGGTTATTAGCCGGCTTGGCTTTATTGGTAGCCAGTTCCCGTATTTTAGTATGGGGAGCCGTAGAAGTCGCCACACACTTTGGCGTTAGCGATACCATTATCGGTTTAACCATTATCGCCTTGGGTACGTCGCTACCCGAATTAGCATCATCCTTGATGGCGGTAAAAAAAGGCGAACACGAAATGGCCTTGGGTAATGTTATCGGCTCGAACATGTTCAATACCCTTGCCGTTGTGGGCATTGCCGGTACTATCCAACCTATGGTAGTGGAACCGAGTTTCTTCTATCGTGATGTGCTTATTATGGTAGGCACCTCGGTGGCGCTGTTCGTATTTTGTATTGGTATAAAAAGACAAGGCCGACTAAACCGCGTAGAAGGCGGTGTGCTGGTGCTAGGTTACCTGATATACACCTGGTACCTCATTCAATCTTCCTTTATTAGTTAGACTCTGTGAGGTTACCCATTAGGTCACATTCAGGTTTAGGGTAAGCAAGCTAATGACAGAAATGCCTGCCAGTATAAATAGATTAATGCCGTAATGGTCTTCTTGGCGACGGGTGCGTCGCGCCCGCATCAGCATGGTAAATAAGGTTAGACCTAAGCTGATCTGCAGCAACCATATCAATGCATTGACGTGCTGCGCCGACCACGTTGTTCTGCCTGCTACCCCCCAATAGTTTTGCACACCAGAGACAAAATCTGGCCGAGCAAAATGAAAAACCACCAGTGCACACACCAAAAGCAGCCAGCAAGTTAGATTAATCGTCACGATAAAACGATACAGCCCATCTTTTCCTCGGGGCTTTTGACGCCTGTCTTGATTTGCCGGATTCACCATAAATATGCTCTTGGTTAAAGAAAGTTCGCTGGTATCCCGTTTCTGAATCAGTATACTAGCCCTTCGTTTATACATACGAATAGACACTTTGGATACCTACTGCGTTGCGGCAAGAGGAATTTCACTGATTTCCCCTTGTATTGCCATGGGCAGTGGCGTAAATCTATTAACGGCAATCTTAACGTGTCTTTTAGCAATTTTGAGTTATTTTTTCACATTACTCAAAAAACATACAATATTTCAATAGGTAAGATGGAGACATTCAAATGACGCATGCGCCCGTTGTCGACGTGCTTGATGGTAAGTACGCAGTTGGCGAAACGGTGACGGTCAAAGGTTGGGTGCGTACTCGCCGCGACTCAAAAGCCGGACTTTCTTTTATTGCTCTGCACGATGGTAGTTGCTTTAACCCCGTTCAAGTGATCGCGTTAAATTCTCTGTCAAATTACGCAGATATCCAGCGCCTTACTGCCGGCTGTTCCCTTTCAGTAGAAGGAAAAGTCAAACCTTCACAAGGCCAAGGCCAGGCTGTTGAATTAGAAGCCATCGCCGTAGAGATTCTTGGCTGGGTTGAGAATCCTGATACTTATCCCATGGCTGCTAAACGTCATTCCATCGAATATTTACGTGAATACGCTCACCTTCGCCCGCGTACCAATGTTATTGGTGCGGTTACTCGTGTGCGTAACTGCTTGTCACAGGCAATTCACCGCTTCTTCCACGAGCATGGCTATTTTTGGATAAGCACACCTATCCTTACTGCCAGCGATACTGAAGGTGCCGGCGAAATGTTCCGGGTATCCACCTTGGATATGATGAACTTACCTCGCACCGACAAAGGTGATGTAGATTACAAAGAGGATTTCTTCGGAAAAGAAACCTACTTAACCGTATCGGGCCAACTTAACGTAGAAACCTACTGCGCAGCTATGTCAAAAGTTTACACCTTTGGCCCAACGTTTCGCGCGGAAAACAGCAATACTTCACGTCATTTAGCCGAATTCTGGATGATTGAGCCCGAAGTCGCCTTTGCCGACTTAAGCGATGTTGCCCAATTAGCAGAAGACATGCTTAAGTATGTTTGTAAGGCTGTACTTGAAGAACGGGCAGATGATATGGCGTTTTTCGCCCAACGTATTAATAAAGATGTCATCAATCGTTTAGAAGCGTTAGTTTCCTCTGACTTTGTACGCATGGATTACACCGACGCCATTGAAATCTTACAAAATAGCGGCAAAAAGTTTGAGTTTCCTGTGGAATGGGGCGTGGACTTGTCCTCAGAGCATGAACGTTACCTTGCCGAAGAGCACGTTGGCGCGCCTATCATTATGCAGAACTATCCGAAGGACATTAAAGCCTTCTATATGCGCATTAACGATGATGAAAAAACCGTGGCGGCCATGGATGTTCTAGCGCCGGGTATTGGCGAAATCATTGGCGGCTCTCAGCGTGAAGAACGACTGGATGTTTTCGACCGCCGGTTAGAAGAAATGGGCCTAAGTAAAGAAGACTACAGCTGGTACCGAGATTTGCGCCGCTATGGCACCGTTCCCCATGCAGGATTTGGCTTGGGCTTCGAACGCTTAGTGGCATACGTCACCGGCATGCAGAACGTCCGTGATGTTATCCCTTTCCCTCGCACCCCAGGGAACGCCAATTATTAATCAATAAAAGCGGCTACTTAGCCGCTTTTTTGTTGCCCCCCAAAAGCGGAATTCCCGTTAGGTAAAGATTGAAGCCCAACTACTGATTGTGTACATTGGACCATTCACGGAATCAATTTAACCATTTATGCACGATGTCGCTTTTACTACCATTCAATGTGAACAATGCTTAACAAAGGTGGACGTACCTGTGTTAACGCATCGACAGCGTGCCGTTTGCCCGACCTGTGGTCATACTTTACTGACCTACCGAAAAAACCAGAATGAATCGGTACTGGCGCTGGCGATTAGTGCGTTAATATTTCTAGGGCTTTCTTTGCCCTTTAACTTTCTGTCTTTTAGAAGCAGCGGCATTCAACATCAAATCGCCCTGCCAGATAGCTTTGCAGCCTTATTCAATCAAGATTACCTTTCTCTTGCCATTATAACGGGGCTGGCCACCTTGGTGTTCCCCGGCATGGTGCTAATGGGCATGATCGTATTAAGTCATTTTCGCAAAATGAACCTGAAACCCCGGTTCTTAACCCATGTCTTTTTTTGGGTAAAGTTGCTGCTTCCTTGGAGCATGGCGGAAATTTTTTTAGTCGGCACGCTGGTCAGTTTAATTAAAATATCTTCTATGGCCGATATCACCATTGGCCTGTCTTTTTATGCGTTTGTGGCATTCTCAGCCTGCATGACAGCGTGTGTTATTCATTTTGATATTAACCGTTATGCCTACTGGCTGTATGGTGAGGTACCTACGCCTAAACCCATCACAGAGCGCAGTATTACGGTAAGTATTCAACGCACCTGGGCGTTACTGATCACCGCTACCTTGCTTTATATTCCAGCGAATCTTTTACCCATCATGCATACACAGTTATTTGGCCGTGACGAACCAAGTACCATAGTAGGCGGCGCAATTACCTTATGGGAGTCGGGGGATTACCCCGTTGCTATGATTATAATTTTTGCCAGCGTATTGATTCCTGTAGCAAAAATACTCATTCTAACGTGGTTGAATCTTAGCGTTCAAAAAGGACTTGAACGGGGTTCTCGGGTACGAACCCGCCTATATAGGCTGACAGAAGGGATTGGACGCTGGTCGATGATCGATGTGTTTGTGGTCGCCGTACTGGTTGCATTAGTCCAGTTGGGGAACACCATCTCTATTCACCCAGGCCCCGCCGCATTAGCATTCTGCGGGGTTGTGTTTGTGACAATGGTTGCGGCTATGACATTTGATAACCGCCTGATTTGGCAGAACAGGAAAGAAATTACATGAGCCTAGAGGCCAATATAAAATCAACAACACATATCTCTAAAGTTTGGATCATTCCCATTGTTGCTATTCTCATTGGCGGTTGGATGGTGTGGTATCAATGGAAAAATCAGGGTCCACTCATTACTCTGGAATTAAAATCGGCCAGTGGTATTGAGGTAAATAAAACCCCAATTAAAGTACGAGATTTAGAAATCGGGCAAGTTAAAAAAATTGCCTTAAAGCCCGATCTAGACGGCGTTTTGGTAACCGCGCGTATTGATGCCAGTGCAGAGCGATTGCTTACGGAAAACACCCAGTTTTGGGTGGTTGCACCGCGCATCAGTTTTTCTGAGGTATCGGGACTAAACACCCTGCTCTCAGGCTCTTATATTGCCATGACCGCCGATGCAACCGGCCAGGAACAGTTTCACTTTACCGCCCTAGAACGCCCTCCAGTCACACCGTCTGGCACACCCGGATTACATGTAACCTTAAAAAGTAATGACAAATTTGCATACAAGCCCGGTGATCCCATCATCTATAAAGGCTTTAAAGTGGGTGAGTTTGAAGAGGCGAAATTTAATATCGATGAACGGGTTGTTTATTACAGTGCCTTTATTGAAGCGCCCTATCACAAACTGATTACCCAAAATACCCGTTTTTGGAATGTCAGTGGCGTAAAGCTACACTTAAAATCCAGCGGGGTAAAAGTGGAAACCGGCTCGCTGGAAACCTTGCTAGCTAACGGAGTAACCTTTGGCATCCCTGCGGGGGCGGATTCTGGCTCGCCGGTGGGTGAAAATGCATCATTTAGTATTTTTTCTGACAACATTGAAGCGTCCAATGCCCGCTATAAACTCTATGCAGAGTATTTATTGCTAATTGACGAAACCGTGCGAGGATTAACCAAAGGCGCGCCGGTAGAATACCGTGGCATCGAAGTCGGTGAAGTGGCCAAAATCAACCCAATCGATTTGATCAACGGCAATATTCTAGATGAGAACTACCCCATCGCTGTGCTCATTCGAATCTATCCAGGAAAAGTCACTCAGCAAGACACACAACAAAGCCTCGATGCTGTAAAAGACACCATTCATCAGTGGATACAGCGAGATCTTAGAGCAACCCTACGCATGGGCAATGTTCTCACCGGTGGCCTTTTTGTCGACCTACAACACGATAACAATGCCCTCCCCTCTCAAGTGGCCTCGATTAACGGAATTGAAGTTATTCCGACGGTTTCCAATGAATTTACTCAGATCACCCAAAAAGCCGATGCAATCTTAGATAAGATCAACAGTTTGCCCCTTGATGACCTCATTACCAGCGTAACCAGCGTTATCACCGACATTAAAGGGGCTGCTAATCGGGTTGAAACAGCCAGCAACGACTTTGATGTTCTTATGGCTGATATCGATGCCAAAGCGCTAAACGAGAATTTAAATGCCGTATTAGTCAATGTGTCTGCATTAGTGAAAAACTACTCAGAAGGGGGCTTGAGCAAAGGCGAAATAAAAGAAACGGTGGATGCCATGCAAGAAACCTTACGTAATATCCAGCCCCTGCTATTACAGCTTAACCAAAAACCCAATGGGTTAATTTTCTCAGACAACAGCACCGAAGATCGGCAACCACGGGCAGCAGCAAAAGGCCAACATCATGACAATTAAAACTCTTTCGCTTATTTTTTGCATTACGTTGTTAGCTGGCTGTAGTTCATCGCCGGTGTCTTTGCAGTACTATGTTTTACATTCGCCTTCGTCGTCTGTTGCACCGTCAATAACAACAGCAAAACATTACGTGCAAATACAACAAATACTGTTACCTGATTACCTCGAACAGCGCTCTCTTACCATGCAAACCGGCCCGTCCACCCTTTATTTTTCTCAAAACCATGTTTGGGCTGAGCCAATGAGCACGGGCTTTGCCCACGCCTTACGAGATGCACTGTGGGAAGCGGGGCAGATTTTTGTTATGCCCGACGATATGTATTCAGAAATGTACCCTGTAATAAGCTTACATATCAGAATTGACGATTTTGTGGCTACATTTGATGGCAATGTAATGATTAAGGGTCAATACTGGTGGAATGATATGCATCAGAACCCGCAAATCAAAAATTTTGATTTTCGTCGCCCGCAACAAGCTGATGGGTTTGCTCGTACTGTGGAACAAATGCGAGCCCTAACCCTTGATGTTGCCACGGCGATTGCAAAGGACATGCAAACAGAAAACTGAGAAATGTAAGCTATGTTTAAACTGTCGGCTACCAAGATATTACATCGTGGTTGTGACCCAAAATTTGATGAAGAAACGAATCGTCGAATTTTAGTGATGAATCTATTTTCGTTGGTAGGTTTCAGCATTACCCTGATTTTAGGGTTGTCTGCCATGGCCGCAGCTGCCTGGTTATTGGGCGCAAGCTTATTGGTCGCCTCATTTCTATTTATGTTGTCTGGGCAGATCCAAGCGCACTACCGCAATAAATACGGCCAAGTCATCGCTATTTATGTACTTACTTCGTGTTTGATGATGCTTGAAACCTTTCTGATTGTCACCGGCGGGGTAAATAACACGGGGCCACTTTGGATATATATCCTACCGCCCGTAGCCATGTTTTTCGGTGGTTTTAAACGAGGCATAATCATTATGACTTGTTTCACCCTATTAATTGCCATTATTCTTCTGTTTCCCAACGATGCCTTATTATTTACCGAGTATGATCATGCATTCAAAACTCGGCTAATCTACTCTTTTATTACCGTGTCATTTCTTTCTGCCTTCTACGAATATAGCCGCCAGCGCACATACAAGATGATGCGTACCATTAGCGAACAATTTGAACAGCAGGCCTTGCACGACCCATTAACCAACCTGCCTAACCGACGCGGTATTAACCAATTGCTCGTGCACGAATTAAAGCGCCACCAGCGCAGTGGCAAACCCATGACATTAGTCATTGCCGATGTGGATCATTTCAAGCAAATTAACGATACCTACGGACATGCTCATGGCGATATTGTACTCGAGCGCACCTCGTCCTTGTTACGGCAAAATATTCGCCAGCAAGATATGGTGTCTCGTTGGGGAGGCGAAGAATTTTTGATTATTCTGCCGGAAACCACTGAGTCTGACGGCGTATACTTGGCCAATAAACTTCGGGTTACCTTATCTAAGACCTCATTTTGGCTAAATGATGTTGAAGTCACCATCACCGCGAGCTTTGGTGTATGTGAAATAAATGAAAATGTGTCACTGGATCAAGCATTAACTTTAGCTGATAATGCCCTTTACGAGGCTAAGCACCTCGGGCGGAACACGGTAGTCAGTAAGCAATAAAATTAAATTTGCTGCAATGCGTTACCGATAATAATAAATAGAATGTTACAAATCACATCAGACTTTTCATAACCTTCCCTTTATGATGATGCCGTGTGATAAACCGGAAGAAGCAACGCTATGCAATGGAAAAAAATCGTAGTCCCATTTGTCGTTTTAGTATGCGGATATGCAGGCATGGAAGTCATCGCCGCAGCAGGTAAAGAAGAAACTCAAGCAGAAGAGGTTGATACTCGGCCACTGGTTACAGTGCAACAACTCCAACCCGTTAACTATACTGTTTCGCTTACTTCGTACGGCGAAATCATTCCGTTAGAAAGTACCAATTTAGCCGCTCAAGTATCAGGTGAAGTGGTTTCCTGGAACCCAAACTTTGTGCCTGGCGGCCTCGTAAAACGGGGCGACGTACTTTTCACCATTGAGAAAGATGCCTATGAAGCAGCGCTGTTGCAGGCTCAGGCAAACCTTTCATCTGCCCAAGCCCAATTAATTCAAGAACAAGCCCAAGCAGAAGTGGCCAAAAAAGAAGCCGAAAGTATGCCGCAAAACCGCATCACAGACCTTTATTTACGTAAACCACAAGTGATGAGTGCCCAAGCAGCGGTTAAGTCGGCTGAGGCCCAGTTACGTATCGCTCAGCGAGATTTAGATAATTGTGCCATTACCGCCCCCTACGATGCTTTGATTATCAGTCGAGACATAGGAACGGGCGACTTTGTGACCACCGGCACCATTGCAGCGACGCTCAACAACGTTGAAAGCGCAGAAATCAATTTTCCGGTGGCCGGTTTTGACCAGCATTTCCTGCCCAGTAATCTCGCCCATACCTCAGCGGTGGTTACCGTCGATAACAGAGCCATTGCCGCCACCATTAATCGAGATTTAGGGGTGGTTGATCAAGCTACGCGAATGAGCCACCTTGTGGCACGTATTGACGACCCCTACGGAATGCGTTCTGGCAAACCCTTGGTGAAATTTGGTAGTTACGCCAATATAAAATTTGCCGGAAAAACCCTAGAAAACGTTTTTCGTGTACCCCAAGAGCTGGTGAACAATTCAAAGATCTGGTTGCTTGATGAAGAAGGCGACTTGGTGACCAGTGAGATTCAGGTTATCCGTGAAGAAGGGACATACATGTTTATTCGGGGCGATATTAATGGCAGAAAAATAGTCATGACTCCTCCCGATTATCCTCTTGATGGCATGAAAGTCAAAGTGATTGCAGGCGATTCAAAACTGGTTGCAACTACCCTAGCTGATCAAAGAGGCTAACATGCATCAAGAACACGATACACACAGCGGAATTATTGCATGGTTCGCCCGTAACACCGTGGCTGCCAATCTGCTTATGGGCTTTATCATTATTATGGGCCTGTTTGCTTACGCGTCCGTTCAGCGGCAAATGTTTCCTAATATCGAAACCAATTATGTTCGCGTTAATGTTAGCTATCCTGGGGCATCTCCCCAAGAAATCGAAGAAGGTATATTGATAAAAATTGAAGAGGCATTAAAAGATGTTTCTGAAATCGACCGAATTGTATCTCGTGCCTTTCGCAACTCTGGCCATGTTCATCTGGATATCGATGAAAACGAAGATCTACAAAAGGTTCTGGATAAAATCAAAGCCAGAGTGGATGGCATCGCCACATTTCCTGCCGACATGGAACCGGTTAATATTACCCAGATAGAATTTAATCAACAGGTCATTGAGATCCCGCTGGTAGGCGATCTTCCTTTAGGCCAATTAAAAGATATCGCCAAAGAAGTAGAAGACGAGTTGTTGCAACTGGATACCATTTCAATTGTTGAAATGAGCTACCCCGATGACGAAATTGCCATCGAAATCCAACCGGATATGCTGCGCAAATATAACTTATCCATTAATGATGTTGCCACCGCCGTTCGCGCCTACTCCACCAATATATCCGCCGGACAATTGCGTACCCATTCAGGCATTATTTCAGTGCGAGTGGAAAATCAATATTACAACGGCGACGAGTTTGCGGCGATCCCGGTGAAAATAGGCACTGGCGGCTCCCAAGTGAAATTAGGAGACGTTGCCACCATCAAAGATGCATTTACCGAAGGTGAGCGATACTTTAAGTACTCAGGCCATAATGCCATTTACATTTCTGTGCGTGCCACCAAATCGCAAAATATTATTCCTGTGGCAGAAACCGTAAAAGCGTACATGGAAGTCAAAAACAAAGAACTGCCCCAAGGTGTTTCCCTAGAAACCATGGTGGACTTAACGTACTACCTCAATGCTCGATTAGACATGATGCTTAAAAACTTATTGCAGGGGGCTTTTTTGGTGGCCTTGATGCTTACCTTGTTTTTACGCTTCAGGCTGGCGTTTTGGGTAATGCTAGGTTTACCTATTTGCTTTTTAGGCGCGGTCATGATGATGCCGATTTTCGGTGTCAGTATTAATTTACTTTCTTTGTTTGCCTTTATTATGGTGCTAGGGATCGTGGTGGATGATGCCATTGTCATCGGCGAAAGTGCCTACACAGAAATAGAAAGTAAAGGGGGTGGCGTTGACAATGTCATTCGTGGCGCTAAACGGGTCGCCACGCCAGCAACATTTGGCGTATTAACCACCATTGCCGTATTTGCTCCCTTTGTTATGAGTAGCGGAATGGAAGGCCCGTTTTTCTACAATATCTCTATTGTGGTTATCTGCTGTTTGGTTTTCAGCCTAGTGGAATCTAAGCTTATTCTTCCTGCTCACATTGCCCATACTCGGTTCAGTCCCGTAAAACCGGACAGTTGGCGTGCACGCTTCAACAGTAGATTTAATGGATTTGTAAATGGCCCCTATCGGAATACGGTTAAGAAGGCCCTTGAGTGGCGCTGGGCGGTGCTCATGCTATTTGTGGCGATGTTTATGTTGGCTTGCGGCTTAGTCGCTGGCGATCATGTACGTATTGTGCCAAATTCCAAAGTACCACACGACTTTCCTTCCATTGAAATAGAGATGAACGAAAACGTCTCTGATACCGCGGTTATCGATGCGCTCAAAACCATCGAAAGCGTGATCCTGTCTGAAGAAGACAAGATTAAACGGGAGTTTGGTGGTGATGGCATGATCCGTGATGTCCTTGCCTTTAACGAAGAGCGTACCAGTGGAAAAATCGTTGTCCCCCTTGTGGATGAAGATAAACGGGTATTTGATACCTTCGAACTGGCCCGACGCTGGCGGGAGGCCATTCCTGAAATCCCAGGGATGAAATCCTTCGTGGTACTGGATGATATCAACAGTAATGGAGATGATGGTGAATTTGGCTTTTTACTTTTCGGGCCGGATTTGGACACATTGAACGCCGCCGGACGTACATTTATTGCCATGCTGCAACAAAAGGATGGGTTATTTGATATTAGCTCCACCATTGACCCAACCAATAAAGAAATTCAAATGACCTTGTTACCCGTTGCCTATGATTTGGGGATCACATTACAAGATGTGGCTGCCCAGGTGGGCGCCAGTTTTTATGGTGGCGAAGCCCAACGGGTTATTCGTAACGGCGAAGAAGTGAAAGTAATGGTGCGATACCCCGCCTTTACGCGAGAGCGGTTGGCGGATCTAAAATACAGCGTGATAAAAACCCCTGGCGGTAAAGAGGTTATGCTTGGCGATGTGGTGAATTTAGAAGAGAAACCGGGTATCAGCTATATACGCCGAGAAGGAGGCTATCGCAGCGTTTACATCTGGGGCAATATTGACGAAGAAAAAGTAGAGCCTGGCACTGTTGTCGATGAAATTAAAGACACCCTACTGCCTGAGCTTAAAGCCCAATATCCCTCGGTAATGACAGAACTTGGTGGAGATATTGAAGAACAAATGGCCCAACAAAACGAGCAAATGTTCTTCTTCGTTGCTGCCATGATCATGGTGTATGTGCTACTGGCTGTCCCTCTTAAAAGTTACGGACAACCCTTGATCATTATGTCAGTGATCCCCTTTAGTTTTACCGGTGCTGCATTTGGGCATTTCATCATGGGCTACGATATAAGTACCATGTCGTTTTTCGGATTAATAGCCGCTGCCGGCGTGGTCATTAACGATTCACTGGTGATGACCGATTTCGTTAATCAACGCCGAGCCCAAGGATACAGTACTCGAGAGGCTGTGGAAGATGCCGGTTCCGCGCGCTTTAGGGCCATAACCCTAACTTCTATTACGACCTTTGCCGGTGTACTGCCTATTATGTTCGAAACGAGCTTGCAAGCATCACTGGTGATCCCTATGGCCATTGCGCTGGGCTTTGCCGTACTGTACGCCACCATCGTTACGTTAGTGCTTGTGCCCTGTTTATACCTGATCTTGATTGATATAGGTAACGGCTTCGTTTTTGTTTTTCGACACACAATCGGCCGTTTACGACGCAAGGCTAAACCAGATAATACGGTGATACCGGCAAGTAAATAACGGTGAGTTAGCTGGCAAAGTAACTTAAAAACACGGCCGCGGTTTGGTTGGCAATTTTCTGCTTCTCGTTATCATTTAAGGGATCTTGAATTTGCATCATCTGCGGCCAAAAACACTGACCTTTAATTTGACTGGCTAAGATAGTCACGCCACGAGAAATATCCGTTAGCTGTAAACGCCCGTCGTTGGTAGCGGCCAACAACCAACGTTTTAAAACGGTTTCTTGGGCACTAAGGTGCTCAATTTCTTCTTTTAACTTTGCAGGATGATAAAAGAAGTGCCCAAAGGCTACCCGGGCCAGCGCCAGATATTCATTAGTCGTCAATAGATTAATTTCAGCAAGTAAGATTTCAGACAACTGCTGATGTAAGTCGGTATTGGCGTTATAAACAACGGGCACGGCAGCCATGCTTTTGCTCCACAGAGCCCGAATAAGATGCATGACAATTTCTTCTTTCGACGCGAAGTGATTATATACCGTGCGCTTAGATAACTGAGCGATTTCCGCAAGCTTATCCATACTGGTACCGGTTACGCCATAAGTCTGAAAAGCACTTCGGGCCGCACATAAAATCGCATCTCGATTAATATCTGTACGCGTTCGGCTAATGTTTGTCATCTGTAATGCAAATCCATACTGCTTCGATTGAAAACCTTCAACGGGTAATATTATATTTACGAGAGCGTTTTCTTTTTCAGCACCATCTCTTCCATATACTGCAAAATATCCCGCCATGAGAGTATTCCTACAGGCTCACCCGCCTGATTGATCACAGGTAAGCAGGAAACGGTGCGACGATTGAAAAAGGCGATAGCAGTGATAATACTACTGTGTTCTTTAATGGCAACGATATCACGGCTCATTATTTGGTGAGCTCGACGCTCTAAGGTCGCTCTATCTTTGGTGCGTTCTGAAAGTGTATCGATAAAAGGGCTTAATGATTTCAATAAATCCCGATCTGAAATAACACCCACTAACTTTTTCCCCTCCACCACCAAAAGATGGTGGAAGCCGGTAGCTTCGAAAAGTTCTTTTAACGTATGCAGGCTGTCATCCATCCTAACACTGACCACACGCTTGCTCATGATTTCGTTGACGCTCATAAATGCTTTCCTAGCATGCCACACAGTTACCCTGGTTATATAATTACAAACACAGAGCCGTTAAAAAACGGTTTTTTTTAAATTTTAGACATTTCAGGTTGAAATTCATTACTTAACCATCCATATACAATATACATTCATCAATCTATGAAGGAATATTCATGGCAACAGTTACGCTTCAAGGCAATGAGTTTGAAACCCTCGGTGAACTTCCTGCAGTGGGCAGTCAAGCACCCGACTTTCAACTGGTTAGCGCCGACCTTTCAACCGTAAGCTTAAGTGAGTTATCGGGAAAGAATGTTGTACTTAATATCTTTCCGTCTGTAGATACGGGAACGTGCGCCACCTCAGTTCGTAAATTCAATGAAAAAGCCGCCGGTTTAGACAACACTGTTGTTATCTGTGTGTCGGCAGACCTCCCCTTTGCAGCCGGTCGTTTTTGTGGCGCTGAAGGCATCGAAAACGTAACAACCGGTTCTACTTTCCGCTCATCTTTTGGTAAAGACTATGGCGTTGAGTTTGCGACTGGACCACTCACCGGCATACTCTCTCGTAGCGTTGTGGTTATCGACACCAGCGGTAAAGTTATCTATACCCAACAAGTTGCTGAAACCACAGACGAACCGGATTACGACGCCGCATTAGCCGCGCTCTAACCGTTCAAGTAACCCGCTAAATCACAAAACCGGCGTCTCGCCGGTTTTTTTATCCATTATTTTTAACTGCCGCCATGATTACTAGGTATTGTTTTTGTGTGTGATCCGGCGACGCCATTGGCAGGCCTATGATTAGCGGAATAACGATAATAATACCGGTTAACTTTTTAGTGGAGTATGTAGAAAGTTCGCTTTGTTTAGGGTTGAGAACAGATTTGTAAGCACGTCTTTACAATAACCTTGATTGTTTCATATAGAGAAATGCTATTTAATACTATTTTAGTGCTAGATAAGCACTAAATTGAACTTTTAGGGCATTTTTTGTGCTCTTTTTTTATATCTATAATGGAATAATTTATGTCATCTTCATTTTCTCCAAAAATACTTCTGCTTACTGCAATACTGTCTTCCTCAATCCTTTCTGGCTGTAGCGCAATAAGTAAACTTGATTATGAAACTGGTATGAACGTTAGCGAGGCTCAATTAGACGCCTTCAATACAAGCTCAACGAAGCAACTTGACGTTATTCAACAATTAGGCGAACCCAGCAAAAAAGAAAACTACAGCAATGTTGAAGTATGGCGCTACCACTATGTTTTGATCCCTGCTCTACCTACACAAAAAAATATTAATCAAGACACGGTGTTTGAATGGGATGAGAACGGTAAACTGCTTAAGGCATACCAAACTGACAGTTCTTCTTCCATTCTTTAATCACATTCTTGCCTCTATAGGGCGCTTATCGAATAATTTTGTTAGATAAAAGCCATCACAAGGCAGAAAAAAACCCACCGTAAATACGGTGGGTTTTGATTTATTCAGCGCGATGTAATTAGGTTTACCACAGGGCTGCAAATCTTAAAGATTCCCTATAGATTCCCACAAATGGGCATGCGTTTAGTGGTGAGCTTTCACTTTATTTTTGCCTGAATGTTTCGCCTGATACAACGCCTTATCGGCACATTCAAACAGTGAGTTAAAGCTAAGACCGCACTTATCAGAGCAACTGATCCCAAAGCTAGCAGACAATGGATATTCGATGTTTTCTTGCTCACACAATACCACTATTTTTTGCCGACACTCTTCTGCAAGTATAAACGCCAACGAGGTATCACAACTTAATAGCAATATGCCAAACTCTTCTCCCCCTAAACGACCAAATAAATCGTTTTCACGGAGAACCTTTTTTACCGCCTCTACGCATAACGTGAGTGCTTTATCTCCGGCGGCATGACCATATTGGTCGTTAATGGATTTAAAATCATCTAAATCAAACATGATAAACCCCACCACCTTATTTTCGAGCTTAGCCCGCTCGATAATTTGGTTTGCTGCCGAAGTAAAATAGCGCCGATCTGCGATACCGGTTAAACCATCGGTTCTCGCCATTTTCTGTAATACTCGATAGTTAACGCGTCTTGTATATAGCCACGCGCCCATGAAGCACAAAACAAGCAACATTAAAAAGATTACTAACGTTCTGTTATTTGCCGACTGTTCAGCCAGTAAAGCTTGGGTTTTTAATAATGAATTTTCTTTGTCTAACAATGAAATTTGCAACGACTTATCATTCAGTTCTTGTTTCGCTTTCTGAATAGCTAACATCTTTGCGTTCTCACTATTCATGTTCCGTGATTTAGCTTGAAAATAATTTTTGAAATGGAACAAAGCATCTTTATAACGAGATTCCTGCTGAGCGACTTCATACAAAACTTTGTGCGCTTCAATAATAGAGATGGATATGGCATCAGGCGGTGAGTCTTTTATGATTTTAAGGGCATAGAATTGGGCTGTTTTTGTATCCCCATCGACAACACTAAGACGGCTTTTCAGCTCGTAAAACTCATGGACAACAGCTTTATAAACCAGGTTTTCACTTGCAGGTAAATAACGGTCAATCACCGCGATAGCTTTATCATAATCTTTTGAATAAAAATAAAAACGGGCCAGCATTCCTTGTAATGCAAGTTTGATAACCGGTTCTTCTAGGTCGGTACATTCAGCAATCCCTTCCTTGAACATTTGCTCGGTGATCGTTAAGGGAACGGACTCAAGCAGCGAGCCAAAATATTGCAAATAGGCGTTACATTTAAACCTAAGGCCATAAGGTTTATTCAGCAAAGGCTTGATGTATTGCGCATTCATTTCGTGCTCATCAGCTTGCAAATAAAAATTAATGATGCCGATATGCACACTTTCTTGTGCATCAATGCTTTCTAGTTTATCGATATTAGGTAATATTTCTTCGATTAAGTCGAAGGCTCTTTCCCATTGCTGTACCCCTCCGCTTAACGCCAGTAAAAACGATTTAGCAGTCATTGTCATATCCATGGACGATGCATTAACGGCTAATTGTTCAAGTGCCGCAACGGCACCTTCAAAATCGTTATTGATATACTTGGAATAGGCTTGTAAAAAATCGTATTTGTCGCGCTGAGCGTTGGTCAATGAGTCACGATTTAAGGTGCCCAGCAACTTTGATGATTCTGCGGGATCTGCACTGCGTAATTTGAAGGCAACCTCAAGTGTATCATTGGTATCGGCATAAACCACGGGGGTTAACAGCACAGCCATTAACAGTATTATTATTCCCGCACCTAGCGATCCACTTTTCATATTCCATTTACAAGCAAACAAGTTTAACGCCTCGAGTAACCATAGACAGATACGAGATTAGTAAATATTCACATTTAGCCAAAAGTGACAAAGAAGCCGGTAAACTTGCCCAAACTTCGTTGAACTTAACGATAGGACAACACGCAATAAATTACTACTCCAATTCAGCGTTTGCAGTAAGATTTAGAAAAAAGCCGATACACGTAACGCAGAACTACCCATTATGGCATCACGGCTTTAACAACATCAAAATGAAAAACGCATATGTTTTTCATACAGTTTAGTTGTTTTTGCCTCAAGCGCCAGTTTGTATGGTACACAGTTAGAATGTATTCACCTACGTGTCAGATACAAGAAAAAAGACACGCCGTATAGGTAGCAGCCCCTTATAAAGTACACCAACAAATAGAAATTAGGTTACAGCCCCTCCGTTGGCCTGTATTTTTTTAATCGCCTCCCATACCTGGCTAACGTTTTTTTCAGAGTCAAAAACAATATCGAGATCGTTAATGCTTTTTAAAGCAAGTACATCTTGGGGCTTTTTAAAGGGTTTATTACGAAAATAATAAACCCCGTTTTTTGTATAAATATATGGCTGCTTTTTTACGACAAGATAAAAAACAGGTACCGCCAATAGCCCTAAATACGACCCTAACACCCAGAAAAAAAAGCTAAATGGTAGTAAGCTAAGTATGAGAGCCCAACATAATGCGTTTAATACGGAGCGCGCCATCACTTTTTACATTCCCTTAAAATAATATTAAGACAAGCATCTTATTTTAGTGCATAAGAAAATGAATCAATACCAACCCCATGTTCTGCGGTAAATTCACCGCCACTAATTTTCTGAATATCATTAGCCTTTAATTCACGCATAAGGTATTTCTCCTTTTTTCCTGTTCCGTCATCGAAATTAGATGGAATTACTTTGCAAAAACGCGAGCCCAAATACTACCCTGTACGTGTAAAATCTGAACTAAAATATGTAAGAAAGGCAATGATCAGAATGCCACTAGCGAAAAAAATAGCTGGAATTAAATCGCTCAAACACTGCTATCCTTAGCCTCGAATAGCGGTTTATCAGAATAGAGTTCAGTGTCATTTCATTAGAATAACTACTAACCTGTCAGACCAGACATAGGCATTTTTTGCAATATTAGAAAAATATGAAGAGTGCCAACCAGTGACTCATGGCTATGAAAAAATCGCTCTAAGCCAACCGCAGCTTTACGTACGGAGCAGTCTAACAGCGCTAGAGGCTCCTTGAGACAAAAAAGGGCGTTCAAATATAGCTCGTTTCTGCCCCAAAATCAGGCCACTTCTAAGTTAGACTGGAGGTCAATGATGTGGACGAAGAAAGGTCATCTAACTGGGCAGAAAAAGCCCTTCAAGCTCGAAGACATCTGGCGTATTCGTACTCGGCTTGAAATCGGAGTTTAATATAGGTGATTAGTCACATTTTTTATATGTCATAATAATTGAATTCTTTAATATTCCATTATAAACAATAAGTTAATTTAAATGTTTCTCTTTATTATGCCGTATCTATATTGAGTTGTTTGCCGTATTTATTCCTATTGTTACCGTGTTGAGTTATATTGAATCAACTGTAAATAGCTAGGAGGTTCAAATGACGGCTGTTGATCGTGTTTATCAAAAAATAAAGCGTTCCAGACGCTATGTTTTTGAACGCAAAGATTTTGATGGTTTTGCTAGCTACGATCAAATCGGTCGTGCATTAAGGCAACTGGTTAAGCAAGGCGAGTTGATAAAACTTGGCTATGGACTGTACACTAAAGCCCGTATGAACAGCCTAACCGGAAGACCTATGCCCACCAACCCAGGTGGCAGCGATGCCCTGATGCGTGAAATCTTAAAAATGAAAGGCGTCGATTTTGAAATAGACAGCCTATCTTTGCAAAGCTTGTCAGGAGAAAGTACCCAAATCCCATCATCTATTCATTACTCTTGGGATCCAAAACAGTTTAATCGCAAGCTGGTAGTTGGCAATCGAGTACTGAATTCGCCGAGTTAACGATGAAAAAACTAAAACAACATTTCGCCAACGCTTTCAAGACTTTGTCACGCCAATGGTGTTTAACACCGAACCTCATGATTTTGATACCTGTTTTGCCTTTTTTAAACGCGTAGCAGAGTCACTAATTAAAACAATGTAATCTATTTGAGTACCATTCATGCCAAACGCACCAATCAATCAAGACCCAATTTTTCAAGCAGAAGTAAACAAAGCCGTGTGGTCTGCCTGTGACACCTTCCGTGGCACCGTTGACCCATCGATTTACAAAGACTTCATTCTGACCATGTTGTTCTTAAAATACATCTCGGATGTACACCAAGATAAAGTGGATGAATTTACCGTTGAATATGGTGATTCGCCTGAATTAATTGCCGCCATGATGGAAAGCCAGTCATTTAAAATTCCAACGGGTGCCACCTTTTGGGATTTGTACGAACATCGCTTTGAAGCGGGTAATGGTTCACGTATCGATCAAGCCCTACACGCCATTGAAGAAGCCAACGGTGGCAAACTGAAAAACGTGTTTCAAGACATCAGCTTTAATACCGACAAACTGGGTGATGAAAAACAAAAGAACGACATTTTGCGTCACCTGCTTGAAGATTTTGGCAAAGACACCTTAAACCTACGCCCTAGCCGTGTCGGTTCATTGGATGTGATTGGTAATGCGTATGAATACTTAATTAAACACTTTGCTGCCAGTAGCGGTAAATCGGCAGGCGAATTCTATACCCCACCAGAAGTATCGGACTTACTCTCGATTATTTTAGAGCCACAACAAGGCGATACCATTTGCGACCCAGCTTGTGGCTCTGGCTCATTATTAATGAAATGTGGCAAACAAGTTCAGAAAAACTCAGGCTCTAAGCAATATGCTTTATTTGGGCAAGAAGCGATTGGCTCTACGTGGTCACTGGCTAAAATGAACATGTTCCTGCATGGGGAAGATAACCACCGCATTGAATGGGGCGATACTATTCGCAACCCTAAATTACTGGCACAAGATGGTGGTTTATTACACTTTGATATCGTCACCGCTAATCCTCCGTTTAGCCTTGATAAATGGGGCCATGAAGATGCACAAAGCGATCACTTTGGCCGTTTCCGCCGTGGTGTTCCGCCCAAAACTAAAGGGGATTACGCGTTTATTTCTCACATGATTGAAACGCTTAAACCAGAAAGTGGCCGCATGGGCGTGGTAGTGCCTCATGGCGTGCTTTTCCGCGCATCCAGTGAAGGCAAAATACGTAAACAATTGATTGAAGAAAACCTACTTGATACCGTGATTGGCCTACCTGAAAAACTCTTCTTCGGCACTGGCATTCCTGCGGCGATTTTGTTGTTCAAAAAACAAAAAGACGATAAAAAAGTGCTGTTTATTGATGCCTCTCGCGAGTTTAAGTCAGGTAAAAACCAAAACCAGTTAACGCCTGACAATATTCAAAAAATTGTCGATACCTATAAAGCCCGTGAAAATGTCGATAAGTACGCTTATTTAGCCACGTTAGAAGAAATTGCCGAAAACGACTTTAACCTCAACATTCCACGTTATGTCGATACCTTTGAAGAAGAGGAAGAAATTGATTTGGTGGCAGTACGCACAGAGCGTTTGGCCTTGCAAAGTGAGCTAGCTGAATTGGAAGCGGAAATGGCGGGTTACCTAGAGGAGTTGGGTTATGGCAAGTAATAAATATTTGCCCTCACACCTCGGGGAAATTCCTACCGATTGGATTAGAGTGAAGCTTGCTGATGTGATGAAAGTAAGACAAGGCCTACAAATCGCTATTTCGGATCGTTTAACAACGCCTACGGTGACATCGAGAGAATATATAACAATTCAATCTATAAAAAATCAACAACAAGCTCGTGAGTACGTAGAGACTCCTTCGCAGAGAGTTATTTGTTGTAAAGATGATGTACTTATGACTCGTACTGGCAATACAGGGATAATTGTTACTGATGTTGATGGTGTATTTCACAATAACTTCTTTCTGATGGATTTTGACAGGAAAAAACTCGATAAATACTTTTTAGTCGATTATTTAAGAACTAATCGGGTTCAGCATTTAATCCTGACTAAGGCTGGAGCAAGTACAATTCCAGATCTGAATCATAAAGATTTCTATTCTATAGAGTTGCCTTTGGCGCCCCTCCCAGAACAACAAAAAATCGCCAAAATCCTCTCAACTTGGGATAAAGCGATCACCACCACAGAAAAGCTGATTGAAACCAGCAAGCAGCAGAAAAAAGCCTTAATGCAGCAGCTTTTGACGGGTAAGAAGCGTTTGTACTCTTCACCAAAAGATGGGCCTGAGACTGGTAAGAAGTTTGAGGGGGAATGGAACTCCCAACCTATATCAAAGTTGATAACTGAAAGTCGTATTGCAGGTACTAACGGTGAACTCGCGAGAAAGCTCACAGTAAAGCTTTACGGTCGCGGCGTTACGCAGAAAGAAGAAAAGCGTTTGGGCAGTTCTTCAACTAAGTACTACAAAAGAAAATCGGGGCAATTTATCTATAGCAAATTAGACTTTTTGAATGGAGCCTTTGGAATCATTCCTGAACATTTGGATGGATTTGAATCGACCCTCGATTTACCTGCTTTTGACTTTTCCGAAGCTGTAGAACCTAAGTGGTTTATCGAGTTTGTCTCAAGAGACGATTTTTACACTTCTAATCTTGGCTTAGCGAATGGCGGACGAAAGGCTAGAAGAGTAAATCCAAAAGACCTACTTCAGATCAAAGTTCAAGTCCCTTCTTTAAAAGAACAACAAAAAATCGCTTCTGTACTAACGGCTGCCGATAAAGAAATCGAATTATTGGAATCCAAACTTGCCCACTTCAAGCAAGAGAAAAAAGCCTTGATGCAGCAATTATTGACAGGTAAACGCCGAGTAAAAATAGACACAGAGGAAGTGGCTTAATGACAAAACCGCTTTCACACTCTAACGATGCATTGATCAGCAATATTCGTGAGCTGCTAAGTGATGGGCGTAAACAAGTATTGCAAACGGTTAATAGCACCATGGTGCAAACCTATTGGCAAATAGGCCGCTTGATTGTGGAAGATGAACAACAAGGTGAAGCACGCGCAGAATATGGCAAACAAGTTTTAAAGCAACTTTCGACTGCATTAACGCAAGAGTTTGGTAAAGGATTTGATGCTTCAAATTTGCGTAATATGCGTTTATTTTATCTTGCATTTCCAAATCGTGACGCACTGCGTCACAATTTATCTTGGACGCATTACCGCACTTTAATCCGCATTAAAAATGAACAAGCACGTTTGTGGTATATGCAAGAAGCCGTCGAACAAGCTTGGTCAGCTCGTGCCTTAGAGCGTCAAATCGGTACGCTTTATTATGAGCGCTTACTTGCCACTCAAGCAAAAGAGCAAGACTTAAAACCAGTACTTGATGAAGCTAAGCAAAAGACCTCCGAGCTTGCCCTTAGCGCTAAAGATTATTTGCGTGACCCATATATATTTGATTTTCTTGGTTTGCCTAGTGCGGGTTTACAAGAAAGTGAATTAGAACAAGCCTTGATTGATAATTTACAAAAATTCTTGCTCGAACTGGGTAAAGGCTTTGCTTTTGTTGAGCGTCAGCAACGTATTAGCACCGATGATGGTGATTATTACATTGATTTAGTGTTCTATAACTTTCACCTAAAATGTTTTTTATTAATTGATTTGAAGATGCACAAACTCACCCATCAGGATGTTGGCCAAATGGATATGTACGTGCGCATGTATGAAGAGAAAAAACGCCGCACTGATGACAACCCAACCATCGGCTTAATTCTTTGTACCGAGAATAACCATACCGTCGCAAAATATTCTGTATTAAATGGCAGTGAACATTTGTTTGCCTCTAAATACATGACAGAGCTGCCAAGTGAAGAAGAACTTAGCCAGCAATTAGAAAAAGAACGTCAGCACCTACTCGAGCAACAAGGACGCTCAAATGACTAAAACACATTTACCCAATTTCCGCGAAGAACAAAGCGCTAAAATCCCAGCATTAACGGTGTTAACTAACCTTGGCTATCAATTCATTCCACCCAATGAATGTGTTATTAAGCGAGGCAACCTTGCTACCGTGATTTTAGCGGATGTATTGCGTGGTGTGCTCAAACACAAGACTTACTCGTTTATGGGAAAAGAGCGTCTGTTATCAGAATCTGCGATTGATAAAATCGTCAATGAACTGGCCAACCCAGCCATGAATGAAGGGTTAAAAGCCGCCAATGAAAAGCTGTATAACGCGCTCACTTACGGCATTGGTGTGACTGAGTTTGTTGATGGCAAAAAAGCCACTCCAACCATTCAAGTGATTGATTGGGATAACCCTGAAAATAACCAGTTCCACTTCACTGAAGAGTTGGAAGTTGAAAATACACATGGCACAGGCAAACGCATTCCCGATATTGTTTGTTTTGTAAATGGTCTTCCTTGGGTGGTGATTGAAGCGAAACGACCCGATTCCTCCCATGAAGGAAAGCCCACCGTTGGAGAAGGCATTTCACAAAACATACGTAACCAAAAAGTGGATGAAATTCCCCATTTATTTGCTTATAGCCAGTTGTTAATCTCTGTGAATGGCCATGATGCGTTGTACGGTACTTGCGGCACACCAAGTAAATTTTGGGCAAAGTGGAAAGAAGAAGAGATCACCGAAAGTACGTTTTCTCGCTTAAAAAATACGCCCCTTTCATTGCAACAACTCGATAAATTGTTTGCTCATCGCCCAGATAAAGTCCGTTCTGAGTATTTATCGTTAATTGCAGGCGGTGATTTGGCTGTCACCGACCAAGATAGATTACTGGTGTCTTTACTTCGTCATGACCGCTTACTTGAAATGACGCAACTTTTCACTTTGTTTGATAAAAAAGCAGGCAAAATTGTTGCCCGTTATCAGCAGGTTTTCGGCATTAAAGCCTTAATTGAACGAGTCACTTCATTTGATGAGAAAGGCGCACGTAACGGTGGTGTAATTTGGCATACCACGGGTTCTGGTAAATCTTTCACTATGGTGTTTTTATCTA
This sequence comes from Alteromonas sp. C1M14, assembly GCF_018860965.1. Taxonomy (GTDB): domain Bacteria; phylum Pseudomonadota; class Gammaproteobacteria; order Enterobacterales; family Alteromonadaceae; genus Alteromonas. The sequence goes on along the minus strand of NZ_JAHKQF010000005.1, from coordinate 107,725 downwards.
AAGCGCTCATTTGGATTAAAGCGTTAGCTAAGTGCCGAGTGGTCGTGGTAACCGACCGGGTTGATTTAGAAGACCAATTGGCTAGTAACTTTGCCTCTGGTGGCGCACTATCAGAAAAAGACCGCAAAACGGCCATGGCAACAACAGGTCGCCGTCTTGCACAGCAAATTGGCAAAGGCAACGAACGCATTATCTTCTCTATCATCAATAAATTTGGTACTGCGGTAGAAATGCCAGAATGCTATAACGACAGTCCAGATATCATTGTATTGGTCGATGAAGGACACCGTAGCCAAAATGGTGAGAACAACATCCGCATGCAACAAACCTTGCCTAAAGCGGCGTATATTGGCTTTACGGGCACGCCTTTACTGCAAGATGATAAAACGGAAAATAAATTCGGAAAAATCATTCACTCCTATACCATGCAGCAAGCGGTTGAAGATAAAACCGTCACCCCATTATTGTATGAAGAGCGCGTACCTGAACTGAGCACCAATGATAAAGCGCTAGATGCGTGGTTTGATCGCATTACCGATACCCTTTCGGAAAAACAACGCACTGATTTAAAGAAGAAATTCGCGCAAAAAGGCCAAATTTATCAAACCGAAGGCCGTATTGAGTTAATTGCGCATGATATTTCTGACCATTTCCAAAATTTCAAGCAACAAGGTTTAAAAGGCCAATTGGCTTGTGACTCTAAAGCTTCAGCCATTCAATACAAAAAGCTATTAGATCAGATTGGCAAAGTAACATCGGTGGTTGCCATGTCGCCTCCAGATACACGTGAAGGCCATGAAAGCGTCGATGGTGAAACCAAAGATATTGTACAAAATTGGTGGAAAGACAATGTGCTTAACTCGGATTATGGGCAAGATGAAAAAGCTTATACCAAGCACATTATTGAAGAGTTCGCTAAAGATGATGGCCCAGATATTATGATCGTGGTCGATAAGCTTCTGACGGGTTTTGATGAGCCGAGTAACACCGTGCTGTATATCGATAAACCATTAAAGCAACATAACCTTATTCAAGCGATTGCTCGTGTGAACCGCTTACACCAGAAAAAAGAATTTGGTTACCTCATTGATTATCGTGGCATTTTGAAAGAATTAGACGCCACCATTGCCGATTATCAAGATTTAGCAGAGCGTACTCAAGGTGGTTTTGATATTGAGGATCTGAAAGGTTTATATAGCCGTATGGATACCGAGTATAAAAAACTGCCCGGTTTATACAGTGAGTTGTGGGACATATTCTCGTCGGTAGCGAACAAGCAAGATGGCCCAGCATTAAGGCAAGTGCTCGCGCCAAAAATTGATACGATCGATGGTCAATTAACCGATACCAACCTTAAGAAACGACAAGATTTTTATGACTGTTTAACTGCCTTTTCTAACTGCTTAAAAGTAGCACTGCAATCGGCTTCTTATTTTGAAGATAAGAGCTTTGATGATAAGCGCGACTTATACAAAAAAACGCTGAAATCGATGGCAGAGTTACGCAAACAAGTCAGAGAAGATGCAGAAGAAACCATTGATTATGATGAGTATGCAGAAAGTATTCGCACCATGTTAAATAAACATATTGGTGGTGTAGACATTCAAGAATCGAAAGGGGCTTATCTTGTTGGCAATATGGGTAAAACGCCTAATAAGCCGGAGGAAATGAGTGACGATGAAGCCCGCAATAAAAAAGATCAGATCACTGGCCGTATCACTAAAATGATTGAGCAAGACTTAGCGGATGACCCCTACGCACAGGAATACTTTTCTAAGCTCTTAAAAAAAGCCATCGCTCAAACCAAAGAAATGTTCGATGCACCTGTAAAGCAATACCTGCTGTTTGCAGATTTTGAAGAGCAAGTGAAAGAGCGCAAAGTAGAAGGCATACCTAACGATCGATTTGAACATCTAGACCCGAAGGTAAAGCGTCACGTTCAGTCTTATTTTGGTTTGTTCTTAAAACACGATTCTGCCTTGAAAAGTGGCACACAAAGCACGCCTTTATCAGAAGATGATCGATTTAAGTATGCGGTTGAGATCGACCAAGTGGTCACTGCCGCGGTCGCTGAATACTCAATTAACCCACAAGAAATTGAGAACCAAATTCGTCGTCAATTATTGCCTATTTTGTTTAAAGTGGTGGGAATGGATGCAGCGCAATTGATTATCACAGAAGTGATCCAAATTACTCGCTTAGGCGTTGCTGGACATCATTAATGACGTCAGTTAACGCTAACGAAAGTAACCTTGAATCGTACAGTTTTGTCTATGGTGATGAAGCGGTGAGCTATGAAGTTATCCGCAAGCCTCATGCATTAGATGCGAATGGAAACAAGAAAAAACGGAAAATCACGATAAAGGTTCACCCTAATTGTGAAGTCGTGGTTAATGCGCCAGAAGATGCAGCAAGAGCGGATATTCACGATGCGGTGATGAAACGTGCGTCATGGATTTATGCTGCGCTAAAAGAGTTTAGAGAGCATTTAGAATATGTTCAGCCTAAACATTATGTGAGTGGTGAAATGCAATTCTACCTTGGCCGTCGTTACGTACTAAAAATTGTAGAAGATGCCGAAGCCTTGCCCACCATTAAAATGACCCGAGGCAAATTACTGGTCACGCTCACCCGCTTTAACCAAGATAAAACTGCAATGGTTCGCGCCATGGTGCGCAATTGGTACAAAGTACGTGCAGAGCGGATCTTCCATGAACGACTATGCGAGTTATTACCTCAAGCAACTTGGGTTAAAGGCATTCCAAGCTTTCGAGTTTTGCCCATGACGAAGCAATGGGGAAGTTGTTCGGCTAAAGGCAATTTAATGCTAAACCCTCATCTAATTAAAGCCCCAAAAGAGTGTATTGATTACGTCATCTTGCACGAGCTTTGCCATATCGCAGAGCACAACCACAGCGATAAGTTTTGGCGCTTGTTAACCAGCGTGATGCCAAACTGGAAAGAAGTGAAAGCCCGCTTAGATGGGATGGCGGAGTTGTATTTGAATGAGTGAATATTGCTAAATGAGATGCCCGACTTGTGAAAAACATATTGGCTGGGACTGGCTAGAAGATGAATGTATTGAGCCAAATGAATCCTTTGATTGCCCACATTGCGATGAAACCTTGCGCTATGAAGTAGATGAAGGCACCTATCTTGGTGCTCAACATATAACGATTGAAGTTGTGGATAATTAGGTGAAACTGACCGCACTCAGATCTTAAATATATATTCATTTATAGTATTTTTTATTGTAAAGCTACCAGTGAAGATATACTTGATTTGAATGTTTGATCTAACCAATAAATATCCAAAAATGAGTTAAAGCGACCGTCTCCTTAACGTACACAGCTGCCATTCAAATTTCAAAACGTGAACGGCAGTTATTGGTACATTGAATACAGCCAGAAAAGTTGTTTGGCGTTGACAAGTTTAGTTTCAAACGTCAAAAAACTGGGGAAAATGAAGGTACGCAAAACCGTGCTTCTCAAGTAGTTTTAGTTTCATACATTAAAGTACTCGCACAGCTAGTTGAAAACTGTCGCTAGTTCTATTGGCATATTCTCTTAATGTTCGTGTTTTTTTAACTCAAGTGCGCGAGCTTATACCGAGTGCTCCTGCCCCCGGCTTCACTTTTTACCAAGCAACCAAGCTCGACCAACGCCGCTAAATGACGAGATGCGGTTGGCTTACTCACTTTCGCCACTTTATGGTATTGCGACGTATTAATGCCTTGGTCAAAATCACCATCAAGCATTCGATTAAGCACTTTTACTTGTTCTAAGGACAGTCGCGTTTGCTCGACATTTCGCCAGAAGTTAGTTTTAAAAACCGTTTGGTCGATTTCTTCGAGCACATTAGTGAATGATTCGCCTAAGGTGTTTAAAAACCACATAAGCCAAGCGGTAATATCAAGTTCGCCTTTCTGGGATTGCTCTAATATTTTGTTGTAGCTTTTACGGTTGGCTAAAATCGCCACTGACATTGCATAAAAACGGACAGATTGACGCTCAGCCTGGGCTAGCGCCAAATCAGTAAGTAAGCGGGTGATCCTGCCATTGCCGTCATCCAAAGGATGGAGAGTCACAAACCAAAGGTGTGTTATGGCGCCTCTAAGTAATGGATCTAAAGCTGGATCCTCACGAGAGTCATTAAACCATCGAATAAACACGCCTAGTTCGGACTCAAGCACATCTCGGCTAGGCGCTTCAAAATGTACCGTGGGTTTATCAACCCTACCCGACACAACCTGCATAGGCTCGTCGCCGCGCAACTGCCCCCCTATCACAGAATTAAACATGGTGTAACCTTCAGGAAACAGTCGTTTATGCCATTGTAATATTCTCTCAAGTGAGAGTGGCGACTCTAAATTCTCCACCGCATCTAACATTATTTCTGCAAGGCCATCAGTGCGTTCAGTGGTTGGAAATGGTTTTTCTTCAGCAAGACCGAGCTTATTCGCCAAGGACGAGCGAACAGAAAAAGCATTGAGCTTCTCACCTTCAATGGCACTCGAATGAATAATGTTCGCCAATAGCGTGTCTAACAGACTTTGCTTTTGGTCTTTAGGTTGGCTCGACATCTTGCCCAACAACATTCCTTGGTGAAAGCGAATGTCTCGTAACTTGGGGTCAACGACGTTTGCATCCCAGGTAAAGTTTGGCCAGTCAGCTTGTTGCCAGATCCACATCTTGTCGCCTTTTGATTTAAATAACAGCCTATTCAAATCATAGCATGATACGAATAAAACCCACAATCACATCCAATTATGATGCGAATAATGCAGATATTCATATCATATTTCGATATTACCATCCTGTCTTAGTAGCTATTACCCTAGGCCTCAGATATATTCAGCATGGCTAACCAGATTGGCTTGTCGTAAAAGTAATTTGATGAGTTTTTGTATTTATAAAGGTAGGTAGAGTGAGATTTTTGCAGGGGTTTCTGCCACCTTTTTCAATTATGTGACAGAGTTCTGTGACAGAGTGATTCTCTTTACTAAGATTTAGATACAAGAAAGCCCCGACATGCGGGGCTTTGTTGTTATTTGGCGGAGAGAGAGGGATTCGAACCCTCGTTAGGTTTAACCCTAAACACACTTTCCAGGCGTGCGCCTTCAGCCACTCAGCCACCTCTCCAAATTCTTTGCTTCGCTAAATCGTTGAAGCGCGCGTATAGTAGGGAAAGTCTCACGTTGAATCAAGTACTCACCGTTAAAAAATTCCCAACTGCTGCAATATTAAGCGTTTGCCGGTTGTTTTTGCTTTAACTGTTCAGAAAACGACAACATTCGATCTAATGGAATTAACGCTTTTTGGCGCAATTGCTCATCCACATGGATCTCGTGATCATTTACCCCTTCTGTAAGGCTGTTGTAGATGGCCTGTAAGCCGTTCATTGCCATCCAAGGGCAATGAGCACAACTCTTACACGTAGCACCGTTACCGGCCGTTGGAGCCTCAATAAAGGTTTTGTTTGGCATCAATTGCTGCATCTTGTAAAAAATGCCTTTATCCGTTGCCACAATGAAGGTTTTATTAGGCATTAATTCAGCCGCTTTGATTAGCTGGCTGGTTGAACCTACAGCATCGGCTAAATCTACCACGCTAGCGGGTGATTCAGGGTGTACTAAAATGGCGGCGTCAGGGTATACCGCCTTCATGTCGCTAAGCTTTTGTGCAGAAAATTCATCGTGAACAATACACTCACCTTGCCACATCAGCATATCAGCACCGGTTTTATTGGCAATGTAAGAACCAAGATGACGATCCGGCCCCCAGATAATGGGTTTACCCTGTTCATCTAGGTGTTCAACAATTTCTAATGCAATACTAGACGTTACCACCCAGTCTGCACGCGCCTTAACTGCTGCTGAAGTATTAGCGTACACAACCACCGTGTGATCGGGGTGAGCGTCACAAAACTCGCTGAAGACCTCTATAGGGCATCCAAGGTCTAAAGAACAGGTTGCCTCTAAGGTAGGCATTAGCACGGTTTTTTCTGGGCTTAAAATTTTGGCTGTTTCGCCCATAAACTTAACACCCGCTACGATAAGGGTTTGTTCTGGTGCATTACGGCCAAATCGGGCCATCTCTAACGAGTCTGCCACACAACCGCCGGTTTCTTCCGCTAAAGCCTGGATTTCGGGGTCGGTATAATAGTGTGCTACCAGAACGGCGTTACGATCCTGTAGAAGTTGTTTTATCTCGTTTTTAAGTTCGGCTTTACGCTGGGCACTTAACGGCGCAGGTTTCGCTGGAAACGGATAATCGACTTGATCGACTCTGAAAGCAATAGACATAACAAATAGCCTGAATTATCGACAATAAGGTGGCGGATTATACCCCACTGTCATAAAAATTACATAGCCATGAGATAGGAATAGAAATTTATGTTTCAAGGGCTACAGATCAGAAAGTTGGGTTTTCGCCCTGCGCGTACCTTTCTTTCGATCACTTGTTAAGAAAGACTATTTACTATGGGATAGACAAAGTATAAACGTGGAAGATAATGCAATGGGATGATTTAGAACGAAGATGAAACGATTGCTATTTGATAATCTGCAGTAGAAGCATTCTAAGATGGTGGGTCGTGCTGGATTCGAACCAGCGACCAATTGATTAAAAGTCAACTGCTCTACCAACTGAGCTAACGACCCATCTTAGGTTGCGTGAAAAGCGTATTCTCAAAGACTTGAGAAAAGTGGTGGGTCGTGCTGGATTCGAACCAGCGACCAATTGATTAAAAGTCAACTGCTCTACCAGCTGAGCTAACGACCCATTGCTTTTCGTTTGTTACCACTCTGTGGCAACGGCGGCATATATTACTCATATTCTGAGGCGGCGCAACCCAAAATCAGCATTTATTTTCACTTTTCGCTAATTTCTTGTTTAAACGCTCAAAATGAAAGCAATTCGTTCAGTAAACCACCTGGAAAACGATGCCCTCACCCACAAAATAAAACAATTTTTAGTAATCAGCTGGTTTCGCCGGTTGCTAAAATTTATAAAAAAATAAAAAAAACCTCCGTAAAGGAGGTTTTTTTATAATCCACTTAATCTAGATTGCGCTAATTTAGTGGCTGATGAATTGGGATATTCCTGAATCACTTGTTCAAAAAGTGTTCGCGCCTCGGTTTTATTTCCTTGTCGCTCAGAAATAACACCAAGTTTAAGTAACGCGTCGGGTCGTTTCGCAGAATCAGAAAATTTATTTATAACAATATTAAATTGTTCTGATGCATCTGACCATTTCTGTTTATTGAACAGTAATTGCCCTAACCAGTAATGTGCATTTGGTGCATATTCGCTGTTAGGAAATTCACCTAGGAAAGACTGAAAGGCTGGAATGGCCTTGTCATACTCTCTGGATTTTAAAATCAGGTTTACCGCTGCCTCGTAAGCTTCCCCCTCATCTTGGGTAACGCTACTCGCTGAGCTACTCTGTGTTGCCCCAGGCGCTGGCGAAGGTGTCATCCCCGAATTTGTAGGCGTACTCACCGCGTTGTTCGCTACACTGCCCTGCTTTAACGCTTCAACACGCTTGTCGATCTCAAGATACAATTCCCGTTGGCGCTCCAACACTTTTTCAAGTTGGTTTGTATTGATTTCAACCGCGCCTCTAAGCTCGTCTATCTCGCCTTGCATGGTATCGAGATGTTGTTGCAAGCGATGCTGCATTTGCGTACGGCTTTCTACGATGCGTTCTAAAACAACAATGCGCTGTTCCAGTGAACTTTGTCCATCTACTCCCACCGCGGCCTGAGCCTGAGTGGGTGTATCGCCCACATCATAAACTGGCGCTTGCGCCTGCAATGATGCTGAAACACAAAGGGCGGCACACAAGGTGACGCCCTGGAAATATGGCTTAACCAAAACGTTGGCCCTTATTGATAAACAACAATGCCACGACGGTTTTGCGCCATCGCGTACTCAGTTGAGCCCATCACAGCAGGTTTTTCTTCACCATAAGAAACCGTTGAGATTTGGCTGCTGCTTACACCCGCGTTCATCAGGTAAGTTTCTACCGCTTGTGCACGACGCTCACCAAGGGCAATGTTATATTCTGGTGTACCACGTTGGTCAGTGTGACCTTCGATAACCACTTTTTGATCAGGATGCTGAACAAGGAACTCGGCATGCTTGTCTAAAAGAGACTGGAACTCACCTTTGATGGTGGCGCGGTCAAAGTCGAAGTAAACGGTTTGCTCTTTTTTCAAAGCAGCCATTTGCTCTTCAACCATTTCTTGTTGACGCTCCATACGCTGAGCGGCTTCCGCTTTAACACGGGCTTGCTCTGCTTCAAGGGCTTGGCGTTCTGCTTCAGCTTGTTCTTGGGCTACGCGATTACGCTCAGCCGCTAATTCTTCTTCAGATGGACCAGATGAACAAGCCATCATAGTCACCACTGGCAAGGCGATAATGAAGCTTTTCATCACTTTATTCATTTGCATCCTCTTAATCCTTATATTTTTTAATGTAAATCTGTATTAAAACAAAAATGGTGACCAACTCGGCGACTTAACTTGTCCATTTGTGGCTGGCAACCTAGCCTTAAAGCGACCGTCCAGCGACACAAGGGATAATACCTGAGTGCCATTATGAAGGGTGCTGTATATAATCATGCTTCCATTCGGGGCAATACTGGGTGACTCATCCAAATAGGTTTTCGTCAGCACCTGTATACCGCCATTTTCCAATCCAAGTTTAGCGATATGGTAATTACCTTGGGTCTGGTTTACCAAAACCATCTGTTTACCGTCCGGTGTAATGGTACCACCAAGGTTTTGTTCGCCCTGGAAAGTAAGTCGTCTCACTTTCCTTGATGATAAATTTACGCTATAAATCTGTGGTTTACCACCCCGTTCCGAGCTAAAAATTAAGCTCTTCCCATCTGGCGTCCATGCTGGCTCAGTATCTATTGAGCGGTTACGGGTGATTCGCTGCAATTTCTTTGTTGCCAAATCCATCACATAAATCTCCGGATTCCCGTCTTTAGACAGTACCATGGCTAGCTTTTTACCGTCGGGAGAGAAAATAGGACTACTATTTATTCCCGGAAAATCGGTTATTTTTGTCCGTTCCATCGTATAGATGTCTTGGATAAAAATTTGTGGACGCTTATTCTCAAAGCTCACATAGGTAAGCTTTTCTCCGTCCGGTGACCACGAGGGTGACATCAATGGTTCGGGCGAAGACAATAACCGCGTTTCGTTCTCACCGTCATAGTCCGATATAACCAGTTGATAGGGCAACGCATTGGTTTCCCTATCGCGCACAACAACATACGCCAAACGGGTTAAAAAAGCACCTCGCTCGCCTGTCAATTTTTCGTAAATAACATCGCTAATTCGGTGCGCATATTGGCGAAAATCGTTGCCGCTAATAATGGCTTGGCGAGCATCGATAATATGGTCTGCACTATTAACTAATTCGCCATTTTGCATACCCTGAGTGCTGCCACCCGTAAGTTGGCCTCTAAGCACATCGATAAGTTCGAAAGAAACCCGATATTTATCGGCACCAGTTTGGGCAACCGTTCCCACTAAGATAGTATCAACCCCTAAGGACGCCCAGGCCGAATAGTTTACCTGTTTGTCAGTGGCAGGTTGCTGCGGCATTTTATTGAGGGCTATGGGACTAAATTTACCACTGCGTGTTAAGTCGGCCATTACCACATCAGCAATACCTTCTGGCATTGTTCCGCTCCCTTCCCACTTGAAGGGCACCACACCAATGGGGCGTGCGCTGTCCACGCCTTCGGTGATTACAATTTCTAACGAAGCCTGTGCCATATTAGTTATCACTAATAAACACACGCCAACAAACATCCTGATTGGTCTCATCGTCACTACAATCTCACCGTTATGTTGATATCTTTTATTTGCTCGTAAACCGACGGATCATCAGACATAGGCAGTTTGTCTGGTCGGCGTACGGCACTTTCTGCTGCACGACATAGTGCGTCATTACCCTCTAAGCGGGTCACTTGGGTTACAAACCCTGATGTCGCCAAACGTATATTCAGCCGACATTCTTTACCGGTAAAGCTATCATCGTCAATAAGATAACGCTGAACGGTCGCGGTAATTAACGCCCGGTACCGGTCAACCTCAGATAATACCTGTTGTTGCCGTCGTTTAGCCTGCGCTGCTCGCTCTGCTTCCAGTTGCTCTTGCAGGATCTTGTCCATCTCTGCTTTTTCTTTGGCTTCTTTTGCTTTTTGCGCGGCCTCGGCTTTGGCTTTGGCTTCTCTTTCTTTACGTTCTTTTTCCTGCTGAGCGGCTAATTGTTTCAGCTCCAATTGCTTCTTACGCTCGGCTTCTTGACGGCGTTTTTTATCCGCCGCTTTCTTCTCTGCGGCCCGTCGCGCTGCGGTTTCTTTACGCTGACGTTCTTTCGCCGCAGCTTCCTTGGCTTGACGCTGTCGCTGGGCTTCTTGGGCCTGTGCCTGCGCCGCTTGTTCAGCCCGCTTTTTATCCGCAATGGCCTGGGCGTCAATAAACGTCGCCTGCATCACAGGGGCGTTGCTTTCACTGGAAAGCATAACCGGTTCTGGAGAGAAAGTGACGCTAATCAGCAACACCGCAGCGATAGCCAAATGCACGCCTACCGCTTTGACAATAGCCTGCTGGTCAGAAGAGAGTTTAGACATAGTGATTTTTATTCATCCACTGGGTCTGTCATTAAACCCACTGAGGGGACACCTGCTTTTTGCAACAATACCATAAGTTGTATAACTTCATTGTATGCCACTTGACCGTCGCCTTTTACGACAACCGGTGTATTAGGCTCTTTTTCAAGTTTTGCCGCTACTAATTCGGTCAGCTCCTGTGTGCCAAGTGCTGTGTCTTCATCACCCAAATTAAGAAAATAATTGCCTTGCACATCCACCGAAGCGATTAGCGGTGGAATATCTTCTTGATCTATGGGCTGCGCACTGGCCTTGGGTAATTCTACCTTCACGCCTTGAGAAATGAGCGGGGCTGTTACCATAAAGATAACAAGCAAAACCAGCATCACGTCAATGTAGGGTACGACATTGATCTCAGATACTGGACGACGCCTTTTACGTATATACATGGCTTGCCTCCGAAAGGTAAATTACTGAGCTTGCGCAGACGAAGCCTGACGATGAAGAATCGCAGAGAATTCTTCCATGAAATTACCGTAGCTATTTTCTATTTTTTCCACCTTGTAACTAAAGCGGTTATACGCCACCACCGCGGGGATTGCAGCAAATAGACCAATAGCGGTAGCAATCAGAGCTTCGGCAATACCTGGTGCCACCATGGCCAATGTGGCCTGTTGCACTTTACCTAAGGCGATAAAGGCATTCATGATACCCCATACCGTTCCGAACAAACCAATATATGGACTAATTGAACCTGCAGTGGCTAAAAAGGGTAAACGATTTTCTAGCTCTTCAACTTGGCGAGACATAGAGACTCTCATAGCACGATACGTACCATCGACAATTCCTTCCACCGCTGTGTTACCTTTGCGCAAACGCACAAATTCTTTGAATCCAGAACAAAATATGCTGGACATACCGCTAATACCGCTTCTGGCAGAGAGTTCTTGGTAAAGCTTGTTAAGATCGGCCCCCGACCAAAACTTATCTTCAAATTGGCGCATTTCTTTTTCGGCGGCACTAAGGGCTTTAGTGCGTTGAAAAATAAACGTCCAAGAAGCCACAGACACGCCCAATAGCAACAACATAATAAGCTGAACAACAAAGCTCGCTTGTAGAAAAAGACCAATAAACGTTAAATCAGAGTCCACTAGATAAATCCCCTAACAAAGTGGCGGGCAGTTTCCGCGGTTTCATTACCGTCGGATCTACGCATGCAATTTTTATATCTGCAGAAACCAAGCGCTGGCCTTGCAGATCTTTGATTTCTTGTCTGAATGTCATACTCGCACCCTTCAATTCTACAATTTGCGATTCAATACTCAACAATTGATTGAATCGAGCAGGAGCATGATTATTCATTTCAACCCGTTTGACGACAAACGCCACGGATTGTTCCATTAACCTGTCTTGTTCATAACCAAGGTCACGTAACCACTCGGTGCGAGCCCGTTCCATAAACTTTAAATAGTTTGCGTAATAGACAATACCACCGGCATCCGTGTCTTCATAATAAACCCGAACAGAAAAACGATGCTTCATTTTTGAAAAAAACCTTTAATGTGAAAATATAATTAGCTGCGTCCTAATTAATGGTCACCCATGAGATATCCAAATGGTCAGCTTTTAGCGCCAAAACGCACTATTTCTGCGGTAAGAGATAGATATTCAGCGCACAATTTAACACTCTATTTACGAATTAGTTTTTCTAATCCAAAAGACAAATTTAACTCAATTGCCAGCGGTCAAAGCGTGTATATAATGCACCCATCTGTCGAACAGAGTGATTCGTTTTATCAACGACTCACATGAGTTCTCTCCTGATTGACATGAGTTCCCTGGATTTATTTCCTTCAACACTTGTTGTTTTGCCCGCTCAATTTGAGCGGGCTTTTTTTATGCCTAAACAAAAGTTAAAGCCGTCTAAGAAGCCGGATCAAAACCAAAGTGCAAGTAAGCCCGCTGTGAAACAATTCGTCCTCTTGGCGTACGCTGTAAAAAACCCTGTTGAATTAAAAACGGTTCAATAACATCTTCAATGGTTTCTTTTTCTTCACCAATGGCTGCCGCCAAATTGTCCAGACCTACCGGGCCACCATCGAATTTATCAATAATTGCTGTCAGTAGCTTTCTATCCATGTAGTCAAAGCCTTCTTTATCTACATCCAGCATATCCAGCGCTTTTGCAGCAATATCACCGTGTACCTTGCCATCGGCTTTTATTTCAGCATAATCCCGTACACGTCGAAGTAAACGATTAGCAATACGTGGCGTGCCTCGAGAGCGTTTCGCAACTTCTTTCGCTCCTTCCAAATCCATGGCGAGATTCAAGTAACTGGCACTGCGCTGAATGATGGTGGTGAGGTCGGCTACAGAATAAAACTCTAACCGCTGAACAATGCCAAAGCGATCTCGTAGCGGTGAGGTCAATGAACCGGCGCGTGTTGTCGCCCCTACTAAGGTAAATGGCGGTAAATCAAGCTTGATACTGCGCGCAGCCGGCCCTTCCCCAATCATGATGTCCAATTGATAATCTTCCATCGCCGGATAAAGAATTTCTTCTACCACTGGGCTCAAACGGTGTATTTCATCAATAAAAAGCACATCGTTTTTTTCTAGGTTTGTAAGCAGTGCCGCTAGGTCCCCTGCTTTTTCTAATACTGGGCCAGAGGTGGTTTTTATATTCACCCCCATTTCATTGGCGACAATATTCGCAAGGGTAGTTTTACCCAATCCTGGCGGACCAAAAATAAGCAGATGATCCAACGCATCTTCTCGGTTTCTGGCAGCTTGGATAAATATTTCCATTTGCTCACAGACATGGGGCTGCCCCGTATAGTCTGACAGCATTTTAGGCCGTATGGCTCTGTCGATGACTTCATCTTCAGTGGTTGCCACAGGGGCGATAAGGCGATCCGCTTCAATCATATAAGTTACTCACTAAATAGCCGCCTTTAATGCTTCGCGGATCAAATTTTCGCTTTCCATACCCTCTTCGTACACCGCTGTAATAAGCTTGTTTGCCTGTACCGGTTTATAACCTAACGCAACCAGCGCGCTTTGCGCTTCTTCTCTGGCATCATTTAACGGCACAATGGCATCGGTTTGTTTATTTCCCATTTCAAATGGAACGGCAATGGCTTGCTGCTGACCAAATTTGGCGAGTCGATCTTTCAGTTCAACCACCAACCGTTCAGCGGTCTTTTTACCTATCCCTGGTAAACTCACCAAGGCAGAAATATCTTCATTTTGTACACTAATTAAAAATTGTGCTGCCGACATTCCCGATAAAATGGTTAACCCCAACTTGGGCCCTACGCCATTAGCTTTAATCAGCTCCCGAAAAAGACCCCGTTCCATTTTGTCGGCAAAGCCAAACAGCAGTTGTGCATCTTCACGTACCACGAAATGGGTATACACAGCGACGTTTTCGCCAACGGCTGGCAACTGGTAAAAACTGGTCATTGGCATGTGGATTTCATACCCCACGCCCTGAACATCTATAAGGACTTCCGGTGGCTGCTTTTCTAACAAACGCCCTTCAATTCGGCCAATCATACGTATCTTATACCTTGGTTAGTGGGCGGCTAACGAAGCCGACCACGTACTGTTTTGCTGACCTGTCCGGCCATATTTATCAGGCTCTGCTGAGTATGAGCATGGCATAATGCAACAGCCAATGCATCGGCTGCATCGGCTTGGGGTGTACCGGGCAATTTCAGCAGATGTTTTACCATATGCTGTACCTGCGTTTTTTCGGCACTGCCTTTTCCCACCACCGCTTGTTTAATTTGTCTGGCCGAATATTCCGCTACGGGCATGGCCGACTGAGTTGCCGCCACAATCGCAGCCCCTCTTGCCTGACCCAGCTTTAATGCTGAATCTGGATTTTTCGCCATAAAAACTTGTTCGATGGCAAATTGCGATGGCGAAAATTCGCGAATAACTTCGCTAACGCCAGCAAAGATTTGCGCAAGACGCTCAGCTAATACATCACTTTTTAGACGTATACATCCACTGCCTAAATAAACAAGCTTACCCTGCTTTCGGGCAATCACACCGTACCCTGTAATCCGAGAACCTGGATCTATACCCAGTATAATCATGTTCTCCCCCTCGGCACAAATGCTTCTACGGCCAATCGGTTAGATGGTGACCAAAGTTGCGTAATGGCTTGCGCTTTATCAGCCCATTTATAGGCAAGGTGTTCTGTGAGTATAAGTGGATGTTCGCAAGACACTTGAGCGCAAAATACATGCTCAGTATTAAAGCGGGTACCAGGAGGGTAGCGATGAAGCCAACGTTGACGTATTAAATAGCGGTTTATGTGCTGACAATCTTTAAGCTGCAAAGGCGACAAAACGATGCCAGTTTCTTCAGCCACTTCACGAATAGCGGTTTGCTTGGGCGCTTCACCGATTTCGATGGTTCCGGTGACCGATTGCCAAAAATCCGGATCGTCGTCGCGCTGTAATAACAACACCCGGTGGTGCTCGTCGTAGAGCACCACCAGAACCGATTCAGGCCGTTTTAACGCCATATTTATTCGGCGGATTTTTTAATAGTGGCAATCGCTAAGTCTTCCAATGCCTGTGGATTAGCAGGACTAGGCGCATTGGTTAGCGGACACGCTGCCGTGGTCGTTTTTGGGAATGCCATCACATCACGAATAGAACTCGCACCTGTCATTAGCATGACCAAGCGATCCAAACCAAAAGCAAGACCGGCGTGAGGCGGCGCACCAAACTGAAGGGCTTCTAATAAGAAGCCAAATTTGTTTTGTGCTTCTTCCTCGTCGATACCCAAGACGCTAAACACAGCAGACTGCATTTTTTCATCATGGATACGCACCGAGCCACCACCTAATTCCACGCCGTTTAACACCATATCATAGGCATCGGATAACGCACCTTGAGGCGCCTCTTGCAGTTCATCTGCTGTGACGCCACGGGGAGAAGTAAAGGGATGATGTAATGCGTACAGTGCGCCATCCACTTCTTCAAACATGGGGAAGTCTACTACCCATAAAGGTTTCCAATCGCCTTCTAGCAACTCGAAATCCTCTCCCAATTTTAAACGTAATGCACCCATGGCTTCAGTCACCACGGTGGCCGAGTCTGCACCAAACAGCAAAATATCGCCGGCTTCAGCGTTAGTGCGGTTCAGTAAGGCATCGGTGATATCTTCTGATAGGAACTTCAAAATAGGCGATTGTAGCCCTTCTTGACCTTTCCCTTGTTCGTTCACTTTCAACCATGCCAACCCTTTCGCGCCGTAAATACCCACAAACTTGGTATATTCATCGATTTGCTTACGCGATAACTTGGCACCACCTGGCACGCGGATCACCGCCACACGGCCTTTAGGATCGTTTGCAGGGCCGCTGAATACTTTAAACTCTACGCTTGATAGTAAGTCAGCCACGTCGACTAATTCTAATGGGTTACGCAAATCCGGTTTGTCGCTACCGAAACGCGTCATGGCCTCTTGATAGGTCATGCGAGGAAATTCCCCTAAATCCACATCCAGCATTTTCTGGAACAGATCACGGATCATACCTTCGGTGATGGCCATCACGCCATCGGCGTCTAAAAAGGTGGTTTCGATATCGATTTGGGTGAATTCTGGCTGGCGGTCGGCACGTAAATCTTCATCACGGAAGCATTTTACGATTTGATAATAACGGTCCATGCCCGACATCATCAGCAATTGTTTAAACAATTGTGGAGACTGGGGCAACGCAAAGAACTCACCTTTATGGGTACGACTTGGCACTAAGTAATCCCGCGCCCCTTCAGGGGTTGCTTTTGTCAGGATTGGCGTTTCAATATCTAAAAAGCCCACGTCTTCTAAATAACGACGAACTGCACCGGTTACCCGGGCACGAAATTTTAACCGCTCGGTCATTACCGGACGACGCAAATCTAAGTAGCGATATTTTAAGCGCTGTTCTTCGGAGTTTTCCTGATTCCAGTCAAGGGGTAGCACCGCGGACTTATTAATAACTTCTAGCGACAAGCCGAGAATTTCAATTTCTCCGGTTCGCATCTGTTTATTAATCTGCCCTTCTGGACGAGGACGGACTTTACCGGTTAACTTGACGCAAAATTCGCTACGTAAGGTATTGGCGACGTCTAGGACATCAGGCAAATCAGGGTCGAATACGACTTGTACAAGACCTTCACGGTCACGTAAATCAATAAAGATTACGCCGCCTAAGTCACGACGCTTGTTAACCCAACCACAAAGTGTTACTTCCTGGCCAACATAAGATGAATCGATATTCCCACAGTAATCTGTGCGCATGGTCCCTGACCTCTGAATAATATATTTAAGACATATGACGCCGGTACCATGGGTAACAACCTGAACCAAGTGTACTTGTGTGTTCAGGCATTACAGTTCAGCTACCGGCTTGTCTAGTTTTTGAGACTAAATTTAAGGTCGCATAGTATAAACAAATGCGGAGTAAAGCCCAATGACAATTAAGGCTTTGACGGTGCGATCATCGAAAATCGCTGGCATCAAGCTCATGCTTCTTCATTAGCTTGTGCATATCTGTACGGTTTCTTCCTGCTAATTCGGCGGCACGGGTTACATTGCCATCTGTCATTTTCAGTAATTTATGCAGGTATTTTTGCTCGAAGGCATCCCTTGCTTCGGTCAGCGTGGGCCAGCTTTGACGGGAAGCAGATAAAGCTTGCTCGACTAAATGAAGCGGTATAACGGGGGTTTGAGTTAATGCCACACAGTGCTCAACCACATTAACCAATTGTCGGACATTCCCTGGCCATTCTGATTTAACCAATAATTGCATGGCATCATCGGAAAACTGACTTACGTTCACATTATGACGCTGACCGCTTTGTTGCAATAAAGAGCGGGCAAGGAGTGGAATGTCTTCACTGCGCTCTTTTAATGACGGAAGCTGCAGATTAACCACGTTTAACCGATAGTACAAATCTTCCCTAAAGGTGCCCTCTTCCATTTCTTTTTGCAGATCTTTGTGGGTAGCCGAGATGATTCGCACATCAATATCAATGTGTTTACCGCTGCCGACAGGGCGAATTTGCCGCTCTTGTAACGCCCGCAGCAGTTTAACCTGTAATGTCATTGGCATATCACCAATTTCATCTAAAAACAGCGTACCGCCATCGGCCTCTCTAAATAGACCCGCATTGGCATGCACGGCGCCGGTAAAGGCGCCCTTGGCGTGACCGAATAACTCAGACTCAAGTAAGTTCTCTGGTAACGCACCGCAATTAATAGCAATAAAAGGCTTGTCTTTACGTGTACTGGCTCGGTGTATAGCGTTGGCCAACAGTTCTTTACCCGTACCACTGGCACCGCTGATCAACACGCTTACTTCACGCTGGGCAATACGGTACGCCTGATCCAATACATTGGACATATCGGTCGAACGGGTAATGATGTCTTTACACCATTCTTCAGGTTGCACACTTAAAGACTGACTGAGTGCTTTTTGCAACAGGGTTCTTAGCTCATCGTGATTCACCGGTTTTGGCAAAAAGCCAAAAACACCCCGTTGGGTGGCTGCCACCGCATCTGAAATCGTACCATGGGCGGTCATCAAAATAACCGGGATGTCTTTTCTCACCCCCATGATTTCTTCAAATAAACTCAGCCCGTCTAGGCCCGGCATTCTTAAATCAGATAACACTACATCGAAATCTTCGCTGCGGATTTTTCTTAAAGCCGCCTGGCCATCTTCTACAGCAGTGACGCGATATCCTTCACCTTCCAGACGGATCGTAAGCAAACGCAACAAGCTTTTGTCATCATCCACCAGCAATAATCGGGCATGTCGTACTGTCGATTCGCTCATGGTTGATTACTCCTGTTTTTATCCATTAGCGTTGCTTCTATTTTTAACAACTCTTCCATCTTTTCGGTTTGTAATTTCAATTCTTGTTCTAACATCTCTAACTGCTTTTGCTTGTCCGTATTCACTCTATTTAATATCACCATGGCAGATTCCAGCTCTAGCATTTCGCCGTTAGGATCTTTAACCAGGGTATTAATAACCGGTGCAATATCAGGGTTCAGCACGTCAGTAAGCGTGCCTAGCCAATGTTGAGCACGTAAACGACTTTGATAAGGTGTATCTACCGGTAACGACAACACCACTTTTGTGATGGTGTCCTCGGTAGAATCTGACAATGCAGCTATTCTTTCCTTTCTTTGTGGCCAAGGCGCATGAGCCGCTTCTACCCACATACCTATCCAGTAGGACAGATCGCATGCGCGTTCAAAGGTTTGTGAAGCTTCGTTCACTAAACACAGTGGTTCATCATCCTTAGGCTGGTAAATTACATTCGTCTCAACAGGTTGAACAGATGTATCGCTTTTATTGTCTATCGCTGCACATCCGCCTAGTACAAAGACCACGGGCAGCAATATTTTTATTCTCATTAATACCGTTCCTTTTGCGGAATACTCACTCTAAAACACACGTCTGCATCCTCGACTTCCACCACCGCGACGTCGCCGTGCATTAACCGTGCGCAATCAGACACAATGGATAATCCTAATCCAGTGCCAATGACATTATCATTTCTCGGATCGTCTCCCCGAGTGAAAGGTTCAAACAATTTGGTGACTTTTTCCTCAGGTATCTTCTTACCTCGGTTTGCCACATCAAGAATGGCAATGTCTTCACGCATATAAATATTGACTGATATGGGTCTACCCACTGCACCGTGGGCCACCGCATTGGAAATTAGATTATCCAAAATACGTCGGTAAAGTTCCACATCTACGACAATGCTATCTGCCTGCACGTCCACAGAAACTTCGCGGTCCTGTAACGCAAGGGCGTAATCTTCAATACAATCTCGCACCAAATCGCCAGGATTAACTTTAGTGAAGCTTGGCTGGGCCTGTTGCAGCAGCAAATTATAATCAAGGAGTTTTTCCACCAGTGTATTTAAACGCTGGGTACTTGATGTGAGTAAAGATAATACCTCAATTTGCTGTGGATTAAGCTCTCCGACAACATTTTCTGACAACAAACTACACCCTTCTTTAATGCTCGCCAAAGGGGTTTTCAGTTCATGGGCGGCATGGCGCAATAATGCAGTACGAATGTGCTCTAGTTGTTGTAATCGTTCAGCTAGCCAATGTAGATCACGCTCAACGCCAATGAGTTCGTGGGGAGCTCGGGTGGACAACGGTGGTAGTTCACCTCGTTGATGAGCAAGTATTTGAATGATTTGTTTTACTTTTCTGACCGGATTAACAATTAACTGGCTACCCAACAAAATGAGTAGTAAGGAAATACTCACCAAGATAGCCGTGGACCAAGCTTGCTTGGCTTGCATACTGGCCATGTCTTCTTGCTGTTCACTTAATCGAGATTGAATCGCGCTTTCTACGTCGGTACGCATGGCTTGAACGCCATTACTAAGGGAGGCTAAGTACGCATTAAGTAACAGTTTGTCGTTGATGGTTCTAAAGTTGCGTAACTGTTCAATTTGCTTTTCTAGCAATTCACAGTTTTCGCTGGCTGACAGTTTGCTACACAACTTATTTTTTGCACTGGCAAATTGAGAAATGGCATTGTCAGTGAGGTCGGCCACCGTGGCATTTTGAATGATCACGTATTGTCGCAGTGTGCGCTCTAAATCGATGGCCGCGCCATCGAGGCTCTGCAAGTGCCCCACCACAGAAACCACATAACGGGTTTCAACAGTGGTCATTCGACCTACTTTTGCAAGATCGCTCTGACTCTGCCATAGCAGAGTAATAAGAGGAACAAGCGCAAGAATAAAACTGCCTAAGGTCAGTTGTCTAAGCGAGCCAACACGCACAATTCGATCACTAAATAAAATCCGGTCTTTCAGGATCGCACACCCCATAGTCTGTCGCAATAGAATACCGTACTAATTGTCCAGTACAGTCGGTGAAAAGAGGAATACTCTATTGATTCATCGTGATAATTTCTGAATAGTCGCTTTTTTCAAGTTCTTCCACACTGATCATCCCATCAGCGTTTCTATCGATTCGACTAAATATACGTAACAGGCGGGTGTCTGCCACGGCTTCTTTCAACGAAATGTAGCCATCCATGTCATCATCCAAAGCGGCCAGCAGAGATTCATCTGCATAGGCAGAAACCATAGCTCCGGCTTGAATAGCCATAATGGTAAGCAGCATAGAAAAAACTTTTTTGACGGGTTTCATGATGATAACTCCTGTGTCTATAAAAGCGTGAACCACAGGCAATCATAAAAAAGTCGTCTGTATGATGTGTTAGCTCACGATAATCACAGCTAACAAAGCACAACTAATGCCAAAATTTATAACAGTTAAATATCAATCACTTAAGACTATAGATTAGGGGGAGGTGAATATAGTTGTATCTAAAAACCGACAATAAGAACACCACCTAGGTATTTTTTTCATCGTTTTCTAACGGTGGCGTGTGCAGTAGTGCGCCGAAATCCTGAGATATATACAATAATTCAGATAAAGGGATGGGTTTGCTGAACAAAAAGCCCTGCACATGATCACACCCATGCTCATTCAAATACTGCCATTGGCTTGTTTGCTCTATGCCTTCGGCACACACAGTAAGCGAAAGACGTTTGGCTAAATCAATGATGGTGCAAGTAACCAGCCTAGAACGCTCTGAAGATTCCAATTCACGGATAAACTGGCGGTCTATCTTGAGGGTATCAATGGTGATGCGAGTCAGATAACTTAGCGAAGAATAACCGGTGCCAAAATCATCCAAAGCCACGGTACAACCTAAGTTAGTCAGGCGTTTGAAAAACTTATCGGCAATGGCGAAGTTTTGCAAATAAGCCGACTCTGTAACTTCAAACTCAAAATAATCAGGATTAACCTGATACCGCTCGAACAGTTCGTAAATATCATCAAATAACGCGGTATGACGTAAATCGTGGCCTGACAGGTTTACCGCTATTTTAAACTTATGTGTTAGCAGCATCTGTAAATCAGGCAATTCCATGCACACTCGTTCAAGCATCCATTGGGTGATGGCGGAAATTTTACCGCCCGCTTCAGCAATGGGAATAAACTCACTCGGCATCACCAACCCAAATACCGGATGTTGCCATCGTAACAAGGCTTCAAGACCCACGATCATTCCATTCCGGTCTATTTTAGGTTGGTAGTACACTAAGAACTCGTCACTACGAATAGCACTATCAATGCTGTTGGCAATGGACATCTTTCGTTTATAGGATTCCACCATGTCTACCGTAAACAAGGTATAGGTGCCGCGGCCTTTAGCTTTCGAGCGATACATGGCTAAATCCGCATTGCTCATAAGTTGGCTGAGTTCATAATCGGCATCACTGGCTTTTGCGATCCCCACGCTCACTCCAACTTTCAGCGCCAAACCTCGTAACATAAAGGGTTCAGAAAAGGCTTGCACTAGGCGAGAAGCGAGATTATTTAGACTGGTTGCAGACACTTCTCTGTCAGGAATAATTAAAAACTCATCACCACCAAGTCGGGCTACCAGATCGCCCTCTCGCAATAAATTTACAACCCGATCCGCCACTTCAATAAGAATAAGGTCACCGGTTTCATGACCCAGCGAGTCATTAATACCTTTAAACCCATCAAGGTCAAAAAACACCAACGCCAAATCGTCATTGGTTCGGCGCACCCGCGCCAACTCTAGTCGCAAATTGTCCACCACGAACTGGCGATTGGGCAAACCGGTTAAACTGTCATAATTTGCCAGACGCATCATGGTCTGTTGTTGCTCTACCAAGGTGGCATTTTGCTCTTGGTTGATGGTGAGTTCGACTTCTATGGTGTCAAGAAAGCTATTAATACGGCTGCCTAAGGCTCCGATTTCATATTTATATTGATTAAGAAAACGCAGAGTGTAGTCTTTTGATTGGCCAATTTGCTGAGTAAATTGACTTAACATTTGAAGAGGTCTTAAAAAACAACTTAGCAGCCATACTGTGGCAATAATCGCCACTAACGTAATGGCAATAACATAGGGCAAGATGTGCTTTAACATAGCGCTACGGCTGCTATTAACATACAGGGCAAGATCACTAATTAGTACCACACTACCTAAGCCTAACGCGACATCGCCAATATCGTTAACGGCAATCAGCTTACCTTCCCGCTCATAGATACCCGTTGGCAATTTTAAGAACGATTCGAGACTTTGGGCAGACAGTGAAGAAGATGGATGATCGATCTGAAAGAAGGCACCGGCAAGTATTTGTTTGCGTCCATCAAGAACATGGGCACACAACAAATTTTTATTGGCTGCCAACATTTTAATTTCATTATCAATATCGGCGCTATGATATGAGTCTGAGACCATGGTGATCCCAATATGCTCAGAAATAAGCTCGCCGAGAGCATGAATTTGCTCAGTATGCAGCGCAACGACTTGTTCTTCATGTTCTTTCAACGTCAGTAAAAAGATAATGATGGCTGATACGGCAATCGCGCCTGCAACACTCAGTGCCAAGGGCAACTTCATGGATCTAAACAAAACAATCCTTTTATGTTGTTAAGACCAGTATATGGCACCCAGGTGCTGGTTCGGCTGCTATTCAGTGACAGATAGCTTTGCCTTAATAAACTGGCTGTGTGGTATGTGCAACAAGTCGGCAATACGTCGAATCATATGCTCCTCGATAGGCGCAATGGACTTATCGGCGTAAGCGACCTCCCATAAGCCCAGTAGAATAGCCTGCTTTTCATCATTATTACACTTTTGATTAACAACCTTAGTAAACTGAACAAAGTCAACAGCTTGCTCTGCCTTATCCCGTCCTTCGTCCATCACAAGTTTGAGTTCTTGATCACTTAACGAAAAGTGGTTGGCCAGGAGTGTTTTGTAAGCGGAGATTTCTCTTGGATCCGTTTCTCTATCGGCGCGAATAATTTCACTGACTAAGGCAGCCGTGGCCAGTTCAAGCGCGCGTGGATCTTCCTGAGTCGTTGTTTTATTGCGAAATAATTCAAAAACAGATTTAAACATGATCTCTCCCATACACAATACGGTTGTTTATACGCCATTTAGCGTCAAACGTTTGCAGTGATGAGATAAAACCCCTAGTAATAAAAGATAAAACGACTAAACGATCATTTTTTCATCGACATTTTCACCTGAACCTGACTCCCCCCTTCTGAATAAGTAACGTCATCACACAACTCTCTGATCAGGCTAATACCCCGTCCGTAGCTTGCAAAAGAGCCCACCGATTGGGCCGAGCGGGTATCAAAGCCTTCGCCACTATTTCTTAGGTTAATTTCTAGCGCATCTTGCTGAGGTAAAAAACGAATAACAAAACAAATCCAGCCCATCTCAAGCCGTGCAAGGCGCTTTTCTCTTTCGGAATAATACTCTGCGAAGCCACTAGGATCATGCTTCATGGATGAATCTAGCGCGAGCACCCCGTGTTCAAGGGCGTTATTAAATAATTCAGACAACACTGTAAATAAATCAGAGCGAATTCGACAAATACCCACTTGGGTGCTCAACATGTCCATAAGAGAGTCGATGATCCGCTTATTTTGTAATTCTGCACCGCAAAGGTTTAATGTGATTGTATATGGCAGCTCATTAGTTTTGTGTTGATCATGTAAGGCTTTTAGGCTTTTACAGGTAAACAAGACAATGGACATATCGTCTGCCTGCTCTCCTTCTCCTCGATACTGCACCGCTTTTTCATACAGTCCCGTCGCTGAAGCCAGTGCGCTTTCGCTAAACCAACGCTTCACTCCTTCTTCGTCTGCCATGTTGCCGTTAGCGTCCATCACTTCCATGATGCCATCGGTATACACCAGTAATTGTTGTCCTTGCTCAGCTTCTATAACATCGTGCCCGTCGTCAAATTCTGCCACCTCAAGAATACCCAAAGCCATATGACGAGATGGGTAACACTGTATTGCTCCAGTGTCTGGATTTTTCAGTAAAACCTGAGGCATGCCACCGCTCCACACGGAAAAACGGCATCCGCTAACATCAATTTCCATGATAATTGCGGCTAAAAACATGTCGGCGGGTAAAAGTCCAAGTAGAATTTTATTTATAGCAGTTGCCACCTCGCCTACCGACATGCCGTGTTTTACCATGTTTTTAAAGACATTAGACACGGGCAATACGCCAATAGCCGACGCTAAACCATGGCCGGTAAAATCTCCCATTAAAAAGAAAGCACCACCAGCGGGGCTAACTTCACACAAAAACACATCGCCATTAAACTTGGCGGCGGGCGACATAATAACATCGAAAAAATGCTCAACCTGGGGGTTGTTCACCACCGCATTATTAAAAATATTCTCAACAATGGCGTGCTCTCTATCCACAGCCTGTCTGTGATAGCGAAGTACCGCATTTTGTTGTTCAACTTCACGGCTGAGTTCTCGGATCCGCCCGTGTGCGCGAATTTTCGCGGCCAGAATAACCCGGTCAAAAGGTTTGGAAACAAAGTCGTCACCGCCAACCTCTAAACAACGGGCTAAGCTGGCTTTATCGTCTAAGGAAGTGATAAAAATAATCGGTAAATACATGCTACCGTTATTTTGTTTTAGTTGCGGCGCAACCGCATAGCCTGACAAACCAGGCATGATCACATCAAGCAAAATAAGATCAGGTTGTAGTGCTGCCGCTTTATTGATTGCGTCCTGTCCGTCGCTTGCCTCAAAACAATCTGTGTAACCCTCTTGCTCTAACATATGGCGCAACAAGAAGCGGTTTAGAGATTCGTCATCAACGATTAATATGCGCATACAAGGCTAGTCGTTGGCGTTATACAATATTGAATTTTTTATCAAACCGGGAAATCTTCAAAATTCGTCCCACTTGGGGCCGAGAATGAGAAATGTTGTAGGTCAACCCAAGTTCACCTAAAGACTTTTGCATATTTAACAGCATGCCAAGGGCAGAACTGTCCATGTATTCCGTTTTACCTAGATCCACATCAATGGTAGTGATCCCCTCAGGTAACGTGGAATAAGCGCTTCGAAATGCTTGGACTTTGTCAAAATCGAATTTCTCATCTAGCTGAATGACCCATGTTACGTTATCGTCAGCTAGATAGGTTGATATTGCCATAGCAGTCTCCATTGTGGTGTGCTTCTTATTTACGTCGCCCACATTAATTATTAAAGTTAGCGCTTTTAAACATGTATCGACAACAAGGGTAATTTTAATTTTTGATACTAACCCTATTAGAACTAAGCTGACTTTTGCGATAATCGCAAGTTGATATAATAATTTAGTTCACAAATACCCCATTTATTCAGGAGATGTCGACAAGCCATGCAAGATTCTAAATTAGTTTACAGCACCGACGGCGGCCGTATCAGTCAAAAAAGTAACGCTGAAACCCGTTCAGTATCCAATGATGGCATCATACGTATTCATCGTGAAACCAAGGGCCGAAAAGGAAAAGGGGTATCGGTGATCCACGGTCTCGACATGGACGCCAAAGCGTTAAAAACACTCTGTACAGAACTTAAAAAGAAGTGTGGATGTGGTGGCGCAGTGAAAGACGGCCTCATAGAAGTACAAACTGATGACAGAGAAAAACTGAAAGCCTTACTGCAACAAAAAAAATTTACCGTTAAACTTGCCGGTGGTTAGCGAAATCTTTGACTACACTAGATCACGGGTTTTGTTTGTGATGTTTTAAGTGAGAAACCAAAAATGGAAAAGCTATCAATCTCAGATTTGCACATTGTGTTAGTCGAGCCTTCAGATACGCAAAGAAAAATTATAACTAACTTATTGCTGAATGAGGATGTCAAAGAGATTGATACTGCAAGCACCCTCGCCGAGGCGCAATCAGCCATTACCTCCCATGGCGCTGATCTTATTGTCAGTGCCATGTATTTTGAAGACGGCACCGCGATAGAATTGCTTAAGTTCATCAAGGAACAAAGCCAATTAGCATCGATTCCTTTTATGCTGGTTTCGAGTGAAAACCGCATGAGTAAGTTAGAAGAATTTAAACAAGCGGGAGTGGCGGCAATATTGCCCAAGCCCTTTGAACCACTGCATTTAAATCGCGCCCTTAACGCCAGCGTTGATCTTATTAATCATGACGAACTAGAACTGGAATTGTTTGACGTCAATGAAGTGCGGGTACTGTTAGTGGATGACAGTCGATTGGCCCGTAATCACATTCGACGAGTGCTTGAATCCATGGGGTTGCAAAAGATCACCGAAGCTGAAAACGGTGCCATGGCGTTAACCTATATCAAAGACGCCCCTTATGATTTAGTCGTGACCGATTACAATATGCCGGAAATGGATGGCAGAGAACTATCTGAATTTATTCGTTTTAACCCCGACACTGCCCATATCCCTATTATCATGGTGACGTCAGAATCCGCAGACAGCGTGCACATGGCCAATATTCAGCAAACTGGGGTTAACGCATTATGCGACAAACCCTTTGAACCCACAGAAGTAAGAGCAATGCTTGCGGCACTGTTAGGCGAATAAGACCTAGCATGAAACACAGTTTGGTTGAACGCTTTGCCCTTAAAAATGTTCAGCCAACCTGTAAAAAATCATTGACACTTATAAGGTAGCGCCTTAAAGTCGGGGTATGATAATGAATATCCATCACACGTTTGCATTCTTTTTTGGTTTTATCACCTTCAATTGAGGGAGGATGCCTTGTGTGTATAAACCTCCCCCTCGGGAGGTTTTTTTTTGCCATGAATATGAGTGTAAAACTATGTCAGAAACCCCTTTAGGTGCTATCAGAAACCGTATCACTGAGCTAGACAGCCAGCTGCTGACCTTGCTAGCCGAGCGACGCCAACTTACCAATGAAGTTGCTGAAACCAAAATTCGTGAACACATTCCCGTACGTGATGTAAAACGTGAAGAGCAATTGCTGGTACGTCTTATTAAAGAAGGCAAAAACGCCGGTTTAGACCCCCACTATGTAACTCAAATCTTCCACGTAATTATTGAAGATAGCGTACTTAATCAGCAAGCCATGTTGGCACAACGCGCCAACCCGGGTAGCACATTACCCCTAAATCGAGTCGCTTTTCTAGGTGCCAAAGGTTCGTATAGCTACCTGGCCACACAAAAATACTTCTCTCGTCGGCCCGGCGAGTTAATGGAAATGGGCTGTCATAGCTTTGCTGAAATCGTGCAAAAAGTAGAGAAGAACGAAGCCGACTATGCCGTACTGCCCATTGAAAACACCAGCTCTGGCAGTATCAATGAAGTCTACGACCAGTTACAGCACACCCAGTTAAGTATTATTGGCGAGCTTACCCACCCAATTCGACACAGCTTATTGGTGGCAAAAGAAACCAATTTGGCCAATATCAAAACCTTGTATGCCCACCCTCAAGTGTTTGCTCAATGCAGTCATTTTTTGGCCGAGTTAGGCAATGTGGAAGTCAAAACCATGGACAGTACCTCATCGGCTATGCTGACAGTCAGTGAGCTTCAACGTGATGATATTGCCGCCATTGGCAGCGAAGCTGGAGGTAACCTGTATGGTCTGATGGCAATCAAATCAAATTTAGCCAACCAAAAAGAAAACCACAGTCGCTTTTTTGTGGTTTCTCGCACGCCGGTGAAGGTACCGCTGCAAGTGCCAGCTAAAACCACCGTGATCATGTCTACCGTGCAAAAGCCGGGGGCCTTGGTAGAAGCCCTCACGGTGTTAAAAGATAACAAACTAAATATGACGAAATTAGAATCTCGCCCTATTCCAGGAAACCCTTGGGAAGAAATGTTCTATATCGATTTTGATGGCAATTTAGCCGATGGCCCAGTGCAAAATGCCATTGAAAGCTTGAAGAAGATCACCCGCCATTTTCAGGTATTAGGTTGTTATCCAAGCGAAGAAGTAAGCCCCACCAAAGTGGCTGCGGCTAACGCTTTGGCAGAAGACTAACCACGTCGCCCTAACACTGGGCACGTTTGCTTTCACTTTCCGTTTATTGTTACCGGTTTAAGTATAGCGAACGTGCCCGTATATCAAGTTGGTTGCGGTTTTAAGGCTTTCTTAGCATTTGACCATCGTCAGCTTTTAGCAGCAGTTGCTTGCTATCTACCAAACATTTTTTTGCGTAATCGCCAAACCACTCGCCAATACTATCAAAAGCACGAATAAAACCGTCTTTGTCGTTATTTTCAAGTAGAGATAGCGCTTCGCCAAAACGGGTGTGAAAACGCCGTAAAAGGGCAAAATTATCGGGGTTATTAAAGATAATATCAGCATACAACCGAGGGGATTGGGCAAACAGCCGGCCTACCATTGCCAGTTCCAAACGGTATATCGGAGAACTAAACACCGTTAATGTCTCTAAATCGGGAGCTTCGCTTTGCAGGTGCGCGCCGTAGACAAAGGTGTTGAAGTGACGCATCACTTGAATAAACGCCATGGCATTATCATGCTCTTCAGCACTGCTATGATGAATGGTCGCCCCCCAAGTACGCATTTGCTCTACCAACCATTGATAATGGCTTTCCCCTCGCCCGTCACACACCACCACAACTTGTTTAATCATGCCCGGCGCATCTGGGCCAAACATAGGATGAAGCCCAACTACTGGGCCTTTGTGATGTGCCAGCATGGCCTGTAAAGGTTTAACCTTTACACTGGTGATATCGGCAAGCACACAGGTTTGAGGTAAATGATTCAAAGTTGCAATCACAGATTCAGTTAAAGTAATAGGCACTGCCACCACCACGAGGTTGGCCCGTGCCAGTAATGCTTCTGTTTCTGTTTTGCCCCAGTCGTCTTTTTCGATAACGGCAACAGGGTAGCCGGATTTTTCAAAAAGACTCACAAACACCTTACCTAACGCCCCTGCACCACCAACAATAACCACCTGCTCGATGGCGGGGTTAATACAGCGATAGCGATTATTTTGGGTATGGTAAGATTCCCGCATGATCCGGCGTAACAAATCTTCTGTCAGCTCAGGAGACACCCCGGCTTTTTCCGCCTCATTCCGCCTTGAAGCAATAAGCTCTCGCTCACGCTCAGGCACATAAACAGGCATACCGGTTTGAGCTTTAATTTGTCCCACTTGGGTAGTTAACTTAGCGCGACGAGCTAGAATAGAAACGAGCTCGGAATCGAGCTCGTCAATGTCTGCCCTTATTTCACTTAGGCGTTTGGAATGATCCGTCATAGTGCGACTCTAAAAATCGCTGTTTAATCAGGCAACAGCGGTACGTTTATTTTGACGTAATGGTAACACAGTAATCAATTTATCTCTGGCTTGTGTGATCAAAGATTCGGTGGTCGCCCAGTCGATACAGCCATCGGTAATCGAAATTCCGTAATCCAACTCTTCCGGCGTTTTCCCTTCCGCTTTTTGATTGCCCGCATTAACATGGCTTTCAAGCATGATCCCAATGATTGACTGATTTCCTTCAAGGATTTGATTTACCACATTTTGTGCCACCAGGGGCTGTCTGCGATAATCTTTGCTCGAATTAGCATGACTACAATCCACCACTAAACCAGCGGTAAGCCCGGCTTTTTCCAAGTCTACCTCGCATTCAGACACACAAACAGAATCGTAGTTAGGCTGTTTACCACCCCGTAAAATGATATGCCCATCTGGGTTACCACTAGTGGTGATCACTGCCACTTGACCTTGTTTATTGATGCCCATAAAACTGTGGCCAGATGCAGCTGATTTCAATGCATTAATGGCAATGTCCAAGCTTCCATCGGTACCGTTTTTAAAGCCTACGGGCATAGATAGACCACTGGCCATTTCACGGTGCGTCTGCGACTCAGAAGTTCTAGCGCCAATGGCGCTCCAGCTAAATAATTCAGCCAGATATTGAGGGCTGATAGGATCCAGCGCTTCTGTAGCCACGGGGATCTCAAGCTCGGCCAACCAAATCAGTAATTCGCGGGCTTTGCGTAATCCGGTTTCAATATCGAAGGTTCCGTCGATATGAGGGTCGTTGATTAACCCTTTCCAACCGGTGGTGGTACGAGGCTTTTCAAAATACACCCGCATAACAATAAACAAGGTGTCTTTACAGGATTCATGCAGCTCTTTTAAACGCAGGGCGTAATCTTTTGCGGCATCAATATCGTGAATGGAACAGGGGCCACACACCACCAGCATACGGTGATCTCGCCCGTGTATGATGTCAGAAATAACCTTTCTCGATTCTGAAATCGCACTTAACGCTTTTTCGGAAACGGGCAGTTCTTTTGCCAGGTCATCGGGGGTTATCAATACTTTTTCGGCACTGACATGAACGTTATTAACGGTGTCCTTGATCATGAAATTCTCTTTTTTTACTTAATCTGAAGGCCGGCCTGTGACGTCCTTCATACAACAGAAAGGTAGAAATTATTTGGCTTCCCACCCATGTAAACTTTTATGTACACACTGAATTATTTTTTATCAGCCGAACTCGTTGACTTTTTATCAATTTTTGATAATAGACGCAACAAAGAAATGCTTTTTTTTCCCTTCTAGGGCTCTATCAGACTCATTCAGAAAAACTATTAGCCGTAATGACGGCCCCGTCAGGGATCACCTGATAATCTGGAATTCGGGCGCCAGGTAAAATACTCGTGCCATTTCCGATAGTTACATGATTACCTATCATCACGTTAAGGGCCTTCTGCCAGCCTTGTAACCGTTTTTGAGGTAATTCATGGTGACTCACAGTACTAATGACAACGCCATTACCTATAGTACATCCCCGCCCTATTTCAACCCTTGCACCATCAAGGATGGTCAAATAATCGCCAGCGGTAAAGAAATCATCACAAATTATTTGAAAACCGTAATCACAATGAAAGTGCTCACCGAGGTTAACATCAGAAACCCGAGGCAATAAGGATGATAAAAGGGCCTTAGCATTGCCGTGTGCTTTATTTAATTCGTAGCAACGCCCCTTAGCGGTGCTCCGTAACGCTTTAAGCTGAGGATCTTGAGTGCAATACCACTGAGCACTCACCATTGCTTTGAATGCGGGAATATTTTCCCATTCCTGTGTCTGTGTATTCATGCTTCTTCGGTGCATTTAGCTGTCTATTAGTATTTTACCATAGAACCCCGTGCTCCGGTCTGAATAGCCTGCTAGCGCGAGCTTACTTCTCGACTTTTGCAAATAGCAGAGTATAAGTAACATGATCTTTGCATTTTCTTAAGACTGCCTTAAGGTTAAAGTGCTAGTTTAATCTTACTGATATCTGATGAAGGCCACCCATGAGAGTGTTGTTAGTAGAAGATGATGGCCCACTTTCTGCCGCATTGTCCCAATCTTTAAGGCATGCAAACTATGCTGTAGATTGTGTATTCGATGGCAAAAGCGCCCTTAATGCCATTGCTTCAAACCAAAACGACTTGGTTATTCTCGATCTTGGTCTTCCCGATATTGACGGGCGCAAAGTACTGGCCCACATCAGACAAAAAAATAATTTCATCCCAGTTTTAATTTTAACTGCACGGGATAAAACCTCGGACAAAATTTCAGGCCTTGATGCTGGCGCAGATGACTATTTGGCAAAGCCCTTTGACATGGATGAGCTACTTGCACGATTGCGTGTATTAGAAAGGCGCGTGAATACGGCATCTAACAGTATTATCCAAATAAATGCCATCGCCTTTGACACCGCGCACAACAATGTCACCCTTGACGGTCAGCCTTTGCATTTGTCTCGCCGCGAAATGATGCTTTTGAAAGCATTGTTAGAAAATTCAGGTCGTGTATTAAGCAAGCATCAACTTGAAAGTAAGCTTTATGAGTGGGGAGAAGAAGTGGCCAGTAACACAATAGAAGTGCATATTAGTAATCTCAGAAAAAAACTGCCAGATAGTTTTATCAAAACCGTCCGCGGCGTGGGTTATTGCGTTCAAAACAACGGACACTGATTTGCTATCTATTCGCCGCTTTCTCACCCTAACGCTAGTGAGTTCCTTGGTTCTTGTTATCTTTAGCGCTGCCCTTCATGGTTATCGGGCAACACTGGCATTGTCAAACAAATTGCTGGATGACGAGCTTATAGAATTAACCCAAGCCATCGCTACTATTCACGGCGACGGCGAATCAACGGCACACGGTCGGCTTTTCTTCCAGGTTTGGCAACACAACACATTAATCAACGCCTCATCCCCCGCGTATGAGCATCCGTTAGCCGACTTTAAACCCGGGTTTACCGAGAAGAATTTTTTAGAAAAGCGCTGGCGGGTTTATACCTATCAAAACGCCACTGATGCCACCTGGTACATGATTGCTCAACCACAAGAAGATCGTTTCACCATAACCGACGCCTTAACAACCGCAGCCATATACCCATTTATTATCAGCGTACCTATTCTGGCCTCTGTACTCTTTTTTGGCATTACCTGGGGGCTCGCGCCCCTTAAAAAGCTTTCCTTACAATTGGCCAAAAGGAATCGGCAAGATCTTTCTCAAATACAACTTAAGCAAACACCCAACGAGCTAAAGCCGGTGATGACAACCCTAAACTCCTTGTTTAAGCGACTGCATTTGGCATTTGAACGAGAACAACAATTTGCCGCAAATGCTGCCCATGAATTGCGCACTCCGTTAAGTGTCATGAAAATCAGCATTCACAATATTGCCAACGCCTTAGAAGAAAAAGGGGAGCTACTTTCACCCTTACAAGCCGATACCGATCGTATGATCCACACAGTGAATCAATTTTTACTATTAAGTCGCACCAGCCCTGATACCTTTGCCGAGCAAATGACAGAGGTAAACCTCTATCATCTCGCACAAGAGGTCATTAGCGACCTTTACAACCAAATTGAGAAAAAGCAGCAGGAGATTTCCTTAGAAGGGCAAGATACCTGGCTAAAGAGCACCCATTTCACCAGTTACACTTTGCTGCAAAATGTCATTGCCAATGCCAGTAAATACTCTCCTGAAGGGGCACAAATCGTGGTTTCTATCACCACCCATGAACAGGGCATTAAACTTTCCGTTGATGATTCGGGGCCTGGCATCGCCGACAAGGATAAGGAAAAAGTACTTGGTCGTTTTCAACGGGCAAAAAATACCGGCAATACCACAGGTAGCGGCTTGGGGCTCGCCATTGTTTCGCAAATAGTGGCGTTACACGATGGGCAAATAACGTTGAACAAATCCGCGCTGGGTGGGTTAGCAGTGAACATGATTTTTGCACATGAAAACACACACTAAACTTACGCAAGTTTATCTTTTTCTAATCTTGGGGCTCTTAACACGAACGGTGTTTGGGATGACGGAAATCACCATAAACATTAGGGATCATCTTTTCTTTCCCAGAGAAGTAACGGTGCCTGCTAATCAAAAAGTAAAACTTTATTTTATCAACCATGATCCTACCCCAGAAGAAATTGATAGCTTTTCTCTTAATAGAGAAAAAGTCATTTTCCAAAACAGTTCAGGCTCGATATACATAGGCCCGCTCAAACCCGGTGACTACCCCTTTTTTGGTGAATTTCACCCCAATAGCGCGGTGGGCAAAGTCATTGTAAAACCTGATAACGGGATAAATGATGTTAATTAATACCGTTGTACTGTTCCTAAGAGACATGCTCCCCATCGGGTTATTAATCAGCCTGTTACTCGCCATGCCCGGGATTTCCATTAAACCACTGCTGTGGCGCTTAACCATTACCCTGGCCGTGGCCCTTGCCATCTACAATTACCTGAGCCTTATTTCTCAATTCGCCCAAGGCACTGGCTTTGAATTACTTAAAGTGGCTTTCTTTGCCGGGGCTTGGCTTGGCATGTGTGCCATGGCATGGATGTCACATCATCAAGGTTTCGCGCGGCATTGGGGGCTTAACCTACTCGTGCTGGGTATCGGAGTCCCTAACAGTTTGCATTTTATGGTGTATTTTTTCTCCGCATTGTCATCCTACACAGACAGCAAATTACTCATTGGCAGTATTCTTGGTTTGGGGATCAGTAGTAGTATCGCCATCTTGCTTCATGTGGTGCTTTTTACCCTGCTTAAGCAAAAGTTCACCTTCCCTATCACCACCTGGTTTGTGGCAGCACAAACCGCAGGTATTGCTACCCTATTTGAACAAATTGATTTGTTACCTGCGCCCGTCCAAGCTTGGGACACAAGCCAATTGCTCAGTGACGAAAGTGAATATGGCCACTTGCTCAATGCATTATTTGGGTACGAAGCAACGCCTTCTATCAGCTACCTTTGCGTTTTCTTTATCGCATTGCTACTCCCCTATGTCATACGTCATCTTACCCCGCTATCTGTCCGTTCCATTGACAAGGAGGCCTCATGAAGTCCCTTTTAACCCTTTTCATATCCATGCTGATATTATTTTCTTCATTCGTGCGGGCAGATAACTTCACCGTCGATAAGGTATACCACCCCTACGTTTTACCCTTTGAAAGAGAGTTCGAGTGGCGTCTCACATCCCGCCAAAATGATGACGGAAATGTCCTCTTGCAGCGTTTCTCCTTTGGTCATGCCCTGTCGGAATACCTGATTTTAGAGGCTTACATTGTAGGCTCCAGAGATGAAAATGATGACTTTGGCGTTTCAGGCTACGAACTCGAATTACGTTGGATGATGACGGAACAAGGAAAGTACTGGGCAGACTGGGGCACCCTGTTTGAAATAGAAAAACGACCAGACTCCGATGACTGGGAAGCCAAAGCGGGCTTACTCACAGAAAAAGAATTCGGCCAATTCAGTCTCACCACCAATGTGAATATTTTGTACGAATGGGGGCAAACCGTACCCAATGAATGGGAAAGTGAATTTAAAGCCAAATTTCGTTATCGCTGGATCCCCGAATTACAGCCTGCCGTCGAAGTGTACATCGCCGAAGATTATATCGGTGTCGGCCCTGCTTTTATGGGGATCAAGCGCTTCGACAAACAAGAGCAGTTAAAATGGGAACTCGGTTTTATCACAGGATTAAATGGTGACAGCAAAGATCATACATTGCGCATGTCTTTAGAATATGAGTTTTAATGCCCGCAAAAATACCATTTATTTTGTAAGCTCACCGAGATGTTAAGGTTCTCTTAAGGTTGTCACCCCATACTCACCCTATGAATTTAATGGTGAGTAGCACAATGACAACATTCTCGGCTTATCCGTTACCGTCGGTTCAAGCAAACGCCGCCACTTTATTGGTGGCCAGTGAAACCCATTCACTCAGGCAGGATATCGAAGGGTTTATCACCCATGGCTATTTTAACCATTATGGTGCTCGTATTAGCCAATTTATGCCTGTGCTATTTGCGATAAAAAAACACACATTCAATGGGGCATTAGGCATACGCCATGGCGCGGATCCTAAGCACAAAACCCCCACCCCACTCTTTGTTGAACAATACCTTGATTTACCCATAGAAAGCTTACTGAAGGTACAGGGCATGACCTTTTGCCGTGAACAGATTACGGAAATAGGTAATCTATTTAGTCGCGCGCCGCGGTATACCTTATCGTTATTGCTCTCGCTCTATTTTGTTCTCAAGGAAAAAGGTACTCAATGCCTCATATTTAGTGCCACAACACAACTTCAACAACTCTTTGCAGGTGCAGGGCTAAATCTCATTGTACTGGCACAGGCCGATCCCCAGCGCTTAGCAACCACCCAAGACCACTGGGGACGCTACTACCATACCCAGCCTAAAGTGTGTGCCCTGTTGCTCACAGACATCGAACATCGTATCGCCACATGCCCGCGGCTGCATCAGGTGTCACAGCTTATCCCAACCCTGTCTTCTTCAAATAGAGAAATCAATGCTTATGTGGCTTAATACCCATACCCACGACAACACTCTCGCCATCACCACGAGTGAATCGTCACTAACCTATGGCGAACTGAAAATTGCGGTATCAACCCTTGCCCGGTGGCTAGAGGCGCAACCCGTCCGCCGACTTGCCATTGCTTTTGACAACAGCCCTGAATGGATAATGTGTGATCTTGCTTGCCAGCAGGCCAATATTTGCTGTGTGCCAATTCCCACTTTTTTTAGCCAAGCACAAAAGCAACATATCCTTAAAGAGAGTCAATGCGATTACTTACTAACGTCGCCCATCAACGCCGCCAACGTCAGCAACACAGAGTATAGGCCAACCCCGTACGACAACATTGTTGCCATTGCCCTGCAGCCCACACTGGCCGTACAAATACCCAAAGGCACACACAAAATCACCTTTACCTCTGGCTCTACCGGCACGCCCAAAGGGGTTTGCTTGTCGACACAGTCCCAATGGCAGGTGGCTAAAGGGATAAATGAAACCATCACCCCTGAAGCCAAAATCCACTTAAGTGTTCTGCCCTTTTCTACCCTACTTGAGAATATTGCAGGTATTTATGTGCCCTTATTGCGAGGGGGAACCATTCACTTACCCACATTAAAAGAACTGGGGTTTGAAGGCAGCAGACTCCTGCATCCCCCGTTATTACTTGATTGTATAAAAAGCAGCTGTGCCCATTCCCTGATCCTTGTACCCGACCTACTTATGGTGCTGTTGCATGCCTGCCAAACCGGTTGGCAACCCCCTGCGTCACTTTTGTTTATCGCGGTAGGTGGCGCCCACGTTGCCCCTAGTTTACTCCTACAGGCCCACCATTTTGGGTTACCGGTTTATGAAGGCTATGGCCTTTCTGAAGCCGTATCCGTATCCACCTTAAATACCCCTGATAACAATTTGCAAGGCAGTGCGGGTAAAGCCATAGGACACAATCAATTACGCATAGAAGAGGGAGAAATTGTTATTACGGGCAATCATTTTCTTGGCTATTTAAATGAACCTGACTCTTTTTACCCAACGGAGCTTAAAACCGGCGATCTCGGCGTTATAAAAAATGACGTACTGTGGTTACATGGGCGCAAGAAAAATATCATGGTAAATAGTTTTGGCCGCAATGTTTCCCCTGAGTGGGTCGAGTCGGCTTTACTCGCCATAGGAAGCTTTCATCAAGTACTGGTTTACTGTGAAGCCCAGCCTTACTGTGTGGCACTGATATGTCCGCGGACATCCTCTATGACAACAGAGGAAATCCGCACCGCCATTGCCCGAGTCAATACCGGGCTACCTGATTACGCTCACATTCAGGGATTCACTGTGATCCCCCCTTGCACCGCCCAAAACGGGCTGCTAACAGAAACGGGAAAGATAAAACGTTCCCACACCCTTTCTTTTTATCATGCCCAAATAGCCGCCCTTTATGCCAAAGAATATTCCGTTGATGGAGAATCACGATGAGTTTTTACAACCAATTACAACAGCAAACCCAAACCGCCCGACAATATCTCCTTGATGCCCCGATTATTCGGCGCTGCTTTCACGGCGACATCACCCTTGATGACTATATTGCCTTCTTGCAACAGGCGTTTCACCACGTGAAATACACCGTACCCCTTATGATGGCCACCGGCGCAAAACTCGATGATGAAAAAGAATGGCTGCGGGAAGCCGTCGGTGAATATATCGAAGAAGAAATGGGACATCAGGAATGGATCCTCAATGATCTCGCTGCATGCAACATAGATAAAAACCAGGTCCGCACAAGCCAGCCCTCCTACGCCACCGAGCTGATGGTCGCCTATGCCTTTGATGCCATTGCCCGAAAACACCCCCTCTATTTTTTTGGCATGGTGTTTGTACTCGAAGGGACGAGCATCGCCCTTGCTGACAATGCAGCGAAACACATTGGACAAAAACTGGCGTTACCGCCACAAGCGTTTAGCTACCTCACTTCTCATGGTGCCCTAGATCAAGACCATATCGTTTTTTTCCAAGGGTTAATGGACAAGATCACCGACCCCAAAGAACAAGCCATGATCATCCATAGCGCCAACATGTTTTATCGATTATATGGCAACATTTTTTACGATTTGTCTCCCCATCATGGCCTGAGCGAGGTGGCTTAATATGGCGATAAATTGGGAAAATCAGGTCGTGCTACTTACCGGTGCTAGCGGCGGCATAGGCTCCGCAATGGCAAAAGCCATTGATAAAAAGGGGGGACAATTGGTATTAACCGGGCGAGATGAGGCAAAACTTCAACAGCTAAGCGCCCTGCTAAATCATTCCCACAAGGTTATACAAGCCGATATTACTACCCCCTGTGGGCGCAAAAAAATCAGTCATGTTTGTGAGCGCCTACCAATCAGCATACTCATTAACAATGCTGGGATTACCCAAGTGGGAGAATTTAGTGAAGCGGCCATCCCTAAGATTATCAATACCAACCTTACCGCCCCCATGCTATTAACCCAGGAAATGATGCCGCAACTTTGCGCCCAGCCCCAAGCCCATGTAGTGAACGTAGGCTCCGCATTAGGTGGTATTGGTTTTGCCGCCCACAGCGTCTATTGCGCGACCAAATTTGGTATTAAGGGATGGACGGAAGCCATGATTCGGGAACACGCCAATACCCAGCTCCATTTTCATTACCTCGCCCCAAGGGCCACCAATACCGCTATCAACGATAGTCGGGTAAACGCAATGAATAAAGCACTTAAAAACACCGTTGACAGCCCTGAAACCGTAGCCGATGCACTTATCACCTTGTTAACCAATAATGTGTCGCGACGGGAACTCGGTCTATCGGAACGATTTTTTACGAAACTCAACGCCCTCTTCCCTTCCTTAGTAGATAAAGCCCTGGCTAAGCAACTAGACACAATTAAAAAATACACCTTTAGCCATGCTAAAAGTGTGCAACCTCATCCTGTGGAAGAGCACACCAACGGGCATCTAGCGGGTGAACAAAAAAAAGGAACCTCCTGATGAAACATCTCACTATCTGCGCGGCATTTTTGTTACTTAATGTGGTTACTGCACAGGCCACAGAGGTGAGCCATGACGGCGCTACGGTGGATTCCGCTAAGGTGGCCTTAATTGCACAAACAACCCCCTTACTGCAATTACAACAGCGGTGGGCACAAATTAACTATGGCTCGGAAGATAAGGAAAGCGCCTTTAAGGCCTTACTTAAGCAAGCAAAATCAGCCGTATTAACAGATCCAAACAACCCCGAATTACTGATATGGCAAGGCATTATTCAGTCGAGTACTGCAGGGGCATTAGGCGGATTAAGCGCCCTTAAATATGCGAAGGCTGCCCGTAAAAGTTTTGAACATGCTATGCATATTGATGAAAATGCATTAACGGGATCGGCAATGACAAGCTTAGGCGTGCTATATCACAAATTACCGGGCTGGCCCATTAGCTTTGGCGACGATAAAAAAGCCGCCCAATTGCTAACACGTGCCTTAGAGGTTAATCCCCATGGCATTGATCCCAATTACTTTTATGCCGAGTTTTTATTTGATAACAAAGACTATGCAAACGCCGCTAAATATCTTCAAAAAGCGAAAATGGCACCACCACGGCAAAACCGTCCCCTGGCCGATGAGGGACGTCAAAGTGACATTGCGGCGTTAGAAAAAAAGCTGAAGGAAAAAGTCTAGCCATGAAATGGAGAAAGTAAGAAACATAAAAAGCTACCGGCCATGGCCAATGCAGGCAAAAGCCGGTAGTAATGTGTTTCCCTAATCGGGAAACCCTCTTTTATAGGTAAAAAAATTAGTAATCTAAACGCATGGTCAAACTATAATTTGCGGGCGCGCCATAATAACTTTGATCGGTACGCACTGAGCTATAGTATTTTTCGTCAGTGATATTATCTAAATTCAAGCTAAAAGAGAGTTTATCGTTAAAGGCATAATTCACATAACCGCCTACCAGCCCATAGCTATCTTGGGTAATACGGCCGTAGTCGGTATCTAAATAGGTTTCGCTTTGCCAACGCAAAGATAGTCCCATACTCAGGTTTTCTTGCCATTGAGGAGAGTAATCCGCTAGCAGTTTCAAGGTTCTACGAGGAATAAATGTGCGGGCTTCATCCCCGTTTTCATCGTCCATGGTTAAGGCGGTAAAACCACCTTGGATCATAATTTCTCGAGTCAGATTCCCCGACACTTCCACCTCAATACCATTGGATTCGACGCTCACGCCACGATATAAAGAGTAGTTAAAGTCATCTGAGTAATCATCGTCATCTACGCCGTCGCCATCGCCATAGCCAATAAAGTCGTACAGATTTTCTTGTTCTGTTCTAAACAAGGCGACACTCAGTAAGAAGTTATCAGCAAATAGCTTCTTAACGCCCATCTCGTAGCTTCGGCCCTCCGCGGAACCTAACGGCTCTAAGTCTTCATTTAAGTAGTACTGGGGCTGATAGATATCGCTGTAACTACCATAGACGTTAAGATCTTCCATGGCTTCCCAAGTAAAGCCAATATAAGGGCTACTACCATCTTCCGTGGTCGACGTAGAAGCGCCCCAAGATTCCCCTTCGTTTTCGTAATCCACGAAACTGGCTCCTAACACCAAATCTAAATTATCGGTAACGGCAAGTTGTACCGCCCCGTAAAAACGATTTAACGTCACATCGGTGTAGCCCGCTTGATACGGGTCGGCCCATTCAGGGCGACTCACTTCTGTACCCGTCCAGCTAAGCAGAGCTGGCATAGCGTCAAAGCCACTGAGTGCCCCATAATCGTAGTCGTTGGTATCGGAATTGGCTAAACTTACACCTAAGTTAAAGGTATGCTCACGGCCCCAAGCTTCAAAAGACCCTTGTAAGGTGTTATCCCAAATCAAGGTTTTATCATCACTGGTAAACTTACCTGGGTAGCCGTACAAACCGAGTTGGGTTTCGCTATCTACTCCAACGCCAGCATATGAATAGGTATAAAACAGTTCGGAGTCATCCTCGTAGCGGATATAATTGAGCTTTGAGGTATAGTTTAAATCGTCGGTGAGATACCAGCTTAGTTCAGCAAAAGCGGTTTTGTTTAAGGTGTCCCAATACGTCCAGTCCATGGCTGTGGTGGTGGATGTATCCGCTGACAAATTGGTTCCGTCTGAATAAATAAGAGGCACCGCGCCCCAGGTTACCCCGTCACTGTTATTATCCTGATAGGTATAACCAAAGGTCAACGTCACATCATCTGTGAGTTGCCCATCTACTACGCCATATAATACGGTGCGATCGTTCTCATACAAATTTAACCAGCTTTCTTTCTCTTGATGTACCACCACCGCTCGGGCCGCCCAACTACCCGACTCGGTTAAAGGAGTAGATACATCAGCCACCGTACGCATGTTCGCCCAGCGCCCTAACGTAAAATCCACGCTGGCTTCAGTTTCATTGGTGGGGCGCTTACGCACATAATTTACCGTACCGGAAGGATTACCTAAGCCCGTAATCAAGCCATTGGAACCACGAATAAATTCCACTTTTTCGTAGATGGCAGTATCCAGATCTCCTACGAAAATATCGCCAAAGGGAATACCGGAGCCATCCACATGCATACTGGTAATATCAA
Source organism: Alteromonas sp. C1M14 (assembly GCF_018860965.1). Taxonomy (GTDB): domain Bacteria; phylum Pseudomonadota; class Gammaproteobacteria; order Enterobacterales; family Alteromonadaceae; genus Alteromonas. The sequence continues at coordinate 65,748 of NZ_JAHKQF010000005.1, read as the reverse complement.
AGCCACGGGCATTGAAGTAAGTACGATCCGTTTCTGTTTGGTCGATATTGATGCCAGTTACTTGTTTAAATAAGCTATTGATATCACTTAAGTTGTAGTTGGAGATTGTATCTTGTTCCACTATCGAGACTGACTGAGGGGTATCAAAACTATCTAACCCTAAGCCTGTTGCCCCTGAACTGATACGCTGAATTCGACTTTCTACAATACGAATGATCTCAATATCATCAGGTTCAGCGTTTTGTGTACTGTCTGTGTCTGTCGGCGCAGTCTGGGCATGTAGGTTCATCGCCAGTACAAGGGGAGAAAGAGCAAAAAGTCTTTTGTTTATCATTACTATTCCAACTACGAATCAATCAATCCTAAAAAAGTTGCGGTAGTATAATGGAATAAAACAATAAATTAAATAGTAACTATTTTCATTCAGATTCGTGTATTAGGCAAACAGAAAAGACGGTGGAACAGGCACAAAAAAGCCCGCTTTAAGCGGGCTCTTTCGAAGTTAACAATAACGCAAGGATTAGTAATCTTAGTTAAGCTTTTCTTTGATACGTGCAGATTTACCTGAACGCTCACGCAGATAGTAAAGCTTAGCACGACGAACCGCACCGCGACGTTTCACTTCAATAGAAGAAACTGCCGGGCTGTGTGTTTGGAAAACACGCTCAACGCCTTCGCCGCTAGAAATTTTGCGAACGGTAAAAGACGAGTGAAGACCACGGTTACGCTTAGCGATAACAACACCTTCATAGGCCTGAAGACGTTCTTTGTCACCTTCGGTAACGCGAACTTTAACAACTACTGTGTCACCTGGGCCGAACTCAGGAACATCAGATTTAAGCTGTGCTTGCTCAATTTTTTTGATGATATCTTGACTGACTTTGCTCATCATATCCTCTCGTCCTAGTTAACTGTCATCTTGCTGCAAGTTCGACTTGAAATATTCCAATAATCTCACTTGCTCCTCAGTCAGAGCTAGGTGGTTTAATAACTCAGGGCGACGTTGCCAGGTTCTACCTAACGATTGCATGAGTCGCCACTGTCTGATTTTTTCGTGATCTCCACTTAACAACACAGGAGGAACGGCTTTACCTTCAAGTACTTCTGGCCGCGTATAATGCGGGCAATCCAGCAGTCCATCAGAAAAGGAATCTTCGATGGCAGAGGCTTTATGACCCAGTACACCTGGTACGAGTCGAGCCACTGCATCCATAAGCACCAGTGCAGGTAATTCTCCTCCACTTAATACGTAATCTCCTACTGACCATTCTTCGTCAACGTGAGATTCGATAACGCGCTCATCGATTCCTTCATAACGACCGCAGATAAAAATCATACGGTCATTTTCGGCAAGGTGTTTCACCCCTGCCTGGTCAAGCTTCTTTCCCTGTGGTGACAGGTAAATCACTTTTGCATGTTCACCGCCAGCTTGTTTAGCTGCGGTAATGGCGTCTGTTAAAGGCTTTACCATCATCAACATACCCGGACCACCGCCGTAAGGGCGATCATCCACAGTACGATGACGATCGTGGGTGTAATCACGTGGGTTAAACATCTCGACATCAAGAATGCCTGACTTAACTGCTCGCCCTACCACGCCTTGATGCATGAAGGGTGCGAACATATCAGGAAACAAACTGATAATGCCGAACCATTTGTCCGCGGTCACTTTAGAACCCCGGATCCCAATCTACCGTAATCACACCGCCTTCTTTATCTACCGATTTGATGACGGAATCCATCTCAAAGGGTATTAATCTTTCTTTCTGACCAAATGCATCATTCACCTTGGCGCGGACCTGCAAAACGTCATTTGCACCTGTGTTGAATACATCTTTCACCACACCCAAATCGTAACCTTGCGTAGTTACCACTTGCATGCCGGTGAGCTCCCGCCAGTAAAATTCGCCTTCTTCAAGTTCAGGCAACTGGTTTTCGTCAATGGAAACATCCAGATTCTTGATGCGCTCAGCGTCATCTCGACTCTCGATACCTTCAATTTTCGCAACCAGGTTTTTACCCTGCGGGCGCCATTGATCAATTTGGTATTCTTTGCCATCACCAAGTTGCCAAGGTGCATAACCAAAAATACCTTCCGGCGTATCGGTATAGCTGTTGATCTTGACCCAACCTTTCACTCCATAAGGAGCACCGATTTTGCCAATAATCACTTTCTCAGACGCTTGACTCATCTATACCTACCAGAATTATGGACAGCTTACGCTGCCGCTTTTTTAGCTTCTTTTACCAGGGTAGTTACGCGCTCAGATAAGCTCGCACCAACACCAACCCAGTATTCAACACGCTCAAGATCTAAACGCAGACGTTCTGCTTGACCTTGTGCTGTTGGGTTGAAGAAACCGATGTTTTCAATGAAACGACCGTTTCTTGCACGGCTGCTGTCAGCAACCACTACTTGATAAAATGGACGCTTTTTCGCGCCACCACGCTGTAAACGAATAGTAACCATAAGTGCCTCAAACTCGTTGTAGCGATACTGTTAACTTTACCCCCTACCAAAACACACTGCGAACAGGCGCCAGTTAGGAGGCCGCGGAATTATACGCAGAAGAATAAGAATTGCAAGGTTTGATTACCAAATAGGCATCAATTAACGAGGCCCACGGCTTTGATCCGATTCAATATTAAAATGGTCTCATCTTTAGAACCAAGAAGCGTATCTACCGTAAGATAAGGCTAACCGAACCATTATATAGAAAAGGCTAATTTACAGCATGTCTTTAGAAACCGAATCCCCAACCATTTCAACACGTGACGTTCTGCGCTGGGTGCGTTCATTACTGGCACATTACCCATGGCAAGTAGTGGGCGCCATTGCCGCCCTGTTGGTTGCTGCCGGCGCATGGTTAGTGCTTGGCCAAGGTATTAAAATGGCCGTAGACAACGGCTTTATACACAACAACGCAGACATGCTAAACCGCGCCGTTATTTTAGTTATGGTCATTACCGCCGTTGCTAGCATAGCAACCTACTTTCGTTTTTATTTAATGACTTGGCTTGGCGAACGGATTAGTGCTGATATTCGAACTTCGGTATTTCAACATCTATTGACCCTTCCCCCCTCCTTTTTTGCCCAGTTACGCACCGGTGAAGTGATATCTCGCTTTACCAGCGACACCACGGTTATCCAAACCGTTGTGGGCATGAGCTTATCCATGGCTATTCGCTCTGTTATCACCTTAAGTGGTGCTTTATTACTAATGGTTTTTACCAGCCCAGCGTTAACCTTGTGTGTTGTGCTTGCCGTGCCCACCATTCTTATTCCGATCCGCCTGTTGGCTCCCCAAGTGCGACTGTACGCGAAAAAAAGCCAAGATAGGATCGCCGACCTGGGTGCCCATATTGACCAAACCTTACATGAAATCATGACCGTACAAGCCTTTACCGCCGAACAGCAAGAAAATAACGCCTTTATCGAGGGCGTGGAGTCTGTCATGTCCACGGCGAAAAAGCGGATCCATTATCGCGCCCTGCTTATTGGTCTTATTATGTTATTTAGTTTAAGTGCCATTGTGATGATTGCCTGGTTTGGCGCCAGACAAGTTTTTACTGGTGCCATGACCGCCGGCGAATTATCCGCATTTCTATTTTACGCCGTGATGGCCGGAGGCAGTATTGCCACGGTAAGCGAAGTGATCGGTGAAGTACAACGAGGAGTAGGAGCCAGCGAACGACTGTTAGCATTGTTAGCCGCTGAACCGGATATTAAACCTGGCCCCATCAATGAAGACAAGATAGCCGCAACCCCTCCGGCAATTACGCTGCGAGATATCGCCTTTAATTACGGACATACCCCTTTATTTGAGCACTTCTCACTGACCATTGCGCCAGGAGAGAAGGTGGCTTTGGTGGGCGCAAGTGGCGCGGGCAAAACCACCTTATTCCAACTTTTACTCCGGTTTTACGATGTGCAATCCGGCGCCATTTTATTAAATCAAACGCCGGTAACTGACTTGTCATTAACCACCTTACGGAGCCACATTGCTATCGTCACCCAAGAACCCGTGGTATTGGCCGCTTCGGTGTTAGACAACATTCGTTACGGCAATAATCACGCCAGTGAAGAAGATGTGCGACAAGCCGCAAAATCTGCGTTCGCTCACGAATTCATAGAAGAGTTAGAAAATGGATACCACACCCAACTAGGAGAACGAGGGGTTAAACTGTCTGGCGGACAAAAACAACGTATCGCTATTGCTCGCGCATTACTGGCTGATCGCCCTATCCTTTTGTTAGATGAAGCCACCAGCGCACTAGACGCTCGCAGTGAAAAAATGGTGCAAGAGGCACTCAATAAATTAATGGAAGGTAGAACCAGTATTGTCATCGCCCATCGACTGGCAACGGTAAAACACGTTGACAGAATAATCGTTCTGGACAAAGGAAACGTTATAAATACAGGAAAACACGACGAACTCATGGAAAACGATATCCTGTACCGTGAGTACGCTGAACTGCAATTGCTAACCTGATGCCCCTATGGTGGTATAGGCTTAGGCAAATATAATGTTAATAAAATAATAGCGGTGTAAATTTTACGTTTCAGCTTAATAGAAGACGATAAATTTACGCCCCTCCAGTGGAACACAATACAATGCGATTAAAAACAGTAGCAATTTGTGCAATAGGATTGCTTTTTGCGACAGCCAGCCATCTTTCCAATGCCCAATACTTTGGTGATAAACAAGCCAAATTAGTGGTGTTAGACGAAGTGGTTTTTCAATACGAAAAACGCGATGTGGAAGCCGTTGGCACAGCCGAAGCGGTGCGTTCTATTGTGCTTTACCCGGCGGTAGCCGATGAAGTAACAGCGGTTAATTTTGTACCCGGACAATATGTCGAAAAAGGTAAGGTACTGGTTAAACTGGACGATCGTAGACAAGCCGTAGCGGTACGCCGTGCCGAACTACAACTGTTAGATGCAGAGCGCACGTACAAGCGTTTACAGGAAAGTCGTCAAAAAGGCGCGATTCCTCAAAGCGAACTGGATCTTGCAGAAACTGCTCGTGACCTCGCCAAAGTCACCCTAGAAGAAGCAAAAGCAGATTTAGAAGATCGCACCATCGCGGCCCCATTTAGCGGTGTGGTTGGCTTAACGGATGTGGAAGTGGGCGACCGCATTACAACCACCACGGCCATCACCACACTGGATGACCGAAGCAAACTCTTTATTGATTTTCGCGCGCCAGAAGCTGCGCTAAATGTATTGCTCAATGAACCCACCGTCACCTTAGAGCCCTGGAGTAACAGAACCAAAACCCTGCCAGCTAAAATTGCAGAAGTTGACTCCCGTATTAGTGAAGTAGATCGTACCTTACGGGCTCGCGCTATTTTAGACAATAATAGCGACAATTTTCGCCCGGGCATGAGCTTTAGGGTTAAGCTGGCAATTAATGGCAATGAGTTTGCTGCGGTCCCTGAAGCGTCTTTACTATGGGGCGCTACCGGCGCTTACGTATGGATCGCAGAAAACAACAAGGCCAAACGGGTAGATGTTAATGTCCACCAGCGATTACGAGGCGTAATTCTGGTTTCCGGCGACCTAGCGCCTGGCGACATGCTAATAGCCGAGGGCATCCAGCGATTGCGCGAAGGGCAACAAATAACCACCGAACTTGCTCAGGGTGTACAAAATGGTTAAACATTCTCAGCAAGTCGGCGATTTGCCGTCGGTTTCCATTCGCCGTCCGGTACTCATCGTTGTTCTTAATTTACTGATTATTATCGCCGGCTTTGCTGCGCTCAATGGTCTTGAAGTAAGAGAACTCCCAGATGTAGATACCCCCACCGTCACAGTAACGGCCGAATATCCAGGCGGCTCACCAGAAACCGTAGACTCGGAAGTCACTAGTCGCCTTGAAGGTGCCGTGGCCCGGGTCAGTGGCGTAAAAAATATTTATGCCCAAAGTGAAGAAGGCTCTGCCCGAGTAAGAGTTGAATTTCGTCCAGGCATCAATTTAGAAGATGCCGCCAATGAAACCCGCGAGTCTGTCAGTCGTGTCCAGCGTCAACTTCCTGAAGATGTAGAACAGGTATCCATTATTCGCGCCGACAATGATGCACAGGCTGTCGTTAGCCTTGCCGTATCAAGTAATACCCTCGATATGGAAACCCTAACTGAACGGGTAGATACAGATCTGGCTCCACTGTTTTTAAGTATTCCCGGAGTGGCAGACGTACAATTGGTTGGCGACCGCGCACGGATCTTACGGGTCTCTGTGGATCCTTTGCGCCTCACCAGTTTTAATTTATCCATGACAGACGTGGCCACGGCCCTTGAATTAGCTCCCTTTGATGTTCCCGCGGGCAGCATTCAGTCTACGGATCAATCCTTAATCGTGCGCGCCGATGCCACTTCCGTCACAGCTGACGATGTGGCCAGCATTGTGATTAGCGGCGATATTCAAATTCGTGACGTGGCCAGCGTGTATTTTGGTCCAGCGGACAGTACCAGTACTGTGCGTTTAGACGGCAAGCCAGTAATTGGTTTAGGGATCATCCGGCAGGCCAGTTCTAACACCATTGAAATTTCCGATGAAGTCATGACCATGGTCAACGACTTAAATAAACGCTTTACCGATATGAACATCGTGGTCACCGCCGATGATGCAGAATTTATTCGTGATTCTGTCAGTGAAGTGGTGACCTCGTTGAGCATTACCGTAATACTGGTGGTATTTACCTTACTGGTTTTCATCGGTTCATGGCGTGCTACCATTGTTCCGGCCTTGTCCATCCCCGTTTCTCTAGCGGGGGCCTTAGGCGTGATATGGCTACTGGGCTTTTCGGTGAATATTCTTACGTTACTGGCGCTGGTGCTGGCCACCGGCATGATTGTCGATGATGCCATTGTGGTATCAGAAAATATTCAACGTCGTCGAGGTATGGGACTAGGAGCCCGTGCTGCTGCCGTTATCGGTACAAGGGAAGTTTTCTTTGCCGTAGTGGCAACCACCGCGGTTTTAGCCTCTGTGTTTATTCCCATTGCATTTTTACCTTCCACAGCAGGTCGATTATTCCGTGAATTTGGCGGCGTACTAGCAGGGGCTGTGATTATTTCTTCCTTTGTGGCCTTGTCGCTAGTTCCAGCGCTGACAGCGCGGCTTCCGGTAAAGAAAAAACAGGGAGAAAGTACGTTTAACAAAACCTTGGGGCGCTTCGGTAATGGGTGCCTTCACCTTTATCAACGCTCGTTATTATGGTCGTTAAAGCATGGCGTGGTGGTGGTTTTACTCAGTTTAATTGCCGCAGCCGGTGCTTGGTTTACCGCGCAGCACATTAACAATGAATTACTGCCCAGTGAAGACAGGGGCACCATTCGCATTTTTGCCCGAGGACCCGATGGCGCAGGCATGAATTTTATGGATCGTCAGGCCCATAAAATGGAAGAAGTGCTTTATCCGTTTGTAGAAAACGGCACCGTTGATTCCATTTATACCGTGGTGGGTCGCTGGGATCCCAACATTGTCTTTGTCACTGTGCCTTTGAAGCACTGGGATGAGCGGGATCAATCCTTACAAGATATTGTGTCGCAAATTCGTCCCAAGTTACAAGCTATCCCCGGTGCGCCAGGAAACGCGTTTGGCGGCAATAGCCTGAACCTCCGCGGACAAGGGGGCGGACTAGAAGTCGCTCTCACCGGCAGCAGTTATGATGAAATTTACGATGCAGCCGTGGAATTTGCCGCTGCCATTGAAACCCAGATGCCTAAACTTGGTAGCCCTCGCATTAGCTACGAACCCACCCAACCCCAGTTGCGGGTGAATATTGACAGACGACGAGCAGAAGAGCTTGGGGTGCCACTTAGTGACATCGCCGCGACCCTAAGAGCGGCCGTTAATGGCGACGATATTGCCGACTTAAACGTGGGTGACCAAGCCATTCCTATTATGCTGCAATCTAGTGAGCGTAATACCAGTGCCCCTTCTGATCTTACTAGCCTGTATGTTAAGTCAACATCCGGCGCTCTTGTCCCCCTTTCTAGTGTTGCTTATATCACAGAAGAAGGTGTGGCGGCAGAACTAGAACGCCAAGCTCAACGTCGCGCGATTAAAGTAGAAATGGAACTGCCTGAAGATTTCCCCATCAACGAAGCGGTGGATAACATTCGGGCACTGGCCAGCGACAACCTACCTCCTGGCATTGGTCTGGTATTTTTAGGCGAAGCCCAGACGTTTGAAGAAACGTCAAAACAAGTAGCACTGACCTATGTGCTAGCCTTTATCATTGTTTTATTGGTACTGGCGGCCCAATTTGAAAGTCTCAATAGCGCCATTGTGGTTATGCTGACCGTTCCTTTCGGTATTGCTGCTGCTATCTACGCACTTTATTTAACGAACACCACCATCAACGTGTATTCCCAAATCGGGCTTGTGATGCTCATTGGCTTATTGGCGAAAAATGCCATTTTATTGATTGAATTTGCCGACCAACTGCGAGACAAAGGCCATTCGGTTTATGACGCCATCGTGGAAGCCGGTAAAGTTCGTTTACGGCCAATTATGATGACCTTGGTTTCCACTATATTAGGTGGACTACCACTTATTTTGTCCACTGGTGCGGGTGCTGAGGCCCGTAATGCCATAGGTTGGGTGGTATTCGGTGGGCTGGGTATTGCGGTGGTGTTTACCCTATATCTTACGCCTGTGCTGTATTTAGCGCTCGCGCGGTTTACCAAACCTCGTGCTGATGAAAGCAATCGATTAGAAGAAGAGTTAAACGACGCGGACAACAAGCAAATAGCCTAAGTCGGCTATGCACGAATAACCCAGCTCCCTAGGTAGGCCCTAGGGAGCTGGAGTAATATCAATTAGTTAAGTTCTGAAGCAGATAAAGGCTGTGCGCGATTCACCAGTGCTTTGGCTAGCACCTTGTGCGTTAACAACGAAAGCAGTTCGGTTTCTTCTTCACTACGCTCGCCATCTACGCCTGTGATGGTCATCGCAACTTCCAATGCTTTGTCTGCATTATATTGCAAGTCACTTTGCAACGTGTGCAAATAATGTTTCTCTTCACCCGCATCTAACACCTGTCGGGTCTGATAAATGGTTTCAGTAAAAAAGGCTTCTCGACATATCGGACTCTGCCAGTCGAGTTCGTTAATCATTTCCTCAAGGTAATCTTGTTCTGAAAGGGTAACCTTTCCATCTACCTGATATAACAATACAGATAGACGAATTAGCGCTTGGTTAAACGCCTGTTCATGGGACAACTGCATGATAATCTCCATTGTGTGCCATATGCCTTAACAGTCTGACAAATCTTGTTTATCAAAAACGCGTATCAGAATAACTCCGTTTCATGACACGCCTATTACGCATTGCTGCTACAAAAAGTTCATTATGTTACACGGTTGTTAATTATATGGATATTTTTGAAAAATGCACCCTACTTTTACGGGACTTTGGAGTATTTTTCACTTCCTTGAAAATTAACACTATGTTAACGCAAACCCAGTGTGACATCATTTATATAAAAATTACCTGAGAATATTCTGTCCGCTTGACCACTGGCATCTAAAGCAAAATAGGCTTTATCACTGTCATCGAGTGCCTGGTAGCCACCAATAACCTGATAAATCCACACTTCCGGATCAAAAGACAAATCATGCTCAGCATAATAATCCAATGCCGTCTGTGGCTGCCCCGAATCAATAACATCGCAAAAGAATGCATCCACCGCTTCATGGATGGGATCTTTGGCCAAAGTCACACTGCTTTGGGCGGTCACTTCGATTTCTTGGGCACTGCTACTTGCTCCATCATCCACTTTACGACGATGGATATCGGTCAGTGAGGCCACAATTTGCTGATATTCTGCCTCGTGCTCAACTTGATTAACATCCACACTGGCGACACTAAGCATATTTTCGGCCTGATTAAACAGAACCGGAACCTGACTCAGGTTTCCGTAGTTACTGGGGGTAAAGTCTGGTTGCTGCTCCATGTGTAAAATGAAACCTTTCAACAAGCGGGTACGCCCCTGAAACTCTCTGAATCGGCCGAGTAAATCTAACAGCCTCGCCTGCACCACAGACAACTCCTGAGCTGCACTGGCAAAACTCTGTTGTAATGCGACCACAAGCAAATGACGAAGTTCCCGATTACTGCCCGCCAGTTCACTTAATTGGTCAAAGTGAAAACTTTCCAATTGTTGAAGCAAATCACTGACTTGCCCTTGCGCCAGTTCATTCTCGCGAATTTTGGCATCAACAGAAGAGACATAGCCAAACTCGTTATTTATGCGGCTAAAAAGCACCCTAACACTGTTAGAAAGAGATTCAGTAAGCTGATAGACATGTTCGGTAAGATCGCCCATATGAGCGTGGGCTTCGTTAAAACGATTATAGTGCAACGCCTCTTTATAATGCTCAGCTAACGTACGCAAACTGGCAAGAGAGGCGGTAATATTGGTGTTAATTGTGCGGTTACGATCGTCCTGTAAGCTCCCTTCTAACAAGGCTCTTACTGCATTTTTGAGGCGCAATGGGCTTTGGGGATCGGGTCGCCACAACACACCGAGTTGCACTAACTGGTCAAGGATCTTACGGCTGTAATCACTTTCATTTATGGCCCCGTTGATATAAGCATGCATGATCAGATCGCTATGACGCCCTAATGCATTAAGGAGCTTTGTTCCGGCTTGTATCAACACCTGGCTCATATCAAACTGCCCTGCTGCACCGCAGCTTCTGCCTGTTCAGATAAAGACAGTGACTCGGTTTCATCGACAAATTTAATCATCTCGTAAAGGTGTTCGACTTTACCTGTTACCAAGTAAATTTGTTTTTCGTTATTTGGCTTAATTAAATATCCCATATCAGTGAGGCGCTTAAAAACCTGTTTTAACTGCCCATCCAGATTCATACTGGTGGAGTTAAATAACCGATATCGAGAGATTTTCTCTAGTTGTTCAGCATAGGCGGGGGTGTCTTCAATAACGCCTTGTAATTCATTTAAGCGAAGAGCGTTACCCAAGGTAACGGGTAAGTCTGATTCACTGGCCTGCTGTACCAATAGCAGCCACTCCACTAAGGGAACTAAGGCAGAGGCGGTTTCTTGAAACTGCTGTGTCAGGGCCTTTCGTTCCTCGTCACCAATGGTAAGGTAAGCGGCAAAAAACACCTCTCCTTCCCCCGTAGAGGCGAGGGTACGATTTAGCACATTTAAATGTGGCTCTAGCTTGTCTGCATTTTCTCGGCTTTTTAAAAATCGCCAGCCTTCTTCATCGCTAACCTGACAGACAAAGCGACCTTTTAGCAACGCACTTAATACACGGCCTTGTTCTGACATCATAATGACGCCTCCTGTTCACGACGGGCTTTGATCCTTTCTGCAATGGCACTCACTTTGGGTTCTACCACCTGTAACTGCCGGCTTACCTTATCGATAAGATATCGATTTGCAAACAGGGTTAGCACATCAGATTCCGGATTGGGAAACGCCCCTACCACAGAAATATTATTGTTCTGACACGCATCAAAAATTTTCTTCACGTTACTTTGGTGCAAGGTGCCAAGTTCATCAATGGGCCAATGAATGGTGGTATCGGCTTCTCCCCGTAATAAGCGGGTGAAGGCCAATAGAAACTTACATAAAATAAGGTACGCCATACCATGACTGGACGACTCGTTGAGTTGCCTGTCAGTGCGGATCACCAAGTCGCTATTGCCTTCTCTAAGATGCAATTCGATATCCAGCAGTTTACTGATGCCACCGGTTAATGCTGCCCGGCCCAAAATATCGAGCACTCTGCGCATACTTTGGCCGTATTCTTCATCGGGTAAGACATTGGCGCCTTCCGCCATCCACGCATCATAAAGCGACCGGAATTGTTCCAACTCAGGCCAAAATTCCAGTTCGCTAATTCGTGAACGAATTTTCACTGCAGAATCCGAAACACCATCTAAAAAGAGTTCGCCATCCACTTCTTTGGTAATACGACGACTTTGGCTGACGATACGTTTGTCGATATCCGCTAACACAAAATAATACTGGCTTAGATCAGCGCCAAAGATGCGCCCTTGCTCTTTAAGCCCTTGTAGTTTTTGCGGCACGATGACATTGAGCAGTTGAGATAAATGGGACACCATACGTCGGTGATCCACCCCTTTTACCCCTTGGGCATTCATGGTGGTGCATTCATCCCGGGCTCGTTCCCACGTATCTGATAATCCGGTGCCCGCTTGCGCGGCAATAAGCTGGTCAAAACGTTCTACATAGGCTTTGACGTTGGCCAACAAGGTATCCCGCTCCTGTAAGGCACTTTGAACCTGGGATAACCGCTGATTAACGGCTAATTCATCATGACTTACCGATGCGTCCACCTGGCCTTTGGGCAGCGGCAATCGAGCCAGCGTTTTTGTGAAATTCACAACCTGATCATATTGCTCTGATGCGGTTTTCAGTTGTCGTTGTAACTGCTCAAGCTGTTCTTTAAGGGTCTCTCGTACTTCTCGATAGGCCGTTTGCTGCTGGGCCAGGCTTCGCTCTGCGTCTGCGAGCTCTTTGCGGGCTTTTGATAAACTATTTTGCCAACTTATTTTATGACCCGTAAATACTGTCTCGTACCAACGTTCGTAATCCACAACTTTATGGCGATGGCTTTCTGTACGATAGATATCTTCTTTTAACGCTTTGATGCGTTTTTTCAACGCACCAATTTCATCCACATCTACACCACGATTATTCAACTCGTTTTCTAGCCACTGTTCCACATCGCGACGATCTTTTGCCGCGGTATCTTTGGCCTTCCGCATATCAGCGTCCAGTTGACTTATCCGTGCGTCTGTATCAGAAATCAATTGTTGCCAATGGAAGCGATGTTCCGTTTCTGTTTCCCGTTGCTGATCTTTAATTTCGTCTCTATCTAACTCAAACTGCGCCAGCAATTTCTTGCGGGCTTTAATGTTGTCGTCCAGTTTACTGCGGGCTTTTTGTTTCCGTTCTGACAACGCCTGCTGATATTCACTCAACACCGTATCTTTGTCTTGCTGAGCCCGTTTGCGAGTGGCTTGTGCACTACGAACGGCGTTGTCTTTTTGACTCATCGCCAGTTCGGCATTGCGCACATCTTCGTTGGCCTTAGCCAACTGTGCTTCACAGGTATTTTGTACTTCTAACGCGGCACTTAATGCTTCTTCTGCGTTTTTCAGTCGTACTTTTAGTTCTTGTTCTGTATTAGCGTAATCGGGGGTTTCTAGCGTATCTAGCGACAACGACAGGCCAAACAAACTGGCACCTTCTGCCAATTGAGGGCCGAGGTCTTTTCGTTCCAGTAATTCTGGGCGCAGAACTTTACCAACATTTTGTTCCCAGTTTTCAATATTGGCCCGTAAAAATTCCAGCAACGAGCCTTCACCTGGATACAGCAATTGATGAATATGCTCTACTTGTTTTTCTGCTTGCTGATGCCGTAAGCGCGCTTTATCCAAAGCCGTTGATGCACTCTGGCGTTCCTGCACCGCTTGAGTGTGCAATTGTTGAGCTTGACGATACTCTGTACGCATAGCGTCTTCGTTAATGCCTGCTTCCTTAATGGCGGCATCAAGAATATCTAGCTGAGATTGCTCAAATTCGTTATAACCGGCATTATTCAGCCCCGCTTTAAACTCAGCTTCCGCCACTTTTAAATCACTCAGAGCGGTCTGATGATTCTGGGTTAACAGCTGCAGTTGTTGCGCAAAGTCATCACGAATTTGCTGTAACGCATTGCGTTCTTTATCCTGAAGATCACTGCGCTTATCCGCAGCTTCTTGTCGACTGGCTGACAACTGCTCTAGCGTTAAACTTAACCTTTCCCCTAGCTCAGCTATACGGCGGTTAAATGCGGATTCCATGTCCTGATGTTTTTCTGTTAGCAAGGTATAGCGACCAGACACCGTCTCTAGTTCGTTTTGCCACTGACCTAGGTTCGCCACATCATCTTTGAGCTGTTCTATGTCTTGTTCTTGCCAGCTTTGGAATTGCGCTTCTACGGCATCCAGTTCAGCGGTGTATTTTTCTACATCCGCACGGGCTGATGACACGGTCTGGTTTAGTTCATCCCGAGATTTTGACCACTGACTTTCATTTTGTTTGCTATTAAATTGATTCTCTTCGAGTTCGCCTTTGGCTTTTTCCACCACGGCGGACAGCGCTGATTTATCTGTCTCAAATGCCAACTTAAGCTGAGCCAATTGTGTTTCTGTGGTACCTAAGGCCATGTCCGCTTGTTCAAGCTTGGCAAATTCGGGACGAATGCCATCAAACTGTTTAATTAACTGACACTCCCGCAGCCAATCATCTACTCGATTGCGGCTTAGATTTGACGCCGGTGGCTGCACGCCATCTTCCTCTAAAATGGCGGCGATCATGGCCTTGATGGTCTCCATCTTGCCTTCTTTTGAATGTACCGCTTTGGCCAGTTTTTCTATATGGCGTACATGCAGATTTGGCGGACATAAACTGAAAATACGTGCGTAACCTAATAGCTCTCGAGCGGTACTGCTTTGATTCAATACCCCATGGTCATTTTGTAAAATGGCACGGTAATCTTTGGTAGTGAGCAAACTGGTCACTAACACATTATTACGCTTCATTGCCCGGGCTAATTCCGCACTGGTGATACTGGTGCGCGTACCGTTTTTCTCCGGCAATAAATAATCATCAATATCAAAGGGCTTACCAATAAATCGGTAATTTACCCCGGTACCATTGGAGCTCAAAACGGCCTGACACAAATCGCCCTCAGCACGGGTGAATTCATAGATAATAAAACTGGAGGTGCGTGGTAAGTACCAGCGCTCGAAGCTGTCCCGAGTGGAAGGCACTACGCGACTGGGGTATTCACCGTAAAAAACCGGGATAAGCCGTTGCAGCGTTGTTTTACCCGAGGCATTGGTACCACAAATATTGGTGTGCCCATCCAGTTTTAATTCGACCACTCCGGGGAGGTGCGTATCGATAAGTATGATGCGTTTTAAACCGGCCATAATTTTCCTGTTGTCGTATTGGCGCTGAACATTTTTTTTCGAATTTTATGCCAATATAGGTCATGCTAGAACGATAAGGCAGGTAGCTATATGCCCTGCGAGCGAGTGGCGTCCGTACGTCTTGCGCTCAATAGTATCGTCGTTTTTAAGGGTAAGCAGTGTAGTATGAAATGACGGGGATGCCCAGTCTCACCGACTCTGACAATAAGGTTGCTAGGGTCAACTGCCCACATTTTAACCATGCAAATAAAAAACGCTGCGAAAGCAGCGTTTTTTATCTTGTATTAGCGTGGTGGGAACATACCACCACCACCGCCCATGCCGCCACCCGGTGGCACCATGCCTTTCATCTGGCGCATCATTTTTTTCATTCCGCCTCCAGACATTTTTTTCATCATTTTCTGCATCTGTGTAAACTGCTTAAGCAAGCGATTGACATCTTGTATTTGGGTACCAGAACCTGCGGCAATACGACGTTTACGAGAGCCTTTAATAATTTCGGGCTTAGTACGTTCACCGGGGGTCATGGAATTAATAATGGCTTCCATCTGGGTAAATTGTTTGTCATTGGCCTGATCTTTAATTTTATCGGCCATGCCTCCCATACCCGGCAGTTTATCCATCAGCCCCATCATGCCGCCCATATTGCGCATTTGTTCTAGCTGCTCTTTGAAGTCTTGTAGATCAAAGCCTTTGCCCTTTTGGACCTTTTTCGCTAACTTTTGCGCTTTGTCTTTATCAACCTTACGCTCGACTTCTTCAATAAGGCTAAGCACATCGCCCATACCAAGTATGCGTGATGCAATACGCTCAGGATGGAAAGGTTCAAGGGCATCGACCTTCTCCCCCATACCGATAAATTTAATGGGTTTGCCGGTGATCTTACGTACCGAAAGGGCCGCACCACCTCGGGCATCGCCATCCGCTTTAGTCAGAATAACCCCAGTCAGCGGCAACGCATCATTAAAAGCTTTTGCCGTATTGGCCGCGTCTTGACCTGTCATGGCATCTACCACAAATAAGGTTTCGACGGGTTTAACTGCAGCATGTAGCCCTTTGATCTCATCCATCATGTCTGCATCAACGTGCAAACGTCCGGCCGTATCCACTAACAAGACATCGTAAAACTGTTTACGAGCAGCGTCGATGGCCCCATTAACGATATCAATTGGCTTTTGATCGATAGATGATTCATGAAAACCCACGCCCACTTCTGTGGCCAAGGTTTCAAGTTGTTTTATGGCGGCAGGACGATAAATATCGGCACTCACTACCAATACTTTTTTCTTTTCCCGCTCGGTGAGGTATTTAGCCAGTTTACCCACACTGGTTGTTTTACCGGCACCTTGTAAGCCGGCCATAAGCACAACCGCTGGTGGCTGGGTAGATAAATTCAGTTTTTCATTGGCTTCGCCCATGACAGACTCAAGTTCTGACTGTACGATTTTAATGAAAACCTGACCTGGCTTAAGAGATTTGCTGACTTCTGCGCCAACGGCTCGGCTTTTAACTTGGGCGACAAATTCTTTTACCACTGGCAGCGCAACGTCTGCCTCAAGAAGTGCCATACGCACTTCTCTTAGTGTGTCTTTAATATTGTCTTCTGTGAGTCTGCCACGACCGCTGACGTTTCTTAACGTCTGGCCAAGGCGTTCAGATAAATTCTCAAACATATAAGGCAGCTTCTTTTTACTGTAAATGAAAAATGTTGCCCACATTATAGCGAAAAAGGCGGTGACAACGAACTATGATTACGGTATCTGGTCATATATTGTCTTAAACCGCTTAAAATCAATGGTTGTTGTTGAATTTTATAAGCAGTTGCAGTAACAATACGGGCATTGATCTTTCAGGCAGACGAAAAATCGTGGCCAGATCACCGTATCTACGATTATTCATAATTAACGAGTGTCTTTTTACGCACGTTTCAAAATCATAAAAATAACAGATTCAGCGTTAATAGGTTTCAGACAGGAATTGGGATGACCACCGTATTTGCCATCACCGGTATTGTATTTTATCTTGCCGCCGCCGCCTTGTTTATGGGCAAAATTGTCAATCAACAGAGTGCGAATAAACGCTTAGCCCTTATCCTCGCCATTTTAGGCGCGCTTTGTCATATCAGTTATTTGTCCCAAGCCATCGTTGTGGCCCCAGGGCAAGATATGAGTATTACTAATGTTCTATCTTTGGTGGCATGGCTCATTGCGGTGTCCATGCTGATTAGCGCGTCGGTGATGCCCAATATTATATTGCTTCCTGTGGTATTTAGTTTTTGTGCTATGACCATTATTGCTGCGCTACTGTTACCCGTACGCCATATCATGCACATTGAAATGCAACCTGGCTTGGTGATCCATATCACCCTGTCCTTATTTGCTTACGGTACCCTGGTCATTGCCTTCCTGTATGCGCTACAAATGTCGTTTATTACCCGTAAATTAAAACAAAAAGGCGCTGCACTGCTACATTCTCCCCTGCCCCCGCTCATGTTAGTAGAGGGCATGCTATTTAAGTTATTGCTAGTGGGCACCGGTTTGCTCACCCTTGCGTTGGTCAGTGGCTTTGTTTTCCTAGACGATATGTTCGGCACGACCTATGCGCACAAAACTGTGTTGTCGCTCATTGCGTTAGTGGTGTATGCCATCTTATTGATAGGCCAACGACTTCGAGGCTGGCGCGGTCGCCAAGTTATTATTCTTACGGTTATTGGTCTGGCATTACTTACTCTCGCCTATTTCGGTAGCCGTTTTGTTCGTGAAATTCTGTTATAATGCAGCCAACATCATTTAAAGGGGCATTTTTTGCCTCTTTACGATAAAGATTAACCCTAATACTTGAAACCCACTTGCAGAGTAACTAAATTGGATAGTCCGGCAAGGTAAAGGAACCCATTTTTTGGACGACATATCAACCAGTACGCTCTTTATTGCATTAGGTGTACTCATTTTTCTATCCGCCTATTTCTCTAGTTCTGAAACAGGCATGATGTCAATTAACCGATATCGGCTAAAGCACCTTCATAATGAAGGTAATCGCGGAGCAAAACGGGTACAAAAATTACTCGAACGACCTGACCGCCTCATTGGCTTGATTCTCATCGGAAACAACCTGGTTAATATTGCCGCATCATCCATTGCCACTATTATATGCACCCGCTTGTTTGGTGATTATTGGGGCTTTTTTGCCACTACCTTTGGTTTAACCCTTATTCTGCTTATTTTTGCAGAGGTGACACCGAAAACCCTCGCCGCCTTATATCCAGAGAAAATTGCGTTCCCTAGTTCATTAATTTTGCTGCCTCTTTTGTTTATTCTGTATCCGTTTGTTTGGCTTATAAACGGGATTACCAACAGCATTTTATTTCTACTTAGGATTAATCCAGCCAACGGTAATGATGACTCCCTTAGCCAAGATGAATTACGAACGGTGGTGTACGAAGCGGGAACCTTGATCCCGAAAAAACACCAAGACATGCTGGTGGGTATACTCGATTTAGAAAAAGTCACGGCTGAAGATATTATGGTGCCGCGGGCAGAAATTGTCGCCATAGATATCAATGACGATTGGAAAACCATTCAAAAACAACTGACACATGCACAGCACACCCGTGTGCTGCTTTTTCGGGATAGCATTGACGATGCAGTGGGCTTTGTTCACGCTCGTGATGCCTTACGGTTGTTATCGAAAGATCAGTTCACCAAATCCAGTCTACTACGAGCAGTAAGAGAAATTTACTTCACCCCTGAATCCACGCCACTGCATACCTTGATGTATAAATTTCAAGCTGAAAAAGAGCGTATTGCTCTGGTTGTAGATGAATACGGCGACATCATGGGCTTGGTCACATTGGAAGATATTCTCGAGGAGATCGTGGGCGATTTCACCACATCTATGGTGCCAGATCATAGTAAAGAAGCCAATGTACAACAGGATGGCAGTGTGCTGGTTGATGGCAGTGCCAATGTTCGTGATCTCAATAAAGAAATGGACTGGCATTTACCTCTCGATGGTCCAAAAACACTGAACGGCTTGATCTTAGAATATTTGGAAGAAATACCGGAACATCAGGTGAGTGTTCGATTGTCGGGTTATCCGATGGAAATTGTGGATATTAAAGATAATATGATTAAAACCGTGCGGATCCTGCCTGACTACTTTATGGCTTCTGGCGAAAACCAATCTGAATACTAGTCTTTGTTCCCTTTTGCGCGACGGGCAAGGGCCTGAGCCTTGGCTGCCGCCACTTTTGATGACAGCGAAGCAAGCTTGCCCATAATCTCTTTTAATTCTTCATCGTTTCTGAGATCCGCTTCGGCCATATGACTTTCAAGTGACCGTCGAAGCATGTCAGGGATAGATTTTGTTGCCATCAGAATACTGCCTCACGCAGTCCAATACACCTCTCACTAAAGTGGTTATCGGAAGAAAAACAATATTCTTAAGGTGAATTGGCAGATCTTTTCAAATAATTTACGAATTAGCTATACCGTTCCTTGGTAATGACTCAGTAATCTACCCCTTCGGGCGGCAGCATTATAGCTCACTACCGCCACCGAGCCAGTAGCAAAGAGGCTATTGACTGGCGTGGCACAGACCTCGTCCACAAAGTAACTCACAAACGGCATGTGACTCACCAACAAAATAGTGGAAACCGGCGTAGTTCGGCTTTGCGATGAGGCAATAAGGGTATTAACGTAATCATGAGCCAGTTGTGGGTTCGCTTCCGGAACAATATCGTCGGTTTGCATGGACTTAGCGATGGAAAAATCTAAACTTAACATGTCATAGGTTTGACGGGTGCGCCGATATGGGCTCACTAAAGCCAAATCTATCTTACGATGGCGACAGTAATTTTCGATAAGCCATCCTGCCGACTGTGACACCTGGTGTCGACCATGTTCGGTAAGCTGGCGGCTTTTATCATCGATACGCAGTGATTCCGCTTCACCGTGCCGCATTATTAACATTAAAGTGTCATCGTTGGTTTTTTGACGTGGCATAACTTAATGAATATGATGAAAGACTTCGGTCTAACCTTAGCAGACCCAGTCAGCGTAGCCTAGTATAAATATACAAGACTTTAGGCCAAGACGCCGTAAGTAGGCCATCAGGGGAACATGTTGTAGTGGAGATTCCCGAAAAATGCAGTAAAACAGATAAAAAAGAGAGCATTTTGACAACATCAATAAACCTAGAACAGGCACAATTCGTGACCCTCGAGAATGGTCTTCGCATCTTGATATGCGAACAGAACCTTACCCCTTCTACGTTTGTTTCAATGTCGGTAAAAGCGGGGCATTTTTACGATCCCGATTGCTGCCATGGCTTATCTCATTTACTTGAACACATGATGTTTTTGGGCAGTCGACACTTACCCAAACCAAATAGCATCAATGACATGGTAGAAAAAGCAGGCGGTAATATTAACGCCTGGACTGGCACCGAGTTCGCCAATTATCATTTCAGTTGCCACAGTGAGCAACTGGACAAACTGCTACCCGCATTCAGTGATATGTTGCGCTTACCGCTACTTGATAAAGCCACACTAAACAAAGAAATTAATGCCATTGATGCTGAATTTCAGTTTAAGCGGAAAGATGACTTACGACGGCTATACCAAATCCACAAAGAAACGGCGAATCCCGCTCACCCTTTCAGTAAGTTTTCCGTGGGTAATGCCAGTATATTTCGAGCGCTACCTGAAAACGAACTACATCAGCAACTGCATGCCTTTCACAGTCAATACTATGTCGCTAAGAATATGGCATTAACCGTATTTACCAGCGAAAAAGCCGATAGAGTCAAAAATATCATTACCCACAGTTTCTCGGCTATCAAAGCAGGAGACAGCGCAGCTGAATCATGGCCAGCGTTATACACCGATGACCAGTTGGCGGTGGAAATTAATATCGAACCGTTACAATCGGCAAGGCGCATGATTGTTACCTTTGCTTTACCCGGTTTGCATCACGATTTTCGTACGAAGCCTTTAAATTACTTAAGTCATTTACTTGGTGATGAAGGTGAAGGCAGTCTTCTGGCTTACCTAAAAAGTAAAAACTGGGTCACCAACCTTATTGCAGGCAGTGGTATTGAAGGGAAGGATTTTAAAGACTTTAATGTCAGCTTTCAGCTAACCCGATCAGGTCTTGAGAACAAACAGCATTTATTAGAAGCGCTTTTTTCATATATCCGTTTAATTCAAAATTCCGTGGACGAAAAGTGGCGCTACCAAGAAAAGGCACACTTAGGGGCGCTCGCTCACGAATTTGAAGACAACCCAAAACTGCAAGCGATGGCTTGTGAGTATGCTCAGCATTTATTTTATTATAAAGAAGAAGATATCAGACAGTTTAAAATTATCATCGACAATTTTGATAAAACAAAAATAGCCGAGGCACTCAGTTACTTTACTCCCAATAATATCCGTATAAAACTTATCGCTCAAGGGCTACCCACAGATACCACTTGTCAGCATTATGACGCTCGATATCAACTGCGGCCGCTGTCACCGTCGGTACTTGAAGCCCTATGTCATCCGCCAACCATCAATGCACTGACGCTACCTCCGCCCAACCCCTATTTAGGCATGGATTACCATTTAGCGTTGCCGGAAACCGATTACTTATCGCCTAAGACCCTCATTGATAGCCCCCATATGAAGTTCTGGTTTGCACAAGACGATGTATTCCATAACCCAAAGGGCGATATTTATGTGTCATTCGATACCCAAGCCCTAACCGATGATCTTCATGCCGTGGCCGCCAAGCGAATATGGTTATCCGCATTAAACGATTTCCTTCAGGCTAAATATTATCGAGCAGAAATTGCTGGGTTGCATTACCGTATCTACGGCCATCAAGCGGGTTTTACCTTACATACCCGTGGCTTTTCGAATAATCAATCGAAACTGGCATTACAGCTGCTCGAAACCATCCATGAATTCATGCCAGATCAGCAGCAGTTTGAGCGAGTTAAAGCTATGCAGATACAAAGCCTGCAAAATGCATTAATGAACAAACCAACAAACCGCTTATTTTCTCGGCTAAGTGTTATCGTGCAACGCAATACCCAAGCCCCCATCGAGCTGCTAAAAGCAGTGGAGGCTTGTACCTATAAGTCCATGACTTCCACCTGCTTAGCCGCCCTCAAACATTACTATGTCGAAAGTTTCATGCATGGTAATTGGTCAAAAGACGAAGCCTGTCAATTTGCCAATCAATTAGCGGAAAATTCAATTGGCGCAACGGGAAAAGCCCTTACTCGCTCGGTATCTCAATTACCAGTAGGGGAAGCCTTGTATCACGAAGTACCCTGTGATCACCCCGATGCTGCGGTAGTACTGTATTTACAAGCGCCCAGCAATAGTATTAAAGATACAGCCATGTGTATGGTGTTAGAACAAATGTTAGCGGCTCCCTTTTTCAATGTGCTGAGAACCGAAAAACAGCTAGGCTATGTGGTGGGCACAGGGTATGTCCCCCACAACCAGCATCCGGGAATGGCGTTTTACATTCAAAGCCCAACCCATGCCCCTGATGTGTTATTAAAAGAAATGACCACCTTTTTGTTTGAACAACTCAATGAAATTGATTTTTACCAGTTTTATTGGTCCACCATACAAAAAAACTTGCTTAAACAATTAGAAGAGCGGGATCTTTCCTTATCGATGAAGTCCCAACGTTTATGGGGAGGATTAGGTTCTCAAGAAACCCAATTCGACCGCAATCAAAAACTGGCCAGTGAAATCAATCAGACATCATTTACAGACATCCAACATTATGCCAATGCTCTGGCGAAGCGAACGCTATTTGGGGAACTTGTGCTTTACGCTTCCGGCGGGTTTTCATCCATGTCGGTGCCTGCGGAACGTAGCTTAACCAACCTAGCTATGTTTAAAAAAAATACACCTTATTTTCCTATCCCCTAACAATTATCAATGTGTAAACTTTTCGGTGCCTATTTAATAGACGCATAAATAGGCCTGCGGCAAAAAAACTTGTAGCAGATCGCATATTTCGGCATATTGGGACTTCGGTTTGTTCGAACGCTGCCGATAATAATAAACAATAATGATAAAATAACATCGCCAAAGGTGTATTGGTGCGCTCAACCATTAACTGGTCTTTTTTCTGTTTGACCATACTGCTCGGATGTCTTTTCTCGGCAGGTAGCCAAGCTGTGTCTATTTCAGACATCTATTTTCAAAATATTGAGCAAAAAGATGGTATTACTGACCACACCATCTTGGACATTGAAGAAGACAAAGACGGCATTTTATGGTTTGCCACAGTTACAGGTCTTCACCGCTATACCGGTTACGAATCAGATGCTAAGCAATACCACCCTATTCCCAGTGATCCTAAATCCCTTCCCTCGGCCTGGATTAGCGACTTATTTGTAGATGGGCAAGGCACATTATGGGTAGGCACAGACAAAGGGTTGGCCCGGTATAATCCAGAACTAGACAACTTTGATACCATCCCATTTGAAGGCGAAGACCCCGAATCACACTACGTTACCACCATTACCACCGATGAAAATGGACGATTATTGGTCAGTACCTATAATCAAATTTATCGCTTAACCCCAGATGGTAACGTACTGATCCCCGCGTTTCGTGGCACAACCTTGCCTGATGATATGACGGTTATTTTCAACGAGCAACACCGCCTTTGGATTGGAACGAAAAGCCATGGCGCGTACATTCTTAATAAAAATAGCGATAAGATTTACGCTTTAAAGCAAGCCAATCCCTATGGCTATGCAGTAGATAAAAGTAGAATCAATGATATAGAGATTATCAACGGTGAGTACTGGTTAGCGACTATTGATGGTATTGTTACAATCACCAATGGTGGTGACGAAAATGAAATTGGAAGCAGCGCTAATCATTCAGACATATCCATCGGCAATGTAACTGCCATCAAGCAATCAGGCGATTTGGTCTGGATAGGCACATACGATGGCATCGCCATTTACGACACTCGTCATAAAAATTTTGTGGCATCCGGTCCACAAACGATTGGCCTAACCGGCCTCACCGAAAAAATCATCTTTAGTATTCAAGTCGATTCCCAAGGGGCCATCTGGGCTGGTACCTACGCTGGCTTATTCCGCTATCAACCCGAATTAAGTGCGGTACGCACGTTTAGCAATAAAAAAGCCTTTCAAAAAGCAGACATCTCCTCCACCATCTGGGCCATTGATGAAGACCAAGTAGGCAATTTGTGGTTTGTTACTCAAAATGAAGGTATAGGCAGATTTAATAGACAACTAGGCACCATAGATTATTTTTTAACAACAGAACAAAACTATTTTTGGGATCTGATTATTGATGACTATGGCCGACTCTGGATCGCTAGTTCAAACGGTGTTCGCGTTTTCGAAGTTAGACATAATAGGCTAGTAAATGTACAAACATTGTTTGAAGGTAAATTCATTGAGCGTTTATATTTCGACGGCCGCAATATTTGGCTAAATACAGAACAGAATATCCTAGCGTCCATACCGACAGATATATTTAATACTCGCTCGGAATCCCTCAAGGATGAAACAGCACTGATTCATCAATATTCAATTAATGACGTTACTGAGGCGTTCGCTCCAATATACAGCGATAACGAAGAGCGTATCTGGCTGTCGACCAAAAACGGCATCGCGGTATTCGACCCTTTAACCGACAAAGTTGTTAAAAATATTGGCCGTAATAACTCGTTAAGTTTTAATGCTGTCAATATTTATTACTGGCGAAATTATTATTGGATAACCACCTTTTACCACGGCATTATACAAGTCAATGCCCACACACTTGATGTAGAAAAAATACAAGGGAAAACATCCAATGATGGCGTAACTTTTTCTTCAGTGGGCCGAAATGACTCTATTTGGTATACCAACCGATTAGGTATTACCCGGGTCGATTTATTTTCCCTTACCGATGCAGAAACCATTCCCCGTGAAGCCATAAATGGCAATGATTTTAGCGAAAGTGCGTCTTTGGTAACGGCAGATGAAGCCTTGGTGTTTGCTGGGGTAAAAGGCTTTAATATATTGAAAAAATCATTTCTAGATGAAAAAGCAATGAATAAATCGGTAACTCGCCCCCCCAAACTGCTTGAGTTACAAGTATTTGGTAACACCACCAAAACTGAACAAAACACCTTAGCCGCGCCAAATCACACTAGCTTACTGCACAAAGATGCCCTGTCGCTGACCTATGATGAATCCCGCTTTAGTATCACCTTTGCCTTGATTAACCCAATTACACCGGAAAACGTGATTTACCGTTATCGAATGAAGGGCAATTTAGATGAATGGTTCCCTGCCGATAACACTCGTATCGCGCAGTTTAATAATATTCCCTTCGGTAATTATGAGTTTGAAGTACAGGCTAAAGAAGGTGACAGTAATTGGTCAGATTCCAGCACCTTAACCATTACCATTGGCCGTCCATTCTGGCTTCATGGAGCAGCGTTAGTCTTTTATAGTCTTATTGTTATTCTTGTGCTTTTTTATTTACTACGCCACTATCAAATAAGAAAACAAAATCAGCGCGTTATAAAAGAGTCTGAAGAGCGATTAAAACTTACCCTATGGAGTTCCGGCGACGAACTATGGGATTGGGATGTCTATCGCGGTCAAGTATACCGGTCTAATACCTGGGGGACCCTTGACTTCCCCCAAGATAATATTCGTACAACCAGTGCCTATGATGCCAATATTCATCCCAATGATATGCTACGGGTTCAAGATGCTCTAAAAGCACATTTGGAAGGCAAATCGGAATTCTACGAACTCGCTTATCGTGCCAAAACCTTTTCCAATGCATGGATATGGGTATTAGATCGGGGCAAGGTGGTACAACGGGATCACAACCAACAACCGGTGCGCATGACTGGCACGCTGAAAAATATACATCACCTAAAAGAAGCAGAAGAACAACTTAACCTGTTTAAACGCTCTATTGAAAATATTTCCGAAGGGGTGTTTATTACTGATACCAATTTCCGTTTTATTTCAGTGAACAACGCCTATTGTGGCTACACTGGGGAAAGCCGGGATCAAGCACTCGCTTCCTATATGTACTTTAATCAATACCCCGATGCCTTTACCGATGAAATAAAGAAAACCC
Source organism: Alteromonas sp. C1M14 (assembly GCF_018860965.1). Classification (GTDB taxonomy): domain Bacteria; phylum Pseudomonadota; class Gammaproteobacteria; order Enterobacterales; family Alteromonadaceae; genus Alteromonas. Next base: position 39,619 of record NZ_JAHKQF010000005.1, on the reverse strand, counting down.
TACGCACCAAAGGGAATTGGTTTGGCGAGGTTGAATCTGTGCGAATGAATGGCGAACGGTACGAACTCGAACTCAACATTGATGCGGTTCATGATGACGATGGCCGCATTAGTCATTTTGTTGGCGTATTTTCTGATATTACATCTCGTAAAAGCACAGAAAAAGAGCTACTTAAACTGGCCAATACCGACCCCCTTACCGAGCTACCTAACCGCTCGTTTTTCCAAGCCAGTCATCAAAACCTGGTACGAAAGGCCGCATCCCATGCCCTGCTATGTTTGGATATGGACAACTTCAAAAAAATTAATGACTCATTAGGCCACCAAACCGGCGACGTGTTGATAAAACAGATAGCCAAACGGTTGCAGCGCATTACCGGCACTTCTGCTACCTGCTATCGACTGGGGGGCGATGAGTTTAGTGTGTTGATGGAAGATCATGCCGACATCCATACCATTACCCACTTTGCCCAAGATATTCTTGATAACCTCTCACGGCCTTTTATTATCAACAAACAAGAGTTTGTCCTTGGAGCCAGTGTGGGGATCGCCTTTTACCCTGATGATGGTAAATCGCCACAGGAAATGTTGAAAAATGCCGATACGGCCATGTATTTTGCTAAAAATAATGGTGGCAACGCCTATAAATTCTTTAGCGGTGAAATGAATCAAAATGCCGTACGTCAATTACAAATAGAAAACCTAATCCGTCAAGGAATAAAAGACGACTTGTTTACGGTTTACTACCAGCCCAAAGTCGATATTGCGTCGGGTAAATTAGTCAGTATGGAGGCGCTAGTGCGCTTCGAACACCCGCAAAAAGGCATCGTCAGCCCTGGCCAGTTTATTCCCTTAGCAGAACAAACCGGTCAAATTGTAGAAATTGGCGAGCAAGTGTTACGCAAAGCATGCGCAGATACGAAGCGCTGGGTAAATGCCGGTTTATTCTCAGGCCGAGTTGCGGTAAATATATCGGCCAAACAGTTTGAATTGCCAAATCTTGATGATCGCATTGAACGGATCCTACAAGAAGTAGGTTTATCGCCCTTACACCTAGAGTGTGAAATTACCGAAGGCACCTTGATGGAAAACCCAGAGCAAGGCCTGGCGTTAATGAAGCGCTTGCGCGACCGAGGGATCCACCTAGCCCTCGATGATTTTGGCACCGGCTACTCTTCCCTCGCCTATTTAAAACGCTTTCCGTTAAATACGTTAAAAATCGACAAAGCATTTATTGACGATATCGCCGAAAGCAGCACAGACCGGCATATGACTGCCGCTATTATTAATATTGCCCATAATTTGGGGCTAAAAGTGGTCGCTGAAGGCGTAGAGGAAGAAAAACAACTGACAATACTTCGACGCTATGAATGTGAAATGTTGCAAGGCTACCTTTACAGTAAGCCGCTCAATGCCACTCGATTTGAAAAATTATTGCAGGAAAATCAAAAACTTTACAACCTCATAGGCCACCATTCCTTATAAGTCAAGTTTCTGACGCCTTTTCTTATCTTGCAACTTTCGTCTAATCCCCGCTTGCACCGAACAAAAAATGAACACTGTAAGCCACTGATTTATAAGAAATAAAAAAATATCTCTAATTGATATTATACTTTTGGCGTATGTTGGCACGCATATGGCTATATCTCTGATAACACTGACAAAGATTGGTGTTGTTTGTTCAAATAAAAAAATCAGAGGATATAAAAATGTTAAAAGCATATGCAGTAGCACTGGTACTTTCGACAACAGCTCCAGTAGTAACAGCGGAACAAGGCGCCAAGCCTTTAGACAATACACAGGAAGCGGCCACTCAATATCAAAAAGTATTGCCATGTAAATGGTTAAATGCTTGCCCTGGAGAAAAGATTAATTAATGTCAGTTAATTGTTCCAAAGAAAAAAGGCTGGGTGACCAGCCTTTTTTGTCTCTCGCCGTTAATTTTTTCGCACATCAAGCCCCGAATACCGGTCTGCCATATCCAGCGATTTGACGCCACAGTAAGTAGCGCTTCATATTAAATAAAGGAAATAGCATCGGACCAAACACCAGCCCACCTAGCGCCCACTTTCTCGGGTTCATGCCTGCTTTGAATGCTTCAACATAAAAAAGCAATCCGCAGCTTAAGAACACCAGTAAAAAGAAAAACGTGAATGCCATAAATTTACCTACTTCCAATTCGTCAATAGATTGACTAATAGTTGAACAATAAGGGCGAATTTTACTCATTAGAAATCTAAAAACCAGTAATTTGCCATAAAAGTGACAAAAAAAACCGGGCACAGCCCGGCTTTAACTTTTTGTTTACACTAGTAAAACGTTTTATTTTCCTTTGCCCGCTCAACTAAGCAATCAGCTGGCGTAAAGCGCCCATCGATGGTTTCTGCGTAGTGGGTCAGTTTGCTGACAAGGGCCTCTATTCCCAATGAATCCATATAGCGGAAAGGGCCACCTAAGAAAGGCGGGAAGCCGATCCCAAATATAGCACCGATATCACCATCTCTCGCACTTCTTATTACACCTTCATCGAGACACCGAGCAGCTTCATTGAGCATCATTAACACACAACGTTCTGCCACGCTTTTTTCGTTTAAGGTGGAATTAGGCGTAACATTCAGCAAGGGGTAAATGCTTTCATCCACCGCTTTACCGGGCTTTTTACCTTCATAAAGATAAAAGCCCTTACCGTTTTTCTTACCTTTACGGCCATCGGCTAGCACCTTATCAAAGGCTTCAGGCGCCTCAAAACGAGCGCCGAACTGTTCGATAAGGAAAGGCATAATTTTAGTGCCGACATCAATACCCACTTCATCGAGTAATTTCACCGGACCTACCGGAAAACCAAACTTCACGAGGGATTTATCGATATGATCCACCGGCTCACCGGCTAACAGTAGATACGCCGCTTCATTCATGTACGGCGCTAAAATACGATTGACATAAAACCCTGCGCCATCTTTTACCACCACCGGCGTTTTCCCCTGTTTACGGGCAAATTCTACTGTGGTTGAAATGGTGTGATCAGATGTTTTGTCATGGGCGATGACTTCTGCCAGAGGCATTTTATCTACCGGCGAGAAATAATGCAGACCAATCACATTTTCTGGACGGGCCGCTTTAGCCGCGATTTGTGCGATGGGAATCGACGAGGTATTAGAAGCAAAAATGGTGCTTTGTTGGGTGTTGGTTTCCACATCACTGACCATTTGTTGCTTTAAGTCTAGGTCTTCAAATACCGCTTCGATAACCATATCGGTGTCGGCGAAGCCCCGATAGTCTAAGCTACCTGTGAGCATAGCCATTTGTTTTTGCATCTCACTTTTCGCCATGAAGCCTTTGCGAACTTTCTTGTTTAGAATATCGTAACTGTATTTCATCGCATTAACGATACCCTCATCCCGCACATCTTTAATACGAACAGGCACGGCGGCTTTTGATGCTGTCACATAGGCAATACCCCCCCCCATTAACCCGCCACCAAGTACGCCCACTTTGGCAACGCGACTGGGCGCAACATCAGCAACCCCGTTTTCTTTCTTCATTTGCGTGGTAGCAAAGAAAATCTGACGTAGTTGATACGATTCTGGCGTCATCACCAAGCGACCAAAAGCGGCGGCTTCTGCCTCCAAACCCGCGGTCATACCTTCATTCATGCCGGTTTCTATCACATCGATAATCATTGCCGGTGCAGGGTAGTTTCCCTTTGTTTTAGCCAACGTTTGTTCTCTGGCTTTTTTAAACATCAGATTACGACCGTACTTGTTTTGCTCCAGCATTTTATTGAGGACACCCTTTTGCGGGGCTTGGCGTTGGGGTTTACGCTTTAACGCCAACTCTTGGGCCACTTTTAGCAGCACACTCTGGGGCACCATATCATCGACTAGGCCATATTTTTTAGCTTGTTTCGCTCTTGCAGGGGCACCGGTCAACATCATCTTCATGCCCTGTTGCACGCCAACTAAACGCGGTAAACGTTGGGTGCCGCCACTGCCCGGTAAAATTCCCAATTGCACTTCAGGCAAGCCCAGTTGGGTTTTCGGTGAATCCGAACACACACGATAATGACAAGCGAGCGCCAGCTCTAACCCGCCGCCTAAGGCTGGGCCGTGGATCGCGGCCACAAAGGTGGCCCGCATATTCTCAATGCGATTGAAAATGTCTTGGCCCCCTTTGGCTAACGCTTGCGCATCTTCCTGAGTTTCGCAGGCAGCTAACATACCAATGTCGGCGCCGGCCACAAAAGAAGATGATTTGCCACTACAAAGGACAACCCCTTTAATGCTGCTATCGTTTTCAATATCGTCGAGCATGGCAGAAATTTCGTCGCCGAATTCAGCCTTAAGGGTGTTCATACTTTCGCCAGGTACGTCCATTGTTAAAATGGCCACGCCATCATCGTGCTTGGTCAACGTAAAAGCACTGGCTTTTTGTTCGCCCATTGTTGTTTGTTGGTTTTCTTGCTGGCTCATTATTCAGTCTCCACAATCATTGCAGCACCTAATCCACCCGCGGCACATGCTGTCACCAGTCCAGTTCCTCCGCCTCGGCGGTTTAATTCGTTTAACATTTGCGTGATCATGCGGGTGCCGGTAGCAGCAAAGGGATGCCCATAAGCAATTGAACTTCCCATTACGTTAAACTTATCCATATCGATTTCACCGGTGGCTTTTTGGCGGCCAAGTTTTTCCTGCGCAAATTTATCACTGGCAAACATTTTGATGTTAGCTAAGGTTTGCGCGGCAAAGGCCTCATGCATCTCGATAAGTGTCAGATCATTTAATGTCATGCCCGCTCTATCGAGGGCAATAGGGGTAGCATAAGATGGCCCCATAAGCATATCTTCCCAAACATCGATGGCAGAAAAAGCGTAACTACGTAAGTAACCTAACGGCTTGTAGCCTAGTGCTTTGGCTTTACTTTCTGTCATCATCAAAACAGCAGAGGCACCATCGGTAAGAGGAGTCGCATTGGCCGCCGTTACCGAGCCGTGTTTCTTATCAAACACAGGGCGTAATTTGCTGTATCCCGCTAAGGTAGAATCAAAGCGCACATTATTGTCTTTGCCGAGGGCGCTTTTGTAAGGTGGCGCATAGGTTGTCATGACTTCGTCGTCTAACTTACCTTCATTCCAACTGGCTGCCGCTAAGGAATGAGAACGATGCGCTAATTCGTCTTGGGCTTGGCGTGAGATACCGTGACTTTTCGCCATTTGTTCGGCGGTCTGGCCCATGGAAATTCCGGTAGAATATTCAGCAACGGCTGGCGGTACAGGCATTAAATCTTTAACACCGAGTTTTTTGATGATGGCCCATTTCTGCCCCACCGTTTTTGCCTTTTGCAAATCGACTAGCGCACGAGCCATCTTTTTCGACACACCAATCGGTGACACAGACGCAGAATCCGCACCACCGGCAATACCCACCTCGATTGTGCCGGCCATCATGCTTTCAGCAATATTCACCGTACTTTGGAAACTGGTGGCACAGGCCCGAGAAACACTGTACGCATCAGTATGCACATTCATGCCCGTACCAAGTACGATTTCTCTAGCAATATTGGGCGCTTCTGGCATCTGTACAACTTGGCCATACACCACCTGATCCACCATTTTAGCGGGCACGCCGTGACGTATAAGAAGTTCGTTAACCACCATTTTTCCCAAATCCACAGCGGGAACGCCATGAAAGTAGGTCGCCATTTTAGCGAAAGGTGTACGTAAACCCGCGACGATGGCGATTCTGTCACCTTGACGGGTTGTGACTGATTGGATAGCTGTCATATTGCACCTGAATTATAGAAGACCTAAAGTGGTCTGACCTGTAAAGATACTGATTTTTACAAACTATGAACAAAATAGCAAATAAACGGGACTAACCGTTTACCGTGAAAAATAGCGAGCTCGACCAATGCGTTGGAACATATCTTGTCTTTCTGATACCAAACACTCAAGATAGCACTCGATTGTGACACTGTCAGATTATGGATAGAGAGGGCAAGCGGCCAGTCCCGAAACGCAGAAACATCGGCGAATGGTCTAATTTTGAGGATAATAAAACAGCTGCAGCATCTTGAAGCTGAAAATCCAACCCCTATTATATCTGACAATGTCTTATATACCTTAGTTACCTGTTTCCGTAAGGTTAAGATCGTTTTATCGGCATAATAGTGAATTTGCCGTTAGTACAATTATCATTTTTAGAACAAAAAAGTGGATTAAAACACTATGTCAGCAGCGCAGTTTAGACAACTTCAAACGTATTTAGATTCACAGATTATCGGCCAAACAGCACTTACTCAAAGTATGCTAATTGCCTTACTCGCTGACGGGCACATGTTAGTGGAAGGTCCTCCAGGGTTGGCAAAAACCCGAGCTATTAATGCCCTTGCCAACGGGATTGACGGTGATTTTCATCGAGTGCAATTTACCCCTGATTTATTACCCGCAGATTTAACCGGTACAGATATTTATCGTCCTGAAACCGGTGAATTTGTATTTCAAAAAGGTCCGCTTTTTCATAATCTCGTACTGGCCGACGAAATTAACCGTGCACCAGCAAAGGTGCAATCCGCCTTGCTTGAAGCAATGGCAGAGCGGCAAATTACCGTGGGTAACAAAACCTACGCCCTGTCACCACTATTTTTAGTGATGGCAACGCAAAATCCGTTGGAGCAAGAAGGGACATATCCGTTGCCTGAAGCACAACTTGACCGTTTTTTAATGCATGTAAGCATTGATTATCCAACAGCGGAAACCGAATTATCCATTCTTCGACTTACTCGAAATGAAGATCTCAAACAACAAGTTGAAACGCCCCCGACCCTTACACAAGAAGATATATTCCTTGCCCGTAAAGGAGCGTTGTCGTTACACATGGCACCAGAGCTGGAAACCTATCTGGTGCAATTGATTATGGCCACCCGTGATCCGGCAGCTTATGATCCGTCGATGGCCGGGTGGATAGATTTTGGCGTCAGCCCTCGGGCAACCATTGCCCTAGACCGTTGTGCACGGGCGCATGCTTGGTTAGCCGGACGTGATTTTGTAGGACCCGACGATATTCAAGCCGTTGTCCATAATGTATTGAGACACCGCATTATTCTATCCTATGAAGCCGAAGCTGAAGGCGTAACAGTCGATCAAGTACTAGATAAAATCGTAAGTCTAGTAGCAGTTCCTTAATATTATGCACCCTGAACATTCTACGTTGAGTTTACTCAAAAGTGATGGCGTGGAGCTATCACTGCCAGAGCTGCTGCGGTATCAATCCTTAACCAAAGGATTAAATTTAACACCGCAGACGCCACCTCGAGCATTAATGTCTGGTGCATACCTTAGCCGTCAGAAAGGCCGAGGCATGGAATTTGATGAAGCCCGCCATTATCAACCTGGTGACGACATTCGGGCCATTGATTGGCGGGTAACGGCGCGCACCGGCAAGACTCACACAAAAATTTATCGGGAAGAACGAGAACGGCCCGTTTTTATTTTGTGCGATCTGGGCAAATCCATGCATTTTGGCTCCCAACTATTACTCAAGTCGGTACAAGCCAGCCACATTGCCGCGCTACTAAGTTGGAGCGCAGCACAACGTGGCGATAAAGTTGGTGCCGTTATCTTTAACGATAATATGCATCGAGAATGTAAGCCCTTATCGCGAAAACGTGCCGTGCTTTCTTTATGCCATGAATTACGAAAAGTACAGATCCAACAGATAACTGATGTCGATACCCGTGCATTTGATGAAGCCTGTTTGCGTTTACGCCGGATTGCTCGTCCCGGTAGCTTGGTCTATTTAATTTCCGATTTTGTTAATATGGGAGTCGGTGCAGATCAGCATTTGTCACACTTGGCTCGCCACTGCGAGATGAAAGCCATTCGTGTATGGGATCCCATGGAAAGCGCCTTGCCTAACTTGCCAGTGACCCAGCAAGTCAGTGTTACCGATGGCGTCAATACGCAAAACTGGCCTTTAGGCGATAAATCCCTAACTACCCGCTACAGTGAATGGCGCAGCCACATTACCCAGCAGATACATCAGCAATTTGAAAGTAAACGTATTCACTTGACGGACATTTCCGCGGGTCTTCCCCTTGAACAACAATTTGATAATTTCCGGGGGCGCCTATAATGAACGACCCCATGCAAAATAACCCCTTAGCCCAATTAAAAGGTATTCATACACCTGAAACTGTAAGCAGTTTCCCCCTAGCTTGGGGTTGGTGGGTTATCATTGTCGCGGTGCTATTAACTGTCTTGGCGGGATTCTATTTATGGCATCGTCATCGACGTTTTACTGCTGCCCGTAAACAGGCAATAAACGCAATTCGTACTCTTTCGTCTGCACGCCCTGATGCCCTAAGAACCCTTAACAGCATTCTTAAACGGGTGAGTATGCACTATGATCCCCAAAGCAACACCGCCGGCCTTTTTGGCGATAAATGGCACGCTTATTTAATTGCCCAAGTTGCAGACAAATACGCTAACCAAATCGGTGCCCCCCTGGCTCAATTACAAAGCACCCTTTATCAGCCAACATCTGAGGATAATCACAACTTTGAAGAGTACCAACAGGCGGCATTAACTTGGGTAAAACAAGCCCGTATCACTCAGTTTAGACCTTCTTCCACTGTTAGGGAGACATCAAGTCATGTTTGAATTTGCTTGGTGGTGGGTATGGTTTGCCCTTCCTCTTCCACTGCTGTTTTTTATTCTACCGCCACGGGAACGAAGCCAGTCGGCGCCATTGCGCATGCCCTTACTTTTGCCTGGCGAAGCCTTGCCAACAGGCAAAGCCGGCCGCTCGCGCCTTTTGTTTTATACTGGCTTGCTCACTTGGTTGTGTCTTATCACTGCTGCGGCTCGTCCCCAATGGCTAGGAGAGCCCATTAGCATCCCTAATGAAGGCCGTGAAATGATGTTAGCGGTGGATCTGTCCGGCAGCATGAAAATTGAAGATATGGACGTTAATGGCCGACAAGTAAACCGTCTTACCATGATTAAATCTGTACTCGATGATTTCATCGCACGTCGTGTAGGAGACCGACTAGGGCTTATTTTGTTTGCCGATACCGCATACCTGCAAGCACCACTAACCTACGATAGAGAAACCGTGGCTCGTTTACTTGACGAAACGGTTATTGGCTTAGTGGGTGAACAAACAGCCATTGGTGATGCAATTGGTTTAGCAGTGAAACGATTCAAACAAAGAGATGAAACCAATAATGTGGTGATTCTACTGACCGACGGCCAAAACACCGCCGGTAATATTACGCCACAACAAGCCAAAGAATTAGCCGTTGAGAGTGGGGCTACCCTTTACACCATTGGTGTAGGTGCAGATAAAATGCTAGTTAGGAGCTTTTTTGGCAGCCGTCAGGTCAACCCTTCTCAGGAGTTAGATGAAAATATGCTTACGGATCTTGCCGAGTCCACAGGTGGGCAATACTTCCGAGCTCGAAATACAGAAGAATTAAACACCATTTATCATACCCTTGATGAACTTGAACCCATTGAAGGCGAAGCCCGTAAAATGCGGCCACGTACCGCGTTATTTTACTACCCCTTGGCCCTCGCTCTGCTACTAAGCATTATTCCACCGCTCTCATACAGCGCCCGCGGTTTATGGTTTTTGTTTTCATCCCGCCGTAGGGAGACACACAAATGATGTCCCTGCCTATTCACGATTTTCACTTTCTACGCCCACTTTGGTTACTGGCTATTGTGCCGTTACTGATTCTATTTTTTGGGGTGATGAAATTTCGCGCTAAACAGTCGGGCTGGCAGCAAGTTATTGCCCCCCATTTATATCAGCACCTGGTTACCGGTGAAGACAAACCCAAGAAACAAGCGCCTTTAGGCTTACTATTCTGGTGCTGGACTTTGGCCGTTATAGCGTTAGCCGGCCCCACGTGGGAGCGCCTTCCACAACCGGTGTTTCAGGTTCAACAAGGCCATGTGGTGGTGATTGATATGTCGTTGTCCATGCGTGCAACTGACATCACTCCCGACCGCTTAACCCGAGCAAAATACAAAGCCATCGATTTAATCCATGCCATCGACGAAGGAGAGATGGGATTAGTGGCGTATGCCGGTGATGCCTTTACCATTAGTCCGCTGACCACCGATGCCGCCAACCTTGTGGCTTTGTTACCGGGATTAAGCCCTGAAATCATGCCCGTTAGTGGTAGCGATCCTTATCGTGGTTTATCTGAAGCTGCAGACTTGCTGAAAAACGCAGGTTATCAGCAAGGTGATATCTACTGGATCACGGACGGTATTTCCATGGATCAAAATAACGATATCACGACCCTGCTAAGGGACCTTCCCTATCATGTAAATATTCTGGGTGTTGGCACAGATCAAGGTGCGCCTATCCGACAAATCAACGGTGAATTGCTCAAAGATCGGTTCGGACAAATTGTTATTCCGAAAATGCGCAGTGATCAACTTAAAGATATCGCCCAGCGAAGTGGTGGAAACTATGCCTCCATCAGTGCCGATGATGCTGACATCAATGAATTGATTGATAATCAATGGCTAAATCCCGAGGCCAAGGAAAGTGATGATAAAAGCAATACCGACGGTGATCAGTGGGACGAACTCGGCCCTTGGCTACTTTTATTACTGCTCCCCTTTGCTGCCTACAGCTTTCGCCGTGGGCTAGTTGCCGTTTTTATTATTTTGCCTTGGATTTGGGCTACGCCAACCCCGGTTATGGCTCAAACCCCAGCACAAAATACCAGCGAGGAAACGCCGCCTCACGTTGTAAGCTGGTATAAAAAACCTTTCCTCAATAGTGACCAGCAAGGCTTAGAAGCCTATCAGGCTGAGGACTACACCACCGCCAGCCAGCAATTTAAAGATCACGCTTGGCGCGGTGCTGCCGCCTATAACGAAGGTAACTATGAAGCCGCGTTACAAGATTTTTCTGAAGTGGAAGGTGCCCAAGCTCGCTACAATCAGGGCAATGCATTGGCACAACTAGGTAAGTTAGACGAGGCCATCGAACAATATGACCAGGCCCTCGCATTAGAACCAGATTTTGCTGATGCAAAAGCCAATAAAGACGTAGTGGAAAAATTAAAGCAGCAGCAAGAGCAACAGCAGCAACAACAGCAACAACAGCAACAATCTGACCAAGACCAGCAACAAAATGATGATCAGCAACAAAACGATGAGCAACAGGACTCATCAAAAGACAATGCTGGGAATCAGAACAAAGACAATGACGGTCAGTCCAATGACCAAGATGGTCAACCCAATGATCAACAAAGCAATGATCAAAGCGACGCAAACGATGGCGACCAGAACAATCAGCAGTCACAAGGTAATCAAAATGAGTCGTCTCAACCCAATGACGACAAGGCCGCAGATGCTGGGCCAGAACCAGCCGATGAACCAGAACAAGATAATGGCGGTCAAGATGAAGCGTCTTCTTCCTCGGCAGAGCCCACAGATGAAGAAAACCAATCCGCCAATACCAAGGCTATGCAAGCCCAACCGGCAGAACTAACGGATGAAGAAAAAGAAAAAATGCAACGCTTAGAAAATCTGATGAAAAAAATCCCTGACGATCCAGCTTTCTTGTTGAAGCGAAAAATGCAATTGGAAGCCCAACAAAGAAAACGTCAAGGACCGCCTTCTAACCGGAGTGAATGGTAATGAAAAATATACGAATAGTCTGGCTGCTCTTGCTGCTTCGTATACCCGCAGTAATGGCTGACGTATCCGAGGTTGAAGCAACCATCGACAAAAACCCTGTGATGGTGGATGAAGCGATTCAACTTACCGTTATTGCCCATGGTGATGCAAATAGAGATGCATTCGATAGCTCGCCGTTGTTAAAAGATTTTGTGGTAGGCCGAACCGCGGTCAGTTCACAAACCCGTATTATCAACTTTGATAAAGAAGAAACCACCACATGGACCACAACACTGTTTCCCCGTGGAGAAGGTAATTTCACCATACCCGCCTTAACGGTAGAGGGAAAACAGACCCAACCCATTACGGTTCGAGTGATCCCGGTAAAAAACGGAACCGGTCAATCCACACGAGACTATTACGTCACTACAAATGTAGATACTGAAAATGTCTATTTACACCAGCAGTTGCTTTATACCACAAAGTTATATTTATCCTCCGGTATCGAACGGGGAAGCCTGCAAGCTCCTGATCTAACAAACGCACAAATCCAACAGCTCGGTGAAGATAAGCAATACTCGGATATCGTTAATGGTAAACGCTACCAGGTGATTGAGCGCAATTACGCCATCGTGCCCCAGGCGTCGGGACAATTTACCATTAAAGGCCCCGTATTTAGCGGTGACATCGTAGTCCAGGATCCCAATACCAGTTTTGGCTTTTTCAACCGTACCAAACAAATCAATCGTAGAGGTCCGGATGTAAGCGTAGAAGTGAAGCCTGTTCCCGCCGATATCGATTACCATTGGTTACCGAGCGAATACGTATCAATTAATGAAGAGTGGCCGCAAAATCAACAATTTATGGTAGGCGAACCTATCACCAGAACGATAACATTGACGGCTATGGGGGTGGTTGAGGAGCAGTTACCTGAACTTCCACAGGTGTACCCACCTGCCTTTAAATTATATCCGGACCAAGCAAACACGGCCACGGTGAATAAAAATAACACCCTGATTGCTCAACGTGTGGAATCCCTTGCTATGATCCCCAATCAAGCGGGACAATTTGTCCTGCCTAAGATCACGGTTCCTTGGTTTAATGTGTTGACGGGAGAAACGGAGTACGCCACATTACCGGCCAAGTCAATCACGGTGGCACCGGCCGCTGCCGGCAGCAATGCGCAAGGGGCTGTTTCCCCCCCCGTAACGACAACGCCAGCGTCCCCTTCCGTCCAACCCAAAGCACCAATTGCACCTCCGCCTATGGCTCAGGAAAATCCATCGAACAACGTATTCTTATGGATATTTATCATCTTGTGGTTAATGACCTTAGCGGGATGGAGCGCTACCGTTATTTACTTTAGACGTAAACTGATCAACACCAGTCAAAATCCCTTAGTGACAAAAGGCACTGTCAATACAGACGAAAAAAACCGCTTTCATCAGCTTAAACATATTGCTCAAACAGGAACGCCCGGACAAATACAGCAAGCATGGAAGCAATGGCGACAATGTCTGCAGATTTCCACCGAGAATGTTGACGCACAGGCATGTGAGTCACAGATCCAACAGCAAATAAATGCTATGCTTGCCAATCAATTTGGCCAAGGTAACGATAATATTGATAAAACCAAGGTTATTAAAAATATTGTGCAATTAAGAACGCTAGTACAGCGTCAGCAACCTCAGGACTTGTCGTTGCAATCTCTGTACCCGCAAAGCACATCGCCCTAGGTGATGTGCTTTACCTGACCATAACGAGAAAAGTAAGGGAAACACTAATGGTTAAACACAACACGACGAAACTCTCCTCACTCGCCCTACTCGTGGCAGGACTATCCGCTTGCTCCCCTGCTCCCGAGAAACCTGAAACCACTTCCGTTGCGCCCCAATTACAAGAAAGTACCACGACGCAATCTGAATCAGAGCGATTAAGTGCTTTTTTTGAACGCACTTTTGAAGAAGATCTTCGCCGTGACCCCATGCGTCAAAGCTACATGGGGAAAAAGTGGGATTACGATAAATGGACTGACATTTCTGATGAATTTATCGATCAGACCATGGCGTTGAAGAAAAATAGACTGGAAGTACTAGACACTTTTGACACTGAGCAATTAAGTGCTCAAGAACAATTGAGTATTCGTTTATATAGGCAAGGAATTGAACGGGATCTGGCCAATGATGAATTCCGCTATCACCGCTATATTGTGCATCAATTTCGTGCTGCCCACACTCAAGTTCCAAGTTTTTTAATTAATATACACCGGGTTTCCAGTGTAGAAGACGCCCAAGCGTATATTTCTCGTCTAGACAAGGTCGATACCTATTTTGCTCAGGTGATAGAGCAAATGAAGCATCGAGAAGAAGCTGGGGTGTTCCCGCCCAAATGGGCCTATGATCAAATGATCACCGCCGCTGAAAATGTAATTTCCGGCGCCCCTTTCGATCCATCTGACGCGCCATCAACCATTTGGCAGGATTTCAACGAAAAGGTCGCACAACTAGATATTGACGAAGTTGAAAAGAAAAACTTGTTAGGTGAAGCCAAAGCCGCGTTGCTAACGTCGGTTAAACCCGCCTATGACGATCTGATAGCAGCCTTTGCCCACCAACGTACATTGTCACCCGAAGGTGATGGCGTGTGGCGCTTACCCGATGGGGATAAGTGGTATGCTAACCGATTAGCCTGGTTTACCACCACAGATTTAAACGCCGAACAAATCCACCAAATTGGCTTAGAAAATGTTGATCGTATCCATACCGCTATGGAAAAAATCAAACAAGACGTTGGCTTTGAAGGCTCCTTACAAGCATTTTTTGAATTTATGCGTAACGATCCTCAATTCTATTATCCAAATACCGACGCTGGACGCGACGAATACCTTGCCGATGCCAAAGCGGCCATAGATAAGATGCGCGAAGCCTTACCAGATTACTTTGGATTACTGCCTGAAGCAGATATTGTGGTTAAACGCGTCGAGCCCTTTAGAGAGCAATCAGCAGGTAAAGCCTTTTATCAAAGCCCGGCCGCAGATGGCAGCCGTCCGGGAATTTACTATGCTAACCTTTATGTGATGAGTGCAATGCCCACTTATCAATTAGAAGCCTTGGCTTTCCATGAAGGGATCCCTGGTCATCATATGCAGCGCGCCATTGCGCAAGAGTTAACTAGCATTCCTCAATTCCAAAAATACTTACCTGCCACCGCCTATACCGAAGGTTGGGGCCTGTATTCAGAGGAATTGGGCAAGGACATGGGCTTTTATGAAGATCCATACTCGGATTTTGGGCGCTTGGCTATGGAATTATGGCGCGCCTGCAGATTGGTTGTAGATACGGGTATACATACCAAGAAGTGGTCTCGGGAAGAAGCGATTCAATACTTGATAGAGAATACGCCGAATCCTGAATCCGATGCGGTGAAAGCCATTGAGCGTTACATTGCTATGCCGGGGCAAGCCACCGCGTATATGATAGGTAAGCTTAAAATAATGTCTCTGCGCGATGAAGCGCAACAAGCATTAGGCGATAAATTTTCCTATGCAGACTTCCATGACGAAATATTAAAAGATGGCCCGATGCCATTAACTCTATTGGAAGAAAAAACCCGAAAGTGGATTGAAGAGACGAAAAATCACTAGCACAAAATATGTTCAAAATAGCAGCATCTACGGATGCTGCTATTTTTTTGTGTTTACATTTTTATTTATTTCTCGACTGTTTCAATCTAGTCTTAAAAAAAAACTAAAGAGTGAAAGTTATTTGTGACTAGTCAGGTCTACTCTGTCATGAAAGAAAAACAAAAACGATACGAAGCACTGGTTCATGCTTTTCATGGCGATATTTATCGGTATGCATACTGGCTAACTCGTGATGGCTCCATTGCCGAAGACATAGTGCAAGAAACCTTTCTTCGTGCATGGCGGTCTCTTGATGCTTTAAAAGATGAAAAGTCGGCAAAGTCTTGGCTTATCACCATTGTACGCCGCGAGAATGCCCGTCGATTTGAACGAAAACAACTCGACTTAGTGGACATCGATGATGTACAGGTTACTGATGAAGCTTTTCATGCGACACCTGAAAGCGACCACGAGGAGCTGCGGGTATTGATAGCACGATTGCCTGTAGATTATAGAGAACCCTTGTTACTCCAGCTTATTTTCGGCTATTCCGGGGAAGAGATTGCCCAACAATTGGAACTGAACAAAAATACTGTTATGACGCGCCTGTTTCGTGCTAGAAACCAGCTTAAGGATATGCTGGAACGGGATGCGTCCAGTGAAAGAGGTCGTACTAATGGATGATTTAGAATTTCGTCGTCGTGTTTTTGCTAATCCAAGCACTACCGACAAAGACGTTAAAGATGCGGTAAGCCAAGATAGCGACAAAGCTAGGCTTAAAGCTTCATTGCAAGCGCTAGATAACCAATTATGCCAAGCAATGAAGATCCCCGTGCCTGATGATCTGGCCCATAAACTTATCTGGCAACAAGCCACGGAAGAATTCAACCAGCATAAGCGCAGAAGCCGTTGGTTTGTAGCCATGGCGGCCTCTATCGCATTGGTCGTAGGCATCACCGGCACATTGGTCTATCAATATGAGCCTGAAAATTTAGGTACCGATGCGTTGGTACACATGCGGTATGCTGAAATGGAGATCCCGCCCTCAGTGGAAGATCTCGATATCCATCAAGTTAACGCTAAACTAGCAGGCTTTGGCGGTGCATTTTCTGCGCCCATCGGTGATGTGACTGTGGCTAACTACTGTCACTTAAATACGGTGCGTAGCTTGCACCTTATTTTGAATACCGAACAAGGTAAGATGTCTGTATTTGTCGTTCCCCATAATGACGACATGGATTTACCGACTTCCTTTGCCGATGATAAATACCATGGCGAAAGCTGGTCTACCGATAAAGCCAACATTATGGTGGTCGGAGACAAAAAAGCGAACCTAGAGCCAATGATGGAAAAAGTAAAAAGTACCATCGTATTTTCTACATAAATTAGCTGGCAGCCTTTACTGGCTGCCATTTTCACATACCTTTCCCGCGCCACCTTATGAACGAACTAACAGAATCTGTGCCACTGACATAGAGACTGCCCACTGTTCCTGTTAGCATAAAGAAAAAACAAACAGGAAACCCAACGATTATGGCAACAGGCACCCTGATTTCTCTCGGTATATATTTTGTGGCAATGCTAGGAATAGGGTTGTTTGCTTATCGCCAAACCGACACTAGCGTCGAAGGCTACATGCTCGGCGGCCGTCAATTAGGCCCGGCGGTTACCGCGTTATCTGCGGGAGCGTCGGATATGAGTGGTTGGATGCTGATGGGATTACCCGGCGCCATGTTTGTATCCGGTATTTCTTCCGGCTGGATCGCCGTAGGCCTTACCTTAGGGGCGTTAGCGAATTATCTCCTCGTTGCTCCTCGGCTTCGTATTTATACAGAAATCGCCAATAATGCGGTTACCCTTCCCGATTATTTTGAAAACCGTTTTGCCGACAACACCCGTATCTTACGAGTGATTGCGTCGGTGGTAATCGTTGTCTTCTTTACCTTATATACCTCATCTGGGGTCGTTGCTGGCGGGAAGTTATTTGAATCGTCTTTCGGTCTTAGTTACGAAACCGGTTTGTATGTCACCACAGGCGTGGTAGTAGCCTATACCCTGTTCGGCGGTTTTATGGCGGTGAGTATCACCGATTTCGTGCAAGGTTGTATCATGTTTGTGTCACTGATCATGGTGCCAGCGGTGGTCATTAGCGAATTAGGCGGTTTCAGTGATGCCCTCGATGCCGTTCGTGCCATCGACCCGACGTTACTGGCATTGTTTACCGACGCTAAAACCGGTGCATCCTTATCTGCTATTACCCTAATTTCGTTGATGGCGTGGGGACTCGGTTACTTCGGTCAACCCCATATTATCGTTCGCTTTATGGCTATTCGTTCTGTTGACGATGTACCAACCGCGCGACGTATTGGTATGTCGTGGATGTTTGTATCTATTATCGGCGCCCTGATGACTGGGCTTTTTGGGCTGGCCTATGTGACCCAGCAAAGCGCCGATATCGATCCTGAAACCATTTTTATTTATCTTTCTCAATTGCTGTTTCATCCCCTCATTGGCGGTTTTTTGCTGGCGGCTATCTTGGCCGCGATTATGAGCACGATTTCATCTCAACTGTTAGTCACTTCCAGTTCGTTAACCAGTGATTTTTACCAAGCATTTGTACGCCGTGATGCGTCTGACAAAGAACTGGTAATAGCCGGTCGCCTGTCAGTGGTATTGGTCGCCTTAATTGCTATTTACCTTGCCTATGACAGAAACAGCACCATTTTATCTTTGGTTAGTAATGCATGGGCTGGCTTTGGTGCCGCATTTGGACCCTTGGTTTTATTCAGCTTGTTTAAAAGAGACATGACGCGCCGTGCGGCGTTAGGTGGCATGATAGTCGGCGCGGTGACGGTACTGCTATGGATTTCCATCGAGATCGACGGACAAAGCTTAAGTGACTGGATGTATGAAATTGTGCCCGGATTTATTTTATCTAGTCTTACCATTTTAATCTTAAGTAAAACCGGTACTCCCCGAGATGGTGTCGTAGAGGTGTTCGACGCATTTAACCACAAATTACAGCAAACAAAACAAACTGGCGGGCGCTAGTTAGCGAACAACTCCCACAACAAGCAAGATGAAATATTCTGGTCATACTGCCACTCTATGGTATGACCAGATTTGCCAACAAAATGCAAAGGGTCTTGATGTGCTAGCAAATTTGTCGCTAAGGTATAAAACAGCTATTTCGTATAGCAAATTAGCATAGCACTTTTGTCTTTAAATATGTTAGGGTTCTAAGCATATAATTGTTTAGCATATAACCTTAACTATCGGACTCGAAAATGACTTTAGAAATTCCGTCTATTACCCATCTGAAACAACTCGAAGCCGAGAGCATCCACATTTTCCGCGAAGTTGCCGCCGAATTTGAAAATCCGGTAATGTTGTATTCTGTCGGAAAGGATTCCTCCGTGCTTTTACACCTGGCCCGCAAAGCATTTGCGCCTGGTAAAATTCCTTTTCCTCTTCTCCACGTAGATACCACGTGGAAATTCCGCGAGATGATAGAGTTTCGTGATCAACAGGCCAAAAAATACGGTTTCGACCTGCTTGTTCATATAAACCAAGAAGGCGTAGATGCCGGTATCGGCCCATTTAGTCACGGCAGTGCTAAGCACACCGATGTGATGAAAACAGCGTCTCTTAAGCAGGCTCTAAACAAGTATAAATTTGACGCTGCCTTTGGTGGTGCCCGCCGTGATGAAGAAAAATCCCGTGCCAAAGAACGGGTTTACTCGTTCCGTGATAGTAACCATCGCTGGGATCCTAAAAATCAACGCCCTGAGTTGTGGAACATCTATAACTCACAAGTTAATAAAGGCGAAAGTATCCGTGTATTCCCTATGTCTAACTGGACTGAACTGGATATCTGGCAATACATTTACTTAGAAAATATCGATATTCCTCAACTGTATCTGGCCAAGCCTCGTCCGGTTGTAGAACGTGATGGCGTACTTATTATGGTCGACGACGATCGTATGCCTATCGAAGAAGGCGAAACACCTGAAATGCGTTCAGTTCGTTTCCGTACACTAGGTTGCTATCCGCTTACCGGTGCTGTTGAATCCACCGCCGCTACGTTGCCAGAAGTTATTCAGGAAATGTTATTAACTAAAACCTCCGAACGCCAAGGCCGGGTCATCGACCATGATAGTGCCGGTTCAATGGAGAAGAAAAAAATGGAAGGTTATTTCTAATGACCACGAATATTGTCTGGCATAAGCATGAGGTGAACAAAGCATCTCGTGCAGAAAGCCTGGGACAAACGCCCCGGGTATTATGGTTAACCGGCTTTAGTGGTTCAGGAAAATCTACGTTGTCGAACCTGCTGGAGAAAAAATTCCAGGAACAAGGCAAGCATACATACCTTCTTGATGGCGACAATGTTCGCCATGGCTTATGTGGCGATTTAGGTTTCAGCGATAAAGATCGAGTGGAAAATATTCGCCGGGTAAGTGAAGTTGCAAAGTTGTTTGTCGACTCTGGCGTTATTGTGTTAACCGCATTTATTTCGCCTTTTCAGGTAGACCGGGATTATTGTCGTAACCTGCTAGAAGACGGTGAGTTCGTTGAAGTTTTCGTTGATACTCCCTTGGATGTTTGCGAACAACGTGATCCTAAGGGTTTGTATAAGAAAGCCCGTGCTGGGGAAATTAAAGATTTCACTGGTATCTCTTCTACTTACGAAGCGCCTGAAAATCCGGAAATTCATCTTACCTATCAAGATGAAGCGGCGGAGCAAACCGCAGAGCGCCTGTATACCATGCTTGAAGAAAAAGGACTTGTGTAATGGCATTACCTGATCCATTAGCAGAACAAATTGTGCGTATCAGTAAAGATGCTGGTGCGAAAATCATGGAAATCTATGAACGAGATTTCGCGATTTATGAGAAAGAAGATACCAGTCCGCTGACAGAAGCCGATTTAGCCGCTCATAACGTCATTGTGAAAGGACTGGAAGCCATATCTGAGTTACCGATCTTGTCTGAAGAGTCGGCTGATATTGCTTGGGAAGAACGTAAAACCTGGGACAAATACTGGCTCGTTGATCCCTTAGATGGCACCAAAGAGTTCATCAAAAAGAACGGTGAATTTACTGTCAATATTGCCCTTATCGATAATGGTAAACCGGTAATGGGTGTGGTTTTCGCGCCAGTGTTAGAACGCACTTATATCGGCATCGACGGTGCCGGAGCTTGGCTTGAGTCAGACGGCGAAATGAAGCCCATGACGGCGAAAAAACACAGTGCAGGAGAAACCTGGAAAGTGGTAGGCAGTCGCTCTCACCAAAGTCCAGAAATCAAAAACCTGCTAGAACAACTTGGTGGCGAAGCTGAATTGGTCGCCATGGGAAGTTCCTTGAAATTATGTTTGGTGGCATCTGGAGATGCCCATCTTTATCCCCGTCTTGGCCCAACGTCAGAATGGGATACAGGTGCAGCCCATGCGGTAGCTACCGCAGCCGGCGCAAAAGTAACGGTTTTGGATCCTGCCGATCCATTGGCCGAAAACGCCCCCGACCTAACCTACAATCAAAAAGAATCTGTGTTGAACCCATTTTTCTTAGTGAGCGCATAAAGCATGAATGTTGATAACGAATTATTGAAAGAAGACGTACTGGCCTATCTAGAGCAGCACGAAAAGAAAGACCTGCTGCGCTTTCTAACCTGCGGTAGCGTGGATGACGGCAAAAGTACACTCATTGGTCGATTGTTGCACGACTCGAAAATGATCTATGAAGATCAATTAGCCGCCATTACCAAAGACAGCAAAAAAGTCGGTACCACCGGCGATAAAGTTGACCTTGCCTTATTAGTCGATGGCTTACAGTCAGAGCGTGAACAAGGTATTACTATTGATGTGGCCTACCGCTATTTCTCCACTGACAGACGTAAGTTCATCATTGCTGATACCCCAGGACACGAGCAATATACCCGTAACATGGTAACCGGCGCGTCTACCTGTGACTTGGCGATTTTAATGGTTGATGCCCGTGCGGGAGTAAAAACCCAAACTCGCCGCCACTCATTTTTAGCCAGTCTGTTAGGCATTAAACACGTTATTGTTGCCGTCAATAAAATGGACTTGATGGATTTCAGCGAAACCGTTTATAACGAAATTAAAGCTGACTTCTTAAAGTTTGCAGAGAACCTGAAGATTCCTGACATTCAGTTCGTACCAATTTCGGCGTTAGAAGGTGATAACGTTGTAAACAAAAGCGATAAATCCCCTTGGTTTGACGGCCTGCCGTTAATGGAAATGCTAGAAACTATCGAGATTGGTAACGATATCAATGCCGATGATTTCCGCTTCCCAGTTCAATATGTAAATCGTCCCAACCTCGACTTCCGTGGATTTGCAGGAACTGTGGTATCGGGTCAAGTGGCACCCGGAGATGAAATTACCGCGCTGCCTTCCATGAAAACCTCGAAGGTAAAATCCATTGTTACCTTCGACGGCGATCAAGATCGTGCCTATGTGCCACAAGCAGTGACACTGACATTGGAAGACGAGATTGATATTTCTCGTGGTGACATGATTGTTAAATCTGACAATCTGCCATTAATGGGTAGCCAGTTTCAAGCCCACTTGGTGTGGATGTCAGAAGAGCCAATGATGCCGAACAAGCAATATAGCTTTAAATTTGCCACCAAAACCACCCCAGGATCTGTGGCGGAAGTACAGTATCAAATTGACGTCAATACCTTGGAACAAACCCAAGCTGCCCATTTGAACTTAAATGAAATTGGTGTGGTAGATCTTAAATTTACCCAACAAATTGCCTGTGACAATTACGATAGTAACCGTGCAACCGGTGCCTTTATTGTGATTGATAGACTGACAAACGGCACCGTAGGTGCAGGTATGATTATCGATAAGTTGGCTGATGACAAGCAACACGATACACCTGAATTCTCGGCTTTTGAGATGGAATTTAACGAACTGGTTCGTAAACATTTCCCTCATTGGAACGCTACCGATATCAGTAAGCTGTAAGAGGCCTTCAGGTTATATGGATGTCAACCAAATCATGGTGCTGGGGATTTTCTTCAGCACCATTTTTGCGCTTATCGCGTCGAACATGCGTCCGTCGACCATTTTTGCATTGGCGGTGTTATTTTTACTCATCAGCCAGCAAATCACCTTCGACGAAGTTCTTGAAAACCTCACTAACAAAGGGTTGATCACTCTCATATTATTGCTACTGGTAAGTAGCGCCATCGATAAAACCGCATTAATAAAACAAATTGGGCGAAAATTAGTGGCCCCCAGTTTTAGTCTCTCGTATTGGCGATTATTTGGCTTAACCTTTTTTTCCTCTGCGTTGCTCAACAATACGGCCATTGTGGCTAGCCTCATAGGTCCAATAAAACAGAATCAGTATCACCCCGCCTCTCGGTTGCTGATCCCACTGTCTTACTCCGCTATTTTAGGTGGCACCGTTACCCTCATAGGGACATCGACGAATTTGATTGTCGATTCTTTTTTACAAGAACATGGCCATCCTGGTTTCGCCTTTTGGGATTTCACCCTCTATGGCCTTATTGCCGGTTTAAGTTGCGGTGTATTAATGTTCGTACTGTCTACCTGGTTACCTGACATTGCTAACAAACAAAATAACTATCGGGAATATATTGTCGAAGCTGAAGTAGAAGCGGACTCTGAGCTTATCGGCAAAACGGTGGAAGAAAATCATCTTAGAAATTTACCCGAACTGTTCTTAGTCGAAATCGTAAGAGATAAGCAGCTGGTTACTCCAGTTACCCCAGATTTTGTCATCCTTGAAGGCGATAAGCTTATTTTCTCCGGTAACGTGCAAAACCTAGACAGCCTAAGCCATATAAAAGGGCTAACCATGTTTGCCGAAGCGGATGGGATCCTCAGGGAAAACCTCACAGAAGTGATCATTTCTAACCGCGCACAAATTATCGGTCAAACCATTAAAGCGTTAGGGTTTAGAGCCTTATTTGATGCTGCGGTGGTGGCGATAAGGCGGGATGGAGAACAGCTCTCCGGTAAACTTGGCGAAATTAAACTGCAAGCCGGTGACTTTCTTTTGTTAGCCGCAGGCCCAGACTTTCAAACGCGACAAAGTATTTCGAAGAACTTTTTTATTCTATCTGAGCAAAAAATTGCCCGGCCGCTTTCGAACCGGCAAGAATGGATCACCATGGGCGGGTTTTTAATTACTGTGGGCTTGTCAGCCATGCACATTATTAACCTTGGCTTAGGGCTCTTGTTTTTTGCCGCGGTGCTGGTAGCCGCCAAAGTTACCAACAGCGGTGAAATCAAACGTAATATGCCACTGAATCTTATTGTGGTGATTGTGGGAGCACTGACCTTGGCCACGGCATTGGAAAATGCCGGTGTTATTGCCTTAAGTACAGAACTCTTAATGCCCTATTTGTCTGATTCCAACTGGTTTATCGCCCTTGCCAGCATTTACTTGCTTACCCTAATACTCACCGAGTTTGTCACCAACAATGCCGCCGCGGCGTTGATGTTTCCCTTTGCCTACGGTGTGGCGGGCATTATCGGTGCGCCACTTATGCCTTTTGCCTTAGCGGTAGCCTTTGCAGCCAGTGCAAGTTTTATATCACCCTATGGTTATCAAACCAATTTGTTGGTGTTCAATGCTGCAAATTATCGCTTTAAGCACTTTATTAAAATTGGTCTTCCTATTTCACTTACCTACAGTTCTATTGTGTTATTACTGTTAAACATGACCTACTTTTAAAAAAAACGCCCTGTATTTACAGGGCGTTTTTCTAGTTAGCGGAATAACACTTTTTCCTTGTTAAACCAATACACACAAAAACTAATCAATGCGCCAGCGATAATGGCAGTGGAGCCAAATATGGCAACTAGCTCACCGTAATCCATGGTGCCTTTGATGAGTTCTTTTATGGCTAATGCCACGTTGGTTAACGGCACCCATGCCCAACCACCTTTTAGCTCAACGCCGGGCAACATGGCCATGATAACAGGCACCACCACGAACATGACTAAGGGGGTCATATACCCTTGCGCTTCTTTAAAACTGCGGGCATAAATAGACAGACACAATAGTAATGATGCGAAGATCGCCACCACCGGAATAAGCATAAGAAATATCAGCGCAAAATCTAGACCGCTGATGGCCCCCATAAACTCAGCCACCAATTGAATAGCCATCCCCTGACTCAGTACAACCCCCCAAATGGCCATACTAGAAACGGTAACAAGGGCTGAAGTCACGCCCGCTAGCGCTATGGTAAAAAACTTGCCCATGACCAGTTTATAGCGCGCTATGGGAGAAATTAACAAGGTTTCCAAGGTACCTCGCTCTTTCTCCCCTGCCCCTAAATCCGTGGCCGGGATCATGGCACCTTGCAGGCACAGCATAAAGATAAGATAAGGAACAAACCCGCCTATCTTCTCTCCCCAATTCTCTCGTTTGTCAGCCACATCCACCTTGTCGATAACAATAGGCGTCAAAAGGGCTTTTTGCTGATCGGCACCTAGCCCTAACGCTTGAAAAGCGACACGTTGATTATGCGTAGCTATTTCATCGACCATATTTTGCAAACGGCGCTGCACGAGGTTAAGTCCCGCATCGTTTAAATACAACTTCAGTACGATTTGACCAGCCTGAAGCACATCGTCGTTGTAATTATCCGGGATCACCAATACAAAGTCAGCGACCCCACTGCGAATGCTCGTTTCCAAATCGTCATCGTCAGTTAACATGACCCGATTAAAGTTCTCAGTAGCGTCCATTTGGTTAACTAAAGAAGGCGCGTATTGCTCGCCAACTACTGCAAAATTCAATACTTTGGTTTCTGCCTCTTTCACGGCCTTGGTAGAAAAATAGGTCACCACACCAATAATGAGCGGAAACACCAATATGGGTAACGCAATCATGAAAAATAGGGTTTTTCTATCACGTATCAGTTCTTTAAGTTCTTTTAAAAATACCAACCACATTATTGGCCTCCTTGCGCGAGTGTGGATAAAAATGCCTGACTTAAGGAGCCCGGTGCCAACGCACAGAATACCGCTAAGGTGTCATCAAAGACTGTTCGCCCTTCATTAATTACCGCTACTCGGTCACACAACTGGGCCACCTCATCAAGGTGGTGAGTAGAAAATATCACTCCCACGCCTTGTGACTTCATTTGCCGAATAAATTCCATCACCGTTTGCGACGCCATGATATCCAACCCCGTGGTGGGCTCATCAAGTATCACCACCTCAGGAGAATGGATCACCGAGCGCGCAATGGCGGTTTTCTGCTTCATACCCGTGGAATACGTTTCACAGCGCCGGTCTAAAAAACTGTGTAAGTCGAGTAATTCGCACAATTCATCAATACGCTTAACAATGGCTTGTTTTTGCATACCGTGCAACTGGCCAAAATAGGCCATATTTTCCCGCCCCGAAAGACGCCCATACAACCCCGTATTACCCGACAAGAAACCAATTTTTTTTCGTACCAATACAGGCTGGGCCAATACGTCTACCCCGTTGATCATAACCCTGCCATCATCGGGCTTGAGGGCGGTAGATAGCATACGTAACGTGGTGGTTTTTCCTGCCCCGTTAGGCCCTAATAATCCTAATACTTCTCCACCTTGGCAACTAAACGACACGTGACGTACCGAATGAAAAAATTTCCCTTGCAAACGGGGATCTAAGCGCTCTTGTTCACTCAGCTTTTTGGGGTTTGCTACCACGAACTTTTTCTTTAGTTGGCTAATTTCTATCATTCGCTTTCCTTTTCGCTACCTCATGAAGGTATAACCCGGCCTGAGCGCCTTTTATTGGGAATAATGCACCCGTAGAATGAGTGCTCGCATCGCCATACGCTTGTATGCTACACACTGTAAAATAAACACTTTTTCAATCTAAGCACAACAATTAAATTGGTACAGAGTGTGTCGCCGCATTGCTAATAAGACTGTAAAGGGGAATGTAACTTTCGCCATTTTCGTTACATAATAGGATGCAATCATGAATCGGATGCTGGATTAATACTGCGTATCGCTTTATTTGTTTCTCACTATCAAACTATAAAGGAGCCATAATGCAAGGGATCTCCAATCCTTTTAAGGCCGTGTCGGAAATATTCGTGCGACCAAACGGGGTGTTTTATACACTCGATAACACCAGTAATTGGTCATGGATACCGTTCTTTATTATCGCGGTGGTAGGTTCCTTACCGGTGTTTATTTACTTCAACAATGTGGACTTTACTTGGTACAAAGACTTTCTTGTTAATGCCAGCTTGTCAGACGTTAGCCCCGCCGAACAACAAGCCTTTACCGATCAACTCAGCCAACCGTTGGTGAAGTGGTCATCAACCATTGGTACGGTGATAGGCTATATGGTGGCCAATGCAATTTTAGCCGTATATCTAATGCTGGTAACACGACAAGACGAAAAGAGCGTTCACGGCTATACCGACTGGTACGGTTTTACCTGGTGGGTCACATTACCTGTATTGGTTTCCAGTGTGCTCTCTTTGGTACTACTGTTGCTGAATGGAGATCCCCAGATTTCGCCGTCAATACTCAATCCACTTTCCGTAGGCACACTGCTAGGTGTTGATATCTCCTCGCCATATTCACAAATTTGCGAATCCTTACGTTTAGACATGTTGTGGTCAATTTACCTTACCGCAGTAGGGTTAGGTCAATGGACACAATTTAATAGTAATAAAGCGTGGATAGCCGCCAGCGCTCCTTTTGTGATCATCTATACTGTGTGGCTGTTTTTTACACTTTTTTAAGTAAGAGGCAGTTGAATTGTAGAGCCCCCATTTGCTCGCTTTGGTCTGAAATAATCTTGATTCTGATAAAAGGCGAGCGTCTGCCCTTGTCCCCACCCGGGCACGCCCAAAACAGGTAAAGGTTTAAGCAAATATTTGGGGGTTAAATCTTGCAGTTGTTGTATTCTTTGTACCAGACTTTCATCAAGGGTTTGTACCTGCTGGGCAAATGACAGGGTATGAAAATCGGGCTCTACCACTACCGCTAACCATTTACCGGTTAAGCCAATAAACGGGTTTAGCATCATTTCGAGTATCGCATGACCAAATACAAAGGGGTAAATACTGTCACCCCATTGTGTTTTTTCATCATGCAATCCTTCCACCCACTGGTGCTGGGCTAACAAAGTTAATAGCGCATTACCTTGCTTGAGACGATCTCTTGGAATGGCTAGCACCACGCCACATTCATCAAAATGGGTAATATGATTTCGTCGTCGGGTTCTAGGGTTTAGGCCAAATGTTTGAATATCTTCAACGTGTAACGCATTTAGGTAAGCTTTTGTCTTTGGAAATTGCATCCAAATCAGCGCATTAAATAAATCATGCCAGCTGCCCTCACGGGTGGGAACATCTCCATCTTCGGCAACGATTTGTTCGTAATAACGGGTTTCACTGTCATCATAGGTACTTTGGCCTTTAAAGATTGGGCCATGGTAATGACCTTGATGCCAAGTCGCTACCGTACGATTAATCTCTTCAACCGTTGGAAATCCTGTATTTTTTAAAAGCCCGCTTAACGACAATAGCGTGGAAACAGGAAGTGCAATATCTGCGCTATTTTTGGCAGAAATCCAATTTAAACTAGAAGAATTCATAAGTGATAACTTGGTTCAAGGCCCTGTAATCTTTATACTGTTGGCCTATTGTAGAGCAAACAGAGACAAACAATGAGAAAAAATCTTTTGCCATTGATGGTGCCATCTTTTGTAATGCTGGCATCTTTAGGCCTAACAGCCTGTACCAGTGAAGAACCTTTGGGCGAACAAGCCCAAGAGACTCCCTCCGCACCGTCAAATTTTGACGCAGTGTATGGGAATATCAAAGACGAGGATCTTCGCGCCCCCCTAGAAACCCTTTCATCGGACGAATTTGAAGGCCGTTCACCCACCTCTGCGGGGGAAACAAAAACCCTCGATTATCTCACCAATAAATTGAAGGCGGCGGGTTATCAACCCGGTAATAATGGTAGCTTTTTACAAGACGTTGAGCTAATGGAAATCACCGCTGAACCTAACGCGTCTATGACCATTGGTGACAACACGTTTGCCTACAAACAGGACATGATAGTTGGTACCAAACGGGAACAAACTGCAATCGATTTAACCGCCTCTGACGTGGTCTTTGTGGGTTACGGCGTGAATGCACCAGAATACCAGTGGAACGATTATGCAGGGATTGATGTAAAAGGCAAAACGGTGGTGATCCTGGTAAATGATCCCGGTTTTGAAAACCCCGAAAGTGGTAAATTCCAAGGCTCCACCATGACCTATTATGGGCGCTGGACCTACAAATATGAAGAAGCCAGTCGTCAAGGTGCCGCCGCGGCACTTATTGTCCATGAAACCGCTCCGGCGTCTTATGGATGGTCAGTGGTGGCTAACAGCTGGAGCGGGCCTCAATACAGTCTAGTCAGCGACGATGGCGGCGCTAGCCGCGTGGCCGTAGAAGGCTGGTTAACCCTTGATGCAGCGAAAAAAATGTTTACCGATGCGGGAATGGATTTTGACGAGGAAAAACGAGCGGCATTAGAAGGCCCTTACCACAAAAACCTGGATTTAACCGCCTCGATTTCGTTGCAAAACACCATCAAAAAATCGGTCAGTCATAATGTTATTGCTACCTTGCCAGGGGCTGAGCATCCTGATGAACATGTTATCTATACCGCCCATTGGGATCACCTAGGCAAAGACCCTTCACTAAAAGGCGATCAGATATACAACGGGGCCCACGATAACGCCACCGGTACCGCTGCCAGTTTAGTAATGGCCGACGCCTTTGCCGCCTTAACGCCCCGCCCATCTCGTTCAGTGACGTTTCTTATTGTTACTGCTGAAGAGCAAGGTTTGCTAGGGTCACAATACTACGCAGAACACCCCGTTATCCCACTTAGTGACACCGTGGCCAATATCAATATGGATGCCATGAACGTACTCGGGAAAACCAAAGACGTTAAAGTGGTAGGCATGGGTAAATCACAATTAGAAACCTATTTAGAAAAAGCAGCAAAACATCAAGGCCGCTATTTGACCGAAGAAGATCGGCCAGAAGCCGGTTCTTACTATCGCTCGGATCATTTCAGCTTTGCCAAAAAAGGGGTACCAGCCCTTTATGCAGAAGGCGGCTCTGAGCCCTGGGATGAGCAAACAGCAAAATACAGAAAGCGTATGAAGGTTATTGTTACCGGGTGTTATCATCAGGTATGCGATGAATACCGTAAAGAATGGGATTTATCCGGTATTGCCCAAGACGCCCAATTGCTATTTGAAGTGGGCTACGATTTAGCCACGGGCAACGATTGGCCGGAATGGAACGAAAGTAGTGAGTTTCAGCGCTAATTCCACGGGATTGAAATAACATCCTTCATATACTGCCAGTAAATTTTCGCGAGCGGGGTTTACTGGCAGCCATATAACCGTATGCTTTATGAGCGATCATCCTCCATACGTTAAAATTCGGTGAATTTAGCAATATATTTTGCGTTTAGACCAGTTATTCCTTGCATTTTTTTCTCAGGCTGGCACATTCAACAGACGCGGAGTCAGCACATCAATAACAATAACGTCTCACCCGCGGCCGCGTTAGGCCAACCGACAGATTAACAATCCTTTTTTTCAACAAGTCATAAGAGAGAATCCGTTTTATGTGTGGTATTTTCGGTATCCTTGATATCAAAACCGACGTGTCTGAACTCAGAACCCAAGCGCTAGATTATACCAAATTGCTGCGTCACCGCGGCCCTGACTGGTCGGGTATCTGGAATAATGACAATACCATCCTGTGCCATGAACGGTTGGCCATCGTCGATGTAGACACTGGTGCGCAACCGCTCATCAGCCGGGATAATAATAAGGTCCTGGCCGTTAACGGTGAGATCTACAACCATAAGCAACTGGCGCAAAATTTGGCTGCCCCGTACGATTTTAAAACCCGTTCAGATTGTGAAGTTATTTTGCCTTTGTATGAACAAAAAGGCGTTAATTTCATTGATGATCTGGAAGGCATGTTTGCGTTTGTTCTTTATGATGAAACAGAAGATGCTTATCTGATTGCCCGGGATCATATCGGTATTATCCCTCTTTATACCGGCTACGATGAGCACGGCAACTTCTATGTTGCGTCAGAAATGAAAGCCCTAGCACCTATTTGTAAAACCATCAGCGAATTCCCTCCAGGGCATTATCTGTGGAGCAAAACCGGTGAACTCACCAAATATTACACCCGTGATTGGATGAGTTACGACGCGGTAAAAGACAACGAGACCAATCTTGACGATTTAAAAGTGGCTTTTGAAAAAGCCGTTAAATCGCACATGATGTCTGATGTGCCTTATGCGGTATTGCTATCTGGCGGTTTGGATTCTTCATTGGTGTCTGCGGTGGCTGCTCAATACGTAGCCAAGCGGGTTGAAGATGAAGATAAATCTGATGCTTGGTGGCCTCGTCTACACAGTTTTGCGGTGGGTCTTGAAGGCGCACCAGATCTGCTAGCAGCCAAACAGGTTGCGGATATGATTGGTACTGTGCACCATGAAATTCATTTCACCATTCAAGAAGGCCTCGATGCCATTCGTGATGTGATTTATCATCTTGAAACCTACGACACCACGACCATTCGTGCCGCCACGCCCATGTACTTAATGACCCGTAAAATTAAAGCGATGGGCATTAAAATGGTACTGTCCGGTGAAGGCTCAGACGAAATTTTTGGTGGGTACCTTTATTTCCATAAAGCCCCTAACGCCAAAGAACTTCATGAAGAAACGGTACGTAAGCTCGACCGTTTACACATGTTTGACTGTGCCCGTGCCAACAAAGCCACCAGCGCATGGGGTGTGGAAGCCCGCGTGCCGTTCTTAGATAAGAACTTTATGGATGTTGCAATGCGCCTCAACCCACAAGATAAAATGTGTATTGATGGACGTATGGAAAAATGGATCTTACGTAAAGCCTTTGATGACGGTAAAACCTTACCGCCAGAAGTACTTTGGCGTCAAAAAGAACAATTTGGTGACGGTGTCGGTTACTCTTGGATAGATTCCATTCGTGATTTCGTTGATGGTGAAGTTACCGATAAGCAACTGGCTACTGCCGAGTTCCGCTTCCCGGTGAACACCCCTGATACTAAAGAAGGCTATTATTACCGCACCATCTTTGAAGGCTACTTCCCTCAAGAGAGTGCAGCACGATGTGTGCCTGGCGGTAAATCTATTGCTTGCAGCACCGTAGAAGCCCTTGAATGGGATGAGAGCTTTAAGAATAACGCCGATCCTTCTGGTCGTGCGATGAAAGATGTTCACGCAGGTGAAAGCCATTAATTTGCGCTAACAAGCACAACAAAAAAAGGCGCTAACGTTAATTACGTTAGCGCCTTTTTTTATCTGCAGCTTTTACTTTGCAATGCTCACCGGACGGTACCAAAGAGTTGGATCATCAACCGGCGTTTGTGGAGGTAACAACGGATTGTCGATAAAAATGGTATCCCGTTCATTAATCTTGAGGTCTTTTAGGGTGGATTCATAGGTTGAAAAGAAAAGCGCATCAAAGGAGCCATCTTCTAATGCCATTTGCAAGCCAGTTTCGATTAACCGGGCTAAGGTGGTATTGCCCTTATTAACGAAGAAGTACATAGCGGTGGGGTAATAAATTGCATGGTGTTCGTCAAGAACGATATCCGAAGAAAAATACCCAGCCTCAATTTCATTTTCCACTTCAACAACTGAACGAGGAAAGAAATCGGCCCGGTTTGTTTCTAGAATGTTGTACGCATCGGTAAAACTCGGCACAGTAAATACATTGAAACCATTGGCTTGTAGAATTTTTGTATCCGGCCATTCTTCCCCTGACACAGGGATCAAGTTTCGCATCTCGGTTTTATTGAATGCGCGATCAAAACGCGCCCTTTGCGACTCTTTTATTAAAAACACGCGCCACCCCATTAAGCCTTTGGTTAATGGAATACGGATCGGCAATAAATCTTTCTCACGCTGGGCGTCGGTAACACTCCACACCACATTCACTTCTCGATTTTCTTTTAGCTGTCGTAAGGCTTTGCCTTTAAGCATAATGCGATCAGAAGGTTTTAATTTGTATTTTACCCCTGTTTTTTCCAATGCTAAGGTGAGGATCGCTAACGGGTACTCAGTGCGCAAATCTTTATCGTCCAAACCCCGTGGGTAGGTAATTGACCATAACGCAGCATGTGCACTTACACTTAATAACCCACAGCACAAAATCAAAAATTTACGCATTCCCTTCCCCCCTGTGACCAACATTACTCTATACCGATGTATTTATGGGTTTGTAACGACAACCGCCAGTTTCGCTCAATACACGTTTTAATGGCAAGTTCGGTGGCCCTTGCCTGCTGACTAATAGGTTGTAAACAGATATAAGGCGGCGCTTTACCCTCTATACGCTCTAGCAGCCCATCTAGGTCATCGATATGCTTTTCCATAGCAACAGGGTGCTTAATTTCATTTGCTCTAACCAACGCCTCGCTGAGAACCTCATAGCCCCCTTTCATATCAACCTTGGGCGAAACGGTTACCCACGTTCGTTCATCGCAAAGAACAGGAAACGTACCACTGGTTTCTATTTGCGTTGTAAAACCATTTTCGTGGAGGGTATTGGTTAACTTAAACAAATCATACATACACGGCTCGCCACCGGTAATGACGATATGAGTAGCGGTGTAACCCCGTTTTCTAATAAGAGCTATCAAGGCCTCGGGATCCGCAGCAAAGTGATGCTCGCTCTCAGCGGTTTTATTGAGTACCTTATCTGCCGTGGTTAAAAAGGCATCATCCAATGCCCACGTATGCTTAGTGTCACACCACGCACATCCCACAGGGCAACCTTGCAGTCTGATAAATACGGAGGGCACGCCGGTTTGCACTCCCTCACCCTGAATGGTTTCAAACATTTCGTTAATTTTTAGCGTCGTATCCGGCAAAGTGTTATTCCTGTCGTTAAATCGGGTTGGGATTTTATCAATAATCACATAGAATTCTTGCATCTTTTCGAGAAAAAAACGAACTTATGTCTGAGAAAGTAATTGTTATCTATTCTGGCGGTATGGATTCTTTCACCGTATTGCATAAAGCCATTGAAGACGGCAAGTCGCCTATGGCGCTATCATTTGACTACGGTCAACGACACAAAAAAGAGGTGGAATATGCTGCGCGGGTGTGTGCTGAACTAGGCGTACCACACAAAATTGTAGACATTTCCGCCATCAATAGCTTAGTGGGAGGCTCTGCCCTCACTGATGATATTGCAGTGCCTGAAGGTCATTACGAAGAACCCTCTATGAAACAAACCGTAGTGCCTAATCGCAATATGATCTTATTGTCTATGGCTGTGGGCTACGCGGTAAGTGAAAACGCCACCAAGGTATATTACGGCGCCCATTCTGGTGACCATGCCATTTACCCCGATTGCCGCCCAGAATTCGTAAAAAAAATGAATGATGTATGTGCCATTGCTAACTATGAAGCCGTGGAAATTGTGACCCCTTACCTCACGGTCAGTAAAACTGCCATCCTTACTGATGGCCTGCGCATGGGGTTGGACTACGGTAAAACCTGGACGTGTTACAACGGCAGAGAAAAGGCCTGCGGCAAATGCGGTGCATGCCAAGAAAGACTAGAAGCCTTTAGCGAAAACCATAAAACCGACCCCCTCGCTTATGAAGACGGTGCATTCAATTAAGGTATTTCATTAATTCAGGTTCATCCCTTGCCCAACATAGCGTTGGGCGAGGTCATGTCTTTATTACCGGTTTTACTTCTGACTTTCTGAGATAAAATACGTGAGCTCTTTTATACAATGACGAAGCACTGGGTTTAACCGTGTGTTTTTGCCATTCATCACGAATAAATCATGGTCGAATTTAAACAGGCTACCATTTGCGATAGGCACCAAACCTAAGCTTGCGCCCTGCTCTTTGGCAATATAATCAGGCAGCAAGCCGATATATTCACCGGTCATAATGGCTGATAAAGCGGCTTCGAAGGAATCAGAGAAGGTTTGCACTGATAACCGCTGGTCATCTTCAATGTAATTGGCCGAGGACAACCCTGAAATACCAATGGCAGGATATTCACTCAAATCCACATCTTGCGGCAATGCTTCTACATCACGATATTTTGCTAACGGATGGGTAGGAGAACAATACAGGCGACCATGGCACGTGACTCCTACCGGATGAAAGGTTACCGATTCGGGTTTAACCATATCGTAGGTGGAGATAACAAGGTGGCATTCTCCGGACAATGCCACGTGTTCTACTTCGTTATACAAGCGGGTTTGAATATTGACATGAATATCGTCAAATTTCTTCATAGTACTTTTCACCGCTTTGCTTACAGCTAAATGCATCGACAGTGGCAAACCTGCCATCATTACTAAAGTAATGTGGCCAGAGTAATCATCATGTAAGGATTTAAGGTTAAATACAAAATTGTCGAAAGCGTTGAAAATACGTTTGGTTTCCTGGAAAACCACTTCCCCTTCTTTCGTCATTTGAAAGCCACCTCGTCCTCGATGACACAGCACCAGATCAAGTCGCTCTTCTAACTTTTTAATGGCAGCGCTGATATTCGGACGCTGCATTCTAAGGACAGGTTCAGCTGCGGTAAATCCGTTACAACTTGCTACCGCGTAAAACACCCTTAACAGTTTTATATCTGACTCTTGCAATCGATTTAACATAACGCAATCCGTGTATTTATAGGTATAATTAGGTATAGTTACGAATACTTTACACCCATAATAGGTAAGACCTCGCTGAATTACAACGGTATTTTGCAAGTTTACACTTTCTAATTACATTTCAATTTTTTCAGACAATTACCTGTTCTGCCAAGCCCACGCCCTAACCCAATTAAGATAGCGCAACCACCTGCTTGCGCAGAGTTTCAATATCGTCCCTTAGAGACGCGGCTTTTTCAAATTCCAACTCACGGGCACTTTCAAACATTTGCTTTTCTAACTGTGCAATTTGCGCCATCAGATCTGTAGCACTGGCCGCTTGAAGGTCTTTCTTCTTATCTGCAACTTTACGTAAGCGCACTTTTCCAGACGCAGGATGGGCACTGTCGCCTAAATCCATAATGTCGGTAATGGGTTTATTTAGCCTTTGCGGTGTAAGGCCGTTTTTGCGATTGTGTTCCTCTTGCTTCTCACGTCGTCTGGCAGTTTCGTCGATGGCTTTTTTCATCGATTTGGTGATCACATCGCCGTATAAAATGGCTCTACCATTTATGTGTCTAGCCGCTCGACCTATGGTTTGTATAAGCGAACGCTCAGCACGTAAAAATCCTTCTTTGTCAGCATCAAGGATGGCAACCAATGAAACTTCCGGCATATCCAAACCTTCCCGAAGCAAATTAATCCCCACCAACACATCAAATTTACCCAGCCGCAAATCACGAATGATTTCGATACGCTCCACCGTGTCGATGTCAGAGTGTAAATAACGTACCTTAACCCCATGCTCGTTCAAGTATTCGCTTAGATCCTCAGCCATTCGTTTGGTGAGTGTAGTGATCAACACCCGTTCATCCACCGCCACCCGCAGCTGTATTTCCGACAACACATCATCAACCTGTGTTGCCACCGGCCTAACTTCAATGATGGGATCAAGCAATCCTGTGGGCCGCACCACTTGCTCCACCACTTCGCCGTCAGATTTTTTCAACTCATATTCGCCCGGTGTAGCCGAGACATAAATAGTTTGTGGTGAAATGTGCTCAAACTCTTCAAATTTAAGTGGTCGGTTATCCAATGCAGAAGGCAAGCGAAAACCATATTCCACCAGAGTTTCTTTACGTGAACGGTCGCCCTTATACATAGCTCCAATTTGAGACACGGTAACATGAGACTCATCAATAAAAAGAAGACCATCGGCGGGAAAGTAATCTAGCAATGTAGGCGGTGGCTCGCCGGGGGCGCGGCCAGATAGGTAGCGGGAATAGTTTTCTATGCCCGAACAATAACCTAGCTCCAGCATCATTTCGATATCAAATTGGGTACGCTGAGTAATACGCTGATCTTCAAGCAGTTTGCCCGTCGATTGCAGTTGGGCTTTACGGTCTTTAAGCTCTGTTTTAATAAACTCGATGGCGTCGAGAATTTTTTCTCGAGGTGTCACGTAATGGGTTTTCGGGAACACGGTGGTTCTCACTACCGATTTATCCACCGCCCCGGTGAGGGGATCAAACAAGCTAATTTTTTCAATTTCACTATCAAATAGCTCTACTCTTACCGCTTGTTTTTCGGAGTCAGCTGGAAAGATATCAATAACATCGCCACGCACCCGAAAGGTGCCCCGCTCGAACGCCAGATCATTTCTTTTATATTGCAATTCGGCTAAGCGACGTAAAATATCACGCTGATCCATGATGTCGCCCTGACGCAAATGCAATAGCATTTTCATATAAGATTCAGGATCACCCAGACCATAGATCGCCGATACACTGGCAACAATGACTACGTCTCTGCGCTCCATAAGTGCCTTTGTGGCCGACAAACGCATTTGTTCAATATGGTCGTTAATCGATGCATCTTTTTCGATAAAGGTATCGGTACTGGGCACATAGGCCTCAGGCTGATAATAGTCGTAATAAGACACAAAATACTCTACCGCATTGTGGGGGAAAAACTCTTTCATTTCTCCGTACAATTGGGCTGCTAAGGTTTTATTGTGCGCCAAGATCAACGTAGGGCGCTGTACCTCACTGATAATGTTTGCCATGGTAAATGTTTTACCAGAGCCCGTAACCCCAAGTAGGGTTTGACTGGCCAAGCCGTTTTCAAGGCCATCCACTAATGCATCGATGGCCTTTGGCTGATCGCCTGCCGGCTGGTATTTGGATTCAAGCTCAAAACCTTTACTCATTACTGTTGTTGCTCTCCAAGCTTGTGATGTGTGACGACAACACCCGATTAAAATAGATATAGGACACCAGTGCCATACACAAATTTGCACCGACCACACCGGCAAATAAGCCGGGCAGGCCGTAAAAAAGACTGGCCACATAAGAAACTGGTACGTAAAAAACGAACAGACGGATGATACTCAGTGCCAAGGCAGAGACAGGGCGATGCATGGCATTAAGGGACGAGTTAGTCAAAATTACCACCCCTTGCAACCCATAACCAAGTGGTACAATCATCAAAAATAACGTGATAAGTGTTCCCACCTCTGCCTCTTCGGCAAACAGTTGCCCAATCCAGTCAGACAACAACCACAGCAAGACAAAGATCATCAACTGCCAAAGCATGACAAACTTTAGCGTTAGCCGGTAGGCCTGCTCAACACGAATGTAACGATTGGCACCCACGTTCTGACTGATAATAGGCGGTAGACTCATCGATAACGCCAAAACCACGATACTGGCGATGGATTCAAGACGATTTCCCACCCCCCAAGCAGCCACAGCGGTTGTACCGTAATTAGCCACTACTGCTGTCATTACGCCACCGGCGATGGGAGTCAGCATATTGGCTCCTGCTGCTGGCATGGCTATTTTCAAAATAGGAAAACTGGTCTTTTTTAATTCAGACAATGTCAGTAGCCGTGGCAGCATCATCTTACGCTTAACCGCTAGTAACCACACCACCCAACTTGCGCCGGCAATCCAGGCGATAAGCGTTGCCAGCGCAGCACCTTGTATTCCCATCGCGGGAATGGGCCCGAAGCCGAATATAAACACCGGATCCAAAGCTGCATTGATGGCCCCTCCGGTTGCCATAATGATACTCGGAGTACGGGTATCCCCACATGCACGCAATACGCTGTTTCCCACCATGGGCAAGGCAAGAAACACACTGGATAAATACCAAATATTCATATAATCGTGAATATAGGGCATTAATACATCACTGGCGTTTAATACATGGAATATCGCATCAATGCTCAAATACCCTACAAAGGCCAAGGTACCCACAAGCACAAACGATAACACCATGGCACTAGAAGCATATTGTCTCGACTCATCAAGCTTTCCGCTGCCTTGTAGTTTCCCGATGATGGCGGATGTACCAATACCAAGTCCTATATTAAGACTGATCACCGTAAAGGTGACTGGGAAGGTAAAGCTGATAGCGGCAAGGGGTTGGGTGCCAAGTAAACTGACAAAAAACGTGTCGATAAGCCCAAAACTCATCATCATGATCATGCCCACCACCATGGGCACCGTCATTCTTCGCAATGTGGAAGAGATATCGCCTTCGATGAGGTTGTTAGCACGGGCATTTTGTTTGTTATTACTCACTGGCGTTCCGTTAGTTGGTGACCTAAATTTAGGTATTGGAGGTAGTGGCGAACTATCTTTGTAGTTTACGTGAGTGGCATCAGGGTTGCACGATTATCTATCCAAGTTGTAAGTAGACACAGTAACGTCGCGAAACCATCATTCATATAACGAGGTATTTTGTCATGCAATAAGCAATGTACTAAATGTCCCCACTGACCAACAAAAAACCGAGTTTAGTTTTTATACGAACAACGCTGATTTAGCCGATACCAAGGTTACAGCTCTATGACAACTATTTGACAAGCGCTGTCATCTTATATCCATTCAGCGCCCAGCTAGCCCCTAAACGGCAATGGAGGTGAATTATTAATAAAATGTTAACACCATATTGCTTTGGATAATTTTTGCGGGCTAATTCAACAAAACCTGCGAAATAACACACAAGGTTGTTAATGTCTAACCAATCCGGATCATTTTCTCACATAAAACAGATCAATAAATCTTAACCTAATGATTATTAGGTATTTATGTAGAAATACAGTCGTTAAGTGCCTGCGGATCACTTAGCAAATGTGTGCAACCTAACCCCCTTAAGCTTATCTATCAACATAGTTATCCACAGATTTAGTGGATAACTGTCCAAAGGCCAGTATTGGCGTGTAATTTTAGGGATCTGGCTACATTTTTGGTAAGTAATGACTAACCGTCTAGTTCCACGGTAAACGTGACAGCTTTATGAATACCTGTATTAAGGTACAGTAGTCAACGTGTTTTTAATACCTAATTCGGCTTATAAATTTATTTTTAGTTATAAGAATAATAACTGAAAAATGAAGCCTCTGTTTACTTCCTATTCGTACTTTGAATTCAAAAGCTTATCTATAAAAAGTAAAATGAAGTTCATTTTTTGCGCTTTTCGCTTGTTTTTTGATAGCTATTCCAAAAAAGAGCTATTTTTTGAGCGATTAAATGAAAAAACTGAAAACGCTTGTTGACAGTGGCAACTTACCTCATTAATATTCGCCACCGTTGAAAGGCAGGTCCCCCTTAGCTCAGTTGG
>NZ_JAHKQF010000008.1 GCF_018860965.1 Alteromonas sp. C1M14 | reverse complement strand
GGACGGGGCGGGGAGCCAACTTCTTCTTCGTTTTATTAAGTATTCTCATCAAGTTGTGTATCGCCCCACAAAAAGCGATAATACCCGCCGAAATAAAAAAACACGTATTCTTCCTAGTTTTATATGCATTCTGGTTTAAGTTGACGATAGATTTATGACTGACTTTTTCTTACTTCTTGTAGGTACAGTGCTGGTTAACAATTTCGTTCTGGTTAAGTTTCTAGGACTGTGCCCGTTTATGGGTGTGTCAGGTAAACTTGAAACGGCCTTGGGCATGGCCATGGCAACGTCTTTCGTGCTAACCCTTGCATCGGTATCCAGTTATCTCGTTGAGACCTACCTACTGGTGCCGTTGGGCATCGGTTATCTGCGTACCTTAGCTTTTATTCTCATTATTGCTGTGGTTGTTCAGTTTACTGAAATGGTCGTCCATAAAACTAGCCCGACCCTCTACCGATTATTAGGTATTTTTCTTCCACTTATCACCACCAATTGTGCAGTGTTGGGTGTAGCATTGTTAAACCTAACCGAACAGCATAACTTTGTTGAAAGCCTCATATATGGCTTTGGTGCTTCTGTGGGCTTCTCTCTTGTACTAGTGCTGTTTGCCGCCATGCGAGAACGCATTGCAGCTGCCGACGTGCCCACCGCGTTTAGGGGGGCTTCTATCGCCATGGTAACTGCCGGATTAATGTCGTTAGCATTTATGGGCTTCAGTGGTCTGGTGAAGGTGTAATGAGTATGTCGGTGGCATTAATTACGGTGGGTCTTCTTGCCCTCGGGTTTGGCTTACTTCTCGGTTACGCCAGTATCCGTTTTAAGGTTGAATCTGATCCCTTGGTCGATCAAATCGATGAAATTTTACCGCAAACCCAGTGCGGACAATGTGGTTATCCTGGATGTCGACCCTATGCTGAAGCCATTGCCAATGGCGACGAAATTAACAAATGTCCGCCAGGTGGCGAGGCAACCATTAAAAAGTTAGCCGATTTAACCGGTAAAGAAGCCAAA
The DNA here is from genome assembly GCF_018860965.1 of Alteromonas sp. C1M14. GTDB lineage: Bacteria > Pseudomonadota > Gammaproteobacteria > Enterobacterales > Alteromonadaceae > Alteromonas. The sequence goes on along the minus strand of NZ_JAHKQF010000008.1, from coordinate 662,159 downwards.
AGCCTCGATGCCTCTCATGGCGAAGAAGATGTTAAAAAAGTCGCTTACATCCGTGAAGATGAATGTATAGGCTGTACGAAATGCATTCAGGCTTGCCCGGTAGATGCGATTTTAGGTGCCGCCAAACAGATGCACACTGTACTGACAAACGAATGCACTGGGTGCGATTTGTGTGTCGACCCCTGCCCTGTTGATTGTATTGATATGGTCCCTGTTACCACAACCACGGCATCATGGCGTTGGGACTTTAAACAAACGCCCAAAGGCGATATTCCTGTAAAAATGGTATCTTAGACGTGCAGTTACCTCAGTTTGAAGACATTATTTCACGGTTAGACAAAGGGCAAACTTGGTCATTTTCTGGCGGCGTTCATCCGGCGGGAAACAAGCACCTATCCAATCAAACCTGTACCGTCCACCCTTCCCTTCCAGAACAATTAATTGTGCCGGTACGCCAACATATCGGCACCGATGGTCAAATTCTGGTAAAAGAAGGTGAGCAGGTTAAAAAGGGGCAGCCTCTTACCCAAAGTAGCCAGGCATTTTCCGTTCCTATTCATGCCCCCACCTCGGGCACAATAAAGGCCATTGGCGATCATGTTACCGCTCATCCCAGTGGGCTGTCAGAAACCTGTATTCAAATAACACCTGACGGCCATGATACTTGGGTATCATTAACACCAACGCCCCATTACTTAGAAATAGAAAAAAGTGAACTCGTCTCTCAAATCTGCAATGCCGGCGTAGCAGGTATGGGCGGCGCGGGATTCCCTTCTCATATCAAAGCGTCGGGCAGTAAATCCGTTGAATTTCTCATTATCAATGGTATTGAATGTGAGCCCTACATCACTGCCGATGACCGACTTATGCGAGAGCAAGCCGCCTCAATTTTAGAAGGCGTAGATATTCTTACCCACCTGCTAAGCCCTCGAGCAGTGGTGATTGCCATTGAAGATAATAAACCCGACGCGATTGCGGTGATGAAACAGGCATGTGAATCTCGTACCGATATTCACCTTGTCACCGTACCTACGAAATACCCCGCAGGTGGTGAAAAGCAACTTATTCAAATACTCACGGGCAGAGAAGTACCACGAGACGGCCTTCCTATTGACGTGGGGATTACCATGTTCAACGTAGGCACCTGTTTTGCCGTTGCCGATGCAATATTACGGGGTAAACCGCTGATAGAACGCATTGTTACCGTAACCGGTAGCGCGGTAGAACGACCAGGTAATTATTGGGCTCGTATCGGTACACCGGTTAATCATCTTTTGTCGGTGGCAGGGTATCTCCCTAAACAACAAAAACAGCCAGAAGTGATAATGGGGGGGCCAATGATGGGCTTTACCCTCAATGACGCCGCCGTACCTGTGGTAAAAACCACCAACTGTTTGCTGATCCCTGCCCATAATGAATTAACCCACGGCAGCGACGAACGCGCGTGTATTCGTTGTAGCGCGTGTGCAGATGCGTGCCCGGTCCATCTTTTGCCCCAACAGCTTTTCTGGCACAGTAAAGCGAAAGAATACGATAAAGCACAAGAATATAACTTGTTTGACTGCATTGAATGTGGCGCCTGTGCCTATGTATGCCCCAGCGAAATCCCCCTTGTGCATTATTATCGAAAGGCAAAGTCTGACATTCGAGTAGAGCGGGACGAACGAAACAAAGCGGATAAAGCCAAAGCCCGTTTTGAAGCGCGCAAAGCCCGCCTAGAAAGAGAAAAGCTAGAACGGGAAGCCAAACACCAAAAGGCCAAAGAAGCCCGTTTAGCCGCTGTCGATAACAAGACAACCAGTAGTTCTAAAGATAAAGTGGCAGCCGCACTGGCCAGAGCCAAGGCGAAGAAAGCCCAGCAAGCTGGTAACTCAGACGCCACCGCCAACGAAACCTCGTCTGCGCCGCAAGATAACAAAAAAGCAGCGGTTGCTGCTGCTGTAGCCCGTGCCAAAGCCAAAAAAGCGGCACAACAGGCCGCACAACAACACACGGACACTCCGCCGGCATCGAACAAAAGCACTGATGGACAAAACGTACCGCCGGTGTCAGACAGCGCTGAGGATGCTCAAGCAGAGAAAAAACAGCGGGTCGCTGCTGCGGTAGCCCGTGCCAAAGCTAAAAAAGCGGCACAACAGGCCGCACAACAACACACGGACACCCCGCCGGCATCTAACGAGAGCACCGATGGACAAAACGTCCCGCCGGTGTCAGACAGCGCAGAGGATGCCCAAGCAGCGAAAAAGCAACGCATTGCCGCTGCCGTCGCCAAAGCGAAGGCCAAAAAAGCCGCTCAAGAAAAGAATAAGTAGTCGCCAATGAAACTGACCCTATCAAGTTCACCCCACATGCGCGCCGACCGTGACACCAGTCAGGTTATGCGAATGGTTTTGTATGCTATGGTGCCCGGCGTGATATGCCAAAGCTATTTCTTTGGCTGGGGCGTGTTCATTCAAATTGCCATTGCAACAATCGCCGCTCTGGTTGTAGAAGCCAGTATTCTTGCGATAAGAAATAAGCCCGTAGCAAGAAACCTCAGCGACTACAGTGCCGTACTGACCGCCTGTTTACTTGCAGTGAGTTTACCTCCGGCCTTACCCTGGTGGATGACGGTGATTGGTGTGATCTTTGCCATTGGTATTGTGAAGCAACTCTACGGCGGCTTGGGTTACAACTTATTTAACCCTGCAATGGTAGCTTATGTGGTGCTACTAATTTCATTTCCGGCGGCCATGACCCAATGGATACCACCCGCCCCGTTACATGCTGTTACGCTCACATTCAGTGATATGCTTCATCTTATATTTACCGGCTATACGCCCAGCGGGCTTAGTTTAGAACAAGGGTTGCAGGCCGTCGATGGGGTATCTTCTGCCACCCCTCTAGATCATCTTAAAACCGGGTTAACCCAGGCTTCAACCTACAATGAATTATTAACCAGTCAGGTCTATGAAGGCGGCCCCTTTGTCAGTAGCGGTACGGGTTGGGCTTGGGTCAGTGTTAGTTATCTTATAGGCGGGCTATTTCTTCTTAAAACCCGAATTATTAGCTGGCATATTCCCGTCAGTTTAATTGTCAGTATTGCTTTTTGCGCCACCGTTCTTCACCTTATCAACCAAGATATATACGGTTCAGCGCTTTTTCATCTCCTTAACGGCAGCGTATTATTTGGCGCCTTCTTTATTGCTACCGATCCCGTATCGGCTTCAACCACAGCAAAAGGGCGGATCATTTTTGGCGCCATGATTGGCTTTTGGATCATCATTATTAGAAACTTTGGCGGTTACCCTGATGCAGTGGCGTTTGCCGTGATCATCATGAATATGGCGGTACCGCTTATCGATTACTACACCCAACCTCGCACTTATGGCCACAAGGGAAAGTAATTAACCATGAATAGTATTTTAAAAAATGGCGTTATGTTGGGTATATTTGCGCTGATCACCACCGCGTTAATTGCCATTACTTTTTTCGGTACCCAAGACAAAATCAAAGAGCAACAACAAAAGCGACTGTTGTCGGTACTCAACGAAGTGGTGCCAGAAACCCTTTACAACAATTCCCTTTATCAAGATTGTACCGAAGTGATCGACCCATTGCTGGGCAACGACCGTGTGCATCATGTCTATCGAGCACGCATGGACAACGTCCCCACCGCACTAGCCCTTGAGACCACCGCACCAGACGGTTACAGTGGCAATATTGAGCTTGTGGTTGGGGTTGACGATAGCATGCGTGTATTGGGTGTTCGGTCGGTGGATCACAAAGAAACTCCTGGACTCGGCGATAAAATTGAGCGTAGCGTGAGTGATTGGATCACCAGTTTTAACGGGATCATCTTCAGCGATGACACCCTGTCAGCTTGGCGGGTTAAAAAAGACGGCGGACAATTTGATCAATTCACCGGCGCCACTATTACCCCCCGCGCGGTGGTTAAAGCAGTGAAAAACACGTTGTTATATGTAGAGGCAAATAAAGAGAGTTTATTTGCGCAGCCTACCCATTGCGATATAGACAAGGCAGGTAAATGATCATGAATGAGTGGAAAGAACTTACCTTACAGGGTTTATGGAAAAACAACCCCGCGTTAGTACAGCTGTTAGGGCTCTGCCCATTGCTGGCGGTTACCTCCACAGTGATCAACGGCCTCGGGCTTGGCCTTGCCACCACCCTAGTATTGGTGGGATCGAATATCACCGTAAGCCTTGTTCGAAATGTGGTAAGTAATGAAATACGGATCCCGGTTTTTGTAATGGTGATCGCGGCATTTGTGACCATAGTGCAACTACTTATGAATGCTTACACTTACGAGCTTTACCTTACCCTAGGTATTTTTATTCCCCTTATTGTAACCAATTGCGCCATTATTGGCCGCGCTGAAGCCTATGCTTCTAAAAACCCCATCGTCCCCTCTGCCTTAGATGGATTAATGATGGGCGCAGGGTTCACGTTTATTTTAATGTTACTGGGCGGCCTTCGCGAAGCATTAGGATCAGGGACATTACTTGCAGGCGCTGACAGGCTTTTTGGCGCGGTTGCTGAAAACTGGACCATCACCCTGTTTCACACTGATCAACCTTTTTTGTTAGCGATACTGCCACCCGGCGCCTTCATTGGCATGGGGTTTATTATTGCGGCAAAAAATTACATTGACCGGTTACATGCTGCCAAGCAAGCACCAGCGAGTAAAACGGTTACCCGAATTCGAGTTACCGCAGAGCAATAAACATAAATTATGAACAATATCAAACGAAGAGAAATTCTCACCCGTCTTCGGGCAGAAAACCCCCATCCCACCACAGAATTGAATTTTTCGACTCCCTTTGAATTGTTGGTTGCGGTAACCTTGTCTGCTCAAGCCACCGATGTCAGTGTGAACAAAGCAACAGCAAAACTATTTCCGGTAGCCAACACGCCACAGGGCATCGCAGATTTAGGTGTTGATGGGCTAAAAGAATACATAAAAACCATTGGTCTATATAATTCGAAAGCGAAAAACGTACATCGTTTAAGCGAAATACTGTTAGAAAAATATCAGGGTGAAGTACCACAAAGCAGAGAAGCCTTAGAAGCGCTTCCCGGTGTAGGTCGAAAAACAGCAAATGTGGTGTTAAATACCGCTTTTGGCTGGCCTACAATAGCCGTGGACACCCACATATTCCGCGTTTCAAACCGCACTAAACTTGCCATGGGTAAAACCGTTGAGAAAGTAGAAGAAAAATTACTTAAAGTAGTGCCGAAAGAATTTAAAGTTGATGTGCACCACTGGTTAATCCTGCATGGGCGATACACTTGTATTGCCCGTAAACCACGTTGTGGAAGCTGCATTATTGAAGACTTGTGTGAGTTTAAAGAAAAGTCTGAATAAAAGACAAATGGGTTAGAACGCCGGTTTTTCCATAACCAGCATGTCTGTGCGGCACCCTGATAAGGTAAGGGCATCGGCAGAAAGGGTCATCGGTGCAGCCCGTAGCAGCGCATTAATACTTAAAATATTACTGCCATTAGGCAAAACTGCCACATCTATGGGACCAAGCTCACAGCTATTGCCGATTCGTAATGACTGCAATCGGTATTGCTTTATAGCGTGGATCCGGCCATTTGCCATGCGAGCTGCAACTTCGCCAACGGGAACCAGCGCATCATCGCGATTTAGTGCATCGAAGGTTTTTTTATTTAAAGTGACAAGCCCTGAGCCCGTATCCACTAAAAATGGTGCAGATATCCCCTGTTCTAAGGTGATGTCCACATAGAGCGTCCCCCCACTGTGACGTGATAAAGAAAAGGTGTGCGTCACATCATCAGCGCAATAGGCATTACTTACGCCCATACTCAAGAAAAGCGCTCCTATTTGTACGGATAAAGCAAAAAGATAATGCGACCAACCATTCATACTTACCTTGCCCATGCTAATTATTTAACCACATAACACAAAGCAACTCTGAGACCACTTCACTAAGACACTGAAAGTTAGCTAATTTCCCTATTACGTGTAAGAGTGAATAGACAAAAAAAATACTGTAATGGTGCGCAACCCCTGCTAATGCACCATTTTTGCGCAAAAATAAGCAAAAAAACGCCTTCCTATGCATAGGGTGCGGCATAACACCCCATTTCTGATACGGAATACCTATCACGAACTGAGGTTTCATCATATAAGTCGAAAAAATATACTGTCGCCGTGCACCGTTTAAATGCATAAATTAAGGACATTGTGATGAAATTATTAAAATTTAGCTCTCTGCCGCTCTCTTTAGGTGCGGCATCTTTTATACTTTTTAGCGCCAGCGCTGCTTTTGCCAATACCCAAACTCACACAGTTCAGGTTGTGGATTACTCCGGCAAACCGCCTTTTAAACGTACCATGGTCGAATTAGACGTCCATGACGTTGCCAAGCTTGAAACCGTTAATACTCCCGTTGAGTATGTGGAAGTAAGAACCGTAGACATGAGTGGCAAGCCGCCGTTCAAACGTTCGATAAAGCGGGTACCTGTGTATGATGTTGCTCAATTAGAAGTCACTCTAGAGCAAGAAAAACCCGCCCTAATTGGACGCCCACCTTTTAAACGTCATTGATCCGTATTTAAGTCGGTGTGACGTTAAGAGCAACACCTTTTAACGGCTCTGATTGGCTACCTGTACTCACAGGTAGCCCTACTCCTACAATCTCGAATTCGTTGTCATAAAAATGTCGTGTTGTTCACGGACAATGCCCCTAAAGCAGGCATCAGTAGTCAATTGGGCGAAAATTTATGGTATTAGTACGACACTTCTTTTATTTTATTATTTGCCAATGTGTGTGTACTACCTCTGCCTATGCCTTTGATATTATTGCTCATCGGGGCGCACCTGGGTATCTGCCAGAACATACCCTTGCCTCCACCACGTTAGCGTTTACCCAACTACCGGATTATATTGAGCAAGATGTAGTAATAAGCAAAGATGGCGTTGCCGTTGTCTTGCATGATATCCATTTAGAAACCGTCACTAATGTGGAAGAAGTTTACCCTGAACGGGCTCGCAGTGATGGTCGCTGGTACGTGCTGGATTTCACCTATGATGAACTTAAAAGATTACAAGTCCATGAGCGTACCGACGATGTGGGAAACCGGGTTTTTTCTCAACGTTACCAGGGTAAGCATGGCGATTTTCACATTGCACCATTAAGTACTCATATCGAACTTATTCAACAACTTAATCATACATTTTATGCCCAAGTGGGATTTTATGTAGAAATAAAATCTCCGGCTTGGCATCGTGCCCAAGGCGTGGATATTTCCGCCACCGTACTCGATGTTTTACACCAGCACAATTTAACCGCTGAAAACGCCAAGCTTTATGTTCAGTGTTTTGATTTTATGGAGCTTAAACGTTTGCGGGAGTCCTTTCATTTTAAGGGCAAACTAATACAGCTAATTGGAGAAAACCACTGGGGCGAGTCCACCACAGATTTCGACTATTTACTGACTAAGCCAGGACTCGATGAATTAGCACGGTATGTTGACGGTATCGGTCCATGGCTACCTCAAGTTATCGATAAGGAAAACAACCGGCCCGCTGCGCTTCAAAAGTGGGTAGCTTACGCAAAACAAGTCAAATTGCTTATTCACCCCTATACATTTCGGATGGATGCACTGCCTGGCGATATCACTGCCGAAGAGTTATTAACATTACTAACTGAACCCAATGGCGTAGACGGGCTATTTACTGACCAAGTACCCCCGGTCAAACAGTATCTAAGCCATTAGGTATTGTGGTTGTGTTGTGGCTATTAGCTTTTCGACAAACGCACCACGACTCGGCGGTTTAACGCCCGGGTATCACTGTTAATATTGGGTGAAATATGACGTTTCTCACCATGACCGCTCACTTCAATACGTGAACCATCAACGCCCATAGCAGTGAAATAGGTTTTAACCTGATCGGCGCGACGTAATGACAGTTGCTCGTTATTCCAGCGCCCCCCATAACTATCGGTATAACCGTCAAGCAATACCAATTCTAAGTCGGTATCTTCTTTTAGATACTCGCCAATCATGGCTAAACGCTTCTCTGCGTACTTGGTCAAATCGGTACTGTTTTTCTTGTAAGACAACACGGTATAAGCAATATCGTCAAAGCTATAAGGGAGAAGTTGAGAGACACAATTAACAAACTGACGGTATACAGGCAAAAAATTGCTCGCGTTTAGCGCCACCGCCACCTTGTCGTATTGATTGTACCAATCTTGATAGTAAATGGTGGGCCAGTACCCTTTTTCCAATTCGCTAAGCATTGTCCAAGCGGCTTTTTCTGGCAGATCACCGTTATATTGGGTACGCAAGGTCATATCAGCAATGGGCTTAGGTATGGCACCAGGCATCCAAGAAGGGGGCACGGAATACACCGCCGCTACATCGAATGATTTTGGCAGTAGGTGCATATCGAGCTCAAATTCCATATTCAGCTGCTTCGATGCCTGACTTACAAACATGGCGTTACCGTAGCCAGGCACGGGATGGGATAATGTACACTGTAATCGGCTTTCATTTGCTAATTGCCAATTTGACGTCTCCACTGACGCCGCATACTGTCTCATTGCAGACTGGCTGGTTGCTGAAACCAGCAATAAACATAATATTGCCTGTCGAAACATAGTTTGCCCTGAAGGTAATTTGATAACGTGAACTTTCTTATTATCGCCCGTATAAAAAAAAAGTTTAGCACATTGTGCCCTAGTTTTTACTCTGTCATGGGCCGACACAAAACGACAAAGGTAGATACCAATCTCGTATCCTGCGATAATTTCCTACTTTTGCGCATTCAAGATCCTTAAGGTGTTACCCAACTAGGGTCATACTCTCTTCGAAAAGGTATCATCGTTGAATGCTTGGATTGATTATTTAAGGCAAACTACTTTCTATGTCTGACAGTTCTGACACTTTAAAAGACCGTTTCAGAGGCTACTTTCCTGTGGTAATTGATGTTGAAACCGCAGGGTTTAATGCGCATAACGACGCATTACTGGAAATTGCAGCGGTGACACTTCAAATGGATGACCAGGGATTGCTTCATCCCCACCACACCGTTCATCACCATGTGGTCCCGTTTGAAGGAGCAAACTTGGAACCGGCCGCATTAGAATTTAACGGCATTGATCCCCACTGCCCCCTGCGCGGCGCTCTCGAAGAGTCAGAGGTCATGAAAGACCTGTGTAAAAATATTCGTAAATACCAGAAAGAAGCGCAATGTCAGCGATCGGTGATCGTGGCCCACAACGCGGCGTTTGATCAGGGGTTTGTCAATGCGGCAATAGAACGTAGTAAAATAAAGCGCACCCCCTTTCACCCTTTTGTGTCTTTTGATACCACTACCTTAGCTGGGCTTGCTGTAGGACAAACCGTGCTGGTTAAGGCCTGCCGCGAGGCGGGGATCCCTTTTGACCAAAATGAAGCCCATAGCGCGCTGTATGATGCCCAGCGTACTGCAGAACTGTTTTGCTTTATTGCTAATCGCTACCGAGAGCTAGGTGGGTGGCCATTAACTAAGTCTTGAGTTGTTGTGGGTGTGTTTACACACCCACAGCACCACGGTTATTTGTTTACAAATTGTCAGCTTGTTCTGACAAATATTTGGCCACACCCTCGGGTGACGCATCCATGCCTGCTTTACCTTCACTCCAGCCCGCAGGGCATACTTCACCGTGGGTTTCGTGAAAACTTAAGGCATCCACCATACGCAACATTTCATCAATATTCCGACCTAAGGGAAGATCATTAACAACTTGATGGCGCACGATGCCATTTTCGTCAATTAAAAACGAACCACGAAAGGCGACGCCTGCTTCAGGATGCTCTACATCATACCCTTGGCAAATTTCATGCTTAACATCGGCCACCAGTGGATATTTCACCGGCCCTATGCCCCCTTCGTTCACTGGCGTATTGCGCCAAGCATTGTGGGAGAACTGAGAATCGATAGACACGCCAATGACTTCCACATTACGGGTTTTAAAATCCTCATAACGTTTATCAAATGCAATCAACTCTGACGGACAAACAAAGGTAAAATCTAAAGGATAAAAAAACACCACGGCTTTTTTACCTTTAATTGCTTCACTTAAAGTAAAAGTATCAACAATCTCTCCACTGCCCAATACAGCGGCAGCAGTAAAATCCGGGGCCGGACGGCCAACAAGTACGCTCATGGTTTATTCCCTCAAGGTGATGGTGTTTATCAAAACTGAATATAAATAGGTTTTTACTTACCGATAATAGGATGTCGCTGTTTATAGCGCCCATTATTTTAAAACACCTTACACCTCATCTGCACAAATTGGCTAAAAAAACGATCTTTTTACCCTTGCCATTACAATAAATAACAACTATTATCATTCACAGTTGTATTGCAAGGGCAGTCTTATGTACGTATGTATGTGTTATGGAGTCACTGATAAAGCCATTACTCAAGCGGTTGAAGAAGCCGGTGTGGGTAATTTGCGCGAGTTACGCCAGCATTTAAATGTGGGTGCTCAGTGCGGTAAGTGTATTCAGATGGCACAACAAATTATCGATTCAACCATTATTGACGAATCCCTATTTAAAGAAGTCTGCTAAGTTTACCTGCCCTTTTCCCTCGGGCTAGCAATTTTTTCCTCCCCCTTTTTGCCAATACTTTTACCGCTGCTTTTTTCACCGTATTTTATTTCAAAACTAAAAAAACCCGGTAAACCGGGCTTTTAAACTAATAAAAAGTGAAGTTTTGACTTACTCTTCAGTTTTATACTTTTGCGCTGTCTCTTTGATCAGCGGCTGAAGTTCACCTTGCTGGGTCATCTCAATGATGATGTCACATCCGCCAACTAATTCGCCGTCAACCCACAACTGAGGAAAGGTAGGCCAGTTTGCATATTTAGGCAGTTCAGCACGAATATCTGGGTTTTGTAAAATATCAACGTAGGCAAACGGTTCACCACATGACATCAACGCCTGAACAGTTTGCGCAGAAAAACCACAACTTGGCAGCTTAGGCGAACCTTTCATATACAATAAAATAGGGTTCTCAGCAATTTGCTGTTTAATTTTATCAACGGTTGATTCTGTACTATTTTCCATTCAATCCTCTTAGGGGTGAAAGTGATCTGATTTTCTTAATATGGGCTTGAAACATTAAGATTCAAGACCTTTCCCACTACTATAAACTTAGCTATTTATATAATCAGTGTACCATACCCGTCAATGAGGTCAGCCCCGAATTAGGGGAATTAATTATCCCTCCCTATGATCCAAAACTCACTGCCCTTCTTAGAAACACTATCATCGATAAACACGCCGAAAAGAAAATTTCTTTATCATTATTGTCGAAAAATGATAAATCTGTCATTGTGTTATCGAATAAAACCCCTATATCAGCATTGACCGTTGTCACCAATGTGTGTGGAAAACGTCCCACACGTTCCGTGACATTAATTCATTTAAATAATGGAGAATTCACATGGCGTTTGAACTTCCACCACTGCCGTACGAAAAAAATGCACTAGAACCACATATTTCCGCTGAAACTTTGGAATATCACTACGGCAAGCACCACGCCACTTATGTCACTAAGCTAAACGGCTTGGTCGAAGGTACTGATCTTGAAAGCAAAGATTTAGAAGAGATCATCAAGACCTCTGAAGGTGGTGTTTTTAATAATGCCGCTCAAATCTGGAACCATACTTTTTATTGGCATTGCTTAAGCCCAAATGGCGGCGGCGAACCAACTGGCGACCTTGCTGATGCAATTAATGCCAAATGGGGCTCATTTGCCGATTTTCAGGCAGCATTTGACGATAAATCTGTAAATAACTTTGGTTCTAGCTGGACTTGGTTAGTGAAAACTGCAGATGGTTCTTTAGACATCGTTAATACCAGCAACGCTGGAACGCCCATCACAGAAGAAGGTGTTACCCCACTGTTAACTGTGGATCTTTGGGAACATGCTTACTACATTGATTACCGCAATGCCCGTCCTAAGTATCTGGAAAACTTCTGGAAGCTGGTTAACTGGACTTTCGCAAGCGAAAACTTTGCTAAGTAATATTTAGTCATTAAATAATTCAAAGCCCGGCGCCTGCCGGGCTTTTTATTGCATAAATGTTAATGCAAGCGATTGGGTGTAAAGACAATTTTTAATCAAAAAGGTTCATTCTTCAATTAGACCAAATCGCGTTTCTTTATTCCCAAATATCCTGAAAAAATTCTTTTAAAGTCGCCAAACAGGACTAAGCTGTAAATAAGAAAGTCCGTTTTTTGGGGGAATCGATGGGTATTTTCGAGCATTACCAGCAACGCTACGAGGAACGACAGCAAGAAGAATTCACAATTCAGGAATTTCTGGACATCTGCAAAGCAGAGCCCATGGCTTACGCTAATTCAGCCGAACGATTGCTTGCAGCAATTGGCGAGCCGGAAATGATAGACACGTCAAACGATCCAGCACTAAGCCGTATTTTTTCCAACCGCGTGATAGCGCGCTACCCGGCATTTCATGAGTTTTTTGGTATGGAGGAAGCCATCGAGCAGATTGTCTCTTACCTTCGCCACGCCGCTCAAGGGTTAGAGGAAAAGAAACAAATTTTGTATTTGCTCGGTCCTGTGGGGGGCGGAAAATCCTCTTTAGCTGAACGGCTAAAAGAACTGATGCAAAAAATTCCAATTTACATGTTGAAAGGCTCGCCCACCAATGACCATCCTTTCTCGTTATTCGATGTTCAAGAAGATGGTCAGATTCTCGAAAAAGAGTATGGGGTGCCTAAGCGCTACCTGAAAACCATTATGTCCCCTTGGGCCAGAAAACGTCTCCACGAATTTGGTGGCGATATTTCAAAGTTTAAAGTCGTCCGGGTTTATCCCTCTATTCTTGATCAAATTGGGATTGCGAAAACTGAACCTGGGGATGAAAACAACCAAGATATCTCCTCCCTAGTGGGTAAAGTGGATATACGCCGGTTAGAACAATACGCGCAAAATGATCCCGACGCGTACAGTTATTCAGGCTCTTTGTGTAAAGGTAATCAAGGGCTAATGGAATTTGTGGAGATGTTCAAAGCACCAATTAAAGTGCTGCATCCTTTGCTTACCGCCACCCAAGAAGGAAACTATAATCCAACAGAAGGGTTCTCGGCCCTTCCCTTTGATGGGTTAATTTTGGCCCATTCCAATGAATCGGAATGGCAAACCTTTCGCAACAACAAAAATAACGAAGCCTTTTTAGATCGGGTTTACATCGTAAAAGTGCCCTATTGTTTACGGGTTTCAGAAGAAATGCGTATCTACAAAAAGCTTCTCGACACCAGTGAGCTAAATGGCGCTCCCTGCGCCCCTGATACCCTAGAATGCTTAGCCCAATTCACCGTGCTATCTCGCCTTAAAGAGCCTGAAAACTCCAGCATCTATTCGAAAATGCGGGTTTACGATGGAGAAAGCCTTAAAGATACCGATCCCAAGGCCAAATCTTACCAAGAATACCGCGATTACGCCGGTGTAGACGAAGGCATGGAAGGGCTATCAACACGCTTCGCGTTTAAGATCTTATCAAGAGTATTCAATTTTGATCATCAGGAAGTGGCAGCGAACCCCGTGCATTTATTTTATGTGCTGGAACGCCAAATTGAACGAGAGCAATTCCCGCAAGAAACAGCCGATCGCTACCGTGAATATTTAAAAGGCTACCTCATTCCCCGTTATGTGGAGTTTATTGGTAAAGAAATTCAAACGGCCTATTTAGAGTCTTACTCTGAATATGGGCAAAACCTCTTTGATCGTTACGTAACCTACGCCGACTTTTGGATCCAAGACCAAGAATACCGCGACCCTGAAACAGGGCAACTGTTTGACCGAGAGTCCTTAAACGCAGAGCTTGAAAAAACAGAAAAACCCGCAGGTATTAGCAATCCAAAAGATTTCCGTAATGAGATCGTGAACTTTGTGTTACGGGCCAGAGCCAGCAATGGTGGCAAAAACCCTGCATGGACAAGCTACGAGAAACTACGCACGGTTATCGAAAAGAAAATGTTTTCGAACACGGAAGACTTACTGCCTGTGATTTCGTTTAACACAAAAGGATCGTCAGAAGACAAGAAAAAGCATGATGACTTCGTCAATCGTATGGTTGAAAAAGGCTATACACAAAAGCAAGTCAGGCTGTTGTGTGATTGGTACTTACGGGTACGCAAAGCGTCCTAATTGACGACGGGAAGTACAAACACACTGTTGTTGCAACCAAAAAGTAGACATCTATGGCGCATTTTATTGACCGACGATTAAACAGCAAAGGCAAAAGCACCGTAAATCGACAACGCTTTCTCCGTCGTTATAAGCAACAGATAAAGCGAGCCGTGTCCGATGCAGTAGGACAACGTTCTGTTACCGATTTGGAAACCGGTGAAAAAATTAGTATACCGGCAAGGGATATCAAAGAGCCGGTTTTCCATACCGGCTCCGGTGGACAGCGAACCGTTGTCCATCCGGGTAACGATCAATTTACCACCGGTGATAAGATCGATCGCCCGCCCCCTCAGGGAGGCCAAGGACAAGGTCAGGGCGATGCCAGTGACGCAGGGGAAGGAGAAGACGAGTTCGTATTTTCTATCTCAAAGGACGAATACCTCGATTTGCTGTTTGACGATTTGGCGTTGCCGAATCTGAAAAAAAATCAATTTGATAAAGTCATGCAATACGAAACCTATCGCGCCGGTTATCAAACCGATGGGGTACCGAGTAACCTTGATATCGTGCGCTCCCTTAAAGGTTCGGTAGCTCGCCGTATAGCCTTAACCGGCAGCAGTAAACGCCTGTTAAAAGAAAAAGAAGCCGAACTTGCGCTCCTTCAAGCCGACAAGCACGAAAACACCTTGGCCATTTTAGCGCTGGAAAAAGAAATTGAGGCCCTTAAACAAAAAATAGCCCGCGTACCTTTTATCGATACCTTCGATTTGCGGTTTAAGAATTTTGACAAGCGCCCTGTGCCTACCAGCAAAGCGGTGATGTTTTGCTTAATGGATGTATCTGGTTCGATGGATCAGGCAACCAAGGACATGGCGAAACGATTTTACATTCTGCTGTATCTTTTCCTTAGCCGCACATACGAGAACGTTGAGGTGGTTTACATTCGCCATCACACTCAGGCAAAAGAAGTGGATGAACAAGAATTTTTCTACTCCCAAGAAACCGGTGGCACCATTGTTTCAAGCGCTTTGAAATTAATGGATGAAATTGTCAAAGAGCGGTATGTGGATAGTGACTGGAATATCTACGCCGCTCAAGCCTCCGATGGTGATAACTGGGCCGATGACTCTCCCTTGTGTAAAAGCTTATTGATGAAAGACATACTGCCGGTGACGCGCTATTTTGCCTATATAGAAATTACCGAGCGCCAGCATCAGAGTTTATGGCGGGAGTATCAAAACGTGGAAAATTTGTGTGAGAATTTTGTCTGCAAACATATTCAGACTGTGGGCGATATCTATCCTGTATTCCGTGAGTTATTCAGAAAGTCTGAACAAGAAACGGCGCAAGGAGGTGTTTCATGAGTGTACAAACAAAACCGTTTCAAACACCCCTTAGTGATGGTCCTGACTGGACCTTCCCCATGTTGGAAGATTACGAATTACATATCGACCGCATAGCAAAGAACTTCAAGCTCGATACGTATCCTAATCAAATTGAAGTGATTACCGCAGAACAGATGATGGATGCCTATGCCAGTATCGGTATGCCCATAAATTATTCTCACTGGTCCTTTGGTAAAAAGTTTATTCAAACAGAGCAAAATTACCGGCGCGGACAAATGGGACTCGCCTATGAGATCGTGATCAACTCTGATCCATGTATCGCTTATCTTATGGAAGAGAACACCATTACCATGCAAGCGTTGGTAATGGCCCATGCCTGTTACGGCCATAACTCGTTTTTTAAGGGAAATTATCTATTTCAAACTTGGACTGATGCCAGTTCGATAATTGATTACCTGGTTTTTGCCAAAAAGTACATTGCCCAATGTGAACAGCGCTATGGCACAGATGAAGTAGAAAATACCTTAGATTCGTGTCATGCCTTGATGAATTACGGGGTTGATCGCTATAAGCGTCCGCAAAAAATTTCCATGCAAGAAGAACAAGCGCGCCAGGCAGAAAGGGAAAAATACCTGCAATCTCAGGTGAATGAGTTATGGCGTACCTTACCGGATAATCCGTTAGATAATAAACCCAAGCAGCAACGTTTTCCCCCTGAGCCTCAAGAAAATCTACTGTATTTTATTGAAAAAAACGCGCCTCTATTAGAGCCGTGGCAACGGGAACTTGTGCGCATCGTAAGAAAGGTATCCCAGTATTTTTATCCGCAAAAACAAACTCAGGTCATGAACGAGGGCTGGGCGTGCTTTTGGCACTACCATATCTTGAATCAAATGTACGATGAAGGTCTGGTCACTGATCGGTTTATGTTGGAATTTTTGCATAACCATAGCGGCGTGGTTATGCAACCAGAATACAATAAACCCTATTATTCAGGGATTAATCCATACGCCCTTGGCTTTAATATGTTTATGGATATTAAACGTATGTGTCAAAACCCCACGGAGGAGGATAAATATTATCTACCCGATGTAGCCGGTAAAGACTGGCTAGAAACCGTTCATTTTGCCATGCGTAATTTCAAAGATGAAAGCTTTATCAGTCAATTTCTCTCTCCTAAACTGATCCGAGATTTTAAATTTTTCGCCATTGAAGACGATGCCAGCGCCCCTTTTGTCAGCGTAAGCGCGATTCACGACGAACAGGGATATCTTGCTATCAGAGAAAAGTTGTCAGCCCAATACAACCTCAGTAATTTAGAACCTAATATCCAAGTCTATAACGTGGATGTGCGTGGCGATCGTTCACTCACCCTTCGCTACATACCACAAAAAGGGATCCCCCTTGCCAATTCCAAAGAGGAGGTAATGCGCCATTTATTTAGGTTGTGGAAATTTGATGTATCTTTAGAGCAGACCATGGACAATGGTGACACCGAAATTATTGCAAGCTGTAAACGAAATAGCACTGTTGCCTAGTTAAGGTAAAGAAGGCCCTTTTACCCTTGACGGTTCATCGTTTTGTTATCGCAAAATAGAAGGCTGATGGCAGCCAATAAGGCTGCCAATGCAGCAAACATAAAGGTTTCAAACGCTTGCGCCCCTTGCTGCCATAGTTGGCCAGCCACGTAATTCCCCACTGCCCCGCCTAAACCAAACGCCACACTGACATAAACCGCTTGTCCTCGACTTTGAAACTGAGCTGGAAAAAAGTGGGTGATAAAATGCATAGCGGTAACGTGAGCTAAACCAAAGCTTAACGCGTGTATTAATTGACTAAACACCACCACCGCGGTGTATTCGGCCCATTGAGCCAGAGCAAACCACCTGAGAGCCGTGAGCACAAGGCAAGCAAGCAGCAATAAATAGACCCCAAATCGTTGAATCAATCGCCGCGCAATAAGGAAAATACCAATTTCAGCCACTACGCCCACGGCAATAAGCAAACCCGTTACCTGCCCCGAATAATTAAGATCGCGCATGTACAGGGCAAAAAAGCCGTAGTAAGCGCCAAAGCTAACCTGCAGTAAAGACGCTGACAGCAAAAACCACATAAATGTGGGGTTTTTCACCACCCGCCACAAGGAGCCATGTTCGCTTTGTTTGAGAGGTTGTTGCTGTGGTTGCTGAATAAAAAGGGTACTAACAAACAAGCCGATGAGCACCACTAAACTGGCATAGATGGGGGCTTCTGAAGAGTAATGATCCAACGCTTTACCCACCACCACAGTTAGCACGATAAACCCAATGCTCCCCCAAAGACGAACTTGGCCGTAACTGACTTTCGTAGGTTTAACCGTTTGTATGGTGATCACCTCTAACTGAGGTAAAACGGCAGTCCAAAACATCATCATCAGCCCGAATGCCAGTGTTAAACCCCAAAAGCTGTTAAACCAAAACACCGAAGTAAAACAAATGACGGTAAGAAAACAGCCAAGACGTACCACATTGATGGCATTCCCGGATTTATCAGCAATACTTGCCCATAACGAAGGCCCAATAATGCGGGACAAGGTGATCACCGCCCAGAGTTCACCAATATCCGCTGAGCTAAACCCGCGGCCATCTAAAAAAATCCCCAAATAAGGCGTAAGCACGCCTAACTGGCCGAAGTACAACCAGTAGGTTAGCGATAACAAGAGGATATTGGTGCGTGAATGAGCCGTCATAACACGCACAACATAGTGCAGAATTCAAGAAGCAATGGTTTACGCTTTCTTGCCAGGGATCACCGGCGTTTGGGTAGTTACCCCATTGTTTTGGGCCCGATGGCGTAAACAATGATCCATCAACACAATGGCTAACATGGCTTCAGCAATAGGAACGGCTCGAATACCGACACAAGGATCATGGCGCCCTTTGGTGACGATGTCGATTTCATTACCGTCCACATCAATGGTTTTACCTGGTACGGAAATACTGGAAGTGGGTTTTAATGCCATGTGAACTTCGAGATCTTGACCACTGGAAATACCGCCAAGTACGCCGCCAGCATGGTTGCTAGCAAAACCGTCTGGGGTCAGGGTATCTCGGTGTTCGCTCCCTTTTTGCTCTATCACATCAAAGCCATCACCAATCTCAACGCCTTTAACCGCATTAATGCCCATCATGGCCGAAGCAATATCCGCATCAAGACGATCGAAAACTGGCTCTCCTAAGCCCACCGGCACGCCTGTCGCGATCACAGAGACTTTCGCCCCTATGGAATCACCGGACTTTTTAAGTTCCCGCATGTAGGCATCTAGAGCCTCGAGCTTACTGTCATCTGGGCAAAAAAATGGATTGGTGTTTGTTACCGAATGATCAACTGTGTCTACCTTTATTGGCCCTAATTGGGAAAGGTAGCCATGAATTTCAATGCCATATTCCTGCTTGAGAAATTTTTTCGCAATACCACCAGCGGCAACTCGAACCGCGGTTTCTCGGGCAGATGAACGCCCTCCACCGCGGTAATCACGGGTGCCGTACTTTTGGTGGTAGGTATAATCAGCATGACCCGGTCTAAAGCGATCGGAAATATTCGAGTAATCTTTACTACGTTGATCCGTATTTTGTATCAGCAAACCAATACTGGTGCCTGTGGTTTGACCTTCAAAGACCCCAGACAAGATTTGTACTTCATCGCCTTCCCGTCGCGCGGTGGTATAACGGGATGTACCTGGCTTTCGACGATCCAGATCTGTCTGTAAATCCGCCTCTGTAAGCGCTAATCCTGGCGGACAACCATCCACCACACCGCCAATGGCAATACCATGGCTTTCACCAAAGGTTGTGACAGTAAACATTTTTCCGAAGCTATTACCTGCCATCTGAATTACTTTTCCTTTCCATTAAAATAAGAAACCAAGGACGCTTTAGATACGGCGAATATGCCGTGTCCACCATGCTTTAACTCTACCCACTCTACGTTCAGTGAGGGGAAACGGGTTGCCATGTGTACCTGGCTGTTTCCCACCTCCACTAGCAACCAACCGTTTTCTTTCAAATACAACGGCGCTTGTTCGAGCATCTGCTGGACCAAATCTAAACCGTCTTCCCCAGATGCCAAAGCCAACTCAGGCTCATGCTGAAATTCATCTGGCAAATCATCCATGTCCTGTTCATCGACATAGGGGGGATTTGACACAATAAGATCGTATTGCTGCCCTTCCAAACTCGAGAATAAATCCGAATGAATAGGAAAGACCCGATGGCCTAGTTGATATTCTTGGATATTATAATCGGCCACTTCAAGGGCGTCATGTGAAATATCCACCGCATCGACTTGTGCATGTTCAAAGGCATGGGCAAGGGCAATGGCAATACAACCGCCACCAGTGCACATATCAAGAATATGGGCAGGTTCATCGGTCACATAGTGGGCAAAACGATTTTTAATTAATTCGGCAAACGGCGAGCGCGGAACGAGCACTCTCTCATCCACGTAAAAGGGCAAATCGCAAAACCAAGCTTCATGGGTGATATAGGGTAATGGCATGCGCGTTTGTACTCGCTTTAACACCAAATCTGCCACTTTCTCTTTTTCTGAGCAGGTCAATTTGGCAGCAAACAAGCCATCACCGGTTTGAGCAAGTAAATCATGGGGCAAATGCAGCCCGTGCATGACTAAGCTCACCGCTTCATCCCAACTGTTATCTGTTCCGTGGCCATAAAATAATTGGGCATCATTAAATCGACTAACAGACCACCTCACCATATCTAAAATACTGTGTAGTTCATTAATGGCTTCATCTAAATATATTTTATCGGTCATCGGGTGTAGTACATTGCCTGAAATAAAGCTGGTATCATACCGAAACTCGGGAAGACTCCCAACACAATTTCGACACGGTGTGATAGACGGCGATGATAGCCCAGCGAGGAGACAGGTTTTGACAAATAACGGGAAACCGGACAATGATGAAGATTTATCGCTATTTCGCGATGCAGTCTCCGGGATCAAGCCGTTAAAGCAAGACACCTATGAGCATGAGCGCCGGGTTAAACCAGTAAAACGTTTACACTCTGCCAGCACCCCAGATCATCGGCAGCGGCGTCTACTTGATGCCAGTTTTGCTTTCTCTGATATGTACCAAGCCAGCTTGCCGACACAAGGTCCTATGCGCTATTGCCGGCCCGACGAGCCAACCCATAGCTTGAAGCGGTTACGCAGGGGAGATTTTTATCCTGAATTGGTGTTAGATTTACACGGCTTGAATCGTGACTCGACTAAGCAAGAGCTTTCTGCATTGCTTTATACTGCACGCAAGGAACTGATTGATTGTGTGGCCATCGTCCACGGAATTGGATCGGGAATATTAAAAAACGCCTTGCCCCACTACCTAATTCAACACCCCCATGTCAAAGCGTTTCATCAGGCACCCCTGGAATATGGGGGGCAAGGCGCGTTACTCGTGTTGGTCGAAACCCTCGACCCACTCAATGCCGGCTAGTCATCACCCGCACTGTTGTGCATGAATAAATAGGTGTAGTACGCCATCATGACAATCATAATGAATATACCTAGCAGTGACCCCCAAACCACGGGATCTTTTAACATCATCATAAACATGTGGTCTCTCCTCATTTCGGTATGAAATAAGTGTGCGCTACTTAACGATGAGATTCCGTGATCTGTATCAATGGCTATTTTTCTCCTAAGGGCGAAAAATGACCTAGATCAACTGTCTTTTATGAAAGATGAGAAATTAATTACAAAACGCTATTGCAAATCATTATCATTTGCAATATATTGATCCTGCCTGTTCGACGTTGGGTGATTAACGGTCTTGGCTTAGCGTCGATTGTAGGCAGGTGTGTGGTGCGCCTGCCTACCTTTCTTTTTACCTTGTACTATTTACGATATCCATCAACACTCATTACGAAAACAACTTCCAAAACCAACTTTTCTGTAAATCTTCTTCACAGGTTTTCAGTTGTGCGGCATAACGTAACGAACGCGCTTTCACTTTACCTGCTACTTTTTTAAGCCATGGCTTTTTATCGTACGAGCGACGCTGATAACCGCCCCACCCTTCATGGTAATTGAGATATTGCGCATACGCGTCCCACTTAGAAACACCGTTTATCTTGTATGATTTTGAAATAAACCAGCCCATAAAATCCATAGCATCATCAAAATCATCTCTATCAGCCCAGCTGTTACCGGTTTCTTTAACATAGTCAGACCAAGTAATGGTTTTAGCCTGAGAATAACCATAAGCTGAACTCACCCGCCCCCATGGAATTAAACCGAAAAACACATAGTCTTTTGGCGGTAAAGCATCGTGCCGAAATGAGCTCTCCTGATACATAATGGCCATGGGCACATGAATAGGTACCCCCCATTTATCACGAGTGTCTGCGGCGGCATCGTACCAATCATCTTTCTCGTAGAATATTTCGCAAATATTGCTGGTGTCTTGTGGCGGCGAAGTAGCACAACCACTAAGCAAAAGTAGGGGAAGAAAATAAATAGCTGAGCGGAAAAAATGTAAATTCCAAATGAACTTTTTCACAGAATGATGTCCAAATAAGTGTTCTAGCAAAATGTGTGTGTTTCCCTGGAACAATATTTATGCCTGGCAGTTTTGCCAGGCATTTTTTTTGTCTGTTTATCAGTCATCTTTCGTTGCTAACGGGGCAGAAAAATAATCTTCGATGAAGTCTGTAAATGGCGCTTGGGTTTCAGACTCAATTTCCTCTTGCATGGCCAAAGAGGTTTTCGCCATGTTTTCAAATCCCTCTTGTGAATAAAAGCGATAGTCATAATTGGCAATATCTTGGGCATACTGATGTGCTAATTTAAGACCAAAGGTACTGTTATCCATATTTTCTTTGAGTAATTGCGACAGTATTTTGCCCGACGGTGTCAACGCCGGTTGTAAGACTTTCTCCCATTGCATTTCCACGGCCTGAGAATAATCTTGGTTACCGTTAGCTTCATCTAGCAACTCAGCGGTCTGTCTGAAAACATCGAACAATGAAGCCGACCAAGCGCTAAATAAAGTACTTTCGCCATGATTAGACAGGGTTAAGGCAGGGTCACGGCCTTCCAATACCACCTTGTCCATATTCTCTCGTGCTTCTTGAAGCTCTTCGGCGGTCATTTCAGGGCTATCCATCAGCAAGCAAGACACCATAAAGACATCCAAGAAGTCCATTTGTGCCTTATCGATACCCACAGGTGAGAATGGATTGACATCCAATACCCGAACTTCGACGTAGCTCACACCTCGTTTCACCAATGCATCTGTGGGCTTTTCCATAGATTCAGTGGGCTGCTTAGGTCGAATGGGTGAATACAGTTCATTTTCAATTTGCAAAATATTTTTCGACAGCTGTTGAAAATGGCCGCCCTCTCCTGCAGCAAAATGTTTAAAACTGGTTGAAGGGGTGTACATAGCACTGCGCAATTTATCCACATAGGTGGTTAAATGGTTATAGCAAATTTGTAATGCTGACTGCTCTGAGTTTGTATAGCCTAAATCACTCATACGCAAAGAGGTCGCATAGGGAAGATAAACCGAACCTTTACCTACTTTTTCAAAGGGCAAATGGGTTGATTTCCCCGCAATAAAAGACCCACATAAGGCTGGCGAAGCACCATATAAATAGGGTAACAGCCAACAAAGCCGGCGATAATTACGAATCAGTGAAAAGTAATCTGCGGAAATCTGATCCTGAGTACACGCCTCCCCGTTCATGGCTGCCCATTGCTGCCAAAATGAATCTGGCAATGAGAAATTAAAATGCACCCCGGCAATGGCCTGCATCATACTGCCATAACGATTTTTTAGTCCTAAACGATAAACCCGTTTCATTTTACCCACGTTAGACTCGCCAAAATAGGCTAACGGAATATGGGCCTCATCGTCGATAAAACACGGCATACTCATGGGCCATAGTATTTCATCGTCCATATTCTCAAGAGCAAACTTATGAATATCTTTTAATTGGGCTTCTGTCACTTCACTGTTTGCCATCGGTGGAGTAATAAACTCTAACAAGGATTCAGAAAAATCCGTGGTGATGCACTCATGAGTTAGCGCAGCGCCTAACTTTACGGGGTGAGGCGTACTGGCCAAAGTGCCGGAAGGCTTGATACGTAACCCTTCTCGTTCTACACCATGTTTGATATCCCGCAGTGCACTTAAACACTCTGCATTTTTCATCGCCTCTAGGCGACGCGTAAAATTAAGCTTTGATGAGGTCAACGTATTTATCCATACTGGTAACGGGGGCCCGTTATTTTTGGGGCTTCCCCGTAAAATTCAATAGCAATCTACAATCATTTATTTTCAGAAAACGACAACGGCACGATGGGGTAGCCAAGTTCTGCCAGCGGTGCTTCCAAGCTGGCCTTATCACCCACTACGATTATTTGCATGTCATCTACATTTAGCTGCTCTTTGGCCACGCTGTTTAGAGTCTCAAGACTAACTTGATTAATCAAATCAGTTTGAATTTCTCTGTAATTATCTGGTAAATCATACGCCTGCATTTGTCGAAGAAATGCCACCTTACTACTTGGTGTTTCATACTCAAGGGCGTCACTAAGGGTAAAGGCATTGCGCATAAAGGCCAGTTCTTGTGCCGTCATTCCGCCTGCCTGAAACCGCTTTATTTCACTAATAAATTCTTTAATCGCGTCTACGGTACTCACGGCGTTAACGTCTGCCTGAGCATCGAACCAACCTAAGGTTTTGCCACCAATAAACGAAGTGGAAGCGCCGTAGGTATAGCCTTTATCTTCCCGTAGATTCAGATTTACTCGACTGTTAAACCCACCGCCAAGAGGGAAATTCATCAACCTAGTAAGAAAATAATCCCCGGTGGCGTCAAATGGCAACGCCCGTTTAACGATATGCACTGCAGATTGTACCGCACCAGGATTATCCACTAAGAAAATTTGGGTTCCACTGTATTGCGGAAACTCACCTTGGTTGGCAATGGTGTAAGGTTTTACTTGCCAATTTTTTAAAAACCCTAGTGCTGATACGATATCGGCTTGTTTTAGATTACTTACCGCAACCACACTGGTATTAAACGGTGAGTAATAACTGTTATAAAACCGCTTGATATCATCAAGGGTAATATTATTGACGGTTTCTAACGTTCCGCCATTAGGCAAACTAACCCGGTTACTGTCACCAAATAAAACGTAATCTTTTGCCCGATCTGCCAAATAGCCTGGGTTCCGCATACTCTGTTGCATACCTTGCATCATACGGCTCTTCAAACGGGTAAAATCCGCTTCTGAAAATGCGGGGTGAAACAGTTTTTCTTCTAGCAATGCCAGCGTTTTATCGAGATTTTTTGTTAATGATGACAAGTAAATCTGGGTAAACCTTCCTGACGCGCTAAATTGAATACGACTGCCTAATTTCGCCAATTCATTAGACAGGGATTCGTTTGCATAATGGGTGGTAGATTCATTCATCATGGCGGCAGTAAAACTTGCCAAGCCGGCTTTTTCTACTGGGTCGAGTAACATCCCGCCTTCCAGATTGATAGTTAATGTTACCGTTGGCGTTTCATCACTGGTAACACCTAGCATATCGATATTATCAGTCAGCTGGGTTTCCCAAAACGCAGGGACACGAACCACCGGTGCCGGACCGGCTTTAGGCACAACCGAGCGATCAAAATCATCATGAATAACTGGCTGAGTAACCGTGGTATTCACTAGCGTGACATCACCAATATCCCGCTCACCAAGCGCAAAGGTTTGTTCGTGGGCTGCCACTTCCGGATGCCCTTGAGGAACAACCGAAACGGTAACACTATGCTTACCTTTGATGTATTGTCGATAAACACGCATCACATCGTCTGCGGTGACGTTGCTATACCGGTGCAAATCGGCAGCAACTAAATCCGGCTCGCCATAAAAGGTTTCATTACTGGCCAATGAACTGACCTTGCCGGCAACACTTTGCAAACCAAATATGGTGGATGCTTCAATGCCCGCTTTGGTCCGTGCAAGATCATCATCTTCAACACCACGTTCTTCAAATTCAGCCAAGGTGTTGTTCACCAGATCATTTAACGCCGCTAAAGTAGGCATACGCTGAGGATTTGCCAACGCCAATAGTTGAAATTCACAGGCGAGCTCTTTACACGGATGGGCAACATTCGCTTGTACTGCATACCCTTCTTTAACCAAGTTTTTGTAGAACAAGGACGTTTTACCACCGCCGAGTATATCGGCCAGCACGTCTAGCGGTGCTTCGTCTGGGTGGCGAGCGTAAACAGTGGGAAAGGTCACTT
The DNA here is from genome assembly GCF_018860965.1 of Alteromonas sp. C1M14. GTDB lineage: Bacteria > Pseudomonadota > Gammaproteobacteria > Enterobacterales > Alteromonadaceae > Alteromonas. The sequence continues at coordinate 636,319 of NZ_JAHKQF010000008.1, read as the reverse complement.
GTAATAGTGGTAAATGGACTTTGTCTTCCAAGGTCACATAGCGGTCTTCAGATAGCACCACCGGTTGGGGCTTAGGCTCTTCGACTTCAGGGCCTCTGGGAATCGTACCAAAATACTTTTCTATCCATTGTCGCGTTTGCTTAACATCAATATCTCCGCCAATGGTTAACACCGCATTATTAGGTCCATACCAGCGCTTAAAAAAGGCTTTGAGATCGTTAACATTCACCCGGTCTAAATCTTCCATATAACCGATGGTAGACCAAGAATAAGGATGTCCGGTGGGATAGAGAGCCTCACCGTTTTTTTCTGAGCGCAGGCCGTAGGGTTTGTTGTCCACCCGTTGCCCCCGTTCGTTTTTCACAGTTTCACGCTGGTTTTCAAACTTGGTTTGATTTACCGCGGGTAAAAGAAAGCCCATACGATCCGCTTCTAGCCATAGCATTTTTTCTAGCTGATTAGCCGGAACAGTTTCAAAATAATTTGTTCTATCTGTAGTGGTACTGCCGTTTAAGGTGCCCCCAGCTTCAGTGATTATCTTGAAGTGTTCTTCATCCGCTACGTGCTCAGAGCCTTGGAACATCATATGCTCAAAAAAGTGAGCAAAGCCACTTTTCCCCAATTCTTCTCTAGCACTGCCCACATGATACGTGACATCAACATGAACCAATGGATCGGAATGATCTTCATGCAAGATCACGGTCAGGCCGTTATCTAATGTATATTTAGTATGGGGAATGTGAATATCTGACGAATTGCTAGCCGGAGATCTATGTTCAGGCGCTTTCGCCTGACAGCCCAATAACAACGTAACAATGCTAGCGCAAAGAACCACTTTTATGGGTAAAGATAATGCCATCAGGCTTCCTTCTTTAAACATTTTATAAATGCATTTTCAATAAAATCAATGGTGCGTCCTTTTAGGACAGCGAAAAAGGTAATAATGCTTCTGAAAACAAATGTAAGGGTGCAGCCTACCAGAAAATGCATTATAAAACCTATACCAAGTTATGTCGTTTGTATCAATTTATTACACAATGAAATACACTGTGATAAACACGTTTTCGGAGTAATTATGGATTCTGCCGCAAAGATCATTGACCTTGAGTTTGGCTTGTCCCAGTTAAGTGGGAATAAAACGCTGTTTTTACGTCTATTGCAAAAATTTGCCGACGAATATCAGGACTCGGAAGATAAACTCAATACCATGCTGCGAAACGAACAATGGCAAGAAGCAAAAATTCACCTTCATACGATAAAAGGTGTGGCGGGTAATTTGGGGATCTCGCGATTACATCAAGCCTGTAAACAAACAGAAGATGAATTGAAAGCCAATCCGGGGACCCCTTCATCTTTTTCGGCATTCTGCTTTACCTTGTCGACCACACTTTCATATATCGATGAACTCCATCAGACCCCCTCTTTAATTGACGCGCCACCACAACGCTCACCACAAGCAACGGCGACATCACCTTTGCCCACGAACGAAAGCAGTCTTTTAGCCCCAGAAGCTTTTATTCAGGCCTTAGAACAGAGTGAATTTATCGCTCAAGATCAATTAGATGAATGGCTAACCGAAACCACCTCGGATCCTGCTCTACAACAATCGGTAAGAGATGCCATCGACGAGCTTGATTACGACACAGCCTTAACCTTAGTTCGTGGCTAGTCCCTTTTCATCCGCCGATATTGTATTTACTCATCCGGATTTTTACATTGTTAATAAACCGGTTGGCACACCTATGCATGATGGTGAAAACGGCATTATTACCGTATTGGCAGCACTTACTGGCGAATCCCGTCTGTATTTATGTCATCGCTTAGATACCGTCACTTCCGGTTGCCTCCTAATTGGGAGGAACCCAACGGCAGCAGCACAGCTTAGCCAGTTATTTAGCCAAAGACAGATCCAAAAATTTTATCTTGCGGTGCTATCGACTAAGCCATCGAAAAAGCAAGGTACCCTGGTGGGCGATATGAAAAACCGCCGTAGGGGTCAGCATGTATTGCTAAAAACCCGACATAACCCCGCCGTAACACAATTTTTCAGTTATCACCTTCCTCAGGTAGGCCGGGTTGCCCTCGTCAAGCCCCTTACTGGCAAGACCCATCAAATTCGAGTGGCAATGAAAAGTTTAGGGGCGCCTATCGCGGGCGATACACTGTACGGCGGCGCCGCCCCTCAGGATAGGGTAAGCTTGCATGCTTATGGGTTAGTCTTTATTTATCAAAATCAAACCTTTCGTATTTGTTGCCCGCCTAACGAAGGCCACCATTTTACAGCGGACGTGCTTACCCAGTGGCTGCCTAAAATTGAGGATATTGAAAGGATGAAGTGGCCCAAATTTACCTTACCGACAATAAAGAAACCTTCTGATACTGAGCTATGATGACTTCTCATATCGCTATAGTGGGCGACGGTGCAATCGGCTCGCTTCTCGCCGCCGGAGCCCAGCGGAATCAATCTCCTTACTCGGTGCTGTTGCGTCGCCAACGGCCTGCGGTAACGAATGTTGTCCATATGGATGGTACCTCCACAACCTTACATAACCGTGAACCTGTCGCCCTATCCTCAAGGGATTTACTGATCGTGCCGGTGAAATACTACCAATTAGCCTCGGCCATTGAGCAATGGCGGCATTTATTGTGCCCTGACACACCGGTTGTGTTGTTACAAAATGGCATGGGCGGCCATGAGGTGCTGACGTCGTTATTGCCCGATAACCCCTTATATCTGGCCACCACCAGCCATGGTGCGCTTAAGGTTTCGGCCCAAGAGGTTAAGCATACCGGCATGGGAGAAACAAAATTGGGCGTCATAGCCCCCGTCCACGGCACATCCAACGAGCAAGCGTTGTTAAACAACCGGGTGACGGCACAAATTAATGCCTGTTTGCCGCCGGTTTTATGGCAACAAAATATTCAGGCAGCCTTGTGGGAAAAACTGGCCATAAACCTGGTTATCAACCCCCTTACCGCGATTGACGATGTAACCAATGGGGCATTAAAACACCCTCACTATCAACGTCAAATACACAATATTTGTAGCGAGACTGCCATGGTTATGACTGCCTGTGGTTTTCCAACCGACACCCAAAGCCTAGTGGCAAGGGTGAGAAAGGTGATTGCGCAAACCGCCAACAATTATTCCAGTATGCATCAAGACATTCATCATGGGCGACAAAGCGAAATAGAAGGGATCAGTGGTTTTTTAGTGAGACAGGCAAAAAAAACCGGTATTGATGTTCCCATCAATACCGGTTTATATCAAAAAATAAGGGCGCTTTCCCTTAAGTAATTAATCGTGACTTTCTGCGCCTTGTGGCTTCATATGAGGGAACAAGATCACGTCTTTAATGGTTGGACTGTCAGTAAACAACATAGTCAGACGGTCGATACCAATTCCCTGCCCTGCTGTGGGAGGCAGGCCATATTCTAATGCACGAATATAATCATCATCAAAGTGCATGGCTTCATCATCACCGGCGTCTTTTTCTTCAACCTGTTTGCGGAAGCGCTCTGCTTGATCTTCAGGATCGTTCAGCTCGCTAAATCCATTGGCAATTTCTCTGCCACCCACGAAGAATTCAAAGCGGTCGGTAATAAATGGGTTATCATCATTACGACGGGCCAGGGGTGATACTTCCCATGGGTAAGCGGTGATAAAGGTGGGTTGAATGAGTTTTTCTTCTGCCGTTGCTTCAAAAATCTCACACAGGTATTTACCTGCTCCCCAAATGCCATCCACTTCAGGCTCTTTGATATGCAGTTGTTTTGCCATGGCCTTCATCTCGTCCAAATTGGCTTCTGGATCGCGAATAGCGGCTTCATTTGCCTCAGGCCAGTATTTCAATATGGCATCACCCATACTCAAACGTTCAAACGGCTTAGCAAAATCGTAATGGGTTTCACTGATCACATTGCCGTCACTATCACGCTCTGTATTTACCAACTCACTAGAACCTAAAATATCCTTTGTCAGCTTGCGTAACATATCTTCGGTTAAGTTCATCAGATCATTGTAATCTGCATAGGCTTGATAGAATTCCAACATAGTGAATTCTGGATTATGACGCGTAGACAAACCTTCATTGCGGAAATTACGGTTAATTTCAAATACGCGCTCAAAACCACCCACAACCAGACGCTTCAGGTAGAGCTCGGGTGCAATTCGCAGGTACATATCGATATCCATGGCATTGTGGTGTGTCACAAACGGTTTTGCTGTGGCACCACCAGGAATAACCTGCAACATGGGGGTTTCTACTTCAATGTAATCTTTATTGGTAAGGTACTGACGAATACCATTAATAATTGCACTACGAATTTTAAAGGTTTCACGGGTTTTTTCGCTGGTGATCAAGTCAACATAACGCTGGCGATATTTGGTTTCTTGATCGCTTAAGCCATGAAATTTCTCTGGTAATGGACGCAGTGCTTTTGTCAACAATTGCCAACTTTCCATGTTGACATACAAATCGCCCTTGCCAGATTTATGCAACGCACCCGCCACACCAATAATATCGCCAATATCTAAAGAGCCGAATTTTGCTTTAATTTCTTTTTGCGTGGCTTTATCAGCATAGGCCTGAATGCGCCCTGTCATATCCTGAAGTAATATAAAGGGTCCACGCTTTGCCATTATGCGGCCTGCAACAGAAACCTTGTTACCCTGGCTTTCCAGTGTTTCTTTATCTAATTCACCGAATTTCTTTTGTAACTCTTCAGCATAATTTTCACGACGGAAATTATTAGGAAAGCCATTTGCACGGCATTGTTCCCGAATCGCACTCAGTTTCGCGCGGCGTTCGGCAATAAGTTTATTTTCATCAAGTTGTTGGTCGGTCATAACCTATTCACTTTAGTGGGTAATTTACAAGCCAGATTTCAAGCTAGCCTGAATGAATTTATCTAAATCGCCGTCAAGAACGGCCTGGGTATTACGGGTTTCCACCCCTGTGCGCAAATCTTTAATGCGGGAGTCGTCTAATACGTAGGAACGAATTTGGCTACCCCAGCCGATATCTGATTTGCTATCTTCCATCGCTTGTTTTTCGGCATTTTGTTTCTGCAACTCATACTCATAGAGTTTGGCTTTTAGTTGCTTCATTGCCTGATCTTTATTTTTATGTTGAGAGCGGTCATTTTGGCACTGCACCACAATGCCCGTGGGTTCGTGGGTAATACGCACCGCCGAATCAGTACGGTTAACGTGCTGACCACCCGCCCCGGATGCTCGGTATGTGTCAATACGCAGATCCGACGGATCGATATCAATCTGAATATCATCGTCAATCTCAGGGTACACAAAAGCCGATGAAAACGATGTATGCCTGCGATTTCCCGAGTCAAAGGGAGATTTACGTACCAAGCGATGTACGCCGGTTTCGGTTCTTAACCAACCAAAGGCATATTCACCCTGAAAGCGAATAGTAGCACTTTTAATGCCGGCCACGTCACCGTCAGAAAGCTCGATGATTTCGGTTTTAAAACCGTGGGCCTCGCCCCAACGCAAATACATCCGCAGCAGCATATTGGCCCAATCTTGGGCTTCTGTGCCGCCAGAGCCGGATTGCAGATCTAAATAGCAATCGCTGCTGTCGTTTGGACCTGAGAACATACGGCGAAATTCAAGACCTTCAAGGTCGGCGATAAGCGCGGCCAGTTCAACCTGGGCTTCGTCAAAGGTTTCTTCGTCTTCGGCTTCAATCGCCAATTCCAATAATCCTTCGACATCTTCTGTGCCCTGATCCAGTTTGTGGATTGTTTCCACTACCTGCTCTAAAGCGACCTTTTCCTTTCCGAGCGCTTGGGCTCGTTCCGGTTCATTCCATACTTCAGAGCTTTCGAGCTCTCGATTAACTTCTTCTAGACGCTCTGACTTTGTATCAAAGTCAAAGATACCCCCTAAGCGCTTGGGCACGCGCACGGATATCTTCAATGGCATTTTTGACTGGGTTTACTTCAAACATTTTTTCGCCACATGTGTTCTGAAAATAAGACCGCGAATAGTAACGAATTTAGGTTTATTTTGATAGCCCGGTTAAGGCAGAAATAAAGGGAAAAAAGGTGTTTAACACCAAAACCCAGCGAGGGTGTATAAAACCCTGTTTCACTTGTTGTCATCAAGGAGCTGAACTCGAGTCAGTCACCTCTGTCCTGTTGATGTAAAAGCCATGGCAAAAAGTGCTTCTATGGTAAAACCAAAAAGCACTTTCTAGCCCTCGCTATGCTATGGTTATTACATTTTATCCAGGGTTTCGATACCCAATAATGCCAAGCCTTGTTCGAGGGTTTTCGCCACCAACGCCGCCAATTCTAAACGGCTGTTGCGCACTTTATCTTCGATCCCGTCTTTTAAGATGGGGCACGCTTCATAAAACGACATAAAGGCACTGGCCACATCGTACAGGTACGTACACAACACATGGGGCGTGGCGTCTCTTGATACTACCCCGACCACTTCTTCAAACTGCAATAACAACACGGCTAATACGTGTTCTTGTTTTTCAGTAAAGGCCATAGCGCCAGGCAAGTCGGCAGGGGATATACCAGATTTACGGAAAATGCTTTGTACCCGGGTAAATGCATATTGTAAGTAAGGAGCCGTATTGCCTTCAAAACTTAACATGGTATCCCAATTAAAGACATAATCGGTGGTACGGTTCTTACTTAAGTCGGCATATTTAACCGCGCCAATGCCCACTTTGCGAGCCACGTCTTTGAGTTCATCAGTAGATAAATCAGAAGTACGCTCTGCAATCAAATTACCCGCACGCTCTACCGCTTCATCCAATAATTCAACCAGCTTAACCGTGCCACCTGTGCGGGTTTTAAACGGCTTGCCATCACTCCCCAGCATCATACCAAACGGGCAATGCTCGTATGTTTGTTCCGGTTTCATGAAGCCCGCTTTACGACCTACAATCTCTGTTTGCTTAAAGTGTAAGGCCTGTCGGGCATCGGTAAGAATTAGCGTTCTATCGGCGTTCAGTTTACCACTACGATAACGGATGGCGGCTAAATCCGTGGTGGAATATAAGTATCCGCCACCGGATTTTTGTACAATGTAAACCGCCGGGTTACCCTCTTTGTCGGCAAGTTCGTCAATGAATACAACCTGAGCCCCTTGATCCTCCACCGCAATGCCTTGTTCTTTTAGCTGTGCAATCACATTGGCCAGATCGTCGTTATAAGCAGACTCTCCCATAATGTCATCACGAGTCAGGCTGACATTCAGTTTTTGATACACCTCTTCGCTGTGCTTGATAGAGATGTCGATGAACAGTTGCCATAGTGCTAAACAACGGGTGTCGCCACCTTGTAATTTAACCACGTACTCTCTGGCGCGATCCGCAAAGCCCTCTTCGTTATCAAAACGCACCTTCGCTGCACGATAAAAGTCTTCAAGATCAGATAAGGCGGTTTCTGCCACTTCACTTTCAAGTTTGTCTGACAGGTGAGCTAACAGCATTCCGAACTGGGTACCCCAATCGCCCATATGATTTTGACGAATGACCTTATGTCCCAGAAATTCCAGCACTTTGACCACGGCATCACCAATGATGGTGGTACGCAAATGCCCCACGTGCATTTCTTTAGCAAGATTTGGCGAAGAGTAATCCACCACGATAGTGTTGGTTTTTTCTTTTGCAACACCAATGCGGGGATCATGTAATGCCAGTTCACACTGATTCGCCAACCAAGTGTCGTTTAGATGTACATTGATAAAACCCGGACCTGCAACCTCGAGCTTACTGGCAACATCGTTTAGCTTCACCAGGGAGACAATTTTCTCTGCAATATCACGGGGCTTTTGTTTAAGTTGTTTAGCCAGTGCCATCGCACCGTTAAACTGATACTCACCGAACTCAGGACGAGCACTTTTTGCCACCGGCACAGGGGCATTTTCGACCCCTAGCTCTTCTAATGCCTCGGTAAAACGACTGACTAATAAAGCATGTATATTCATTGTTTGTCTTTCTTAATGTTCGCGGGTTTCTTTAAACTGAATGTCTGGATAACGCTCTTGGGCTAGTTGTAAGTTAACCCGTGTAGGCGCGATATACGTAAGATTATCGCCGCCATCTAAGGCAAGGTTCTGCTCGGCTTTGCGTCTAAACTCATCCAATTTCTTAGCATCATCGCTGTAAACCCAGCGGGCTGTGTTCACACTGATATGTTCGTATATTGCATCCACATTGTACTCTGCCTTAAGGCGGGCAACAACGACGTCAAACTGCAACACACCGACGGCACCGACAATTAAATCATTGTTTATCAGTGGACGAAAAACTTGGACCGCGCCTTCTTCTGATAACTGAATAAGCCCTTTTAGCAATTGCTTCTGTTTTAAAGGGTCGCGCAAACGGATGCGTTTGAAAAGCTCAGGCGCAAAGTTAGGAATGCCGGTAAAACGAAAATTACGGCCCGAGGTAAACGTATCACCAATACGGATGGTACCGTGATTATGAAGACCGATAATATCGCCAGCATAGGCTTGTTCAAGTAATGCTCTGTCGCCAGCTAAGAAGGTTAATGCATCAGAAATACGCACATCTTTATTGATACGGCTGTGGCGCATTTTCATGCCTTTTTCGTACTTACCGGACACGATACGACAAAATGCAATGCGATCTCGGTGCTTGGGATCCATATTGGCCTGAATTTTAAACACAAAGCCGCTAAACTCTGGCGTCTGAGCACTGATTTCGCCGTCTTCAGTAACCCGACCTTGGGGTGCAGGCGCCCAGCTAACTAAGCCATCAAGCATGTGATCAACACCGAAGTTGCCCAATGCGGTACCAAAAAATACCGGGGTAAGTTCACCGGCTAAGAACATTTCTTGATCAAATTCATTGGATGCACCTTGCACCAATTCAAGTTCTTCTTTTAACTGTTCAGCCAAACCGCTGCCGATGGCTTCTTCCAGTTCTGGGCTATCTACCCCCTTGATGATGCGCACATCTTGAATGGTGTGACCCATTCCAGATTGATAAAGAAAGACTTCATCCCGATGAAAATGGTAAACACCTTTGAATCCTTTACCACTGCCGATTGGCCAGGTCACCGGCGCACACATAATATTGAGCTCTGTCTCAACCTCATCAAGCAATTCGAGGGGATCACGAATATCCCTGTCTAACTTGTTCATAAAGGTAATAATTGGCGTATCTCGTAAACGGGTCACTTCCATCAGCTTACGGGTACGAGCTTCCACCCCTTTCGCCGCGTCAATGACCATTAAGCACGAATCCACTGCGGTTAAGGTACGGTAGGTATCTTCAGAGAAATCTTCGTGTCCTGGAGTATCAAGCAGGTTCACAAGATGATCGCGGTAAGGAAACTGCATCACCGACGTGGTAACAGAAATACCCCGCTCTTTTTCCATCTCCATCCAATCGGACTTAGCATGCTGGCCGGACTTTTTACCTTTTACTGTCCCTGCCGTTTGTAATGCGCGGCCAAATAAAAGCACTTTTTCAGTAATGGTGGTTTTACCGGCATCAGGGTGCGAGATGATAGCAAAGGTTCTTCGCTTATTGATTTCATTAAGAAAATCTTGATTTGCCATGTATTCGTTCTTTTCGTTTGTACGCGGATTTACACACACTTAGCAAAGCACACTGTTTTCGCGCTTCCCCTGTAACCCGTCGTGTTAATCGTAATTGGCGGCTATTTTCGCTGATCTCGAGACTATACACAATCAATGCTTATTCAATTGCTTAGCATTTACCCTTACATTAGGGCAATACGCAGGAGATTTACTGATGATGGGTGCTGATTTATCAACAAAGCAGGGGCATGCAATGCCCCTTTAACTAACCTGAAATAGATGTTTGTGCAACGGCGTCTGCGAGACACACATCCTGAAATGCATAGCGGAGTTTTGCTAGCGGAACATAGCCTTCAATAGTGGTAACTAGGTCGCCGTTGTCGTCAATGATAAGACTAAAAGGCGTGGCTTTAGGCTCTCCCACCATAGCGATAAAATCCGGTGAGGCAACAGCGGCGGGAAAAGAGATCTTTGTTTTATATACAATCTCTTTTAACCCTTTTTTATCTCCTACCCCCACAGCGACCGGTTGTAAGTGATTAGCGCAGTTTTGATATAAATCTTCTAACGCTTTAAATTGCTTCATACACCAAGGGCATTGAGGTTCAAAAACGGTTACCACTAGGATCTGATGTTTATAATCCCCTAGTGATACCCTTTCTAAATTCATCAATGCGTCTAATTCTAGCGAATAAAGAGGATTATTCCCGGCCCCCCACAACGGGAAGCTCGCTAGAAAGACAGTACAAGCGAAAGCGACTTGTCTTACACATTTATTCATCGTTACAAGGCTACCGTGATACCAGCATAAATTTCTCGGCCTCGCAGCGGCCCGTAAATATAGGCAACGTCATAACCGCCATCTTCGTAAAATAACGGTGTCTCCATGTCGTCAACTTGGGTGTAATCAAACAGGTTGTTTGCTCCAACATACACACTAAAGGTGTCAGTGATCTGTTTCGATACCTTCGTAGTTACCGTCCAATAGGCGGGTGCGTTGGTAGACATAGGCAGTAATCCAGCGGCATCAAAGGTAGGCGCTTCAGGTGTACCGTATTCGCTCAAATCCCGACTGCCCACCCAGGTGGCAGCGGCGTACACATCCCACCCTTTTATTTCCCAATCAGCAGTAAAAATAGCACGCTGTTCAACCGGAACAACACCATAAGACTGTTTAAATTGATCACTATATACATAGTTTTCAGCGGTGAATCCCAAGGTAAAATCATCAGTGAGATGATAACTCAATACCACATCACTAACGAATACATCGGCGTCTTCGGTAAGTTGATCAAGTGCCGGCACTCCCTCCTCATTTTCAGACAACACCGCAAGATTTTCCACGTTGGTATAACCTAAAGACGTGGTAAGGCTAAGGGCTTCCCCAAGATAACTTAATGCGTAATTTACCGATAACGAGCGCTCTAATTCATCCACATTAATTTCAAAGCCCACACCCGCATCAAGGATACCGTGATCAGATTCAAAAAAGGACAATGGCGCTCGATAACCGCGACCCGCCGACAAGCGAGATGTCCACTGTTCATTATGATCATAGCGGATATCTACGCGAGGAGACACGATGGTTTCGTCAATTTCTGTACCTGGTTTTGCAGGATCGGTGAAGTCGGCTTCAACCTTATCTATTCTCACCGCTACATTTAATTCTAAATCCTGATTCACATACCAACTGTCTTGAATATAAAAGCCTAAGGTGTCGTAATCGAAACTGTCAGAGACATAGTCATCGGTATCACTGTTTGTTTGGGAGTCGAGGGTTTCCATACGCGTATCAAGACCAAAAGTCAGTAAATGATCATCAACCACATTCCAATTAAAGCGAGCATCAAAATAGTCCATTTCATTGTCAGCATCGTACACAAACCCCTCGTAGAAAGAGTCTTGAGTATGGTCATTATGAGAAGCCACCAAGGTCATATTTAATTGGTCGCCAAAGTCATGGAGCCAACTGACATAGAGTTCTTTGCGCTCAGATTCTATCCATTCAGTGGTTTCCCACCCCTTACCAATATAGGCATTGCGCACGTCATCATCTTCAAACAAAGAGGAGGATTCAAAATCTGGATCTGCATAATAATCATTGAGGACTTCACCAATACTTGTACCAGTGGGGCCGCCAAATATTTCTGAATCAGCAAGATTAGCGCGCACATGCACACTATCTTGGTTGGTAAAATCATGGGAGATGAACAGGGTTGCCACCTTGTTCTCAAGTTCAGGGTTTTCACTAACCCCATTGTTATCACCGTCGTATTGATCACGGTCGTCATATTGTGCCGAGAATGTCACACGAGTCTTATCATCATTAGCAAGACCGGTAGCCACTAAGCTCCCTTTTTTGTAGCCATTCTCACCCGCTGAAAGGTCTACAGTAACGCCATTTTCAATCGCTTTTTTGGTCACCAGATTAATGGTACCGCCAATCGCTTCGGGGGCAATTAACGACGCTCCAGCACCTCGGGCAATTTCCACACTCTCTACACCGGAAGAAGCCGCAGCATCAAGGCCATAGAAACCAGACATCATGGTGTAAACCGGAATACCGTCTACCAGTACAGTGGTGTGCTCACCTCGCAAGCCGTTTAGCATTACCCGTTTAACACCACACATGGAACATTCGTTGTTCACCCGCACACCCGGAGAAATGGATATTGCATCAGTGAGCGAGGACGCTTGTAGTTTCTCCATCAAACTATCAGATACCACTTCTGTTTTTTGAACCGTATCTTTAAGCATGCCCGCTTCATACAAACGCGCACGAACGCCCACCACGGAGACTTTTTCAATGTCCTCGTTTTGGCTATCTGCGGATGTGTTTTGTTGTGCTAAAACTGGGCTCGCTAACAATAAAGCGGCCATAGCATGTGCTAAGGGTGTCTTTTTCATTTCTTTATCGGATCCTGGATAATGCTGTGAAAGTGTTACAACTGAACACAAGGACTTTACCTAATGTGTCCAACTCTCTATCTCAAAATGTGATAATATAACAATCACAGGAAATCACAAACAACAATTATTATCATTTACAAAATGTCGACAATACTATGATTAAAGTCAACAATAACGCGCTAAATGTAAGAAAATTCGCTGTTCGGCACCTTAGCAAGTACTAACACCCAATTTTTATCCACTGTTTCGCGCCCCTAACTAGGTGAGTGATTAAATCACTACCCACAGAGTTGCGCCAAAATCGCCAAGTCACCAGAGGGGATGTATTGATAGCTAAAAACTATCTCGAAACAGTCTTGTTAAATATTTGGATCAGGATAATCTAAATCCCGCAACTTTTAGAGATAATATAACATTGCCTCAATGAGCCTAAATGGCCACGGAATAGACATTAATTTTCGAATCGATGGGCTATGCTTGGAAAGTCATGTGACACAAATGATGAATACTAAGTCCTTAGCACCCGTGTCATCAGTGGTTATGTAGGGTCACAGAAAATAACATCAATGAAGGAGAAATGTGTACATTATGTTTACTAAAGAAATGGTACATACCGCACTACAAACTTGGTGCGACAACGTGGTTAAAGTTGGGGAAGTTCACGCTGAAGGCGGAGACACCCAAGCATTCTCGAATCAAGTTCTAACGGATAATTACGACTATGATAACGGTCACGTATTGTTCAAGCCAACACTCACATTTGGCGAACAAACATATCGCCCGACAAAGGAAGGGGCCCTTTCTTATTTTGTGGGTGGAAACAGTGACTTTCCTAATGACAACGGCTTTAAACTAAAGCCTTGGGTAAAGGTTTGGTATAGCAAAGAAGATTTCATTCTCCATAACGACTTAGCGATTGTGCAATGTAATGTGCATTTCATCGGTGCCGATGACAGCCACATTTTTGTTAATAAGAGCTTCGTTTTTAAACAATGTGATGACGGAAAGATACGCATTATATTGCACCAATCATCATTACCGTTTCAGCCTTAAGTCACAACAATATTGCGCTTTCCTCATTTCCTTGTAGGAAAGCGCAACGTCCATACTTCTCTACAATAGCCCTAACTTAAAGGACGCGCTAACGGCCTACTTCTGTTAGGCATTTTTCTGTTCCAGTGCGGCTTTAACATCAGCGGGACTCATAGGTAATTTACGTAAGCGTACACCCACAGCATTGTAAATAGCGTTGGCTATTGCCGGAGCAACCGGCGTCACCGCCGGCTCACCTAGCCCTGATGGCGGTAATGTACTGGCAATAAACTCTACTTTTACTTCCGGCGTCTGCCCTATTCTTAGCGGCGTATAACGATCAAAATTTTGGTCTTTAAACTGGCCGTTAACAATTTCAGTTCCTTCAAATAACGCCATGGACAAGCCCCATAATGCCGCCCCTTGACACTGTGCTTGGGCACCATCAGGATCAACAACAATTCCCGCATCGACAGCAAGATAAAGCTTTTCTACCGTTACCAAACCGTTGTTGGGTTCCACATGAACCTGCACGGCACACCCTACCCAGGTAGGCATTTCCCGCTCTTGACCAAAGGTTGTGGCCAGTCCTATACCTTTGTTTGGAGCTTGGGGTTTACCCCAGCCAATCATCTCAGCGGCTTTTTCCAAAGCCACCGCCTGACGGGCTGCGCCCCCTTCAGCCACCGGTGTAGAACCGGCATTACGACCTTCAGCTATTAGCATATCTAAACGAAATTGCAGCGCATCTTTACCGGCGAAATGCGCGGCTTCGTCCATAAAGCTTTCCAATGCCCAGTTAGTCCAACCTGGCCCCACTGAACGCAACCAACCCGGTCTAAATGTGGCATTGGCTAAATCATTAGACACGGCGCGGACTTTTTGTGCGCCCACGCGATACCAATGATCGGCACCGGCTATGGAAAAGGGATCAAAGGGTTCATCATTCACCCCTTTTGGCATAAACCCAGGCACTAAAACTTGGGTGGGCCAGCCTGCGGTAGCATGATGTTCCATACCGATCACGGTTTTATTATCGTCAAATGCTATTTTTAATTGCTGTACAGAAGCTGAACGGGCGCTATCAAATTGAATATCTTGAGGTCGAGTCAATAGCATTTTAACTGGCTTTCCCCCCAAGGCTTTGGAAGCCAATGCAGCAGGAATGGTGTAGTCGCCATTCAATCTACGCCCAAATCCACCGCCTAGCATATAAGTTCTTAACACAATATTGGCTTCGTCTTCACCAAGGGCTTGCGCTAAAACGGGCAAGGTTAACGACTGCCACTGACAACCAGAATGCACTTCCCACACACCGTCTGGATTTCTAAATACCAGCGCATTAAGGGGTTCCATTTGTCCGTGCAACACCGTACTGGTGATATATTCCTGGGTGAACTGTTCATTAGCTTTAGCAAATACCGGTGCCGTATTTACATTCCCCGTGTCTAAAATACTGCCCTTTGAGTCATCACCAAGTAACGATCTACCATGTTCAATAATATCGGCTTCCGATACATTTTTAGCATCGCCCTCCGTCCAATTTACTGTCACTAATTTAGCGGCCTTTTGTGCCGCAACGAAACTAGTGGCAATAACCATTAACCATCCCGGTACACTGCCACTGCTATCATCTAGCACAATGGTTTTTTGATAACCTTTAACTTTCTTGGCTGCGGTATCGTCAAAATCAACCACCGCAGAACCATACCGAGTAGGGGGTAAAATGGGATTGCCGTAAACCATACCTTCTACCTTGGCATCAATCCCAAACACCGTTTTACCCATAGTCTTATTGGCCACGTCCAACGCTTTGACTTGTTGACCTACTAGATTGAGGTCAGCATTGGGTTTCAACGGCAAGGCGTTCAGTTCATCTTCAGTAAATTGTCGAGTCAGCCCCAACTGCACTAACTGCCCGTATGAAAGCTCACCTTTTTTCGATATTACCTTACCTTTAACCCCACGGCAGTCAGCGCTGTCCACTCCCCATACCTTAGCGGCAGCCTCAATCAATGCAATGCGACCGGCGGCACCGGCTTGTCGGTATACCGGCCAACTTTTCGAAACCGACCAGCTGCCTCCTGTGACCATCATTCCCCACCGTGGATCAGAATCGACATGGATGATTTCCACATCATCCCAGTCCGCTTCCAATTCATCGGCTAATATTCGAGCAATGGCGGTTCCCACATGTTGCCCCATTTCTGCGCGTATAATATTGACCTTAACTTTACCAGCGCTATCAATGGTGTACCAAAGTGACGGCTCATAGATATCCCCTTCACTGGGCAGAATCTTGCCGTCAGAAGTCGCCGGATCCATGGCGGCTAATACATGACGAGGAAAACCGAAACTCACCCCGGCAGTGGTCATGCCAATTAAAAAGCCCCGGCGAGTTAGCCCCATGGCATTGTCTTTAAACATTCTACTCATGACTGTCTTCCTTCACCCCGTTAGCCGCCTCGTGGATTGCACTGCGTATGCGAACATACGTCATACAACGACACAAATTTCCACCCATCACCGCATCAATGTCGCTATCGGTAGGGTTTGGAATATCTTTGAGCAACGCGGCAGCTTGCATAATTTGCCCAGACTGGCAGTAACCACATTGAGGAACCTGTAGTTTTTGCCAAGACACCTGTAAGGGGTGTTCTCCGTTTTCAGACAAGCCTTCAATCGTGGTTATGTCGGCCCCTTCCACGGCCTCTACCGGAGTAATACACGAGCGTGTGGCACGTCCACCAACATGAACCGTGCAGGCACCACAGGTGCCAATTCCACACCCAAATTTGGTGCCCGTCATAGCCAATTCGTCTCGAATTACCCATAAAAGCGGCGTGTCATTGTCTACATCTACACGCACTGGCTTACCATTTATTTTAAAATTCGCCATGTTAGGTTCTCCTGTCTACTTAATGGGCAAAGCGAGGCTGAGCTCGAATATCAACCACTTGTTGTTGTAAGTTTGGCCATGGTTTCTTGCCCGCTGACTGGCGCAAATAGGCTGCAATGGCACTGATATCTTCATCACTTAATGCGTCTCTAAAGCCTGGCATAACCACACCCGCGATCCCTTGATCATTATGTATGCCATCTAGAACGACATTGATGAGGTTGGTGGGCTGGTCAAGGTTGGTGGATGAACTAATCGCCAATAAAGGACGTCCTTTCACTACCTGGTCACTGTTGTAATGACAAGACTGACATGCAGTGGCATACAAACGGGCACCCTCATCGATACGCGGGGGCGCTTGTGTGTGTTGGGCCGCTAACGCGGTTTGCACCACATCATGGGTTGCAGCAGAAGCGCTAGCTTCATTGTTATTGAAATCGGCTAAATACGCACTGATGGCGTGAATATCCTCATCGGGTAACTGTGTTAATCCTTTATGCATGACCGGAGCCATGGGACCTGCCGCGCTACTATGAAAAGGCGCATTACCGGTGGTGAGATACTCATAGAAATCCTGCTCTCGCCAGGGTATTGGCGAGGTGCTGGTAGCGGTCAGTGACGGCGCTATCCAACCATCGATAGCTGCACCTTGATACATTTTTTCGTACTGTTCTGCACCGAGGGCATTACGTGGTGTGTGGCAGGCTCCGCAGTGGGCAATCCCTTCGGCAAGGTAGGCGCCTCGATTAAATTGCTTTGATTTGTCGGGGTTATATGCAAATTGCTGAGTGTCTGCGAAAAGTAATTTCCATCCTGCTTGAAGCCACCTTATATTGAGTGGAAACGGGATCCCGTTGTCTTTTTTCACCTGTTTTACTGGGGCAACAGAAGTCATTATATAAGCATAGATGGCCGTAATGTCTTCATCGGTCATCTTATTGAAGTGTTCATAAGGAAAGGCTGGGAACAAATGGCTCCCATCACGACTAACTCCCGAGCGCATGGCGCGTATGAAAGCCGCTTTTGACCATCTGCCAATGCCTGTCTCTTCGTCCGGTGTGATATTGCTAGAGTAAATTGAACCGAACTGTGTATGCATTTCATAGTTGCCACCGTAGGGCGCACCACCGGGTGGAGTATGACAGGTGTCACAATAACCGGCCGCGGCTAGCATCTTTCCTTTTGCCACCATCTCTGGTGTAAAGTTATGTTCTGCCACAGGAGAGACTTCATCGATGCTGGGATGCCAAGCATACACGCCGAATAAGACTGCTCCCACAACCACAGCGCCACAGACACCGTAAACCATAGTTTTAAGCATGTTAGTTGCCTTATGTAAATAAAAAACACCACGAAAAAATACAGACGCACTTAATTAGCGAAATACTTTTTTGGATGAGTATGTGTTTGTGCAGTGACACCCACCGGCGGTGACTGTTAGCTGCGCTAATAGAAAATTAAAAACTTGCTGAGTTTATATCTATACTGTTTTCGCTGGCTTTTTGGTTGCGTATTGCTGGTTTTTATTCAAGAGAGTTGAAAATACCCCCCAACAGTCATGGGAAATAACGCAAAACAGCGATGACTTAAGGAATAGTTAATACAGTATACCGCAGTGTGGCTAGCGATAAACTCGATTCACGTTTAATGACGAAAATTTACGGTTAATTGTTGCCATCTAGCCCAATTTATCAACGGCGTTTCGGATTTTAATCAACCTAAGCGTCACCCCGCTAGTTGCAACAAGTACCTACGTCCCCTTGAGCCCCACCTGATATTGATTTGGATCGATATAATTCACTTAAATATTACATTTCTCCGTCAATAAACTACATTTATCTTAAAGGCTGTTTGCTAAGCACAATACCTATTTTGCTTAGCAAACAGTTAGTTCCCTTGGAATATAGAGAAAACATCCATGCATCTGACAATAAAAAACCGCGTGATAATCCTCGCCATCGTTCCGGTTATTTTGCTTACCTTGCTACTGATGGGTTATAGCTACGTACAAACGACTTCAGTGGGTAAAAAATCCGTTGCCATGTTCAACGCTGAGGTTAACGCCGCAAAGGAAGCGGAATTAAAAAACTACATTGCATTAGCCCTCACGGCCATCAAACCTTTTATCGATAATCCAGAGTCCGCAAACAACAAAGAGATTCAAGCACAGGCTTTTAGTGTACTTCGTAACTTACGCTTCAAAGACGGTAATTCTACCGGCTATTTTTTTGTTTACGATTATCAAGGTGTGAATCAAGTTCATGGGGTTAAACCAAGCTTAGAAGGCACCAATTTAATTAACTTTAAAGATCCGACAGGCAAATATTTAATAAAAGAACTTATAGCCCAAGCCAAACAGGGAGGCGGGTTTGTCCACTATGCGTGGACAAACGAAGATGGCAGCAGTTACGCCCCTAAACTTGGCTACGCCATCCCGATAAAACAGTGGGGCGTTTTACTTGGTACCGGCTTTTGGGTTGATGGTATAGCGCAGCAAGTCGCGATTATGGACCAGAGCATTGACCAATCCATAACGAAAACCTTTACGCAAACAGTATTGATTTCAGCGGTGGCCCTAATCGTTATTATATTTATCGCTTTGTTTGTGGTGAGAAGTATCGTTCGGCCGTTACAAGCTGGCGTAAATGCGATGAATGAAATTGCTAACGGTGATGGAGATCTCACCAAACGTTTATCCACCGATTCCGGTGATGAAATTGCTGAGTTTTCTGCATCCTTTAATGTATTTGCCGATCAAGTACAGTCAATCGTAAAACGTGTACTGCATTCCTCCTCGACCCTGGCCAATGCCACATCCCAGCTATCCACGCTACTGCAACAAACAAATCAGGGTACAGAACGACAACTGAACGAAACCGATCAAGTGGCAACCGCCATGCACGAAATGGCAACGACGGCTAAAAACGTTTCCGATGACGCCAGTTCAGCCTATGCCTCCGCCAACTTGGCTGAAGAAAAAATTGAAGATGCCCTCGCCATCTTGCTAACCGCCATAGAGGTAATCGAAGATTTAAGCCATCGGGTGTTTTCCGGGGTTGAAGCGGTGAAAACCCTAGAAGAACACTCGGATAAAATTGGCGGCGTTTTAGACGTGATCAGAAGCGTCTCTGAGCAAACCAACCTGCTAGCTTTAAATGCGGCGATTGAGGCCGCCCGTGCCGGAGAAGCTGGTCGAGGGTTTGCCGTAGTGGCCGATGAAGTTAGAACATTGGCCGCACGAAGCAGAGACAGCACTAATCAGATCCAAGAAATGGTGGAAAATGTACAATCTGGCGCAAAACAAACGGTGGGGTTATTTGAAGAAATTGAAAAACTCAGCGCCGCGGTAACGGCTGAAGTAGAAAACGTAGACAGCTCACTAAACGCAATTAAAACTTCTGCCACCACCATTACGCAGATGAATATTCAAATTGCCAATGCAGCGCAAGAACAAACCAATGTGTCAGAAAGCATTAACCAGAATGTTACTGAGATTGTGGATATTGCCAACCTAAATGCTCAAGGAACAGCCGATGCTGAAAAAATCAGTGATCAACTTAAAGTAATGACCGCCGAATTAAGCAATGAGGTAAAACGTTACAGAACCTGATCCGCCAGGCTTCATGGGTTGTTTTATCAGTTAGTCAGATAGCTCCCATTGAGTAACCGCGATGGATAAAATATACCTAGTTGCACACGATAATACCTAATGTGTGCAACTGACCTATTGCGAACTTAACCAACAAAGCTCAAGCTATGACTACTTTTGGGTAAACACAAAAATGGATGAGTTCGTTGACACCTAATAAAACCTTAAATCGTGCCATTATTCTGGCCTTAAGTGCCGGTATCAGTATCACCTTGGTTGCCTGTGGCGGCGGACAAAGCAGTGAGGATACTTTTTCTGTAATACCGCCATTAGCTGATACCTCCATTACAGAGGTTAGCGACGATACAAATGAGGCGCCGTCATCCCCTGACAACACCGGCACATTAGATCAGCAACAAGACAAAGATCAAAATGCGAATGACGATTGCTAGCATGGCACAGCATTAATTCCTGCCATCCATATTTCCTACGCACACCCATTGTGCTTTCACATACTAATATCCCCTGCCCGTATCTACCGTTTCAGGTAACTGACCAGTCCGACGATAACGTCGAATATTCTCAGCCACGATTTGACTGGCACTACATGGGTGGGTAGGCGCCGATATGTGAGGCAATACACTGACTTTAGGGTGTTGCCAATATGGATGATGCCTAGGCAGCGGCTCTTGCTCAAACACATCAAGCACCGCGTAGGCTAGGTGATCATCAAGGGCTTTCAATAAGCTGGTGTCATCGATTATCGGCCCTCGGCCAAAATTAATGATGGTTGAATTTTGCGGCAACCAAGCAAGGGTACGGGCATTTAGAAGGCCACGGGTTTGCGCCGTTAAAGGCAATAAACACACCAGAATATCACTGTGTTGTAATAACTTCTGCAGCCCATTTTGCCCCTGTAAGCAGGTTATTCCTTGTAAGTTTTTAGCATTTCGGCTCCAGCCATAAACATCAAACCCGTTATCTCTCAATCGTTGCGCGCTGGCCTTACCTAATTGCCCTAATCCAAGTATACCGATACGACGCTGGCGCGCCCGTACCATCGGCCGCTGTACCCACCGCTGTTCTGCTTGCTGATGCTGATACGCATACATTTCACGGTGCAAAAATAAACTCCATGCCAAGACGGCCTCTGACATAGTATGGGTTAATTCTGGATCAACCAAACGCACAATGGAAAAGGAAGGATCGGCCAGTTCCTGTATCACCCCCTCCACACCGGCCCACACACTGTGTACCCATTCCAAATTTGGCAAGGTCTGCAAGACCCTAGTGTCTGGATCCGCAACAATGGCAACATCGCACAGGCGTTTTTGCCCGTCATTTAATTTATCGAATAAAACCACACGCTCTTGTGGCATAGCATCAGACAATGCTTGTACCCAATGTTGCTGCTCTGCTTGTGGCGATCGGCTAATAAACGGAATCATGCTATTTACATCCGAAGCTAGGCATTTGGCTTAGCAAGTTGTGTATTGCCCTTAAAAGATGAAGGGCAGAAAAGTGGCAAGTTGTCATAAACAGCTCCAATAAAACAAGGTATCACCCTCGGCATAACCGTCACTCACAGGCACATAGGTTTAGCCCAAAAATACAACACTCAGTTAAAAAGTAAACGCTATTTTTGCCATCATCGACGCAGGGCCCTGCCCTTTTTTCCTAACATGCCGTTCTTATAGCGCCCTACGTGATGACCTAGCGGTTTAGATTTAATCAACCACGACAAAATCCAGTCTATTTATTATTTCTTTAGAAAGCCTAAAACTTAACTTAAACAAGAATTATTTGCATTTAGATTATTTTCATTTATATTGTCACCCTCCGCTATCTCCATAGCAGTTTTGACACACACATCATCAAGGAAACACTAAGAATGCAAAAGAAAACCATTGGCGCATCTTTTTCTACCAGCGCCCTCGCACTCACTGTATCCACAGCACTACCTATGACAGGTATTGCTGCAGACTTAGCAGAACCTTATCAAGCATCCGAAACACAGAACGAACTGGCTACGACAAAAGCCCAAGCCGATGTCGAAAAAACCTATAAAGTTGACGAATCATCCTCAATAAAACTGACTCAACCGATTGCCGATACACCAAGAACTATCACCGTCATTCCAGCAACCATGCTTGAAGATCAAGGTATTACCAGCCTCAATGATGCCCTACGAAACGTAGCAGGCGTTTCCACTTTTGGTGGCGGTGAAGGTGGTGGCGGCGTTATCTCAGCCAGCGATAGTGTTAGCATTCGAGGGTTTGATGCCACATCAAATATTTATATAGACGGTATCCGCGATATTGGTGGGTATAGCCGTGATATGTTCAACTACGAACAGGTTGAGGTCATCAAAGGAGCCAGTGGAAGCATTGATGGCAGAACCAACGGTGGTGGCTCGCTAAACCTTAGCAGCAAACGCGCCGTGTTGGCTGACTTTGGGTCTGCTACTGGCCGTTACGACAATTTCGATACGGCGCGAATTACTGCCGACGTTAATAAGCAGCTTTCGGATAATAGCGCAGCCCGGTTTAACATTGTCTATTCAGACGGCGGTGATGTGTTTGACAATGGCTCAGAAAATTATGAAACCTTAGGTATTGCAGGGTCATTTTTCTATCAGGTAAGCCAAGATACTGATGTTACCTTCGATGTTTTTTACATGGACCAAGATAATACCCCTATCCTTGGGCTACCTTATGTAACCGAAAGTGCCAGTGAGGCCACCGGTTTACCCGAAGGGCCCATCGATTCGGCCTATTGGAGTGAGTATTACAGTGTTGACGGCCGTGATTACGAAGACATTGAAACCAGTATGTTTACGTTATTGGTTAACCACAAAGTCAATGACAATCTAAGCCTACGAAGCCAAACTCGTATTGGGTCTAACGATAAAAAATCTGTCATCGGACGACCTTGGTGGGGCTCAGATGATGCCGCCGGTTTACTTGACGCCAGTCGCCTTCAGTCTCTTGATGAAGAAAACGATTTGTTCGTTACCCAATTCGATGGTTTATTTACTTTTGAACACGACAATGTTGCCCACAACCTTGTTATCGGGGCGGAATATGCAAAAGAAGAGTTAACCTCTTACGATTTAGATTCAAACTACACCTATACAGTGGATGGTGTAGCCGTTGACACTCCCTATATGGATCCCACCAACCCATTACACAATATTGGCGTTTCTGGCAGTGTAGTGCGCACCGGCGAAAATGACGTCGGTGATGCCAGCACGTTTGCGATCTATGCTTTCGATAGCATCCGTATCGGTGAGCAGTACCAATTGGATGTTAATGCCAGATACGATGACTTTGAAATCGACGGCGATGCATGCAACAGCAGTGGCTGTAACACCGGATTAAATGCCGATGCGACCTTCTTCTCTTATGGGGCCGCATTCAGTTATATGCCCACCGACAATGGCAGTATTTATATTAGTTATGGCAATTCTGAAGAACCTCCTGGAACTAGCTTGGCCTTGTCCACAAGTGCTGATAGCAATGCGCTAGATCCTCAAGAAGCAGAAACCATGGAACTCGGGACAAAATGGGAACTCTATGGTGGCGACCTACTTTTAAGTGCTGCGATATTTAAAACCACCAAAGATGTGGAAGATTCTGAAAAAATCACGGATGAGGATGGTAATTCTTCCACTTTTTACTATCTTAGTGGAGAACAAGAGTCCACCGGTTTTGAAATTGGGTTAGTCGGTAAACTAACCGATAACCTATCCATATCGGCGAACTACGCCAAGCTTGATACCGAAATCACCCAAGGTCTTGATCCCGATGAAATAGGCAACGGATTACAGGCAGCGCCAGATGACACGGCTACTGTATGGTTATCTTACGCCGCCATGGACGACAAACTCAATATTGGTGGTGGCCTTTATTACAATTCCGGTGAAACATACTGGCGTCAACAACGGGCCTATTTCACCGTTGATGCTTATACCACCGCCTCGGTCATGGCTTCGTACCAAGTAACCCCTGCCCTTAAAGTACAAGTTAATATCGACAATTTGTTCGATGAAGAGTACGTTACTGACTATAGTGCGAAAGGTCACTTCAGACCTGGCGACCCAAGAAGCTATGCGTTATACGCCAGCTATAGCTTTTAAATAATAAGTACTTAGCCGGGCCCAGCCCGGCTTATTTTTATAAGCAGTTACACGTAAATTATGTTAGTTAGAATAGAGAATTTTTTTACTAAAGAGCAGGTTGCAGAAGCCGTTGCCATGTTGGAATCTGCCGAATGGGTAGATGGTTCTGTCACCGCAGGTCATCAGGCGGTTAAGGCCAAACGAAACTTGCAATTACCTGAAAATTCAGAGGTAGGTAAACAACTTAGAGAATTTATTCTTGCCCGTCTAGGCCAATCACAAGCCGTGTTAGCGGCGGCATTGCCAAATAAAATTTACCCGCCTATGTTTAACTGTTATCAGGGCGGTGGCGAATTTAACTATCATGTTGATAACACCATACGCCGGGTAGCCGGCACACCAGCAAAAATCAGAACTGATGTCTCAATGACGTTGTTTTTCTCTGAACCTGAAGACTATGACGGCGGTGAACTGGTTATTCAGGATACCTATGGAGAACAACGGGTAAAGTTTGCAGCTGGAGATATGGTGTTGTACCCCTCTACCAGCTTACACAAAGTAACACCGGTCACCCGCGGTCGTAGACTCGCGTCTTTTTTCTGGTTACAAAGCCTGATAAGAAGCGATGAACAACGACGTATTCTTTATGATTTAGACAAAAGCATCCAGGCCCTCACAATAGAGACTCCCGATCATCCTGAGTTGGTCCGTCTAGCAGGGGTATACCACAACTTATTGCGACAATGGTCAGAAACCTAAGCCATCGCTATTTGTGCCAAAGATGGCGAGATGAAATAGCAGACAATTCACTGCAACCACACAACGCCATCGTTAATTCTAATTCGTCGCGCAATAGTCGCAGGATGTGGGCCACGCCTAAAGCGCCAGCCGTGGCCAAACCGTAGAAAATAGGCCGTCCAATCATAACGGCGTTTGCTCCCAACGCCAGCGCTTTGAAGATATCTGTTCCACGCCGGATACCGCTGTCTATTAACAATGGAAAATCAGGCCCAACCACCTGACGAATTGCCGGTAAAACGTCGATAGGGGAAGGTAACGTATCTAAGGTGCGTCCCCCATGATTAGACACAACGATCCCCGCCACATTGCGATCCATAGCCTCGCGAGCATCTAACGGGTTAATAATACCTTTAATGATTACCGGGAGAGTAGTTTCTCCACTGATCCATTCAATATCATCCCAAGTGGGCGCAGATGTCATCAGTCCTTGGAACACCGCGCTTGCCCCTTTCTCCACGCTTTGACTATCTTGGTAATGGATACAGTTTTCCGCGCGGACGCCTGGCGGCAAAGTAAATCCCGCGCGCTGTTCACGATTTCGCAACCCATTAATCGGCGCATCTACCGTGATCATTAAGCCACGATAGCCTGCCTCTTCTGCTCGACGAACAAGATCCAGGGTATGTTCTCTTTTATTTTGAAAGTAAAGTTGAAACCACTTTTTACCCGCCCCAGATTTAGCAACCGTTTCCAGCGACGTACTCGACAAGGTGCTTAACACGAATGCCCCACCCTGCGCTTCTGCGGCCATGGCTGAGGCCACTTCCCCGTCTTGGTGAGCTAATTTTTGGTAAGCCACGGGAGCCAGAATAATGGGATGGGCAAAGGTGTCACCTAATAAATGGGTTTGAGTATGTCCCTGGGAAACATCCGTTAGTACCCGATTGAGTATTTTGATCTGACCATATACCTGCTCATTTTGCCGCGCGGTTATTTCGTCGGCAGACCCACCATAAATGTATGCCCAAGCTTGTTCGCTTAAGTGTTGCTTAGCATATTTTTCATAATCAACGAGGGCGGCAATATCAGAGGGTATTTGCAAAGAAGGCATGGTGGTTCGCTCTTTTTGTCACTGGCTTGAAAAGACTAATCTAACCGTTTACTCATCATGATGGCATCTTCACGGCCTTTTTTTGACGGATAATAATCACGGCGAATATCAATATCGTTAAAATCGGCATTTCTATACATGGCAATAGCGGCATGATTCCCTGCCCGCACCTCAAGCCATATTTCATCCGCTTTTAACTTTATTGAGGTATCAATTACCTCATTTAGCAGATATTTACCAATGCCGTTACCACGGTGATCAGCGGCAACGGCGATGTCCATTAATGTCACTTCCCCAGCCACATGCAAAATTATCCCGTATCCAACAACCTGGCTATCCAGAACGGCAACCAAACATTGATAAGGCGGTTTACAACAATCGGCAAATGTAGAGAAAGACCAAGGCTGAAAAGTGGCTTGCTGATGAAGGCCATAAACATGATTTAAATCGGCATCGACTAAAGGGCGGATCGTCATTGTCATCTGTGACCTAAAATACAGAACATAGTTGATGCCATAACGCTTTTTTTTCCTCGCCACTGAGTTGTGGCTCGTTGTGAGGGAATGTAATACAAGTGGACGTCACGGTAAGCGGCTCTCCTTTCACCCATTGTGGTTCGGCCTGAGGCGCAAGAAAATGAATAGCCCTGTCGATATCTAAAGCTAACCGGCCCATTTCAGCTTTGCTGAACGGCATTGTTGTGCTGGCAGTCACACGGTCAGATTTGGAAGAATCGGTATGCGGTGGCTTTTCTTTCGGCGCAGCGGTTGGCTTCGTACCGATAGCCGCTCGCATTTGAGCGATGGGATCTTGCTCCTTGGCAGTGACGGCACTCTCTTGCATCGCTTTGTTCGGCGATGAGTGGGAAGAATCAGGCTGTGCTTTGTCCTTATCAGACTGCAAAGTCCAAACACAAATATCCATTTCTTGGAGAACTGCTATTTGATAAGCCGTAAGGGTTAGTGCCATGATTTTTCACGTAAAGAAAGATAGGAAAAGTATAACTTACCTAGGAGAGAAATGGCAGGGGTGGAGGGACTCGAACCCCCAACCATCGGTTTTGGAGACCGCTGTTCTACCAATTCGAACTACACCCCTAGCGCGCTGTGCATTATACGTATGACAATTCAAAGGTAAAGCCTTTTTAATGCCATTTCAATCTCTTTGCTTAGCTTTCAAACAATACGCACAAAAACCGTTCGTTTTAGCCTGTTTTTTATCCTCAATGAGGTCATTGAGACGCCAAGTACCACAACTCCGCCGTTAGGGTGACCACCGGCTCCTGTTCATGGAAGCCATTCACGACATTCTCATATTGCAGGTTCGCTTTATCTGCATACAACGCACACAACTGTTGCGATTGTGACCCATTTAATCCGTTAATTTGAGCACAGGCAACCACATCGAAAAAGCGATTCCCTCTGGCGGCATACTCCCAGTCAACAATCATCGGCTGTATCGGGTCGACCAAATGTCCATAAGACAAATCGTTGTGGCAAAGTACCCATTGCGGATTATTTTTATCGTTTAGCTTATGCTTAACCATTAAGGCTTCGGCTTCCTTAACCAGAGGGTGCCGACATGATAGCTGCGCTTTGGCAATATAATGCCGCCAACGATTGGCCAAACATAAGGGTTTTGCATCCACGTTCTGTTTATGAACCGTGGCAAGGGCTTGGGCCAATGCCGGTAGTTCTGGCAACGCAGGTGAGTCTGAGCCAATGCCTTCAACCCATTTTTCTACCCACAAGGTTTGCCCGTCGTTAAGCCAACAAGGCGCAGGAGCAATCCCCTGTTCAGCCAGCCGTCGTTGCAACCGTAACTGCTCAGCTCGGTCAATGCCGGTAAAATCATCTTCGCCTAGGTCCTTCACTGCAAATTGCCGCTGGCCATCGGTGAGTCTGAAAACATGGTTAACCTTCCCCCCTCCAATACGAACACATTTAGCCGACGCAGACAACGCCAATGGCTTTCGCAGTGCATCAAGGATAAGCGTAGGTGTCATTTTCCTGCTCTCTCCATTGTCGTCGCCAAGTAATATAGCCGTATACCGCAAACCCCACATAACCTAGGAACAAACAGGCCGACAGCGTGAGCCCGCTTTGGGCATAAAGGTATGCCGACGCAAGATTGATCACAAACCAGTACAACCAATTTTGCAGCACTTTATGGGCCACCATAAAGGTCGTTATTACACTAAGCACCTGTATACAGGCATCAAGTTGCAGATACGCACTATTAAATTGGCCTTCCGCCCATAACGACAAGCCCCAGCCAAGAAGCAAGGCCAGAGGAATGATAATAAGGTGATACCACCAACGCCAAGACTGCACGCCACTCGGAGAGGTGGTGCTCTTGTTCCACTGGTAATATCCGTAACCGGCCATGACCATGTAATACAAATTAAGGGCAGACTGAAACGGAAGTGTCACCTGCCAAAATAGCCAGGTATAGATAGCGGTACTAATAAATGCGCACAACCAGCACCATCGGTTTTGCTTTGCCGCCAGCCAAACATAGGCTAAAGCCAAGATCACAGCACACCACTCTGCTAGCTGGGTGTCTGCGATCTGACTTACAAACGACTGAAAGTCAGTCATCGGTGTTTTTTCGCTCTTGCATGGCATCAAAATTTAAGAATTTAGCGACAAATATTGCCTGCCCGACTTCTTCGTGGGTGCGTTGCATTTCTTTACCTAAGATCGTCATCACCTCGCTGTAATCCCCCGTAACCTGGGTACTGGTGGAACAGGTGGTAACCGTGAGCCCCGGGTAACTGTTCAAGCGGTCAATAAACTGTTGAATAGGTGGAATATAGGCGTTAACCAATGGGTAAAGTGAAAGTTCTACCATTACTTGCATATTACAACTCCTTAAAATTGAAAACGGGCGGTTACCCCAAATTGACGGCCATCACCAAGCTGATAATAGGGTTCAGGGAAAGCGTACTCATCACGGGGATCGTTACTAAAGCCACCAAAGCCACGGGTGTAATAGGTTTTGTCGAATAGATTTTTTACCCATAACGATGTACGCCAATTACCCGCCACCCAGCTGATGTCAGTGTTATATAAGGTGGTCGCCGGTGAGGTTTCATCGTGACCATCGGAGAATCGATATTCGTCTTTAAAATCCATATCAATTTGCCACACCAAATGGTCCGTTATCCACCACTCACTAAAAAGGTTCGCCGTATAACGGGGTGCCTGCGCTTGCTGTTGGCGTTGGACATAATTGCCATCAGCCGTTTCATAACCTTCAAAGGTGGCATTTAAATACCCTAGACTGCCACTAAGGATCCAGGCTTCACTGACCTGCCAGGTCAGTTCTAGTTCCGCACCTTTGTTTGTCCCCACATCAGCATTGGCAATAATATCCACAAATGCAGCAGAACCATCTTCTCGGGTTTGCACATCATAATCGCTGATTTGGGTGTTTTCCCTGTCCATATAAAAAATGGCAGCACGGGCGGTGAGTTCTGGGGTGAACAGGTGCCCTTTAAACCCAATCTCGTAATTCAGATTATATTCGGCGTCGAAAAAGCGACGGGATTCGCTCACTTCTTCATCATAGTTAATCCCTGCCCCTTTATAACCCCGTGAAACACTGGCATATAAGAACCGTTCTCCAAGTTGATAAGAAAGAGCTAACTTTCCCCCCACCATGGTGGTGTCATCATCAAAGACTACGCTGGCATTATCGTTGTAATCGTATGCGTAATTCTCCACTCGCAAAGCACTGGTTAAAATAAGTTTGTCGCTAAGCTGGGTGTCAAGTTGACCATATACCGCGGTGGTAGTGGGTTTAAACTCACTGATAAAATCACCATCGTTATAGGTATATTGACGTAATAAGTCTTGCTCACTTTGATTAAAACGTGCGCCAATAACCCAGTCCGTTGAGTCATTGAATAGACGTTGACTAGGCGCCGACGTAAAGCGTAACTCCGCGGTTTGCTGATCCACGTCTCTATAATAGGCATCAAAGGAGGTATAGCCCCACGGATGAAACCCTGTGTAAGTCCAATCTTCGTCATAACCATATTCAATATTGTGACTGGCATGGGTAAGGATGACTTCAATAAGCCCAGCATCCGTGTTGTGATAGACATGAGCACTCACCGCGTGGGTTTGCTGGCGGTCAAAACCGGGCTCGTCTGACAAGGTGTGCCGGTCGTTATCTAAAGAAAAGGCGTCGTAACCATTATCAATATCGTACCAACGATAGTTTATCGCCACGGATGTGTCATCTGACGCTTGCCAGTCGAAGGCCAAATGGGCGGCGTCTTCATCAATACCATTGGTATCATCGCGGTCTAAGAAATCATTTTCCATAAACCCATCGCTGGTGTTATGAACAAAGGCAGCACGGAAACCCAAGGTATCGCTAAGCATGCCGCCATGGGCACCTTCCACGCGAAATAAGGAGGTATTTCCCGCCGACATGGAAATATGACTGTCGGTATCATCGCCGGTGGGCTGGCTAACTAGCTTCACCGCGCCGGCAAGGGCGCCCGTGCCAAATACCGTTGCCTGCGGCCCGCGATAAACTTCAACCTGCTGAATATCGAACAATACCCCAGCGGCGGCTAAACCAGAAAAGTCAAAATCATCAACTAAAAAGCTTACCGAGGGATTGATGGGCTCAGCAAATTGACTGCGTTCTCCAATACCACGAATTTGAACAAAGCGCCCTCTTGAAGCGCCAGTGGCGAAGTTGACATTAGGAGCAATATTTAACATGCCATCGATATGATTTGTCTGTCGACTATCCACCCGTTGGACGTCGATAACCGACGCGCTGGCACTAAGTTGAGCGAGAGTAGTTTGGCGAAAATCGCCGGTCACCGTGATGCGTTCTATATCTTCTTGGCTTTCTGCAAATGCAGGAGATGCCAATAATGCGAGAGTGAGTATGCTTTTTTTCATTTGGGATCTCTTTACGTGTAAAAAAGATCCGGCTTTACGGAAGGTATTGAGGCTAAATTATAGATTTACCATCCCTACGCCGGCATTATCCGGATCAGGTTAAAGGGTTCCCATTTAGGATCTCAGCCGCTGTTTGCGGCACCCCTTGGCCTAGAGTTGTCGCTATCATTGCTTGTATAGATAACGACGCTCGGCAGTCTATCAACTATTGAGGTTGAGTCAAGGTGAAGACTGCCGTAGGGAGGATAAAAAAGCCCGCAGTGTGACGTGGCGGGCAAGGTGGGCAAAAGCCCTATTTTTGGCGTCTAGCGCGCCATCCCATAAAGCCCACTCCAAGAAGGATCAGTGACATGGCGGTAGGTTCACTGACTTCTGAAATGGAAGCATTACGGAAACGAACGGTCATATCGTTACAACCGTTCGATGCATCACAGTCGTTAATAAATACGATATCCGTTACCAGTCCTGACAGGTAATCATCTAAGGTAAAAGAAAATGATTGCCACTGAGAATCATCGGTATAGCTAAAGTCATCAAGGCCGAAACCTTGTGTACCGGCTAATGAAAAGGTTCGTGATGCATCATGGTCTTGCTCACCCTTTGTAAAGTCTGCCAACCAGATACCGGCAATCTCAGAGTAAGCCAAAGGATCGTTACCGGTAGCTTGCATACGAAAATCAAATGAAAGCTCAAATTGCGAATCGGCGCTGTTTAAATCTAGACTTTCGATACCAAATGCATCTTCGAGATTCAGTACAAACCACGAGTTCTCTTGCAGATTTAAAACACTGCCCCCGTTGTCCCATGTGGAATAGCTACCATCATTTTGACCATGAGCGGTTAGTGTTTGATTTTCAAAATCAATATCGTAAGTGTTGATAATATCTGCCTGTGCGATAAAGGCACAGAATGTGGCCAGCAAAGTTGCAGCTTTCATGCTAAATTTCATATAAGTTCCTTGAGCAGTGTTTGCTTTGTAATAGTTAACAACATGCACTGCAACCCGGCTATCTTACTGGCGGTAGTAAGATCCGTGGCTTTCCGTCCCTGCCTCACAACAGGTTTGGCGTGTACACTACCCTGAAAGTGACGGTTTCAGGATTGTCATCACAGGGGAAATAATAAAATGTACCCGGTGGGGATAACAGGACACTTCTGCGCTTTCTTTGCTACAGATTTGTCCGTCAAGGAAAAACATGACGCTCTGTAATAGCACGCTTTTTTCTTATATGCTTAACGGGCGAACGGAACTCACGCAGATAAACAGGAGAACATGTGCAGTATCAAGGGTTATTCTGGTCGGCTATCATTCGGGCTTTATTGAGTCTTCGCCGCGATCTAGGCATCAGTGATGATAGAGATAGCACCATTCTCGATAATGTAACGGAATTAGAATCTGGTAATTTGCCAGAAGACACCTTAGCCAGTGTGATTTTATCTTTATGTCCGGCTAATCATCGACAGAAAATAAGTCGCTCGCTCATTGGTTACTTCGATTTTAATAAGATGAGCAACTTGGTAGTTCTGCTTACTGCAAGTAAGCATATTGATGATGCTTTACATGTGTTAAGCAAACGATTCGCCCATCTTCTTGGCCCGTCGGCTAATTTGGTTATTAGTGAAGAAAACGGGGCCACCTCGCTTACCTTTAACGCCGGCAAATTCGCCATACTCACTGATATGCGATGTTACTTTCTTCTCGCCCTTTTTCGGCACTTAGCTGGCAGAAAGTTCGATTTTCAGACTATGAGCTTACCAACTCAAGATAACCCCCCCCTACTCGCTGACTTAACCTGTGCCACCATTAAGCCGTGCTCTTCTCACGTTTCCCTCACCTTCGACAATAGTTGGTGCACCCGTCCTTCATTTTTCTATTCTCAATCAATACAGAAAATGCTGGTGGGAACATTAGAAGAAACCGATGACTTGCCCCTTAAACAGCGAGTGAAGGCCGCATTTCAGCGGGCTTCTAGCCCTGCAAGGATCCGTGCAGAATGGGTGGCGTCTGAACTTGGACAAACCGAATCGGCATTTCGTCGCCAATTACGCCAAGAGTCCATTTCATTTAGTGCACTACTTAAAGAATTTATACACGACCAGTCGTGTCATCTACTACTTAGTGGTATCAAAACCGATGATGCCGCAGCTCAGCTAGGATTTGCCGACAGACGTTCTTTTGAACGTAGCTTTAAAGAGCACACGGGTATTAGCGCGGGACAACTTAGGCAATTAGGTAGCCGCCTGCGCTTTCAAAAGGGCAACGGAAACTTAGTAGAAGTGGTGGAGAATTTACCGCCGCTGCCCAACTCTATTCAGCGTTTATTAAACATGAACGAGGAAGAAATGACCCTGGCCAAAGTGGTTTCACTGGTTGAGCGAGACCCCATTTTCCAAGCGCATATAATGAGTAAGGCCAGTCGCGCCATCTACGGCACCCTTCCTAAAAACCTTGAACATGCCATAGGGCGAAACCTCGGTTTAGGTAATATCCGTCATCTTGCGGTGATTTTTGCAGCCCAACAATTACTTACTTCCCAATGCCGGTTTCCCAAAATACTTCAATTAACTGACAGTATGCTATTAAGTAGTGAGCTATTTAACACACTATTTGGTTTCAAGAAGTTTTCTGACGACGAAACAGAGCAAATTAAGCAATTGTTGCTTTTTGGCACCCTTTCTTTATTTTTGGTATTCCACGATGAATGCCTGTTTGCCGACGGCGCCCTGACTAATTGGGAAGAAACTGATTCGTTTGCCACCTTTATACAGTGTATCAATGATCAGTACGGAATTTGTTTATACGGTGCAACATCATTGATGCTACTTCGATGGGGGTTCAATAGTGCCGTGAATCAACAGCTGTGGAAGCTTTGTAATCCTGACCTGTCTAATGCGTTGCAAACGGTACCCGAACAAATTCGCTTTTGTCACGATATGGCTTTTTCCACCCTCACTAAAAATGACGGTGTACCTAAGGTGGCGCCAGAGTGTGTGCTAACCGCCGAACAGGCCGAAGATCTAGCCACGCTAATTAGCAAGTGGGAAACGACCGCCGTCTAGTACTGCAGTGCGTTTCCTTTTTTCATGCTTACAGGTTTAAGCTTTTAAGTTCTTTTTCGGTTTGCTTCTTTAACCCTTCAATGCTTTTTCCGTGGGGAGTAGGTTTACGGGTTTCAGGATCTAAAGTCACAAAGACAATGTCGTCAGCTAAACAGATGGTCTTTTTCGTCGCCTTATTACGCACTAAACAAGATACGGTAATGGATGTTCTACCAACAGATTTTGTTTCTAAACCAAACTCTACAATATCACCCTGCAAGGCCGGAGATTCAAAGGTGATTTCACCAATATGCTTTGTTACCAAGCAGTTGGTTTCTAACTGACAGGTAACAAAAATAGCCGCTTCTTCATCAATCCATTCCATGGCCCTGCCACCAAAAAGTGCATTGGCATAGTTTAAATCACTGGGCATAACAAGACGGCGAGACAAAAAGCGCATTAAAAACCTCTTAAATTAACGTAAAATGAAAACGCTAGTATACCGAAATTTAATAAGGGTGGCTTTGAAAACATTGATAAATTGGCTGCTTACGCCACTTTCTCCTAAAAACAACAGGGTTTATCATCGACAGCTTTTGCTCATCAGCGGTGATAGCCCCTGGACATTAGCCCAAGCCGGCGGTTTACTCGATGGACTGCCTAGCCAACTCACAACCTGCTGGATAGGTGGCGAAAGCGCCATGGCAACCTCGGTAAGCTACCCCTTCTCGCGCTACAAAGAAGTGCTTGGCAGCGAATTTGATTTAGTTTTTATTAGCTACTTGGATGCATTTCGGCCCGGTATTTTTGCCGCTGTTGCAGGCACAATTAAAGCAGGGGGGACCCTAGTATTACTTTCTCCAGCACTGAACACCTGGCCAACTCATCCGTCAGTAACTAAGCCCTACTTTTTAAGTCATGGGTTTTCAATGAACGAGAGCTTGTTTATTCAGCGCTTTATAGAAACCCTGTTAGCCGAACCATGTTGTGGTCAATTCAATGAACAAGGTGACCACTTACCTCCTCATAAAACGGCAGCAGCAAGGGCTAAGGTAAATCCTCCTTTTTCCACCCTTGATCAACAACAGGCTTATCAAACCATTCTTGGCCACTACGACGCCACTACCCCGGCAGTTGCTTTATTAGCTAAGCGCGGTAGAGGTAAATCAACGCTGGCAGGGTTAATAACCGCCCACTTTTTAAGCCGAGGCTTAAAAGTGGCCATTACCAGCTATACCAAGCGCGCCGCAGATCGTCTGTTAGACACCGTAGATAGCCAATGTGCTTCATCCCAAGATAACCCGGCTTGCTCTACCATGACATGGTATGCCTTCGATAATCCGGCCCTTTTCACAGACCCGATAGACGTACTGGTTATCGAAGAAGCCGCCTCTTTGCCCATCCCCATTACACACGGTTTGATGGCCCAGGCCCCCTTTACTCTATTGCTCTCCACCACCGATGGTTATGAAGGCTCAGGACAAGGTTTCCGCTATCGGGTAGTGCAATCATTGGGGATTCCCTGCATTACGATGACGCAACCGGTCAGGTGGTTCGAGCAGGATCCCCTTGAACGGATCATCGAGCACTTTCTGTTTGTACCCCAACAACCCGTTACCTTCGCACTAGCGGCGAACACGACTGTAAAGGTCTACGCGGGAAAGGCCAACACCATAAATCAAAGCCATCTGCGTGAAATCATGCAATTGATGGCTGAAGCCCATTACCAAACCACCCCAGACGATATATTGCGGATCATCGATTCGCCCAACAATCACTTTTACTATATGGTGCGTGAAAATAGCATCGTCGCCGCGGCAATAGTGGATGAAGAAGGTGGCGCAAGACTGGAGGCGTTAAAAGACGATATTGCTGCAGGAAAACGTCGAGTTAAAGGCCACCTTACCGCCCAATCTTTAGCGCTGATGTCCACAGATGGCGATACTGCAACGTTAAATACACAACGTATCAATCGGATAGCCGTTCGACCAGATCAACAGCACCTCGGCTTAGGAAGCCAATTAGTACGTTATATTATCGACGACCTTAAAACAAAACACATCGACCATATTACCGTTTCATTTGGGACCACTCCCCAATTACTAAGCTTTTGGAAAAACCTACATTTTGTAGTGCTTAAAGCAGGGCAAAAACAAGATAAAGCCTCAGGCAAAGCAAGCACTTTGGTGGCATACCCCTTAACGGCTAAAGCACGACAGTGTTATGGTCATATCCCTGAGCAAAAAGCGGATATCACAGACAACAACCACCAAAAAACCCACCTAACCCGTTTACGTCAAGTAGCAGATGGCACAAGAAGTCTACACCAGCTTTATAGCACCACCGCTTGGTTTGCACACCATGAACAAAGTTCGCCACTTTCTGCGGTGATGGCACAAATCAATAAGGGGATCCCCCTTAGCCAAATCGCACGACAAACGAAATGCCAAGGTAAGGCGGACTTAGCTCAATGGATAAGATCCGAGTTACACCAATGGCTTTGTTCATTAGCGCAATAATAGATAAAAAAAAACCTCGCTTATGCGAGGTTTTTTAGGGTTTTAACGTTAAATTTTAACGCCGCTATTTTTCGCCTTATCTTTAATATAAGGTTCCCAAGCGGTGGCATTTCTACGCAAAGATTTATCTTTCTTAGCGATCTGAACATGCTCATAAGCTTTTTTGTAGTTACCGGTATAGAAGTTCGCTTCCATAAGAGAGAAGTGAATTTTAGCTTCGTCTTCGGCACCACGTTCTAGCGCTTTGTTTAATGCAGTGATTGCACCACGATAATCTTCAGCAACCAGTAGTAACGTACCCTGCTTACGATAGTATTCAGGATCAGAATCTACTTGAGCTGCTTTACCGTAATACTGTGCCGCATCTGTGTACTCTTTAGCCTGATGGAAAGAATTTGCGACATTCGCATACATCTCAGCATCTTTCTTTAACAGACCAGTTTTTAAGTACTTATCAAGTACGACTGCCGCCTTATAAGGCGCACCAGCATTAGCATAAAGTGACGCTAATTGCTTAATTTGACTGTCTTTTTCAAGATAACCAGCCATGTAAGCAATATCAAATGTTTGCACTGCTTTGTCAAAACGTTCGATAAGCATGTAGAAACTGCCTAACTGGATCCAATAGGTAGGATTCTCAGGAAACAGGTTCACTAACTCTTCTGCTACCGAAACGGTTTGAGGGAACTTTTTATTTTCATAAAAAGCAGACAGTTTCAACAAATAGGGGTTCTTGTCTGGCTTGCCTTCTTGCTTATTCAGCGCGATGGCTTTATCAGCAGCAGGAACCACATCGTCAAATTTCTTTTGCTCGTATAACGCTTGCGCTTTACGGGTATAAACCTGAGCATCTTCTTTACAGGTAAAATCCATCCACTTGTCATAATAGTTGACTGCTTCAGAATAGTTTTGCTCCTGCATACTTAAATCACCGAGTAACTTAAGTGTTTGGGAGTGTTCAGTATCATTAAGCACTTTCGGATTTACCGCTTGCTCAAGATAACCGAACGCTTCTTTACCTTTACCTTCTTGAGAGGCAATCAGGTTACCTAAAAAGCGGTTAACGTAGGCTTTATCGAACTCGTCGCTAGCATCAACATCTTTAAGGATGTCGATAGCTTCTTGAACACGATCTTCGTTATATGCCTCAAACGCTGCTTGAACTTTCTTACCCGTACGCTCGCCAACCAAGGTGGTTTTTGCCTTAACATAGCCAGGGCATACCACAGGTCCGGAAGGCTTTGCTTGCGCGGGCTGACTTTGTGCTGCGGCCATTGGCGCTGCTACTGCAGCACCAAAACCCATGACTAAAGCAACGGCGGACATTTTAAATGTACGAAATTTCATAATCATTGCTCCAGTTTAAAGTCCAGTTGAACAAACATGTTTTCTTGTTTAACGGCTTTACCTTCAACGATCTTAGGCTTGTACTTCCACTTACTCAGTGCACGACGTGCCTCACGGTCGAAGATACGTTTTGGATCAGCGTCGATAACGCTAATATCTTCCACACCGCCTTGTTCGTTGATGGTGAACTGCAATTTAACCCAACCTTCACGGCCATCTCTGGCAGCATCAGGTGGATATTTCGGATCGATACGTACAATAGGTGTTGCGTCACCGTCACGTTGCATCGCACCCACTCCACCGATGTCCACACCAACACCGCCGGTATCGA
Organism: Alteromonas sp. C1M14; assembly: GCF_018860965.1. Classification (GTDB taxonomy): domain Bacteria; phylum Pseudomonadota; class Gammaproteobacteria; order Enterobacterales; family Alteromonadaceae; genus Alteromonas. The sequence goes on along the minus strand of NZ_JAHKQF010000008.1, from coordinate 598,197 downwards.
CCTGGGGAATAGCCAGGCTGAATCCATCAGCATTTGGTTCAGCAGCTTCAGGTTCAACAGGTTGAACTTTAGGCGGCTCTTGTGGTGGTGGCGGAGGCGGAGGCGGTTTACGGTTACGTGTTTGTACCTCATCGTCCGGTTCTTGCATTACGATGTCAATTACGGGTGCTTCTGGCACTTCGTCTGCAGGTCTAGCGGAGTTCTCAATGAGCTTCGCCATTACAACAAACAGACCAAATGCTACGACAGCACCTAAAAATATAGAAACGATTAACCTTACCATCTTAACCCCTCGCTGCAACCGACACGCGATCAATACCTGCAGCTTTAACCTGGTCCATAATTTCAACTACGATACCATGCTTGGCCTTGACGTCCGCCTGAATGATCACATAATCAGTTGGCTGCTCTGTAAGCAATCGCTCTAAATTAGCCCTAACGGTGTCCACAGCGACTTCACGTTTATCTAACCATACACTTCCATCCTCAGTAACAGCGATGAAAATATTAGCATTTTTGTGAAGAACCGCTTGGCTCGCATCAGGCTTATTTACCTCAATGCCTGCTTCTTTTACGAAAACAGTAGTAACGATGAAGAAGATAAGCATGATGAACACGATGTCCAACATGGGCGTCATATCAATCGCCGCATCTTCCTCTTCGGTTCTGACTTTTCGAGCCATAATCGTTCTCTCTAGTGATGTGGCAGGCTATCAACTAAGCCTTCTTTTGCCATCTTCGCTTTAGCTTCGAGACGAGAACTGATGAATAGTCCTGACAGTGCTGCAACCATACCCGCCATTGTCGGGATTGTTGCCATTGAGATACCAGAAGCCATTAAACGTGCATTACTGGTACCCTGCGTTGCCATTGTCTCAAATACGCTAATCATACCGGTCACTGTTCCCAGTAGACCTATTAGTGGACACATTGCCACCAACGTTCTGATAATTAGCATCCTAGCGTCTAAATCATCTGACGCTTGAGAAATCCATGCTTCACGGATCCTATGCGCATACCATGAGGTAGTATCACTACGAGCATCCCATTCGGCGATGATGTTTTTCTTCACCTTAGGGAAGACCGCAGTCATATACCAGTAGCGCTCAATCATTAATACCCACATGAGAAAGAGCGCGGCAGCAACGAAATAAAGTACATCGCCGCCGGTAGCGATAAAATCCCTGACAGATTCCCATAATCCAATCAGGTAAACCATATTACGCTTTCTCCGTCTCAGTGTGAGCAGCGATGATACCCGCAGTTTGCTCATCTAAGATGTGAACGATTGATTTGCTTCGAGAAGCCACGATGCTATGAGTAAGAATCAGAGGCAGAGCCGCGATGATACCCTGAGCAGTTGTTACAAGTGCCATAGAGATACTACCTGCCATCATACGAGGGTCGCCCGTACCGAACAGAGTAATGGTTTGGAACGTTGCAATCATACCCAATACCGTACCAAGTAGACCTAACAGAGGCGCGATAGCAGCAAAGATTTTGATAACGTTGATACCACTTTCAATGGTAGGCAACTCTTTCAAAATTGCTTCGTCCAATTTAAGTTCAAGGTTTTCAGCATCAGCACCTTTGTTGTTTTTGTAAACCATCAAGATGCGACCAAGAGGGTTGCTGCTTGAAGGGTTACCAGGATTTTTAAGCTGTGATTTGATTTTGGTGCCCGTTAAGAACAGTTGAATCAGTTTAAACAGGCCAATCAGCAAGCCGATAACTAGCATACCTGTAATCACATAACCTACCACACCACCTGCGTGATAACGCTCCATCATCGTTGCTTTTTGCTTCAACAGACCAAGGATTGCGCCTTGAGAAGGGTCAGCATAAAAAGGAACGAAACCTGATGTGTTATCCGTCATATCTTGTGCAGAAGCTACCAAGTAACCGTCAGGTTGACGACCAAGAGGTTGAACAACTTCATTTTCCACGTCGTACGCTAAATAACCTTGGTCACTTACCAGGTTGAATGTACCAACACGAACAACTGTTTGGTCGGATGTACCACCTTCCAAGTTAACAACGTTAGTGTTGAAACGAACAACTTGACCAGACTGAGTCATTTCAGTTTGCAGCGCAAACCACAAATCTTCTAGTTCTTGGATATTAGGTAGACCTTTAGAGTCTTCTGACATTTCCGCAAGGAAATCGTCACGTCCAGGGAACTGAGCACTTACGATAGACGTAGAAATACGGCCAAATGCTTCAGAGGATGCCTGACGTACCACACCGAACATTTCACCTAATGTACCGGTTGCTTGATCGAGTTCTGCCGCTTTTTCGTTCAGTGTATCTTCATTGGCAGAAAACTGATTAGAAAGGCGATCGCCACGATCTTGTTCAGCTTTAAGATTAGCTTGCGCTTTTCTCAATAATGCTTGTTTATCGGCTCTTGCAGACTGGAACTCAGCTTCACGCTGTTGGTTAATATTCGCTTCAGATACGCGATTTTGTTTAACCTGCTCCAGTAGGTCCTGCAGGCTCATTGCTTCTTGTGCATGTGCACCGGAAGCTACCACTGCCAAGGTTGCAGCGGCTACAAGAGATTTGAATACTGGTTTCATTAACGCTTACTCCGCTGCTTTAATTGGTAACTTGATAAGATCCGGTGGAATTACACCGTTAGCCATTTTCACCGCATCGATGGTGGATGTCAGGTACTCATCACCCAATGTTTGCCATGCACGTGCGTCATTATCCCAAACCCATGCGTGAGTCTGGTCTAAAGAAAGTGCTAGGAATGCGGTACGGCCTAGGTTAAAGAAGTCAACAGTAACTTCTGTACCTTGATCATCAATTGTACCTTGGTAAGAAGACATCTTCGTACCGTATTCAACTTCGACAAGATACGCTTCAAGAACCTGACGGAATTGCTCAGATACTGTTACGTTAGAGTTTGCCATTAAGTCACGCAGACGTTGTATACGTTCACGACGTTCTTCTAAATGAATTGGAGTATCCAATTCAACGAATTTGTCGAGGCTGTCAATCATCCGGAACATTAGCGGAACAATCCCCTGCTTCGTCGCTTCGATACTATCGATTTGACGTTGCAATGAATCGATTCCACGCTGCTGGTCTGCGACCAAGCTTGCAATGTAATCGTTGTAGATTTTCAGATTCTCTGTTTGATCCACAACTTGACGGTATTCAACTAGCAGTTCTTGAGACTGTTCGAACAGCGTGTTGATTTTTTCTTGAGATTTCGCTGCAGCAGCTTGAATCTTCGCATCTTCTTTCTGAAGATCGGATAGCTCCACTGCAGAGACAGATGCACTACCAGTTAGTGCGAATGCACCGATCACAGTAGAAGCAATAAGAGTTCTCTTGCTCATCTTGGACATAGTTCCCAACCAAATTTCTTATTTGAATCCTCGCGCAAACAGATGGACTGTTCTAGCCAGGGGCGTAAAAACTTTATCAATGTTTTTAAGGAAGGTAGTAATAACCGGTAAAACGGCATCACTACGAATCTCTAATACTCACACGGATTTATAGAATGAGTCAAGTAACACAGTCTTAACACCCAACCTTTCTTAGTTTGACTGCTTATGGATTAACCATTCACAGATTGGTCATACCAGAATAAAGATGCTAAACCTGTGAATTTTTGCCTTATTTCCCGACAAAACGCGTTAATTTTGCGACTAATCATGTAAAAAAGGTTATTTCGACGCATTGACAAACATCCAGACACACCGTGCCCTGCCAATATTTGTCACCATAATAGTTAACAAGTTATTAGCAAAATCGAACGTATTTGTGAGCTTTATTACTTTTTCGCTGTAAAGTCGATATTTTCAGTAATTTTTATTATTGAAACAAATGAATTTATTTTGCATATCTATAACCCAAGGTACGGCGTTTTTGCATTAATTCGGTATCTTGCCGTACTCACCAACGTCAAAAGCAACCGTGAGTCGCTCAGCATCGTCCTCAAATGGGGTGGTGCCATGCCATAAAAATGAACGAAATAACACGCAATGAAAAATATCAGGCTTAATCATTACGTCAGGTTCTAGCGTCATATCACCATAGCCGTAAGGTTGTCCTAAGGTTAGCCACCCTTGTTTTTTATTCTCATCGTTTACGATATCGGGCAAGGAAATATACACCACACCAGAGATTCGGCCATGGGCATGAATGTGATTATGGTGGAACCCCTTTCCTTTTAACCGCACCGACCAAGACCCCACATAATTAGGCGTACCATCATCTTTAATGAGTCGCTGTTTGTCCATATGTTGTTCTGAAATGAACCTCAATATCGCCTGATCCACAGCCTCCTTAAGCCGTTGAATCATGGGATGGGTGGATGCAAACAAGTGCCCTTGGGTTTGCGTACCTTGCTCTAGTGTTTGATTAATAGGCTGAGATACAGATGAATGCAATGAGCGTAATACCGGAGCTAGTTCATCCACCAAACGTTGACGCTGTTTTAACGTCAACTGAGGAAATAATGGCTGCTTTAGATACAATTTATCTACCGCAAAGCCCTCCCCTTTCGCTAGTCGTGCTGCCGTGTGCCAATAGGCTTTAATAAGTTGGTTATCAGGTACCTGCTCTTGTAAACCTGAAAGTCGCCCATAGGCTTCTCGATATTGGCCCGTTTCTATCTGATTAATGCTGTGTTCTAATTGCGCTTTAATGGACGGCGCAAACGTCTTCTCAATGTGCTGATAGACCGTTTCTGCTTGTGCAAAATCGCCATCATTACGATAAGACGCGGCCAGTAACTCATGCCAATACTCTAGCGTTGAAAAGTGACGATATTCATCTAGTTCTTGTCGAAGTAATTCAAATTTTTTAGCCTTTAATAAACTATCTGCATAGGCAAAAAAACCTGTTGCCGTGGTAAGCAAACCTGCGGATTTAAATGAGTCTAAAAAACTCTCCTTGTGATTAAGTTGCCACTTAATACGAGAAAGATTGACATGACTTTCAATAAAATTTGGATTAAAACGTATGGCTTTACTGTAATTTTCCACAGCATCTTCCAACAGACCCAAATCAGACTGTGCATTAGCTAAATTATGATAGATGGCAAAGTGCGATTGTTGTTCACTTATTGGCTGAAGAATGGATAGTGCCTTTTCGGCAAGGCCATTTAAACGCAATAAAACCGCATGCTCATGAAGCGTATTAACGTCTTGACTGTTCGCTGACAACGCTTTTTCACTGTATTGCAATGCTTTATCGTATTGTTCAATTTGACGATAATAATCTCGATTGAACTGATAATACTGGGGAGTATGCTTAGCTAAAACGCGCAAACATTGAGCGAAATAATCTTTAGCAGCGCTAAATTTTTCTAACTTAATAGCTAAAAAAGTCAGTCTTTGCCATACCTCCCAAGGTGCCTTTTTCTCATTGCCTAACATGCTTGCTTCTAACAATGCGTATTCTTTTGCTGTGTCGCCTAATGCTCGATACAACTTAATTTCTACGTCTTTTTGCCATGCCTTGTTAGAAAATTTATTAGTGCTATCAACAAGCCAATTTAAGGCCTCTGAATATTTTTTTTGATTAAAGGCGCAAGACACCAATAGTTGCCATACTTGCTCTTTAGGAGGGGATAAGCGGGTTAGTTCAATAAGGATCTTTTCAGCATGACTAAATTGGCGATTTTGCACATACCGATAAGCTTGATTGAATAGCGCTGATGGGGAGTTATTTGTCATATTATACCCACGATACTACACAATTTGGCAAAAAAAAACCGGCGCATTGCGCCGGTTTTATATCGTGCTAAATTAGAAACTTAGCGTTACGTTTGTGAATATATAACGACCTAATGTGTCGTAGAATCCAGCTACGGTATTTGCGTTTGTCGCTAACGTACTTCCAACCATTGGTGGCTCTTTATCAAGGATGTTATTCACACCTAAAGAAACCGCAATGTTTTCTGTAACAGAATAGTTACCTGTTACATCGAAGAAGCTGTAGCTAGCGATTTGACCGCCACCTTCGATATCTACTTCTCCGAAGTATCTCCAGCGACCAATAACAGTAAAGTCGTCTAACGTGTAGTTCACGCTTGCGTTATGACGCCATTTAGGCTGCGCAAAACAGTCAACACTTACCATGCCAGAACAATCGTAGTTTTGGCTAGGATCAGCTAATAATGGTTGATATTCTTTTTCAAGGTTGTATGAACCAACCAAGTTAACCAACACGGAACCTTCGCCAACATCAACAGAGTAAGTTGCGTCAACGTCAACACCACGCCATTTACGACCACCGATGTTATCAGACAAGTTAGTTACGAATTCATCTTCTGAACGCCAGATTGTACCTGAACCGCCACGAATTACGTTGTCACAGAACGTACCAGTATCTGCACAGATCTGAAGAATACGCTGAGCACCAACATCACCAATAACCTTCTCCATTTCAATATCCCAATAATCAATTGAGAAATCGAAACCTTCAAATGGGTTACCAACCAAGCCGATAGTTAATGTATCAGCTTCTTCTGGAACCAAATCAGGGTTACCACCAGTGAACTCATTGTACTGAGAAGCAGGGTTATCGTTAACAGAACCATACTGAGAAGCGCTTACGCCCATTTGAGCACACTGGTCAGCTGTAAATGAAGGTTCTGCACCGGCACAGCCGTCAGCACCTTGCCATAAACCTACGCTTTGAATCGCAAACAATTCGCTTACGTTCGGCGCACGAATGGCACGGTTAAAGCCTGCACGTACTTTCCAGTCATCGTTGATAGACCAATCAAGACCGATCTTGTAAGTATTCTTACGACCAGATGTTGAATAATCAGAAGTACGGAAGCCTAAGTCAAGGGCTAACATATCAATTGCAGCAACACCTTCTAATACAGGAACACTAAATTCTGCAAAGATGTCATTAACTTCGTAGTTACCTACTAAGCTGTTTGTAGGTCCGCCCTGACCTGCCAAAGAACCTTCTTGATAGATGGTATCAGCAGTACGCTCGTAATCGGTTTCTCTACGCTCGAAACCAAACGATGCGGCAACCGGAGTTTCAGCAGACGGTAAAGTAAAGTCGAACTCACCAGAAACATAACCAGAGTATACGATTAACGAAGTAACACCGGTTAAGATAGCGGTACCAGAAAGCTGGGCAGCTTGCTCAGAAGTAACACCGTTTGGTTGGAAAACGTTGTAGTATAGGCAGTCGTCAGTACAAGTTGTACCGATTGCGCCGATACGTGGACCGATTTGGCTGATATCTAAATCGTTGATGTAAGCAGATGAAGATGAAGTAGACGCATACATGTAGCTTAAGTCGTAGCTCCACTCGTCATTCAAGTAACCTTCAACACCCGTTACAATGCGGAAAGAGTTATGTTCAAGTTGGTCAGCTCGAGCACCACCTTCCACGTTACGTTTACCGATTTGCGCGGTAAAGGTATCGCTGTTGATGTCACCAAATTCACCTAAAAGCTGATCGATTTGGTCATCGCTGAATAAGCCTGCTTCGTTGTCGTAGCTAAGCTCGTAAATTTCAGCATAGAAAGTACCAGATTCAGCAATTTGTCCTGCTGTTCTGTCATGCATGAAAGAAGTTTCAAGATAAACAGTCGCGTTATCGTTAACTTCGTATTCTGCGAATGCACCTAAAGTGAAACGTTCGTTAGGACGCATGAAGTGGTTGATTGGCGCATAGTTATAAAGGTTAGAACCGTCATAAGGCGTGAACAAGCCATCTTCGCCTAAGCTCCAGAAAACTTCATCATCAAAGCTTAAATCGCCCGCTTCGTCATAAACGTTAGGAGTAAAATAGATATTCGGTAAAACAGCAGTAGATGAACCACCACAAGCTGTTGAGTCGGTATTCAATGCACAGGAGCTGTAATCACGCTCACCTTGAAGCATTTCATTGTTACGACGCCATGTTGCATAAGCAGTTACGTGACCACGACCACCATCGATATCACCACCAGCGGTGATACTTAAGTTATAAGACTCGCCGCCAAGACCGCTACCACCGCTTGGGTAGTCATAGCCAGCATCATCCATTAAACCTTGGATGTAGTCATTATCGTTGTCATGTTGGTAACCACCAGCACCGGCTTGAATTTCAAGACCTGTGAAGTCGGTATCCATAACAAAGTTAACAACACCCGCTACCGCATCTGCACCGTAGGCAGTAGAAGCACCACCAGTCAACACGTCAACACGCTTAATCAATGCTGTTGGAATTTGGTTTACGTCAGGTGCTTGGCTATAAATACCGCCTGGCTGTAAACGACGACCATTAACCAATACCAATGTACGGTTAGCACCCAAACCACGAAGGTCAAGGGTAGCAACACCAGTGGCACCGTTAGCGTTGAATGCAGTTTCAGCTGCTTCGATTTGCGGCATAGAGTTCATCACGTCTTCTACACGGGTGAAACCGGTAGAGCGGATGGCTTGAGCGTCAATAGCCAATACTGGGCTAGATGTTTCGATATCGGTACGCTTGATACGTGACCCTGTTACTTCGATTTTCTCAACTTTTTCGGCAGAGTCATCTTCTTGTGCGAACACTGAAACAGGTGTCGCAAGTGCAGCTGAAGCAGCACCGAAAGCACAAGCAAGCTTCACTGACTTAGCCAGTCTTGAATTTTCAAACATGTATTGTCTCCCTGGACCACTAATATGATTTAGTGTGTGTAATTAAATCGTTTTAGCACGACTTATAATTGTTAAGGCATAACGCCTTGTCGATGATAATAACCACATAGTCATTAGGCGGTCAACTGACTTTGCAGAGGAGAGTTCTAAAAGTTCAATATTTTTTTTAATTTTTACATTATTAGGAAATAACTCTTCAACCCAGTGTAAATAGACCGTCAAGACGAAAGGATTAACCCTAATACCGACTTAACTGAGAAATATTATCTCAATAGAAGGGAAAAAAGATGATATTTACCACTCTCAAAACTGTAAATCCTTCATAACTGTTCATTACTTAACCTTTACACCCCTTTGCAATGTTAAATCAACACCCAAAATATTTACATATATAGGCAAGGAAGTTTAATTTTGAGTAACAAGCGAACGAGGTAAGGTCTGCAACATAGCTCATTGCTTTTTTGCGAGGGATTCGACTTTTACGGCAAAACGACTATAAAGAAGAGTAATACTCTGCGCGCAGAGGCTTCGAACTAGAAACAGTAAAAAGGACGCAATATGAAATTGGATGACGACATTCATAATTACTATGAGCAACTTGTACTCGAACGTATTTCAAAACTCGCCTTGGAGAAAACAAAATCACCGAATTTTTTAGCTGATTTGTGCTGCCTTGCGTTAAATCAGGTTCCGCCTAGATATATCCGTTATGAAGTAGACATGGCGTTTTACTTACCGTTAAACGAAAGGCAACAGATGGAAATGAACGTAGAATACGCCGTAGACAAAGCGCTACGCTTTTTAGATCAAAATGAGAAGAAAGAACAAGAAGAGTAATTTGGGTGGCAGACCCCAGCCACATCCCGGCACATGAGTCGTCTGCTGCGGCTGCTCCCTTCCAGGCCTGACCGGATTCACAGAGTATCATTGCGAGAGGACCAGGGCCCACCATTGAACTTTGCTGCTGCTTGAAAGATGAAATTAAAAAGGCTCCAAATCTCAAGCGCGGCGCATTATGACGATTTGAAGCCGAAGTTTCAACCCTTAACCGTAAATCGTTCTTCGGCAATGGCGTTAGCAATGCGGTTCGTTGCACCTTCATGCTCATCTGCCCGCGTGTAAATAGAGGTTAAGGTATCCCCTATCTGTTCGATATGTGCGCGTAATTCATCATTTGAGGAACGCATCCGCTGATGATAAATATCGATAACACCACCCGCGTTAATGACATAGTCCGGCGCATAAAGGATCCCTTTTTGACGTAACACCTCTCCTAATTCCTCACGGGCAAGCTGGTTGTTCGCCGCTCCGGCAATCACCTTTGCTTTGATCTCCGGAAGGGTTTCATCGTTAATCGATGCCCCTAAAGCACAAGGCGCGATAACATCTACGTCTAAACCATAGAGGGCTTCTGGCGCCACAGCGGTGGCGCCAAACTCTTCCACTGCACGGTTAATCCCTTCAGGAAAAATATCGGTAACGTAAAGCTCAGCACCATGCTCATGAAGATGTTTAGCTAAACGATAGCCGACATGACCAACGCCCTGAATTGCTACTTTCACACCCGCTAGGTCGCTATTAAGGGCGTATTCCACAGAAGCTTTAAGCCCCACAAAAACACCATACGCTGTGGAAGGTGCCGGGTTGCCATCAGGGTTTTCCCCATTGTAATGATAGTTGGCCTTCACCCCGGTAATGTATTCTGATTGGGTAGCCATGGTTTGCAAATCTGTCACCGATATACCCGAATCTTCTGCGGTAAAGTATTGGCCACCTAAAGAATCGACAAACCTGCCCATCGCCTCCATTAGCGCTTTTGATTTGTGCTGTCTGGGATCACCAATAATAACCGATTTACCACCGCCCAATTTCAAATTTGCCATGGCAGACTTGTACGTCATTCCCTTAGATAATCTAAGCACATCATTAAGCGCCTCATGACTATTGATATAAGGCCACATTCTGCAACCACCTAATGCGGGCCCTAAATGGGTATTATGAACAGCGATAATTGCACTCAACCCCGAGGCCTTATCGTGACAAAATGCCACATGTTCGTGACTATCAAATTCTGGGTGCTCAAAAACAGACATGGTTTTTTCTTCTATTGCGGCGGAATTGTCCTATATTAACCAGTAACGCTGAGGACATATTTTGCGTTGTTCAGCACATGTATTCATCGCTGGAAATGCGGTTAATCCCATCAACTATAGACTAGGATATATATCCTAGTATCATAGAGAGGACATAACAATTATCATATACCTAACGAGAATGTCATAAATGAAACTAGATAAATTTGACCGCGAAATTCTTCGGGTACTACAACAGGATGCCACCGTGTCAATGGCTGATCTCAGCCAAAAAGTCGGGTTATCCCATACTCCGTGTTGGCGACGGGTCAAACGCATGGAATCAGAAGGGATTATTCTTCGTAAAGTAACCTTATTGAACAGTAAGAAGCTTAATTTGGGCGTCTCTGTATTTATTTTTGTTACTTTGAAAAACCATGATGGTGATTCTCTGACAGACTTTGAAAACGCCGTGCAATCCATTAACGAAATAGTAGAGTGCCACACCACCAGCGGGGAAAAAGACTACCTGTTAAAAGTGGTAGTAGAAAGCATTGAAGAATACGAGTATCTGCTAAAAACCAAACTGACGCATTTGCCCTTGGTGGATCACCTTAGCTCTACCTTTGCCCTTAAGCAGGTTAAAAACACCACCGAATTGCCAATAAAAAGCCAGTAAATCACATCCAAAGACTGCCCGTTCTATTCAGGGCAGTCGGGCTGATTCTCTGGTCGTGCAGCAACAAATGCGTCAAGGGATTCACAGTGTTCACAAATTGAGGTGATAAGCGGGAAAGGTGACATATCCAGGCCAAAACGTTTGGCAATATAAACTTGGGGCACCAAGCAAACATCCGCCAACGTAATATCAAAATCAAAACAGTATTTCCCTGCTTGGGTTTGTAAGCGCTCTTCTATTGCTTTAAAACCGATTTGCGACCAATTTTTTACCCAGCTTGCAACAGCCCCATCGTCGGCATGAAAATCATCTCTAAGGGCGTTTAATACACGCAGATTGCCCAACGGCTGCATCTCCATGGCAATATCGTGGGCTAAGGCTCGCACTCTTGCCCTTTCTAATGCATGCTGGGGTAACAGTTTAAATGACTCAGGGTAGCGCTCATCTAGGTATTCAATAATGCTGAGCGACTGATTAAGCACAAAGTCTTCATCGTCGTCCACCAAGGCTGGAACAAGTTGAGCCGGGTTTAGACGTTTAAAAATATCGTGGGTTTGTTCTCCCCCTTCTTTAACCAAGTGTACAGGCACGTATTCATACTCTAGCCCTTTAAGGTTCATGGCTATGCGCACTCGATACGTGGCAGAAGACCGCCAGTATCCATAAAGTTTTAGACTCATAAATCGCTCCTTGTTCAGTGGTTAACTTAGAGGTTTAACCCGCTGTTCGATAGCGCCAAAGATACTTTGGCAAGTATCGGATAGCATTTCAATACGTATATTATCACCAAATTGCATAAAAGGTGTGGATGGACAACCATTAACCAACGTCTCAATCATCCGTCGCTCTGCGATACAGGAATATCCTACTCCTCCTTTTCCCACCACCCCTTTATCACAAAGCCTTTGCTTGTTTGACACCGTACCGGAGCCAACTATGGTACCCGCCCGTAAATTACGAGATTTAGCGGCATGGACAATCAATTGGGCAAAATTAAAGGTCATATCTGTACCTGCATCAGGCTTACCAAATAACACGCCATTGTATGTAGACCGCAAAGGATGATGCACCTTACAATCGCGCCACGCATTACCTAGTTCATCAGGTGTCACCGCCACCGGCGAAAAGCTACTAGCCGGCTTTGACTGGAAAAACCCAAATCCCTTAGCTAACTCGCTGGGGATCAAGTTGCGTAGTGAAACGTCGTTAACCAGCATGATCAAGCGAATACCCTCGGCGGCATTTTGTTCACTGCAATTCATGGGTACATCGTCCGTGACAACGGCCACTTCAGCCTCAAAATCGATCCCCCACTCATCACTCGGCAAAATAATATCATCAACAGGGCCAATAAAATCATCGGAGCCCCCCTGATACATAAGAGGCTCAGTCCAGAAAGTGTCTGGCATTTCTGCGCCCCTAGCCCGTCGTACTAATTCCACATGATTCACATAAGCACTGCCGTCGGCCCATTGGTATGCTCTCGGTAGCGGCGATTCACAGCGGATTGGCTGGAATGCAACCGTCGCCAACTTTCCATCATTCAGTTTTTCGTAGCAATCTTGGAGCTCATCGGCTAACTGATACCAGTTATCCAGGGCAAACTGTAAAGTTGGCGCTATCGCGCTAACGTCTGCTGCCACCTTGAGATCACGAGACACCAACATTAATTGTCCATCTCGTTGCCCGTTCTTATAACTTGCAAATTTCATTTCTCATCCTCCAAGGTGGCAGTTTGCCAACTATCAACATAGGCTGAATCTTCAATGGCAAAGGCTTCTGGTAGTACTTGAAGTGCATCCCGTGTATCCAACATCACAGCGACTTCATCAATAAAGGTTTTATCGTTATTCGCCGCTGCAGCAAAGGCTTTGGGATGAGGGCCATGGGTGAAACCGGCAGGATGAAAAGTAACCATACCAGCATCGATATTGTCTCGGCTGAAAAAATTACCTTGATGATAAAAAAGCACTTCATCAAAATCATCATTGTTGTGATAGAAAGGCACTTTCAACACCCCTGGCTCGCTTTCTGCTGGACGGGGCACAAAGGTACAAACAACAAACCTTGGTGCAACAAAGGTGGTATGAGCGGAAGGTGGCAAGTGATACCGATGGCTCATCACCGGTCGTATATCTCGCCAGTTAAGCTTAACCACACAAACATCACCATGCCAACCGATGGCATCTAAGGGGTTAAATGGATAGGTCACAGTCGATATTCGATCATGACGCTTTATTCTTACCTGCCAACGATTTTCATCCTGTTGGGCTAAAAATGCGTGATCAATCTGTGGCGATGTTAGCACCGCGGTGTCAAACATTCCGTGTTGACCAAGTAAGCCTCTATCAGGCAATTGGTAAGCTTCATTGGTGGCCTCGATCATTAACAACGAAAGGGGCTGCTGTGGTACTAAACGCCACATCGTCGAACGGGGAATAATGATATAGTCCCCCGCATTTATGCGCATGTGACCGAAATCACAAAAAAGCTCGCCGCTCCCAGCGTGAACGAAAATGAGATCATCGCCGTCGGCATTTCTGGCTAACTCAGCCATCGGCTTAAAGCAGGTCCAAAATCGGTACTGACAGTGGCGATTTTTCAACAGCACCACTGCGTCAAAGGGAGAATGGGTAGCACTACTGGGTAATTTATTTAAATCGAACGCCCGAGGACGTAAATCGCCTTCCCAATGACACCAACTGGTGGGAGGATGTTTATGGTGCAAATGGGTGGCCGGACCAAAAAAGCCATGGCGTCCTACTTCACGTTCATAGCAGGCATTTGCTGGCAAATTAGCGTGTGCTTGTTTGGAATGGGTCCCCTGAGATTGAGGTATTCGTATCCAGTTAGCCATCGTGCTTCTCCTCACTGATAACACCCCGGCGAATTTGATCCAGTTCTATGGATTCAAAGAGTGCTTTAAAATTGCCTTCGCCAAACCCTTCATTGCCTTTGCGTTGGATAATTTCAAAAAACACCGGCCCGATCACCGTATCGGTAAAGATTTGCAGCAAAATACCGTCTTTGGCCGGCGCACCGTCAATGAGGATCCCCAATGCTTTTAACTGGTTAAGATCTTCACTATGGCCTGGCACCCGATTATTGACACCTTCATAATAAGTATCCGGAGTGTGCATAAAGGGCATTCCACGGCTCGTTAATTGAGTCACCGTGGTAAAAATATCCGGGGTCGACAGCGCAATATGCTGAATACCTTCACCATGATATTGGCGAATAAACTCTTCAATCTGAGATTGGTCGTCGGTAGACTCATTGATTGGAATACGTATTTTTCCACAAGGCGACGTCATGGCTTTACTGACCAGTCCGGTTAACTTGCCTTCAATGTCAAAATACCGAATTTCCCGAAAGTTACCTAGGCGCTCATAAAAGTTCGCCCAGTACCCCATATTTCCCCGACGCACGTTATGGGTAAGATGATCCACATTTTGTAACCCCACCGAACGTTGTTTAACAAGGGTTTGCCAATTGTCATAAAATTTGAAATCTACGTCGTAAATACTGTCATCGCCGTAGCGGTCTACGAAATAAAGGGTACTTTCGCCAATGCCATAGATAGCAGGAATATTCAGCTCCATGGGCCCTAAATTACCGCTAAATTGGGTGCCACCATTACTCAAGGCATGTTGCAAAGCGGCTCCGGCATCGTTCACCCGAAACGCCATGCCACACACACTCGGGCCCCGTAACTTGGCAAAAGTTTCGGCCTGTGAAGCAGGCTGCGCATTGACAATAAAGTTAATGTCCCCTTGGCGAAACAGCCAAACCTGTTTTGAACGATGTTTTGCTACCTCTGCAAAACCGAGCCCAACGAATAACTGTTTTAAATCAGCAATGCCTTTTTCATCCGCCGCAGTATATTCAACAAACTCAAAACCGGCGGTGCCTAAAGGGTTATCACTTAAATTAGCTGTCATGGCTTTCACTCACCTATTAACATTTTAATTACATTAATAGACCGCAAATGACGTGAAACTGAAATAGGCTGCAGCGGATAGGTTTGTAGGATGGGTTGATGAGTGTGTGTACACAAAAGTGAACAGAGGATGAGATGAATAACAAGCACAGCGTGGGACCTGCGGTCTTAATGACGGACAGTCAGATCCCCAAGACATGCCAAGGAGGCAATGACGTAAACTCTATTTAACAGTCTGTACTTATAGCTTTACAGTGGTTTTATTAATGCCGTATTCTCGTAGCTTATTAGCAATAGCCGTGTGACTCAGGCCCAGTTTTTTTGCAAGTTGCCGAGTGCTAGGGTAACTAGGATATAGCCTTTTTAATAAATCACGCTCGAATTTTTTTACCGCTTCATCAAGGGTTCCATCGAAGTTTTCATCGATATAATTCACGCTTGGCGCACAACTCGGTAATTGTATATCTTCTTTAGTGATTTCATTGCCATCTAACAACGACAAAGCGCGAAACAAGGCATTTTGTAATTGGCGTACATTGCCAGGCCACGGATAATCTTGTAAAAACCCCACACTGGATTTGCTCAACTTCGCAGGACGACGGCCTAACTTAGTGCTGTGTTGTAGAATAAACGACTCTGCCAATGGCAGAATGTCTTGTCGCCTCTCTTTTAAAGAAGGCACCGTTAAACTAAGTACATTTAATCGATAATAAAGCTCTTCTCGAAACCGCCCGTCAGCAACGGCCTGCCCAAGGTCGCGGCAGGTGGTACAAATAAAGCGTACATCAACCACTACCGGTTTATCATCACCAACACGACGAAATTCTTTATGCTCTAGCACCCGAAGCAATTTCGCTTGTAATTCACCAGACATATCAGCGATTTCATCAAGTAAAAGGGTACCTCCCCGAGCTAACTCCAGTAATCCCGGCTTTCCTTCGGGTTGATTAAAAGCCCCAGCACCATATCCAAATAGCTCAGTTTCAGCCACGCTGTCCGGCAAAGAGGCGCAATTGAGCACGAGAAACGCTTGATCACTGCGTCGACTGGCCTGATGACAAGCCCTTGCAATCATTTCTTTTCCGGTACCGGTTTCGCCAAAAATAAGTACTGGCGCTTCTAAATCAGCCACTTGTTTAGCTTCTCTAATGACCTTCGTCATGGCTTCAGAACGCACCACAAAGCGGTCAAAGCTATCTACTTCAGCCTGATGAAACGCACTAAATTGCTGACCTAATCGCATTTCTGATTTTAAGATAACCACTGCACCGGCAAAAATGGCGGTATTCTTACCGTCTGGCACCTCAATAGGCAGGATGTCGGCCAGATAATGTTGTTCAATAAAGCTAACTTTACAGGACGTGGCATGATTATCTTCATTGGCCATCCACTTATTGAAATTAAAGCCTTGGACTAATTCACAAATCTCCTGCCCTTCGATAGCCTCAAGGGGCATTTCAAGACCACTCATTACGGCTTCGTTGCACATCAAAACACGGCAGTGATTATCGATGGAAAATACCGGGTCCGGTAAGGTGCGTAAAATAGCAGAGAGTTGGTTTCGTTCTCTTTCGCCGGGCATAAAAGGGGTCGTCTTAACATCCTCAATACCGTTTATTCGACGAATTTTGGGCATCAAATGGCGAAAGTCTTCAAACTCAATATTAGGAAAGTTAAGAAATATCTTTCCGCCTTCATCGATTTCAATGCCGCGCAGATCAATTTCGTGGGCCACAAGAATATCTAACACATCCTGCGTGATCCCTAATCGATCCTGACAACTGATTTCTAAACGCATAAGTAGTCTTTTCTGTCATTATTGTTGTAAATATATATTTACAGCATAACACAAAAGACTAACGCGGAACTATCTTAGCTGTCACTTCATCTGATGATGCAAAAACGGGGTTATGGAGGCCCTGTTGCTTCGCTTTGTTTACCCACCCCATAAGGTCAGCCTCGGCCAATTGATATAAGCCATCGAGATCCTCAAGCACATAGTAAAGTGGTTGTATAATATCGATGCGGTAAGGGGTACGAAGTGCATCGAGAGGATTCAAAGGCAACCGTATTGCCGCTTCGCTATCAAGGGCGTGGCGGGTTTCTTTAGGCGATGACAATATTCCACCACCGTAAATGCGAAACCCTTTTGGGGTATGCAATAACCCAAATTCTACGGTAAACCAATATAAACGAGCTAAGAAGCGTCTATCTGTTTGACTGGCGGCTAATCCTAGCTTGCCGTACATATGGGTAAAGTGGGCAAACGCAGAGTTTGTGAGTAAGGGGCAATGACCAAACACTTCGTGAAAAATATCGGGTTCTTGTAAATAATCCAAATCAGCGGGCGAACGAATGAAAGTGGCCACGGGAAATTGCTTATTGGCCAACAAGCCAAAAAAGGTCGTAAAATCAATGAGTGCAGGTACAGGTGCGGTTTTCCATCCTGTGGTTGCCATCAGTACCTGGTCGATTTCCGCTAATTGGGGGATCCGCTGTGTGGGTAAATCTAATAGCGCCAAACCGTGAAGATATTGCTCGCAAGCCCTGCCTGGCAATAATTTTTCCTGCCGTTGAGTGAGCGTTTCCCAAGTCGAATTCTCTTCAGCGTCCCAATGGATAAATCCTTGCTTATCAGGTACTTTAGAGTGATAAACCGATGCACTTTTCATACTGCTCTTTTGAGATAACTGGTGAGCGTTAGTCTAAATTAAATACATGGCGATGGAAGTAAGCAGCCCATCTTAGCATCACGGCAAAATGTAACAAATATCTTACATTGAGCGATAAGGTATTGATTAAAATAAAAAAGCCAGCACCATGAAGTGCTGACTTGCTGTAGAAGCCAACTCGATTATAAGCGGCTTATTTCACGATTTAATTGGAATTCTTTAGATGTCACGTACTTTTCCATTTTCCGTAACCGTAATTCGGCGTCTTTGAAGCGTCCTGCAATATCATGAAAAGCCTGTTTAGGCGGTTCGCCGGCTTGCCACACTTTGGTTTTCACCGCCACCTTATGAGAAGAGTCATGATGATAGTACTGGCCGCTGTTTCGCCACCCCTTACCCCAATGGTTTTTCATAGCTCTCTGCTCAGAAGCTTCACTCTCAGAGGAGCTCCCTGCGGCTGGTTTTGGCTCTAAAATAAACCAGCACGCAATATAGCCGATAAACATAAAAGGACCGGCTAATAAAAAGAACGCCGTCACAGCTAAAATTCGTACCAGCCAAGGTTCCAAGTCAAAATAATTAGCTACTCCGCCACAAACCCCGGCAATCCGTGCATTTTCTGTATCTCGATACAAGCCTTTACTCATGCTCGATCCCTCCACTGGGGCGCTTCGTTGTCTAATATAGATTCTAATGTTTTAATGCGATCCGTCATTTTTTCAGCTTTCTCTGCCAATTCATTTAACGACGTATATTCTTCAGCACTTAATCCCTGGCTCACCTGCTTCTTGCTTCGGTAATGTAAAATTAACCAAATCGGTGCTACAAAGATGAGAAAAATAAGCAGTGGTGCCAAAATCAGTGCAATTATTCCCTCGTCCATTACCCTTACCTCCAATATTCAGTGAACTCTGTCACTTTATCTGTTATCTAACCGACCATAAGCTGTTCGGTTAGACCAAAATACCCTACTACTGTGAGCTATGATTTTCTTTCATTTTGGCTTTCAAAGCCGCCAGCTCTTCGTCAATTTTTTCACCGGCTTCAAGCTCGGCAAATTCATCATTTAGGGTCTTTTTACCAAGATCGTAGGCTTCAACCTGAGATTCCAAATCGTCAATTTTTCGTTCATATTGTTCAAAGCGTCCCATGGCAGCATCTACCTTACTACTGTCTAGGGTACGTTTCACTTCTAAACGAGAGCTGGCTGTTTTCTGACGCATTAAAATCGTTTTCTGACGGCTTTTTGCATCGGCGAGTTTTTCCTGCAACTGCCCAACTTCATCCTGTAGCTTTGAGATTTGTTCTTCAACAATGGCCAGCTCCTGCTCAAGGCTAGCGCCTGCTTCGGTTGCTTTTTTGCGCTCTTGCAGTGCCGCTCTGGCTAAATCTTCACGCTCCTTGCTCAGGGCAAGTTCGGCTTTGGCTTGCCAATCTTTGGCATCGTTTTGATACTTACTGATTTGCGCCACAATCTCTTTCTTACTGGCGATGGTTTTAGCAGAGGCGGAACGTACTTCTACCAATGTGTCTTCCATTTCCTGAATGATCAGCCTGACCATTTTTTCAGGGTCTTCTGCTTTATCCAGTAATGCATTAATATTCGAATTCACTATATCGGTGAAACGTGAAAAAATTCCCATAATCATTACCTCATAATCGTGTTAAACAATGTGCAATAACCAGTGAAAGATTACTACTCTGGTAACTACATATACAATTATCTTGCCAATAAGCCACTTTTGATAACTCAATGAAATAACTGAATTTTTATTCCCATTAAATAAACCTCGAATCCCATGCATTTTTCATCTACACTAAATATTGGTCTAAATGACTAATTATTGAGAGAACCGATGAGTAGATTCCGCCAACAAGATAATTTGCTGGGTCAAGCAAACAGTTTTTTAGAAATGCTGGAGCAAATTTCCCAGATAGCCCCACTGAATAAACCCGTACTGGTTATTGGTGAACGGGGAACCGGTAAAGAGTTGGTGGCCGCACGATTGCACTTTTTGTCCCAACGCTGGGATCAAAATTATATCAAGTTAAACTGTGCAGCACTTAACGAAAACCTGTTAGAAAGCGAATTATTTGGTTATGAAGCCGGAGCCTTTACCGGTGCAGCCAAACGCAGAGAGGGCCGCTTCGAAGTGGCCAATAACGGCACCTTGTTTCTAGATGAACTGGCCAATACATCGGGCCTGGTACAAGAAAAACTTCTTCGAGTTATTGAATATGGTGAATTTGAACGGGTTGGTGGCAGTAAAACCATCAAAACCGATGTACGTTTAATCGCTGCGACCAACGAGGATTTACCCACCCTAGCAGAACAAGGTGAGTTTCGCTCTGACTTGCTCGACAGATTAGCATTTGACGTTATCACTATTCCTCCGTTACGAGAGCGTCAAGAAGACATTTTAGTACTGGCGGAACACTTTGCCATCAATATGGCGCGGGAATTGGAAATGGAGCTATTTAGCGGCTTCACCGAAAAAGCCCGCCGCACCTTGTTGTCCTATGAATGGCCGGGTAACATTCGAGAACTTAAAAACGTGGTGGAACGAGCGGTTTATCGATGCAATAACCCGCATATTCCGGTACACGAAATTATTCTCGATCCCTTTGAGTCGCCCTTTCGCCCCAAGGGACGTATTAAAACCCAAGACCGTGTGCCTTCCCCCATCAATGAGGATGACTCGTTACACGCTGCCACTCCTGCTGCCAACGAAACCCCAATGAACGAAGACAAGGAACTGAGTCCCTTGCCTGTGACACAATATCCTATCGACCTAAAAGAGCGCGCTCAGCAGTATGAAATTGATATGTTGCGACAAGCACTCAAAGACAGCCAGTTCAATCAGAAAAAGACTGCAGAAAAGCTTAACCTGACATATCATCAGCTACGAGGCTATTTAAAAAAGTACAATTTACTGGATTCATCAAATGAGTCTGCGGAGGCATAGCAGGTGAATAAAGGTTTTCACTGGGTGTTAGGATTTTTTCTGCTGTTTACCCTGCAAGCATGCGATAAGTCTGAACGTGACGCATTTTACCGTTCTGGCATTATCTACTGCTCTGAAAGTAACCCGGTGAATTTTAACCCCCAAACTGATACGTCAAGTACCACGGCCGATGCTACTGCTCACCAACTCTATGATAGGTTAATGGACTTTGACGCAGAAACCGGCCACATCATTCCTAGCATTGCCAGTAGTTGGAATGTGTCTCAAGATGGCCTGGTTTATACCTTCCAATTAGAGAAGGGCGTGGCGTTTCATAGCACCGACTACTTTACCCCTACCCGAACCCTTAATGCTGACGACGTTATCTTTAGCATTAACCGATGGCGAGATCCTGAGAATCCCTACCATAATATTTCTGGCGGGCGTTATCCTTACTTTGAAAGTCTCGGTTTAGCAGACAATATCGCCGAAGTTAACCGTATTAATAGTTACCGCTTAGAAATTATCATCAAGCAAAGAGACAGTTCGTTTTTAGCCAATCTCGCCAGCGACTTCTCTATTATTTTATCCGCAGAATATGCAGACTATTTATTAAGTCAGGGCACACCCGAGCGTATCGATGATTACCCCATAGGCACGGGGCCGTTTAAATTTCAAAGCTATCGAAAAGACCACTATATAAGATTCGAAAAGCATCATGAGTACTGGAAAGATGCCGAATTTACCAGCGAACACTTGATTTACGACATCACCCCAAAGAGCTCTATTCGCCTAGCAAAACTTATTACCGGAGAATGTGATGCCATTGCCTTTCCAGCCCAAACAGAACTGGAAATAATTCGTAACCGTGAAGAGCTTGCGCTGTCTGAAAAGCCGGGGCTCAATATAGGTTTTTGGGCTTTTAATACAAAAAAGTATCCTTTCAATAACCCTAAAGTTCGTAAGGCGCTAGCGCTAGCTATTGATAAAAACACGTTACTAGAAGCGGTCTATTTTGAAAGTGCCACACGGGCTAAAACCTTATTACCCAACGCAAGCTGGGCCTTTCAAAGTGATGCCGACGATACCGCTTATAACCCTGTCCTCGCCAGAGAACTGTTGGACGAAGCCGGAGTAGAACCGGGCTTCACCATGTCTATTTGGGCCATGCCTGTAGAGCGCGCTTACAACCCTAATGCCACCAAAATGGCAGAACTGATTCAACGCTACCTCTCTGCGGTGGGGATCCAAGCCAACATTGTCACCTACGATTGGACGACCTTTCGCCGCCACCTGCGAGAAGGACGACATGACTCGGTCCTCATAGGTTGGTCTGCGGATAACGGTGATCCAGATAATTTCTATCGCCCTCTTTTAAGTTGCGGCGCCATTCCGTCAGGTACCAACCGCGCCATGTGGTGCAATGAACGCTACGATGCGTTGATAGACGAAGCATTAAAAACCCAAAATAGCCAACGTCGTAAAGCAATTTATGAACAAGTGAATCGTTTAATATATGATGAACTACCATTGGTTCCCATCGCCCACGCTTATCGCTATCAGGCCTATCGAAAAGATCTAAAAGGGATGGTGATCAATCCTTACGGTGGTATTCGTTTTGTTGGAGTGACAAAAACCCAGTGATTAAAATTCTTATTCGCTACGCCATATTGTTTGTCACTACGCTACTTGTGTTAGCGGCACTGTCATTCTCGTTGGCCTATTTATTTCCTGGCGATGTGCTGGTTAATTTATCGGGTATAACGCCCCATAATGCCGCCCAGCGCGCGGCACTGATGCGTCAATATCAATTGGATGAGCCCTACATATTTCAGTTTATTCATTATGTGGGCGAACTGCTTCGTGGAAACTGGGGCTACAGTTTTGTGTCGGGCTTATCCCTTCGGGAAGAAATAGGTATTGCCATGCCTGCTACCATCGAACTGAGCGCCTATGCACTATTAACCGCCATACTGGTGGGCGTACCATTGGGCTGCTTTGCAGGGTTACGCAGTTATTCTAAGTCAGATTACATTATAAATTCGGCCAGCATGGTAAGTTATTCTTTTCCGGTGTTTTGGCTAGCCTTGGTGTTTATTCTCATTTTCAGTTTAGAAATGGGGGTCGCTCCACTCTCAGGAAGAGTCAGCCTTTTGTTTGATGTTCCAGATAAAACGGGCTTTATCTTGCTGGATATTATTTTGGCAAAAAATATTGATAGCGCGCTTGCTCTAGGCGACGCCCTAAAACATCTTATATTACCGACCATATCCATTGCGCTAATCTCTACCGCGTCGATGATCAGGTTGACTCGTCGCTCAGTCATTGATGTGTTAAATAGCCCTTATATTGCCGCGGCGGAATCCCGAGGCTTGTCGAAAAGCCAAATTTTCTTCCGCCATATATTGCGCAATGCCTTATTGCCTATTTTGCCGTTAATGGCCATCCAAATTACCACGTTAATTACCAATGCCATGATAGTAGAAACCCTATTTTCTTGGCCCGGAATAGGAAATTGGTTAATTCAGGCAATCTATCAACGGGACTACCCCGCGTTGCGTGTAGGCATGCTCGCCGTCGCAACAGTGGTGGTTAGTTTTACTATTCTCATCGATTTATTTAATCGGTTTATCGATCCTAGTCGGGAAAAATACGAACGTGCCACAGTATAGTCTTTATCAGGAAGAGTCACAGCCCTCCCCCTGGCAACGGACGTGGGAAGAGTTTAGGGCCAGTCACATCGCATTTACAGGTTTGATTATACTTACCCTGTTCTTCTTCATTGCATTGTTTGCTCCCATAGTGGCACCTTATGATCCACTGCAGCAAAACATTGATGTTTTATTGGTACCGCCGAGTTGGGAATCCAACGGCACCATTACCCACCTATTTGGTACCGATGCCCTAGGGCGAGATGTTTTTTCCCGTATCATGGTGGGATGTAGAGTCACCTTTGGCTCCAGTATTTTGCTGGTTTTGATTGCCATGCTCGTGGGTGTGACCGTAGGGACCATTGCCGGAATGACAAGCGGTGTGCGTTCCAGTGTGATCAATCATACCCTCGATGCGCTAATGGCCATCCCCACCTTACTGATTGCTATTATTATTGTGGCTATACTTGGTACGGGTTTGGTTAACAGTATGTGGGCCATTACCCTTGCCCTTATTCCCCAATTCATTCATCACACTCGCGCCTTTGTGCGTAGTGAAATGAAAAAAGAATACATACTGGCATCTCGCTTAGATGGCGCGACGTCCAAACAACTCTTTTTCCATTCTATTCTTCCCAACATGATTGAAATGTTGGTGGTTCAAGGCTCCCTTGCCTTGTCTATTGCGGTTATTGATATATCTGCCTTAGGCTTTTTAAATTTAGGCGCCCAGCCACCATTGCCAGAACTCGGCGTGATCTTAGCAGATGGTCTTGATGTCGCTTATATCGCCCCTTGGAATGTGGCCCTGCCAGGTTTAACTATCTTTCTTATGGTTTTGGCCATTAATATAGTTGGCGATGGTTTACGGTCAGCACTGAGAAAAAGGTTGAGTCACTAATGCCAATGCTGGATATAAAAAACCTCACCCTTGAGGTAGACAATGGTACGGCCAGGGTGAAGGCGCTAGATAAGGTCAACCTCACAGTTAACAGCGGTGAGATCAGGGCCTTAGTGGGCGAATCAGGCTCAGGTAAAAGCCTGATGGTGCAGGCCATATCCGGTTCTTTGCCTCCCCAATGGAAGATCACCGCAGACCGAATGAGCTGGAAAGGCCAAAATATGCTTTCCATGAGCAGTAAAGAGCGCCGAGAATTAATGCGCCGCGATATCGGGGTGGTGTTCCAAGATCCGGTAGGTGCCATGGACCCTTCTGCCACATTAGGCGAGCAATTAGAAGAAGCCATTCCTGATGAACTGGTTAAAGGAAAATGGTTTTGGCAGCGACAACAAGATCGCCGCAAAACCGCCATCAACACCGTACACAAGGTGGGGATCAAATATCATAAGCATTATTTGAATGCGTATCCCCATCAAATACCTGTTGATATCGGCCAAAAATTTATGATTGCCATGGCACTGATTTCGCAACCGAAATTACTTATCGCGGATGATCCTACTCGGGGCATGGAAACCACAACGAAAGCCAAAGTGCTTAAACTGCTAACCCGGTTAAATCAGACAAAATCCCTGTCGATCTTGTTTGTCAGCCACGACCTACTTGCCATTGCCAGTATGTCACACACAATGACGGTGTTGTATTGTGGGCAAACCGTGGAGTCTGGAAGAATGAAACAGATCCGCAAGCGTCCCTTACATCCTTACACCAAAGCGCTGATAGACAGCGCGCCAAGCTTTCGCAACGACTTACCGCCAAAATCCACGTTACCAGCATTAGATGGCACCATTCCATCATTGCAGCATGTTCCCATTGGCTGTCGGTTAGGCCCCCGGTGCCCACGGGCACAACGTGCTTGTGTGGTGACACCCGGAGTAAGACGGATTCATGATCATACTTATAGTTGTCACTTCCCGTTGCATATGGAGAAATTATGAGTGAAGTAATGCTGGTTAACGGGTTGACGTTCAAGCACAACAAGCAAAATCGATGGCTTAAAAAACCGGAAGTGTTTGCCCTTGGTCCCATCGAATTATCGGTAAATCGTAGTGAGACCATTGCGATCATCGGTGAAAATCGGTCGGGTAAATCACTCCTTGCCAAACTTTTGGTCGGCGCG
The DNA here is from genome assembly GCF_018860965.1 of Alteromonas sp. C1M14. GTDB lineage: Bacteria > Pseudomonadota > Gammaproteobacteria > Enterobacterales > Alteromonadaceae > Alteromonas. The sequence continues at coordinate 572,542 of NZ_JAHKQF010000008.1, read as the reverse complement.
GTTAAAGCCGACGAAGGGGAGATTTTTCTTAGTAACGTTACTTACAACGCAGCGAAGAAAAAATCCACCAAGAGTTACAATAGTAGTAACGACATTCGAATGATTTTTCAACATAGCACAGAGGCAATGAACCCTGGCATCCCGGTGGGCAGGATCTTAGACGAGCCTTTAGCTCTCAATACGGATCTTGACGAAAAGGCGCGTAGACGGCGAATAGAAGAAACATTGGTACAAGTAGGATTACTTCGCGACCATTATTATTTTTATCGTCATATGCTCTCTGATGGCCAGCAACAGCGGGTCGCCATTGCCAGAGCAATGATTTTACAGCCGAAAATCCTTGTTGCCGACGAACCCTTTGCGGCACTCGATCCGTCTGTACGTTCGCAAACTGTCAACCTGATTCTATCCTTGCAGAAAGAGCTTGGACTGGCCTTTATTTTTATTACTCATAACCTTGGTATCGTGCGGCACATTGCCGACAAAATCATTGTGATGGAAAATGGAAAAATCGTCGAATCAGGAAAAACAGAGACCATCTTTCGATGGCCTCAACATAAAATGACAAAAAAACTGATTGAATCGTATCAATCGCTGGTGCCCCAGCAAACCCTTACCTAACCCACTAGCGCTAGCAATATCCCCGCAGCCACGGCTGAGCCCAACACGCCAGCCACATTTGGCCCCATAGCGTGCATTAATAAGAAGTTATGGGGGTTACTTTCTAGGCCTACCTTATTGACGACCCGTGCCGCCATAGGTACAGCACTGACACCTGCGGCACCGATCAGTGGATTAATCCCGCCGCCACTCATTCGATTCATCAATTTTGCCATCAATACACCGGCGGCCGTACCTATGGCAAAGGCAATGGCGCCTAGTGCCAGTATGCCTAAAGTTTCCACCGTTAAGAATGCATCTGAAGACAGCTTTGAGCCCACAGCAAGACCAAGAAAGATAGTGACGATATTGATAAGTTCGTTTTGTGCGGTTTTTGATAACCGATCGACTACCCCACATTCTCGCATTAAATTACCAAAACAGAACATGCCCACTAAGGGAGTTGCCGAGGGCAAAAATAAAATAGTAAGAATTAGTACTGCCAGTGGGAACAGAATTTTTTCTTTTTGCGACACCGGCCGTAGCTGTGCCATTTCAATTTTCCGCTCTTGCGGGGTAGTGAGCGCTTTCATAATCGGCGGTTGTATTATGGGTACCAGCGCCATATAGGAATAGGCTGCCACCGCAATAGCACCGAGTAAATCAGGCGCTAATCGGGAAGCTAAAAATATGGCCGTTGGTCCATCAGCGCCGCCAATAATAGCAATGGCACTGGCATCTTTTAAATTAAAATCAAAGCCAGGGATCACGTTCAAAGCAATGGCACCAAACAAGGTAGCAAATATGCCAAATTGTGCCGCGGCCCCAAGTAATAACATACGAGGATTAGCGATTAACGCACCAAAGTCTGTCATGGCACCTACGCCCATGAAGATAAGCAGCGGGAAAACCCCTGTGTGAATACCCACTTCATATATGTAGTAAAGCATTCCGCCTGGTTCACTGAAGCCGGCAAGGGGAATATTGGTGAGCAAGGCGCCAAACCCTATGGGTAACAACAACAAGGGCTCAAATTTTTTAACAATTGCCAAGTATAGAAGCAATAACCCCACGGCCATCATAACGAGCTGGCCGCCTTCAAAATGAGCAAGGGCTGTACTGTCCCAAAGTATGAATAGTTTTTCCATTAGTTCAGCTCAATTAGCGGTTGCCCAGTGGTTACAGCGTCACCCTCTTTGGCCACGATTGAGGCCACCACACCGTCCACAGCAGAACGAATTTCTGTTTCCATTTTCATGGCTTCAAGAATAATTACCACATCACCACTGGCCACAGTATCGCCTTCTGAGACAAGAATACGAAATACGTTGCCTGACAGCGGTGCATTGATGCTTTCACCACTTGAAGCAGGTGCATCTACAGCAGCGCTGCTTTGCGCAGGGGAAGACACCGGCGTTACGCTTTGCAAGGTGCCGGATTGGGCGACTTCCACATGATAAACTTTTCCTTCCACTTTCACGTCGTAAGAAGCAGCTTCAGTGCTACGTGACGGTGCTTGGGATGGCGTTGCCTTAGTGGCAGGCTCATCTTTTGTAGGTGCCGGCTCAAAGGCACTTGCGTCGCCTCTGTTTTGCAGAAACTTAAGTCCAATTTGAGGAAATAACGCGTAGGTTAAAACATCATCCACCGTATCCTTGGCCAAATTAAACCCTTTGGTGTCGGACAATGTGGTTAATTGGGTGGTTAAACTTTCCATTTCCGGTTTTATTAAATCTGCGGGACGGCAGGTGATAGGCTCACCGCCATCGAGCACCCGGGTTTGCAACTGTGCGTCTACCGGCGCGGCAGTAGCGCCGTATTCCCCTTTCAATACTCCAGCGGTTTCTTTCGAAATACTCTTATAGCGTTCGCCAGTTAATACGTTTAACACTGCTTGCGTACCCACAATTTGGGATGTTGGTGTCACTAAAGGGATAAAGCCTAAATCTTTACGTACCCGAGGGATTTCTTTAAGCACTTCATCGAACTTATCTTCAGCGCCCTGCTCTTTAAGCTGGCTCTCCATATTGGTCAGCATCCCACCTGGCACTTGAGCCAGCAGAATACGGGCATCAACCCCTTTTAAGCTACCTTCAAACTTGGCGTATTTTTTACGAACATCACGAAAATAGGCTGCAATATCCTCTAAACCTTCTAACGACAAGCCCGTGTCTCGCGGCGTATCTTCTAATGCCGAAACAATGGTTTCTGTGGCCGTATGGCCATAAGTCATACTCATCGATGAAATGGCCGTATCTAAAATATCAATGCCTGCATCAATGGCTTTTTGATACGTAGCTGTGCTTAATCCTGTGGTGGCGTGACACTGCATAGCGATGGGCACATCCACCGTGGCTTTTAATCGTGTGATCAAGGTTTCACATTCGTAAGGCTTCAACAGCCCAGCCATATCTTTAATACAAATGGAATGCACACCCATATCTTCTAGCTGCTTAGCCATATCAACCCAACCATCAATAGTATGGACTGGGCTTATGGTATAAGAAATGGTGCCCTGTGCATGAGCGCCACAATCGATGGTGGCCTTCACCGCGGTTTGCAAATTACGCACATCGTTCATGGCGTCAAAAATACGAAATACGTCCACGCCATTATCATGGGCTCGCTCCACAAAGCGGGTAACCACATCATCGGCATAGTGACGGTAACCAAGAAGGTTTTGACCACGTAACAACATCTGTTGTTTGGTCTTTGGCATGGCCTTTTTCAATGCTCGAATTCGCTCCCAAGGATCTTCGCCAAGATAACGAATACAGGCATCGAATGTCGCACCGCCCCATGATTCAACCGACCAGAAACCCGCCTCATCTAACTGACTAGCGATGGGTAGCATATCTTCCAGACGCATGCGTGTTGCTAATAAAGACTGATGTGCATCACGTAAGACTAACTCGGTCAGGGCCAGTGGCTTTGACATGTTGTTTCCTCTTGAGTGGCTTATTTTGGATTATTTCTATGTTGGTGTATTGCAGCGGTGATAATAGACAATGTTTTACCATCTATCCCTTCAGCGTGGGTGCTTACTTTTGCTTGAGACGTTTTTCTTGCAACCGGAACAATCGGTTCTGCACCCGGATAGCGTTTGCAAAAAGCGGCAAGGGCTTTTATCGCAAAAATCAATAGCACGAGAAACGCGAAAACAAAGAGCATCCCTGTGAGCATGAGTGTGGCTGCTTCGTATAACAAACTGCCCAATGTTTCGGAAGTCATTACAAACACCTTATATTTCTGTGAGCTGAATAAGTACCACGATAAAAATGCAAAAACAATGCTTAATCTGGTTAATTTCTGCATAAATACACAACCAAAATGAATTCACATTCAAAATCGGATGCGGTAGGTACCTATTGTACTGATGTATTTACTACTCATACCACAAATAGAAAGAAAGGTTAACTTCGGGCGCATTGCCGTTAGTGCATATCCCCCATAGAAACAACGTGCGAAAGGCAAAAAAAAACCCACCAAAAGGTGGGTTTTTAATATGGCGCGTGTGGAAGGATTCGAACCTCCGACCGCCTGGTTCGTAGCCAGGTACTCTATCCAGCTGAGCTACACACGCATAAATCGTACTTTTGCATTTTATTGCAAAAGGTGGTGTTTTAAAAGCTGGCGCGTGTGGAAGGATTCGAACCTCCGACCGCCTGGTTCGTAGCCAGGTACTCTATCCAGCTGAGCTACACACGCGCAAAAACTTGTTGTTGGCCACCACATCCAACCTTAATAGTGGCGGAGAGGGAGGGATTCGAACCCTCGATACCAGTATTAGGTATGGTTCCTTAGCAGGGAACTGGTTTCAGCCACTCACCCACCTCTCCGTAACGTGGTGCTGCATTTTACTGATACTCAGTGCGGAGTCAAACCCTTTTTTAAGAAAATTGAACCGCATGCTGTGATTTTAAACAAATCGGTCAAAAACCCTGCTTTGTTAAATTACACTGATAAAAAAAGGCCGGAGAACCGGCCTTTTTTTGTTAGCGTTATTCAGCAGTAGAGTTACCTGGCTGCCCGCCCTTCTCAGCCTGTATGCGCATGTAAATCTCTTCACGATGCACGGATACTTCTTTCGGTGCATTTACACCAATTCGTACCTGATTGCCTTTCACACCTAATACGGTAACGGTTACATCGTCACCAACCATCAGGGTTTCACCTACACGACGAGTCAAAATAAGCATTCGCTTGCTCCTGGTCCATAAACATAAACAGATCCCTTAATATGTTGTCTATTCTCGGCACGACCCGCGAAAGACGTCAGTGGCTCCCTGTTTTTGTGTCACATCAAAAACTCACCGATAACTCACTTTCAAATTATAGCTTATCTGCCAAATATGCGTTAACTGACGCTAAGGCAGTTGGCAGATTTTCGGGTTGATTGCCGCCAGCCTGAGCCATGTCAGGACGACCACCACCTTTACCTCCAACTTGAGAAGCAATATAGTTGACCAGATCACCGGCCTTAATCTTTCCAATTAATTGCTTTGTTACCCCAACAATTAAACTTACTTTCGCGCCATCGGCGATACCAAGCACCACAATCCCATCACCGATTCGGTTTTTCAGATCATCCATCATTCCCCGCAGCGCTTTAGATTCCACGCCTTCAGGAGAACATACCAGCACCTTAGTACCATTAATTTGCTGAACCTGACTGAGTAAATCAGCACCTTGCAAGCTCGCCAATTTTTGTTTACTGGCACTCAATGCTTTTTCCAATTCACGGGTTTGCGCCTGTAATGTACTTATACGCTCGATAAGGTTAACTGGGTCAGTTTTCAACAGGGATGCGGCACTTTGCAATTGCTTGTGCTGCTGTTGCACGAAGTCAACGGCTGCTGCGCCTGTGATGGCTTCTATACGTCGCACCCCAGAGGCAATACCGCTTTCAGAAACAATTTTGAAAAGACCAATATCTCCAGTTCTATTGACGTGGGTTCCGCCGCAAAGTTCAACTGAAAATGGCCCCATGGTGACAACTCTTACTTTTTCATCGTACTTTTCACCAAATAAAGCCATGGCACCAGAAGCTTTTGCTTCATCCAAGTCCATCAATTGGGTCTTCAGCGCATGGTTAGCACGAATTTCTTCATTCACTCGATTTTCAATGGTCTGTAACTGAGCATCGGTTACCGCTTCAAAGTGGGAAAAATCAAACCGTAAACGTTGAGATTCAACTAACGACCCTTTTTGCGTTACATGCTCCCCTAAAATTTCACGCAAAGCAGCATGGAGCAAATGGGTGGCACTATGGTTTTTCTTCACCGCTTCTCGGTTACTGTCGTCGATAATCGCGTTAACCGTATCACCTTTATGAATTTGGCCAACAACCTTACCTTTATGGGCAAAGGCGTTACCCATTTTCTGCGTATCAAACACGGTGAATTCGCCCGCACCAACCTTCAACACGCCTTTGTCACCTGCTTGACCGCCAGATTCTGCATAAAACGGCGTTTGGTCTAACACCACAATCCCTTCTTCACCGTCTTTAAGCTCAGTCACTAATTGATTGTCATGAATCAATTCTAAAACCGTCGCCTCACCATCAATATGGGTATAGCCAGTAAACGCCGTTTCATGGTCGACTTTCACCATATCATTATAATTGGTACCAAAATTACTGGCCTTTTGTGCTCGTGTACGTTGCGCTTCCATTGCCGTAGCAAAACCTGCTTCGTCAATTTTTACGTCATTTTCCCTTGCCACATCATTGGTTAAATCAACAGGGAATCCATAAGTATCGTAAAGCTTGAAGACCACATCTCCGGGAATGGTATCGCCGTCCATTGACGATAGGGTTTCGTTGAGCATGGCCATGCCTCGTTCGAGGGTCTTACTGAATTGCTCTTCTTCCACCCGTAATACTTTTTCAATAACCGGCTGCTGGTCAGCTAGTTCAGGATAAAAGTCACCCATTTCAGTCACCAGTGCCGCCACCAGCTTATAGAAGAATATATCGTCAGCACCTAACTTATAGCCATGACGAACAGCCCGACGAATGATACGACGCAACACATATCCACGCCCTTCGTTACCAGGCATAACGCCGTCACAAATAAGGAAGGCACAAGAACGAATGTGATCGGCAATGACCCGCAACGATTTGCTTTCTTTGTCACTGGCCTTGGTAATATCAGCCGCGGCACTAATTAAATTCTGGAATAAATCGATTTCGTAGTTGCTGTGCACATTTTGCAAAATAGCAGAAATACGCTCTAGCCCCATGCCAGTATCAATGGACGGTTTTGGCAAGGGTTCCATGGTGCCGTCTGCCTGCTTGTTATACTGCATGAAAACCAAGTTCCAGATTTCAATGAATCGGTCGCCATCTTCTTCCGGCGTGCCAGGAGGCCCACCCCAAATATGTTCGCCGTGATCGTAGAAAATTTCCGAGCACGGACCACATGGCCCGGTATCTCCCATGGACCAGAAGTTATCAGAGGTGCTAATACGAATAATTTTATCGGCGGGCACGCCAATATCATTTTCCCAAATTGCAAAGGCTTCATCATCTTCTGAATACACGGTGACTAATAGCTTTTCTTTGGGCAGTCCCAGCTCTTTGGTCAGAAATGTCCAAGCAAAATTGATGACTTCTTTTTTAAAGTAATCACCGAAGCTAAAATTACCCAGCATCTCGAAAAAGGTATGATGGCGGGCAGTGTAGCCGACATTTTCTAGGTCGTTGTGTTTTCCCCCTGCCCGTACACAGCGTTGTGACGAAACGGCTCGGGTGTAACTGCGTTTTTCTGCCCCTAAAAATACATCTTTAAACTGGTTCATACCCGCGTTAGTAAATAAAAGAGTAGGATCGTCTGCCGGCACCAGTGATGAGCTAGCCACTGCCTGATGGCCGTGATTTTTAAAGTAATCGATGAACTTTTGGCGTATGTCAGCAGTTGATAATGTCATTGAATTTCTAACGTCCTACTTTTTATTAACGGTGAACATCACAAGGCGATGATGAACATTTAAATTTGCCTTGTTTGATGCGGGTATATAACTGTGGTGCGCAGAGGTTGCAAATTACCATTGCAACGCCGCCCGTAGGGCGCAAACATACCACGGATTGCGCTTATTTGTTAAGCGCTACAAGGCGAAATTAGTCGCCACATACGGCGTATTGAATTTGCTCTTGGGTAAAACCACGGTAATGCAAAAACTGCATTTGTTTTTGCCTAAGCTTAAAATCGCTCTCTTTTTGCTGCCCAAACTTTTTCTGTTTTACCTGTTTGGCCAACGCAAACCAGTCAACTTCCGCTTCCACAACAGCGTCATCTATAAGTTGCTCGCTGATATGCTGTTGTTTTAATTCGGCTCGGATGCGACAGGTACCTACCCCTTTAGCTGCACAGGCTCGTACCCGCATTTGTGCATACCGACTATCGCTAAGAATATCGGCATCCAGAAACCCTTGTACCACGGGAATGAAGTCCTCACTGGCAAACCCCTTTTGACTGAGTTTGGTGTACACTTCCTGACTACTGTGTTCTCGTCGTGAAAGCATGCGGGTAATCGCGTGGGTAATGATTTTGCGGTCTGAGTCTGTCATGGTTTTTGTATATAAGCGTTAACTTTGTAATTTCAACTGGGATGGTAACGATTATTCGCGGTTTTTCGTCAATAATTACACATTAACATGACCTATACTTGTGGTTTTCTCTCCTCAATCAGCCAGATCCCGTCGGATACTTGGGCCAAGTTAAGCAAAAATGCCGGCCCATTTGTCCAGTATGAATTTCTCAATGGTCTGGAACAAACCGGTTGCGTGGGACCCGATACCGGTTGGACGCCGGCGCATTTAGTTATCTATCAACATGAAACCTTGGTGGCTGTTATGCCTGGGTACCTAAAAGAGGATAGCTATGGCGAATATGTTTTTGATCAAGGCTGGGCCCAGGCATACCAACAACATGGTTTGCCCTATTATCCGAAATGGGTAAGTGCAATTCCTTTTACGCCAGTTACCACAAGCCAGTTATTGTGTGCACCAGACCACGATCGTGACGCACTGGTCGGCGAGGCGGTAAAAACCATACACGAGCACTACCAAACAGGCTGTTCTTCTGCCCATATACTGTTTGTTCCCCCCCACGAAAGTGACGAATTTCTATCTCATGATTTTCTAGCTCGCTTTTCTGTGCAATTTCAATGGTACAACTACGATTACCAACACCTTGATGACTTTACCGCTGCACTCACCTCACGCAAGCGCAAGTCATTACGCAAATCAAAAGAAAAGCTCTCGGCCGCAGGTATCACCTTTCATCCACTGACCCGAGAAGCCATTCGTCCTGAGCACATGCACTTCTTTATACGCTGTTATCAGCTGACCTATATGAAACGCTCTGGTCACACCGGTTATCTAACACCGGCGTTTTTTATGCACCTGTATCATACTTTGTCTCAGTCGATGTTACTTATCGAGGCAAGGCGGGCAAATGTTCCCATTGCCAGTGCCTTACTTTTTTATGATGAGAGTGGCCTATACGGACGCTATTGGGGAACCACGGAACTGATTGACGGTTTGCATTTCGAATGTTGTTACAATCAAGGGATTGCATTTGCCATAGAGAATAAATTACCTTTATTTAACCCTGGCACCCAAGGTGAGCATAAAATACTCAGAGGTTTTGAACCCACTTACTGTATGTCTTTGCATCACTTAGACAACAAAGGCTTTCATAATGGAGTAAGAGAATTTTTAGCTGAAGAAAAACGCCAGATTACACATTATTTTGAACAAGCGGCTACCGTGTTACCGTTTAATCAAGCAATGAAAGAAAGACTAATAACAAAAACCAATGCGCAGGTAATTTTTCACTGCGCACAACACAAAAATGAGTAACGACAATGAAGTATACCTGTTTAGCTGTTGCCATTGCATCAGCAATCACCCTCTCAGGCTGCGGTCAATCAGCACAAGAAAACGAGACACAGTCCTCTACTGAGGCAGCCACTGTTTCGGCAGCAAAAGGCAAACCCGAACTGGGCAACACTGGAATTGAATTGTCTGCCATGAATACGGCAGTGAAACCCGGTGATGATTTTTTTGAGTACGTTAATGGTACCTGGTACAAAAACTACGAATTGCCTGCAGATAAAGTACGTTTTGGCGCGTTTTCAGCCTTAGCGGACCGCAGTATTGAGCAAGTAAAAAGCATCATTGACGATCTACTAAAAAAAGACAATTTGTCTGACGAAGAAAAGCTCGTACGTGACTTTTACGTTGCTTATATGGATGTCGATGGACTCAATGCAAAAGGGGTAGAACCCGTTGCAGATGTGCTCACTAAAATCGATGGCATTACCAATCAAAAATCCCTCACCGAAATGATGGGTAACGCTTGGCTTTACGGCACCGCGTCTCCAATTAGTGCTGGCTTATGGTATAACCGACTAGATCCCAATGAATATCAAGTTAGCGTCAGTGTTGGCGGTTTGGGTTTGCCAGATCGGGATTACTATTTAAGCGAGGAAGAACGCTTCGTTAAGATCCGTGCAGAGTACCTTGCCAACATCGAAAAAATGCTCACCTATGCCGGTGTCGAAGACGCCCCTACCCAAGCACAGGCGATTTTGTCCTTAGAGACTAAAATTGCCGAAGCCCAGTGGCCACGAGACAAACGCAGAGACAGAGATTTAACCCTTAATCAATTAGACCGTTCTTTATTATCCGATGCTTATCCTGGTTTTGATTGGGACACCTTTTTTGCGCAAAAAGGCCTCAAAGTGCCGTCATTGAATGTCACTACTCCTCAGCCGGTAAAAGATGTGATAAATCTTATCAACACGACAGATTTGGCCACGTGGAAGTCTTATCTGAAGTATCACACTTTAAGCAAGAATGCGTCTTTGTTGTCAGAAGATATTTATCAAACTTATTTTGATTTCTTTGGTACTACCTTAAATGGACAACAAGAACCTCGCCCCCGTTGGAAGCGCGCTTTAAGCCAAATGGGTAGCACTGAATCCTTAGGATTCGCCTTGGGTAAAATTTATGTAGCCCGTTATTTCCCCGAATCATCAAAGCAGCAAATGACCGAATTGGTAGGAAACCTGCGAAAAGCATTGGGTAAACGAATTGACAATCTCGAATGGATGAGTGATGAAACCAAGCAACAAGCCAAAGAAAAGCTGGCTGCATTTCGCCCTAAAATCGGCTATCCGGACAAGTGGATCAATTTAAGCGGCGTGACGATTAGCGATGACAATTTAGTAGGCAATGTACGTAATTTACGTAAGTTCTTTAACAAAAAAGACAGAGAAGAAGAACTCAAACCTACGGATCGTGAACGCTGGGGCATGACACCACAAACGGTCAATGCTTATTACAATTCATCGTTTAATGAAATCGTATTCCCTGCTGCTATTTTACAGCCCCCTTTCTTTGATCCTAATGCCGACCCTGCGGTCAACTACGGTGGTATCGGTGCCGTAATCGGACATGAGATGGGCCACGGCTTCGACGACCAAGGTGCCAAATCAGATGCCAATGGCATCCAACGAAACTGGTGGAACGAAAAAGATCTCACCGCATTTAAAGCCAAAGTTTCCCAACTAGGTGCCCAGTATGACCAGTACGAACCTGTACCAGGCAACCATGTAAACGGTAGCTTGACCATGGGCGAAAATATTGGTGATGTTGGTGGCCTTGCTATGGCTTATGAAGCCTACAAACTCAGTTTAAATGGAAAAGAAGCGCCGGTCATCGACGGGATGACAGGAGATCAACGATTCTTTATATCTTGGGCCCAAGTATGGCGGGAAAAACGTACCGAGCAAAGCTTGATAAACCAGTTACGCTCCGATCCTCATTCACCAGCTCGTTATCGTGCCATGGCGCCGAGAAACATGGATGCCTGGTATGAAGCGTTTAACGTAAAACCTGGCGATAAGTTATACCTAAAGCCTGAAGACCGAGTCCAAATCTGGTAAGGGTGTTAGAAAAAACAAAAAAGGCTTCGTTTGAAGCCTTTTTTTATTTTACGCGTCGGTTAAAGGATGGTTACCTCAAGGCTACCTTGAGACTTTTCCCGACGAATTAATCAAATCAACAGCTCTCATCAGAGCTTGCTTACGTGTATCAAACACCCGAATGCCGCTTTGATGGGCATTGATGTTATCCAGCACCTTCTCCACATTTTCGTTAGCCCCACACATAAAGACTTCTCGTCCTGCTGTTTTGGCATCGGATGTGATGGTTTCTACCGCCATTGCAGCGGAGACATCCATGGACGGTACACGGGTAAAGTCCAATATTAACGCACTAGACCCCCCTTTTACTTTTTCCCGTACATGATGTCCTAAGTCAGCGGCAGCACCAAAGCTTAATGGTCCGCCAAAACTAAACACCTGAACTTTACCTTTGGTTTCCTTAAGAAGTGCATCTTCTTCGGGATCGCCTAAACTGTCAGGGATCTTCTTCACTTCTTCTAGTTGTAACTGAGCGATTTGGCGTACGTAAGCTAAAGCGGCCAAGACAACGCCCACACCCACAGCGGTGATCAAGTCTACAAACACCGTTAAACCAAGCACTAACACCATTAAGGCGAAATCCCATCGCGGCCCAGTATGAGCGCGTTTTAGATAACTCCAATCAATGATATCCAAACCCACTTTAACTAATATACCCGCTAATACCGCATGGGGTATTTGTGCCGCCAACGGGCTTAAACCTAACACGATGGCCAACAAGACCAGCGCGTGTATCATTCCCGACAGGCGCTCTTTACCACCGCTACGAATATTAACCACGGTGCGCATGGTCGCCCCAGCACCGGCAATGCCGCCAATAAGTCCGGCCACCGTGTTGCCGACCCCTTGACCAATTAATTCTCGGTTACTGTCATGACGGGTTCGCGTCATGTTATCGGCAACCAGCGAGGTCAACAGTGAATCGATGGCGCCCAGTATGGCAAGAATAAACGCCGCCTCTAACACCAACAAGAAGGAAGATTGATCAAATATTGGTAGTTGAATCTCCGGCAGACCCGACGGTATTTCACCGAGCACTGGTGTATCTAGCGACAAGCTAACCAATGTGCCGATGATCAGCGCTGCAAGCGCTCCTGGCACAAATTTGCCTAACTTTGCTGGCCATTTATAGGCAATTAATAAGGTGCCTAAACCGAGTCCTAAGGTCACAAAATCTATATCACTTAGCGCCGTGGGTAAATATTGTAGTGCCCCCATGGTTCCGCCGGATGTTTCATGCCCCATCAAACGGCCTAACTGAAGAATAATAATGATGGCACCAATACCGGTCATAAAACCGGAGATAACCGGATAAGGTACCAACCGGATATATTGGCCAACACCGGTCAAACCCATGACAATTTGTAATAAACCGGCCAGCATAACGGCGGTAAATATCATTCCCACATCGCCGGAAAGCGATGCAAATAAGCCCGCTATCACCACCACCATCGGCCCAGTTGGGCCAGAAATCTGTGATGGTGTTCCCCCTAACAGTGCAGCAAAAAAGCCCACTGCGATAGCGCCATATAATCCGGCCATAGGACCTAAACCGGAAGCGACCCCAAGAGCGAGTGCTAGGGGTAACGCGACGATACCAGCTGTAAGACCACCGGTAAGATCACCTCTTACGTTACTCAGTAGGCTTTTCATAATTATGCTTCCTTACCTGATTTCGAGAATGGCTTTTCGCCATAAACGTCTGCAAGCAATTTAAATTCGTTGCTTTGTTCACAGTGACAAAGTACATCACCAGATTCTATGTCATAGATCCAGCCGTGTAATTGCACCTGTCCAGTGGCAACTTTAGAGGCCACCGCTGGATGGGTGCGTAAATGTTGTAATTGCTGAAGAACGTTTTCCTTTGTCACCGCCCCTAGCTGGTTGATAGACAGTTCTCCCTCTTTTTCTTTTACTACTTCAGTGGCACACCGGCAGTGTCCAAGCCATTCTTTAACATGAGGCAGATCATCTAACTGGTCAGGTGCCAATGCACCTTTCATTGCCCCACAATCTGAATGCCCGCAAACAATGATATGACTGACGCCCAAAGCCGCTACGGCAAATTCAATAGACGCCGTCATTCCGCCTGTATAGGCAGAGTGAGGTGGGACGATATTGCCAGCATTACGACATATGAAAAGGTCACCCGGACCAGTTTGAGTCACGAGGTTGGGGTCGATTCTCGAATCGGCACAGGTGATGAAAAGGACCTCGGGGTTCTGGCCATTTGCCAGTTTTTGAAACGTTGCTTTATTCTTGGGGAAGACTTCTTTTTGAAATTTAGCAACACCTGAGATGACATGATCCATAAAATTACTCCACATTAACATTCTATTATCATTCTTATAGACGGAATTCTTATCTGATAGCGTTATAGAAAAACACTATATCTCGCGATAGATAATAGCTATCAGTAAAACTATAGCGAATTGTGGGGAATTTTACGAGTGAAAAACGACAAAAGGGGGAGCCGATGGCTCCCCCCTTTTTCTTACTGTTATCTTGTATGTAAAACGGCTATCTACAGCTGTTTCATCTCTACAACGATATTTTTTGTGCTTGCTTGGTCAAGGTAGTCTTTAACCATTTCTGTTACATCGTAGGCAACGGATTTACTTTTGGTGAAATCCAAGATGACTTTTGAGTTTTCAGGAATAGAATTGAGTTTTTTCAAAATACCCGGCTTGTTGAAGAAAGAGACTTCCTCAGCCATGACGATATGATGAATTTTCTTGCCTTCTTCTTCGTTCACGGTTTCGGTGAACTGATAGCAATTTCTGTAGCTATGTTTAAGGGTGAAGAACACACTCACACCCAAGCCGGCAATCACACCTGTTAGCAAGTCGGTAAATAGCATCACAGTGATGGTCGTCACAAAGGGAATAAATTGTTCCCAACCGGTTTGATACATGACTTTGAACATGGCCGGCTTAGCTAATTTATATCCAACAATGACCAAAATAGCGGCCAGAGACGCTAACGGGATCTGATTTAACAGCGATGCCATGGCAAACACGGCTACCAACAAAAACACCCCATGGAGTATCGCAGACAATTTGGTCTTACCACCAAATGCAATGTTCGCTGAACTACGAACAATAACCTGCGTGATAGGTAAACCACCCACTAGACCAGATAAAATATTACCAATACCTTGGGCTTTCAGCTCTCGGTTTGTTGGTGTGGTATTTTTTTCTGGATCTAATTTGTCAGTCGCTTCCACGCACAACAGCGTCTCAATACTGGCCACTGCAGCCATGACTAATGCAATGGTGATAACGTTAATATTGAACACCTCAGACAAGGCTGGAAACGCGATTTCAGCTTTAAATGCCTCGAAACTGTCCATTACAGGTAAAGAAACTAACTGATCGCCGGTTAAAGGATTACCCGACTGTGCAAGCATCATGGAAATAACGATGCCCATTAACACCACAACAATAGGACCTTGCAATAACTGAAAAGCTTTATGTTTGTGAGTGAGGTATTTATCCCAAATAATCAGTACCGCCAAGGAGAACGCAGAAATGCCCACCGCCGTCATTGATACCGAAGAAAAAGCATGCTGAATGGCGGTAAAAGTGTTTTCTCCGTTGACCTGCATAAAGGCTTCTTCACCGAGAAAATCTGCGTGCCAACCAAATAAATAAGGTAATTGTTTCAATACGATAAGCACACCGATACCGGCAAGCATACCGGTGATCACTGACGTGGGGAAAAAGTAAGCTATAAACCCCGCACGTAAATACCCTAAAAGAAGCTGAAACACACCCGCTAAAACCACGGCGCAAAGAAATATTTCCCAGCTTCCTAAGGTACCTATAGCATCAAAAACAATGACGGCTAAACCCGCGGCTGGCCCACTCACCCCAAGTCGTGAACCACTTGCCATGCCGACCACTATGCCACCAATAATGCCGGAAATAACACCGGAAAATAAAGGGGCGCCCGAAGCCAACGCAATGCCTAAACACAGCGGAAGAGCCACGAAGAACACCACAATACTGGCGGGTAAATCATTTTTTATTTCACTAAAACTAATGTCCAATTTCATAGTCGTTAATCCCCTATGCCCCGGCCATCAATTTTTGTTCTGCGTAAGCTTCTTCCATCTCGATAAACTCGCCTGTATGGCTATCATAGCAATGAATCATGCCAGTCTCGATGTCATAAACCCAGCCGTGAAGCGCAATGGAATTGGTCGCTAATTTAGCGGCAACAGCCGGATGCGTGCGCAAGTGCTGTAGCTGCTGTAACACGTTTTCTTTTGTTACTTCCCCTAGTTGCTCGCTGCCTAAATTACCGTGCTTTTCTTTCACCACTTCGGTGGCGCAGCGGCAATGGCCCAGCCATTCTCTTACATGGGGTAAGGAATCGAGCTTTTCAGGGTTAAGGGCCCCTTTCATCGCTCCGCAGTCTGTATGCCCACATACCACGATATGTGTCACGCCCAGTGCTGCCACAGCAAACTCAATAGAAGCGGTCATACCGCCGGTATGAGGGCTGTGTGGGGGCACGATATTGCCAGCATTACGACAGATAAATAATTCACCGGGATCTGTTTGTGTCACCATATTTGGATCGATTCTCGAATCCGCGCAGGTGATAAAAAGCACTTCAGGGTTCTGCCCCGTCGCTAGCTTTTTAAATGTTTCTTTTTTCTCGGGGTACACATCGCGTTGAAATTTCGCGACCCCGGAAATAACGTGGTCCATAGATCACTCCAAATGAAATATTGAAAACAATAAATAAAGAATTTAATAGATGCTTATAGGATTATCTGATAGCTTAATAGAAGTACAGAGCAAGTGGTGATAGCCACCTACTATCAATGGCTTGCTATCATCAGTTATGAAATGAGGCAACACTATGTTGTTAAACGGAAAAACGCCTTCTCTGAATCAAATAAAGTACTTTGTAACCGTTGCAAAACAATTAAACTTTCGCAGAGCTGCACAAATTTTAGGCATTAGCCAACCCACGCTAACAAGCCAGATCAGTGCTTTGGAAACCACATTAGGATTAACGCTTTTTGAACGCTCCCGCTCAGGCACCTTATTATCGGCACAAGGGCAGTCTTTATTAGATAGTGCAGAAAACGTACTAAAATCCTCTTTGCAATTTGCCGAAATGGCGCAAGCCTTGTCAGATGGGGATACCACCACGTATCGGCTAGGGATCCCGCCAACGTTAGGACCCTACCTGCTTCCACATATACTGCCTGACATTCATCGGCAACGTCCCGGTCTCAAATTTTACGTCCGTGAAGCGGCGCCAAAACAATTACTGCAAGGCCTGCTATCTGGGGAATTCGACATTACCCTTTCCCCCATGTCGAACAAAGATTCGCAAATTCAAGTACAACCGCTATTTTTAGAGCCTTTGAAATTTGTATTACCTGCGGATCACCCCATGTCAGGGCGAGCGTTTATCGAACCTGAAGAAATCCGCGGTCAGAAAATTCTAACATTGGAAGATCGCCATCACTTTCACTATCAAGTACAAGAAATTTGCTCACAGTTAGGCGCAAATATCGATCGTGATTACGAAGGCACCAGTTTAGATACCCTTCGCCAAATGGTAGTCATGGGTATGGGCATGGCATTTATGCCTGGCTTGTACGTACATTCTGAGCTGCATAATCCTGACGCTCTGCATGTGTGTGAATTAGCGGATATGCCTGTGGTCCGTCAACATATGTTGGCATGGAGAAATACTTCACCGGCTCGGGCCACCTTCAGAGAGTTAGCCAGTTTAATGCGAAATGTCATTGGCGATCGCCTCACCAATGCAGTCTCGGTAACGGATGTTACCCCGTTATAATATAAAAAAGCCCTGCCAGTCCTAGGCAGGGCTTTTAGCTGTTTACATTTTAAGCTAAGCAGTTTGAGTAAGTTTTTGCCGCCATAACTCTGTTGCGCTTACCATGTTTGAAAGCGCTGGAAGCACTTCTGACCATTGACGGGTTTTTAGACCACAGTCTGGATTTATCCATAGTTTTTCCACCGGTAAAATATCAACGAGGGTCTCAATGAGATTGCCGATGGTCTCGGTTGCTGGGCACGCTGGCGAATGAATATCATAAACCCCTGGCCCAATGGCATTGGGGTACGCGGTGCACTTAAACGCATCCAGCAAAGTAAGATGAGAGCGAGCGGTTTCTATAGTCACCACGTCGGCATCCATTCTCGCTATGGCATCAATAATATCGCTAAACTCGCTATAACACATATGGGTATGGATCTGGGTTTCGGCGGATACCGAAGAAGTGGCAAGTTTAAAGGCATTCACCGCCCACTGCAGATACGCCTCTTTGTGTTCCTGGCGCAATGGCAACCCTTCTCTTAAAGCGGCCTCGTCAACTTGCACAATCTTAATTCCTGCCGTTTCCAGATCAGCAATTTCATCACGCAAGGCATTGGCAAGTTGATACGCCACATCTGATTGGGGAATATCGTCTCTGACAAATGACCAATTAATAATGGTAACAGGCCCGGTTAACATGCCTTTTACCGGCTTGTCTGTGAGACTCTGTGCATAGGCCAACCATTCTACGGTCATAGGAACCGGCCGCGTAATATCGCCATGAATGATCGGTGGCTTAACACAGCGAGACCCATAGCTTTGTACCCAGCCAAAGCGGCTAACGGCAATTCCTTCAAGGAGCTCCCCAAAATACTCAACCATATCATTGCGTTCGGCTTCACCGTGTACTAATACGTCTAGTCCAAGATTAACTTGTTGTTTAATGCACAGTTTAATTTGCGCCTCGATAAACTCTTTATATTGAGCTTCATCTAGATCGCCGTGGCGGTATTGGGCACGAACTTTACGAATATCCTGAGTTTGAGGGAACGAGCCTATGGTGGTGGTTGGCAATAAAGGTAATTTAAGTTTGCTCTGTTGGGCAGCATACCTTTCGTCGAACGGTGTGCTGCGGTGCAGGCAGGGTTCATCATTGTCCAACAAGGGGTTGTATGCCAGCTTGGTACCAGCCTGTTCTGCAATTGCATCAGAAGCGGTTAACGCATCTTCTACTGCCGCTTCACCACGATTCAGTCCTTCTCTGAGTATTTCCAGTTCTTTAATTTTTTGTACTGCAAAAGACAATCGATTGGCTAAGCCGTCTGTAAGTTGGTCTTCGGAGGTAACATCCACAGGTACATGCAGTAATGAACACGTCGGTGCCAGCCAAAGCCTATTTTCAAGCTTTTGCTGCAGCGGTTGTAGCTGCCGCAAGACTTTGCGAAGATCCTGCTTCCATATATTTCTGCCATTGACCACCCCGACAGACAACACCTGATTGTCTTGAATGTGATTAGCCAAATGGGCAACTTCCTCCTCACCTTGAAGACCATCAACGTGCAGCCCTTCAACAGGAAGTTCTGTCACCAAAGATAAGTTTTCATTCAACTTACCAAAATAATTAGCCAGTAATACTTTTACCGGCGTATCGCTCAGCCGTTGATAGGCATAGCGGAAGGCCATACTCCATTCAGAAGAAATATTGGTGGATAAAATAGGCTCATCAAGCTGTACCCATTCGATACCTGCACCACCGAGGGATGTTAGTAGTAACACATATTGAGTAAGTAAATCCGGAAGCTTGTCGAGTAACGACGTTTCATCTGTACTACGGCTCAAATACAAATATGTTAGCGGCCCCACTAGCACAGGCTTAACCTCATACCCTTGACCCCGTGCCGTTTTAATACGTTGCAATAATTGTTTAGGGTGCAAAGAGAACTGGGTGTTCTTGTTAATTTCAGGGACAATATAATGATAGTTTGTATCGAACCATTTAGTCATTTCACCGGCTGCATTTTCACAGCATAGATCTTGCCCTGCTTTGCCCCGAGCAAATAAAAAATACTTGTCGAGATCGGATACCGCTTGTTCCGTAATACGCTGAGGCAGGTTGCCAAACAAAAAGCTGGTATCCAGCACATGGTCATAAAACGAAAAGTCGCCTACCGGAACATGATCTAATGTCGCCTGCTGCTGAAGGTTGGACAACCACAGTTCATTGGATTTTTCATTAAAGGTGGTTTCGTTAATATCACCTCGCCAAAGCGATTCAAGTAAATGCTTTAATTCACGCTTTGCGCCAATGCGAGGGAAACCTAAATTATGTATTTTAGCCATCTATCCGTCCATCTGTTAAGTTAGGTGGCCAATGTAACCTAGCAAAACAATGAATAATAATGGTATATTTTCATCAAACAATGAATGAATTTCATAATAATGCTTGAACGACATCACCTAAAAATTATTGCCGCTATTGATGAACATGGCACCTTGACCGAAGCGGCAGAAAAAATGCACCTAACCCAATCAGCCCTAAGTCACAGCATGCGTAAGCTAGAGCAGTCTTTAGGCACCCCTTTATGGCAAAAAGAGGGGCGACGGCTTCGTCTTACCCATGCCGGCACAACGGTATTGAATCTGGCTCAGCGGGTGTTACCGCAAATTGAACACACAGAAGAACAACTTTATGAAATTGCCGA
The DNA here is from genome assembly GCF_018860965.1 of Alteromonas sp. C1M14. Lineage (GTDB taxonomy): Bacteria > Pseudomonadota > Gammaproteobacteria > Enterobacterales > Alteromonadaceae > Alteromonas. The sequence goes on along the minus strand of NZ_JAHKQF010000008.1, from coordinate 552,437 downwards.
CGGTAAACAAGGGGCGTTGCGTATTGGCATGGAATGTCACCCTTGTTATCAGTGGTTACTTAGGGTCGTCAGGCCTTTTCTGCTCTCTTACCCTGGGGTTGATGTTGATGTAAGACAAAAATTCACCTTTGGCGGGCTACAAGCGCTACACGGCTATGACATTGATTTACTGCTTACCCCCGATCCCCTGCATTTACCCTCGGTGGTTTATCAAGCCGTGTTTGATTACGAACAAGTGCTGGTGATGAGCCATTCCCACCCTCTGGCGGGTAAAGCCTGGGTATCACCGGAAGATCTCCGCAGCGAGGTTTTGTTCACCTACCCCGTGGAACCTTCAAGGTTAGATATATTTTCTCACTTTCTTACCCCAGCAGGATGTGGTGTAAAGCGTCATAAGTGCATTGAAACGACCGAGATATTATTGCAGATGGTAAGTGCAGGAAGAGGAGTCGGTGCCCTACCGCGCTGGCTTGTAGAAGAACAAGACACAGAGCTTGCTCTCACCACCGCCCGGCTTGGCAAAGAGGGCTTGGCCAAGTCTCTGCATTTAGGTTACAGAAAAACTGACGCCAATGCCCCCTTCGTGAGGGCCTTCATCGATATGGCATTAAAACTGGGGCACACTGGCCCATAAAGCTATTTTTTTCGCCATTCAAGGAGTAGATTATTCGCGGGCATTCGATGAATTTCAATGAGAGACAGATTCGGAGCCCACGACTTAAGTTCGTCAATGTCCCGATAACCGCCATAACCATTAGTGACCAAGTACTCATGGAAATCCGCATTTCCTTGACTGTTAAATTCACCGTTTTCTATAAACGGACCATACTGACAAAAGCATCCGTCCGCAGGCAAATCATCTGACAGTGCTTTCATCATCTGGGCAATTTCTGCTTGCTGCATAATGTGGGCAGTATTTGCAGAAAACACACTGTCAAAACGGGCAAAAGGTAAGCTGGACTCACCGACCTTAAGGGCGATAGGTGGGAGCACGTTATCCGTTGGAAAAGCTGCTAACCGTTGGCGCAGCCCGTCATGGTAATCCAACTGATCACTGGTTTGCCACACAAGGTGAGGCAGATTCGATGCAAAATGCACCGCATGCTGCCCTGTGCCACTTCCGACCTCAAGTACGTTGTTACTTGCAGCAAAAGTTTGCTTCAAGATCGCTAAGATAGGGTCTTTGTTATTCTCGCAAGACTGGGAGTAAGGTAATTCATTAGTCATCTAAGTTAGGCGCCAACCATTTTTCTGCTTCTTCTAACGACCAACCTTTACGCTTCGCATAATCTTCTAGCTGGTCCCGTTGTATCTTTGCGACGGCAAAATACTTCGCTTGGGGGTGAGAGAAATACCAACCGGAGACCGCAGCCCCCGGCCACATGGCATAACTTTCAGTCAGTTTCATACTGGTGTGAGCCTCGGCATCGAGCAAATCCCAGATTAACTGTTTTTCGGTATGTTCCGGACAAGCGGCATAACCCGGTGCTGGCCGTATCCCTTGATATTTTTCGCGAATAAGCGCGTCATTGTCAAAGTTTTCATCAGGGGCGAAACCCCAATAAACTTTTCTAACCTGTTCGTGAAGATATTCAGCAAAGGCTTCAGCTAAACGGTCTGCCACTGCTTTAACCATAATGGCGTTATAGTCATCGCCCTTGTCCTTGTAGGATTGAGCCAGCTCGTCTTCGCCAATTCCTGCAGTAACGGCAAAAGCCCCAATATAGTCGTCAATACCACTGCCTTTCTCAGCAATAAAATCAGCCAAACAATAGTTAGCAAACTTTTCTTTTAAGGTTTGTTGACGCAAATGATGAGACACCCCCGCTAGTTCAGTCCGGCTTTCATCAAGATAAATTTCGATGTCATCCCCTTCCCTATTTGCAGGGAATAGCCCCATCACGCCTTTGGCTTCTAGCCCGCCGTGCTCGATAATATCGTCAAGCATGGCATTGGCATCGGCAAACAATTCTTTGGCTTGTTCTCCCACCACGTCGTCATTCAAAATACGGGGGTATTTACCGGCTAACGACCAAGTAAGGAAAAACGGTGTCCAATCTATGTATTTTCTTAACACGCCTAGATCCACTGACACGGGTGTCACTCCCAACTTCTTGGGTTTAACTGGCACAGCGGTGAAATCTGGGGTAAATCCATTGGCTCGTGCGTCCTGTAGGGTAACCGGACGACTTCGAGGTTGCTTGCGTGCGTGCTGCAACCTCACCTTTTCGTATTCTTCTGTTAGCTCTTTGCTGTACTTTTCACGGCCTTCTTTACTGATGAGCTTTTGACACACCCCCACAGCACGACTGGCATTAGGTACATAGGCCACAGGGGCATGATAATTCTTCTCAATTTTTACTGCGGTGTGGGCTTTAGAAGTGGTCGCACCGCCAATCAATAGGGGTAAATCCAAGCCTAAACGTTCCATCTCTTTGGCCACATGCACCATTTCATCTAATGACGGTGTAATAAGACCAGAAAGGCCTATCATGTCTACGTTTTCATCTTTGGCTACTTGTAAAATAGTGGCACATGGCACCATCACGCCTAAATCAATGACTTCAAAATTGTTACACTGCAACACCACGCCAACGATATTTTTACCAATATCATGCACGTCGCCTTTCACCGTTGCCATGAGAATTTTGCCGTTGCTGCTCGATCCCCCTGACTTTTCCGCTTCAATATAAGGTTGTAGATGACTAACGGCTTTTTTCATTACCCGGGCTGACTTAACCACCTGGGGTAGAAACATTTTACCTTCACCAAATAAATCACCGACCACGTTCATGCCATCCATTAAAGGACCTTCAATAACATGAAGCGGACGTTCGGCTTCTAATCTAGCTTCTTCGGTATCCTCGATGATGTAATCGGTGATCCCTTTAACCAGCGCATGTTCTAATCGTTTGGTGACCGGTTGCTCACGCCAGCTTAGATCTTCCACTGCTGCCGCTTTGCCGTCTCCCTGATACTTAGGCGCCAACTCTAACAGGCGATCCGTCGCTTCATCATGACGATTTAAAATAACATCTTCTACGGCAACTTTGAGTTCTTCAGGAATTTCGTCATACACCTCTAATTGACCGGCGTTGACGATCCCCATATCCATACCGGCACGAATGGCATAGTAAAGAAATACCGAGTGCATGGCTTCCCGAACCCGGTTATTACCGCGGAAAGAAAAAGAGATATTGGATAAGCCGCCACTAATATGGGCATGGGGGCAGGTTTGACGAATCACTTTGGTGGCTTCTATGAAGTCCACGGCATAATTATTGTGCTCATCGATACCTGTGGCCACGGCAAAAATATTCGGGTCAAAAATGATATCTTCAGGTGGAAAGCCCACTTTCTCAGTTAAGGCTTTATAACTACGCTGACAAATTTCAATTTTACGTTCTTTGGTATCAGCCTGGCCTTTTTCATCAAACGCCATGACCACCGTCGCGGCACCGTAGCGCTTTATCAACTTAGCGTGATGAAGAAACTGTTCTTCGCCTTCCTTTAAGCTAATTGAGTTCACGATGGCCTTGCCCTGAACACACTTTAGACCCGCTTCTATGACTTCCCATTTTGAAGAGTCGATCATAATAGGCACACGACTAATATCGGGCTCTGATGCAATCAGATTCAAAAAGGTGCGCATGGCTTCCACCGAATCCAACATGGCCTCATCCATGTTGATATCGATAACCTGAGCCCCGTTTTCCACCTGTTGGCGGGCAACATCGAGGGCTTTTTCATATTCAGCATTTAATATTAAACGCTTAAACATGGCAGAACCGGTAACGTTAGTACGTTCACCGATATTGATAAATGAAGAAATTCCTGTGGTCACGATAACCCCCTAATGAACGAACGGTTCCAGGCCTGAAAGGCGCATTTTTACTTCTCTTTCCCGGATCGAACGGGGTTTTAGCCCTGCTACCGACTCAGCGATGGTTCGGATATGCTCAGGTGTACTGCCGCAACAACCGCCTACAATATTGACAAGGCCAGACTCAGCCCATTCTTTTATATGTGTAGACATCTCTATAGCGTCCATATCGTACTCACCAAATTCATTGGGAAGCCCAGCATTAGGATGGGCTGAGACAAGACATTCGGCCACTTGACTGACCTCATCCACATACTGACGTAGCAAATCTGGCCCTAATGCACAATTTAAGCCTACCGACGTGGGCTCTGCATGGCGCATAGAATAATAAAAGGCTTCAGCCGTTTGTCCTGATAAGGTTCGGCCTGACGCATCGGTAATGGTACCGGATATCATCACCGGCACTTTCGCCCCCATATTATCGAACACGGTCTCTACCGCGAAGATTGCCGCCTTGGCATTTAACGTATCAAATATGGTTTCGATAAGAATAAGGTCCGCACCACCGGCCAATAGCGCTTCAGTAGACTCCATATAAGCTTCGACTAATTCATCAAATGTGACATTGCGCTTCGCCGGATCATTCACGTCTGGTGAAATGGAGGCTGTGCGGTTTGTTGGCCCTAGCACACCAGCCACAAAACGCGGTTTATCCGGTGTTTTTGCCGTGAATTCATCACACGCCTTTCTGGCCAAGCGTGCGGCGGCTAGGTTAATCTCTTTAGACTGGCTCTCCATGTCATAATCTGCCATGGCAATGGTGGTGGCGTTGAACGTATTGGTCTCAATAATATCGGCACCGGCAGCGAGGTAATCACAGTGAATTTTATAAATAATATCCGGTTGGCTGAGCACCAAAAGGTCATTATTTCCTTTTACATCACAATGCCAGTCGGCAAACTGCTCACCACGGTAGTCTGCTTCTTCCAGTTTATGATTCTGGATTTCTGTGCCCATGGCGCCATCTAGAATAAGAATGCGCTGCGCTGCGATATCCAGTAGAGTTTGTTGAGTACTTGATGTCACGTGTTACCTCTTGGGCTGTGGTTTTTCCGACAGCTGACTTAAATCGTACGGCGTGGTCTGATAAACATAGTAGTTCAACCAATTATTGAACAGCAGACTACCATGAGAACGCCAACGCACTAAAGGGGGTTTTGAGGGATCATCATCGGTAAAATAGTTTACCGGTACAATGGCATCTTGCCCGCCGCTCAAATCCCGTTTGTATTCATCTTGAAGGGTCTCTGGGTCATACTCCGGATGCCCAGTGACAAACACCATGCGCTTATCTTCTGAAGCCACGGTGTACGCACCAGCTTGAGGTGATTCGGTTATCACATGCAAACCATCGATGCTGTTATAAACCTCACTATCAATATAACCATAGCGTGAATGAGGCGCATAAAATTCTGGATCAAACCCCCGTAACAAATCATTGTACGGATCAAGCACCTTATGCTTATACACGCCGGATAATTTACGGGCCCGCAACTCTCGTTGCACACCGTAAAAATGAAACATGGCGGCGTGGGCAGCCCAACACAAATAGAGTGTTGAGTTCACGTTTCGCTGGGCCCACTCTAATATTTCTACCATTTTATCCCAGTATTTAACTTGATCATACGACAAATGCGCTAACGGTGCGCCAGTGACGATAAGACCGTCATACTTTTTCTCCGCAATGGCAGAAAAGTCATGATAAAAAGCATCCATATGTGCTTGTGGGGTGTGTTTAGGCGCAAGTTTGTCTACTCTTATTAGGTTGACATTTATTTGCAAAGGCGTGTTGGATAACAATCGGAGAAGCTGCACTTCAGTTTCGATTTTATTCGGCATCAGATTTAAGATGCCTACTTCCATAGGTCGAATATCCTGAGTCGCCGCACGATTGCTATCCATGGTGAAAATATTTTCACCCGATAAAACATGCTGTGCAGGTAGTTGTTCAGGGATACAGATCGGCATAACGGCTCCAACAATAAATGTAGATACTATTATTGTGGCCGATTATAGACGGATGTCAACATCTTTACGTCTGGACGTCTAAACGTCCTGTGTTTTATGGGTTTTTAATTTGGTGGGTACCATGCATGCTGAAAAGCAGTTCGGCCTCAGCCCTAGGAAGATCACACGCCTGCATCACTTCTTCAATATCAGCGCCAGATTTCACTAATTCTGCAGCTCTTGTATACAAACGCATGGAAGGATCTTGGGTTTTGACCTCCCGAAGCTGGTTTTCGAGTTGGTTGAACTGTTCGCTGAGATCTTGCATATGCTTTCCTTGCACCATAGAACGGGCTTGCATTTCTGCTATCTGATTTTCTAACGTCCGCACTTGTTCGGCAAGTAAAATGGCTTCATCACCATGATGCTGTAAATGAAAATGCAGGGCCTTGATGCGGTTTTGAAAATACCAATAGAGCCACAATACGGCAATAACCGCTAGCAACCCGGTAGCGATGGCAAGGAGAGAGAAAGCAGATACATCCATTTTAGTGACTTAACTCCTGGAAAAACAAAGAAAGGGGCAATGCCACGTTGCCTGTTATTAACATCGATAGGGTGATTGATACCACATCCTCTCCCCTATCGATAATTAACAAAACGAGCATTTATAAGCTACTTAGTTCATCCCATTCATCATCACTGAGCAACTTGTTTAAGTCTACCAGAATAAGTAATTCACCGTCGCGATTGCTAACGCCTTGAATAAATTTGGCGCTTTCTTCAGTGCCCACATTCGGCGCACTGTCTATTTCCGATGACTTCAAGTAAACCACTTCGGCAACGCTATCGACTAAAATACCCACCACTTGTTCATCAGATTCGATGATAACGATGCGGGTATTATCCGTCACATCGGCGGGCATCAAACCAAAACGGGCACGGGTATCGATGACGGTAACCACATTACCACGCAGATTAATAATACCAAGCACATAATCCGGTGCACCTGGAACGGGGGCAATCTCTGTATAGCGCAAGACTTCTTGCACTTGCATGACGTTAATACCGTAGGTCTCTTCACCGAGTCGGTACGTTACCCATTGCAGCACCTGATCGTTGTCCGGTGTGTTGTTTGTTGTGCTTTTCTCACTCATGAACCTGGCTCCCACAGCTAAGGTGTTTGCTCATTACTACCTAAGCCATTGTTTAGCATTGTAATTAACTGATATACGTCTACTAACGCACACATTCTTTCTTTTACCATACCCGCTAACCAAGGACGTTTGCCACCTGACTCGCGCCATTTCACTTCATCCTTGGTCAAGGTAACAGTGTTGATTAGTTTGTCACTGGCTAAGCCCCACAAACTGTCACCAAGCATAATAAGATACTGATAGTTTAGCGTTTCTGCGAGGTTTTGATCGTATTTTTCTGGCATAACCCACATCGCAGTATCAACAACGCTTATTTTTTGCTCTCGATATAGCATCACACCCTTAAACCAGGCTGGTTTACCAACCAAGGTGCCTATTTTATCGATTCGATGAATACCCCCTAAGGTGATAAGTGGCACCGCTAAGGTTAACCCCGCTACTTCAAAGAACAACGCTTGGAAATGTTCATCTAATTGCTCCTTTATCGACACAATACCGGCTGATGGGGCCGCTGTGGAGCTTGGTGCAACGATAGATTGCTCTTGTTCATCAAGAATGGGCAAGGTCGTTTCAGCGTCTAACGTTTGCGCTGTAAGCACAGAGGCCGTTTCTGGCACTTCAAGGGCTTCTTCTTCTATCACCGATTCGGTAACCTGAGCCGCTGCCTGCTCTAGCAATCGTGCGGTGTTGGCCGTAACTTCTGCCGGATCATCCGGCCCATGAAGTAGGCTATCCAGATACGACTGCATCACGTCTTCTCGGGCAAAGGGCGTACTTTTTTTCATACTATTTAGTATCCCTCTAATTGTTGCAGCAGTTTACCGTAGGCGATGACCCCTCTTGCCTTAGGGAACACAACCGAAGCCGGTGACTGGGCTTGACTTGCATCTCTAAAACGCGTATCGACTGGGATCAGCCCTTTCCATACTTTATTGCCATAATCAGTCATCAGCTTGTGATGAGACAAAATAGCGGCTTTGGTTCTACGATCAAACATAGTCGGTACAATCACAGTATCAAAGGTTTTTCGTAACGAGCGCCCCATGATGTCCAATGTATGGATCATGCGATCTAGGCCCTTCAAAGCGAGAAACTCAGTTTGAACCGGCACAATGACTTTTTCACAGGCGGCCAAAGCATTGACCATCAGCACACCAAGTACCGGTGGGCAATCCACCAATACATAATCGAACTCATCGGCAATGGTGGCTAAAGCCTTCTTTAAGATCAACCCCATCCCATTTTGCATACCCATTTGCCGATCCAGCGTAGCTAGTGCCATTGAAGCAGGCAGGACAAATAAGCTATCTAATTTTGTGGGGCATAAACAATCGAGTACATTGTCAGCGGTGATAATACCGTCATGCATAAATATATCGTACACCGAGGCATTGAGTTCCTCTGCGTCAGTACCGAAATAGTAGCTTAAGGATGCATGGGGATCGGTATCAATAAGTAAAACACGTTTGCCCTGTTGAGCGAGGATCCCCCCTAACGTCACCGTGGTGGTGGTTTTTCCTACTCCGCCTTTTTGATTTGCAACCGTCCAAATTTTCAACACCAGGCTCCAGCAACCTAAATAGTCAGTTGACCATTTCGCTCAAAATACACGACGCCATATGCTCAACATCCATGCTTTTATCGGTAATGTTCGCTTTGGCCACTGCCTGCGGCATGCCATAAACCACACAAGAAGCTTGATCTTGAGCCCAAATTTTTGCGCCATGATTATATAATTGCTGGCATCCGTCTCGGCCATCAGCGCCCATTCCGGTTAAAATCACACCCAGTACATCACCTTGAAAAACCCCGGCTAGACTAGCAAAGGTAATATCGACACTGGGTTTATAGGTTGCCACTTCGTCTTCTAAAGCATCTCGAATAACAATCTTGGGAGCTTGAGTGCCCTCGACAACCATTTGCTTGCCACCCGGAGCCAAGTAGGCACAACCGGGCTTTAACAGGTCGCCATGGGCCGCCTCTTTGACGGTAATAGCACAATTGTTATGTAATCTTTGCGCAAACGCATGGGTGAACGTGCCTGGCATATGTTGTACCAGCAAGATGGGATAAGGAAAGGTAGCAGGCAAGCCAGACAACAGTTTTTGTAATGCAACGGGCCCACCAGTGGATGCGCCTATGGCTAAACACTTGTAGTGTTTGCCTGAGGCTCTTACTGAGGTAACGCTTGGCGCTATGGCCCCATCACTGCGGCCACTGAGCAACCCAGAACTGCGAAAAAAAGTGCTTTTAGGAGCATTATCAGGCAAGGTTTTGCTGCTTCTTGTCATCGGTGGCGTGCGTGCGAGGGCCGGCCGGCGAAAACCGACACCACGACGGGCCAGCAAACGGACTTTTGTTCTTAGCAAACCCACCGCGTCTTTACGTTCGCGAGAGATTTCTTCAAACTTTTTCGGTAGAAAGTCTAGTGCTCCGGCTTCAAGGGCATCAAGGGTAGCCTGTGCGCCGGCATGGGTGATGGATGAAAACATCAAAATAGGCACAGGACGCTTTTGCATAATAGCCTTAACTGCTGAAATGCCATCCATAACTGGCATTTCCACATCCATGGTCACCACATCCGGTGATAGAGACATCAGCTTTGCCAATGCTTCCTCGCCATTTTTTGCTTCACCGACAACGGTAAGATCTCGGTCCTCATCAAGGATTTCACGCAGGCGACGCCGATAAAACGTAGAGTCGTCCACTATAAGGACTTTAAAAGCCATCTAATTATCGTCCTTTTTTATAGGCTGTTATGATTTTCTTGCGTATCGTTTTAAGAGACTCGGTATATCCAGTATGAGTGCGATACCGCCATCAGATGTGATTGTCGCTCCCGCCATGCCTGGCGTACCTTGCAATAACGCATCTAAGGGCTTAATGACCACTTCTTCTTGGCCGATTAAAGCATCCACGACGAACCCGACTTGTTGCGTGCCGATTTGCACCACAACCACGTGTCCTTTTTCTCGCTCAATATCTTTCGGGCCGCGAATTAACCACTCACCCAGGAAGAACAGTGGAATGGCCTTAGAGCGCACAATCATGGTCAGCTGACCGTCGACGGTATTGGTCTTTTTGATATCCATGTTAATAATTTCATTTACCGCACCTAACGGCAGTGCGAAGGTCTGCTGACCAACAATGATCATTAACGTGGGTAAGATGGCCAACGTAAGCGGCACTTTTATCTCAAGACGTGTTCCCTTACCTAACTGAGAGTCGATATTCACCGTGCCGTTTAATTGGGTAATTTTGGTTTTCACCACATCCATACCCACGCCACGACCGGAAATATCGCTAATTTCTGTTTTCGTCGAAAAGCCCGGCGCAAAAATCAGATTAAACGCTTCAACATCGGACATGCGAGCCGCTGCGTCTGCATCCAACACTCCCCGACTAATGGCAATCTCTTTCAGTTTTTCCGGATCCATACCTTTACCATCGTCTTCGATGGTTAACAGAATATGATCGCCTTCTTGAGAGGCGGCTAGTTTAACCGTCCCCATACGAGGTTTACCGGCATTGGCTCGATCGTCAGGCATTTCAATACCATGATCCACCGAATTTCTTACCAGATGCACCAGCGGATCAGCCAATGCTTCTACCAAGTTTTTATCTAAATCTGTTTCTTCACCTTCAAGCTCTAAGGTAATTTCCTTTTTAAGACTGCGGGCTAAATCCCGCACAACCCGAGGAAAGCGACCAAATACTTTCTTAATTGGCTGCATGCGGGTTTTCATTACCGCACCTTGCAAATCACCGGTGACCACATCTAAATTGGCGATGGCTTTTGACATATCTTCATCGTTGGTATTAATACCTAAACTCAGCAGGCGGTTACGCACTAACACCAGTTCGCCAACCATATTCATAATCTGATCAAGCCGCTTGGTGTCAACACGTACTGTGGTTTCCGCAGGAGGCGGGGCATGACTGGATTTTTTGTCGTCTTTTTTAGCCCCCGCTTTTGCCGGTGAGGCTGGTGTTTTTGCTGGCGTTGCTGGCTTAGCCGGAGAAGCTGTGGAGCGAGGTTTCTCTGCCGGTGGTTGGGTTTGAGATTGCTTTGCTTTCGCCGCATTAACGGCGTCGGTGGCTTTATTGTCCACCTCCACATTACTCGCTACACTGGGCCCCTGACCTTTGCCATGCAGCTGGTCAAGCAATGCCTCAAATTCATCATCAGAGATTTCGTCATTATCATCGCTGTGGGCAACGCCGTTGTCGGCAGGTGTAGATGGTGTAGTTACCGCAGACGGTTTGTCTGCACTAAACTGGCCTTTACCATGAAGATCATCCAGCAAGGCTTCAAATTCATCATCGGTAATATCCCCATCATCATTGCCTGTTGAAGGCGTCTGTGTTGGGGTCGGCGCAGAGGTTTGAACTGGCTCGGAGCGACCTGGCGCGCCAGAACCGTGAAGCTGATCAAGCAAGGCTTCAAATTCGTCTTCGCTAATATCTTCTATACCACCGTCACTGGCGCCATTGTTTAGCGCCGCTATTTCTGGTGCTTCGGGCACCTCTTCGACGGTAAATTCCTGTTCTTCCGGCGAGACTGCGTTACTTTGGACGCCCACCGCTGTTTGCGCACCAAAAATGTTTTCATCGGGGGTTTCTGGCTTACTTAGTTTGTGTAGCACGTCCACAAGTTGAGCATCGGCGGGTTGCAATGGATCCCGCGCTTTCACACGTTCAAACATTTCAACAACCACATCGGTGGCTTGTAAAATAACGTCCATGAGCTCTGGTGTAAGTGTACGCTGGCCGTTGCGCATAACGTCAAAAACGTTTTCCGCCCCGTGACATATCTCAACTAATTCTGTAAGTGCAAGGAAGCCCGCGCCGCCTTTTACGGTGTGGTAACCTCTAAAAATGGCATTTAGGAGATCCGCATCTTCAGGATTATTTTCTAAATCCACCAGCTGCTCTTGCAACTGTTCTAGTATTTCACCGGCTTCAACTAAGAAATCCTGTAAAATATCCTCATCAACTTCAAACGACATGCTTGTGCTCCCCTAAAAACCTAGACTTGACAGGAGGTCATCCACATCATCCTGGCCTTGTACTACATCATCACGTGCTTCTGCGTTAATTATGGGCCCTTCCGCCTTGACGCCATCCGTTTGTTCCGCTTTGTGGACAGGTTTAACCACCTCGCCTTCCCGCTCACCAAACATGGTCAACATATTGACTAGGCTATCTTCCACTTCTTTGACCAGCTCTATAACCCGACGGATAACTTGCCCCGTTAAATCTTGATATCCTTGCGCCATTAAGACTTCGGTTAATAACCCTGTCAATTTCGAGGCATCCGTGGTCGCATCGTTAAATAAGCTATCAATATCGATACATAAGCTTTTGAACTCGCCCAGTTCTATTTGGCGAGTCATGAGTTTTTTCCACTCAGGCGCTATGCTACCAATACGCTCAGATAAGGATTCGGCAATAGGCATGCAATTTTCAACGGCGTCCATGGTGGTATTGGCCGCTTTTTCTGTTTCTTCAATAACATAGGTCAAGCGCGTTTGAGCATCTGGAATATCATCGTTTGCCAAGCCCGCAATACGCTCGTCCAACTGGAAATTATTTAGAGCGTCATGTAGTTGCCGGGTAAGCTTACCCACTTCGGCAAACAGTTCCACCGACTCTTTAGCCGATACCGCTTCAAGTATTCCGTTGGCAGCGTCGTCGTCGCCTTGCTCTAAATAAGCAACTAATTGTTTTGCTTCGGCTAACGAAATTGGCACATTCTTTTTCGGTGACATCCAGTGATCCTCTTCTCTGGCGGACGGCTGGATCAGCCTAGGCGCTCAAAAATCTTTTCGAGTTTTTCCTTCAGCGTTGCCGCCGTGAATGGTTTCACAACATACCCATTCACCCCTGCCTGAGCCGCTGCAACAATTTGTTCTTTCTTCGCCTCAGCGGTTACCATGAGTACCGGAAGATGTTTAAGTTTGTCGTCAGCGCGGATAGCCCTAAGCAAATCAATGCCTTGCATGCCTGGCATGTTCCAATCGGTTACCACGAAGTCGAAATCGCCTTGCTGGAGCATGGGAAGTGCCGTACTACCATCATCCGCTTCCTGAATATTGGAAAACCCTAAATCCTTAAGCAGGTTCTTTATGATTCGTCTCATAGTAGAAAAGTCATCTACTACAAGAATTTTCATACCTTTGTCCAAAATAGCCTCCAGTGAGGATTAATCAATTGTTATTAATATTAGTTTAAATTATTCATCCGCTTGCCAAGATTGCATGCGAGATTTTAGTTTTAACATGGCCTGACTATGAATTTGGCTTACCCGAGACTCACTAACGTCAAGGACTTCACCGATTTCACGTAAATTTAATTCTTCGTCATAGTACAACGACAGCACAATCGCTTCCCGTTCAGGCAGGGTAGTAATGGCATGAGCTAGCGCTTTTTGAAACGCCCCTTGCATTAAATCCTGTAACGGCGAATCACTGCCTTTATTTTGTTCTGTACTAATGACATCTTCTGACACCCCCAGATCTTCAATACCCACCAGTTTTCCGGCGTTTACTTCATTAAGCATCTGGTGATAGTCATGAATACTGACGTTGAGCTTAGCAGCAATTTCCGTATCACGCGCATCTCTTCCGGTTTCACTTTCTACCTGAGAAATGGCTTGGGTAATCGCGCGACTGTTTTTATGTACCGAACGGGGAGTCCAATCACCTTTTCTAATTTCGTCGAGCATAGCACCGCGGATACGAATTCCGGCAAAGGTTTCAAAGCTCGCCCCTTTGGAACCGTCAAAATTACGGGCGGCTTCTAACAGGCCGATCATGCCGGCCTGTATAAGATCATCCACCAGCACACTGGCTGGCAGACGCGCCATCAAATGGTGGGCGATACGTTTTACCAGTGATGCGTGCCGCTCAACGAGTTGAGATTTATCTGATTGTTGAAGATAGGCTGCGGCTTTACTGTTCAACGTTGGCTTCCCACCACTTGCTTATTTGAGACCAATTGCTCGATAAAGAATTCCAAATGACCGCCCGGTTGAGCAGGTACCGGCCAACTCAATGCTTTGGAAGCTAGCCGACTAATGGCAACAGCGGCTGGCGAACTTGGATACGCATCCACAATGGCGGTTTGTTTACGCACGGCACGACGAATGTTTTCATCAAAGGGCACCGTCGCCACCAGTTCAAGCGCCACATCGAGAAAACGTCCGGTGACTTTAGACAACTTGGTAAACAGTTCATGTCCTTCGCGAACATCCCGCACCATGTTAGCGACAATTTTGAAGCGAAACACACCGTGTTCACGGTTAAGAAGCTTAATCAGCGCATAAGCATCCGTAAGTGATGTAGGTTCATCACAGACCACCACCATAATGTCTTGAGACGCGCGGGAAAAACTCAGCACCATGTCGGAGATACCGGCAGCAGTGTCCACAATGAGTACATCTATTTGCGTCCGTAATTCACTAAATGCGCGAATTAGACCTGCATGCTCGGTGGGAGTGAGCTCTGTCATAGACTGGGTGCCAGAGGTAGCAGGTGCGATTTTAATTCCGTGGGGGCCAGTGACTAACACATCATCTAAGGTGCATTCTCCTGACAAAACGTGGGAAAGATTCTTTTCCACCCTTAGCCCTAACATAACGTCCACGTTTGCTAGCCCTAAGTCGGCATCAAGCACCATGACACGTTTACCCTGCTTCGCCATGGCGATGGCTGTGTTTAATGTGATGTTGGTTTTACCAACACCCCCTTTACCGCCGGTGACGGCAATAACCTTAATGAGGCGTGATTGATTCATTTTTCTTAAGCTACTCGCTTGATCTTCGATCATACGGCCTTAACTGAATTAGTGTCCTGATAAGACTTAGTATGATCCATACCGTACTTTTTATAAAGCTTTGCTGCTGCAGAAACGAGAGATTTTGCATCCGCAACTTTGATATCTTCCGGCACCTGCTGCCCGTCAGTAACATAACTAACAGGAAGCTGTTGCTCCACAGCAATGCTTAGCACCTCACCCAAACTGTAACACTCGTCTAGTTTCGTAAAAATACATCCATCGAGCTTTACTGAATTATACGCCTCTATTATGCGTTGTAGTGCAGGATATTGGGTATTAGCCTGCGCAACTAAGTATTTTCTTACCGGTTGCATTTGACCGTGATTAAATTGACTCAATTGTTTAATTAAACGACTGTCTCGTTGACTGAATCCTGCTGTGTCTACCAATATTAACCGTTTATGGCGTAGCTGGAAAAGCTGTTCTGCTAACTCTTCGCTACTTTGGGCTTTACGTGTAGTGCAACCAATAATTTTACCGTACGTGGCTAGTTGTTCAAACGCGGCAATACGATAGGTATCGATGGTAATCATGGCCACTTGGTCGGCGCCATATTTTTGCGCATATCTGGCAGCCAGTTTCGCCACCGTGGTCGTTTTTCCTGTCCCCGTAGGTCCAACTAAGGCCACCACACCGGTCTGGGTCAGTATATCGTTGCCAGACACGTTCAAGCGGTTGGCCAACAAATTAAGTAAATAGACCCAAGCTTCGCGCTCAGTATAGGCCGAAGGGGTATAATGAACCAGCTGCTCTGCCAATGCTGTGCTTAAACCCATACCGGTTAAACGTTGGGTTAAATAGCTGTGCACCGGACGATGTCTGCGCTGTTTAGCATCCATTAAATCCGCCACTTGGTGTTGCAACACATTACGTAAGGACGCTAATTCTTCTTTGATGGCATCTAACTCTGCTGGCGATGACGGTTGAGCTTGGTTCTTGTGGGCAGGGGCATCAAATGCGGTATTCATCTGGGATTCGGGGGCGGCACGAAATTGACGTTCATGATCTGACGGATCAGGAAACGAAAAATCACTCTCCGCTGACGGCTGTGAATGCATTGGCTTGTGGGTCGCTTGAGGTGGTACTCCAGCGCGTTTTTCAGCAAAAGAATAGTCAGTTGCGGTTGCCGATTGGGTTTCGGCAGCTTGTTTTTCAAGTAAAGCCCGTAAACTGTCCGGCCCTTCATCACCAATAATTTCACTTAGGCTGGGCACCGGATTTTTGCCGTTAGGGGCATCTTTACCCTGACGAGTAGGCAGTTTTAGTTTTGCATCAGGTTCTTTATCGTAAGCCGCTACTAACTCAATACCATCAGCAACTTTACGGTTTGACATGATCACAGCATCACTGCCTAATTCTGCCTTCACCTGATTTAGCGCTTCGCGCATGTCTTTACCAAAAAACCGTCTTATTTTCATTTCGCCCTCTCCACCCTTGTCGCGTCAGATTATTGACCCACCGAGCTGACAATTTTAATTTGCTTGTCATCGGGCACTTCCTGATAAGACAACACATGTAATCCGGCCACTGAATACTTCAAGAAGCGAGATAACACAGGTCTTAACATACCCGATGTCAGTAATACCGCAGGCTCTCCATTTAACTCTTGTTGTTGAGCTGCCTGTTGCAGGGATTGTTGTAATCTGTCGGCGAGTCCTGGCTCTATACCAGCGCCGTCTTCGCCCCCTGCCTGTAAAGACTGGTGCAACATCTGTTCCAACTCTGGCGCCAGAGTTATGACGGGCACTTCTTTTGTGCCCTGACTGATTTCTTGAACGATAAGACGTTTTAACGCAATACGGACTGCAGAGACTAATACATCGGGATCTTGGCTACGTGGACCGTACTCAGAAAGGGTTTGTACAATGGTACGCATATCACGAATAGGCACACCTTCGAACAGTAAGGTTTGCAGCACTTTTACCACGGTGCTAAGTTGCAAGATGTCAGGCACTAAACCCTCAACCAATTTAGGACTGGATTTAGCCAGCATATCTAACAACTGTTGTACTTCTTCATGCCCTAACAGCTGATACGCATTGTTACTTAAAAGTTGACTAAGATGAGTCGCCACCACCGTGGCTGCATCCACGACGGTATAGCCAAGGGTCTGAGCATGCTCACGCTGGTTCGGACGGATCCACACCGCATCCAAACCAAAAGCCGGATCCGTTGTAGGCCGTCCATCCAATTTACCAAATACTTGTCCTGGATTGATCGCCAATTCTTCGTCGTGACTTATCTGCGCATCACCAATGCTTACTCCCAACATAGAAATGGTGTAAGCATTAGGATCTAAATCCAGATTATCGCGAATATGCACCGGCGGCACCAGAAACCCGAGCTCTTGGGATAACTTTTTACGCACGCCCTTAATGCGTGTCAGTAACTCTCCGCCCTGAGATTTATCCACCAACGGGATGAGTCGATAACCCACTTCCAGTCCGATGGTATCAACCTGTTGTACATCGTCCCAACCCAGTTCTTTAATTTCAGGAGACACAGGCTCACCGCCTTCCACCGTCGCCGGAACGGCTGGCTGTGCTGCCGCTTTTTTCGCTTGCTTGGTTTGCCATATGGCATAACCTGCGGCAATGGCAGAGAACCCTAGAAATGCAATGTGCGGCATGCCAGGCACAATGCCCATCACAAACAACACCGCTGAAGCAATGAAAAGTGCTTGGGGGTTACCCAACTGGTTGCGGATTTCCTTACCCATTTCCTGGGTTTCATTTTCCCGGGTAACAATGATAGCCGTGGCCACCGATAACAATAATGAGGGGATCTGGGCAACCAAGCCATCACCAATGGTAAGGATGGTATAAACTTCGAGCGCATTGCCAAAGGACAAATCATGCTGAATCATGCCAATAAACAAACCACCGACGATATTAATCAGCATAATGAACAAGCCCGCTACGGCGTCGCCCTTAACAAATTTTGACGCCCCATCCATAGAGCCGTAAAAATCCGCTTCTGCAGTGATTTCTTCACGACGTTTCCGAGCTTCATCTTGATCAATATACCCGGCGTTTAAATCGGCATCGATAGCCATTTGCTTACCCGGCATAGCGTCTAGAGTAAAGCGAGCGCTCACTTCCGATATACGACCAGCACCTGCGGTCACTACCTTAAAATTAATAATTAAGAGAATGGCAAAAACCACCACCCCCACCGCATAGTTGCCACCTATCACCACCGCGCCGAAGGCTTCGATGACTTTACCTGCAGCATCTCCGCCTTCATGGCCATAGAGCAGCACCACACGGGTCGAGGCCACATTCAAGGCAAGACGTAACACCGTCGCAATAAGCAAAACAAGGGGGAAAATACCAAAATCGACCGGTTTTTGAGTAAACACTGCCACCAAAATAATGACTAGGCTTAAGGCAATGTTAAAACTAAACAACACATCCAGCAGAAACGGCGGCATGGGTAGGATTACCATACCCATGATGGCAAGCAGCACGATAGGCGCACCTAACCCATTGGCGAAATGTTGTAACTGATTCTTATCGAATCGCTGAAAATAACCGGATAGCTGCATTGTTTAGGGATCTCACTAACAGAAAATTGACGCTTCCGTCATGTCTACCCGTTAGACTTCAACTACCATGCCACTTTTTAAATTGTCACAAAGTTAACGGCGTAACTCGGGAGGAATAGGTAAGTCTTTCTTCAATGGATTGGGACGTTTGCCTTTACCGGCTTTAAATGCACGAAGCTGGAAAACATACGCAAGCACCTGAGCCACAGCCATAAACAGCTTGTGAGGAATTTCATGCTCAACTTCTGTCGAGTAATAGATAGACCGTGCAAGCATGGGAGATGGCACTATGGGCACATCATGGGCATCAGCAATTTTTCGGATGTGCATAGCCAGTTCGTCCACCCCTTTAGCCACAACAATCGGTGCGCGACCACCATTATCATCGTATTTCAGCGCCACGGAAAAGTGAGTTGGGTTGGTAACCACCACATCGGCCTGCGGTACTTCCTGCATCATACGTCTGGCCGCAGCCTGATATTGCAACCGTCTAATTCGCCCTTTAACTTGGGGGTTACCATCGGCATTCTTACGCTCGTCCTTCACTTCCTGCTTGGACATTTTCATTTCTTTATTGTGTTTATACAGCTGATAAGGCACATCGAAGGCCGCAATGGGTATCATGCCCAGGGTCATCAGTAAAAAAGCCCATTCAAGCATATCTAAGGCATGAAATAGATTGCGAGGGTAAAGCTCCATATCAAGGTGAAGCGCTTCATCCTGAAAATAAAATAATGCCCCTAATGCCATCGCACCGATAACGATGAATTTAGCGAATGCTTTTAGCAACTCGACAAAACCGTTCACCCCGAACATGCGCTTTAAGCCAGCGAGTGGACTCATTTTGTTCATTTTCGGTGAGGCTGACTCCCAGGTAAAGTTAAAACCACCCAAAGCGATAGAACCATAAATACCGGCTATCATGGCCACCACCATGTAAGTTAAGACCGGACCGGCCACCGAGGTTATGGCATACCCCCAGGCAGAAAACAGATAGGTGGTGTCATAGGTTTGATCTCTAGACATGGTAAACATGCTTTTCATCATGCCAAAAACCGCTTTGGCGATGGTGCCACCCATGATAAGAAACATGATACCGCTTACCACCAACACTAAGGTAGTAGACAGCTCTTTTGACCGGGCGAGCTGACCCTTTTTTCGCGCATCATCCAGCTTTTTCCCCGTGGGGTCTTCTGTTTTTTCCTGTTCATCAGCCATCTTTATTCACCTTAGCTAGGACAAATCAGCAGCAGCTCACACATAAACTGCTGGGCTCGCTGCCACTGACTGGCAAAGTGGGAGGTAAAGTTATCCAGGGTTATCCAGATAATAATCAGCCCCATAATCTGAGCGATAGAAAAACCAATACTGAATATATTCAATTGCGGAGCAGCTTTTGTCATTACCCCAAAAGCGAGGTTCACAATAAGTAATGAAACGATGGGGGCTAACGACAAGGTGATGGCCGACACAAACATCCACGACCCCCAGTGGGCTATATCGCGAAACTGTTCTGCCGTAAACCAAGCCTCCCCCACTGGAAACGCATCAAAACTAATCGTGATCATTTGGATCATGGCCAAGTGACCGTCCATCGTCCAAAAGAGTAGCGTTGCTAGGATCAGATAAAATTGGCCCACTGCAGGCACGTTTATACCATTGACTGGGTCGACAATAGAGGCAAAACCAAGACCGGTTTGCATGGCAATAATCTGTCCTGCCAACACAAAGGTATTTAATACCATCATTGAGACAAAACCGATGGCGATGCCAATTAATAATTGCTGAATGACAAGCAAAAATGCCCCCACGCCCACCAGGTTATCAATAGGCACAGGCTTGACCACTGGCATAATCACCAGGGCTAAAAAAATGGCTAACAGGGCGCGTACCGTTTGCGGAATTGATTGAGCGCTAAGGCCAATCATGGCGGCAAACATGCCGCTGATGCGCATAAAAGGCAGAAGTAAGTCAGCTAAGAACTGATTGATGGTGCTCAGATCCACATGCATGGGATCACCCTACTACCTGAGGAATTTGGTCTACCATATGAAAGGTAAAGTCCATCAGTTTTTCTACCAACCAGTTTCCTCCCCAACTTAACGCCAACAAGGTAACGATTAATCGAGGTAGAAAACTCATGGTTTGTTCGTTAATTGATGTCGCGGCCTGAAACACCGCAACAATTAATCCTACAATCATGCTGGGCACAATGACCGCAGACACCAACAGAATAACCATAAACATGGATTCTCGGAGGATTTCCACAAACACTTCTGGTGACATAAGGCCTCCTAGACTCCCATACCAAAACTGGTGGCGAGGGTGCCAAAGATTAAATTCCAACCGTCGACCAACACGAACAACATTAACTTAAACGGCAAAGATACGATCATAGGCGATAGCATCATCATCCCCATCGCCATCAAAATAGATGCCACCACAAGGTCAATAATGAGAAACGGAATAAACAACATGAAGCCAATTTGGAAGGCAGTTTTAAGTTCACTGGTCACAAATGAGGGAATTAATATGGTTAACGGCACTTGTGCCGGATCATCGTATTTTCCCTCATCGCCGGCAATACGCACAAAGGTTTCTAAATCCTTCACTCGGGTTTGGGATAGCATAAATGCGCGCATCGGCTCGGCGGCTTCATCTAGTGCCTGACGTGCGGTCATTGCTTCATCTAAATACGGCTGTAACGCCCGTTCATTCACCTCTTCAAACACCGGCGTCATGATGAACATCGATAAGAACAAGCTCACCCCAATAAGAATTTGGTTAGATGGTGACTGCTGAAGCCCAATGGCCTGACGTAAAATTGACAGCACCACAATGATCCGCGTAAAGGATGTCATCATCATTATAAAAGCAGGAATAAGACTCAAGGCTGTCATAATAAACAGCGCTTGTAATGTCATGGTGTAATCTTGGGAACCATCAGGGTTGGTGGTTACCGTAACGGCCGATATGCCTTGCTGAGCCCAAGCAGGAGAACTCATGACAAGCCCCAAAAAGACGGTTATCAGTAACACAGAAAGCTTACTTTTCATCTTGCTTTCCTTCTTTCATTCCCGGATTCATGGTGTTTGCCATGGCTTTAATTAATTTTTGTTTGAAATCACCTTGGCCTTGTCCTTCTTGTTGTGAGGCAAGGGGCGTATCCAATTTGGCCAGATGATTGATATTTTGCGCGGTCACTCCCACAAGGTGTTGTTCTTCCCCTACTTGGATCACCATGATCCGTTCTCGGGTACCTGCCACCATGCTAGCCACGACTTTCATTTGACCGCTACCGGCATGAGTGACATTAAACCGGCGCATCAGCCAAGCTAATGAGAAAATGATGGCGACAACCAGCAAAAGTGATAGAAAAATTGACAGTACAGAGGTGGGGTTAGTTATAGAATTTGTACTTTGTGCTTGTACAGTGAAGCTAAATAACAGGGGCAGCATAGCGCAACCCCCTGTTTTAGAAAGCGTTTTAGCGAAGCTTTTTGATTCTCTCGATTTGACTAATAACATCCGTTAACCGAATACCAAACTTATCGTTGACCACTACTACTTCTCCATGAGCAATCAACGTGCCATTTACCAAAACATCCAATGGCTCACCGGCAACTCGGTCTAATTCCACCACGGATCCCTGGTTCAATTGTAGCAGGTTTCGGATGCTTATCTGGCTACGCCCCACTTCCATAGAAATGGTGACTGGAATGTCTAAAATCGTATCCAGTTTTTTCTTTTCTTCTTGGGTGATGGGCGCATCATCCGTCAACTCGTCCAGCTCAGCGACCTGCACATCATCGCCGTTCTCAGACCCGTTCTCTTCTGCATCAGCTTGCTCCGCCATTGCTTCTGCCCAATCGTCCATTCCGTCATTTTCACTCATGACATTGCCTCTGTGTTCGGTTCTTTAGTTACAGATCTTCTTCAAGAACTTGTAGCTCAGCGTCGTTATCAATAACGCGCCCGCCACGGGTTAATAATTGTAATTCCGATTTCACCGACGTCGGGCGTGGTATTTTATCGGAAATTTTCAGCGCCAGATTTTCGCGGGAGCGCCCTAACTTGGCTCGGAATGTGGGTAACTCTTCAATTAACACGGTAATATGCTCTGGCATTTCTACCGGAATAATATCCCCGGGTTCGAATTCCATCACATCCCGCAACGGGACATCCACATCAAGCATATGGGTACTAAGATTGACCTTCACGTCGAGAATTTCATCCCGTAACGCTTTGCTCCAGCGTAAATCTGTATCTTCTTTGTCGCTTTGTACACCGGCGTCTAACAGTTCACGAATCGGTTCCAACATTGAATAGGGTAACGATACGTGGAAATCTCCCCCGCCACCGTCAAGTTCAATATGAAACGAACTGATCACCACCACCTCTGTGGGGCTGACAATATTGGCCATGGCCGGGTTCACTTCAGAATCGAGATATTCAAAGGAGACATCCATCACCGGTGCCCAAGCTTCTTTGTAATCTTCAAAAATGATTTTCAGCAGCATCTGAATAATACGTCGTTCAGTGGGCGTAAATTCCCGGCCTTCAATTTTTGCATGATAACGGCCATCGCCACCAAAAAAGTTATCAACCAAGATAAACACCAGCCGCGCTTCCATGGTAATCAAGCCCGTCCCTTTTAGCGGGCGAAAACGAACCATGTTTAAACTTGTAGGTACAAATAGAGTATGAATGTACTCACCAAATTTAATCATCTGGATACCGTTAATTGACACTTCAGCAGAGCGACGCATCATATTAAATAAGCTCACCCGCAAATGCCGTGCAAACCGTTCATTAACGATTTCCAAGGTAGGCATACGCCCACGAACGATGCGATCTTGAGATGAAAAGTCGTACTCAAGGGCAGACGCATCCGAAGGCGTATCGACGATTTCTTCTTCTTCCACATCGTCAACGCCGTGCAATAGCGCATCAATTTCATCTTGTGATAATAAATCGCTCACCGTTCTACCTCGTTATTGCATGACGAAACCGGTAAAAAGCACTTGCTCTACCACGTCCGTACCCGTGTATTGCTTCATGGCGGCCTGCACTTCTTCCAGCGCCTTTTCCCGAAGTTCTATTTTCCCGGCTTCTGTCACCAGATCATCAGCACTACTACTACTGAACACCCTTAATAAGGCACCCTGAATAAGAGGAATATTAACCTTTGCCGTTTCTTCATTATCACTGCCTCTTACTAAAAGCTGGATTTTGATCTGTACGGTACGTTCTCGCCCACTGCCTGGAATATGAAAGGTAATGGGTTGGGGAATAGCCACATACAAGGCACTACCCATTTCAGCTTGTCCGTTACCTTGCATAGCATCAGTACTGGTGGCCGGATCGGCCATATCCGTTGCATCAGCCTGTTCAGTTGCCACCGGATCTTCACCTGCAAATAAAAAGAAATACGCGGCACCGCCACCTGCGATCAATACCAAGACAATAATGATGATCAGCATCATCTTGCCTTTTTTCCCACCTTCTTCTTCAATTTGCAACTCTTCGTCAGCCATGTACTTTTACCTTAATCAACCGTCTTGCGCGTATTATGTGAAATTACACTCAATTAGCAATATCCATTGCGTATATCATTCCACCCTTAAGCATAGTCGTCTATGCCTCCTTGCGCTTGCCTGGTTAACGGTTGTTCAATAACAGTAGAGTTTTCCGTGCCTTCACCGGCTAGGTGTGAAGACCCGCTGCCGCCTTCGCTATCATCGCCTTCTGAGAAATTGCCTTGATCTTGTTGCTGACTCACAGAGGATTCGCCAAGGGCTATTCCCTGCTCTGCTAACATATCCCGCAATCGAGGTTCAGCATTCATCAACACGTCTTTCGCCTGAGATGATTGCACAATAAAACTCACCGCAGCACTATCTCCAGACACATTAACCCGTACTTGCATACTGCCTAATTCTGGCGGATCAAGACGAATTTCTGCCATGCTGTTGCGGGCATTCACCATCCAACGCACTTTTTCGGCAAGCTGTTGCTGCCCCTCAGGTTGCTGAATATTTACCCCTTTATCATTCGCGCCCGTGTCTTGATGCTGCACCCGCTCGGCTTTTACTTGCTGCAAATCCACGGTGGCGGTGTCATGGCTTGTTGCTGCATGAACGAAAGCCGCTCCTGAAGACGAAGACTGTATAGTTTGTAACGCAGCGCTCGCCACTAAGTTCAATTGTCGTACTTCATTAGCCACTAATGCCGAGATGTCATTATTTTCATCTGCCGCTATCTGGCCCAATGCATCTGTAATTTGTGCTTCTAGTGTTTGTGCTGGAATGTCTCCGGCGGCTAACTGCTTTTGATAATCAGCCACAATATCAGCAACGTTTTGTTTAAACGCCGTGCTTTGCTTTTCACTTAACCCTGCGGGTAAGGCGCCAATAATGTTTTCACTTAATGCGTCAGTCAGGGTATCGCGGGTTGTCGTCTCAGCTTGCCCAAATAACTGCATAATAGCGCCGCTTTCGCCGGGCACGGCATCCGGGGAAGATTCGGGAGCTTGCTGGGACGCGCTTTGCTGTTCATCGCCCTTACCTTGGTGAGCACTATCGCCACCTAATTCCGCTTTGAGTAACTCAACCAACAAGCCGCCGTCATCATTTAACGCCAACAAAGCATCATCACCTTGTCCGTCTTTCTCTTCGACCTTGCGCTTATCCTCATTACTGGCTTTATGAAGTGCGGCCATCAACGCCGCTGCCAACACCTGAATATCCTGTTCGTTCTCAACCTTAGCATCTAGGTTTTCACCGTCAGCCTGTTCGTTATCTAGCCATTGGGCGATTGCGTCATTAAGTGATTCTGCTAGCGCAGTAAGATCGCCAGGTAACTCACCATCGGTGCTAGCGCTTTGTGCATCGGTGCTTTCTCCCACCGTTTTTAGCACGTCGATAAGCGCGGCAAAATCTTCATGATAGCCTTCTTGAATGACATTGCCGTTCTCATCAATGGTGGGGATATCGCCATCAACAAAGACATGGCTATCGTCAGATAGATCAGCGGTCACATCACCTTCACTAGCGTATTGTTCCCCCCCATGAAGCTGTCGAATTGCATCCACAAAGGTAAGGTAATCGGTGTTTTCTTCTTGGGTTTCTCTTCGCTGAGCCTGGCCCTCTGTAACAAGCGGGTTATCCGGTGACAAGGCCACGTCGTTTTGCTGTTCTAAAACCCCCTCATCGGAAGCGGTGTGCTCCTCGGCTTTTTCAATTACCACATTGTCATCTAGGTGATTGAGATCATCCCCTTCAATGGTAGAACGCGACTCAAGCTGCCCGTTGGCCTCTTGGTCATCGTTGGCACCTTGGTGAAGATCCTCGGTAGCGTGTCTTTTAGTGGTTTGAATCTCAGCATTTTTTTGCTGCAGACTTTGTTGACGCTCCCGCTCATGGGCCTCAGTAACACTATCGAAAGTGCTGGCAAAGCCGCTATCACCTTGCGTATCAGGCGCTTTCGCCTTTTCATCCGTTTCGACGGGAAGCACGGCAATGTTTGAACGTTGTGTGGCAAGTTGTTGCATCATACCCATAAACCTCTTTCCACTTTTTATCGAAAAAGTGTCAAAAAACAGTGTAAAGCGTAATTTTTATCGTCTCTGATAAGACAATCAGCAATTCTTGTTCCATTTGTCACAAATCGATACTCAGACAGATAAAAAAAGAGGGGCAATGGAGTGATTAGGTAAAACGCTGGCGAAAGTATTTTTGCGCGGCAAATTCATCCATCATATGCTGCTCTTCGCGTTGCGCACGCTTTTGTGCTTCTTCGGCTTTCTTTTCAATGAGCATTTCCACCGCTTTACGGCGTTTTTGCTGCTCTAACCAAGCCCGCTTTCGCTGATCTGCCGCTAAAGTTGTTTGGGAAATGACGTTCATTTGTTGCTGGCAGGCCTTTTCCAGCTTGCCGACGAAGTTAAGATGTTGATGATACACCTTGGCTCCGACACCACCTTTTCCGTTGGCTTGGATTTGCTTTAGGTAATCTAAACGGTATTGCTGCAAACTACTTAACTTTTGACGCTGCTGGGCAA
Organism: Alteromonas sp. C1M14; assembly: GCF_018860965.1. GTDB lineage: Bacteria > Pseudomonadota > Gammaproteobacteria > Enterobacterales > Alteromonadaceae > Alteromonas. Next base: position 526,002 of record NZ_JAHKQF010000008.1, on the reverse strand, counting down.
CCTGTTGTTGAGCGAGTCGAAATTGTTGCGCCGCAGTTTGTTCTTTATCTCGTTCAAATTTTGCTACTAACTCCAGTTGTTTCATGCCATTCACCCTTTACCTAGCCCGCCAGCAAGGGCATTCATTCCTTGCAGACTTTCATCGTAATTGAGTACCTGCGTCATGCCTTGTTGTAAAAAGGCGTTGATTGCCGGTTCCGCTCGGATGGATAAGTCGATACGGGGATCAGAGCCTTTAGCATAAGCGCCAATGGCAATCAGATCTCGGTTCTGCTGGTAAGTAGAGTAAACTTGTCGAATACGACGGGCTTGCTGCAAGTGCTCATCGCTGGTCACCATCGGCATAACCCGACTAATAGAGGCTTCAATATCAATCGCCGGATAATGACCGCTTTCAGCTAATCGTCGGGATAACACCACATGGCCGTCTAAAATCGCGCGGGCGGCATCGGCAATGGGATCTTGTAAGTCGTCCCCTTCGGTTAACACGGTATAAAAAGCGGTAATGGATCCTTGGCGGTCATTGCCGTTACCAGCTCGCTCCACGAGGGCAGGCAAACGCGCAAATACCGAGGGCGGATAACCTTTCGTCGCCGGCGGTTCACCCACCGCCAGAGCAATTTCACGCTGCGCCATGGCATAACGGGTTAACGAATCTATCAGTAATAAAACGTTCATGCCCAGATCACGAAAATATTCAGCGATGGTCACCGCCGTTTCACACCCTTTAAGGCGCATTAATGGTGATGTATCGGCGGGAGCTGCCACAACCACAGCCCGCTTTCTTTCCTCTTCGGTGAGAATGTCATGGATAAATTCTTTTACCTCTCTACCACGCTCACCAACGAGGCCTACCACCACAACGTCAGCCTGACACCCTCGGGTCATCATGCCTAGCAGCACAGATTTACCCACACCGGAGCCGGCAAACAAGCCCATTCGTTGACCCACTCCCACCGTATTGAGGGCATTAATGGCACGTACTCCTACATCCATAGGCTCACTAATGGGCTTACGAGTAAGGGGATTCATGGGCGGTTTAATGGTAGAAACACGCGTATCGGTTTTGATTGGACCGCGTCCATCAAGGGGTTGGCCGTTGCCATCCACGACGCGGCCAAGTAAACCGAGTCCTACCGCCAAGCCACTGTCTCGATTTAATGGCAATACCCGAGAACCGGGCACGATCCCCCTCACCGCTTCGGTGGGCATCAAATAGGTGATGTTTTCTGCAAATCCCACCACCTCGGCTTCGATTTCCCCTTCAACGGTTTGTACTAAACACTGACTACCTACCGGCAGCTGACACCCCACCGCTTCCAGTGTTAATCCAATTCCTCGAACTAACTTCCCCGCGGCTACAATAGGCGGATTCAAAATAGCATTTTGTAGCTCAGAGAAGTAATCCCCCCAAGGGCTAGTCATCGGTTAAACCTTGCTGTAATAAAAACTTATCGAGAATCTCTCGACAGCGGCGCTCAATAGAAACATCCACCGCATTTTGTTCAGTGGTAATATCGCAGCCCCCGCGGGCCATGGTTGGCATTTCCGTAAAATGCCAGCCCTTTTCTTTCACATGTTGTTCGCCAAAATGAGCGACCACCAGTTCAATATCTTCCGGATGCATGGCGATTTGATAACGTGTCTCGCTAACTGGTAACGCTTTAAGTCCCTCAGCCAAGGCCGTTAAAACACAGGCTTCATTTGTGGTAACCTCGGTACGAATAACCGCTCGGGATAAGGCCACGGCCAGTTTGACAAGCTGCACGCGGGTTTCTTCGTTGACCTGGTTTAATGGTGCACTGATGTTGTCAGCCAATGCCGACCATCCTTGTGCAATTTCATCAATCTGCGCTTTACCTGCCTCTAGCCCTTCTTGGTTACCGGTTTGCAGCCCTTCTTCATAGCCCTGCTTTTTACCGTCTTCAATGCCTTGGGCTTTCCCTTCTTCGTAACCGGTTTGCTTTCCTTCATTATGACCTTCGTCAAAAGCCGCTTGTCGAATTGCTTCAATTTCTTCGGCCGTGGGAGGAAGGATCTCTTCTTCTTCCGGTTCGGGAGGTTCGTATTTCCAATCGCTACGGCGATTTAGCGCATTGGTTCGGGTTAATTCTTCCTTCGATTTTTCTTCTGCTAAAAAAGGTAAATCCCAAGATTTAGCTGTGGTTAAATCGTCGTCCGAAGCAGGAGGGTTACTCATGGCATTGATACTCTATTTTAAGGCTACAGGAACTCTTCACCACCGCCGCCACCCAGCATAATTTCACCGGAATCAGCCAAGCGCCGGGCCACCGATAGAATTTCTTTCTGTGCGGTTTCCACTTCAGAGAGCCGAACAGGCCCCAATGCTTCCAAATCGTCGATGAGCATTTCAGCGGCACGTTTGGACATATTCTTAGTGATTTTATCTTTAAGATCTTCATCGGCGCCTTTGATGGCTTTAAGCAATGAGTCTTGTTGTACTTCGCGTAATATCGCCTGAATACCTCGGTCATCCACATCGACCAAATTATCGAACACGAACATAAGGTCTTGGATTTGCTGGCTCATTTCTTCATCTTGTTCGCGAATAGCGTCCATTAACTGACCTTCAATGGAAGTATCAAGATAGTTCATAATATCCGCAGCCGACTTCAAGCCGCCCATTTTCGCCGCTTGGGTACCCGCTTGACCGGCAAATTGTTTTTCCATAATTTCGTTTAATTCCTGTAATGCCGCTGGTTGCACTTCTTCAAGATTCGCAATACGCATGAGTAAGTCTAGACGCACTTTCTCAGGGAACTGGGCCAAAATTTCGGCGCTCTGTTCTGGCTCTAGGTATGACAATACAATGGTTTGGATCTGTGGATGTTCGTTGCGAATAATGCTGGCGACTTGTTTAGAGTCCATCCATTTCAATGAATCTAAGCCTTTAGCCCCACTGCCCATCAGGATTTGATCAATCAAATTAGCCGCTTTATCTTCACCAAGTGCGGCAGTTAACGCTCGCTTCACAAAGTCCTGGCTCTGGAAGCCGATGGTACTGTAGTTTTGTATCTCATCGATAAAGTGTTTATGCACAGAGGTGATTTTAGGTTGAGTCATATCATCAACCTTGGCCATTTCAGCCCCTAACTTTTGCACCTGTTTAGGTTCAAGGTGCTTGAGAATTTGGGCAGCATCTTCTTCTGATAAACTCAACAATAAGATAGCGGCTTTCTCGACGCCTTCGAGCTTGCTGATGTCGTAGTTTTGCTCGCCGCCTGTTTCGGCTAATTCATCCGGCATGACTCACGCCCCTTAATCATCTTGCATCAACCAGCCCTTAACAACTTGTGCGGACAGTTCAGGCTCATTGGCCACCAACGCGCGCACAGCTTTAAGAACATCTTCGTCTTTATGTAAATCGGGCAACATTAGCGAACCATCCGGCGCAAACCCAACCTGCCCTTCATCAAATTCTTGTGACAACATACTGATGGTATCATCGCCTAGATCCAATCCTTCATCGGCATCGAAGTCATCCGTATCCTTAATTTCTTCAGGATTAATCAGACGACGTAGCATTGGTCTTATCACAAACACGATCAGTACGATTATAATCAGACCACCTACCACTAGCTTGAGTATAGGTAATATTTCAGGACGTTCCCAGAAAGGCACATCTTCAACATCCCCGGTATCCAGACGGGTAAAGGGCACACTGACTACTTCTAGGGAATCGCCTCGGGCCACATCAAAGCCAATACCACCTTGTAATAAACGGCGAATATTGATTATTTGTTCTTGGGTTTTAGGTGTTGATGTTGCCGTGCCATCTTCGGCCACACTGTGATCATGATCCACCGCCACCGATACACTAAGCCTGCGGATAACCCCAGTCTGCTTTTTAGTATGACTAATGGTGGTATCTAATTCGTAGTTTTTTTGCACTTCTCGGTTATTTTGTCCCGGTACCATGGGTGCATTGCCACTGCCTGCAATGGCATTTTCAGGGATGGCAGATTCTAACGGCGGTTGATTAGTTAGTGCGCCAGGAATACCGCCGGCTATGGAGCCCACAGTGCTAGATTCTACTGACATTTCGCTGCGTACAGCCGGTAAATCAGGATTATACGTGCGCTGAGTTTGCTCCACCGCAGTAAAATCCATTGCCACATCAGCCTGGGCGGTATAATTGCCCATGCCTAAAACGGGGATAAGAATAGCATCAATTTTCTCTAGGTATTCTTGTTCCCGCTGACGCTCAATTTCATATTCTTTTCTGGCTCTTGCGCTGATGGAATCTTGAGAACCTGAATTTAACAAGCGTCCATTACTGTCGGTCACCGTTACCTTAGAAGGTTCCATTCCTTGTACCGCTGACGCCACAATATCAATAACAGCGTCAACTTCTTCACCATTGATCACCTTACCCCGTTTGGCCGTCAGCACTACCGTGGCGCTGGCTTTTTTCTCCCGACGGGCAAAGACATTTTCTTTAGGCATGGCCAACAACACACGGGCTTTTTGCACACTGGATAATTCTTCAATGGTGGCGGAAATTTGCTGTTCTCTGGCATGCTTTAAACGTTCCATCTCAACACGTTGGGAAACGCCAAATCCCATGTCTTGCATAATGATGTCTGCACCCGCATCATCCGAACGCACTAGTCCTTGTCGCGTTAAGCCTAATCGAACCGCCTGAAATTCATCAGAGCGTACGTAAATCGTATTCCCTTCCAAACGATATTCTGTTTGGCTTGAATCAAGATAGTCGAGGGTTTCAATGAGTTCTTCGGTTTCTAATTTCGCTAACGGGCGAAAGTCGGGCTCTTGCGCCCAAATCAGAATAAACACGGCAATAGCAACGCAGATGACCAGCACAACCACAAGGGCCATCTGACGCATCACATCAGCGCTACCAAGGGTATCCATGAATCCGGATTTATTTTCAGCCTCGTTAGCCATAACGTCATCGTTAGAGCCTGAAACGGTAAGATTAGTGCCTGTTGCTTCCGCCATTTCCTATTTCTCCACTAAACCGGCATGTTCATGATGGTTTTATAGGCTTCCAACACTTTATTGCGCACCTGGACAGTCGCTTCAAAAGCAATACCGGCTTTTTCTTTAGTCAGCATCACTTCCGCTAGACTTAAGGACTTGTCGCCCATTTCAAATCGCTGTTGCATCTCTTTTGATTCCAGCTGCATACTATTTACTCCTTCCACCGCCTGTTTAAGCATGACCGAGAAGTCAGTGGCAGATGAATTTTTAACGGCGAGGGTCTGTTCTGGTGACTCAGCAGCTTGCAGACGCGTCTGCCCTATCATGGCTTGCATTTCCTGATACAAACTATTGGCTTTGACGTCCATACCTTCTCCTGATTGATGCTAATGGTCAGATTCTTGTCTGACGACTGGGTGTTATTTACTCTACAGCAAGAGTAATACCAACTTTTATAATCCATTAATTTCAATAGGTTAGAAAGCATGCCAAATTAATGACGGGGTATTTGATAGGGTAATAAAAAGCCACGACAGAAAATCGTGGCTTGAAGAACAGTGTCGCACTAAACCGATGTGGCCTTTTTAAGGTGTCGGTTAGGCGGGTACATCAATACCCTCTTCACGCATTCGTGCCAGTTTATAGCGTAACGTGCGGGGGCTAATACCTAGCTTTTCGGCCACATCTTTGCGTTTACCATTACACAGTTGCAAAGTATCTAGAATGATTTGATGTTCTTGATGGCGTAATTCCGACCCTAATTTGCTATCATCTTCTGGCTCTACATCGTTATTTATTTGATGACTGGCTAAGGTGGCTGCCATATCGATCATGAGATCCGAAGAGTCGATACTTTCACCATTGCATAAAATTAGCGCGCGCTGAATGACATTTTCCAGCTCTCTTACATTGCCTGGCCAATCATACTGGGTGAGCTTATTTCGCGCCGCTGCTGATAATTTAATCCCTTTATGTTGCTGCCCACGATGACGGCTAATGAGGTGTTCGGCCAACGGGACAATATCACCGGGACGCTGGCTCAATGGCATCCAAACAATAGGAAAGACATTTAATCGATAATACAAATCCTCGCGGAAATCGCCGGCACTAACCGCTTGGCGTAAATCACGGTTACTGGTTGCAATAACGCGAACGTCCAGCGAAATGGTTTTTCTACCGCCTAGTCGCTCAACCTCTTTTTCTTGTAAAACCCGCAATAGCTTAGCTTGTAAAGCCAAATCCATTTCCGTGATTTCATCAAGCAGGATGGTGCCCCCCTGAGCTTGCTCGAATTTACCTGGACAAGCTTGCACCGCCCCTGTGAATGCCCCTTTTTCATAACCGAAAAGGGTAGCTTCAAGCATATTTTCCGGGATCGCCGCACAGTTAATGGCGATAAACGCGTCTTTTGCCCGAGCAGACTGATCATGAATATAGCGGGATAGCACTTCTTTACCCGAACCACTTGGGCCCAAGACCATTACTGTGGCATCCGTTCCTGCTACTTTTCGAGACAATTCAAGCAGGTTTTGGCTACTAGGATCGGCGGCAATGGGGGTACGCGACTCTACTTTTTGCGCCGGCGCATATCGACTCACTAAATTCAACAACACTTCAGGTGCAAAAGGCTTGGATAAATAATCGGTTGCTCCCTCACGCATCGCCAATACCGCATCGTCAATAGTGGCATAGGCGGTCATGAGTAATACCGGCAATTGGGGATAACGATTTTTAATGTTCTTAAGCAGTGTTAACCCATTCATTTCCCCCATCTGGATATCACTGACCACTAAATCCACGGCGGTGCCAGATAATTGAATCAGTGCATCCTCGGCACTTTGTGCAGCCACCACACGATAATCCGCTAATAAGAGGGTATCTTTAAGCGCTTCGCGCAGTCCTGCATCGTCTTCAACGATGAGTATGGTAGAGTGAGTCATACTTGCTCTCCTGTTACATCAGGGTGAAATTGTGAATTTGAATGACGACTAATAGGTAGAGATAGTGTAAAACACGCCCCTCTGCCTTCTAAATTGGTCACACCTAACTGGCCCTTGTGGGCGTGCACCACCGATTTAACGACGGCAAGGCCCAAGCCTGTGCCATGGGTCTTGGTGGTAAAAAAGGGTTCAAATATTTTTTGCTGAATATTAGGCGAAATGCCGGGCCCATCATCAATGACTGACAGGGCAATATTGCGGCCAGCCTGTACCACATTCACTTCAATCACACAGTCTTTCTCACTGACCTGCGAAGCATTGTGAATGAGATTTAGAACCGCCCCTTGCAACGCCGTCATATTACCCGTGATGGTATATTTGGCATCAAAACCGTTTAGAACTAAGGCCTGCCCCGCACTTTCCAGCATCGTATGTGCAGTGGGTTCGATGGCTTGTCGAAGTGCGTCCATGGTGATCGTGGTGACAACCTGATCGTCTCCGGATTTGGCAAACAACAACATATCGTTCACCTGGCTTTCCAATTCTTTAAGACGATGAGATAGCTTTTGGGCGAAATTTAACGTGGCCGTTTCTCCCAAACGCTTTTGCTGAAGATTGGCAGCATAAAGCATGGCGGCAGATAAAGGTGTACGAATTTGATGGGCAAGGGATGCAACCATTTTACCCAGTGCAGATAAGCGCTGCATGTGGCCCACCCGAGCTTGTAATTCCCGAGTCTCGGTTAAATCCGTAAGTACGATAAGTTGGCCAGGTTCATTGTTAAGCGGGGTAATCGATAGTTTTACCCGTCGCCCGTCAATTAAGGAGACTTCGTGACCATCATCGGCCCGAGGTTTAAATGAACGGGCAATGATGGTTCGCCACAATTCGTCTTCAAGAGGTTCGCCTAGAAGTTCCCGCGCTTGTTCGTTGGCTTGACGAACAATCCCCTGACCGTCAATAACAATAACGCCCGCAGGCATCACTTGTAACAGGTGAGATAAGCGGCTTGCTTGCTTTTTTAACGACTCCACGTCTTCTTCGCCCACAGAAAGTACAGGCGTTTCAGAAGCACCGTAATACGGTGTAAACGGAACAGAAGTGGAATGCCGTTCGGCATTAGCGCCGTGGCTGTCATAGATCATATTAACCCTCGTCAAAAAGCAGACGTTACGTCTTACTAGGGTTAATGCACGACCTATGCCATATTTATTTCAATTTAAAAACAATGAGTTACAAGATTACTCAGCGATAAGTTACAGTCAATTATCTGACGATACCGACTCTTCACGCTGAATATCGTATTTGCGCATTTTTTCCACCAGCGTGGTTCTACGCATACCCAGTTTGTCCGCTGCCCGGGCGACCACCCATTCTTGTTGCTCTAGAGCTTGGATAATGAGGTTAATTTCAAGCTCTGACAGATACTCTTTAAGGTTCACGCCTTCAGCGGGTAATTGGGAGTCTGAATAATCATCTTTATACCCTTTTGAACTCGCGCTATCAGCCGGCTCATGGGCCGCTTCTGATGCTGCAGATTCGGCAAATAGCGCATTGAAGGCATCTCGCTCTAACAATTCTTCGGGGTAATCCGGTTCATACACCTGCACATCGCCGTACTGATATTTAGGGGGAAGATCTTGAATATCCACAATGTGGTCTGGATAAAGAATACTTAATCGCTCGACCAAGTTGGACAACTCGCGAACATTCCCAGCCCAATCATGTTCCATCAGTGACGAAATTGCCATTTCTGTGAAACGTACCACGGCCACGCCATCGCCTTGAATACGACTAATGAGCTCTTGCAATAGCAAGGGAATATCTTCCCGCCTATCACGCAGTGCCGGGCTATCGATAGGAAACACATTAAGCCGGTAGTATAAATCCTCACGGAACTTATCATTACGGATCATGGTTTCTAAATCACGGTGAGTGGCGGCAATGATGCGTACATTAGCGCGAATGGGTGTATGCCCCCCTACCCGTTCAAAAGTGCGCTCTTGCAAAACACGAAGTAATTTAACCTGCATCTGCAAGGGCATATCGCCAATTTCGTCTAGGAAAAGTGTGCCGCCTTCTGCCAATTCAAAACGCCCTTTGCGTGCACTGATGGCCCCCGTAAAGGCACCTTTTTCATGACCGAATAATTCACTTTCTAATAATTCACCGGGGATTGCACCGCAATTCACTGGAATAAAGGGGCCATCCTTACGTGCAGACATAAAATGCACGTTGCGGGCAATAACCTCTTTGCCGGTACCAGATTCCCCCAGAATAAGGACGGTTGCATCCGTAGGCGCCACCTGTTCTACCAATTGACGTACGGTTTGGATCTGTTGACTGCGGCCAACCAAACTGCGAAACAAACGGGTTTTCAGCCCTGTCGTTTTTAAATTCCCAGGACGAAGACGGGAATATTCCTGACAACGATGAATGGCCTGGGTAAGAACAGGATAAGTAACAGGGAGTGTGGCTGTACTCACTAAATTACAGTTTGGCGCTATCATGCCATCTTTAGATTGAATGGCGATAAATGGGATATGTGGGAACTCAGCTATCAGGCCAATGGCCTGTTCGGCACTCTCATAATCAACAAGTACAGCCTCTACGCTGTGAGTATTCAAATAACGTTGGCTATTGGCAAAACCTTGCCCATAACACGTCTCACCCATAAATGTGATGACGGTTTCTAGTTTTTGAATGAGTTCGCCGTTGTCACTAACGAGCAGAATTTCCTTCATCGATTCCTCGAGAACGCATTTTTATTATTTACAGTTTAGCGCATCTATATGATTGTAGCGGTAAAAGATCGCTAAGCAACTGTAGATTTTTCAAATTCATAAAAAAAGCAGGCAAACCTGCTTTTTAAGAATTACATTTCTATTGTTACGTACTTTAACTGAGAAGTGCAAGTACCTGACCTTGTTGTTGGTTCGCTTGTGTTTGCATACTGATTGCGGATTGACCAAGTACATCATTAGTCACTTGTTGGCTAATTGCTTGTGCATAATCAAGATCTTGAATACGGCCACGTGCGGCAGTGGCATTCACGTCTGCTTCACTTAAACTTCGCGCAGTGCTTGCTAGCTGATTCTGGGTAGCACCAAGACCCCCTTGGGCCGCCCCCACGGTTTCTAGCGCCGCATCAGCAGCGTCCAATGCCAAATCCACATCCCCAGAAGTAATATCAATATTTAAGATATCAGACAGACTGCTGCCCACATCTGAGGTATCGACGCCAACTTTTTGATCCGGGTTAGCGCCCACCTGAAAACTGATTTCACCATCACTACTTAATAACGGCTTACCGGCAAAGTTCGTCTGTTCTATGGTCTGACTAATATTATCCTGCAATTGGGTAATTTCAGACTGAATAGCCTGACGATCGGCATCGTTTAATATACCGTTACCGGCTTGTAAGGTAAGTTCTCGTATCCGAGACACATCATCGTTAATGCCAGAAAGACCACTTTCTGCAACCTGAGCTAGGGAAATTCCGTCATAGGCATTGCTAATGGCTTGACGATTACCTTCCACCTGTGAGGTGAGACGATCTATGATTTGTTGCGCCGCAGCACCATCTGCTGCGCTATTAACTTCTTTACCGGACGCGAGTTTCTCCAGCAGGCTGGTTTGTTTTTCCTGAACCTGTTGTAAAAGCGTCGAGTTCGACGAAGCGTCGCTGTTAAAATTAATCATAAGATCCTCCTGTTCTTTGCAAAGTGTAGCTTATAATTTTGCCTCCAGCATCGTTTTTTGAGGATCTATTGGCTTTTACTTTTCCCATATTGAACATATCAATTTAACCAGTAATGGATTTACGCCGCTGGTTGAATTTCAATCATAGCCAAAGCAATGCTGGTATTCACTGCACAGAGCTTGTAACTGTGAAGCCCGACGAATATCAGTTTCAGTAATAGTTTGATAAGGTGTCTTTCTGCTCGATATATGTCCTGCATACATATCAGCTTCAAATTTCCTGCCGTAATTAACAAAGCCTCGATCGACTTCTCCACCGCCAACAAAATTTAACTTATCGCTTAATGTATCCCGTACCCCCTGTGAGGTAGAAAAATCTTCGTACTTCACTACATAATCAATGGGAAACTTTTGTGCAAACATCACCAGTCCGTTGGCTTCCCGTACGCAATAGTCAAAAGCCCAAGCATCATCGAGTGCAAGTTGTTGTAGTCGATGTTTTTCTAACAAACTTAAATAAACGTTGTCGATACTTCTGCACGTTATAATCGTTTTGTCTGCTTTGAACAACGTCCCCATTTGATTGTGAAAACTACATTTTACTTCTTTCACGCCAACCTTCGCCCCAGCGTTACGGAGGTTTGAAAAATCAAATTCACCAAGGTGAGATTGATCTTGCAACTGGAAATCTCGGAGCTGATCAAAAAAGACCGCATTCGGACCGTTGACAATATCAGGTTCAACAAAAATGTATTGCTGTTTTTGTGGATCCGTTAAAAAATTTGCTAACGCAGTACTTCCTGACCGCCCCATAGATGCAATATATACATCAAGCTCAATCATTTCGTCTGATCCTAAGCAATGTGGCCGTCACGTCTTTGTGATTACGGCTCCAAAAGTAGCCATTGGTATCTAACCACTCAAGAGCAGCATGTATTTCTGCTTGGGGCATATTGTAATACTCAAAATTAATCACCAATGGCTTAATAACATCTATGGGAAAGGTAGACAACACCTGCCAATCATGGCCTTCGGTATCAATTTGCAAGAGATCTAAATAGGCAAAATGGTCCTTTCCGAGTAGCGTATCAAAGGTCGTGCATTCAACACTTTCTTCTACCATCATGGCTCTTAATTTTTCGAAAGTTTCATCATCGATTTGCTTGCCACCCAACGCATTTCTATCATTATAGAAAGAAGAAATACCTAACGCCCACTCTGGAATATCGCCTGATTCAATGTGTTTTTGTGGGATTTTGTGAAGCACTCTGCACCCTGAAACTGAGTCAATAGCCATGTTAAGAAATTCAAGACCTTCTTTATTTTTATAGTTTATACGTAGTTGCTCAAACATTTCTCTATTAGGCTCTAAAAGTACCCCTTTTACATTCATAGCCTCACTTACGTGATGGAAAATGGGATCAAACTTTTTACCATCCATAGCACCCACTTGGATAAAACTGAACGGTTTTTCTTGTCTTATAGAAAGTAAATAGCTCACTAAGTTATCTACATCTATTTCAATTATAGCGTTTGTTTTTTTAAGCTTCGTTTCGGTATTAATCGACAAGTCATACTTATCTTCACTAGGGAGTCTTTTGCGCCTAGTCTGGGTAAGACTGTCTGGGTATTCTGGTTTATTTAGTTTCACTACATCTCTGGAGGCTTGCAGATGCGTAACAATGGGGTGCTCCACAGCGCCACTGTCATAAATATAGGTATATCTTTTATCCAACCAATATGTCACCAAGTCATGTTTGCGGCTAGTCAGGCTCCACGCCTCATCCAGAAGCATCTGGTCCCATAAAACCGGTTTTGTTGCTGCCAAATCCGTCCAACAACTTACTAACTTCAACCCACCGTCGGTATAATTGAAAAACACGGTACCGGTGGCAAACTCCCACCCATCCCATAAATGAATTGCAAAATCAGCTAACTGCGGTATTAACGGTATATCGTTCACTACCGTATCAATATCAATCCATAAAACCGGCTCTTTGAATTCTTTAAGGCATTTTTCAATAAATTTAGCTTTGTAGCTGCAATTTTCTTCCCAATTCTTACCTGATTCTATTTTTTCAACGTAGTAATTATCAATCTTCAGGTCGTTTAAAGATTGTAGAAAAACTTCCGCCCGCTTGGCGTAAATACTATCGTCGGTATAAAAGCTAATAATTTTAGGTGTTATTAATTTATCAGTCGCAGTACGCTCGTTATACAATACGAATGCATCACCATCATCTGAAATAGTATAGATATCATGAGCACTTTCTTTTACAAAAGCTGGCAATTCGGGGCACTGTGTAAAGCCAGACTGGACTAGACGACCTACTTTCTCTTTAATATTTTTAAGCATGGGTGTACATCGCCTTATCAACTAACTATTAAAAACTTATTTTCGAACTAACAGTGATCATTAGAATTAAAACAACCACATAATTTAGGAAATAAAAACACAGTCAACACTATCCATAATCGAAGAGGCAATTTCCTCTGAAGACCCTACGGAAGTAATGCAAATTAAAGAAATGGATTTAAACGCTATATCGGTACGCGAAAAAACAGGCAATTCCATAAAGGTTACTGGCGAACTAGACGAGTTATCTATAAATCCATCTACTGTTATGGCATTTTCTTTTAATTTCAAAAACACCATTTTCGCAACAATACCAGTACCCCAAATGTAGACACCACGTCTAACGTTAGTAAGCTTCACTTTCGCTATGAGTTTGTTAACGTATGACTTGCCGATGGCTTGTAGCTGAATCTGATCATCATCTTGTTTAGGTTTAACCAACTCGTCCACAAGATTAATTAAGCCGAACCGTTTATTTTGTTCAAGAAATTCAGCGTCAAATAGCAACGAAACCTTGTCAGAAACCACCTGCATTTTTATATAAAGCTGGTTTATTACAGAGATCACGTCATAAATATCGGCCATTTCAGGCCACAGAAAAGGTGCGACAAGATCTTCTCTATTATTAATCGAATTGTGAAACGCTTGGCTGACAGTTGGAATCAAACTTTTTGCGGTTGTTAAACACTTCATGGCCGCTACGTTATCATCAGACCAAATATAAATTTTTGCTAAATACCAATAACTTTCTATTGATTTAACAGACAAGATTGCACAAAAATCAAACGTATCAACCGTTGTCAGCAAACGAAAATAATGTGTAGCCTTGGCAAATTCACCTAATTCATAATATTGTTTAGCAAGTATAAATGTTAAGGATGTAAACCAACGCAGATTAAATGGATGATGGCTTAAGACGCTCACTTCAGTAGTATCAATAAGCTTCTCCACCTCGCAGAACCACGCTTTATCTGGCTTGCAGGCATAGCCCTGTAATGTTCTAAGCATTAACGGGCTTTCATTCGATGATTTAAGTAGCTGTTCGATGTAAGCCCCGCGCACATCATCACTTTTAATTCGTTGCCCGATTTGGACTATCTGGCGGTGTAACCAAGGGTTTTCATAGCCATTCTTAAAATCCACATAAACCGGCAACGTCGGCGCTGTATATTCGGGGTTAGTGTAAGGCTCGGTAATTCTGCCCGACCATAACTCATGTGATAAATTAGGCGTCGCAACGATAACTAACCACTCTGTTTCTGATTCGCTACCATCCACATTTTCTTCGGTCCATTTGCGCGGACTGTCCGTTAATTTGAACCCACCGGGCGCTGTCTGGTGATGTCGCGCTTCAATAATAAAGCCGTATTGTAGAAATAAGGCTTTGAATTTTTGCCAATCGAATTCGTGGAAGTGATAAGGATTTGGATCTTTACCTGACTCATCGACCCACAAATAGGGTACGCTAGCCACCACTCTGCCATCAGGTTTTAGGTGAGTTAAACACAACTTAAAAAATGCGTGATAGTCCACCACGTGTTCGATGGTTTCAAAAGAAGTGATAAGATCGTACTGCTCTAAAGCGGCCTGTTCAAAATGGTCTATGTTTACAGCCTGATAGGACAACTTAGCACTGCCATAAACATCATTTGCATAGCCGACACTCTCTTTACAAATATCTACCCCTGTTACTTGTCGGCAATTTTTGAAGGAAGAAAGAATATAGCTGCCGTAACCTAACCCACAGGCACAATCGAGAACCTTATCATTGGGTCGTATAAATGATCCAGCAAAGACGTAACGATACACATGAGCATCTGAACGCCCCGAACATTCCCTCAGCATATCCATATGCAAGTCACGCTCTATAAGCAAATTGCTCATCGACGTTAACTTGTGCTCGGTCTGAGGGATTTTTCGAAAAGTAGTGGTTTGATAACCGGCGTTACCATCAAGATTATGATAGTTCCTTGTTTGCCACTGGTGAGCAGACACATGGAATCCGTTATTAAACAACATCGATTCCACGTCTAACTGGGAAGATGAACTATCTTGCAACCCAATAACGGTAACGAAAATATTTTGATGAGCAAAAAACTGGTACTTACTGATAAAACAGGCCAAAAATTCATTTATTCTAGCCTCTGTACATATAAACGAACCTTCGGTTATCGATTCTGAATCGTGCAACCTCAAATTTCCGTTAAAGTGACTATTACAGACATCGTCAAAATCTGCATCTAACAGTGCAAAATGTGGCATCACACACTGCGTTGTTTTTAAAAATTCGTTCAAATTCGAGGCACGAGCCATACTGATAACCAACTTTCAATCCTGGGCTATTGACATGAAATCATCAACACATTAGTAAAAGACACGCTATCTATTCGCGCGTTTCGTACTAAGTGTAACGACAATTTATCGAAATTCTTTAATCAAATTACTTTTGATTGTGTGGCGCTCAAAGTATGAGCTTTACTTTATCAGAGCGCTCCCTTCCACCAATTCTTGTCATAATTATCCAGTTGTTTTTGTGCTTCATATTTCGTTGTATTGCCCATAAATAATACGCTTTCATTGGATATTGTGTCTAACACTTGCCCTCGATTACCCATATCGTCTTTTACTTGGGCAGCGCATGCATATTTCTTTTTCGGTACAACAATATAATTGGGATAGTTGATGATTTGATCCGCGGCTTTTAACACATCGAAAAGGGATAAGGCGTACTGCCGTATTTTCTCTGGGACTTCATCGGTTTCAGAAACATAGGAAATTTTTGGAATAATTAACTTCCCATGATCGGCTAAGAAACATGCTTTTAAAAGATCCGTCGTAGCCATATAGTCGTGAAATAACACCGCTTCACCATCGAGGTATTTCGACGCCTCTGCGGGTAAATCAAGCATGGGGTGAGTATACAAATAGGTGGTGCCATTTTGCTGGAGCAACTCACTTTCTATCTGCTTTGGAAGCTGCCTTAACTGGACAATACAATGCCCATTCGCTTTTCTATTAAGGGCTGAATGCTTGCCGGCGCTTTCTGGCAAGATAACAATGGCGCTATCATCTTCCTGTGTCTTGCAGATAGATAAGCCGATTTGCTTTGCCCTTCTTCGCGCCAAAATATTTAACTTGTATGTTTCTTGCTCTGATAGAAAACAGTTAACCGTTAATTGAGGAATTTTAGTTTTTAAAAACACCTCTTCCCGTTCATAGGAAAAACTTGATACATGATCGTATTGAAAAGGATGGTTAACGACTTCTCGCTTAATCTCACTGAGAGTTTCAGCCCACACTTCTCTTAATTCATTAAGCATGGTCAGTAGCTTTGATTTCGTGACTAAAGAAAGTAACAGTTTGCTTAGCAGTGAGTTAGCGTAATTAACCGTTCCATACAGGTAATAGAACAATAAAGAGTTACCCCGAGTATACGACTCAAACAGCATCTCTTTTTGTTTATCGGTTAAAGTATCAACATCTTCGATGCTTGAAAAAGGTCGACTGACTATCTCAATAAATCCGGTCAACTCATCAGCTAACACAGTGTCATCGAAATGACGGATAAAGGCTTGTTCGAATTCATCCCCGCTGGTCACCGGCTTAAACACCTGTTGCTGTATTTTTTGCAGTGTTTTGTGCTTTTGCTCAGGACTAGATGTTATCAGTATGAAATCCACGGGCAAAGGCGTAGCGCCTTCGATTTTCGCGCCATTGCTGGTATTGAAGCAATCCACATTACCTTGTGATAGGGTCTGCTCGATGATGATTTTGGAAACTTTAAATTCATACTTGGTATAGACGTACTTCTCAAAATTACCTGGTACCACGATATCGGTGTTATTTTCAGTTTGATAACTGTACTTTTCCACACCTTTAGCATCGTAATACCCCGATTGCGTAGAATGATGCTTAGTTTTATCTACAAAGCCAAGGTCAACCCCAAACAGATAAATTTGTTCAAAACCAATCAAGGTAATGATATTCATCACAAAATTCGAAACCGTGGGAAATGCAAATTGCAGTTCTTCGTAATTTTCCCGCCCTAAAATAGTTAAGGTAGATACCGTGGATGATTCACCTTCCTTAAATGCAAGAAACACATCGTTAAACAGAGCACAGGTGTCAGGATGAATGCCATTACAGGAAATTAAATTAATTTTCTTTAGGTAATCAAAATCTCCAATACGACTGCACCAGTCAAACGTAGAACGATTCTGCTCAATTTCAGCATGAAAATCAGGCACAATTCCATTTCTATGTAGAGGCATAAGCGCGGTGCCACAGGAAACAACAATAGCGGCACCTTGCCACTCTTTTATTGCTGCAATCGCATCATCTAAAGACGGTCCATTACCCACAATAAAAACCGGTACATCTTTGTCTATACCAGTTAGTTTACTAGCTGGTGCTTTTTCCAATAACGGATATTGTCGCTTGATGGTTTCTCGGGTGTGAGCGATACCATGACGGGCATGATCAAAGTTCTCTCCCATGGCGATAACCACTTGCAACTGCTCTCGCAGTTGGCTGATGGTTTTTACCAATGCTTCGTTATGGTAGGTCTGATAGAAATAAGTACTAGCAAGAATATAGGGCCCGACAGAGTAAAACTGACTGATCAAATCTTTAAATAAGTTTGTTCCATCATCACCAACGTTAATGTATAGCCGCCCCTTGCTATCATCAATTTTCTTTAGCGCGGCGGCCCAGTCAACGTAAAATAATGATGCGTAAAATAAGTCTTTATTCGGCTCACAAATAAACAATTTTTCCACGCAATAGTCATCCATGAGTAGAGACAATTGCGGCCCGATACCAAACATAATCAGAGACTTGATTACTGCCGGCAGTTCGCCAGCTTCTTCTTCTGTTTTATCCAACAGCTTTTGCGCTTTTTTAACAAAACGGAAATGGGTATAGTCCTTTAGCTTTTTGCCTTCGTACCCTAACACCAGCCCATCTTTATTAGGGTAACTAGCAAAATTATTGAGATTTATTTTCCCATCATCAAAAGGGTGAGTGCTATACCACGGATTTAATGAAAAGCGGCTAATTATGTTTATAGTTCCATCATGATCTGTAACCGGGAGCCAGTATTCAGGTACATAGTTTTTAAATTGTTCTGCAATATCCGCAAAATAATGCTCAAAAGCTGCAATATTGTTGGTAAACACACTCTCTTTATTTGTAAGCAAATTATAGTCAGCAACAGAGACTGGCGGCGTCCAAGGAGAAAGGGTGTGGTCTTTGTTTTTCGGTAGATAGGAAGCTAAGCCATTTTTACGAAATGCGGACCAATTTTCAGTCAGCAATCCATGTTCCAAACAATTAAACACGTTTTGATTGTAGTGACGGTATAAAAAGAACCCATCAGCAGAATGAGACTGAGTCAGTTCGTCCATATCATCAATGAGTGTATTGCCGTCATTTTCCAACTGAAAATACAGCCCCGTTCCCTTTTTCTTAGCTAAACTAAACAACGGGTTCCAGTCCATGGCTAAGACAGAGCACTGAAAATATTGGAGTTCTGGCTCGTAAATTATAAGGTGTTTAATATCGTGATTTTCAATAAGCAAACGTACATGTTCGCCTAAGCCGATACCTAGCACTACCATCACATCAATTTTTTTAGGCAGCGGCGGTTGTTTTAAATGCTCCTGAAAAACGACTAAATCATTTAGTGAAGACAAAGATACTGAATCTTCGGTATGGCTTTCTTTTACATCTTCAAAACGGCAATAAGTACATTGTGCTTTTTTTTGTCTGTACTGGGCCTTTATTTCTTCACTAGGTTGAAGACCATAAAACGTGCGGCCCTTACTGTAATCTACAATATTGAGTTGACCGAACTTGTTCGCAAAAACGGAAATATTTTGACTTCTTGCTTGTTTGACTTTAGATACAAGGGAAGGAACGAAAGTCTTAAAAGACACCTCGTTTCTACGCAAGTTTGACATAATTCGACTTGCAAGCCTTACCTCATGAGCGTTCTGCAGCTCATCATCCATATCTAGATGAATTCTAACATCTTTAAGCATGCACGATTTCCTATGATTCTAAAGTCATTTAATAGTCATTGTTGTCAGACTGTTGAAGTGTATGGTAATAGCCAAGAAATGACTAATAAATCAGTTTCTTAAAGTTGTAGAACTACACACTAATCATCTGAACATTGTCAAGTTTTTGCTCGGCTGCAGCATGCATAATACGGTTGGCGATTTCCTCTCGAAAAGCATAAGAGGTTATCAATATGTGGCGAGAACCCTGGTAAAGCGCATCTTCGATTGTCGTCACACGATAGCCTGCCACAGAGATTGATTCGTCTGATTGAGCACGTCTGTCAATTACACGCTCTACCGTGATCCCATTGGATTTGAGCAACGGTAAGATATCGCGGAAAAATTCACCGGCACCGTAAACACTGACTGTATGCCACTTTAAATTCAGCAACTTTTTGATCAATATTTGAACATGATAGTGATTATCCGCATCTAGCAGTCCCAATGATCGCGGAATAAAGTCATTATCAATTAACGCAATTACACCTGATGGCCAG
Organism: Alteromonas sp. C1M14; assembly: GCF_018860965.1. Classification (GTDB taxonomy): domain Bacteria; phylum Pseudomonadota; class Gammaproteobacteria; order Enterobacterales; family Alteromonadaceae; genus Alteromonas. The sequence continues at coordinate 506,480 of NZ_JAHKQF010000008.1, read as the reverse complement.
TGCACATTTCCAAGTTCCCAGTCTTTATCTCCAGTCAGTTTAAACAAAGACTTTTCAAGACCATATTGATTGATGAGCTGTTTTTGGCCCTCATCAATAACTGTATATTCGCCATCTGTGCCGAAATTGTCTTGATGATATAATTGAGTGAACAGTGAAGCTTCTAGATCCGTGGGCATCAATATATATCTCGCCACTATTGCCTGAACGGTCGCTGCTTCTAAGGCTGGTTTTCCGTGTTTAAAGGCGTTCTCAGCGAAGCTTAGGCAACCGGATAAAAACTTTTCGCATAGTTCCTTGTTAGCGGTAATTCCTTTTGCTAACACAGGTTCTACGTTGCCATTATTTTGTTTATAGCTAAGGGTAGAGCCTTTATCGCCCAGTAATAATGCTTCGATGCACTCAGGAGAACGAGCAAGCTTTTTACTCACGTGAAAGCGTTCTGTTCCCGGTGAAATAAACGCTCGGCACAGCGTTTTCTCAACAAAGCGATAAGCGCGTATGGACGCGTAAAAAAGTAAATTAGCCCCAGCGGACTCGCCCAATATCACTTCAAGATTATGCTGAATCGTGCCGCCGTTGCCAAAATCTATCACCGCACATTCTGAATACTTAGCTGACGTCACCTGTTTCAAATATGTTTTTAACAATCGACGCTGAGTCTCAATTTTGTGCTCAAGCTGAGTGGTATGTACTTTCGCTTCTCGCACTAGTCTTGCATATAGTGCTTCGCCCTCGACAAATAAATTTTCGATATTTTTTAATTCAAGATCACCGTTTAGCAAAGACAGTAACTCATCTGACAGATGAAAATCTCTAATGAAATTTTTCAATGTATATCCGCGATATAACATTAGTGTATCCATCACATTTTCTAGCCACTGCGGTTGAGACGTGTCGATACCAGGCCAAAACGCAGATTTTCGTGAGACATAAAATGCCGAGACTTTAATATCCTTGCGCCCCTGCAATTCCAATTTTCTTTTCACCAACGGCGTAAATAAATACCCCTCACGCATCAAACAAAGAATATGTTTACATCCAGACGCATCACTTTGTTTAATGATCCAATCTGTAAAAGCATCGAAAACAGGACCCCATACAAATGCACCAATTTCAAACGCCACTTGTTCTACTTGTGTATTCCCGTCTTGCTGTAAAGACGCTAACAATCGAGTCGCCGATGAGTGGGTGTCAGCCAGAAAATGTTGCGACTCTATTGCCGTGATACGCTGGGTGTCTAATGCAGGATGAAAATACAGAGTCTGAATACCCATGGCATGTGGCGAAGAGACGTCAGCCTTTTCGTTATCGCCGATGTGTAACCATCGACTAAATGACCATGCTTGCGTTTTTGCCAGTAATCTAAACAAACTGCCAGAATGTTTAGTTTTGCCAAATTCAGATGAAACAAACAGGGGTAACTTATAAAGCGTAGGCCAATTGAAAAAGAACGTATCCTTAATTTGCTGTTCCGACAAGTACATATCTGATATCAACGCAACTGACACGCCTTTTGCTAACAATGTATCAATCACTGCCACCATAGACTCATTGACCATAGCATGGTTTTTTTCTGCTAATAATTCAGCGTCTAAAAGCGTTTGTTTCGTTACTGTGTCAAATGGCATGCACTGAAAGATTTCTTCAAATACAATATCTTCTTTATGCGACGCTTGCTCTCTTGCCGCTCTCTCGGCCTGCTCTCGAAGCACTCTATAGTCTTCACCTGAAAATCCATTCAGCGCAGGCACCTCACTCACCACTTTCTCGAATAATGCAGTGGGATAGTTCACGTGTCGAAAGACAATGGTATCGAATACATCTAGGGTAATGATGTCCAAACGCTTATCATCTATGCGTTCCAAAATACGATGGTATAGGGTCATTACTTCCTCATTATTTAGCATTGAAACCACGCAACTCTTGATAACCAGTGATAAGTTGGCGGTAGAAGACGGGAGTTTCTACGGCATCAAAAATCATTGTAAATGCTTGATATACTGTTTTAAGTTCATTTAACGTATCTTTCGGGCATACGTTAAAGTAACTGTCGATTATGTAATCACCTTCCTCATCATCAACGTCTAGAAGGTGCTCCACCACCCAGATATTAATAACTTCATCGGCTGCTTTTTTCACTGCATTATCTGAAATAATGGGCAACCTGTTTTTTTGCAATTCGCCAACTACCTGAGAACAAAGCAGCTCATTTTCGCCATAAACACGATAAAAAGGCACTTTGGGTAATTGGTTAATAAAGGAGTATTCAGCTTTAGGCAAAACCGCATCTGGCTGGCTAAACCAATTCCCGGCGGCAAAATCCAGTAGCGCGGATTGTGCACTCACGGCTTGGGTTGACTGCCCTTTTCTATACGCAAAAAATGCTTGCTGGGCTAATTCCTGACAGCGTTTTTCAGCAAAGTGAGTAAACTTTTCCACAGACAAATACTTGGCAAAAAAACGCAAACGGTTGCGCTCAAAATAATAATTACTAAAGGTATTGGTGGCGTTCACCGCCCCCATTTTATGCCGCACTCTGGCCTGACGAATGGCGTGAATTTCATGGCCAGCCTGTTTTACCCGGGTACACCAATCCATGTCATCCCAGTAAATAAAATGGGCTTCATCAAAGGTGCCCACATTTTCAATAATACGGGTGCGGGTAACTAAACAACAGGCCGGCACATAGTCACAATTGACCACATCCGGTAGGCTGTCAGTATCGTCATGTCCTTTCAACGGTGTGCTAACGCCGAAACGCTGCCAATCGATAAAGGCGCCCAGTTCTTGTAGCTTTTGCGGGTTGTCCATGGTGCAGATTTTCGCCCCGGCCACCCCTACCCTGTCATGCTGCTGTAAGTAATCAACCAGCAAAGATATGGTATCTTCATCTAACAAGATGTCGTTATCCAGTAGCGCGGTGTATTCACAGCCCGATGCCACCGCTGCCTGCATACCACGAGCGAAGCCCCCTGAACCGCCGGTGTTCTCAGTGAGAGCGATTAATTCCACCCATTCACCGTAGTGTTGCCTGATCATATCCTGGCTACCGTCGGTGGAGGCATTATCAACCACAAACACCTTCATGGCAGGCCACGCCTTTTTTGCCGGCCACAACGAATTCAGGCAGCCTTTTAGGTAAGCTACCTTGTTATAATTGCATATGACAACGGCAATGGACGGCTTCATGATGTTTCTTGCGCTCTTAGGGTATTTTTTACATAGTCAGGTTCATTGCAGTGCTCAAATGCCATGCGGTGACGATGATCAAAAAACACGCCCTGTTTAGCCGATTCTCGGATCCAAAATCGAAACTTTTCACTGTTATTTTTAAACAGAAAATACAAGGCCGCGGCAAACTGATGATGGGCGATCCCCGCCTTGATCACCGCATCCTCCACATCAAACTGTGCAGCTAATTCACACGATAAACAGATATCCGCCAAGCTTTGTTCCCGTCGCACGGCACTTCGTTGGGTTTGGGCACCAAAACTATTGCTATGAATTCGATAGCGCCCTAGCACCTTAGGGATAAAGTCGATTCTGGCATTAAGAAAGCCTGCGTTTAACACATAAAAAGGATAATCGAGAATAATTTGGCAGTTTTCAGCCACCGTCTGGGTTAGAAAATCATGACGACGAAACATCACACTGCTGGCCTGCATATAGGTGCCATACCGTATTAAATGGGTAATATCAGAGTGTTCAGGAATATAAGACCAGTTGTAAAACGACTGACTATAAAGGCGAATGGATGCATCGGTATCAGAATCAAACATATCAGATTCATGAAAAACCATCTGACAATCGGGGTGACTATCCAGATAATCTATCTGGGTTTGCAGCTTACCGGGCAGCGCGAGATCATCGCCATCTAAGTAGGCAATATATTCACCACGGGCCTCGTTAAGTAAGGTTTTCATATTCTTTGCCAGCCCCCCATTATCATTTTTAATGATGGCTTTTAAGTGGGGAAAGGTTTTCTCTAACGAGCCAATAATCTCAGCAGTATTGTCCGTTGAGGCATCATCACATACGATTACCTCAAAGGGTGCCGTAACGCGCTGCTCAAGCGCTGAGCGCAAGCAGGCTTCAATATAGTTTTCCAGATTGTAAGCGGGAACAATCACCGATAACTTCATGCAAATACCACGCGACGGGCCAGTTGGCTTAATAATTCATACCCATCCCACTGGGGTGAAAACGTCAATGCATTTCCCAGTGGAACCATTCTGTCTATTCCTTCTATCGGCGCACTACCGAAAACCTTGATAAGTAAGTCTTTACTGACACCCGCGTAAGATAGGGTTTGCCATCTTGCATCATCATAATCGAGCAATGCTTCAAGCCTATCCACCCGAATACAACACACCGTATACTGCCCCACGTGACGTTGAATAAGATCCGGATGCCACTGTTTAACATGGGCAAGATTGAGTGCTCCAGCCTGTTCAGCGTTATCTAGCAGATCTTCGCTTTGACACCATTGGTTATAAATTAATTGCTCATTTTTACGGGTGATGGACGGCGCTGCCGATTGAGCCTGTGCCGCTAAAGCATTTACAAAGCGAGTCCAATGGATATCTTCGCCCCGCCAAAACAACAGGCGGGGAGAAGAACACGCCTGTTGCTCAAAAGGTTCACACTCACGCCATAATAACTCTGCGACTTTCTTATTCTCGAAAATATGATGAAAGTCGATAAATGCCGCCGAGTAGCGGTCGGCAAAACTAATATCCCGACATCGCGGTTTACACGGTAATGCCCGGATTGCTTTGACACTGTCATCGCCGCCCCAGAGCACTCTAGCATCGGCCAGAAGGCTAATTGCCCCGCTATCTGGATGATGGCGTTCAAAATGGACAAATTGGTTGGCGTTAGCCACTTGGGCATACTCGGGTAGGCGAAATACCTCTTCCATCACAGCAAGTAACAATTGCTGCGCTTCACTATGACGACTAGACAAGCGCACAATGTTACGGTTTCCCATCAGCAGTGCACACACCCAGCTGTACACAAACATGGTATCCACATTGGCAGGGGTATAATGCACCACTAGCCCCACAGGCTTATACACGCCATCGGCCAGGGTAGTTAATACTTTTTGTATATTGGCGCGACGTAACCAAAACCCCAACGCGACTAAATCAGGAAAAGCTTTACAGACTGTATTTCGAAGTAATGCGCCAGATAATGCATCGATAAAATCCAGCGTTGTTTTGTGGCCTACAAGGGTATTGGGGGCACTAATTGCCGCTAACGAGTTTGCGGCAATAGACTGTCTAAAGGGTAATACTTGCTCAATATTCACAATGTACCTGCCGTATCGCTGCATCCGCGGATCTCGGTTTTTGGTAACCGACCGGCAATGGAAAAATACCGGCCTTTTCGGCCACAGGGGCAATCGTCCTCACCAATAATACTGCCCATATCTTCGGTAAGAATGCTGTAACCGGGGTAACTGGTGGGTAATGCCGATATCACGTGAAGTAATCCGGTTTTGCCGTGGGGTAAAGGTTCAAGGGTATAGGGGCAACGCACCATCACATCCGCCAGTGACGGGGCATGTAAATGTCCGTGCTCGCACTCAACAAATACGCTACCTACCTGTTCGGCCATACCATAAAAATTATGAATGCGAGTCAGGCCTGTTAATGAACGAATAGTGCGCTTGAAAGTCTCGTTGGTGACTTGTTGATCCACCAGTTTTTTCCAGCCACCACTGTGAATTAAAATGCCTTGTGACAAATCCACATGGATGCCGCTTCTTTCTATGGCTTTCACAAAGTGCAACCACACCATAAAGGTAAACCCGAACAACAGTACGGGCTTTCCTTTATGTTTAGCAACAAAGGCTGCCACCGCCTGGGTGTTTAACGACATATCGGCATTGAGTGCATAGGTATGGTCACGGCCAAAAAAGGCCATTCCTTGAATACCCGCTCCTCGTGCAGACAGGTCAGGTGACTTTAATATCTCCGGGGAATCGATAATGAGCATGGGTAATCGCTGCTTACCGATAAATTGCTGCATAATGGTGACTAAGGCTTTGCTTTGCCGGGCACTGGTAGCTTTATCGAGGATCACCCGCGCAGGGGTTTGCCCAGTGGTACCAGAGGAGCGCAATTCTCGAAATACATCGGCTTCAGGGATACTGGCTAACCGTTGCAATTTAAACAATCGCACAGCCAAATAAGGCAATTGTTCGTAGCAGGTAAAGTGATTGGGATAATCGGCAAACAGCGCTCCATAAGCGGCGCATCCAGTAAGATGGTGCTGATGTAAATATGCCATGATTGCCCGCAACTTGTTACTTTTCTCACGCTGCGTCATGCCGTAAACCGGCTGCGCCAACAATTCATTAAGGCATGATTGATAATCATCCGCGATGGCTTGCCCGCTCATTTTATCCTTTTCCTTGCTCAAGTAACGCTTGATAGTTGGGCTTACCATTTGCTAATAAGGGCCAGTCAGAAACCTCAATCAGCACTTTTGCTCGCGGTGGGCAAGATACCCATTCATCTAACAATGCTTGGGCTCGCCTTTTACTGCCTGATTCGCAGGCCAGAATTAGCAGGTTGTCTTCTCCCGTTGCTTTGGCCTGTATGCCCTGTTGCGCAAATAAACTTTCAAGGCCATCAAGGTTCAAACGCTCACCAAACAACTTAATGATCCGTTTTAAACGGCCGCATAGGTAAAAGTCACCGTCTTCATCTTGATAAGCGAGATCACCGGTTGCCAAAAAAGGACGCGCTGCAAGCGTGCTAAGATCGGCGTGATCCTCACAATACCCCAACATCACATTGTCCCCTTCATAAATCAGTTCTCCCACCTCATTGGCAGTGGAAATAAGGCCACCGTCTTTATTTAACAGGGTGAACTTTCCACCGGGTATTGCCTGACCAATAGAGCCGGGTTTACGTTTCAGTTTTTCTGGCGGTAAATAGGCCATACGTGCCGTTGCCTCAGTTTGACCGTACATAACATAAAAGCCCTTTTGGCTGTTATCGGCATAGTCCGCCAAGGTGTGAATATAATTTTCAGCCAGTTTCCCCCCCGCCTGGGTAAAATAACGCAATGCTGGCAAGGTATTGCGGGTAAAACGAAGTCGTAACAACATTTCATAGAAGGATGGCACACCAGACATCGAGGTCACCGGCGTCTGGGTTAACAAAGTCCAGAATGCTTTATCCATCACCGTGGTTTGGGTTAGGCGAATCGCCGCCCCTTTTAGCAAATGGGTATTTAACACGGACAACCCATAAGAATAAGATAACGGCATGGTACATAACGCAATATCCGATGACACAATAGGAAGGTACTGGCAAATGGCCGTGGCATTGCTGTGCAAATTTTGATAAGACAAAGCCACATATTTTCCCCCACCGGTAGACCCGGAAGTGGTCAAAAGCACGGCTAGGTCTTGGTGTGTAGACACAGGGCTAACATGACGTTCGGTTAACTGCTCTCCTTCCACCCAAATATTGGGGTTGAGGCGTTGAGCTAAAAGCTGCCTCCCCTGAACGCCAAGGGCTGGGTTGAATATGATCACAGGGTAGGCTAAACGAAGACATGCGAGGTAACAGGCAATAGCTGAGATGCTATTTTCCATGCTTAGTGCGATTAGCGGGCGGTAACCGGCGACAGTGAGTGTGTGTTGCCAACTTTCCACATAGGAAAGCAACTTACCATAAGTAATACTGTCATGGTCAGTGATCACCCCAACACTGGCGGGCGAATGGGCGTCAATGGTGCCCCAAAACCCGGCTTTCACGGATAAAACAACCCATCCACCGGCAACACATGTCCAGTGGTATACGCGGATTGTTTTGACAATAAAAACACCACTGCCCGCGCAACATCGCCAGCTCTGCCAGAGCGTCGCATGGCAATACGGGACTCAATGTCTTGACGCGCCTCGTCGTCAAAATGTGCGGTTAATTCGGTATTGATAAAACCAGGGGCCACCGTATTGACACGAATCCCCACCGCAGCCAGTTCTTTAGCTAGCGAACGGCTTGCACCGCTTAATGCCGCTTTACTCGCACCATAAGCACTTAACCCACTACTGCCTTGCTCGCCCACCTGAGACCCTATATTCACAATACTGCCATGCCGATGGCGAGCCATCAGTCGACTCGCTAATTGCATATGTTGATAAGGGGCTAAAAAATTCACATTTAGTTGGGCTTTTAACCCATCCATGGCACTTACCGACAACGGGGCTTCTTTCATGACGCCGGCATTATTTACCAGCCCCATCAGCGGCCCAACATTGGGTTGATTTTGTTGTATTTGAATTTGACGAAACGCATCTTTTACTGCTTTTTCATCGGTAACATCATAATTTAACGGTATAACCCGAGACTCATACTGATTTACCAATGCAGACAATTTATCTTCATTTCGCCCTGCCGCAAAGACTGCGGCTCCAGCACTGACACATTCGTTAACGATGGCGCGGCCAATATCTCCGGTAGCACCGGTCACCAGTACCGAGCCCCCTTTTAGGATCATGGATTCAGAATTGGACATCATATTTAGCCAAAATGTCTTTTGCTTTTGACACTGAACTCATATCAATAATGTCATCGGTATCCAACATCACCTCGAAGGCATCTTCCAGTTCAGCGATAAGGATCATGTGGGCGGTGGAATCCCATTCTTTGATGGTATTGTAGGTTAATCCATCAGTAACCTGTTCCGGTGAGATCCCGAGAGCCTGAACAAATGTTTGTGTAAGCTTTTGCTGATTATCCACAAAAAACCTCTTTGATTATTTAGTCTTGCCTGTTCGTGACAACAGTGACTTTAAGGTGACAGTTTGCCGCTCATAACATGCTTTTTGCAAGCTTAAGGTGACAAATTGTCCCCGACTGACGGTTTCATAACCCAATTGCTGGTTATATTTTATTGCAGCCTCGTTATCAGCCTTCACCGATGCATGAAATTGCTGAGTATGAAAAACGGAAAAACAATAATCATACAACGCCAGCGTGGGAGCAAACGCCACAATATTACCTTGGTATCGAGGTTCGCCAATATACAAACCCGGCTCTAGGATCTTGGCTGAGGTGACCGAATCGTCGTCCTCGAAAACCTTAACATTCACCGCGCCGATGGGCGTATCTCGGTATTCAATGACCCAGTGCATTTGACTAGGGTCGGTAGCTATTTTTTTGTACCAAGCGAGCTGCTGCTCGTGGCTGATTAGCCCAGTGCTGACCATCTTTTCTCGTACAAAAGCACTGTTACGCCATTGCCGCAAACAAGTGAGATCAGCAACGGTAATGGGACGAAGACGAACCTGATAGGCTTCGATAATGGGCACATTCACAACAGTATCAGTCACCGATTTAACACTCCTGCAATGGCATCCAACACATGATAAGCGCCATCTGCATGATACTTATCCCGTAAGGCTTCATGCATGGTTTTTAATTTATCGGTGTTACGCCATAAATCACTGACCTTATTGGCGATCCCGTCTATGGGAGGTTGGGCAATACAATCAAAGGTGCAGCACCATCCTTCCTGTTCCGCCTGCTCAGTCGCCAAACGTTGATTTTCGGCTACCATTAAAAGCACAGCAGGGGTTTCACATACCCCCAACTCAAATTGACTGCCGCCAGCGGCACTGATTGCCAACTTGCTGTTTCGCCACACATCCGCCATATCCTGGCAATTATGAATATGCTGTATAGGCAAAGTACTGTTCGTTATGGCCTGTTGTAACGCCGGAGTATTGGTAAAAGCAGCGCCAGTTACCACGCGCAAAGGGGTATTATTAAGTACCTTCCCCAGTGCATTAATTAAAGGGATCGTAAGGTTTTTCGGATCACTTCCACCTAACGACAACACCAGACCATGACGGTGCTCAAAAGCTGGTGGCATACCCACTTGAAACTCTTTGCGCATAAGGCGGTATTTTGCCCCTGTACACAAGAGCGCATTTGGCTGACGTCGTTGATATTCCTGATCCAGGGCTTGGGACGTACTATTAACGATAATATCAGCCACACTAAGTTGGCTTAATTGACCATCATCCATGACCACCACAGGCAATTGCTGTTTGCACAATAGGACTTCTTCGGCCCGGATAGCATAGCCATCCACCACCAACACAGATGCATTTATGGTCTGGGCATAATTAGCAATGAAAGCGGCATTGTCTGAGGATTTATCGAAGGGGCACTCCACCACAGGGTAAATCCAATCGTGACGACTAACAGCCAGAGATTTCCCCCCCATATCGACAATAAAGTGACAGGGAATGTCATTGCTTTGAGCTGCTTGTGCCAACGCCAATGACCGCATTAAGTGCCCCATACCAATGGTCGAGGAAACATTGACTCGAAAAAGCAGCGGCTTCACAACGTTACATGCTCCCAAGACAGTGCGGTGCCCTTTTTAAGCGCTTGCCGGGCTTTACCGCCAAGTACTTCCTGCCAATGTTTAGGCGCTAAACCAAAGGCCGGCCTAACCACTTTAAGATTATCCTTGGTCAAAACCTCGCCTTGTGCAATATCCGCGCTAACATAAATCGAACGTCGATATTGTTTCGCCGCGTCTTCGGCTTGGCTACCACCATAGGTTACCTTGCCCATAGCCTGCCAGGCGCGCTTTGTTTCGGTAACTAGCAGTGCCAGCTCATTAGGTTCTAAGGAAAATGCCGCATCTACGCCACCAGCGTTTCTGTCTAATACAAAGTGCTTTTCTATAACACTGGCGCCTAATGCTACCGACGCCACAGCCGCACCGATACCGCCGGTATGGTCGCTCAGTCCTACCTGACAGGAAAAAGCGGCTCGCATATGTGGAATAGTGGTTAAATGGGTATTGCTGGGATCGGCAGGATAGGTGCTTGTACATTTAAGCAAAATGATATCATCACAACCATGGGCTTTTGCACATTGCACAGCATCTTCGATATCTGACAAACTTGCCATACCGGTAGACATAATCAACGGTTTTCCTTTACTTGCCGCATACCCAATAAGGGGTAAATCGGTAAGCTCGAAAGACGCGATCTTAAAACAGGGAACACCTAGACTGTCGAGGAAGTCCACCGCGTCACAATCAAACGGTGAACTGAAAGCGAGCATGCCTAAGGATTGGGCCCGTTCAAATAAACCTTGATGCCATTCATACGGGGTCGCCGCTTTTTGATACAATGCGTGCAGCGACTCTCCTTTCCATAAGCTATCTTGCTCTGAAATCACAAAGTCATCGCTAGCTACATTTAGGGTCATGGAATCGGCGGTATAGGTTTGCAGTTTAATTGCATGGGCGCCCGCTTTCGCCGCGGCATCCACCATGGCGCACGCAAGGTCATAATTTTGACTGTGATTACCACTTAACTCTGCAATGATAAACGGTGGCGTTTGTGGCCCAATCAGTCGCTTGCCAATTTTAATATCACCCATGGCCCTGTCCTTTTAGAATGTTCATTACGCCCTCAGCGAGGATCTCGGCGGCAACAGGTTGTGACGACATATCGGTGGCAAACTCTGGCATTAAGGTTCTTGGATCTACAGTGCCACTTATGACTAGCGAAGGCGTATTAACGGTAGTGGCTAGCCATTGGGGAGCAGAAGGCACAGTAATTAATAATTGACTGGCTTTAAGTTTACCTAAGGTGTCAAGCATAGGATAACGCCCATCAAAACCACTCCAAACCATTACCCCTTGCTCTTCTAACAACTGTTTTAGTTGTTCACCGTAAGGATAGTGACGTTCTTTTGTTCGCGCTTCTGTGGCCATGGCAACAACCGGTTTATCCATCGCCGCTAACGCGGTATCGGCAGGCACATCAATGGCCATATCCATGGCAATGTCACCAAACCCACAGCACCGGCGTAAATAGAATTCAGGATAACCCCGTTCTAAAGAAATACCATTTTCCCACCAAGCAGTATGCCATTGAGCCATGCTCAACCAGGTACTTTGCATATAGTGTTCAGGAACGTTGACGTAATCAGCGGACAAGGTTTGTTGTTGGAATTTATCCACCAACTCAGCCACACTAATACTCATGGTATTGCCCACCACGGGTTCGCCCGCGTCCTTCAAAAAACGGGCAAGAAAACAAGGCATAAACCAGGTATCTAAATTAATGATGCGACTGTATTTTTCGCCTAAAATTGTCTCTGCTAACCCCAAAAAGGTCTGCATGGCATTGACAATATTTTCCGGCCACTCGCCTTTTTTCAATGCCATAATGTGAACATCGGGCTCAGCCAAAGCAATAATGTCTTCCCCAGCGGCGTAAGTAAGTACATGAATATTAGCATCGGGGTATTTTTGTTTGATATGACGGATGGCCGGGATCCCGACACAGGTGACATCACCAAGCCCCAACATTCTGATAATTAGTATTTTTTCCTGCATTATTTATCCATAGACACATAGGCACGATACATTAACTCTGCACGTTGCCAGTCTTCCGGGGTGTCAATATCTTGCACCAAATAACGGGGCAGAATCACCGGAATACTCGTGGGTGCAAAAGTCGGCTTTCCTGTTAGCCAGGCGTTGGTTGTTCCCCAATAAAACTGGCCGGCGTCATGATAGCACTCTACCAAATCCTGAGAGCGCTTACCCATTTGCTCGGGTTGTATAGCACATACCCCTTTACCTTTAAGGGTGATGGCTCTTTGAATTGGAAATGGAAAGGTAGTTACTGAAAACGCGAAATGCATATCCGGTTCGTCAAGCAACCTTCCATAGCCTTCTTGTAACTTATCTGCTTGTAAAAATGGAGCCGTAGCATAAATACAGCAAACGTAATTAACCGGCCCGTTTAAACGCTGATATTGATGGATGCCATGCTGAACAACTGGAAAAGTACCGGTAAAATCGCCAGCTAATGTGGCTGGGCGCTCAATGACACAAGATGCACCGTACTCTTTGGCAACGCGAGCAATATCATCAGAGTCTGTTGACACCACAATATCATCAAAAAGTTGACTATTTTTTGCCGCTTCAATGGAATAAGCAATCAGGGGCTTACCCGCAAATAAACGAATATTTTTGTTAGGTATACGCTTGCTGCCTCCCCGGGCAGGGATAACCGCAATGTTCATTTAAGCACCTCACCTAATGTAGCAATCACTGTGTCTTGATCTTTCACTGATAAATCAGGAAATAAAGGCAGCGTAATGGCCCCGTTGTAATACTGTTCACTATGGGGAAAGTCGCCAAGAGAAAAGCCCAACGACTGATAATAGGGATGCAAATGAATGGGAATATAATGCACGTTCACCCCTATTCCTTGGTCCCGCAAGGCATTGAAGATGCGGGTTCGATGCGCTGGCACGACTTCAATCATGTACAGGTGCCATGCGCTATTTTCATCGAGTACTGGGCGCTTAACCGCGAGGGATGATAGCGCCTTATGATACCGCTTGGCTTTTTCCAATCGTTTGGCAATAAAGGTGTCAATTCGTTGTATTTGGGCAAGACCAAGGGCCGCATGAAGATCGCTTAACCGATAATTAAAACCAAGGGACTGCTGAGCATAAAACCAAGGTTCATTTTCATGGCCCTCAGGCAGGCTTTTAGGGGCTTTGGTAATGCCATGGCTGGCATATAAACGCAACTGTGATTCGTAGTAGGGATCATTGGTAAACACCACGCCGCCTTCGGCCGTGGTAATAGACTTCACAGGGTGAAAACTGGTCACTGTCATGGCCGAATAATGACACGCTCCTACACGATGGCCATCTTTGTCTTTCCCGCCAAGGGCGTGAGCGGCATCTTCAATAAGCAAAATATCATAAGGCGCGGTTAATTGCGCAATGGCGTTCATATCACAACTGCTACCGGCAAAATGCACCACCACGATGGCTTTGGGCAATCGCCCTCGCTTTTTTGCTTGCTGTAGTTTTTGTGCCAAGGCCTCAACACTTAGATTACGCGTTATCGGATCAATGTCGATGAAATCCACATCCGCGCCACAATAGCGCGCAGCGTTTGCTGACGCAGCAAACGAGTTAGGTACAGTCCACACCAGATCGCCCACGGTCACACCGGCCGCTAAACAAGCAAGGTGTAAGCCTGAGGTGCCACTGTTGCATGCCACTGCCCCACTCGCACCGGTATATTCACATAAGCGTTGTTCAAACGCAGGAACCTGCTGTCCCTGGGTTAAAAACTGATTTTGCAGCACTTCAACAACGGCCTGAATGTCTGCCTCATCAACAGAATGTTTACCGTAGGGGATCATGTGGCTTTTTTATCCAACGCTTGTAGTTCAGCTATATCAAGAAAGTGGGGGTTTTTACCCGAATGATATTCAAACTTTTCAGAAACGGATTGCCCTTTATCACCGAGTCGATTGCGAAAGTAGTCTACGTTTTTGTCAAAGAACGTAATGGCTGGAGCGATAACAAAATGGTCGTCAAATTCAATGGAATGATGGGCCATTTCTTCTGGCACCATCACTTCGTGTAGCTTTTCGCCAGGACGGATACCGATAATTTCATAATCCCGCGCCCCACTCATGGCTTCCACTAAATCCACGATACGGATAGAGGGGATCTTGGGGACAAAAATCTCTCCCCCTTGCATACGCGAAAAGTTTTTCACCACAAATTCCACGCCTTCGTCTAAGGTGATCCAAAAGCGGGTCATCTCAGGATGGGTTACCGGTAACTTGCGTTTCCCTTCACTAAGCAATTTACGATAAAAGGGGACCACAGAGCCGCGACTTCCCACCACATTGCCATAACGCACAACAGAAAAGCGGGGCCCGGTTGCACCAGACAGGTTATTTGCGGCCACAAAAAGCTTATCTGACGCCAGCTTAGTCGCACCATAAAGGTTTACCGGATTGGCCGCTTTATCTGTGGACAAGGCAATAACCCGCGAGACATTATTGGCAATACACGCATCGATGACATTTTGCGCGCCATTAATGTTGGTTTTGATACATTCATTGGGGTTGTATTCGGCAGCGGGGACTTGTTTAAGGGCTGCGGCGTGGACCACATAATCCACATCTTTCATGGCCGTAATCAAACGATCTTTGTCACGCACATCGCCGATGAAATAGCGCATACAATCAGCATCAAAAAGCTGCTGCATCTCAAACTGCTTAAGCTCATCACGAGAATAAATGATAACTTTTCGAAGTGAATAATTCTTTAGCAAATAACTGACAAACTTCCGTCCGAAGGAGCCGGTTCCGCCAGTGATGAGAATACTCTTATTATTAAACATGCGAAGATTTCCACGAATAACCAGTCTACGAACCGGCGTTAAGTTAGCTGATGCAATTACGCCTTAACATATCATTTGCGGTAATGCTTTACCGCCTTTTGACTTTGTAAAAACTGGCTCACATCATCTTTAGCTGACTTTAGCAAAGTCTGCGCCACTTCCAATAACTTATTATTGACGCTAACTTCCTGCTGCGCAAAAGATTTTGCGTCTTCGCCGGTTAAAGACGCTAAATGGGATTGAATAAATGCATCGCGTTGCTGAATTAAAGACAGGAGAGTCTGATACCGAGAGGCTTCATCCTCATCGGCCAGGCACTGTAAGATACGTTGGTTGATCTCAGCAAGTGCCTGCGGTGTTAGGGAATGATTAAGTTCTGTATTCACACGGCCTGACGTTTTTGACGCTGGGCTTCATAGGCTTCCTCTTTCGCCGTCTGAGGAATCTGAACCCACGCATCACGAATGGGAGTTAATAGGCTAATGACTTCGTCGAGGATCTGCAAGTCATTCCTGACATGGGCTTCACCCGTGCGTTCAATCATATACTCATATAAAGCAAACATATTTTCCGCCACTTCACCGCCGATATCTAAATCCAGGGTATCTCGCAAATTAATCAATATGGCAGTAACGCGAGAAAGAAATTCTGATTTAGACGCATACTCTTTGCGCTCCATGGCGCCTTTTGCATATGCTAGACGGTCTAACGCCCCCTGCATTAGCATCAATGTCAGTTTATGAGGATCTGCATTCGCAATATCTTGTTTAAGGTTACCTTTGCGGTAAGCGTTAATACCTGTAAGTGCCATGATAACTCCTAACTTATCCTAAGGTAGCCAGCAGCGCTGAACTGGTTGAATTTAATTGAGCAACAGTTTGGTCAAGATTCAAATATTTGTCTCGCAGAACTTGCTCATAGCTGGCCATGCGCAGTTCGAGGGTTTCACGATCATCATAAATCTCTTCGCGATTATCTTTCGCGGCATTCTCTCTGAGTGTGATTAAGCCACTGTAGGAAACATATTGTTCAGCAAATTCGTAAAGACGAGTGGCAATACCTTCATTTTCATCCGTAAAGAGCTTTGAGATTTCATCAAAATTATCTTCTAAGGCATCTTCTAGACGCTCTTCACCGGTGCCTAGCCCGAAATCAGAACTCCCGATCTCAAGTTCGCCATCGGAATTCAGTTCTACACCAAGTTGAAACAAACCGCCTAATGCCGAAGAAGAAACATTCGTCCCCACGATAGACGCCATACCCGTCATGATCCCCCGCATTAACGAATCTCCGGCGAGGGCGCCATCTTCTTCCAACTCCGACTCACCGTAGCGAGTAAGGGTGCTAAGTTCGCTCATCACGCTGTTGTACGTATCTACGAAATCGCGAATTTTGGTTTCCAAGCCTTCCTTGTCATACCCGATTTCCAGCGTAGAGGTTTGAAAAGAAATGCCATCTGCCGCCAATGGCGATACACGCTCAGCTTCAAACGACACATTCTGAATGGTATTTTCAAATTCGTTAGAGTTGCTTTCTACCACGATGCCGTCAATGGTTGCCCGGGCATTCGTCGCAGAGGAAATATTGCTGTCAGAAATTAGCCCTAAAGGACTAGAGCTTGATGTGGCGAGACGATTTAATTCGGCAACTCCGGTGTCATTAACAATTTCTAAATCATTGCCTGTACCGGTGACCTCAGAAGTAAAAACAAGTCTTGGACCGGCAGAGGTGCCTGTCTCGATAATGTTGGCATTCACGCCAAAGTTATTTTCGCTGTCATTGATGGCTTCACGCAATTGCGCTAGTGTCATCCCTGCTGCTACGTCAATGGTAAAGGAGTCGCCGGTGGTACCGACATTAAAGGTCAATGAACCTGTACCTGAAGATAAGATAGCATCACTAGAATCAGAAAAAGCACCGTCATCAGTAACGACACGACTGCCCTCTGCAAGTTGCTCAACAGCAATTTCATAGCTACCTCTAAGCGCAGAGTTTGACGCTTCAGCGGTAATGTTTTCAAAATCTTCATCAGGATTGGTAATGGTTGGCTCACGGCCATTGATGTCTGCATCTGTTCGCAATTCATCTACGGCGTCCTGAAAATCAGACAACACTGATTTCACTTGCCCTAGACCAGATATTTCGGCTTCAACCTGCTCTTCACGCTCGTTTAACGCCTCTTCTTTTGGCGTACGTTCAGCATCGAGTAATTGCGTGACCAGATCGTCAAGCGCAAGTCCCGAACCAACACCTAACGATTGAATAGTCATTTACTTACCTCATTTACACTTTGTTGTTTACAAGCATCCCCACACTACTGCCTATGTCTTCCTGCAAATTCTTAATTCGTTCAGCGAGTCGTAATACCTCGTCTGTGGGAATCTGCCGAATAACATCACCGGATGCGGAATCTTTTACCGTCACGACTGAGCGATTAGTTTCTTCATCTACTGAAAACGCCAAATTGCGATTTTGTACTTGAAGAAAACTCTCTACTTCCCGAGTAGCAGCCTCAATATCGGACTGTTCTTGCTGCTCTGTGATTACGTTATCGACCGTTTGCTCGGGTACTTGAGCATTTTGTGCAGAATCTCTGTCACTTTCAAACGCCGTATTGTTATCGCCATTATCTTTATCAATGGGAGCAACAACTGGCTTTTGTTGTAACGGTACGTCGTTAATCGGAGTAGCAGCAAAATTTTGGCCAACTTGTAAGTTTGAGATATCCACAGTTACCTCCTTATCTCAAAGAGAATACGGGGAAGCACCAAACCTCACGCTTCCCTATACCTTTTAAGTCTTAACTGACTTTATCCTAGCAAAGATAATGCAGCTTGGGGACGCTGATTCGCTTGGCTTAGCACAGATATAGATGCTTGCTGGATAATTTGATTACGTGTCAGTTCGGCTGTTTCAGACGCAAAGTCGGTATCACGAATACGAGAACGAGCCTGAGACAAGTTTTCAGAGATACTGCTTAGGTTACGAATGGTTGATTGGAAGCGGTTTTGTAAAGCACCTAGATCGGCACGCACACCACCAATGGCAGACATAGCGTTATCGATAGCACCAAGTGCGGCACTAGCGTCTGTGGCGGTGGCGATTGTCAACGAACCAACACCTAAACCCGAAGCGCCAAAACCACCCGTACGAGACAAGTTGATACTAATAGACTGTCCAGCATTTGCCCCAACAAGAAAGGTCGCGGAGTAATTACCTTTAAGTAAGTCAACACCACCAAACTGCGTATCCGTAGAAATACGGGAAATCTCTGTTTGTAAGGCTGCTACCTCTTTTTGCAGTGCGGCACGGTCTGCCGAACTGTTGATCCCACTTTGCGACTGTACCGCTAACTGACGGATACGTTGCAAACTTGTGGTCACCTCTGCAAGGGCACCTTCTGATGTTTGCGCCAAAGAAATGGCATCGTTGGCATTTCGTACAGCCTGATTCAAACCTTCAACCTGGGTAGTCAGACGATCAGAAATTTGCAAACCGGCAGCATCATCGGCAGCACTGTTAATTCGAAAGCCAGATGACAATCTTTCGAACGACGTGTTTAGCTTATTGCTTACATCATAAAGCTGACGCTGTGCGTTCAGAGAAGAAGCATTAGTATTTACATATAAAGACATTAGAATACCTCCTAGGGAATCGATGTAACTTACGTTACAGTCAATACCTTCCAGTTCAGACTTGCTGGGTCACTACGCCAACAAGCCCCTCATTGATAATGCTTAACAGCATCACATTTAAGTAATTAAATTACCCCTCAACAATAGTTATCGACCATTCCTTGAGTACCTTTAGCTTTTTTTCGAAAAAAAATTCAAAAAACGTATAACCCACTGTATTAAAAGAGATATTTTTTAACTTTTTAGGATGGAATGATTAAATAGCACTGGAAAAGTTTGTCTTTTCTATTTTCAATGGAGAAATTTCGTGCAAAATGTTCAGGTATGAAAACCTCGTTCAATGTATTGTTCTAAATACCATTGAAGTCAGTGCCAACTATTTGGCACGTTTTTTTGGCATAGGATATGCTTAAGTTTGAATAGCGTGAGATTGAGCAGGTTGTTTCGGCATAAAAATAAAAAAGGCCGGAACAGACGTCCCGGCCAATTTTGCTCACGTTAGGAGTTAGAGCAAAACTTTAAAATGTTTCCAGTCGGCTGGCAGGATAATTAGTAGAAATAACTGGCCTCTCAACCACTCTTCTACCTCTCAGTCCTGTTAGCCGGCGTTTTATTTCACCAGTCCCCCGCTAGGGGTACCTGGTTTGGGCGGCCTCTCAACTCCTTCCCATATTTCAGTGTAATACATTTCCCAAATTTATCCGCTTTACGACACACTTTATTAAAATAATCCTTCACGGATGGTTATAGGGTGTGCCTCTACCGGTAAAAGCGACGGTTATGATGGGAGAAAGTTGCCGCTTGCATGGCATAACTTCGTTTCCTACCTGCGCTACTTTGCCGCTTTTTTGGAAAATTGTAATGTATCAAGCAGTTGAAGATAATCTTGCTCGTACTTACCGAATCCAAAATTATGCTTTCCTAACCCGCTGCCTAAATACAGACACCTAAGGCGTCATTAAATTAACTTTGCATACCGTGGACAACTTTAAAAATTTGGCACACGCTATGCTTATTATTGTGTGTTGGTGTTAAAACATTGACACTTCCGGGTCACTCCCGGATTTCCGGGCAAAGCTTGCTTTGCTCTAGCTGACGGGCGGGTATGTTGTTCCAGACCTCATACCTCTCACTACCTCCTGGCTTCATTCCTGCCAGTCAGCGCCCCGCCTTTTTTGCCTTCGTCTTATTATTTATGCCTTAGACCGGTGTGTCTTAATGCTAAGTATTACTGCAGTAAACTCAATGCCGCCTGAGGACGTTGGTTTGCTTGGCTTAACACAGTAGTACTGGCTTGTTGCAATATTTGATTACGTGTCAAGGTGGCTGTTTCTGTCGCAAAATCCGTATCTCTAATACGAGAGCGAGCAGCAGACACGTTTTCAGAAATATTAGATAAGTTACGAATAGTAGACTGAAAACGGTTTTGAATAGCACCGAGGTCCGCCCGTTTAGCATCAACAATGGAAATTGCTGAGTCCACAGCGGTTAATGCTGCAGAAGCCAAATCTTCGGTCAGTACTGAAGTATCGCTAGTGCCTGTCAGTCCAACAAATCCAAATCCATTTTCTCGTGAAATATTGACACCAATGGTTTGGCCCGCATTCGCACCGACCAAAAACGATGATGAAAAACTTCCATTAAGTATATCTACACCACCAAACTGGGTGGTCGATGCAATTCGAGAAATTTCTGTTTTAAGGGCTGACACTTCTTTTTGTAGCGCCAGACGGTCGGCAGAAGAGTTAATGCCGTTCTGGGATTGAATAGCCAGTACACGAATACGCTGCAATGCAGTGGTGATTTCTTGCATTGCGCCTTCTGCGGTTTGTGCAAGTGAAATACCATCGTTAGCATTTCTTACCGCCTGATCAAGCCCCATTATTTGGGATGTCATACGATCAGAAATTTGTAAGCCGGCGGCATCATCAGCGGCACTATTGATACGAAACCCTGACGATAAACGCTCGAAAGCAGTATCTAAGCTATTGCTTGTATTAAACAGTTGACGCTGTGCATTTAAAGACGACACATTAGTATTTACAAATAAACTCATTTCTCTATCTCCTAACGATATGGATTACGTCACTATTTTTGTTTTTAACGTGACATAGCATTTTTGCTTATTATTGTTTTTATTAGCTTTTTAAGGTGCTGAATTTGATTTTATTAGTTTCAGCCCCCGTTGCTTTATGTATCGTACGGACAGACAAAATCCTTTAGGTATTTTTTCCAATTTTTGTCATATCTCAGGCAAAAATTAGTTATTCGTTGTTTTTCCTAAAGAAAAGCCGGACAACTTGTCCGGCTTTTTTGATGTTTATTTTAGGGTAAGCGTCAATTTATGCGCTTTAGAACCTCAGAGTCACTACCTCCCGGCTTCATTCCCGGTGTTAGTTGAGCGATTAGCCCAATAACTGAAGTGCCGACTGTGGACGCTGATTGGCCTGAGACAATACTGTCGTACTTGCCTGCTGGATAATCTGGTTACGTGTCAATTCGGCAGTCTCAGCAGCAAAGTCGGTATCACGGATACGTGAACGCGCAGCTGAAACGTTTTCAGAAATGCTACTTAAGTTACGAATAGTTGATTGGAAACGGTTTTGCAATGCACCGAGGTCAGCACGCACGCCACCAATGGCAGAAATAGCACCATCAACCACGCCTAATAGTGATGAAGCACTTGCCACATCGGCAACGGTACCGCCGGTTAGGCCTAAGCCACCAGCACTAAAGCCGTTAAGTCCAGCCAGGTTAGTAGCAGACAGGTTTACAGAGATTGTTTGACCTGCGTTTGCACCCACCAAAAACTGAGCAGAAAAACCACCCGTTAAGATATCGACGCCGTTGAATTGCGAATCAGTGGAAATTCGCGTAATTTCAGTGGCCAATGCAGATACTTCTTTTTGCAGTGCTAAACGGTCAGCAGAGCTGTTGATACCGTTTTGAGATTGTACCGCCAACTGACGAATACGCTGCAACGCGGTGGTGGTTTCATCCAATGCGCCTTCCGCTGTTTGCGACAGTGAGATCGCATCGTTAGCGTTACGAACGGCTTGGTCTAAACCTTGGATTTGGGATGTCATACGGTCTGTAATTTGTAGACCGGCAGCATCATCTTTTGCGCTGTTAATCCGGAAACCAGACGACAGACGCTCAAATGAAGTGCCTAAGGAATTGCTAACGTCGAATAACTGACGTTGAGCGTTCAATGCAGACACATTGGTATTAACGTACAAAGACATAAGTCTCTCCTACACTCTCAGTCCAGCAGGGCTGGCTGCCGGAACTTCCGGCGATTACAATTAGTAGTCACCATAACCTGAGGGGTAAATGATGAACTGGCTCTCTCGAATTTTATATCGACTGTTTGCCACATCCCTTTAATATAAATTCACTTAATTGCCGGTAAGCGGCATTTAATTGCCGCATAAATACACTTAACACATTGGTTTTCAGGTAAATTATGAAACAAGAAAAATTTCTTAAATTGCAGGCAATACATAGAATATCTGGGCGGGCTAGCCACGCCGCCTTCACGGATCTGACGTATTACCAAGACCAATTGTTGTGTTGTTACCGCATTGCAAGTAATCACATCAGTGGCGACGGCCATATCGAAATTGCACGCCTAACCCCTCAGGCAAAGGTTGTGCAACGAGAACGCATTCACCTACCTAATGCGGATCTTCGGGATCCAAAACTATCAGTGGATGGCAACGGCCGACTGTGGCTTATGGCTTTTGCTCGTTTTCGCGCCGTGGATAACCAACATGGCTACACAAAAATGCTGAGCTGGTTTTCTGATAATGGCTTGTCATGGTCTTCTGCCCACCCTTTTGGCGACAATCACTGGTGGCTATGGCGTATTGCCTGGCTGGACAACCAAGCGTTTGGCTTGGCCTATCATCGCCCACTACAGCAATTAGATCTCTGTATTGGCCATCCTCATAGGCAAATGTTCAGGCAATCCAAGCCGGCTATGAGCTTGAAGCGAGACAACTTAGGTTATCCTAACGAGAGCGCACTACTATTTGGTAAAAGAAAGGAGATTTACGGGTTGGTGAGGCGAGATGCCGATACCTTTAGTGCCCAATTAGGGGTAAGTAAGCCACCCTATACATCCTGGCACTGGCAAGACTTAAACACCTATATTGGTGGCCCTGCAATGATACGCTTAACCGAGAAATCGGCATTAGTGGCAGGGCGAAATTGGACAGGCTGTGAGTTCAAAACCCAACTATGGTTACTCGACTTAGATACCGCCAAACTCACACCTCTTTACACTCTACCGAGCGCAAAAGACAATAGCTATCCCGGTTTAGTGATACAAGGTGATATCTTGTATGTGTCTTACTATTCAGGACACTGTGATAATCAAACCCGAGTTTACCTAGCGTGTATAACCGGTATTAAAAAATTATGTAATATAATTGAACAAGGAAAGGTTTGAGACTTTAGGAAATGTTGCCAATGCCGCGCTCAATGCGGCTTCTTGTTTAGCAAACTCTGCAGAGGCCTCAGCGTAATCTGTCTCCTCAATGGAGGCACGGGCATCTTTAGCTGCAATTTCTAAATCAAGGTTAGTGCCGTATATCGACTCGGCAACATTCAGCCGCCCGCCCAAAGAAGAACGTTCAAGCCGTATTTTCTCCATACCATTGTCTAATCCCACCAGCGCATCACTCAGGGCTTCGGTAAGCGCATCGCCAGTAAGAGAATCATTGATAAGCTGATTTGCAATATCGTTGAGGGTTTCTGCTACATTCTTCTTTTCTGGCTCCCGTAGACTAAAATCCACCGTGTCTCCCGGTACACCGGTTACGGTGTAAGACATCCCTTCAATGGTAAAAGGTTCACCAGACACAAACGCGGCCTCTCCAACTATGGCACCGGTTCCTATGTTACTTAGTTGCACCTGCCCGGTACTCAGTATTTGCAGCTGAAAATCGTTATTCGATGAGGTCCCGCCATCATAATATTGATTAAAAAATGTATCAAAGGTACCTTGCTCTTCTACCTTAGCCGCTTCAACGGTTGCCCCTGTACTGCCGGTAAGATCAAAATTAAACCGTGCTAGCACATTTTCAAACACATCCTGGCCTGAAGAACTACGTTGTACCGTCACACTGTCAGATAAAGAGACTTCTGTCGTCCCCGTATCGCCATTAAAAGAAATAGCGTTACCGGTTGCGGAAGGGTTAAAGGTAAAAGCTTGCTGCTGAGATTGGTGACCAGAATAGATGTAATTCCCCCCTGCATCTTGCGTATTCATGAGATCCAAGACCTCATTGCGTATCTGTTCTAATTCAACGCCAATGGCACGCTGGTCTTCATCTGACATGATCCCCGAGCCGGCCTGAACAATGAGTGTTCTGGCACTTGCTAGAGACGCATTGATATTATTGAGAACGGTATCTTGTTGCTCTAACGCGTTAGTCAGTAAGTCGTTATTACGTTGATATTGGGATAATTTGTCCAGTTGCTCAGTAATACGGATCACACTGGCAGCCCCCACAGGATCATCGCTTGGACGATTTATTTGCTTGCCCGTGGACAAGGCTTCCTGGGTTTGGGACATGTCTTTTTGATTATCCATGATGGCACGGATATTCTGGTCATAAATCTGATTCGTTGTGATCCGCATGATTTATCTTACCTCGCTGCTGCCAGAATCGTATCAAACAATTCTTGTGCCGTAGTTAATATACGAGCTGCGGCGGCATAAGTTTGTTGGTAGCGCACTAAATTTGCCGCTTCTTCATCTAGGCTGACCCCAGATGTACTATCAAACCAATTTTCCGACTGTACTTTCATCGCTTCGGCAGCATCCAATGAAATCTGTGCTGTCGCCGAACTTTCTCCCACCCGACCGACTAATGAGGAATAGGCATCATGAAACGTTCGCAGCTGATTTGCATTGTCACTACTCAGTTGTACCATGCCCTCTTTTTGCAATTCGGCCAAATTCAATGCATTCGCATTATCTGCCACGCCATTAGTATTATAGCTAATGCTAAAGGTATCACCGGCAACGGGCACACCGCTTAAACTTAAGTCATAACCTGGATAGTCATCAAGGGCACTAAACGCCGCCGGCCAAGCTGGGCTGGAGCCAGTGGTTTTAGCTTGACTCAGTAAGTTTTCGTAACTACTTGCACCACTGACTTCGGTAATCAAATTGCCCGCACTATCAAGCACAGAAAACTCGCTGGAAGAACTAAAGACAATCTGCGCTGGAGCCCCCACTGTACCTCCAGGGGCACTACTGGCATCGTGAATATCGCCGGCACCATCAAACGCTGAGGCATCACTACCAAGGGTACTGTCCACCACTGTGTTTGAAATTTGTATGCCACTTACTTTGGCATCGCCAAGATTGCCAATATCAGCATCGGCTCTAAGTGGAGACGCAAAGGCTAAGTCTTCAGGACGTTGTGTCGCTAGGGTTAAATCTGATGCTGCAAATTTTGTTGGCTGTATCAAAAATTCGTTACCGGCATCGTAGCTGGCGACACTGTTAAACTCTATTTCAATACCACCGGGTAATTCATTAAAACCACTTCCTACACTGATGCCGGTATATTCCACGTCATTACCCTGGGCATCTTGCTTTGGCGTTCCATCACTGTTTAATAACGTGAGGGTAACGGATGTAGGAAAGTTACTGCCGTCTACTGATTCTATGGTCACCTTATAATCGGCATCGGTAATTTGATCCCCTTGCCCCGGGGTTAACCGAGCAGCAACCGGCAAATCATCCGGGGTGCCCTCAAAGTTCAACCCAGCAAAGGTGGGGAGTGTGAAAATATCACCGCCGAGTTGTAAATCTAAATCCATACCAAGATGGTTTTGGGTATTGACTGCATCGGCCATAGCCAGTGCCATTTGACCTATATCCCGCTGTGCAGGGCCTAGAATTTCATCACGAAAGCGAAACAGCCCGCCCAAGGTTCCACCGAGGCTATCTTCGGCAATGTTTAAACTGGTATTTTCTTTATTTTCAAAGGCGGTGGTTAATTGCAGTTCTTTGAAAGTAAGATCCGCGTCGTTACCTAATTCGAATAAATTAAATGAGCCATCTTCCAAAACCAAAGATTCACCGGAAGACAAATTAACCACCACAGCGCCATATTGGTTTTCACGAACTTCCACTGACATCAATTCAGCTAGTTCATTAATGGCTTTATCCCGTTGATTCAATAAAACCGAAGGCTCATTATCACTTCCGCCCTTCGCTGTTAGTACCGCAGAATTCAGTTCTCCAATACTTTTTATCAAGCTATTTGCATGTTCAACTTCGCTGGTAAACTGAAGGTTTAACTCTTCTTCTTTCGCTTCCATGAATTCCGACAAAGTTTGCATTCTAGAAAGCAACCCTGTGGCTTCGCCAAGCACCGCTTCTCTGGAAGCAAGGTTGGTGGGATCATCGGCAGCCGTTTGCATTGAGGCGAAAAACTGACTTAAACCATCGGCAATAGAATTCGCTTCACTGGCCAACAAATTGTCCAACGACGAGGTTTTCTCCACGAACGTTTCTAACTCACCTACCGAGGTAATATCTCGACGTAGTTGGTTTTGCGCAAAGATACTGATTACTCGTTCTGTTGTCCCTTGGCCTACCCCACCGAGCGTACTGCTTTCAAAAACAGTTTGTTCTCGAACATACCCATCTGTATTCACATTAGCGATATTGTTCGATGTGGTATTCAGTAACTGGCTACTCGCGTTCACGCCGGTTTTAGCGATATTGAACAGATCGGTTCTAATCATGAGTGTGGTCTCCCGCTAACACAGTTATTCACGGCTGATACCCCTGAACCGTTTCGCTACGGTATACCGCCATCACTTTCTCTGCATACTGAGGGTCGGTGGCATAACCGGCTTGCTGAAGAGCTTGAAAATATTGCTGAGTGTCGTCTTTTGCCGCAATGGCTTGTTGGTAACGAGGTTGGGATTGTACGAAGTTAACATAATCGGCTAGACCACTTTCTAAGGTTGGGTACTGTCTAAAAGCGGCTTTTCGTCTTTCAGGCACCCCTTGATCAAATTCGATGGTATCCACCACCGCTTGTTCACCTTGCCAGCGTGTATCCGCTTTTATTCCAAATAGATTATTTGTGCTGTTACCGGCACCATCATGGATAACATAGCGTCCCCATCCCGTTTCCACTGCAGCTTGGGCAATGATTGCTTTAGCATCTGTACCTAAGGTATCGGCAGCTTTTTGTGCATACGGGTAAAGGGCTTCAACAAACGCTTGGGGACTATCGAACATGGCGTCTTTATATGCAGATAAAGTCCCTTTGGAAGACGACCCTAGCATGGCGTCCTGGGCGATATTTCGCTGTTGTTCTACCTGTCGGTTAAGAGACGGCAAATTCCCGTCAGCTCGAATTGTGCTGGCGGGCTGATAGTTCGGATCTTGTTGTCCAAGCTGTTTAACAATTAAATCGGCCAAACCCATACCACCATTACTGGACAAATCTACCGCCAATTGCTGATCGTGCATATCACGATAAAACTTAACTTGTTCAGAATTAAATGGACTATCTTCATCTGCCAGCGCATCTTGCGCTTTGCGCATAGATTTAAGCATCATTTGCACAAAGATGGCTTCAAACTGTTGTGCCGCTTCTTGCAGTACCTTGCCATCACCTTTAGCAATAGCTTCGCGCAAATTATTCAGCCCGCCAATATCATTGACGTTACGGGCCATTTCAAGCTGGCTTTGGGCGGTGTTTTGCATATCCATTAGATAATTACCAATTCGCCGCGTAAGGCACCGGCCTGACGCAAAGCTTCTAATATTGCCATGAGATCACCAGGCGCGGCGCCCACCTCATTGACGGCCCGAACAAGCTGATCAAGGGTAGCGCCAGGTTCAAATTTGAACATTCTGCTGTCGGCCATATCCACATCCACAATGGACTGGGTGGTGACTACCGTATCCCCATCAGCCAGTGCATTGGGCTGGGAAACCTGCTGATTCTCGGAGATGGTGACAGTGAGCCCGCCGTGGGTAATAGCTGCAGGCAATAAACGCACATTCTGACCAATTACAATGGTACCGGTGCGGCTGTTAATCACCACTCTTGCGGGTGCATCTGCCGGTTCAAAATCAAAGTTTTCCACCGTCGCTAAAAAGCCCACTCGTTGACCTACATCCCGGGGCGCAGTGACGCGAACTGACGCCGCATCGATGGGCGTTGCAATGGTATAGCCTTGCTCTGGCTGAGCGCCAAGACGTTGGTTAATTGTATCGGCCAAGCGTTTTGCTGTGGAAAAATCAGGGTAATGTAGATTAAGAGTCAAACTATCGCCGTTGGCGAAACCCGATGGCACCGCTTGTTCTACAAAGGCGCCATTAGGAATACGCCCCACTGTGGGTGTATTCACAACAATCCGTGAACCATCGCCGCCCTGGGCACCAAAACCACTCACCACAAGGCTTCCTTGCGCTACCGCGTAGACTTTACCGTCAACACCCCGTAAGAAGGTTTGTAGTAACGTTCCGCCCTGTAAACTACTTGCCTCCCCTACGGAAGACACCGTAACATCAATGGTCTGACCGGGTTTAATAAAGGCGGGCAATTCCGCATGCACGGCAACCGCGGCTACGTTTTTGATTTTTGGCTTGGTACCAGGGTCAAGACTGATACCAAAATTACTTAACATGGTGCGAAAACTCTGCTCGGTAAACGGACTTTGCTCACCGGTTCCCGGTAACCCAACAACCAGGCCATAGCCTACTAATTGGTTACTTCTCACCCCTTGTATACTTGCCACATCTTTAATGCGCTGGGCAGAGGAAAAAGCAGAAAAGCTTAATGCCAGCAACACGATGATTGTTTTTAGCACAGACATAACCCTCTCCTAGAATGGCCAAACTTCAGAGGTGAAAAAGCGGGTAAGCCAGCCTTTTTCCTGAGCGCGGGCAAAGCTGCCAGTGCCGCTATACTGAATACGGGCATTAGCAATTTTTGTAGATACGATTTCATTTTCAGGGCTGATGTCCGCAGGGCGGATAATGCCTGTCAGACGAATATATTCGTCACCGTGGTTTAACGTCAGCCACTTTTCACCGCGGATCACCAAGTTTTGATTCGCCATCACATCCACCACAGTAACGGAAATAGCACCGGATAAACTGTTGCTTTGATTTGCCGTAGCGTCACCGGTGAATTCATTGGTCGAGTCAATTCCTAATTGAATAGATTGACCACCAATATTAATACCATTGCCACCTAAGCCTGTGATTGGCTGCAGATCAATACCTGTTTCTTTGGTGGTTTCAGTATTCGCTGATTTGGTTGCAGCGGTATTTTCACTTAACGTCACCGTGATAATGTCGCCGACACGACGAGCCGTGACATCGGAATACAGGCTATTGGCCATATAAGGACGAAATAGTGCCCCATCTTCGGCAATCTGTTCTCGGGGAATATCAGGGATCACAGGGGCAAAAGCCGGATCGTTGGCCTGCACTGGAGGTTGGGATGTGCTGGCACACCCCGTTATCAATATCCAGCCTGCTATTACAATGATATTCCGCATCACATCACCCATTAAAGTTGCTGAATTACCTGGCCAAGCATCTGATCAACAGACGAGATAACCTTGGAATTCATTTCGTACAAGCGCTGACTTTCAATGAGGTTGACCAATTCTTCGGTCACATTCACATTGGAGGTTTCCAGCGTGCCTTGGGCAATGGTTCCTAACCCTTCTAATCCTGGCACACCTTCAATGGGAGCACCGCTTGATGCAGTTTCAACATACAGGTTTTGCCCTGTGGGTTGTAACCCCGTTGGGTTTACAAAATCTGCGAGGTTAAGCTGCCCTAATACTTGGGGCTCTGCTTCCCCCCGCACTGTGGCAGACACTTCACCATCCTGAGAGATCGTTATTTGCTGGGCATCTTCAGGAACCGTGATTTCTGGCTGGAGCAAAAAGCCCGCGCCGGAGGTCACGATTTGGCCTTCATCGTTCATGGTAAACTGACCATTACGACTGTAAGCAATGGATCCATCAGGCTGTAGAATTTCAAAATACCCACGCCCTTGAATAGACATATCTAAAGCATTGTCTGTGGTCAGCAAATTCCCTTGAGTGTGGGCTTTTTGGGTAGCCACCACTTTAGAACCTGAGCCTAACATAAGTCCCGACGGCAATTCTGTGTCTGCCGATGAGCGACCACCAGGCTGATTAATATTCTGATAAAGTAGATCTTCAAAGATCGCTCTGTCTTTTTTAAAGCCCACCGTTGAGGCGTTGGCCAGGTTATTTGATACCACTGCCACATCAGTTTGTGCAGCGTCTAAACCTGTTTTACTTATCCATAGTGCTGGATGCATATGAACCTCCTAACGTCCCCAGTATTGAGGATCGTGACATAATGTAATTAAATAATGCGCAATAGTGCATTGCCGCGGGTTGACAGTTCATCGGCCTTTTTCATCAGCTTTACCTGCATTTCATAGTGCCGTTGTAAGCTCATCATATTGACCATCTCATCCACCGCATTAACGTTAGAGCCTTCCAACATACCGGTGCGTACGCTAACGTTGATATCAGCCACGGCAATAGACCCGTCTTTGGTGCGGAATAAACCATCGTAACCTTTCTCTAAGTTGGCAAGGTCAGGGTTCACTAACTTCAACCTTCCCACTTCTTCTGACACATTTTCTGGCGCCCCAACAGGTCGCGTGGAAATCGTACCGTCTTGGGAAATATTTAAATTGTCCAAGGGTACCGGCAAATAAATCGGCCCGTTGTCGCCCATGGCCATATTGCCGTGCATATCCGTTAGCATACCGTTTGGTCCGAGCTGAAAACTGCCATCACGACTATAAGCTTCTTGACCGTCGGGAGTTTGCATGGCAAACCAGCCATCCCCTTGGATTGCTACGTCAAGATCTCGATTAGTTTGGATCATGGCCCCAGATTCATAATTACTGGCGGGACTTTCAGTCATTGAAAACACTCGAGTCGGCAAACCTTCGCCGTATGCCGGCATCGCTCTTGCCTGTTCCAGTTGAGCCCGAAAACCCGACGTCTGGGCATTCGCCAGATTATTGGCGCGTACACCCGTGGCCAACAGGTCTTGTTTGGCGCCGCTTGCAGCAATATAGAGTAATTTATCCATGACTGACTTTTGACGTTTTATTGAACTTATCAATAACTGAGCAATTTAAGTGCCAAGAGTGTAAGTAGGGGAACCGCAGATAATGAAAAGGCCGCTGATGCGGCCTTGGTATGCAAATTATACAGATAACACCTTAACGAATATTAAGGATGGTCTGGTTTAACTGGTTGTTCACTTCTAGGGCACGTGAGTTTGCCTGGAAGTTACGCTGAGCAATGATCAAATCAATAAGCTCAGTGGTAAGGTTTACGTTAGCTTGTTCTAAAGCAGAAGAGTTAATTTCCCCAAAGGTTCCGGTGGTGGCTTCTCCCGCCAGCGCCTCTCCAGACTCAATGGACTCTTTCCATTGGGTGCTACTTTGTTGAGTCAAACCTTGTTCGTTGGAAAATCTCACTAGTGCGACCCGAACAATGGGTTCTGACGTACCGTTGGAGAATGTCGCTCTTACCAAACCGTCAGCGCCAATATCAATACCGGTCAAACGACCCACAGGTAAACCGTCTTGCTCTAATGACGTTACTTCAAAAGCCGACGCAAACTGTGTTGGCTCTGTGGTAGTCGCAGAAGAAGGATCTAGGTTGAAGTCGATGGCAATTTGCTGGCTTGGATCCGAACCATTGGAGAGAATCGTCGCCCCTAGCGCTTCAGTCTCAATTTTGTAATCCGTGGAAGTTAATCCATCCGGTGACTCGATACCAATAAAATCACCTCCCTGACTGAATGACAACTTTGCCACCGTGGCAGGATAACCGGAACTGGTTCCCACTGTATTAGCCGCCGTAGTGACATCCGAATCCGTGCCGTCAGAGTTCACTAAATCGACTAAATCATCATCCACGGCGGTGGCCACATACCAATCGTTGGTGGTGGTCGCTGCAGGATCCTTAATAAAGTAATACGTCATTACATGGCTATCGCCTAAGGAGTCGTAAACCGTCACCGATGTTGCCGCATTATAAGTCAGTGGATCATCAGGATTAAACTGCGCAGGATCGATGGCTTGATCGCCGGCGGGCAAGTTCATGCGAATATCCACTTCAGAGGTTTGCTGCGGCGAACCTGATGAATCAGGGATCCGTACCGGTTCGGTGGTACTTAGCGCCACAGATGAACTAGTGCCATCGGTGTTCACAGGAAAACCAAGCAAGTTATCACCGTTGCTGTTAACGACAAAGTTGTCTTCGTCCAATTTAAACTGGCCGGCTCGGGTAAACGAGAAATCTCGTGATGTAATTTCAGGTACCGTGGCGAAAAACCCATTACCAGTAATCGCTAAATCTAATGCGGTGTTGGTAAACTGCAAACTCCCTTGGGAAAACTGCTGGGCAACTTCTTGGGTTAACACACCGTCACCCACTTTCGTTTTACCACCGGCAAGCAGTGAAGAGGCATACACATCGCCAAACTCGGCTCGGGACTCTTTAAAACCTACCGTATTGACGTTCGCTATATTATTGGCGGTTACGTCCAAATCTTTTTGCGCGGCAGAAACACCACTTAGTGCTATATTAAATGACATAGTATTTTCTCCTACTCACTGCCAATTTGGATGACGTCATCGAGACTAATGCTCACATCACCCGCCAAATTTAAAACGATGCCTTGACTGTTACCTGTCATACTCACGCTACCCACATGCCTATTCACTGCAATGGGTACAGAGGTTCCTTCGCCATCAGCCGTACCATTGGCATTAATGACATATTCCCCCGCTGGCATAGCATCACCATTGTTGTTGGTACCGTCCCAAGTGAACTCAATGTTTCCTGCGCCTTGGGTGCCAGCATTAATGGTTTTGACAATTTCTCCATATTGGTTTTCTATGGTGATAGCAAGGTCTTGGACCGTTTGGTCGTTAACTAACACACCACTAAACCCAGCACCTTCTTCGGCCATATAACCAATGTTGCCCTCAACCAAGACGTTTTGACCAATTAGGCTGGATGCTTGCAACGCTTGATTTGAGGTCATCGATGCAGCAAATGACTCAAACTTCTCGTTTAATTGCTCGATACCATCAGCCATGGTAAAGGATGTCATCTGCGCAACCATTTGATCGTTATCCACCGGTTTAGTGGGATCTTGATTGGCTAACTGCTCGGTTAACAACGAAAAGAAATCTTCCTGGGAGAGCCGTTGTTCACTGCCATCGGCAACGGCAACGCCTTCTTCCTGCCAGTAAAGCTCTGATGTTAAACCAGCATCGTTTGAAATTGTGCTCACTGAAATATCCTCATGTCAGCCTTCATTACTGACTACGACCTAACTGCAATACCTGACGGAAAATCCGTTTGGTGGTATCTGCAACCTGTACATTTGTTTCATACCCTTTCGAAGCTGACATCATATTCGCCATTTCTTCGACAATGTTTACATTGGGCTTGTAGATATACCCATTTTCATCTGCCATGGGATTATGAGGGGCATATTCGATTTGCAACGGTGCGTCACTCTCTACCACCCCTTTAACTTGTACCCCAGCCCCTTTACTTTGATCGCCGGTGGCTTGGGCAAGTTCTGCGGCAAAGACAGGATAACGAGCTTTATAAGTGTCTTCGTAGCTGCTACTCACGCTGTTGGCGTTGGCGATATTACTGGCCGTGGTATTCAGACGGACACTTTCTGCCTCCATGCCGGTACCAGAAATTGACATTACATTAAAAAGACTCATTACTGCCCTCCACTTAAGGCTTTTTTCATACCTTTCAATTTACTCTCTAGAAACTGAAGCGATGCTTGATAGCGCATACCATTATCGAGAAATTCATTCCGCTCAGTCTGTACTTCTACCGTATTGCCGTCGCCGGTATCAGGTTGATTTGGGATGCGAAAGTCCACGTCAAAACTAGTTGTATTGAGTTTACCGTTGTAATGGGCTTCATGGGTACGAGCCATTGACCCAGTACGCTGAGATGTCTGGGCAGATTCCATAGCACGTTGGAAGTCGATGTCCCGCGCTTTGTAACCTGGCGTGTTTGCATTAGCCAGATTACCGGCAATGACTTCCATTCTCTGTTCACGAATGTTCAGTGCTTTTTGATGGAAACCCACTAATTTGTCTAAATTGATGGCCACGTCTGACACCTCAGTTGCTATAAAGTTGACCTTACCGAAGGTTAAAGCAAAGGAAGTGCCAAGTATTTTTGACGCTAGGTAGATAACCGGAAACGCTTAGGCTTTACGCTGAAAATAAAGGCCTGGATGGCATTTCACCATAGAGAAGAGCTTGTCGGCGCTGCCTATGGATTCAGACGCACCGAGAAAGAGAATGCCACCCGGTTGCAGTTGAGCGGCAATTTGTTGCAGTATTCGGGCTTTCACTTCTGCCGGAAAGTAAATCAGTACATTGCGGCAAAAAACGATATCGAATTTACCCAAGCTTCCATAGCTATGTAACAGATTTAAACTACGAAACGACACCATGTTTCTCACATCGCGATTCACTTGCAGCAGCCCATCTTTGTTGGCGGTAAAATAGCGTTGTCGCCGTTCAGCGGATAAACCCCGGGCTAGCGACAACTCGTCGTAAACACCTTTGTCACACTTTTCCAGCATTTTAGAGGACAGA
Source organism: Alteromonas sp. C1M14 (assembly GCF_018860965.1). Classification (GTDB taxonomy): domain Bacteria; phylum Pseudomonadota; class Gammaproteobacteria; order Enterobacterales; family Alteromonadaceae; genus Alteromonas. The sequence continues at coordinate 471,904 of NZ_JAHKQF010000008.1, read as the reverse complement.
TCAGTGCCGACAATTTCAACACCACCACGCAATTGGGCTTTTTGCCGCTGAAATTCCAACACTGACATGGCAATAGAGTAAGGTTCTTGGCCGGACGAACAAGCGGCGCTCCAGACACGTAACCGACGTTTTTTTGTCGCCTGTTCCGGTAAGATGGTTTTTACCAGCAGCTCATAAGGGTAATTGTCACGAAACCATAATGTCTCGTTAGTGGTCATAGCATCAAGCACGGCCTGAAGGAGCTGTCGGTTAGCCCCTCGAACGGTTGCCGAGATAAGGGCATCAATACAGTCAAAGTGATACTCGTGCATCACCGACGATAGTCGGCTGCGAACCAAGTATTGTTTGTTCTCGCCAAGAGAAATGCCGCATTGCTGTTGCAGAAACTGACCGAATTGACGATAACTGTCTGCAGACACATCTTTGTTTTTCAAGCTAATAACGCCTCAAAAGCTTAATCTTTAAGCCACTTATTCACGGCCGTGGCAAGCTCATCAGGATGGAACTTAGCAATAAAGTCATCTGCCCCAACCTTTTGCACCATAGCCTGATTAAATACACCACTTAATGACGTATGCAACACCACATGCAGCTTTTGTAACTCAGGCGTGTTCTTAATTTCCGCCGTTAGGGTATAGCCGTCCATTTCTGGCATTTCAATATCAGACACCAACACCCCAACTTTATCGGTCACATCGCCGGTTTCAGCTGCAATTTCTTTTAATCTATTGAGTGCTTCGAGGCCATTTTTAGCCACTTCGATTTCTAGGCCTAGCGCCGTAAGCGCCTTTTTCACCTGGCTTCTTGCTACCGAGGAATCATCGGCAATAAAAATCATTTTATCCTTGCTGCCTGATGTATCTAAACCCGAAGCTACCTCAGCACTCACGTCCGTTTTAAGGGGCGATATCTCATTGAGAATTTTCTCAACATCGAGGATCTCCACCAACTCATTTTCCACTTGGGTAACCGCAGTTAAGTAACTCGCCTTACCTGTCCCTTGTGGTGGTGGCATGATGGTATCCCAATTGGTATTGATAATGCGCTCAACGGCACCCACCAAAAAGCCTTGTACCGAACGGTTGTACTCGGCAATCACAATAAACGCGTTATCTAAATCTTCGATTTTGCGCCCGCCGGTGGCCATACTCAAATCAATCACCGAAATGGTTTGGCCTCGGATATGGGCCACACCACGTACTAACGAGTTCAATTTGGGGATCCGCGTTAATGGAGGACACTGCAACACTTCACGCACTTTAAACACGTTAATGCCAAAACGCTGACGACCATTCAGTCTGAATAGCAACAGTTCTAGTCGATTCTGCCCCACTAACTGCGTACGCTGATTAACGGAATCAAGAATTCCAGACATACCTCACCTCTATATAAATTTTGGGCACGAACATTGCGTTGACAATATCACTTAATGATTTGAAGTAGAATCGCCAAAAAAGTGACGCTGACATCTTCGACCCGTCAGATACTGTTATTAATCATAGTCAAATTGCGTTCAGGTGAACACGAAAAAGTGAAAATGAAGAAAAAGATTCAATATTCAAATACAAAAAAACGAGAAAGACGCCACCTTGGTGTCGTTGCTCTGCTCATAACCATAGTCAGTTTTCAGGTATTTGCACAGTCTTCTGACCAATTGCGTCAGCAATTACAAGAAGGGGCTGAGCAGTATCTACGCGCGGCTATTGGCGATCGGTTTCAAAATGATAATGTTCAAATAACCGTACTGCCCATCGACCAACGCATTCAAATACAACATTGTGATAGCGGTTATCACTACCAGGCCGATGAAGGGGCACTGTCTCAAAGCTATGTCTCTGTGCGGGTAAGTTGCCCAAGCAGTAATTGGTATTTGTTTACCAATGGCAGGATCGCCCGCACCCGAACGGTGGTGGTTACCGCTGGCATGATAAGTCCAGGCACGGTGCTAAGTGCGCAAAACTTAACGCTCTCAGAAGTTGACGTTAATCTTATTCGTCATACCAGTTATACCGACCTTACGCCACTGATTGGTGCTCGCATGAAACGGCGCGTGAGACAAGGACAAGCCATTCAAGGTAATATGCTGTGCTTTGTTTGTAAGGGCGATCGTATTACAATAAGCGCTAACGCCGCTGGCATGCAGGTAAAAACCGCGGGGATAGCCCAGCAAGACGGCGTAATTGGTGATAATATTCAAGTGCTTAACGCATCGTCGCGAAAATCGATTATCGCCGAAGTGGCCAGCACCCAAACCGTGATAGTCAATCTGTAGGCTACTGCCTAAAAAAATTAGTAAATTAGGCTAAAGTTGCGAAGCAATCTGCCGATAAACTAAACGAGGTATTATTGGTAGTGGAAAATCAATATGGCAATTAATAATGTAAACAATGGCAGCCCTAAGGCCCCCATTGACAATGCGAAGTTGAATAATCAACAGTCGCAAGCACAAACTGCCGTGCAACAAGACGTAGCGGCAAAAAATACACATACCACGGCTCCGAGACAGGATTCCGTGTCGCTGACCCAGTCTGCCCAGCAATTAAGCCAGGTACAGAAGAAAGGGACAGAAGCACCGGTGAATCAGGAAAAAGTGGATAAACTAAAAAAAGCAATTCAAAGTGGTGAGTATAAAATTGATGCTGATTCACTGGCTCAAAAAATCGCCCGCTTAGAAGCGCAAGTATTTGGTTTAAAACCCTAGAGAGTAAATAAATGGTGCATGAACTTCAGCAAGCCCTCGAACAACAGTTAGCCAATCTAACTCAATTGTCGGCGTTGCTCGATCAGGAATTGCACCTTATTAGTTCTCGCAACGCAGAATCGCTCATTAACTTGCTTAAAGAAAAAGAGCAGACCCTCGAGCAAATTCAGCTCACTGATCAACGGGTATCCCAACACTTCGAACCCTTATCGGCATCACAAGACGTGCCTGATGATATCAATGCAATGATTGAACAATCTAAGCAGCAGCTCGAAGAGTGCCGTTACAAAACCCAAGTAAATGAAAAAGCGGTAGAACAGGGGCAATTGCGTCTGACCCACTTAAGAAACTTGATGTTAGAAGTAAGAGCGAAAGAATCACTGACCTACGATAAAAGTGGCAAACCTAAAGGTTCAGGTCGTGGGCGGGGGATCAGCGCGTAATCTGTTGCCACCTTGGTATTTTCATCCCAATCAGTAGACGTCCCCCCAACATAGCAACAAACGGTCTTAATAGTAGGTAACGTCGCGTATCCGCTTTGGCTTCGTCGCCGACAAATAAATATCGTAAACTCTACGCATATCTAACTCTAACTCGGTGGCATAGGTATCTTCGCCAACTGGATAACTTTTTACCACCCGCGCTCCTCGAATTACGCCTTCCACAGACGCTTTTAAGCGAGAATCCTGCAACACCAGGTTCGCCACCGATTGACTGCCGTCTAATTTCTGCCCGTAGACCTGTTCGGCTAATTCACGGTAGGCGTCAAGTTTTGATGCTCGCATGGCCATCAAAGTACGATCGTTATCGGTGTTTCCGCGCTGTAGGGTAATAGGAGCATAACCAATGGCATTGAGAACGGGATATTCCTCAGGCTCCACGGTTTCCCATTCCACATGCTTATCGATCAAGCTACTACAGCCGCTAATCAATATAGCGCCGAGGACACTGATAACCACAAGGAGTTGTTGGCTAATTTTATTCATAACGAACCTTCTTCAATGATAAACATGAGGGGCAAAACCGTTTATTTTGCACCCTAGCACTCTGCGTATCTAGCAACTACTGTGCCCTAACAGCAGCGTCAAAATTTATACTATTAATTTAGGAACAATATTTGCTGTGTTTATCATCAATAAGCTAACCGGTAAGGCTAACCTTAGGTACGCGTCAGTCGTCGTCACCTGTCAGGCAGCTTGCTATCACATGACTTACGTCATTAGTGTGCCAGAGAACAGAAATGGGTATAACAAAACACGGTTTAATGAAAAATTTGGCAATGCTAGCGATGGGACTATTACTTTGTGGGCAAACTTCTGCCGCCTGGTTTGAAGCTCAGGGGCAAGCATTGATCTCACAAGGGGATAGGCAGGCTGCGAAAAAGCTAGCCACCGAAGAAGCCATTAGACAAGCATTAATGTTTGCTGGTGCATCAGTGCAAAGTGTGCAGGTACTGACCAATGGATTGTTACAAGAAGACAGGTTGCAAATCAATGCCGCCGGTGAAGTTAACGATCTTCAATTAGTTGATGAAAGATGGCACGACGATTACGTTACGGTGCGTATTCGGGCAGACATTTTTCCCCGCGCGGCCCAATGTGCTGCCGCTGAATTCAAAAAAAACCTGGTAACGACCTACTTTCCTCTCGCCCACCGCCAACAAGCCCAAGACGGGCAAATTCACTCACTTACCGACGTCGCCCCACGGCAGTTACAACAGCAAATGTCCGCCTTGTCTGAACGTGTGGCCATCGGCCGCATTGAGCCTTATACCGTGCGTTGGGATCGGGCAAATGTATTATCTCAGGCTCCGTCCCTTGCTAGGCAAACCCGGGCACAATTTATTCTTGCCGCCGTAATTACCGATGTCAGCCTGACACGAACCATCCCGTCCTCGTTGGCGTTTTGGAAAAGTGAAGAAGCACTTCGCGAGTTTGCCATGGATGTATTTGTGGTTGATGGCATGAATGGCGCTTTGCTGTTAGAGAAAAACTATCACACGCAGGCGCAATGGGATTTCGACCGCTTTGCTCAGATAGATGTAAGCAGCGAGGTTTTTTGGGGCAGCGAATATGGCAAGGCCATCAGTCGACTTTATACCAATGTCGTTGAAGATGTAGAACACACATTGGTTTGTCAGCCTGCCACTGGACGGGTCCTTGCGGTAACAGGTAATCAGCTACAGGTCTCTATTGGCCGCGCCCATGGCATTCGTCCCGGCGATGAATTAACCCTATATAAGACCAGCGAGGTGGTCGACCCCCAAGGCATGACGTTTCTGCAATACAACTTGTACCCAGCTAAAGTAAAGGTTGTTAGTGCATCGGTAGATAGTGCCACGGTGGAAGTGACAGACGGCGGCTTACTAAGCAACATTCAACCTAACGATTTTGTAGCAAAACGCTAACCCCATGTGCTGGTAGCGCTATTTGTCTATGGGTAAGCTTAGTGGATTTAATTGCCGTAATTCACTGGGCGTACGCCCCGTCCAACGCTTAACCGCTCGGCGAAAATTCGTAAGATCATCGATAGCCATATTAATGGCGCTTTGCGCATTGGAAAGTTGACATACCTGTAGCAAAAAAATGGCTTGTTCACGCCGAACTTCGTCCACCAACGCAGTAAAGGTAACCTGATATTCTTTAAGCCTTCGCTTTAAGGTTGCCGGACTCATGGCCAACTGCTCTGCGGTGTCAGCCACCGTTAGATGGGGATGTTGAGCAATGGAGACCCGCACCCAATGCACCAGTAAAGATCCTTGCGACCAATGTTGACGATAATGATGTAACGATGCCCGCAGTAAAAAAGGGTTATGCTGGTTAAACGTTGTTGTTTGCCCCTGCTCATCAATGGCCATACTCAAGCACGGTTGATCAAAGTGCAATCGACGCCCTAAATGCATTTCATATTCTGCCAGTTGACGAGGGCGAGAAAAGGGAAAATAAAAATGAATGGGTAAGCGGTATCCACACCATTGCTTGGTAAGGGCAATAAAAGCGGCCATTACAATGTCCACCGCAAGAGGGAAGCCTTTGCTTTTCCCCATGCTATTTCGCAGCGTAAGCAACAACCCGTGGGGCTGGCGATAAACCCCAAAATCCACCAACGGGCATACTTGCAACAAATAATGAGACAAGATGGTGCTTGCTTGGGTTAAATCTCGACAGTAACCTAACGCCTTAGCAAACCCACTGTAGTGAGACGTCGCTAGGGCTTGCCCTATCTGCAGCCCAACACCTTTACTTTTACTATGCTTCACCACGTTACTAAGTAAGGCTGATAATTGATTTGCCGACACCCACCCCGAATGACAAATGTCTGTATCAAAAATACCCGTTCCACGAAGCAGCTTATGCTGATCAATGCCCTGGCTTGTGACCACGTCAACCACCGCTCGACACATCGGGTAAGCCGGTATCACTTTCTCATTATGAGTTACCAGGTGATGAGGTTGAACAATACTGTGTTTCATGCGGCCTGGTGTCGCGGTTTATCTAACATTTCTTGCAGGTTTGCAAGTATCTGCGCTACCGGCTTATTTCCATCAATGCGCAGGGTGGCAGTGCGTACCGATTGAAATACGGCGGTGGTATTCACACCGCTTTTAAAGGCCAAATGATGTACCGACACCTCAATTTGTCGGGCCACGGCAGCCGCGGTGGAAAAATGCGTATTGGGCAATAACAGCACAAAACGATCACCGGCAAACCGGCACACGAGGTCGTTTTCTCGCACATGCATCACAAGTAATCGAGCAATTTCTTGCAAAAAGCGGTTTCCCTCTTGATAGCCATGAATTTGGTTAAATTGAGAAAAACCGTTTATATCTAGCATAAGCGCACATCCGGTCAGTTTGCGACTACATAGCTCCTCAACCCGTTCTTGCCAATAGTCTGCCTGATATAACTGGGTTACTGCATCAATTTGATGATGATCCCGATACGTCCACTCTCGGCGTTGTAGTTGTTTATTCAGCGCTTTTTGCTCTCCATGCCAAGCCACAAGGGCGATGGTCATCACCACCATGCCCACAGCAGCCGGAATAGACTCCAGCATACTTAACCAGTCGGAAGCCAGAGAATAGCTAAATACTTCATCGAGAAAATCCAGCATCGTTGTAAATGCAAAGCAATTAAGGCCAACAATCAATAAGGTAGTCACTCGACCAGGGGGGCGACTGACGATCGCAGCCACGATCCAGCTTAATGCAAAAACCAAAACGCTTCCCTCGCCCACCACATCCAGCCATGCAATTTGTGCTGCGGCTTTTGTAATTCCATGGGAAAAACACAAATATAACGCCAGCGCTTGAGTCGCAATACTGCCGCCAATCAAATGACTTTGCCGAGCACGATAAACCGAATTCATAAGGCCTCAGGGTAATTCGCAAAAACACGTTGATAACGTAAAACGTAGGTTCATAGAAAGGGTCATTTTGGCTCAGAATTATGACAAACGGATGTCGAAAATCGCCCTTCGACGAGATATTTTCATCAATTTTCATATTTAACAATAAGTTAGATACAGGTCATATTGGCTCATAAATATGTCTCACCGACAAAAAGTGCCAAATTCCACCGATTGTGACAACGGCTGTCACATCTCAGTCATCAATTTGTCATCCAAGCTTTCTAGCGTAGCCCCCCACACAACCTCAATCATCTTGTTATCAGGAATGCACATATGCTTCGCTTATCAAAATTAACCCTGCATTGTTTAGCTGCCGCGGGACTGTCAACCGTACCTTTCACCCTCATGGCAGGAGATATCGAAGGAAAATTGACCAGTGAAAATCAAGCCCGTGTCTTTGCCGGTGCCATGGTAAAAATTCCGGCGCTAAATTTAAGTACCGAAACCCGCCGCGATGGTACCTTTCGGTTCACTGATCTTACTGCTGGGGCATACACCCTGGAGGTGAGTTATCTTGGTGCCCCCACCGTCACCCAAATAGTCAAAGTGAAAGACAGTGGCGTTGTCAGCCCAGTTATTGTGCTATCTGATAACGATAAGGCCATGGCTGATATTCTAGTAAAAGGGCAACGTAGCGGCCAGGCCCGAGCCATAAATCAACAACGTACTTCAGACAGAATATCCTCCATTGTCTCTGCCGATGCCATCGGCCAATTTCCCGATCAAAATGCCGCAGAAGCCTTACAGCGTTTACCCGGTTTATCTATCGAACGGGACCAAGGGGAAGGCCGCTTTGTGGGGATCCGCGGCATCGATCCTAACTTAAACAACGTCACCATTAACGGATTGAATGTCCCCTCCCCAGAGTCCGGTGTGCGCTCTGTGGCGCTGGATGTTATTCCTTCAGAACTGATCCAAAGCCTAGAAGTATCAAAATCCGTCACCCCCGATATGGATGCCGATGCCATTGGTGGCTCCGTGGAAGTAAAAAGCGTAAGTGCTTTTGATTACCCCACCGATACGGCCAAATTTACCGCTCAGGGCAGTTACAATGAACTGGTAGATAAAGTCAGCCCTAAATTATCCACTGCGGTCACCCATAAATTTAGCGAGTCTTTAGGCGTTGCGGCGGCACTGTCTTGGTTTGAACGGGACTTTGGTTCAGATAATATCGAAAGTAACGGCGAGGATAAGCTGGAACAACGGGATTACACCATTACTCGGGAACGCTTAGGTACCGCAGTCAATGTTGACTACCGCCCCGATTTTAACAATCAGTATTATATACGCACCTTGTACAGCAAATTTTCCGACGATGAATACCGCCAAGCCAATACCTTTACTTTTGACGGCGAAGACTCGGATATTGAGCGGGAAAGCAAAGATCGTTACGAAACCCAAACCATCTTCACCGTTGCCGCTGGCGCAGAGCATCAATTGGACACCTGGCTGATTGACTGGCAACTCGGTTATGCTAAATCCGATGAAGATGAGCCCAACGCCCTTTACTACACCTTTAAACAAGACAACGACAGTATTTCAGCGGATCTTAATGCCATCATTCCCCAAGTGATACAAAATGATGATGCCATGGATCTCTCCCTTTATGATCTGGATGAAATTAGCTTTGAAGACAATTACACCAAAGATGTGGAAACCAGTGCCAAGTTTGATATTAGCCGCAAAATTTCCTTAGGTGACTACCCGGGGGAAATAAAATTCGGTAGTAAATACCGCAGCCGTGAAAAAGATCGCAACAGCAATGTGTATATTTACGATGGCGATTTTGATGGCGTCACAGGGGAAGCTTTTGTTGCCGCCTCACCGGATTACAATTTAGGTGATTTCGGTGATGGGTTAAACCGCGCTTCCCTAAGAAGTACCTTTAACCAGCAACGTGACAGCCTCGAATTGGCTGAACTGGATTCAGAAATTGAATCTAACGGCGCATCTTATATTAACAATGAAGATATTTTCGCCGCTTATACTATGGTCACGGCGGATATTGATGACCTGCGGATCGTTGCCGGTTTACGGTACGAGCGCACTGATTTTAGTACCCAAGGCATGCGGGTTGAATTAGTGGAAAATGCACAAACCGATGAGGAAGAAGTGCTCAATACTGACTGGTCTGCCGACCGGGACTATGATCACTGGCTGCCCAGCATTAACCTGCGCTATAACGTGAATGACAAGGTGGTGATCCGCGGCGCCTATACCCAAACCCTTTCTCGCCCCAAGTTTGAAGACGTAGCGGCCTACCAAATCATCGAAACAAAGACCGAAGAAGAAGACGATGGCAGCTTTGTAACCGAGCGTACCGCTGAAGCGGGGAACCCAGAGTTAAAGCCCTATGAAGCGAATAATATCGATTTAACCTTAGAATACTACCCGGGCAACATTGGGGTTATCTCTGCCGGCTACTTCTATAAAGACATCGACAACTTTGTAGTTTACGCCGATGTAGCCGGTACCGAAGGATGGGAAGGCTACGATGAGGTTACGCAAGGGATCAATGGTGACTCGGCTTCCTTACATGGTCTAGAACTGTCCTGGGTGAAAACCTTTGATAACGGCTTTTTAATGTCGGCTAACGGTACCTTTTCCACCTCTGATGCCACCACCTATGTGGATGGTGAGAAGTTTGAAACCAGTTTGCCCAATCAATCAGATCGCATCGGCAACCTCACCTTAGGTTATGAAAATAATGCCGTGAGCCTGCGTTTAACCATGACTTACAAAAGCGAGAATTTCGAAGAAATTGATGGGGATTTCATCCGCATGGAAGACGATCACCAGCAAGTGGATTTCTCTGGAAAATACTATGTTAACGACAACATGCTGGTTTACTTCAACGGCGTCAACCTAACCGACGAACCCTACTATGCCTACTTCGGACAGCGCAATGTCAATGCCCAGTATGAAGAATATGGCCGTACCTTTGAACTTGGGTTTACCTGGCAAATGTAACCATTCATGCGGGTAAGTGCTCACTTACCCGCAATAGTTTTATCTAAAAAGAACAAAGTTACCCGCTAAAGGAACCTATTAACTGTGAAAATACTACCGACACTTCTTTCCATTACGCTAGCAGGTCTTTCTCTGACCGCGTGTACAAGCCAGCCCACAACCACCTCATTGCAGCCTCAGGAAATGAAGCCCTTTTCCTTTCCCGGCCAACAATTGACGCCACTGACGGTGGCATCATCACTTTATTACTTGGTCACCAGCGAAACAAATGGATTAACAATCACCGACGAAAACCAGTCTGTTGTTGCTAACCAAGGCGGCCACTATAGCCAAAGTGATATTCTGCTTACCGCTGACAACAAGCTCATCATCGGGGCCCTGAATAATGACACCTACGGGATAAATTTATTTACTTATGATCCCCAAGAGCAGCGCTTTGCCGCCCTTGCGTCCCTGCCTGCGGCGGATGCCGATATTGAAGCGGTGTGCTTAGCGAACCAAGACAACCTGTTGGTTGTCACCACCATTGATACCATCGGCCGGATGAAGCAACAGGGTTTAATCAACAGCGCCTGGGTGGATATTCGTCAGGTAAATGTGGGTACGGGGATCAAATCTTGTCAACAGGACAGCCAAACGCACACCCTTTACCTAGCCGATGAACATACCGGCCTTTGGCAATACAATAGCCATTTTGAAGCCAGTGATGGACATGATTTGCTTACCACGCCAACCCAAACTGGCCTAGAAGGGGTGGGCGTGGAAAGTACAGGTGCAGTAGTGGCCGTGTCGCCTAAGGACAATGCCTTGTGGGTGGGTGATAACAACACCTTTACTGCCTACCCTTTAGCTGGCGAGTATCAGTTAGAGTCGGTACGCATTACAGCCCATAACAATGGCCTCATTGCCGGTATCTACGACGATAATACGGCGTCATTGTATACTGTATCTTTACCCCGACTTCCCCGCCTAGCCGCCGTCAAGACGGACCCGGTAGATGGCAGTCTTACCGCCTTCGCACAAACCGATCCGGTGGCCCGTTTTGGCGATGCCGCTGACGACCCGGCCATTTGGTATTTGGACGAGGCACCTGAAACCTCTGTCATTTTGGGCACCGACAAAAAGTCAGGGCTGGACCTGTATGATTTATCCGGTAAACGCCTTCAGCATCTTGCTGTAGGCAGACTCAATAACGTGGATGTGCGCCGTCACTGGCAAACGGATAATGGCGTACTGGCGATTGCCGCCGCCACCAATCGCACCACCAAAACCATTGATATTTTTGTCCTTGATCCCATGACGCGGCAAGCCAGCCTCGCCTCCAAGCTGCCCTCATCATTAAACGATTTATACGGCTTATGCCTTTATCAGCACAACAACACCCTTGATGTGTTTGCCAATGATACCGATGGACAGGTTGAACGTCACCGGCTTACATCCCAAGGCACCAAGATTACTGCCCATCTTGTGGAAACCTTCTCGGTACCTTCCCAACCAGAAGGCTGCGTGGCCGATGATGAAAACGGGGTGTTATATTATGGCGAAGAAGCCGTAGGCGTATGGAAACGTGACATAAGTGGGCAGGTTTCTGCGCCTAAGCTCATTGCCACCGTCGGCGGCAAAGTGGAAGCCGATATTGAAGGCATGGCGTTATTTGATGTGGACGGTGAGCGTTATCTGGTGGTATCGAGTCAAGGCAATGATCGCTACCCCATTTATACCACCACCGAAGATCACACCTTTTTAGGTACCTTTAATGTGGTTCCTGATTTTGCTACCGGCATTGATGGCACCTCGGAAACGGACGGTTTAGAAGCCATCTCATTCCCCCTTGGGAAAGCCCTACCCGACGGCCTGTTAGTGGTGCAGGATGGTCACAATGTAATGCCATCATCACAACAAAACTTTAAACTCATTTCTGGTTCCCAGTTGGCAGAGTTTATTCGCAAATACCGATAAAGCAGACAAACCTCAGTAAATACAACACGGCGAGCCCTTCCCCTCGTCGTGTTTTTAATCACTGAACCATTCTTTTAAAACCTGTTGAAAAACGAGGGGTTAACAGCGACACCTTTTCTACGTATAATTGCGCCCGAGTCCCTATAGTTTAACGGATAAAACAAGGCCCTCCTAAGGCTTAGATGTTGGTTCTTATCTACTATAGGGATTAGTGCAATACTAGTGCAATACTAATTCATCTGCCGAGGCGTAGCTCAACTGGATAGAGCATCCCCCTCCTAAGGGGAAGGTTGTGGGATCGTGCCCCACCGCTTCGGCCACTTTTTTGCAATAAAATCAATTACATAAATATTTTTAAGAAATATTATGCCATTTTCTCTGGCTCATATTGTAATTTCTTGCAATAACTTATCCACTAAGCACTGATATTACTTGGACTACGTAGATTATATGTATGGGCGCTAGGCTCAGTGAGACCCTGTTCAATTTAAAATGTTCTGTCGTTAATCGTAGCAACAACAATCCAAGAAATAGATTTTGTTTCGGGAATTAAAACTCTTTTAATCTCCGCTCAAATTACACACAACCTTTTTTAATACTACTTTTACCACCCCGCCTAAACGCCACTTTTCCTATTTAAATCATTAATATACCTATTTACGAAAAAACCAATTTTTTTCATTTTTTTTCGTGCTTGCTATTGTCGTTTCATATATGCGTTCACTATAACTTGTGCACAACGTACAAGAAATCATAGTGGAGCAGTCATGATTAAACTAAAGAAAATCTCTTTCAAGAATACTTCATTCGGTATGAAGTCATACGACTTACTAGATATTTCAACCGGAGAAAGCGTTCCATCTTATGCAGAATTTCTGCATGAAATCATGGCAAACCAAGTTAGTGAAAATAGACAGGCACAGAATTCAATCAATGCGGTCGCATCAGATTTAAAAGTCTTTTTGGAGTATGTTCTGAATGCTCAAGACCTTCTATTTAAAAATAAGGTAAGTACTGAAACAACTTATCTTTCTGAAATTATCCTTTCCTACCCAAGTTATTTGTCGCTAGCCCAAAATTCGCAGAGCAAATTGGCACGCGAGACAGCCAAAATAACGAATAGAGCTCCAGTAAAAGGAAAAAGTGTAGCTAGAAACCTAAGTACAGTTAATAAATTTTTGAATGCTTCAGCGGCAAATCATGAAAGAAATTCGCAAGCTAACACACTCGATTTCATTAATATCGATGTAGCATCAAAAAACATTCACAAAGAGCTTCTTAATCGTAGAAAGTTAAGCACTTCTGAACGCATTAGACTGCAAAAAGACTCGGTCATTGGGCAAGTCATTCGAGGTGGAGCTCGTTACACAAATTCCATATTATTCCGTACACCATCTCGCATCAGTTTAACTTCAAGTAAAGATTACAAGCACTTCCCTATCGATTACATCCAGCCTCTGCTTGATAACGCACAGACATACAGAGATCGGGCCCTCTGGTCACTTTTACTCGGAACGGGCTTGAGAATGAGTGAAGCTGGTCAAATATTAGTTCAAGACATTGATTTAGCAAAAGAAGAAGTGAAAATTCTTAGTTACCGACATCGTATTGCATGCTTTGAAGGACTTAATGACAAAAGTATTTTCAACCTTTCATTTAAAGGTAGAGCAACTGAGGAAGTATTTTTTATTTATCCATTCAAAACTGTATTTTTTGACTCGATTGAAAAATATTTGAAATTCGAAAGACCTTATGGCTCTAAACACAGCTATCTATTTGTAACAAATGGAAATAGAAGTAAAGGAGAGCCGCTATTTAGCTCTTCAAACACAACTCAAAACTATTCGTTCAAAAAAGTACAGAACAAAATCTCGTGCCCATACAAAGATGGTTTAAATAAAAGATATACACTTCATTCACTTAGGCATTTTTATGGCCATTGGCTTATTAACTTCCATCGAACTGAAACAGGTGAAAAACTCAATATAGAAGACGTGCAATACATGATGGGGCATAAAGAAAGAAAATCGACTGAGCACTACGCAGTCATCAACAAAGAGATTGCAAAAGAAAAAATAAGGCTCGCTAATCTCGTTCTTCAAAATAAATATAGAGAAAACACCAAAGAATTCCTAACAAATCAACAAAACAATGTGCTGACGACATTACTTAAAGGAGTTTCACTATGAGGACAAACACAAAGATTATCACTAGTCCTTCTCAAGTTAAAAAAGCAGCGCACCTATGGTTGAAAAAGGCTATGTCTGTCGAGAAAAAACCAAACTGGAACAATGAAAGATATGCGTACATCGCTAAGCTAATCTCGATCAGCTTAGAAAAACACAATTGGTTGGAAGATATCGAGAAAGTCTCTCTTTTTTATTCAAAAAATGACCGTAGTAAAAAGAATATGATTTCGATGTGCAAATTTATCAAAGTACCACTTAAACATGGAGAGCAATGTGCATCACATATATTCCAGCATATTAGCCTGTTACTGATACACCTTTCTTTCGAAGGTCATATTGAACTTCGATTCGGACATCAAATTCACTTACCATCTAGACCGGAATCTTTCGATTGGTACCATAAACATGGTTTGATTACCGAAAGTGTAGCGTTTGTGTACATGACTTCTACTGAGATGCGACTAGATTTCTTTAAGAAGCATTTATCAAAAGTGCACGTAGAGTTTTTTAAGAAATCAGGCCCTAAATTTCGTTCAACATGGCAAAGAGCTGCAATGAACTTGATGGAAGCTATTATTTATTCAAAAGTATCAAAAATTGAAGACGTTACTGTAAATACTCTAACTAGATACTATCTTGCTAATTCAGAAGCTTCAGCATATTTCATCGCAAAAAATAATAAACATAACAAAGTAAGCACCGTAACCTACGCTTTTTATTTAGATTTCTTTAATCAACACAAAGACAAAAGCTTTAAAAAACAATATCAGAAAATCGTATCATCAGGAGGACTCTCCGCGAAAAGCGTATCGAAAGAACCACAAAATAAAAATTTAAAGAAAATTTTTCACACAGAAACAGAAATAAAAAGCATGACCTGTTTCCATTTAGAACATGAAAAATTTGAAATAGAAACAATTTTACGAGAAGTAAATATATTTTCAGTTGGTGATTATTCATTTTCTGCAAGAGACAGCTTCAGAGATTTTACACCTGAAAATATTGAGATTGATGACTATTGGAAAAAAACTCAATTAGACTACCTGAATACCAGTAATGAAAAAGGCACGCGGAAATCAAGACAAGGCCGTTTAGCATACTTGAACTCATACTTGTATGATTACTTACCTACATTTTTCAAAAAGTATCCAAATTGTGGTTATAGCTACCCTAAGAGCCCTTCTGAATTCTTAAGTTTTTTATTTGTCAAACCATCAATAACGCTAACAATGGCACATTTTGAAAATAAAAAAAATGTAGCATACCCGGTTAGCTTATTAAATTACATATATACAATAACTGACGAAAAGTCAGCTTTAAGAGGGTACACAAAAACAAATGCAGGAAGAGACACCGTTGCCACAATTCAGCGTTACTTTGAATTTATTATGGCTCGGTTTTCTAGCATCCCGGAATGTAAAATTGCGACAAACCCTATAACAGATTTTGATAAAGATTCACGAAAGGGCTACAAATATCATCACACTGTTAAAGAAAAAATCTCACTAGACTACTGGGTTTTGTTACGCCAATTTCTTTATGAGGTTACAAAGGCGGTGCTTGATAATGCTGAAGCCGTCGTATTCAATAATGCGAGGAATAAAGACGTACTAAAAATCAACAAGAACATTGAATGGTTAGGTTACAAAGTTCATATAGATAACTTCGACGCTACCGATTTAGGAATGTTTAGCTTCAGTGATTGGAAAAGTCCTATCAAGATCACTGAATACCAAAGTCTAGTAACACTGACGCTATTGGCATGGAGTGGGTTGAGGTATTCCAATGTTGCCTGGCTTGATGTAAATAACTACTCATCAGAATGCCCGCCAAAATATTCAAAAGATGACTTTGTTGACTTATATGTTAATACCGACAAGGCAAAAACGGAACCATACACAAGTCAAATTCCAGGTTTCATTATGAAGCTTTTGGATAGAGTCGCCAAACTTCGTCTAAAAATTGATAGAAACGGTTTTAACGAAGCGATTCCTTATCAAGGAGCTGAATATTCGAAGTGGTCTTCGATTAAACCACTTCTACAAAAAACCGTGAATAATGGTAACATATTCAGCTCCAAAGGCGGGTTTCTAATTTCTGTACTTAAGGAATTTGAAAAGTGCTTAAATGCTCATAATTTAGTAGCATCCAAAAGTTCCAGACCGCAGATCGAATATTCTTCTTCGATATATTATTTGCCTATTTATGCAAACCAAGCAACGTTTCGTAAAATTAGAAACATAATTCATGCTGAGCAAGATTATAAAGCAGTACTCCGTAGCTTAGATAATCAAGAAGAGGCAGAGTTTACGCCTATAAGAGAGGCTGTTAAATGGACACCACATTCACTGAGAGTTACTTTCGATAGCGTTTGTTCTGTCCTCGCAGATATGGAGTCAGTAGGTAAAATATCGACAGGGCAAGGAGCAGCAACTGTCGGTTACTACACTATCAACACCCCTGAAGAAACTGCGACCTTAAAGGAAATTAAAACCGCAAATAGTTTTAAGGGGCAGTTTCCACCTCAACTATCTGACGCTCAAGCTAAAAGGTCAATAGCGTCTGCCAATGAGGTGAAGTTAAATGAAGACAAGTTTCTTGAAAAGCATGCAAATAAATCAGCAGCTCATGATTTTGGGTGCATAAGTCTATCGCCAATAAAGATTAACGGCTTAGACACACCAATTAATACGCTAAACAATGCACCAGCAAATAAACTTGCATTCAATCGCACTCACATCTGCCCATTTGACAACGATTGCCCGAAGGAAGTTTTGTCTGAACTACAAGGCGAGAAATGTTGTGCAATATGCCCTTACGCGATTATCTGTAAAGACCACGCTATTGGTATAAGTGCCGAATTAAAGAGGTTGGGCGATATTGCGGCGGAAATTAATAAGTCTATAAATAGTGAAAACCAACTTTTAAAAACTGAAAAAGCTATATTGATGCAAGAAAGAGATAGAACAATAAAGGCTATAAGTGGTTGGAATGTTAGACATTCTTTTCTATCTAAAGAAATAAATCGTCAAGATTTTTACACTGGTCAAAAGGACAAAAAACTCATTCGTCATATTTCAGGATCAACTGAGGGTCAGAATGTAATTAATAGGTTGATAGAGACAAATGGAATAAGCTCTTTGACTTCACCAAAATTAGAACGTCAGACGAGAGCTTTAAAGCATAAGATTCTTGCGTTACTAAACAGGTCCCCTGACTTATTTAACAATAGTGAATTCAGTCCAGAAAATGATATAGACGTCACTTTACAATTAATAAAAGTCATTTGTAGAACAAGTAATATAAGCGAACAAGAGCTTTCATCCGTGCTGGAAAATAATGACATCAAGCTAATTAAACCTGAATGGTTGGAATTGCTATGAGTAAAGAAAACCAAATAGAAAATTCCAATTTCACTTATCGCAAAATTCCCCTCACTGACAAAAGAACTAAAGCCATCAAGGAAATACTAAACAGACTAAAGGAATATAAAGTCAGCTTTAAAAACAAAACAGCTTTGAGTGAATATGTTGCTGATCAATTATCAGATAAAGAAGTTGGCAAAGTCTGGTCCAGCACAATTAGAAGAAACATTAAGTACAGTTCATTATTAATCGAATACTTAAATGAAGTGTGCCCTGAAGCTTTGGGCAACAAGGCGGACACATTTATTTCCGAGCAACTAAATTCAAGGCGTATTAGTAAAGTTTTAGCTGAGAAAGATGAAAAAATATTGGAACTAGAAAAAAGACTATTAGAAGCAGATAAACTGTTAAAAAACAGGCTCACTCTAGAGTACGCAGAACAGTACTCTCTGCACCTAGCAAGCTCGGATACATTTAACCGTTCTAATGACGAAACTGAGAAGAAGCTGTTTAATTTCTTATACGAAGCAATACGAAAATTAGAAAGTGCAGGAATAGTCGAAACGATAGTTGATAAGGGGTTGGTTTATGACTGGGAGCTAAATAAGCCATTTGTGAATAATAATGAGCTCCCCAAGTTCTTCGACTGGTTAGGGGAGCAGTTATAGATGGCTAATGGGCAGCAACTGGCAAAAATCAACTTCGAGACATTTATATCTTGGAGAGACACACAACGGCTCGATGATTTCAAAAAAATAATAAAAGACGGAAAGCTAAGTCGAACAGAGATTGCTAAAAGCTCAGGATTGGGGAAGTCGTCGCTATATCAAAACCCTTCAATAAGAAATGCTTTATCAGAGCTAGAGGAGCGCTTGAGAGCCTATCAAATCTTACCTGCTTTGAATGAGTCTGCTAATCCTTCCCGTTTAAAGCATAGCAAAGAGAATCACTCTAAGAGTGAGACGAAAAAAATATCGGCTCTGGAAACTCAAAACCTTGAGTTAAAAGCACAGGTTCGCTACCTCGAGGAAAGGTTAAACTGCTTTACTGAGCTATCAGAATCAATGATTGAATTGGGAATATTGCCTCGATGACAGAATCTTATTACCAAGAATCTATACGTGTTACGAGCGTCTCATTTTTATCCAAAAATTTAATAGTATTTAAGGGAATACCTTTAAGAAGCGACGCCTTTCATATTGCGAAAGGAAAATACCACGTTACCGTATTGCATAATCCCACCCAACTTCCGGTCCCACCAATTTCTGGACAAGTATGGCAAGTAAGGGGATTAAGAAGAATTAAACACTTAAAGATTAGGGATTACTTAGCGAGTGAACATGAATACCGCTCACCGGACAATGTAAAGTGTGTACTCCCTGAAACAGAAGAGCAGCTAGTTCAGTTCATAACTAGAGAACCGGACTTTAAAGGAATTGGAGCGAAGAAAGCTAGGGATCTTTGGCTTCTTCTCGGTCACAGATTCGACAAAATACTTAGCAAAGATACAAAAAAACATAGATTATTGCTAAGTGCTATACTTTCAAGTAAGTCGATTGACTCTTTATACAAGGGTTATTCCAAATATCGAAACTTAAAATATTGCAATTGGATGACCTCTCGAGGAATCCCCTCCAAAATCCAACTTCGATTACTCAAGTATCATAACGAAAAGATTATTGATGCTATCGAAAATAATCCATATTTACTAATTGGTTTTGGCATGAGTTTCGAAAAAGTAGACGCCCTATCACAAGGTCACTTTTACATCGACAAAGCAGACCTTCGCCGCTTAAACGCGGCACTTGAATCCGCTATGAAAATAGAGATCGACAGGGGTCACACGTACTCTAGTCCTGAAAACCTTAAGACAAACCTTTTTCGCATAATTAACGACAAGCAACTGGTTAGTAGAGCGCTAAAAGCAGCCAGCGATTCATCTCTTTTTGTTGTTAATTCTAAAACAGGTACTTTCCACCCAATTGCACAATATTTAATGGAGACTGTCGTAAGTAAAAGACTAATAAAATTAGTCAAATCCCCGCAAGATATTGATGTAAAAGAAAAACAAATCATTCTCGACTCAATCTCCGAGATACCTCACGAATTAACTAAGATGCAACGAGATGCATTTTACTCAGCAGTAAATAATATGGTTTGCTGCATCACTGGCGGAGCAGGAACAGGGAAAACAACTCTATTGCGCGTTATTGCAAAAGCATTCAATCAACTAGGATTTGAAGTCAATGCTGTTACATTATCAGGAAGAGCTGCCACGCGATTAAAAGAATCAATAGAGTTTCAAACTAAGACAATAGCTAGCCTGCTAAGAGGTAAAGCAATCACCCCTTCTCGACAGGCGCGTCAAATACTGATCATTGATGAGTCTTCAATGATCGACTTACCAACATTATATCAATTGATAAATCATACTCATGAATCTGTACGATATATTTTTACTGGCGACCCAGATCAGCTTCCCCCTATCGGATACGGTAAGGTACTTTCAGATCTAGTAAAATCTCGAGTAATACCAAATACTCGCCTTGATATAGTACAACGACAAGATAGTGCGTCTGGTATTCCAGAGTATTCCCAGCAAATAAACAAGGGAACCGTTCCACATGCGCTAAGTCAGAAATGTATTCATTTCCACGATGTACCAATAGAACAAATTGAAACTACATGCACAAACCTCTATCAGCTATTTCCAGCAAGTAGCCAAGTCGTATGTTCTACTCTCGCTATGGGGCAAAATATAAACAAAAGAATCCAGGCCAAACTGAATCCCCACGGCCAAGCAATTGAGTTTGTATTTGATAAAGAAAGACAATTGAGAGGCGATTTAAGAAAAGGCGATAGAATTCTATTTACAAAGAATCACTATGAAAAAGGAGTTCAAAATGGTTCCCTTGGTACAATATGTTTAGTGACTCGAAATAGTGAAGAACTGGGTCTTGTTAGGCTGGATAGTGGGCTGGACATCACACTGGATCAGGATCTACTAAACGATATTGAACTTGGGTACTGCATCACACTGCACAAAGCTCAAGGGTCACAGTTTCCTCGGGTCATTGTAGCATTCAATAAAGGACGAATTGTCGACCGTGCTTGGCTTTATACTGCTATCACTCGCGCTGAAACTGAAGTTCACATTGTGGGATCTTCACTGGATTTTAGTGAAATAACCAAATCAACCAGGCAAAGTGACTCTCGAAACAGTCACTTAAAAGAACTCCTGAGGAGCGCTCTCACAAACTACCCACAAGGTGTCACGAGGTAATATCAAGCTTTTAACGTTGGTAAGAACAAATTTGCAACAAACTGAGATTTGCGTAGCCGCCATATTTAGGTGTAGTAGCTCATATCTAATCTGACACTTTTGTTCGAGAGTTTCGACTTAAACTGACAGGTAGCAAAAGACAAGGAGCGGACGTTCAGGTATTAATTCATGAGATTCTGCATTTTGCCAATTGCAGCCGTTTAAAAGAAGTTCTCTGGAAGGCAGATGTGAACCTAAGTGGACAGACGAGCGTTAAACCTGCCGAAGATGTTTATGTCATTCGCGGATCTTCATTCCACCTTGATTGAAATAGTGGCAATCGTAGCATTCTGGACAATCAGTTCCTTATTGGTGGACACACTATCCAGTGATCATTTTCAATTATTTTGAATTTTAAGACGAAAAGCACCGTATCTTCTTAAATACGGTGCTTAACAATCACACTTTCGTTGATTTCGAATGCATTACCCGATACAAAATAGGCAAAACGACCAATGTTAGAATGGTCGATGAGATGATCCCGCCAATCACTACCGTTGCCAACGGTCTTTGCACTTCAGCCCCCGTTCCGATATTAAGTGCCATGGGAATAAAGCCTAAACTTGCTACCAGTGCCGTCATCAAAACCGGACGCAATCTTGTGATAGCCCCGTCAACGATCGAGTTAATTAAGTCACCTGTTTCTAGTACTCGCTGTTTAATAAATGACAACATCACTAAGCCGTTTAGTACCGCAATACCAGAGAGCGCAATAAACCCGACTCCGGCAGATATAGACAGTGGCATGTCACGCATCCAGAGCGCGAAGACACCTCCCGTTAAGGCTAAAGGCACGCCAGTGAAGATGATCAAGGCATCACGAAATGAGCCAAACACCACCACTAGTAACACAAGTATTAGAAATAGCGTGGCAGGCACCACGATAGACAGTCGCTGACTGGCACTTTCAAGTTGCTCAAACGTGCCACCATAATCCAGCCAGTAGCCTGCGGGCAGTGCAACCTGTTCGGTTATTTTGATTTTTGCTTCGTCAACAAAACTCCCTAAGTCGCGTTCTCTGACATTGGCGGTAACCACGACTCTGCGCTTACCGTTTTCTCGACTGATTTGATTGGGAACAGACGAGTAACTCAGTGTAGCGACTTCTGATAACGGTACAAATTCCCCATCGGATGTAATAATAGGAGTGCTGCCAATAGCATCTAAATCGGTGCGAATACCTTCATCAAATCGCACAAGCAACTCGAATCGTCTATCTCCCTCAAAAATTAAGCCAGCGGTATTACCCCCGATGGCCGACGCCAACCACTCCTGCAAGTCGGCGACGTCCAACCCATAACGTGCCAACTCGACTGGCTTAGGATTGATAGTGAAGATAGGGATATCATCGACCTGCTCAAGTCGTGCATCCGCCACGCCGTCTATTGATTGCAAAACCGTTAAGATGTCGTTTGCAGAGGCAACAAGCGTGGTTAAATCATCTCCAAAGACTTTAATGCCAAGATCAGCTCTCACTCCACTTATCAACTCGTTAAAGCGCATTTGAATAGGTTGGGTAAATTCATAGTTGTTGCCTGTCACCGCTTGTAAGTCTCGCTCAAGGGTTTCTACGAAATCCGCTTTTGACAAAGTTGGATCTGGCCACTGCGCACGTGGTTTTAGCATCACAAAGGTATCGGTTACGTTGGGCGGCATCGCATCGGTAGCTACTTCTGCTGTACCGGTTTTCGCAAACACTGTGAGTACCTGCTCATATTCCATCAAGGTAGATTCAAGCGTCTTTTGCATGGCGACGGCTTGTTCTATACCAGTGCCAGGAATACGCATAGCGTGTAGCGCAATGTCACCTTCATCAAGCTGGGGAACAAACTCAGAGCCTAGTCGCGTTGCCAGCCATAAGCTGCCTACTACTAGCACGACTGAGCCGACAATCACTATCCAGCGCAATTTCAGTGCAATATGAATGATGGGGCGATAGGCGGATTTGGCTGCAACAATAATGAAGCTTTCTTTTTCACTGACTTTTCCGCCCATGAACATCGCGACTGCCGCTGGTACAATGGTAATGGAGAACAGCATCGCTGCTATCAGCGCCATGATGACCGTTGCCGCCATTGGCTGAAACATCTTGCCCTCAACGCCTGTCAATGAGAACAGGGGGATATACACCACAGTAATAATCAATACACCGAACAAGCTAGGACGAATGACTTCGTTGGTCGCTTGAAAAACCAGCTCAAGCCTTTCTTTAAGTTGCAGAACACCATTTGTTCGTTTCTGTGACTCGGATAGTCGCCGGATACAGTTCTCTACGATGATTACCGCACCATCGACAATTAATCCAAAATCCAATGCACCAAGGCTCATCAGATTGGCAGACACACCGGTATTAACCATCCCTGTGATGGTCGCCAACATCGCTAGCGGAATAACTGCCGCAGTGATGAGCGCGGCGCGAATATTGCCAAGTAATATGAACAAAATCACTATGACTAATAACGCCCCTTCTACTAAATTCTTCTGAACCGTGTCGATAGCTTTATCGACCAGTAGGGTGCGGTCGTAGACTGGCTCAATGACAATACCATCAGGTAAGCTGGATTGGATGTCTTTCACCTTCTTGGCAACTGATTGGGCAACGGCTCGTGAGTTTTCGCCGACAAGCATCATTGCGGTACCTAAAACGGTCTCTTCACCTTCCTGTGTTGCCGCACCGGTTCTCAGCTCTTTGCCAATAGCTACACTACCAATGTCTTTCACCGCAACGGGGACAGTATTAATGCGTTTTATTACCACATTTTCTATATCGCTAAGTGTCTGGAGCTGACCTTGTGAGCGCACCAATATTTGTTGTCCATTGCGCTCAACAAACCCCGCTCCCTGATTCGCGTTGCTTCGCTCCAGAGCAAGATGGATATCTCCTAGACTAATGTCAAAATTTAGCATTTTCTGTGGTTCAGGATTCACATGATATTGCTTTACGTAACCACCAATGGCGTTTACTTCTGTGATCCCTTTAACGAGTGCAAGCTGAGGTTTTACTATCCAGTCATGAATTTCCCTAAGAGCCATTGCGTCATATGGCTCACCATTTTTTTGCACGGCACTTTGATCAGCTCGTAAGGTATACATATAGATTTCGCCCAATCCCGTAGCGATAGGACCCATTTCTGGCTCTAAACCTTCAGGTAGCTGACTTTTGATTGCTCCTAGTCGCGTATTGATGAGATTACGCGCAAAATATAGATCAGTGCCTTCATCAAATACTGCTGTTACCTGAGATAGCCCATAGCGGGATAAAGAGCGGGTGTAGGATAGTTCAGGCAATCCCGCCAATGCTGTTTCTACTACAAACGTGATCCGTTGCTCGGTTTCCAAGGGCGAATAACCCGGTGCTTGTGTATTGATTTGCACTTGCACGTTGGTGATATCAGGTACCGCATCAATAGGTAATTTTTGGTAACTGAATAGCCCCATTCCCAGCACAAGAAAAATTAGCATCAACATTAAACCTCGACGCTCAATAGACAAACGCAGTATTGACTCAATCATGTGTTTGTCTCCCAATATTTAGGGCGATAGACCAGACAGATAGTCTTGCGTGATTAATGATCATGACCAGCCTCCGACTTTTCTAAATCGGCTTTAAATAGATAACTATTCTGGCTGACAATGACATCTGCAATATGCAGGCCTGATAACACTTCGATATTGTTACTATCTTGTTGACCAAGCATAACGGGAACGGGATGGTATTCCTCACCTTCTTTAACAAATACTACAGATGTCCCTTCAAATTCTTGAATCGCAGCTTTAGGTACCATCATGGCGACATCAAGTTTGTTGATTGTGACCAGACCTTTGATAGCTGCGCCAACAGGCCACCTACCTGACGTGTTGGCAATTTTTGCGTAAGCCAAGACGTAAGGCTTTTCATCGGGTGATGGTAAAATATGCTGAATAGTTGTGTTTAACTTTGCCTCTGACAAACTAAGCTGAACGCTTTGTTGGTCAGCTATCTCTGAGAGTTGTTGTGGGAAAATCTTAAGCTGCGCCCACACATCCTCGTAGTTGGCGATTGAAAATAACACTTGTCCATTAGATAACTCGCCTTCATTGGCATGCCTCGCAATCACGCTTCCTGAAAACGGTGCTGTAACGGGGTAGCTTTTCAAGCTTTCGTTGGATTCAACGATTGCCAGTGTCTCGCCTTTTTTGACTTTGTAACCCAGATTTGCGTTGACTTTAGTCACCATACCGTCGAACCGGGCGCGGACATGACTCAGTGAAGCCGGGTCGGTCACCACATTTCCGTAAACGGTAGTGGTGATATTGAGTTGTCCTGCACTCACTTTTTGTGTCACCACACCCATTTTTTGCGCCATATTGTCAGATATAAGCACAAATTCAGCGTTGTGGGTATCTTCATCCCTATGTTCGCCTTCTGATGCGTATATTGGACGACTTATAAGCAATATGAACACACTGCATGTTATGAAAGTTCGCAGGGGGTTTTGTGTCTTGATTACTGTTTTGTTATTCATTGATTTTTACTCGAAGAAGATGTGACATTTGCATCAGCAAGCGGTTGCGCAGTGAGTGATTCAATATCCGCCCCCCGCTGATGTGCTTGTTTGGCAGACTGAATTAAGGCTTGCTTGGCATTAAGTAGTTCTTGACGGGTGCTGACCCACTCAAAATAACTAAAACGCCCATTGATATAGGCTTGTTCTACCAATTTCAGCGCTTGAACTAACGGCGGGATAATCGAGTCTTGTAGTGTCTGCACATTGAGCAGCGCATTATTTCTCGCTACTAGCGCCATATTTAGTTGATGGTAAAGGTTTTGGGTTGCAGACTGTTTTTGTTGTTCCAATTGCCCTTGAACAGCCCGTTGTTTTTCATACTCACCAAGGTTTCGACTTGCCGCAAACAACGGCATGCTGACACCTGCTACGAAAGCGGTATCATCAATGCTATTTATACGTTTTATTCCCGCTGTCCAGCTTAAATCTGATTGATTAGCTGCTTGAGTAAGGCGGACTTGAGATGCCTGCAATCTCGATTCTTTCGTATAGACCTCAAGATTGGGACTGTTCAATAGTGTGTTGAAAAGCGAGGTTAATGAAGGAGATGATTGCAGTGTAAATAAGTCACCCTCAACACCAGTAAAAGTAGGATTTTTTTCCCCCCACATAATAGCCAGACTTTTTATCATGGCTTGCTTAGTCTGCTGTGCCGTCACCACATCCAGTCTGGCTCTTGCCAGTGCAGCTTCAGCACGTTGCTGTTCAAATACTGGAGATGCTCCCGCATCCACACGTTTTGTGACCGCGTGATAGGTATATCGGGCAAGAGTTTCTGTCTCTTGTTGTGCGTCAATTAGCGCTTGTTGCGCTAAGACATCGATGTAGCGACGTGTCACTTCAGCTAAAACATCCAAGGTTTGCACTTGTTTTTGTGCTTCGACTAAGGTGGATTGCGCCTTAGTAAACTCCTTACGTGAGTTGAGTTTATTGCCCAATTCAATGACCGACGACAATGTGAGAGTCATCTCGGTGTCCTTAGTTCCTGAGACATCTCCTGTACCTAAGAAGTTTTCTAGTTCAATACCGGCTGTAACCTCAGGTTTGAGAGACGCCGTTTTAATTTCCCCCTCAACTGCTTGTTGCCTATATGTGAACTCATGCAATTCTGGCGAATTAGTTAATGTACGCTGTATGGCGCTTTGCAACGTTATTTCTAGATTGTTGGTACTGTTTGTTTGTGCTACTACCACGGTGTGTGTTGTCAAAAGGACAATCATCATGGAAACCACCCAAGCGTGCACACGCACAGGACTATTCAATGAAAATTTCATTGTTGTTTTATTCCTAAATTATCAAAAATATATATCGCCAAGTTGTTGGCGAACGGTGTTTGATTAGTTCAGGGTTATGCTTTAGGTGGGCGTAACAATTGTGTGACGGGCCCTTCTATTACTTTCGTTAAGTAATAGAAACCGTGATGGGTGGTAACAGAATCGAGTTCGATGCCATTGCTGTTTCCAAGCCAGTGAGCATGGGTTCCGTGACAATGACCACAGTGGTGGCAATCAGCGGGATTATGAGAAATATCTACGGTGATTTTATCAGCATTGGGTTGTTCGTTAGATTGCTGTTGAACAAGCGCCTTCGCAGAAACAGTGTTATCTCCCGCCTGATGTTCGTGTATTTCGCTTAGATGTTGCGAGTCGATAACATGAAAATCCAAGGAATTAGCGACAGCCGAAAACGACTGAAACAAAATCAGCGAAATCAACAGGTAACTTGCCACCCTTACACTAAACATATCTATCTTCTCTCATCATGTTTATGTTAACAGCTTATCGAACTAAGGCCAATCGACCAACCAAAACAAAGTATTTCAACCATTACATTACTTATCACGGCAATCTTCACTGGCAAATTCAATTTCAATGGTAGTGTGCACAAAGTCAAATTCACCAAGGTCGTGACGAAATTCGTCTTTGAGTGTTCTCAATTGAGAAATCGAAACATCTTGTTTCAACACCACATGTGCCGTCATGACGCTATGTTCACCGTCCAAAGACCAGATATGAAAATGATGTATATCCGCCACATCAGCGTTTGACATAAGTACTTTACGCACTTTCACCATCTGCGTCGTATCTGGCGTGCCTTGCAAGAATAACAACAAGGTTTCTTTTAGATTTCTGACGACATTAAATAAAATGAATAATGTAAAGCCAATAGATAAAATGGGATCCAAAATTGCCCATGGCTTGAACATCAGCACAATCGATACGATCAGCACTGCCACCCAACCCAATACATCTTCAAGTAAGTGCCAGTTTAAGATACGTTCGTTTAAGGAGCTCCCTTCGCTAAGTTTATATGCGGCAAAACCATTTACCGCGATACCAAATATCGAAAGCATTAACATACCTTCCACTTGCGGCATTTCAGGTGCTGAAAGCCTAGGTATGGCCTCGAACAAAATCCATATTGAGCCTATAGTTAAAACAATTCCGTTGATCAAAGCGCCTAACAGCGAAAATCGTTTATAACCATATGAAAATGTGGTATTCGCTTCTTTATCGCTTAGCTTGTTCAATCCCCATGCAGTGCCAATAGATAAACTATCGCCCAAATCATGTACTGCGTCAGCCATTATGGCCGTGCTGTTTGTCAGCCATCCGCCAATAAATTCAATGATAGTAAATACGACATTCAAGAAAAATGCCCAGCCAATGCGTTTTGAAGCGCTGTTATTACTGTGACTGTGGTTATGATTATGCATGATTGATTTTGTCCAATATCGCTTGATTTTTAGCACTTACCGGTAGTCGTTTGAATGGACTGATATTAGTGCCACCTGTGTTCCCTTTGGGTACAAGGCCGATAGCGGTTTTGGTTGCAGCACCAATTATTCTTATAACTTGTCCAAAAACGGCTCTCCAATCTTTGTTTAGAAAACCATGTCGCAGCATTTTATAATGGATTAAACAATGATAATAAGTAGAGTGCTGACCAATTACATGCGCATCCTCCAGCGCTGCAAATGCCTGCCTCTCATTATTGTTAGACATTGCATCTGAGTAATCGGTTAATTTGGAATCGATATGCGGCTTAACGGCTTTATTGTATGTCATAGTGGATCACCCGCTTTACATTTCTGTACTTCGTTATTAAGTGATTCCTGCTTGGCGTCTTTCAGGATCATCCACGCTCCGCGTAGCACGACTATTGACACTATACAGCCGATAACCAGATCCGGCATTCTGCTATCAAGCCATACCACTAGAACACCGGCGATGATGACACCCATGTTGGCAATGACATCGTTAGCTGAAAAAATCCAGCTGGCTCGCATATGAACTTCGTCGTTTTTATGATTACGAATAATCACCAAGCAAGCGACGTTTGCAATGAGTGCAATGAACCCCATTCCTATCATTAATGATGAGATAGGCTCACTGCCCAAGAATAATCTTCTGGTAATATCAATGAGAATGATCACGCCCAGCAACAGCTGAAAGTAACCACTGATTTGCGCAGCTTTGGCTTTGTAAAGTATAGATTGACCCACAGCATAAATACCTATGCCGTATACAACCGCATCCGCTAGCATATCCATAGAGTCTGCTATCAAGGCAGTAGAGTCAGCCAAAATACCAACGGTCATCTCAACGAAAAACATCGTCGCATTGATGCCAAGCAGCCAATACAAAACCCGTTTTTGTGAGGCATCTTTGATTTCCACTTCACAGCCGCAACCACTCATTGTTCAACTCTTATTCCCAAAATTATAGGTACAGTGTAAAGTCTATATTTAGTATAGAGTCAACAACAAAAAGGCGCGTTTATGAAAATAGGTGAGCTATCAAAAAAAAGTGGGTGTTCTATTCAGACGATCCGTTTTTATGAAAAACAGGATTTGTTTGAGGCTTGCAATCGCAGTGAAGGCAACTATAGAATTTACGACGCGTCATCGTTGAGAGCACTGCGATTCATTAAGCAATGTCGCTCATTAGATTTGACTATAATAGAAATTAAACAGCTGTTGGATACGAAAAATAATCCCGACAAAAGTTGTTCTAGTGTGAACAATTTGATCCATCAACATATGGTTGACGTCACACATCGCATTGCAGAGCTTGAGGAGCTAAAACTTACACTATCTGAGATGGCCTCGGCATGCACAGATGATAGAAAAGTTAAAGAGTGTGGGGTATTGCAGTTACTTGAAAAGTGATACTCATATCTACAAGTATTATAGTTTTACGCTTGCCTACTTTCTTAGCACAGTCGATTGTCATCAATTATAAATTGATGATCCACGATTCGCTCGAAGCTGACAATAGTCAAATAAAAGATGCGTCCGCTACCTCCGACATAGCGGCCAGAGGACTCAGATCGTTTGAATGTCCGTTGATCGCTCATTGGAGAAGTTGGCTTTTCGTAATGCCAACGTCCGCTTTACGTACACAAGAGACAGTCAGATTTTCTTCAGCTCTTATCACTGAAAGTGTCAGGTTAAGTTGTGACTAATCCAGTTCAACTAAAGTCACTTTTCATCTCCGCTGCGCGTTTTACCGGTTTCTTTTGCTAGACTCTCGAATGCCTTAGCAAGCCGTTTCTTGTGAACGAGGGTAGTTCTTTTTGTCCATTTCCCTAACTCAACCTCTAATTGCTTTTGTTCTTCAACATTGCTTCCTTTAGGCGAAATAAATAAAGATAAGTCAGTAACCAATGTTTGCTTTGCAAACTCGTCTTTATATTCATCATCTTTATTTTTGCTCATCGAACTTTCCAAATTGATTAATCTGCGTTCTACGTAAAACTAGTTAGTTGAAAGCTTTGTTAGTGGTCATGAAATATTTACTGCGCAATTCAGCCAACTGCTATCAACTTCGCTCTTCTTGCCGCTTTATGAGTTGAGAAATGAGCTTAATGATATCGGCCGCGTCTTCCGCGTTAGCTGTAACAACACCATCAGTGCCATAAAAATAACTCACTGAGCCATTTGTCGAGACAACACAGCCTGCGAGAGGATTATCCAACAAGCTTTTGCACATATCAGCACAAGGATTCTGCTTCTCAGCCATGACCTATTCCTTTATTAAGGTGATGCAACTTTATGAATAAATTCATAAAAGTGCCTTTTTGACCTCATCAAACAGGGAAGTTTGATGAAGAAAATAGTCCGCACGTTGATTAATCATTATTATTAATTGAGCTAAGTTTTCCAATTCAGCTTTTGACATTGATTCATCTGAACAAAGCACAGGCGTCGCCAAACGTTTGCAGTCGAGGGCAACTTGTTCAACTACTGTTTTTAGCTGTGTTGGGGTTACATCCACCTCCTCAGCAAATGAGAGTAGATGAAATGCAGTAATGTTGCTCGAATCAAATTCATCCCCTATTGCCATAGCTAAATCAGTATCTAGGTTATTGATTCGTCTCGCTTCAAAGACAATCGATAAAATATCGTAAAATGGGGCCAGACTAATGCCATTTATATCCATGAAAAAACTGATGTTCTTACCGTGAGCATCGCTATTTCCGACTACAAGATTAAATGCAACCCAGTAAAGCATCTGCATGACATTTTGATGAGAAAACTCATGCTGACGGGCGAAAGCAAAAAGCGCTTTTAAACTCGCGCCATCACGGCAATGAGCTACATCGGGATGGCGGCCAAAAATCTGCTCGTATTTATGTTCAGGCAGCAAATTTAATGCCTGGCAACCGTCGATAATGTGGAGTTTGCGTATAGTGCCATTAGATAACGCCTCTCTATCGAATCTCTCAATTGAAATGGCGCTGTGTTTGGACTTTCCATGTGAATCAAAAACACGAAGTAACTCAACAGATGCTACTTCAAGGCCTATAGCCTTGGCCAAACGCATACACAAGAGCTCGTTCAATATAATTGTGGAGTGCTCTTCTTCGGCAAATTTAATGATATGAGTAGATGGAAACTCTTTGTTGGCCAACCAAAAAGATCTGTCGCTCTTGTGGTGAACGTTTAGTTTTTTCTGAACCCCTGCCACATTTAATCTGAACTGATTGTTCCAGATGACCACATTCGAAAATGTATCAAGCCTTTTGCTTAGCATTTGGCTGGTTAGTTCAAGGTACGCTGGTGTAACTGATTCTCGAGATTCAAAATGCAGAATACCAGCACTCTCTCCGAGAACGTGGTTTAGCATACCTGAAACGGAAAGACGAGATATGTTGAAAGCGTTCAATAGGCATTTAAGGCCAGTACCTTCAGGCAGAAGGTTTTGGATAAAGCGGTTGATATCGTTTTCTTCAACGTCTCTTCCAACATTAATGTGGGGCGAAATATCAAATCCGTCTAACATCCATTTGTCATCATAAATGAAAGAACAGTGCATTGATGACTTAAATGTCAAAACACCCACTTTGTGTTGTTCAGCAAAAACATCGAGCACATATGGCTCGAAATCTAGAGAAAAATTTCGGATCGTTCTAGTTTCCATTTCTGGGTTAGCCATCAGAATATTTCAAAAAGCTAGATTTATAATTTTTTAATTCTTCTTTCATTTTAACTTTTTCAACTCGTGCCCATTGCGCTCGTACATCGGATAAGGTGCGCTCCATTTCAACTTCTAGATTTCGTTGTACTCTCCCCTCTTTTAGCGCTTCCAAGTAGAGCGAAATTCGCGGGTTATTTTGTAAAATGAAACCGTTTTCAACTACCAATATATTCTTCTTGAGATCAATTCTTTTGGACCAGAAAGTACGATTATTGATGCAACTAAAAATGCGATAATGCAGGTCCCCGACACTGCTGACGAGTTTAAAAGCAGTCCAACTATCAGTATTTAAACTTAACTCATGATTCAATCTGTTCAGCATAACACACACTCCCCTGTCAATTTATAAACCTCCGACATCCTCTCTAACTCATGCCTACCCATACCAATTTGCCTTTTGCCAGATAACATCATTTCCGAATATTAAGTCGATAATGATCAAAAATTTTGTGGGCTTAACGGCATTGTCCCCGAATTGGGGACTAAAGGCAATAGCCTCATAATAGCCCGATGATTAAGCATATAAACGATCCGCGTTATGAAGCCGTTATACGATGGCTTGTAAATGCGAGGCAGCAGAAAGGACTTACAGTCCGTCAGTTGGCTGCTCTTATTGATGAATCACATCAATTTGTGAACAAAGTAGAAACATGTCAGCGAAGATTGAATGTTTTCGAGTATGTCCAATATTGTGAAGCGTTAGGGCTAACTCCTGGCGATGGGCTAAACCTGTTAAAAACAAAGAAAGGGTAGTTTCTAGAGTTGCATTTGCTTCATTTTGAAGGATAGAAAGGGACTTGTTTCGGCAAATCTAAATCAGTACAAGGTATACTCAGGCTAACTGGATTAAAAGGAAACAACATGGACTTAATTTCAATAGGTTTAATAATAGTGGCTGTTCTAGCAGTGTTGGGGCTTGGTATTAAGGTTGCTATCAGCTTTAAAGGTGGTAGCAAAAGCACTATCAAAAATGTGAAAGCTGGCGGTGACGTCGTGGGTAGAGATAAGGTCCACAAGTAGATGTTGAGTTGGCTCAAAAATATTCGCGCAGGAGGTGATGTTGTAGGAAGGGATAAGATCACAAATATCCTCCCCACACCTACACAGGTTGATTTGCTTTCTCAGAAGTATGTTGAAGAAAAGTCAAATCAGGAAATGACCCATGTGATTATTGATGAACTTACTCACTACAGTAATGAAAGACATGACATTAGAGATTTGACAGAAAAGCTTCATGATGCCGGTTTTGATTATATGATTGAAACGGGTGAGTCGTTAAAAGAAGAAGTCAGTAAATTAATCATTCGGAATCAACATTACAAATCTGCCCAGAAAATAATAACTTATTTATTAGCTGAAGTTGAATCGATATTTAATGCAAAAATCAAAACTGAACTACTTACAGTTAACGAGGAATCAGCTCTCAAACTATTATTTCGAACTCATTTAGAATGTGAGATTCAAACTCATCTTGGAGAAAATGTTTTAGAAATATATAACCGCCAGATCAATGGAATGGTTTATTTCCTTACCGGAAACTGTCACTTGGAGTGGAAATAATGCTTCTTTATAACAAAGCACTAGATGCAAATCACACTTTGTTACGCATGACAGCACTTCTTGCTTCATGGAATACCGAAACGGTTGAAGTTGAAGCTCTTCGATTATTTGACTTTTTGATTGCAAATCCCGGCCATATCCACAAACTCTCTGTACCGAAAGGTAAATTTTTAGAGAAGAAAGAGTTTAAAAGTTATAGCAATCGATATCAAAACTTTGATCCCAAAAGTCTATTCAATGCAATGAAGGAAATTCACTGTTTAGTTATTGAGCGTCTTGTTGAGATAGGGATTTTAAAGCTCGAATCAAAGATGTCCTATTATCACGTATTACTCGAAAATATACCTGATGAATTGAAATTATTAGCAGAGTCAAAAGATAACAGCATTTCTATACAAGCTATCGATTTTATTGTGAAAAATTTGACAAAGATCTCTGTAACCGGACCTGAAGGATTAAAAAAAATAACAAATTTAATGGATTACAAATACGATGTTAATTAAACCCACTTTGAAGGTAGACAGGCTTCATGTAAAGCGAGGCTCACAAGTTGCCTTTGATGAAACTTTCCATTCAGGTGTCAATGTATTATTTGGTCATAATGGCTCGGGGAAGACTTCAGTTATTCAGTTGTTAATGTATGGGTTAGGTTATGAAGTCCCTAATTGGAAAGATGAAGCTGGTCAATGTGACAATGTTTACGTTGGGCTATCAATTAACGGTAGCCCTTTAACCGTAAGACGTAAAAATAACGGTTCAGATAAGCAGTCAATGGATTTTTGTTTTGCGGATATGGAAATAGCTTTGCAAGCTCCTATTACGAACTGGCTCAATTATCCGTACTCAATCGGTACAAAGCCTAGTTTTTCACAGCAAATGTTTGATGTGATGGGGATACCTGAGGCTAAAGCCGATGCAAATAATAATAACGTAACATTACACCAGATATTTCGCCTTATATATGCAGATCAATCCAACAACTCTAGCGCAATTTTTAATAGCGAACCATTTGATTCAGCCTTTAAAAGAGAGTCCGTTGGAAGGTACTTACTAGGCCTGTATGACAATGAATTATATGAGGCCAAAATCAAGTTGGTCGAAGCAGAAAAAAAGCTGCAAAAAGTAGTAGCGAAGCTTCAGGCTATTCAATCTGTAATAGGTAAAACCTCTTTCGGGGAGGAGGTTGGCACATTAGAAGAACAGAAAAAATCTATCTTAACTGAAATAGCCTCAATAAATGTTGAGATATTGAAGGCCAAAGAAGAATCAATCATTTCATACGGCGCAGAAAAGAAAGAAACTGAATCATCCGCTAAAAATAGTGTTGCGATTAAAAATAAGTTATTAGAAGTTGAAACTGAGATACAGCAGTTAAATTACAATATACTTGATTCAGAAGAGTTCGTGTCAGAACTATTGGATAAAAAATGTTCAATAACTGATTCTATTAAAGTTGGGGAATTAATAGATGGATTTAAATTTTCATCCTGCCCAAGTTGCCATAAGCCTGTGAAAGAGAAGGCTAAAGAATGTTGCTCTTTGTGCGGCGAGCCGAGTGATTCAACCGATAGTTCCAATAGTTTATTAAGAATGAAGAATGAAATCGAAATTCAACTTCGAGAGTCAGAAAAGCTTTTGGTTAAAAAGAAAGGTAAATTAGTTGAGCTAGCAAAAAAGCGTAACGAACTAAGGACAGCTTTTAGAAAGCAAGTTACTAAAATAACTGCAACTATAAGTTCTGTTGATTCGAATAGAGAGAAACAAATTTTTGAATTTTATCGGCAAACTGGTGAGCTTGAAGAAAAGCTGCAAACTTTAGATAAAATTGCAGAGTTACATCAATCGTTACTTGAATTGCGCTCTGAGAGAGATACTTTTCAGTCTGAATTTAATCTATCAAAAGATAAAATCGAACTAATTGAAAAGCAAAAACTGAAACGTGAGCCCGAAATTAAAGAACTAATCTCTGAGAAGCTTTGTAGTTTGCTGCGTAAAGACAATGGAGCTGAAAAAGAATTTAAAGATGCAAAATATGTTGAGTTTGACTTCGCAGCGAATAGTGTATCTGTTAACGGAAAAACTGCCTTTTCAGAGAGTGGAACGGTTCTGCTAAATAATGCATTCCACGTAGCCTTGCTAATGGCTTCTTTAGAAAAAAATTACGTTCGATTACCAAGAATATTAGTTTTAGATGGTATTGAAAATGGAGGGATGGAAGATGAGCGCTCTCAAAATTTTCAAAAGATTGTAGCTGAAGCTTTGTCGGTATATAAGGCAGACTATCAGTTAATTTTTGCCACAAAGAATGTAGATGGAAGCTTGAAGTCGACTACATACATGATTGGTGAAGAATATAGCGAAACAAACCAGACGTTAAAATCATTCGATTAGTAACAATTATGCACTAAGTGCAGTAATAATGATTTTGCATACATGTTCTAAAGGTGCTTTTAATATGAGCTTTCACTCACTCACACAGTGTTTTAATATGTGTTTCTATAGGATATAACAGTTCGATTCCAGCTAGGGACGCCAGGTGCTGTCTTGGGCTTCAGCCAACCATTGGGACATACGTTCCGGCCACCTAGGCCATCCGTTTATCGACTCAAATACCCCGCCACTAATCCGATTATTTTTTGCACAAAAAGATCCGCAAAGATTGCAACCTACTATAAAGTTTAGGCACAATGCCCCAATGCATAAGCTGAGCATCTTTGTCTGCCCAGTCAAAACATTCAGGAGGGGTTATGCACCACCCGCAAAGTGACGATGATCTACGTTCTTTCATGGAAGAAATGGACGATGTAAAGCGCATAGCTTCCAACGACAAGGTGTTTGTTCATAACCCTCAAGACAGTGTGGCGAAGAAAGCCAAACGAGCGGCATTATCGGTGGATAAAGATCCCCTTTTCAACCCCTTGAGCATGGAAGGGGTAAAGCCGGTTAAGCCCGATGATTTTATTGCCTTTCAGCAACCCGGTATTCAAGACGGCGTATTTAAAAACCTCCGATTAGGCAAATACGATATCGAGCAGCGCATCACACTAAGCGGGACGCCCCTTAAAACCTGTCGAGATTTACTGTTTCAGTCACTAAAACTGGCCCATGAGAAAGGGGGGCGGGCGTTATTAATTCAGCATGGCAAGGGAGAACACAGCCAGCCCTTTCCCGCGTTGAAAAAAAGTTACGTTAACCATTGGCTAGCTGAATTGGATTTTGTCATTGCCTGGCATACCGCCCAGCCTATGCACGGCGGGTTTGGCGCCACCTACGTACTGCTTAAAAAGCATCCGCAACAAAAACTAATTAACCGAGAAAAAAATCGTAAACGATGACCATGGTGTAACCCACAGAAAGAAAATGTGATCGTTGTGAAAAACAGTGAAAAAAGAAAAGAAGGTTAAATAAAGTGGCGGCACCAACAAACAGACCGTTATGCTAAAAACATAAAACCGGTAAATTTGTTCTTACCACCACCATATTATTTATTATTTTGCAGATTGCTCAACGTTCGACGACGTCTCTGTGTTAATTTCTGCCGAGCTGGCAGAAGAACTGAAGACGGCGGTCAAAATCATGAACAACACTGCAACAGCCACACCGGTTAAACCGAATCCCTTATTAGAACGATACATATTCGTCTCTTATTATTTCGTCAATAATGGATCACACGACCCAAATTAGATCTCAATGTCTTCCCTATCTACGAATTTGCCATCCTGACCAACTCTAATGTAAAACAGAGACTTGCAGATGACAAGGCATCTGTTCAAATAATTGACGCCTTATCACCATTTTTTTGTCACTATTGCACAAATACCCGCGCATTTCTAAAAATACGCATCCAAGCGCCGTCTTCTTCCCAGTCGTCAGGCCGCCAGGAATTGGCCACGGCCCGAAAAACCCGCTCGGGGTGAGGCATCATAATGGTACAACGGCCATCTTTAGATGTTAGCCCGGTAATCCCCGCTGGCGAACCATTGGGGTTAGCGGGATAGGTATTGGCAACCTGACCATAGTTATCCACATAACGAAGGGCCACTTGATTGCTTGCCTGTATTCCATCAAATGCGGCTTCAGAGGCAAATTCAGCCTTACCTTCACCATGGGACACGGCAATGGGCATTTTCGATCCTTGCATTCCCTGTAACAATACCGATGGCGAGTCGAGCACTTCAACCATAGCAACGCGTGCTTCGAAACGTTCAGACAGGTTGGTGACAAAATGGGGCCAGTGTTCTGTGCCTGGAATCAAGGTCTTCAGATTAGACAACATCTGACAGCCATTACACACACCTAGACTAAAAGTATCGTTACGGGTAAAGAAGCCTTCAAACTGTTCTCTGGCTCGGGGGTTAAACAATACGGATTTAGCCCATCCTTCACCGGCTCCTAACACGTCACCGTAGGAGAAACCGCCACAGGCCGCTAACCCTTTAAAATCTTCTAGTGCCACCTTACCGCTTAGAACATCACTCATATGTACGTCAACGGCGTTAAACCCAGCGCGATTAAATGCCGCTGCCATTTCAAGGTGCGAGTTGACGCCCTGCTCTCGTAATATGGCCACCGCAGGCTTGATGCCTTTGACGATATAGGGCGCTGCAACATCTTCGTTGATGTCATAGCTTAACCTTGCGTTTAGACCAGGGTCGGCAGCATCTTGTTTCCCATTATTTTCTTCATCGGCACATTGAGGGTTATCTCGTAAGCGTTGCATTTGATGGGTGGTTTCGGCCCAAATGCTTCTATAAGACAACCGCGAGTCGGACAGTACCGTGACATCACCGCGCACAAACTCAACCATATCCGTGCTATTTAACGTACCGATGTCATGAAGTTGCGCTGCTAGGCCGTGTTCGCCGGCAATGGCAGTCACCGCCGCCACATCCTGTTCACGCACCTGAATAACAGCCCCCAGTTCTTCACTAAACAATACCGCTAAATCATCCTCTGGCAAATCATTCAACGAAACCCTAACGCCGGTTTTACCTGCAAAGGCCATTTCTGCCACTGTGGTAAACAAACCGCCATCGGAACGATCATGATACGCCAACAGTAAGTCTTTGGACTGCATGGTCTGTATAGCATTAAAGAAACCCAGTAATTGCTCGGGACTGTCTACATCAGCCGGCTTATCCCCTAGCTGACTGTACACTTGAGCCAAACAACTTGCGCCCAGTCGGTTTTGTCCATTCCCCAAATCAAGTAACAACAACCGGGTTGTTCCTTTATCAGTGCGTAACTGAGGGGTAAGGGTTTTGCGAATATCTTTTACCGCTCCAAAAGCAGTGATAACCAATGATAAGGGGGCGGTAACAGACTTGTCAGCGCCGTTTTCATCTTGCCATGCGGTTTTCATCGACATGGAATCTTTACCAACGGGAATGGTCAATCCAAGGGCAGGACACAATTCTTCACCTACCGCTTTTACCGCTTCATACAAACCCGCGTCTTCTCCAGGGTGCCCTGCGGCTGCCATCCAGTTTGCCGACAACTTGATGCGTTGAATATCACCGATATAAGATGCCGCAATATTGGTTAACGCTTCGGCCACGGCCAAACGAGCAGATGCACCGTAAGATAAAAGCGCTACTGGCGTGCGTTCACCCATCGACATGGCCTCACCATGGTAGGTATCAAAGGCAGATGCTGTCACTGCCACATCGGCCACCGGTACTTGCCAAGGCCCGACCATCTGATCGCGGCTCACCAAACCCGTTACCGAACGATCCCCAATGGTAATAAGGAAGGTTTTTTCGGCCACTGTAGGTAAACGAAGCAAACGTTCAGCGGCATCGGCCAAGGTGATACCCTGACGTTGTAGTTGCTCAGGTGAAACAGTTTTCGACGTCACATCCCGGTGCATTTTAGGAGGCTTGCCTAACAATACATCTAACGGCATATCGATAGGTTGATTCTCAAACTGCTGATCGTTTAACAATAGATGACGTTCTGCGGTGGCTTCGCCAACCACAGCAAAAGGCGCCCGTTCCCGGGCACAAATCGCTTCAAAGGTGGCAAGATTTTCCGGAGCCACCGACAAAACGTAACGTTCTTGAGATTCATTACACCATAGTTCCAGCGGCGTCATGCCCGGTTCGTCAGATAACACGTCGCGTAATTCAAAACGCCCGCCCCGTTCGCCGTCGTTAACTAACTCAGGTAGCGCATTAGACAACCCGCCTGCGCCCACATCGTGGATAAACTGAATGGGGTTGTGCTCGCCGAGTTGCCAGCAAGCATCAATAACTTCCTGACAACGACGCTCCATTTCCGGGTTATCCCGTTGTACCGAAGCAAAATCTAAGTCTTCATTCGACTGGCCGGATGCCATAGAAGACGCGGCGCCGCCGCCCAAGCCAATATTCATGGCGGGACCACCAAGTACGATCAATTTCGCGCCGACGGTAATTTCACCTTTTTCGATATGATCTTTGCGGATATTTCCTAAACCACCAGCCAGCATAATCGGTTTATGATAGCCTCGAACTTCCACACCATTAAAACTGGCGACTTCCTGTTCATAGGTACGGAAATAACCTAACAGCGCAGGACGGCCAAACTCATTGTTAAATGCGGCACCACCTAATGGTCCTTCCACCATAATGTCTAGTGCAGTGACGATACGCTGGGGCTTACCGTAATCTTGTTCCCACGGTTGCTGGGCACCAGGAATACGCAAGTTAGACACGCTAAAGCCCACTAATCCTGCTTTAGGTTTTGATCCCCGTCCGGTAGCGCCTTCATCGCGAATTTCGCCACCTGAGCCGGTAGCGGCACCAGGAAAGGGAGAGATGGCTGTAGGGTGGTTGTGGGTTTCCACCTTCATAAGAATATCGATATCTTCATGATGATATTCATATTGATGGGATTGTGGATTGGGGAAAAACCGCCCTGCTTTCCAGCCTTCCATTACCGCAGCGTTGTCTTTATACGCGGAATGAACAAATTCAGGATGAGTTTCGAAGGTGTTTTTTATCATTTTAAACAAGGATTTACCTTGTTCCATTCCGTCGATTGTCCAACTCGCGTTAAATATTTTGTGACGGCAATGCTCTGAGTTCGCCTGCGCGAACATATAAAGTTCAACATCGTTAGGGTTACGACCTAGACGGGTAAAACTAGCAAACAGATAATCTATTTCGTCATCCGCTAAGGCCAAGCCAAGACCACTATTGGCTTCAATAAGGGCCTGCTTACCTCTACCTAAGATATCCACCGACATAAAGCTCTGAGCAGAGGCCTGTTTAAACAGCACATCCGCGCTTTGTGGTGCAGCAAATACGGTTTCAGTCATGCGATCGTGCAATTGTGCCGCTACCTGCTGCCATTGAGCTTCCGTTAATTCGCCGTCAACCTCAACGTAATAGGCACAGCCTCTTTCGATACGTTCGATTTGAGCCAGACCACAATTATGCGCGATATCAGTGGCTTTGGAAGACCATGGCGAAATGGTACCTGGACGGGGAGTGATAAAAAAGCATTTCCCTGTGGGCGCCTTTGCTTGGTTTTTAGGCCCATAGGTGAGTAATTTATCAAGTACTTGACGGGCATCGTCATCGAGTGGTTCAAGGGTATTAACAAGGTGAACAAACTCTGCGTAAATACCATTAACGTGAATACCGGATTGACCCAGCCGTTCAATAAGTTTAGTTTGTCTGAATTCAGACAGTGCGGGCGCGCCTCTAAGGACCAACATATCGCTTTACCTGATTGTTTGGAAACAGCGTATGACAGCTCAAAACGCTATCTCTTGGATGGACGAGGATTTCGGCGCGGATTATAGAGGAATTCCAGTCACTTGATAACCTACTACGCCGATATTGTTTACATTTTTTCAGATTTTTATCAAATAAGGCTTAATTAGATAACCGTGTCGTATAACTTTACTCCTTTACAGGCGACCAGCCTAACCCGCGGCATTATTCCCATACTCATCATATTGATGGTGTGTACTATCTCGATTGGTTGCCAGCCAAATTGGGAGGAAAACAAGTTAAGTCAGATAGTTAAACAAAACACTCTGCGTGTCGGAATCATAAATGGCCCTCAAACCTATGCCATTGGGCCCACCGGTCCGGTAGGGTTTGACTACGAATTGGTGTCTGCCTTTGGCGATTATCTAGATGTCACTACCCGTATTCATGTTTACTTTGATCATGCAGCGTTACAAGCGGCTTTACAAGACGATGATATCGATATTGCCATAACCGGCGATGCCGTTCCGGTTCAAATGCCAACCCATCATCAATATGGCCCCGTATTATACTTTGTCAATCAGGTCTTGGTGACGGCCAAAGACGCCATTGACATCACGTCGCATACCGCAATAACCGTGGTGGCCGACAGTACTAACCAGTCATTATTGCGCCAACAAGATGAGTCGAATAAAGCGAACATTGCGCCTTCATTAACCATGGATAAGCGTGAAATTTTGCAGCGCTTGGCGAATAACGAACTGTCGGCTACCGTCGTTGATTCTAATACCCTAGCCCTGATGCGTACTCGATACCCCCAACTCACCATCCGAGATGTACTTGCTCAGCATCAAAAGGTAGCGTGGCGTTTACATTCAAACAAAGACCATAGTGTATTAGCCGCACTCTATGAGTTTATCAGCCAATATCGCGCGTCCGATGAATTTGCGGCATTGGAGTCAAAGTACTTCGATGCTTCGGCCGCTACCTCGACCACCGACATGGATGCCATGGTGCCGCAGGCACATCACCGATACCAAACCCTTATTGATCATTTTCGCCCATTAGCATCCCAACTCCCTTGGCAACTTCATGCCGCTGTGGCCTATGAAAACGACCACTGGCAATCCCTTGACCAGCAGGTATCGGCAGATTTAGACACACTGGCGATGACCATACCCGCGCGCATTGTCGGTGAGGATCGGTTGTGGATGACGTTGGCAGCCTATTTTGGCGGTGCACCACATCTTGCCGATGCGCGTGCATTAACCGAACAACAACGAGGCGATCCAGATAACTGGATAGACGTAAAACAACGCTATATAAACTTGTCCTACAAACGGTTTTACCGCCATGCAAAGGCGGGGGTTGTACAGGGAGATGAAGTTATCAGCAAGGTGGAGAACGTGGGGCGTTATTACGACGCCATGAAGGTTTTATCTACGCCAAATGAAAAAGAATAATGAATTACTGGCGAGTTTTGAAAAATTGTCATAATGTTGACACATATATCGCCTAAAACCATCTGTAATTTGGTGTGTTAGCACACAGTTCCTCCCCGTGACTAAGCAGAGAGGTTTGATGAAAAAAAATCGATTTATGAGGCCCAAGAAAATGGTTAAAAATAATTACCGCCGTAAACTCATGTTAAAACGCGCTCACCAGCGTGTGTTACGTCGCCGCAGAATGTTTATGGCCCAAGAAATGTTACCCTAATTATTGACCACCAAGCGCGCTAACTTTTTGTGCTTGTTTTAACGCTTTTTTCTCAGCTCTGCGCCGTCGAAAAAAGTCAGACAAGGTTGCAGCGCACTGTTCGGCGAGTACCCCACCAACCAGTTCTGTATGGTGATTTAGGTGGGCATTTTGCAGTAATTGCATTACTGAACCGGCGGCCCCTGTCTTTAAGTCTGGCGCTCCATATACCACTTTAGGAATACGGGCGTGAACAATAGCCCCAGCACACATTGGGCAGGGTTCTAACGTGACATACAAGGTTGCATCAACCACTCGATAGTTTTGACGATGGGCTGCCGCCATTCGAATGGCCATCATTTCAGC
Source organism: Alteromonas sp. C1M14 (assembly GCF_018860965.1). GTDB lineage: Bacteria > Pseudomonadota > Gammaproteobacteria > Enterobacterales > Alteromonadaceae > Alteromonas. Next base: position 428,638 of record NZ_JAHKQF010000008.1, on the reverse strand, counting down.
ATGCGCTGATGGATCATGATGATTGATAGGCATATTCCACCCTTCTCCTATCACATTTCCGTCAGACACGATCACGGCTCCTACTGGCACTTCGCCGACGGCTTCGGCTTTCTCTGCCAGTGTGAGGGCATAGCGCATCCAACGCTCATCTTGATTCTCTTTTAGCTCATTCATTAGTTAATTTGACCACTAATTTGGTAATTATTGCTAAGTTATAATAATGCGTCATCAGGTAAAAATAGTAACCTTTTGTTTTACAACAGAATTAATAAGTGGCAACCTTTTTGCTATTTTACTACATATTGTGCCAGTTTAATGCCATAGGGCCTGATGCTACGGGGGGATCCTTTGCGGATCGGACGACACAGGGTGTTAATGGCGCTAAACTTTAATTTTACTATGTTGAGGGAACAAAATGAACATGACCGTTATTGCCATCGTTGCTATATGCGCTTGGGCTTTGGTAAAAATCACTCGAAACACCAAAAATAACCAGCCAAATAAGAAAAGCGCACAACAAGAAGCCGCCTTGCAACAAGAAATAGACGCGCTACGAGACCGTATAGAAGTGCTGGAAAAAATCGTCACTGATGATAACTATGATCTCAAAAAACAATTTAAAGACTTAGAAAAAGATCAGATTGCTTAATCCTCCACATGTCCAGTGCCACTGTGGTGGCACTGCCTGCAATCGTGGAACACTAGGCACACTCAATGTCCATCTAAGAAACGGCGCTCTGCCCGTTCCACCCGGCGCGGTTTACCGGCAATAATGACCACATCTGCGGCTTGCAAAACAAAGGCTTTGGGAGGTTGTACAATAGTATGTTCATGTCTACGCACCCCCTTTAGTTTTACCCGCATACGATTAAAATCTATATCACAGAGGCGTTTTCCAATATAAGCAGCATTATGATTGAGTTCAACGCCATGGATAAACTCTAGTTTATCTTCGGTACCATAGCTAATTTCGGTGGTTTCTCCGGGGTAAAAACCATGCAAATGATCATAACGCCCTTGTCGTTCTTCCCGTACCCGTCGCAAAATTTTTGACATTGGCACACCGGCATAATGCAAGACTTGGGAAATTAACATCAGATTCCCTTCCTGGATTTCAGGTACCACCTGACTGGCCCCTGCTTCATAAAGTGACGCAAGCTGATAATCTCGCTTTGTTCTCACCATAATATTGGTTTTCGGTGCAATTTTCCGACAAACGCTAATCACTTGCTTGGCTTTTTCGGGTTCATCAAAGGTGATCAGAACAAGACTAGCCGTGTGTGCCCCTGCCTTTTCCAATATATTTTTCTGACTGGCATCCCCAAATAAAATGGATTCGCCGGCATTTCGACTTTCATGTACTCGCACAGGATCAACGTCAATGGTGATATAATTGATATTTTCCAGTTTCAGTAACCGGGAAACCGACTGACCTACTCGACCAAACCCCGCGATAATAATGTGATTCGATAGCGTTTCCACATCTACAGGGCTGTTTTGAGGTATGTCTACCGGTCCACTTTGCGGTACTAATTTTTTTGCCCAACCCACACTACGATTTATTAGCAAGGGTGTTAACGCCATACTAATAATGCCCATACTTATGATCACCGAAGAGGTTCTACTGTCTATGACACCTTCAGACGTTGCGAGCGCTGCCATAACGAAACTGAATTCGCCAATCTGACACAGCTTGATCCCCGTCGCCCAGGAGTCCACCGGATCACACCGAAGCACCCTACTGACCAATCGGAGCAACACCGTTTTCAACGCCATCAAACAGACAACGCCAATACATATCAACACGCCATCAGAGGCGAGTACATCGAGCTTAAGTTGCATCCCCACGGTGGCAAAAAACAGTCCCATAAGAATGTCGCGGAATGGACGTATATCGGCTTCTAACTGATATTTATATTGGCTCTCTCCTAACATCATACCGGCTAGAAACGCGCCTAACGCCATGGATAATCCAAACACATAAGTTAACCCGCCGGCCAAAATTGCCACTAAAATGGTGGTTAACACAAAGAGTTCGTCAGTACGGGTTTTGGCGACTTCGCGAAATACCCATGGCAAGATCCATTTTCCTGCGGACAGTAAAATAACCACCACCAGCAAACCTTTTACAAGCGCCTGAATCAAAGCCGATACCAAACTGACATCATCTGCTGATGACATCAACGGAATAGCGATAAGAAAAGGCACCACCGCCAAGTCTTGGAACAACAAAATACTAATAGCCATTTCTCGGCGGCGATGATGCATAGCGCCGGCCTCAGTAAATTGTTTAATGACAATAGCTGTCGAGCTAAGGGCTAACATGCCACCGATAATAACCGACGCACCAGGAGCCATACCCAATCCATACGCAATGAGGGAAAACGCCAATGTGGTGACCACCATTTGCCCGAGCCCCACACCAAACACGAGGCTTCGCATGGACATCAGTTTAGGTAAGGAGAATTCCAGGCCAAGAGAAAAAAGTAAAAAGACGATACCGATTTCTGCCAGCAGGTGCATATCTTCCGGATGGGCAAATAAAGAAAAAATATCCGGACCGGCTAAGAAACCGGCGAATAGATAGGCGAGAATCGGAGGAAGGTGCAGTTTTTTAAACACCGCTACACTGACTACCGACAGGGCCATCAACGCCACCACCTGACCAAAACCACTCGCTAGCAAATTTTCCTCTCCTACTTGATGGCATGCAAAATGCTTTACCAAATTAATAATGCTGCATTGACGATTTTCCGACACTTAGGGGTTCGCGTTCAGCGCTTGAATCCCTAACGATACCTAGGAGCTTGGCTTTGGAATTATCTACGTCACTATTTGAACATACGCTGTCTGACCATTTTTATCCAATTACATCAGATTGCGGGCGACTTAGCATGGAACAAAAAAATGCTTTTCTAGGGCAATTATTAACCACCATCGATTTATCTGCGTTAGGCTCACTGTATTTTCACCAGCTTAAACAACGGGTTTCATTGGTACATCTTAGTCTGAGTAAAGCCCAGCCTCACCTGACTTACGGCCTAGCTCCCGCGAACTGCAATCAACAACAGTCCTTTTCGCTGCCACTTAAAGGGGTTAATGAGGATGCCGATCCACACTGTGTTCAATATACATTCAGTGGCATCCCCTCACGAGAAGAACGTCTTTGTGTGGGCGAATTACACCTTTTGTTTGCCCATCAATTTGCCAACGCTCTAGCCTTTGAGCATATGAGAAAACTGGCAACCAAAGATACCTTGACTGCGTTAGGAAATCGAAATGCTTTTAACGAAGCCAGTAGCCGATTACATAGCCGTGCCCAACGATACAACGAAGGTTACGGCATCATGGTGATTGATTTAGATAACTTCAAAAACGTCAATGATGAATTTGGGCACCAAGAAGGTGATGCAGTATTGCAAGCGGTGGCCGCTCAAATTTCCTCGGTTCTACGTACTGAAGACCAAGCCTTTCGCTTAGGTGGTGATGAGTTTTGTTGCTTACTAACATGCGAAAACAAAGATGCGCTTATTAAGATCGCCAAGCGATTAAAAAGCCGTGTCGAAAACCATACATTACTGGCACGCCATGGTATTTCTTGCAGTATTGGCGGAAGCACGTATCGAGATGGCGATGATGTAGAATCGTTATTTTGTCGTGCTGATGATGCCATGTACCGGGTTAAAGCGGCTGGAAAAAATGACTATATTGCGGCATAAGATTGCGTAAGATGCGGCAAGAAACTGCCGTTATCGTACTTTTACTTTCTCGCTAATATCAAACTGCAGTTCTACTATCGTCTCTTTTAAAATAACGGCCACAGGCTCTCCGGCGTTTAATACCGCAGGCACATTATTCCGCTCCCAGGGTGGTACTTGCCACTCTTTTAGCCATTTGCGAGACGCTTTACTTATATTTCGCTTAGCACAATACACTTTAGGTAATACCGTTAACGGCACCGCCTGCCACGTCCCCGGCCCATCAACCCATAAAGGGGTGTTCCACCAAGGCAACTGCACCCACTGACCCGGCACTAAATCTGTTGGTGACGCTTCTGGCAATGCTTCACAAATATAAAGCGCATTTCCATAACGGCGTACACTGTATTGACCAATTTGAACGACAGGTTGCGCATCTTCCTTTGCTTGCATGCTCCGTAGCATTTCCCCCAGTTGAGCCTGACTCGGCATAGCCCGTGAGTTACTCGCCAGCCAATACCGGCATACCGCCCGTTGCCAACGCGCATCTAGCTTCATCAATGGGTTAACGAAAAGGGTCTGATTCGGCCCTGCAACTTGACGAAAATGCGCCTCAACCACCTCGTTGAGCATGGCATTGTGCTCTTGCAACAAATGACTACTACGCTGCGCCGCCGCACCGAGTTGAGGCCACCGATTGGTTAGCAAAGGAATGATATCGTTTCTTAAAAAATTTCGATCGAACTGGGTATCTTGATTAGATTCATCTTCAATCCAGGTAAGGTGATGGTGCCGTGCAGCCTGTTCAATATCTGTCCGAGATACGGTTAAAAGGGGTCGCAATACCGCGATTCGATTACGAAAGGACACCTCCGACATGGCGGCTAAACCTAGCGGCCCACTTCCTCGTTTTAACGCTAAAAGCATGGTTTCAAGTTGATCATCTTGATGCTGTCCTAACAATAAGGCCCCTTGCTGGCGCTCACAGTACTCGGTTAAGGCGGCATACCGTGCATCACGGGCTTGGGCTTCCAAACTCCTTCGAGGAGCGTCAGAAACATCTACGGCGATGGCATGAAAAGGAATGTTGTGTTGCTGGCAATACTGCTGACAGTGTTGTTGCCAGTGGAGGGCATTCTTACTTAAACCATGGTTAATATATACTGCGTGTACAGGTAAGGATGTATTGTCTGCAATCCCATGCAGTAAAACGGTAGAATCCACACCACCGCTAAACCCAACAACAAGGGTAGCAGGTGGTGTATCAAGTTGATTAAGCAGACCGCTTAAACGCTTGGCAATGTGTGCCAGCAAGGACGTGGGATCAGTCTGCGAAGTCATCCACTCTAGTACTTAACAGTAACCGAATGACAATAAACGTTGGTAACGTTCTTCAAGCAAATCTTCCACATCCAATGTTTTAAGCTGACTAAGTTGTTGCTTGATGGTGGCTTTCAAGTTTGCTGCCATACTATCGTGATCGCGATGAGCGCCGCCTAGAGGCTCTTCCACAATACTGTTAATCAAGCCAAGTTCTTTGATCTGTGGAGCACTTACGCCCATGGCGTCAGCAGCTAGTGGCGCTTTATCGGCACTCTTCCATAAAATGGATGCACAACCTTCAGGAGAAATCACCGAGTAAGTCGAGTATTGCAACATATTAACCCGATCGCCGACGCCAATGGCTAACGCACCACCTGAGCCGCCTTCGCCAATAACCGTACACACAATGGGCACCCGCAATTGTGCCATCTCGAACAGATTGCGAGCAATGGCTTCACTTTGGCCCCGTTCTTCTGCGCCAACCCCAGGATAAGCCCCTGGCGTGTCAATCAGCGTAACAATCGGCAAGTTAAAACGTTCAGCCATTTTCATAAGCCTTAACGCCTTACGATACCCTTCTGGTTTGGGCATGCCGAAGTTACGTTTAATTTTCTCGTTGGTATCTCGACCTTTTTGATGACCAATAAGCATGATAGGTTGGTCATCGATTTTTGCCAAACCACCGACAATGGCTTTGTCGTCAGCAAACGCCCGATCACCTGCCAGTTCATCAAATTCGGTAAACACCCGCCCAACGTAATCTAAGGTGTAAGGACGCATGGGATGACGCGCCAACTGAGAAATCTGCCACGCTCCGAGATCAGAAAAAATCTTGCGGGTAAGATCTGAGCTTTTGCCCCGTAATTTGGTAATTTCTTCTTCGATACCCACATCGAAATCACCACCCTGATTCACCAGCCGAAGTTCTTCGATTTTTGCTTCTAGTTCAGCGATCGGCTGTTCAAATTCCAAAAACTGTATACTCATTCTGTGTCCTATCTTTACTACCTTTCACGCCTGTCAGTGATAACTCATAACGACCGACTGCTCACCCAGACACTGTTTTAAATCATGTAACAACTGATCTTCCGGTGTTACATACCACTGTGCACCACAAGCCAATACGGCTTCTGCATCTGGATGCACCACATGTAATTGTACCGGGCAACTGCCACCGCGATATGGTTCCAGAATTGCCTGTAGCGACGACAACGTATTGTCATCCCATGTTTCCGTGCTCAGTTGCAAAGCGAGTGCTTTCGCATTTTGCTCTCGCGCCTGAACAATATCCATTGCGTCTCGGGCGGAGATTGTATTGCCCCCCGAGAAATCATCAAAGCTGACCTGTCCTTTTACCAGCAGGATACGGTCAGATTCAAGAATACTTTCATATTTTTCGTACATTTCGGGGAAAAAACGAACATCCATTCTGGCACTTTTATCATCCAATGTGACAATGGCCCAGCGTCGCCCCTTTTTATTTGTCATTACACGGACGCCTAGCACTAATCCAACCGCCGTGGCCATTTGGTCTTTGGCGGTTGGTTTGAGATCAACCAAGCGTCCATCGCAATATTGTCTAATTTCTTCTGCGTACTGATTAATAGGATGACCGGTAAGGTACAACCCCAGGGTTTCTTTTTCCCCTTCTAACCAAACTTTTTCAGGCCATTCGGGCACATCGGCAAAAGCTTGTTTCACATCATCGGGTTCTGTGGTCAAAAGACCAAACATATCCGACTGTCCAAAAGACTCTGCTTTTGCATGCTGACCGGCGGCGGCGATGGCATCAGGTAACGAGGCCATCAAAGCGGCTCGGTGGGGACCCAGATTATCCATGGCTCCCGCTAACACCAACTTTTCCAACACCCGTTTATTTACCCGCTTGATATCCACTTTAGCACAAAAATCAAACAAGTCGGTAAATGCGCCATGTTGTTCTCGGGCTTCGATAATCGCTTCGATAGGACCTTCGCCCACCCCTTTGATGGCGCCAATACCATAAACGATATTGCCATCGGCATTCACGGTGAACTTATAACGTCCAGCATTGAGGTCCGGCGGCAAGATTTTCAAGCCCATGCGGTCGACTTCATCGACGAGGGTAACAATTTTATCGGTGTTATCCATATCGGCGGACATAACCGCAGCCATAAATTCAGGCGGGTAATGTACTTTTAACCACAATGTCTGATAAGACACCAAGGCATAGGCCGCAGAGTGCGACTTGTTAAAGCCATATCCAGCAAACTTCTCTACCAGATCGAAGATTTTCATCGCCAGATCAGGATCGATATTATTGTTGTGAGACCCCTCTTTAAAGACCTCACGCTGTTTGGCCATTTCTTCAGGTTTTTTCTTACCCATGGCACGACGAAGCAAGTCGGCTCCGCCCAATGAATAGCCCGCCATCTCCTGGGCTATTTGCATAACCTGTTCTTGGTAAAGAATAATACCATAGGTTGGTTCAAGTATTTCTTTTAAGCATTCGTGCTGATAATCAGCATCTGGATAGGAGATAGCCTCTCGCCCGTGCTTACGGTCGATAAAGTTCTCTACCATGCCCGACTGCAATGGACCGGGCCTAAATAGTGCCACCAATGCAATGATATCTTCAAAGCAATCAGGCTTTAGACGCTTGATTAGCTCTTTCATGCCTCGGGATTCAAGCTGGAAAACCGCGGTGGTTTCTGCCGCTTGTAAAGAACGAAAGCTCTTTTTATCTTCAAGGGGGATAGCCGTAATATCCACCTCTTCATTGCGCCCTTCTTTGATCATATCCAGTGCCCACTGAATAATTGTCAGCGTGCGTAAACCAAGAAAGTCAAATTTAACCAGCCCGGCGGTTTCTACATCGTTTTTATCAAACTGAGTAACCGGGTTTTTACCTTCATCATCACAATAAAGAGGAGAAAAATCGGTGATGGCAGTGGGTGCAATGACTACCCCACCCGCATGTTTACCTGCGTTTCGTGTTACCCCTTCAAGAATACGGGCCATATCGATGAGGTCTTTAACTTCCTCATCGTCATCGTATAATTCAGGTAAGCGAGGTTCCGCTTCAAAAGCCTTAGCCAAGGTCATACCTGGATCCGGCGGGATCAGCTTAGAAATACGATCCACAAAACCATAAGGGTGACCAAGAACCCGCCCCACGTCCCGCACCACCGCTTTAGCCGCCATGGTGCCGAAGGTGATAATCTGGGATACCGCCTGTCGCCCATATAACTCGGCGACATGGTCAATCACTTCATCCCGTCTATCCATACAGAAATCCACGTCAAAATCCGGCATGGATACCCGTTCTGGGTTTAGAAAACGTTCGAAAAGCAAATCAAATTCGAGTGGATCAAGATCGGTGATTTTCAACGCATAAGCAACCAGTGAGCCGGCACCAGAGCCCCGACCTGGTCCCACCGGTATGTTGTTGTCTTTACTCCACTGAATAAATTCCATCACGATTAAGAAGTAACCGGGAAATCCCATTTGGTTAATCACTTCCAATTCGATTTGTAATCGCTCATCGTAGGCAGGCCGTTTTTCTTTGCGTTCGGCTTCATCGGGAAACAAGAAGTCTAGACGTTCCTCTAACCCTTCCTCTGACACTTTTACCAGAAAATCTTCAGTGCTCATTCCCCCGGTGGGGAACTGTGGTAGAAAATATTCACCGAGTCTTACCGTAACGTTACAACGTTTGGCTATTTCTACTGTGTTTTCAATTGCTTCAGGAATATCGCTAAATAGCTCAACCATTTCTTCAGCACTACGTAAATACTGCTGTTCGCTATAGCGTTTTGGGCGACGGGTATCATCAAGGGTATAGCCATCATGAATACACACTCGTATTTCGTGGGCTTCAAATCCTTCCCGTTCGATAAAACAAACTTCGTTTGTTGCCACCACCGGCAAGCCTTCTTGCTCAGCCAGTGCCACGGCACGGTGCAAATAATCTTCTTCACCGGGACGGCCGGTACGAATTAATTCAAGGTAAAAGCGATCGGCAAAGTGCGTCTGATAAAAGGCTAACCCAGCATCTAATAGCTTACTATGATTCTTCGTTAAAGCGACGCCAATATCGCCGTGCAGGCCACCAGATAGCACAATCACGCCTTCTGCGTGTTCAGCTAACCATGCTTGTTCAATGACCGCTCGGTGATGTACAGCTCCCCGCAGATAAGCTTTAGAAATCAACAAGGTGATATTCTTATAGCCTTCGTTATTCATGGCCAGCAACGTTAAACGAAACGGCTCATCACTGAGCATTTCACTTCTGACCCAAAAATCCGTACCAATAAGGGGTTTGATACCACGATTGTGAGCTTCGGAATAGAATTTCACTAAGCCACACATGTTCATCTGATCGGTGAGTGCCACAGCAGGCATGTTGAAGGCTTCCACCTGACTTAAAATGGGTTTTATTTTATTTAACCCATCCATCATGGAAAAATCGCTGTGTACTCGTAAGTGAATAAAAGGCGATGACATGAACAATTCTCTTATTTTTCTTGTGCTAAACGGGCTTGAACTGGTTTAAAACTCATCCGATAACAGGGTAACACGCCATAGGTTTCAAGTGCAGCGAAGTGGGCTTTAGTTGGATAGCCTTTATGGCCCGCAAAGTTGTATTGCGGATGTTGTGCATGCAAAGCAACCATATCTGCATCTCGTGCTACCTTGGCTAAAATGGATGCGGCGGATATTTCACCATGTAAGGCATCCCCTTTTACCACGGCCTCAGCGGCATAGGGCCAATCCGGTAGTCGATTACCGTCTACCCGTACAAAATCCGGTTGAATGGCGAGTCCTTCCACTGCCCGTTTCATTGCCAGCATGGTGGCATGCAGAATATTAAGCTTATCAATTTCCTCGGGCGTGGCTCGCCCAATAGCCCAACATAGGGCATTTTCTTTAATTAGTTTTGCCAATGCATCCCGTTTTTTTTCCGACAGCTTTTTAGAGTCGGTTAAGCCGACAATGGGCTTTTCCGGGTCAAGGATAACCGCGGCGGTCACTACATCGCCAACAAGAGGGCCGCGACCCACTTCGTCAACGCCGGCAATTAATTTAGGCATTTATCATCTCTCCCACCGCTTTTGCTGCCATTTTATCTGCATTTAACGCCAAAGTTTGATGAATAGCGGTAAAACGAGCCAGTAAGTCACTATTATCCTGGTTAACCAGCGAGATAAGATTGTCAGACAAATTGTCGGGATTGACGTCTTGCTGCAATAATTCCGGTACTAGGGGCGCATTAGCCAGTAAATTCGGTAAAGAAAAAAACGGTGCTTTATATAGATATTGCATCATTTTATATGTAAGGGGAGACAGTTTGTAACAGCATACCATGGGACGCTTACATAGCATGGCTTCCAAGGTGGCGGTACCAGAGGCGAGTAAAATAACATCGCTGGCGATCATGGCTTCCCTCGCATTACCTTGGCACAGCGTAACGTCTTGATCGGAAAACGCCGTGTTTGCAAGATAAGCGTTTATGGTATCGAACCGGTGCCGGTTGGCGGCAGGTATAATAAAATGGCAATCGGGTAATTGGTCTTTCACCTTCGCCATGGTTTCCACAAAAACAGGTAACAGGGCGTTTAACTCACCATTTCGACTACCTGGCAATACCGCGATCACCGTCTTGGATTGCGCAATGTTAAGCTCGCTCCTTGCTCCTTCCTGATCAGGTTCTATAGGAATGGTGTCGGCCAAGGTATGGCCTACAAATTTATAAGGCACCTGGTATTTTTGATACACCTGCTCTTCGAAAGGAAATAGGCCTAGTACAAGGTTGGTGGCCGCTTTAATCTTATGGATCCGTTTTTCTCGCCAAGCCCAAACTGTAGGGCTAACGTAGTGAACGGTTTTAATTCCTCGGGCTTTTAAGGTTTTTTCTACCCGTAAATTAAAATCGGGGGCATCGACGCCGATGTATACATCTGGTGGGTTTGCCTCAAAATGCGCCAACAACTGCTTTTTGACTTTTAAGATCCCGGGCAAGTGAGACAACACCTCTACCAAACCCATTACCGATAATGTTTCCATATCGAATAACGATGTAAAACCGGTGGCTTGCATATTGTCACCACCAATTCCCTCTATAATGGCATCAGGGAATTGTTGATAAAGTTCCTTTATCATTCCTGCGGCGAGAACATCACCCGATGGCTCGCCAGCCACTACAGCGATACGCAAAGGTTTATTGGGCATTAACGAATAATGCCCCGTTCAGCGTGTTTTAGAAAGCCAACGAGTACTTCTATACCTGAGAATTTCTCGGCTTGTTCCGCTAACTTGGCGATGGCTTCTTCTACGGTATTGTTATCACGATAAATGACCCGATAAGCCCGTTTAACTGCCATAATTTCTTCAGAAGAAAAACCTCGACGACGCAAGCCTTCTGAATTTATACCCGCAGCAACATTTTTGATGCCATTTACCATCACGTAGGGAGGAACGTCTCGTAAGACAATCGCCCCTGCGCCCACAAAAGCATGATCCCCAACTTTGCCAAATTGATGAATGGCGGCGCCACCCCCAAAAATAACAAAGTCACCAAGATGGACATGCCCTGCTAACGACACATTATTAGCCAAGATGCAGTCATTGCCTATCACACAGTCGTGGGCAACATGAGCGTTAATCATAATAAGGTTTCTAGACCCTAAAATAGTCTCGCCCTTGTCCTGAACCGTGCCACGATGAACTGTACAACTTTCTCGAAAGACGTTGTCATCACCAATGGTTAAAGACGTTTTTTCACCGGCATATTTTTTGTCTTGGCATTCTTCGCCGATGGAACAAAACTGGAAAAAGCGATTACGCTTACCGATGGTGGTTGGCCCTTTAATCACCACGTGGGACTCCAACACGCAGTCATCACCGATAACCACATCGTCGCCCACATAGCTAAACGGCCCAACCGTGACATTATTGCCCAATGTCGCCTTATCGGAAATCACGGCAGTAGAATGAATCACCTTATACTATCTCTCTGATTGCACACATAAATTCTGCACTACAGGCTTCTTCACCATCCACACTTGCAGTACCTTTAAATTTCCAGATCCCACGGCGTTCTTTAAGTAAAACAACGTCGAAATCCAATCTGTCACCCGGTGTAACCGGACGCTTAAAGCGCGCCGAATCAATTCCGGCATATAAGTACAGTTTATCTGATTTACCCATGGTTTTAAAACCGAGTACGCCGGCGGCCTGCGCCATCGCTTCAAGAATTAATACACCGGGAAAAATAGGACGCCCTGGAAAGTGCCCAGTAAAACACGGCTCATTCATGGTAATGTTTTTATAGGCTTTGATTGATTCACCTGTAACAAAATCTGTCACCCGATCAACAAGCAGAAAAGGATACCGGTGAGGAAGTAAATCCAGGATTTCCTGAATATCGATAGTATTTAATGTATTGGCCAAAAAAACGCTCTCCTATGCCAAGTCCAGCCTGCTTGAAAACTTGAAGGCTGTTTGCCGTATTGTAATTTTAAATGGCGGCAACCATACGCGCATATCTACCAAAAACAAATCAGACCAACGCCTTTCGACGTTAGCCTGCTTTTTTTTAGCACTTAAGCGCTCTGTCAACTTAACTAGCTCGTCTCCGAGCCAAGAATTAGTTGATTTTCTTAACCTGCTCGAGAACTTCCTCGGAAAGGTCATGTTGATCTTTTGCGAACGCAACGGCACCTGCATTAAGTACCAGATCATAATTGTCTTTTGCAGCTACCGCATCAATAGCTTGCTTAATCAAACCTAACAATTTGTTACGTTCTTCATTGCTTCGACGTTGAATGTTTTGCTGTAAGGGTTGGCCTTTTTCTGCCAGTTGCTCACGTACACTCAGAATTTTTTGCTGTAGATCTTTTTTCTCGTCTTCGCTCATGGTTGCCGCATCACGTTGTAAACGCTCGGCATAGAACTGACCATCTTTTTGAAGCTGATTAACTTCGTCGATTTGGTCTTTAAATTCCATCTGAATATTATTCGTAATTTCAGCAGCCTGAGGCATCGCTTGAAATACACCCTGCACATCTACAACACCAATTTTTTGCTCAGCCATTGCAGACGCACTTACCAGTGCGCTACCTAACATCAGGGTTGCAACGAATTGTCTTGCCAACTGTTTCAAAAGGAACTCCTTTTTATTAATAATTCCGGTTCATTGCCGGGTTTGTATTAGAATGTCTGACCAATGTTGAAGGTAAAGAACTTGGCATCATCGCCTTCCCGCTCCTGAATAGCACGGGAGAAACTAAATACCATCGGCCCCATTGGTGAAATCCATTGTACAGAAATACCAGCGGAACTACGATACTGTGTCCAGTCAGAATAGTCCAATAACTTGCCACTCGACTCATTGAGTTGGGTCAGGTGTCTATATTTATCATAATTAAACTCTGTATCCCAGACATTACCGACATCTAGGAACACACTGGTTCTTACAGAATTATCATATTCTGCATCGACAAAAGGGGTAGGAACAATGAGTTCGATACCACCAAGCGCCATCGCATTACCTCCAAGGCTTCTGGAGGAGATTGAAATGCTATCGGTAGATGAGTCACCGGCATACACCTGCCCATCTGGACCGGTAATCGTGTCGTAATTGGCTCTGATGATACCCCGAGGACCTACAGTATTGTTTTCAAAACCACGTAGAGAGTCGGAACCACCCGCAGTGAAGTTTTCAGTAAACGGCAAGATCTGCTCACTGCCATTGATGCTGCCATACCCGTTTCCGTAACCGAGTCTTAACCGGGCAAGAACGGACCAGCGCTGGTCACGAGATAAAGGAAAATAGAACTTGGTATCAAAGATCGTTTTAAAATAATTTACGTCAGAGTTGGGAGTGGTAATACTAAAGCTAGCTCGCTGACTAGACCCCGCCGTTGGGAATAACCCTCGGTTAAGGGTACTGCGGCTCCATGATACGCTGGCCAGATAACTGTCATAATCGATGGCCGCTTCCGGATCGGACGTATTTCGGAACTGATTATAGAATTGTTCCGTTTGCTCGTAGTAACCCGTGTTGTAAAGTTCAACACTAGAGTAGGTTAAACCGAAGTTGATACGGTTAAATTCATTAATAGGATAACCAATATTGGCACCAAGCGACCAACGTTTAGAGTTGTACTGGATAACGTTAAATGAGGAACCATCAAATTCGCTATAGCCTAAGCTTCCCCCCAAACTAATACCATCAATAGTAAAGTATGGGTCGTTGTAGGTTAACTGAGCCGATTTTTGATAGGAAACCGTACTTAGGTTCAACCCTACCTGTTTACCTGTCCCTAAAAAGTTATTCTGCTGAATACCGGCCTGTAAGCTTAATTGAGTTCTATCGCCATAACCAATACCGGCATTGAACGAGCCAGAAGGCTGTTCCTTAACGTTAAAGTCCACATCAACTTGGTCATCTTTTCCTGGAAGTCGTGTCGTTTCATACTCCACTTGTTCCATATACGTTAACCGCGATAAGGCCCCTTTCGACGACTCAAGCAGTGAATTTGATAGCCAAGTGCCTTCCATTTGATTCAGGTTGTGACGTAACACACTGTCGGAGGTGACAGAGTTACCAGAGAAATTAATGCGTCGCACATAAATACGCTTGCCAGGATCCACTGACAAAGTAAGTTTAACGGTTTTGTCTTCGTCGTTAATTTCTGGAATGGTAGTGACTTCAGGATAAGCATAACCAAATCGACCGAGATACTTACTGATAAACTCTTCTGTATAGGTCACTTCCGCTTGGTCATATAATTCACCCACGGTCAGAGGTAATACCCGCTCGATATACTTTTCATTACCCAATAAATCACCCACTAGCTCTACGCCAGAAATGGTGTATTGCTCGCCTTCGGTAATATTTAGCGCAATATAGATACCGTCTTTTTCAGGCGTCATCGACACCTGTGTGGAATCAATATTAAATCGCAGATAACCTCTATCCAAGTAGTGGTTACGCAGGGTTTCCATATCCCCTTGCAAGGTTTGCTGCTGATAACGGGTTTCTGACAAAAAGTCCCACCAAGGTGTGTCGAACTGCAGCTCGATATCATCCATTAACTCTTCATCGGAAAATATTTCATTGCCAATGATGTTAATTTGTTGGATTTCAGCCGCATCCCCTTCTTCGAAGAGCAATTTCAAATCGACACGATTACGGGGTAAGGGCGTAACTATGGCCGTTACGTCAGCATTGTATTTACCAATGCTATAGAAGAAGTCTTTCAGCCCATTTTCAATGGAGGTTAGTACGGTTTTATCTAATGGTTCACCTACGCGAATACCATTTCCGTCCAAACTCTCCTGCAACTGCTCGTCTTTTATATCATCGTTGCCTTCAAAAATGATATTACTGATAGTGGGGCGTTCAGCCACTTTAACTATCAATGTATTGCCGTCTCGCAACACTTCGACGCGCTCAAAATGCGTTGAAGAATAAAGAGAGCGAATGGCTTGCGTTATACGAAAGCTGTTGAGGCGATCACCCACTTGTATTGGTAGGTAAGTCAGCGCGGCACCAAGAGCCACGCGCTGGAGTCCAACAACTTTGATATCTTCAACAACGAATTCACTGTCAGACGCTGCAGCATGGGCGAAGCTAGCACTGGATACCATTAATCCGGCTGCTACTAACTGATTTAACTTCATCTATTCTTTTATTCCTGGCCGCGTTTGCTGTTCTAATTAAAACTGTCGACACACATAGCTAGGTGATGCGACTTATGTCATTAAAAATGGCAATACTCATCATCATGAAAAGCAGTGCCCCACCAATTTTAAATCCCCATTCCTGAATCGCCTCGGGGACAGGCTTGCCGGTTAACCACTCGATGGCGTAAAACAATAAGTGTCCGCCATCTAACATGGGTATTGGCAACAGGTTGATAATGCCTAAACTGACACTGATCAACGCTAGAAAACTTAAAAAGTAGGCTAATCCATATCCTGCACTGGTGCCTGCTCCCTGCGCGATAGAAATTGGTCCGCTAAGGTTATTCAGTGACACATCACCGGTAACCAACTTTCCTAACATTTCCACGCTAACGGCGGTTAATCGCCATGTTTTATCGGCTGCCTTAAAAAGCGCATCAACTGGGCCGTATTGATGGGTAAATACATAACCATCGGGCCAGGGCTCAGCTAAAGGGCTTACACCAAGAAAACCATTTTGTCCTTGCGGGGTGTCTCGGCGAGCGATAGTGGCATTAATCACCTGCTCCTGTCCATTCCGTTTTACGGTAATTTGAACAGACTCCCCCGGCATAGACTTAATTTTTTCTACCAACGACATCCAATCTTCGATGGGTTCATTATTTAATGCAACTAAGGTATCCCCTACTTGGATCCCTGCTTGTCCTGCCGGACTATCTTTAGCAACATAAGCCACATCCAATGTCACGGCCGGTCGAAAAGGCGTAATTCCCAAGCTGTTTAATGCAGACTGTTTTTCGGGGTCAAAGTTCCAGTCTTTAATATTCAGTGTGCGGGCAACTTCACGTCCTTGGCTATCATTGACGGTTAACTCGACCCGCTGACTTCCAATGGCAGAGATCAATTCTAAATTCACCGACTCCCAATCTGGTGTGTCGTGCCCGCCAACATTGGTAATTTCATCACCCGCTGATATTTGTGCTTGTTGGGCAATGCTTGTGGGAGCCACACTCCCTATCACCGGCTTCACTGTACTTTGTCCAATAAGGAACATGATATACAAAGCAAGCACGGCAAACACAAAATTTACACCCGGGCCGGCCGCTATAATGGCCATTCGTTGTAAAACAGGTTTATTGTTGAACGCTAAATGGCGACGGTATTCAGGGACATCATCAATGCGTTCATCGAGCATTCGCACATAGCCACCAAGGGGAATGGCAGCAATGGCAAACTCCGTTCCTTTCTTATCGGTACGACGCCAAAATGGTTTGCCAAAACCAATTGAAAAACGTTCTACGTGAACACCACACAAACGAGCCACAATAAAATGGCCCCATTCGTGTACTGCCACTAGGATCCCCAAGGCAACAATAAAAGCCCCTAGGCTCCATAAAAAAGACAACACTATATTAAACCTCTTACTAAACCATGAGCAATGTCTCTTGCTCGGCGGTCCTCTTCTAGAATTTGTTGGAGTGACGAAACGTCCATAGGTTCCATCGCATTAAGTGTTTCTTCGTTTACCTGAGCAATCTGGGTAAAGGAAATCTTGCCCTCAAGAAAGCTCGCCACGGCCACTTCGTTGGCCGCGTTTAATCGTGTAGTCGCGGCCTGACCGCTGGCACAGGCATCAATGGCCAATTTAAGGTTTGGGTAGCGAGTGTAGCAAGGAGTATCGAAAGTAAGTGCCTGTATTTTCGCGAAATCCAGCTGTTCTACTCCGGCATCAATACGTGCAGGCCAAGACAATCCATGGGCTATAGGCGTACGCATGTCAGGGTTTCCCATCTGCGCAATCACCGATCCATCGTTGTATTGTACCATTGAATGGATAACGCTTTGAGGATGAAGCACAACGGTAATATCATCGACCGAGGCCCCGAACAACCAACAGGCTTCAATAAACTCCAAGCCCTTATTCATCATAGTGGCTGAATCTACGGTAATTTTACGCCCCATAGACCAGTTTGGATGCGCACAGGCTTGCTCCACTGTAATCGCGTCAAAGGTCGCTAAATCGCGGGTTCTAAAGGGGCCACCGGAACCTGTAAGTAAAATTTGCTGAATACCCGATGCGGGTAGATCACCGTATTGAAAATTATCGGGCAAACACTGAAAGATAGCATTGTGCTCGCTGTCTATGGGTAAAATCTGTGCACCAGATTGATTCGCCGCCTCAATAAACAGGGCCCCAGACATGACTAAGGCTTCTTTGTTTGCTAACAACACTCTTTTTCCGGCGCGCACTGCGGCCAGGGTAGGCAGTAAACCGGCCGCTCCAACAATGGCTGCCATTACGGTAGTCACTTCTGGTGCGCTAGCCACCTCTTCCAAGGCTTTTTGGCCACAAAGAATTTCTGATTCGACTTGATATTGAGCGGCCTTTTGCACAGCGTCGTCGTACTGGCGCTCATCAGCGAGCACCACGTATCTGGCAGCGCATTGCTTGGCCTGCTTCATCAGCTTATCGAGTTGCTGATAACCGGAGATAGCAAATACACGATATTTATCAGGATGACGTTGAATAACATCTAATGTACTGCAACCGATGGAACCGGTTGCACCAAGTACGGTAACTGTTTGCATCATGCCATCCACGTTACATAGCAAAAAGCAAAAATAGGAAAGGCCGCGGTTAGACTATCAATACGGTCAAGAATACCACCATGACCAGGGAGTAGTTTTCCGCTATCTTTAATGCCGGCGCAGCGTTTTAACATACTTTCATTTAGATCACCTAAGGCCGATACGGCCACAGTAATGCCGCCAATCAGTAAGTGTAACCAAATGCGAGATGCCGCCACTTGGTAATGCAGCGCGGCAAAAGCGATAATCGCAAAGGAAGCCCCGACGCCACCGAGTAGCCCTTCTAAGGTTTTCCCCGGTGATACATTGGGACGCAGTTTGTGACGACCAAATTTGACCCCCACAAAAAATGCGCCAATATCTGCCGCCCACACAATGCCCAATACGTAGAAGATAAGAGATGCACCGTACAGTGGATCTACATCATACAAGCTGGTGCGTAAACTGATGACCGCGACCCATGTCGGTATTAAAGTAAGTAAACCGAATCCCATTCGGATGAGGTTATTATTACGCCAAAATGCCGAGTATCGAGGATAGGCTATGATCATGAATAATGACGCTAACCACCACACCACCGACACCGCAAGGATGAAGTGATAGAGCCCATGTAATTTGCCCTGGAACCAAATGGTTTGCGTATCCACAATGGTGGACAATAAAAAACAGATAGCAAAAACCAGTAATGCAAAAGCGGCTTTTAATGGACGTGCTGGCACGCCAGACATATTGGCCCATTCATATGCACCGAGCCCAATAACCCCGGCAACTGCGATTTCGAACCACCACACGGGAAGAAATAAAATGGCTATTAGCGCTAATGGCGCCAGAATTAATGCTGTTATTATTCGTTGTTTTAGCATAGTGGGCGTTGTGCTCCTTTGGCAGCGTCGGTTAGCATGCAATACACGTTTGGGCTAACTAAACGCTGACTTGTTCACCTGTAAGGCCAAACCTTCGCTGGCGCTGTTTATAATCATCAACAGCATCCTGAAAGACGCTTTCTGAGAAATCCGGCCAGAGTACATCGGTGAAATACAGCTCGGCATAGGCACTTTGCCATAGCAAGAAATTGCTAATGCGGTGCTCGCCACCGGTACGAATGAGCAAATCCAGTTCTGGCAAACCTGCCGTGGAGATTCGCTCATCAAACGTGGTTTCATTAATATCACTAATAGCAAGCTTACCTGTCGAGACATCTTCCATGAGTTGCTGGGCTGCATTTACAATGTCCCAGCGACCGCCGTAATTTGCAGCAATATTTAATACTAAGTCTGTATTTTCGCTGGTCATCGTTTCCGCTTTGCGGATTTTTTCTTTTAATTTGTCGTCAAAGGCAGACACATCGCCGATAACTTTTAACCGCACACCATTTTTGTGTAGACGCTTAGCTTCATTGTTTAATACCAGATTAAACAATTCCATCAACACTGACACTTCTTCTTCAGGCCGTTTCCAATTTTCGCTGGAAAAAGCAAATAAAGTTAGCGATTGAATACTGTTTTTTCTGGCAAATCGCACCACGGCACGGACAGATTCAACCCCTGCCTTGTGACCAAACGTTCTGATTTTGCCTTTTTTCTGTGCCCATCGACCGTTGCCATCCATAATAATAGCAACGTGCTGCGGCCCCGGAATATCCACGGGGCCGTCAGTCTTTGCGGGCGCTGCGCTAGACCGCTTTCCTAACATAGTATCTACTTAAACTTCCATCAGTTCTTTTTCTTTGTCTGCCAGCATGACATCCACTTTTTTTATGAAGTCGTTAGTCAACGTTTGAATATTTTCTTCCGCCGCCCGACTTTCATCTTCACTGATTTCTTTTTCTTTAAGCAGTTCTTTTACATCGCTATTAGCATCGCGACGGATATTCCGGATTGCGACCCGTCCACCTTCTGCTTCATTTCTAACGACACGAATGAGATCTTTACGACGCTCTTCCGTTAGTGGCGGTAAGGGAATGCGAATAGACGCGCCAGCACTCATAGGGTTGAGGCCGAGGTCCGACTGCATGATTGCTTTTTCTACCGCCTGAATAGCGCTTTTATCGAAAACCGTTAGAGCTAGCGTACGGCTGTCTTCCGCCACCACATTCGCTACCTGCTTGAGGGGCGTGTCCACGCCATAGTAAGGCACCATAATGCCATCAAGCAGACTCGGATGAGCCCGTCCTGTGCGGATTTTACTAAGCTGACTTTTCAGTGCACTGATGCTCTTTTCCATACGCTCACGCGCATCTAATTCAATTTCATCAATCACAATAGATTCCTATTACTTACTTAAAATTTTCTGGATGGTCGATAAGCGTGCCTTCAGGCTCGCCTAATACCACGCGTTTTAGACAACCAGGTTTGTTCATATTGAAAACGCGAATGGGTAGGCTGTGGTCACGGGCTAACGTAAATGCAGATAAGTCCATCACCTTAAGTTCTTTCTCAAGCACTTCCTGATAGGAAAGCTGAGGATAAAGTGTAGCGTCTGGGTTTTTCACTGGGTCATCACTGTAAACACCGTCAACTTTCGTTGCTTTAAGTACAGCGTCAGCTTCAATTTCTATGCCACGTAGGCATGCGGCGGAGTCAGTAGTAAAGAAAGGATTACCCGTACCCGCAGAAAAAATAACAACGCGGCCGGATTTTAGCAAACTGATGGCTTCCGCCCAGTTATAAGCGTCGCAGACACCATTTAACGGAATGGCAGACATTAGGCGGGCATTAACATAAGCACGGTGCAGTGCATCGCGCATGGCAAGGCCGTTCATCACCGTTGCCAACATTCCCATGTGATCACCGACCACACGGTTCATACCAGCACGGGCTAACCCTTCACCACGGAAAAGGTTTCCGCCGCCAATCACTAACCCTACTTGTACACCTAATTCAACCAGCTCTTTGATTTCCTGCGCCATGCGATCCAGGACTTTCGGGTCGATACCGAACCCTTCAGCGCCCATCAGGGCTTCACCACTGAGTTTTAATAAAATACGACGATAGGCTGATTTGGGTGTGATACTCATTGTTTGAATTGTCCTTATGAATTCGGCTTGTTTCATATCTCGTTATTAGTAACAAAAAATGAAGCAAACCGACTCGTTACAAGCGATATTGTAAAAGTGGCAAAAAGTATACCATGTATATAAAAAAGCACCTCCGAAGAGGTGCTCTGTAGTGTATCCGACATTGGCCGAATGAAAAAGCAAAACGCAGAATTATTTCTTCGCCGCTTCCATTTGCGCAGCAACTTCAGCTGCGAAATCTTCAGATTTTTTCTCGATACCTTCACCCACTTCAAAGCGGATAAAGTTAACGACATCGGCACCTTTACTTTTTAACAACTCACCCACAGAAATGGACGGGTCTTTAACGAAAGGTTGACCTGTTAGGCTGATTTCACCGGTGAATTTCTTCATACGGCCTGCAACCATTTTCTCAGCAATTTCAGCAGGTTTGCCAGATTGGATGGCCAACTCTACTTGAATTTCTTTTTCTTTTTCAACTACGTTAGCTGGCACATCGTCAGGCTTAACGTATTGAGGGCTTGCTGCTGCAACGTGCATTGCTACATCTTTTGCCAACTCTTCGTCACCACCGGTTAAGATAGCAACTACGCCAATTCGACCACCGTGGACATACGCGCCCAAGTTGTCGCCTTCAACGTTGATAACACGGCGAGGAGAGATGTTTTCACCGATTTTAGCAACCAGGTTTTCACGTACAGTGCTAATTTTAACACCGTCGATCTCTGTCTCGTTTAGCGCATCGATATCGTTGATGTTGTTGTCATGAGCTACGGCTAGGATTTGGTTACCAAAGCCTAAGAAACCTTCGTCTCGTGCAACGAAGTCAGTTTCACAGTTAACTTCCATCATGGTTGCGCGGTTACCTTGAACTTTCGTTAAGATAACACCTTCAGCGGCGATACGGCCGGCTTTTTTAGCGGCTTTAGCCTGGCCAGACTTACGCATGTTTTCGATGGCCAGTTCGATGTCACCATCGGTCTCAACCAGCGCTTTTTTACAATCCATCATACCTGCGCCGGTACGCTCACGCAGTTCTTTTACAAGTGCTGCAGTCACTGCCATTTTTCAATTCCTCAGCATTAAACGTTTAAAAGGTAAAAGGGGCGGTGCGCCCCTCTTCGATATTCGTCAGTATTGATGACAGTGGTATGTTAACGACACCACCACTGTCATCGAACAGGTCAGATTACTCTGCGGCTTCTACGAAGTCGTCTTCAGCCTGAACTTCCAGGTTGCTTTCGCGACCGTTGTTTACTGCATCAGCTGCTGCATCAAGATACAACTGGATAGCGCGGATAGCATCATCGTTACCTGGGATGATGAAATCAACACCGTCAGGGTTAGAGTTTGTATCGACAACGCCTACTACAGGGATACCAAGATTACGTGCTTCTGTAACTGCAATGTGCTCGTGATCTGCATCGATAACAAAAATCACGTCCGGTAAACCGCCCATGTTTTTGATACCACCTAAGCTGCTTTCAAGCTTAGTCATTTCACGTTGTAACATCAGCGCTTCTTTTTTAGTTAGCTTTTCAAACGTGCCGTCTTGGGCTTTTTGCTCAAGATCTTTAAGACGTTTGATTGACTGACGTACTGTTTTCCAGTTTGTCAGCATTCCGCCTAACCAACGCTTGTTTACGTAAAACTGATCACATTTTACCGCTGCGTCTTTTACCGCTTCGCCCGCTGCACGTTTAGTACCAACAAACAGGATTTTACCTTTCTTAGAAGCAACACCAGATAGGTAGTTCATCGCTTCGTTGAACAAAGGAACGGTTTTTTCCAAGTTGATGATATGAACTTTATTACGAGCACCGAAGATGAAAGGCTTCATCTTTGGGTTCCAGTAGCGAGTTTGGTGACCGAAATGCACGCCGGCTTTCAGCATGTCACGCATTGATACGTTTGCCATTTTAATTTTCCTCTTGGGGTTAGGCCTCCATATACCCCTTGCATCGATCCCGTAGGACACCCCGATGACAAGTGTCGGTATATGTGTGTTATTTACAATAATGAATTTACGTTTTTAACAGGCACGAAAAAGGTAAATTACCTTCCCGTGACAAAACGCGGGCGCTTTATACCATAGCTACAAGATTTACTCAAGTTTTAGGGGTATATTGTCCTGCGACTATACACCGCGACTCCCAAGGGTTACCATAATAAAACAGAGGTATATAGCAGACATGGCGCAAAGACATAATCTTGTGGTTTGTTAAGTAAGCTATATACATTTTTTTTGTTTAGACGATTGAGGGTACAGTGGGCGCAATTATTAAAACCGCTGAAGAAATTGAAAAAATGCGGGTAGCCGGCAAACTGGCTGCCGATGTATTAACCATGATCACGCCTCATGTGAAAAAAGGGGTGACCACTGACGAACTGAACACCTTGTGTCACGATTATATCGTTAACGAGCAAAAGGCGATACCTGCACCACTTAATTACGGGCACCCGCCTTTTCCTAAGTCCGTCTGCACATCAGTAAATCATTGTATTTGCCACGGCATTCCATCAGACAAAAAGCTCAAAGATGGCGATATCATCAATATCGATGTGACCGTGATTAAAGACGGGTATCACGGTGATACCTCTAAGATGTTCATTGTGGGTAAGCCTTCCATTCTTGCTGAGCGTTTAGTAAGAGTGACCCAAGAATGCCTTTATAAAGCAATAAAAGAAGTGAAACCCGGCATGCGTCTTGGCGACATAGGCCATCTTTGCCAAACCCACGCTGAATCGCATAATTATTCCATCGTAAGAGAATATTGCGGTCACGGCATTGGCGCAGGTTTCCATGAAGAACCACAAATTGTGCATTATGGCAAAGCCGGAACGGGGGAAGAACTAGTCCCGGGCATGTGCTTTACCATTGAGCCCATGGTTAATGCAGGTAAACGCTATTCAAAAGTACTGCCAGACCAATGGACGGTGGTAACCAAAGACCGCAGTTTAAGTGCCCAGTGGGAACACACCTTGCTGGTAACCGAAGATGGCGTGGAAGTGCTCACATTGCGCGAGGAAGAAGACCTACCTCGAGTCATAAGCCACCGCTAACGTCCCAATTCAGAGAAAAGACCCAGCCGTGGGTCTTTTCCCCTTCATCTATATAACTTTTTCGACTAATTATTCATCTTTTTGCTCATAACTATTACGTTTGAATAATGCGACTAACACACTTTTCGTGTTATTGTGCCTCAGAATTTCCTTTCCGCAGTAAAAAAGGCATATTTTGAGCTTACAAAGACTGATTGACCAAGCTGAAACCATTACCTCGGCTGAAGACATTGCAGGTATCAAATCCTGTATTTCAGACAGTTACGAATGGTTGGAAAGCGCTTTTAATACTACCCCAGTTAACCAATTGGTCACCGGGCGAGCCCACTTTATAGATGCATTGCTTTCACACATTTGGCAATTAATGGGCTTAGATACCGTCCCAGGTTTAGCTCTGTGTGCAGTAGGCGGATATGGTCGCGGTCATTTGCAACCCCACTCAGATATTGACCTTCTGATTGTTAGTCACAAAAAACTAGACGCTAGTGCGCAAGAAAAAATTAGTCAGTTCATCACCTTGCTGTGGGATATTAAACTGGATGTGGGTCAGTCAGTTCGCACCATTAAAGAAACACTGCAATTAGCAAAAGAAGATATCACCATTGCCACTAACCTAGTGGAAAGTCGGCTACTCACCGGCGATGGCGATGTATTTGATAAGCTGTGGGAACAATTAAACGGTAAAAAAGCCCTCTCTTCTAAGGCCTTTTTTCAAGCCAAATACGACGAGCAAAAAGCCCGTCATGCCAAATTCAATGGCACAGCTTATAACCTTGAACCAAATATCAAAGAAAATCCCGGCGGTCTTAGAGACATCCAATCCATTGGCTGGGTAGCGAAAAAACACTTTAAAGAATACGACGGCTGGAATTTAGTCGGTCATGGCTACTTTGCGGAAGAAGAGCACAGTGAATTAGTCGCTTGTCGCATGAAGTTATGGCGAATGCGTTTTGCACTGCATTTAGAGGCCGGCCGTAGCGAAAATCGCCTGCTGTTTGACTATCAGCCTGACGTAGCAGAACGCCTAGGGTATGGACGAGACGGAAAGTCATCTGTAGAAAAAATGATGCGTGATTTTTTCCGTATTATCAGTCGAGTTACCGAATTAAATCGCATGCTCTTGCAACGGTTTAAGTACGACATGTTAAACCAGAGCATCAAAAACGAAACCCCTATAGACGATGATTTTTGCTTGCTAGATGGCATGATATCGCCCTTGCATCAACAGGTGTTCCCTACCCCTGAAGCGATTTTAGATTTCTTGCATATTGTCGCCGACAACCCGACCATAGAAGGGCTAGATACAGATACAATACGACAACTACGCAACGCCCGCCAACGTTTTGAAGATACCTATTATGTGGAACGTGAAGCCTGCCGTACACGGTTGATGGCGCTCTTTCGCCACCCTAACTTTTTCGATTTTGCATGGGATATCATGCATCAATACGGTATTTTAGAGCGCTACCTACCAGAGTGGGACAAAATTGTTGGCATGATGCAATTTGATCTTTTCCATGCTTACACGGTAGATGAGCACACCCATCGGGTGGTGAAAAACGTGAATCAGTTTTTCCAACCGGAAAATATAGAATTCCCCCGATGCGGCAGAATAGTAAAAAACCTCGATAAACCTGAGCTCATTTATATTGCCGCGGTGTTCCACGATATTGCCAAAGGCCGAGGTGGTGATCACTCTCAACTTGGCGCTGAAGATGTGGCTAATTTCTGTGCGATGCACAACTTGGACAAAAAAGATGCCGACTTAATTGCGTGGTTAGTGGAAAATCACTTAATGATGTCTGTGGTGGCCCAACGCCGGGACATCTATGATCCTGATGTAATTAACGAATTCGCCACTGCAGTACGCAGCCATACACACTTAAATCTTTTGTACGTGCTGACCTTAGCTGACATTCGCGCCACTAACGATAACCTATGGAATGACTGGAAAGCCTCACTGTTAAGAGAGCTTTACTTAATGACCCAGAAAGCCTTAGACAACGGCTTACAATGTCAGGTCACCCTCAATGAGCGCGTAAAAGAACACAAGCATACTGCCCGTATCATTCTTGACGCCCATGGTTTTGATGACTCGGCTATACAGGATCTTTGGGGGCGCATGGAAGATGATTACTTTGTACGCTTCAAACCCCCGCAGATTGCTTGGCATACCCAAGAGATCCTAGCGGGTACCAAAACCATACTTGCCAGCGCACCCGATTCCCTCATCGTAAAAGCCAACGACAACAGCGCCAAAGGCGGCACAGAAATTCTTATTTACGGTAGGGACAGAAAAGCGCTTTTTGCCCAGGTAGCGTCGGTTATCGATAGTCGCAATTGCTCTATTCACGACGCCCATGTCACCGTCACTCGAGATGGCTATGTATTCGACAGTATTTTGGTACTCGAAAACGATGGCACTCGACTCAACTCGGACAACCGTACCCGTAGTCTCGAAAAAGCTATTATCGATCAGCTTGCCAAGCCCGGCCGCTCTCACGATAATAAGCGCAAGCTACCTCGCCAAATGAGGCAGCTTAACGTGCCGACAAAAGTGCGCTTTTATACTTTAAACGATGAAAGCACCCTGCTTGAGCTTGAAGCCCTTGATGCGCCGGGAATTCTGGCTAAAGTCGGTCATGCATTTGTAGACGCTCAGGTGGTGTTGAAACTCGCGAAAATCGCTACCATCGGAGAACGGGCTGAAGATATTTTCATTGTCAGCAACGACGCTGGCAAAGCATTAACCCAAGAGCAACAGGTTGCGCTGAAAAAACGCGTACTGTTTAAACTCGATCAACTTGAAGACATCAACATATCATGAACGAACTGAAAGCCATTATTGAAGACGCCTTTGAAAACCGTGACGATCTGTCGCCATCCTCTGCACCGGATGCGGTCAGAAAAGCAGTGAGTGATGCCATTGCATTGTTAAACCGCGGCGAAGCTCGGGTTGCAGAAAAAATTGCCGGGGAATGGGTTGTTCATCAATGGTTAAAAAAGGCGGTACTGTTATATTTCCGTTTGCATAATAACGATATTATCGATGGCGCTGAAACAAAGTATTTTGACAAAGTTCCATTAAAATATAGTGACTACACAGCCGAGCAATTTGCGTCTGAAGGCGTTCGTATCGTTCCACCAGCAGCGGTTCGTACTGGATCGTATGTGGGTAAAAATGTGGTCGTCATGCCATCCTACGTAAATATTGGTGCTTTTGTGGATGAAGGCACCATGGTTGACACTTGGGCAACAGTAGGCTCTTGTGCACAAATCGGTAAAAATGTGCATTTATCCGGCGGCGTCGGTATTGGTGGCGTATTGGAACCACTACAGGCAAACCCTACAATCATCGAAGATAACTGCTTTATTGGCGCACGCTCTGAAATTGTTGAAGGAGTGATCGTTGAAGAAGGCGCGGTTATTTCTATGGGTGTGTATATTTCACAAAGCACCCGTATTTATGATCGAGAAACCGGTGAGATACACTACGGTCGCGTTCCAGCGGGCTCGGTGGTGGTTTCCGGTACCTTACCTAGCAAAGACGGTAAATATAATCTTTATGCTGCCATCATTGTGAAAAAGGTTGACGCTAAAACCCGCGCTAAAGTAGGCATTAACGCGCTACTACGTAGCGTAGAATAAACCCTTACCGTTATTTTTATCCGAATTGGTAACGAAAAAGGCGCTCGTAGCGCCTTTTTTATTATTAGCTAATAAGTTCGTCTTTCACACTTGTCACAAAAGCAGTGACATCTTTTTCTGGCTCTAAGCTTTCCATGGCGTCCACTTTACACACGTCAGCAACAGGCTTGCCCTGAAGCTCTGTTAGCAGTTCATGCCATTGCACCCCCGCCCCACAGTAGGTGTCACCGTAGCTACTATCGCCGAGTGCTGCCACAGCAAAGGGCTTACGATTGAGTAACGGAAATTGCTCTCGTAATTCTGCAAAAACCAATTCAAGATTCGGTGGAATATCCCCCTGCCCCGTTGTGGAAGTAATCACCAACAAGGCTTCGGCCTCTTCAACATCCGATACCTGAGGATCACTTAAAACGGTACAATCAATACCGTCTTCACCTAATGCTGAAGCTACCGTATCGGCAGCATGTTGGGCATTCCCATACACACTGCCCGCCAGAATAGTTAACGCTGTCATATTGCTCTCTTATCAATTTTTTAAAGTTAAGGTATCACACCGGTACGCTTCAAGGGTTGCTAACATACGACTAAACCCACCATGAGGTGTGGTACTAACCGAAATACGCTTATTGGTTACAGGGTGAATAAAATGCATATGGGTACATGTGAGGGCTAAATGACCAAAATCAAAGTATTCACGAGCAAATTTATTTTGCTTGCCGTCACCATGGGTGGTATCGCCGATTATCGGATGGCGCAAATGCACAAGGTGACGCCTTAATTGATGTTTTCGCCCGGTAAAAGGTTGTAATGCAACTAAAGAATAACGGGCTTCAGCATAACGGCCCACCGGTTCCGGTAGTAAAAATCGCTGCAAGGTTTCATATTCAGTTTGCGCAGATTGTGGGGGAATATTTTCGCCACGATGGGCATCGGCATACTTGTCACGTTTAAAAGACAATGCGTAGTCAATAAACCCTGAACCGAACATCCAGCCGCGCACCAAAGCAACATAACGCTTTGCTATCTGTTTATTCATCATTGCCTGACCCAGTGCACTGGCCGTCTGTCCGTCGAAGGCAAACAGCAACACACCAGAAGTCGGTCTATCAAGGCGATGAACCGGATACACATGCCGCCCCACTTTATCTCGCAATTGCTGAACCGCAAACTGGGTTTCACGCTTATCGATGGGGCTTCGATGTACCAATAACCCTGGCGGCTTATCCATGGCCACCACATGTTCATCCTGATACAGAATATGGATAGTGTGCTCTGGTTTGTCTGTACCAGACAGCCCAGAGGTACTGTCTAACTCTAGCGCCATGACCATACCTTAAAAAAAGGTCAGTATACCATGGCCGTCTTTGTGGTAGTAATCTACCCGCGGCCTCGTTATCATTAGCCTTTTTACCTACGGTATTATTTTTGCCCTATGTCTCAAGCCTCTGACCATGCTATTCATACCTTAAGTGAGTTTTTACTTCACGGCGGAACAAACTTTCAAATTTTTGATCTTGGCCGTGGCGTTCATCCAATGGACACCCAGTTTTTCCTTGAGCTAGAAAATGGTATGCGCCCATGCCCTCGCCCGCGCCAACAGCACGCATGGTTTGCCATTGTGTTTTGGTCAGAAGGAAGTAAAGCCAATCACTATATTTGGTTTGTTAAATTTCCCATTGATGAACGAGGCCTACTCGTTGCTGCCGCGCGTAACCATTTCTTGCAGATTATCCTTGATGCGCTCGGTCAGAGTTTAAGTGAAGAGAAACAAGATACCCTGCCTGACAATCCTTACTCTTTCGTGCCCAATCAATCTCAAATGGCGCAATTTAGCGCTGTCAGCAAATCCTGTTTATCACTGCCGTTTAATGAAGGGGTAAACGATGTCGCGCAATATATTAATGCACCGGCTATCAGTGATTGGCGCAAACTCTCTGTGCAATCTATTGCCGATTTTGCCCAATCGCTCACTGACCAATCGACTTGTAAGGCAGTCATGGCGAATATGCCTTTATTTCATGCAGAGTTTACACGAACGCTATTAGCCGCGGCAGAAACCGTCAGCATCCCCTCAGTATTTAAACAGTTTTGCGCTAAGCACTGCACCGATACTCTAGCTTCAGACCCCACGGTAGCACTAGCAGCCCTGCGGGCGTTAAGTAATGAGCAACCGGATAGCATCGTCCATGCGGTGTTAGATACCTTATTAAACTCATCGCAGCTTGATATCCATGTGCTCAGTGTCATTGCAGGCCGTCACTATGCACAGCTTACTGAACATCGATTGACACAGTTTTTCGAGCACGCTGCGGCACTGGATGAAGCAGAGTCGATGGACGGAAAGCTCTTTGCTGGCTTTTTTTCAGATCTGGTTCAATTACCGATGCTGCGAGCCGAGGTATTGGCCGTGCTGCGTGCTACAGATCGCAGTGACACCCTTGCCCGCGCCTTTGGCCATCTATTTAGCCAAACACAGAAGAAGTAGACATGACACTGCTCGAGCTTACCTTGTTTTTATTTTTAGGTTTTGTTGGTTTTCAGTTTTGGCGTATTAGAAGTATTTCTGAGGCGGCGAACCAATACATTCTTCAGTATTGTCATACCCATCAATTACAACTCTTAACGTTAGCCCGTACATCGACTCGTATCACCTTTAAATACGCCAAGCCTGACTGGCAATCCCACTTTATTTTTGAATTTTCAGGTAACGGGGAAGACCGGTATACCGGAGAACTGAAGATGGTTGGTAAGCGCGTGGTGCGGACACAATTGCCGCCATATCGAGTATAAAGCCAAGAATACTCCACTGTTTTTATAAAGCAGGCACAAAAAAAGCGGTAGTTTACACTACCGCTTTTTTGAAATTTTGAGCTTCCTTCTCAGCGTTCCATTGCAATTTTCACCGTCCAGATAAAAATCCCTATACGCCCCTTTCCTTCTTTTCTCACTGCATCCTAGCGTGAGCAACTCTTATCCATGAGTCGATCCCTTTCCGTTGATCC
Organism: Alteromonas sp. C1M14; assembly: GCF_018860965.1. GTDB lineage: Bacteria > Pseudomonadota > Gammaproteobacteria > Enterobacterales > Alteromonadaceae > Alteromonas. The sequence goes on along the minus strand of NZ_JAHKQF010000008.1, from coordinate 397,628 downwards.
TTTAAAGCACTGTACATCCTTATCTACAGCAGTCTTCGTCCATGAAGTTGTTCCTTTGAGCCCCCCGGCTGCGTCCTTTTCGTATTCCTTACTACACCATACATCCATGCATGATGGGCTCAGTTCCATTGAGCTGTCCTTAATGGAGCCTCCTGGCGCCTCCTAAGTCCCTTACACCGCTATCCTCACGGTAATCTTCATCCTGAAGTTGTCCCTAATAGCCTCCTGGCTAAGATCCCTTTTCCTTTATCCTTTGCAACTTTCTCATCCTATGAAAAAGTAATCCGTTCCTTCGGTTGTCCCGCGTTCATCCTTGCAGTCTTCCTGACTCGTCGTGTATCCCTGTGACATGATTAATAATACTTAACGAAAAAATTCCCGCGACATACATTTTAAAAAAAAATTCCATTTATTTAATTATCAACTATGTAAAAGCTAAAAAAACCTATAAAAAACAATATTTTTAGACTTTAGGATTAGAAAAGCGTCGGTTAAATGAAGTCTATTTCTCACGCATTTGTAAGACATGTCTTACAAATATTTACGCACATTTACATTCGTTCGGTACTTGATCACCCAGTAATTTAGTTTCATTTAAGTAAAGAATCATAAAAACCCAGATTCAAACTACAGGTTTTAACCTAACTTTTTTAGCTAACGCCGTTGTCTTTTGTCGCTCCATTACACTCTCTCCTAACGTGATGCGATTAAAGATAACCTCTAAAAGTTAAATACTATCGGCAATTGGCACTAATACTGCTTAAATCATTAGTGAAATCGCTTAACCTAAACTAGGAGTAAAATCATGATAAAAATAATTGGTACAGCATTGGCACTTGCCCTCACAACAAGCGCCCAAGCCACCGAGTTTGATTGGGGAAAACTTAAACGAGAGCATATTGAATTACAACTGCCCTTACTAACAGTTCAAGGTAGTAAAGGCATCTTAGCTTGTGCCTATATTGATGTGGAAACCTGTAACAAAACCAACGAGGCCTGTGCCATTGTATCTGGGGTAAAAACCCACGAAGATATGCTACAACGCCCGATAATACGAGTGTCTAAAGCGGCGAGTGAATTAGGGATAAAACAGGGAATGACCGGTGAACAAGCGTTAGAAATCCTACGCTAGTTCCAATTGCGTTTTTAAATGACTAACAACGTGAGAATAGGATATTGACGTGGAAGCTGGTGTTAACTATTTAGTCATCATTAAATAGTTAACACGCAGGTTTATAATAGTGAATTACTTACTTAGCAAAACGCTTACGCAAGTTCATTCCACCTAAGCCCAGTAAGCCCATACCAAACATGAAAACGCTGGCAGGTAAAGGGACAGAGGTTGTAGGATCATCTGGAATGTCGACTGTGCCTACCGTATCACCAAATACGTAGGAATAGTTGATTTCGGCGGATTCCCCCAAAGCCAGATCGCCAATTAAAAAGCCTAAACCAATACCATGATCGCTAGATGAGTCATAACCAAAGGCCACAGGTGCATAATCTCCACCGGAAAAATAATCGGCAGGATTAAGTTGACTACAACAAGAAGCTTCAATACCGGTATTGTGGTCATAAGCGCTATCGGTAAACATACCAATTGTTAATCCACTGACCACACCAGAAGCACTGATAAAGTCAGACTGAGCCAGTTCACCGGCGTCGTCATAATCGCCATCGTTATTCAAGTCCAAACCGCGTTCATTATTGGTTGAAGCAGAACCACCAGGATAGTTATCTGGATCCGGATCGATTGCACGTGAAAACATAAGCCCGGTAAGATCCGCAGTGGCCGTAATAACCGTTGTGATGTTTAGGTTTTCATCTGAGTCATCAAAGAAAAAATCATGGACAATATCAAACATGCCGTTTGCCGCAGTACCCACCCACTGAACATGATTATCAAAATTTACGCCACTTAAATCTGTGATGGAAACTTGGGTAACAGTATTAGCACCAGAGTTAGAATTTCCCACCATGCTGAACTGATCAGCAGATACGCCAAATCCTTCAAATGGGATCCCCGGACTAAGGTAATCCCCTGTTGCAGTATCAAAAGTGCCAGTTCCCGTTGCGTCATGAATAAGCCCTGGCGAAGCGTTGCCATTTCCTAATGTTCCATTATCTGACACCTGTGTCCAAAGGTAGTCACCTTGCATAAATACAGGTGCAGCCATCGCAGATGATGTCCCTAACATTGCTGTTAGCGTGATGCCAGCTAACGCCAGTTTTTTTGATTTAATCATAATTTTAATTCCTTGATATTATGTTTAGACAAGCCTCAAACCCTTCTGAAGCTTCCAATGCGACTTTCACTTCTACAATCGTTACACACAATTAGCAATGGCCATGCCAAACCATAAAAAGAATACTAAAACATAGACTTAAGAATAACACCTCTTCCTTTCACCGAGCTAAGCCACATGAAATGTAAAGAATCTTGACAGATCATTTACATTAACCATGTGGCACGTGAGGCCTTTCACACCCATCTTACGCGGGTTAGCGTTAACACCCGTGCTTACTGATAGCCCCATAATGGCTTCACTTACCCACTTGCAAATAGAAATGATTATTAATAGCATGGGCAACCTTTATTAATGTGTGTGATTTCATGGTATCTGCTCGTATTTTAATTATTGAAGACGATAGAACGCTAAATGATCAGATGTCTAGCTTGTTGAGAAAAAGAGGTTTTTTGATCACCCAAAAGTTGAATGGGGAGGAAGGTTTACATACCGCCCTGACCCAATGTTTTGATCTCATCTTATTAGACGTTTTACTGCCTGGAAAAAATGGGCTAGCCGTTTTGAACAATATTAGAAATGTAAGAAGCACGCCTGTGATGATGATTACAGCCTGCGACGCAGAGCAGGAGCGCATTGAAGGGTTTCGAAAAGGGGCCGATGACTACCTTCCTAAACCTTTCAACTTTACAGAAATGATACTTCGCATCGATGCGCTGCTACGGCGAAGCATACACTTCACTAAGCAGAATAATACGCCCTCCCAAATTACACTCCCTGCGCTTTCATTAGACCGCATCAAGCAACAAGCGCAATATTTAGACTCCAACATTGAACTTACGCCTATTCAATTTAAGCTGCTATGGGTATTAGCAGAAAATCAACACGAAATATTGTCCAAGGCCTTTCTTTATCAATGTGTATTAGGTCGTCCATTTAGCCGCTACGACAGAAGCTTGGACATGCACATAAGCCGAGTGCGGAAAAAGCTTGTTGATGCAGGCATGCCATCAGAACGGCTATCCACCCTACATGGGAAAGGTTACCAATTCGTATGAAGTACACCCTATTTTGGCGCTTTTGTATGATCATTGGCTTTGGCACGGTGCTGTTATTTTGGGCCATCGATTGGCTCACAAATCACACTGAAGTCAAAATGAGTTTTATCTCTCAAGCTCACCAACAAGAATTACTTGATTATGGTCAAACCGCAGACACCATACTTAAGGAAAAGGGTGAAAATGCCTTAGCTCAATGGTTAGAAACATTACAGCAAAAGGAAAAAACTTGGGCAGCGGTGGTTCACACCGACATAGCCTTACTGGCAAATTCGACAATGGACGCTTCGTTCTATGACCGTTTCCAAATGGGACGTAGTGTGGATTGGAAAGTGCACCTGTACTTTGAGGAGAATCCGGTAATGGAGATCCCTTTTGCCGATAAAAACACCCATTTTCTCATTCGATTACCGGAACGTATGCGGCCAGGAAATTGGTTCGAATTCACTCACGTGATTTTACAGATCGCCTTACCTTTTATACTACTTTGCTTATTAAGTTATGTACTTTATCGGCACATCATGGAACCGTTACGTAAACTTGAAAACGTAACGGTTGCATTTAGTAACGGCAACCTAAAAGTTCGCACTAATGTAAGCCTAGCAACACGCAGAGACGAACTCACCCGCTTAGCAATAACCTTTGACAATATGGCAGAGCGCATCAGTCAACTTATCGATAATCAGCGACAATTATTGGCTGATTTATCTCATGAATTGCGAACGCCGTTGACACGTATAGATATGGCGGTGGATTTTTTGACTCAAAAGATCAATCCAGAACATGCAATTCAAAGATTACGTTACGAAGCCGCCACCATGCGCACACTGGTTGAAGACACCCTCACTCTTGTTTGGTTAAGCACAGAGTCGCCCACTCTTAAAAGCGAAGATTTTGATTTAGTGGAATTAGTTGAGGTGATCTGTGAAGATGCGCGCTTTGAATACCCTAGCAAGAAGCTCAAACGAGTCCTTCCAGATAGTGCGCCTATCACACAAACGAGTCAACTAGCCCTCGGTCAAGCGATTGAAAACATCTTAAGGAATGGATTACGTTACACGCCTGAAAATGCGGAAGTGGAATTAACCCTTAGCGCCAATCATAAAGGCTATCAGATCACCATTAAAGATAGCGGGCCAGGTGTACCAGAAAACATGCTAGATGATATTTTCAAACCGTTTTTTCGTGTGGACAAAGCCCGGACTAGTCCGTCCTCCTTGGAGCGTACCAAACATAGTACTGGATTTGGTCTTGGATTAGCGTTAGCCCGCCGCCAGATTACAGCGATTGGTGGTCACATTCAGGCAAAAAATCATGTTGATTTATCTGGTGCTATCGCAGGACTACAAATTATTATTAGCTTACCGTCTTAACGCAGCATTAGTGACAACGACACCATGAGCCCTAACAGCCCATGGTTTTACCTCCAAAGAGGGGTTTAAAATGACAACGAGGCAGACAATCTAATGTCTCTTCCTGCTTCATAGGGACCAACTACCATTGCAAAGACTTCGCTGTAATCACCCACACTAGAATGATCGATATACTGTTCATTGAAGAGATTTGTCACGGCGAAATTAACCCGTAATGACTGAGTAATCTGCCATTTTGCGTAAATGTCGGCGGTAACATAACTTGGCTTATGTAGACGGTATAACTGTGTCGTCCACCCCAAATCAACCGCTTGATGCAGAGTATCGATATCTACTGAATCGACTTTGGTCACGCTCACGCCCATACTTAGGTCTGCACTAACGCTGTGATCAACGCCCACAACCCAGGTGTTACCTCGAGTATTACCTAAGCCAACAAATTCGTATCCATTTAGATCAATACGCTCATAGTCAACGCTGTATAAACCACTTCTGGGGCTAAGTTCCGTATTCGCGGTTGAGAACCCGGCAAAGAAATCAAAGGACTGCCACCGGTAAGCAAGATCAAACTCAACGCCTTCGGTGTCTAATGTGCCAATATTATTAAATACTGCATTTCCTTCAAAGCCCTCGAAAATGACATCATCAAGTGAAGAATGGTATACGCTAAATCGTGTATGTAGGTTATTCCCATGGTATTCCACCGATGCTTCAATATTCTGAACGGTTTCAGCCTTCAAATCATCAGCCACCACGGGGACATCAGCGCCATCATAAAGATACCCATCGATGGTAAAACCATCGCCAATCTCTTTACCTCTTGCTGCCTCTGCATAACCAAGGCCTAATGTCCAAGCTTCCCCTATCCGATAGGCTAGTCCAAGATTAATACTAAGCTCTGAATCCTCTAAAGATGCGCCAGTGTCTGTCGCCGGCGTACCAGAAAAGTCTTCAAGTAAAATCCTTTGTTGAAAATCATAATCGTCGTAGCGTACTCCATAACTAAGCAACAGAGCGGGAGTAACATCACTATATCCTTGAGCGTATAACCCTAGCACACTGCCTTCTTCTGCATTATCACGGGTTCCTGCGGCGGCGCCACTGGTAACCTCATCGTGACGATAATCGATACCATACACAAACTTGTGTCGCTCTATTTCGCTACTGTTTCTTAAATCAAATCCGTAGGTATCTATTTCCGCTAACCAATTATAACTGCCTCCCTGAAAGGAAGAGGTCGTTTGGTAGGCGGTTGCCTCAAGGTAAACCATATCACTATGGGCAAACCGATAATTCGCCACGTAAGTATCCCGCTTAGCTTCACTAGCATAAAGTGTATCGTCTTCAAACACGCGCCAATTAGGTCTGGCAGAAAACTCACCTTCTTCATCTCGTTGTTCAACACTTAAAGATAAGTAATGATTATCTGCAATTTCGCCACTGACCTTTAAAAACAACATGTCTTGATCAGCGGCTGTGCCATAAATCTCATTACCGTCACCGTCTTCCATATTCTCTCTGTTAACGGTGCTGTAGTAGCCGAGGACGCCCCAAGTATCACTGAGTTTGCCATAAAGACTACCGCTAAAACGGCTTCCTTCATTGGAAAAGTAATTGGCCTTTATCTGCCCTCCAAATTGGGCATTTTCAGGCAATAGGTCCTGCGCATTTTTGGTTTTAAATCGTATTGAACCACCAATAGCACCAGGCCCACTTGTGGCCTCCCCTGCTCCAGCTTGCACATCAATTTGCTGCAATAAATCAGGATCAAGCGTTACTCTACCGATATGATGAAATAAGGTAGAAGTTTGTTGTGCGCCATCTACAGTGACATTTAAATACGCATCCTCTAGACCCCGAATGTATATCTTCTGCGCAACCCCTAAGGAGCCGCCAACGCTGATAGACGGCGAGTAACGAAAAATATCGGCTAAGTCATTCCCTTGATATTTCTCGATTTCATCCGTCATGATACTAAGGTTTGTTGCAGCGCCTACTACGGAAATTTTCTCCATGGCTAAGCTATCGTCAGCGTCTTTACTCTGGGCATATGACACCCCGCTAGACAGCATGCAAAGCGTACTAATAGTCAGAAATTCTCTCAAGAAATGCTCCTTTAATTCTTGTCAATCGAATCTAAATAAGAAACATTCTCGTTAAAGTTCTCTTTTAAAAATAGCTTTTTTACATTTGTTACATTCTGCCGCCATGTGCCGTACTAAAGACTTACTTTGGTGCAAAACCAAACCATTTGGTCAATTATGGCGCATTGCATTATTTTTTCGTCGTATCCTTAACGACGCAAAAAATAAAAAATTCATTTAAATCATAATGATAATTATTTTTTATTTTCACTTATTTTTGGTATGAATTTCGCTTATGCTGCATGTTGTTTTACCATTCTTTACAAAAAGTTTAATAAATTTTCGAAACAACGTGTTTTGCACCACCCTTTTTTAATCTCAAGCACATCCAACTAGAGGCTTTTCATGCACCGAGGATTAAGCAGTTCCACGCTACTTTTATGTTTTTCTTACAATGCTATTGTTTCAGCAGCATTTGCTCAGGAAAATACTGATGACATTGCTCAAGCAGAATCTGGCACCATTGAACGGGTTATTGTTACCGCCGATCGTCGAGGCACAGATATCACCGATTCACCGGTTTCTATTTCGGTAATAAAAAGCGAAACTTTGGAATCGCTGTCTTCGGCCGGCGGCGATATTCGCATTTTGGCAAACCGGGTACCTAGTTTAAATATTGAATCATCAAATGGTCGTACCTTCCCTCGCTTTTATATTCGAGGATACGGTAATACCGACTTTACCAGCTTCGCGTCTCAGCCGGTTTCATTAGTCTATGATGATGTTGTGCTTGAAAACGCCGCGTTAAAAGGCTTTCCCGCATTCGATTTAGAAGGCATTGAAGTTCTCAGAGGGCCACAAGGCACATTGTTTGGTCGTAACACACCCGCTGGTGTCGTAAAATTCAATTCAGTGAAACCCACCATTGGCTCAACAGATGGCTACTTTACTGCCTCATTGGGTACATATAATACGACCAATCTTGAAGGTGCCTTTAATGTACCTATTAACGATGATATGGCTGCGCGTGTTTCCCTTCTTTATCAACACAGAGATGACTGGATAGACAACGAATATTACAATACCAGCAACGAATTAGTCTCTGAAAATGACTCACTTGGCGGCTACGATGACAGCGCAGCTAGAATTCAACTGGTATACGAACCAATGGGCGCTGATTTTAAAGCCTTGTTTAATATTCACGCGCGTAACCTTAACGACGGTACAGCCCGTTTGTTCCGCGCCAACATCATTGAAAAAGGCAGCAATGATCTGGTTGACGGCTTTGACGCCGAAAAAATCTCCATTGATGGCGAAAATACCCAGTCATATACCAGTGCCGGCGGTAGTGCTCGCTTAACATGGTTTTATGATGATTTCACCGTTAACTCAATTTCATCTTATGAATCGGTAACGCATTATTACACCCGTGGTGATATTGATGGCGGTTACGGGGCATCTTATGCTGAACCTTTCGGACCTGGCTATATCCCCTTTTCTGTTGAAACCGGTGGTGGCCTTGCTGATCATGAACAGATTACCCAGGAACTGCGCATCGCCTCAGATTTATCATCTGACATCAACTGGCAAGCCGGTGTGTTTTACTTCTATGAAGACGTAACTGCCGACTCATTTACCTTTGACACGTTGTTCGGCTCCGATGCCACCCATGAACAAAACAGACAGAAAAACGTAGCTTACGCGGCCTATGGCTCTGCCGGTTATAACGTGACTGACCGTTTAGAGTTAACCGGTGGTATTCGATATACGTATGACGATAAAGACTACACCGAAGGCTTTGGTGGTGATTCTCCATTTAACCAATCTAAGAGTGATTCAAAAGTAACGTGGGATGTAAGTGCTCACTACACTCTTAACGATGATACGTCTTTATACTCGCGTATCGCTACAGGCTTCCGTGCGCCAACCTTTGGTTCACTGTCTGCCACAGATAACGAAATTACCGTTGCCGAATCTGAAACCATTATTTCTTATGAAGCCGGTGTAAAAGCCGATTTGTTCAACCGCCGAGCAAGACTTAACTTCAACGTTTTCTATTATGAAGTAAGTGATCAACAGTTAACGGCTGTGGGCGGGACCGCAAACGAAACCCGCTTGATAAACGCAGACAAAACGGTGGGCCAAGGTGCAGAGTTAGATTTTGAAGCTTACATTACACCTAACCTTAACATTTCATTAAGTGGTAGTTATAACGACACTGAAATACATGATCCAAACCTGTACGTATCAGGCTGTGGTACTGACATAGATGGCAGTGAACTTTGTACTATTATCGACCCCGTTTCCGACGACGGTCTTTATTCCATTGACGGTAACAGTTTACCCCAGGCAGCTGAATGGATAGGTAATGCTTCTGCTCATTATGTGTATGAAACCTCGAACAGTGGAGAGCTCTATGTGTATGCGGATATCGCTTACAGTAGTGGCGTGAGTTTCTTCTTGTACGACTCTGAAGAATTTCAAAGTGATGAGTCTTTCGAGGCAGGGTTAAAACTGGGATATTCTTGGGACAATGGTAAATACGATGTAGCGTTATTCTGCCGCAACTGTACCGACGAAGTTATCTTAAAAGGTGGACTTGATTTCGACAACCGCACCGCCTTTATCAATGATCCTCGGGTCATTGGTGCGCAGTTTAAAACACAGTTCTAAACAAACAGACGGGGCCCGTAATCATCACGGGCCCCGTATTTTCGGTACAACGACAGCCAGAGGAAACTATGATACTTAGCAAAGCATTGGCTAAGAAGCGCTTTTCTTTTCTATTATTACTGACCACATTAATCAGTACATTCACAGTAAACGCCAGCCCTAAAAATAAAGTCATTTTAGATGATGACGGTTTCGCCATTGCCCAGTGGATGTTGGTGCAAGATCCCAATACTGAAGTCTTGGGTATAACCATAATGTCAGGCAACATGTGGCGAGATGCCAACGTTGCTAAAGCACTTCGGTGGCTTGAACTGGCAAATCGTACGGATATCCCTGTACTTCCCGGTGCCATATATCCCTTGTTAAATACAGAAAAAACCACCACTTTATGGGAAAGTCTGTACGGCAAAATCGTATGGAAAGGAGCCTGGCAAAAGGCATGGGTAGAAGACACTGATCAGATATTACCGTCGTATTTGGCGTGGGATGAAATTCCTGACTTTCCAGAAGGTCAACCCCATACTAAAGCATCCAACGAAATGGCCGCAGCATTTCTTATTCGAAAAGTACGGGAGTTTCCGGGGCAGGTTTCCATTATTGCAACAGGGCCAATGACTAACATTGCCTTGGCACAAAGCTTAGATCCCGAATTTGCCTCTTTGGCAAAAGAACTCATTTATATGGGAGGAAGCCTCAAACCTCGCCAAGTCATCGACAACAAACCTGCCAGTGATTTTGCAAGAGAGTTTGTCAATTCCCCGCGTAGAGAATTCAATTTTATCTGGGATCCAGAAGCCGCATCCATAGCCATGCGTGCACCTTGGAAAAAAATTGTTATGGTGCCCGTGGACCCGTCCACCGCCACCCAATTAACGCCAGAGTTACTTGCCGCTATGTCGAAGAGAAAAAATACCATGACCAAGGTTATCGAAGACAAGGAGCCAAACTTTCCACTTTGGGATGAAATTGCTATGGGTGTCTATCTCGATCCAAGCATTATTACCCATAGTGAAGAGCTATATATTGATGTGGGCACCGATTTTGGCCCCTCTTATGGCAGCACACTGTCTTGGTCTGAAGGTTACCAGCCAGGTCTAGGAGAACGAAAGCAAACAGTGGTAATAGGGGTAGATGTCAAAGCCTTAGAATCACAAATGATCGAGTTAATGAACTTGCCTTTACCTGCTGCACAGTAAATAAGTACTTTCTCACGGCAAAATATGGGATGGACTACATCCTGTATTTTACCGTGAAAAAGCGACAATTAGCGTGGTCACAAACAACCGCAAATTGCCCTTCATCGTTCTTCCCAATATGGCTAGCTTAAAGGTTTTGGCTTAAACAAGATGTCGCCATGAACATCCGATATGGTTAACTTACAAATCTGCTGATACATGCCGTCTTGGAAAAAGCGTAGGTATTTAGGAATACTGACAAATACCCCCACGCCTTCGCTGCCTGAGTCATCATTGACCACACTATCAATCGCGCCCATCAAGATATGGCCTAAGCCTAAATGCTGATGATCCGGATGAACCGCAATAAAAGAAACCATATGGTAGGCAGTAGCCGGCATATTTTGGCGGATCTTATCTTCTTTATCCATCATCGCCCGCGTACTGAAATAACCTGCAGTCAGCAGCATTTTTAATCGCCAATGCCAAAAACGACCACTGGAAAAATCGCTATTGGGTTTGGTTAAACAGGTGACGGCCAGTAACCGAGGCCCATCAAACAGGCCAATCATAGGCTGTTCAGCTTCCCAAAATGCATCTAATTCTTCACGAATTGCACTACGTAAACGTCCCTCATAGCCTTCTTTTTCTGCCTGAAAGATATCCATAAATAAGGGATCATCAAAGTACGCATTATATAAAATAGATGCGGCAATTTTTAAATCATTAGCGGCTAAAAAAACGGCGGTGACATTATCACGACGCACCTCTTGTTCAAGGACGTTGGACATCGCAGTACCTCCATAGAGTAAGTGAAAAGCGAATTTAGGTAAGCCAACAAGCAGAGTATGGCACATATTTTTATTGTTCAAATATTACTCTACAGAAAACACCCACAATTGTTAATAAAAAGTTAAGGGGTATAGGGCGATGAAAACAAGAGAAAGGAAAGGTAATGGCAATATCGCGCAGATAATTTGGGAATAATTAGGATACCGGGGCCTTCACCGTGAAGACCCGCGATAAGTAAAGTAGATTAGAGGTACTGATAGGCGCTATCACCCCATCCTACCAACACACCATCTTCAAAGATCAGCGGCGTACATTCGTCTTTCGTTGTCATGCCATCGTCCATCGTACGATTGGTGCGATAAAATAGAATGCGATAAGCATGATCGCCTTTTTCTAGCATTTCATTAAAGTCTGCCACCCCCATGGTGCGCACTACCGACTCGTACGTCATGTTTTTTTCAAGTTGGGATACATGTTTTCGATTGTTCTGTTCACGATCTTCCCAATCAGCGGAATAATGATCACCATCACCGCCCACAGAGATAACACACCCAGAAAGGGCAAGAGGAGAAATCACAGCCAGTGCTAATGCAATATGTTTCATAGTGTACCTTTTTATATAATAGTTTTTGCTTTTCGATAATCACATAATCAATAATTACACCAAGTTTTATCCCTTTGATTTTATTGAACTATTTATATTTGATGTATTAAGGGCTCGCTAATAATTAGTCAGTTAAACTATTATTTGGTACTTTAAGCCAATCTTGAAGTATGATGGTTAAATCGCCGTTTTAAGGAATTTACGATGTCACCACCGGATCCCATTCAACAACTCGTTATGATTTGTCACAAGATGCACCAAGCCGGGCAACAACCCAGCGTGGGATTACTGAGAAATAAAGCCCCCTTTAAGGTATCGGTAACACAGGCCATTGATGCGGTTAAACAATTTAATAGCAGCGCGCAAGCCCCTGAGAAACCGGCTGAACACAAAGAGAGTGGGCGCATACAAGCGCTTGAGAAACGTATCGCTGCCCTAGAGGCAGGTATGAGTGTGTTAGAAGAACGGTTATCACGTATTCAGCAGAGCGAGGCTTAAGTCCTCGCTTTGTTTTACACTTAGTAAACCCACACTATTGCTCGTTTAAATCCAGGCTTAACGAATCTAAAAATGTCGAGAGATTTGTTGCTAGTACCTGCTCGGGCTCTTTCCCTACGCGCTCTAACACCACTTCACCGCTGGTGTTATCAAGTGAAATCAAATAATCATCATCCTCAGTTAAGCCAATAAACAGCGTAGGCGACTGCTTTAACCGTTTTTTCATCAGTAAATGACCGATAATGTTTTGTTGCAAACGGTCAAAGTCAGCATCACTGCAAACTTGCAGTAGTTCGCAGCGTCCTTGGGGCGCAATGGCCGGAAGATGAAAGCTGTAATAGGAAGTAAAAAAGCAATGAAAATCAGGGTGCAAGGTTAACGCTAACGCTTCTTCAGTACCTTTAAATGACCCTCGAGGTGCTTGTTTTACAGGTATCCAAGGCACTATATCTCCATTTACACCTTCTTTTTGGTAACATGGGGATGGCCACTGGGGATCAAATTCAATCGATAGAAAATCAGCCTGCACTTTCGCCTGGTTTCGGAATTTTTCGACAAATGCATCTAAACTGGATTGCATGGGATGGATCATTTATGTGGCCTTTTGGTTGACACTATCGCGTTATGAGTAACACTGTTGTTCTAACGCATTAAAAAAAAACAGTTTAAAATTTTTACGGTTGATTTAAAGCATATGACAAATACCGCGCCATTTGATGTACCGTCGAACTTGACACTTGGCAAAGCCGTTGATTACGAATCAACTTATAAACCATCGTTACTTCAATCTGTTCCTCGTTCTCTAGGTCGAGACAGTCTAAATATTGATGGCGACACCTTACCTTTTCAAGGCACAGATATCTGGACTGGGTACGAGCTTTCATGGTTAAACCCAAAAGGTAAACCTCAAGTCGCCATACTCGAATGTCGTGTGCCAGTAACGTCACCTGCGTTAATTGAATCAAAATCATTTAAATTATATCTCAACAGTTTCAACCAAACGGCTTTTTCGTCTCAGCAAGAGGTTGAACAAACCCTTCGACAAGATCTCAGTGTCTGTGCCGGTCAAGAAGTGGCCGTAACCGTAATACCCTGGCACGCATTCTCTAGGTTAAAAATGGATGAATTAGCCGGTGATTGCATTGATGATCTAGATATCACGGTAAATACTTACACACCGGATAAAGCGCTGTTGTCAGTGGATACAGAGCATGTTGAAGAAACCCTGGTTAGCCATCTACTCAAATCCAATTGCTTGATCACCCATCAACCAGATTGGGCCAGTATTCAAATTAGATACTGTGGTAAACAGATTAAACATGAGGCACTATTAAAATATCTGGTTGCATTTCGCCAACACAATGAATTTCATGAACAATGTATAGAACGTATTTTTTGCGACATTATGAGCCAATGTCAGCCTGATAAGCTGACCGTATTCGCCCGTTATACTCGTCGAGGAGGACTGGACATCAACCCGTTCCGCTCAAATTTCGAACAGCCTGGCGATAATGTCCGTTCTGCACGCCAGTAGTGCATGATGTATCAGTTTTTTTCGAAGGAAAAGCATGAACGCTAAGCAAGTTGCTTCATTGAATACCCACAACGACACGCTGGTCACTTTTATTATTAGACTCAGTGCATTTTACGAAGGCATGTCCAGCGAAATAGACGTTGAACTAGCCACACTGCGTGGGCATTTAGCGGGCAAACCTGATTTTACATTGGCAACAGTTAGCATTCATAAGCTTAATTCCCTTTTTCAAAACGCTGATAAATCAGTAAAAAAGCACACCTCGCTAACCATTCAAAAGCTGGAAAAAGCCGTTAAGCATTTCCAGCAAACCTTTTCCTACGATGAAGAAGTGCGTAAACAAAGTGCCCTTTTGCTTAACGCCACACATCAACCGATCACCAATCTATTTGAGTTACAGTCTCTTTGCTTAAAAACGGTTGCGCTTTTTGGCTCGTTAACACCCCAAGGTCTTTCGAACCCGTCAAAAAACCCGGTTCCGCAAAGCGATAATAATGCAATTGTCCTTAATCATAACGGGCCTCTATTCGAAGAGATTCAAGCAGAGTTAGCGCAATTAATTGAGAGTTTTGCCAAAAAGCAACCGAGTGAACCCTTAGTCAGCGATCTACGAAATCGCATTGTCCAACCCTTGTCCGAGCAAGAGTTACTTGAAACCTGTATCGCGGTTATTCGCATGGTAGTAAGCGAGACAATGCAAGAAGCTTCCCTTACCGGGCGCATGATTCATCGAATACACAACACTTTAGGCAAAATTAAAGCCGATGTAGATGAAACCATGGACGTCAGCAAACGGGACTTCGAAGAGCGCCAGCAAAGAGGAAGCCTGCTCTCTGACAAGCTCAATAAAATAGAAGGCTCCGTGTTACAGTCAGACTCATTAGAAAAACTAAAAGCTGACGCGCAAAAGCACATTGCCTCACTGTCTTCCACCCTTGCCTATTGTAAGGAAGCCGACAATCAAGAGCAGCAAGGACTGATGACCCTGCTCAGTGCCATGCAAAATCAAATGGTGTCGCTCCAAAAACAAACCCAGATGTACCGGCGAAAACTTGCCGAACAAACTTCGTTTATCCATACCGATCCTTTAACTAGGCTACCTAACCGCCTAGCCTACAACGAAAAATTTAAGCATGAATTTAATCATGCTAGAGCCAACCATCACGCATTGAGTATGGCGATTATTGATATTGATTTCTTTAAGTCCATCAATGATCGCTTCGGTCACCAAACCGGTGATAAAACCCTGCAGGTGGTGAGTCAACATTTGAAAAAGAAATTAACGAACAAAGAATTTATCGCCCGTTGGGGAGGAGAAGAGTTTGTTTTAATTTTTCCCTCTGTGGAACTTAAAACATTACAAGAAAAGTTAGAACAGCTAAGAATAACTCTGGCTCAACTGCCTTTTAAATTCAAACAAGAAAAAATCACTATTACCGCATCCTTTGGCGGTACATGCCTTAAAGACGATGACGATCCACAAACCATTTTCGCCCGCGCTGACGAAATGCTCTATCAAGCCAAAAAGAACGGTCGTAACTGTGTAGTAGTGAAGTAAAGCATTGCGTAATCAGGACATCTTCAATGAATAAAGTGCAATTAAATCCCGTCGGCTGGATGAGTCAGCTATCTCAAGTTGAGGTAACAAAACTCCAAGACACCGCCAACAGCCAATTGTTTGAAGTCTTTAAAAACTGTTGTTTAGCCGTGCTAAACAGTGGCGTCGATGAAGATAACTTTGAACTCTTGTTTGCCCCTTATGGCGATTTTGACATTAAGCTTGTGCGCCGAGAACGAGGCGTGAAAATAGAATTGATTAATCCGCCAGAAGTGGCCTTTGTCGATGGCAAGCTGGTACGCGGTGTTCATGAACATATTTTCGCGGTATTGCGGGATATTTTGTTCATGGGGAATAAATATGCCTTTGTCCATGAAAGCGCCCCTTCTCAAGGGAATGCGGTTACCGATATGGTCTTTGACATGCTACGCCATGCCCAAGCCTTAGAAGGAAACGATGAGTTAAATACCATCGTTTGTTGGGGCGGCCATTCTATACAATTACATGAATACAAATATACCAAAGAAGTGGGCTATCAACTTGGGCTCAGAGAAATGAATATTTGCACCGGTTGCGGGCCGGGTGCCATGAAAGGGCCAATGAAAGGAGCCGCCATTGGCCATGCGAAACAACGATTCCAGCGAGGGCGTTATATCGGTATTTCCGAACCCAGTATCATTGCAGCAGAACCGCCCAATGCTATCGTTAACGAACTTATTATCATGCCGGATATTGAAAAACGTCTTGAGGCTTTTGTAAGATTAGCCCATGGCATTGTGATTTTCCCCGGCGGTGTAGGTACGGCAGAAGAGCTGCTTTATTTACTGGGCATTTTAATGAACGAACGAAATGCACAACAACCCTTTCCTGTGGTGCTGACAGGACCTGCCGAGTCTAAAGCCTACTTCCAAGCCATTGATGATTTCATCCTCGCCACGTTAGGTAAAGCCGCCCAAGATAAATACCAAATTATTATTGATGATCCCGTGGAAGTTGCCCGTACCCTTTGCTCAGGATTAGCTAAAGTAGAAAATTTCCGTAAAGTGACCGGTGATGCCTACAGTTTTAATTGGTCACTTCGCATCGAAGAACCCTTTCAAACCCCTTTTGAACCCACCCATGACACCATGGCCGCCTTACCGCTTCATTTTGACCAGCCTGCACATGAAATGGCGATGGTATTGCGACAGGCTTTCTCAGGCATTGTGGCCGGGAATGTAAAAGCACAAGGGATAAAACAAATTAAAACCCATGGTCCGTTTAAATTGACCGGCGATGGGACCTTGATGTCACACATTGATGCGCTGCTTGAATCTTTTGTTGCACAACAACGAATGAAACTGCCGGGATCAGAATATGTGCCTTGCTATACCATCGAACCGGCAGAAAATTAATTTTTGTTTACGATTTTAGCGTTCCTAACTTTAACCATTTTAAGGTACACTGCTTTTAGACGGCGGTAAAAAGTGAAAAAGGATGAATGGTAAGGTATTAAAACTAATTTTGCTGGGCGCAGTAGCTTATGCACTTTTTGTATTTATGGTGATGTCTTTCTATCCCGATAAACCAGAAAACATGGACTGGCAGGATAGAGAAGAATACAACAAGGTTCAGATCACAAAATTAAGTTTGGGCGCAACCAGAGAGGAAGTGCTTGCCTTATTGGGGTCCCCTGATATTACCGAAGCGAAAATGGAGTCAGGAACCACCATCCAAGTTATGTTTTATCGGACGCAGCACGTTAGAGCCGACGGTTTAACCACCCAGGATGAATGCACACCGTTACTTTTTGAAAACGAACGCTTGATTGCCTGGGGTGAAGGGGCTTACCAAAGTTATCTTAAGTCCTGATAGCCAGTGAACATGAATCCGGTTATCGAGGAACTCGCCGCCAAAGATAAAGCGATTACCCAAGCTCTGAGCCAGCCTAATAACGCACTAAAAAGCACTAAGCTTTGTCTTGACCTTGCCAACATACTGATTCGATGTGGTAAAGAAAATAGCGACATATTACTTGGGCTGGTATATCTCAACGATAGTGACATGAGTTCGCCGGCTCGCTCAGCCTCGCTAATGACCTTTGTTGGTTTACAACAGCAGTTTAATGACCACTATTTACAACACCTTATTGCGGCCACCTATGCGGCAAGCCATTTAGCAAACCAGTCTGCAGACAGCCTACTTATGTACGTAAAAGTATGGCGAGAAAAACAACTCGTTTTATTCGTTGAAGCTGCGCAGCTGACTCGTATATATGGGGCTAAATCTGCCCTTCATGGGGCTAAATCTGCCCTTCGCTATCTGAACAACCCGGCACTAAATTTCAATCAACGGTGGATGGTGCTCGTCCTTTGTCTGCTTCAAGCCACATCTTTAGGGTTTTACCCCGCGCTTAAAATGGTGTTTCCCCATCTGCCTTATGAGTTACAAGGTGCTATGCAGGGGTTCTTGCGTTATCCAGGGCCATTTCTGCCAGCAATGACGGTCACAGAAAAGGATAAGCCCTTTATTCTTATACAGCGAATCAATGTACAAAATGGGCTGATCTGGGACAAAGACAAACACCGCTATAGGGAGGTGCTTATGGCAAATCTGTCTCCTGTGAACGCTCCTAAGTTGGCCTTTAACGATTGGCAAAAACGGTTAGACAACGCAACACAACAGCATCCTCACACGGTTAAACTGTTACCGGTGAGTTACCCCATTAGTCGCTTACCTAGCGATCTTAAGCACATCATTAACCAACTACAGGATGACAACATCCACCTTAATACTTTGGTGAAAAACATAGCCAATACACCGTTGTTAGCCAATTATTTAAAAGAGACCGCTAGCACAGATAATCGCATGCAATTGCCGGTACGGGATGTAAAGCAAGCCATCTTAACTTACGGGCTCACCCGGGTTGCCGATATGTTGGTGCTGCGAACACTCACTGATCGACTGCAACAAAAGTACTTCCCCCTTCTGCCTTATTGTGTACGCATTAATACCCTTTGCTCGTCTATTGCCTCACAGCTAGCTGTTATGTCACCGGCAACACAGTTGGCGCCACAATCTGCGGCGCTGCTCGCGTCCTTCTACACTTCGCCGTTGTTCACACTGCCTGCACTAAAGGTAAGAAAACGCTGGCCTAAAAGCCAAGGACTGCTATTTAGTGTGGACTCTTTTGTTACAAGCAAAAAACCACTTCACGAAATGGCCATCGCCTTACTTAAACAATGGCAACAGCCCGCCCGTTACCAATCTATTGTTGCGCACAGTGTTCATTTTATCGATACCGTGCCCCACGCGTTACGCGCTGAAAGTGCACTTATCGGACTCAGTTTACTGCTTGCCCGTCATTGGCTAACACCCAATCAGTTAACCACTGACAATCACGTGTTTCTAGTGCAAGCACAAGCTCAATTGTCCATTAACAATCAGCACATAGAACAGATTAAAGACCACCTTGATGGGCAGTTATTCTCCCCCCTCACCTATTAGCCATAGCCAACATTCACGAAATTTATGCACAGGGGGAAGCGCTTACCTGTCACAAAAGACCATCTTGCGATAAAATACTCCAATGATCCGGCACTACGCTGACTGCATATCCCTTATGCTCCATCACAGTCACCTGTACGCTCGGTGAATTTACCGCGCGCCGAATCTAATTGCGCACCTGCAACCTAACGAATTTACACAACAAGAATTACCAGAGGATCCCTCAACATGACTCAGCAACGAATTACAGTCATTCGCGGCGATGGCATTGGTCCAGATATCATCAATGCTACGATTAAAATTTTAGATAAAGTAGGGTGTAACTTCGCCTATGACTACGCTGATGCTGGCTTGGTAGCACTGGAAAATCACGGTGAATTACTCCCCCAAGAAACACTGGATTTGATAGCCAAAAATAAAGTCGCATTAAAAGGTCCCCTCACCACCCCCGTGGGTGAAGGCTTTACCTCAATCAATGTCAGTTTGCGTAAGCAGTTTCAGCTTTATGCCAATGTACGTCCAGTACTGTCTTTTAAAGGCACGAAAGCCCGCTATGAAGATATTGATATTATAACTGTACGTGAAAATACTCAGGGCATGTACTCTGGCCTTGGACAAGTCGTATCGGAAGATGGCCAAGAAGCTGAAGCCATGAGTAAGATCACTCGCCAAGGTGCAGAGCAAATTGTGGTATTTGCTTACGAATTGGCTCGACGGGAAGGTCGTAAGAAGGTCACCGCTGTTCACAAAGCCAACATTTTGAAATCGACTTCTGGTTTATTCTTGAAAGTAGCCCGTGAAGTCGGTGAGCGTTATCCTGATATCGAATCAGCAGAGATGATTGTGGATAATACTTGTATGCAGTTGGTGATGAATCCCCATCAATTCGACGTCATTGTAACAACAAACTTATTCGGCGATATTTTATCCGACCTGTGTGCGGGTCTGGTTGGCGGTTTAGGTATGGCTCCCGGTGCGAATATCGGTGGAGACTGTGCAGTCTTTGAGGCAGTACACGGTTCGGCGCCGGATATTGCTGGGAAGAACTTAGCTAACCCTACGTCAGTTATTCTTGCCGCTATTCAAATGCTCGAATATCTAAACATGGGTGACAAAGCGGAGAAAATTCGCAGTGCATTAAAAGACGTCATCGAAAGTGGCGATCGCACTACCCGTGATCTTGGTGGTCAATCTGGCACCAACGAGTTTACCGATGCCGTATTAGAACGCCTATAACCTTCTAATAATTGGTGTATTTTTTAAAGGCGAGCATCTAGCTCGCCTTTTTTATTGCTCTGCCCCTATGGGCAGCTGTCCTTAAACTGATCTCTTCAGAACAGTCATTATCACGTAGTATTTTCCCGTACGCTTCGTACGCAGGATCACAATCATTAAGGATAATACTATGCAAAAAACATCACGCACGCTTACAGGTTTACTTGCCATTTTATGTCTTGGTCATGGTCCCTCTGTGGTCGCTGACACCATCGAAAAAGACAGCATGGATGTGGCACAAATAACCCAGGAAGATGCCATGGATTTAAACACCATTACCGTGGAACAACTCATGACACTACCTGGCATAGGACAAAGTAAAGCTGAAGCCATTATCAATTACCGCGATGAGAAAGGCTACTTCCATGAAGTTGAGCAGCTAACGGAGGTTCGGGGGATTGGTGATAAAATGCTGGATAAACTGCGTCACCGACTTAAAGTGGTGAAGCATTGATAATAAAAAGCCCGCTTGTATGCGGGCTTTTTCTTTATGTAACGGATTAACCGTTTAACGATGCAATATACTCTTTAAATTCTTTGCCTAATGACGGATGACGCAGTGCGTATTCCACATTGGCTTTCATGTAACCTAATTTGCTACCGCAATCATGGCTTTTGCCTTTCATGTAATAGGCATCGACTTGTTCAATCTTCATCAAAGAGTCGATAGCATCGGTTAGTTGTACTTCACCGCCAGCTCCTGGAGGGGTTACCGATAACAACTCCCAAATTTTTTCAGACAACACGTAGCGACCTACCACGGCTAAATCAGAAGGCGCATCTTCTAACTCTGGCTTTTCAACCATTTGATGAATTTTAGCGGATTCACCAGGCTGAATGTCGGCCCCTTCCAAATCAGCAATACCAAACTTGGTAATATCTTCTTCTGGTACCTGCTCTACCATTACTTGGCTTACTCGGCTGGTGTTAAATTTCGCCACCATATCAGCAAGGTTATCTTTCTTCGGATTACTGGCCACATCATCAATAATGACATCAGGTAATACCACGGCGAAAGGCGCATCGCCTACCAGTGGCTGAGCACACAATATTGCATGCCCTAAGCCAGCGGCAATACCTTGTCTAACGTGCATGATGGTGACGTCTTTAGGACAAATAGACTGTACTTCTTCAAGTAACTGACGCTTTACACGCTTTTCTAAAGTGGCTTCCAATTCAAAGGAAGTATCAAAGTGGTTTTCGATGCTATTTTTACTAGCATGGGTCACCAAAATAATTTCTTTTACGCCTGCTGCCACACACTCATTTACCACATACTGGATAAGAGGTCTGTCTACCAAGGGCAACATTTCCTTAGGAATTGCCTTGGTAGCAGGTAACATGCGCGTGCCCAAACCGGCTACTGGGATAACTGCTTTTTTTACTTGACTCATAATAATTAGTGTCCTTTTACTGATAGTCCGCGACCAATAGCATAATAATGCAATCCGTATTCCGCCATGCGCGAGGGTTCAAATAAATTTCTGCCATCAAAGATTAGAGGTAACGACAGCTTCTGTTTAATTAAGTCAAAATCAGGGGCTCTAAAAGCCTGCCATTCTGTCACTATAGCGAGGAAATCAGCGCCATTTAGCGCGGCCTCTTTGGTACCCATCAAGCTAAGCTCTTCTCTATCGCCATAAATGCGTTGAGTTTCTTCCATCGCTTCAGGATCGTATGCCTGTACGCGGGCCCCAGCTTCCCATAACTTTTCCATCAAAACACGACTGGATGCTTCACGCATGTCGTCGGTATTCGGTTTAAATGACAAGCCCCATATAGCAACGGTTTTGCCTTTAACGTCACCGTTGAAATGGTTCATGATGTAGCCGAATAGCTTTTCTTTTTGATCGTAGTTAACCGATTCTACGGACTCAAGAACTCGGGCTGTGTAACCAACGGTTTTTGCACTACGAACGAGCGCTTGCACATCTTTGGGGAAACATGAGCCCCCATAGCCACAACCAGGGTAAATAAACTGATAGCCTATTCTTGGATCAGATCCGATGCCCTTTCTTACATTCTCTATGTCAGCGCCAAATCGCTCAGCCAGATTTGCCATTTCATTCATAAAACTGATTTTCGTTGCCAACATACAGTTTGCTGCATATTTGGTCAGCTCTGCACTACGAATGTCCATGGTGATAATCTTGTCATGGTTACGATTGAACGGAGAATAAAGTTCTCGTAATTTGTCGGCGGCTTTTTCACTGTTGGTACCAAGGATAATACGATCCGGACGCATACAGTCGCTAACCGCTGCTCCTTCTTTTAAGAACTCGGGGTTAGATACCACGTCAAAAGAGGTGTCTTTACCTATGGATGCGAGTTTTTCAGAAACCTTTGCTCTTACTTTATCCGCCGTGCCCACAGGCACAGTGGATTTATTGATAATGATTTTATGCCCTTGCATAAACTCGGCAATGGTTTCTGCTACCGCCAACACATATTTAAGATCGGCCGAGCCATCTTCATCAGGAGGCGTACCCACAGCAATAAAAATGAGTTCACCATGTTCCACACCTTGGCGGGCATCCGTGGTAAATGTGAGTCGACCGGCTTCATAATTCGAGGTAACCAGCGGCGTTAAGCCCGGCTCATAAATAGGGATCATGCCCTTCTTTAAGTTCTCGACTTTATTTTCGTCAACATCAATACAGTGAACATCATGTCCCACTTCAGCCAGAACGGCAGCTTGTACCAAACCCACATATCCAATGCCAAATACTGTAACTTTCACATCACTTCCTTTTTTAAACTGACCGTTTTCACGTAACTTTATATAAATTGTCTGAAAAGCGCGACATTTTAATCGGCTAATCATGACGTCTTTATGACCGTTGTTAGTCGGGGATTTTACCCATACGTCCTTTCCAACCGTCTATTAAACCTTTCACAAAAAACTGTCCCCGTTGTTTGCCTTCAGGGAATCGCCACCGATTTACAAGCCATCGAATCGGCAGGCCGCATAAATTTCTTAACTTCCAGTAGCGGGGAACATAGGCTCTTCGACTTAATACAAGCACATTACGTACCTGATAATACAATCGAACAGGCGCCCCCACTTTAAATGTAAAACCGAGGGCTTTTATACGCCCTTCGCCTTGACGATGGTTCATACTCACCGATAACAATTTGATAATATGGAAGCCTTTGTTGCGGGCTCGCCAACACCACTCGTGGTCGACACCATCGATGAATAAGGCTTCTTCTTTTGGCCCTACCCTATTAAAACTGTCAGCGGTTAACACCATACCTGAAGCAATAATTTGCTGTACATCGGCCATGTCATTACTGATCGCCAATGCCTTTTGTATTTTCGGCTCTACCGCTTTGTGGTGAAACTCACAGACAATTTGCGGCCCCACTGCAGCCACGGAACCAAAGGTTTTCACGGCTTCATCGTAGCCGTCACTAAGCCCATCTAGCAATGCAGGGGTGATCTGACTATCTTGATCAAAAAGAATGACTTTGTCGCACCCTCGGGCAAGTAATTCAGCAATTCCTCGATTTTGCGCCGTCGCAATGCCTTCATTCGCAGGTAGATGCAAGTATGCCGTATTCGCCGGCAATGGAGTGTCAAGCTTAGAAGGAGAGTTGTCCACCAGTGTTAAGGGTTGGCCACGACGATGGGTCAAGTCAATCAACTCGACCACATGGCGTTTGTCTGGATGAAACAGTACCACCACCACACCGGTAGTCACGACTTATTACTCTTCTCAAGTAAGACTCTGTCGAGTTTATAAGCCAATTTTACTAATTTAGGCGGCAACATGCGGATGGCTAAAACACTTAGCGCATAAAATAAATTCCATAGCGATAACTTGTTCAAGGTACGCATGGCGGCGATGCGAGCTCTAAATTCATTAATCGACTTACTAAAGCCCCGACGCTTATAAAAATCGTTTACTCGTCTAAAGGCCAACAATCTGTCTTTTAAATTACGGAAAATAACTCCCTCTTTGGCCAATCGGATCCAGAAAAAATAATCCTGAGTATTCATCAACTCACTGTTGTAACGAAATCCTTTATGAAAAATGTCGTAGCGAAATGCCACCGTAGGATGATTCATTGCACAACGACGAGGGAGGACGTTCACAATCTGCTGGTGGGAAACAGGCATGGTGCGTGCGCCTACCTTGTCGCCATTTTCGTTAATTTCCGTCAATGCAGTGCCAAGAACGCCCACTTGCTTGTGATGCTGTAAATAGCTGACTTGTCGGGCCATCCGTTCTGGCATAGATATATCATCAGCATCCATACGAAAGAAAAAGTCATAAGGCTGTGCTAAGCCCCATTCAATGGCGTAATTCATACTGGCTGCCAGCCCAACATTTTTACTGTTCTGAGCAATAAAAATACGATCATCTTGCTGGGCTTCAGCGAAGAGACACTCACGTATTTCTTCTGCAACATCGCCGTCAATAATGATAAGAAAAGTAAACGAAGTATAGGTTTGTGAAATGATGCTAGTTATGGCTTGACGTATCCAACGGACGTTGTCTTTGTGATAAACCGCCATAGCGACCAAGGAACGAGCGTTCTCTGCCACCCGCCCTTGATGAATAATAGAAGAAATTGCTTTAGACAATGCGACCGCCGGAAACGCTAATTATTCTGATTTTAAGGCTGCAAACATAGCAAAAAAATTGCAAGCAGTCTGCACTAATTATAGACGTTTAAACAGCTTCCCTAACTCAAAAAACGTTTCGTTTTTCTAATTAACTTCCAGATATTCTGAATCACAAAACTGTAACCAAATAATAGTGCAATAAAAGACCAAAACATAATGTATTCAGGCACCTGGTAAACTTCGCCAAGGATCCCCACGGCGCAATAACACATCCCTAAAAGCAGGATAGCGATCAGTGCCTGTCGACTAGACAAGCCAGCACGCATGAAGATATTGTGCAGGTGTTTTCGATCAGGGCGTAACACTGATTGCCCTTTTCTTGCCCTGCGGTACATAATTGCTGCCATATCCATCAGTGGCAGACCAATTAACCACACGGCCGTAATGGGGCGGAACGCAGCTGAGGCACCTTGAGTATGATCCACAAGCAACCACACAATGGTTAAGCCCACAAACATGCTACCTGCATCACCCATGAAAATCTTATTACCTTTAAACCCCTTCCAACTCAGGTTGAAAGCCAAGAAAGGTACTATGGCAGCGACAATAATTAACGGCTCCATGATGGCAGCGCCGTTACCTGTTGCCACTAATATACCCACCACCGTGAGCAGAACAATCAGACTCATTCCACCGGCAAGACCATCAATACCATCGATCATATTGAAGGCGTTAATAACACCCACCACGCAAACAATCGTAAAGAAGTAGCCGCTTAAACCTAAGTAGGTATCGCCAAAGCCAAAAATATCGCCTAACGAGGTAATATAGTTTTGTGCACTCCACGCCATAATTGCAGCCACACCAAACTGACACATCAGACGCCCTTTAGCGCTTAATTGAAAACGGTCGTCTAGCATACCTAGTAACACAATAAATGCGGAGGCGGTAAAGAAAAGAGGGTTGTTTTTCATCCAAACATCGGTAACCACACTAGCGACCAGTACGGCCATAAATATGGCTACGCCTCCCGTCAGCGGTACCATTCCAGCATGACGTTTTCGATAAGAAGGCTGATCCACCAATCCAAACTGATGCGCTAAAGGCGTCATGACAATTAATAGGATTAGGGCAACAAAAAATGCCGTAAACAACGGTACTATTTGCAGATAATCAAACATAAAGACTAATGTCCCCTACCCTTTTGACTCGCTGGTCGTTTGAGGTGAATTTTTTTTGCGCGGTGATAATAGTGGTGATCCATTCTATTACTGCTTCCTTTCGGCCTCTACTGATATTCATTTGAAGTTCATCGGCACAGACATTGGGACATATGATAATCGAGTCAAACAAAAATAACTACCTTCTAATTCAATTTCAGCCCATTCACCACGGCCTGAAATAAGGTTTCCAACAATGATAGTTGCCGTAGACAATGCCCTGATTGTCGTTAATCCCTACCTCTAAAAAACACTGCAATTTGCATTTTTAAATAGAAAAAATCATAAACCAAGAATTAATAAGCAAATTTTGAGCCATTAAAGTGAAAAATACGTAATGGTGAAACAGATTTCTCTGGAAAACCTTGTCAGAGTGACGCTGCAATTAATAATTTATATGGTATGCTAAGCGCCCAGTTTAGTTAAGGAATCGTCTAGATATGTTTGTTATCAGGGGTTTAAGCGCTGCGCTGTGCGGGAGCATTTTTTTGCTGAGTGGCTGTTCGTCCGCTCCCGACCCAGTCTATGCAAATATTCCACTCGTCTCGGGCAATAATTTACGCCTAGTTGACACACAGACCCTTCCGGTGCCTCAAGGTACCCTTTCTACAGGCAGTGTGGTGCAAATAGCAGACACGCAATATCAGGTTGTGTCTAGTTATCAATCTGCTACCGGTATGGCATGTAAACAATTGTTGTCACTGCAAGATAAAAATACGTACCGCGCTGTCTGCTTGCGCAACGGCGAATGGCAATTACTTGCTCCTTTGTTAAGTCATGTTGACTACTAAATTGATGGCTAATTTTATGTTTGTATTTCGTACTCGCTTTTTCACCGCAGCCCTTGCTATTTTTTGCCTGACTGCTAGCGCTTCGACAATGGCTCAGTCTTTATCTGACTTACAACAACTGCAACAACAAGCAGAGCAACAAAACTCAAGCTCGTCGTCCTCTTCTTCATCGACGAAAATTTCCCCCATAGATGTGCAAACTTCTCGCACGCTTCCGGGCGCAAGAAGCAGCAGTGTTTCCGCTAACGGCGAATACTCGACAACCCCCCGCAGTGGATTATCTTTACCCGGTGAACCCACCATTTCTGACGTATTCCCCAGAGAACAGCCTTTATTGAGCCCACCGTTTGCATCTAATTTATTTATCGGCGGTTTCGAATCTGAACGTACCACGGGTTTAAACGAAAACTACCAAATTGCCCCTGGTGACAAAATATCCATCTCTATGTGGGGCGCAGTGAATTATGCCGACGTGGTGACCGTAGATAATCAGGGCAATATCTTCATTCCAAATATTGGTCCCATTCGCGTCGCCGATACGCCTGCAGGATCAGTTAATTCATTGGTGACCAGCAGTATTAAAAAGGTTTACACCAATGACGTTAACATTTATGTCAATTTACTCACCTCCACCCCGGTGGCGGTGTATATCACAGGCCCTGTTATCCGCCCCGGTCAGTATGCGGGTTTAGCCTCTGACAGCGTGCTTTATTATCTCAAACGTGCCGGTGGTATTGATTTTAACCGGGGAAGTTTTCGCAGCATCGAAATTCGTCGTAAAGGTGAAGTTGTCGGTACTGCCGATTTGTATGATTTTATTCGCCACGGCGCGCTTCCCGATGTGGCCTTTAAAGATGGCGATACCATTGTGGTGCAGCCTGTCGGTCATCGTATAACTGTTACCGATGGTGCCAGTAACAGTTATACCTTTGAATTCAAAGCCGATGAACTGAAAGGGAAAACCTTATTAGAATATGCGCGGCCAAAAGATTTTATCAGCCATGTTTCAGTTGCTGGTCTAAGAGGACAGCAACAATTTGCGCGGTATCTTACCCTTGACGAGTTTGCTGACATTGGCCTAGATGCCGGCGACCAAGTAAGTTTTGTTAACGATCATCCGCCCACGATTTACCAAATTAATATTGCCGGATCTCACACTGGCCCATCACAAATAATGGTGGATAAGGGCACGCGACTTAAAGATGTACTTAACTATGTGCAGGTGGATCCCAACCTCTCTGATATACAAAATGTGTATTTACGCCGAGAAAGCATAGCCTTGGCGCAGAAAGAAATGTTAGATCAGTCGTTACAACGCCTCGAACGCAGTACGTTTACCGCCCCTATTAGCTCTACAGGTGAAGGGTCTATTCGCGTTCAAGAAGCGCAGTTAGTGGCGGATTTTATTCAACGAGCCAAACAAATAGAACCTGAAGGTAAGGTGATCGTGGCGGAAAATGGCAATATTGCCAATATTTTGCTTGAACCTAACGATACGATTGTTATTCCCGAAATTACTGATCTGGTACAGGTGGGTGGCGAAGTGATGATGCCACAAGCCGTGGTATTTAATGAGGAAGCCACCGCCGCTGATTATGTGGCTTGGGCCGGCGGGTTTACCGAAAGAGCCGATGATGAGCGCATTCTTATCATCCGTAAAAACGGGATCGTAGAGTTTGACAGTATTAATCGCAGCGTATGGTCAGAAGGCGAAGGTAAACTGGCCATTAGTGCAGGAGACAAGGTGGTGGTATTGCCTTCCATCGATGTTAAATCTCTACAAGCCGTTAAAGATATTACTCAAATTATTTATCAGATTGCTGTTGCAGCAAACGCTATTAACTAATGGAAATATCAATCAAACGACAATTGCAGTCTTGGCGCAATGTAATATTTGCGCTCTTTCTGCGAGAACTGCAAGGCAAGTTTAACGATAAACTAGGCTTGGGCTGGGCCTTCATCGAGCCCTTTCTTTTTATTCTTGCCATTTCATTTGCCCGTAGTTTGATCAGTGGTAAGGATGTCCATTCGATTCCTTTGTTTTTCTTTATGATGATTGGGTTAGTGGGCGTGCAATCTTTTATGACCTGTGTGTCCACTGTGCCTAACGCATTTAAGCAAAGTAAGCCTCTGTACGCGTTTCGCCAGGTTCAACCTATTGCCGCATTGCTCACGTCAGCCTTTATGGAGTTTTCCATTAAAGTGGGTGTGATTGCCCTGCTGTCCTTAGCCATCTACCTATTGGGTATGGATTTTGAGCTTAATAACCCTTTGTTGCTCATCGCTTTGTTTTTTGGTTTATGGGTGTTTTCCGTTTCTATTAGTTTAATCTTTGCGGTTATGATTGCCTTTGTTCCAGAAATGAACAAAATTAAAAACCTCTTTAATCGGCCTTTGTTTTTCATTTCTTGTGTATTTTTTAGCTTACAAGACTTCCCCAAAGAATACTGGCCTTGGCTTACCTGGAACCCACTGGTACATTTTTTCGAATTAGCCCGCTATGCCTGCTACGAGTCTTACGGTGACGCCGGTGTTTCTTACGAATACCTTATCAAAGTCACGATTATTACGCTGTTTATCGGTTTAGCGCTATACCACATCACTTGGAAGAAGATACTGGCCCGATGATAAGAATTGAAAACTTAACAAAGAGTTACCCCAGTAAGCTTGGGCCTCAGTATATTTTTAAGAACTTAAATTTTGATTTTCCTACCGAAAACAGTGTGGCTATTTTAGGCAAAAATGGCGCCGGTAAATCCACCCTGTTTAGGATGCTGGCAAAAAGTGAATACCCCGACAAAGGCAGAATCTTAACCAATAAATCCATGTCTTGGCCGGTAGCACTAGCCACAGGTATCCACCCTAAAATGACCGGTCGAGAGAATGCTCGGTTTATTGCCCGTATTAATCAGGTCGAATCTCTTCGTGACTATGAAGTGAAAGTACAACGGTTTGCCGAACTAGGCGGCCGGTTCGATTTGCCCGTACAAACCTATTCATCAGGCATGCGTGCAAAGTTAGTTTTTGCCTGCTGCATTAATATAGATTTCGATATTTATTTAATTGATGAGGCCACTTCGGTGGGCGACCCTACATTTCGGCGAAAAGCCCGAGCTGAATTGAAAAAGAAAAACGAAACAGCAGGTATGATCATGGTCAGCCATGAGTTAGATCAAATTCGAGAATTCTGCACCTCAGCAATACTGATTGATGAGGGCAAACTGCACTACTTTGAAGACCTTGAAGAAGGCATTAGTGCCTACATGGCAGAATAACAGGACACTAAAGAAGCGGACACATGAATACTAAAGACCTTATCGCTAAATTAAAGAAAAACAAATTAGTGCTTATCGTAGCCCCTTGGCTCATCTATGCGCTTTATCTCGTCTTGCTGGCGGCACCTCAGTATGAAAGTGAGAGTCAACTGATTGTAAAATCCACTGAAGGAGGCAGCACCTTTGATCCTTCTACATTGCTAGCGGGCTCCCTCGGCGGTGCATCCTCGGCCAGTGACAGCCAAATCATCGAAAGTTATATCAAATCTCAAGATATGATGCGTTACCTTGAGCAAACTCTGTCATTGAGCGAACATTACAGTTCGGATGTCGCGGATATTTTTAGCCGTTTGGGCAGTGATCACACGCAAATACAATTTTACGAGTATTATCTCGACCACGTCAGTGTAGAAGTAGACTCTGCGTCATCGGTGATAACATTAAAAGTACGTGGGTTTGAGCCGGAATTTGCTCGCCAAGTGAATGCCGCTATTGTGAAAAAAGCAGAAGAGTTCCTTAATGCCATTAATAACAATTTGGCAAAATCTAAAATGGCTTTTGCTAAAAATGAACATCGGGTGGTTGAGGAGAAGCTTCAGGCAGCGAAAAACGAGTTACTAGCCTTTCAATCAAAATACAATGTGCTCGATCCTACAGCCGAAGGGGCTGCATCTCAGCAAATCGCCTTTTCACTGCAAGCCACCCTGGCGCAAAAGCAGGCTGAACTAAACAGTTTAGAGACCATGATGTCTCCAACAGCCCCAGAAGTACAAAACACAAAGCGGCAAATTAACGCCCTAAGACAACAAATTAGTTTGCAAAAAGAATCCTTTAGCAACCAAGAAACCGAAGACTCCCTGTCTGTTAGTAACTTGATGGCTCAGTACAGTAATTTACAAGTGCAGCTGCAACTTGCAATACAGGCGTTTTCGTCTTCATTGGTGTCACTAGAAAATGCGCGGGTAGAGGCCTATCAAAAGCTTCAGCACCTTGTAACCATCGAAACCCCTACATTGCCAGATGATAATGCCTACCCCAAAATCATCTACAACTTAGTTTTATTTGGGGTTATTTTGCTTGTTGTCTATGCCACCGGGCGAATCGTTATCGCCACCATCAAGGAATTGTAATTACAGTGAAGGAGGGTTGACAGCACGCTGCAGCCCTCTAGTCTCATCTACTTTGCCCAACCTGACCTCTTGTGTATAGTGGAACCCTTCGGTATAACTACCGTTAGTGCCAGTATCTTATACTTACAATAAATTTAGCCTTAAGAGCTAAAAATGACGGTACAGATTTCAATAAAACAATCATTAAAATAATGGAACGATATTGTGACAATAAAAACATCTAACGATACCAGTTTCTTTGGCCATCCAGGGGGCCTTCAGACACTATTTTTCACCGAAATGTGGGAACGCATGAGCTATTACGGCATGCGCGCACTTTTGGTTATATTTATGATGCTTTCTATCCAGCAAGAAGGCCTAGGTTTCGATAAAGAGACCTCCTATGCCATTTACGGTTTATATACAGGGGCAGTGTATTTTATGGGCCTGTCCGGAGGCTGGCTTGCCGATAGACTATTTGGCGGTCAAAACGCTGTATGGTATGGCGGTATCATTATTATGAGTGGTCACATCGTTCTGGCCATCCCCACCACATCCACCTTCTTTGTCGGCCTTATTTTAGTCGTCTTAGGCACCGGTTTACTTAAACCCAATATCTCAGCAATGGTAGGTCAACTCTACTCCGAGCACGACGCACGACGAGACAGTGGCTATACCCTTTACTACATGGGAATAAACATCGGCTCTATCCTTGGTAATTTTATCTGTGGCTGGTTGGCTGTAGAAAAAGGCTACCACTGGGCATTTGGTGCAGCGGCTGTTGGTATGGGCATTGGACTCATTCAGTACCATATAACGCGATACAAGCTGCCGCAAAGCTCTGCTCGCCCCACGGTGAACATGACCCCCTCTGGTATTCAACGGAGTTGGGTTGGCATTACCTTATTTTTGGCTACCTTAGCGATAGTGACCTATGCCATGAGCGCAGGTTATTTGGTCATTGATGTTGCTGCCGTAGCCGAATATGTGGCTTATTTGTTTACCGCCATTTTCTTATTGTATTTTGGCTTTATTTTCTTCTTTGGCGATCTTTCAATTAACGAAAAGAAACGGATGATGGCGCTGTTTTTAATCTGTGTTGCCTCCGCCTGTTTCTTCGCCGGTTTTGAGCAAGCAGGCTCATCGCTAAACGTGTTTGCCAATGAAGATACTGACCGCATGTTAGGTACCTTCGAAATTCCGTTTGCCTGGTTTCAGTCGTTAAACTCTATTTTCATTATTGTGCTTTCCCCTTTCTTTGCCGTACTTTGGATCCAGCTCGGCAAACGAATGCTAGACCCCTCTTACGGTATAAAATGCGCCATCGGTGTTCTGATTATGGGTAGTGGGTTTATTGTTATGTTCTTCGCAGCTATGCTTGCTGCAGGTGAACAACAAGTCGCGCCCTACTGGCTAGTGGCCACCTACTTTTTACACACTGTGGGTGAATTATGCTTAAGCCCAGTGGCCTTGAGTGCGGTGAGCAAGCTATCACCACGTCGTTTTTCCGGCCAATTGATGGGCTTATTTGTACTGACTTATTCCATCGGCAGCGTAATTGCGGGTGTAATGGCTGGCGCATTTGGTACGGACGAATCTGGGGACGTTTCCCAGTTATTTAGTAACATTGCAATATTTGCCGGTATCATCGGTGTACTGGTGTTGGTATTTTCTCTCATCACCCGTCATTGGGAAAAGCTACCTCAAGAAGATGAGAAAGCGATATAACGGTGATCGCCGTGGTATTTGTAGGGCGGCAGAAATGTCGCTCTATGCGCTTTAGGCATACTATCGCGGTAATCCCCCCAATCAGGGTATAACTTAAATCCTAAGGCGTTAATAACATTGTATTTTTCTACTCGTCAAATCCCGGGGCTTGAATCCTATTCCCTCGCAGAGCGTATGCAAATTATCACCAGTGCAGCGAAAAAATTAACTGTTCCGGAAAAAACCTTGTTAAATGTGCTGAAGTTGCTGGTCATTGTGCCTGTGTTTGTTTTAATTATCAGAACATCGGCAGATTGGCGCTCTTTATTGTGGGCGTTTCTGGTGTTCCTACTTTATCCTCTAATTGTAAAACCTATCCAATATTCTCTGTGCGCGAAGTACGTGCCACAAGTGCTATCTAAGGAGAGACAATGAAAACCATTTTGGTTACCGGCGGTGCAGGCTACATTGGCAGTCATACCGTGCTGCAATTGCTAGAGCAGAATTTTGCTGTGGTTGTGCTTGATAATTTAGTCAACGCCAGTGCAGAATCCCTCCGTAGAGTGGAAAATATCACCGGTAAATCCGTCACCTTTGTGCAAGGTGATATCCGTGACACTTCAGTGTTAGACAGTATCTTTAGTCAATACCCCATTCATGCTGTTATTCACTTTGCAGGACTAAAAGCCGTTGGCGAATCGGTGGCAAAGCCGCTGGAATATTATGAAAATAATGTTTATGGCACCCTCACGCTGTGTAAATCTATGCGCCAACATAACGTGAAGAATTTAGTTTTTAGTAGTTCCGCCACTGTGTACGGCGATCCTGTCGCCTTGCCATTACACGAAAAAATGGCCACCGGCCATCCCACCAATCCATACGGCATGTCAAAATTGATGGTGGAACACATGCTAACGGATCTTTACCAGTCTGATAATCAATGGAACATCGTGTTATTGCGCTACTTCAATCCTGTGGGCGCTCATGCTTCTGGACAAATTGGCGAAGATCCTAACGGCATCCCGAACAACCTAATGCCCTATGTCTCTCAGGTTGCCACTGGAAAGCTGGCTCAACTAAGCGTGTTTGGTGACGATTACGACACTAAAGATGGCACTGGTGTGCGTGATTACATCCATGTAGAAGATTTAGCCTGTGGCCACCTGAAAGCCTTAGACAGGTTATCCCTAGAAATGGGCTTAGATATCTATAACCTAGGCACAGGACAAGGTTACTCGGTCCTCGAAATGATCGCGGCATTTGAAGCGGCGTCGGGAAAAACCGTTAATTACAAAATTGCGCCAAGGCGAAGCGGCGATGTGGCAGCGTGTTATGCCGATCCAACTTTAGCCGCGACAGAACTAAATTGGCGGGCGGAAAAGTCACTGCAAGACATGTGTAAAGATGTCTGGCATTGGCAATCCAAAAACCCCAATGGATACACAAACTAAAAAAAAAGGGCCTCCAAGGGCCCTTTTTTGTTGTCTCATCCATGCTTAATCGTTGCTATCGTCTGGCTCTATATCATCCAACATCGACTCAAATTCTGCAAAATCATCCAGCTCATCTTCTTCAATATCTTTGTTACCACTGTCACCGTCGGTAACTCGGTATTCTAGGTTTTGAAAATAGGCATTCTTAATAAATGCATAGTCATCGATGGACTGTTCTATTTGAGATTCTTGACCAAGTAATGAGGCTCGGCCTTCTAGAATAGAGACAGCAAAACGGATCACCGTTGTAGTTCCATCCAAAATGGCCATAGGATAATACACATTGTCTACCACATCGCCGGTTAACGAGCGGGGATCATTAGGGCCCGCTGCTGGTATCATTAAATAAGGGCCAGTTTCTACGCCCCAAACACCCAGCACTTCCCCAAAGCTTTCTCGCTCTCTGGGTATTCCTATTTTGTCTGCCACATCAATGGTGCCCAGCAAACCTACAGTAGAATTGATAACGAAGCGCGCAAGGCTATCTAACCCTTCATCAACTTTACCCTGAAATAGATTATTCATCATATTTCCTGGCTCTTCTAAATTATTGGTGGCATTGACCAAACCTGTACGGGCAAATTGAGGCATCACAGTGACATAACCCACAGTGACAGGACGTAGGAGGTATTGATCTAAGACTTCCCAGTTAAAATCCCAAGAAACCCGGTTTACGGATTCAAAGGGGTCCTTTGGATCACCATCGTATTGATTGGTTTGCTCCTCTTGCTGCACATCAGGTTGGCTCGCACAGCCACCTAAAAAAGCTAAACTAAAAAGAACATTCAATAAAAACTTTCTGGACAACAAGGTCACATTATTTCCTCATTAATTTCTAATTTCGTCGACAATACTTCGCCTTGACTGACCGTTACCGTCATTTCCCCAAGTAGATCACCTGTGGCAGGCATCACATCTTCATCAGCAGAGATACGTGCAACCAATTTTGCCTGCGATAAGGATGATAGCGTATACGAAGGCAACATGGCATTCTCCGTGGTTAGCGTTAATGTTACAGGAAATGTTTGTAATGGCATTTTCACCACTGCAGCTGGCATGCGGTTGTCGCTATTACCGTCCTGAGCATAAACGATAAGAAAGCCTTCAGTAGGCACTTTATTTTTCAACGCTTCATCAAGGGTGATCTGCATATCAAACCCTGTTGCACTTATTGTACTCGATGGTGTGGGGGTGGCGCTACTAAGTGCTTCTAGTTCACTTAAACGCTGTTCTAATCCCAAACGGGTTTCGTTATCTTCAGGCAGTTTGTCTCTCACCTTGGCAAAATACGTACGGGTATTATCTAAATCGCCAAGACGGGCCGACACCACGGCCATCATCAACACTAAATTGTCATTTTCTTGATTCTGCTTGAGCAAGTTAGTAAGTACCGACTGAGCTGCCAACAAAGCTTCTTCAGTATTGGATGCCATCAATGCCTGCGCATAAGTAATTTGTATTGTGCTATCTGTAGGCTTAATCGCCATGGCTTTTTCAATAGCTTGGGTGGCCTGGGTGGTTTCCCCTACCGATAACCAAAGACGGCTTAAGAACATCCATCCGGTGGCATCTTCAGGAGTCTCCCGTAGGCGTTGTCTAATGGCATAAGTCAGCGCCGATATATCGTTGGCAGTAAAATTACTGGCATTCCCAGATGCCAGTTTTTCACTGAGTTCAGGCAACGCAGAGATCGCAGATTGAGCTTGCTCAATTTGATTAAGATGATTCACCGTGAAATACACGATACCGCCGGTGACAAAGGCTAACGCACCACCCACTAACAACGCAGGGAATGCACTTTGTTTTTGCTGTCGACGTTGAGGTGAACTTTCATCCACCAAAGCCAACTTCAATTCATCACTGGCTTTTTGTTTTTCTGCATCGCCAATTAGGCCTTCTTCGGCCTCCCTTTCTAGCTCTTCAAGACGCTGCTTTATAACCGCAATATTAGTTAGGGTATCTCGTTTATCTACTTTTCTTTTACGCAACCAAGGGAGGGCAATAAGTAAAGTAACCAGAGTAATAAGGCCAGAAACGACAACAACGAAAATACTCCAATTCATGAATCATCCTGTTTTAGCATGGCCTCTGCCTGTTTAAGTTTTGCGTCTATATCTTGCTCTGGAGGCTGTGAACGGCGTCGAATAACAAAATACATGAGGGACACGATAAAAATCACCGGTAACGCCCATAACCATATGGTGGCGAACGTCACCGGTGGCTTGTAGTAAACAAAATCACCATATCGATCTTTCATGTAGGCGATGACCTCTTGCTTCGTTTTTCCTTCTTTAAGCAAGCTATACACTTTTCTACGCATATCATGGGCAATCATGGCATCGGAATCAGCGATATTCTGATTTTGACACATAGGACAACGCAATACGGCGGTTAATTCCAAAAATGCCACTCGCTGGGCAGGATCTGCAAAAGCATAGCTATCTTCTACCGCTAACGCCGGCTCATACAGACCTAAAGTAAGCACTAACAAAAGAAAAATATTTTTCATCATTCGTCGCCTTTATGGAGCCCTTGTTCAGCCGCTTTCTTTTCAGCAATTAACTGCTGATAGAGGGGGCCAACTTTAGTTTTCCATACGCGTTCATTAATATCGCCGATATGGTGCATTCTAATGACTCCCTGACTATCAATAAGAAAGTGCTCAGGCGCCCCGGTCACACCTAAATCTAGCGATGTATCACGATAAACATCGAAGATATTAAACTGATACGGATTCCCATAACGACTAAGCATGTCGGTCACTTCGTCTTGTACCCGGCTTAGGGTTTTGGTTCCAAAATCAGGATCAAGATCTTGGTCAAAATACAGCCCCACAAAATGCACATCTTGCTGTTGACGTAACTGAGTAAGAAAAGGCATTTCAACAGCACAGGTGACACACCAAACTCCCCATACATTTAAAATGGTCACTTCACCTTTAAACACGTCTTGATCGTAGGTTGTCGCGGGATCCATTAAATCTGGCAGGGAAAAACCAGGTACAGGCTTGCCATCGGCTTGTGAATCTAGCTGCCTAGGATCCGAAAACAACCCCTGGAAAAGAAAGAACACCAATAGAAAAAACAACACCAAGGGTATTAATAATAGGCCGAGCTTTTTGTTCATTGTGCTTCTCCTTGGGCGGCCAGCGGCTGCCCGCCATATACCCGTCGTACTGCCGCCATTTTCGCCATTCGATAACGACGATCAGAGATAGAGAAAATCCCTCCAATGGCCATGATAACGGCGCCGGCCCATATCCAAGTCACAAAAGGCTTGATGTAAATACGCACCGCCCAAGCACCATCACCAAGGGGCTCTCCCATGGCAATGAACAAGTCTCGGAATAAAGAGGAATGGATACCGGCTTCTGTCATTGGCATTTTCTGCACAGTATAAATACGCTTTTCGGGCTCAAGATGGACGATTTTTTCATCGTTTTGGTATACATCAAACACGCCCACATCGGCGGTATAGTTTGGCCCTTGCGCTTGTTTTAACTGAGTAAAATGAAACGTGTATCCACCTAAGGTTGCTCTTTCTGACGGAGCCATTCTTATATCCCGCTCCACCGCATAATTCGACACCAAGGTGATCCCTATTATTGTTACCGCAAAACCTAAATGTCCGAATACCATGCCCCAATGACTGGCTGTCAACTGGCGTAATTTAAAAAAGAGAGAGCCTTGAGACATAGCTTGGGTACGCTGCATCACTTCTTGAACAGAATTAATGAGGATCCACGCCGCCAGTACTAGCCCCATCGCTCCCATATAGGTGGGCGCATCATAACTAAAATTAATGAGAATACCGGCACTTAAACTCAAGCCCAACGCCACCAGTGTTTGCTTTTGCAGCATTTTAAGTGGCTGTTGCTTCCACCGAGTTAATGGCCCTAAACCAAGGCATAGCACAAAAGGCACAATGAGAAACGTAAACATCTGATTGAAAAACGGCGCGCCAATGGATATAGAACCTAAGCCAAGCTCTTTATGCACCAAAGGCAAGAGAGTACCTAACAGTACCACGATGGTTGCTGCGCACAAAAACACGTTATTACCCATCAGTAAGACTTCACGGGAAACCAAACTGTAACGCCCTGAAGAACGCAATTGTGAGGCCCTCAAGGCATACAACAACAGGCCCAGCCCGGCTAGCACCACCAATATACCTAGAATAAATAGTCCGCGAGAGGGGTCGCTAGCAAAAGAATGCACGGACACAATAACGCCAGAACGCACCAGAAAGGTACCGAGTAAACTTAGCGAAAAAGCGGCGATAGCAAGAAGCACCGTCCAGGATTTAAACACTTTGCGTTTTTCAGTGACAGCCAAGGAATGCATCAATGCCGTACCCACCAACCAGGGCATAAAGGAGGCATTTTCCACCGGATCCCAGAACCACCATCCACCCCAGCCAAGTTCGTAATAAGCCCACCAACTACCCAAGGCGATGCCCACGGTAAGGAAGGCCCAGGCGGCAATCACCCATGGCCGAGACCAGCGCGCCCAAGTAGAGTCTAACTGGCCTGATATCAGCGCAGAAATGGCAAAAGCAAAGGCGACAGAAAACCCCACATACCCCATATATAACATGGGAGGGTGAATGATCATGCCAAAGTCTTGCAATAAGGGGTTCAAATCTCGCCCGTCCACTGGGAAAAATGGCAACATACTGTCGAAAGGGTTAGAGGTAAGTAGCATAAACAAATAAAAGCCAATACCAACCGCACCTAGCACTGACAATACCCTCGCGACCATAACCTCGGGGATCCCTTTACTGAAGATAGCCACTGCTACCGTCCATGTGGATAACATAAACACCCACAATAAAAACGACCCTTCATGTCCGCCCCACACCGCGGTGACCTTATAATATTCAGGGAGTTGACTATTAGAATGCTGTGCCACATACGCAATGCTGAAGTCATCAGTGACAAATGCATAAACCAATGCAATAAAGGCCAGTAGGGTAAATAAAAACATACCGGCAGCTAACGGCTTTGCCGTACCAATTAATAAAGAATGCCCCGTTTGCGCCCCCCACATAGGGTAAACGGCTAATAAAATGGCACAAACCAGCGCCAGCGTGAGAGCGATATTACCTAATTCAGGAATCATTTCGGCTCCCCATATTTGCCGGTTTGACGTGCTTAATGCCCTTCATTTGTTCCGCGAGCTCTGGTGGCATATATTCTTCATCA
Organism: Alteromonas sp. C1M14; assembly: GCF_018860965.1. Lineage (GTDB taxonomy): Bacteria > Pseudomonadota > Gammaproteobacteria > Enterobacterales > Alteromonadaceae > Alteromonas. Next base: position 357,901 of record NZ_JAHKQF010000008.1, on the reverse strand, counting down.
TGTTTGGCCAACACTTCTTGAGCGTCGATGATACGATTGTCTACAAGGGTACCCGTTGCCACGATCCCCTGCCCTTCGCGGAACAGATCTGGCAAGATCCCAGCATACCTAACCCTAACCGCAGGCCCAGTATCCACTAAATCAAAACTCACTTCTAAGCTGTCTTTGTCACGCTGCACGCTGCCAGGTACCACCATACCCCCAATTCTTAACCGCTGGCCAATTTCAGGCTTTTTACCCTCTCGACCATCAACGATCTGGCTAGGGGTGTAAAACAAATCGATACTATCGGTCAGTGCAAACAGCATTAGACCAACCGCACCGGCAATGAGAATGCCTATACTCAACACCACCGCTAGCCTGTTCTTTCTGCGTGGATTCATGGTTATTGTCCTGTATTTATTGGATTAACGTACATGGGAGACATTTTTCATTTTTCGCGCTTTTTCAATACGCACTTGTCGCTGCTTTTCTGTGGTGATTTGCGCCAATAATTTACTATGTTCCATGCGAGTTTGTACCGTAATCGCGACCATCATGAGCGCGCTAACCCCAAAGGATAGCCACACATAAAAACCGTAACCACCCATTGCAAAGAAATCAGCCAACGAATCAAACTGCATGGTCTTGTTCCTTCTGTTCAACTAAGCTTTGTACCCAAGGACGGTGAATTTCACGGCGAATAATTTCATTGCGTAGACGCATGGTGGTCACTGCGGCAATAAACAACCCAAAGCCCAGCAAATTGATCAGCAAAGGCCAAAGCATATCCGTGGCAATGGAAGGCTTGTCTAATTTTGTGATGGTAGAGCCTTGATGTAGGGTATTCCACCATTCCACCGAAAAGTGAATGATGGGAATATTCACCACGCCCACCAACGCCATGACACCCGCCGCTTTGCCCGCTTGTTGTTTATCTTCAAACGCACTGTAAAGTGCGATAACGCCAAAATACAAAAACAGAAGAATTAACTCCGAGGTTAGCCGAGCATCCCAGACCCACCAAGCGCCCCACATGGGTTTACCCCAAGCAGCGCCTGTGATCAGCGCAATGAAAGTCATTGTCGCGCCGATGGGGGCAATGGCAATCATCGTCATGTAGGCTGTACGCCATTGCCATATGATCCCCACCAACGCGGCCATCGCCATGGCCACATAGCTACTCATAGAGAGCATGGCACTGGGTACGTGAATATAGATAATGCGAAAAGAGTCACCTTGCTGATAATCCTGCGGCGCAAAGGCCAGGCCCCAAATAGTTCCCAAAGCTAAACACATCACTGCCGCCGTCCAAAACCAGGGCGTTAGTGTTGTGCATAATTGATAAGCCCGCTTAGGCTGTGCGTAAGGATGCAACCATTTCCACATCAGTTTTGACTCACTTTCAGGGCATAAGCAATGGCTGCAGGAGCCGCAGCTATCGCCATTAACAACATTGCGCCAATAATAGCAATTTGCGCTCGATAAGGTAATGCTAACGCTGCTGATTCAACCGCAGAAGTCGCAAAAATCAGTAACGGAATAAACACCGGAATAAGTAGCAGTGCAAGCAGCAACCCACCCCGCTGCAAGCCTACGGTAAGACCCACCGCAATGGCCCCGACTAAAGACAACAAGGGCGTACCCAATGCAAGGGTGAGCATTAGCACCAGATACATATCAAGGGTTAAATGTAGGAATAAGGCAAGCAACGGAGAAAGCAGCAATAACGGAATAAATGAGACCAACCAATGGCACAAAACTTTGACACACGCCACTTGATATAAAGGAAGACCTGACAGCTGAAGTTGTTCTAATGAACCATCCATAAAATCATCACGAAAGAGCCGCTCCATGCCTAACAATGACGATAAAATTGCCGCTATCCATATCACCCCAGGGCCAACCCGTTGTAAGGTTTCTGGACCTGGGCCAATACCCAAAGGAAATAAAGAAACCACCATAACGAGAAACATTAATGGTTGCATCAATTCAGATTTTTGACGAAATGCTAAGGTTAAATCCCGCAGAAAGACGCCATTGTACAACTGATTCAAATCTGATACTCCAAATCAACATACTTGATGGGTCCGACGCGTGTGGATAGAGGTTGATGGGAGGTGGTGATGATGGCTCCCCCATTTTCAACATGCTGGCCCATTTTATCTTCTAACTGTTGTACCCCAGCAATATCTAAGGCCGTAAAGGGTTCATCTAACAACCACACATGTGCCGGTTTTAAGTACAATCGGGCCAGTGCAACGCGACGCTGTTGACCTGCAGATAGCATTCGACAGGGAATATCTTCTAACCCCACTAGCCCTACCTCTAACAGCACCGCCATGATGTGTGTCAATGTTGCAGATAACCGATGTTGAAAACACCAAAACCGCAAATTCTCAACCGCCGACAGCGCCCCATTTAAGCCAAGTTTGTGCCCAACATAAAGCATTTGTGTGAACCAGTTAGTACCTAGCGGTTCACCTGCCCAGGTGATCGTGCCCCGTTCTGGCTCACTTAATCCAGACAAAATACGTAGCAAGCTGGTTTTTCCAGCCCCATTTGGGCCCCGTAGGTATATGAGCTGGTTTGCATGTAGCGTTAATGAAAGACCGTCAAATAGCGTTCGATCCCGCTTGATACAACACAGATCGGTGGCAACTAGTTCTGACAACACATCCTCACTTCAATCATTAACATTTTTTTCAATTTTGCATTCTAGCATAGGCAAATTTAATCGCATCACACCCATTAGCGTATTAAACTTTTTTATGACGTAGATTACCCTGAAGCACAATTGACAAGATAAAAATGCAAGATTTTGCTTAACTTAATCACAGTAGCCGCCGATATGCCAGATATGAACCTTGAATTAACCAAGCTAATTAGCGCTAGCAATGAGGCTGATAAAGCACAATCTAGCACCGCAATTTCCCAGTCTGAAACCCTTTCTGCTTTGGCTAAAACGGTGGTTCAGCGTCTGCCTGAACAGGTATTACAAATTACACTACCTCGTCAATTAGGTAGTGACACCCTGTTAATAAAGCCTACTGTGCAAAATACGAGTGTATTACAAGGGCTGGCGCAAACTAGCATGGCAAAAGATACACAGGGCACGGCTACCTTATTTGATCATCTGCCGTTAAAACAACAAGCGGTGATCACCCAGGCCGATACCCAACGCATAATTAGAACGTTAGCTGAGCAAATAGCCACCCAAGCAGCGACGGTGTTAAGCCCGACGAACCCCATTCGATTAAGTGCTCAGGTAGAGGCCCTACAAGGGAATCAAGTCGCCTTAAAAATGCAGCTACCCGGATCTCCTAACGTTCCTGTAGTGCTTGATGACGTGCTGTCCTCAGCCCTTAAAATAACAGACAAAGTACAACTCGCCATTTCGCCCATGTCTGTCGAAGCCAAAGATTCGTCCCAAACAAAGGGCTGGCAAATCACGTTTTCCATCGCAAAAGGAAAGCTCAGCCACTCTCAACCTGCATCGGCGTCTTCACCGTTGGTGCAATTAGGCTTAGCCAAGTCCCTAAGTGCCGACGGCGTGACGGTGCAAACCCCGTCAACGAACCCGATAAACAGCGCATTAAAAATGCCACACACGGGGGCTGCTGCGCTGACGCATTTACATATCACTTTACGGCTTTCCCAATTGAATGTCAGCGGGGTTGAAACACAAGCCAAACTTGCCCTCCCCGTTCCACAGAGCATACTAGGCCAATTACCGACGATGCCTGAAGCCCTCACCAACCTGCTTAAAACAGTGAAGGTGCCGCCTAGCACGCTGATAGGGGCCGAGTTATCTGCCGATGCCCGTAATATTAAGGACAGTGTGACGTCAAAGGGGGTAACACCAGCGGGGCAACAGACAGCAAAAGGAACCGCTAATGCACCAGGAACCGCTAATGCACCAGGCTTAGAAACACCCGATGACGTCGAGGTAAAAGCCAAGTCCATTGGTGAAGGAAGTCGCCAAGCTGACCCATCAGTGGTTAGTAAAAGTATTGGTAACCTGCCATTATTTCACGAAAAAGTGACTCAACTTTCCCGTCAATTACTGGCTGAAACGGGTTCTACCCACACCGCCCTTGCTAAACTTGTCGCTACGTTAAATGAAGCCAGTCAAACCGGCTCTACGCCCACGAAAGCCTTAGCGCAACAGTGGCGAGAGCAATTAGGGCTTTTATCCCCTGCGGTTGATATAAGTAACAAAGGCCAAGGGGAAAAAGGAATAAGCAACCTCAATGGTGCTATACCCTCCACAGAGGAGGGGGCGTCGTCGGTGACCTCGCAAATTCAACAGTTAATGTCGACCCAAGCGTTAGTCACTCAACCCTCAACCCTTCTCATTGCACCTAGCCAATCTAGTTTTATTAATGCTCTGGTCGCCATGCTACAAGTCAATTTAGCGGGCAAAGCACTGCGCAATCAACCAGACTTAGCGAAAGTCATGGATCAGGCAGAGTCATTTATCGCAAAAGCCGTTAAAACGGCGCAACCGGCTTCTCGACCGTCTCGTGTGGTAAACGAATTTGCCCACATAGACAGTCGCAGCAATATGCTCGCTCAAGTGAAAACCCTACTTGCAAATCATCAACAACAAAAAGTACAAAACGCAGAAAGCAGGGCCGCAGGTCAAGAATCCATGTACTACGTGCTTCCAGTAAGTCGCGACGGTCAACCTGCCCCAGAAATTTTGTTTCGCACTGAAGAAAAGCCAGAAGAGAAACTCAACGAAGTAACCAAAAAACAAAAAATCTGGCATCTAACCATGAAACTCGATGTGGGTGAATTAGGAGAGTTATTAGCCAAAACCCGGATAACCGGTAATGATATTCATCTTCAGTTTTATGCTTCTACCGATGCCTTACTCGCACAACTTTTTGATACTCTGCCCTTTTTGCTTAAACGTTTCTCACAATTAGGACTAAACATCGAGCAACACAGTTGTCAAAAAGGACGTTTACACGGTTCATTAAAAGAAGCACCGTATCAGTTATTTGAGGCATTGGTATGAGTAATAAAACGCGAAGAGCCATCGGTTTACGCTATGGGGGTGGCGATAAAAAAGCGGCGCCTAAAGTCGTATCAAAAGGGTATGGTGAACTTGCCGATGCCATTATTCATGCGGCACAAGAGGCTGGGATCCTTATACACGAAGATCCCCATTTATCTGAAATATTGGCAACACTGGATTTAGGCCAAGAAATTCCAGAATCTCTGTACTATGTGATTGCCGAATTAATTGCTTATTCGTATATGCTACAGGGGAAAATTCCAGAGGGATGGGAAAACAGTGGCCACCTTCCGCAAAAAGCGTAAAGTGGCCCACTTTATCTTATAACGCTTCTTCTGATTCGCCTTCAGGCTTTTCAGTTGGTTCAACTTTCGCTAATAGTAATTCTGCACGTAATTTCGATTCAATATCGTTCGCAATGTCAGGGTTTTCTTTCAAAAATCCAATAACATTGGCTTTACCTTGTCCAATTCGATTACCGTTGTAGCTGTACCACGCACCGGCTTTATCCACCAGTTTTTGCTTAACGCCCAGGTCGATAAGCTCAGCTTCTTTGCTGATCCCTTCACCGTAACGAATCATAAATTCCGCTTGTTTAAATGGCGGAGCCACTTTATTTTTCACCACTTTAACTCGGGTTTCGTTACCAACTACTTCATCGCCTTCTTTAACTGCGCCGATACGACGAATATCCAAACGAACAGAGGAATAAAACTTCAGTGCATTCCCCCCAGTAGTGGTTTCTGGGTTACCAAACATCACCCCAATCTTCATTCGGATCTGGTTGATAAAGATACAGAGTGTATTGGTTTTCTTAATATTGGCGGTGAGTTTACGCAAGGCTTGTGACATCAAACGTGCTTGTAAGCCCACATGAGAATCCCCCATATCGCCTTCAATTTCCGCTTTTGGTGTCAGTGCTGCAACCGAGTCGACAATCACCACGTCCACCGCACCAGAACGTACTAGCATGTCGCAAATTTCTAAGGCTTGTTCACCGGTATCCGGTTGAGACACCAATAGATCATCAATATTAACGCCTAGTTTGCCCGCATAAATAGGATCAAGGGCGTGCTCTGCATCCACAAACGCACACGTTTTACCTTGCTTTTGCGCTTCAGCAATAACCTGTAAGGTTAAGGTTGTTTTACCCGATGATTCAGGACCGTAAATCTCCACCACTCGGCCACAAGGTAACCCCCCTATGCCCAAAGCCACGTCAATACTCAGTGAACCCGTTGAAATGGCTTCGATATCCATGGCCTGATTGTCGCCCAGACGCATGATGGCACCTTTACCAAATTGCTTTTCAATTTGGCCCAATGCGGCAGAAAGTGCTTTTGATTTATTGTTGTCCACGATATTATCCTCAAGATAATGGAGGCTTTGCCGCCACCCCGTTTACCTGTTAATTCGCGAAAAAATAGATACTCTATTTAAACCGGTAGAAACAGCAGGAGACCCGCATAGCGAAATTCAATAGTTGAATGCATTTTATACTGTATACATGTACAGTCAAGTGCAAATTTATATTTAGTTTGTATTACCCCGTTTTATTCAGCAACCAGTCGTTGGTACAGAAAGTCGATTGCAAAATGTATGGCCTGTTCACGCACAGACAAGCGATCGCCATCAAACTGACAACACCTTGAATACAATTGGCCGCCAATGGAAAAACCAAACCATACGGTGCCTACCGGTTTCTCTTTAGTGCCGCCTCCCGGCCCAGCAATACCACTTACCGATACCCCAACCTCAGCGCCACTGTTTTCTACGACGCCATTAACCATTTGTTCAACGGTTTGCTGTGATACCGCGCCATGATGGTTAAGTGTACTTGGGGTGACACCAAGGCGTTGCTGTTTCGCTTGGTTAGAATAGGTTACCCATGACTGATTAAACCAATCAGAACTGCCTGCGACACTGGTAAGTACATAGGCAATGCCGCCACCAGTACATGACTCGGCACAAGACACCGTCCAGCCTTGCTGGCGCAAAACCTCTCCAAGTTGTGTCACAGTGCTAAGTAAGTCACTAAACGCAGAAACAGTTGAAAATTCGTCACTCATATCAATAATACATACCATTGTGCTGTCGTTGCAGTGTAACATTTAACCGTGCCCCCTTTGAAAGCTTTGCGCTTTCTTTTTTTAAACGGCCTCATGGGCTTTATTATGTACGGCATAACGACACTGACTCATTACTTTACTAGAGGTTTTTTTGGAATCACATACGCCCATGATGCGCCAATATCTGGCCATCAAAGCTCAACACCCTTCTATTTTATTGTTTTATCGTATGGGAGATTTTTACGAGCTCTTTTTCGATGACGCCAAAAAAGCTGCACATCTACTCGATATTTCGCTCACCGCCCGGGGCAAGTCCGGAGGCGAACCTATTCCCATGGCTGGCGTCCCTTACCATGCTGTAGAAAGTTATTTAGCGCGGCTGGTAAAAATGGGCGAATCGGTGGCAATTTGCGAACAAGTCGGCGACCCGGCCACCAGTAAAGGCCCGGTTGATCGACAGGTACAGCGAATAGTCACACCCGGCACAGTCACCGACGAAGCCTTACTTGAAGAACGCCGAGATAACCTCCTTGCTGCAGTTTGTGGTCATAGTATGCAATATGGCATCGCCACACTGGATATTAGCAGCGGCCGTTTTTTAGTCATGGAATGCCATAGCGATGAGCAATTATTAGCTGAGCTACAACGGGTAAACCCCGCTGAATTGCTTTATCCAGAAGGGTTCGACGGCCTTCATCTTATCGAAAAACGAAAGGGTTTGCGTCGACGGCCAGAGTGGGAATTTGACATTCAAAGTGCCGAAGAACAACTCAATCAACAATTTTCAACCCAAAGTCTCGATGGGTTTGGAGTAGAAGGCTTAGATAAAGCATTGGGCTCAGCAGGCTGCGTACTACAGTATGTCAAAGACACCCAGCGAACAGCATTGCCCCATATTCGCAGCATTCACAAAGAGCAGCAAGAAACCCGTATCCAGCTTGATGCTGCCACTCGGCGAAACCTCGAACTCACGCAAAATTTGGCCGGCGGATACGAAAACACCTTATTTAGCGTACTTGATACCACCGCCACACCCATGGGTAGCCGGTTACTTCAGCGTTATTTGCATGCACCAATCACGGATCATTACGAATTAAATTTACGACAAAAAGCCATTGGTGCACTTTTAGAAACCGGGTATGAGTCCGTTACCGACACGCTAAAACGCATCGGAGATATCGAGCGCATCATGGCCCGACTTGCGCTACGCTCGGCTCGGCCTAGGGATTTTTCTCGCTTACGGAACGCGTTTAATGAATTACCGGATTTGCTTAATCTGTTGACCAGTTTTAACACGCCCTTACTCACGTCTTTAAGTAAAACCATAGGCAGCTACCCTGAATTACAACAGTTACTGAATGATGCCATTGTGGATAACCCTCCGGTGGTTATTCGTGATGGCGGCGTCATTGCCGAAGGCTATAATGAGGAACTTGACGAACTGCGCGCCCTCTCAAAAGGTGCCACCGATTACCTCGACGCCCTTGAATTACGAGAGCGTGAGCGCACCGGCGTAGCGACCCTTAAGGTAGGTTACAACAAGGTACATGGCTTCTTTATTGAACTAAGCCGAGCCAATAGCGCCAGTGCCCCTGCAGACTACATTCGCCGGCAGACACTCAAAAACACCGAACGTTACATCACTCCTGAACTCAAAGAGCATGAAGATAAGGTGCTTACCAGTCAAAGTCGTGCCCTGGCCCTTGAAAAGCAACTGTATGAATCCTTATTCGATGCCTTTGAACCCCATCTGTCGTGTCTAATTGATACCGCAGAAGCACTGGCTAAACTGGATGTTTTACAGTGTTTTGCTGAACGCGCGGTGACCTTGGATTTGCATTGCCCTACTCTCACCGACCAACGTGAAATTAACTATCAATCGGGCCGGCATTTGGTGGTCGAGCACGTCATGGACGACCCCTTTATTGCCAACCCCATAACCCTAAACGACAGCACAAAAATGCTCATTATTACCGGCCCCAATATGGGCGGGAAGTCTACCTATATGCGTCAAACGGCGCTTATCGTGTTGATGGCCTATTTAGGAAGTTATGTGCCAGCAGAAACCGCCAATATTGGTAGAGTCGATCGCATATTCACCCGTATTGGTGCTTCCGATGATTTAGCCTCAGGGCGTTCAACCTTTATGGTAGAGATGACAGAAACGGCGAATATTCTGCACAATGCCACCCAACACTCGCTGGTGTTGATGGACGAGATAGGACGGGGCACAAGTACCTACGATGGGTTATCTTTGGCGTGGGCCTGCGCGTGCTACCTCGCACAAGAAATACATGCCTATACCTTGTTTGCCACCCACTACTTTGAACTGACCCAATTGGCAGAAAAAGAAAAAGGGGTCGTTAATGTGCACCTCGATGCCGTTGAACACGACGACACCATCCGTTTTATGCATACCCTCGCCGAGGGCGCAGCAAGTAAAAGTTATGGCTTGCAAGTGGCCCAATTAGCGGGCGTGCCACGTCCCGTTATTCAGGCGGCGCGGATGAAACTGCAACAACTTGAAAACCCCGGCCCAAAAGAACCTATCAAACAGCCCTCGGTAACTTCCTCAGCGCACAGTGAAAAGGTGGCACCGGAACTCGAACCACTCACCACCGAGCAAGGGCAATCAGAAATGCATTTTGCCGATATGCCCGATCCGCTACGAGACGCATTAAACGCACTTTCACCCGATGAATTGACCCCTCGCCAAGCGCTAGATTTAATATATACTTTAAAGCGTTTAAGTCAGGCGTAAAATACTTCCAAAACCAGCAGGCAAACCGATTGTTTGCCTGCGCGTCTTTCGCTATACTATTGCGCCGTCCAAGTGTTGAGTTTTGTTCTGTCGCACTCAACGCATTAGCCATACAATCCAACGCCTTAGGTTTCGCATGACAAATTATATTTTCGTCACCGGTGGTGTCGTATCATCGCTCGGTAAAGGTATTGCTGCCGCTTCGCTAGCAGCTATTCTTGAAGCGCGTGGTCTCACCGTAACGATGTTAAAGCTGGATCCCTACATTAATGTAGATCCCGGCACTATGAGCCCAATACAGCACGGGGAAGTGTTTGTCACCGATGACGGCGCAGAAACTGACCTCGATTTAGGTCACTACGAGCGCTTTATTCGTACTCGTATGACAAAACGAAATAACTTCACAACCGGACGTGTCTATGAAGAGGTTCTGCGTCGCGAACGCCGTGGTGATTACCTTGGCGCCACCATCCAGGTTATTCCCCATATAACCAATGAAATTAAGCGGCGTGTTATCGATGGTGCCGAAGGCCATGATGTGGCCATTGTTGAAGTTGGCGGTACGGTGGGAGATATCGAATCTCAACCCTTCCTTGAAGCCATTCGTCAATTAGGCACTGAAGTTGGACGTGAACGGGCTATGTACATGCACCTCACGTTAGTGCCCTACATGCCAGCTTCAGGGGAAGTGAAAACCAAACCCACGCAACATTCGGTTAAAGAATTACGTTCTATCGGTATCCAACCCGATATTTTGGTCTGTCGTAGTGTAGGTGCCCTGCCGGCCACCGAACGCTCTAAAATAGCCCTGTTTACCAACGTTGCCGATAAAGCCGTTATTTCATTAAAAGATGTAGACAGTATCTATCGCATTCCTGCGGCATTAAAAGCCCAAGGAATGGACCAACTGGTTGTAGATCGCTTTCAGCTAGACTGCAAAGAAGCCGACCTCACCGAGTGGGAACAAGTGCTGTACGCCGAGTCAAACCCTACGGCAGAAGTCAATATTGGTATGATTGGTAAATACGTTGAATTACCTGATGCCTATAAATCGGTTAACGAAGCCCTGAAACATGCCGGTCTTAAAAATCGACTGACAGTGAACATCCATCATATTGACTCTCAGGATATCGAAAGCAAAGGCACCCAAGTACTTGAGCAATTAGATGCTATCTTAGTACCAGGTGGATTTGGCGAACGGGGCATTGAGGGCAAGATTGCCGCAGCACGGTTCGCACGGGAAAATAAAGTGCCTTATTTAGGTATTTGTCTGGGAATGCAGGTTGCTTTAATAGAATTTGCCCGCAATGTAGCTAATATGGAAGATGCAAATAGCACCGAATTTAACCCAGAAACGCCCTACCCTGTGGTAGGCCTGATCACTGAATGGTTAGATGCTGATGGCTCAAAAGAACACCGTGATGCCACCTCCGACTTAGGCGGTACTATGCGTTTAGGTAGTCAGCTGTGCCATCTGATTCCTGGTAGCAAGGTGTGCGATGTTTATGGCAGCGAAGAGATCTATGAGCGCCATCGCCACCGCTATGAAGTGAACAATAACTTACGCGATCAAATAGAAGCAGCGGGCCTTAAAGTAAGTGGTTTATCCACCGACAAACGGCTTGTGGAAGTTATCGAACTTCCTGAACATCCGTGGTTTGTAGCTGGACAATTCCACCCGGAGTTTACCTCTACCCCCCGTGATGGCCATCCGCTGTTTACCGGTTTTGTAGAAGCAGCCGGACAGTATCAGAAAGAAAACCATTGATTCTAATAGTAAAAGCCCTTTCCCGGGGCCTTTTACACAAACAAACGTTGAGGAAATGAAATGGCGAAAATTGCTCGCATTATCGGACGCGAAATCCTAGATTCCCGTGGTAACCCTACGGTAGAAGCGGATGTCTATCTGGACTCTGGAGCCATGGGACGTGCTGCAGCACCGTCCGGCGCATCAACCGGTTCCCGGGAAGCTCTTGAACTGCGTGACGGTGATAAGTCACGTTACATGGGTAAAGGCGTAGAAAAAGCCGTTGCCGCTGTTAATGATGTTATCGCACCGGCGATAGCAGGCATGGATCCACTGGTACAAACCGATGTGGATAACAAAATGCTTGAACTCGATGGCACAGAAAATAAAGAGAACTTAGGAGCCAATGCAATCCTAGCGGTGTCTCTTGCTGTGGCCAAAGCCGCCGCTATTGAAAAAGGCGTAGCATTGTATGAACACATTGCCGATTTAAACGGCACCTCGGGTCAATACTCTATGCCAGTGCCTATGATGAACATCATCAATGGTGGTGAGCATGCTGACAATAACGTCGATATTCAAGAGTTTATGGTACAACCTGTTGGCGCGAAAAGCTTTAAAGAAGCCTTACGCATGGGTGCTGAGATTTTCCATAACCTGAAAAAAGTACTGTCTGCTAAAGGCCTCAATACTGCAGTGGGTGATGAAGGTGGTTTCGCGCCTAACCTTAGCTCAAATGCTGAAGCCTTGGCGGTTATCGTAGAAGCCGTTGAAAAAGCGGGCTATAAAATGAATGAAGATATTACGCTGGCCTTAGATTGTGCCGCTTCTGAATTCTATAAAGATGGCCAATATGTACTTTCAGGTGAAGACAAATCCTTCGACTCTGAAACCTTTGGTGATTATTTAGCAGCGTTAGCCGAGCAATATCCTATCGTGTCTATCGAAGATGGCTTAGACGAAAGCGATTGGGACGGTTGGGCAAGCTTAACCAAGAAAATTGGCGAAAAAGTACAACTGGTAGGCGATGACTTGTTTGTGACTAACACCAAAATCTTAAGTCGTGGTATCGAAAACGGCATCGGCAACTCCATTTTGATTAAATTCAATCAAATTGGCTCGCTTACCGAAACCCTCAATGCCATTAAAATGGCAAAAGATGCTGGTTTTACCGCGGTAATTTCACACCGTTCTGGCGAAACTGAAGATGCCACCATTGCTGATTTAGCCGTGGGCACTGCCGCAGGCCAAATTAAAACCGGCTCTTTATGCCGTTCAGATCGCGTAGCTAAGTATAACCAACTACTACGTATCGAACAGGCCTTAGGCGACAAAGCGGTGTACCGTGGTCGCTCTGAAATTAAAGGTCAGTAAAAGTATCTGCAACGGGTAGCACTGGCTACCCGTTCTTTTTAATGCTACTTTACTGATATCTTTCATATATTATCGTTTCCATGTCGTCAGGTTCTGTATCGCCGTCAAGTCAGACAGATTTATTCAACGTCACTGGCACTGCTGACGAAAAACCTATTTACACTGAGATTTGTAACGCTCTGTATGAACGGGAGCTTACCCATTTATCCCAATTTGGCCCTGATCAATCTGCTCAGTTAAAAAGACGCCTTGGCGCTTTGCCCCATCGTATTCAGCGGGCCGCCCATTACCTTTCCCGACACCCTACCCCGCTTAACGTCGACAGCCACAATGGCAGCTGGCAATATAAGCAACCTGCCCGCTGTCCTGGCACAAAAACAAAGACGGAAACTACCCATCAATGGCTATCAAAGCATGGGACATACGGCTTGCCTATCCCTGTTCATATTCTGCATTACGATGAAGAACACATTGAACTGGATTCCATCGACCGCGTGATCACCGAAAATGAAACCTTACATATCAACAAATATGGGTGGTTTACCTTTGAAGGTCTGAGTTTGGACAAGCAACAGGATGATCCCCCCCGTATCCTTAAACCTACAAAGGCCATCATGGCCTCCGCGTGTTGCGGACATCGCTGGAACCACAAGGGTAAACAAGCACCAAGAACGTTAACATTGAGAGAGTTGTTGCTTTCTACCACCATAAACTGGAAAAACTTCTCTCTATAATCCATTTACTATTCCACCTGTAGGATGAATATAACTAATTTTTATAGTCATCATGGCAAAGAAAGGTTGACCTAAGCCCCCGACATGGTTACATTGTCGAGTATCAACTGGACAGGCAAGTATTCCACTATGTGTAAGCAAAATTTGCTCATTTCTCTTCTACTCCTCATGGCAGCCAGACTGCACGGGTAGATTGCATCCAGTTAAAGGAATTTCCAAAAACCCGTGCATCGCACGGGTTTTTTTTTATATTTTCACCACAAATATGAGTAACGGCCATGACGAATCAAGTAAAAATCTTTGATACCACATTGCGCGATGGCGAGCAGGCGCTACCCGCCAGTTTAAGTGCCAAAGAAAAGCTACAGATCGCTCTGGCACTTGAACGTTTAGGTGTAGATATTATCGAGGCCGGTTTCCCGGTCTCCTCCCCTGGCGATTTTCAATCCGTTCAAATGATTGCCAAAGAGATAAAAAACAGTACGGTATGTGGCCTGTCCCGTGCCTTAGAAAAAGACATCGATGCCTGTGGGCAAGCCTTACAAGTTGCTGAGCAATTCCGTATTCACACATTCATTGCCACCTCAGAGATTCATGTTGGCGCAAAACTTCGCAAATCCCAAGATGAAGTGGTGGATATGGCCGTGGCGGCTATCAAACACGCACGAAAATACACTGACGATGTGGAATTTTCTTGTGAAGATGCTGGCCGAACACATATTGATTACCTATGTAAAATGGTAGAATCGGCAATCCATGCAGGGGCGACCACGGTAAATATCCCTGATACAGTCGGTTACACCACGCCCACAGAGTTTGGCGGCATAATTAGTAACTTATTTAACCGCGTGCCGAATATCGATAAAGCCATCATCTCGGTGCACTGTCACAACGATTTAGGCCTAGCCGTGGCAAATTCTCTTGCTGCGGTTGAACAAGGTGCACGCCAGGTTGAATGTACTATCAATGGTATTGGTGAACGAGCAGGTAATTGTTCCCTAGAAGAAATAGCCATGATTTTGCAAACCCGTGAATCCATGTTGGGTATGCAAACCAACATCAATTCGACGGAAATTTCTCGTACCTCTAAACTGGTTAGTCAGTTGTGTAATATGCCGGTGCAGTCTAATAAAGCCATTGTTGGGGCAAATGCATTTAGCCATTCATCCGGTATACACCAAGATGGCGTGTTAAAAGCGCAAAACACTTATGAAATTATGACCCCAGAAAGTGTGGGCATTAATAAAAACAACCTCAACTTAACGTCCCGTTCTGGCCGTCATGTTATTAAGCATCGTTTAACTGAGTTAGGTTATAAAGTAGAAGACTATGATTTAGAAGCCGTTTATAGCGCCTTTTTAGCACTGGCAGATAAAAAAGGGCAAGTCTACGACTACGATTTAGAGGCCCTGTTGTTTTTCGATCAACAAAAGCACGAAGAAGCCCACTATACGTTGTCATATTTACAAGCTAATTCAGGTCGAGAAATTATTCCTAGCGCCACGGTTAGCCTAAACGTCGGTGAGGACACAGTAACACAAACGGCTATTGGAAATGGCCCTGTGGATGCGGCATTTAACGCCATTATTTCTATTTTAGGTCACCAAGATTTAGAAGTTGTAGATTTCAAACTCGACTCGAAAGGTGAAGGCGCAGATGCCTTGGCACAGGTAGGCGTTATCGCTACCTACAAAGGCCGTCGTTTTCATGGCATTGGCTTAGCCACAGACATCGTCGAAGCGGGTGTTAAAGCCCTTATTTTTGTATTGAACAATACCTACGTTGCTGATCAAATCGATCAGCATAAGAATCAACAAGTACGCGTTGCAGGAGTATAAATGAGCGAATTCAATATTGCCGTACTCGCCGGAGACGGCATCGGCCCCGAAGTTATGCAGGAAGCGAACAAAGTACTGACTGCCATTGAGCAGAAATTCAGTGTGACTTTTAATCGTACCGCTTACCCTGTAGGTGGCTACGCTATCGATACTGAAGGTGAAGCACTACCTGCAAAAACTCTACAGGGCTGTGAATCTGCAGACGCCATTTTGTTTGGCTCTATTGGCGGTCCCAAATGGGATTCGTTACCGCTAGAAAAACGACCTGAGCGGGCAGCGCTACTAACCTTACGTAGCCATTTTGATTTATTCAGTAATTTACGTCCGGCGAAAATCTATCCGGGGCTAGAAAACCTGTCACCGTTGCGCGCCGACATTGCCGCTAGTGGCGTGGACGTCTTGGTAGTTAGAGAACTCACCAGTGGTATCTATTTTGGCCAGCCTAAAGGCCGTGATGGCGAAGGTGAAGAAGAATACGCATTTGATACCATGCGATATTCTAAACGAGAAATTCGTCGTATCGCGGTGTCGGCTTTTGAAGCTGCAAGCAAGCGCCGTGGTAAAGTCACCTCGGTAGATAAAGCCAACGTACTGATGTGCAGCCGTTTGTGGCGTGAAGTGACCGAAGAAGTGGCCAAAGATTACCCTAAAGTAGAGCTTGAGCACATTTATATCGATAACGCGACCATGCAGGTTATGAAAGATCCCGCACAATTTGACGTGTTATTATGTTCTAACCTTTTCGGCGATATTGTGTCCGATGAATGTGCCATGATGACCGGTTCTATGGGTCTGCTGGCCTCTGCCAGTATGAACGAAGAGGGATTTGGTTTGTATGAACCGGCTGGCGGTTCAGCCCCGGATATCGCAGGAAAAGGGATTGCGAATCCCATTGCACAAGTGCTTTCAGCAGCCATGATGCTGCGCTTTAGCCTAAATCTTCAAGACGCTGCAGATGCCATAGAAAAAGCCGTTATCGCCACCTTAGGAGCTGGCGTATTAACGGGCGAGTTGTTACCTGAAGATAAGCGTGCTAACGCATCCACCACCGCTCAGGTCGGCGACGAAATTGTAAAACAGATTATGAATCAGGAGTAATTCACCGTCATGGCCAAGACCTTATATGACAAAGTCTGGGAAGCCCATATCGTCGACCAAATTGGCGACGATAGCTTATTGTATATCGACAGACATTTAATCCACGAAGTGACCTCGCCCCAGGCATTTGCCGGGCTTAATGAAAAAGGGCGCAAAGTTCGACGCCCGGATCGTACCTTCGGTACCATGGATCACAGTATATCCACCCGTTCCCTGGCCATTGATGCCTGTGGCCCGGCTAATGCACTACAGTTAAATACCCTGGCGCAAAACTGTGAAGCCCACGGGGTGAAATTATACCCTGTAGGTCACCAAAAACAGGGCATTGTGCACGTTATGGGGCCAGAATTAGGCCTTATACAGCCGGGCATGACCGTGGTTTGTGGTGACTCTCACACCGCCACTCACGGCGCTTTTGGTGCGTTAGCATTCGGTATCGGTACCTCTCAGGTTGAACACGTACTGGCGACCCAAACGCTAAAACAAAGCAAAGCCAAAAGCATGTTGATAAACGTCAACGGCTCACTGCCTGTAGGCATTACGGCAAAAGATATCATTCTTGCCATTATTGGCCGAATTGGTCATGCCGGTGCCACCGGACACGTTATTGAATACGCCGGCGAAGCCATCCGCTCTTTGACTATGGAAGAAAGGATGACGATTTGTAACATGAGTATAGAAGCTGGGGCGAAAGCCGGTATGGTCGCCCCCGATGATACTACCTTTGCATACGTTAAAGGCCGTGAGTATGCTCCCACTGGCGACAGCTGGGACCAAGCCGTGGCTTATTGGAAAACCCTCTACAGCGATGATGGCGCCCAATTTGATACAGTGGTAGAGCTAGAAGCTGCTGATATTGCTCCGCAGGTAACATGGGGAACGAATCCTGGCCAAGTTATTGGTGTAGATACTCCTGTGCCCGCCCCCACTGACTTTGCCGACGCTGTGGAAAAAGAAAGTGCCACAAAAGCCCTCTCTTATATGGGCTTATCAGCGGGAGAGAAGCTTGCCGATGTGCCAGTAACTCACGTGTTTATTGGCTCCTGTACAAACGGTCGGATAGAAGATCTGCGCGCCGCCGCCTTTATTGCCAAACAAGGTAAAGTGGCTGGCAAGGTAACCGCAATTGTGGTCCCTGGCTCAGGACAAGTAAAACAACAGGCTGAAGAAGAAGGGTTAGATAAAATCTTCATCGATGCCGGTTTTGAATGGCGTCTACCGGGTTGTTCTATGTGTTTAGGCATGAACGACGATATCCTCCAATCTGGCGATCGTTGTGCCTCTACCAGCAACCGTAATTTTGAAGGACGTCAGGGTCGTGGCGCACGTACCCATTTGGTGAGTCCGGCGATGGCGGCAGCAGCAGCAATTAAAGGCCGTTTTGCTGACGTTAGAGAATTTCAGGAGTAAATGATGAGCCAAGGTTTTACTATCCATTCGGGTCGCGCATGTCCCCTTGATCAGGCAAACATCGATACCGACCAAATTATACCCAAGCAATTTTTAACCGGTGTTACCCGTGTTGGTTACGGCAAGCACTTGTTTCATGACTGGCGCTATCTTGACTTACACGAGCAAGAACTGAACCCAGAGTTTGCGCTAAACAAACCTGAATATCAGGGTGCCTCTGTACTGCTGTCACGGGAAAACTTCGGCTGCGGTTCAAGTCGTGAACACGCCCCTTGGGCACTGGCTGACTTTGGTTTTGATGTCATTATTGCCACCTCTTTTGCGGATATTTTTTACGGTAATTGTATCAACAACCAGTTGTTACCGATTGCCTTGCCGTCCACGGACATGGACGCGTTATTTGAGGCGGTGAAGGCAGATCCAAACCTAACCCTTCATATTGATTTGCCCGCACAAACCATTAAAGCTGGCCCATTAACGGTAACATTTGAGATAGCCGAACATCATAAAACTAACTTGATAAAAGGACTGGATGCCATCGGTCAAACCCTTGAGTTAGCCGATACCATCGAAAAGTTTGAGCAGCAACAACCAGCCTGGTTGTAATTGACAAAACTTTTAATGATACTGAAAAGGCGATGATTTACATCGCCTTTTTTATTACCTTAATGTCACAATACAAGGCGTTATATTCTCGTTCACTTTACTTACCAATATGTTGTAGCCTGATGATAAAGGAGTATCCATGCTAAAGAATCTCTCAATTGATGAGGTCGTTCCCGGCATGTTTGTCAACCAAGTTATCGAACAATCACGGAATCTGCGTGTGCGCTCCAAAGGCTTGGTAAAATCCATAGAGGCCATAAAAAAACTCAAAGAAATGGGTATTTTGCGGGTAGAAGTCGATTACGAGAAAAGCCAATTACCTACTGCACAAAATACGCCTAGTCAACCCACGCTTGCACCTTCGTCGCCGCCGTTACGTGGCGCGGATGCCCTACAGGCAGCAAATACCCTGTATGCAGAAGCAGTTGATATCCAAAGTACTTTTTTAGCTACCCTTAATAATCATGCCCCCGCGGATTTGTCCCACGCTGTGGCATTGTCAGAAAGTATCATAGATGCAGTATTTGATAATCAGGATGCCATGTCCTGTCTTACTATGATCAAAAATACCGATCAGTACCTGCTTGAGCATTCCATTAATTGTGCCATTTTAATGGCCATGTTCACCCATCACTTAGGCTACGACCGAGACACCATTGATGATGCTTGTATGGGCGCATTACTCATGGACGTGGGCATGGCGCACCTTCCCCCCGAACTGATCCATAAAGTCGGTACACTTAGCACTTCAGATTGGGACGTTATTCGTACTCATGTTGAAGTAGGTGTGGAGATGGTACAAAGCAGTGAGCAAATCGAAGATTTAACCCTTGCTATCATTGCCCAACATCACGAGCGGGAGGATGGCTCTGGTTATCCAAGAGGACTTTCATCGGCAGACATTAGCCCGTTGGCGAAAATGGCGGCCATTGTTGACAGTTACGACGCAATGATTTCAAGCCGTAGTCATCAGTCCAGTATTACCCCTACAGCCGCGTTAAAACGCTTAACTCGGGACCAAACCCTGGACCAAGCATTGGTTGCTCACTTTATACAATGTGTGGGCGTGCACCCTATCGGTTCATTGGTAAAATTAAAAAGCGGTAGGTTGGGGATTATTAGCAAACAACACCCAGAACAACTTATTAGCCCGGTGGTCATGACTTTTTACAGTATTAACGGCGGCCATTTTAGTGAAATAAAACGTATTGATCTTGCCGCCGTGGATGATGAAATAGAATCGGGGGTGCAACCTAATGAATTTGGTATCAATTTACCCCGCTTCTTCCGCGACGTATTTTTAACACAAATGCCCGCAAGTTAATTTCATTTAAAAAATGGCAATCCTTGCCGCGGCTCACCAATCGGTTAACGCGGCCATAGAAAAGGATTTGCCTTCAAAACTTAAAATCACCCGCTGAGCTTCTATTTTCACTATCTGCACCTTATCGCCAATCCAGTCGCCTTCGGTTAACTGTTGGCCATTAACCCTCACCCATCGGTCAGAGGCACGACTGGCATACATGTGGGCACTAAAAGACATACTGGGCAATCGGGTTAACATGCGTACCGGCAGTTGATCCACGCGGGGCATAGTGTCTCTAACCGTTACCTGTGTATCAGGTTTTTCATCGGTGGCTTTATTGTCTAACTCTGCAATGGCTTGATTAAAGCGGGCCATCAGTTCAGGCGACACCTCCACATTGTCCTCAGGCGGTGCATTTAAAATTTCACCTTCTACATCCTCATCCGTGATCGTCACTTCGGTTTGGCTGTTTGGCGCTGCCGTTGCTATTTTATCTGTTTGAGGTTGTGTCACATCAGGTTGCCCATCGCTACTGGCGATCGTCTCTTCTGGCGTTGGCGCACTCATTGCTGGCGCTTCAACTACCCCGGGGTCTGCTTCTACCTCAGTCTGCGCGGATTGGGCTTCAGGCATCGATGGCGTGGATGTGGCTGCGATTTCCGTTTCGTTAAATGTGGGCCACCAAGCAGGATAAGCCCCAATAAGAAAGCCCAGCCCTCCACCTAACAAAATAACCACTGCAAAGCTGACACCTTGGCGCAGGTATTTTTTCCATAACGAGGGCAGCCCCTGTACCGTGGGCAAAAAGAGACTGCGATTAAATTGTTCAGAAATGCTATGGTCCAAGGCCCGTGCTGAGGTATCCCTGTCACCGCGAATTAACGCTTGGGTTTGGGTTCTATACTGGGTGTTTTTTGCTATTTCTACGGTTTGGTCAGGGTCAATTTCAACTTGTTGAACCCCCATCTCAGACAAGCCTTGTACCATGGCCTGACTAGTAACCAACCCGGACTTTCGAATTTTTACCGGGCCATTCTGTTTGGTGATTTGTATGATCACCATGCCCGGCTTAACACTGTCGATATCTAAAATATCAGACATATCCTCTCCCCAAGCTCACCCCTATAGCAAGCGCAACAATAAAGGCGCCCCCTAAAAACCATTTCATTTTGTGGGCAATACGCTGATAAACCACATCTTCACCGAGGATCTGTTCTGCGGCAGCGAGAAAAATCACCTTTTTTACCACCGCATGTTGTTTGGTAAACGACAAGGTTAATGCCCTATCACAAAGCAGGTTGATAACCCGAGGAATGCCGCCTGTGATTTGATAGATCGCTTTTAAGGCCGACTGACTAAAAATACTAATATCACCATTTGCGACACTCAGGCGATGTGCCACATAAGCTGAGACTTCCGGCGCAGTCAGCGGCAACAAGTGATACCGTGCAGTAATGCGTTGGGCAAGTTGTCGTAGTTCATTACGTTTAAGTAATTGCTGTAACTCAGGTTGGCCAATAAGTACCACTTTAAGTAATTTATCCCGATTGGTTTCTAAATTGGTTAGCAAACGCAACTGCTCTAACACCTCAGGCATTAAATGCTGTGCTTCATCAATCATCAACACGGTGGTAACGCCAGCCTGATGGTTGTCTGCTAATTTAGACAATATACAATCGGTAAAGTACTTTAAGCTGGCCTTATTTCCATCGTAAGCGATGCCCAACTCGTCGCATACAGTAGCCAGAAGTTCCATGGCTGAGAGCGTTGGGTTAAGGATCATGGCGACCTGCGTATTGTCAGGTAACTGCTGTAATAGTTTGCGAGATACGGTGGTTTTCCCCGTTCCTACCTCGCCGGTGAGCATAACAAAGCCACCGCTTTCACGCAGGCCAAAAGTAAGATGAGCCAACGCTTCTTTATGACGCGGGCTCATATAAAGGTAATCTGGGTTGGGCGCTATAGAAAAAGGATTATCATTAAGCCCGAAGTAATTGAGATACATGCAGTTGAAATAGTTAGCGATTGACGCCGACTAAACTACCCATCCCCACACCAGAAGTCAAAATCAAAGCGATTGAATGCGAAAAAAAGCTGTATCTGGCATAATTCACCCAAACAAAGGGGTAGTGATGGTTATGAAAATTTATCTGGTAGGAGGGGCGGTAAGAGACGCTCAGCTAGGTCGACAGGTAACAGAAAAAGATTGGGTGGTGGTTGGTGCAACCCCAGAACAAATGCTGGCAAAAGGTTATACCCAAGTAGGCAAAGACTTTCCTGTTTTTCTGCACCCAGCCACCAAAGAAGAATATGCCCTTGCCCGAACGGAACGCAAATCCGGTAAAGGCTACACCGGCTTTGTTTGTCATGCCACCCCTGAGGTAACACTAGAACAAGACTTACAACGCCGAGATCTTACCATCAATGCGATGGCGCAAAGTGCGGATGGTCACATTGTCGACCCTTACCATGGTCTCAGTGACCTAAATAAACGGTTATTGCGCCATGTGTCCCCTGCGTTTGCCGAAGATCCGTTACGGGTGTTTCGTGTTGCGCGATTTGCAGCACGTTATGCTCACCTTGGTTTTACCGTGGCACCAGAAACCATCACACTTATGCAAACCATGGCCGCCGATGACGAACTGGCTCACCTCACCGCAGAGCGAGTGTGCAAAGAAACCATGCGCAGCCTAACCGAGCAGCATCCACAGGTGTATTTTCAAACACTTGAACAAAGCCATAGTTTAGTGCCTTGGTTTAGCGAGTTAACAACTATTTTGCCCCAAGTGAACCAGCAATTAAGCCAGGCAGCACAATACACCAACGACCCCTTAATACTGTGGGCCGTTATTGGTGCCCAATGCCCTGTTACCCACGCCAAAGCATTATGTGCTCGCTTAAAATGCGCGAATAACATCACTGAGTTATGTGTTTTAAGTAGCCGCTTTTGTCATATTTTACACCACCCCATTAGCCCCCAAGCGTGCCTTGATGTATTCAATCAATGTGATGTGTGGCGTAAACACGAGCGTTTTTTACACTTGCTTAGCGTGGTCAAACTCACCTCAAGCACACCAGAGTTGCAATGCAAACAAAACGAAAAAATAAAGCAGGCGCTTTTTGCTGCAAAAGAACTCAACGCACAGAAATTTATCGCTGAAGGTTTGCAAGGGCCAGAAATTGGAAGCGCTATGAACCACGGGCGATTAACGCTGATTCGTCAACATTTAATATAGCCTTATTGGCAGTAACTTTAATATCAATCGTGAGAACTGAAGTGCTATAATGGTGTTTTGATTATTGCGCTGTGAGATAGAATGACATTTGAAGAATTAGAACTTGACGATGCCCTTTGTCGGGCCGTGGCAGAAATGGGATATGACGCGCCAACTTCTATTCAGTCTCTTGTTATCCCACCGGCTATGGATGGCAAAGACATCCTGGCCTCGGCCCCCACGGGCACGGGTAAAACAGCGGCATTTTTGCTACCTGCATGCCAATATTTGCTCGATTTTCCGCGCACCGAACCTGGCGCGACCCGTGTACTCATTCTTACCCCAACTCGAGAACTTGCCTTACAAGTCTATGCTCAAGCCTGTGCAATAACTCGCTTTACGGAGCTAGCCTGCGGCGTGATCACCGGGGGCATCAATTACGGCACAGACAGAGACACTTTAAGTGAGAACCTGGATATTCTGGTGGCCACGCCGGGACGCCTTTTTGAGCACATAGAAAAAGAGTCCGCCGATTGCCGTAATATTGAATGTTTGATATTGGATGAAGCCGATCGCATGCTCGATATGGGCTTTAGTGGTATTGTGGGGCAAATTGCAGCAGAAGCACGCTGGCGTAAACAAAACATGTTATTTTCTGCCACGCTAGAAGGCCCTGGGGTGAAATACTTCGCCCGAGATATTCTAAACGAACCGGTAGAACTTGAAGCTAACCCGTCACGCAAAGAAAAAGCCAAAACCCATCAGTGGTATCACTTGGCCGACGATTACGCTCACAAAGAAGCACTGTTAAAACACATCCTCAGTAATGATATTACCAATGCGGTGGTATTTGTTAAAACCCGCGAACGGTTACAAACGTTAAAAGATAGCCTGATGTCGGCGCAAATCCATGTGGCTTGGTTACAAGGTGAAATGCCACAAGATAAACGCAACGCTGCACTGGCCCGCTTTAAAGCCGGTGAGGTGCCGGTGTTATTGGCCACCGATGTTGCAGCGCGAGGAATCGATGTGCCTAATGTAAGCCATGTGATCAACTTTGACATGCCGAGAAAAGCCGACATCTACGTACACAGGATTGGCCGCACAGGACGGGCTGGCGCCAAAGGTACAGCCATTAGCCTTATCGAGGCCCATGATTATGAAATGGTAGGCAAGGTATCACGTTACCTTGGCGAACCCTTCAAAGCCCGTTTTATTGATGGCCTGCGTCCTAAACACAAGCCACCCAAAGTTGTGGCCAAGAAAAAAAGTAAAACTGTAAAAGCAAAGAAGAAAAAAAATGGAAAGAAAACCGGCTGAGGAGACTGCCATGACCTTCCCTGAAAAAATTGTCTTAGCATCAGGCAATGCAGGTAAAGTAAAAGAGTTTACCCATTTGTTCGCCCCGATGAGTGTTACTGTGGTAGCCCAAAAAGAACTCGGGGTAAGTGATGTTCCTGAAACCGGCACCACCTTTGTGGAAAATGCGATAATTAAAGCTCGGCATGCAGCTAAAGAAACTGGGTTACCCACCATTGCTGATGATTCCGGTCTAGTAGTGAATGCCTTAGGCGGCGCGCCGGGAATTTACTCTGCTCGCTATGCCGGCAGCAATGCAACAGATTCTGACAATGTGGATAAACTGCTAGCGGCCTTAGCCGACACCCCAGAGCGCCGTGCCCATTTCTTCTGTTTGTTGGTGTTTATGCGCCACGCAGACGATCCCGTACCTCTTATTAGCCAAGGCTATTGGCACGGCACCATCACTCGTGAAATCTCCGGTCATGGGGGCTTTGGTTATGATCCCGTATTTCATGTTCCCTCCCATGGTTGCACCGCTGCTGAACTCGATAGAAAACTGAAAAATCAAATTAGTCATCGGGGTCAAGCCATGTCATTTTTGCTCGAACAAATGAGACAAACATTTGCGTAACCCGCCCCTTAGCCTTTACATACATATTCCGTGGTGCGTGCAGAAATGCCCGTACTGTGATTTTAATTCTCATGGGCTGAAATCGGCTTTACCTGAACAAGAATATATTTCCCATTTGTTGAGCGATCTTGAGCACGATAAAACCTACGTGTCGAATCGACAAGTCACAAGCATTTTTATCGGCGGCGGTACGCCCAGTTTATTTTCAGCCGATGCCATTGGTAAGTTACTCAGTGGGGTTAAAAATACCATTGCGGTGTCGCCCACAGCAGAAATAACACTAGAGGCAAACCCAGGGACATTGGAATCCGCTCGCTTTAATGGCTATGCCGAAGCAGGGGTCAATAGGATTTCCATGGGCGTACAAAGCTTCCAAAACGTGCACCTGACTGGACTAGGACGTATTCATGATGCCCAGCAGGCTTTAAATGCTATTTTGCAGGCTCAAAATGCGCCGTTAAACAGCTTTAATATCGATCTTATGCACGGGTTACCCCAGCAATCCTTAGCCAATGCCATGTCCGATTTAACCAAAGCTATTGACCAATCCCCTGCCCACCTTTCTTGGTATCAATTAACGATTGAGCCTAATACTCCTTTTTATTCCAAGCCGCCTGAATTACCAGACGACGACACATTGTGGGATATTCAGGCGAAAGGGCATGCTTTATTAGAGGACGCTGGGTACCAGCAATACGAAATATCCGGTTATAGCAAGCCCGGCTTTCAATGCCAGCACAACCTTAACTATTGGCGCTTTGGTGATTACCTTGGTATTGGCTGTGGCGCCCACGGTAAGATCACCGACGCCGATAATGGTCGTATTACCCGCACCGTTAAAGTCAAGCACCCTCGCGGCTATATGGATATAACTCGTCCATACTTAGATAAAGCCGTTGCTGTAGAGCAAGATGACTTGGCATTCGAGTTTTTTATGAATCGCTTTAGGTTGGTTGAACCATGTCCAAAATCAGACTTCGCTGACTTTACCGGCGCCACCCTCACTGAAGAGCAACAACAGGCGCTACATCAAGCCGTTGAACAAGCATTACTGCAGGAAAGCGCCCACCAGTGGCAGGTCACGCCTAAGGGACGGCGTTATTTGAACACCTTGTTGTCTGCCTTTGTCTAATTTTGTAGCCTGATTTTAACCAAAGATGGTGAACGCTAGCAGTTTATTCAGAAATGATAATA
Source organism: Alteromonas sp. C1M14 (assembly GCF_018860965.1). Lineage (GTDB taxonomy): Bacteria > Pseudomonadota > Gammaproteobacteria > Enterobacterales > Alteromonadaceae > Alteromonas. The sequence goes on along the minus strand of NZ_JAHKQF010000008.1, from coordinate 331,611 downwards.
TCGAAGGGTTGCAGTGCAGGTACGTTGTCTCGTAATTTCTCTTCAAGCATATTGAGTTTTTTCAATTTATGGCAGAACCACTGGGCGCGGTTATTCAAGGAGGCGGCGCCATCTTCCATATCTAACTGCTCGCCAACGGCACCGAGCTGACGGGTGATCTCTTCTAAGCGTTCACTGCTAATATCCACATGATTTTTGTCCATACCTCCGATAGCAGAAAGTATACCGCCCACCGACATAGATATGGCCTCTTCAAGTTGCGCTTCGATTTCACTGTCAACGAAATGATCCACGCTTTCTAAGGAACCCGGACCAATAAAGTAGTGATTACTGGCGTGGCGAAATTTATCTTTCACGCGGTTGCGTACCCGCTCCATGGCCTGACGAAGCTTTTCGTAACTTTCGTGATCCGAGCCCACTAACCCTTGATAGACGTTATCCACGGTATCTGCCGCTAAATCTACCCCTTCGGTAGCCAACACGATCATTTTTGGCACCACATAGTGCAAGCCTGTGGTGTAATCACGAAGCCACCGACGTTGTTGTACGGTAAGCGCTTGCCAGCGCCCTTTAACAAATAATTGATCTTGACCATTTATCTGTACCACCGTGCGGCTTTTATCAAGAATACGAACTTGATGATCATTTACTACCAGACCGTAGGCAAAATCGATATCGCACAAATTACCCGCAAACACCGTAGTAGGCAGTTGGGCAAAGGTGAGCAGAAGCCACAGAGAGGGAAAAAAGCTTTTTCGCATATTCATGCGATTCATTGTGTACGCGCAGCACGTAAATAAAAAGCCGCGATGGGTTCAACTTGCTAAAATTCAGGTTGAATAAATCACAGCCTTTTACCGTGGATATTGGCATTAATCCCGTTGGGTTTTTACCAGCCTTACGTAGATAAACCGGTCTTTCTCTTTAATTGAGTGGCTGGCATTAAAGAAGGCAACTACCCACGCTCTGAGCGGATCTTCAAGGGACGGTGTCGATGTCCAAAAATCATCCGGTGGCGTATTAGGAAATACCGATTCATTAATAGCAGGACGAACACAAAGACGCTCGGTTATGGAAGCCAATTCTTTGATATTGGGCAACCGCCACCCTTCCAAAGCTTGTGCATCTTCACTTTGTGCTGCAAGCAAAGCATCTTGCCAGTGGTATTTTACCGCGGTGCCACTGCAGGTGTCATCGCTCCACGTTTGCCCTAGGGCGCAGCGCTGCCAAATCAGGCCCGTGGCAGTCTGTAAGACGGTTCCGTCACCCATATCTTCAAATTCATCATCCGCTGCCGTTTCAACGCCATCACTTAGGCAGGTTTGCGCCGCTAAAGACAATGACCAGAAACACAAAAAGCACACCATTAAATATTTCATCATTACCTTCCTGCCCGTACAAGACGCACCCGATTGGCACTCGATTTAATCAAAAAGTTATCCAACCCAGTGGCAAAATCCAACGCCCACGCATTTTGTGCCGCATCACCCGACACCCCATCGGCGCTGGGTATAGACGTCCAATACCAAAGCCGACCATCACTGTCAGGCGTTCCTAGAAACGGAAAATAGGTATCATCAATTAAGGTACCACTGGCTAAACCAAAGTGGACAATTGACATTAACTCTTCATGGCTAGGCATGCGCCAGTCGTAAAAACCACACAAGCCGGCGCTGTTCGCTGCGGTCACGTATGCTTGGGTATTACAATTGGTCAACGTACAAAGACTATCTGCCCCGTTTAATGTTCCGGCCAAGCCCCCATTTTCATCCGTGAAGTACCATGAGTACAGATGGCCATCGTCATGCAAACCACCATCTTCAGTTTTCTTTTCCCAAATCAGGCCGGTAATATTATCTCGCACACACGACCAAGCCTGGGAGGTATCGTCTTCTTCATCACCGTTACTATTTAGTTTGGTAAAATCAAAACCAGCCTTACCCCGTCCGGCTTTTTCTAACAAACCCGCTTCGTTAACAATGTCGCCTCCACGTTGACCATCTTGTCCAGGGTAAGCGTTTTGTTGAGAATTAGTATAGGCGTTGTCGTTGGCTTGCACTGTCACGCCGGTATCGTTCATTAAAGGAATGGGAAAAGGATAAACCCACACTTCAACTTCGTCATACACCAAGTGATCGAAATTATCCGCTACTGCCAATGTGTAAGTTAACAAGGTTTCCTCTGTCACTTGTGGCGCCACGGCATAGGTCGATAGCGCTTCATCATCAACGATGGTGTTTGCCGCGCTACTTGAAGGCACCCATCTGGCAGTCAAGGGTAAACCCGCCGTTACTGTTGTGTCGGCATCCCCTTCTAAAATAATCCGTTCGCCGCTAAACAACGACTGATCTGATCCGGCATAAACCGTAGGTAAGGTTTCACTTTCCGACAATACATTCAATGTGACAGAAGCGGTATTGGTTGCGCCCTCTGCATCGGTTACCGTTAATTCAAACGTCAATTGCTGACCTTCGCTTTCAACGGGCATCACAAGTAGGAGAATGGGGGCATCGGTGGTGACATTATTCAGTACACTGCTACCTGTGGTTTGTTGCCATTCCCATGCACTGATGGGGTTTGCCTCATCGGGGGCATCTTCATCGGTACTAGCTGAGCCACTTAACACTACCGCGCCACCGGCAGAAAATGTATTGATGGCCTGCCCGTCTTCTTGCTCCACGGTAATATCTGCCACCGGCGTTATATTGACCGGCTTAACGACCACATTTAGGGTGTCGGTGTCGCTATTTCCTGTGCTATTGGTGGCGGTTAGCGTTAACACATACGTGGTGTCTACCGTGACTGCAGGGGCAGTAAAAATGGCATCGGAAACCGACGTGTCATCATGGGTAATGGTGGCTTGGGGAGAGGCGGACCAGTGCCAGATTAGCGTGTCGGTTTCACCGGTGGCATCACCGGAAATCGCCACATCTGTCGCCTCCAATACTTGAATATCATCACCGGCGTTTACATATACTGCATTACTCGCGTTTCCCTCATCAGCACTATCTGAACCGCCACCACATGCCACTAACGTGGTTAACAGTAATAAGATCAGGCCTGATTGAATCGATAATGTGTGTTTTAAATGCATGTACTTAGTCACTATTCTAATTATGTGTGGTTGGTAACATGCCCTGGTTAACGAGAAGACTGGCGTTCCAGTTGCTCTTCATTAGTTACCTGCATGGCTTCCAGTTGCTTTTTACCTGACGCAATTTCTGTCATGTCATAAACCATCATACTGATATGTTCAGTGTGACCCGATGTGGATGTCAGCGGTGCCAGCGTTATATTCTGATACATATGGGGTTCACTTCCTGTAATCGGCCGGTAATTGTAAAACTTGAAAAGATAAGGACGCTGCTCCCAGGTCATAAATGCCCGGGTTTTAAGTTCAAAGACCGGCTTTGCTTTTTTCGCAAACCAGGCCTCGTTAATATGGGGAAAAAGGGCAAAAAGTGACTTTCCATGCACCTGACTAGGACGCAAACCACTGTGGCTTTCCATAAAGCCATTCCACACTTTCACACGAAATGATTTATCCAGCACCACAATACCTACATCCACCGTTTGCAGCATATCCATCATCCAGTGAAACCCTTGCATATCGTCTTGTTCACTGCCCTGCATTATAAGTCCTCCAACAAGTGGGCCAGCTTGGTGTTCATGGTGTGCATGGACTCCTCAGTAAACAAAATGATGAGATCACAACGCACATTGTAACCCTCTAAGCCATAACTTAGTTCTATGGCTAAAGTACGTTTCCACTGCATCTTGCTGCCTTGCAAAATATCGGTAATAGCCCGATGCTGCCCAAGTACCAGGGGCTGACCTTGGGCAAAAGTAACATCTAACTGTTGGGCCAAGCCGCTAAGCAAGGTCCCAATCAGGATGCTGGCAGCATCCATTAACAATTCAAGCTGAAGTTGATCATCCACTTTGTCTTTCACATCAAGAATTTTCGCTACGTCTTCAAAGCTCGAATCACTGAGAATACACAACACTTCACCACATATGCCGGAACCAATGAAACCTTGGCAGATGGCCGAAACCTCCTCTTGGGCCTCAATATCAGATAACATCATATGCATTTCTGAGGCTTCGATAATGTTCACATTGGGAATAGGCAGATGCACAAACACATTCATTGTGCGGGCAAGATGATCCCCGGCTTGCCCCATGGCAATATTGGTAATTTCCTGATAACAGTCGCGAATATCAGCATCTAAGATCACCCGCGATTCACCGTCGGCGGCTTCGTTCATCAGCTTTAGTTTTATCAGTTCTTTGGCTAAGGTGGCGGGGTCTACCGGCTTGTGAATAAAGCCAAGGGCACCGAGTTGCATTACCCGCTCGTAAGCTTCGGGCTGGATATCACCGGAAATAACGATAACTTGTGTGGAGAGGTTGTGTTCGCGAATGGTTTGCAGGGTTTCATATCCATCCATCACAGGCATGTTTAAATCAAGGAGTAACAACTGACCTTTGCCTTGTTTTAACCCTGCGATAGCTTCCTGGCCATTTTTAGCAAAGTGTACGGCCACGTCCCAGTCAGAGGGCAGACATTTTGCCACCTGCTTTCTCGCAACTAACGAGTCATCGCACACTAAAATTGATATCATGAAAACGCCAGTCCTTATCTGATTACACGAAATCGCCTGTCTACTTGAAAAGGCTTACCCCTCATTTCCAATAAGGTAAACAAGATGAAAGAATTTCCTTATTACATTGATAGCAGGAATTGGCGCAATTGCCATTCGTCAATGGTGTAATTTCGTCGATATCTAATAAAAAGGCGCGATCTGAAATAAACGATTAGGCAAAGAGTAAAGGCAATACAATGGCCGTCATGATGCCGTTCAAACAAAGTCCTAAGGTAGCCAGTGCTCCGGTCTTTTCGCCCATATGTAGCGCTTTAGCCGTGCCGATAGCATGACACACTGAACCCAATGCAACACCTTGTGCCTGAGGTAGCGTTACCGCCAATAACCGATAAACAGCCGGTGCTAATACCGCACCCACAATGCCGGTAGTAATAACAAACACCGCCGCCAGAGCTGGAACACCATGCACCTGTTCGGTGGCTTCCATGGCTAGGGGAGTAGTAATGGATTTCGCCAGCATGGTCATTTGTATTGCGAACGGTGTATCAAAAGCATACACCGCTAACCACGCGGTGACCGGTGCAATGATCCCCCCTGTCGCTACTGCTGCCACTAAACGCCAGCCTAAGGATCGAATCTTTTCCCATTGGGCATACATAGGTAACGCTAAGGCCACAGTTGCGGGTCCCAATAACCAGTGAATAATGGCTGTATCTTGCTGATACGCTGACATTTCACGTTGAGACAACAAGATGGCAGCACCGGTAATAATGGCAGTAACCAGCACGGGGTTCGCAAAAGGATTATTATTCGTTTTGCGCACCACCCAAAGTGAGAACAAATAGGCACACAAGGTAATGCCTATCCAGACTGCACCCGAAACCGAGAAAACCGAGAAAAATAAATCCGTGGTTTTTTCCACGAAGGGTTGAACGATATTGGTTGTCATTATTCACTGTCCTTAGACACTACCGGCGCCATCAATTTTTGAGCAATCCAAGCACTTATGCCTAAGCTAAACACCGTAGTAAACACAATGGCGATGAAAATAGCCGTAAAACTACTGGCGATATCTTCCCAATATACCCCTACGCCTAATACTGCAGGAACAAAGAATAATGTCATGTATTTAAGTAATGGCGTTGCCCCTGCCACAATTAAGGAAGGGACTTGTTTGCGCTGAAACAGGAAGACTAACAAAAGTAACAGTCCCACTAGGGTACCGGGAAAGGGAACATCGAGTAACGATACCAACAACTCGCCCGCGAAATAAAAAAGCACGATGAGAACAAAACCAGCAAGAAATCGAATAATGCTATTCATGGGAATTAAAATAAGGAAACAGACGGGTAGTTTATCCGAGTCTTCCCCATGGGAACAACAGACTATCGTCTTAACCACAGGATATTGGGGTTGGTGGAGTAGGAGCTAAGCGAGATAAATGCAGCGCCAGCAGTCGCCTAACTGCTGGCAAAAGAGGCGGTAGAACCAGCTACAAGAAGAAAGTACTGTTTAAAAAGCGTTATCTAAATGGACTTTGATAAACATAGACGTACCCACTTTGCTGTAATCTATTTTGTATTCTTTGCCATTTAACGTTTGAATAAAGACCAGCGTTTTTTCGTCACCAAACACCTCTGAGGTGGTGATATCCACCAGCTCCATATCCATCATTTTGGCTTCCCGTTTATTATCGGGGAGTTTACCTTCGTACTGTTTTATTCCTTTATAGGTGACTAAAACAGGCGGGTGTTCATCGCCATTGAGAACGAGTAAATCGAGTTTTCTTATTTTATGAATAAGTGTATTGCGGCCACTTACCAGAAAGGGCTTTTCAGTCATTGTTGTCTCCACGCTGGCTGGCTATTAACAGAATTAGCAAAAAGATAGCAAATAAACATGTTGCTTGCACTAAACAGCGGTAAAAATCCCTTGTTCAGGACTAATTGATTAGGATTTCAAGTATACCTTTTCAGGGGCATCCCACCGTATCCATTGCCGTTCAGTGAGGTTGCGCATGACCTTTTCACAACTCTCATCATGCTCTTGCGCCATATTGCACTCAGCCACCGCTTTTAAATCTACCCGAAAGAGGATCTGCTGCAAAGCCGCGTCTAAATTCAAGTTAGACACATTTTGCGCCATGGGCAAGTCCACGGTCATACGGTTCGGGAACGCGCAGCGCTGGGGCTTGTCATCATCACTGTCTGCGTTACAGCCGCCACTGGCCAGCAAAAAAGACCAGATAGCATTAGGTTGTTGGGTATTTTGCAATTCCAAGCGGAAAAAGTTGTGCCCCACCCGAGTAGACTGAAACATAGTGGGTTTATCTAATGGCGATACCTGTTCTACCCGAGAGCTATGATTCTCATCAAAATTCAGTCCTAGGTTAAACCGAAGTTCAGTGGCACGTTTTAGCAACGCGGCATTGGCATCTAACACAATATGTTCGTTACTTTGCTGTGTGTCGCAGGCGTGATGAAAGGACAAAAATGCCACCTTTTTGGATTGCCATTTGTTCGGCACAAAGGTTAAAGGCACCCAGCGACCTTCCACTTTCAACTCAGGTTCGCTTAAATAGAAGGCGAGGTAGTTGACTCTCCATATATCTTTATCGATGGTCACATCGTAACCGCAATCAACGCTTTTTGATAAGTCAGTAAAGGTAATGGGAATATCACCAGGCGCGCGTTCGTTAGCAAGGAAACTGTCACATCCTGTGCATAAAAATAAAGTAAAAATAAGAGGAATCAAGGCGTATTTCATAAAGCAGTAAACCCTTTTGATGTTACGCCACTATAGTGGGCTTGCATGGCGGGTTTCGTCAACGCCACAACCGATTAATGGTGCAAAGAATAAGGTGCATGGAATCGAATGTGACAACATAACAGCGCCATTGGGTCTCTTATGCGTAGGCGCCAAATAAATTTTGATTAAGAAATCGCCAAGCGAGATAAATCATCGCGCTGATGGGGTGACAATCACAAAAAAACTGCTTATACTTCGCCCCGCTTGTGTAAACCGCTAGGTTTGCGCTATACAGCATCTACATATGTGGCCCTATAGCTCAGTTGGTTAGAGCACACGACTCATAATCGTTAGGTCCCCTGTTCGAGTCAGGGTGGGGCCACCATTTTTTACAACACCCAGTAAAATCGAAGCTTATAGGGCGTTAAGCTGTTCGATTATTCCACTTCTGTGTCTATTTATCTATTTGGTTTGTCGAATTATACCTGCGCAATCTGACGATCTGCCTATTTGGTTTAACGTGCAATGCAATCTCCTAAAAGCACCTTAGACGAGCCCGATGCACCCCAGGTTGTTTTGTCCTACCCTATCAATTTTGGTAAAACAACGCGCATAATCAGTTACAAAGTATGGAGAATAGCCCACAGATTTCTGCCGCGGATGTTACACTGAAAATTTGCTACATGCAGTGAATCATGCTGAAACAAGGTGTCGAGCATGATAAATCATCCTTACTGAAGCTTTGGATATATGGAACTGTTGCGCAACAAAAAATCAGTGCTGATAACACGCGCTCAACCATGCTTTGCCTAACAAGCTCTATAGTGTTTAACACAGTAGCGCGCTAGAGATGACATAGTGGAATAAAATGAAGACATCGAATACATCAAGCACAACGGCTGCTAGCATTCGCTTAAATAAATTTATTAGTGATTCAGGTTTCTGTTCTCGCCGAGAAGCAGATAAGTTAATAGACAGCCGTCGCGTAACAATTAACGGTGAGATCCCAGAATTAGGCACGAAAGTGCAACCAGGTGATAAGGTTTGCGTGGATGGCAAGCGGATTAAACCCAGTGCCGAGAATAAATCTGACAGAGTCTACTTGGCGTACCACAAGCCGGTTGGTATTACCTGTACCACTGAGCGCCACATTAAAGGCAATATTATTGATGCCATTGGCCATCGTGAGCGTATTTTCCCTATTGGTCGATTAGACAAGCCTTCTGAAGGGTTAATTTTTCTGACCAGCGATGGGGATATAGTGAATAAAATTTTACGCGCCGAAAATGCCCATGACAAAGAGTATATCGTGACGGTAGACAAGCCGGTAACGGCGCGCTTTATTCAAGCTATGGCGGCAGGTGTGCCCATTTTAGATACAGTGACCAAACCCTGTACGGTGACGATGCAAAGTAAATTCGTGTTTCGGATTATTTTAACCCAAGGATTAAATAGGCAAATTCGCCGCATGTGCGAATACCTTGGGTATGGGGTAACCAAGCTAAAACGCAGCCGTATTATGTCAATACGTTTAGCGGGGCTAAAAGTAGGCGAGTGGCGAAATTTGACCGCTGATGAAATGCACCAGATTAACAGCGCCGTGGCAGGCTCCACCAAAACTGCCGCCCAAAGTGAACAGAATATGCCAGCCTTAAACTCGCAAAAAGCTGCGTCTCAAGTACCCAAACACAATGCAAAACGCGGGACTAAGGCACGAAATAGCACCGCCCATAGTCAAGTAAAAAAGCATTCATCCACCACTAAGTCTAGCCCTCGGCGCAAACCTAGAATATAAAAATTAAAAGATAAATTAACCCTTAGGGCTAACCTCTGTGACAACTGTATTTAAAACTAAACGTGCTTTATTTGGCCTTGAACACTCTCATTCTCAGCTCATGTTTGAGTCTCAAGTAGATGGTAGTATTCGACATAGGGACGGTGGATGAAATGCTTCAAAGTACGTTAATTTCGGCTTTCCCTATTGTGCTGCTAATCTGGATGATGACCAAGCAGCGCGCCTTACCCTCCCATATCGCCTTACCGATAACCGCCCTATTAGTGGGCTTAATTCAACTTTTCTATTTCCACAGTGACGGGCGTTTACTGAGCGCCAATATTATCTCGGGTGTATTGTCCGTACTTACGCCGATTTCCATTGTCGCAGGGGCGATTTTGTTGAACCGAGTGTTGGCGATTTCAGGGGCGGAAGCTGTGATTGGTCGCTGGCTGGATTCCATCAGCAACAACAAGGTTGCCCAGCTGATGATTATTGGCTGGGCCTTTGCCTTTATGCTGGAAGGCGCCTCGGGTTTTGGTACGCCTGCCGCGATTGCCGCCCCTATGTTAGTGGGGTTAGGTTTTCAGCCTATCAAAGTTGCTATTTTTGCTTTAATTATGAACTCAGTACCCGTGTCGTTTGGAGCTGTAGGTACACCTATCTGGTTTGGTTTTGAAGCGTTAGAGCTTAGTTCGTCAGACCTGCTAGAGGTGGCGAATCAAACCGCATTAATTAACGCCGTGGCCGCGTTATTAATCCCTATATTGGCGCTAAAATTTGTCGTATCTTGGTCCTTAATACGCCAAAACCTCGTATTTATTTTACTCAGTATTCTATCTTGCACACTGCCTTACTACGCGTTAGCGAATTGGAATTATGAATTTCCTTCTTTGCTTGGTGGCGCTGTTGGGCTCATGGTGAGTATATTTTTAGCAAAGGCCAATATTGGCCTAGGTACAACACAAAACACGCTAAATAAACAATCAAAGGTGCCGTCTCGAGAAGTATTTTTTGCCCTGCTACCACTGGGGTTGCTGATTGTAATATTGATTGTTACCCGCATTAGCCCTTTGGGTATTAAAGGCTTGTTAACCAACACCAATGCGTGGTTTGGTATCGATATTGGCGGCAGCCATTTAGGTGTGAGCCAATCCTTGGTAGTGTCCCTAGACAATATTTTATCTACCTCTGTAAGCTGGTCTTATAAAACACTTTATGTGCCGGCGTTAATCCCTTTCGTGTTAGTGGTGTTGATCTCAATGCCGTTATTAAAACTTTCTAAGACCCAGATAAAAGAGGCGTTTTTTGAGACCGGCCAACGTATTCAGTTACCCCTTGTATCCTTAGCGGCGGCTTTAGTCATGGTGAATTTAATGATGTTGGGCGCCGAGCAGTCACCCATTTTCTTAATCGCCAATGCGCTTGCGACGTTAACCGGGGACAGTTGGTCTTTGTTTGCCGCTTTACTGGGGGCATTGGGCAGCTTTTTCTCTGGGTCGGCCACGGTGTCTAATCTCACCTTTGGTGGCATTCAGCAAACGATTGCCATGCAAGTTGGCTTACCAGTGAATCTGATATTAGCCTTACAATCGGTGGGTGCCGCCATGGGAAACATGGTATGTATTAATAATATTATTGCGGTGTCTGCTATTTTGGGGATTCACCACCAAGAAGGCTTTATTCTTAAAAAGACCATACTGCCATTATTGGTTTATGGGGTTGTTGCAGCCTTGATGGCAATAGTCTTGTCTTAATATAATTAGGATCAAGATGGCGTGCCAAATAACACACCACCTAAGGAGTGAGGCTGTTTCTAGGTATAGTTAGTACTGAGAGTCTTTTAGTACTCTTTCCCAATAGATTCCATTTTTCGCAATGGGCTTATAGCCGGAATTGGCGGCCCGCATAACACGAATGCCTTCTGCGCCGGCGTTGCGGGCTGCGATGATGTCACCATCCGCATCACCATAGTAAATTTTGATATCGTGTTGCTTAATATACTTAGTCTTGATGTATTCACTTTCGCTATAGCCTGCAAAAATCACATCGTGCATGTCTTTAATATCAAAGGTTTTCTGCAAATATTCCGTGGTGAAATGACACTTTGATCCCACCCGTCCAGTAATGAAGTAGATACTATCCCCACGCGCTTGGTGCATAGCAATCAATTGTTGCGCTATGTGCTTTGGCATACTGAATTTATCCCAACCACAGTTAGCTTTATCCCAAAATTTTTGATTCGTTAAGTAAGCGTAACTGCCAGGAGAAAACTCTTGTTGGCCGCGGTAAAAAACGGGAGAACTAAATAGGCTGGTATCGTCGATATCAAAACCAACCGTGATTGGCGGCTTACCTGCCAATTCCTTTTTGATGTCTTCTACAGAGATCATGGTGATGTCTTTTGACGCACCTGCACCTGTCACCTCGATGGTTGAGTAGCCGGCATGTGTGCCAGCCAGTTTCGGATCAGCGTGGCACTGACTAAGGCATGGTATTGATGAAGTGGAGATTGATTAAAGATGTAATTTACGGACAGCAAATAACGGATTATTCTACCCTGTAAAGCGGAATCACGTCTGGTACTGTTAGCTGCTGAGGCCATTTAATGACGCGATATCCATTAATCGGCATCAACAACCTCTTTGAGGTTGTTGATACCGGTTCGGTTTAGCGCTTCACTTTGACTTCTTGGCTGTTAAGAATCGCCAACAAAGGATTTGCGGCAAACACGTGTTTTTTAACAGCGAAACCAATGACAATGCCAGCAATAAAGCCGCCAATATGAGCCCAATAAGCCACACCGCCGCCGCTTTCATTGGCCAGATAAAGTCCCAGAATATTGGTTAAAAGCCATAATCCAAAAAATATCAATGGGCTTACTTTTTTCTGATAAACGATGATCATCAAGGTCAAACTTGCATGCCTAAACCACAATAGGTACATACCAAACAAGCCAGCTATAGCGCCACTTGCTCCTACCACGGGCACCACTGAATTTGGCTCTGCTAAGATTTGTGCAGCAGCAGCCACTAGGCCACACAGGGTATAATAAAGAAAGAATTTACCATGCCCCAGCGCATCTTCTAAATTGTCACCAATGATATATAAAAAATACATATTCCCGGCTAGGTGTATCAGTCCACCGTGCATGTACATGTAGGTGAGTAGTGTCCACAATTGCTGGCCATGACTCACTTCACCTGAATGCATAGCAAAGGAATCAAACGCCGTAGATATATCCACCACATCGGAAATATAGCTAAGAAAGAAGAGAATATTTAAAGCCACTAAAGAATACATCACCCAAGGTGTTTTTTTAGGTTTTAAGTTATATTCCACTGGCATTTGAGATAAGAATTGAAACAACCAAGTTCGTTTTTTAGTGGGCTTGTCTAATTCTAATAATGCTGTTGCAATGGCCGGAGAATGGGTGACTTTTTCTAACTCATGATGATCTAACCACACCCCAGAACAACGAGGGCAACAATCTATTTCTACCTCAAAGCCCGGCATCAGGTAATACCGAATCAGCTTAATATCACAGTCGTGACAATGTCGTTGTGATTCGCCAAGCATCTTCCCAAGGGCTTCTTCCAAAACCACCTGTGAATGGCCATTATCAGCAATGGACAATGCACTATCTAGCTCACCAGAGTCTAGCCATATACCATGACAATCTTGGCATTGCTCAACTTCTTGTTGGTGAAACTGCTGTTTCTTCATCTCACGACTGGCACAATTTGGACAAGTTTTCATGCTTATTGTCCTTGTTCATTCGACAGTGGGCTTACGTCAATACCCGCGTCTACCAGTTCATGGTGCAACTGAGTATAGTGAGCAATCAAATCATGGAGTGCGCCTTCGCTGACTTTCTCATTGAGCGCTAGCAATAAACCCGAGCCATATTTGGGGCCAAATTGATTGTCCTCAATCTTTTTAATGATCAGCGCCACTTCAGAGTTATATCGACGTATTGCCGAAAGGATATGACTTGGTGTTTCTAAAGCATTAGGAGAATACTTCATACTTTCCCATACAAAATCATCCACCACAGGATGCAACACTTTGATATCGTAAACCGACCTATCTTGAAGCTGGTGCGCGTAAGCATTCAAGGTATCGATATTATCACTCACCTCATCGGCCAAAGCATGCTGTAAGTAGAAGTTGTTTTCCTTACTATTTAGATTTTCAAATAATAATGCTTGAGACAAACCTTCCTGAGCGGCTAAATAAACGCCCACCACAGTCGCAATAATCATGCATATTTGCCCAACCCAAAACCCACTTTTAATTAAGTCAGAATTATCAAACCTAATTGCCGGTCGTTTGGGATTACGATTTTGATCAGAGGGTCGGGATAAATTGGATGTTTCAGGTTCCATTGTATTTCACTTCTATTTTATTTTGACTGGGAAAAAGTTGAGCAGGTAATTTTCGCGAGAATGTATCCATTGCGAAGGATATTTTTCATCTGACTACAGAGGCCAATAAGATACGCCAACGACTAGCCTGCATAGGAAAAGCACAATAATTAAAAAAACAGGATGTTATAAACATCACTATGCTTTACCACTAGTCTTAAATAACGCAAGGAAAAATATTGAGACGTAGTTTACGCAGAAATCTTCCATATTAACAGCGCTAAGCTTCTCACCATAAGTCAACGCGAACTCAACTCCCTCTTTGCAAAGGGGAATGAAAACTTGTCTATCGTTTCCATCTTAAATGCTTCATAACAAAGCAGCGTCGTTTGTTCATTTACCGCTTATTTACAAAATCTTGCGCAACTATTGCAGCTTTTATTGTTCGTAAAGAATCGTTAATTAAGGATGAAGTTATGTTTGTAAAATATAGGCGTTTTTTGAGTTTAGCTCTGTTGAGCATGTTGTGTTTGTCAGGTTGTTTATACATAGGCGACGATGATAGCAGCGACGGTCACGGGTACTACCAATATGTCAATTTAGTGCCTCAATCTCCGGATATCGAATTTGTTGTCGATGATGAGTCTCAAGGTGATTTATCTTTTGCCGAGGCCACAGCCTACGATTACGTGAGCAATTCCACTTACGACATCGAATTTAATCAAATTTTACCCAATACCGAAAACGACAACTTCATTGACGACGATAGCCTAAAGGTCAAGAAGAAGACCCTTCATAGTTATATCCTTTACGGCGATACTGACTCACCCAGTAGCTATGAAATCGACATCGACGTGTCAGATGTGTTCGATGATGATTTTGACGATAACTACGCGATGGTGCGCTTCGCTAACCTTGCCAATTATAACGATTCGGTCGACGTGTATATTTTAGATGCCGATGGTTCTCTTACTAATCAAACCGCCGACTATACCTTAGCGCCAGAAGACGATAGCGGCGACGTTGAGCTTGATGCCGGAGACTACAAAATTGTGTTTACTGAGTCCGGTACAGACACCATTTTAGCGATGAAAAACGACATTACCATTGAAGAAGGCGAAGCCTTATCTTACGTTTTTGTTAGCTACGAAAATGCGGGCATTGATGACACTTTTTATAGCATTGTTGAGTTAAATGACGACGGTGCGAGACAACTCTCTAATGAAGCCCAAGACAGTTACCTGCGCGTAAGTAACAATGTAGCCAATACCACCTCTATTTCAGTGGCCAAAGACACCCTGGGTAATACCGTGGCTGAAGATCTTTACTTTGGCGATATTTCCGATTTTCTAACCATTGATATTGATGATCCTGATGATGCGAATAGCGTGGATATTTATCTACGGGATACCGACTCCAATGCGGTGCTAGAAAGTACCAGTATCGACTTCTACGCCGATCAAATTGTACTGTTGTTAAGCTCTGGTGATGCCACCAGTACCGTAACATCCTATGCTGATGCTGAAGACTTAAGAGTTATCGATACCCATGCCAAGCTTCTGTTTTCCCATAATATTGATAACGAAAGTAGCACTTCAATTGCCGTGAAGGTTATCGAGCAAGGCAGTAACCCCGACTCTTATGACGCCTCGGATGAAATTGGTTATTTGAGTAGCCTAGATATTGAAACCGAAGCCGGTGATTACGATATTTACGTGTACGATGCGGATACTAACGATTTATTGTTAGAAACCACCCTTTACGACGTCCTGGCTGGCGATGTGATCAATGTCGTATTATCCGATTATGATTATGGCGGCGCGCCATACCAAATGTTTACTTATATCAATTAATCGGTGGTGCCGGCGTGCTACGCCGGCACCTCTGTGTTGTCGCGATAAAGGCCATTGTTGCATTGCGCAACACTCTCTTGGTTTTCACTTTCTTCCCTCGTTTCACTATTCGCTAGCGACGGCCTTATATAACATCAGTTGACTGAGGTTATAGTTGAGTCGTGAGTGAATATCGTCTAACTGGGCAGTGAGAAACTGATTTTCCATCGCCAGTAACGGAAGCTGGTTAACTACCCCAGCGTCATATTCTGCTTTTACCATTGTCAGTTGCTGTTCATGCAAGCTCAGCGCCTCTTGATTTAACTGGTATTGTTCCCGAGCACGATTTACCTTTCTAATGGCATTATCCACCTCGGTCCATGCTTTTAATACCTGTTGTTTAAAGCGTATAGCAGCTTGTTGTTGTGTTATTTCAGTAAGGGCAACTTCACGATGTAACACACCTCGATTAAACACTGGCAAATAAAATCCCGCTCCCAAAGTCCAAGTGCGGGATGACCAATTCGATAAGGTACTACTACTCAGTGCTTCAACCCCCGCATTGCCAGTTAAACTAAATTGGGGGTACAGGGATGCTTCTGCAAGACCAATGTTAGCGGTGGCCGCTTTAAGGGCTTCTTCGGTCGCTTTTACATCGGGTCTATGGCTTAGTATCGACGATGGCAAGGGCAATGACGGGGAGTCATATACCGTCAATGAAACACCGTTATCATCGAGCAATGTTGATAACGCTCCGGGTTGTGCTCCCACCAATAAACTTAGGGAATTTTGTAGCTGGGTAATCTCATTTTCTAATGCTGAAATTAAAATACGGACTTGTTTAACCTGTGCTTGCTCAGCGAACAACCCTTGACGAGACATCACCCCAGAGTCGACCATCACGGTATGTATGGCTAGCTCAGCATTGAGGTTAGCAAGCAACTGCTGACGTAAGGAAAGCATGTATTGTTTTGCCCGCAACGTGAGATATTGTCGGGTAAGCTCTGTTTTTAACGTCAGTCTCAAATCTGCCAGTTCGTATTCAGCCATTTGTGCGTTCGCATCAGCGGCTCGTAACTGGTTGGCAACCTTGCCCCATAAATCGGGTTCCCAACTAGCATCAAAGCCGGTTGAATAAACGCCATAAGGGGATGACAGCGCCTCAATAAGAGAGTCTTGGGTATCCCCTGTAGAAAATAAACTAATTGTACGGCTGCTAACACCGTCTTCACTTAAACGTTGGCGAGCAACGCTACCTGAGAAACTGACTTCTGGGTCGCCACTCGACGCTGCTTGCTTTTGATACAACCGACTAGCGGCAAAGTTTAACGCTGCCACCTGTAAATCGTGATTGTTTTGTTCAAGCATCTCATACAGCTGGGTCAATACTCCATCATCTTGCCGCCATTGGGACAGTGTAGGTACCCCCGGCTGTGCTGCCGTCGTTTCCACCGATGGCCAAGACATTGGCATGGTGACATCAGGTTTTGCATAGTCAGGGCCCAAACGAGTACAGCCTGATAACAAGCAAACAGTAATAGCGGCAATGGGGCACCAGGCAGATTTCATTTTCATCTCCATCAGGAAGTACGATGTCTAAACAACCAACTAGCCACTGGCAGTGTGACCACAGCAATAAGTATTAACGGCAGCATCTCAGTATAAACATCTGCTAGGGTCGCCCCTTCCAGATATACGCGGCGAACGATGCTAATAGAAAAACGCAGCGGATTGACATAAGTCATGTTTTGCATAACATCAGGCATATTAGCCAGCGGTGTGGCATAGCCAGACAACAACATTAGCGGCATAAGCAGTACAAAGGTATACAACATGGCTTGTTGCATATTCAACGATACAGCAGAGATAGATAACCCTATCCCGACGCTGGCTAAGGTAAACAAAAACAGCCCTAAATACAGTACAAATAAATTACCCTGAAACGGAATATCAAACCAAAAACGGCAAATAAGAAACACTAATGTCGACTGTATTAAGCCAATAAAAATAGAAGGTACCGCTTTGCTGATAAGTATTTGTGACGGCAGGCTGGGGGTAACAAGAAGCTGATCAAAAGTGCCCTGTTCTCGCTCTCTGGCCACTGATAATGCCGTCAGCATCATGGTTTGAATCATACTTAATGCGGCGATCATTCCTGGCATAATGATCCAGCGGGTTTCCATGTTGGGATTAAACCAAGCGCGGCTTTTAACGGTAATCGGCAACTGGCTTCCCACATCAGTACTGGCATTGTAAGCTAGGGTAATGGCATTGAAACTGCCTACCACCGCATTGGCGGTGGCTGAATTTCGCCCATCCACAATAAGTTGCAAAGGGCTGGCTTGGTCTTGCTGTAATTTATCTGCAAAATCTGCGGGAAAATACACCACCATTAGGGCTTCTTGATTACCAATGACATCGGCCACTTCATTGCTACCATGTAAGGTAGCCACCTGATTGAATAATCCCGCCCCTTTTAATTTTTGCAATACATCATGGCTGGCTTGGCTGTTACTTTGATCCAGCACTGCATAAGGCACTTCTTTCAAATCAAATGTGGCTGCGTATCCAAATAAAATGCTTTGCATGATAATAGGCAAAATCAAAATAATTCTGGATGAAGGATCTTTAAGTACCGTCAAGAATTCCTTCTGACACAGATTAAAAATGAATTGAAAATACTGCTTAATTTGGGTCATTGTTTAATCCAGTGTTTTCTTTGTCAGCATACGGGCAAGCCCCAGCAGAACCACTGCATACAGGGTAAGTAGCGCTAAGTCTTTAAGAATAATAGGCCAGAAATTACCCGCCAAAAACACGGTTCTTAATAATTCGATAAAATACGTGGCGGGTAAAAGCAGCCCTATCAGTTTCACGGCGGTGGGCAAATTGCCCAAATCAAACACAAAACCCGACAACATCATGGCCGGTAAAAAACTCACTAATATGGCCATTTGACTGGCAAGAAACTGATTACGGGTTTTAGCCGATATGAGCAAACCGATGGCAAGGGCCACCAGCATGTATATCACCGAGCCAACCACCAAAATAAAAAACGAGCCGTGAATAGGTACATGGAATAAAAACGTGGACGCCAGTACGCACAGTACCAAGCCAATAATGCCAACAAAAAAATAGGGGATAATTTTCGCCAAAATAATTTCTGTGGGGCGCACTGGGGTAACAAACAAGGCTTCAAGGGTGCCTCGCTCCCACTCCCTGGCCATCACCAATGCCGTTAGAAAGGTTCCCACCAATGTCATAATGAGCACGATAAGCCCTGGCACGATAAACCAGGTACTGGTATTCGCATCATTAAACCAGATTCGCGGGATCACCGTGACCCCCTTTCCTGCAGTGCTAACGTTGTGCCGATCAGCTTGTTTTTGTGCCCAGGTGCCAATCAAGCTTGAAAAATAGGTACGAATTGAAGATGCCCGAGTTGCATCACTGCCTAATACAATAAGCTGAACATCGGCTTGGCCCGCCGCTAAATCGGCGGCAAAGGAATCATCAAATACCGCAATAGCTTCAACGTCTCTTGCTCGCAAGGCTTTTTCAGCCTGCTGAAAAGAGGTCATGATGGTGGGTTTAAAATACTGAGAAAGCCTAATGGCTGACACCACCTCTTCGGTTTGCTCTGAAGGCTGGGTGGTCACCACTGCCAATTTGATGTCTTTCACATCTAAGGTAACGCCATAACCAAAAATAAATATCAATGCGATGGGTAAACCAATACCAATTAGCAAGTTACTTTG
Organism: Alteromonas sp. C1M14; assembly: GCF_018860965.1. GTDB lineage: Bacteria > Pseudomonadota > Gammaproteobacteria > Enterobacterales > Alteromonadaceae > Alteromonas. The sequence goes on along the minus strand of NZ_JAHKQF010000008.1, from coordinate 312,525 downwards.
ATCACGTAACAACTGTCTGGTTTCTTTTTTCACCAACGCCCATAATCGGCTAACAAAACCACCACTTGCCCTGGCATTAGTCTTCATCCGAGCGTTCCTGTTTTTTACGTCGATTAACCGCAATAATATTAATAAAGGTTTCTTCCATACTCATCACTTCACCCCCGGTGTCAGCGAGATCCGCACGGATTTCCTCTGGGGTGCCCATGGCCAGCTTTTCTCCAGCATCCTGAATTAGAATCTTGTCACAATATTCCGCTTCTTCCATAAAGTGGGTGGTAATGATGATGGCCGTACCGGTTTGAGAAAGCGCGGTAATACGACGCCAGAATGCGCGACGGGCTAGCGGATCGGCACCACTGGTTGGTTCATCCAAAAATAAAATATCAGGTTGATGCATTAAGCTGGCAGCCATCGCCAAACGTTGCTTATAGCCACCGGGCAATTCACCACTTTTGTCTTTTAAATGTGATGCCAAATCAAATTGCTCCGATACCCGCTCGATGGCGGCCTTGCGCTGCTTTCCCCACAAATTATAGGTACCGGCGAAAAAGCGTAAATTCTCATATACCGTTAAATTGCCATACAGGGCGAATTTTTGTGACACATAGCCAATTCGACCCCGAGCATCAGCGCGGGCGGTGCGCAGGTTTTTTCCTGCCACACTTAGCACACCAGAGGTCGCGGGCAATAAACCGCAAAGCATACGAAAGGTGGTGGTTTTTCCGGCCCCATTAGGCCCCAAAAGACCAAAAATTTCGCCGGGGTATACGTCAAAGGAGGTTTTAGCCACGGCAGTAAAGTCGCCAAAGGTTTTCACCAACTGCTTCACTGAGACAATGGGGGAGGACGCATCTGGCTTGGCCTTGTGGTCCTTTTTCAGTTTTTCCACGGATACCGACTGCAAAGGCATATGTTCTTTAAGAGACATCATAAAGGCATCTTCTAGACTCGGCACAACGGGCTCTACCTTGTTGTACGGTATGTCCTTTGTCACATCCTCTATAGTGTTATTGGGGTGTAACACACAACGAACTCTCCCCCCTTGAGGTACTGCATCCACGACGAGATCAGACTTGTCTAAAAGCGCGCTTTGTAATTCTCTGGGCTTTTGTTCTGGGTTCGGGGTAAATAAATAACACTGATTTTGCGCGCGTTGGGTAAGGGTATCTGGTGAACCCGAAACCAGTATTTTACCTTCGTGCAATAGATGAACCTGCTGGCAACGTGCCGCCTCATCTAAATAGGCGGTGCTAACAATAACCGTTAACGACTCTTCCTCCACCAGTTGTAAAATAATTTTCCACAATTCTTGGCGGGATAACGGATCCACGCCCACCGTAGGCTCGTCGAGTAACAAGAGCTGCGGAGATCTGACTAGGGTACACGCTAGCCCCAATTTTTGCTTCATGCCCCCTGATAACTTTCCCGCTGGACGGGCGGTAAAATCGGCCAAATTGGTCATGGTCAATAGACGTTGGTATCGGCTATGTCTTTCATCAGCAGGCACACCATGAAGATCCGCGTACAAATCTAAATTTTCTTGCACACTAAGATCTTCATACAAGCCGAAACGTTGTGGCATATAACTGATGAGATTTTGTACTTGTTGTGGGTGAGCGTACATATCAATATCTAAAACGCTCAAGCGGCCTTGCGTGGGTGTCATGAGTCCGGCGATGAGGCGTAGCAACGTGGTTTTACCGGCACCATCTGGGCCCACCAAAGCCGTGAGTTCGCCTTTTTTTACGCACATATCTAGCGACGCTAGCGCCACCACCTGCTCTTTTTTTTGTTTATTGATGAAGACCTTGTTTAACGCCTCAGCCTGCACCACAGCAGAAGTCATATGCCTTAGTCTCCCAACGGAAACACAACTGTAGCAGGCATGCCTAGCTTAAGCCGATTATCATCGTCTGCCACTCGCACGCGCATTTCGTACACCAAGGAAGTGCGTAAATCTTCTGTCTCTACATTTTTAGGGGTGAACTCGGCGACCGACGAAATAAACGTTACCGTGCCCGCAAGAGCGGTAGCTAACCCATCAACCGTAATACGTGCCTGATCGCCCACATTAACCGACGCTAACTGCACCTCGTTAATATAAACACGGATCCACTTCGGTGAGGTAAGTGCCAATGACACCACGGGTTTTACCGGCGATGCAATATCGCCAGGCTCCAGTAATCGGGCTCTTACCACACCGTCGCTTGGCGCAATCAGTTGGGTTCTGGCCAGTTGCTCTTTTAATAAATCCCCTTGCGATTGCAAAACACCTAACTGGGCTTTAGCTTGCAAAATATCTTCTTTACGGGGCCCTTCTTTAACTAAATCGGCATTGGCTTTCGCTTTGTCTAACGCCGCTGTGGCCGCCGTTACATTATCTTTTGCCTCATCTATATCTTGTGCGCTAACCCCTTGCCCTTGGGTTTTACTTTCTACGGATAACAACCTTTTAAGCCGAGCTTGGGCAATATTTACATTGGCATTTAATTGATTGACTACCGCCGTGGCCTGAGCCACTTCCTGTTTGCGAGGGCCAGCGTTAAGTTTGTCCACCAGCGCCTGTTGAGCGGCAATTTGCGCTTCGCTTTGCTGCAGCTTTAAGCGGTAAATTGTATTATCTAAGGTGGCAATCACGTCGCCAGCCTTGACCGCATCCCCTTCTTCAGCGTTCACCGTTTCGATTCGATCCGATTGGGTAAATGCCAAAGAAACTTGCCGAATATCCACATTTCCGTAAAGGGTTATCTGCGACTCTCCGTCGCTCTGTTCGTAAAATGCATAGAACGCTGCAGCAACGATAATTAACCCAATAAGTACAATGCCAACTTTTTTACCCATTACTCTTTCGCCCTATGGAAATGGTTTTAATCACCACAATATTAAATTCAAATTTGAATTTCAACTAACATCTCGGTAAAGTGCAATTAAATGTATATCAATAACATTTTAGACGTGAATAAAAGAAAAGGTCGTGCAGACGGCGAAGAAACCAAACAAAAAATCCTCTCAATAGCTGGCGAACTATTTGCTCAGCGCGGATACCACAATACATCGGCCAAAGATATTTGTGAGCGCGCGAAGGTGAATACCGCCGCGATTAATTACCATTTTAATGGTAAAGACGGCCTCTACGAGCAGGTTTTTTCAGCGGCCATAGAACATTTTTTGCACTGGGACTTTATCGACAGTTTGAAAAGTAGTGATGTCAGTTATGAGACCAAACTTGATGCCCTCATCCGTCATGTCATTACCAACATCATTAAAAAACGGGATTGGCATGGCAAAGTCTGGGCCAGAGAGATTGTATCGCCTTCGCCACTGATGGAAACGGTATTGATGAAAGAGGCCCATACTCGCACGCGGATCATCGCCAACGTTATTGCTGGCGCCTGCGGCAAACATTACGATCCAGAAGACATAAACACCACTTACCGTCTTTTTACCTTTATGGCGCCTTGTTTGATGTTGATGATCGTAAACCCTGATCTTCCCACCCCACTAAAACCACTGTTTTCTCGGCCTGAAGAAGAATTGGTAGATTACCTAAAACGGTTAATACACAACATGTACAGCTAACCGAGAAAAGCCGCCCTCTGTGGCATTAATAAAGAGAAGCGGCGGGTTACATTTATACCGTGTGCTGCTTTTTATAAGCTGGCAAGTTGTACACTCACCGCCCCTAAGACAAGGGCATTGACGCGATTGAACCAACGCCAGAAAACAGGCCGTTGCATATGAGATGCAAAGTAAGCAGTTAAGGTACTTATACCCACAAACCAAATCACTGAGGCAAGGATAGCCCCGCCAACAAACCACCATTTATTTTCTTGCCATTGACTGGCTAAATTCCCCATAAGTAGCAGGGTATCTAAGTAAAAATGGGGGTTTAACCAAGTTACAGCAAGGGCGGTAAGTACGGCCCGTTTAAACGATGTTTGCTTATTAGCCATGGCTAAGATCATGGCATCGTCTTTCATCGATGCCTGTAATTTGTTGTAGGCAAACCACACAAGGAAAAGCACGCCGGCCCACTTTGTTACAGAAATCAAAAGCGGATATTGTTGTAATAACAATCCAAACCCCATAGCCCCTAAGCTAATGGAAATGGCATCACTTAAAATAAACAATAGAACAAATAGCCATGTCCACTGGCGTTTAAGGGATTGCTCGATCAGAAAACTGTTTTGCGCACCGATGGCAATAATCAATGTCCCACCCATAACTAATCCACTGAGCATTGCCGAAACCATGTCTCTCCCCTTTACTTTGTATCTACTTGGCTGAAATTGCCGTTGATTTTATCGGCAAATGAATATTTAATTAAATTAATCAAATTTATTTATCATTAATTAATTTAATAATTTTTAAGGCAGTAAATGATGTTGGATTATGCGGCGCTACATTGCTTTAGTGAAGTTTTGCGTTTCGGTGGATTCGACAAGGGTGCACAGGTGCTCAATCTTACCCAATCTGCGGTCTCACAAAAGATTAAACGCTTAGAGCAACAGGTTGGCGGACCGGTATTGGTAAGAACGAAACCCGTCACCGCCACCCCACTTGGCCGACAGTTGCTTGTCCATTATCAAAAAGTGAGCGTATTGGAAGAATCACTCAGTGCTGTTGCCGGTGTAGACACCGTTGCCTCACCATTATCCGTGGCGATTAACAATGATGTTTTGGCCACATGGTTTGCCTCCGTCATGAAAAAATTTGCCGCACAAAGGCCTAACCCGGTTCATGTGTACAATGCCGATCAGACCCAAACCCGACAGTTATTACAACAAGGTGAAGTGATGGCGTGTATTAGCCAGATAGGCACCCCCGTAACCGGCGGTCAGTCGGTGCTATTGGGGAATATGAATTATCAGCTCTATGCTTCACCAGATTACATTAACCGATATTTGGGCGAACACTATACCCCTGAGGCGGTGATGGCTGCGCCCGGTTTACTTTACGATGAATACGATGTCACCTTATTGGGTGATTATCAGCAAAGCTGTTTGAATATGCGCCCCCGTGTTACCACCTGTCATTGGTATCCCTCTTCTCATGGGTTTGTGAATATGGCTGTAGAAGGTGTAGCGTGGGCACTATTGCCCACGCTACAAATTACCAAAGAAATAGCGCAAGGCCGCCTGATCCCTCTCTTTCCGCAAAAGCACCTTGCCGTTTCTTTGTTCTGGCATTGGATATCATTAGAATCCGATGCCATGGCACGACTAAGTCAGGCCGTTAAGCAAGTAGCAAAAAGCGTGTTAACGCCACACCAATAAGGTTGTCCCGTTAACACCATAGGATGCCTTTTAATCAAATGTCACCACTAAATATTTCACACCGCCGTCAACAGATTGGGGTAAGAAAAAGACCCCACCGTAGGTGAAATACTGAACATTATTAATGGTGACAGGCTGTGCCTTTTTCGGCAATTCTGAATAGAAATGACCGGGTTTGTAAGTTTTATCCACGGCGCTTTGGATTTTCGGTTGCTCCACAACCACATAACCCTCATTTGCGTGGTAGTAATACACGCCTTCCACGACATAATAAACTTTGCCGTTAACAACCAGTGTATCAGCACTCGGTGGCAATGCCGGGATAAGCATTCCCAACGGAGGTTGCACTACTCGAAATGCGTTATCAACATACCGGTAATACACGCCATTGTGATATCGATACAACTTACCATGGTAGTGTATTTTTCTTGCCCCCTCTGGCAGCCGAGCCAGTTTATGACCCGGCTTGTACTTTGGGGCAGCAATGGCTCCTGCAACCAGTGCACCGATCCCCACGCCCAGTACCAGTGCTTCAGCGCCACCGCCACCGCCACCAGCGACATGAAGACGGCCATGTCCACGAGCGCCAGGAAACACGGCACATCCACTTAGCAATGACACAACCACTATAGAAGATATAAACGTTCGTAGCCTCATAATGCTCTTCCTCAAGCTATTAGAAAAATTACAATGCCAAATGTCATTTGGCCAATACACCTATTTAGAACAATATATAGGGTCAAAAATCGTCAAGGTTCGCTAAACCTGTGTATGCAATACGTAAAGCTAACCGTTTTATTTGCCGCCGTGAGATTTGTAAAGATGGCTTGGAGACTCTTACAAACCTTTACTCCACAGGTAATTGAGTTGTGTAAAGAGGAAAATATAATGTGTTCATTATTTTTGTAAGGTGCATGAACATTTCCCATGATCCATTTTTCATTTTCAAAACTTCGTTGTTCGGTGTTTGCTGCGTGTTTACTTAGCACATCAGCAAGCTACGCTCACCACGGTGTGAATGGACAATTTGATATGTCTAAGAAAGTCACCCTGTCCGGTGTGATCACTAAAATTAAGCTCGTTAACCCCCATGCGTATGTGTATTTCGATACTGAAAATGCCCAGGGTGAGACAGAAAGTTGGCGCTGCGAATTAGGTACAGGCAGTGCACTACGTCGCGCAGGATGGACCAGCCGCACCTTCGCAAAGGGCAAAGAACTGACCATTGTTGGTTCACCAGGCCGTAACGGGAAATTGGAGTGCCATGCCAACAAGATCTTATTTGCCGATGGTACTGAACTTGACCGCAGTTCAGTCCTGGATGATGAAGGAAATGTACTAATCCATGCTCGGCAAACCACCCTTGGTGATGGCGTACTGAATTTAAATGGCAATTGGGTAGCCATGCGACCTCAACGCCCAGGTCCACCGCCTGGCGCGAATCAAGGCAGTGGCCAAACGGCACGAAAAGGACCGCCTTCCAAGGGTAATAGAGGCATGCCTTCCGCCGGTGGCCAGCCGCCAGAAGGAGGTAGAGGTCCGGTGGTAGAACTTACTGGCGCAGGTGAACACGCACTGGACAATTTCGATAGGGAAGATATGCCCCGTCTACATTGCCAACCAACCAGCATTTTGGATGATTGGACATTTGATCAACTGGTAAATGAAATCCAACAAACGGAAGATGACATTACCATCAAGTATGGTTTTATGACCATTACCCGTACCATTCATCTTGATTTAGATGCCCACCCTAAAGACATGACTCCCACCATTGCCGGTCACTCTATCGGAAAATGGGAAGATGGTGCATTAGTGGTAGACACCGTAGGCTTCACACCCGGTTATGTTCGTGTAACGCCCGGTCGCAGAGGCACTATCCCAAACAGCGATCAGTTGCACATCGTTGAACGCTTTACCCTCAGTGAAGATGGCTTAACCCTTCATCGTGAATATGAAATTGAAGATCCCCTATATCTCAAAGAGAAAGTAACCGGTGAAGACGATGTAAAACTTACCAAGTCGAGCTACTTACCTTATAACTGCGATGATCTTACCAACGTCAACGCAGAATAACGGTCGCACTAGGAGCTAGCGGTGAACGACACCTTACTTAACGGCTTATATTGGCTTGAGGAATCGGCAATAGGAGACTGGGTAGCCACATCCATTTGGGGTTATCCAATCTTTTTAACGTTGCACACCATTGGTATGGGCACCATCGTTGGTTTATCGCTGATGCAAGCCATTAGCGTGTTACTTCCTCGTGTCTATCCCCTCCAAATGCCCATTTATAGGTTTTGGAAGGTGGCGTTATTAGGTTTAATACTCAACGTGATATCGGGCAGTGTTTTGTTCATTGGAAGCGCCTCAAGCACATGGTTTAACTGGCCGTTTCGGATCAAATTAATGTTGATCCTCACGGGAGTATTACTCAGTACATCCCTTACCCGAGATACCATGCAAACTGACGTTACCGGCAAGCAGCGTATCAAAGCTGCTGCCGTAGTAGTGGTATGGTTATCAGCCCTTGTGGCTGGACGTTTAATTGCTTATATCGACTAAGAGGCCAACATGTTAGACACCCTAACTCATTGGATGCTTGCCTCTAGCTTGTACCAATACATTCAAAACCAGATGTGGGTTTGGCCCACATTAGAAAGCCTGCATTTTGTCGGTTTATGCTTGTTATATGGTTCACTTCTAATCGTTGATTTGCGACTTGCGGGCCTATTTCGCGGTATATCCGTGGCCAACGTTAGTCGCTTTATACCACTCACCCTTATCGGCTTTTTCATTAACCTTACCACCGGGATCTTGTTTATTTTCGGCGATCCCCAACGGTATTTTATCAACCCGTCGTTTCAGCTTAAAATGCTTTGTGTGCTGCTCGCGTGTATCAATGCTGGTTTTCTATCCGTGCTATTAGGCCGATATCAGTCACGTAGTAATCGAGATGCAAAAGACACCACTCACTTACCTATTAGTATTAAACTATCAGCCATTTTATCCCTTGGCTTGTGGACTGCGGTGATTGTATTGGGGCGCTTTATTCCCTACGTGGAATAAACCATTGCCCTCTTGTTAGACCTAGATTTACTTAGGGAAAGCTGGACTTAACAGAAAAAATCCCTAACCATAGTGGCTAAATTTTTTGTGCATGAAGCATTCCCTTGATGCACGTTCTTACCTGGATATCACCTAGCCCGATGCGTATTTTTCTTTTTATCTGTTCACTCTTTTCAATGCACAGCTATGGCCAAAGTGGCTTCGATGTTGTCGCCCTTGGTGTCAATGGCGGTATTAGCGACGGTAACCTCACCGCCTTTTTCATCTCTCCCAAAGGAGATGATCGTGGTGTTATGTGTGATGCCGGTACGTTAGTAAACGGTGTAAGCGTGGCCCTACAGCAGGACAGCTTTAACAGCATCATCGCCCCATCTTCAGGGCAACAAGCCTCCATAGGCACAATCATTAAATCCCACATCAAAGGCTACCTCATTAGTCATAGCCACTTAGATCACGTTGCCGGCCTTGTCATTGCGTCTGTGGATGATAGCAAAAAACCTATTTATGCGTTCCCCAGCGTCATCGCCGATTTACAAGATAACTACTTTAACTGGCGTGCCTGGCCTAACTTTGCCGATTCAGGGGTAGAGCCCACCCTAAAAAAATATACTTATCGCGCGTTAGAGGAAGGTAAATCCCTCCCTCTTACCAATACCAGTATGCAGGTAACTCCCTTCCCTCTCAGCCACGGCGGGCGGTTATCTACCGCGTTTCTTATTGAACACGACAACAGCGCTCTGCTTTGTATGGGAGATACGGGGGCAGATAGTATTGAAAAAAGCGATCACCTAGCCACGCTATGGCAAGCATTGGCACAGCGCTTAGAAGGGAAGAAGCTAACGGGGATCATCATTGAATCGTCTTACACCAATGCGCGACCTGATAACTTGCTTTTCGGCCATCTAACACCACGCTTGGTAATACAAAGCTTACAAGATTTCGCACGCATTAATAACAAGGGGCAATCGTTGCAGGGGGTTAAAGTACTTATCAGCCACATAAAATATTCGCTAGATACAGGATTTAGCAATAAAAAAGTGATTAAAGAACAACTCAACAGTGCAAACACCCTAGGCGTAGAATTTGTTATTCCCACCCAAGGCGATTACATTTCTTTTGATTAGGCTTTGAATGAGGGCTCTTCCTTACTCAGGAAGAGTGCTTAAAAATAACGCCGTTACACCATTGGTCCACCCGAAGCCCAGTTGGACTTCGTACTCTCCCCCGCCGGCCTCTTGCTGGGTATTACACACGTCGTACTTTTCCAGCATGGCAGCTTTGTCGGTGAACTTGCGCTCTACACTGCTAAGCCAGTTTGTTTTAATCTTGTCTGCCAGTGCTAAGTAACCATAGCGTTCTAATCCTTCTACCGCGAACCATTGCAACGGTGCCCATCCATTTGGCGCGTCCCATTGCTGCCCGCTGGAAATGGGAGTTGTTATAATCCCCCCAGCCTGTAAAAAGGTACTTTCGGTTATTTTCGCGATGGCGTCGGCTTGGCGTTTAGATGCAAGGCCGACAGCTAAAGGTACATAGCAAGCCGCCGAAACCACTTCGCTATTAGTGCGCTCGGAAAATAAAAAATCCAAATAAAGCGACTCACTGTCGTGATAAAGATAGGTATTGATTGCCCTACGGCGTTCATCGGCTCTAGTGACATAAAAATTGTGTTTTTCTTCATTGCCTAGTACGCCAAACCATTGCGCTAATTGCTTCTCTAAACGAAACAATAAGCTATTAAGATCCACCGGCACCACATCGGTAGTGCGGATACTGGTGATATCTTGAGGATCCTTAAACCAGCGCGAACTGAAATCCCAGCCAGATTCACATGCAGCACGAATATGTCGATAAACAGATGCGCGCTGCTCTGGCGCCACATGACTAGCCGCCTCTGTGTCTTCTCGATAGGACTCAGGGCGAGGAGAGTCGTCATCATCCCAATAGCGGTTCAGTATGGCTCCGTTTTCTAATCGCATGACGCGTCGATGAGCTTGCCAATCATCCACTAAGGCCTCTTCACCACTCATCCAAAATTGATATTCTTTTTCCATTCCATGCAAAGCGGCTTCAAACAAGGGGTGGGCCGTGTTGTCCGCACCAATGAGCAAGTCTGTCATGAGCCCTAAAATAGGAGGCTGGCTACGTGAGTGATAATAAGCTCGGTTTCCGTTAGGTACATGTCCCACCGTATCGATAAGATAAAGAAAGTTTTTCAGCATAGCTTGGGCCATCTGTGCATGACCGGCTTCGATTAACCCTAACGCGGTAAAATAACTGTCCCAATAATAAATTTCCCTAAACCGTCCGCCAGGAACAATGTATTCATAAGGTAAGGGGATCAGACTATCCTGTCGACTTTGGTCCGGTTGACGCGCCAATATTTTCCACATGTGCTGAATATAGTCTTGCATATCCGAAGCGGTTTGAATGCCCTGCAAGGACACTGGCGCGGGTATGTCGAACTGCTCGTATATGAAGTCTTTTAATGAGAAGTCAGGCCCATTACTCACGCGGTCATAGGCCTGTAGAATGATATTCCACGGGGCCTTAGGTATGGCATCAGCAAACGTTTTACTGTCGGCAAACAACGAAGACATTTGCACCCGTTTAAATAGTGAAGATTGATAAAAGCCAATTGCGCCGCGCCACGCTTGATCCACGGTATTATGCATGAGGCGTCACTCCTTGCGTGCTTAACTGGGTTTGTTGTTGGGAAAATCGACGGAAAAAGAACAAGGTTATCAACAAGGTCACAATGGGAATCAACGACAGCGAAAATGCCCGATGGCCACCAAAATGTTCAAACACAAAGCCGGTTATTACCGAGCCGGTGGTCCCGCCTAAGGCAGAAAAAACGACAATCAGCCCAGTCATTTGTGCATGCTGAGATTTTGCGACAGCACTAAGCATCACCGAATTAATTACCGGATAAAGCGGGGCCATTAACATGCCAATCATGGGGAGCATGTAAGCAGCTACCGGTGCATCTAACCAACTTTTCACCTGTGCGCCAGCCCCTTCACTGGCAAGAGGTAATGTGGCCATCATTAGTATCGCCATGCCGACTAAGCAAATATTTAAAAACAAATACCAAGGGATCCAGCGCAACAGCACACCAGCACAAAGCCTACCCACAGCCAGAGAAACGGCAAAAATACTGGTAATTTGAATACTCACATTTACCGGTAACCCCAACACCTCACGATTAAACGTAGGCAACCAGGTACCAATGCCTTGCTCAATAAGAACGTATAGAAATACGGATAAAATAAAAATCAGTACCAACGGTTGGTATGTCAGTTTAAGCATGGCTAAAAACTCATTACTTTCAGATGCTAAACGGGCGTCTTGGGCTGGTTTAGCAATGGGAGAAGAAAGCACAATGAGGACGGCACACAACACTAGCGCGGCCAGTAAATAATATACATTTAACCAGGCCAAAGAAGCCGGATTGCTGGCATCGATAAACAGGCTAAATAGCCAGTAGCCTGATAACACCCCAAGCATAAAAATGCCTTCGACAATATTGAGTAATGACGAATGACTTCGGGTTGAATTTGAGAGTTGGCCGATAATGGCATACACCGAGACTTTAACCAGCGCGAACGCCGTACCAATTACAGCAAATAACACTTTGATTACCCAAAATTCGGCAATAATGGGAGTCGCCAGACACACCACAAGCACCATGGAAAGTCCCATGAACATGGCAAGCTTGTACCCAGCCCGAGGAATAAATGACGCCACTAAAAATGACATAGCCGCAATGGTTAAGTCTTTAAACCCTTCAAGAGCGCTAGCTTGAGGTTTTGAAACACCAAAGCTTTCCATGGACTGCAAAATAACCGTGCCCACACTGTTTAGCAGGATGGCAAAAACAAAATAACTCACGGCGATGGCAATAATGACCCGCAACCTAGACATGTGTAAACACTCTGTTAACGAAATTAATTGCAGTCTACATGGCTACTTTTGCTTTTGCAATCGTTTGCAAAAGCAATGGATTATTTTCGTTGGGAAGAACGTCGGGCAACCAATTCAATATCAATAATGGTAGATTTTGCCTCTTCACCATTAAACTGTTTTATCAACTCGCTTACCATTTGCTCTGCAGCAGAACGGGTATTTTGCCTAATAGTGGACAAAGAGGGATGCATCAATTCTGCCAGTGCAATATCGTCATACCCCATAATGGCCACGTCAGCAGGAATGCCTACGTAGCGCTCTTTCAGTGCTTTTAACGCGCCTAAAGCCACCATGTCACTGACAGCAACAATACCGTCAAAGTTAAGACCATTTTCGCGAATATGTTCATTGATGCGCTGATAAGCTGCCTTGCTGGTGATGTCGATGGTCATGGTCAATGCCTTATCTGGCGACAAGCCTGCGGTTTTATGGGCTTGGCAATAGCCTTTGAAACGCTCGCCGAGTTCGGCGTGACCTGGATCCCCCAAATAAACAATACGTTTACAACCATTTTCAATGAGATGCTGTGTCGCCAAACGCCCACCAAGATAGTTATCGCCGCCAATTATCGGGTATTGACTCTGGGATTTGGGATCGCCCCATACCACAATAGGTACCCCAGCACTCGCCGCTTGATCAATCTTATCCGTGGTTTTCCCCTGCCCCACCACAATCAGTCCATCAGCACGTTGGCTGCGAATAAAATAGCCCGCCCAATCGTCCGTTGCCATAAAGGAGTTAGACAATAACATTTCGTAACCACGGGCGTTTAAGGCCTGGTTCAGATCGGCAACAATTTTTAACAAAAACGGGTCACTGATACTCTGTTCTGTGTGATCCACAAGGTTCAAAATCACCGCAATCACATTGGTTTTTTGTGTACGTAAGCGACTTGCAGCAGCATTTACGCTGAAGTTGTGCTGCCGAGCAAGGGCCTGAATTCGCGCTCGGGTATCTTGCTTAATCAGCGGGTTATCTTTCAGCGCCCGAGACGCTGTGGATGTAGACACACCAGCGAGGGATGCAAGGTGTGCCAGTGTCATTTTGGGTTCAGCTTTCAAAGGCAATGGGGTGTAAGGAATTTTCTTAACTATAGCGATTACTACCTACCCGACGCAACGCTTTCATAACAAATACAAAACTAGGGATAACGCATTAACTACCACTTATTCCCCGCCAGAAAAGACTGCGCATAGGTTTCTGTTCATTTCTTACTATTTCGCAAACGATTGCAATTTACACTTGCAATCGTTTGCATAAACTTTTATTTTACATCTATGCCGTGCCTAGACACAAAATATTAACATGTTTACGCACCAATCAGCGAAGCCAATAATCTCATTGAGATTTGACTAACAGATTCAGGAGCACACCATGAACCGTTCTTTTCGCATTACCCTGTTAAGCAGTGCTGTATGCATTGCCCTTAATGCACCTACGGTATTTGCCCAACAAACGCCTACAACTGACGATGCCAATACCGAAGTCATTGTGGTTAGTGGCACGCCCGGCGGAGCAGGTATTCGAAAGATTGATGCGAGTTTTGCCGTGACCAACATCGATGCCGACGATATTTCGCGCCTCGCCCCTAAAAGTACCGCGGATCTTTTTAAAGCAATCCCTGGGGTGTGGTCGGAGAGTTCGGGAGGTGAATCTGGGGCTAACGTTTTTGTACGTGGCTTTCCCGGTGGTGGCGATGCTCCCTTCTTAACAATTAGCTTAGAAGGTTCACCCATTTATCCGGCCCCTACTCTATCATTTCTCGAAAACTCCCAGATGTTTCGCCTTGATGAAACCATCGAAACCATGGAAGCTTTACGTGGAGGCCCCAATCCGGTTGTAAGCAATGGTCAACCGGGCCTAACTACGAATTTCAGATTAAAACGTGGTAGTGAATATACCGAAGCCTTGGCCAAGTATACTACCTCTGACTACGGCTTGAACCGAGTCGATGTGGTGATGAGCGGCGCATTAGATGAAGACCTTTACTATATGGTCGGAGGCTATGTAAAAAGCTCTCCGGGTATTCGCGATGCCGGCTTTCAATCAGAACAAGGACATCAAGTTACCCTAAATATCACCAAAGTATTTGAACGTGGTGAACTGAATCTATATACCCGCCAAACCGATGATCACGGTACTTGGTACCTGCCTACGCCACTCAATGTTGAGGGCGTTGATGCCAGTTATACTCAAATTGGGGTTAACAATCGACAAGCAACAATCAACTATGGCGCAGACAACACAGAAGCAGCCTTCGATTTTGGAAATGGCCGTGGCTGGGATGGTCATGTAAGTGGTGGTAGTTTAAAACTTGAATTGGCTAATGACTGGCACCTTATCGACCGTTTTAATTATACCCAAGGCCAAGCGAATACTTACGGACTTGTACCCGACGGCGCAGCCACCACAGTGGCGGATGTCGCTGATGATGGTGCAACAGCTGTAGGCGCGGTAACCGGTACCGAATATGATGGCAACACCGCGGTACAACAAATTGGACGCTGGGTAGTATTAAAAGATGTCTTTGCATTTACCAACGATTTTGCTGTCTCCAAACAATGGGGCGATATTGATACCTCTTTTGGTATCTACACCGCCACCACCAAATCTAACGATTGGTGGAGCATCGGAAATCAAGCGTATTATGTTGTAGAGCCAGGTGGTGAATTGTTAACCGGCATTGCTTGTAACAGTTCTGCTGATGGCTGTGGATGGAATTACGATATTGACTCTGTTGGTGATGCGACCACTCGGGCATTTTACGCCACAAGCAGTTATTACGCATCTGATGACATTCAAATCGATCTTGGGATCCGGCACGAAACCCACGAAGTGGCTTATTCGGTAGACGAAGGCCTTGATGGTGAAACAAACAAAGCGGTGGATTTTGACGCTTCTAAGGTATCTTGGACCGCAGGTATTAATTACGCCCTCACTGATTTTAGCGGCATATTTTTACGCTTCAATCGGGGTTATAAAATGCCCTACTTTGACGACTTCCGTGATAACTGGGATGCCTTCAGTGGCGGTGAAGATCTGATAAAAGAAGTCTCTCAGGGTGAATTTGGCTACAAATATATGAATGACTCATTGCAGTTCTTCGCCACCGCATTTGCTAATGAAGTGAAAGGCGATACGTTTGTTGCCGTGCCCGGCGGCCCGTCGGAGATCCTCACAAACCAAGCGTACGGTATTGAATTTGACACAAACTACGAGCACGATTCAGGATTTGCAGTCAACCTCAATGCCACCGTTCAAGAGACGGAGATTACTGCGAGCGCAACCAATGAAGGTAACGAAGCCCAGCGTCAACCAGGCTGGCAGGTACGAGTAACGCCCAGTTATGCTTTCGACATCAGTGATGATATGTTTATGACTTTATATGCCACAGTGTCCGCGGTGGACGACCGCTATGGTAACAACGAAAACACCGTAGTGCTTGAAGGTTATGAAAAAGTTGATGTGGGAATGACCCTAGAACCTACACCCGGTCTCACCTTACAATTATCGGTAGATAACCTTACCGATTCACAAGGGATCACAGAGGGCGATCCAAGAAGTGCAGATGCACCAAATGGCCGTTATATCATGCCCCGCAGTGCCAAACTAAGCGTATCCTATATGCTTTTCTAATTGCTTGAGACATAACAAAAAAGGCCAGCAATGCTGGCCTTTTTTATTGGGTAACTCAACTATGCCTAAAATGCGCCAATCTGCTGTCATGGGCCTTTCGGCTTTAAAGCTCTGCAAGATCCTTGGCATTGAATATTTCTATCCAATAACCGTCTGGATCTTTAATAAAGGCGATGTTGTTCATCGAGCCGTCTTCTGGGCGCTTTTGAAAATCGACGCCTAGCTCATCAAAGCGGGCACAGGCGGCATGTAAATCAGGCACATGAAAACCGATATGGCCGAACCCTTTAGGTTCACTATTGCCATTGTGATACTGGGTGTTCAGGGCGCTGTCGCCCCAGTTATGAGTTAACTCCAGCATGGCTGGACGCCCAAAGGTCTGGGTAGTGCGCACGCCAGGATCTTCGCTGATATCCGCAAAGTCCTCTCCCGTAGTAAGAAAATACAAACTGAATTTCATCTCGGGAAAATCCAAGCGCTTAAGCAAGGTCATGCCCATCACACGGGTGTAGAAATCTAATGAACGAGCCGGATCGGCAATACGTAGCATGGTTTGATTAAACACATACCCGTCCGTCGCCTCGTCTTTTTGCTCATACAATCCTTCAGCCTGATCAAAATGTCGTCCCATGCTTTATGCTCCTAAAAAACGTTTTCAATACCTGACCCATAGCATGGGGGTGATGGGTCAGGAATCCAATAGGGTCAAGCCACCAATATTGTCGAATAACAAAGGCAAACCCCGTAGCGGTGGCCTCCTTTATAGCCCGAAATAGGGCGTTAAAAATGATAACCCACAGTGGTAACAATACTTTGTCCGTCCTCACCATACCCGCCCCAATTATTAAAGTTGCGATACGTGACATTCATATCCCATTGAGGAGCAAAGGTATAACGGACTCCAGCTAAAATCTGATGGCCGGTTTTCCCCCAACTGGTAAAAGAACCGGCCAATGCGTCGGTATCTCGGTGTAGATGGGCATTAATCAGGGCGAAAGCGTTGACCTTTTGGGTGACCGGATAGGTGGCGGTAATGCGAGCCACTGGTGTTAATATCCCTTCTGCGCTGCCCAGTGGCGTATGGCCCGAAAAGTAATTCATGCCTACCCCGCCGGTGACAGTGAGCTGTTGGAATTTATGTTTATAGGCGATCCCCAATACATTATGTACTTCTGCCACATTCTGATTTTGGTTTACAAATAAGTCGTACCACCCCATCACGCCGGTATCAGACAGGTTGTAATACACCGTAGTCATGGCTTTAAACCAAACATCCCCATCGTCTCCGTTGAGATCATCGCTCGTTGCACCAAGGTTTTCCATCTGTCCTTTAACAAACACCATTCCCCAGTCAGCCACGGTTCGATGTTGGGCTGAGATCACGCTGCGACTATATTGCCCCGAGTCTTCAGACTCGCTGCTTATTTCTTGCATCCAGCCTACATTCACCCCCGTATCCTGCATTAACACTTTTGCACTAACCCCGGAACATATCAAAGCCGACAGCGCTGTTATCGTTATTGTTTTCATAGTTACCTCGTTGCTATTAGACATGCAGCCGCCTACCCTCTTGTGCCCAAGACACAAAAAGATAAAAAAACGAACTGTATGATTTGTATTTAATGTAAGAGAGCTAAGCGATTTTCATTGTTATTTCCGGTAAAAAACGCCGGTATTGATACACGGGCATGTTGCGCCGCACGCATTCACCAAAGGCGTAGAAATACGGGATGGCGTGGGTGAAAAAGCGATAATAGCCTTCACACAATTTATTTTTGCCATGCTGATCTCGATGCTTAGGACATCCGCCCTGACACAGCCCTTTTATTTCACAGCTCTGGCAAGCGATGTCGTGGCGGGTAGACATAGAGACAAATTCATTGTGAACCGGCTTAGCCAACATGGTGTTGAAGCTTTCACTGGTCACATTGCCAATGTGATGTTGCTTTTCCACGTACTGATCGCATGAAAAGATATCGCCGTTTCGTTCTGCAGCAAGTTGCTGCCCGCATTCATGGGAATGCACACAAAAGGTTTCAATGCCTTGGATAATCCGCGCATAAGACGCATCAAAAAGTTGCACCGACACGCGACCAACGCCATCATCACACCAAGCGCCAAAACTCTGTACAAGGAACTCGCCCCACAAAGCAGGGGCGATGGTGGCCTGCCCAACCACAGGCAAAAACTGGATATTTTTGGCTTTTAAGTCATTCACAAAATACTGGTATATTTGCTTTCCCATCCCCACATTATTTTGATGCACAACACACAAAATATTGGTGGTGATCGCCGCTTTCTGAAGCTTCCTATATGCCTCAATAACCTTGTGATGTGACGACTTACCGGTGTAGTAAATACGCTCGGCATCGTGCACGCCAGCCATACCGTCGATGGAAATACCTACCTGAAAATCATATTGCTTTAGAAATTCAATCCATCGATTAGTGATTAACGTCCCGTTGGTTTGTATGGCATTCGTGATAGCCATACCGGGTCTACGGTATTTTTCCTGCAAAACCATGGCGTGTTGATAAAACGACAAGCCCGCCAGCATAGGCTCACCGCCCTGCCAAACAAACTGCACTTCCTTGCAAGACCCGGGCTGCTCTTCAATGTACTGTTGGGTCAGCTTTTCCAGCGTCGCGAAGGTCATTACAGTACCCTCTTCGCTTTTTTCTTTATAAAAGCAGTAGCTGCAATTTAAATTACATTGATCACCAACCGGCTTGATGATGAGATGAAAAGGGTAGTTCATAATGCCTCCATACTATGCTTTAAAAAGAGCCTGCTATTTTCGTTGAGGAAGACCTGAATCATCGGGGTTACCACTAAATACATCGTCTCGAATAGACCAGGTCTGACGGTGGTACATAGTGGGATAACCGGGCTCTTTCTCTACTACACCCGCCTTTTTCGCATAGTCGTCATAAAGTGCGCTCAGGGCTTTCACCTTGTCAGGGTAAACACCCGCCAAATCATGTTGTTCCGAGGGATCATCAGCAATGTTAAACAACATCCATTGGGTGCCTACGGTTTTACTATGAGGGCCAGCAAACGCCCGCAACTTATAGTCCCCTTGAATGACCATTTTGTAGTTATTCAATTCGAAGAATATTCCGTCGCTAGGGGTACGAACATGATCCGATTTTCCTTCTACAAACCCGCGAAAAGAACGGCCGTCAAAATCATATAGTTCGATACCGTTACGCACCTTAGGTTTGTCCACCCCCGCCCAATCAATGATGGTGGGCGTCACATCGGTAACATGAATATTGCCCGAGGTTGCAAAGGTGTTTTTCCGTGCAATGGCGTTGCCTGACACAATCAGCGGCACCCGCACGCCCCCTTGTCCGGTGGTGGTTTTGTAATAGGAAAAAGGCGACGTGCCAGCCTCTGCCCAGCCGGCTTCGTAGGAAAGATATGATCCCGGCTGTCCCATGTTGTCAAAGCGGTTGTCGAACTGGGAAAGGAACTTTTTCGAGTTACCGGTATAATTGCGAGTAGGTTTGGGGTTCGTCCCATTATCGTGGGTGTAAATAAAGAGAGTGTCATCAAACTCGCCAATGGCTTTAAGATGACGAATTAACTTACCCACATTGGCATCAACTTCAGCCACCATGGCCGCGTAAATGGCCATCTTTTTCGCAGACACTTTTTTCTCTTCCGCCGTTAAGGTATCCCACGGCTGATAATCTTTGTTGTTGACAATATCTTGGGTATCTTCACTTACCAAACCCAACGCTTTTGCGTTAGCCAAACGCTGTTGGCGGATCACATCGTAACCGACGTCGTAACGGCCATCGTCAAATTTGTCTATCCATTGCTGGTGGGCTTGCAAGGGATCATGGGGGGCGGTAAAAGCCAGATAAGCAAAAAAGGGATCGGTTTTAGGCTGGCTATCGATGTAACTGATAATCTTATCGGTGTAATAGTCAGAAGAGTAAAAGTCATCGGGTAACTTATCCACTCTTAGCCCATCTTCCAAATAATAAAAGAATGGCGCTTCAAAGGGGTTTAACGGTAGGGCATCGCTCCAGTGTGAGACGCCACCACCGGTAAAGCCAAATGATTTTTCAAAGCCCCGACCTTTCGGCGATGTCTGGTAAGTGTGACCCAAGTGCCACTTTCCCGCCATATAGGTGTGATAGCCTGCAAAAGTAAGCATTTCCGCCACCGTTACCACACGGTTATTCAAAGCCCCTTCATAACCCGGACGGCCTACTTGGTTTCCACCTAACAAGGGCGGCATGTTGCCTAGTCCGGCTTTGTGATTATCAACCCCTGTCAGCAGCATAGAACGGGTGGGCGCCGACATAGGATTAGTGTAATAGTCGGTCACTTTCAGGCCATTTTCTGCCAAAGAGCAGATGTTTGGCGTGGGTATTTCACCGCCAAAACAGGATAAATCGCTATAGCCCATATCGTCGGTAACGATCAGCACAACATTCGGTTTTTCTTTTTCCTGTTCCTGTGCATTTACTTTTGTCACAGCGGTAGTAAAAGACAGCGCAGCAATGGTGGCTATTGCACATTTAGACAACGTCATGTGAAACCCTCTTTATTGGTATTTTCCAGTGGCTATTGGGGCTAGTTCAGGGGTGTCACTTTGTGCCACGCCTTGAAACATTTTGTTAACAAGGCGAAATTAGCAAAGTAAAAAAGTTAAATATATTTGATTATTTTGTTTAAGTTGTTAAGTATTGCTTACCATGATGTTACACGCCGATACGATTCGGTGCCAAAAAGGGTAAAAAGTGGAAATTAGACAATTGCGTCATTTCATCGCGGTGGTCGAGGCGGGCAACCTACGCAAAGCCAGTGAAAACTCACATATCACGCCTCCGGCGTTGAGCATGAGTTTAAAAAGCTTAGAAACCAGTTTAGGGGTGAAATTGCTCGAACGGGATAGGCGAGGCATCGCCCTCACCTACGCCGGAGAACAGTTTCTTCCCGCTGCCCAATCCCTTTTAAAGCAAATCGACGATGTCCGTTCATCCCTAGTGGGGTGTAAAGCAAGTCCCACAGGGAATGTTCGTGTAGGGTTACCGGTAGGTTTAAACAATGCGTTGGCCGCGCCCTTATCAAGAATTCTGCAAAGCCATTATCCAGGGATTAGCCTTATCGTAGAAGAAGGCAATACCACAACCCTCGAACGCTCATTTGATGGGGATTTGCTGGATCTAATGATGAGTTATGACATTCAAACCAAGGTGGATAGAAAGATCGAGCCACTTTATGTGGAGCAGCTGTATTTGGTGGGCCCCTATGATCCTGATCACACCAACAACAGGGATATTGAATTTAGTGAGCTAGCCCATTACCCCATTGTATCGAGTCCAGGTAAACACTCTATGCGTCGAACCCTCGACCGCTACGCCTTTGAAAATGGCATTGAATTTAACTTTTTACTGGATTTTCAATCGGCCCATTCCAGCCTCAAGTTAGCCGTTGAAGGCATTGCACACACCATCGCATCTTGGGATTTAATTCATGATCATGTCAAAGGCCAACTGGTGAGTGCCCGCCGTATTGTTAGCCCAAGTATGGAACGTACAGTGTGTTTAGTGTCTTCACTTTGTGGTACTCACACCACCGCCGTGGATGCTGTGGCGTCGAGCATAAAAACGGCGGTGGGTATTGCCCAAGAGGAAGACAAAATTCGACAACGGCTTGTTGCTGTAAAAGCCGGTATGCAATGACCGGAAAATTCTTAATGGCGATGCCTCTAAAGCTTTCCCATTTGTGTCCAAAAGTGACACTAAGGCCCTTCAACTTGTACGGTGCTTTTGCTCGTACATTTGCAAATCAGCCTGATGCAGAAGCGTCTGAATATTCTTATGGGGTTCTATTACCATGCAATGGCCTAAACTAGCACTTAGAGTAATGGTTTTATTATTGATATCGACAACAAACTCGTTGCATAGGGTGTTTAATCGGTCACGAAGGCGTTCAGATTGATAGCGGTTTAAACTGTAACCGAGTACCACGAACTCATCTCCCCCTAAACGGCCCACTAAATCTTGTTCGCGGCATTGCTCTTTTAAAATAGTTGCAACATGAACTAAGACCTCATCACCTACGCCATGCCCATAGGCATCATTGATTTGCTTAAATTTATCTAAATCAATAAAAAATAAAGACAAAACGCCACCACTACTGGCGTGTCGTTTGAGCATCTGATTGGCTGCCGATTCCCAACCTCGTCGGTTCAGTACTGGGCACAAACTGTCTGCTGATGCATCACGAAATGCACGGGTTTTGTCGATATTTAAACGGCGCACTTTTTCAGATGCTGCAATGGCTAATAACATCGCTTCAATGGTCACCGAAATAATCAACCCATAGCGATGTAAAAAAGGGCTCACATCGTGAAGATATAAACGAAAAACCATACTAAAAAATATGACTATCAGTGACACTAGCACTAGTTGTGCCGCCGGCACCTTTTGTTTTACCGCATACACAGTAGCAACTAATATACCGCCTATACCAACTAGCGTAATTAACCCCATAATGCCGCTAAACGACTGGGTATACGACTCGGGCAGTATGCCTTGTAACAGCGCTAAAGCTAACACCGAACCTGCTGCGCCATTCAGTATATAACCATACCTTTTATTTATTAAAGTTGGAATATCAAGCAGTTGCATAATAAAGCGCACTGAGGTCCAAACCGTAAGACCGGCAAAAACCAATTTTAGACGGATATCATTTGCCAAAATAAAAGAGGGAAAAAAGAGGTTTAACATGCCTTCTTGAATAAAGAAAAACGTTCCTGCACTGGCGATATAAGCACTGTAAGCGTAAAAACTGGTATCTTTTAAACTTCGTCCTAACACGCCAACAAAAATCATGAGTGCAGCGCTAAAACCTAAAAAACCGCTAAGCACGGCAATGTGGATATAGTCTTTTCGGTAAAAGGTTGCCACAGGTTCAATTTGGGGATTGAGAAAACGGGCGCGCTGGGCATTTACCGTTACATTTAATCCATAGTCACCCACAGGTAATATAAATGCCTTACTCGAGCTGCTTAACGGGCTCAGTTGCATGCCATTGTCTAATGTCGCGTAAGCATCTTTGATAATATCGAGGCGAAAATGAATCACTTGAATGGTGTCTAGTGCACATCGATACACCAAGGTTTGGGGGCCTAATTCAAGAGGGATGGCAGTGGTACTACTGGGCTCATAATGGGGTGTCACCAACTGGCATCCCGCCGCAACGGGAAAAGCGCAGATCCATAACAAAACCAGGTAGTGACAATGCTTTACAGGTATAAAGCCTTGCAGGGCTTTGAAAAATAAACCGATGTACTTCATCTTACTTCTCATTCGGTCTAGCTCAGCCCACACTTAGCAGTACAACACTGCTTTATACGTTGCCGACATCAATGATTACTAATCGAGCAATTCTACCTCAATGAATAGCTGGGGCGCTATCATATCGCCGGTTAAATTTGTTTATGGAGCAAATTTTTTTCAATTTGCTCCAACGTTCGCCCTTTTGTTTCAGGAAAAAGTGTCAATACAAGCAACAGGCTTATCACCGCAAAGCCACCATAAATAGCAAAAGTAACAGCGGCACCAAGATGCATTAATTCCCAAGGAAATAAAAACTGCACACTAAAACTGGTTAACGCATTGACCACGCCCACCAAGGATATTGCCAATGCACGTGTTTGATTTGGAAAAATTTCAGCCAGCATGGCCCACATCACAGGCCCTAAAGAAATGGCATAAGATGCCACAAATGCAATGATGCCTAGCAATACTAAAGGGGCATTCATGCTTATACTCGCGCTGAGAATGGCATGATGGTATTGATCGTAATCCTGCTTACCTAGCGCCGACAATAAAGCTTGCTTAAATGACACATCAGACTCATACACCTGCCCTTGTATGCCATACAGTTTACTTAACACCCCTTCGTTAATTTCACCGATGCCAGGCATTGCAGCGCTATCAAACTGGTATTGGGCCTGAGCAAAGCCATATGCACACACTAACATGCTAATAATGACACCACTTAAACCAGTAATAAGTAAAGGTTTACGCCCCCAGCGGTCAATGCAAGCCATGGCCACTATAGTAAAAATCACGTTCACAATCCCCACCCAAATAGCCTGCATAAAGGCGGCATTGGTGCCCACGCCACTTTGTTCGAAAATAGTGGGCGCGTAGAAAAAAATCACATTGATACCGGTGATCTGTTGGGATATGGCTAAAATCAACCCTAGGATTAATGGGAAGCGCATCCTCTTACTAACAAGCATAGTCATGGGCTGTTTCCAGTGCCCCGGCTGTTGATGCAATGAAGCCTGGATCCCTTGTAATTGTGCTTGGGCCTGTTCTGGGGTAAACAGATGTTTGACTACCTGAGCGGCTTCATCGGTGCGCTTTTTTAGCATTAACCAACGAGGGCTACGAGGGATAGTGAAGAGCAATAACAACCACACCACGGCAGGCAGCACTTCCATACCTAACATAAACCGCCATGGGTGCTCAGCAATGCCTATGTGCTTAACCCAATCCCATTGACGTTGGCTTAATTGCAAAAAATAATAATTACTAAAATACGACAGTGCAAAACCCAACACGATGTTCAATTGATTAACAGAGACCATGCGCCCGCGATGTTCTGGAGCACTAATTTCAGAAATATACACAGGTGCAATGATCAAAGAACAAAATGCCATGCCTCCGATAAAGCGGGCGGCCAACAACATCCAATAATTGATTGCCAGGGCCGAGCAAATTGCCGAGACGAGATATAAAAATGCAATGATAATCAGGGTTTTCCGACGCCCAATGCCGTCACTGATCACCCCCGCGACCATCATGGCAACCAATGCCCCCAGCGTTGGTGAACTCACCACAAAACCCTGTTGCCACTCTGTTAAACCAAAGGCGTTATCAATAAACCCAATGGCACCAGAAATCACACTGGCATCGAAGCCAAAAATAA
Organism: Alteromonas sp. C1M14; assembly: GCF_018860965.1. Taxonomy (GTDB): domain Bacteria; phylum Pseudomonadota; class Gammaproteobacteria; order Enterobacterales; family Alteromonadaceae; genus Alteromonas. The sequence continues at coordinate 287,605 of NZ_JAHKQF010000008.1, read as the reverse complement.
AGCCTCCCAACGATACAATCAGAGTAAAATAGAGCGTGGGGGAGCATAACCTACGCATCCTGGGCCCTGCCAAGCGACGCCCGCTCAACTAAGGTTGGCACAAAAAGGTGCTCAATAGGATGGGGGCACTTTAGGTCATACACTTCTTTGAGGATCCAGTTCGCAGCCATTTCGCCCATGGCACTAATGGGGTTTTCAACGGTGGTTAATTTTGGAAACAGATAACGGGAAAAAAGTACATTATCGAAGCCCACAATAGACAAATCTTCGGGCACACACAGGCCCGCTTCTCGGGCAGCCGTCATGGCGCCAAAGGCCATTTCGTCATTTGCGCAAATTAGGGCTGTTATTTGGGGGTGTTGCTCAAGCAGTGCTAAACATCCCGCCTGACCAGAAGACTCATGGTAATCACCTTCGTAAACTAAAGACTCATCATGGGAAATGCCTTGTTCGGTAAGGGCGCGAACATGACCTGCAAGGCGATCTTGGGCATCTTTTTTCAACATGGGCCCGCTAACATAACCAATATGTCGATGCCCTTGCTCAATGGCCGCTTTAGCTGCGATATATCCCCCTTGTTCGTTATTCACGACAAAACAGTGAGACGGGATCCCTTCAACCTGACGGTTAATGACCGCCACAGGTACGTCTGATTGCGCAAGATCTTGCAAATACCCATCGCTAACCGCTTCGGCATGCACAATAAGGGCATCACAACGGCGACTTTTTAAAAAATCGATGGCTTCAAGTTCGGTGTTTTCATCGGTATGGCCTGCGGTGATAATCACGTGTTTTCCATTTGCTTTGAGCACACGCTCTACCGTACTCATCAAATCGCCGAAGTAAGAACCGTGTAATTCAGACACCAACAGCCCTATGCTGTTTGTACGATTTGAAGCAAGGGACTGGGCAATGGCATTGGGTTTGTAGCCAAGAGACGCCATGGCATCGAGCACCTTACGGCGTGTTCGATCGCTAACTTTGGCGTTGCCGTTCATTACCCGAGACACCGTGGCCAGTGACACACCGGCGACTTCTGATACTTCGTAAATGGTTGCCATAAAAAGAATTTAACCGTTAAACATGATAATGGAATGTACCGTTATTTTTCATTTAGCTCTAGTCTTTAACAAGGTTCGATACGCCTTGGCACTATGCTTAGGTATACGTTGTTGAGTTGGGTAATCAACATAAACAATGCCAAATCGTTTGGTATACCCCAGCGACCATTCGAAATTATCCATTAAGCTCCAGGCAAAGTAACCTTTAATATCAACGCCTGCCACCACCGCATGATGCACGGCATTTAAGTGGGCATGATAATACGCAATGCGAGAGTCATCCTTAATTTCGCCCTGTTCGAGACGATCCTCCATTGCAGCGCCATTTTCGGTAATATAAAGGGGCGGCAGTTGATACCGCTGGTGTAACGCCAGCAATAATGCAGTAAAAGCCGCGGGGTTTATCTCCCACCCCATGGCCGTCACTGGCACACCGTTAGGAGGCACAACCACCGCTTCGCCATGCTCATTAGCCGCGTAATCAGTGGGGTTGTAGTAGTTCACACCGAGGTAATCTAACGGTTGACGAATAAGCGCCATATCACCAGGGGCAATATCAGGCTGATGCTCTAAGGGCAAATCATGGATAACATCGGGATAGCGCCCTTCGATTAAGGGCATCAAGTACCAATGATTATGGTATTGATCGGCAAATTCCGATGCCCTCTTGTCGGCCGCAGACCCTGACGCGGGATAGCAGGTAGAAAAATTCAATACAATACCATGCTTGCTATTTGGACAAACTTTTTGCAACACCTGCATGGCCTTACCGTGGGCCACCAGCAAATGATGGGCCGCTTGTCGCCCATTTTTAACCCCGGTTTTTCCCGGCGCATGTATGCCGGTTTCGTAGCCTAGATAAGCCGAACAAAAAGGTTCGTTTAAGGTTGCATAAGCAGTGACGTTATTTCCTAAAGCTTGCGCAACTACTGAAGTATAAAAGGCGAAAGCATCTGTAGTCTGCCGATTCAACCAGCCACCGTTATCCTCTAAGGTTTGGGGTAGATCCCAATGATAAAGGGTAACGAAAACCTGTATACCTCTAGCCACGAGCGCATCCACTAGATTAACGTAAAACCGCAACCCCTGCTGGTTGACGCTGCCATCAGACTGAATAACCCGACTCCATGACACCGAAAGACGATAGGCATCTACCCCGAGTTCGGCAATCAGTTCCACATCTTTTTGCCAAAATTTTACATGTTCGCAGGCAACATCACCATTTGAACCGTCTTCGATGGCCGCTGGCAAGGCGCAAAATGTATCCCAAATGTTATCAGACCGCCCCGCTCTATCCCCTTCAATTTGAAAACTTGAGGTGGCAACGCCGTAGATAAATTCTGTTGACAACAGCGGTGAATCTGCCGGCAGAGATATGTTTTGCATGATAAAACCTTATGGCAACGGCCTGCTGTTCTTTGCGCTAATTCTATAGAAAGAATTACACGCAGGCGGTTATTTTGTTAATAATTCGTGTAAATAGCTTGCAAAATGTAAGCGCTTACAAAATAATGATGTTAAATGTAAGCGCTTTCAATTGTTAATTTAACATTAATAGCGTAATTTTGAAACTGAGAGGATCTTGTGGATACACCTGCACACCTTAAAACGCCAATTGGCACAACAAATAATCAGAACCGTGACTACAGGTTTGCGCTGATATCACTTACCACTCTGTTTTTCATGTGGGGGTTTATCACCTGTCTTAATGACATACTGATCCCTTACCTTAAGGGTGCCTTTAACCTTTCCTTCACCCAAGCAATGCTGATCCAATTTTGCTTTTTTAGCGCGTATTTTATTGTCTCTTTGCCCGCTGGAATGTTGGTGTCCCGCATTGGATATCAGCGGGGAATTGTGATGGGCTTAGGTGTAGCCTGTTGTGGTTGCCTGTTGTTTTACCCTGCAGCGGCCAGTGGCATTTACGCTATTTTTCTTATTGCCCTATTTGTGCTGGCATCAGGCATTACCTTGTTACAGGTTTCCGCCAACCCTTACGTTAGCGCACTTGGCGATCCGAAAACCGCTTCATCGCGCCTTACCATGACACAGGCGTTTAATTCCTTTGGTACCACTGTCGCCCCGTTTTTCGGCTCGTTTCTTATTTATGGCGCCACCGGTGAACATGGCCAAGCCAGTGCGTCCGATGTTCAACTTCCCTATCTTATTTTGGCCTTCACCTTATTCGCCCTCGCGTTGATTTTCTTATTTCTTAAACTACCTGCTCTGCATCAGGGCGGCAAGCAAGAACAATTACGTTTTAAAGGCGCGTTACAACATCGTCATTTAGTACTGGGCGCGTTAGGCATTTTCATGTACGTAGGTGCAGAAGTCGCGATAGGAAGTATGCTAGTTAATTACCTAGCACAACATGATGTTGCCGGTTTAACTGAAGCAAAAGCAGCCACCTACATCGCTTACTATTGGGGTGGTGCCATGGTTGGCAGGTTTATCGGTGCTGCGGTACTGCAAAAAGTCTCTGGGGGCTTGGTACTAACGGTGAATGCCCTTTGCGTTATTGCCCTTATTTTAATTTCTATGACCAACACGGGTGATGTGGCGCTATGGACCATTTTAGCGGTAGGCTTATTCAATTCCATTATGTTTCCCACTATTTTTAGCCTGGCATTGCATGGGCTAGGAAAAGACACGCCTAATGGGTCGGGTATTCTCTGCTTAGCCATCGTCGGTGGTGCATTCATTCCTTTGCTACAAGGCATGTTAGCAGACAGTGTTGGTGTCACCCTTTCCTTTTTATTGCCCGCCTCCTGTTACTTGTACATCGCCTATTATGGCCTGTACGGCAGTCGCGTAGCACGCTCAAATACTCATTAAGGACTTATCATGCGAACGACAATCTTTGCATCTTTTGTGTCTGCCGCCCTCATTGCAGGTTGTGCTGGACCAGACATCAATACAGACAAATCCAGCGCCGAACGCAATGGGGATATATGGCCCAAATTAAATATTGAGGTGAAAAAGGATCCTGCGGTGGAACAGCGTGTGGAATCAATCCTAAGCCACATGACGCTGGAGCAAAAAATTGCCCAGATGATCCAACCAGAAATTCGTAATATTACCGTTGAAGACATGCGCCAATATGGATTTGGCTCATACTTAAATGGTGGCGGCGCATTTCCTAACAATAATAAACATGCGACGCCCGACGATTGGGTTCAATTAGCCGAAGCCATGTATCAAGCCTCTGTAGACGACAGTGTCGATGGCACTAGCATCCCTACCATGTGGGGTACCGATGCGGTACATGGACACAACAATGTCATTGGTGCCACCTTATTTCCTCACAATATCGGTTTAGGCGCGGCTCACAATCCGGCTTTAGTGGAACAAATCGCCCATATTACCGCTCAAGAAGTAATGGCTACGGGTATCGACTGGGTATTTGCTCCCACTGTGGCGGTGGTACAGGACGACCGTTGGGGGCGTACCTACGAAAGCTACTCAGAAAACCCAGCGGTGGTGCGTGAATACGCTGCAGCGGTGGTAAAAGGCTTACAGGGTGCCGCAGATAAAGACTTCCTTAGCGATCAACGGGTCATTAGCACCGTCAAGCACTTTGTGGGTGACGGCGGCACTATCGGCGGCGACGACCAAGGTAATAATATTGCCACTGAACAAGCTCTGTTTGACATCCATGCCCAAGGTTACGTCGGTGGCCTCACCGCAGGTGCTCAGTCTGTAATGGCGTCATTTAATAGTTGGCATGGGAAGAAACTTCATGGTCACAAATACCTACTTACCGATGTATTGAAGGACCGCATGGGTTTTGATGGATTTGTGGTGGGTGACTGGAACGGACACGGTCAGGTAAAAGGGTGTACTAATGAAAGCTGTGCCCAAGCCATCAATGCTGGGCTTGATATCTTTATGGTGCCCGATGACTGGAAAGCCCTGTACAACAATACCATTGCGCAAGTGAACGCGGGCATCATTGCCCAGTCTCGTATTGATGACGCCGTTCGCCGTATTCTTCGCGTTAAAGTTCGCGCTGGCTTGTTTGATAAACCAAGTCCAGCCGCCCGCCCCCTTTCTGGCAATCGCCAGTTAATTGGTAGCGAGGCCCACCGTCAGGTGGCAAGAGAAGCCGTAAGAGAATCGCTGGTGTTGCTGAAAAATAAACATCACCTGTTACCTCTTGATGGCAACCAGCATGTTCTAGTAGCCGGTGACGCTGCCGATAACATTGGTAAACAATCCGGTGGTTGGTCGGTAACTTGGCAAGGCACCAATAATACCAATGCCGAATTTCCTGGCGGCACCTCTATTTATGATGGCATAAGATCTGCGGTGGAAGGTGCAGGCGGTCAGGTAACTTTGTCCGTTGACGGTACATTTACCCAAACCCCTGACGTCGCCATTGTGGTATACGGTGAAGAACCCTATGCCGAAGGTCATGGCGACCGAGAAACCTTAATTTATCAACGGGGAAGCAAGCGCGATCTTGCCTTACTCCATAAACTCAAAGCCCAAAACATTCCGGTGGTGTCTGTATTTATTAGCGGCCGTCCTATGTGGGTAAACCCTGAATTGAACGCCTCAGATGCCTTTGTTGCGGCCTGGCTGCCTGGCTCTGAAGGTAAAGCCGTCTCTGATGTCTTGTTCGGCAAACAAGACTTTAAAGGAAAACTACCGTTCTCTTGGCCCGCCACTTCAAATCAAATCGTAAACTTGGGCGATGAGAATTATGCGCCGCTACTTCCCTACGGGTTCGGGCTTACCTTTAACGACGAGAACGTCCTGACTGACGATTTAGACGAAACCGTCATTGAGGCACAAAACAATGATCAGCCTGTTTACCTGCTATCCGGTACCGTTCAAGCGCCCTGGGTAATGTGGCTGCACTCCCAGAATGACAGTTTAGAGGTTAATGCCAACACGCATACGCTAGGCGCCTTAACATATCGCACCGTCGATAAAGAGATCCAAGAAGATGCCCGTAAACTTACCTTCGACGGAACAGCATCAGCGAGCATGCGTTTTGCCAGCAAGAGCTTTTTCCGAGAAGACTTAAGCGCTCAACAAGTGGCGAAAGGAGCGCTAACGTTTAAGATTAATCGCCATTCTCTCATCACTGGCCCCCTGACCATTGGTATGAGCTGTGAGGGTGAAGGCGATGCGCCAGGTAGCTGTGCAGCACAAATCGATATTAGTGCCGAACTGCAAGCATTTCCGGCAGAAAGTTGGTCCTCTATGAGTATCGACCTTGCCTGCTTTGCCAATAGTGGCATTGACTTTCAGGGCCTAGTTGTCCCATTCGAGCTTAAAACGGCAACAAAAGCGTCGTTAAGTATTGCAGATATTCAATTTACTCCGAAAATGGCATCTCAAGCCACCATCAGCTGCTCCCAATAAGAGAAAGAGGACGCCATGTCTATGGCGTCCTCACATCTTTTAGCCACCAGTATTGATGAACTTCGGCTCGTCGGTATTTCTCGCCAACCCTACCTTTGCTGTTAACAAAGGCACTCATTGCCAAATTTTGCCACATTTGGGCCAATCCATTTAGCCAGGTAAAAAGCGTATATTTTTAACAAAGTGATTACAGTTCTTGCGAGATTATCCCCCTACGGGTAAAGATTTCACAACTGATGCTGTTTTAACCAAATACTCCTCGACACACCGCCCTTGATTCTTTATATTGCGCGGCCACATCGCATTAATGCTGCGCTTTTTTTATTCTGCTTTTAACATTCGGGATTTTGTTTTGATTACCACTGCCAACATCACCATGCAATTTGGCTCATCGCCACTGTTTGAAAATATTTCTGCTAAATTCGGTAATGGAAACCGTTACGGATTAATTGGAGCGAATGGCTGCGGTAAATCCACCTTCATGAAAATTCTAAGTGGCAAACTCACCCCCAGCGCAGGTAATGTGTCTTTAGCGCCCGGTACCAAACTGGGCATACTGAATCAGGATCAATTTGCCTTTGAAGAACACTCCGTCATCGATGCGGTGATCATGGGTGATAGTCCGTTATGGGAAGTCAAAAAAGAGCGGGATGCCATCTACAGCAAACCGGATATGAGCGAAGAAGATGGCATGCGGGTGGCAGACTTAGAAACCCAGTTTGCTGAAATGGACGGTTATACCGCCGAAGCCCGAGCCGGCGATATTCTACTTGCCGCCGGTATCGAAGAACATTACCACTTTGGCCTCATGAAAGAAGTGGCCCCAGGTAAAAAAGTACGGGTACTCTTGGCCCAAGCATTATTTGCTGATCCTGATATTTTGTTACTCGATGAGCCAACCAACAACCTTGATATTTATACCATCAATTGGCTGGCTGAAGAGCTGAACAAGCGCAAGTCCACCATGATCATTATTTCTCACGACCGTCACTTTCTCAATGCGGTGTGTACGCACATGGCCGATATTGATTATGGCGAATTGCGTATTTACCCCGGTAACTATGACGCCTTTGCCGAAGCCTCCGCTATGGCGCAACAACAGTTACACCTAGAAAATGCAAAAAAATCGGCAGAAATTGAAGAACTGCAAAAATTTGTTGCCCGTTTCTCAGCCAATGCATCAAAAGCCAAGCAGGCCACATCACGGGCTAAACGACTCGAGAAAATAGAACTGACAGAAATCAAAGCATCCAGTCGTCGCAAACCCTATATTCAGTTTAAACAGCATAAAAAATTGCATCGCTTAGCCATTACGCTTGAAGGATTAGGCCATAGCTATCCTGATTTACCCCTTTTCGACAAGGGTAATTTACTTCTTGAAGCCGGCTCAAGACTGGCAATTATCGGCGAAAACGGAGCCGGTAAAACCACCTTATTGAAATGCCTAACCAACGAAATCGACGCCCAAGAAGGGGTCGTGAAGTGGGCTGAGAATGCCGCCGTTGGTTACGTGCCTCAAGACAGTTCAGCAGAATTTGCCAACGATCTCACTTTATTCGAGTGGATGTCACAATGGCGAGGTCCTAAGCATGACGACTTGCAAGTTAAAGCCATGCTAGGCCGTTTACTGTTTGGTTCTGACGATTTTAATAAAAAGGTGTCTGTGTGTTCAGGTGGTGAGAAAAACCGGTTGTTGTTCGGTAAATTAATGTTACAAGACATCAACGTGATCATCATGGATGAACCGACCAACCACCTTGATATGGAATCCATAGAAGCCTTAAATATGGCGTTGGAGAGTTTTGACGGAACCGTCGTATTTGTTAGCCATGACCGAGAATTTGTATCCACATTGGCGACCCAAATCATTGAAATTAAAAATAACAAACTCAATGTATTTGAGGGCACCTATGATGAATTCCTTGCCCATTGCGAAAGCGCAGCATAAAACGTGCAATCACTGGCAAAAGCTCCCTATGGAGTTGTCAGATTCTGCGTTGGTGAACTAAGCTCAATGGCAAGTCTGGTTTAAGTACACTGTCATGTCAGAGTCTTCTGTTTATCCTAAGCATATCGTGCCTATTTTAGCGGGTGGCGGCACCCGCCTTCCCGCCCATATTGGTATTTTACAAGCACTGCAAGATTTGCACATTGAGTGCCAGCACATTGTGGGTGTGTCCGGCGGCTCCATCATTGCGGCCCTATTTGCCAAGGGCGTGACGTTAGATAAAATGAAGTCCCTCGCCTTAGAAACGGATTTTCGTCAATTTGCCGATTTCTCCCTGTGGCGACTACTTCGCGAAGGTGGTCTTGCCTCGGGGGACCGTTTCGAAAAATGGCTTGATGATCTTCTTGAAGGCGTTACCTTCGCAGCCTTACCGATTCATTTGCATATTCTGGCTACCGATGTAAACGGTGGCGGCCCGGTGTTGTTCGACAAAGAGACCACTCCTGATCTTAAAGTGTCGGCAGCCGTTCGCGCATCGATGTCCATTCCCTTAGTTTTTGCATTTCGCCCCTATGAAGACAAGTTACTGGTGGATGGCGCGATTTTATCTGAAGATGCGTTGTTCCGTGATTGGCAACAGGACGGCACCTTATCGGTCTGTTTTCGCTTGCAAAGTAAGCAAAAGAAAGAATCCTTGAGCAAACAGCGGCGTTTTGTTTTACCCCTTTACCTTACATTACTGGCTCGCACATTTATGTCTGCGCTGTCGCGGGAATATGTTCACGCAGAATTCTGGCAACGTACCATCTTGGTGGATACCGGTGAAGTCTCTGCGGTTGACTTCAACGCCGGCAACGATGACAAGCAGGTATTGTTCGACACCGGTTACGAAACCACCATGCGTTTCTTACCGGCTAAACTTCACCGGCAACTGCAACAAACCCACTAGCAACCTGTCGATGCTTTTGCATAAATCACTTTTTTTCCCTTTTTTCTTTGTGCATACTTGACTCTGGAGTTAACTCTAGGGTTTAAGGTCTGCACCATGAAAGATTCCCCGTTATACAAAATTGGTGAACTGGCAAAACATGCTAACGTCAGTGTGGACACCATTCGCTTCTATGAAGAAAAAGGGCTCATTGCACCTCGCACGCGGTCGTCATCGGGCTATCGCTGGTTTAGTGTGGACGAGCTAGAAAAACTGCGCTTTATTCAGCGCACCAAAGCGGTGGGCTTTACACTTAGTGAGATAGCAGAATTAATGGCATTAAAGCTTCACCCTGATGCCCATACGTGCGATGAAGTGAAGCAAGTCACCTTGGATAAAATTGAACAGGTTTCTGCTAAGATTTCTGAACTCGACAAAATACGCCAGTCTTTACAGCAACTTGCTGTCGCCTGTGACGGCGGCACCCACAGTTCACAGCATTGTACGATTTTGCAACTTTTAAACTCGGATACCCCGTTATGACAGACATTACCCTTTTGTTCGATAACTTTATTGGCCTGTTTATCGAATCGGCGCCTTGGTTACTCTTAGGGTTATTGGTAGCGGGGATCATGCACGAACTTGTCCCTGTATCTTTATTACAAAAACACATGGGTAATAACAGTGTGGGCGCCATTTTTAAGGCCGCGGTGATAGGAGCTCCACTGCCCCTTTGTTCTTGTGGGGTAATTCCCGCTGCGCTAGGTTTACGTCGCAGTGGTGCGTCTAAACCCGCTACGGTCTCCTTTTTAGTTTCAACGCCAGAAACGGGGGTCGATTCAGTGTCAGTATCCTACGCATTGCTGGGGCCACTGTTTGCGATTGTACGGCCTGTTGCTGCAATATTCAGTGCCATCTACACTGGGCTAATGGTTAAGTTCTTTGCCGAGCCCGATGAACGCAAACAACAAGACGCCCCGGCAATAAACACCAATCAATGTGCTGAAAGTGCGGCTAAGCCTGCAATGGCCACCAGCACATGCTGCAGTACCGCGCCGAAGGAAAACCCCGTATCCTCTTGCGCAACTACGCAAGCTCCCAACGATACCGCCCAATCCGACGGCTGCTGTTCGTCTAAATCCAGCCCTAAAAATACCAGCGCCACTAAGCCCTTGGGTGCAAAAATCACTACCCTGTTGCAATTTTCCACCGGTAAATTACTGCAAGACATTACCCTATGGCTACTTATCGGTTTGGCTCTTGCCGCGGCAATTCAAACCTGGGTGCCGACATCCTTCTTAACCCAATGGGGTGATGGCTTTATGGCCATGTTGGTGATGGCCGTAATTGGCGTGCCCATGTACATCTGTGCCACTGCATCCACGCCACTTGCTGTGGGCTTTTTATCGGCAGGACTCTCACCCGGTGCGATTTTGGTGTTCATGCTAGCAGGACCAGCCACCAATGTGTCTACCATGGGAATGATAGGGAAAGAATTAGGCCGCCGTGCCCTTATTTTGTATATTTTCAGCATTACCAGCGCCAGCATTGGCTTTGGCTACTTGCTAAACTACCTTGTCGATACCTTTGCGTTAACCCAGTTTATCGCTCACCCTGTTAGCGGTCATCATCACGGCGAGACCGTGGGCCACTTATATACCCTATGTGGCATTGTATTGGCGGGTTTAATCATTAAAAATTATCTACAAAAAAGCTTCAACAAGGGCACAGGCACAGCTAAAAGTTCTGCCCAATCTTGTCATTAGTGATCCTAGTTACATGCACAACACCTAATCGGTGTTGTGCATCACACTGACCGAGTTAACAGACCTTTACCCGTTAGCATAAGCGTATTGTTTATCCAATGCACTTAGCCCCAGACCACTGCGCTTATGTACCCGTATCTGTACGGGGATCCGCTCTTTCATAGCCTCGATATGACTGATCACACCAATCATTTTTCCCGACGCGTTGAGGTTATCTAAAGCATCAAGGGCTATATCCAGCGTTTGCGCGTCCAAGGTGCCAAACCCTTCATCTAAAAACAAAGAATCGATACTGGTCTTATGACTGACTAAGTCTGACAAGGCAAGAGCTAGGGCCAGACTCACCAGAAAACTCTCGCCACCGGATAAGGTTTTAGTATCTCGTTCAATATCGCCCTGCCACGTATCCACCACTTTTAAAGTTAACCCCTCACCGGCGTGACGGGTAAGACGGTAACGACCGTGTAAACGTTGTAACTGACGATTGGCTAGCACCACCAAATTATCCAGTGTTAGCCCTTGGGCAAATTTACGGAATTTATGACCATCCGCTGACCCAATCAAGCCATGCAAGGCAGCAATATCATCAAAATGAGCTTCTTTTTCTGCAATTTCCTCAAGTATGGACTGATGCCGACGGCGAACATCATCATCTTGACGTAAACGTGCAGATAAAGTGCCTTTTTGCTGAAGTAATGTATCCCGTTTTTGTTCGGCTTCGGTGATGGTGGCTTGAAGGGCCTGCACCTCCGTTTGCTGCCATTGTGTGGCCAAGGTACCGGTTTGCCATTGCTGTAATTGGCCTTTCGCCTTTTGTTGTAAGGCTAGATTGTCGCTAACGGCTTTGTCCAAACGGGCTTTAAGACCGCTGAGACTTTCCCGTTCATTAGGCGGCAGTAATGCCTTTAAAAAGGCATCATCGTCATCAAACCCTTGGTCTTGTCTTGCTTGTTCCCATACCTGGCTTATTTCCTTTTGTGTATTTTGTAACTCAAGTAATGCGTTTTCTGCACTTTCTTTTTTACTCTTCGCTTCAATGTAATTTTCGCTCCAAGCGGTGTGAGCCTGCTGGGCGCTTTCCCATGCCTGCTTTTTCTCATCTAAGGTGTGAGTTAGCTTGGTGAGTGCTTCGGCGGCATCCACATCACCGAGTAATGCACGCCTTTCATCTACTGCCTTTTTCAGTGCTTGCTGACGCTCTGCCAAGGCCTTCTCGTCTTCCTTTAATCTCGCCTGAGTGCTTTTAAGGGCTTCTTCAATCCGTGCTTTATCTTCCGCTAAATCACGGCGGCGATCTTTTTGTTCTTCTCTCTGTTTATGCTTGGCGTGCCAGGTCTCACTTTTTCTCTGTCGTTCATTAAGCCACGATTTAAGATCGCCTTCAGGGGCTGGTTGATTAATTTTTTGCGCTTCTTCTGCAAGCTGTTCTTTGATGGCGTGAATGGCATCATCATGTTGATCTAAACCAGCTTGATTGTGCTTAAGTTCGCCGGCGGCTTCTTTTATGCTGCCTTCCAGTTTACGTAGGGTATCGTAACGCTCGCTTCGTTGTTGATGCTGCTGCTCAAGGGCTTGGCTGGCAGCTTTTACCTCATGTGAGGCATTTCGCAATGCACGGCGATGGGCTTGCAATGCGCTGCGCTGGCTTTCCAGCGATGTATCAAAGGCCGCTAGCCCCTCACGATCATCAATACTGATGGCTAGATCCAGTTGGCTCATCACCTCTTGCCATTGGCTCAGGGTACTTTCTTGCTCTTGCTTAAGCTGACCAAGGTCAAGTTGATGCTGCTCAATACGAGCCCCTGATGTTTCCCACTGCTGAGCGGCGACACGCCCTTGCTGTTCAGCCTGTTGTAACTTTTCTTCCATGGCCTGTTTGCGCACCACCGTGTGTGGCACATCCACCGCCATAGAAGCCAGGGCAGGATGAGACGTGGCGCCACATAATGGACAAGCTTCGCCCTCACATAAGGCGTCACGATAGGCCGCAAGTTGGGCTTCCTGATCTATAAGACGAGTCAGATCCTGTAACGACTGACTGTATTCCCGCCATTGCTGGCGCAGGGAATCCCGGTGATTTTGCGCCTGTTGTCGTGTCGCTTCTTCCTGTGCCTGTTTCTCGGCGATCCCTTGGGCTTTACTCTGTTGTTGCTGGTATTGAGATTGAATGGATTTCGCTTTCGTCAGAGGGAAAAGCAGGTTTTCGATACGGTTAAACTTTGCCTCCACTGCCTGCTCATCTTGTATTTTTAACAGTGTGCTAAGGGCCTGCTCACATTCTTTTTTCTTTTGTTGAGCATAAGTCAACGCCGCATCAGCCTGTTGGTAGTCGGCGTTGGCAAGGTTAAACTCCTTATTTAACTTGTCATATTGCTGCTTATCTGTGGTAATTTTCGCCGCGAGCTGTTGGCGCGCATCCGTGTGCTGAACAAGGCGATTGACGTGTCCCCACCACCCGCTTAATACCGCCGATAAAGCCCCATCATCCTCATGGGTTGCTAAATAATTGGCATACTCGGTCCAACGCTGATCCACCTCATCCAAGTGTGTTTGATTAACCTGCAAAGCTTGCTGATGCTGTTGATACGCCTGTTGTTTTTCCTCATAGGTAGTCTGGGCCCCGCTGATTTCTTGCTTAAGACGGGTAATTTCCCTATCTAGGGGCATCACCTGCTGTTGAATCATCTGGATCTGGGGTTCGGCTTGCCCCTGATAGTCTTTTAACCCATCACTTGCCCGTTTTCTTTGCGCTTCTGCGTCCTGTACCTGTACCTCTGCTTGGAAAAAGTGCTGGCGTTGTTGCGCTGCTTGCTCTTGTTTTTCGGCGTATTGTTGCGCAATGTCACCTTTTTGCTGCCAACGTGCCCTCAATTGTTCGGCAGGTTCGCCGCGCTGTAGACGGATGAGATCATCTTCATGCTCTGCCATGGCCTGCTTTGCTTGCGTTAGCTGCTCATCGGCCTGTTGGCAGTCTCGTTGCAATTGGGTCAAAGTCTCGAAGTATTTGATCCCTTGCTGATACCGGGTAACGTCATTTCTTGCCTTCTCAAGGGCGTCATCGGTTTCCTTGACGGTGTTTTGTAATTCATCGCGCTCTTTATCTGTGAGTAACTGAACGCTGTCTTTGTTACCTCGAAGCACCGATAAAGCCTGCTCAGCATCCCTATATTCGCTGTGTACCTGTCTGGAAATATCCCCGTAAATTTCCGTTCCCGTTAACTCTTCTAGTAATTCGGCACGGTCATTTTCATTAGCATTTAAAAAGGCGGCAAAATCCCCCTGAGAGAGCAACATGGATTTGGTAAAACGGGGGAAATTTAGCCCGGTAATGGCTTCAATTTCATCGGTTTTTTGCCGGATCTGCGAAGCCAATACCTTACCACTTTCACTTTCAGCTAACTCCACATGGGCCGGTTGTAAGTTGCCATCGGCCTTACCTCGGGCCCGACGCATGCTCCAAAATGCCCGGTAGGCTTTTCCTTTTACCGCAAAGGTCACCTCGGCTAAACATTCTGCGGTTCCCCGGGTCATGATTTCGTTGGCCGTGCTGGATATTTGCCCTAACCGAGGGGTTTGATGATAAAGGGCTAAACAAATAGCATCTAATAAGGTGGTTTTTCCGGCGCCGGTAGGCCCGGTAATAGCAAAAAGACCATTATCACTAAAGGGCGATTGGGTAAAATCTAACTTCCACTCTCCCTTCAATGCATTTAGATTTTTAAGACGCAAAGATAAAATTCTCATTGCCCCTTAGGCTCCTCATACAAGCTGTGCATTAATGTTTGGAAATGGGCTCGCAATCGGAGACGCAAAGCGTCATCCGTATCGTCTGGCATTAACGCTAAACGCCGTTCGAAAACATCATCAGGCGTCAGTTCTGCAAGATGCTCCTCACGCTGTTGTTGTAACGTTGTGCCTTGATGAGCGCGGACACGTCGTAACTGGAGGATCGCTACCGGTTTATTTTCTACCATGCCTTGTATGCGTTGGTGTAGATCCGGTAAATACCCTTCGGTGGTAACCTCAATACACAACCAAATCGGTTCGGCTGTCTCGTCGATGTGGGCAAGTTGTTCTTCGATTTCAGACAAATTGCCCCGCAGTACTGCCATGGCCTGAAAGCGTGGCACCGCCACTGGCGTCATATGAGGCGTGGTGCCATCAAACGATACCACCATGACCTGTTTTGCACTGGCTAACTCATCAAAACTTAAAGGAATAGGTGAACCACAATAACGAATATGTTCTCGCTTTCCGACGCGCTGGGGGCGATGGATATGGCCGAGTGCAATGTAGTCTGCAGCGGGAAAGTTATTGGCAGAAAAGCCATCAAGGGTACCGATATAAATTTCTCTTACGCTGTCCGATTGACTGACCCCCAATGCAGTAAGGTGACCGGTGGCCACAATGGGGATATCACCACCGAGGGCGGCTTTTCTCTCAGCAGCAAGGTGATATACCCGTGCGTAATGCTGTTTAATGGCATCACCTAACAGGGATTTTTTGTCGTCTCCGCTTTGTCCCGCTTCACTGATGATCACATCACGAGGGCGAATAAAGGGAATGGCACAGATTAATCCGATTACCCTACCATTGACATCTTTCACCTCCACCAGTTGCTCAGACTCATCTTCAGCACAGGCGGCAATTACGTGAACGTTCAAACATGATAGTAATGACTTACTTTCATTTAATACCGAAACAGAATCATGATTGCCACCTAACACGACAAGCGTACAAGGGTAAGCTTGCAGTTCGACCACAAACTGATTGTACAATTCACGAGCATAACTTGGCGGCGCCGCAGTATCGAACACGTCTCCGGCCACCACCACGACATCAATTTCATGTTCCTTCACAACATCCAGCAACCAAGTAAGAAACTGGCGGTGTTCGTGCCTGCGATTTTGGGTAAAAAAACTCTGGCCCAAATGCCAATCGGAGGTGTGTAGCAGTTTCATCTAACCTCTCACTTTCAGTGCGTTGAACCATAGGGCGACGGACCGCCATTGGCAATAAAGGCATCAATGCGTTTTTCTAAAACAGTTAAAGGAACCGACCCTAGGTGCAAGATGGTGTCATGGAAATGACGAATATCGAAGTTCTCGCCCAAGGCTTTCTCTGCCCTTTCTCGACACGCCAGTATGGACATCTCACCTAAATAATACGACAGCGCTTGCCCTGGCCACGCAATATAGCGATCCACTTCTGTGGTGATTTCGTGGATCGACAAGGCGGTGTTATCTTGCATAAATTGCTGGGCTCGTTGGCGGCTCCATCCTTTAGCATGAATGCCAGTATCCACCACTAACCGTGCTGCTCGCCACATCTGATAACTCAACATGCCAAAAATTTCATAAGGCGTATGGTAGATGCCCATTTCCTCACCCAGCTTTTCGGTGTAAAGGGCCCACCCTTCGCCATAGGCAGACACGTAAGACTCCCGGCGAAAAGCAGGGATCTCATCATTTTCTAATGACAAAGGCATTTGAAACGCATGACCTGGCGCCGACTCATGAAGGGTTAGCGCGGGTAATGAATACAAAGGCCGAGAAGGAAGATCGTAGGTGTTTAACAAATAAATCCCCGGACCTCCCCGACCGGCTGTATAAAATGGTGCAATATCGTCAGGAACCGGTTCAATAGCAAACCGGGCGCGAGGCAAGCGACCAAACCAATCGGATGCAATCCCATCAAACTCTTTGGCTACCCATGCCGCTCGGTCGAGTAAGTCCTGTGGCTTTTCCACATAAAACTGCGGGTCAGTACGCAAAAAGTGTAAAAAGTCATGCAGATCCCCCCCAAAGCCCACTTCTTTCATTACCTCATGCATACGCTCGCGAATTGCAGCCACTTCTTGCAATCCGATTTGGTGTATTTCTTGGGCCGTGTAATCCAATGTGGTGTATTTACGGATTTGCGCTTCGTAGTACGCCTTTCCATCGGGTAAATCAATGGCGGCAATGGAAGGCTGGGCATTAGGGATATAGTCGTTAACCAAAAACGTGAGCAATTTTTCATGGGCAGGGATCACCGCTTCGTTAATGATCTTACGCCCCTCTTCCATTAATGCTTTACGTTCTTGGGCAGAAAACTGACTGGGGATCCGCGTCA
Source organism: Alteromonas sp. C1M14 (assembly GCF_018860965.1). GTDB lineage: Bacteria > Pseudomonadota > Gammaproteobacteria > Enterobacterales > Alteromonadaceae > Alteromonas. The sequence goes on along the minus strand of NZ_JAHKQF010000008.1, from coordinate 270,415 downwards.
ACGGGGCAAAATACACATTTTCTTCCCCTTTGGCTGCAACAACAGATTCAACAGATTGTTGCCGACCGACTAAGGAAATCTTTGGCAAGGTAAACTGACGTGCCAAACCTTGTTTCATGTTCACTATTTGCTGATCAAAATACCGTGGCATGTCATTAAGCCAGGCAAGATAGTTTTCAAATTCCTGCTTACGGGTGAAGGACTTTTTCGATAAGTAGGTCAGATCACTCCAAAATGCGGTATCGCCAATTAAAGGCTTTTCATAGGTACGAAATTGTTGCTCTGCGATGAGGGTTTCTATTTGTGTTCGATATACCGCATAGTTGGTCTGATTCTCGTCTGACAATGCACCAACATCGATTGTATTGAGATCTTGTAATACCTGCTGCCATATTTGCAAACGCTCGTCTTGCACCTTTTTACTGACATCGGGCAAGGCACTGGGCACGCTACGCACATCGGTGTTTTCATCAATACTTAAGGTCTGTTTTCGCCACGCCCATTCCTCGCTATAGATAGCAGTAAATTGCTCATCAACGGAATGTAATTCTTGTTGTATGGGATCTTGTGCGCCAATGGCTGAAAATACCGTGGCGAAGGTGGGAAGCATACATAACCAGACGCTAATTCGTTTTATTTTATCTTGCACGGTTTACCTCATCTATTTTTGTGCTTATTCAGGGCAAAGTGTCTTTTTTAAATGCAGAGTCTTAATCAGGTTTTATGCTCAAACTGCCAACAGGTCATCCACGACAAAGTGATACCCAGCATTAAACAACCGTCGATAAGACATTTTTCATGTTGCTGTTTCAGGTTACACTATATCAGATGAGCTACGTAGTCCCTAAACAGCGGTATCAAACCCTGCTGGAAATTAAAAAAAGTAAATTTTATGCCTGCGCAGGACCGGTTGAGAGCCGGGATGAGGCCATGGCCATGCTGTCGGCGCTAAAAGTAGAATACCCTGATGCCCGACATCATTGCTGGGCGTATTTGTTGGGCGATCCTATTAACCCAACTACCATGGCCATGTCTGACGATGGCGAGCCGTCCGGTACCGCCGGCAAACCTATACTCAATGTGTTACAGCACAAAAACGTGGGTAACATCATGATGGTGGTGACTCGCTACTTTGGCGGAATTAAACTCGGTGCCGGCGGCTTAGTGCGGGCCTATTCCGGGGCTGCCCAGCAAACCATGTCTACCTTACCGGTGTTAGAACAGATAACCTTGCATACTTTTTCTGTTGTCAGTAGCTTTGCTAATGAACAGTTTGTGCGCCATTGGGTGGCGTCTGTGGATGGCACCGTACAACAATGCGATTACGGCGAAACGGTAACCATGATCGTGGGGATCCCACCGTCTGCCACGTCTGCACTGATGGCCTATGCCGGTAGCCTTCATCTCACAGTTAAGGCCACGAATAAGGCAAGGTGAGGAACTATTACCCGGCATTATCCTCTTAACTTGGGTAAACCAACGGAGAAATACCTTGCCAGACAACAACACACATTCAGCCCCCGCCCGTGCCTATTCAATTATCGAAGAATGGTTGAACAGTATAAGCCATGGTATTGGATGTATTGCTGCCATCGTAGGTTTGGTTTTCTTGTTGCTACGGGCAGAGCACCCCGTAGCTGAGATTGCGGCGGCGGTATACGGCGCAACCTTAATTCTCATGTTTTTAAGCTCGACCCTGTACCATAGTATTTCAGATCAAAAAACCAAAGGCGTACTAAAGCTATTTGATCACAGTGCCATCTACTTACTTATCGCCGGGACTTACACGCCCTTATTGTTAGTCACCATTGGCGGTTGGCTAGGCATTGCCTTAACGGCGGTCATCTGGGTGCTCGCCATTGGCGGCGTCACCTTCAAATTAATTGCTCAACACCGGTTTCCAAAGGTTTCCGTGGCCACCTATTTATTAATGGGCTGGATTGCCCTTGGCTTAATTTATCCCCTTTACTTAGCCCTTCCTGGCACAGGTTTATGGCTGATCCTCGGGGGAGGATTATGTTTTAGTGTGGGGGTATTATTTTACGTCGCTAAATCTAAACGATACACCCACGCTATTTGGCACCTTTTTGTGCTTGGAGGATGTAGCTGCCATTTCTTCTCAATCTATTACTTTGTGGTGTAATGACCTGTTGATGGCAGCACAGCAAACTTATCATAGCCCGCCTTTATTGAAATAACGCTATCGGGCCATAAATTATTGTTGGCTATCGCATCGGTCGACGGGCAGATTACGGGGGCTGACCATGGCGTTCTCAGCTTTGTGCACAGGCACATCCACTTTACCCGACGCAATCACTTCACCGGCTTGCCACAGTTTCCATTCACCGCGCTCGTACAGATCCCAGTTTTCATCGTGAGTAAGGGGTTCGGTGGCAATAATACTCACCACATCTTGAGGAGTGGTTTCGGCGGCAAAATCAATTTTCACTTCAACGTCCTTAAGACACGCTGGCCCAAAAGGAGCCCGTCGAGTAATACTCGCCATCTTGGTGCTGCAAAAACTAAATAACCAATCACCATTACTGAGTAGGCAGTTAAACACTCCTTGGCGGGCATACTCTTCAGACAACGCCACCAGCGTTGACGCAAGTTGTTCTGGCATGGCATCTCGGGGCAAGTTTTGTCGTATTTGGTTCATAAGATCACAGAACAGTTCTTCACTGTCGGTATCTCCAATGGCCTCATAAACCCCGGTACGTCGGATAAAGCCAGGGATTTGGCCATTATGGGCAAACACCCAACAGCGCCCCCATAACTCCCTAGTAAAAGGATGAGTATTCGATAAACTGATGTGCCCCACATTCGCTTGGCGAATATGGCAGATGGCGGTTTTACTTTTAATGGGTAAATTAGACACAAACTGGGCAATTTGAGACGTGGCGCACGGTTCTGGATCGTGAAATAATCTCACCCCTTTACCTTCGTAGAAGGCCACTCCCCAGCCATCTTTATGTGGGCCAGTTTCACCGCCTCTGCGGGTCAACCCGGTAAAACTAAAGCACAAATCCGTTGGCGTATTGGCACTCATGCCAAGCAGTTCACACACACCTCACTCCCAATCGTTAACACCTGATGGGAGCATAGCCAACCTATTACTGGGATTCAACGCAAAAACGCCGGTATGCTTATTTGTTATTGCTTTTCCATGACGGTAAAAAGCGCTTTATGGCTAGCATTGGTTTATAGTAATTAACACATGACAATGAATGTTAAACTGTCTAGTTATGACTTGTTGGGCATACACTGATGTCGACTGGCAGTCAGATCTTTACGACTAATCTCATACGGTTAGCCGCTGTGGATAGGCAAATTGGGGTATCATTACCCGTGGTTTTAACGAATGTAAAAGAGATAGTACGTGACTGAGCAAACGCACCCTGTTTATAAATCGAAAATAATATCCCGATTGCTAAAAAAAATGCCTTCCGAGGTCGCTGAATCCCTAAGCGAAGAACAACTGATTGCAATCAACAAGGCCCTTGGCGGCAGAAGTTGGGCAAGGCATAAAGTGGATATGCGAGGAACCATCAGCTTTTGGCGCTCACGATTCTATTTTGTTATTCTCGCGGGCCGAGATCGCCGGGAATTAACTCGCTTAGAAGAACAAATCAGTAAAGCCACCACAGCTTTGATGCTGGCCTTATTCGTTACCTTTAGCACCTTATTTGGCCTCTTGGTGCTTTACCTCATTAAGTCTGCGTTGGGGATCAATATTTTTGAGCATTTCTCATTGGGGATTTGGACGTGGTTTAAAGCCAATATTTTAAATTAGCGGTAGCGAGGCCTGTGCGTTCGGTAAGCTCAGTGCCCATGTTTGGCCACTAAGATTCGATGCCCACAATGTGCGCCGGATTATGTATGAACAGTTTATCGGCCTCATCTGCTGAGGCATATCGGCTTACGATATCGTATGCTGCCCCCATGTCGTTTGGACGACGTTTTGTATCATGGGTATCTGATGCCACAAAATCAATTTGTTTGTCTTTAAGCATACTCATGGCTAAGCGTTGTACGTTGTCACCAAAGCGTCCAGTAAACGCGCCGGCCGTCACTTGCAGTAAACACCCTTGATTACGTAACCACTGTATTTTATCTGGTCGTTTCCAAACATCACGGTTTCTCTCCGGATGAGGAATTAATGGCTGTACTCCAGCATTGAGCAACCAACGAAACAATTGATCTAATCCCGCGGGCATATTGCTGTGCGGCATTTCAAGCAACAACACTTTTTTGTTCCTAAACTCGCCTAGAAAAGGCAGCTTTTGCTGTTTAAACCAGATGGGCACCATTTCGTTGACCCGCACTTCTCCGGCCCAAGATAGCGCCAACGGTATCTCCGCTGCAGACACGGCCGATTGCAGTTTGTCAAAACCTTGCTCGATAATCTCCAAGGTGTTGTCAAAGGTTCCCCAATGCATATGTGGGGTGCACACCAGATGACGTACGCCTACGTCTGCGGCCTGCTGTGCCATTTCAAGAGCCATATCCATACTCCGCGCACCGTCGTCAATTCCCGGAATAATATGACTGTGTATATCTATCAAAATAGCTCCTCGCAATTATTTGGTGATGCTATTGTAGCCCTATTAAAAGCAGATACCACCCTATCATTGATTAACCGTACACCTTGCTAACCGTGGGCCAAACAATAACCGCCTTATCTTATCGCATACCTTAACAATACGCGCTATTTGAGGGTAGACACTGGCAGTAGCGGAGAGATTATTTCACCTATCCGTCGAAACAGGCGCATGCGGGTAGTACCCGAACGCCATACCAGACCGATTTCCCTATAGGCATGACTTTCTGCCGGCAGCGCTTGTAGTTCGGTATTTTTAATTATGTCCTGATTAAGCGCTAATTCTGGGATGAAGGTATAGCCCAGTTTGCTGTTCGCCAGCTGCACCAAGGTATATAAACTGCTAGCAGCCAAACTACTGACTTGATCTCTATGCTGCAAATTACAGGCACTAACGGCATGGCCGGTCATGCAGTGTTCTTGCTGCAACAAAAAAATACTTTTGCTGGGCAAGGTGGAAATATCGAAAGGATCAGGTAAGGAATTCATTAAACTTTCATGAGCCACTAAATGAAAAGGATCATGACCCAATACCATTTGCTTACAACCCGGGGTTTGCATTGGCAAAGCAAGGATCAGCAAATCGAGTTGCCCATCGGACAATTCCTGCAATAAATTTTGCGTGGTATTTTCCTGTAACTCCAAAGAAATATCAGGCAAAAAGGTTTTAAAACTTCCAATCATGCCCTCAAACAAAAATGGCGCAATGGTAGGGATCACACCCAGTTTTAACTTCCCTTTCTGCCAATTTCCGGCATTTTGAGCAAATTCGACCAACTCGCCGGCTTCTTGCAAAATCACTTTGCTGCGTTCAACAATTTCCAGACCAAGAGAGGTAAACACAAAGGTTTTATGTTCCCGCTCTAATAACTGGCTGCCAAAGTGTTCTTCTAAATTTTGAATCGCAGTACTGAGTGTAGACTGACTGACATTGCAGCGCTGTGCAGCACGATGGAAATGCTGCTCCTGATATAAGGTTACCAAGTAATGCAGGTGTTTAAGGTTAGGCCATTTCATAAGCATTTATCAGATTAAGATGTATAGTTTTAATCTAGCACCATGATTAATCAATTACAAACCCTCATGTGTCATCAAAGTTTCATTAATTGAGGGTGATGCTTAAGGGAAGTCAGCTTATACTGTCGCTATGACATTAGCGTTGCCAGGTAAATGAGTATGAAAGGACATTTTAAGAACATATTGTGTGTATTGCACGATACCAATGAGCAAGAAGCACTGGTGGCTCAGGCTAAACATATCGCCAAAAAACATCAGGCTAAATTAACCGTTTTGTTGGTACTCGATGAATTGCCTCCTAACGCTAATATGATTATGCAATCATTTGAATATCTGGAGTCCCAGTCTACCCTTTCCCAGACCGCTCAGTCGTGGATGGACGATAAGGTGGCACAATGGTCAGCGAATTATCCGGTGAAAGGTGAAATAGCCATCGGTCACTTGTATCTTGAAGTGATTCGTCATGTGGTATCCAATCAATACGATTTAGTGGTGAAGTTTACCGAAAATCAACTCACCACCAGTATTACCGGTACTGAAGATAGAAACCTATTACGTAAATGCCCCTGCCCAGTTTGGATCCTTCATCGTACGCAATCACGTAAGTACAAGCAGGTAGTGGCCGCCATTGATATTAACTATCATTATCCACAGCATGAAGTGCAAATTCGCAAACAATTGGCCCTTGATGTACTCAGTTACGCCTCGCGCATCGCATTGCTAGAATACGCGCAACTACATGTTGTACACGTGTTTGATGCGGTACCCGAAAATATCTTACGTCATGGCTTTATAAGCGTAAATGAACATGCTTTACAAAATGATCTGCAAGGTATTCAAGGTGAGCGAGAAGCCGAACTAAATCGGTTGTTGGGCGTATTGCGCCTTGAGTTAGGCGATGAAGCTTATGAATACCTTAAACCCCAATGTCATCTGGTGCATGGCTATCCACGCAAATTAATCGCGCAAACGGCCAAAGCCTGCGAAGCGGATGTCATTGTAATGGGGACATTATCTCGATTAGGGGTTCCCGGTTATATCATGGGCGGCACAGCGGAAGAAACCATCGAGCAATTAGAATGTGCCGTAGTAGGGTTAAAACCCGAAGGGTTTGTCACCCCTGTGCGTCTGGCCAACGAAAACGATTAACGCAAATGCAGAAACAAAAAAGCCGGCAATGATGCCGGCTTTTTTTATATTTTTAACCGTTACTCGACACCAAACCACGCTTTCAAACTAAAGAAGCATAATATGGCTAGCACGGCACCGGCGGGCAAGGTGATAATCCAAGACACCACGATATTACGCACAATGCCGAGGTTGAGGGCAGAGACACCTCTTGCCATCCCCACACCAAGTACCGCACCGACCAATGTTTGAGTGGTAGAAATGGGTAACCCCGTACCTGATGCAATAACCACCGTACAGGCTGCGGCAAGTTCTGCAGCAAAACCCCGACTTGGCGTTAAGTGGGTGATCCCTTGGCCAATGGTCTTAATGACGCGATGACCAAATAAAGCCAACCCTGCAACAATACCTAAACCGCCCAAGGGTAAGATCCAAGGCGCTAGTTTAGCACTGGTGTTAATTTCTCCACCAGAGGTGACGACACTGACAACAGCCGCTAGCGGACCGATGGCATTAGCCACATCGTTTGAGCCATGGGCAAAGGCCATGCAACACGCGGTGACCACCATTAACATGGCAAACACTTTTTCCACATTAGCGCTTTGAATATCTGCACTTGCGTCTTCAGAGAACTGCATTCTTGAAATCACATAGCGCCCTAGTATTCCCAGCAACACTGCAATACCCACGGCAAGGAGATACCCAACCTCAGTTGAGAACTCAAGACCCACATGCTTTAGCCCCTTTTTAATGGTGACCAATGACATGACAAATCCCGCCAATCCCATGTAATAGGGAACGTAACGTTTAGCGTTACGAAACGGCGTTGCAGTATCAAAAATGAGTTTATGTGCACTAATAAAAATTAAATAGGCAATGATGCCAGAAATTGCCGGTGTCACCACCCAACTTCCAACAATACCGCCAACCTTGCTCCACTCCACTGCGTCCATACTTACGCCTGTGGCAGTAAAGCCAATGATCGCGCCAATAATGGAATGGGTAGTGGATACCGGCCAGCCTAGCCAAGACGCGAGTCCCAGCCATATGCCTGCGGCAAATAGTGAAGCAATCATACCAAGGACAAGATAATCCGGTCGCTCGGTGAAAAACATAGGATCAATGATCCCTTTTCGAATTGTGCTCGTGACCTCACCACCGGCTAAGTATGCACCGGCAAACTCAAATATCATCGCGATAACAATCGCTTGTTTAATGGTTAGGGCTTTTGAGCCAACGGATGTTCCCATCGCATTAGCTACATCATTAGCACCAATCCCCCACGCCATCACAAAACCCACTACCGCGGCTAAAATGATAAGCGTCATGCCATAACTTTGCAGAAGTTCCACAGGTTTTGCTCCTGGATTATTCGCAGATTAAGCTAGAAAACGCCATCTGGCGCGAAGAAATTACATTGTCATTTTCGCTGTCGCACATTACCGCCACCACTAATAATTGACTATTTGGCATAGAGTATTTTTTAAACGTTTCCGATTTAGCTGCGGCGCATAATAACGTAAGTAAAAGCATTGCCATAGTGGAAATTTGCGATTAAACATAATTCGTTATATTTCTCTGAAAATTCGTTTATTTTAGCGACAATTATTTCAAAAATATGACATACAAGGCGTTATATTAGCTGATCTAACTTGGTTTGCATGTTTTCCAAAGGAGAGTGTCGTATATCCTTGCCGCGAGAAAGATACACCACATACTCACAAATGTTCTTACAGCGGTCGCCGATACGCTCTAACGATCGCAAAGCCCACAACACTTCTAACCAGTCTTGCATGTCATCGGTATTCTTTTGCATTTCCTGAGCAGTAAAGGTCAGCAGCTTTTTATAATCTGCATCAATGACATTGTCTTGTTCGTACACCTCTAATGCCGCACCTTCGTCTTGTCTTGCCAACGCATCGAATGTGCCTCTCATCATCTCTACCACGTTTTCGCCAATCTGCAACATACTGCTTTTTATCATTTCAGACGCCGGTAATTTATTTTTAGTTACCAACCGCGCAATACGCTCTATTTCATCTCCCATTCGCTCAATGTCGGTGATTGCTTTAGATACTGTCATCACTAAGCGTAAATCTGACGCGGTGGGATGGCGTTTAGCGATAATACGCAAACACTCTTCATCAATTTGCATCTCCATGGCGTTCACTTTCAAATCATTGAGGATCACTTTCTCTGCCAATCCCGCATGATTTAGACGAATCGCCTTTAGGGTTTCCACCAGCTGTAGCTCAACCTCTCCACCCATGGTCAAAACGGAATTACGCAAGTTTTCAAGTTCAATATTAAACTTACCGGATATATGCGTATTTAACGCCAATTGTCGAGGCATAATCGATTCCTTAACCGTACCGGCCAGTAATGTAATCTTCGGTTTGCTTGAATTCAGGCATGGTAAATAAGGTGTCGCTATCGGCATACTCAACTAATTGCCCTTGATGCAGAAATGCCGTGTAATCTGAGACTCGGGCAGCTTGCTGCATGTTGTGAGTAACAATCACTATGGTGCAGCGTTTTTTTAGCCCAGCCATTAACTCTTCAATAAATAACGTGGTCAGGGGGTCCAGCGCAGAAGTGGGTTCATCTAACAGCAAAATGTCTGGCTTTAATGCCAAAGCCCGGGCAATCACCAAGCGTTGTTGCTGACCACCAGATAAGATACGAGCCGAATCGAACAGCCGGTCTTTCACCTCATCCCATAACGCCGCTTCTTTTAGTGCTTGTTCCACTGCATCATCAAGGTAACGACGGACTTTAATGCCTTTTAATCGTAACCCGTAGCTCACGTTATCGTAAATACTCATGGGAAAGGGGTTCGGACGCTGAAAAACTATGCCTACCTGAGTACGCAACTGAGAGACATCTTCCCGTTTGTCGTTGATATTACGACCATTGATAAATATGCCACCCGTGTATTGGCAATCTGGCACCAGATCGTTCATACGATTGAAACTACTAATTAGGGTGGACTTACCACAACCACTTTGGCCGATTAACGCGGTGATGCGATGTTTAGGTATACGCAGGCTAATGTTTTGCAACACAGGCTTTTGCCCGAATTGTAAACTAAGATCCTTAACCCCAATGGCCGTTTCTTCATCGCCAAGATTATGTACATCCAGGGTTTCATGCTCAAAAAGCTTTAACATATGCAGACTCAGTTAACCAAATATCGATTGCGCAAACGGGCACGTAGTATGACAGCCAAAATATTCAGCGTCACCACAACCAACAACAATAATAGGCAAGTGGCAAACATCATAGATGCTCCCTTCGCATCGGTTTGACTATGAAAAGCGCCGTCATAAATCAGCACACCCAAGTGCATAAACTGGCGGTCGAGGTGAAAATAAGGAAAGTCACCGTCAACGGGCAAATTAGGCGCAAATTTTACCGCTCCAACTAACATAAGGGGGGCCACTTCCCCTGCGGCCCGAGCAATGGCCAGAATAATACCGGTCATAATACCCGGCGATGCCATGGGCAGCACAATACGAAGCACGGTTTCGGCTTTCGTCGCCCCAAGGGCATAGCTGCTTGCTCGTAATCCTTGTGGCACTCGCCGTAACCCTTCCTCGGTGGCGACAATCACCACCGGTAAGGTTAACATCGCCATGGTAAGGGCAGCCCAGAACAACCCCGGAGTGCCCATGGTGGGAGCAGGTAAGGTATCAGAAAATAATAGAGAGTCGATGTTGCCACCTAAGGTATAAACAAAAAAGCCTAATCCAAACACCCCATACACAATGGATGGCACACTGGCCATATTCGATACACTAATACGGATGGCCGAGGTCAAAAAATTATCTGGCGCATACTCACTTAAATACACCGCGGCCATGACCCCAAAGGGGGCCACAATCAGGGTCATCACCAGCACCATCAACACCGTTCCAAACAAGGCAGGAAATACCCCACCCGCGGTATTCGCTTGCTTAGGCGCCTGTACCAAAAACTGGCCAATATTGCGCAAAAAGACCTGCCACCGACCTAACAGATTAAGCTGTCCTGGCACAAATACCGATTCAATATCAGCCAGGGGGATAGCCACCGTTTGTCCGTCTGCCATGGCAACATCCAAAACATAGCTGTTTCGCTGTCGCTCTAGTGACTCAATTTTTTGCTGCCACAGGGAAAACCCATTATTTAACTTATGCCGGGCTGGGGCATCGTCGGCCACATCCTGGGTGTCTAATTGAGCCAACTGTTGATGAATCTGGCTAAGATGTTGAACTTGAATGTTATCAATGTCGGTTTGAATTTCAGCCACACGATTAGCCATGTCAAGGTAACGCTGGGGCGAATAATCTAAGCGGCCATCGTTATTGAGTTTGGCCGGAACGCCCATCACGGTGCGACCGTCTTTCAACGTTATATTGGCGCTATTGGCTGACTCAACCACAGAAAGGGTGTTGCTTTGCTCTAAGAGCATCTGATTCCCTGTGGGGTGATTCACGCTGGAATAAAGAAACCAACGAATATACTCTCCATGTTCTTCATATTCGTTAAATATTTGCCCGTACACCACCGAGGCTTGTTCCAGCTTGGCATCATAGTAAGACACCGTGTAGATGGGCGATGGCCAAAAATACGCCAGCCCTCGATAGCAAATGAGTGACAGCATACTGCCTAACGCTAGTAGCAGTATGGCGGAAAAAAACGCCGTGATACTCATCACAAAAGATTGCCGTTGCGAAGGTGACAATAAGCGATGAAATTTTATATTAATCATACTGCCCCTTTTTGCGTAATCGCTGACGCAGCAGTTCTGCAACGGTATTAATCACAAAGGTAAAACCAAACAAAATACAGGCGGTAAAAAAGAGTACCTGATAATGGGCGCTGTTAATGTCGGCTTCTGGTAATTCAATGGCCAAATTAGCCGTAAGCGCACGCAGGCCTTCAAATAAATGCCAATCTGCCACGGGCGTATTACCGGTTACCATAAGCACGATCATTGTTTCGCCAAATGCGCGGCCAAAGCCCATCATCACCGCAGCCAAAATACCCGGCAATGCCAATTGTAATACCACATAATGTAGTGTTTGCAGACGGGTAGCGCCCAGTGCAAATGAGGCTTGTTTAAGATGCGCAGGCACACCACTAATCGCGTCTTCGGCCAGTGAATAAATCGTTGGCGATATGGCCACCCCCAATGCTAACGCCACCACCACCGTGGTTTTTCCCACCGGACTGCCTGAAGAGTGACTAATGGCCTCGCCAAAATCAGTATTTAGGGTGGCAGACAACAGCTCCGGGCCCCACTGCATGCAACAATAACCTAAGGAAACAATCAGCAAAGGCATCAGCAGCATTTCGGTGCCGTTACGAAAATACATGGGTAATTTTTTAGCAATACGTTGTTGAATAAGCGCACTGACAAACAAAATAACCGGCACCGCAATGAGAAAAGCGCAAAAGGAAAACAATACCCGCTCGGCCATAGGCGCTAACCAAATAGCCGCGATAAACCCCACTAACACCGACGGTATGGCCTCTAATAATTCAATTGCAGGTTTTAGCCATTGTCGTACACGGGCTTGAGAAAAATACGCTGTATATACCGCCGCGCCAATGGCCACAGGGATGGCAATAATAAGCGCCAACAGCGAGGCTTTTAAACTGCCGATCAATAACGGCACTAAACTGTATTTAGTTTCCTGATAATCCGAGCCACTGGTCGATTGCCAAACCGTGTCATCACCTTGGTATCCTTCATAATGTTGCGGCGCAAATAACGAGGCCCAGGTCGTAATGCCCGTTAACCAATTAACTTTTTCTACGGTGATGACAGACCCTGACACAAAATACAGGTTTTGCCCAAACCAAGACAGACCCGTCGCCGGCGTTTTTAACGTCACTTCACTGACGGTCTCGCCGGTTACCCTATTGATCATAAGTACCTGCTGCTTATTTGTTAAAACAGCTAAGGCATTCGTGGTGGCATGGGTGGCGGCATCCACAGGAGTCTGGCCTGATGCAAGTTGGGTTTTCCACGTGGGCACATAGTGAAATGTCCCCTGTTCATTGTTGAGGACCCATCGAGTAAGGGTATTGTGAGAAGCAATTAATACGGTGCGATCTTTTGGCAGGCTTTGCCACCAGGTAATAGGCTGTGTCATTGGCGCTGTGGTCACCGGTTTATACAACGGGTGAAATGCCAGTTTGCTTCCCTGATAAACCAACGATGTAGCACTGCCGGGCAAGGGTAAAACCTTTGCTTTAGCGTTAAAATGCTGATCCACAAACTCCGTGGGCTGAAGGCGGTTTATCCAGCGAACAAACACTTCATCTGAGGTGTGAATTTTAAACGCTAGCCAACGTTCACCAAGGGTCGCCTGCCATGAAATACGCTTCTGCCACAGATTGTCGGGTAGAGAAAAACTCACGACTGTGGAAACCGGCTGTCTGTGGGATAACATTAACGGCTGAACATCTATCACCCTAACCTGCCCAGCCGGCGAAACATCGACAATGTATTGCTGTTCATTCTGTTCAATTGTGGTCATTTGATGATCACAAGGGCGAAGATATTGATGCACGGGATTAAGAACAAAAGTGGCAAGGTTGAGCTCTAGCATGGTAAGTCCACACTGTTCATTGCCCATGATAACCGGTTGGCCAGCCAACAGATCACCGCTGTTTAATACGGCGCTCAAGCCCTCGTTGTTGTCAGGCAAAGTGACGGTTTGTATCTGTTCAAAGGATGGTCGCATCGCTAAAGGTAGCGCTTGAGATGCTAAATGGGTGATTAACACCACCATCGCCAATAGCACCATCCCACCGAACAGTGAGACAGTGAATTTCAGGCGCCGGTCTTTACGCTGCCTTTTGTTGTTGTGTATGTCCTCAGGTGACGTCATTATTATAAAAGCAACTTTTGCCTGATTTTTCTGAGATCAGATAGGGTTGATAGCCAATCATGTGTTATTTTAATACTGCTAATCAAGTGAAAGTTAAAAAGTTAAATAGATCCTAACGTGAGTTTGCGTTAACCCCATCTGACTAAGGGGCGATCACTTTAAGACAGGAGTGCGCATGCAACCTTTGATTATCACCATCATGGGTAAAGACAAACCCGGCCTCGTCGACGCACTGGCCAAATGTGTATATCGCCACGACGCCAATTGGCTGGGTAGCAGCTTTGCCCATATGGCAGGACAATTCACCGGCTTTGTGGAAGTTCACGTGCCGATTGCTAAACATGACGAGCTGGTAGAGGCCTTAAATTGTCTGCCTGATCTTACCGTTCAGTCTGTCACCACAGCAAAAGGTCCAGCGCCTTTCAGCGATACCCTGTCGGTTCACATTATTGGCAACGACAAGCCGGGCATCGTACAGGAACTGACGAATATTCTAAACCAGTTCAGCCTGAATATTATTTCTTTTACATCTCGCTGCGAAAGCGCACCCAATTGGGGAAGCGAAATGTTCAAAGCTGAGGCTGTGATTGCCGTACCTGAAGCCTTTGATGACAGCGCTCTGCAAACCGCGTTAGAAGAAATCGCTAACGATCTGGTGGTAGATATTAATACCCAGGTTTAGCGCAGAAACCACCCCTGTCACAGCGTTGTCACCTTGCTATGACAGGCTTTACACTTTTTTGAATAAGAAATTTTGCCCCGCATTATGGAACACAACGAACTGTACTATCCCAAAGAGCTTAGCTGGCTGTCTTTTAACGAAAGAGTATTGCAAGAAGCTGCAGATAAAAATAATCCTGCTGTAGAACGTATTCGCTTTCTTGGTATTTATTCAAACAACCTAGATGAGTTTTATCGGGTACGAGCCGCCGACGTAAAACGTCAAATCACCATTGCCCAAGAAAACGGTAGCGAAGAAGAAGCCACCCGCCTAATCGCGTTAATGGAAGAAATTCAAAACAAGGTGGTTCATCTTTCAAACAAGTTTGACGATATTCACAAAGATGTCTTAAAGGCTCTGGCGCGCTACAACATTTTCATTTTGCGAAAAGATGAACTTAACGAGTACCAACGTGTTTGGTTACGTAATCTTTTCGTGAATAAAATTTTACGTCATATCGCCCCTATTCTCATTGATAAAAAAACAGATTTATTAGCTCGCCTAAATGGCACAGCGGTCTATCTTTATGTGGCTTTACGTCGAGAAGGCAAAAACACACGTTATGCGGCGGTGCAAGTTCCCACTGCTGAGACATCGCGGTTTATCGTTATTCCGCCAGAAAAAAGCAGAAAGAAAAAACACATTGTTCTGCTGGATGACGTCATTCAGTTGTGTCTAGAAGAGATTTTCCGTGGTTTTGTCAAATACGACGAACTCGAAGCCTATTCCTTTAAAATGACCCGCGACTCTGAATATTCCATCAATGATGAAATAGACGAAAGCTACATGGACAAAATGTCCGAAAGCATGAAGCAACGATTAATTGCCGAACCGGTTCGCGTCATCCACGATAATGCCATGCCGGATGACATGGTGCAGGATTTACGTAAACGGTTAAAGGTATCGAAACTTGATACCATGCATGCCGCCGGACATTACCGCAACTTCAAAGATTTTATTGGCTTTCCTAACGTGGGCCGTGAATACCTTGAAAACCCCAAATTGCCGGCTATTGATACCCAAACATTCTCTGCCTACAACACCGTTTTTGATGCCATTACCGCCCACGATATTCTGCTGTATTACCCGTATCATCGTTTCCTTCATTTCACTGAATTTGTGCGCCAGGCGGCCTTCGACCCCAGTGTTAAATCCATACGGATAAATATTTACCGCGTGGCCAGTAATTCACGGATCATTAATTCTCTTATCGATGCGGTGGACAACGGTAAAAAAGTTACCGTGGTGGTGGAATTGCGTGCACGATTCGATGAAGAAGCCAATATTGGGTGGTCACGACGTATGACCGATGCTGGTATTCGCGTGGTTCTTGGCGTGCCTACGTTAAAAATACACAGCAAACTGTGCATTGTAACCCGGGAAGAACGAGGTTCCTTGGTTCACTATGCGCATTTTGGTACCGGTAACTTCAATGAAAAAACCGCAAAAATTTATACAGACTTTAGTTTGTTTACCCGCAATCAAGAACTAGCAGAAGAAGGGGTTGGGGTTTTTGATCTTATTCAGTATCCCTATCGCAGATACAAATTTCAGCACTTACAAATCTCACCATTAAATAGCCGTACAAAAATACAGTCCCTTATCCGCCAGGAAATCCAGTATTTAAAAGAAGGGCATAAAGCGCAGATTACATTTAAGATTAATAACTTGGTCGACAAAGAGCTTATTGACGACCTTTATCGCGCCAGTCAGGCTGGTGTTGAAATTCGCGGTATTGTCCGGGGCATGTGTTCGTTAGTACCCGGCCTGCCAGGGATCAGCGATAACATTACCATTATTTCGATTGTCGACCGCTTTTTAGAACACCCTAGAGTGATGGTGTTCGAAGGTGGCGGTAAACGGAAAGTGTATATTTCCTCGGCGGACTGGATGACCCGAAATATGGACAACCGTATTGAAGTGGGTTGCCCCATCTATGATCAGCGATTACAACAACAGATTGTAGATATTATGGAATTACAGTTTAAAGATACATTGAAAGCTAGAATTATTGACAAGGAACAAACCAATCGGTACGTTCTGCGAGGTAATCGTAAAAAGCTTCGCTCTCAGGTAGAAATTTACCACTATCTAAAAAGTCTCGAAGATTAAGTAGACCCATTTAATGAGCCCAACTGAAACTGTTTTTAATGCTGTTGAAAGCCGAGATATCACCAAGGTCGCTGCCTTAGATATTGGCTCTAATAGCTTTCACCTTGTTGTTGCCCGCCTTAACGCGGGCTCAGTTCAAATCCTTCACCGCTTAAAAGAAAAAGTACGTCTGGCTGCCGGCCTTAGCGAAGACAACGTCTTAAGTGATGAAGCCATTGAACGAGGGCTGAAGATGTTGGGCTTGGTAGCAGAAAGTCTGCGCGGGTTCGAACCTGATTCTGTGCGCATTGTGGCCACGCATACCCTGCGTAAGGCCGTGAATGCCCGTGACTTCATTAACGCGGCCCGAGAAGTACTGCCTTATCCCATCGAAATTATCTCGGGAGTGGAAGAGGCTCGTCTTATCTATCAGGGCGTAGCCCACACAAATCACAGTGATGGCCGACGTCTGGTGGCTGATATTGGCGGCGGCTCAACGGAATTTGTTATTGGTGAAGGGTTCGGCCCTCTGGTTTGTCGTTCGTTGCAAATGGGCTGTGTCAGTTATACAAAGCGCTTCTTTGCTCAAGGTGAATTAAAACCTAAGGCCTTTAACCGCGCCATTACCGCTGCTAAGCAAGAATTAGAAATGATCGAAAGCCATTACAAGCGTCTAGGATGGACACAATGTATCGGCACATCCGGTACCATTAAAACCTTGTTTAATCTTGCACAGCGAGATAAGAAAAATGGTCATGTTGAGCCGGTCACCTTAAAAAGCTTACGTAACTTGGCCAAGACCTTCATTGAAGCCGGTCATGTAGATAACCTAACAATGCCAGAAATCAGTGATGATCGCAGAGGCGTCATTGCTGGAGGCTTGGCCATACTCATTGGTATTTTTGAAGCAATGGATATTGATGGCCTGATATATTCACCGGCCGCCCTCAGAGAGGGAGTGCTTTATCAAATGAAAGACGAGATGAAGCATTCTGATATTCGCGAGCGCACGGCTAAGAGCTTAGCAACCCGTTACGACGTGGATACCATCCAAGCCAATATTGTCCTTACCACGTCGCTGAATTTGTTTGACCAAGCTTGTAAAGGTTGGAAGTTTAAAAGTCGGGATTTTCGCGCCATGCTAGGTTGGGCGGCATTGCTTCATGAGGTGGGATTGCAAATCAATTCGCGGGGGGTGCAGCGCCATTCTGCGTATATTTTGGCAAACGTCGACATGCCTGGCTTTACCCAAGAGCAACAAGAGCTTCTTTCTACCTTAGTGCGCTTTCATCGAAAAAAGATAAAAGTACACGAAATGCCTGAATTTCAGATGTATGAGACGGCATCAGTAAAGCGATTGATCGCCATCATGAGATTAGGCGCATTGCTCAATATTAAGCGCCAAGAAGCCTTTTTACCCACGATCCAAGTCACGGCAGCAAAGCAAAAACTGACCTTGATGTTCCCACAAAACTGGTTAGAAGGTAGGCCGATTTTATCCGCCGATCTGCAGCAAGAAAAACATTATTGGAAAGCCTTGGGCTTGGAACTTGATATCACCGAATGTTAAGCCTGAACCCGTTTGACCTGATCCCTTCCTGACGCTTTAGCTCGGTACAAAGCTTCATCCGCTTTTCTTATCCCATCAAAAATGCTGTCCCCATCTTCTATGCTCGCTACTCCAAAGGAAGCCGTTAGATGGATGGTGATATCGTTTACCTTTATTTGTGCATCACGTACGGCCTGACACAAACGATTTGCCAGTGTATTAGCATGCATGAGATCGCAATCAGGCAACAGTGCTAAAAACTCCTCCCCTCCCATACGGATGAGTATATCCCCTTCTCGCAAATTGACTTCTAGCTCGTGAGCAAATTGCTTTAACACCTCATCGCCTGCCGGATGCCCATAGCTATCGTTGACGTATTTAAAGTGGTCAATGTCACAGGCGACTAAAGAAAAAGCTTGTTTATGGCGGCGGCAATGGGCCAAACGTGCCGGCGCTTCCTTATAAAAATAATGACGGTTTTTTGTTCCAGTTAAGGCGTCAACGTAGACTTGGGTAAGTAGTTTGGCAAATAAGGTTTGCATTAAACTTGATACAAAACCAAGCATAAACAATAAGGTAAGCAAAAAAATAACAATAAAAGCAATATAGGGCGTGATAAAAGTGGTGTCAGAAACAAAAACG
The DNA here is from genome assembly GCF_018860965.1 of Alteromonas sp. C1M14. Classification (GTDB taxonomy): domain Bacteria; phylum Pseudomonadota; class Gammaproteobacteria; order Enterobacterales; family Alteromonadaceae; genus Alteromonas. The sequence continues at coordinate 251,783 of NZ_JAHKQF010000008.1, read as the reverse complement.
AAGTAAACCGGCATGCCCAGAATTAAAACCAGTAACGCAGTACTCACCGTAGACAAATTTAACTTATCGCCTGCGGTGTCGTCGGAGGTTTGCGTAATGATAAGTCGCAACGCCAATATAAGGGGAATGGCGCCAGATAAGCAAAGTAGCCAATCTTTTAACCACAGCGGGTTGTCTATGAAAAAAAGCCACACATACACCACGGTACTCATTGAGATGTGCAAGCTAATGATGGCTACCTGAATTTGGCTTAGCGCACAGCCGTAACGACGAAGTAAAGTCATGTAGATCATGTACATGGCCGTTAAGATGCTCGGCATTACCAACACTGCGCCAGTCAATGGATAATTAAGTGCAGGAAGGCATAGCGATAGGTAGCCCACCCAAATACAAAACAGAAAATAGCGGGCAAAACGGGGGGACTGCGCTTTGTAATGATGAGATGGTGTGGGCAGTGTAAAGGAGTAAGCAACACCCACGAGAACCAATAGCCCTAAAACACCGATTAAAAAGTGTATATGGTGGATTGCGCTCACATCTTATTCATCCAAATTAAACGAGCATGACTCATTATGTGATAGCACCGCCTTGATATACTAACAGGCGTTTGCATGTTCACCCCTACTAACCATAGCTAGTACGTAGACAATGTGCCAATCATATGAGCAAATGGCCTCTGATCAGGATCAAAAAAAGGGCAGACTTCAGAAGTCTGCCCTTTTGATATTTGGTCAGATTTTACGATTTTGACGCCTGATAAATAGATTCAATGGCGTTATTTAACGTCTCGTCAAATTCTGCTTGCGACTGTTGCGCTGACACACCTTCAGTTAAAGCACGGGAAAACGATGCAATCATACCGTGGTTTTGCGCCAATTTTGCATTCGCATCATCGCGACTATAACCACCAGATAATGCCACCACCTTAATCACTTTAGGATGGTCAACAAGGGCTTTATAAAAATCGGCTTCGTTGGGTAAAGTGAGCTTAAGCATCACTTCTTGCCCTTCTTCCAGCGCATCAAGTTGCGCTATGATTTCAGCTTGCAACAAGGCTTCTGCTGCCGCTTTTTCTGGGCTATTAATATCAACTTCAGGTTCGATTATGGGAACTAAACCCGCGGCAATAATTTGTTTGCCAACTTCGAATTGCTGAGCCACTACGGCTTTAATCCCTTCCTCGTTAGCCAGCTTAACCACAGAGCGCATTTTGGTACCAAATACGTCCTGTGCTACGGCTTTAGACAATAATGCATCTAGTCCTGCAATGGGTTTCATAACTTGCACGCCGTTTGCTTCTTCGGCCAAGCCTTTATCCACTTTTAAGAAAGGCACAACCTGCTTTTTTTCCCACAAGTAATGGGCAGACGACATACCTTCGATATCTCTGTCTAGGGTATTTTCAAATAAAATCGCCCCTAACACACGCTCCCCGTTGAATACGTCACTGGTGACGATTCGGGTACGCATCGCATGCACCATATCGAACATTTCTTCGTCGTTACTGTAAGCAGATTCGTCAACACCATAAAGTTTCAACGCTTTAGGAGTACTACCACCACTTTGATCGAGGGCAGCAATAAATCCGGTTTGCGTTTTAATTTTATCCAGCATAGCTAACTGAGCTTGTGATGCCATGAGCAACACTCCTTTTTGCGTACTGCCTATCGGCAGATTGTAGGGTTTATCGTTATGCAGGCGAACGTCACTGTTCGCCAGTCATGCATTTTTATATCAGCACGTTTTTTTATTGATTTTTTTCTTCTAAAACGGCCACAGCAGGTAATGTCTTACCTTCCAAAAACTCCAAAAACGCGCCGCCGCCTGTGGAGATATAGGATATCTTATCAGCGATTTCATATTTATCTACCGCAGCGAGGGTGTCACCACCACCGGCAATAGAAAAAGCGTTACTCTCTGCAATAGCCTGAGCGAGGGCTTTGGTACCACCAGCAAATTGGTCAAATTCAAAAACCCCAACTGGGCCGTTCCAAACAATGGTTCCCGCATTTTTTAGAATATCTTCTAGGGCAGCAGAAGAGTCTGGCCCTATATCAAACACCATATCTTCATCGGTGATCTGATCAACCGGCTTTAATGTGGCCGTGGCCGATTCAGAAAATTCGGTGCCCACCACCACATCGGTAGGTACTGGGATATCACCGCCATTGTCTTGGGCTTGTTGAATAAGCGTTTTTGCCTCATCCACCAAATCCATTTCCACCAACGACTTACCCACACCATAGCCTTGTGCAGCAATAAAGGTATTGGCAATGCCGCCACCCACAATCAACTGATCCACTTTCTCTGCCAGGGTTTTAAGTACCGTCAGCTTCGTCGACACTTTAGAGCCGCCCACAATGGCTACCATGGGGCGTTTAGGGTTATCCAGCGCTTTGCCTAAGGCATCAAGTTCTGCTGCCAGCAAAGGGCCTGCACAGGCTTTAGGCGCAAATTTAGCCACGCCGTGGGTGGACGCTTGTGCCCGATGTGCGGTACCAAAGGCATCCATCACGAAAAGATCGCACAAGCCGGCGTATTGTTTCGCCAGACTTTCTTCGTCTTTCTTCTCACCTTTGTTAAAGCGTACGTTTTCAAGGATCACCAGTTGACCAGGTGTTACCTCTACGCCATCTAGATAATCTTTAACTAATGAGACCGGCACATCCAACGCCTCATTGAGGTAATCCACAACCGGTTGCAACGAGAATGCGTCGTCGTATTCCCCTTCGGTAGGACGACCTAGGTGTGACATCACCATGACTGCAGCCCCTGCATCTAACGCGGCTTTAATTGTAGGAATGGATGCTTTAATACGGGCATCAGAGCTCACTTTGCCCTCTTTCACCGGCACGTTAAGATCCTGACGGATCAAAACACGTTGTCCGTTCAACGTGAAATCCTGCATGCTTGGAATTGCCATAATTTTCCCTTAGTAACTTAGTTTTACTCAACACCCCGTCTGGTACATAGCCAGCGTGGTATCAATCATTCGGTTTGCAAATCCCCATTCGTTATCACACCACACCAAGGTTTTAACCAGTCGACGGTGACTCACCCGAGTTTGTGTGCCATCAACAATACATGAATGAGGATCATGGTTAAAATCCACCGACACCAACGGTGCTTCACTGTATCCTAAAATGCCGGCCAAACGCCCTTCACGGGCTTTTTTAAGGGCATTGTTGACCTCCACTATGCTCACGCCTGTCGCGAGAGTCACACTGAGATCCATGGCGGTCACATTTACCGTGGGTACCCGAACCGCTATGGCTTCGAATTTACCGGCAAACTTTGGCAAAATACGCTCAATACCTGCGGCTAAGCGTGTATCCACGGGAATAATAGACTGACTGGCCGCGCGGGCGCGCCGGAGATCTTTATTGTAGGCGTCGATTACCTGTTGATCATGCATAGAGGCATGAATGGTGGTAATGGTGCCGCTTTCAACACCAAAGGCATTATCCAGCGCCTGAATTACAGGCACGATACAATTGGTGGTACAAGAACCATTAGAAACAATACGGTGTTCGGGGAGTAACGATTCTTCGTTGGTACCAAAGATGATGGTTGTATCTAGATCGGTACTGCCCGGTTGAGAAAACAGTACCTTTCCTGCACCCGCGTCAAGGTGTGCCTGACCGGCTGACCGATCAGAAAAAACGCCGGTACATTCCAGTACAATATCCACCCCTAAGGATTGCCAGGGCAGATGACTAATATCAGCTTCAGCCAACAAGCGGATGCTATCACCCGCCACCGTTAGTTGCTGCTCTTGTAAGGCCACATCAAAATCGAAACGACCATGGGTCGAATCGTACTTTAACAGATGGGCTATGCCTTCTGGTTGAGCCAAATCATTTATCGCAACAACCTTAATTAATTGATTGCGCCCTGTTTCATACAGAGCGCGAAGGACGTTACGACCAATCCGGCCAAAACCATTTATGGCAACTCGGACCATAAAAACCGCCTATAGACCCATTATTTTAATGACAACGCCGTCTCTACAACCGCTTCGGTAGTAATACCAAAGTGTTTGAATAGCTCAGCGGCTGGACCGGATTCACCAAAGGTTTCCATGCCAACAACAGCGCCACCTAAGCCTACGTATTTATACCAAGAATCTTTCGCTAACGCTTCTACCGCAACCCGTTTGGTTACCGTTGACGGTAATACAGATTCCCGATACGCCGCATCTTGACGATCAAAGACATCGGTACAAGGCATAGACACGACTCGAGCCTGCACACCTTTGTCAGCCAACGCTTCCGCCGCGGCCACAGCCAGCTGTACTTCTGAGCCCGTCGCGATAAGGATCATATCCGGCGTACCCGCGGTGTCTTTAAGGATATAACCGCCTTTGGCAATATCACTAACCTGCTGGTCAGTACGCCCTTGTTGGGGTAATCCCTGACGTGTGAAGATTAACGTGGTCGGACCATCTTTTCGCAAAATTGCCGCTTTCCAAGCCACAGCAGATTCAACTTGGTCACAGGGTCGCCAGTTGTCAAGGTTAGGCGTTGCCCGCAATGCCACCACTTGTTCTACAGGTTGGTGTGTTGGACCATCTTCACCAAGACCGATAGAGTCATGGGTATAAACGAAAATAGCGGGCGCTTTCATTAATGCGGCCATACGTACGGCGTTACGTGCATATTCCATAAACATAAGGAAGGTTGCGCCATACGCTTTAAAGCCGCCGTGCAACACGATGCCATTCATCATGGCTGACATGCCAAATTCACGTACACCGTAGTATATGTAATTACCCGACGCGTCTTTGGCATCCACTCCTTTAGAGCCAGACCAAATTGTCAGGTTTGAACCCGCTAAATCTGCCGAGCCACCTAATAATTCAGGTAAAAGCGGGCCATAAGCATTCAATGCATTTTGCGATGCTTTACGGGTTGCAGGACCTTCTGGATTGGCTTGTAACTGGGCAATATAAGCATCCGCTTTAGCAACAAAATCGGCAGGTACATCACCGCCAATACGACGACTAAACTCTTTCGCCAGTTCTGGGTAGGCTTTTTCGTAGGCTTGGAACGCTTCGTTCCAGCTCGCTTCTTTGGCTGCACCGGCATCTTTCGCATTCCACTCGGCGTAGATATCTTCAGGAATATCAAACGCACCATGAGTCCAGCCTAAGGCTTCACGGGTTGCAGCTATCTCATCATCACCAAGTGGAGCACCATGACAAGACTCTGTACCTTGTTTATTAGGTGAACCAAAGCCGATAATGGTTTTACAACAAATCAACGTCGGTTGTGTGGTATTTTCTCGCGCGGCATCGACTGCCTTACGAATTTGGTCTGCATCATGGCCATCAACACCATCAATAACCTGCCATCCGTAAGATTCAAAGCGCTTCACCGTATCGTCGGTAAACCAGCCCTCAACCTCACCGTCAATAGAAATGCCGTTGTCATCATAAAATGCAACTAACTTTCCTAAACCAAGGGTACCGGCCAGTGAACAAACTTCATGGGAGATCCCTTCCATTAAACATCCATCACCTAAAAACGTATAGGTGTAATGGTCGACAATACTGTGGTCGTCTTTATTAAATTGAGCGGCCAGCACTTTTTCGGCTAATGCCATGCCCACGGCATTACTGATGCCTTGGCCTAACGGCCCTGTAGTTGTCTCAACGCCTGGCGCATAGCCGTATTCTGGGTGACCAGGGGTTTTAGAATGTAATTGGCGGAAGTTTTTAAGTTCTTCTAACGGTAAATCGTAGCCTGTGAGATGCAGCAGCGAATAAAGCAACATAGATCCGTGACCATTGGAAAGAACAAAACGGTCGCGGTTTGCCCAATTGGGATTTTCAGGGTTATGTGAAAGGTAATCACACCATAAAACCTGTGCAATATCAGCCATTCCCATTGGCGCACCAGGGTGGCCAGATTTTGCTTGTTGAACAGCATCCATACTTAATGCTCGGATAGCATTAGCGAGTTCACGACGGGTGGGCATGCTAACTCCTTCTTAAATTTGCATGTAACTTTAGTGTAGACAACCCGGAGAACGCCCCGGTGACGGATAGGATTTCCTGCTGTCGACTATGATTTTTCGAACTGACGACTATTCTTACCTAAGCGTATACCCAGTTCAACGTGTTTTATACGGTCTGGTGTTATTCAATACCGTAATATTGTGTTAATTCGATATTATCTCATTAACGCAGACTTTAAACTGTCAACAAAACGCTACAGATAGACTTTTAGACGTCCAGAAGTAAAGATGGTATTCTTACATTTGTACGTTACAATATAAACTACTTTGGTAATCCAAAAACAACGGAGGACTTATGGCCGCTCATCTATTTACATCCGAATCTGTTTCTGAAGGGCATCCGGATAAAATTGCCGACCAGATTTCAGATGCGGTGCTTGACGCCATATTAGAGCAAGATCCTAAAGCCAGGGTTGCCTGCGAAACCTATGTTAAAACAGGCATGGTATTGGTAGGTGGTGAAATTACCACTACGGCTTGGGTAGATATCGAAGAGTTAACCCGTGAAACTGTAAAAGAAATTGGCTACACCCATTCTGATGTGGGTTTTGACGCGGGTTCTTGTGCCGTACTCAATGCCATCGGAAAACAGTCGCCTGACATCAACCAAGGCGTGGATCGGGCACGGGCTGAAGAACAAGGTGCTGGCGATCAGGGATTAATGTTCGGATACGCCAGTGATGAAACCGACGTTTTAATGCCGGCTCCCATTACCTATTCCCATCGTTTAGTACAAAAACAGGCTGAAGTTAGAAAATCTGGCAAGCTCGACTTTTTGCGTCCAGATGCTAAAAGCCAAGTTACTTTTGTCTACGAAGACAATAAGCCAGTGGGCATTGATGCTGTGGTGTTGTCAACACAACACGATGAAACCATCAGTACTGAGGCCCTTCGTGAAGCGGTTATGGAAGAAGTCATTAAGCCGGTTCTGCCTTCAGAATGGCTTACTGCCCAAACCCAATTTCATATTAACCCCACCGGCCGCTTTGTTATTGGCGGACCAATGGGCGACTGTGGCTTAACCGGGCGAAAAATAATCGTGGATACCTATGGCGGCATGGCCCGTCATGGTGGTGGCGCATTTTCTGGTAAAGATCCCTCAAAAGTTGACCGTTCAGCAGCTTATGCTGGCCGTTACGTGGCAAAAAATATTGTCGCCGCAGGTCTGGCTAAACGGTGTGAAATACAAATCTCCTATGCCATTGGCGTAGCAGAGCCTACATCCATCAGCATTGAAACCTTTGGTACTGGTGTCGTGGATGAAAAAACACTGGTGGCGCTGGTAAGAGAACATTTTGATTTACGTCCTTACGGCTTGATTAAGATGCTCGATTTGGAGCGCCCTATTTATCGTGCTACTGCGGCTTATGGCCATTTCGGTCGTGAAGAATTCCCGTGGGAAGCCACTAATAAAGCAGAGGCATTAAAAGCCTCAGTTTAATAGCCAAACAAAAAAGCACCGGCAATTTTGCCGGTGCTTTTTTTTATTTAAACTATACTGAAACCTGACAGACTCTTCCTCATCATTCTACTAATAGGCGCTATAAGCCCAATTACATTCACTGTCGCTAGTCGTTTACAACGTGTGTCGCCCATTTAATGGCTATTCCTCTGGGCAACAAACACACCTGTTTTAATATCAACAATGACCAAACGTACCACTGAGCACCCAACCACACACATAAGGTTCTCAACATGAAAGATTATTGGCCAATTGGGTTATTATTAATAGTTAGTGCGGTGACCTTTGCCGAGCCCAACACCGAACCATCAGATGTGAATACGCGGTTTGTCGCATCGCCGTACCAATCAGAAATCACTTACCAAAGTTCACGTATTGCCACCTGGCAGTTTGGCGTACGTTACAACACAGAACGTCCCTTTACACCTCAATGGTTATACAATTTGAATGACACCAATCAGTATAACTCAGTGCAGTTTTTTGCCAGTCGGCGTGTGATACAAAACCAGTCACACCGTATTTATGCCGCCTTACAAACCAGTACAGATAATCCCTTAACCTATGCAGATTGGATTTACCTACCCCACAAGGTCGGCTCTGCGGCAAGTGTTGGCTGGCAAATGGGTGATCTACGTTCGGTGACCATGGCCTTAGAATATGAATACCGAGAAGTAGAAAATAAAAATATAAATTCACTGCTTTTAGGTGTGGAATATTATTTTTAACGGGCAAATGGTAACTTTGCACCCGCTGCAGTGGAAATAAAGGTTTGTTGAATTAATTCGGCATCCACACTCGCCCGATGACGAGACCCGCTTTGTTGGGCTAACAGCTGGGTTTTAACCTCATGCCAAGTTTGCATTTGAGACTCACTTAAGATGTATTCTAAGGCACTTAATTTAAATGTCATGGCAACACCCGCCGCCGCATATAGTTTTATCAACCATGGGTAATCTACCACCCATCCATCTGAATACACGGTTTGATCATTAAGGAATACATTAAGATCATGGCAAACCGATGCACCTTGTACACCATGCTCATGCAATGTTTGCCGAGTTAAGCCATGTAAAAGTTCGGCTTCTTTATCCCAATGCGTCCACCATTTATAGGGTTGAATTAAGCGACAAAAACGAGCGCCGTCGTGGCGTTTAACACCCACTTCAATAGGAAAGCTGGCGCTGCCAAATCCACTGGCTTCAATATCAAGGATGGTAGGGGGACTTTTCAAACGCACCGGCACAAACTTCTTTAACAGACATACCTTAAAGCTACGAGGGTATGACCAACTTCGCAAGTTTTTATTTATTCGGCTTTCCCATCCTTTGTCTAATTGCGCAACAATTTAACAGGACTATCATTGCGTATGATCTCTATCACCGGAAATTTCCGTCCAACTATGCGATTTTTATTTCTCTGCCTAATCGGTGTGTGCGCTTTACTAAGCGGTCAATTTGATAGCCTAGCTGCACCTGTTAACTTTGACCAACCAGTCGTGGTAGCCCTAGATGCAGATTTAAGCGCTGTGGCTGCAGAAGGCGGTGAGGCTCTGCGTAGAGGCATTGAAATCGCACTGGCTGAAATTAACGCACAAGGCGGCTTGCTAGGACGAAAGGTGATCCTGACGGTGTCTGACCATCGAGGAAACCCTGCTAGGGGGGCTAAGCACGTGGAAGCGTTAGCAGAAAATAATAACCTACTGGCCATTTTCGGCGGTGCCCACACACCGGTAATACTAGCCCAACTTCCCTTACTCCATCGACACAATATATTAATGATGGATCCGTGGGCTGCAGGCACATCGGTGACGCAAAACGGCTACCTACCTAACAACATTTTTCGTGTGTCTTTTAATGATAAGCAAGTATGTCAGGAGCTTATTGGTAGCGCTAAAAAACAAGGCATTAAACGGGTGGCCCTGGTATTAGAAAGAACGGCCTGGGGCCGCTCTAATTACCAATCCCTAGTGGAACATGCGCAACAAAATGACATTAATATTGTTTCAACCCAATGGATAAATTGGCGCCAGAAACAGTTTGCTACAGAAATTAACCATATTGAACAAAAGCAAGCACAAGGCATTATTTTGGTGGCCAATGCCCCCGAGTCAGTGGTGGTAAGTAATGCGGTTTTAAACACACAAAATCCGACCTTACCCATCTTATCTCATAACGGATTGGCGGGCGGTAACTTTGCGCGTGAACTTGGCATGGAAAAGTTACGTCAGCTCAACATTACTGTTATCCAAAGTTTCCACTTTCTTCGCCAGCGCAACCCGGCCTCTTTACGCCTACTTAAGGGGTATCAGGATCTTTATGGTCCAATAGATAAAACTGCCATTCCAGCGGTGGTGGGCCTAGCCCATGCTTATGACGCAATGCATTTACTCGCAGCGGCAGTAAAACAGAGCCACAGCTTAGAGACCGACGCTGTACGTCAAGCTCTTGAAAACCTCAATCCAGTGCAAGGTGCTGTCAAAAATTATGCGCCGCCATTTACTACCAACAACCATGAAGCATTTGCAGTTGATGATTACTTTATGACCTCGTTTAACAATGACGGCTATCTTGTGCCGTTAGCTCATAAGTGATCTTAACGTGAACACACGCCCTACTTTATACCAACAATTACAACGTCACATCGTTCCACGATTGTTGATATCGCTGTTTATAGTAGGTGCCCTGCTTTGCTCTACCATTTTTTACTTTGCGCAAAAGCAAATTACCTCTGAACAACAAAAGTTTACCGAATACTTAAAAGCGGACTTACAATATAGTTTAGAGAATACACAGCAACTTATGCAGGGTATTGCCAGTAATGATCTATTGATAAATAGCTTCATCGATGTGCAACAGCGGAAAAATTACCTGCCAGTGTTTTTCCAATCATTGAAATTTACGCGTACCGAACAGTTTAGCTTAGGCCTGTTTCAATTTGACGGAACCCCTATTATTAGTAAAAACTGGCAAGGGGTAGTGCCTGAAACGTTTTCCCATGCTTGGCAATACACCACGTTGCAGCGAACCGAACCTTACCGCCAGGTAACCAATGAAGGCGTATTAATTGCCGTCCCTGTGATTATCGCCAATCAAGCAGAAGGGGCACTGGTGTTGTTCTTGCCTTCCATGCAAGATTTTATTAATACTCGCGACAACGACGCGTTTCAGTTTATTGTGTCAAACAGCGACACCATTTTGTACTCCAGCCATCCAGATAAGTTTGCTCCAGGCAGTACTTATGTGCATCACGACTTCATGGGATGGGTAACCAAGCGGCAGTCGTGGTTAGGCCTATCGCTAGTAAGTCAGGCGCCGCTTTTTCGTGCCTTCAATAATGTGTTATGGCTTATTCCCGCTATTTTAATGACTTTAGGTTCGGCCATCTTGGTGAGTATTTATACGTCGAACCAAGCGGCGCGTTTAAGTGCCAGTACATTACAATCCTTGCACGATGCAATACGCCGCAGCACGACCAAAAAAACGGCCACTTCCAGCGATGCTCCCGCCAATGAACCCCAAGAGCTATTTGCTATTCGTGCTGATTTTGACAGCTTGATTCAAAACCTCATGTCCATGTCGCTGTCTAACAAGCAATTTGCCAATGTCATTGATTCTTTAGAAGAAGTGCTTGTGGTGGTAGACGAAAATAACAATAAACTCATGATAAATCGTACCTTTTCTGAATATGCCACAGAATTTGAAATTACTGACAGTGAGTTACTTTCGATAAGGACCAAACTGGAATCGGGGATTGATCACCTTGAACGTCATTACCTCGCTAAACCCATCGCCCTACCCATTACTATTCGATGGACAATGTTGCCGTTAACCGATGATACCCGCAAGCAATTGGGCACCATCTTAGTGGGGAACGATACCACACAGAAAAAATCGCTAGAAAACCGCATTAACGTAATTAGTCATGCGATGAAATCAGCCACCGTGGCTCTGCTTATTGCCGATGCTCAAGCGGACGGTTACCCTGCCATCTACGTTAATCCACACTTTACAACGGTGACCGGTTACGCTGAAAACAGGGTACTTGGGCAACCCAATCTTTTTCTACAAGGAATGAAAACACCGGAAGATAAACTGGTTGAAGTGAATGCAGCACTTAGTTCGGGCTCTCCTTTTACCGATACGATTTTGTGTTACCGACAAAATAATGTGCCTTTTTATAATCAAGTTATCCTTACACCGGTGTTTACCGATAAAATACTCACCCACTTTGTTGTATTCTTTCAAGATGTCACCGAGCAAGAGCAAACCCAGCAGTTTTTAGAAGATGCCAAACAGCGGGCAGAAGAGTCTGCGCGGCTTAAATCTGGCTTCCTCGCTAGCATGAGCCATGAAGTTCGTACTCCCTTACACGGCGTGTCTGGGGCACTACAGCTTGTAAACAAAACAGCCATGACCAAAGAGCAATTACGCTATGTAAACTTAGCCAAAGACAGCTTGCGAAATTTACAGCATATTGTTGATGATATTTTGGATTTTTCGAAAATCGAAGCCGGTCAACTTGGTATGGAGAAAATAGCCTACGATCTTCCTCTCCTAATACAAACTATTTACGAGCAAAACTCCATAACATGCCAGCAAAAGGGGCTTTCGCTGCTACTCGAAACTAACTTCCAGCCTCACACCCTGGTTATCGGTGACCCAGTTCGTTTACGGCAAATTCTTGGCAACTTGCTAAGCAACGCCGTTAAGTTTACTGAAAAGGGCACAATTACCATGAAAATGACCTTATTGCGTTCACGTAACAGCAACTGGATCCTGAAAGGATCCGTAGAAGATACGGGCATTGGTATCGGCGCTGAAAACCTCGACTCTATTTTTGAAGTATTTAGACAAGAAGATATTTCGACCACTCGTCGTTTTGGGGGCACAGGCTTAGGTTTATCAATCAGCCGGCAATTATGTCGATTACTTGGCGGTGATCTTTCTGCTGCTAGCGAAAAAGGAAAAGGCAGCCAGTTTATATTCACCATGACCCTTGGCCATATGAATGCGATGGCAAGTACTAGCCAAGAAGTTGACCAGCCCAATCCCCAGTACCGGCCCATTAGCACAGCCAAAGTGCTCATTGTTGAAGATAATGAGATCAACCAACTCATTGCTCGGGAACACTTAAGTCAACACAAAACCATGACCACCCGCCATGGCAAAGAAGCCTTAGAAGCTTTAAATAGAATGAAACTTACCTTCGACATGATTCTTATGGATTGTCACATGCCGGAGATGGACGGGTTTGAGACCACAAAACGCATCAGAAATGGCGAAGCGGGTGATAAATACAAGCATGTACCCATCATTGCATTAACCGCAAATGCCATGAAAGGCGACCGGGAACAGTGTTACTGTGCCGGCATGGATGATTACATCAGTAAACCTTTTACCGCCAAAGAATTGTTGGATACTGTTGCAAAGTACATGCATTAACCATTCTCTCTAACCACAATCGATTAAACCGGTGTTAAAAAGTTAGACACCTCTACTGTACAAACTATTTTGCTATGTTTGTCCCCCCTAATTGAGCATCCTTTAGGCTGCTGAAACCTGCAAGCTGTGTGTTGGTTTTTAGGTCGATGTTCAACCATCCGCAGAAGGGAAATGAAAAGCATATGGACAATGACGGGAGTGACATCCTGTTGCCATAGCAATATCTGAGTACTGACTTAACAAATCATATCGCGGTTATTTCCTAAAAATGGTTATAGGAAGAAATAATCACTGAGAGTGATGCTGATACACACCGGATAAGATACACTAACAAAAACGGGGTGTCGTTCAAAGATACCAAAAATGCCATACCGCTATACAATGAAGTTGGAAAAGGATATGTCACTCTCTAAGGACCTTCTCGCGCTCTGTCAGCAGCCTTTACATGGTATCAATTTATCTACAGCTACAACCCCCTGTGAAGCGCTTCCTTATGGGATTACAGTTCAAAGCCATAGCATAGCTAAATTAGACGATCGATATAAAATCTGGTCATTGGTAGATGCCGGAGAGCGATATACTTCCACCATTAACTTGTTTCGCCAAACGGATAAATTACAGTTATCCGTGGACTGTGAGGGCGCAGGTATATTCGAGTTTGAACAAAACAATCTAACCATAGATTGGCAAACCGGTGGAACCGGACCCGCCCATTACTTGCAGACCTTAGGGATTTCTCTGTACTTAGAACTGCAACAAAAAATATGTCTGCATGCCAATACGCTGTTGAAAAATGATCAGGCCTATTTATTTCTTGCCCCCAGTCGCACGGGTAAATCAACCTTAACAAGCGCAATGGCAACCCGTGGATATCAGCTCATTACCGATGACATGGCGGCTATTTATCCCCTCTTTGAGGGTTACGGTGTTTACCCAAGTTGGCCTAAAGTACGTTTGTGGCCAGATAGCGCTAAATACTTAGCAAAACAGTTAGCTGCCACACAGCCAGTAAAGAAAAAGGTCCATGCCCGTTTTGCCAAAGAGGAAATCCATGTAGCGCCTACTGACGCGCATATTCCCCACCCAATAAAAGGCCTTTATTTATTAAATAGAGACGAAGAATATCACGGCCCGGTAAAGTTACGCCGTTTACCGCCAAGCCACGGTGTTATTTATTTATTACAAAACAGTATGTTAGGCGATGCGTACAAGGCGTTAGGGATAGATAAGACACGGATGATAGCCATTGCAAAGCTATTACAAACCGTCAGCTTCTATGAAGTAACCTATGGTAGCGGATTAGCCCATCTCGAAGATGTTACCCAACAACTAGACCAGCTTCTTACCACGGCTTAACTGTCTTTTACCAAAAAAAAGCAAAAAAAAGCCAGTCTAGCGACTGGCTTTTATATGAGTGCGCATTAACCTTGGAAAGGGTTACGCTTAGTTTGACCACCTTGTTCGTCAGGAATACTTCCTGCGAAACCTTCGGTCAATTCAGCCAATGTACCTACTTTTTGTAGTTCAGGCTTGGTGTAAGTTTGTTTGCTTTCAACAGCAACATTCTTAGCAGATTTCATAATTAAGATCCTTATGCCTTTTTACGGCGGTTGAAACCCATAAAGCCTAAAGTAGCAGCGAAGATACCCAGTGTTGCTGGAGCAGGAACTGAGATGTCTGTATCAGCTAAAAACTGGAAAGAACCAGCGGTGTCTAACAATAAACCGCTATCACCAGTAAGCGTCAAACCACCAAACAATTCATCTTCGATGTTCATGTCAAAGGTGCCTAATACATCTAAATCACTAGCAACGAACTCACGTCCTGCATCAGAACCATTCGCGCTTGCATCACCTTCTTCAGTATCAAAGACAACATCACCAGCCCATGCATCGATGTAAACAGATTCGATACCAGACGCAGTACCATCATAGGTAAACGTCCAAGCACCTAATACTGACGTCGCGCCAGGAGGGTTGTCAGAGATAGAGTCACCTTGTTGGACAAGAGACCAAGAAGAACCTGTAACACCACCGATGTAGCCTTCCAGATATGCAACTGAGTCGTCCATCAAAATTGATGACCATGACACGGTTTCTGTAGTCGTGTCAGAGAATGTAACAGTCACTTCCATGCCTGTCATATCTGCGCCAGTTACGGTAGAGATATAGTCTGCAGAAGCTTGACTGCTTAACAGCAGGGCTGCTGCCCCGAATAAAGCCGACTTTTTCATTCCAATTTCCTTGTGAGTTTAAAAACTACGTGGGTGAATTATTTTTGTACAACAAAACAAAGCAATGTTTATACCATTAAAATAAAAACCTTTAATATCATAGAGATAAAATTACAAAGTATGAAAATTTAATGAAAACAGTTGGAATTACATTAGATCTGTAAAAAAACCGGACAGATCTTTTTGTCACAATAAGTTAGATCATATGAAATGACCCGACTTTGCACATTCCCACTAATCTAATATCAATGTTTTTCTGTGCTTTATCAATAATTATTTTTAAATTTTAACTATTTACAGAATTTTCACCGTAACAGCGCTTTTATTTCCTTACGTAAACTGCGCATAATAATGGTGCAATTCACTTTCAAACGGACCTTTGTGAAACCTTTTATTTTTCTGTGTGGTAATGATGAATCGGCGCTAAACGCGGCCCGAAGCCGGGTAGCCGCCTATACAGACTTCTGTTTTACTACGTGGGAAACGGGAATCGGCCTCATAGAAGGGAAAACTCCCCTCGTGCCTAATAATGTCGATAAATTGACAGATTCCAGCTTTGTTGAGCAAACCGGTCCCTTTTACGCCATTGACGACAATAAAGAGGTATTTTTTGGCTCAGATCCTTTAGGTCTACAACCTCTCTACTATCGTGCTGTAAATGGCGTACTGGCAGTCAGTAATCAGACTAAGTTGCTTTTTACCGCCTTATCAATCAGCCCCGAACTTAGTGATACCGCATTATCAGGTTGGTTAGCCGGACAACCGGTTCCCGATTTGTCTGTCTACAGCAACATTACGGTTTTACCCGCTGCACATGTATTGCATTGTTCAGCCAAGAATATTTGCCATTATCCTTACTGGGACATCGATCCCCACAACAGGCTTCATTTTGATCATGATCGTGATTACGGCGCTTACTTTCGCTCATTGCTGCGTGATGTGGTGGCCGAACAAATAGACGATACGTCTATCTTAGGTTGTCAAATGAGTGGAGGCATGGACTCGACCTCGGTGACTGCGTTAGCGACAGCCCTAACCAAAGAAAGCAATCGCCGGTGCTATGCCATTTCTCACTACTATCTTCACGATCCTGGTTCTGATGAGCGACAGTTAATTAATGACATGCGTCGTCATCTTAATCTTCAAGATTTTCATTTTCAAAATGTCGACGATGCCCAATATCGAGATTTTTTAGCCCTGTATCCTGCCCATTATGATCATCCAGGTATTGTGCTTTCTCCCCGCTATCATGATGAACTAGCAGACCTACAGCAATTGGGGATCACTACCTTACTAACAGGAAATGGCGGTGATGAGATGTGTTGGGGACACGCCAGCGCCTATACCCAACGGCTTTTAGCCGGCGAGACGTCGGTGATTGCTGAGGTCTATAAAGCATGCCGTGCCACAAACATGTCTTTTGCTAAGGTGGCTAAACACCTTTTTATTAAGCCTCTTGTTCCGCAAACTCTAATAAACTTGGCGAAACGCCTAAAAGGACACAATAAAGGGCCTATTCCGTTACCCGAATGGTTAACGCCGCAAGGTCAGTCGCTGGCTCAAGCGTCGTATGATTTCCATAATCCGTTTGATGCCAAACGACAACCCATGCACCACGCTCGCTACTTTGCATTGAAAACCACCACCACATTTAATTCTGTACGCTCATACGATGCGGTTGCGTCGAACTACGACATACAGGTTAAACATCCGTTTTTTCATCGTCGGATTGCTGAATGCTCTTTCGCCCTTCCCCCTAAACAACTTATTCAAGGGCCTTATCCTAAATTTATTTTGCGTAATGCCATGACGGGCTTGCTGCCAGACAGTGTCTGTTGGCGAAAAACCAAAACCACCTTTGATCATCACTTTGCTAATTTAGTTCGAGAAAACGCCAGTTCCTTACGAGAATGTCTTAGCCATCCTTACCTTGCTGATCGGGGATTATTAGATACAAAAAAGGTGTTAAAAGCGTTTGATAGTGCGGTAAGTAATCAGCAAGGAGGCATACACGTAGATTTACTGTTTGTTATTCTTACCCAGCGTTGGCTGCAACGCTTTCACGTATAAGTAGGGTTACTGTACAAACGCCGATAGTACTGAAGTAT
This sequence comes from Alteromonas sp. C1M14, assembly GCF_018860965.1. GTDB lineage: Bacteria > Pseudomonadota > Gammaproteobacteria > Enterobacterales > Alteromonadaceae > Alteromonas. The sequence continues at coordinate 234,521 of NZ_JAHKQF010000008.1, read as the reverse complement.
CGCCTTTTTTTGTATGTAGCTCTGTATAGGTATCGATGACCTCTGGGCCATCATTTAGCAGTTTATCGTCGAGAGTAAGCCAGCAATGAGCTTGTGTTTTTGTCCCTGCACGGCGTACTCCAAAATGGAGTTGCGGCGAGATCCCTTGTCGCTGCATGATGTCCATGGTCACCATACAACGGCGTAGACAGTTCATGTGTCGAATATGGTGGCGGCCTGCTTTTTCTATAACGCTGATAAGTCCATCAGGAACAGGTTTAGGGGCAACTTCACTGACTGAAAATACGCGGTGTTGCCACTTCTTATAAGATTGATGGCGAATACGCCAATCCCATAGTAAAAATTTTATCCAGGCGTAAATAAACCACTTTTTCTGCTCGCCAGTTAAGGCAAAAAAGGACGACAGCATAAAGTTATGAATTTGTCACTTCTTCAACCAGCCCTTGGAGCAGGAGCTGCTTGATTAATGCATGATAATCGTCACGGACTTCACTTTCAGAAACATCAAATGTGGCCGTCATCGCGGCGACGACTTCTTCGTCGGTTTTTCCCTGTTCCAGCAAGGCAATCATTTGTGTACCCACACCGTTGACCGTGAAATATTCTCCGCCAGTGGGTTCGAGGATCACCATTTCATCGACAACCGTTTGTGCCAGTACGTCGTCTTTTAATTTATACATAGTCATTGTAAATCCTTACGTTCTCTCAACGAGTTGATGTTTATCTAGCATAAATACTCTGTCTGCCACATCTGCCAACGTGGGATCATGAGAAATCATAAGCACGGTATAATGTTTAAATAACGTATCAAATTCATCCTTAAATTGATTTCGCCCCACTTCATCGAGCATAGAGGTGGGCTCATCAAACAGCAATATCTTAGGTGCCTTCAATAAAGCCCTAGCTAGCGCAATACGTTGGCGTTGACCGCCAGAGAGCCTAACACCGCCTTCACCCACTAACGTTGCCATGCCCGCCGGTAGAGAAGACACAATATCAAGCAAACCGGCTCGTGCACAAACCTCGTTAAGGTAGCTTGATGAAGGTTTTGCTGCAACGCCGTAGGTTATGTTATCGAGTATCGTGCCGTTACAAAGCACCACATCTTGGGGCACATGACCTATACAATCACGCACGGAGGCTGTGGTAACACAAGAGATATCTTGTTGGTCGATAAAAATAGCACCAGATTGCGGGCGATGAAAACGCATTAATAGGTGCAATAAGGTGGATTTACCCGCCCCATTTTCACCAACAATAAGTACCGTTTGCCCCGCTTTAATATTACACGATACCTGGTTTAATACGGTCCCGCCGGTCTGATAACTGAAAGAGACATTTTCAACGGTGATTTCACCTTTTTGAGCACGAAGGGGCGTTAACCCGTTATCAGACGGTTCGCGCTCACTGCCGTGGACGTGTAGCAGACGTCCCATGGCGCCAGTCATCTGCATGGTTTGCCCATATAAACCGGCCAGCGCGCTAACCGGACGGGTAAAGATCATACCGTATAGCAACAAGCTGACAATATCTGGGACGGCTATCTTTCCGGCTTCAAACTGAATCAGACAGACCCCAATAATGGCAATAATACACACCGAAGTCAGAAACTGAATTAAGGGAGACAACAACGCCTGGTAACGAAATTGTCGCGTTCTTAACGACAACACTTCACCGGTACGATGGGCGTATCGAGCTGACTCGGTTTTTTCTCTATTAAAGGTTTTTATCAGGGCAATGGTGCTGATGTTTTCACTGGCTATTGCCAGCGTATCGGCTTGCTTTTGCACGATTTGTTTCGCTAACGGATGAATTTGGCGACCGACAAACTTAGATACCAGATACACAATAGGAATTAGTGTCATAATCATAAACGCCACAAGGGGTTCGATCATGTACATCATAAAAATACTGCCTAACAATATCAGTATATTGGGCAGCAGCGTGGTTAAAACGGCCGTCACGTAGAAGCTAACCGTGCCAAGATCATGGGTTAACAGAGATAACACATCCCCTTTGTTGGTATGCTGGAAATACCGTAAAGGCAATATTTGGATATGATCATAGAGGCGACAACTTAAGTTTGCCACTAAACGGGCACCAAGCACGTTTAGCCTATATGTCGACATGAATTTAAGCAGGCTTTGCACGCCAAACAAGGCGCACCAAATTAGCAGATAGAAGCTCAGGGTTTTGGGCGAGGCAAAATCGTTGTCCACCAACGCCGCCGATTGCTCTCCTATTAGATAAGGAATAGCCAAACTGACGGCGGTTTCCAGAAACAAAATCACAAAAATGACAACAAAACTGGCCCGATAGTTTCGGAAAATATTCTTACCAAAGTACAGGCTACGACGCCACATATCTGCCATTTTGCTTCACGTATTCCAGTAGGGTGGACAACGGTTCTCCCGCCACGATATTGGGACTAGTAGACGTTTTTGCCCACAAAACCTTTAAAGAAAGTGAAGATAACAATTTTTACATCAAGCCACAAAGACCAATTGCGAATGTATTCGAGATCATACTGAACCCGCATTTGCATTTTTTCCACCGTGTCGGTTTCACCACGCCATCCGTTAACTTGCGCCCAACCGGTAATGCCAGGCTTAATACGGTGACGCAACATGTAATACTTCACTGTTTTACGATACATCTCGTTGTGAGCCACGGCATGTGGACGAGGGCCCACTACAGACATGGTACCTTGCAATACATTAATAAACTGGGGAAGTTCATCTAAAGACGTTCTGCGTAAAAAGGCCCCTAACTTGGTGATCCGCGCATCCCCTTTTGTGGCTTGGGTAACCGTATCCCCGTCTTCCGTGACCGTCATGGAACGAAATTTCCACACCTTAATTTTCTTACCATCAACCCCATAGCGGTTTTGTTTAAAAATAACCGGGCCTTTAGATGTTAGTTTAACGGCAATGGCAATCAGTAGCATAGGAATAGCAATTACGGTCAGGATGGCACAAGCAAGAATAATATCTTCCGCCCGTTTGATGGCCGTCATTGCGCCACGCATAGGGGTATCGAAAACACTGATGGTTTGCATATTACCAATATTACACAAACGAGAATGCACCATGTTGTACATAAAAAAGTTGGGGACAAAATGCACTTCTGCATTGGTATCGCCCAACTCATGTAACACTTGCTCAATACGTCGATTCGCCGTCATCGGCAATGTAATAAAAATTTGATCTAGCTTACCTGCATGCACGGCGGCCACAGCATCTTTTAAGTTCCCTTGAATGGTAACGCCATCGGGAACAGCTAGGCGGTCCACATCCCGGTCATCAAATACGCCGCCAATACGTAGCCCTATATGACGGTTAAGTTTGAGTTCTTTAATTAATTCCACTGCATTTTCGTTCATGCCGATAATACCCACCGAACGACTGTTAAATCCTTTGCGGCGAATATTGTACAAAAATGCACGCATGGCGAGTCGCCACGTACATAGAAATAACGGTGCAATGGTTATCCAGCCAGCCATCACTACCCGAGAGTAATCTTCCGATGTCTTGGTCAAAAACAGATAACTCAATACAACAACAACACTGACAAACCAGCTTAACGCAGTATAGAAAATGAGTTCTTTGGTGGTACCTGAACGCCAAGAGCGATACAACCAAAACAATTCTGCTGAAAGCAGGTAGGTAGTACTGCCGATTAACCCTAGCAAATGATAGTGCACAGACATATCTACTGAATAAGCAGCGCCCACCGCTAGAAGTGATACCTGGATGATTAGAAAATCAATAAAGCGATAAACGATCGCAAATTGATTGACATTATTTCTTACGAAACCGTTTCCCATAAATGCCGTCCTTGATGACAAGTTAATAACTGAATGCTGCAGATATACAAAATGCGTGTTGAAAAAATATGTCACTTACCATCTTTAACATATACAAAATATCAGTAAGCAATAAATCAGCCAAAACTTAAATAATATTAAAAAATGATTCTTGTGATGCTTTAGGAAGGACGTACTAACAGACTACGCCAGATTTACTACTATTTTATTATGTTGTGAAGTGTAGCGCACTTTCCTAACTTTATCGTTCTCTTTGATGAGGAAAGGTCGAATTACTGATTATCTTTTTTATACTTTCGTCGAATGTAAAAAAAACTGACATTTAGCCCTTTACACTGGATTTAAATTACATTTTTGTAACCTTTATCGTTTTTCTATTACACACATCATCCCCCAAGAGGCCCGTCCAGTAGAATAAATCGGTCACAAACTGGCTGTTATTTAAACACCTAAGCCATCATGACCTACCTTTGATCCTATAGCACCATCATGATGCAAGTGTAAAAATAACTGACAATCACTACCCCAATTATGCATTTTTTTAACATTTGCTGAATTGTTGCTCTTCCAGTTCCATCGTAAGTCTCTGAATGTCCATACTTGGATCTACTAACTCAAACTTTTTTAGTATGGAATGAATATTGCTGATAACCATGGGTTAGAAAACCTCAATGTCTAATTAGGCAGGAACTTCATCGTGAAAAGTGTATTCTCATTCCATGGTACAACTGCAGTTCCCCTTGCTAAAACGGCTAACAGGTTACAGCTGGTGGTAGCGCTCGTCATTTTCGTTTCAGCAGTGACATGTCTCTACTTAGCAACACGCTATTATCAATTTGCCAAGATTGGCCCTTTGTCTCATCAAGGGTTTGTCTCCGCGGTAATGGACAACGCCCAACCAACAAAGCGCCCAAATGACCATATTGTCCAATTACATGCTCTTCACCAGGCTCTCCCCCGTGACGGAAGCATATCACTGGCGCTGGCTAAAGCTTATTCGCTAAAAGGGCTTGGCACTAAGGCAGGCCTAGAATCAGGGGCATTGGCCATGCAGTACGTCATGCAAGCTGAAGACGCTCAGCCAACACATTACGAAGCGTTTGCAGTAAAGATGGCGATCACTGAGATGTTTACTTCTCACAAACCGCTGGATATCAATTCATTGGAAAACGGCCTTGTACTTGCCCCGTTTGAATGGGAAACCCAATCCATTGTAGGCCCGGTGTTGATCGCCCATTGGTATGAACTCCCCTCCTCGATAAAACAAAAAGCCAAGCCTGTGATACGGGGGGCATTACGACAAAAGCCTACCCGCGAGCGGCTTATTGCAACGATGGAGAACACTCGCATTGTTGCACCATTTGTGGGGTTATCACCAGGTAAATGGATCACCAAACGATTACAAAGAATTGAACAAACCGTTACTAACACCGATGTATAACCGAAAGGGAAATACCATCGTTGTCAGTCTCTTGGTAGTTGTATTTGTGGTGGCTCCTTGGCTACATGGGCTCGACCTTATATGGGAACAACTTACCATTGCAGGCACGGCACTGTTATTAGCTAGTTGGCAAACTCTCACTCTGTCAGCGCCACATTCGCCTAATGAAAAGCGGGCCATGTGGTTGTGGCTTCTTTGGATTGCATACTGTGCCCTTTATCTTATTCCCCTACCCGCTGGCGTTATCACATTTCTGTCACCACAAACCATCGTGTGGTATGACACCTATGCCCATCATGCTCAGCCCTATCTCACGGTTTATTGGCAAGCATCCCTTATTGAATGGATAAAAATACTTGGGCTTGGCTGTCTTTTTTTCGCTTTGATACATTATCTGCGTCGACCCCAGACCATATACATACTCATGGGGCTTCTCTTATTCGGGGCTTTATTAACGGCGCTATATTCAGTCGTTAATTTTGCTACCGCTGGGGCTTATGAATGGGTGGACGCCGTACCACCTTGGACATTTTCGTGGAAAAATGGGATCCGAGGCACCTTCAGCTACAAGAATCAATACGCGGTTTATATTGCTCTGGCGTGTTTGATCGTTATCGGCTTGTTGTGTGATGGCAAATATTTAAAAATGCCCAAATGGCTTATTGTTACCTTAATTTTATGCCTTTGCTTACTGGGATATACCCTATTTAATACCAGTAGCCGCGGCGCCTTGGTATCACTGATAGCAGGCATGGGGCTCACCGTGTGCATACAGGTAGTGCGTGCACCTAATTTACTTAAACGGTGGTTAACAGGAAAAACCATCGCAGTGACGGTGCTTATCTCCCTTATGTTGGGCGCTGGTTTTGCCCAGTCATCAATCTATCAGCGTTTTTCCAAAGAGAAGCTTGACGATAATGGCCGCATTGAACTTCGAGATACAGCCTTTGCCGTATTTAAAGATCATCCTGTGGTGGGCACAGGACTAGGCACCTACCCCTATATTCAACATGTATACAAAACCATGTTGCTTGGCAACACTAAGATGTCAAAGCGCGCTCATAATGACTATTTAGAAACCATGGCGACGACGGGACTTATGGGCTTTTTATTTCTGAGTATGTCTATTGGCTTCTTATGGCTCATGTTATTTCGCCATACCCATACCAGAATGTATGGGGCTCTCTTTGCGTGTCGCGCCGGTGTTATGACCTATTTGTTTCAGGCCTCCTTTGACACCAATGCAGGTATTTACTTTTTACCGATTGTATTTGTCACCCTGCTTACCATGGGGTTTGTGATAACTGAAAGGTTTAATATCAAAGATCGAGCTTCTCGTACTGCTTTGCAGAAGCAGTAAATACAAACCCAGCCCAATATCGAGGATCTCTAAAACGTCTTTTGTGTGAGAGCTTTTGCCGCGCAACCAATAGAGCTTGGGCAATGTCGCCCCCATTTTCAGCGGTGGCTTGGTAGAAAAATGCCATAAATTCTGCCGTGGCGCGGTCGGGAACTTTCCACAGCGTAGAAATTGTCGCCCCAGCACCTTGATATAAAAAGCCACGACTTAAGCTTCGCATACCAATACCTCGATACGCTCTACCCATTTCTGTTTCACACGCGCTGATAACGACCAATCGGTTGGAAAATGTATTTGAAAACAATGCTTCGTAGGAAATAATCCCTTTTTCATGAAGATTATTTTCATCATACGCGGTTACCAGCCCCACCATATCAGGGGCTTCGGGTGAATAAAACGCGTGGCTCCCCACGTGAAGTAACCGGGCATGGCGGGCCGTTGATGACACCAGATTCTCGTTGGTCGCCTGATGATCACTATAGGAAACCACCTCCCTATCCGGAAACGCATGAGAAATAGTTTCATTGGCAAGTGCAGTCCAAGGCAGTGGAGGAAAACCTGCCCGCCACTGCATTGCCTCACTACCTTGAATTTGACTAGGCGATGGGTTTGCAGGGTTGGTAAAGGTGACGGCCAATCCATTGTTATTGTCTTTATTTTCAGATTGAAAGTAATCAAGTAAAGACACCATGTGAATTAACGATAATTCTTGACCTAGGTAGCGTGCTTGGGTTTTGTCTCGTAAAGCAGCAAAGGACATATTTCGCCACTGCCCTTCTGGCAATAAATACAGGGTCTGAAAGCCATGATAGCGAAACAACAATGAACGAATGTCATCGGTGGTTTCCCCTTCATTTTCGGAACATGTTCCTTCGATATAGGATGATGCAATTAAATACGCACAGTGCTTTTCTTTTAAAGAAAATATCTTTAATAACGCCCGTTTAGTGCCTAGAGAACGCTGTAAATCAGCTAACGAAGGCCACTTGCTTGTGGCCGATATAGACTGAAAAGGATGTTGGGATAATAGCATCTGTTCAGATTTTACATCGTGCACTAACCATTGGTTGTCGGTGTAATGGCCTGGCATGCCATCGTTCAATTCCCAAGATGGATCTAACACCGAAGGATCCCCGTCTACCTGCTGGCTAGACAACGACATCCTATGGCGCTGAAACATGATGCTGGCAAAGCGTTCTGACAAAATAAGGGCTTTTTCGATGTCTTTGTCGTTGCTACTCGGCAATAGCCAGGCAATATACCGATTAATGAGTGAACGCGACTGGCTTAGCCAACTCATTCCTACGTCATTACTTTTAAACTGGGTTGACGCGTCGACAATTTCCTTAAATGCTTGTGCAAAAATACTATCTATCTGCGAGACAGTATTGGCTTTTTCTTGCTCATTAAGCAGTAAGGCTAGCTTAATATTAGCAATAGCTAATTTCACAGAAAGGGGATACGTGGCAAACGACTCGATACGGGAGATCAACCCTTGGGCAAGATCCAGGCGCTGATAACGTTGCAAAACCACCAACCAATCACTGTAGATCTGCACGCTTTCTGTGGCCGAAAAGGTTTTATCAATATCATCTATGGCTTGATGGTATTCATCTTCATTAAAACTGCCCACCTGTGTATAAGCTTGCCACTGAGCGTCAAATACCCGGGCCAGTATGCGCTGTTTTTTATTTAACGGTAAAGCTAGCACTTCATCTAAGTAATATCGGGCACTCTTCCAGTCTTGTTGGGCTGCCCTTAACCGCACTAATGACAATAACGTATGAACATAATCTTCAGGCATAACCTGTAAATTGGCATATTTGAGCGCCTGTAAATAGTAACGCTCGGATTTGGCAAGATCTCCCACCAGCAAATAGGCGCGACCCAGGTTACTGTAGCTCACCGATAACTTCTCTGGTACAAGATGGTGAGTGTGCTGAAACACCGAAGCTCGTAGGGCCGATAAATAACCTGGCAAATTGCCCTGCCGTCGATAGACCCAGGCTAAATTATTGGTGAGATCATCTCGCATCTCATCTTCTCTAGCTCCCCCACTTGACGCCAAACAATCAATGCCATCGTTAAGGTGTATTTCAGTGCTCGATAAATCAGATTGAATACGATAATAACTGGCAAAACCATTGTTTATTTCGGCGCAAATTAAAGGCTCCGAGTACTGTTCGGTTAACTGATTTGCTTGTTGAAGGCGAAGAAACCCTTCTTCTCGTTGCGCCGAGCTATTGTTACTTAACACTTGGCTAAACCCGCAATATGTCAACAGCACAACTTGTTGCTGTGGGGAGGACATGACGTTTTTTTCGCCAAACTCATCGCACAATGCCAAGGTCTGGCGGTAATGCTGCAATGCAAACTCACTTTGTAGTTGTGCTAATATTGCCGTATGTTTTTCCCCTGCTGACGCCGCTGGCCACTGTTGAATAAATTGCCCGGCTTGCAAGGCTGCCTGCTGATAATCCATATTGGCCAAATAGCCAAGAATTAGACGCAACGCAATGTCTTTTTGCAGCCTATTGCTGTCGGTTAGCAGTGTTTGTATTTTTTCGAGGTATGCTGTAGAAAGATCGCGTTTTTGAGATGCCATACGAAGATCAAAATCGGCGAGCATAGACAATACTGTCACCGCATCCGGTGTATCGCTGGCTAAGGGTAGCGACCTATTTTCTGTGCATTGAAAATAGCTGCCGCTATCTTGTACGACACGAGTATATTGTTGCCAAGAAGGGGTGATATCCGCGCAGACATTCTCCGCAGCGTTAGCAAAACTGGCGCAACAAATTACGCCAATGGTTATCACGTACCTTACGACCCAATAACATCTCAACGCCACAACAATCCTCGTCTTTGTTACTCTTTAGTCATTATCGCGCCAACGATAACTTGTCATCACGATCTCGCTTGGATCACCATCTCCTTCGCCACTGCCATCGCGCAACCAAGCCAAAGTGGAGGTGTAATCTCTAGCAGGCTTGCCATTTAGTTCAAATTCATGGGCCACAATGGATACACGCAAAGATTTAAATCCAGCGACGTCTGTGCCTAACTTGGCGCTTAAAGGAATGGTGTTAGAAATAAAAATACCATTTGGATCGATGACTTTAAATTCACTGTTCGACATAATGGCTTGTGCAGTGCCGTTCCACAAACCGCCTAGACTAACCCCATAAGTATTACGTTTAGGATTATAGACAAATTTCACCGGATAGTTTTTCCCCAGCCCTTCGGGATGATAGCTACTTAGTGAGGGAACAATACTACGGTGATTAACATAGCTTACGCCTGCTTTTGCCGTTGCCCAATACCCGTCTTTATATTCACCCATTTTCTGCTCCTTGACATAACATGTCAGCCATAGTTAAAACCTGTGGTTCAGGTAACTTTAGTGTCCGGCAGGTGACGGCTAGATCAACATCGCTGTCTACAGCCCCGGTGTTTTTGTCGTTATTTTCTACCCCTTTGTGCATGGCGTAAGCCAATACCTCCGCAACGATAATACTGCCAAGTTTGCCCAACCGGTGTCCAGGGTTATCGACTTGCGCTGACGCTTCTGCCAGCACGTAAGGCCAAAGAGGCAGACGGTTATCTTCATATAGTCGATAAAACGTGGAGGTTTGACTCATAGGGTCAATTTTAAGCTCTTCGAGCACCTGATTGCTTTCTTTTACAGTTAACCCCGTTTGCTGACATAACCATGGATAATTGTCCATGAGGTAGCGTTTACATTCATGCACCGTCGCTAACGCGACTTTTTTACCGGCAAGAATATTGCGCTCTGCAATATTTCGGTTAACCGGCACCTTGCCCATACCGGCCACCACGATAAGGTTAATAGGCTGGATCTCTTGGGCATAATCACCAAAAAATAACGACCAATCGATACCACCAATCGGCTTACCGTTAAAAGGTTGATGGGTAAGTAACGCATGCAGATTAAAACTGTCACTGGCCGTTAACTTGTAGGTTTCCCGCACCATGCTATGGCCAAAACGAAACGCGCCATGGCTAAACTCCAACGGTACACGGGCTAACTGATCGGTAAAATGAATAAGTCGTTGCTTTGGCTCTGTGGAGGCAAAATAGTACTGATAAACAGACTTATCTAGTAAGGCTTTTAACCATTCTTGCTTTACTAGGTGATGAAAAAGCTGCGTAGTGAGCCGGCGCGCTTGATAGAAATAGCGCCCATCATCCCATAAGTGGGGTAACGGCTGCGTAGAAAGTGTGTTTAAAATATTATTGTGAATACGTTGCCACTGCACATGGAACTGCAAAATAATGGCATTATCATTATTGCGAGGCTCGGGTAAAAGCGGGGTTTGATGACTGTCTCTCAGGCAATCCCAAGAGTTGTCGGGCAAACGAAAAAAGCCACGTTCATCCACATAAATATGCGAAGGAAGCCCTTTTTCAACCCCGTAAAGACTATCGAGATTTAAACATGGTGTGACCTTGCGTGATGAGTAATGATTCTGATTAGGATGGGTAGGCTCTACAATATCGTGGGCAATCCATTGTCCCCAATAAGTATACCCTGCGGGCAATTTTCCGTTTAAGGGGATCATTGGCTTAACCCCTACCGAAGGTGACGCCGCGGTAACAGGCGCAGCCACGTTTTGCCGTAACAAGGCCAAGGCGTCAGTGTCAAAGGAACCTTCGGTGTCATCGGCAATGGGATCAGACCATGGGATGATCCCTTCGACCATTTGCGCTATTTCTTCACTGGATGGTGGCCTACATGTTGATTTGCCAAAAAGATAGTCCTTATCTTCTACGTCCATCCTTATTCCTTCAACACATCCAAGGAAAAGCGGTTAATCTCAGTGCGTTCGCTGGATAAAGTCAGTTGATATCGGCCTGACTCAACAGCATCTTCGTATACCAGAAGTGAGATTTCACTATTTTCGTTCGGGTAGACCCATGTCGTAAAAATAGTCTTTCCACCTTCCTCTTCCAGCACGGCTTTCACGGCGCCATTGAACGAGGGTGGCGCATCGCTAACCACGACTTTAAAGGCTTCTCCTTCTGCGTACGACAAAATAACGGGTTCGGTCACATGGCTTCTAAAATCTTCCAGATACACAATACCAGGACTTACCGAAGTAGGCGTAACCAATACGCCGGGCAACCATATCCAAAATGCCGCTGCTGCCGCTAAACTCAACATCACGGAAGCACCCAGCTTTTGCCGGCGTTTGCGTAACTGTTGCACCCTAGATTGGGTGCTCATGCCTGCGCGAAGAGTATGAGCCAGTATTACCTGCTCGGTTTTGTGGGGATCACAAAGCATGCTGTTTTCGAAGTCGATTTCTTCTTCTGGGGATAATTTTTTCGCCAGATAATCCTGCAACTGCTGTTCATCAGCCAATTGAATGTCAGACATAATCTTCAATCTTCATTGTTGATGGTCTGCCCATATGCGCCATCATTCTTACTAGGAAAGTGATGGGACAATGCAAAATCTCTCACATCCATCAATAATTTATGCCTTTGAACACTGTCATCGCCTTGAATATGCGTTAATGGGATCAGCATTGCTAATACCACCACACCATTGATGACTTGTCGGAAATCGGCCCCGTTGTCTTCATGGCTTTCAACCAGGTTTTTCAGCCGTTGGCGAGCTCTAAATAGCACACGATCAAAATGCGCTGGGGTTAAATCAAAATGGGCGCATATGGTTTGCTTATCTTCATCGTGTAAATAGTAACGCGTCAGAATATCCCGATCCCGGTTAGTCGACATTTGCGCTAACAACGACCTGACTAAACGAGCCACGTCCTCCTTTTGCACCGTTTGAAGTAAACCCGATGAAGTATCTTCAAACGCATCACAATACTCTGTGTTATCAGTTTGTCTGCGACTTTGCTGACGCCGATAAGCAATGAGTGTGTTGATACCTGTTTGACGAATAAAAGACGCCAGCGCGTTGGCATTTCTTAGATCACCGTTTCGCAATTTACGAAGTACAATAACAAAACTATCCTGAGCGAGATCTTCAGCCAGACTCATGACTTCCGTCTGCCTATAAAGAATGAACAGCAAGCCTTGATAATAAAAGTCCACCAGTTGCTTTTCTGCTTGTCTGTCGCCTTGAACGATTCGTTCAATAAGTTCCGCTGCCGGCGTCACGCGCATTCCTAAATTTGATTAACTAATGGGTAAAGAAGATTGCTCCCAACCTTATCGGGTAACGGGTGTTAAATCAACGCTTATGTGCCGTTTTAGGGGCTCCCTTTACATCGCTGGAAATGACAAAAAATACAACTTTTTTCTTATTTTGGTGAGAGAGTCATAAATTTCGTGTCACTCATTTCTATACAACAATACACATTAGAAAATAAATAGATTCAGAGGGTGCTATGCAGGAAAACATAATCGCTGTGGTCATTCATGGTATCCATGACCAAGAACCTCTACTTGCCGCCAGTGTGAAAGCACAGGTAGAGCAACAATTCCAAACTGAGAATACACCACGTAATATTCATTATTTGGCGATTCATTGGTTATGGATGACAAAGATGCCCCTTCAACGTGATCCGTTGGAGTCTAACCGGTTAAAAAGTGAAATAGATTACAATGCGCTGACAACCTTTTTAAAAACGGTTTGTCCGGAGATTCCTTGTGATGACAATATAGCCTTGGATCAATGTAAGTTGCTGCACGCCGTGGTGGAGCAAAAAATTGAGGCCGCTATAAAGGATAATCCCACCCTTAACGATGACACACTTGTGGCATTATTTGCTGATGCCCAAGGAGAACATGCCAACCTTCGTTTTTGTTGGAAAGCCCCCGCATTGCAGGTACAAAAAACCAGCCCCGTCTACAAACTCGCTCCCATACGAATGGAATTGCAAAGCGCCAACGATAATATTAATCCTGACCTTCTGTGCAGATAAGATGGCTTTCGCTTTAGGGGAACAATAACTGCTGAGTGCTTCGTCAACGTAGAAGCATAAAAAACGGGCAACGCAACTGCTGTTGCGTTGCCCTTAGATAGCGCCAAACTTACACCTACGCTTATCCGCGAAAAGCGTAGGTAGGCATAAAATGAGGTGGAGCCAGCCATAAGCCGGGTTCTGTCATGGGCAATCATTCCTCTAGGCCTGCAATCACTCACAGGCTCAAGCAACCTACCCGCCTTCCGTGCGGGCCGCACGTATCGAAGGCCTATTTGGTCTTGCTCCGGGTGGAGTTTACCTTGCCACAAACTGTTACCAGCCGTGCGGTGCGCTCTTACCGCACCCTTTCACCCTTACCGGCACTTGCGCGCTTAGGCGGTTTACTCTCTGCTGCACTTGTCGTCGGCTTACGCCGCCCAGACGTTATCTGGCACCCTGCCCTGTGGAGCCCGGACTTTCCTCTCCTTTCTTGCGAAAGCAGCGATTGCCAGGCCAGCTCCGGCGGGCATTCTACTCGAGTTTAGCCGCAGAAGCGACTGTTAGTCTTTAAACAATAAGTGCGACGGCTTTTTTGCATCAATTACCCGGCGTGATAGCGTTGTGATAAACATCTTGCACATCATCACAATCGTTAAGCATGTCCATGAATTTTTCAAACATGGGCATATCATCTTCGCTAATTTCCACTTCGGTTTGCGGTATAAAGCTGATTTCTTCAGCATCGAATGTGATATCGGGGAATGCATCAGCCAGTGCCGTTTTTACACTGTAAAATTCAGTATGCGGGGCATAAACCGTGACTTTTCCGTCTTCACTTTCGACATCGGTAACATCAACATCTGCTTCCATCAATGCTTCTAGTACGGCATCTTCATCGTCACCTGCAAACTGAAATATGGCTTGATGGTCGAACATATGTGATACCGCACCTGGACCACCAATTTTGGCTCCGGATTTAGTAAAACAATTCCGTACATCGGTAATGGTGCGGTTATTGTTGTCGGTTAGACAATCCACAATCACCATACAATTACCAGGACCAAACCCTTCATAGCGGGCGGGAACAAAATCTTCCCCTGCGCCGCCGGCGGCTTTATCAATGGCCTTGTCAATAACATGACTAGGGACCTGATCCTTTTTCGCTTTTTCCATTAAACGCTTCAACGATAGGTTACTGTCTGGATCCGCACCGCCATTTTTCGCACATACGTAAATTTCTTTACCGTATTTGGAATAAACTTTGGTTTTTGCGCCAGCTGTTTTAGCCATCGCTGCTTTTCTTACTTCAAACGCTCTTCCCATGGTATTTCTCTGTATCTTGCTAGTTACAGCCCCGCAACAAATGCCGAGCCAAATAAAAACGGGTGATGAATAGTACCGATTTTGCCTACTTGTTAACAGTGCTGATTAGGTTCAATTAGCACCGATATACGATGATGGACGGCTAAGGCAAGTGTTCCCGAGCCAGGTATTCTCTAGATTGCATTTCCTTTAACCGACTTAAACAACGACGAAATTCAAAATTCAACCGCCCCTCGGTGTATAGCGAGGGTAAAGCCACTTCTGAGGTCATGATCAATTTAACATTTCTTTCGTAAAACTCATCCACCATGGCAATAAACCGTCGAGCGGTATCATCATTATTGGCCCCCATCTGCTTCACGTTGGCGACCAACACAGAATGATAGCAGCGACTCAGTTCAATATAGTCGTTCTGACTTCGCGGCCCCTCGCACATAGCGGCAAACTCAATAGATAGCACCCCTTCGGCATGGCGACGAGTGGGAATTTGACGATGATTAATTTCAATGGTGCTGTTTCTTATTCCTGTTTCCCCAGCCAGCTTTTGAAAATACTCATTGAGATGGGCGTCACCGTCGGCATCAAGAGGACTATGAAAAATCTCGGCTTGCTCAAGGGTGCGCAACCGATAATCAATACCACTATCAACATTGATTACATCGGTATATTTGTTTATTAACGCAATGGCAGGTAAAAAACGGGCCCGTTGTAAGCCATTTTTATACAGTTCGTCGGGCACAATATTGGATGTGGCAACTAAGGTTATTCCTCTAGCAAATAAGGCCTGCATTAAGGTACCCAATATCATCGCATCGGTAATATCTGAAACAAAAAACTCATCAAAGCATATCACTCGCGCTTCATCGGCTAATCGATCGGCGACGATATTGAGAGGATCGGCTTCATTGGGTAATGTTTTCAGTTCATTATGAACCCGATGCATAAAACGATGGAAGTGAATACGCAGTTTACGTTTGAACGGAAGACAATCATAAAAGGTATCGACCAAATAGGTTTTACCTCGTCCAACACCACCGTAAAAATACAACCCTTTCACCGGCTCCGGGGCCTTTTTTTTACTTAATAGCTTAAACACTTTACGCGCTAACCCAGGATGAGTGGGTGACTGATTACACAATTCGTCATACAAACGCTGTAACGCTTTTACCGCTATTTCTTGAGCTGGGTCGTGTTTAAACGTTGGTAACTGAAGATCCTGTTGATACTTTTCCCATGGCGTCATCGCCTTACCTACTCCTGAAAAAACGGGTGAGCAGAAAGTCTGGCTGCGCCGACCTCCTTGAAAAATCAAAATCTGAACTTAAATTACCCACAGAGACGGGTAAAATCGCAGCCGACACTTGCGCGGTTAAATCAAAAACTCAATGGATTATAACTAAGAAAGTGTACTATTTGCTGTATCATACCGCATTGCATACAAGCATATGAAGGGCTACCCGCCTTTATCCTGATAGATTTGTTTAAAAAAACAGCCTATCGGTCATTTGCTTGAAGTAAGTTACACCTTGCGACAATTCGCGCAGCGCATTCACCTTTGATAGTTGCTATAGTCTGTGCGTGTATTAGTTTTACTTTGCTGCTATTTGCTGCACGAAGATACCTTGGAGAGTTTAATGGACGTACTAATCCCCGTGGCCTTGTTAGTTGTAGGCCTAATCATCGGCTTTTTTGCTGCCCGTTTTGCATACAAACGTAATGGCAACGCCACCCCCACTAAACAGGCTGAACAGAACATTAAAGCATTGATGTCTCAGCAAGCTTCACACCATTTGCATCAAACAAAACAGACGGTAGAAGCCATCGAAAAGCATTGCGAGACATTACAACAACAGATCGCCGACTATGAAACCTTGCTGTCACAGACAGACGAAGACGAGGATCCAAAAGTTCCGTTCTACGGCGAACAGGCCAGTACCTACTTACGAAATAATATTAAAGGCAGAGAAAAGGCAACAGAAAAAGTAACGCCAGAGACTCAACCGAAAGACTTCGCCAATGCGGGTTCCGGTTTGTTTGTCGGCACATCCGGACAATCCACCGCAGAAAAAGACTAAAACCGGAACTTTTTTCTATTAGCCTGAGTCTGTCAGTGAAAGTAGCCATAATCGCACGAGACATGAGGAGTGTAAGCGAATATGAAGAAATCTCTACGCCAGATGTTAGTTGTATCAAGCATCGTAGTGAGTACCTTAGGTATGTCTGCAAATGCAGGTGCCGCATTACCGTTTTTTAGTGATGATAAAAAACAGGAAGTGCCGTCATTAGCGCCAATGCTGGAAGAAGCAATGCCAGCGGTAGTCAGTATATCGGTAGAAGGAACCCAAACCGCCACACAACGTGTACCTGAAATGTTTAGGTACTTTTTTGGCGGTCCACAAGAACAGGTGCAAGAACGGCCATTTAAAGGGCTAGGGTCTGGGGTTATCATCGATGCAAGTAAAGGCTATGTGGTCACTAATAACCATGTGGTTGAAAACGCAGATGAAATTACCGTTAAGCTCAGTGATGGACGTGAATTTGAGGCGAAAAAGTTAGGCGCCGATGATCAAAGTGATATTGCACTGTTGAAAATCGAGGCCGATGATTTGACCGCCCTGCCTATCTCGAACTCTGACGAAATGCGCGTGGGTGATTATGTGGTTGCCATTGGTAACCCCTTTGGGCTTTCTCAAACTGTCACCTCAGGTATCATTTCTGCTTTAGGTCGCTCTGGCTTAAATATTGGTGGGTATGAAGATTTCATTCAAACTGATGCTGCCATTAACCGAGGTAATTCTGGTGGTGCACTGGTCAACCTTCGTGGCGAATTAGTGGGTATCAACACCGCTATTTTCGGACCAAACGGCGGCAACGTAGGTATCGGTTTTGCCATTCCGAGCAACATGATGAAGAGCCTTGTGGATCAAATCGTGGAGTTTGGTGATGTGCGTCGAGGCCTCCTGGGCGTCATGGGTAACGATGTGGATGCAGGCTTGGCGAAAGCCATGGGCGTAAGTGCCAATCGCGGCGCATTTGTACGTGAAGTCACTCCAGAATCTGCAGCGGAAAAAGCAGGTTTACAAGCCGGTGACATTATCACCGAGGTGAATGGTCGCGAACTACATAGCTTCCGTGAACTTGCGGCTAAAATCGCCAGTATGGGGGCAGGGGCCGAAGTTGACCTCACCATCGTCCGTGAAGGGGATGAACAGGAAGTCACCGTGACCTTAGATGATGCGTCAAACAGCAAAGTCACTGCGGAAACCTTACATCCTGCATTAGAAGGGGCAACCCTTGTAAATGGTAAAGACGAAGCGGGCAACGATGGCGTCAAGGTGTCAGAAATTGAACGTAATAGTCCCGCTGCTCGCATTGGCTTGCAAGCCGATGATGTGATCATTGGCGTCAACCGCCAGCGAGTAAGAACGGTAGCGGACTTCCGCAATAAAGTGGATGATTCAGGGGAAAATGTTATTGCCCTGAACGTCAGAAGAGGCTCAGCAACAATTTACCTCGTTATTCGTTAATCTACTTTATACAGCACCCTGGCATTAACCTGTCAGGGTGTCTGTTTCCATTCAGATACCGTTTCAAATTGGTATTCAAGCATTTAGGTGATATCCTTAGCAGCACGAACCCCGCCTCGTTCAAGGAATACCCTAAGAGGCAAGACGGAATAATACAGGCGTGGCTGGTAAGCAATTTTTTCATTTCTTCATAAAATCTATCGTGCTGGGCGTTATCGTCGCAGCAATCATGCTTTTGTTTATGCCTGGGCTGCGCAATGGTGCCGGTTTTGCCGACAACTTTTTCAATATTGAGAGTGCACAACCCCAACGTGAATCTCACTATGCAGCACTTAGCCGTTCTGCGCCCGCAGTGGTGAATATATACAGTGTTAGCATAGAAACCGACACCGGCCTCTTTAGAAACCGTCCCCGTGAACGAGCCAGTCTCGGTTCTGGGGTTATTATGACAAACAATGGCTATTTGCTGACGTGTAACCATGTGGTAGCCGATGCAGATAGTATTTTCGTTGCCGTACAAGATGGTCGCGTACTTGAAGCACAAATTGTGGGTACCGACGAACTCACCGATTTAGCAGTACTTAAAGTTAACGCCGACAACCTACACGTGATCCCCCAAATGGAAGAGCCCGATGTACACGTTGGCGATCTGGTCATGGCCATCGGTAACCCATTTGATTTAGGCCAAACCATCACCCACGGCATCGTAAGTCGAGCGGGAAGAAACGGGCTTTCTAACTATGTGGATTTTATCCAAACCGATGCAGTCTTAAATCAGGGCAATTCAGGTGGAGCGCTGGTAGATAGCAATGGCTCGTTGGTGGGCATTACTAACGCTAACTTCCAAGTACGAGATTCACAGAACGGCGTGCGTAACGTCGATGGCATTAATTTCGCGGTGCCTTATGAACTGGCAAAACGGGTAATGGATGAGATTATCCAAAAAGGCAAAGTCACCCGTGGACAGCTTGGCTTTATCGGTAGTGAAATACGAGAGCGACCTGGTATTGAAGTTACCGCAGTTGCCAGCAATAGTCCGGCTGATCGTGCAGGTCTTCAAGCAGGCGATATCATCATGGCTATAGATGGGATACGCCTTGAAAGTGCCTCTAAAACTTTAGATATGATTGCCGAAACCCAGCCTGGCACTACCCTTGAATTAGAAATAAGCCGTGGCGGTGAAAGTCTAACAATAAAAGCGGTGGTCGCAGAATTAGGCCAGACAGCACTCTCTTCCGGTGGCTCTCGCTAGCTGCTGCCTCTCTATTTAACCTCGGTTTTTTTCCGCTAAACAATCCTCGCTTTTACAAACGGGCGCAGTTTTCGCCGTGCTTTGCGATGAACTCCCCTTGGCCGTTGCAAAAGAGGGTTCACCAATAATCGCGATGGTGGCTATCATGATAGAAAATAGGACCACCGGAATGGCATTTTTGGGGTTTTTAAACACCCCTTGACGACCTAAACGTCGAAAAAATAACACGCTACTCACCTATTAATTATGATTAAAATAAAGATGTTTATTTTTGCTAAATCGCATCCATGCTTTTTTCTTAGTTAACTACGCTCCAGTACCTAAAAAGGATGTAATTGGAGTCATAATTAAAAAAAGTATGTATAGCATAAGGATAAAAAACTTAGAACTTAAAAGGGGAATAGTGAAGGTCAACTGCCTATTTTTTGATAACTTCTTATCTTTTTTGTACACCAAGGCTGCAGTGTAAACACCGTTTATCTATAGCAGGATGTAAATTAGAACTCGCCATCGACAGGATATTGAGGCACCTTGCACGATGGCGATTATATAGCGGTATTGGGGATAGCCACCTTGGGCATGCCCCTAAGGATTAACGATTACTCACTCATACGCACAATGTTAGCGCCTAAACCATTGAGCTTTTCTTCGATGCTCTCATAGCCCCTATCAAGGTGATAGATGCGGCTGACATGGGTTTCTCCATCTGCGATCAGCCCTGCGATGACCAAACTTGCTGATGCCCGTAAATCGGTAGCCATTACAGGGGCCCCTTTTAAGGACGAACTTCCCTTTGATACAGCACTGTTGGCTTCTAAGGAAATTTCAGCTCCCATACGCTGCAATTCAGGAACATGCATAAATCGGTTTTCGAAGATGGTTTCGGTGATCACGCCAGTACCTTGTGCGACACAATTTAAGGTAACAAACTGCGCCTGCATATCAGTGGGAAAAGCGGGATGAGGGGCTGTCTTTACTTGTACAGCCTGTGGCTTTTTACCTTGCATATCCAAGGTTATCCAATCCTCACCCACAGTGATCACAGCGCCAGCTTGGCGCAATTTGTTAATCACCGCTTCTAATGTATCGGGGGCTGCCCCAGTACAGGTAACTTTACCACCAGAAACGGCTGCCGCCACCAAGAAGGTACCGGTTTCAATGCGATCCGGTAATACCCGATAATCGCACCCGCCCAAACGTTCAACACCTTCAATAGTAATATGATCCGTACCCGCGCCACGCACCTTTGCACCCATTTGATTTAGGCAGTTGGCTAAATCAACAATTTCGGGTTCCCGTGCGGCATTTTCTAACTCTGTGGTCCCGTCAGCTAACGCTGCTGCCATCATCAGATTTTCGGTTGCCCCAACACTCACCATATCCATAAAGATACGAGCGCCTTTAAGACGGCCATCTACCCGAGCACGAATATAGCCTTCGTCCACTTCAATTTCTGCCCCCATTTGCTCAAGGCCAGTCAAATGCAAATTCACAGGACGAGCCCCAATGGCGCAACCGCCGGGCAATGAAACATTAGCCATACCTTGCTTAGCCAATAACGGACCTAAGACCAAAATAGAAGCACGCATGGTTTTAACGAGGTCATAAGACGCGGTCACGCTATTTAAGCTTGCCGCTGAAATTGTAACTTCATTGGTATCAGGGCGTGACACCTGTGCACCTAACTGAGTTAGCAATGCGGTGGTGGTATTGATATCACGCAATGCCGGCACGTTAGTGAAGCGACATGTGTCGTCCGTTAGCAAAGGGGTCATTAATAAGGGCAGCGCAGCATTTTTAGCGCCACTAATACGGACCTCACCCTTTAAAGGCGGGCTTTTTTTAATTACAAGTTTATCCACGAATACCTAAACCGTTATTGGGGTAAATGGAACTGACGTTCTTTTTGCCAGTCTGCTTCTGAGAAGGTTTTGATCGATATCGCGTGCATGGTACCGTCCGCAATTTTGTCTTGCAGCGGCGCATAGACAGCTTGCTGACGTTTTACCCGGCTCATCTCACTAAAACTATCACTGACGGCAATGACGGTATAGTGAGAGCCTTCACCTCGCACGTGCACTTCGGCGAGATCAAGCTTGTCTTTCAACAAGGCTTCAATTTCGGTTAATTCCATATCTATGTCAACTCTAAGCTAAAAGTGTGTCAGTTTACCGGTAAAAGCGTATCAACGTCGCTGATTTTTGCTAGTTTTATCAGTTTGTCTGGTACATTTGCCAAGGTAATATTGACCTGACTTCGTTTACCATCACGTACTGCATTGATTAGCCACGCTAAGCCGGCGCTATCTATCCGCTCTACATCACTTAAATCTAAGACACAGTGGCCCTTAGAAATGAGGGTAGATTGTTCGGCGGAGCTTAGCATACCCCACCAATTCTTAGCGAGGGTATCACGATCTAAATGACCGTGAATATGCAAAACGCCTTCATCATTTAATTGAAAAAGACTCACGAATTTTCCTTTTCCTTCGCTTGTTTAACTTGCTCACCCACGGGTTGCTCAATCTTTTCACGCATCAATTTTATCACTGCATCGATGCCCTGTTGACGCAAAATAGGTTCAAATTCACTACGTTTGCTGTTCAGCAAACTAATGCCTTCGGCTACCATGTCATAGGCTTTCCATTCGTTAGTACGGCTGTCTTTTCTGACCTTAAACGCCACTTTAATTTGTGGGCGAGTAGGATCTTCAACCACGGCTCGCACGGTGACTGATTTTTTGTCTGCAAAATCGCCTTCGGGCTCAAAGGTCACCGTTTGGTTATCGTAATACCCCATCGCCACGGCGTATGTGGTAATTAGATATTGTCTAAACACTTGCACATATTCAGAAAGCTTATCTTTTGGTACCGTCTTAAAATACTTTCCCAGCACCATAAAAGAAGCAAACTGATAATCAATATGCGGCAGCAACTCTTCTTTCATGATAGTGCGCAGCATTTCAGGATCGGCGGCAATTTCACTTTGATTCGCTTTTATGCGATCAAATGTTTTTAAACCCACGTTTTTGACCAGTGCATACGGGTTTTGTTCATCCACCTCTTGCGCGAATGCGTTTCCGGTCACCGATGCAATCGTCAGCAAAGCGATAAGTACTAATTTTTTCAAGGCAATCTCCTAAATCGTGTCCTGACAGCGTCATCAGTAATCATAAAGACCGGACGCTGTATAAAAAGATTTCAGTTTAATCGTCGCTTCCACCACGGTTAAACAAGAACTGACCGATCAAATCTTCTAGCACCAAGGCCGATTTGGTGTCCTGTAAATAGTCACCATTTTTAAGGTCTTCAACCCCATCAAAAGAAAATCCTGGCTGGAAACCGACGTATTGTTCTCCTAATAAGCCGGATGTCAAAATAGACACAGAACTGGTATCAGGAAAACCTTCGTAATCAGTGGAAATATTCAGTGTTACCACTGGGGTATAATCGTCTTTATCTAGGTGAATATCAGACACACGTCCAATAGTTACACCACCGACTTTCACCGCTGAGCGCACTTTCAGTCCGCCAATGTTGTCAAATTTGGCATAGAGGCTATAAGTATCCCCTGCACTAGACATAGTCTGATTGGCTACTTTTAGCGCCAACAGTAAAATGGCACCGATTGTGAGAACAACAAACACCCCTACCATGAGTTCTGTTTTGTACTTGTTCATTTATTATCCCCTACTCAATTCCGAACATCAGGGCGGTCAAGACAAAATCCAGCCCCAATACAGCTAAAGATGAAAATACCACCGTTTCTGTGGTTGCTTTACTGATACCCTCTGATGTTGGTATCGAATCATATCCTTTAAATATGGCAATCCAGGTCACAACCAAGGCAAAGACGAGGCTTTTTATCACCCCATTCATGACATCTTTTTGCCACTCCACCGTCGATTGCATAATGGACCAGTAACTTCCACTATCAACGCCAAGCCAGTCAACGCCGACTAAATGCCCACCTAAAATACCCACGGCACTGAATATCAACGCCAATGAAGGCATAGAAATAATACCGGCCCAAAAACGAGGGGCGACCACCCGCCGTAATGGATCCACAGCCATCATTTCTAAGCTGGACAACTGTTCTGTGGCCTTCATAAGACCAATCTCTGCGGTAAGTGCCGACCCGGCCCGACCCGCAAACAAGAGCGCCGTGACCACTGGGCCTAATTCACGTAACAACGACAAAGACACCATAGGACCAAGACTGCCTTCCGCGCCGTAATCCACCAAAATGGTATAGCCTTGTAAGGCCATGACCATGCCGATAAATAGCCCGGATACCACAATGATCAACAAAGACTGCACCCCCACCACATACACTTGGCGTACGGTGAGAGAGACATTTTTCAATTTAGGCGCGGCAAACAGTGCGCCGCTCAACATAAGACCGGCTCTGCCTACGGCGGCAATGCGAGCAATGGTATTTGCCCCTACCTGCTGCAAGAAACTCATGATTTCTCTCCAAACAGACTGTCGGCTAAATCACCGGCAGGATAATGGAACGGAACAGGTCCATCGGCCTCCCCTTTCAAAAATTGCTGCACCAGTGCCGAATCACTATTGCGAATTTCATCTGCCGTTCCTTCACCGATAATGCGTTTATCAGCAAGGATATAAATATAATCCGCGATGGTAAGCACTTCGGTCACATCATGGGTCACCACTATGCTGGTTACATCAAGGGCATCATTTAATTGACGTATTAATTTTACTAACACGCCCATGGAAATGGGGTCTTGCCCGGCAAAAGGCTCGTCATACATGATTAAATCTGGATCAAGGGCAATGGAGCGAGCCAATGCGGCCCGTCTGGCCATTCCGCCGGAAAGTTCACTGGGCATCATATTTGATGCTCCCCGCAACCCTACGGCCTGTAGCTTAAGTGCGACAATCGTATCAATGATGTCGTCACTTAATTTCGTATGTTCCTTTAACGGAAAAGCCACATTGTCGTGTACCGTCATATCGGTAAACAACGCGCCACTTTGAAATAACATGCTCATACGACGTCGGGTTTGATATAACTCGCTCCGATTCATCGACACAATACTGCTGCCGTCAAAACGAATATCGCCTTCGTCAGGTGCTAGCTGACCACCAATTAATTTGAGCAACGTAGTTTTACCTATCCCGCTAGGCCCCATTACCGCAGTAATCTTGCCTTTTGGCACAACAAAACTCACGCCGTCATAGATGACTCTTTCGCCGCGGCGAAACATCATATTCTCTATTTCGACTAAATTTCCCATAGGTTTGAAAACAAGCCTTCTATTTAGCAGGTACATGGGTATGTACCCGGATGAAAACACGAACTTCACTCATCAGTGTAGTTTTTTTGCAATTGTACGCGCTTTAGAACCCAACGCCAAAGCGAAAAAGTTACAAGTTATGTTCGTAATAAGCGAACGATGATACGCTACTTAGCAAAAGCCAAGCCACTGTGCTTATAATTGGTGAACAAACTGAGACCAAATAAATACGCATCACAACGCTTATTCGTCCGAATTAGGACAATTAAAAACGTCATGCTGCACAAGACTTACTCTATTTTTACATCTTGACAGTAGACTTAGGCTGGCGGTGATTTTTTCTGCTGATACTTTTAATAGTCACAGAAAATATCACTTTTAACGCCAACGCCACAGGGAAGTAAGAGAAAGATTTCCTCTGATTGATGCACTATTAACCAATTGAGCGCGTATGTAGCAGTATTCTACTGAAAACGTAGGCAAAAGCCGTCGTTTTTGCGACAATCCGAAAAAACTAAGGGTGAATGGTATCTAGTGATTGTTTCTATCTGTATTTTCCTGCTGGGTTTAGCGGTATTAAGCTGGAGTGCTGATCGATTTGTCTATGGCGCATCGGCGCTGGCGAAGAATGTCGGAATATCCCCTATGATGATAGGGCTTACGATTGTGGCCATGGGCTCCTCGGCGCCGGAAATTGTGGTTTCTGCCATCGCATCGGCCAACGGTAATATGAATACAGCGGTAGGGAATGCCCTCGGTTCTAACATCACCAATATTGCTTTAGTGCTCGGTATCACTGCCCTTGTTCGCCCCTTGGTCGTTTCTTCCACCACCTTAAAACGTGAATTTCCCGTTCTTCTGCTCGTCACTGTTTTAGCCATGTTTTTTCTAAACAACGGCAGCCTCTCTCATATTGAGGGCATGATACTGATGGGCTTGTTTATGTTTGTTCTTGCCGGTATGGCGTGGATTTCCCTGCAAGTCGATAAAGAAGACCCTCTAGTAGCAGAAACAGACGGCGAAATCCCCACAGGGGTGAATACCTCAAGTGCCGTGCTGTGGGTTGGCGTTGGTATTATTTTACTGCCTTTAAGTGCCCATTTTATGGTGGGAGCCGCCGTAGACATTGCCCATTATTTTGGCGTCTCCGATCTCGTCATCGGCCTAACAATTATCGCCCTTGGTACCAGTTTACCGGAACTAGCCGCCAGTATTGCTGGAGTACTAAAAGGCGAAAGTGATCTGGCGTTAGGAAATATTATCGGCTCTAATATCTTCAATTTGCTAGCGGTGTTAGGTATGCCCGGCCTTATCGCACCCGGGTTACTTGACGACAATGTCTTTAATCGAGATATGTGGGTTATGTTTGCCCTCACCGTATTATTGTTTTTCCTTAGTTTTAACTTTATTGGCAAACGGCAATTAGGCCGTCTTGAAGGCGGTATATTTGTGACCTGTTTTATCGCGTATCAATTTTGGCTTTTTGGATAACATGAAAAACACATCAGCGTATATTTTGTCTGCAAAACGGGTGATAGATATAGAAACATCCGCCGTGCAGAAGCTTGCACAACGACTGGATAATCACTTTGTGCAGGCCTGTGAACTCCTTGCGGGATGCAAAGGCAAAGTGGTGGTTAGCGGTATGGGTAAGTCAGGGCATATTGGACACAAAATTGCCGCCACCTTAGCCAGTACCGGCACCCCTTCATTTTTTATGCACCCGGGTGAAGCCAATCATGGCGATCTTGGCATGCTGAGCGAAAACGACGTGCTATTGGCCATCTCCAATTCCGGCGAAACCAGTGAATTGGTCAACTTATTACCCGTGGTAAAAAGATTAAATGTGCCGGTTATTGCGATGACCAACAGTGCGACGAGTAGTTTAGGCCAGCACGCCGATATCGTATTAGATATCAGCGTGGAACAAGAGGCCTGTTCGTTAGGGCTTGCTCCTACCTCCAGTACCACAACGACGTTAGTGCTTGGTGATGCGCTCGCCATTGCATTGTTGGATGCCAAAGGTTTTACCTCCACCGATTTTGCTTTGTCCCATCCTGGTGGCAGTCTCGGCAGAAAGCTGCTACTTAAAGTAGAAGACATTATGCTCACTGGCGATGATTTACCCCTTGTTAAAGAGAGCGCCACCATTACCGAAGCGCTACTTGAAATATCCAGTAAAGGGTTGGGGATGACGGGTATCATTAACAAAGATAAAACCTTAGTGGGTATCTTTACAGACGGTGATTTACGGCGCATTCTGGATGCCAAAACTGACATCCATACCACCGCGGTAAATGTGGTGATGACACAGGGTGGTCGGGTTACCACCGCCGAGACGCTGGCAGTGGAAGCGCTCAATATAATGGAAGCGCATAAAATAAGTGCCCTTATGGTGGTGGATGCTCAGCAAAAACCCGTTGGGGCATTCAACATGCACATGTTGTTAAAGGCAGGAGTAATATAATGGGTCACGCAGTTACTTTTTATGGCGTCATTAGCGAGGAACGCTTTGAAAAACTCAAATCGCTGAAATTACTTGTATGTGACATTGATGGGGTCTTTTCTGACGGCCGAATTTATTTAGGTAACGACGGCGAGGAACTTAAGGCGTTTCATACCCGCGATGGCTATGGCATAAAAGCGCTGGTTAACAGCGGCGTTGATGTTGCAGTGATCACCGGGCGCGACTCTAAAATCGTGCAAAACAGAATGACCGCATTAAATGTTAAACACATTATTCAAGGGCAAGAAAACAAAGCCGACGCGATGGCGGAGCTTTGTGCCCGATTGGGATTAAATCCCAATCAAGTGGCGGCCATTGGTGATGATATGCCAGACTTAGGCATGTACCAATACGCAGATACAAAAATAGCCGTCAAAGATGCCCACCCTGCCGTCACACGAGAAGCCAACTGGATCACCACCAAACCTGGCGGCTTTGGTGCGGTTCGTGAAGTGTGCGATATCGTTATGCAAGCACTAGGCACGTTAGATACCCTTCACGGTGCGAGCGTATGAACCGTCTAGGGATCAGTATTTGTGCGTTATTTGTGCTGGCACTGATGCTATATGTGCCCCTATGGATGGAAGAAGACGATCCACTCAAACAAAACGCAGGGTCTGATGCCTTACGCCCAGCTTACAAAGCTAAAAATCTAACAACCACTATCTTTAACAGTGATGGCAAACTCAATCATGAAGTGTTTGCTGTTTCTATGGAGCACTATGACCAATTGGGCTTTGTGCTATTTTCCCAGCCCAAATATACCGTCTTTGTAGAAGAAGGCGAAGCGCCCTGGCAAGTCACCGCCGTTGAAGGCACACTGTACGACAACGACCTGATACAATTGGAAGGCAATGTGGTGATTAAGAGCCTTAACGAGGACGATTTTATACGCACCATTACCACCGAATTCATCAAGGTTAATTTAGACGATAAAACCATGATTTCCGATCAACCCGTAGCAATACGCGGTGTTCAGACCGTCATAAAAAGTAATGGTTTTAACGCAAACATTAGCACACAACAATATGAGTTAATTGATCATGTTCAAACCGTTTATTCCCCTGGCAGCTAGCCTTTACAGTCTGTCAGTGTTACTGATGTCTTCCCCTGTCTGGGCAGATTCCAGTGATTTTAAAAAGCCCATTACCGTAGATGCCAGCTCACAATTTATTGACGGTAAAAAGAAAACGTCCATTTTCAAAGAAAATGTGAAAATCACCCAAGGCTCATTGGTCATTGATGCTGATGAAGTTGAGGTTATCGCATCGAAAGGGGAAGGACAGGAAATCTTTATTGCGCGGGGAAACCCTGCCCATTATTCGCAAACGCTTGATGATGGTGCGAATGTTAAAGCCAGTGCGAATGAAATTCGCTACGAAGTGGCAAAACAAATGATTTCGCTAAATGGTAGCGCCCAAATTCAGCAAGACACCAGCATGGTTCAAGGTGATAGCATCACCTATGATATGGGTAAGGAACAACTGTTAGCTACCGGTGGCTCAGAGAGCTCCTCAGGCCGAGTAACCACCGTATTTAGACCTGAAGCCATGGAAGACAAAAAGCAGCAAGATAATTCGGGTAATAATGACAACAACGAGGAAGATAATTAATAATGGCTACTTTGTCGGCATCCCATCTGGCTAAATCGTACAAATCCCGCCAGGTTGTACGGGATGTTAGCTTGTCAGTATCCACCGGGCAGATCGTTGGCTTGCTGGGTCCTAACGGTGCGGGTAAAACCACCACCTTCTATATGATTGTTGGGCTGGTGCCTTTAGATAAAGGCAAAATTAGTATTGATCAGCAAGAACTGACACATCAACCCATGCACGAACGGGCACGAAGAGGGATTGGTTATCTGCCGCAAGAAGCGTCTATTTTTCGTAAACTTACCGTTCATGAAAATATTATGGCTATTTTGCAAACCCGTAAAGACTTAAAAACAGAACAACGTGAAGCAGAAGCCGATGCCCTACTTGATGAATTTAATATTAACCATATACGTAATAGTACAGGCATGAGTTTATCTGGTGGTGAACGCCGCCGAGTGGAAATCGCAAGAGCGCTGGCCGCTAATCCACAATTTATTTTGTTAGATGAACCCTTCGCCGGAGTTGATCCAATTTCGGTGAATGATATAAAGAAGATTATTCAGCATTTACGTGACAGAGGTATAGGTATCCTTATTACGGATCACAATGTTCGGGAAACCCTTGATGTTTGTGAAGAAGCCTATATCGTCAGTCATGGCGAGCTCATCGCACAGGGCACCGCGGAACAAGTATTAAGTAATCAAAAAGTTCGTGATGTATACCTGGGAGAGCAATTCAGGCTATAGTTAGGATATCGGATTCGGTTAATCGTGACCAATACTGGGTATCCCTTGAAAGAGTTATATAAGACGTAGATGAAACCATCGTTACAGTTAAAATTTAGCCAACAACTTACAATGACGCCGCAACTCCAGCAGGCGATCAAACTATTGCAGTTGTCGACACTTGATTTACAACAAGAAATTCAGGAAGCCCTGGACTCTAATCCGCTGCTAGAAGTGGACGAAAATACCGACGGCGATGTTGGCGAGAAAAATAATTTAGAAAACGACGATACGGTTGTGGAATCGGCATCCGCTGCTGAAAGTATGGATACAGGGGAAGCGTTAGAGAAAAACGACTTACCCGAAGAATTACCCTTAGACAGTACGTGGGATGAGTATATTTCTGCCTCCTCAGCCCCCGCTCCCACCTCAGCGGCGTCCGGTGGCGACGACGAACAAGTTTTTCAGGGTGAGACCACAGAAAATATTCAGGATCATCTGCTATGGCAGATGCGTCTTACCCCCTTCTCCGAACTGGATCGGGCCATCGCCCTGGCAATCATCGATTCCATTGATGAAAGTGGCTATCTGACGGTTAGCGTTGATGAGATTCTGCAAAGCGTCAACAGCGACGATATTGATGAGTTAGTAGAAGAAGACGAAGTAGAATGCGTCTTAAAACGTATCCAGTTGTTTGATCCTATCGGCTCAGGCTCCCGCACGCCTCAAGAATGCTTGCTTGTGCAACTAAAACAATTTGCGCCAGAAACGCCGTGGTTAGAAGAAGCCAAAATGCTGCTTGAAAATCACTGTGATCTACTTGGCAGCAAAGATTATCGAACGTTAATGCGTAAAACCCGTCTAAAAGAAGACCAGCTTAGAGAAGCGATGCGGTTATTGCAGACTTTGAACCCTCGCCCGGGCAGTGCGTTGATCACCAAAGAACCCGAATATGTCATTCCTGATGTATCCGTGGCCAAGAAAAATGGTCGCTGGGTGGTGGAACTTAACCCTGATAGTCTGCCAAAACTGAGTGTTAATCAGCAATACGCTGCCATGAGTCGCAAAGCTAAGAACAGCAGCGACTCTCAGTTTATTCGCTCCCATATGCAAGAAGCCAAATGGTTCATTAAAAGCTTAGAAAGCCGCAATGATACCTTATTAAAAGTGGCTAACTGTATCGTGCAACAGCAAATGGGCTTTTTCGAGCACGGACCAGAAATGATGAAACCCATGGTGCTCAATGATGTTGCAGAAATGGTGGATATGCATGAATCAACAATTTCGCGGGTAACGACGCAAAAATATATGCATACACCCCGCGGTATTTTCGAATTGAAATACTTTTTCTCAAGCCACGTAGCAACAGAATCGGGTGGCGAATGTTCTTCCACGGCAATACGCGCATTAATTAAGAAGCTTGTAGCGGCAGAGAAACCGAGTAAGCCGTTAAGTGATAGCAAGATTGCTTCGTTGTTGGCCGAGCAAGGTATTATGGTAGCTCGGCGAACAATAGCAAAATACCGGGAATCGCTATCGATTCCGCCGTCTAACCAACGCAAAAGCCTGATTTAAGGCTGCTTAAAATAAGGAAGACGAAATATGCAAATCAACCTTACCGGTCGTCATGTTGAGATCACTGACTCTTTGCGTAATTATGTCGATACTAAATTCAGCAAGCTAGAACGCCACTTTGATCATATATCAAACGTGCACGTTATTTTGAATGTTGAGAAACTCAATCAAAAAGCAGAAGCGACTGTATTTCTTAGCGGAGCGGAAGTCTTTGCCTCTTCAGAAAATCAGGATATGTATGCCGCGATAGATAATATGGTTGATAAACTGGACAGGCAGGTGTTGAAACATAAAGAGAAGCTGAAGAAGCATTAGCAATATTTATGGATATTCAAGCCATCGTTAGCCTGGACCGCACTAAATGTGCGGTCCAGTGCAATAGTAAAAAGCGTATTTTGGAAATCATCAGCGGTATCGCTGCCCAAAATAATCCTGATATTGATGAAGCCACCGTGCTAAGCAGCCTGCTTTCTAGAGAAAGAATGGGCAGCACAGGTATTGGTAATGGTATTGCGCTACCCCACGGTCGTCTAGAAGGATTGGATCACGTTATCGCCATTGTCGTCACCAGCTCACCAGCCATAGATTTTGATGCCATCGACAATAAACCCGTGGATATTTTCTTTACCCTGTTAGTTCCCCACGACCAAACAGAAGGCCATCTACAAACCCTGGCCATGGTGGCAGGAAAACTCAGCGACAAAGAAACCATTAAAACCATCAGAAAAGCGCAATCCAATGATGATATTATTCGCGCATTACAGTAAGTTATAGAAAACGGACATTCGTTGCCTGCCGACTTAGGAGATAAACGGTGAATCTGATCATCATAAGTGGCCGTTCAGGCTCTGGAAAATCTGTTGCGTTGCGGGCCCTAGAAGACTTGGGGTATTACTGCGTTGATAATATCCCAGTTAATTTACTGCCCGCTCTTACCCACACTGTGGCAGATGAATATGAGCAGGTTGCGGTTAGTATTGATGTGCGTAACCTGCCTAAAGATCCCGCAGAATTAGTCGAAATTCTTGATTATCTGCCTGAGTCTTGGACGGTAACCATCGTATACATTGATGCCAGCGAAGACATGCTGATGAAACGTTTCAGCGAAACACGTCGCTTACATCCATTGGCTAAACTCAACAAATCCTTATCCGACGCCATCCTTACCGAAAAAGAGCTACTCGCCCCCATAGCTGAACGGGCCGATCTTAACATCGATACGGATTCATTAAGCATCCATCAATTAGCCGAGCTCATCAGAGAGCGGATTTTAGGTAAAAAAAGTGCCCGCTTGGTGTTGGTAATCGAATCGTTTGGCTTTAAGCATGGTATCCCTAAAGATGCGGATTACGTGTTTGATGCACGTTTTTTACCTAACCCTCATTGGGAGCCTGACTTAAAGCACTTAACAGGGCTGGATACACCGGTCCAGATTTTTTTAAGCTCGCAACCTATCGTTACTAAATTTATTTATCAAATTCAAAACCTTATCACCACTTGGTTACCCCACCTAGAACGCAATAACCGCAGTTATGTTACGGTGGCCATCGGGTGTACTGGCGGGCAACACCGCAGCGTTTATGTGGCTGAGTCGCTTGCCAAGAACCTAGGGGAGAGCCATTCAGATGTGCAGATCCGTCATCGGGAGCAAAAATAGTTATGCGATTGGAAAAGTCCGTTACTATTGTCAATAAATTAGGCTTGCATGCCCGCGCCGCGACTCAGTTAGTGCAGCTGGCGAATCAATTTGATGCTGAAGTTACCCTAAAAAAGGGAGACAAAACCGCCAATGCGAACAGCGTGCTAGGCCTTATGATGATGGAAAGTCATCAAGGGGAAGAAGTAACAATTATTTCAGAAGGACAAGATGCCCAGGCAGCATTAGATGCTGTTGAAGGATTGATCGTGCATAAATTCAATGAAGATGAGTAACCTGTAATGGTCATTCACCGACCACAATCCCACATACAACTGAATATTTCCCCTTATTGATTGCCTCGCCATCAATTAAGTTGCTATAACGTTAATTATCATTGGTCGGTGGTGAACCACTGACCACTTTAGTTACGTTCAAGGATATGAACATGCCCCGTCCTCATCGTTTATCGATGGTCATAGTGGTAACGGCACTCCTTCTTCCTATCACCTTTGCATATGGGAAAGATACCCTGTATTTAGGCGGCGCGCCATGGCCCCCCTACTTCTACCTGCAAGATTCGAATCGCCCCGGCGGCACTGACTACCTTCTACTACAAACTATATTGGCACGCATGGACTACCAGTTACTTCCTGAGATTTTGCCAGAGAAGCGAGTAACTAGGGGGGTTAATCAAGGAAAAATAGACGTGGTATTAGGTGCTGCTTATACCCCAGAGCGCGCAAAAAACAACTATTATTCCATTCCATATCGTACGGAAACCGTAGGCTATGGCTATTTGGATGGTAAATCCTTTCCTGTGGTTGAAAAAGATTTAATCACCCGCTTAAAAGAAGGCAATACATTGGCGCTCAATACCAGCGGATGGTTTGGTGATGACTTTTTTTACCATCTTGCTCAGCCCTATCAATCCCAACTGGTCCACATAGATAGCGTCGCTCGGCGGCTGGAGTTTCTCGCGTTAGGCAGAGTCGACTTAATTCTAGATGACACCGAGGTGTTAGCTTACAACGCGCTAAAACAAGGTATTGACCTGACCATTAGTGAAGAAGTGATACAGCACCAAAAAATATATTTTATGTTTAGCCGCTTTTCCGTGGATCAGGACTTTATGCGTGAATTTAATCGTTTACTCGCCGAGCACCTACAAAACGCGCAACCATCACACTATCAGTAATTCTGTACTCTTTGTTTCCCACATTGTTCACTATATAAGCAAAACCACACAAGCCTTGCTAACAACTGGCCATTTGAGGGAATTTCTCTGGTCAATCCTCATGACAGCATTTCCTTGTTGGGGTATCCTATAAGCCATCCCGCCATCTTGTTTCTCAAAGGATTTTAAGTGGCAGAAGCATTGGAAAGTAAGTCAGCTCAAGGTCAGTTATGGTCACTCAATGATGCCCTAAGTGACGGTCGCTTTGTATCCGTACGAAAAATGCTTCATGAATTGCCCCCCAGTGACGTCGCCCTCATCCTAGAATCCAGTCCGACGAAGACCCGTGATGAACTATGGGATCTTATCGACAGTGATTTTCACGGCGATATTCTTGAAGAACTTTCAGAAGATGTGCGTAACGGCATCATTACTAAAATGATGCCGGAAAAAGTGGTCGATGCCCTTGAAGAAATGGACACCGATGACTTAGCCGAAACCCTCAGTAGTCTTCCCGATGAAGTGTTACAAGGTATCTTGCAGTCCATGGACGCCCAAGACAGGCATCGTGCAGAGCAAGCTTTAGCCTACGGCGAAGAAACCGCCGGCTTTATCATGAACACCGACACCATTACTTTGCGTCCCGATGTGACCGTTGACGTGGTGTTGCGGTATTTGCGTCTTAAAGGGGACCTGCCCGAAAATACCGATACCTTCTACGTTGTCAACAGAACCGATAACCTGGTAGGTCTGGTACCCGTTGCTCGATTACTCACCGCCGATCCTCAAGATAAGGTGGCCGAAGTGATGGACGAAGACGCCGAAGCCGTACCGGTAAATATGACCGACGGTGAAGTGGCGAGCTTGTTCGAAAGGTATAACTGGCTGTCAGCACCTGTGGTCGATGAAAACCACCGGCTTGTAGGCCGTATTACCATTGATGACGTGGTGGATATCATCCGCGAAGACGCCGAACACTCCATGATGAGTATGGCGGGCTTAGATGATGAAGAAGATACCTTCGCTCCAGTATTACAAAGTACCCAGCGGCGTTCTGTTTGGCTAGCAGTAAACTTAGTCACAGCTTTGATGGCCGCGGCGGTTAGTGATCTTTTTGAAGCCACCTTAAGCCAACTAGCCGTACTGGCTATCTTAAACACTATCGTGCCAAGCATGGGTGGGGTTGCCGGTAATCAAACGCTAACGTTAGTGATCCGGGGGATGGCCCTTGGCCACGTTAATGGCAGTAATGCCCGTTGGCTAATCAGCAAAGAAATCGCTATCGGCTTTTTAAATGGCATAATTTGGGCCCTGCTTATTGCCACTGTAATAGGGGTATGGAAGCAAAACTTAATACTGGGGGTGGTGATTGCTTTTGCCATGTTGGTAAATATGATTGCTGCAGCATTAGCCGGTGCCACACTGCCTATTATCATGAAACGCTTGAAAATTGACCCCGCGCTAGCTGGAAGCGTGATCCTCACCACCATCACCGATGTGGTGGGGATCTTTGCCTTCCTCGGAACCGCGACCTTATTATTGATGTAACCAGACTGGCTTCACCTCTTGTGGGTGAGAAATTCGATCATGCTGGTAAAACATCATCTAAGGTTTGCACGAACAAAAAAAAAGTCGGCATTGCCGACTTTTTATTATTTAATCACTTTCAGGTTGGGTTTACCCTTTTTCGGCGGTACTGGCGCACTTTCTGAGTCACCATCACTGGTGTCTCCTGAAGGCCGGCTAACGCCATCGGCACTGCTCTGCGGTGCCGGTGAATCTGGCTTTTCCGTTTCTTCTTCTAAAGAGAAAACCGTACCTGCTCCATTCTCTCTGGCATAAACGGCCAGCACAGCATGGCAGGGAATATAGATTTGGCGGGGTTGGCCACCAAACCGAGCCTGAAAGGACAATGCCTCTATATCCAATGTGAAGTTCATACAGGCGGCTGGAGAGACATTAAGTACAATCTGACCGTCTTTAACAAACTCTTGCGGCACATCAACCCGATCCATGGTGGCATCTACCACAATATAGGGAGTAAGCTGGTTATCCACTATCCAGTCGTAAAATGCTTTAAGTAAATAGGGTTGATTAGGTGTCATCATACTCATAACGGGTTATGAATTTCCCGTTCCTGATCAGTCAACGACGCTTTAAAAGAGCTACGTGAGAAGATTCGAGTCATATAAGCGTTAACTTCTTTACTACCATTACCCGTTAATGTGATACCCAATGCAGGTAAACGCCACAATAAGGGGGCGAGGTAGCAATCAACCAGACTGAACTCTTCGCTCATGAAATAAGGCATTTCATCAAATACAGGACCAAGGGCCAACAATGCTTCTCGTAAATCGTTACGGGCTGCTTCCACATCACCTTCATTACGGAAAATTTTATTCGCTAAAGAATACCAGTCCTGTTCAACTCGGTGCATCATCAGGCGACTTTGTCCCCGAGATACTGGATAAACAGGCATCAGGGGTGGATGAGGAAAACGCTCATCGAGATACTCCATGATGATATGGGATTTATATAGAACCAATTCTCTGTCAACGAGGGTTGGCACGGTACCGTATGGGTTCAAATCAAGCAAATCCTCAGGCAGATTCGTGGGATCTGTGTAGCTTATTTCAACACCAACACCTTTTTCCGCCAAAACAATACGAACCTGGTGACTGTAAATGTCGATGGTATCTGAGAACAACGTCATGATTGAACGCTTATTCGCGGCTACGGCCATTCATTTTCCTCCGTCGAGAAGTGATACGATGCAGGCGCTAATTTTCGCCTGCCACATGCTAAAAAAGGGGGCGGAATGCCCCCTTGCGTATTATACACAAAATATGTGCTGTTAGTGTACTTCTCTCCAGTATTCTTTCTTCAATAAGTAGACGAAGAAGAAAAGAACAACAATGAAAACCAAAACCCACTTGCCGATATTTTCAGACTGCAAGCGGAAAGGTTCCCCTGAATAGGCCAAGAAATTAACGAGATCCGCCACCAGTTGGTCGTATTCTTCCGTTGTCAGTGCACCATCACCATCGGTTTTGATGCCAACAAATTGAGATTTCATCTCGCCGTCAACCATAACCTCTTCATGGGCCATACGAGGTGTACCTTGTAATGGTTGCAGTACATGAGGCATACCCACGTCTTTAAATACCGCATTGTTTACCCCAAAAGGCCGGCTTTCATCGACATAAAAACTGCGAAGATAAGTATAAATCCAGTCAGAGCCACGCACTCGGTTAACCAGTGTTAGGTCTGGCGGTGCCGCACCAAACCAGGTAGCAGCCGATTCTTCAGGCATTGACCGGGTAATATAATCGGTCACCTTTTCTCCGGTAAACTGAAGATATTGCTGACCGAGTTCATCGGAAATACCCAAATCTTGGAAGGTGCGTTGGTACCGCTGATACTGCATAGCATGACAGCCTAAGCAGTAGTTCATAAACACTTTCGCACCCCGTTGCAAAGAAGCTTTGTCGGTTAAATCGACAGGCGCCTTATCAAGGTGGACTGCGCCACCAGCGGCCATTGCCATACCCGGGATGAAAAATGCCAACACTAACATCAATTTTCTCATTTCGGGATCCTCGCAGGTACAGGTTTAGTACGCTCATTTTTGCTGTACAGGAACAATGCCACAAAGAAGCCAAAATAAAGTACTGTCGCAACTTGTGAAGCGATGATTTTCCAGTTTTCTTGCGGCGTGCCGCCTAGGTAACCTAAGAACACAAACACCGCTGCAAAGAGCAATAAATTGACTTTATGTAAACCACAACGATAACGCCATGACTTCACACGTCCACGATCTAGCCAAGGTAGCGCAAACAAGGCGGCGATGGCGCCAAACATGGCAATAACACCAAATAGTTTATCGGGAACGGCTTTCAAAATGGCGTAGAAAGGCGTGAAGTACCAAACAGGGAAAATATGCTCTGGCGTTTTCAGCGGATTAGCTATCTCAAAGTTTGGATGCTCTAGGAACTTACCGCCCATTTCTGGCGCGAAAAACATAATGTAACAAAAGACAAACAGGAAAATACAAAATGCCACCAAATCTTTAAGCACGATATGGGGGAAGAAAGGCACAACATCATCGGCGATATCGTACTTACTTGTATAGTATTCATGGATTTCGTATTTGGTCTTCTCGCTTTCAGGTAGGGACCCTTTTTTATGTTTGATGGCTACGCCATCAGGGTTATTAGAGCCCACTTCGTGCAATGCAATGATATGTAGGAATACCAAGATCACGATAACCAACGGCAGTGCGATTACATGTAAGGCAAAAAAGCGGTTAAGGGTGGCGCCAGAGATAACATAGTCGCCTTGGATCCAAATCACCAAATCAGGACCAATAACAGGGATCGCACTAAACAAAGAAACGATAACCTGAGCACCCCAATAAGACATTTGTCCCCATGGCAGTACATAGCCCATAAAGGCTTCAGCCATTAAGGCAAGGTAAATGAACATACCAAATACCCAGAGTAATTCCCGAGGCTTTTGATATGAACCATAGATCATGCCACGGAACATGTGCGCGTAGACAACAATAAAGAATGCCGAGGCACCCGTACTGTGCATATAACGGATAACCCACCCAAAGTCGATTTCCCGCATGATGTATTCCACCGAGAAAAAAGCCCCTTCCGCGGTGGGATTGAAATTCATTGTTAACCAAATACCGGTGACAATCTGATTCACCAGAACGATGGTGGCTAAAAAGCCGAATACGTACCAAAAATTCATATTCCGCGGTGCGGGGTACTGAATGGCGTGCATATTCGCCACTCGCATCATCGGGATGCGTTCTTCAATCCAATTTAAGAAAGCATTCATGTTATACAGCCTCCGCTTCCGAACCAATAATGACCGTTGTGTCATCGACAAATTGATAAGGTGGTACAACAAGGTTTAATGGTGCCGGTACGCTTTGGAATACACGGCCAGCCATATCGAATTTAGAACCATGACAGGGACAGAAAAACCCATACGGCACACCTTCAACGGCTTCTTCAAAGGCACCATCTTTTAGATATTGTGGCGAGCATCCTAAGTGGGTGCAGATCCCGACCAGAATGAGGTACTCTTCCTTTAATGACCGATATCGGTTCTTAGCGAAGGTCGGTTGTTGTTCCGCTTCTGAATTGGGGTCACGAAGACTGTCTTCATGGGCCGCGAGTTCTTCCAGTATTTCAGGTGTTCTGCGTACAATCCATACCGGTTTGCTACGCCACATCACACGAATTAACTGCCCAGGTTCAATCGCACTGATGTCGACCTCCACATCAGCACCAGCAGCTTTCGCTTTTGCACTAGGGTTCCACGAAGTGACAAAAGGAACCGCCGCGCCAACAACGCCTACCGCACCCACAACGGACGTCGCAACCGTTAAAAAACGGCGACGATTGTTGCTTTCAGGTTGGCTTCCGTTGAGTGCAGAGTCTTTTGCATCGACTGATACGTTACTCATCCACATTTCTCCAAATTTGGATTTTGGGCCCGTTGTAATCAATTAACGTTTTAATTACAAAAGTACCGCTTTGGCCTGTCTTGTTTGCATTGCTAGTGCCAAAGACACTGAGCGACTCGATAGTTATCGTTATTTCGATCGGGAATGATAAGTGAAAAGCCCTTATTGTTACAAGGTTTTATCGTCGATAAAACGCCGATAACATGCGCTCAATCAAAGACAATGAACATATTATGTGCGAAACGTAATGAAATAACATTGTCTATAGATGGTTCATCCGGCAGTTGACCGCTACCCCATTCCATAACTAAATTATCTTTAACTTTCAGCAACAAAGATATTCAACTTCTACTTTCCGTTCGTTTTGAAACTATAGCCTAAGCATAACAAATAATCGTGTTATCCCCGCTATTTTAATGTTTTGTCATCAAAGGGACAAAAAAAGCCATGAACATTTCATACACATAATATTTCAATACTGTTACCGTTTTTTAGCACATCAACAAGAATGCTGTATGATGGATTATCACAGCATGGTCTTGGTATCTATCGACTTTTATCGCCCCGCTGTTAAAGTAAGTTCAGTTTTTAAATCACTGACTCGGTTAGCTGTTCTCGTTTATATCTTTTCCTCTCAGTACCAGCGAAACACCATGTGCTGGTGCCTTTATTAGGAGTTAACATGGTTCGTTTAGTCACTCTCATCCTTAGTTATATCCCCGCTTATTTGTTTGCCTGTACCGTTAACGGCGTACACTTTTCCAATCAATTTGAAGCCGGACGATTAGCGGGCTGTGAATCTGGTGAGGAAAATCAGTTTATCTTGCATTTCAAACCTGAAGATACCCCCATTAATCCAAGCCCTTGGTTTTACTTTAGTGCACAAACAGAACAACCCCGTACCATTAACGTATCCCTTGATTTTGGCGAGTTCCTACCTCGCTATTTACCTAAAATTAGTCATGATAAAAAGACCTGGACTGCCATCCCTTTTGACTCTAAAGGTAATGCAATGCAAATCACTTTGACGGTAGACAACGAACCGGTTTATGTAGCAGCCCAAGCACCGTTATTAAATGATGAGTATCATCGCTGGTTAAATACCATCGCCAAACGATTAAAGACAAAAGTGAATGTCATGGGGAAGAGCCTAGGTGAACGCCCCATATACGGCTTAACGCATCAGAGCGACAGTAAACAGTGGCTAGCAATACTGGGCAGACAACACCCACCGGAGCTAACGGGTGCATACGCATTACTTGCATTTGTGGATGAACTTACACGTCATTCTTCACTATCTAAAACCTTCTTATCCCGCTTTAACCTACTGCTTATACCTGCATTAAATGTTGATGGGATGGCCAAAGGTAACTGGCGTCATAGTGATGGTCACATTGACCTTAATAGAGACTGGCATAATCTGACTCAGCCAGAAACCCGATTAGTCGATAACTACCTTACTGAGATTGTAAGTAAAGGAGGCAACATTGCTATGGCGGTAGATTTTCATTCTACCTTTTACGATGTGTTTTACACCATCCCCGAAGATGCCGATATTACGCCCTCTACACTGGTTAACGACTGGCTTGCCCAATTAAAGTCTGAAACCCAACGCATATTTAACTTAACCATTAAGCCTGGCAATAAAGCAGGTTCCGGGGTATTTAAACAATACATCGCCGATAAATTTCATTCTCACGGTGTCACCTATGAAGTAGGTGATACCACCCCTCGACACAAAATCGATTATGTGGCTCATAAAGCAGCCAGAACCTTAATGGAAAGTATGCTCGCTTTACCGGATGAGGCTTACCTACCTAACACTATGACCCAAAAAGGAACCGAATAAATGAAAGCAGGTATCACATTATTATTACTAGTGATTCCGTTATTCACTATCGCCAAGGAACACGCAGATCCAGACACCGCATTTGTGCGCAATAAAATGGCTTCTTATCAATCTGAGGCAGACACCATAGCCGACTCTTTATGGCAGTGGGCCGAACTTGGCTACAAAGAAACCCGCAGCACGGCTTTAATGCAAGACGTACTGTCGAATCACGGCTTTACTGTTACCCCCGGTGTCGCAGGCATACCTACCGCTTTTGAAGCCAGTTTTGGCAATGAGGGCCCCGTTATAGCATTACTTGCTGAAATGGATGCTTTACCGGGCTTGTCTCAACAGCCTTCTGCCACTAAGCAAAAGCAACCCGGAATGGAAAACGGCCACGCTTGTGGCCATCACCTGTTTGCTGGCGGTGCCATTGGCGCTGCATTGATCATTAAAGACTACTTAGAGCAAAGCGGACTACCGGGACAAATCCGGGTGTACGGCACGCCTGCCGAGGAAGGCGGTTCGGGCAAAGTCTATATGGCAAGGGAAGGATTATTTGATGATGTGGACATCGCACTACATTGGCATCCTGGAGATAGAAATTCTGCCCGTGCTTCGTCATCATTGGCCAACAAAAGCGCCAAATTTCGTTTCTATGGTGTCGCCGCTCACGCAGCTGCTGCCCCTGAACGAGGGCGCTCTGCTTTAGATGCTGTTGAAGCCATGAACATGATGGTAAACCTGATGCGTGAACATGTTCCAGATGGCACCCGTATCCATTACGTTATCACTAATGGCGGTGCGGCCCCGAATATTGTTCCTGATTTTGCTGAAGTTTATTATTACGTTCGTTCACCAGAGCCTGATGTCGTGCTGTCGTTATGGGATCGCCTAACAACCATTGCCGATGCTGCTGCCATGGGCACTGAAACCAGAGTGGATTACGAAGTGTTAGGTGGAACGTGGAATCTACTACCCAATCTCACTCTCGCAGCGCAGATGGACAGCAGTATGCACGCCATCGGTGGTATTGAATATAGCTCCTCAGAGCAAACCTTTGCTAAAGACATTGCGCCGACGTTAGGAAACAAAGCCACCCAGATGGTAGGAACACAGAAAGATATCGAACCTTTTTCTGAAGTTATCCCAGTGTGGTCAGCATCAACGGATGTGGGTGACGTGAGTTGGCAAGTTCCCACCGCGGGAATAAGAACGGCAACCTGGGTGCCCGGTACACCGCCCCATAGCTGGCAAGCCGTAGCGGCTGGTGGCACTACCATTGGCAAAAAAGGCATGACCTTGGCCGCGAGTACCTTGGCATTAACGGCCATAAAGTTGTATCAGCAACCTGAAAAAATTAAAAAAGCCAACGCCGAATTTAATCAACGTAGAGCCGGGATCGATTATCAACCCCTCGTTGGCGAACGCCAACCTGCACTAAACTACCGTGATTAAACACGGTAGTTTGGGCAATAAAAAACCCGGTACATGACCGGGTTTTTTTAATTCCAATAAACGTATTAACGTTTTGAGAACTGTGGCTTCTTACGTGCTTTATGCAGACCAACTTTCTTACGTTCAACGCGACGAGCGTCACGTGTAACAAAGCCTGCTTTACGCAGTGAAGGACGCAATGCTTCATCGTAATCCATCAGTGCACGAGTAATACCGTGACGGATTGCGCCAGCTTGACCGTTAG
Source organism: Alteromonas sp. C1M14 (assembly GCF_018860965.1). Lineage (GTDB taxonomy): Bacteria > Pseudomonadota > Gammaproteobacteria > Enterobacterales > Alteromonadaceae > Alteromonas. The sequence continues at coordinate 191,399 of NZ_JAHKQF010000008.1, read as the reverse complement.
AACCACCACCTTTAACAGTGATGTAAAGGTCAAACTTTTCAGTCATTTCTACTAACTCAAGTGGCTGACGAACAACCATGCACTCGGTTTCGCGGCCAAAGTACTCATCAAGAGCACGTTGGTTTACTACGATGTTACCTGTACCAGGACGCAGGAACACACGAGCAGTAGAACTTTTGCGGCGGCCTGTGCCGTAGTATTGAGTATCTGCCATGTCAAACGCTCCTTAGATGTCCAAAACTTGTGGCTGCTGTGCTGCATGCTTATGTTCAGCACCAGCGTAAACTTTCATTTTGCGGAACATTGCACGGCCCAGAGGACCTTTTGGCAGCATTCCTTTAACCGCTTTTTCGATAACCATTTCTGGTTTGTGAGCAAGCAGCTTTTCAAAATTAGTTTCTTTCAGACCACCAGGGTAGCCAGTATGCGAGTAGTACATTTTACCTTGCGCTTTGTTACCCGTCACGGTTACTTTATCAGCATTGATAACAACGATGTAATCGCCAGTATCAACGTGAGGCGTGTATTCAGCTTTATGCTTACCGCGCAGACGACGCGCAATTTCAGTCGCTAAACGACCTAGAGTTTTGTCTGTGGCATCTACCACATACCAGTCACGTTGTACCGTTTCTGGCTTAGCAACAAAAGTTTTCATTTAAAATCACCCGAAAAATTTCTTCGTTACAGATTACCGGAACACCCGGAAATCTCATGAAAATCAATGACCGGACCCCTTCGAGCCCATTGATTCTTCCACCTTCCCAAAGGTGGGTGTAACTGGGCAGGGCGCGAATTATACAGGATTTGCATAAAAAGCGAACCCCTAACAAGAAAAATAGCGCAATATTATTCTGTTAACTGGCAATTGTATGAAAATCGACTACCTTGGAAATACCCGCAGCCTGTTTATTTGGCACGGCTTCACCTCTTATTCGCGTGGTATATGTTTCAACTTCAAGGGATATAAAAGTTAATGTGGAGATTCATTATCTTGATGGCATGCATACTTATATCAGCGGTTTGCCAATCAACAACCTATACCTACACCCAGTCATTTACGGGTACTCAGTACGGTAAGTATCAATTTGATGTTATGCAGGCGGCCCTTGATGTTACAGCCAAAAAATACGATAAAGTCTCTCTTAAGTCCCATCCATTCCCCATGTCCCAAAGCCGTCAAATAGTCACACTACTCGACGGTAAAGCCGATTTAATGTGGAGTGTCACCACCGAGAAATTAGAAAATACCTTACTGCCGGTAAGATTTCCCTTGCTCCAAGGCTTAGGTGGACACCGCATTTTTGTTATCAACCAAGCCATGCAAGCTCACTTTCCCCCTAATCAAACATTGGACAATATAAAGCGTATGGCCTGCGTACAAGGGGCGGATTGGCCGGATACACAGATTTTAAAAGATCATCATTTTACTGTGCACTCCGCCACATGGTCTGATTGGTATACCGGCATGTATCGAAGTTTAGAGGAAGGGATGGCGGATTATTTTCCACGAAATGTGATAGAGGTGCAGCGGGATCTCAATTACCACCTCAGTGAAAAACTACGTATTGAGAAAAATCACCTTTTGGTTTACCCAAGTTACGAATATCTTTTTGTTTCCCCCCAACGCCCTGAACTACAAGCACGGCTTTATGAGGGATTAACAATACTATTGAAAAATGGAGAGCTAGCAAAATTATTCAATCACTATCCTGAACACAGAAAAGCCAAAATGATGGTGAACAAGGATCATCGGGTAGTACATCACTTGTCTTCCAGCGTCCTTCCCTATACCTGGGACAATAGTAACTGGGAAGCGTCGCCCCAAGCCTTTTTACAAGAATTCTATGCGCGCAACGAATCCTGGTTTTAATTTTCGTTGCGTTTTACTTGTTGCCACAAGGCTTCAAGCCGGTCTAGGTTCAATTCTTCAACCCTATTGCCAGCTTGCTTTGCCAATAATTCTACCTGATTGAATCGCGCGGCAAATTTTCTACTGGCGCTGCGCAGGGCGGTATCAGCGTCAACATTACAGTGGCGAGCAAGATTCACCATCGCGAATAAAGCATCACCAATTTCTTCTTCTACCCTTTTAGCAGAAATATCACACGCGCCGAGTTCCTCGGCAATTTCATCTACCTCTTCTTGCACTTTGGCAAGTACAGGGGCGGTGTCGGCCCAATCAAACCCTACTTTTGCACACTGTTTTTGCAACTTTTGAGCATACATCAACGCAGGTAAGTTATTAGGAACCGTGTCTAACAACCCTTGGGGTTGATTCCCCTCGGCCCGCTCGGCTTGTTTAATGGCATCCCATTGTGCGGCAAGCTTTTCTTTGGGTACGGATTTTCCGGCAAAAATATGCGGATGTCGTCGAATAAGCTTTTGACTGATACCGTTTACCACATCGTCAAAACAAAAGGCGCCTTCCTCTTGGCCAATTTGCGCATAAAACACAATTTGAAAAAGCAGATCGCCCAACTCATCACAAATTGCCTCTGGTTGCCCACTGGCAATGGCATCCACCACTTCGTAGGTTTCTTCAATGGTATAGCGAGTAAGGGTTGACATGGTTTGAGCCACATCCCATGGGCAACCTTGTTCAGGATCCCGCAACCGCGACATAATGCTGAGTAAACGGGCCATGGGTTCGGTGGCTTCAACCGGTCTTTCGTTTGACATCCACCACACCTTTTAATTGCAGCAAGCGAGACATGACCTTGGATAAAACTTGTTTATCAGGCACCTCTACGGAAATCGTGATCATGGCAGTTTGCCGGGTTTTATCACTTAAACTATTAACCCCAAGCAAGGCGACACTTTCATTTGCCAACACGGTGGTGATATCACGTAAAATACCCGTTCTATCACTACAAAATATATCAATGGCCGCCTCAAACCCTACTCTTAGATCATTTGACCAAGACACCTCAATTTGACGTTCTGGGTGTTGCGACAATAAATGTTGTAGTTGATCGCAGTTTTCTTTGTGTACGCTCACCCCACGTCCTTGGGTAATGTAACCCATAATGGCATCCCCTGGGACCGGTTTGCAGCAATTGGCCAACTGACTCATCAGGTGCCCAACCCCTTCAATCACCACGGAATCCGCCTTGCCGTTAGCGCCGGCTTTGCGGCGGGTTTTTACCTTCGGACTTATTTCATCTTGTTCCGGTAATGGCTCTGGTGATAACAACTGCTGAATATGATTGACCACCGTCATCACACGGATGTCGCCCACCCCGACTGCCGCATATAGATCGTCGTTACTTTGCAGGTTATATTTTTCACAAGCTTCCGGCGGCACTTTTACCGGCAGATGGGCCCGTTGTAACTCTCGCTCTAAAAGCTCTTTTCCCGCTTGTTGGTTATTTTCTTTATCTTGCTTTTTAAAGTACGAGTGAATCGTGGCTCGTGCTCGGGATGAATGCACGTAACCTAGCCCTGGATGCATCCAGTCTCGGGAAGGATTTAATTCTTTGCCGGTATGGATTTCGACTTGATCGCCACTTTGCAATTGGTAAGTAAATGGCACAATACGGCCGTTAACTTTCGCGCCAATACAGCGATGACCCACGTTACTATGAATATAATACGCAAAATCCAGCGGCGTAGAGCCTTGTGGTAAATCCACAACATCGCCTTTGGGGGTAAAAACATACACCCTGTCATCGAACACCTGACTACGCAGTTCTTCTACTAAATCGCCACTTTCGGCAACTTCTTCTTGCCACTGCAAGATACGGCGCAACCAGTTAATACGCTCATCATAACCGGAAGTTTTACCCGTTGATCCTTCTTTGTATTTCCAATGTGCCGCCACCCCTAGCTCAGCATCCTGATGCATTTGTTGTGTGCGAATTTGAATTTCCACCGGCTTACCGTTTGGCCCGACAATCACCGTGTGAATCGATTGGTAGCCGTTGGGTTTTGGGGTAGCAATATAATCGTCAAACTCTTTGGGAATATGTTTGTAATTAGCATGCACGGTGCCTAACGCGGCATAGCAGTCTTGTAACCGTTCAGCAATAATTCTCACTGCACGAATATCGAAAAGCTGTTCGAAAGTGAGATGCTTTTTCTGCATCTTTTTCCATATGCTGTAGATATGTTTAGGACGCCCATACACGTCGGCTTTGATGTGCTCGTTGTCCATCAACCCCTGTAGGTCTTCCACCACATTATCGATGTATTCAGCCCGCTCTTTACGCTTTCCATCCAGTTGCTTGGCAATTTGTTTGTAGGTTTTTGGATGCAAATAGCGAAAAGCCAGATCCTCCAATTCCCACTTTAACTGCCCAATGCCCAGACGGTTGGCTAACGGTGCGTATATCGTAGCGCACTCACGGGCCACCAGCACTCGGGTTTCTTCATCGGCTTTTTTCACCTGTTGAAGTTCACAAATACGTTCAGCCATCTTTATGACTACCGCCCGCACATCTTCCACCATGGCCAACAGCATGCGTCTAATACTATCAATATGCTGTTCGTCGGCCGTGGCTAACACGGCGTCACCAAGGCGACGACTGTGCAGGGTTTTAATGGCATCCATGCGACGGACACCATTTATTAAATCATTAATTTCCTGGCCAAACTCAGCAACAATTTCCGTTTCACCCAGGGCGTGTTTTTCACAATACGGATACACCAATGCTGCCTGCAGCGTGGCATCATCCATATTGAGTTGGTGCAAGATTTCTACCATTTCCTGTCCGACCAACAAACGTTCGGGCATATGTGAAACGGCTTTTAGTTTGTCTTTCGACGTATCGCTGATAGACAAGCTGTCTAACCAAACATCAAAGGGAGGCCTTTGTGCCTCATGTACTTTTCGTGTTGATACCATAAAACATCAACTCGCTTATGCGTTGTTTTTGTCCGTGAATAGCATCATGACTTCAAGGTGGCGAGTTTGAGGAAACATTTCCACTAAACCGACCTTTTCAATGCTATAACCTGACGCCAGCAGGCAACGGGCGTCTCGAGTGAGCGTACTGGGGTTGCAAGAAACATACAAAATTGTGTCAACTCTGTGTCTTGCTAACGCTTCACATACCACCTGAGCACCGTCTCGTGACGGATCCAGGAGAATCTTGTGGAACCCTTCCTGTAAGGCATCTTCGCTTGTATCGGCACAACTCAAATCAAGATGCGACCAGTGGATCCCGTCAATGCTCTGCAATAGCGCATTCTCATTAGCGCGATGCACCATTTGTGCCACGCCCTCAGCGGCAAAGACCTCTGCCCCTCGTTGGGCTAAAGATAAAGAGAAATTGCCTAGTCCGCTAAACCAATCTGCGATTTTCTCTTCCGGTTGGGGGTTTAACCACGCCATCGCTTGTTGAATCATACGCTGATTCACTTGTTTGTTAACCTGAATAAAATCATCCGGTCCGGGTCGTATGACCAATCCAGGCTCGGTTTCACAAGTTAGCGGGCCGGCCTCGTGCAATATTTTAATGCCACCACTCAATTGAAGTTGCACATTACTTTGGTGGTCTTTTGCAAACTGAATAAGGGCTTGCTCGAATGCTGCAGTAGCCGGTTTGGTCATTCGTAACGTAATGGCAGTGACCTCATCACCTGCCATTACACTGACATGACCAATATTCTTTTGATCACCGTGGGCCGACAACAGTGTTTTTAACGGCACAATCAATGATGATAATGCCGGCTCAAGAATGGGACAGGCATCAATGTCCATGACATCTTTACCATTTATCTGGCGATAACCCAGCTTCAAACCATTCTTATTACGAGCATCAATGGCAAAGCGCGCTTTGCGCCTATACCCTTGCGCGTTTCCCACAATAGGGGGTGCCCAAGGTAATGCCGCTATTCCCAACTGCTTGTGCCAGTAATCTGTTAGCGCTTGCTGCCGTAAAGACAAGGCTTGGTGCGCTTCAACATGTTGAAGTTGACAGCCGCCGCACTGCTTAGCCACAGGACAAAATGGCGAACGTCTCGCATCACTTTTTTCAATAACACGATGTACTGAACCATAAGCAACACGCTTTTGTTGCTTGTGCACATTTACTTCAACGGTCTCCCCAGGCAAAGCGCCTTCTACAAATAATACCGGCTGCGCTTGGGTACAAACACCTTGCCCTAACATATCCCATGTATCCACGGTGACAGTACGACGTGGTGTCTGCGCTTTTTTACCCGTTGATGGTTTATAAAAACTTACCATGATTTAACGTTGTCCTGATTCGAGGATCACTGTCGCCACCGCATAATGTTGTTCATCGGAGATGGAGACATGGCTATTAGCCACCCCCTTTTCATCACAGCGGTTGGCAAATTCGTTAAAGAACGCCAATTTTGGCGCCCCAAAATCATCATTGCTAACCTCGATATGCTGCCAGCCAATACCACGGCCAATACCGGTGCCCAACGCTTTTACCGCCGCCTCTTTGACAGCAAAACGTTTAGCCAAATAACGCACTGGTTCTGCACTGTTTTGATACAAAACAAGCTCTGCCTCGGTCAGTATTTTTTCGGCCAAACGCTGACTGCGGGAGAGGGCCTTTTCAAGGCGCGCTATTTCAACAATGTCTGTGCCTATTCCTACTATGGCCATTAGCTAAACCGCATTCCCCAAACGTGCCTCTTGCATAAGCAGCCGCATGTCTCGTACCGCCGTTTCTAGTCCATCAAAGGCAGCTCGGGCAATAATGGCATGACCGATATTCAGCTCGATAATTTCGGCAATGGCCGCAATGGGCTTCACGTTGTGATAATGCAGTCCATGACCGGCGTTAACTTTTAAGCCCCGTTTACTGGCATATTGAATGCCTTGGGTTAGACGCGCTAACTCTTGTGCTGCCTGTTGTTCATTTTTTGCCTCTGCGTATTGGCCGGTATGAATTTCGATATAGGGTGCGCCACACTCTATGGCCCCATCTATCTGCTTTTCATCACTATCAATAAACAAAGACACCGCAATGCCAGCTTGTCCAAGTTTATCGCAAGCTTGTTTGATGGTATCAAGATTCCCAGCCACATCGAGGCCACCTTCTGTGGTTAATTCTTGTCGTTTTTCAGGCACTAAACAACAAAAAGCCGGTTGAGTAGCCAACGCAATCTCAATCATTTCATCGGTCACGGCCATCTCTAAATTAAGACGGGTGTTGATAGTCTGAGCCAATAGCTTTACGTCTCGGTCTTTGATATGACGGCGATCTTCTCGTAAATGCACCGTGATACCATCTGCCCCGGCTCGCTCGGCAATATCCGCAGCATGTACTGGATCAGGGTAGCGCGTGCCTCTAGCATTACGAAGGGTGGCAATATGGTCAATATTTACGCCAAGAAGGATCTCATTCATAGGTACATCTGCCCTTAAGATAAAATTAGGAAATTGTAGCAAAAAGCGCCATGGGTTGCCGCTGCAATTCGTGCCATTATAATGGCTTTATTAGCGAAAAAGTTCTCGGCTCTTTAACGGTTTTCCACCTAAAAGGTGATTTAACGCAAGGCGGTTTATACGCTTTGCAGCCCCTAGGGATAAATCGGTCCATTGTCCATTACCAAGCAGCATCAATGCCGCCCCCGAAATACGGGATTTGTGATTCGGTTGCCGGCACCGAACAAACCCTTGTTCAGGAGAATACAAGTACCACTTGTCCGCCACAATAGGATCACCGGTGATGCCATCGGTAAACCAATCGGCAAGCAACCCCATTTCGTCAAGCAAGGCAAATTCAAATTCACGTAAGGTTTGCTCGATAGATTGAGCAAGGTTAAGTTGTGTTAGCGCATGCTGATATTGTCGGTACACCGGTTCGCTGACCACGCCGGTGGGAAGAAGACGATTGATCAGCTCATTGAGATACATGGCACAAAACAAGGCTTGGCCTGCTAGCATCGACATGGGGCCCACGCATTCGGCAAGACGTAAATTTTTTAATTCACTGCGGCCAGATAGTTGGATGCGTAATAGTCGAAAGGGCTGAAGTACGCTTTTTTTGTCATTTTTTCCATTACGTACTCCTTTGGCGACGGCACTGACACGTCCACTTTGTAACGAAAAAAAATCAACAATATAAGACGTTTCCCGGTAGGGGCGTCGGTGCAAGACATAGGTATCTAGCCATTCATTATTTTGCATATGAGGGTTTAACTACGCTTTATCCGAACCACTTTCATAAACTCAAATTCCATACCGGCCACCACCTCACTTTGGCGATAGTAGGTCATATTTACCCGCCCGCCACGCAATGTTCTATATGGTTTTTTTCTTTTAAAAACAAAAGGTACATCAAGGTCTTCTAGCATGATGGTATGTCTTATCCAATCACCATCCTGGCGCTGAACATGGGACACCACTCGGCAGTTCTCGCTGTGAGTGAGTTCAGGATGTTTTTTGATCAGGGCTTTACTATCACTCAACGGGGGCTATCTCTTCGATCAACAGTTGCACTGATTCTCGCCCGCGGAAGGTATTGATGTCCAGTCTGTAAGCAACTTGAGCCCGTTTAATCTCTGTGCTGGGCCAAACATCTGTATCCACTGAAAAGGCAATACCATCCACTTCTTCACCGTCGGCTTTTCTTAGTACCAACTTAAGGTGATTTTTATTTTCTCCCACCATCCGCTGATCGACAACGTCAAATTCACCATCAAATAACGGTAATTCAAACCCCTGACCAAAAGGCCCTGCCTGACGGATTTCGTGGGCAAGTGGAAGTTGAATGTCTGCACCGTCTAACTCGCCATCAGATAGAATTTTTCTTTCACAGTCTAACGCTGCCATATGACGGGCGGTGACATGATGGAGGGCTTTTTCAAACTCAGGCAGTGCAGCAATGGGTAAACTCAGTCCTGCCGCCATGGCGTGTCCGCCAAATTTGCTAATAACACCTGGCCACCCGGTATTGACTTCATCTAGCAAATCTCGAATATGCAGGCCCGGAATAGAACGGGCAGAACCTTTCAAGGTATTCTCATCCTGTTTAGCAAAAACAATAACGGGACGGTGATGTTGCTCTTTTAGGCGGCCAGCAACGATACCAATGACCCCTTGATGAAAATGGGCTTGATACAAAATCAGTGCTGGCGGTAAAGAATCGGCCATGGTTAACGAAGCCAAGACCGACTCAGCTTCTTCTTTCATTTCTGTTTCTATAGCCCGGCGCTGCAAGTTTAGTCGATCCAGTTCAGCGGCCATATGCCGAGCTTGTAAGGGATCGTCACAAAGCAGACATTCAATGCCAAGGGCCATATCATCTAAGCGCCCCGCCGCGTTTAGTCGTGGCCCAATAACAAACCCTAGGTCGACGGCATTTAAATAGCTAAGGGGTTTATTTCTATTCGCAATTTCAAATAAGGCTTTGATGCCGGGCCGACAGCGACCACTGCGAATACGTTGTAACCCCTGATGCACGAGCACTCGGTTGTTTTTATCTAACTGCACCACGTCGGCCACCGTACCCACCGCCACGATATCTAATAGCGAGGCTAAATTAGGGGCGGGATTTTGTGCATTAAACCAGCCTACTTTATTTAACGCCGATCGCAGCGCCAGCATAAGATAAAAAGCCACCCCCACCCCAGCAAGGTTTTTAGATGTAAACGAACAACCTGGTTGATTGGGGTTAACAATGGCATCGGCCGGCGGTAGGGTTTCTGCGGGCAAGTGATGGTCGGTAACGATGACCTCAAGGCCCAATGTCTTGGCGTGGGTAACGCCAGGCACACAGGCAATGCCATTATCGACAGTAAGCAGAAGGTCTGTGCCTTGTTCATAAGCCACATCCACAATCTCTTTGCTTAAGCCATAACCAAAGTCAAAGCGATTGGGTACTAGGTAAGACACCCGGGAAAGCCCCATTTGAGTGAGCGCTAACATACACACGGCAGTGGAAGTGGCACCATCGGCATCAAAATCACCAATAATGGTGACGCGCTTATCTGTTTTGATGGCATTGACCAAGCATAATGCCGCTTCATCAATCCCTTTAAGATCTTGGAAATGGGCCAACTGGCCTGCCGCATTATCTAGTTCACTAAGGGATGCGATAGCTCGACCACGATAAATGCGGTCAAGCACAGGATGCAAAGACTGACTTAGAGGCGCTTGTGAATGAACAGAGCGCCTAACAATGGGAAGGGACATACGCTTTATTCAGCGGCGAAAATTTCGTCGATCAGAACCTCAGCAGGTTTATAGCCGGGTACCAATTTACCGTTATCGAAGATAATGGCTGGGGTACCGCGTACGCCTAATTTTCGGCCCGCGTTAAACTGTTCCGCAACCGTGTTTTCACAGGTTTCACCACTAAATGTTGGGTTTGACACGGCTTTAGCACGGGATAGGGCTTCTTTGGGATCATCTGAGCACCAAATAGACACCATGTTACGATAGTTGTCAGTACCTAAGCCTGCCCGCGGCCATGCCAAATACCGTACGGTAATACCCGCATCGTTTAATTCATCCACTTCGCTATGTAGCTTTTTACAATAACCACAGGAATAGTCAGTAAACACGGTGATCACGTGTTTTTCATCTTCGGCTTTAAACTCAATGGCGTCTTTTTCAAATGGAGCGATAGCATCAAGACGCACTTGTCCTAGCGATGCCTCAGTAATATCTTTCATGCCCGCATTAACATCATAAATGTGACCAAAAAACATGTAATCGGCATTATCGGTAAGGTAGAAAACCTGATTTGCCGCCACCACTTCCAGTAAGCCATTAACCGGAGAGTTGGCAATAGAATCAGGACCTACCCCCACTAACTCTTTCACCTTGCTGGTAATTAATGCGCTATTGTCTACACTGGCATCGACCTTTGGCGATTGCTCCGTTTGTGATTCTACGGATTCTGCTGAGCAGCTAACAGACATAACCACTCCCATTGCTAAAACCACCGCTTGACGAATTTTCTTCACAAAGACTCCTATGATGACCCGGTTGTTAATGATGACTTCAACTTCGGTCATACATGACCGGGTGAAACGTCAAAAATGTTCATTTTATCGATACTACCATAAAGCCACACAACACAAAGGTATCTGGTATCACCTTTCGCACATTTTATCGACAATGTAGTCTATCCCCGTGGGTGGTGGGTATGGATCAGGTTCTGTAAACGCTCAGTTGCCACATGAGTGTAAATTTGCGTGGTCGATAAATCACTGTGACCCAACAACATTTGTACAACCCGCAAATCCGCACCATGGTTTAATAGGTGAGTGGCAAAGGCGTGACGCAGGGTATGAGGCGATAGAGGTTGGACAATCCCAGCGCGTTTTGCATAACATTTTATGCGGTGCCAGAAGGTCTGTCTCGTCATTTGCACCCCCCGTAAACTCACAAACAGCACATCGGTATTGTGTTTAATTAACATTGGGCGGGCTTCTTTGGTGTAGGTTAAGATCCACTCCATGGCGTCCTCACCAAGGGGAACTAAGCGTTCTTTATTCCCTTTACCCGTTACCCGTACAACGCCCTGCTGTAAGCTCACCTGATCCATCCGTAGCCCAGTTAATTCACTGACTCGTAAACCCGTCGCATACAGCACTTCCAGCATACACCTGTCTCGGCATTCCACCGGAACGGCCACGTCTGGGGCTTCGAGTAAGTCATCCACCTGCCGTTCACTTAATGACGACGGTAATGTCTTGGGCATCCTTGGTTTTGCCAATTGGGTAACCGGGTTATCGGTACGAGCATGCTGCGCTATCATAAACGTAAAAAAACTGCGCATGGCTGACATAGCCCGTTGCGTACTGCGGGCCGACAACCCTTGCTGATGCCGATAGTGAACATAACCTTGCAGGGTTTCTGTGGTCAATACGCTAATATCGTTGACGCCCTCACCCTGACAAAACAAGGCCAGTTTAGCCAAATCGGTCCGGTAACTTTGCTGGGTGTGGTCACTCAGTCCTTTTTCCAGCCACAACATCTCAATGAAACTATCGATATGTGCCTGATTTTGTTCGTTCAAGGTAGGGCTAGGCATAAATCATATACCGCGCTTTTCTCTGATAAGTTCGTAGGCAGCCTGAATGTCCTGAGCCTTTTCTTTGGCAATATCTAATGCTTGTTGAGGCAACCCCTTTGATGCCAGTTTATCTGGGTGATGCTCTGACATTTGCTTACGGTAGGCCCGCTTGATGGCTTTGTCGTCATCACTGGCAGACACGCCGAGTATCTGGTACGCATCTTCCAACGTTTGCGTATCCGAATAGGATGACGTGCGCTGCTGCTGGCCTTGTTGGCCTCCCCGTTGCCGAAAACGCATTTGAGCATCATAAGCCGCAATGAGTAGATCAAGATCTCGACGCTTAAAGCCCAGCGTCATGGCCACTTTTTCTAGTACCTTGTACTCTGGTGCAGATAGATTGCCATCGGCAAATGCCGCTTGAATCAAAATCTCCAGAAACATCTGCAAAATATCACGTCGGCCGTGACAAGATTCCATAAACCCTTTAAGGGTGGGTAACAACGGAAAATCAGCTGACTTACCTTCTCTGAATGCTTGTTGCGCTTCCTGCCTAGCGTCGCCAGACAGCTGCATATCATCCATTAACAAGGTAGCAATTTTAATTTCCCGTTCTGTAACTTGACCATCGGCTTTCGCCAGATGCCCAAGACAAGAAAACAGAGCATGGAAGAATACCGCTTGCTGTTTTACCCCGGACTGATCGGTAAAAAAGCGTCCGAAACCACCTAGTTGACTAAAGTCCTGTCTGTAGGCCTTATCAAAAAAGTGCCCTACAATTAGCCCCAATATGGCGCCGGGAATTTTTAGAAACATAAATCCAAAGATAAAACCGAGGATCTTTCCCCAATAAGACATACTGCTATTCTCCTGTTAATTCCCGCTGAGGGCCATGCGCCTTTTCACTCCCCTATATATGGCATTGTTGAGGGAAGATTAAAGGGAAAAACCTACCGTAAACCAGAAACTGTGTAAAACTTAATAATTTTTTTGGTCTTAAGGTTGGTTCTTGGCGCAGAAGTGCTTAGAATTGACACTTTTATGGCAAGTACCCGTACCAAGGGGATTATGCCTTGATCCGGACACGATTCACACACAGAAACACCTGTTCTGAGCGTACTGTCATGTACCTAGAGTGTGATAATTAAACAGGCCTTCCACTGACACATGAAAAAAACCTGTGCCTCCTTTTTGGTAATCTCGCTGAGCAGTCATTTTGCATTGGCTCAGCAAGTACCATCTGAAAATAGTCCAGACGACGTTATGGGCCTTTGTCCTGTCACCTCTGTGACATTTAACTCAAAGCAGCTTATGCCTGCTGGGCAAATTAAAGTCGAAGCAAACCGGGCTGAAATTATTGAACGCAAGATTGCCTTATTTACCGGCAATGTCGATATTGTTTCTGATTCGGCCACCATCTCTGCCGATCAAGCCCAAGTTAATGAAAACGGAAAGCAATTGTTTGCCAAAGGCGATGTTAACTATGCCGACAAACAATTGCAGGTTTCATCAGATACGGTAGATATAGATTCAGTGGATGAAAGCTTAACCATGTCTTCGACGGTGTATCACCTCAATAATTCAGCAGGAAGGGGGGATGCCAGCAGTATTGCAGTAAATACCCAAGATGGTCTGATTTTACGTGATGCGCGCTTTACTACCTGTCCAGAAGGTGAGGAAGAGTGGGTAATCAAAGCGTCGGAAATCAGCATTCGACGAGGCAAAGCATGGGGAGAAGCCAAACATACCCGTTTTTATCTCGGTGATGTTCCCATTTTTTATCTGCCTTATTTTGCTTTTCCGCTGACCACCGAACGACAAACCGGCTTTTTGTTCCCCACATTGTCGAACTCGTCGACCACCGGCATCGACTACGAACAGCCCTTTTATTGGAATATCGCCCCTAATTACGATATGACCATTTCGCCTCGGCTAATGACCAACCGAGGAATACAGTTAAAAACTGAGTTCAGGCATATGACTGAAAGCAGTAACAGCCAAGTCAATGTGGAATATTTGCCGAATGATACGGATATGACAGGTAGTCCAGACCGTTATTTCTATCGCTTGTATCACCAAGGACAAATAAACGATGACTGGAGCACGTCTGTTAATTTAAATGGTATTAGCGACGACAACTACATTGTTGATCTCAGTTCAGATTTTTATTCCCGTGCCGACACTCACCTGTCCCGTACAGGCAGTATCAACTATGCGTCAGACAATTTATTATTTACGTTACACGCAAAAGATTTTGAAATTATCGGTGACTACCCAGACACCTACCGTGCACTACCAGAAGCAAAAATGAATTACACGCTGCCGCTAAGTGAATATTTTGAATTTCGCTTAGATTCAGAGCTGGCCTGGTTTGATAGTGACTCTGCGGATGCCCCAACAGCCATGCGTTTTCATGCTGCCCCTACCCTTGCCATTCCATATCAGCGGCAATGGGGTGAGTTTTCCGCAGAATTTAGCGCATTAAATACCTATTACCGTCAAAGCAATATTGAAGGCACGGAACTCGATGAGACCGTGAACCGTACGTTAGGGCAAGCCAAGTTATACGGCGCCTTATACTTCGAACGAGATGACAGCTGGTTTAGTGACGATTTATCCATGACCCTTGAACCTCGCTTCCAATATCTTTACACCACCTATGAAGATCAGAGCAACATTGGTTTTTATGATACCACCTTGTGGTTAACCGACGTCGAAGGCTTATTCCGTGCCCAAGATTTTACCGGCTTTGATCGTATTACCGATAACAACCAGATTACCTTAGCGCTAACCAGTCGCTTTCTTGATAGTGCTAACCGGGAACAATTTGTGGTCAGCGTAGGTCAGATATTCTATCTCGATGAAAATCGAGTGATTGCTGCGGCAAAAGAAACTGACCGTTCACTATTAGCAGGCGAGGTAGACTGGCGAATGCATAAAGACTGGGTGTTCCACTCCGATTTACAGATTGCTACCGAAACGGATAAAGTAGAACGCAGCAGTACAACCCTTGAGTATCGTCGTAGCAGCAATAAATTACTGCAACTGACCCATCGCTATGTGAGGGAACTCTCAGACGAAACCATTGACCAAATAGGACTGTCTGCCAGTTGGCCTATTTCTGATCGATGGCAAGTGGTGGGACGAACCTATCGCGATCTTGAAAGGGACCGAAGTATAGAAAACTATATCGGTGTGCAATATGAATCATGCTGTTGGGCCATACAAATTATCGCCCAGCGGCAATTGAGTAATCGTTACTCATCTGATGGCGAACAATCCATTGACGAATTTGACTCAAGCATTTCCATGCAGTTTATATTCAAAGGAATGGGTTCTAGTTCAACCACCAGTAATATGTTGTCTAACGGATTATTTGGCTACCGACAGCCATATAGTATAAATTAACGCGCCCGTTGTTCTGTGAAACAATGGTCTGCATAAAGTAAACCTATAAAAAGAGTGATTATGAAGTTCATTATCCGCGCGATTTGTATCAGTGCTCTGTTCTCATTTATGAGCATGGCTCAGCCTGTCTCGTTAGACAAGGTCGCCGTAATTGTCGATCAGGGCGTTATTCTTGAAGGTGAAATCGAAAGCCTCATTGAAGAAGTAAAGAAAAATGCTCAGGCCCAAGACCAAGCATTGCCCTCTGACCGCGTGCTGCGGACCCAAGCCATCGAAAGGCTCATCATTAAGAGCCTGCAAATGCAAATGGCTGAAAGAATGGGTATACAGGTTAGTGATCCCCAATTAGAAGAAACCATCAGCAACATTGCTCAACAGCAAGGCGCTACGGTTTCCGATTTACGTTCTGAATTGCAAAAAGAAGGCATGTCTTACGACGATTACCGTGAAGATGTGCGCGAAGAATTAATTATTGGTGAAGTCCGCCGTGCCAATGTACGCCGTCGGGTTTATATCACACCTCAAGAAGTTGAAACCCTGGTGAACCTGATGGATCAACAAGGCGCTGAACAGGCCGAATATCACCTTGGGCATATTCTTATCGGGTTGCCCTCAGACCCGTCTGCAGAAGATTTGGCTAGCGCTCGCTCAAGAGCCGATAAGGTAATGGAATTACTTCAAAATGGTTCTGATTTCGCTAAAATTGCCATTACATCATCGTCAGGCTCCAATGCCCTTGAAGGCGGAGACATGGGTTGGTTAAACATTAACTCCATGCCTACTTTGTTCGCAGAAGCGGTGCAAGGAAAAGAAAAAGACGATCTTATTGGACCTATCCGCAGTGGTGCAGGCTTTCACATTCTTAAGGTGAAAGACACCCGCGGCATAGAAAAGGTGACGATTGAAGAAGTAAACTCTCGCCATATTCTTATTAAGCCTTCTATTATTTTAAGTGATGAGAAAGCCAAAGAAATGCTTCTTGAATTCCGCCAACAATTGATCGACGGCGAAGCAGATTTTGCAGAACTGGCTAAAGAGTACTCTGAAGATCCCGGTTCAGCGCTTAAAGGCGGCGAATTAGGTTGGGCTGACCCTACCATTTATGTACCTGAATTCAGAGATACATTGGCCAAACTCAAGCCTGGCGAATACAGCCAACCTGTACGTACCGTTCATGGCTGGCACTTAATGCAACTGATCGACCGACGTTTCGATGACGCCACCGAAAAGCGCAAAGAAGATAAAGCACGGCAGTTACTGTACAGCCGAAAATTCAAAGAAGAGTCAGAAACCTGGTTGCGTGAAATGCGTGATTCAGCCTACATTGAAGTATTAGAGTAAAACGGACAAACGTTAATTATATGAAGCCAATACGCATTGCCGTAACACCCGGGGAACCGGCCGGAATCGGACCGGATCTTATTATTGCATTAGCTCAGGAAGCCTGGGATGCACAACTGGTGGTATTTTGCGATGGCGATATGCTAAAGGCGCGGGCTGAAATGTTAGGTTACCCCCTCACATTGATCCCCTTTAAGGATGAAATTGAAGAGATTCAACCTCCTGGCGCCTTGTTCCTACAGCAAATCGATACCACTACTGGCGTGGTGCCCGGCGAACTCAACAGCGACAACGGCCATTATGTGGTGGAAACGTTACGACAAGCCTGCCACGCCAATATGGAAGAAGGCTTTGATGCAGTGGTCACCGGCCCGGTAAATAAAAGCATTATTAATAAGGCTGGCGTTTCCTTTAGTGGACATACCGAGTATTTCGCCCATCAGTCCAATACCATGGATGTGGTGATGCTGTTGTCCACAGAAGGGTTAAACGTGGCCTTAGCCACCACACATATTCCCTTAGAGTATGTGGCTAAAGCCATCACCCGAGAACGTTTATACAAAGTCATACACATTATAAATACCGACCTAAAACTAAAATTCGGTATTGCTTCACCTCATATTTATGTGTGTGGACTAAACCCTCATGCCGGTGAAGGCGGTCACCTTGGCACTGAAGAGCTGATGACCATTATTCCCGCTTTAGAATCGTTACGAGAAGAAGGTCTGAAGATTACCGGCCCCTTACCCGCAGATACCATCTTCCAGCCTAAATATCTGGATGATGCCGATGTGGTGCTGGCGATGTATCATGATCAAGGATTACCCGTGCTTAAGTATAAAGGCTTTGGTGCAGCAGTGAATATCACCCTTGGTCTGCCGTTTATCAGAACCTCGGTGGATCACGGCACCGCCTGCGATCTTGCGGGGAAAGGTCAGGCAGATGCCGGCAGTTTCAGAATTGCACTACAAAAAGCCATCGAGCTAGCGAATAGACAACAATGAGTAAAACACACCTAGGCCACACGGCACGTAAACGTTTTGGACAGAATTTTCTGCACGACGACTACGTCATTGGTAATATCGTCAATGCTATCAATCCACAAGAGGGCCAGAACTTAGTCGAAATTGGACCGGGTTTAGGCGCTCTCACCGATCCGGTTTGTGAAGAGGTTTCCAAGCTCACGGTGGTGGAACTTGACCGAGATCTTGCTGATCGATTACGCCACCACCCATTTAATGGTGCCAAGCTGACCATTGTGGAACAAGATGCGCTAAAATTAGATTTCACTGAATTATTAGCGAATATGCCCAACCCAGACGGTAAACTTCGGGTTTTTGGTAATCTTCCCTACAATATTTCTACACCATTAATGTTTCATTTGTTTTCCTTCGCGTCTTACGTCCATGACATGCACTTTATGCTGCAAAAGGAAGTGGTGAATCGGTTGGCCGCTGCGCCTGGCTCGAAAAGCTATGGACGCCTTTCAGTGATGGCCCAGTATTATTGTACGGTTATTCCGGTTTTACATGTTCCACCAGAGGCTTTCAAGCCACCACCAAAGGTAGACTCCGCCGTAGTGCGCTTAATTCCTCATGCTGTTCCGCCGGTGGCAGTTACCCGTGTGAACTTGCTAGAAAAGGTCTGTGCCTCGGCGTTTAATCAACGCCGTAAAACCATTCGTAACAGCTTAAAAGACTGGGTAAATGAAGAGGAACTTGTGCAATTAAGCCTATCGCCTACGGCGAGGGCAGAAACCCTTTCATTGGCAGATTTTGCCGCTGTGGCTAACTTTGTTGCAGAACGTGATGAGGAAGCGTAATGCATTCATCGTCAAATATTATGGTTTCTGTTTCCACAAAACATCTGCCGGACCATCCGGCCAGTGGTTCAGACAAGTACGCCTTTGCTTACCATATCACCATTAAAAACTACAGCACCTCCCGGGTTCAACTAATCAACCGATACTGGTTGATTACTGACGGAAACGGTAAGAACACGGAAGTGAAAGGTGAAGGCGTGGTGGGTAAGCAACCTCTTATTGAACCTGCCAGCGAGTATCAATATACCAGCGGAGCATTACTGGACACACCGGTAGGAAGTATGCAAGGCTATTACGAGATGAAAAACGAAGACGGTGAACGATTTCGTGTACCCATCGATATTTTCAGTCTGAGTGTGCCAAACGCACTCAACTAGTTATATTCGTTATAATTTCTTAAAAACAAGCAAACAGGGCAAGTAATGAGCCGTTCTCAAACGCTGATCGTGGGCGATATACAGGGCTGCTACGGTGGTCTCATGAAATTGCTTGAAAAAGCACATTTTGATGACAAGCGCGATACACTTTTTGCTGTTGGCGATCTCATTGCCCGTGGTGAAGACTCCTTAGCCACCGTTCAATTTCTGATGAAACTTGGCGATAGGTTTAGTACGGTTTTAGGTAATCACGACCTTCACTTTTTAGCGGTAACTCAAGGGCTAAAAAAGGCAAAAAAGAATGATCGCCTTACCCCTTTGCTTAACCATCGCCATCTGCCCGAGATCATCCACTGGTTTCGTCAATTTCCCTTAGCGCTGCAAGCAACCAAGCACCACACACTAATACATGCAGGGCTCTATCCAAGCTGGTCTACGGACAAGTTATTAGCATTGAGTACCGAAATTAGTGACAAACTGAAAGGACCAGATTGGGTTACGCTACTTAAAAATATGTATGGCGATGGCCCAGATAATTGGCATGACGACCTCAGCGACATCCCTAGAGAGCGTTTTATAATTAATGCATGCACCCGCATGCGTTTTTTACGAAACAACCAGCAATTAGAATTTGCCAGTAAATCCCACCCAAGCGAAGCGTCGAAGGAATTACACCCTTGGTTTACCGTTTCTAATCCTTTTTTGGATCCGCAACAACGTATTGTGTTCGGACACTGGGCCGCCCTTGAAGGCGAAACTGGCTCTTCCCAATTCATTGGCTTAGATACCGGTTATGTGTGGGGCAACACCCTCACCGCCTTGCATGTAGAATCGAATTCTTACCTTTGCGTATCGGCTTGAATACCCATTTGGATGGGTGAATACTCTGCCACTCTCATTAGCGGTGGCGATCCCGATGATAATCTGGTTACAATCATCGTGAGTCTGCATCTATCCGACTAAAGAATAATATTTTCACGTCGATAAGTACTAGAGCCAGCAGCGATACAACATTGTTGGCCGATCAGAGGCAACAACCAACGCGTGGCAATGCAGCCACACAAGCACAATATTACAATACACAAAAATTAAACTGTGTTTTTAGGAGTTCGGATGAAAATCACGGTCGCAATGCGCATTATCGGCGGATTTATCACCATCAGTTTGTTGCTGATAGTCATAAGTGTCTCGTCGCTGATAAACTTAAACTCCGTCGGCTCAGCAGTGGATGAAGTCAATCAGGTAGCAGTACCTACGTTATCAAGCAGTAACGCGCTAAAAGCCAGCTTCCTCAATATGGGGCGCGTAACATTTGAAGCTTACATTGAAGAAGACCTCGCCAGCCTTGAAGAAAAATATAAAGTTTTCACCACAAGTAAGGCAACCTTTGCTTCAGAATTGAAAAAGCTCGACACCGTACTGGCCGGTGACGGTGATATGCAAAAAAGTCTTGAAGATACCCAGTCAGCCTATCAAGCCTATGTAGAAAATGTAGAAGCCATGTATGCCAATCACCGCAAATCCATGGAAATGCGCAACGCGATTTCTCTGCGAGTGGGTGATCTTGAAGATAATGCGGATGATGCTTCCACCTACCTGTTAGATTTTTCAGAATCTGATGAAGTGGTCGGTAACCGTGCGTTACAGGAAGCCTCAGAAATTGGCGGCAAGTTAGAAACCGCATTGATGTCACTGATTACCGTTTCAACGGAATACGCAAAAACTCAGACACAGGTTCGCGCTCAGGTTATTGGTAATGAGGTAGAGCTCATTGTCGGGAATGTTAAAGAGTTAATGAACAGTATGCAGGGAGCAGCCCGCGGAAATGACACCACTGGCACATTAGATGAAATTGCCACACTGGTGGATGACGCCATTGATGCTATCAGCGGCAGCGATGGCGTACTGGCGTTGCAAAAATCCCGCTTAGACTTTCGTAATGCCGCCCAAGAAGCATTGGATCGTTCAGATAGCAATGGGCAAGAGGGTATCGCGGCTTTAGAAACCTTACTTAAGGCAGCCAATGCGAAAGCGGAAATGATTGATGAACAGGTGACGAACAAAGTTACCTCTGGGAACGTGATTGTTATTGTCATTGCATTAGCGTCATTGGCAGCCGCCTTAGGTATTGGTTACTGGACGGTAACCGCCATTACCCGTCCTTTAAATCGGGTGAATAAGCTACTTACCGTAGCCTCTTCTGGCGATCTTACCCAGCGCCTTGATGACTCAGCGGAAGATGAGTTTGGGCAGTTAGCGACAAACTGTAATACCCTTATCGCCAACCTCAAAACACTGATCGCGGGCATCAATACCCGGGCGGAGCAATTAGCGGCCGCCTCAGAGCAAACATCCACGGTAACCACACAGACCACCCACTCTATTCAAAACCAAAAATCGCAAATTGCTCAGGTCGCCACCGCCACCACCGAGATGCATAGCACCTCGCAAATGGTGACACAAAGTGCAGAAGATACGTTAAACGAAATCCGTAACGCCGATGCAGAGGCAGAAAAGGTCCGCGCTATCTCTACCGAAAACAAACGTACCATTGAAGTATTAGCCGAAGACGTACAACAAGCCGCAGAGGTGATCAATAAGTTGCATCAGGATAGTGCCAGCATTGGTGGTATTCTCGATGTGATACGCGGCGTCGCAGACCAAACTAACCTGCTTGCCTTGAACGCTGCCATCGAAGCGGCCCGTGCCGGTGAACATGGTCGCGGCTTCGCCGTTGTCGCAGACGAAGTACGCACCCTAGCATCCCGTACACAGCAATCAACCCAAGAAATCAACGAGATGATTGAAGTGCTGCAAGCGGGCGCAGAAAAAGCGGTATCGGTGATGAACCAAGGTAAAGATCAAACCACGGTATGTGTAGAGCAAACCGATAACGCCACACGAGCGCTCGATGTAATTTCTGTCGCGGTACGTAAAGCCTATGATGTGAGCACTCAAATTGAGCAATCAGCCCGCGAGCAAAATACTGTCTCTCAGGAAATCAGCGAAAAGCTGGAGACCATTGTGGATATAGCCGAAGAAACCACCGCTGGCGCCCAGCAAACCTCAGAATCCAGCACCGAGGTCGCTCGCTTGGCTGAGGAATTACAACAGTCCATTCGACAATTTAAAGTTTAAGTTTTAGTTGCCGCACTATCCGGTGCGGCCGTTTTCCTCTTAACCGGCTTTTTGCCCATTTGTATACTTAAGCACAAGCCAATCAATCCTATGCCTATCCATCCTGTTAGCGTAAATCGCTCTGTAAGCAAATACACCGCCAGTAATGTCGCCACAACGGGTTCTAACAAGGTGATCAGCGTTGCGGTGCTAGCATCAATCTTACGTAAGCCATAGCCAAATAACAGATAGCCTAAAAACATGGGCACTACTGCCATATAAATCGACACACTCATATTGGTTATGGAGTCAGTAACATTAGCGCCGGTAAAAAGCAGTGAAGGAAGTAACACACAAGCAGCCAGGCCAAACTGGGCTGCCATTGCCACACCGGAGACAACACCACCGGTAATCAGGTGTTTTGTGATCCACGAATAGCCAGCGTAGGTCAACCCTGCCAGCAACCCCAAACCAATGCCCCACTCTCTTGTCTTCATCACAGTCTCGCTGTGTTCAGGGGATTTAGTCAAGGTTAAACAGGCAATGCCGGCGACCCCGCACACCAAGCTCAGCACCCACCTCGCGGTTAATGGCTTTCGGTTGAGCCACATATCGAGGATCATCGCAAAACACGGCGCACTAGCGATAGAAACAATGGTTCCGATGGCCACCCCCGCCATAGCCATGGAAGAATAAAACGCTAACGGATATATGGCCACGCAAGCGGCGCCCAGCAATAAGGCCCGGCCCTGCATCCACAATGCGCCACGGTGTTGTAACAGGCCTTTTAGTACCCGCAAACACATGAGTAAACCGCCGCCTCCCATGGCAATAGCGCCGATGGCCAGTGGACTTACACCCGAGGCAAAGCTTGCCGCCGTCCCCGTGGTTCCCCACAAGATACTGGCAACAACGATGGCAAAAACACAGCGAATTGTATATTGCTGATCAGACATAATGAAAAACTCAACCTTCGATTATAAGCTCATTATATAAGTTAAGGTTTTTTTTCTCTTTGCAGATTGGACACTTTCCATGTTCAAAAAGACGCATTGCTTACGTCCTCTAGCAGGCGATTTTAGACGGCGGTAAACCAAAGTAGTGGGAAAAGCGGCGACTAAAAGCGGAGACGTCCTGATAACCTACTGCTTCTGCAATATCCAGCATACTCAGATCCGTATTAATTAGCAGTGCCTTGGATTTTTCCATCCGCAAGGCAAGAATATAACGGGCAGGACTGGTCTTAAGTTGGGCTCGAAATTGTTTTTTAAATTGGGTTGGGCTTAGACAAGCTACCTCGGCGAGAACAGGAATGCTCAAAGAACAATGAAGGTGCTCATGAATGAAATGCACCACTTTACGCATACGGGGCGACATGGATAGTCCCAGTTGTTGTTCATTAAGAACGGCAACAAATGTGGTCATCATTGCTTGTTCAATTTGAGCACTCACTTTGGTTTCAAGTTGGCAAGCGATAAACGGCAGTAACTTAGCCATGGGCTGACTGATTGAAAACACGCTGACCTCAGAATGACTCAGTGTAGAAGGCAAGGTATCAAGATCAGCAACTAAGAAGCGGGCATTTTCTGCGGCAGTAAAATGATGGATTTCATGGGGTTTTACCATTACGCATTCACTAGGCCCTACACTGCCGTTAAAGCCTCCCACAGAGATATTGATCACACCATGTAGCGGTAAAACCAGTTGATAGAAGGGATGCGCATGGCCAACTTTTTGCCGGCTATACGCACGTACTGATAAGGTATTGATCATCAGGCTGTGGCAACCTTGTAGATTGCCGTCGCTCTATTCAAACAGTTCTCGATGCAACTTCTGCACAATATCATCACTGTCTTGGTGGTTAACCAAAAAGGACATGTTGTGTGGATTGGCACCGAAACAAATCATCCGTAAATTGTAATCGTGAACCGCCGCAAATATTTTACTGGATACCCCTTTGGCCGTTTGCATATGATTGCCCACCACGGTGACCAAATCAAAGCCATGTTCAACGGTCACATCACAAATGGTTTCCAATTCTGCCAAGGTGGCTTTATTTAACCGTTGCGCTACCGAGTTTGCCGGATTATCTAAGGTAAAAGAAACGGAAATTTCAGAGGTCGTTACCAAGTCCACACTCAGTTTATTTTTGGCGATGATACCGAAGACTTCTTTCAAAAAGCCTTGTGCGTACATCATTTTAGGGGTTTTAACCGTTACCATTACCTGTTCTTTACGACGGGTGATGGCTCGGTATGGTGGCTCATGCTCACAGTTACGCATGATCCAAGTGCCGCCTTTCTCCGGCGCTTTGCTAGACCCTACAAAGACCTTGATATCTTTGCGTAACGCGGGCTCCATCGTCGCCGGATGTAACACTTTAGCACCGAAAGTCGCCATTTCTGCCGCTTCTTCAAAACTCAGCTCTGGCAACGGATAAGCAGCCGCTACGATTCTGGGATCGGTGGTGTACACACCGGTTACATCGGTCCATATTTCGCAGGTATCGCCATTTAAAGCTTCTGCTAGCAACGCCGCGGTAAAATCAGAGCCACCTCGACCTAAAGTGGTGGTTTTACCTTTCGCATCAGCGCCCACAAAACCTTGGGTTACCACAATGGCTCGCTCCATTTCTGGCCGTAGCAATTGTGTTGCCAACGAGGAAATTTCTTCTAATTGGGGGGTGGCTTCACCATAAACATCATCAGTACGCAGTACTTTTCGCACATCAAAATTCAATGTAGGTACAGATTGCTCTGCTAGCACAGCGCTAAATAACAGCGATGACATGCGCTCGCCCATGGACAATAGTTGATCTTTTAAATCGTCCCGGTGAAGAATTTCTTCATGGAAGGCTAATCCACGCAATTCCTCAAACAGATCATCGAGTTTCTCAGCCACGCTGTCTTTGTCTTTTAATTGACTAAGTACGGCACGCTCTATTGCTACAATGGCTTGATAGGTCGTTTCTATCTGCTCACTGGTAAGGGGTGTATGCGCCATGCTGACTAGGTGATTCGTCACGCCGGCCTGAGCACTTACAACAACAATGCGGGTTGCAACATTCGCCACCACGATACGAGCACAATTTTCCATGGCTTCGTATGTAGCAACACTGGTACCACCAAATTTGGCGATATTAAGAGAATTAGTCACTGCTTTCTCCGATGAAAACCCAACCTTTAATTGAGCTATAAATTGACACTTATCTGGTCGCCTACGTGAACGTTGTTAGCGGCAAACCAGCCTTGATTCATTTCCAGCGCATAAGTTACCACTTTTGATGCACCCACAGACGTAAGATCGTGAGGCATTAGTGGTTTTATATCGGTAATCACGCCGTTTCTGTCGATAAATGCCACATCAAGGGCTACGTAAGTATTCTTCATCCACATACTCGCTTGGCGAGGAGGTGAAAAATAAAAAAGCATACCACAATCATCGCACAATGATTTTCTATACATCATCCCTCTGGCTCGTTGCTCTTGGGTATTAGCAAATTCCACCGTAAGAGGCTTGTCATTAATGACAATACTGGCTTGGGCAAATTCCACCGGCTCCTGAGCTGACGATTGACAAGCAACCAATGCCACCGTGCTTACAAGTAACAGGTTTCTTATCACTGACAATATTTTCATTGTGTCTACCTTGTTGTGGGGTCTGTAAAAAGACATAAAAAAAGCCGGGCCCCTAAGGTGCCCGGCTTGCTAGTTTATACGCCAAGTCAGGCAACATTCAATGTTGGAATGATCTTAGCCTTCGCATCTTCTTCTGCTTTCTTAAAGCTTTCCATCTTATCAAAGTTCAGATAGCGGTAAACATCGGCTGCCATAGCGTCAATTTTACCTGCATATTCCATATACTCTTCGGCAGTTGGAATACGGCCAATAATGGCACCAACCGCAGCCAATTCGGCAGAAGTCAGATAAACATTGGCACCATCACCAAGACGGTTAGGGAAGTTACGAGTAGAGGTAGACAATACCGTGGTTCCAGCGTCTACACGGGCTTGGTTACCCATACACAAAGAACATCCTGGCATTTCTGTACGCACACCTACGCGACCGTAGATGTTGTAATAGCCTTCTTCCATTAACTGCGCTTTATCCATCTTAGTCGGTGGAGAAACCCATAAACGGGTAGGCAGCGTTTTATTGTACTGCTCTAACAATTTACCGGCAGCACGGAAGTGACCAATGTTGGTCATACAAGAACCAATGAAGACTTCGTCTACGTTATTACCAGCAACCTCTGATAATGTTTTCGCATCATCAGGATCGTTAGGACAACAAACGATAGGCTCTTTAATGTCAGCCAAGTCAATTTCAATGACTTCTGCGTATTCAGCATCGGCATCAGCACGCATAAGCGTAGGATTAGCCAACCATTCTTCCATTTTCTGAGCACGACGCTCAAGGGTACGTGGATCGCCATAGCCTTCGTTGATCATCCAACGTAACATGGTGATGTTAGAACGCAGGTATTCAGCGATAGACTCTTCAGACAGGTTAATAGTACAACCTGCCGCAGAGCGCTCAGCAGAGGCATCTGACAATTCAAAAGCCTGTTCAACCGTTAAGTCTTCTAAGCCTTCGATTTCAAGAATACGACCAGAGAACTGGTTGATCTTACCTTTCTTCTCAACCGTTAGCAGGCCTTGCTTGATCCCGTATAACGGAATGGCATGAACGAGGTCACGTAATGTGATACCAGGTTGACGCTCACCTTTAAAGCGTACCAAAATGGATTCTGGCATATCTAAAGGCATGACCCCAGTTGCCGCTGCGAAAGCAACCAAACCGGAACCTGCTGGGAACGAAATACCCAGAGGGAAACGTGTATGGGAGTCACCGCCTGTACCTACGGTATCGGGCAACAACATACGGTTCAACCAGCTATGAATGATACCGTCGCCTGGACGTAATGACACACCGCCACGGTTCATAATAAAGTCAGGCAGAGTATGCTGGGTTTCAATATCAACCGGCTTAGGATAAGCCGCTGTGTGACAGAAAGACTGCATGGTCAAATCGGCAGTGAAGCCAAGACAAGCCAGATCTTTAAGTTCATCACGGGTCATCGGCCCTGTGGTATCTTGCGATCCCACCGTGGTCATTTTAGGTTCGCAGTATGTACCGGGGCGAATGCCCTCAACACCACAAGCTTTACCTACCATCTTCTGAGCCAGTGAGAAACCTTTTCCACTGTCAGCGGGTTGCTCTGGCGAACGGAACAAATCAGCCGTGCCTAAGCCGAGGGCTTCACGGGCTTTGTCTGTCAGACCACGACCAATGATCAGGTTAATACGGCCACCGGCGCGTACTTCATCCAAAATAACTTTTGATTTATAGCCGTATTCAGCCAGTACTTCGCCAGTTTCGTGGTTAGTGATTTTGCCTTCATATGGATAGATGTCGATGACATCACCCATGTTCATTTTTTCTACATCGGCTTCAAAAACCAATGCACCAGCATCTTCCATGGTGTTAAAAAAGATTGGTGCAACTTTACTACCAATACAGACACCGCCACCGCGCTTGTTCGGTACGCCCGGCAAATCTTCACCAAAGAACCACAACACAGAGTTCGTTGCTGATTTACGTGAAGAACCCGTACCCACAACATCACCGACGAATGCAACAGGGAAACCTTTTGCTTTGACGTCTTCGATTTGTTTCATTGGGCCTTTCACGCCATGCTCTTCTGGCTCAAGACCGTCACGGGTCATTTTGTAAGCCGCTAGCGCGTGTAAAGGAATATCAGGACGAGACCAAGCATCAGGTGCAGGAGACAAGTCATCGGTATTGGTTTCACCGGTTACTTTGAAGACAGAGTAAGTGATTTTGTCTTCCAGTTTTGGACGGGATGTAAACCATTCGCCATCGGCCCAAGATTGGATAACTTCGGTGGCGTAAGCGTTGCCCGCTTTATGCTTTTCTTCCACATCATGGAAGGCATCAAACATCAGCAACGTATGCTTTAACTCTTTAGCAGCCAGTGGTGCAAGGTCTGCATCATCAAGTAAGTCAACGAGAGTGATGATGTTATAACCGCCGTGCATGTTGCCTAACAATTCAACGGCTTTCTCTCGGTCGATAAGAGGAGAATTATCTTCACCTTTAACGATTGCACTTAGGAAGCCTGCTTTTACGTAGGCTGCTTCGTCCACACCCGGAGGAACACGTTCAGAAATCAGTTCCAAAAGGTACGATTCTTCACCTGCAGGCGGGTTCTTTAATAATTCAACTAAGCCTGCAACTTGTTCTGGATTGAGGGGTTTCGGGGGGATACCTTCAGCAGCACGTTCTTCAACGTGTTTGCGATAGTCTTCTAACACGATTGCTTCCTCTTAATTATTCTGGCCCGTAAAATTAACGGTCTTGGGACCAAAAATTGACTGTTAAACGCCGAGATTATACCGGCTCATACAACGAAATAACATTTAATTGCCCCTGTAGCCGACTTATAACCATCATTCATCCTGTTTATGAAGAACAAAAAGTTTAAAACGAATACTTATTTATTTTAAGGGGGCAATACGAAATACGGTTGCGTTTTCTCCATCTGTCAAAATATAAATAGCGCCGTCGTTGCCAACAGCGATATCACGCAAACGCGCCTTCTGCATAATAGTAGCAAAAATCTCTCGGGAATGAACAGGCTTAGCCCCAATATCCACAGCAATGAGGGTTTGCGCTTTTAGTGTGGTTACCAGCAGCTGACCGTCAAGGGTAGGAAATAAGCTACCTTGGTATAAAATCATTGAAGAAGGTGCCACAGAAGGACTCCAATTAAATAGGGGCTCTACCATCCCCTCATAAGAGGTAAAAGGAGAAATCCGTGCCCCTGAGTAATCAAGTCCTTGCGTCGCGACCGGCCAACCATAGTTGCTTGCCGGTTGGATAAGATTAATCTCATCGCCCCCATCGGGCCCGTGCTCATGGGCGTAAATCTTATTGTGTTGTTCATCAATGACTAACCCTTGGGGGTTACGGTGACCATAAGAAAAAACAAAAGGTGCGTCGGCAAACGGGTTATCCTTAGGGGCTTGTCCGTCTTCGCGAATACGCAGTATTTTACCTAGCTGGCTAGTACGCTTTTGCGCTTGTTCACGAAAATCGAATCCATCGCCCGTCGTCACAAGCCAGGTGCCGTCATTCATCACAGCCAATCGGCCACCAAAATGAACCGGCGTATCTTTGTCGGGTGTAACAGAAAAGATCACCTTGAGATCATGAACTTGGTCGTTTTCCAGCACCGCCGTGGCCACAGCGAGATGGTTTTTATCCCCAGTGCCCTGTGAAAAGGTTAACAATATACGCCCAGACAAGGGAAAGTCTTGAGTCAGCGCAACATCAAGTAGCCCGCCCTGGCCAGCATAATAAAGTGCGGGTAAATCAAGAGGAATTCGAGTGACGCGAGGGTGTTCACCTAAAAGCACAAGGTTCCCTTCGCGCTCTGTAATAAGCCAACGTTCGTCTGGCAACTGCACCAATGCCCAGGGAGACTGCAACCTAGCAGGAGCAATCCGTTTGGCTTGAAAATGAATCTCATCTACCTGCTTTGCGTCGGCCACGCCAAATAGTGACCACAGCAGCATAAAACCAACTATGCGACAAATTCCCATGGGTTAATCATCGTCCGAAACTTGAGTTCTCTACCCTAGCATGAAATGATGCTGGGGTTTAGTATTTGCCAAGTGGTTCACTATGGTGCAAGTCATTACCTTATCATTTTTGCGATCTTTCATGCCGGCCTGGTGTGTCACCTATCTTTTTGCCAGTATTTCACACACTCAGTCAGTCCTTTATGAACTGAGCAAACTGGAAGTACAGATATCGGCAAAGGAAAACTTGCAAACCACGTTATATGACATTTACGGCTTACTGCCTGCCTATGGCAGTGGTATTGCCCTTGCCCTTTTCTTAGCATTTGCCTTTGCTGCCATACTCACCAATGGGTATAGCCAAAGACGGTTTCTTTTACCATTTGCCGGTATGACGGCCCTCTTGACCCTATTGGTGTCGTTGCAACCTATTATGGGGATCACCTTGATAGCGGGAGCACGAAGCGCAACGGGGTTACTGCTGCAATGTTTAGCGGGTTTTTGTGGTGGCGGTGTGTTTTGGTATTTGCTTGCCCGTCAACAAAAACGCTACGGTTAAACGGGCAGACTCGGGTTATATTTTCGTCGTTTTAATAAAAATACAGTTTTTAATGGTCCGTTCATCGTCAATGCGTAAGCCAAATTTAGGTAAGCTTTCAAGCACTTCTTGGCGGCTGTAGGGACGATTTAAGATACCGATGCTTTGCCCATAATCGTTCACCTTGGTACTGATTTTATTCATAAAACCCTCACCTGGATAGAGCAAAACATTCATATAAAGTTGCCCGCCGGTTTTTAACACACGCACTATTTCGTACATGGCTTTTTCGATATCTGCGATGGTGTGATATCCATTGGGTAAGTTTGCCGTATCAAAGGTTTCATCTTCGTAACTCATGTTACGCAGGTCTTCGATAGCCAACTCGGCCCCTTTTAATTTGCGTTTAGCCCCGCCCATAAGCGCTTTTGAATAATCAACGCCCACCAGAGAAAAGCCCTGATGAGGCTGCTTTTTACGGGCATGCTTCATACAGATTTCGGTGAAGGTTCCGGTACCGATGGCACATTCAAGATGATGCCCCTTTAAGTTTTCGGCAAAGAAACGTACCTGAGAGGCGAGTGTATTTCGGTACGCCAACGTAAGAATGAAAAAACCGCGAATATCGTAAAGGATGGGTGTGAGATTATAACTGTTTTCATTAATATTACTTGTATCAGACATTAACGTCGCCCTTAAAGTGAACATGGGTACGACCTAGCGTAGGATGCCGTGGCCGTTTTAATTATTTTGTCACTATCTTTCACTACTATAACCGATAACTATCAGTGTCATAGCCTTACAAGCCATACCTAAGAATGAATATCAGGACTTAAAAAAGATTGAGATAGATATAAAACCAGCATAGTCGTGCTAGTTTATTGTGTAAAGACGATGGCGAGTTTGAAATAAAAACCGCCGGCAACAAAACGGGCCGGCATGGTTTTAATGATGATCCTTTAATTGTAAAGAAAGCCCTTTTAGCTAGCTCGACAATTCCACGGCTAGGCGTTCTTGCTGTTGTTTCTCTGTTTCAACAAACCGTTTCCATTGTTGGGCCATAGCACGGCTTTTTTGATGTTTTTCAGCTTCGGCCAGTTGGTTAAGCGCATTGGCATACTGCTTTTGATTGTACAGTGCCATGCCTTTTACCAGATAAACCAGGCCAGGATTACGAAGCTCACCCTTGTCAATGGCGCGATCCGCAGCCTCGATGGCTTCACCCCATCGCTCGGCATTCAGTAATATTTGCGCTAATTGGGCATCGAGTTCACCGTCATCAGATAGCATTGCTGCTTCGCGCATAACCGGGATCGCTTTATCCTGCTCTTTGGCCAAAGTCCAACTTTGACCTAAAAACTTCAGGTTGCGCAAGTTTTTATCCAACACGCCCTCTTCCATCGCCTGGGCCATCAATTTAGCGCCCTTATAAGGCACCTTGTGATAGTAATAAAGCTGTGCAAGGTTAAAAATATCGGCGCTGGATGTGACATAACCTTGTTGATAAGCGGATTCCATGATTGCTAGCTGTTTGCGCTCTTCACCGAGTTCACCATACATGCCCGCCAGTTGGATCCAATATTTAGGCTCATCAAACAGCTTGACCAATTTAATCAGCACTTCTTTTACTTTTTCTGGCTGCTTAAGTTCATAATAGATAGCGCGCTGTAATATTAGCCAGTTTTCATCCGGTACCATGCCTTGGGCTTCATGGTCATCAATGGCTTTAGTGATGTAAGTAGAGGCTTTTTCATAGTCTTTATTCTGATAATAAGCTTGGGCTTTGATTATCAGGTTTTTGGGTGGCACCGGCCCAGTATTTAACGACTCCCAGCGCTCAAGATAATCAATACTCTGTGCATAGTTGCCTTGCATTAAGTTTAACTGGGCTAAGCTGAATAAGGTTGTCATCTCAAATGCCTCAGGAATAGGCTGTTGCTCGACCACCTTAGCAAAAGACGCTAACGCCTTGTCATAATCCTCAGCATTGTAATAAATGAAACCATAGAAGTTGTACATCATTGCCCGCTCATAGCTATTCATTGAGCTTTTCTTTTCTTCCACTTCATCAAGTATGGCAATGGCTTCGTCAAGATCCTCTTCATCCGCTGCCGTTTGTGCCCGAGCCAGTTGTTCGTACACCTTGGCCCGCAAGGTTGGTACTTTACGGGTCTTTTTATCACTGGCTTTAACGTCTTGTGCGACAGCCTGATTGACCGAAACGCCGGTAACAAGCAAACAAATCGCCAACGTGCCTGCAAAAACCAAACGTGTGGATAATACCCAATTCATCTCATTTACCCGTCAATCTGGAAGGTAATGCGGTTCTGCACGCCGGAAACTTCCGTTGCTTCACCATTCACCACCCGCGGTTTATATTTAAATTTAAGTGCCGCATCCATGGCAGCCTGTTCGAAAATGCCTTCAGGTGTGGCTTCTACCACCAAAGGATCCCGCACGGTGCCTTGCTTAGTCACTGTAAATTCGACGATCACAAATCCTTCGATTCCCCGTTGTAATGCTCTGCGTGGATATACCGGTGCAACCTTTACAATGGGTAAATATTCACCATCGCCAGATTCCAAGGCTAAGCCGCCGTCTAACGACACATCGGCGCCCACATCACCACCAAAATTCATCGAGGTGCCATTGGCATCCGGTGACGGTGAGTCCATTTGCGGTTGACTCATTTGGGGCGGCGGCGCTTTAGGCGGTGGCGGCTTGCGGGGTTTGCGATCTTTTTGTTCTACGGATTCTTCCTTTTTAACCCGAACAAAATCGAGCACACTGCCCTTGGGCGGCTCGGTGAGTGCACTTCCGCCCATCTTGATCAATGACTGCATCAAGAAGAACAGACCCAGCGTAATGGCCAGCGATATGACAAATGCGATGATAAATCGTGGCATAGTTTATGGCTCTTGTGCAGCAATGGAAACTTCGTAAACACCTGCCGCGCGGGAGGCGTCCATAACTTTAATCAGCGTATCTGTGGTGGATTTTTGGTCGGCCTGGATCACCACGGTGCCTTGAGGGTTCTCTGCGTGTAAACGCTCGATGTTCGCCTGTACAGCCCGCACATCCACCCGACGCTTATTGATCCATATTTCACCGGTATCAGAGATAGCGATAAGAATATTCGCTCGGTCTTGTTTTACCGCTGTGGCGGCTTCTGGTCGATTCACATCTATCCCGGCTTCTTTAACAAAAGAGGCCGTTACAATAAAGAAGATAAGCATGATAAAAACAACGTCCAGCATGGGCGTCATATCGATAGTGGCTTCTTCTTCATCCACCAGATTTTGAAAGTGCTGCTTCATAGTGATTACCTTAGACTCGCGCCGTTACCCGGCTTTACGGTCAATAATTAGCGCTTCTTCAAGGTGCGAGCGCTCAGTTTTTGCTTTTCTGTTTAACCAGGTAGACGCAAATACGCCTGACAGGGCTCCCACCATACCGGCCATTGTGGGGATGGTCGCTTTCGACACCCCTGAGGCCATAGAACGGGCGTTACCTGAGCCTGAAATGGCCATGACATCGAACACTTCAATCATACCGGTGACAGTTCCGAGCAATCCTAGCAGCGGGCAAAGGGCCACTAACGACTGAATAATAGGAATACTGCCGGTTAATTGAATGGACAAACGGGAGATGGTCTTTTGACGAATCTGCTCAGCTAACCAGGAAGATCGATCTTGTCGCGCTTTCCAGTCTGCTACCGCTTGCTTTTTAAAGTTCTTGTGCCAAATCATCAGGTACATCGCACGCTCGAGGATCAACAACCACATGGTGAATATCAGCAGACCGATGACCAGGAGAACCTGGCCACCTGTCTCTGTAAAATCGCGTATTGCTTCGAGAAATGCGATCATGGCTTAGCCCCGCTCTGCGCGCTCTGCGATTACACCAGAAGCTTGTTCTTGCAGAATATACACAATGTTTTTGCTGCGAGTGTTTAGCATGGCGTAAAGCAACGTCATAGGAATAGCGACCACCAGTCCTAGCACCGTGGTAACCAATGCAGTAGAGATACCACCCGCCATCAGTTTAGGGTCACCGGTTCCGAATAAAGTAATGGCCTGGAAGGTATTGATCATACCGGTCACGGTTCCTAACAACCCCATCAATGGCGCAACCACCGAAATGATCTTTATAATGGTGAGGTTACGGCCTAGTTTAGGCACTTCACCTAAAATGGCTTCAGTAAGGTGCAACTCCAATGCTTCTACATCCGCGTTAGGATAGTCCTCGCGTACTTTTAATACGCGGCCTAATGGATTGTTAGGGTTAATGGATTTGCTTTTAAGCTGCTTGTTTACTTTGGTTCGTACCAAGGTAAGGGTAATCAAACGCTCTAACGCCAGCAGTAAACCAAACGCGCCCACAATTAAAATGATATAGCCTACGACACCACCTTGTTCTACACGCTCTTGTAAATCAGGGGCTTGTACCAGCAAACCTAAGATAGAGCCACCGGTGGGGTCGATACCCAATTGCACCAACTCACCGTTAGAAGCTTGCAAATCAGCAGCAGAACTACCGTAGCGGTCGGCCGGTTGGCGAATCAATTCTGCTACCGTACCTGTGATGCCGTTATAGTCGAGATATTTACCACCTGACACTAAGGCAAATGGGCCCACTCGTACCACTTCTTTACTGACCTTCTGACCACCGGCTTCTACCACGTTGGTAGTAAATTTGGTGACTTTGCCCGATTCGGTCATCTCACGTTGCATCTCAAACCACACCCGTTCGATTTCATCAATAGAGGCTAGCTTGGAGCTTTTTCCCATTTCTTGAGCCATATTATCAAGAAAGTCTGAACGGCCTGGAATTTGGGCAGAAATCATAGAGTTCTGGAACTTACTTTTGGTGTCGCCAGCAACTTGCTGCAATACACCAAACAATTCTTTTAATGAGCCTAAACGGGCATCAAGGGCTTGGTTAAGATCCGCTAATTTAAACTCGTTTTCTTCAAACTGGGTTTCCAACGCTTCGGAGGTCGCCAGTTTTTGATCTCGCTGAGCTCGGGTATCGGCAAGAATTTGATCTTGCTGTGCCCGTTGGCTGACAAACGCTTGCTCTCGTTGCTTGTTTTGTTGAGATTGGGCGAACTGACCTTCTTCTAATTGCTTGAGTAGGGCATCCAGATCCAGCGCGCGATCATTTTGTGCCACTGCATTAACGCTTAATGTCGCAGCGGTCAGACCTACTGCTAACCATTTCATTTGTTTAAACATGGTCTTTACCTCTTAATCCGTGATTGCTACTGGCAGCATGAGTAAGTCTGGAGCCAATTGCTTTTTCGCCATACGCAAGCCCTTGGTGATTTGCGTACGGTAACTGCTATCTAGCTCTTCCCATTGGCGGGTTTGCTTATTCCATACCCCTTGTTTACCTGCATCACGTGTTTGATAAATTAACGCTGTGCGACCCAAGCGTAAAAATTCCACATCGCGCTCAGAACCGTCAATGGTATGAATACCACTGTAAGCCTCTAACGTGCGGCCATAATCCATTTCAACTTGATAGGCTTCCATGACCCGACGGAATTTTTCCGACGGC
Source organism: Alteromonas sp. C1M14 (assembly GCF_018860965.1). Taxonomy (GTDB): domain Bacteria; phylum Pseudomonadota; class Gammaproteobacteria; order Enterobacterales; family Alteromonadaceae; genus Alteromonas. The sequence continues at coordinate 155,680 of NZ_JAHKQF010000008.1, read as the reverse complement.
GCGACATCGGCTCTGTCCATCATGGCTTTAAGATCGGCAATTCGGTTTTCGCGCTCTTCGGCAAGAAACGGAACATCCAAGGCAATAAACTGCTCGAGTCCGTCAATCATACGAATCATTAATGGGGTAATTTGACGCTCAATCACCGATACTTCGTCGATGGAGGCGTTAAGATCGGCCATTTCCTGTTCTTGGTTGGCAATCTGTTTACTCAGCTGGGTGTTGTAGACTTCTAAGCCTTCGATTTCCTTATTCAACGTTTTGAACGCTTGAAGTTTGTCATCGATTTGGTCAGCGATAGTGTTGATTTTATCCTGTGACTTAGCGGCACTTTCATTTATCTTAGCCGCTTCATCGACAACGGGGTTCAAGACGCTGTCGTCTTGTGCCATGGCAAAGGTAGCCGACAAGGCACTCGCCAGCAGCAACGAGTTGAAAAGCTTCATACATTCAAACCTTACTGTTAATAGAAATCGGTACACACCGACTAAAAATTCTGCGGGTAGGATAGGAAGTTTCCATGACAGTTTTATTACATGGCTGTCATATTTCTTCTGTCATAAAAAGTTGCTGGTAGATAACAAAAAGGCGTGTTTTTAAATATATATTTAAATCGCTAATCCCAAGGCAGGGAATTAGTCGTTGATAAGGAGTCGTCGCTGGCGCAGCAGCACGTCTTCAAGTATGGGAAAATAGCCGTCTCGGGTGACCTGTTGTTGTCCTTGTTGGGACAAGACATATCGCAAAAACTCCCGTTCTAAGGTTGGCAAAGGTTCATTGGGTTTTTTATTCACGACCAAATATAGAAAACGGGTATACGGGTAGGTTTCGTTGCGCACCGTCTCACTGGTTAGCGGGATCATTGCGCGGCGACTACGGCCAATTGATAAGGCCTTCACGCCGGCAGTTTTATATCCATAGGCAGCGTACCCCATACCGGTGTTACTGGTCGCCACCGATAATACAACCGACGCCGAGCCCGGTTGTTCATTCACTGTGGGGCGAAAATCGCCATTACACAACGCCATCAACTTAAACATACCGTAGGTACCTGATACCGAGTTACGGCCGAAAAGGCGGATAGGCGTGGACTTATCATAGGTCCCACGTTGCAGCTGTTGCCAGTGGGTAATTGGTGTTGCGCCGCCGCAATATCGGGTGGCAGAAAAAATGGCATCGACCTGGGTGGTGGTAAGCCCTTGTATGGGATTGCGACGCTCGACAAAAATGGCGATGGCATCCATGGCCACTTTTAGCACTGTCGGTGGGTAACCATGGGCTCTTACAAAGTCTCGTACTTCACTGGGTTTCATTGCACGGCTCATCGGACCTATGGTGGCGGTCCCCTCGGTTAGCGCTGGCGGTGCAGTGGATGAACCGGATGCTTGTACCTGAAACTTAACTTGCGGATATAAATGTTGAAATTCTTGAGACCATAACGCCATCAGATTGGCCAGAGTATCTGAACCTACAGAGGTGATTTTACCCGCCACGCCAGGCACCCTTTGATACTCAGGTACGGCTGTTGTCTCAGCCAAGGCGCCCCATGACCAGCAACAGCACACTAGGATTAAACGCCACATGTTCATGGCTGTCATGGCGTCTCCGCAAGTAATTCTTCATCTAAAAGAAACGAGAATGTCGTGCCCTTTCCCATTTCACTGGCAATTTCTAGGTGGGAATTATGATGGCTAAGCACATGTTTTACAATGGACAAGCCTAAGCCTGACCCCCCAGTTTTCCGTGAACGGGCTTTGTCTACTCGATAGAAACGCTCGGTTAACCGTGCTAAATGGTTTTGCTCAATCCCATCACCGTTATCGGCAACGATAAATTTGGCGCCGTCGTCTTCACGTCGCCAGTAAACATGAATTTCACCGCCTTTCGGGGTGTAATGTACGGCATTGAAAACAAGGTTGGAACAGGCGCTGCGCAATTCGGTTTCCACGCCATACACAATTAACGAGGTATCCACATGAAAATGAATTTGGTGCTGTTTTTCTTTATTTAATGTAGCGGCTTCTTTTTCCAACTGTTGTAACATCACCGGCATATTGACCGTATTTTCATAGATCCTTTCTGAGCTCGCTTCAATCCTAGACAGCACCAATAGATCTTCAATCAGGCTTTGCATTCGCTGAGTTTGCGCGCTCATTTCCCCGAGAGCCTTATTGACCATGGGGTTTTGCTCGGTGTCAGGTAATATTTCAAGATAACCGGAAATCACCGTGAGGGGGGTGCGTAATTCATGGGATACATTGGCCACAAAATCTTTACGCATTTCTTCTAGTTGGGAGACACGGGTGACATCCCGGGCAATCACCAATAGATGCTCTTCGCCATAAGGCATTACCCGGTATTCGAAGGATTTGCTCGGATTTGTGGGGGATGGCACCTCAATGGGGTGGTTAAAGTCACTTTCATGAAAATAAGCGATAAAATCAGGGTGACGAATAAGATTATCTAGGCGACGACCAGCATCACTTGGCCATTTCAGTCCAAGCTCTAAGCGCGCCAATCGATTACACCAGATAATACAAGCTTTAGAGTCCACCACCACCGCGGCATCGGGCAGCGCTTCTGAACCTTCCCGAAAACGTTTTACTAAGGCCCCCAGCTCTTTTCGCTTGTTACGGTTGCGACGTTGAAGATAATAAATACCTTCATAAATGTGTTCCCACACGCCAGTGACGGTGGGAGGCGACATTTTTCTACTATGCCATAGCCACCGATTAAGCTTAAAAAGCTGCCAATAATTTATTGCCAGTAACCCGGTCGCCCCTACCGCCACAGCTAGGACCATGTCATCCATATACCAGCCTGTTAAAGCGAAGATCAGCAGGTACGAGGTTAAGCGTACTGCACTTCTAAGCCAGGAAAATGGGTAATACATGCAGTAAGCGGCCTTGTAATGAGGATGAACGGCTATTGTGACAATGCTGAGCCCTAGGTGCAATCGGCGCCCAGCAATTACATTTTAGTAGAAAACCGATAACCTGCACCACGTACGGTTTGGATCATTGCATCATGCCCGTGTAGAGAAACCGCTTTGCGTAAGCGTCGAATGTGCACATCCACCGTTCGATCTTCCACATAGACGTTAGTTCCCCATACATTGTCGAGCAATAACTCTCGGCTATATACCCGCTCTGGATGGGTCATAAAAAAATGCAGTAATTTAAATTCTGTCGGCCCCATATCTAAAGGATCGGAGTTGGCCATTACCCGATGGGAAATAGGCTCTAGCTTTAACCCATTAAATTCAATAGGTTCTTCACTTGAGGTTGGGGTTACCCTGCGCATCACGGCTTTAATTCTGGCAATGAGCTCTTTGGGAGAAAACGGCTTAGTAATATAGTCGTCAGCCCCCGCGTCCAGTCCTCGGATTTTATCTTCTTCTTCTCCCCGAGCAGTAAGCATAATTACCGGAATATCCCGAGTAAACTCGTGCTGTTTGAGGCTTTTTGCCAATTGCACACCCGAGCCGCCCGGCAGCATCCAATCTAGCAAAATCAGATCGGGGTAAGGTTCACAAATTTTCTGTTGGGCCACATCGTAATCTTCAGCCTCTACGGTATCAAAACCAGACTGTTCCAGGACGAATTTTAGCATTTCGCGAATTGGCGCTTCGTCTTCCACTATCAATACTGATCGAGACATAACTTTTTTCCTGCTCATGACAAATCGCCGCTATTATTGATGGGGTCTGTGACACTTTTATTAAAACGATTACAAATTTGTGTCAAGGGAAAAGGTATTTTATCTCCTTTATGTTAAATGAAGTAGCTTGTTTATTCAGCAATTTACGCCTATTCTGTGGCTTACAGATTTTCCTAACGGTGAGGATGCATCAGGATGACCACGGTGAAGACAGGATTGTCACGTAAATTATTAACGCGTGTGCTGTCCGTTTATTTCATCCTCACATTGCTGGTGACCATCGGTCAAATATTCACTGAATACCTCAGTACCAAAAATCACATAGAAAGCGAATTACAAACCTTAAAAAACACCTTTGCAGAAAGCCTTACTCGCGCCAACTGGGAGCTGAACAAAGTGCAGGCGCGGGTGATTGCTGAAGGCCTGACAAAGTTACCCATTGTGGAAGGCGTGCAAGTAAGAGACGAAAACGGCGAACTTATCGCTGATGACGGGCAAACCATTCCAGTAACCGGCCCCCCGGTTCAATCAGGTATCAAACAAGATCACCCTGGCGGCATTTTTAGTTACAGCTTCCCTTTGGTCTTTGAATTTTCCGGACGCCAGTCTTACGTTGGGGACGTAACGCTCTATTCTAGCTTCGACATTATATTAAGCCGTATCGAAGTGGGTATTTTCTTCCTCATTGGTAATGCCATTATCAAAACTGCTTTTTTGGTTTTTCTGTTTATGACCGCCTTTAAACGGATGTTGTCCGAGCCCCTTTCTGAACTTACCGACCAAATGACATCCTTTGATCCTGAGCATCCTCAAGAATCCAAAGTAAAAGTGACCACCGATGACGACAATGAACTTCGGCTTTTACAACAATCATTTAATCAGGTCATCGATGATCTCATCAGTTCCCAGTCAAAATTAAAAGGGGTTCAAAGCGCCCTGACTCACGCGAACAAAAAATTAGACGACCAAAATCTCATCTTAGAACAAGAAGTGGCCAAGAAGACCGCCTCCTTGTCCCAAATCATGCTTGACCTAGAACAGCAAAAAGACGAGTTAATTGCGAACCAACGAGAGCTTCGACAGGAAAACGAAAACCGTCAATTTATCGAAGATGAATTGCGTAAACGCAATAGCGAGCTGGCCAAGCATATGGACATGATGAACCTTATCAAAGATCAGTTAGTGGAATCCGAACGCATGGCGTCCTTAGGGGGCTTAGTGGCGGGGATTGCCCATGATGTGAATACCCCCATTGGGGTAAGTGTTACCGCAGCCAGTTATTTACAAGAACGTATCAACAAATTAAATGCCGCGTATAAAGACAAATCCTTATCCGGTAAAAATATGTCCGCCTTTATTGAAGAAGCGAGTCAAACCGCTGAATTACTGATGAATAATTTAAACCGGGCATCTGAATTAGTCGCCAGCTTTAAACAGGTTGCGGTTGATCAAACCAGTGAGGCTGAACGTCTTTTTAATTTAAATACCTACCTACATGAAATATTACTGTCACTCCAACCCACCATTAAAAAAACCCAGCACCAAGTGACCATTACCTGTCCTAACGATTTGGAAATACTGTGCGCACCCGGTGTTATTGCGCAAATTATCACCAACATGATCATTAATTCCTTGGTCCACGGATTTGATAATTGCGAACAAGGCCATATTCGTTTGGTCGTTACCCAAGAAAATGATTACGTTACTATCGATTATAGTGACGATGGAAAAGGCATGGACAAAAAAGGCCTTAACCAGCTTTTCGACGCGTTTTATACCACCAGTCGCGAACACGGTGGCAGCGGATTAGGTACCCACATTGTGTATAACCTTGTTACCCAAGCTTTAAACGGTAGTATTCAAGCCTACAGTGAACCGGGTGAAGGTCTTCGCTATATCATCCGGTTTTTAAATAAATCCCTCTAACGGTTAAATACATCGTTGCAGCATGGCCCTGCCATTGGTACGCTTGCCGCCCGAAAATTTTCATCGAGCAAATCAGGATTACATTCTTATGTGGTTTAAAAACCTTAAGGCTTATCAACTCACGCAAACACTCTCGCTTGACGATGATGATTTAAATAGCGCATTAATGGATAACGCTTTTCGCCCCTGCGGCAAACAAGATACCGCCACCATGGGGTTTGCCTCGCCATTTGCCCAAGTAGGCAACGAAGGGGTCATGTTTCATAAAGTACAAGAGCGATATTGGCTCACGGTTAAAAAACAGGAAAAAATTCTGCCTTCCACAGTGGTGAATGCAGAACTGGCAGAAAAAGTAGCTGCCATTGAAGCCGAAACTGGCTCGCCGGTAGGAAAAAAGCAACAACAAGATCTTAAACAAGAAATTATGTTTCGCTTGTTACCGCAAGCCTTTGTGCGCAATACCTTTACTCACGGCTTTATCTCTATTCCGGAAAAACTGGTAGTGGTGGATGCTTCCGCGGACGGTAAAGCTGAAGCCTGGCTTGCTCTTGTGCGAAAGGCCATTACGTCATTGCCCGTGGTGCCCTTAGCGCGTAGAAGCTTGCAAAGTGAATTAACACACTGGCTAACCGAAGGTGCACCTGAAGGGATCACACTGCTAGAAGAAGCAGAACTAAAATCCACCGACGATCTAGAAAGCGTTATTCGCTGTAAAAACCAGCCTTTAGATAGCGATGAAATTACCATGCATTTGGATAATGGCAAACTGGTACAAAAAGTAGGCTTTGCCTACGAAGACGTGCTAACAGCCACCATTGCCGAAGATGGCTCTTTTAAGCGGGTAAAATTCACCGACAGACTCAAAGAAGAAACAGACGATATACCGAAAGATCAGGCCAGCGCCCGTATGGATGCGGAATTTGCGCTTATGTCTGCAGAACTCTGTGCCTTCTTAGATTTTATGCGCACCACCCTTAATTTAACAGAAAACGATTAAGCTAAAAAAGTGCTGCTCTCAACTGGGGGCAGCCTTTCAACCCGCCACGTTTTCATCTTCATTTTGCCCTCCATGATCCTCATGATAGGCGCGGCCCCAATCACACATTTGTTGTAACATCGGTTGCAAACTCGCCCCCCGCTCGGTAAGAGAATACTCTACCCGTGGCGGCACTTCTGCATACACTTGCCGATGGATTAACCCGTCTTTTTCTAATTCCCGGAGCTGCTGGGTAAGCATCTTTTGAGTTACGCCCTGTAAACGTCTTCGCAACTGACTAAAGCGCAAAGTTTTAAAGGTAAGGTGCCACAAAATAACCCCTTTCCACTTACCGCCAATTAAGCTTAATGCTACCGCTACCCCACACAGGTAATGGCCTTCATTCGATGGGGTGGGTTTTTCTTTTGGTGTTGTCATTACTGCCTCAATAGTATCTTTTTGGTAAGTACCATACCAAAAGGTGCATACTAGCCTTTTAGTTCGTTAAGTGGATAATAGCTTAGCCTGGCACCATTGAAAAGTTGCCTTTCGCATAACTTCACATTGATACGGAGTACATATGACAGATACTTTCAACGCATTGCTTGTTGAGCAGGTGGATAAAAAAACCTTTACCCGTAAACTTACTACCCGAAACTTGACTGATTTGCCCGCTGGCGATGTTGTCATTAACGTCGAGTACTCGTCGCTCAATTACAAAGATGGGCTTTCTGCCACCGGCAACCCAGGCGTATCTCGAAACTTTCCCCATACACCGGGAATTGATGCCGCGGGTACGGTACTGTCTTGTGATTCAGGTGACTTTGCCGTCGGTGACAAAGTATTGGTGACCGGATTCGATTTAGGCATGAATACCCCAGGTGGCTTTGGTGAAAAAATTCGGGTTCCCGCCGACTGGGTGGTGCCTTTACCCCAAGGTTTATCCACCCGTGATGCCATGGTTATTGGCACCGCCGGCTTTACCGCCGCGCTATCAGTACAAGCTTTAATTGATGGGGGAGTGAAAAAAGAAGATGGTGACATATTGGTCACCGGCGCCACCGGCGGCGTAGGTTCCGTTGCGGTAGCCCTACTAAGCAAAGCCGGTTATCGGGTGGTAGCCCTTACAGGCAAAGCGGACAAACATGCGTTCTTACAATCCTTAGGGGCCAGTGAGATCATTGGCCGAGAAACCCTGCTAGAAAATAAAGAACGCCCCATGTTAAAAGAACGCTGGGCGGGAGCCGTGGATTGCGTTGGCGGTGATTATCTTGCTGCGGCGATAAAATCTACCCGCTACGGTGGTGCGGTAACCTGTTGTGGTTTAACGGCGTCGCCAGAACTCCCCATTAATGTTTTCCCTTTTATATTACGCGGTGTTTCCCTATTAGGCATCGATTCAGTTCAATGCCCCATGCCTCCTCGATTGGCATTGTGGAAAAAACTAGCCACCGAATGGCAACTTGATTGCCTTGATGCGTTAACCGAAGAAATTGAACTGTCCCAACTTGATCCCTACCTAGATAAAATTCTAGCGGGCAAGGTGTCTGGTCGGGTCATCGTGGCCATCAACCCTCAATAAAAGCGTGATAAAAAAACCATTGCGGACGGTGCTCTGATTGTGCCGCCCGCAATCAAGCTCTCGGCGGGAAGTTCAGGGGTAAAAGATAATATCGATAAAACGGCTTTTTCCCGCTTCGTCACGGTATCCATGAGGCACATCACCGTGTAACACACACTGTTCGTTAGCCGTGAGCACGCGCTCTTGAGCCCCTTCAAAAATACGTAAGCGACCCTCTAACACGTGTATATGCTCTAGCACTCCACAATGATGAGGTGACGAGCGCTGTTCATGATAGTTGGATAAGGTAATTTCAAAGGTTTCAAACTTTGTCTTCGGTGAATAACAAAATAAGGTCGTTACCGTCATATTCGGATCTTCGGTAAAACCTTGAACACGGGGATCGTCCTGAAGGGCGACATCTGTTGCTTCATCTTGGCTAATAAAAGAAGAAAAAGAACATTGTAACCCGGTGGCGATCTTCCATAAGGTCGCAATGGTGGGGCTTGATTCAAGGCGTTCAATCTGTCCTAGCATGGCCTTAGATACCCCGGTTTGTTTTGCTGTTTTATCTAGCGACCATCCTTTTGCCTGACGCTCACGTTTTAACACTGCGGCAATCTGTTGGCCTACCCTATCTTGTTTATTCATCTGACGCCCTTCACGGTCTTGCTAACCTCGGCACTCTATCATTGTGCGTTATAACGCACAATGATAGGCTTAACACTCGTGCGCTATAACGCACAAATATAACGAGGTGTCAGATGACAAAAAAACGAAATTTGAGTATCAGCCATATTTCCGCCGGCTTTACAGCGGTGCTGGTGGGGTATAGCAGTGCGGTCATTCTTGTCATTGAAGCGGCTAAAGCGGCAGGTGCCACCCCCGACATGGTCAGCAGTTGGCTACTGGTATTAGGAATAGGCATGGGCATTTCCTGTATCGGTTACTCTTGGCACTATAAGGTGCCCGTGGTGACGGCTTGGTCCACACCCGGCGCCGCGTTTTTAATCGGCACGGCAGGGGACTTTTCGCTACCAGAGGTAATAGGCGCATTTATTATTTCATCGTTATTAGCCTTGTTAACGGCAAGAAGTCGCTTTATTACTCGTCAAATCACTCGCATCCCTTCGTCTATCTCCTCTGCCATGCTGGCGGGAATACTGCTACCCATTTGCTTGCAAGTCTTTACCGAAGGAACTACGGCCCCCTTGTTAGTGGCAGGGTTTGTCGCCCTGTATGTAGTAGGCAGTGCCCTATTTCCCCGTTATCTCATGTTGATGATGCTAGCCGTTGCTGTCCTAGTAAGCTTACAACTAAACAGCGGACAAGGGTCTGAAATCCCTGTCACGTGGCCAGCATTAATATGGGTAACACCCACCTTTTCGCTGTCTGCCACCATCAGTTTGGCCTTCCCCTTGTTTTTGATTACCCTGCTAACGCAAAATTTACCGGGGATCGCTATTTTAAAAAGTTATGACTACCAACCGAACGTATCTCAGGTGCTTACTGGGGTGAGTATTATTAATTTAGTTACCGCTCCTTTTGGTGGCTTTGCCTTTAACTTAGCTGCCATCACAGCCGCAATTTGTATGGGCGAAGACGCCGGTGACGATAGATCACATCGGTTTTGGGCTGCCATTGTTGCCGGTGGCTTTTATCTTATATTTGGCTTGTCTGCCACCGTAGTGGTGATATTGTTCAGCCACATGAATCAAACACTCGTCCATGTGGTCGCTGGCCTTGCGTTATTCGCAACCTTTACAGCATCCGTGCAACGGAGTTTCGCTAATCCAGCACACAGAAAAGCCGCCACCATCACCTTACTTTGTTCAGCCTCTGGCATTTCCATTATGCAACTTGGGGCTCCCGTATGGGGCCTTCTATTGGGCTTATCAGTGATTCTGCTAGACCAGCGAAACACACTGTTTTTACGGTACAAAAAAAGGGCTTAACGCCCTTTTTTTTTGCGGTATTTATCAGGCAAATACCTGTTTAGCGCTGGCGCACATTTCCTTAAACTCATCGGTAGTGAGTTCATTAATGTCTTCCAATGCACCGCGCTGGATCGCCAAATTCAGTATGGCATCTTTTTGCGAATCAACTTTGCCTGCTAAGGCTGCGCCAATGCGAACAAAGTCGATATAAGAAAGTGTATTTGGCATAACGGCTAAATCATTCCAGCTTTCTGCCACCATCGTGAAGTCTTTATCAAAACCCCAAGCCCGCATAATGCTTCCGCCAATACGGCCCGCGAGTTTATCAATAGCAACCTCAAGAAACGTGGGGTTGGCAAAGATCTCCTCGTGACGTTCGGCTTCGGTCAGAATGGGAAGCACGCCAATATGATAAACTAAAGCGGCTAATGTCATGGTATCGAGGTTTAGTTCTCGCTTTTTAGTTCGATTATTGTAAAGCTGCAACGCCGCCATGGAATAGGCAACCACATTCACGGTATTTTCCCACTCTCGCTTCATGTAGTTACCCACCACACCGTTTTTAGACACAAACAATTGTTCCATGGCCAATGCGGTAGAAATATTCTTTATTTGGCGCAAACCGATACGAGTAACCGCCTGACCGATAGAAGTGACCTTAACCGTCCTGCCAAGATAGGCGCTGTTAGCGATTTTAATCATACGCATACTCAATGATGGATCTTTCCCCACCACATCGCCCATGGCATTGAGGTTAACGTTTGGATCATCTGCCGTCTTTCGTACCTTTAATGCTATGGCCGGCAGGGTGGGTAAAACCAATGTGTCATTATTGATTTTATCAACCAGAATAGAGAGAAGCGCATTTTGTGTAGACATGTACCCACCTTTTTATAAATTTCATCAAAGCCGCCACCCAAGGGTAAGCGGTGAATAGGTATGTAAAAATTGTAATCCGTTACGCGTGAACGAAAAGGTTTTAGTTTCTTTGTCTGAAATAAAAATATATCAGTAGAATGCAAAAACTGCATCCTGCATATGAACTTTTTCTACATTAAGAATAGAGATAGGAACTATTGATGGGATTTTGTCTTGACGACATGACAGGCTATGAAGTGTTAAAACGCCGCTAGAATGGGCGTTTAAAGGAAAATAAAGGCGCTACCGGTGACCCAGCTTCCTCGCCAGTCACCGGTATAAAGTATTTATTCCAGTGCTTTTGCTTTATTGGTGTAAGGCGGCCAACCCATTAGCTTTTTGGCCAGCACATGCAGATGTATATGATAGACAGTTTGCCCACCAAATTCATTGCAGTTCATCACTGTACGATACCCTTCTTCAGCAAACCCCATCTCTGTTGCCAATTTAGCGGCAACGAAGCTTAAATGCCCAACCACTAAACGATCGTCTTCGCTAATATCGTTAATAGTGGCGATGGGCTTTTTCGGGATCACTAAAAAATGCACCGGTGCCTGGGGATTGATATCTTTGAATGCCAGTGCCATATCGTCTTCATAAATAATATCGGCGGGAATTTCCCGGCTAATGATTTTTGTAAAAATAGTTTCAGACATAATGTACCTTTCTCACTGATTTATGAATCGAGTCACCCAGCCTTGCGGCGTATTTTGAGTCGGTTAGCCAAAAACAAACCACAGCAAAACTGCACCCAGTATGAGGCGATAAATGACAAACGGCAACATACCAATACGGGAGATCCAATTAAGAAATAAAAATATGCACAAGTAAGCACTGACAAAGGAAAAAGCTGCTCCGTAGAGTAACGCGGACCAATCCACGGGGTTATCCGCGGCAAGCAAATCAAAGGTTTTTAGCGTACCGGCACCAAGAATGACGGGGATGGACAACAAAAACGAAAAACGGGCACAACTTTCCCGGTTAAGTCCAAGCATAAGCCCTGCGGTCATGGTAATGCCCGAGCGAGACGTCCCCGGTATCAGTGCCATCACTTGCGCCACACCAATAATGATGGCTTGTTTTAACGTGATATCTTCCAAAGTACGAATATGCGTCGCTTTAGCATCGGCATACCACAACAACAAACCAAAGATAATGGTGGTGGCAGCGATCACCAAAGCAGTACGGGCATTCATTTCAATCCAGTCATCTAAGGCTAACCCCACCAACACCGCGGGGATCGTGGCTAAGATAACGTACCAGGCCAGTTTACTGTCGGTATTTTGTTGCTTGCTAAATCCACGGGTTAACCAGGCCACCGTCATCTGAGCAATTTCTTGCCTAAAATAAAGTATAACCGCCAATAAACTGCCCACATGCACAGCCACATCAAAGGCGAGGCCTTGGCTATCCCATCCTAGAATCTCGGCGGGTAGAAGTAAGTGCCCAGAACTACTAATGGGTAAAAATTCGGTAATTCCCTGAATAAGGGCGAGAATAATGATCTCAAAAAGTGTCATCGCTAAAATTCACTCCATGTAAAGTCGATGGGCCAGAGTTTCTGGGCGGTTTTATCATAATTTTGCCACAACTGTAGGTAGCTTTTATCCACCACAGGATGGATATCGTTGGGCACCAGTTCAGCTAGCGGTTGCAAGACGAAAGCATTCAACAATATTTCTTCTCTGGGCAACACCACAGGGTCGCAAGTGACGGCATCGTCAAAGGTTAATAGATCCAAATCGAGAGTGCGAGAACAATACTTTTTTTCGCTGTGGGTACGCCCATTTTCGCGTTCAATGGTTTTTAGTTCCTGCACAACACCCGCGATATCTTTATGGGTAAAAGCTTGAATCACACAATTGTAAAAAGGTGAACCAGGAAACCCCACCGCTTCGCTCTCAAACATACGAGAGCATGTTACCTGAGCAAAGGATTGTGTAAGGCGCGTTAGCCCCCGCCGGGCATAAAAAGTGCGGTTAATATTAGTCCCAAGACTAATAAGAATACGATGCTTCATAGGTCGCGAGACCGGGTAAACACTACGGTTACAGTGTCAACATCGGGCAGTATGTTCGGCTTGGTAATGGCCAGGCGCATCCGTTGTATGGGGAAACGGTCAAACGCGGCCTGCATCAAGCATGCGCCCAATGCTTCGAGTAATTCAAAGGTTTGCTCTGAGGCCGTAGCCTTTAAACAATCGGCCAACTTAGCATAATCTATGGTTTGGGTGACATCATCGCTTTGCATTGCCTCAGACAGATCTGCGTCTACGGTAACATCAAGCAATAATGTGGTTTGTTGCGTGCGCTCCCAATCATAAACCCCAATAAGTGTATCGACTTTAAGACCGGATAAAATGATTTGTTGCATATGAAAACAGGCACAAAGCCCGAAAGAGGAAAAAGATGGCGGCAACTTTACCACATGTGAATAACATGTCGATAAACCTCACTGGAAATTTATAGGCTATTCCTGTTAGTCTGCGTACATGGTAACCCTTTTTTTACAATAGCCTTACGAGATGATCGCCACCGTAATTTTGATGATTTGCATTGCCTACTTGGTGGGATCATTGTCCAGTGCTGTGATTATCTGTCGACTTTACGGTCTGCCTGATCCGAGAACCACGGGTTCGAAAAACCCTGGGGCAACCAATGTCTTTCGCTTAGGTGGTCGGATGCCAGCCACGTTGGTACTGTTTATGGATATATTAAAAGGGACAGTACCTGTGTATAGCAGCTATTGGATGGGCATCGACCCCATACCTTTAGGATTTATTGGTTTAGCAGCCTGCTTGGGCCATATTTTCCCTCTTTATTTCGATTTTAAAGGGGGAAAGGCCGTCGCCACCGCTTTTGGCGTGCTATTGCCCCTTGGTGCAGAGCTGACTGGATTGTTGATATTAACCTGGGCAATTACAGTGTTTATTTGGGGGTATGCGTCGCTTGCCGCCATCATAGCGGTCTGCTTTGCCCCTGTGTTTACTTGGTTTATTAAGCCTGCCTACACCATTCCAGTGCTGATGCTGTCAGTACTGATTATTATTCGCCACAAAGACAATATTCTACGCCTTGTTAAACACCAAGAAAACAAAGTCTGGGACAAAGTGAAACTAAAATAGCCTAGGTTCTTTTGCCTTCACTTTAACCCATTCACAATGCCGGCAGAGAATCTAACGGCCAACGGGGTTTGGCCGCCGCAGAAAGGGGGCTATATTGGGCCGCTTTTAATCGCTGCATACCGGCGTAGGCAATCATCGCACCATTATCGGTACAAAAGCCGAGGCTAGGATAGAAGACTTCACCGTTCATTTTCGCCATCATGGCTTTCATGGCATCACGCAAATAGGTATTGGCACTCACACCGCCGGCAATCACTAAACGCTTGCGTCCGGTTTGCTTAAGCGCTCGGCGACATTTAATGATCAGGGTATCGACCACCGCTTCTTGAAACGCATAAGCGATATTGGCTTTGGTTTGTGCAGTATCATCGGCGTCGCGGATGGTATTGGCGGCAAAGGTTTTTAGGCCACTGAAACTAAAATCCAATCCAGGGCGGTCGGTCATGGGTCGGGGAAACTTATAATGCCCGGCCTCACCTTGTTCGGCTAACTTGGCTAATAGCGGCCCCCCGGGGTAATCTAAGCCCAGTAACTTGGCCGTCTTATCAAAGGCTTCCCCAGCAGCATCATCAATGGATTCGCCAAGTACCTCATATTCGCCAATGCCTTTAACATCCACCAACATAGAATGCCCGCCGGAAACCAGCAAAGCCACAAAAGGAAATGCCGGTGCATGGGTTTCTAGCATGGGCGCTAATAAATGCCCTTCCATATGGTGCACACCCACCGCAGGCTTATCCCAGGCGTAGGCAAGGGAGCGCGCCACTGAAGACCCTACCAGTAAGGCCCCCACTAGCCCAGGTCCTTGAGTAAAGGCAATACCGTCTAGGGTGTTATGATCAGTGTTAGCATCAAGTAGGGCTTTTTTAATAAGAGGCACAATTTTGCGTACATGATCTCGGGAAGCCAGTTCAGGCACCACACCACCATAGTCGGCATGCAATTTAACCTGGCTGTATAATTCATGAGACAATAACCCTTTTTCATCATCAAAAACCGCCACTCCGGTTTCATCACAGGAAGTCTCAATTCCCAGTATACGCATTTTTTCACCCTTATCTTTGACTCAAGGGCGCAAGTTTACTCTTATTTAATCAAGGTGAAAACGGGTATACTTCACTCTTATTGCAATATTGTTCAATTTATTGGCTGTAGCCACTTTACATTTGTGCTGTAAAAGAATAGAATTTCGCACCATTTTTAACCCGGGTGTCGATTTCGCGCACAATTTCACGCCCGGCTAGACACTAAAATTTTTGAGGTGAGAATTTAATGCCCATCGTTAAAGTTAGAGAAAACGAGCCGTTTGATGTCGCTCTTCGTCGTTTTAAACGTTCTTGTGAAAAAGCAGGTGTACTGTCTGAAGTTCGTCGTCGTGAGTTCTTCGAAAAACCAACCTGGGAACGCAAGCGTAAAAAAGCGGCTGCCAAAAAGCGCCATCTGAAAAAGCTGGCTCGCGAAAACGCCCGTCGCGTAAAACTCTACTAAGATAGTGTTGGCTTAACAAAGGTGCTTTAGGGCACCTTTGTTGTCTTAGGGCCACAAAAAAATCCCCCCCCTTCGTTTGACAGAGAATCTTCCATGGCATTAATTGACGATTTAAAAAGCGCGCAAAAAGATGCAATGCGTGCCAAAGACAAAGTAAAGCTTGGCACAATACGCATGGCGCTAGCTGCAATCAAACAAAAAGAAATTGATGAGCAAATTACCCTAACTGATGATGCGGTTTTGGCAATTTTAACCAAAATGGTTAAACAAAGAGTCGACGCTGCGGCCCAGTATGACCAAGCTGGACGCGATGATCTCGCCAGCACGGAACGGGCTGAAATTGTTGTTATCGAAACCTTTTTGCCTCAACCTCTGTCTGATAGCGAATTGTCTGCCCTTATCGAAGAAGCCATGACCTCTACGGGTGCCAGTGGCATGCAAGACATGGGCAAGGTCATGGGTTATCTCAAGCCCAAAGTACAAGGCCGTACCGATATGGGTGCCTTGAGCGGAAAGATTAAGGCACGTCTAAACGCCTAATTTTTTTACCCGACGCAATACACTTTGCGTCGGGTTCTTTGCCTGATACAGTATTGAAAAAAAACAGCCTGGCGTTACATCATGTTGCCGCCGTCATGACCGTCTTTCAATTAAAGTCTCTCATTGATGCCGATGTATTATGGACGCTGAGCAAACTTCTGCATGCTACTTTCTCGTTCCTAGGTGTAAGGTTGATACAAAATGTCCGGAAGAATACCCCGCGATTTTATCGATGATCTTCTCGCCCGAACCGACGTTGTTGATATAGTCGATAGCAGAGTTAAATTAAAAAAAGCGGGTAAAAATTATCAGGCCTGCTGCCCTTTTCACGACGAAAAAACCCCTTCATTTACCGTTAGCCAAGACAAACAGTTTTATCACTGCTTTGGCTGTGGCGCCAATGGCAATGCCATTTCCTTTATAATGGAATTTGATCGACTGGATTTTGTAGAGGCGGTTGAAGAGTTGGCGCGCATACATGGTCTTGAGGTTCCTCGAGAGCAAAGTAATCGTCCGGCTATGACGGAAGAAAAAAAGCAGCAACAGCAAGACGACTACGGGTTAATGGACAAGGTTACCCGTTTTTTCCAACAACAACTTCGTCAACATCCGAATAGTCAAAAAGCCATTGATTACTTAAAGGGACGCGGGTTGTCCGGTGATATTGTCAAACAATGGGAAATTGGCTATGCCCCGGCAGAATGGGACAAGCTGTTAACGACCTTCGGCACGGACGATGCACGCATCACCCAATTAATTGATCTTAAATTGGTGTCCCGTAATGATCGCGGGCAGACCTACGACTTTTTTCGCGACCGGATCATGTTTCCCATTCGAGATCGCCGCGGTCGGGTGGTAGGTTTTGGCGGCCGGGTCATTGATAGCGACGGGCCTAAATATCTTAACTCTCCAGAAACCCGTATTTTCCATAAGGGTTATGAGCTATTTGGCTTCTATCAGGCCAAACAAAGCCAGCGCCATCTCGATAAAGTTATTATCGTAGAAGGCTATATGGATGTAGTGGCCTTAAGCCAATATGGCATTAATATCGCCACCGCCGCCTTAGGCACAGCAACCACGCCGGAACATCTGGCATTACTGATGCGTTCAACCTCCCATATTATTTGTTGTTATGACGGAGATCGCGCCGGACGAGAAGCAGCATGGCGCGCATTAGAAAATGCCCTGCCGGCACTAAAAGATGGCGTCAAACTCACCTTTTTATTTTTGCCTGACGGTGAAGACCCAGATACCATGGTAAGACAAGCTGGCACCGACACCTTTTTAGAAATGGTTGACGCCGCCTTGCCCCTCTCTCGTTTTTTCTTTGAGTCTTTATTAAAGACCCATGAAGTGGGCACGCCGGAAGGTAAAATAGCGTTGAAAGCCGCAGCTCAACCGCTAATAGATAACGTGGCTGGTGACGGTCAGCGCGCCATGTTACAAGCAGAGTTAGCAAAGCATATTGGCGAATACGATCGTTTCAAGCTACAACAAGACATACAGCATGCCAATCAAGCCGGTGCCCAGCCCCGACAGACAGCAAGACATCAGCACAAAGCGCAAATTTCGCCTGTGCGCACCATGTTGCGACTACTCATTGATAATCCGGCCTTAGCCGCTGCCCATCCTCAGTGTGCTCCGCAAATTTTGGCCGACAGTGGTGTGGCTGGCATTGATGTTTTAATTGATACCCACAATGTGTGTTTACAAAATCCACAATTCAATACTGCCCAGGTCCTTGAAAACTTCCGAGACCATCCCCATTCTTCTGTCATCGCGAAGTTACTGCTACAAGAACACCTGGTCAAAGACGACGATGCAGACACCGTGTATTGCGACAGTTTTGCTAAATTGCTCGACTGGCATTTTGATAGCCGAATTGAAACGCTGATCTCCCGCTCACGTATGCACCCTCTCTCACAAGAAGAAAAAAGGGAACTGACATTGCTGATGATGGAACGTCAAAAGTCGTAATGAAGGGAGGATTTTGTTGAAAAATCACGCTGAACAACTGGTCAAAAATAGTGTCTGTCTGTTATACTGGCTAATTCGCTGCAAGCAGACTTTTCAAATGCATTAATACATTTTTTTGTATCTTTAATGTGTTTTTAGTATGCATTTTTCAGGCCGTATTTGAAAACAGCCAATGTATTTATGGGTGCGGTAACGAACGAACAGCAAGCATGAAATAGCCAGTTCACTCTGTTTATTAGCATGCTTTTTTGCTTAATATTTAAATGTGAGAAGTGTAGGTTATATGGCGCAAAGCAAGCAGTCTCAGATTAAACTTTTGATTGCCAAAGGTAAAGAGCAAGGTTACTTAACCTTTGCAGAAGTTAATGACCACCTGCCGCAAGATATTGTCGACTCTGATCAAATCGAAGACATCATTCGAATGATCAACGACATGGGCATTCAGGTTTCAGAATCTGCTCCTGATTCTGATGAACTCCTGATGCAGGAAACTACCGCCGATGAAGATGTTGCAGAAGCAGCCGCTCAAGCATTAGCTACGGTAGAAAGTGAAATTGGCCGAACCACCGACCCTGTGCGCATGTACATGCGTGAAATGGGCACCGTGGAACTTCTTACCCGGGAAGGCGAAATCGAAATCGCAAAACGGATAGAAGACGGAATTAATCAGGTACAGTGTTCTGTGGCTGAATATCCCGAAGCCATCACTTATCTCCTTGAGCAATGGGATTTATACGAAGCTGAAGAAATACGCCTTAGCGATATTATTTCTGGTTTTGTGGATCCTAACGAAGAACAGGATTTAGCGCCCACCGCCACCCACATCGGCTCCGAGTTACCGGCTAAGGAACTTGAGAACGATGATGATGACGATGATGACGATGATGACGATGAAGAAGAAGATACTGGCGTCGATCCTGAGTTAGCCCGAGAGAAATTTGGTAAACTTCGAGAGCAGTACCTTAAAGCACGTACGGTTATCGAATCCCATGGTCGCTCAGATAAAAAAGCCCGTGCAGAGATCGCCACCCTAAGTGAAGTCTTCAAAGAATTTCGTTTAGTACCAAAACAGTTCGACCGTATGGTGAAAAACATGCGGAACATGATGGACAAGGTTCGTATTCAAGAACGTCTGGTCATGAAGTACTGTGTGGTCAATTCCAAAATGCCGAAAAAAGACTTTATTAAAGCTTTTGCTGGCAATGAAACGACCACGGCTTGGTTAGAAACCGTACTGTCTTCTGGTGCCGCCTATGTGCCGGTACTAGAGAACTTCAAGGAAGATATCGAACGCTCTGTCTCAAAAATGAACCAGGTAGAACAAGAAACCGGGTTAGTGATTGCAGACATCAAAGATATTAACCGTCGCATGTCCATTGGTGAAGCCAAGGCACGTCGTGCGAAAAAAGAAATGGTGGAAGCCAACCTTCGTTTGGTTATCTCCATTGCCAAAAAATACACTAACCGAGGTTTGCAATTCCTTGATCTTATTCAGGAAGGGAACATCGGCTTGATGAAGGCTGTGGATAAATTCGAATACCGTCGTGGTTATAAGTTTTCAACTTATGCTACTTGGTGGATTCGACAAGCCATTACTCGTTCTATTGCGGACCAGGCCCGTACTATTCGTATCCCTGTTCACATGATAGAAACCATCAATAAACTAAACCGTATTTCACGGCAAATGTTGCAAGAGATGGGTCGGGAGCCAACACCTGAAGAATTGTCAGAACGCATGGCGATGCCTGAAGACAAGATCAGAAAAGTGCTTAAGATTGCCAAAGAGCCCATCTCTATGGAAACCCCCATTGGTGATGATGAAGATTCACATCTTGGCGACTTTATCGAGGATAGCACCATTATTCAGCCCCTCGATTCTGCCACCGGTGGTAGCCTTAAAGATGCAACCCAAGAGGTTCTCGCAGGATTAACCGCACGGGAAGCCAAAGTGCTACGTATGCGTTTCGGCATCGATATGAATACGGATCACACACTTGAAGAAGTGGGCAAGCAATTTGATGTTACCCGCGAGCGTATCCGTCAGATTGAAGCGAAAGCGCTACGGAAACTGCGTCATCCTAGTCGCTCTGAGCAACTACGAAGCTTCCTCGACGAGTAAATACCCAATACTATGAAAGCCACCGTTTAGGTGGCTTTTTTTTGCGCTGCCGTCTATTTAAGTACAAATATTAATCTGTTCTCTTTTTCCTTATTGACTTGTGAGGAGTACAAATTTCATTCATATTGGGTGATAGCCATAGCTAATAAGGAAGGATCCATGAACAAATTTTTACACCTATTGCTCATTATTACTGGATTACAGTTAGGCGGTTGTGCCATTTGGAACCCACCTTCTCCTATGAGCGAGATAGAGGTTCATCAAAAGTTAGTAGATATTAAGCCCATTGAACCAGAAGAAAAACTCTATCGTCAGTATGTCAGTGATGGCATCTATATTCAGTTCGAACGCATGGACGAAAATAATGTTATTTATGGATGGTATACCTGTACGGACTGCAATTGGACCCGTTCTAAAATCCTCGCAATATACGATGGAAGTTACTTGTATATGGCTTATGGCCATCATGAAGAATTCTTTTTAGAATCCCCCACGTATGTGCGCCAACACCCTAGCAACGCCCATTGGTCGTGGAGCGTTATTGAAAAATTTCAATTAGAAGGGCGAAATTTGATCAAGCTTGGACAAATTCGCAAATGTGCTGACGACACACCGCAAATACAAGAATGGGATAATGCCCCGTGGGCTTTAGATGGTGAAACCGACTGCAAGTACAAACGGGCCGGAAAATATAACAAAATCTACGTAGCCACCATTGATGAAACACTAACGGGCATCCGTAGTTCTATCGTGGGCGAAGACGCTGATGCCATTCCCTCAGATGTGCGAGCAAAACTGGCTATCCTCAAATCGCTGTTTGATGATGGATTAATAAATGAACAAGAATACGCCGACAAGCGTAAAATTTTGCTCGATGACTTGTAAACTCTTCTAGCAGAAGAAGTTCGCTTCTTCTGCTACTTCTCTATAGGGTATGGCACCTCACCTCATCAACATTGCCTTTAATTTGGCATTCACCTTATTGTGAGAGGTTAACCATAAGCAGGGAAAGATCATGCGTTTGCGACATATTGAAGTTTTTCACGCCATTTACACCACCGGCTCCATCACCGGCGCTGCACATTTACTTTATGTCTCTCAACCTTCTGTATCCAAAGTACTGGCCCATGCTGAGCAGCAATTAGGGTTTGCTTTATTTCATCGCCACAAAGGAAAGCTAAGCCCCACTGCCGAAGCTGACATGATGTTTCCAGAAATCGATAGAATTTATCAGCAGCTTAATACTGTTAAACAATTAGCCAGCAATATTCGCCGTGGGCGTAGTGGGCTTATTAATATTGCCGTTACCCCTGCCCTTGGCTTTGACGTACTACCTAAGGCCATGGCGCTGTTTAATCAGGCTCACCCCAATGTGGCGATCAATATTAAAACCGTACATAACACAGAAGCCTTGCAATCGCTGGTGGAGCATAAGTGTGACGCCGCGGTATTGTTCTCTTCCCCTACCATGCCTGGGGTGACAGAGCGCACGCTTTCAAAGCAAGATTTGGTCGTCATGTACCCGAAAAAAGCTTTTGCTACACAACCTGAAGCCTTGTCCCTCGACGAACTGATTTCCATGGATATCATAGGCATATGGGAAAGCGGCCCGTTGGGCGAAATGGCTTGGCGGCATATCGAACAGTCAGGTCTTGATATTCAAACTCATATTCAAGTGGACACCTATTATATCGCCGCCAAACTCGTGCATGCAGGCTTAGGGTGCTGTATTGTAGATCGACTTACGGCACAAGGAAATTTGACGAAAGAAACCGGCATAGCCCGCTTTTCTCCCAGCTTGAATTTCGATATAAAAGCGTTATCGTTAACCGATCGGCCCTTAGCTAAAGTCTGTGATGGGTTTCTCGATACGCTGACAGAAGTAATTAATACGGTTAGCCAATAACCTTACGTTATAGGTGCCGTAAAGGAAGCTACTTATCATCTTGCTTGAATCTTTTAAGATATTCTATTGATTGATTAAGCGTGTTAGGAATTGACATGGTATTGACCCCCCCTTATTTACTGTTCATCGGCAACGCTACCGATCCATTAAGCATTAAAATGGCCAAAAGTGTCGCCGACTGGAACCCCGCCGCCTGTGTAGGCGAATATAGACTACCAGGCTGCGAGGTAACCACAGGTTGTGCCCCGATGAGTATTGAGCAAGCCGCTGAAGCGGGTGCTAAGTCACTGGTACTCGGATTTGCCAATAGCGGTGGCTTTATTGATGAAAGTTGGGTTCCCACCATCATAGAAGCCATCGAAGCTGGAATGCATGTGGTCAGTGGGTTACACGAAAAACTCACCGACATTCCCAGCGTGGTCGCCGCAGCACAAAAGCAGGGCGTTACCTTAACGGATATTCGTCACCCCACCACCCGCTTTAAAACCGGTAAAGGTATTAAACGTACGGGTAAACGGCTACTCACCGTGGGTACCGACTGCTCGGTAGGCAAAATGTACACCTCAATGTGTTTGGTTAATGCATTAAAAGCCGCTGGACACAAAGCCACATTTAGAGCCACGGGCCAAAGTGGCATTTTGGTGGCCGGTGAAGGTGTTGCTATTGATTGTGTGGTGGCAGATTTTATTTCTGGCGCGGTGGAATCACTGAGCCCTGATAACGATGATGATCACTGGGATATTATCGAAGGCCAAGGATCTTTGTCTCACCCGGCTTTTGCCGGTGTTAGCTTAGGGTTATTGCACGGTTCCCAACCTGATGCGTTGATCATCTGTCATGCCCTTAGTCGCACGCACATGCGAGGCTTACCCCACTACCCTCAACCGACGTTAGAAACGGTTATCGATATGACGATAAACGCCGCCAAGCTTACCAACCCCGGCGTCAAGGTAGCAGGCATTGCCGTTAATACTGCCAGCGTAAACGAGGATGAAGCCCGCGAGTACTGCGCGACCACTAGCGCCCGTTTAGGTTTACCTTGTACTGATCCATTGCGTTTTGGTGTAGAAAACATCATCAAGGCCCTGTCATGTCTTTAACCATTACCATTGAGCAAGAACGTTTTCCTCTGGCCCAGGTTTTTCGTATTTCACGAGGCGCGAAAACCGCAGCCGAGGTGATCAAGGTTACCGTGGTAGACGGAGAACATGTTGGTCAAGGTGAATCGGTACCTTATGCTCGGTATAATGAGTCTTTGCAAAGCGTTGCCTCACAATTGGCCGACGTGGCAAAGCATATCGTTACCTTGGATGACCATCATAAATTAGCCCAGTACTTACCCGCCGGTTCGGCCAGAAATGCATTAGACTGCGCTTTATGGGATCTCAGAGCGAAGGTATCAGGACAAACGGTTTCCTCCCTGTTGTCTCTACCTGAAACAACACATTGTTTTACCGCCCAAACCATTAGCGTAGATACCCTTGAAAACATGCAGGCTTCTGCTCGCAAACTGGCCGGCGCGCCGTTAATAAAAGTTAAGCTTGATCCCGATGCCGTGGTTGAGAAAATACGCGCTATTCACGAGGCAACACCACAAAGCCAATTGATTGTGGACGCCAACGAAGGCTGGAGCATTGACGATCTCAAAGCCGTGGCTGAGCCGTTAAAAGCCTGTAATGTGGTTCTTATTGAGCAACCGATCCCCGCCCAAGATGATGAGGTATTGGAATCCTACCAATGTCCCATCCCCTTATGTGCAGACGAGTCTTGTCACACATCAGACAACCTTTCAGTACTTAAACGTCGTTACCAGAGTGTCAATATCAAGCTGGACAAAACCGGCGGTTTAACAGAGGCGGTGAAGTTGTATCGAGAAGCAAAGGCGCTGAATTTTTCAGTGATGGTTGGCTGCATGGTGGGTACCTCTTTGGCTATGGCGCCGGCTTTCTTGTTGTGTGCCCAGGCTGAATTTGTGGATCTCGACGGACCGCTGCTGATTGCCCAAGATAGAACACAGGGCTTCGGTTTTGATAACGGCAAAATGTGGCAACCTACGCCGTTTTTGTGGGGAACGCCCTAATACTGTAAGCGGCAGTGTTACGTACATTGCATAATATCGAACGATACGTTTTATTTTTAGCGCTTATGCTTCGAGCCATAAAGCACTATTGTAACGGTCATCATTACATCAATGGAGTTTTAACAATGAAAATCGTCGCATTTGGTGCCAGCACAAGTCGCCATTCTATAAACAAAGCCCTTGCCACCTACACGGCCAGCTTGGTGGAAGGTGGAAGGTGGAACAGTGACGGTGCTGGATATAAATGACTACCCTGTGCCTTTATTTAGTGAAGACACAGAAAAAGAGGTGGGGCAGCCTGAGGGGGCAAAACAGTTTCTTGCTGCCATTGCAGACGCCGATGGACTGGTTATTTCTTTTGCTGAACATAATGGCCATTATCCTGCCGCTTACAAAAATTTATTCGATTGGGCTACCCGGATTGAACGCAAGGTTTATGCAGACAAGCCGGCGGTATATTTATCGGCTTCCCCTGGCCCTGGCGGCGCCAAGTCGGTGCTTAACGCCGCAACCCAGTCCGCGGGCTTTTTTGGTGGAAATGTGAAGGCCTCGGTTTCTGTCGCCAACTTTTATGAAATCTTCGATGAACATAGCGGTACGGTGTCGGATCCTTCCATAATCAAACAACTGCAGCAAGCCTCTGACAGCCTCACAGACTAACAACCGATTACAGGGCAGTAACAGGACTGCCCTTCAATATCCCTTCTCACACGACACATTTCTTCTTTCTGCGCTAGATAAATCAATATGATAGAGTAATCGAAACTCGTTTATCTGACGTATCTTGTCACCATTGACATCAAGTGCGTGTACCACGCCTTAAAAAGGAGAGAAGGAATGACCTGGCTGGATTACAGCATTGTTGGCGCGTACCTCGTAGGCATGTTGGTATTAGGGCTGATGTTTCGTCATCAGCACTCAGGAAAAGAATATTTTTTAGGTGGTAGAACCCTGGCTTGGCCAGCGTTAGCTTTGTCTGTGATGGCCACCCAGTTATCTGCCATTAGTTTTATATCAGCCCCGGCCTTTGTGGGATTACGAGAGGGGGGCGGCCTTATATGGCTCAGTTACGAACTCGCCCTTCCGCTGGCCGTGATCATTATGCTGTGGCGCTTATTGCCCACATTACACAATGCCGGTGTGGTCAGTGTTTACGATTACCTGGAACAACGTTTTTCTCGTTCGACTCGTCTGTTGATCAGCGCTGTCTTTCAAATTAGCCGTTCCTTTGCCACTGCCATTATGATTTATGCCATTGCTCTTATTTTACAAGGCACCATGGGCATCGATCAGTTTTATGCCATCTTGATGATTGGTGTTATCACCCTAATTTACTCTTCAATGGGGGGCATGAAAGCCGTTGTTTATGGTGATGCCATTCAAATGGTACTGATTGTGGCCGGAGCCGCTGTTTGTTTGTGGGCAGGCCTAGAAGCCGCAGGAGGGTGGCAAAATGTGATGGCCATTATTCCCGCTGAGCGCCTGCAAGCCATCAACACCGATACCGCGGGATTAGACGGTAATGACTTTGGGCTACTGCCCATGATATTTGGTGGTGTGGTCCTTTATGCATCCTACTATGGTTGTGATCAATCCGAAGCCCAGCGCTCTTTATCTAGTCATAGCATTACCGATTTAAAAAAAATGCTCATTACCGTGGCGTTTTGCCGGTTTCCTATAACCGCATTATATTGCGGTACCGGTCTGGTGATAGGTGCTGTAGTTATGTCGTCTCCTGACATTCAAGCACAAATACCTGCCGACGAGCCCGACTGGATGATGCCTGTGTTTATTATTAATTACTTACCAGCAGGTATTGTAGGCATTTTAGTGGTGGCTATCCTCGCCGCGGCTATGTCATCGTTAAGTTCTGCCATTAATAGTTTAGCGGCGGTAACCACAGAAGATATTAGTCGCTTAACCGGTGCTAAATTAGATGATAAACGCTATTTAAAACGTGCTCGGATCACCGGCATCACATGGGGTTTGATCACCTTGGTATTATCCCTTTACGCCGGCAATATTGCCCCCACTGTTATCGAAGCAATCAACAAAATCGGATCGGTGTTTTATGGCCCAGTGCTGGCCATTTTCCTCACCGGTATTCACAGTCGTCGTATCTCCCCGTTAGCCGCTAACTGTGGGCTAATTCTTGGGGTAAGCATCAATGTATTTTTATGGTTAAGTGACAGTACCCTGTTCTGGTTCTGGTGGAACCTCATTGGCTTTATTGTCACGGTAAGTACTAGCGCCCTAATCAGCATTAAGTTTCCTAACGATGCAGCACATAAGCTGCCCTCTGTACGCGGTATCAGTTATCAACTGGCACTAATACTTGGTGTGTGGAGCTTGGTTTTAATAGGGGTGCTGATGTATGTTCTACCTTGGTTAACCACTAGATAGGCATATACACACTTTCACCAAAAACACCGTATCGGGCTTTAAATTCCATTTACCCGAGAACGGAGTTTCGTTAGTCTACCACTCAGTTAATTCAATAATGAGCGTAGTATGGATCGGGAATTTTGGTTACAAAAATGGCATAACAACGAAACGGGCTTTCACGAGGAAGATGCAAACCCTAACTTAGTGACCCATTTTCCAGCCCTTAACCTGCAGCCAAACCAACGGGTCTTTCTTCCTTTGTGCGGAAAAACCTTAGATATTTCCTGGTTAATTTCCTGTGGCTATGAGGTGGTAGGTGCAGAACTCAGTGGCATTGCCATTCAACAATTGTTTGAGCAGCTCGACGTGATCCCCCACACCACCAAACTAGGTGAGATTACCCGTTATGAGAGCCATGGGGTGACCGTTTTCGGTGGTGATATATTTCATCTAACCGGCGAAATGCTAGGCCCAATTGATGCCATCTACGACAGAGCGGCATTGGTTGCCTTGCCACCGGCTATGCGCACTGGCTACACAGAACACCTGCGAACAATCACCCAATGTGCCCCTCAATTGCTGATTACTTTTCATTACGATCAAGCTGTGCTTCCAGGGCCGCCGTTTTCAGTCCCTGACCGAGAAGTAGAACAACATTACCAGAATCACTACCATCTAGCCTGTCTTAGCAGCCACCCTATTAATCTAAAAGGCAAGGTTCCGGCTCATGAACAAGTGTGGCAACTAACCCCCAAATAATAAAAAATATTACCCGCAAAATAAAAAAACACCGGTATTTGGCATACCGGTGTTTTTATTTTAGCCAACACAGCGTATCGACCTTGGTTACTCTAATTCACCTTTATGATAAGGGATCCCTTCGTCTTGTTCGGCAAGTAATTTGGCTCTACCTTCCGGTGAGCTGGTATTGCGAGCAAAGGCTGCGTAAGCCGCAGGCACAATAAACAAGGTCATAAAGGCTGAGACAATCACCCCGGCAAAAATCACCATGCCAATCACCATGCGGCTTTCAGAGCCCGGCCCAGAGGCAACGACCAAGGGTAGCGCACTAAATACAGTGGTAAAGCCGGTCATTACGATAGGACGCAAACGTTGGGCTGCCGCGCGACGTAATGCTTCTTCAAACTCCACACCGGCATCCCTTAACTGATTGGCAAATTCCACAATCAATATGCCATTTTTCGCCGCCAGTCCGATTAGCATCACAAGGCCTATCTGACTGTATATATTGATGGTCATATCTGCCAGATACAATCCAATAAAGGCTCCCACCAATGCTAAAGGTACCGTCAGCATGATCACCAACGGATGGATCCAGCTTTCAAATTGGGCTGCCAAGATGAGATAAGTAACGGCCAATGCCAAGGCAAACACGAAAACAAAGGAGTTACCGGCCTCATGATAAAGCTGGGATTCTCCCTTATAGTCAATGGACACAGTGTCAGGCAATTCCGTTTGCACAATCTCTTCAAGGTAGCCTAACGCTTCACCTAGAGTATAACCCGGGGCTAAGTTCGCCGTGATAGTGATGGCGCGCATACGGTTATAACGATTTAACAGTGCCGACGTTGCCTGCTCTTCTACGGTTAATAGGTTATCCATGGGGATCAATTGACCGGTGCGGGAAGAGCGAACATATAAATTATCGATGCTACTTGGGCTGCGGTAATCTGCTTCAATCCCTTCCATAATAACGTCATATTCTTCACCTCGATCCAAATAGGTAGAAACACGTCGCTGACCTAGCATGACCTCTAAGGTGCCACCAATATCGGAGATAGACACGCCTAAATCTGCCGCGCGGTCTCGGTCGATATTAATAAGTAACTGGGGCGAGGTATCTTTGTAGTCTGAATCGAGACGCACTAGGCCGGGGTTTTCACTGGCTTTCTCCATCACGATATCACGCCATGCCACCAGGTTTTCATAGGTATCCCCTTGCAATACGAACTGCACCGGACGTCCAGTACCGCCGCTGATCCCGCTACGCATCACAGAAAAAGCCCGCACATCGGGCACGGCTTCCAGCTTTTTGGAAATTTCATCCATTAATTCAAAAGAGGTGAAATCCCGCTCATCCCAAGGCACCACGCCCACCACTGCCATGCCGGCATTAGTACCAGATCCTGGGGTTCTCACCAACAAGCGACTGATTTTTCCTTCTTCTCGATAAGGCATCAAAATTGATTCAATTTTGCGCAAGTTTTCTGCATTATTTTCAAAAGACGAGCCTTCCTGCCCCTGCATCAACACATAAAAATTGCCCCGATCTTCCTTAGGGGTGAATTCACTGGGAATTTTATTCGACAACTGCCAAGTGAGCACTAAAGAAAGTACGAACAACAAGCCCATCAATATGGGCTGGTGAATGGTTTGCCCTAAACTACGATAATAACCACTTTCGATACGCTTGAAGCGATCGTCTAACCAGCGTCCAAAAGCGTTTGAACGTGATTTTTGCTTCAGTAGTTTTGATGCCATCATGGGCGAAAGGCTTAGCGCGGTAAAACTAGAAAAGGCCACCGCCGCGGCCATGGCAAGGGCAAACTCGGTAAAGAGTCGACCAATGTTGCCTTCTAAGAAGACCAATGGCACGAACACGGAAATCAATACTAAGGTAGTGGCGATAACGGCAAAGCCCACTTCTTTAGCCCCTCGATATGCGGCTAACAAAGGTGGTTCACCCATTTCGATACGTCGATATATGTTTTCCAATACCACAATGGCGTCATCCACCACCAGTCCAATGCCCAGTACCATGGCCAGTAAGGTCAGCAGGTTAATAGAGAAACCCAGCATGTACATCACAATAAACGCGCCTATCATGGAGACGGGCACGGTCACGGCGGGAATTAAGGTTGCCCGCATGTTTCCTAAGAATAAATAAATCACCACCATCACCAAAATCATGGCAACAATAAGGGTGTTGTATACTTCATTAATGGACTCTTCGATGAACACCGATGAGTCATAACTAGGCACAATGAAAATATTATCTGGCAGGGTTTTCTCGATTTGGGCGATTTGCGCTTTCGCCGCCCGCACCACATCAAGGGTGTTGGCTTTAGATTGCTTAATCACGCCTAAGCCAATCATGTTCACGCCATCACCACGAAATTCATTTTCGTCGTCCTCTGCGGCCAATTCTACCCGAGCAATTTCACCTAAACGCACCAGGTATCCGTCATCCCCCACCGCGACAGTGAGTTGAGAAAAATCATCTGGGGTTAAGTACGTGCGAGCCACCCGCACTTCAAAATCTCGGTCGGTAGATTCCACCTCACCTGCAGGTAACTCCACATTTTCAGAGCGGATCACCGATTCCACATCGGTTACCGTAATCCCCCTGGCGGCCATGGCATTGCGATCTAAAAACACTTTCATGGCATAGGTGCGCCCGCCACCGAGTCTCACTCTGGCCACACCATCGGCAATCGATAAACGGTCCACCAAATAACGCTCGGCGTAATCGGTCAGTTCAATGGAGCTTAGGTTGGTGCTGCGCAAATTAAACCATACCACCACGTCTTCATCAGAATTCTCTTTTGATACTTCCGGTGGATCCGCCTGTTCTGGCAGGTTGTTTAACGCTCGACTGACCCGTTCTCGCACATCGTTGGACGCGGCATCAATGTCTCTTGATAACTGAAATTCAATGGTGATTGAAGAGCGTCCATTACGACTGGTAGAGGTAATATTTTTTATTCCCTCAATTCCGCTGATACGATCTTCTAACAACTGAGTAATACGAGTTTCTACAATATTGGCCGACGCGCCATCGTAATTTGTGTTGATGGACACGATGGGCGGATCGATATCAGGGTATTCCCGCAGCGACAACATACTGATGGCGACGATACCAAATATAATCACCAGTAAATTAATAACCGAGGCAAATACCGGTCGTTTAACTGAGACGTCTGACAACCACATGTTTATTGCCCGCCTTGGTTGAGTATGCGCACTTTCGAGTTTTCTTGTACCCGCAGTGTGCCTTCGGTAACAATAACTTCACCCGCGCTTAGGCCACTCACAATTTGAACAATTCCCGGTTTACGCTCACCAATAGACACTTCTCGCTGATGCACAATGCCATCGTCGACCACAAAAACATATTGTTTTTTCTGTACCGGAACTAAGGATTTCTCGGGAATCACTAGGGTTTCTAATACCCGCTTTTGTAGCGTGATTTGTAACAACATACCCGGACGTAACATGCCAGTTTTATTGTCCACTTCAGCGCGTATCAACACCGACCGCGCCACCGGATCCACCCTTGAGCCAATGGTTTTAATTTCCCCGTTAAAATCGATACCCGGATAGGCCACGGAATGGGCCTCCACGCTCTGGCCTATGGATAAACTGGCTAACTGACCTTCTGCAACACTAAAATCCACATTAATGACGCTAACGTCATCAAGGGTGGTAATTTCGTCTCCAGGCTGAATAAGTGAGCCTTTACTGACACTTCGAATGCCAAGCACACCTGCAAATGGTGCACGCACCTGTAAATCGGCTAACTGCGCTTTTGCCACATCAAGCTGGGCTTCAAGGGCTTTTACTTTGGCTTGTTGTTCATCCACAATTTGCTCTGACGCCACCCGAGTTAACGCCAAGTTCTTTACCCGCTCGTACTGTCGTTTGGCTTCATCGATATTGGCCTGCAATTCCACAAGTCGAGCCTGTTCTTGGGTATCGTTTAACTGCACTAACAGTTGATTGGCTTTAACCGTATCGCCATCATCAAACAACACTTCGCTAATCAACTCGGTTTGCTGTGCCGTAATTGTGACAGATTCATTGGCTTTCGCTGTACCAAGGGCTTCCACGGTAATAGGAAAGGTTTGCTCGGTAACGGTAACCACCCGCACTGGGGTTTCTCGGTTACCCGGCCCTTTTGAAGATTCCTCTTGCGGCACATTTACATAAATTAAAAACGCGCCAAGGGCGACGACACCCAGCAAAAGGGGCGATAAAAACTTCTTGTTTGACATCTCTGATTCCTATCAACGTGTTGCACTTGATACATAAAATTGGGCGGATAGTTCGTGGCCCGGATTATTCTTGTTATACTGCCTGCAATCCCTTTTAACGAAGTAAGAGGGATTTTCACCGGCTTATTAATATTATTTTTAGTTTTTATTGTACCTACTCATATGTTAATTAGGATTCGCTCATCAGTCGTTTTGTTACTTCTACCGCTTTTAGGCTGCACAGACGCGCCGAATGATGCCGCATGTCGGATGAGTGCCCCTTCTGTGCAGGCCCATGCCCAAGCAGTGTGTTTGATTCCCGGCGAATTCAATGAGGTATTAATGCTACAAAACTCAGCCGGTAAGGTTACGGTACCCATTGCCGATACGGCAGACCAAGCCAATGAGCAGTGCGTATTGCATCAGCATATTTGGCGGCAAACGGGTATTAATGTAGAAGTCGGTCCATTACTTATCTCTACCCCACAAAACACCGGTATCTATCAGTGTGCAGAGCAAGCAGGGTTAGCCACTATCGAGACGTCATTTGCTAGCCCCGATTGGGCAAATCCGTCCCTTAAATGGGTGAAACGAGATCCGTTTATACTTACCGAAAAAGAAATGACCCATAAAGAGCTCTTGGTACCAGTAAGAGATGCACTAATACGTTTACAGCAACAAACTAAAAGTAGCACCAAGCATCAGTCTGACGTCAACTAACGTTGTTGCCATTCAGCACGTCTGCTACCTTGTAATCAATAGAATAAAAGGAGTGATGCCATGTACGAACTTGCGCATTTCAGTCTCAAAGACAAAGTGTCACCAGAAGAATGGCAGACTCGCATCGATCTCGCAGCCTGCTATCGGTTAGTGGATCACATGCGCTGGGGCGATCTTATCTATACCCATATTTCGGCCAAAGTACCAGGTACAGAGCATTATCTCGTTAATGCTTTCGGCCTTGGGTTTGATGAAGTACAAGCTTCAAACCTGGTAAAAGTGGATTTACATGGCAACATTCTTGATGGTTCACCTTATGAAATTAACCCCGCTGGATTTACCATTCATAGTGCTATTCACGAAGTACGTGAAGATGCCAAGTGCGTGGTTCACCTACATACTAAAGCCACCATTGCTGTGGCCTCAATGAAAGGCGGATTAAAACCCTGGAGTCAGTACTCTCTCTTTTCGTTGCCATCCCTTAGTTATCACGGCTATGAAGGGTTAGCGGTCAATGACAATGAACGCAAGCGGTTGCAAACCGATCTTGGTAACACCAATCATATGTTACTGCCCAATCACGGCGGCCTCACCGTAGGCCCCACAGTGGGTGATGCCTTCATGCGTTTTTATGATTTAGAACGGGCTTGCGATATTCAACTTGCACTTATGCAAGCAGGGGGTGAGGTCATGGAAATACCCGAACCCATCGTCAAAGGGATTTACGAACAAGCCAGTGTTGTACATTCAGGCACAACCGGCGGACAAAAAGCCTGGCCGGCCATGTTAAGAAAGGCCTATAAGCTGGATCCTAGCTTTTGCGAATAACCGGCGTTGTCGATTTCAAAGCCTCGACACGATAAAACAGATCAGGAATTAAAATGAAAATTACCAAAGTTGAAATTTTTGACACCGAATGCCCTAAGCGTCCCATGTGGAACCCGGTGTTTGTGCGCATATATACCGATGAAGGGATCACCGGCGTGGGTGAAGCCGGTCTTGCCTATGACCTAGGCCATAGTGCGGCAGCGCATATGATAAAAGAAATCGCCGAGGCCATGCTTATTGGCTGGAACCCCTTTAATACAGAGGGTTTGTGGGCGCGCATGCTACGTGAAAGCTTTTGGGGACTAGGCGGTGGACCGGTAATTTATTCTGCCATGAGCGCCATAGATACGGCCTTGTGGGATATCAGAGGAAAGGCCCTTAACCAACCGGTTTATATGCTCCTTGGCGGTAAAACTAATGGCAAACTTCGTGCTTACGCCAGCCAATTACAATTCGACTGGGATACTGAAATTACCAAGCTTAATGATCCTGCCGATTATGGGAAAGCCGCTGAAAAAGCAATGGCTGAAGGCTATACCGCGGTTAAAGTTGATCCTATCGTGTACGACAAAGACGGCGTTACCCACTATGATCGTACCAAGCTGTTCTCCCGCGCAGAAATGAAACTCTTTAAAGCCCGTTTGCAAGCCATACGCGATGCCATGGGCGACGAAGGCGACATCATTTTTGAATGCCATAGCTTACTTGGCGCTGCCACTGCCATCCAACTCGGTGACATAGTAGAAGAAATTGGCTGTTTATATTATGAAGAGCCGGTCAATTATCTTAATTCAAAAGTACACGACAAGGTGGCCAAGCGCGTTAACGTGCCCATTGCTGGCGGAGAGCGCTTATACAACCGATGGGGTGTGCGTCCTTACTTAGAAGATCAATCCATAGATGTTCTGCAACCCGATGTGGGTTTATGCGGTGGTTTCACTGAAACCAAAAAAGTGTGTGACTATGCAGATGTATACGATGTGCGCATTCAAGCCCATGTTTGTGGCGGCCCGGTAGCCACTGCGGCCAGCTTGCACCTAGAAACCGCTATTCCTAACTTCTTGATCCACGAGCATCATACCTATGCAACAAAAGACTGGAATCGCGAGCTATGCATCCAAGATCCCCAGCCAGTAAATGGCTACATTGAAGCGCCAGATACACCGGGAATTGGTATCGATTTAAATGACGATATTATTTACCGTTCACCCCATATGACCATTACGGCATTAAAATAAACGGCCAGCAGGCTGGGCTTGATAAGCCTAGCCTGGTATGTCGTACCAGTGCCGTGCATTGTTACATGCCACGGCTTCAACATCATCAATAGCAACAATAGAGACCATGGTCTGCCAAAAATTCTCATAACTGGCGTGCCACAAACAAAGTGGAAAATTACTGCCTAGCATCACTCGCTGCCGCCCAAACACATTAAAGATATGATGCATCACCGGGCGAATCACCTTTGTTTTCCACTGCCGTTCCTGCATTTCCCACCCAGATAACTTAATGGCCACATTGGAATATTGGGCTAATTCAGCCAGGTTATTTTGCCAATGGTTGGGGCTTAACGTGTCACTAAAAGGAAAGCCTGCATGATTAATAATAAACGGCAAAGCAGGAAACTGGCGAATGATCTTAACCAATGCATTAACCCCTTTACTATCTGATAAAGGAAGCTGTACATCAAAGCGCAGGTTGGCGTCTTGTAACAGGCCGAAATGTTGCGCCGCTAGTGGATGAGTAAGAATCGAAACGGCGTCCTCATCTAAGATATGCCTTACCCCGGTAACCTTTGTTCGTTGCAGCAACTTAGCCAACGTGTGCTCGCCCTGAACATCGGTTAAGTCCCACCCTGCCACTGCCGCAAAAGGGCGATGGCAATGCTGGGCCAACCAGTCGATCTCTCGCCAAGGTTGGGCATTATCAAACCCGGCTTCAATATGCACAAACCCCGCTAGGGACAGGGTATCACCCAACCGTAAATCGGCTTCTGACACCGGCCGAGCCAACTCGGTTTTGTCCGGCCAATGAGGCGGGTTGTGGGGTTTTAACCAGTGATAATCCCCTGTATCGAGGGCAAAAAAATGCACATGGCTATCGATAATGTCTATCACTGGGCTGTGTAGCCTCCATCAATACTGTGTAGGCTACCCGTTATAAAAGCGGCTTTATCGCTGGCTAAAAAGTAGGTAAGCTCGGCGACTTCTTCTGGCTGTCCCAACCGTCCAAGTGGCTGTGCTGCCGCTTCTTCTTGGTGCACTTGGGCCTTATCTGCGCCGCTTTTATCCACGTAAGTGTCAATGGCTTGATGATATAACGGCGTTTCAATGGTGCCAGGACAAACCGCATTTGCCCGTATATTGAATGAGGCGTAATCCAATGCTGTGGTTTTTGCCATGGATGCCAGGGCAGCCTTAGTTAAATTATAAGCAAAGGAATTGCGTTTACCCACCAAAGCCTGATCTGAGGCCATAAAGACAATGGCGCCGCAATTGGCCAATTTCATCACCGGCAATACCGCCCTAACGACGGCGTATGCGCCCTTTACATTAAGCGCAAAGATGTCATCGAATAGTTCAGGTGACGTTTCTTCGATGTTGGCTGACACATGCCGTCCGGCATTACTAATCAGCACATCAATTTGTTGAGTATCAGTGGCAAGCGCCGCAATAACACCGTTCACTTCATCAATATTGGTCACATCACAGGGTAACCACTTGCTATTTTTAACTGGTGTCTCGAAATCGCGAATATCCAGGTTAAAAACCCGATACCCCTCGGCAACAAACTTTTTAACCACCGCTAAGCCAATACCTAGACTTCCGCCGGTCACCACGCAAACAGGTGAATTATCGTTCATGTTAAGCCTCACTTGTATTTTCACTTCGCTAGCAATTACGCCTAAGCATGCCTGTTGACAGTAAAAAAGTAAAAAGCCAATTTCCCCCTACTCCCTGGCATTAATTTGTGTATATAATGTTAAAATTCAAACAATCGTTTAAATTGGAGTATTTCATGCCCGAATACCGAGCTCCCCTTGAGGATTTCACCTTTCTTCTGCAAGACTGGTTATCGGTGGATAAGCATTATCATCAACTCGACTTGCAGGGTTTTGATGGCGAGCTAGCCCAGGAGGTTGTCTCTGCTGGAGCGAAGTTTGCTCAAGATGTAGTGGCTCCGTTGAATCAACCTGGGGATGAAATTGGTTGTAGTCTGCAGGAGGGAAAGGTTAAGACCCCACCTGGATTTGCTCAAGCGTACCAAGAATATGTGGCCAACGGGTGGAACGCCATGCTTGGTCCAGAGGAATATGACGGTCAAGGGTTGCCTTATACCATGGCGGTTCCCGTTCATGAAATGCTCAACTCGGCTAACTTAAGTTGGCGTCTGACCACCATGCTAACCGAAAGTGCCGTATTAGCGGTAAACCGCCATGCAAGTGAATGGCTAAAAGAGACGTATCTTCCCAAGCTTGTTAGTGGTGAATGGACCGGCACCATGAATCTGACCGAGCCTCAAGCAGGCACCGACCTCGCGCTTCTGTCAACAAAAGCAATACCTAAAGATGATGGTAGTTATGCCATAACAGGCAGCAAGATTTTTATAACCGGCGGCGATCATGACTGGACATCGAACATCGTTCATATGGTGCTTGCCCGACTGCCTGATGCACCAGCAGGGGTAAAAGGTATTAGTCTGTTTTTAGTACCTAAATATTTACTTGATGCGCATGGCCAACCCGGCCCACACAACGCCGTGTCTGTGGGCAGCATTGAACACAAAATGGGGATCAAAGCCAGTCCCACCTGTGTGATGAATTTTGACGATGCCACAGGGTGGCTGATTGGCGAGGAAAATCAGGGATTATCTTGCATGTTTACCATGATGAACGATGCGAGATTTCAGGTGGGCATACAAGGCTTAGGGGCTGCGCAAGCTTCGTTCCAAGGCGCGTTGGATTACGCCCAAGAGCGCTTGCAAAGTCGTGCACCACAAGGTCCGGCTAAGCCCGACGCTAAAGCTGACCCCATCGTTTACCAGCCAGATGTCGCTCGCATGCTGCTCACCCAACAATCGCTCACTGAAGGATGTCGCGCTTTAAGTTTACTGTATGCCAAACATATGGATATTGCCCATTTTGGTAGCGATAAAGACAAGCACCAATCACAACAGGTGGTGGAATTTCTTACCCCTGTGTGCAAAGCTTTTTTCACTGATATGGGGCTAGAAACCACCAGCTTAGGTATCCAAGTGTTTGGTGGTCACGGGTATATTCGTGAATGGGGAATGGAGCAACTGATGCGGGATGTTCGCATTACCCAGCTTTATGAAGGCACCAACGGCATACAAGCGACAGATTTGATCGGCCGAAAACTGGTGCGGGATCAAGGCGAAAAACTAAATACTACCTTTGCGGTATTCTCTGACCTAGTGACAGCCATTGAGGATCCCACAGCCCAAGCTTCGGCTCAAACAGTGTTGCAAAACTGGCATAGAACGTCTTTGGCTTGTTTAGATATGCCATCCGCTGAATTGGCAGGTGCCGCTTACGATTATCTTGCTTACACCGCCTATTCATTGCTGAGTGTGTGCTGGTCGAGCATGGCTGACGTGGCCGCCCGTTCAGACAATAAAGCCTTGTCTACAAGCAAGCACCAGTGCGCTCATTTTTTCAACACCCGAATACTGCCTCGTGCTGAGGCACACTTAACGGCGATGAAATGTGATTTACCCACCCCACAGGCATATACCGCCAACGAGTAACCACAAACAACCTTAAAACAATAAAAAAAGGCGCTTTAAAAGCGCCTTTTTTACTGTTTTATTTTTAATGGTATTGGTTTTTTACCACCACTTACCGACTGAACAAAGACAGTGTGCTTGTTGTGGTGGTATCGTCACCATCACTGGTTGCACAATCTTCACGGGTACACAAGGTACGCATCACCGCAATATCGCTACTGCTAATGCTATTGTCACCGTTCAAATCAAACGACATATCAATATCTTCTCTTGCAAATAAGGCAAGCAAGAAAGCACGAATATCGTCGTTATCCACATCACCGTCGCCATCCCAGTCACCGGTTAAGGTGCCACTTTCCGATACCAGCATGTAGGTAGCAATTACCGGATCATGGTCTGAGGCACGATATAGCAGTTCGTTAAGGAAGGTCTCGTCTTTATATTCTTCGTTGTAATCGAAGATTTCAGGCTCATCACTGTTGATGTGCCATTCGGTGACATCCACTAACCAAGCTAAGGCGGTATCGTTAACAAACTGATAATCCAAGGTGCCCGCGAGTCCATCAAAGCTATAACTATAAGCTTGTGAACCAAAGATTTGCGCCACGGTATTCACATACCCTTCACCGGTTAATACCTGTACCGGATCTTCTTGGGCATAAGCATTGTAGTCACCCAGCATGATGGTAGCGGTATCGCCAAAG
The DNA here is from genome assembly GCF_018860965.1 of Alteromonas sp. C1M14. GTDB lineage: Bacteria > Pseudomonadota > Gammaproteobacteria > Enterobacterales > Alteromonadaceae > Alteromonas. The sequence continues at coordinate 117,091 of NZ_JAHKQF010000008.1, read as the reverse complement.
GTCTCTTGCAACCAAGCCGCAAGTCCGGTTGCTGCGCGAGTCCGTGTCAGATTACAGTTACCTTGCTCGACGCTATCATCGCCTTCACCACAGCTACTGCCTTTAGATTTTAAGTGATTCACATCCACCGCAAAATTTTCACCGGATTCATTATGGGTAAACAGCTGTGCCAATGACGGACGGTTTCCGTAATCATCGAACAAGGCGCCCTCGTCATCCACAATACTATTGGCAGACGTCAGCACTTCAGGTGACCCCACAGGGGTAACGCTACCTGGGCGATAAATAATACCGGAGGTAATTGCATCCGTACCCAGTTGCTCTACGCCTGCATCCACATATGCATAGGTGTTAGCACCCATGGTCGTGTTTAACGCATCGACCAACTGTGCCAGGGTGCTATTACTATCAAAACCATCGTTTTCCAGTTCTAGCAAGCCCACTACATCGGCATCAATGGCAACCAACGCCTTAACAATTTTAGTTAATTGACGTTGATACTCTTCATAGGTAGTGGCACCACGTTCGGTGGGGAAACCTTCCCCTAGGCCATCACCATTAAACAGATTTAACACGTTGAAGCTCGCTACTTTCAGATTACCATCAGAAAGCTCGGGCGCTTCAGTACGTGGGTTATCCGCCACCAAGGTAGGCGTAGATATCGGACGTATGCGATAAGCAGAGTAACCATAATCCATCACCCCAGTAACCGCGGTGATAAGATCCCCTGAACGAATGGTGTTGGAAGGAGAAAACCCTTCTACTGGCAACATCCACGATTCAGCATAGCCATCGGCATTGTCATCAATAATGAGTAAATCTAACCCATTACTTTGTGCTAACGCAGCGCCTTCGGTGGAACCTGGCGCATACAACTGGGTTGGTGTGAACAAGCGCTCGGTAGATACCCAAATTTCGCCAAAATCGCTGTAAGCATAAACGTTACTGATAACCCAGTTTTGACTACTGGTTACCAACATGCCTTCGTATTTTTCAAACTCGTCAGCATCACTCATCGGCAGAGCAATCAGAGTAGGCGCTACACTTCCCGAACCACACACAAGCACTTCAGATGTGGCCGATATCGTAGTACGTCCAAATTCTTCGCTGATATTACCAGCAAGCCGAACGAGATCGCCTTCGCTAACAGAATCAAGTAGATCAGAGCCAGCTACAAACACCCCTTCAGAAGTTAATGGGTCGCCATCTTCATCGGCCCCTTCTTCCTGCACCCAGAATCCATCAAGATCAGGGGTGACGTGGGTAACAATGGCTTCAATAGCCACTTCCAGACCGCTTATGGGAGAAGCACTACCTGAACCTTGAATCGTGCTGATCAAGGTGGCATTTTCGCCGCAGAAACCTAAATCCACGGTTTCAGTTTCATCACGAAGGTAGCTACCTAAGTAATCGAACGTATTGCTGGCATAGCCATCCCACTCTAAGCTTGGATCAAAGGTATCATCGGCATTTTCATCACCCCCGGTAATGGTGGCTTTGCGCACCAGTGTGGCATTTTGCGTACTGACACCTTCACTGGTCCAGGCAGAGCCCGGATCAACGCCTATCTGTCCGATACTATCCACCACGGTACCGTCATTGCGTAACAATACCGTATCGTCACCGTTGAACGCCAAGCTGCCAGATAGCAAGTCGGCTTCTACCTGCACCTCTGTATCAGCACTGCTATGGGCAATCACGTACACATCGCCTGCGGCCAATGTACCTGACAGAGCAATGGTTTGTCCGGCGGTCACGCTTCCATTAAAGAAAATCTGTACATCGTAGTCACTCAGGTCAACCTCGGTTAGCCCTAAGTTAACGATTTCCACGGCTTTGTTATTGCCAGATCCTTCAATGTATTCAGAGAAAAACAACTCTGTGGCTGGCGGAATATAAGTCGCTAACGGAATAGGTGTTGCTGCGGTAGTGTTATCAGACTCACCATCCAGTGCATTGGTGCCAGCGACATTCCACTGACCAATATCAAAGGTTGCAGACGGCCCACCGGTTACGCGATAAGCCCAGCTATCGAGGTAATCCCAAGCTTCGCCAGTACCATCGGTGTTGATATCACCGTATAAGTCTACCACCTCGTCATCACAGAAGACTTCGATAGCATCATCACCATTAATGGACATGCTGCTAGCTACGTAATCGGGAGCAAAGCCAAAGAAGGCCATAAAGCCATCGGTATCGCTAGCGATATACAAAAAGTCGCCGGCGGAGGCTGAATCAGATGGGAAGGTGAATTCCTCGCCATCAGAACCACCACCATTGTTGGCACTACCCACGCCGCAAACACTGAGATCGTCAATATCTCGGGTGACATATAACTCAATGCCTTTGGGAACACCGCCACTTAGAGGGCCATCAAACACGCCGGTAAGCATAATTGCGGGCGTGCCCGTTGCCTCAGGAATAGGATCGACTTCTTCTTCTTCCTCTTCACTTGTATCACCACAGGTGTCTTGTGAATAGAACAAGCTTACCCATTCAGGGTGATCAACAAAGGGGTTGCGGTTTCCCTGATATTCATAGATAGCATTTTGTCGACGAATTTCAGTTTCATCAACAGGGTCGGCATCACTCCATGAAAGCAGTGTGCACAACATGCCTAATTCGGGCTCTCCGGTGGATGTGATTTCATTAACGAGGGCTAAATCTGGAGTGCTGTCGCTTCCGGCCCCTTCATAACGCACATCCATGTACATCATCATACGCGCCACATCCCCTTTCACCGCATCGCGAGGTTCAAAGGAATCGCCATCTACCCGGTTTTCTGGCGCTTCAGCTAACGGGCTATCACTGTCATCAAAATCGAGATTACCACGGCTACTGTTCACCGTAATATCGGCAGGCCGTAGATGCTGAATATCCGTGTAGGCTTCATAACCACTGCTATCAAAGCCGTGACTTTTTGGCCAACTGTGTTCACGATTCCAGTAATCAGGTTGGCTAGAATCAGCACCAGAGCCATTGTTGGCTTTGGGAATGGAGTTACCCGAGTAAATCAACACGATATTGTTATTGTTGTCAGGATCTTCGTCGGTTTCGGTCAATGCGGTCCATACCTGGGTGTAGGTTAGTACCCGTTGCCCTGAAATAGTGTCGCTTAATACTTGGCGGATCACCGCTTCACTGGCCCCAGCATCGATTTCGGCTTGTACCGCGGCATAATAAATAGAGGCATCAAAGGTACTGGCATCAGCCACTTTGTCTAACTCTGGGCAATTGGTACACACTCCATCGAGGGGGTCATCATCACCACCCTCATCGCCGCCACCATCGCCGCCACCATCGCCGCCATCGTCACCACTGTCGTCCACATTGTGGCTGCCGAGTCCGGTATAATCATCTTGCGGCAAACCTGTCCATTCACTGGTGGTATAAGCGTCAAAAATATTTGTATCACCGCTTACCACCGTGGCTAGGCGCACCAAGGTATCGTTGGCAGTGGTTATGCTTCCGCTGCCCCAAGAGGAGCCGGGATCAACGCCAACCTGTCCAATACTGTCGAGGACAACGCCGGTGTCGTCGGTCAGTACAATGGCATCGTCACCATTAAAAAAACTCTGGGACGAGGTCATATCTGCGAGCGCCAATAGCGCCGAACTCGCATTATCATCGGCGATTACCAGCGTGTCTTTTGCGGCCAATGTGCCAGACAAACCAATGTTAGCAGCCGCAGCCTCGTTGCCATTGAAATAGAAAGATAAGGTATAACTGTCGAGGGTAACCGGCAGTTCCGTGGGGTTATAGATCTCTATTGCTTTGTTGTTACTGCTTCCTTCAACGTACTGACTGATAAGTAATTCGCTGCCAATGGCAGACACAGACATACCGAGTGCGAGTGGAAACAGGATGAGTGATTTCATTATTATGCTCCTGCTTATTATTAGTAACTGTCCCAAAGTGCAGTTTAAGAGTATAAAGAATTTACTACAAAGAAATGACAACTTTTTGACCGATCGTGCCACTTTTTTGACCAGATGGTCTGTAGGTCAGGCGCAGTAAGGGATGCACAAATGATAAGCAAGAGGGAATGCCCCTCAAACACAAAGAAAATCCATCAATGGACGAATAAAAAAGCAATATTGCCGTATTTAACGAAGAAGATTATGCAAGGAATATGGCGTTTTATCACACCGAAAACGCCATAAAAAAGAGAAGATATTAGAGATTTTTAACCGTTACATCGGCCATTTCGTCACGAAACCAGTCTTTAATCATGGCTTTTTCGTAAGCCAAGTTATCACTTTGTGCGACCAGACGTGAATTTTCTAAAAAGCCCATGTCTTTGAGGTTTACATTAGCACTTTTTATTTCGTTGCCCGCGCCATCTTTCAACGTATAGCTAAATACAATTCGGGGAATATCCACCCGTTTGATAATGCGCACATCCGACCCCATGCCATTACCAAAAACAAAACTGCTTGGCCAAACTTGGCCAGCGAGATCAAGATCCGTTACCGTAATAACCAAGGTTTGCTCCTCAGGGAGCTTTTCAGCTAATTTAGCAAAATACTCATCAAGGGTTTTGAATGTACGTTCTTTAAAGCGGGCCCGATTTTCGTTTGCTGCGCGAACGTCAGTGTAGTCATCCGGCGCTTGCCACGTTACCTCGGCAGTTGCAGAATAAGCATTAGCTGATACAGCGAGGGCAGCCACAAAAAAGCACAATGCGCTGTTTTTCACTAGTTTGACCATGCTATAAGTCTCCTCACAAATTCATCACAACCACCGGTTTTTATGCGCATGTAGTGTATGCACATGAATACCGGCGAACCTATAGGGTTAGAGCCAATATAAAACGGGCAGTTCCCGCTATTTAACCTAATTAAACTTTATCTTGGCGCGGATGAACCGAAGCTGAACCAATGTAAAAATGGCTAATGATTGGCTGCGAGTAAGTGAGTACTGTCAATGGCACTGCAAAATTGAGCCAGCTCTGCGCCATGAATAAACGGATTGATGTTATCGGTAATACAAAAGGTCTGGTGAAACGAGGCGATTTTGGCACGACTGCTGAGTATATCGTCAATATACTCTTGTTGAAACGGCCTAAGCTTTTCACGCTGTGACGCAGTGAGCCGCTCTAAAACAGACAATTCTCTTTTTTCTTGCCAGGTGGCAATACTTTCGTACCACTGTGCCACTTCCTCATGAACATCTTCAAAAAGGTATTGGACAAAAGGGAGTCTAAGCACTGTAATCAGTGCTGCAATTTCAAATAAAACCACGATACTGCGCCACATAATTTCTGCTTCCTCTACGTCATTTATGCGCCATATTTTTATGTTTTGGGCTAGGCGGAATACTTATAGCAGCGTACTGTACTCAGTGAATTGGGAAAAAAATAGATTATTTTTCATACTTATTTATTAAGTTTTATAAGCCAGAGTAGTATTACGTCTATCTGTTGATTGATCTATATTAATACGACTGACACATCTGTTGTTATACTGCCCGCTAAAATTACTCCTGTGCCAGTTAAGGTTTTTCATGAGCGAACACATTCAGGTTAAAGACGTTACGCCGGTAAAAGTGCATAAGCCCGCTGGCGGTAGCGGCAAACAACGCCAATCGGCTCGTAGCCAGATCTATGTTCGGGCCGTAAAAGGGCCTATTGAGAACTTTCGACGCTTTTTTGGTTTCATTTTTCTTGCCGTATTTGCCGTCTTTCCGTGGATACAATATGACGGTCATCAAGCCATTTTGCTGGATATCATGGAGCAGAGGTTCACTATTTTTGGGTTAACATTGTGGCCCCAGGATCTCACCCTTTTAGCTTATATTTTTATTGTTGGCGCCTTTGCTTTATTTTTTATTACCACCTTTGCCGGTAGGGTTTGGTGCGGTTTTATGTGCCCCCAAACTACCTGGGTATACATGTATATCTGGTGCGAAGAAAAAATCGAAGGCCCCCGGAACAAGCGTATAAAGCTTGATGAACGCCCCATGGATGGGGATAAATTCATCCGCAAAACCCTTAAGCACCTCGCCTGGCTTGCCATTGCGCTACTTACTTCACTCACTTTTGTGGGCTACTTCACCCCCATTGGCGCACTTTTTATTGATTTTTTCACGTTTAATGCCGGTTTTTGGGCGGTTTTTTCTATTCTCTTTTTTACTTTTTGCACCTACGGCAATGCTGGCTGGATGCGAGAAATCATGTGTACCCACATGTGTCCTTATGCCCGCTTTCAATCTGCCATGTTCGACAAAGACACCTTTACTGTTTCTTACGATTTTAATCGTGGCGAAAAACGGGGCCCTCGGCCAAGAAAGCTCAGTCATGATGCCTTGGCCGAGAAAAACTTAGGTGACTGCATCGATTGCCAGCTGTGCGTTCAGGTCTGCCCCACCGGTATTGATATTCGTAATGGATTACAATACGAATGCATAAATTGTGGTGCCTGTGTGGATGCCTGCAACGGGGTGATGGAAAAAATGAATTATCCCAAAAACCTCATTCGCTTTACTTCAGAAGAACGTTTATCTGGCGGCACAACCCATATTGTAAGGCCAAAACTGGTGGGCTACTTTATTGTGCTGTTGTTAATGATTGGTTTTTTAGTGGCTGATATTGTGACTCGAGTGCCCCTTGCGGTGGATTTGATCCGTGACCGCAATTCGCTTTACCGAGAGAACGGACGGGGTAACGTGGAAAATGTCTATACCATTAAGATCTTGAACAAATCTCAGGATCGCCACACCTACAACATCGAAATAGAAGGGTTAGCGAGTTACAACATTTTGGGTGAAACAGAAGTGACTGTGGGTGGCGGAGAAGTCTTCAGTATGCCACTATCTGTGGAAACCTCACCCAAAAACCTCAGCGAGGCGGTAACCGAGATCTCTTTTCGGGTAAGTACCACTGACGCCGAGGGTAATGTTGTGGAAGTCAATGAACCAACTAAATACCTCTACCGAGACTAACCAAGCAACGGATTTTGCTTTTTCCGGGCTCAGTCCGGATACCGTGTTAGATGCCTTGGAAAGCTGCCGGATTTATCCTGAATCCGGTTTGCTGGCACTTAATAGTTACGAAAATCGGGTCTATCAATTCAAAGCCGAAGATGGACAGCGATTGGTGGTCAAATTTTATCGTCCTCACCGCTGGAGTGACGAACAAATTTTAGAAGAACACGATTTCGCCCAGGAATTAGCCGCCGCGGACATCCCCATGGTTGCGCCTTTAGCCATAGAGGGAAAAACCCTTCACCATGCCTGTGGATTTCGTTTTGCGGTATTTCCATCGGTGGGTGGACGCCAGTTTGAAGTAGACAACATCGACCAATTAGAGTGGATGGGACGGTTTATTGGTCGCATCCATCGCGTTGCCCAAAGCAAACCCTTTGCCAGTCGCCCTCAATTGGATCCTAAGAGCTTTTTAGAAAAGCCTCGCGAGATACTCACATCTAGCACACTGCTGCCAAGCCACCTGCAAACGGCATTTTTTGCTATTCTTGACCCCTTAATTGCGGAAACCCAATCCCGTTACAAAGCAACGTCGCTAATACGCCTTCATGGAGATTGCCATCCAGGCAACATCTTGTGGCGAGATGGCCCCATGTTTGTGGATTTAGATGATTGCAGAATGGGGCCGGCCATGCAGGATCTTTGGATGATGCTTTGTGGAGATCGCCAGCAACAGTTACTGCAATTAGATGTGCTGATTGAAGCCTACGAAGAGTTTCATCACTTTGATAATAGCCAATTTAGTTTAATCGAGCCCCTTCGCGCCATGCGCATGGTGCACTATATGTCATGGCTGTCTCAGCGCTGGCAAGACCCGGCCTTTCCTCGAGCCTTTCCTTGGTTTGCCGAAGACAAATATTGGGAAGGACAAATTCTCGCACTAAAGGAGCAAATGGCCGCCCTGTATGAGCCGCCGCTAAAATTAGGCTTTTGAGGGGAATGGTTAACAAAAACAAGGGTGCGATTATCTTGCAATGGCTGCGATTTATCCCGTTGACTAGTGCTATTTGCCCCTCTGTGTTACTCTTTTTTTTGCTTTTAAAAACGTATGACGGAAGTTCGAACAATGAAAAAAATTGCATTATTTCTTTTAACGGCGTTGCTCATCCCTTTGCAGGCCTGTGCTGATGACGTTAAATGGAAAGAAGGTACACACTATACCGTGCTCGATAAGCCCGAGACAAAAACCCCAGAAGTATATGAATTTGTTTCTTTTTGGTGTGGTCACTGCTACCGGTTCGAACCGTTGGTTGCTGAAATCAAAAAGTCATTACCAGAAGGGACTAAGTTTACCAAAATCCATGTTAACTTCATGGGTGGCGCTTCCACTGAAACCCAAGATGCTGCCACACGGGCCATGATGATTGGCCGGGCAATGAAGCAAGAAGATAAGCTCAACACCGCTATTTTTAAGTATATCCACGAACAACGGGCACCGGTTAACAGTTTAGCCGATCTTAAAAACCTGTATGTGGTGAATGATGTAGATCCTGCTGAATTTGATAAATTAGCCGCCAGCTTTGGTGTTAACAGCATGGTGAAGAAAAATAACAAAATGCTGGAAGATTACCGTAGTGCAGTACATGGTACGCCAACATTTATTATCAATGGTCGTTATCAAGCAACCTTTACCCGCGACATGTCTATGGATGATGTTAAAGATCTCATCGTCTGGTTAACGAAACAATAAGTTTGCCCCAATGACAAAAAACGCGCCTTGATGGCGCGTTTTTTATTGGTTTTGACTAACTTGATGCAATCGCTGCCAATCCTCTTTATTGTTCACATTCATGAAGGTAGTGCTAGGAAACCTATCCATGGAAACCGGCAAGGCAGCAAATAAAGACAACAAAAAACGCACCGACAAGGATTGTTCTTTTGCGCATACCCGCTTTATTTTGGCTAAGGCTCCCACCTCGCTAATAAGCACCAAGGGCAGTAAATATTTTTCAGCATAGACACTGCGCTGGCGCCCCTCACTGGCACAAAGTAAGGTTTTTATCGCCATCGATGCACACAAAGGCATATCCACCGGCATGATCACAATACGGGTAGGCTGATTACTATGAAGCTTTTCTATGGCGGACAATATGCCCCAGGCGGGACCAGCAAGGGGCTTCTCATCAATGATATCGGCCCCCGCTTTGCCCACACTGTACACAGTGTCGCATTCACGAGCTAAGGTACGGCGGGCCCGAGACAACAAGGTCTCGCCATCAAAGATAAGGGAAGATTTATCTTCCCCCATACGAGATGACGCCCCACCACAAAGTACAAACCCCACCGTATGCATTAGAATTTAGTGCCTATCCAAACCCATAACTTGTCAGTATCTACATTGATATCACCGGCAGAATAGCTAGCGTACTTCACACCGAGAGAAAAGTGTTCTGCCACCTTAGTCACATATTGCGCATTAAATTCACTACCTAAGTCACTGATTTCAGCACTGGCCTTGTCAGCCTCAAAATCATGGTAGGCCAAGGTCCAAGCCCCGCCACCAAGCTTGCCGCTAAGTGAGAAGACTAGATCTTCCAAACCTTGGGCAGGCGTTGTAAGAAACTGATCTGTCCAACCGTTAAATTTATGCAGTGTGGCTAAGGGCGTGGCAAAGCCATACCCTCCATCGTCAGAGCCCAGCACTTCATAAGTGACCTTACCTGTGATGCCGGACACCACGGCGCCTCCTTCCAATTTAAGGTAATCAGCATCATAACTGCTTTCACCACTGTCGCTGCTTTGGGTGGCATATTCGCCACTGTAGAGCCATTTTACGCTGTCTGTGGCCATGGAACCACTGTAGCTAATACCATAAGTATCTAACCCATTGTCGGTATCATTATCCACTTCGAGTAAATAGGCATAGGCAGTAAATTTACCTATCGATGAATTATAGGTTCCATTAAACAAATGATCTTTACTGTCTAAATCGCCATCCTCGGCAAAAATACGATTACGTTGGCCAATAAATCCGTAAAATACCGACCAATTCTCTTCACTGTATTTTGCCGTCACAGCATCAAAGGTTTGCCAATCCTGTCGCCATCCCACATGACCAACAAAGCGATGGCCATCTAAAGCAATGATTTGACGCCCTGCTTTAACCGTAAAGCCATCCTGCTTAAATTGCACAAACCCTTGGTGTAGCTCGGTGGTTTCAGGATCAGCAATCACCGAATACTCACCGCTTTTGTAATTCGCAGGAGGAACTGAGTAATCTCCCTGACCAAAGGCAATGCGAACGTCTTCTATCTCAGTGGTCAGTGAAAACCCATTGTAACTTCCGGTGGTAATGCCAACCAAGGTTCGCAACGTCAACGCATCGGCATCTTTTAGGGCGTTATCCTGATCCACCGATTCATAGCGCAAACGGAAATCCGCATGGGCCGTGGTTTCTTTCATCGCATCATACCAATCTGCTGCAGTGGCAGGAAATAAGACACCGGTAAGGGCAATGGCAATAACAGTGCGTGGGTACATGGCTGCTCGTTTCATTATGTGTTCCTCTGTTTTTAAGACAGATCTAGCCCGCCTCATGCTGCTGACAAGGCTATCCCTTTGTTTTTTAGTGTTTTATGAAATTTTAAGCCGCGTCGGATTTATTTGACGATGGCGTTTTTTTTGTGCTCGATCTTTTCCCTACCGGCTCAATCTTTTTCTGTTTTTCATACAGGAAGGTGAGCACTTCATGGCGGTAATGGTTATATTCTGGGTTATCCGCCAATGCCAAACGATCCCTGGGTCGAGGTAGTTTAACGTCCAGAATGTCTCCCACCGTCGCCGCTGGACCATTGGTCATCATCACAATGCGATCACTTAACAATACGGCTTCATCCACATCGTGAGTGATCATGATCACCGTATTGCCTAGATCGGCGTGGATCTCCATCAGTGAATCTTGTAAATGGGCACGGGTTAAGGCATCAAGGGCCCCAAAAGGCTCATCCATCAGCAGCACTTTGGGCTCCATCGCCAGGGCGCGGGCTATCCCTACCCGTTGCTTCATACCACCGGATATTTCCGATGGCAGCTTATCTGCGGCATGGGTCATGTGCACCAATTCAAGATTGTGCATCACCCACTGGCGAATTTGCGCTTTGGTTTTTCCCCGCAAGGTTTGCTTTACGGCCAACTCAACGTTCTTATACACGGTTAGCCAAGGTAACAAAGAGTGGTTTTGAAACACCACCGCGCGCTCTGGGCCGGGCTCTTTTACTTCGGCATTATCGAGAATAACGCCGCCACTGGTGGCTTGATGTAAGCCCGCCACAATATTCAATACGGTGGACTTACCGCAACCAGAGTGACCAATAAGAGAAATAAACTCTCCTTTATTGATTTTTAAGTTAACGTCTTTCAGTGCGGTGAAAGGACCTTTTGGGGTAGGAAAGTCAATGCCTACCTGTGTCAGTTCAAGGTGTTTTCCTGTCATGGTCAATTCTCCTGTGGATCAGCGCAGTACGCTATTTTTATCCCAGCTAACTTTTCGCTGGAGCGATAACATTAAACGGTCTAATACAAAACCAATGGCACCAATGGTAAGCACAGCCACCATGATGCGCGCTAAGGATTCGGAACTACCATTTTGAAACTCATCCCAAACAAACTTTCCTAGCCCTGGGTTTTGCGCCAGCATTTCTGCGGCAATAAGCACCATCCAACCAATCCCTAACGACAAACGTAAGCCGGTAAAAATCATAGGAATGGAAGCCGGTAGTACAATTTTGGTCAGGTGGGTTAGCGGCTTAAGACGCAATACTCGGCTCACGTTCACCAAGTCTTTTTCTATATTCGATACCCCCACCGCCGTGTTGATCAATGTGGGCCACAGACAACATAACGACACGGTAAAAGCAGACGTCACAAAGGATTTTGAAAACATGGGGTCGTCCGACACATAAAGGGCACTGACCACCATGGTAACTAACGGCAACCAGGCTAATGGCGATACGGGCTTAAAAAGCTGGATAAGGGGGTTAATGGCGGTGTAAGCCGACTTACTTAATCCACAAAGGATCCCCACCGGCACCGCAATTACCGAGGCAATCAAAAAACCAATCATCACGGTATAGAGGCTTGTCCAGATTTGGTCGAAAAAGGTGGGCGCACCGGTGAAAGGACGCACCTTAGGTTGGTAAGACGGATCCTGTTCTACTCGCGCCGCATTTCGCGCTTCCTGACGGGTATAAAAAGCCTCAGCCTGTTCTCGCTGGGCACTGTGTTCATCAATCAGTGTCAGCGCCTGGGTCCAAACTTGGGCCGGGCCAGGAAACTGTCCTAACGAGGTATCAATGGATTTTGCCACCCCGTTCCACACTGCCAAGAACAATAAAAGTCCAATTAGTGGTAGTAGCAAGGCCTGCAGGCTACTCAGCAATATTTTGCCCGAGCCTCCTTCTTTAAACTGTCCGATAGATGTCACCAAAGACGCTGACTTACTCATAGTTATATCCCTGTGCTAGTAATTAAAGAACCGTGTCGCCTTTCAGGCCGATCCCAAATTTCTCAAGGTAGGCATTAGGCTGGGTTCCGTCATAAGTCACCCCATCGATAAACTCTTTTTGTGGCGGTTTAAAGCCGCTTTCTGTGTCAAAGTCAGGAAAGTCTGCCGCATCCGCTTTACCTTCAGCAATTAAAGCTTTTGCCGCCACGGCATAGATATCAGGACGGTAAACTTTCTTCGCCATATCCATATACCAGCTGTCGGGTTTTCCTTCAGGAATCTGCCCCCAACGACGCATCTGGGTTAAATACCAAATGGCATCACTGTAATAAGGATAGGTGGCGTTATAGCGGAAAAATACGTTGAAATCCGGTACCTCTCGCTTATCCCCTTTCTCGTATTCGAAGGTGCCAGTCATACTGTTTGCCAACACTGCTTCATCAGCCCCTACGTAGGTGCTTTTAGCTAGAATTTTTACCGCTTCAGGACGGTTTGCGTTGTTGTTTTCATCCAACCACATGGCAGCTCGGATCATGGCTTTAACCACTCGCAAATGGGTGTTAGGGTACTTTTCTGCCCAGGTACTACTTACGCCAAATACTTTTTCTGGGTTATTTTTCCAAATCTCGTAATCCGTGATCACCGGCACGCCAATGCCTTTAAACACCGCTTGCTGATTCCACGGCTCACCAACACAATAGCCATAGATAGTGCCGGCTTCCATGGTGGCTGGCATTTGCGGCGGAGGGGTTACAGACAACAGAGCTTGTGCGTCTATTTGTCCTGATGTATCACCTTTGTGGGGGGCGTAGTAACCGGGGTGAATACCACCGGCGGCTAACCAATAGCGCAGTTCGTAATTGTGGGTAGAAACGGGGAATACCATGCCCATTTTAAACGCTTTACCTTCATCACGGTATTTATCTACCACAGGTTTTAGGTAATCGGCTTTCACTGGATGCACCGGCTTGCCATTTTCCATTGGCATATGGGTTTTCATTTGCTGCCAAATCTCGTTGGAAACCGTAATGCCATTGCCGTTGAGATCCATACTAAATGCAGTGATGATATGGGCCTCGGTACCAAAACCAATGGTGGCACCTAAGGGTTGACCGGCCAACATATGGGCGCCATCGAGTTCACCATCGATGACGCGGTCAAGTAACACCTTCCAGTTTGCTTGGGCTTCTAGGGTGACGTACAAGCCTTCATCTTCGAAGAAACCTTTTTCGTACGCAATGGCCAGCGGCGCCATGTCAGTCAGTTTAATAAAACCAAATTTGAGTTCTTCTTTTTCTGGCCAGTCGATTTTATCTGCCGCCATTGAAGGCGAGCTTATCCCCGTTAAGGTAATTGACATTACCAGCGCTGACGCCAGCGTTTTTACTTTGTGGGTTAAACCGCGTAAGGGTGTTAACGCATTCATGTGTATTCCTCTTAGCCAAAAAAAAACCCACCAGGTTAATGTTTGACCATTAACCTGGTGGGCTTCGTTGCCGTACATCCTAAGATGTATGAATCATAATGTTGTGGTGACAGCTTGGTACGCTTGAAAGCGTTTTTATTCTTTTATGCTGCCGCTTAATTTATATAAAGCATCAACAGTGCCAATATTAATTAATCATATTTTTCAGTTAGTTATTAAAAACTGTAGTGAATATCTTAGGCCTCGTGTATCAAGGTAGTGCAAAATCACGTCTGACGTTGCTCACTGATGATGCAGCCTTTAAGCGCCAATAGGGTGAAAAGGCAATACTTGTCGGTGGCGGTTATCCCAAAACTCTTGTGCCAAGCTTAAGGCTTCGGCTAAATCCAACCCTTTCACCAGCATTAAGTAACTGACCAATGTTGCTTTGACAGCCTGAGCACCGTACTTATGTTCTTCTTCACCCCGCCAAAAAGCCAGCATATGATTAACATCCATGGCTTTATCCTTCACTGCCCAAGCTTGGGCCATTTCTGGCAAGGTCACCACCTCGGTGTGTCCTTTTCGGGTAAAAAATAACTCTGTTGGCCGTTCACTGTTCACTTCAGGATCACCACCATCGCCACGAAAACACAAGGCATCAAAATGGTTAAAAGCTTCATTGACTCGCTGATGCTTGTGATCAAGGTGCATGTGATAAACCCCTTGAACATTGTAGGGGGCTAGCGACGGATTGAGCAGTCTTGCTAAGGTGTTGGCACAAGAGCGCAACGCAAATACTTCGCGAAGTTTGATTAACGTATTTAACGGCGGCAGTACCACCCCTAAATCTAAATAACTGACGTTATACTTGGCTAATTGGCTTTCCCCTTGGGCAATACTTTGCGCCGCCGGTAAGCCGAGTGCCGGCAACACATGAGAAGCATAAAGCCGACCGGAACCCGGTTCGTGGGCACCATGCATAAAAACAGAGATACCTTGTTGGGCAAGACACGCCACAGATAAAAGATACCAGGGTAATTGGCGGCGCTTACCGGCATAGCAGCCAATATCGAGCATAGGATTTATGCTGGCTAGGGCATCAGGTAACAGTTCTCGGCAGGCCTGAACAAAACCGATAACTTCTTCGGGGGTTTCTTCCCGGGTACGTAATAACATGAGAAAAGCGCCACGTTGATCACCGGTGACTTCGCCGGCTAGCAGCATTTTCATTGCGGTATACGCTTCTTCTTGGGTAAGGCTACGGCTGCCTTTTTGTCCCTTCCCGATAATTTTGATGTATTGACTAAAAACCTGTGACATGGGTGACCTGTTGAAGTAACTGCAATGAGACCTGTTGGCGAGACTTTACCACCTCTCCAAAGATCAACAAAGCAGGACCTGTCAACTTAGCCCCTTGTACTTTATCAGCAATGTCCGCTAGGTTACCGGCAATCACCTGTTGATTCGAACAACAGGCGTTCTCTACCACCGCGACCGGAAAATCTTCAGCTACGCCCCTTGATGACAAGTTTTCCGCTATCTCTTTAAGGCGAGATAGCCCCATATAGATCACCACCGTCTGCGTCTTTGTCGCTTTAGCCAGACTGTGCCAATCAGGCATTTTTTCCGGATCTTTAAAGTGTGCAGTGGCAAGGGTGACAGACTGGGCACAGTTGCGTTCTGTCAACGGGATCCCGGTATAGGCAGAAGCCCCCGATGCGGCGGTGATCCCAGGGACAATAGCAAAAGGAATATTAGCTTGTTGTAAGGCTGCCGTTTCCTCGGTGGTGCGGGCAAATACCGCAGGATCGCCCCCTTTGAGACGTACCACCTTTAAGCCCGATGAGGCTAACGCCACCATGCGTGTGCAAATATCTTGTTGCACCATGGAATGTTGCCCAGAACGCTTACCAACGAATTCGGTTTTTACATGGCGAGGAATTTCAGCCAATACTGATTTATCCACCAACCAGTCGAATAACACCACATCCGCTTGCTGTAAACATTTCCACGCTTTAATGGTGAGTAACTCAGCATCCCCCGGACCTGCGCCAACAATGAATACCTGACCGGGTTTACCCGCAGTATTATCTGCATGTAAGAGGTTACCAGTAGGCGTTTGCGCCGCCTTTCGATTAAGTCGTTTGCGGAAAATAAGAAACGGAAATTTAATCGCTGTTGAATTAATCATGAAGTATTACCTCTTTGGTTACCGCTTTAACCGGTATCGTTGAACGGGTTTTATCAAGAAGGGTTTTCAGCTCGGGCTTACAAGAGCCACAATTGGTACCACATTTAAGGGTTTCGCCTAAGGCCTCGACAGAATCACAGCCCTCGTTTATGGCCGTTTCAATGGTTTTTTCTCGCACAGAAAAACAGCTACAGACCACTTTGCCTTGTAAAAAGGTGTCATCGGCGGTGCTGCGAAGCATGGCGGCTAAGGCATCATCCGCTAATTCACTTTGGCCTAAGCAATCCTCTAACCAATCAAAAGGGAGCGGTGCATAGAGAGAATTTAACCACAGAGCAAATTGTAATCGGTTGTTGCTTTGGGCAATCAGTACCAGGTTTTGCGCGCTTTTAACGCCGGTGATAACCCATTGTTCGGGGAATTGACTAATCAGGGCTTTCTCAATATCGACCAAGGCACTATCCGTGGCAATACGTACCCCTTCCCCTTGCGTTAATGTGGTTTTTGCCCAATAGTCGAATGCCGCACATAACTTGGACTGTAATGCAGGAACGGCGCATACCATCTGCCCCTCATAGGCATAGGTAACAGGGCGCACAGATACAGCCCCCTGCTTTAATTCTGGTTGACCTGAAACCCTATCACAAGCACCATCAAACATGGCACCCAAGGTCAAATGAGAGCCCCACACCGCCGACCAATGAATAGGGGCAAAACAGGTCTGCTGGCGTAATTTATCATCCATAACGATGGGCAGGATCATGGGCTTTTTACCACTCACTGCACTTTCAACGGCCACCAGACTGTTATCGCTAAGCCCTAATTCGGCACAATCTTGTGGGTGCATAGATAACGCGGCAAAAGCCGCATGCTTTAACAAGGTGGGCGCTTTACCTGTTCGCGTCATGGTGTGCCATTGATCCCGGCTACGGCCGGAATTAAGTAAAAAGGGATAGGCACTTGAGGTTTGCTGCGCTGGCTCTTTGGGGGTAATGGGGATAAACCGCGCCCGTCCAGTATTCGTATAAAAACGACCATCGGCAAACAGACGGGGTTGGGTCGTTGTTGGTTTGGCGGTTAACACCGGCCATTGAACGGACCGTAAATTGTCGTATTCTCGTAGTGAAAGCGCCGTTAAACCCGCCAGATTCAAGGCCCGCTCGCCTTCATTTTCAAAGGCGGTAAGTGCCGCATGTTCTTGGAAAATTTGAGCCGGGTGAGTGTAGGTAAACCCTTCCTCAAAGCCCAGTTTCTTGGCTACCTCACAGAGGGCTTGCCAGTCGTGTTTCGCTTCACCCGGGGCGGGCAAAATACCCCGTTGCCGGGAGATGCGACGCTCTGAATTGGTTACTGTGCCGTTTTTCTCTGACCATCCGGTGGCAGGCAGGGCAATATGGGCAAAATTAAGGGTGTCGTTGTTATCGACAATATCTGACACCACCACCAGCTCACATTGACGTAAGGCCGATTCAACCTCTTGCCTATTGGGCATACTCACCACAGGGTTGGTGGCCATGATCCAAACAAATTTAATCTTGCCTTCCTGCATTCGTTTAAACAGATCCACCGCTTTTAAGCCTGGCTTGCTGGCGATGGTGGGGGATTGCCAAAAACGCTGCACTCGTTCGGTGTGAACCGGGTTATCAATATCCATATGGGCAGCCAGCATATTGGCAAGGCCACCCACTTCCCGTCCGCCCATGGCATTGGGTTGTCCGGTAATAGAAAATGGCCCGCAACCCAGCTTGCCAATTTTTCCCGACGCCAAATGACAATTAATAATGGCATTGCCTTTGTCGGTGCCGGTGGTCGACTGGTTAATGCCCATAGAATAAAAGGTAATGGCGGTGGGACTGTTTCCATAGGCGTCGTAAAACGCCAATACATCGGCTAAAGGCACATCACATTCATCAGCTACCTGCTGTGGGGTATATGCCGATGCACTCGATAGTGCCTCATCAAGCCCCAGAGTCGATTCACCAATAAACCCCTCATCTAAATAATGATGCAGGGCGAGATAACGCAATAAACCGTTAAATAGGACGGCATCGGTACCGGGTTTTATCGCAAGATGACAATCGACCAGTGTCGCGGTATCGGTTGAACGGGGATCCACAAGCATGATCTTCATGTTGGGGTTACCACGTTTAGCCCGCTCAATACGCTGAAACAGCACCGGATGGGTCCAGGCTGCGTTGCTGCCAACAAATATCAGTAAATCGGTAGCTTCTAAATCGGCGTAATCACAAGGCACTATGTCTTCGCCAAATGCCCGTTTGTAAGACGCCACCGCCGATGACATACAAAGGCGGGAATTAGTATCTATATTGGCACTGCCTATATAGCCTTTCATTAACTTGTTGGCCACATAGTAATCTTCTGTGAGTAGCTGCCCAGAAACATAAAACGCCACGGCGTCGGGCCCATACTGCTGTATAACCGCGGCCATTTTATCCGCAATGGCTGAGGTGGCCTCATCCCAAGAAGCAGGCTTATTATTCACACGTGGGGTCAGTAAACGATGGGTAAGATCGTTGGTTTCTAACAGGTTTGCCCCTTTGACACACAAACGGCCAAAATTCGCCGGGTGTTCTGGTGTACCGGTTACGGCTGTGGCCCTACAGCCGCCGTTGTGAGCATGTTGCAAGGTCACATCTACCCCACACCCGACCCCACAGTACGGACAAGTCGTTTGTGCCAGCGTCGGTGTCCTGACATTAGGCTGAGAGGAAGACTTAACCGAAATCACTGTGGGGCGCGCGTGGTGCATACCTGGTACCTTTTATGTAATCTTATCTAAATAGCGATTTGCACACGACCGTCAACGATCTGAGCGTCATACACCATCAAACTCACCCCGTCATTTTCCATACATCGGCCACTGATTAACGAGTAGTGTTCCTTGTATAAGGGGGAAGCCACCACCGGTTCACTGCCCACCGAACCAATGATACCGCGATAAATGACGTTGGCCTTTCCCACCGGATCCCAGTTGGACACCGCGTACAGGGTACGCCCTTCAGCTAGATCCAAAGTAAAAATGGCGATTTGTTGATCGTCAATCAGCGCACAAATGCCGCTATTACTGATCAGTTCAGATTCGGCACAAATGTCGTGCCAAAGAGGGGTAATTTCTGCATTTGCCTGCATGGTCTTCTCCTTAAATCACTTCAACGGGAATGCGCGCTTCGCCCGCTATTTTTTCAGCTTCCGTGGCCGGACGTATCTGCCCACGTTCATCCACAAACTGAATGTTGCTGTCGGTTTGTTTGCTGTTCACAAACTGTCTGAAACGTTTACGGGATTCTTCTGATGCGAGTGTGGTTTTCCATTCACACTGATAAGCATCAACAATAAGCTGCATTTGCCCTTCCAATTCCTCGGCCATCCCTAATGAATCTTTAATCACCACGGCTTTGAGGTAATCTAAACCGCCTTCTAGGTTTTCCATCCATACCGAAGTACGCTGTAAACGATCGGCGGTTTTCACATAAAACATCAACACACGGTCGATGTATTTGATCAGGGTTTGGGTATCCAGATCGGTGGCAAATAAGTCGGCATGACGAGGCTTCATCCCTCCATTTCCACAGACATATAAATTCCATCCGTTTTCTGTGGCAATGATGCCAATATCTTTGCTTTGGGCTTCGGCACACTCTCGGGTACAGCCAGAAACAGCAAATTTAATTTTATGGGGCCCACGTAACCCCTTGTATCGATTTTCGATGTTTATGGCTTCGCCCACCGAGTCTTGTACGCCATAGCGACACCATGTACTGCCCACACAAGATTTTACGGTTCTTAATCCTTTGGCATAGGCATGGCCAGTTTCAAATCCACCATCAATGAGGGTCTGCCAAATATCAGGCAATTGGTCTACTCGTGCACCAAACAGGTCGATACGTTGGCCGCCGGTGATTTTGGTATACAAGCCGTATTTTTTGGCCACTTCACCAATCAGAATAAGTCCTTCGGGAGTAATTTCGCCGCCGGGAATACGGGGCACAATAGAGTAGGTCCCGTCTTTTTGCATATTGCCTAAGTAGGTATCATTGGTGTCCTGCAAGGGCAGATTGTTTTGGCTAAGAATGTAATCATTCCACACCGAAGCCAATATTGACCCCACTGCCGGTTTACAGATATCGCACCCTAGCCCAGTACCGTGTTTAGCCAGTAAATCATCAAAACTACGGATCCCTTCGACTTTGACAATGTGAAAAAGCTCTTGGCGGGTATAGTCGAAGTGTTCACAAATGGCCTTGGAGACTTCTACGCCCCGTTTTTCCAATTCACTGTCCACCACATTTTTAAGCAAGGCGGTACAACCACCACACCCCGTGCTGGCCTTGGTGGCCGATTTCACGTCACCTAAGCTGCAACAGCCGCTGTCGATGGCTTGGGTAATATCGCATTTTGCTACGTTGTGACACGAACAGATGGTGGCAGAATCCGGTAGCGCATCCGCCCCTAAGGCCGGCTGTTCGCCGGCTGACGGTAAGATCAACGACTCTGGCTTCTGAGGTAATTCAATGCCGTTTAAGCTGTATTGTAATAGGGTGTCATAGTCGCCGGTATCGCCCACCAGTACTGCGCCAAGCACATGCTTTTGTGTTGCATCCACCACCAGTTTTTTATACACGCCATCGGGCTGATTATGATAGGTATAACTCAGGGCACCTGGGGTTTTGCCGTGGGCATCACCGATGGAGCCCACTTCCACCCCCATTAATTTAAGCTTGGTGCTCATATCTGCCCCGGTAAAGGCCCCCTCGCCACCGGCTATTTGGGCAGCGACGGTGCGGGCCATGGTGTAACCCGGTGCCACAAGACCAAAAATCCGGTTTTCCCACAGGGCACATTCCCCAATGGCATAGATGTTCGGGTCGCTGGTTTGGCATTGGTCGTTAATCACAATACCACCCCGTTCCCCCACTGCCAGTTCGGCTTTCTTACCGAGAAAGTCAGAAGGACGAATACCGGCAGAAAAAAGTATCATGTCGGTTTCCAGAAAGCTTTCATCGGCAAACACCATTCGATAACGGCAATCATTACCGGCTTCAATCACTTGCGTCGCCTTCTGAGTATGTACGGTTACCCCTAAGTCTTCAATTTTTTGGCGCAGCAAATCGCCACCTTGACCATCAAGCTGCACGGCCATCAACTGGGGAGCAAACTCAACCACATGGGTTTCCAAACCAGCCTGCTTGAGCGCATTCGCTGCTTCTAAACCTAATAAGCCGCCGCCAACCACTACACCCACTTTACTTTCGGTTGCAGAAGCTTCGATGGCTTCTAAATCTTCAATGGTGCGATACACCAAGCAATGGGGTTGATCGTTACCCGGAATAGGAGGAACAAAAGGATAGGATCCCGTCGCCAGCACCAACACATCATAAGAAAAGGTTTTTGTGGCCGTGGAGACAGTTTTGTGTACCCTGTCGATATCGATAACCTGGGCATCAAGTTCAAAATTAACGCCCCACTGTTGATAGGTTTGTTCGTCTGTCATGGCCAAATCGCTGGCATTAGAGCCGCTGAACCAAGAAGAAAGATGAACACGGTCATATGCCAATCGTTTTTCACCGCTTAATACAGTGATGTTGCATGCATACTGGCTACTAACCAGCTGCTCGACAAAATGATGACCAACCATCCCGTTTCCGACGACCAGGATTTTTGGATGTGTTGTTGATGCTGTCATTGTTGAACCCTTTTTTGAGCCAAAAAAAAACCCACATCCAGTTTTCACTGGTTGTGGGCTTCGTTGCCTATTGCACGTAAACGTACAAAATAAATAATGTTGTTACCGTTAAGCGGTTTTTTCGCCCCGCTTACTTATAACGATACAATTAGACAATCAACATTAATGCCAACATTCTTACCAACTATAATACAATGACTTAGCTAGCCTAGCAGAGGTCAATACCTCCCCTAAATGCACTCATATAATGCATAATGCTTTATACAAGTGCATCGCTAACCTAAGCCAGTTTATCTGTCGCTACCCGATAACGGGGGTCTTCACTGACATTTATTTCTACAAATTTGTCGGCTTTTTTAAGCAGTACACGACATTCGGCACTAATATGACGAATATGCAATTTCTTACCTTGCTGTTCGTATTTATCGGCCAGAGTATCTAGCGCGTCAATGCCCGATGAATCCCATATACGGCTGTTGTTGAAGTCAATGACCACATCGTGAGGATCGTTAGCTACATCAAACATATCTTTAAAATGCTGAATAGAACCAAAGAATACCGGTCCACGCAGCGTGTAAACTTTCCACCCATCATCATCAATATGGGTTTTCGCTTCGATATACCTTGCTGCTTTCCAAGCAAACACCAACGCCGATACGATAACCCCAACCACCACAGCAATGGCTAAATCGGAAATCACGGTAACCGCTGTGACCAAAAACAAGACAAAGGCATCTTCTTTGTTAACGCCCCGAATAATACGGAACGACGCCCATTCAAAGGTTCCAATAACCACCACAAACATGACACCTACCAGTGCCGCAAGGGGGATCATTTCAATTAATGGAGCTGCAAATAAGATAAAACACAGCAGAACCAAAGCAGCGGTGATCCCAGAAAGACGACCACGTCCTCCGGAGTTAATATTGATCATGGACTGGCCAATCATGGCGCAACCACCCATACCACCGAAGAAACCATTCACGGTGTTAGCCACACCTTGGCCAATACATTCTTTATTACCTTGTCCACGGGTGTCGGTCATTTCATCAATTAGCGACAAGGTCAGCAAGGATTCGATTAATCCCACTAAACATAAGATCACAGAGGTGGGTAAAATAATCATGACCGTTTCCCAGGTCATCGGCACCATAGGGATGGCAAAGCCAGGCAATTCACCGGCCAATGTGGCAGTGTCTTTTTGATCGGCAGGAAGCAAGTCGCGCACAAAATCGATAACCGTGCGGGCCTCAAGATCTAACCCATGCACCAGCAAGGTAATGGTGACAATGGCCACAAGAGAGGCCGGAACTGCTTTAGTTAACTTAGGCAATAAAAAGATAATCCCCATCGTTAACGCCACCAGCCCTAACATAATGTAAAGCATTGAACCCTGCATCCATGTCATTTCACCTGCGGCATTAAACACTTTAAATTGGCCAAGTTGGGCCAGAAAAATCACGATAGCAAGGCCATTGACGAACCCTAACATTACCGGATACGGCACTAACCTAATGAACTTTCCAAGCCGGAAAATACCACAAAGTATTTGTAGCAATCCGGCTAGCAGTACAGCAGCAAACAAGTATTGCACACCGTGTTCTGCAACAAGGGCCACCATAACCACAGCCATCGCGCCAGTGGCACCAGAAATCATACCGGGACGACCGCCAATGGCAGAAGTAATTAGCCCCATCATAAACGCAGCATAGAGGCCTATCATAGGTTCTACACCGGCAACAAAAGCAAAAGCCACGGCTTCGGGCACCAAGGCAAGGGCAACAGTAATACCCGACAGCACATCATTTTTTACGTTGCTGTCTTTGTTAGTAATCAGATCAAACATGGAAATCCAATGTAGTTAATGGGTTGGTTAAAAAACGGGCGGCGATTCTACCATCATACGTTGATAAAGTCCTTTAATAGAATGTAAAAAAAACGGTGTGGCGTCTGCCCTTAAAGGCGCTAAAGTTTGGTTGCAATTGGTTTCATAGCTATGCACACTGTAGCCCTTTCCAAATAGCAAATCGGAGCTGTTTTGACCGCGTATTTACTGGCTGCTGTGGCCCTTATCATTGCATTTGCAATCAACTGGCTAATGCCCCGCCCCTTCTGGCGTGCAACCCTTTTATCTTCAGTATTGATTGTCGCTGCCACAACCTTAGGACTGTTATATTTACCCTTAGGCACAGACGCAAATGCTGAAAAAGTCCGTGACTGGGTGTGGACTATTCAGCCCTTACTCGGCTTCTTTGGGATACTCATATCGGTTTTTGTAGGTTGGTTTCTTCATGTTGTCCGGCGCTGATTGATTCACGAAAAAATAAAAAACAGACAGGAAATCGTTAAGCTTAACCACAAGCCATCGATTTCCTCTTTGGGGATTAATACGTTTTGTAGGGGAGGAACTTCCCTGACATCACCACTTTTACTCTGTCACCTTTCGGATCGGGTTCGCGGCTTAAATCCATAGAAAAATCGATGGCACTCATGATGCCATCACCGAATTCTTCATGGATCAATTCCTTTAATGTGGTGCCGTACACATTCACTAGTTCGTACCATCGATAGATCAAAGGATCCGTGGGTACGGCCGTAGGCAATGAGCCTTTATACGGGGCGATTTGCAGCCAAGCGATGGCTTCATCAGACAAATCAAATAGCTTTCCCACCGCTTCTGCTTGGTTTTTTGTAAGCGCCATCTGCCCTAGACACGCAGCGGTACTCCATTCCTTCGATTCACCAATGGCGGCGGCAGCATCGGCCCATTTAATGTGCTTTCTTACCTTTGCGCTTACTATCATCTCTGTCACTTGTTGTCTGTCAGTGATCATCGTGGTTCTCCTTAAGTTCAAGTTATAAAAAGCGTTCAGCAAGTAACCATAGGGTAATGCATAAAAGCACACCGCTCGTGACTTGCCAAAAAGCCACCGGATTACGCTCCAACAAGGGTGGACGGTTTCGGGAAACGTAAGCAGGATTAGGGTGCCTGAGGTCGTAAATAAACTCAGACAATGTGGAATAGCGTTTTAAGGGGTTAGGGTGTAAGGCTTTTTTTAGTGTCGCATCCAGCCAAAACGGAATACTCCGATTTGGGTCAAGCACGCTGCGGTAAGACAATTTATGTTGCGCTGCCACACTGGTACATTTGGCCACATCCGTACCGTAGGGATAGCGATCACTGAGTAAATAGTAGCTCAGTACCGCGAGGGAAAATAAATCCGACGCCTCGCTGCCTGCTTGCCCCAAAAAATACTCTGGTGCGGCATACATCGCCGTGCCAGGTACGCCGTCATCGTGGCCTCCCATTTCATTCATTGTGCCCACTGATGCAGCCCCCATATCAATCAAAATGGCGTTGCCATCAGCATTTATCATGATATTTTCAGGTCGTACATCTTGATGCAGTACATCGCGACGATGCAGCGCCATTAATCCTCGAGCCACCTGCTCAATCACTCGCCGGTTGTCTTCCATATCACGGTTCGGGTTATCCATTATCCATTGGGTTAACGTGATACCCGGCACAAATTCACTCAACGTATAAAATGCACTACGCGCGCCCATGGGAGCGGGCGCTTTAGCCACATATTCACTGTGGATGCGGCGCATGATCCACTCTTCTAAACAGCACTTTTCTAAATGTCGACTGTGATGAGCCATTTCGACAGACGGAGCCTTCAATACCACCTGTTGTTGCGACCCTTTATGTTGGGCCAAATAAACGTGACTTCTGGCACTGTTGTATAACGTACGCAGGATCCGATAATCGTCAATTTCATCACCGGCTTCCATTACTGCAGGAATGGGTAACTCGTCCGCGGCAATAACGCCATCGTCGGTAGAAACGCTTTCTACCCACACCACTTGGGCCGTTAAATTATCATCACTGCCATTTCGAAAAGCGGTTTCAACGAGGTTTTTGGCTGTATCACTACCGTTACCCGTTCGCTGGGCCACTAACCCACAAATTGTCTGGTCATCAACATGTTCATACACGCCATCGGTAAGTAACACAAAACAATCATCAACGGATAAGGCGCAACTATCGCTATCGACACCTACCGTGTTGGCAATGCCTAACGCATTCGCTAAATAATGTTGCTGTCCGCCGGCATACTGACGATGGTCACGGGTGAGCAACTCAAGTTGTCCGTGACGCACACGATAAATACGAGCATCGCCCACATGGAACCAGTAAACACGCTGATGCTTAAAAACGAGAGCACTAAAGGTACATACGTAGCCTTTATCCTGCTCACCAGCGTAAGGGCTTTGTTTGGTTTGGCCGTAGAGCCAGCGGTTGATGGCTTGAATGACCTGATTCGCGGCACGGGGAACCGATAAGGTATCGGAGGTGCAGTAATAATCATCTAAAAATTGTTTCACCGCCACTTGGCTGGCAATGTGACTGACTTGGCTGCTACTTATGCCATCGGCAAGAACCACAGATGCTCCCTTATAGGCAAGCAGATCTGAGTCTGGCAACCTAGCACCGTAACTGTCCTGATTTTGCGTTTTTTCGCCGGCACTGGAGTATTGGCTCAAAGCGAGTTTCAACATAAATAGTCAGTCTCACTCATTATTTTTGTTATCGATAAAAGCCGCTTTGTTGCGGCTTTTATCGTAGTTTGAACGCTTAAACCGCTGCCGGTTTTGTTTCAGCTTCGGCTCTTACTGGCGCTGACTGCGCCGCGAGTTTACGCTTTGGTGCAGTACGATAATGGGTGCTGTATAGAGTTAAGCCGGTAAAGGCCAAGCCACCCACCAAATTACCTAACGCCGTTGGAATTTCATTCCATACCAGATAATCCATGACAGAAAACTCACCGCCCATGATCAAGCCAAAGGGAAACAAGAACATATTGACCACCGAGTGCTCAAACCCCATGAAGAAGAACAACATAATAGGCATCCACATAGAAAGGATCTTTCCGCTCACGTGGGTAGAGATCATGGCACCAACCACCCCCATAGATACCATCCAGTTACACAACATGCCACGGACAAAAATGGTGAACCAACCTTCCGTACCGTACTGGGCATAGCCTAGCGTTCGCGCCTCACCAATACCGGCAACTTTCGTGGCGATGGCACCACCGTCGGTGTTATAGCCATAGGTAAAGATAAAAGACATCATCAACGCAACCGTTAGCGCTCCGGCGAAGTTGCCGCAAAATACCAGCCCCCAGTTACGTAATATTTGCGGCCAAGTCACACCAGGACGCTTTGCTAGCCACGCCAAGGGGCACAAGACAAACACCCCGGTAAGTAAATCAAAGCCCATCAGGTAGAGCATACAAAAGCCCACAGGGAACATGGCTGCACCAAGGAAAAACACCCCTGTTTGCACAGCAATAGTAATCGCAAAAACTGCGGCTAGGGCCAGTATCGCGCCTGCCATATAACCTCTAATAAGGGTATCGCGAGTAGACATATAAATTTTGGATTCACCCGCATCCACCATTTTGGTCACAAATTCATTGGGTAGTAAGTAAGCCATTGTGTATACCTTTACGTTGAATGTTTTGTTGGAATAACTTGCATAACTTGTGTTGCATAACTCATCGATACACCAAAATGCGGGCACAAAAAAACGCCCAAACCAAACATCTGTCGATGTGGTTTTGGACGTCTTTATCCAAATTAACATTAGGTTGTTAGCGATAACGCAATCTAACTTCCTACAGCAAGGAAAAGGCCAGAAAATTAAAAACATTAAATTTCAAAAACATACCAAACACCGCTCAAGAAAAAAACGAACAAACTATACACAGCCTGCCCTTTTATAGTGCGCACTTGCACCAATTGCATTCAAAATAAGGCAGTTTATGCCCTAAAGGCTAAGCAAAGCCCTCATTAAGTGAGCGTGTAGTGGGTGCTATCTGTATTTTTACTGTGCTTGAGTTGTGGAACAACACTTGCTTTTACGTTTACCAACAGACGTCGGCATGGTTTGTGATTTGATGGCGGCCTAAAATCAGCAATTGGCTTTCATCTTCGCCATGGGCACTACCGTTAACGACGTCGTAAATTAAGTACAGGATTACACCATAACCTAGGCAATGGACGACTATGGCTACTTACAGCGAAGCTACCAAACGCTTTCTCCTTGCGGCAAAACATGCAGAAATTCAGGCGCTAAATCAGCTGGCGTCGAACTGTCGCCTAGTGACCACTGTGGCTGAAATGATTCACCAATTACAACGAGAACGGGGCGCCAGCAATATCTTTCTGGCTTCTAAAGGTCTGCGTTTTAGCCAGCACCGTATGCAGCAGGTCGATCAAAGTCGCTTGGCCGAAGGTCAGCTGCGTAGTCAGTTAAAATCCTTGTATCTAGGCGGGGATGAGAACGCCGCCAACATGCGATTACTCGCCAGTATTACCATGGCACTGCAAGGGCTAGATAACCTGCCTATGCTGCGACAACAAATTGAAGACAGATCATTAACCGCGCTTTCTTCTACCCAAGCATTTTGCAGACTTATCGGCGGCCTACTGACGGTGATTTTTGAAGCGGCAGATGTGGCCAGCGATCCAGCTATCACCCGCATATTAGTGGCGTTATTTAATTTTCTGCAAGGTAAGGAATACGCCGGACAAGAAAGGGCATGGGGTGCCATTGGTTTTGCCGAAACCCATTTTGATAGTTCCATGTGCAAGCGACTAAAAAGCTTACAACAGGATCAAGACCATAGCTTTGATATTTTTACCGCCTTTGCTTGTCCAACCATCAATGCCCAATGGGAACAAGTACTTGCCAGTGAGATGCATCAAGACGTATTACGATTACGAAGTATGATCCAACAACTCGCCGATGGCAGCCCCATTGATGGGCAGATCAGTGAAGTTTGGTACGATGTAACCACCAAACGCATTGATGCAATGAAAGATATCGAAGAAACACTCACCGCAGCCCTTGTCGATATGGCAACTAAACGGGTAACGGAAGCTGACGCTGAGTTAAAAAACCATCGCCAACGGCTGAAATCATTAGAACAGCAAAGTACCCAAAGCGGCAGTCCGTTAACGATGCTCTTTGACCCTCAAATACCGGGGTTAAGAGGCTCTGAAAGTGTAACGGCTAATCATATTGCAGAGGCAGAAAACCTGTCTGCCCACCGCTCCTTTTACGACCTTTTGTGTGACCAATCTGAGCATATAAAAACCATGTCTGCGGAACTTGACGAAGCCAGACGAGCGATAATCGATCAAAAAAATATCGATCGTGCCAAGTTACTGTTGATGCAACAGTGGCAACTCACAGAAGAAAAGGCTTACCGCCGGCTACAAAAATCAGCCATGGATCAAAATTGTCGTCTTGCGGATGTCGCCGCCAAAGTAGTAAAGGCCGCAGCAAAAGTGAGCTCGAGTTAATTCTCTTGCCTACCTATTTTGAGTATGCCACAACATAATAAAAACCAGGTTAAGCCAGCCACCCAACCTGCCAGTATATCGGTAGGCCAATGCACCCCTAAAAATACCCGACTAATTCCGACAAATAGCACTATCAATGCGGCCGCGCCGATCACAATACGGCTTATTCTTCCATTTCGAGAGACGCGATCAATAACGTAAACAAATGACGAATAAGCTAGCGCCGAGACCATGGCATGACCCGATGGAAAGCTGCTGGTGTACACCTTCGTACCATGGGCAACGAGATCCGGGCGGGGCCGATGAAAGCCAACCTTGAGAGCAAAACTCATCAGCATACCGCTACCAATGGTTAACAGTAAAAAACCGGCCATTGCAGTGTGTTGATCATTACGCAAAATAAGGCAACTGACGATACCGATAAAAATAATCCACCAGTTACTTCCTAAGGTGGTGATATCGCGAAAATGAACCGTTAGCCACTCAGGCCCCACAGGTTCGCTGCCGTTTCGAAATAAACGTAACAAGCCGTTGTCAAATGCAGTAGTGGCCCCCGCATTCACTAACACTGCGATCAAAATAAACAGGCTGACGCCCATGGCGGCTAAAAACAAGGTGCGTTTGGCTGAAACATATTCTGTCACGGTAAACCCAGCTTAAAAGTCAGTTTGTGTTTATTCGTATTAAGAACTCATTTGGATCCCAATGTAATGCCTGTTTTGTCTGCGAGTTAATCCCAATCAAGTTCGCTAATTCCTTGTTATTTTTGGTACACTTGGAGCTAATCAGTCGCCGTGATCCAATTTCATGCTGTCATTTATTTCCAGTACTCTTGTTCCTGTGCTTATTTTACTGCTTATGGGGTGGTTCTTTTTTCGTATCCGCTGGATAGATGATGCGTTTGTTGCCACAGGCTCAAAGCTCGTCTTCAACGTGGCGCTCCCCGCCCTGTTATTTTTGTCTATTAGTCAGTCAGATTTCAGCCACGCCGCTAACATAAGAATGATCATGATTGGTCTTGTCGGGTCGGTAATCAGTTGCTTATTACTCCTTGTGGCTGCCCGCTATACCGTTACCCCCCACTCTGCCAGAGGTGTGGTAGTACAAGGGGGCTTTCGCGCCAATATGGGTATCATTGGCCTCGCCTATTGTGCAAACACTTATGGTCAGGAGGGGTTAGCCGCCGCCTCCGTGTACATGGGGGCAGTAACGATTTTATTTAACGTTATGTCCGTTTATGTTTTAAATATCTATCAGCACGGTAAGCGTTCGCTAACACAACAATTAAACGGCATTGCCAAAAACCCACTGATTATTGCCATTGTTATTGCCTTACCGTTTTCTTATTTTCAGTGGACCTTACCGGAAGTGGCAATTAGAACTGGCGAGTATTTCGCCCAACTCACGTTGCCGTTGGCACTGATTTGCACCGGTGCTTCGTTGCAGTTTCGTTCGTTTTCATCAGACTGGTATAACATTGCATTAAGCACGGTAAGTAAGTGCATACTATACCCGCTGTTTTTGGTGTCAGTAGCCTACCTATTAGGGTTTCGGGGTATGCATTTGGGCATCATTCTGTTACTTGCTATTTCGCCCACCGCTGCGGCCAGTTATGTGATGGTAAGAAATATTGGCGGCGATCACCGATTAGCGGCCAGCATTATAGCGGTGACGACCTTGGCTTCTTTACCCATTACCGCCATCGCATTTACTAGCCTTATGGCATTAGGCTTGGTGTAAATAATCTTAACGGTATAAGGGAAAGCGAAAGCTCACCTGTAATCCCCCTTCTTTTGCATGGGAGAAGAGCAATTCGCCATCGTTAAGCCGCACCGATTCGGCAGCAATAGCCAGTCCTAGACCAAGACCACCGGTTTCGCTATGGCGAGCATCGTCTGTTCGATAAAATGCGCCAGTCAGCTTATCCAGCTCGTTCGGTGCCACTCCTGGGCCGTCATCAGAAACCACAATACTGATATATTTATCATCTAAAACCGTTTGTAATGTCACCGCACTGCGAGCATATTTAAACGCATTTCTTACCACATTTTCGATAGCCATAAGAAACGGCTCTTCAAATACTTGCAGCTTACCTTCGCCAATCTGATGATGCCAACTCATGCCCAGCTCTTTGGCCTCAAAGGCGGCATCTTCACACAATTCATAAAGCAAAGAAGAAACAGTAAGTACTTGCTTACCTTCTTGAATAGCCCGTGCTTCTAGCGTAGTAAGCTCTGATAGGCGTTGAATATGTAAATTCAG
The DNA here is from genome assembly GCF_018860965.1 of Alteromonas sp. C1M14. Lineage (GTDB taxonomy): Bacteria > Pseudomonadota > Gammaproteobacteria > Enterobacterales > Alteromonadaceae > Alteromonas. The sequence goes on along the minus strand of NZ_JAHKQF010000008.1, from coordinate 85,722 downwards.
TGTTTCACTTTCTTTTTCTGCTCTTTCCAACAAACTGGTTAAATCATGATCATGATTTTTATTTCGTAACAAGGCTAAAGTCATTTGTAAGCGGGTTAACGGCGTGCGTAGTTCATGGGAAATATCCGCACTTTGCCGCTTTTGATTTTTTATAAGGGCTTCTATTTTTGACGCCATTTCATTGAATTGCCGAAACAGTTTCACAAACTGCCCGTCCGTTTTATTGATTTCGTCTTCTTTTACTCGGTGTGCAAGTCGGCCATGACCTACCTCACTGAAGGCTTTCCCTAGGCGGTTTAACGGACGAGCGATGTAGCGCACCAGCAGCCAACTCATTACAGTGGTGACAACCAGAAATATCACCACCATGCTCCACAACGGAAAATTACGGAAGATATCGCTAAATTGAGGACGCTCGGGCCGCCATAAAATAAGGCGCCAATCGGGATTAGTGGATAATGCCACCGGCCCTATCATGCGTGTCCAAGCCACGTTGATTTGTCGGGGTTGTGTTTGATGAATAAATTGCCAAAAGGCATTGCCACCAAGCTGTTCTCGTAGATTGTTGCGAATAGGAATGCTAGATGCCACCACATTTAAATCGGTATCCACGATCATCAGCTGGTAAGGAATTTTGAACTTAAAACCGTTTAAACGACGGGGCACACGTCCAGTTCGACTTTGCAGATACTGATCCACCTGCAAGGCCGCCTTAGTCACTAACGTCGCTTCTCGGCTTTCTAACGTATTTTCGTCTAATTTACTAATAATACTGGCGGGAATAGCAATAGATAACAAACAAACCAGTAATGTAAGCCAAAACCAGCCCAAGACTTTGAGGTTAAAGCTCCCCATGGTGCCAAGCTTATCCTTCAACAATGCCATACCCTCTACCCCGCTGGCTTTTTACCTCGCACGTTGACTGTGCCGCCTGTAATTTTTTACGCAAATTACTGATGTGAGTGTCGATACTACGGTCGAAAGCCTGCAATCTGCGGCCGAAACATTGTTCAGATAACTCCGCTTTACTAACAAGTTCGCCCGGCGTACTACACAGGTGCTTAAGAAGTGCGTATTCGCTGCCCGTTAACTCTAAGTTCTGCTGCCGACAGGTCACCGTCATTTTGGCACTATCAATGATAAGATCGCCAAACTTAAGTGGCGATTTGCTCTGACGTTCAGTGTCAGATGTTTCTCGGGTACGGCGAGTAATAGCACGGATCCGCGCTAACAATTCCCGATCGTTAAACGGCTTGGCCAGATAATCGTCGGCCCCTAATTCCAGCCCCAACACCTTATCCACGTCATCGCCCCGAGCGGTAAGCATCAATACCGGTAACTCGCTTTGCTGACGCAATATTTTAAGCACATCCAAGCCATTTAATTTAGGCAACATGACATCTAGCAGAACCAGTTCTATGCCCGAGGTGTTCAGCGCGGTAGCTAACCCCACCTCACCATCAGCACAATGTACAACCTCATAGCCCGATAACGAGAGAAATTCAGTGAGCAGTTCGGCTAACGACTGATCGTCTTCAATTAATAAGATAGACATAAAACGTGACTCCAATAGCGTGACTCAAGGAAAATAATGCCTGACTTTTCATAGGTTCACACCTTATTTGCACTTCTTAACGTTACTTTGCGTTCAAAGGGGTAATATTTAAATCGTCCTCTCACAGAGGCTTCACCCAATAACAGGAGAACTTTATGAAACGTTCAATGAAACAACTTAGCCTGGCGACATGTGCGCTACTTTTTATCGGTGCAGGTGCAAGCGGTGTTGCCCTAGCAGACAGTGGTAAAAGCGCGAAAAAACCACCAATGATGCCTCCCCAATTACACAGAGTAATGGATGACATCAGCTTATCCGATGCACAAAAAGCCAAATTGGCAGAGATACGGGAAAAACAAAAAGCCCTTAAAGATGAATTCTGGTCTGTATTCACAGACGAGCAGAAAGTGGCCATGCTAGAAGAGATGACGAAACCTCATCGTGGCGGCCATAAAGGTGATAAACACGGAGATCGGGGAGACCGAGGTCACCATGGAGACCGAGGTGACCGTGGAGACCGTGGAGACCGCGGAGACCGTGCAGACGGAGACAATGAATAGATGTCTGCTCCTCGCTAATTGAGTTACCATCCCAACCTTTTAACCGCACGTTCCCGTGCGGTTTTTTTTATCTTAATTTTGCCGGCCTTATCCCCACACCACCCTGACAATATTACCTTGTGACTGTCTGTTAATTGCCGCCCAAACAATTTGGTGATGGGTTGACGCTTCCCCCTTTTTGCTTCCACTCCTCTGGGGTGAAGGTGTGTAAAGCTAGCGCATGAACAGGACCTTGCAATGCTGCGGCCACAAGCCCGTTTACTCGTTGATGGCGAGCCACCCGTCGCACTTCATTAAAGGCATCGGAGACAATGGTAACGTTAAAATGACTTTGCGCGCCATCCGGTACATTGTGCATATGGCTCTCGTCCAGTACCGATAAATAGACAGGGGCAAGCTCATCGCTGAGCTGTTGTTCAATAAATGCTTTTACGTCTTGCATAGAAACTCCGGTATCGCAGGATACACATAGCGAAAAGTGAGGTTAATTCTACCACCTACGGCTTTAGTCGTCTTGTTGATACCATGTAGATATTCACGTTGGGTGTCCCCTTGCATTAGCAGTAAGGAGCCATGCTCTAAAAGCAGTCGGTGGGTGAGTTTTGTCTTTTTGTGTTTAAATATAAATGGCCGTGCTTGGCCCAGCGTTAGCGAGGCAATAATTGGCTGTGCACCTAGTTCAGGCTCGTCGTCAGCATGCATGCCCATGCTGTCTTGCCCGTGTCGATACCAATTTGCCAACACACTGTTAAATGATGCATTGGCTGTTTGCTGGCATTTCATACGTAAAGTCGTTAACGCCCGGGTCCAGGCATGGGGCGTCATGGTCAACCCCGAGTAAGTATATTCCGTGGTGGCGTCGCCATACCACGCCTGTAGCCGGGGAATTTTAACCGGCTTACCGAATAGTTTAATGGTATCCTGTTGCCAACATAACGATGATGCAAAATGACGAAAGTAGTCACTGGCGGTATTGCCATCTAGCCAGTTACCAATATACACCACATCCGCGCCGGGCAAATCGAGCCTACGGGGCACGGGGGCATGTTCATTGTCATCATCAAATAAAGAAAATTGCATTTACCTAGAGCCAGAAATAATCATCATGAGTGACAATACACGTTTCGTTTGCCACGGCAAACCATTCACGTTAATCCGCCACCCTGCCAAACATCAGCATGTCAGTTTACAAGCCTGGGACAGCGCAGACGAATTAATCATTGATCATATTCATACTGTTTTGGATGGATCTTTGGGTAAAAGCATTATATTCAATGACGATTTTGGTGCCTTAGGTTGTTATTTTGCTTCTCAGCACCCGTGCTGGGTATCCGATTCTTGGATTGCCCATCGCTCGTTGGCCGATAACCTCACAGGCAATGACATTCCCTGTGAATTATCAGAAAAAGCGCAAGTAAGGGCTCCCATTAACGCCATCGATTGCTTAGACCCGCTGCCATCCTCACCCGATACAGTTATCATCAAGATCCCTCGGACCCTTGCCCTATTAGAACATCAACTTATCGCCTTACAAAAGGTGATCACCGCCGATACAAGGGTCATCGCAGGCGCAAAGGTAAAGACCATTACCCGCTCTGTACTCGCTTTATTCGAGCGTTATCTAGGTACTACCACCACATCTTTAGCGAAGAAAAAATCCCGTTTAATATTTGCCACCGTTGATCCAGCCATCAAAAGCAAGGACCAACACTCGCCCTACCCAACAAGCTGGACGACAGCGGCACAAAACGGGCAGACATTAACCATCACCAATCATGCCAATGTATTTTCTAGGCAATCGCTGGATGTGGGGGCGCGCTTTTTACTGACACATATGACGGTGACCAACAACGAGCGGATCATCGATTTAGGCTGTGGCAACGGTGTGTTAGGTTTAAACGCATTAGCCCTTGCCCCACAGGCAAAAGTGACATTTGTGGATGAATCTTTCATGGCACTGGCATCGGCTAGAGACAATGTGGCGACTAACTTTCCTGATGCCTTAGATCAATGTGAATTTGTGCCATCAAACTGTTTAGATGGCTTAAAACAACAAGGCCAAGATAATTTCAGTAAAGTGTTTTGCAACCCGCCCTTTCATCAACAAAATGCCATCACCGATCATATTGCTTGGCAAATGTTCACCGATGCTCGCCACGTACTAGCGCGTGGAGGGCAATTGGTGGTGGTAGGTAATCGTCATCTCGATTACCATGTGAAATTAAAACGTATTTTTGGTGGTGTGACCCAACTGGCAAGCCATCAAAAATTTGTCATTCTGTGCTGCGCAAAACGCTAAGGGAGATTGTTATGCTGCGTTCGTTATTTCTAGCTTTACTGCTGGTAACAACGGCTACCGTTGCTAAAACGAAAAATGATGGTTCACAAATCCAACCTGATAATTATTATCCTCGGGTAAAAATGGAAACCACCATGGGTGATTTTGTGGTGGAACTGTACCGTCGCAAAGCCCCTATTACAGTAAATAATTTTCTCCGTTATGTGTCAGACAAAAGCTACGATGGCACCATTTTTCATCGTGTGGTTCCCGGCTTTGTGGTTCAAGGTGGAGGTTATACCCCCGAATACGAGGAACGTCCCACCTATGATCCCATTTATAATGAATCAGGTAATGGACTGAAAAACTCCCTTTATACCGTTGCCATGGCGAGGGAGAATGATCCTCATACGGCCACTCGACAATTTTTTTTCAACATGAATGATAACCCTAGCTTAGATCCGGGTCGCAACTGGGGCTATACCGTTTTCGGGATGATTATAGAAGGCGAAGAAGTGGTGGAAAATATGATGACAGTGCCACGGGAATATCAGATTGCTTTAGGAGAGCCTAACGCACCGTTAGAGCCTATTATACTGAAAAAAGTTACCGTACTTCCTCCCTTGTAATTACTCTATTTTCACCCCAGCCATGCTAGGTTAAATGAAGCCAATAAAAGCGCTGGGGTGTAACTGAAGGTAAGAAAAGCGTCCCTCTTTGCACAAACCCTAGCCGGCTAAGCAGCTGCTGGGAAGCCCTGTTCTCGATATGCGTCATGGCCGTAAGATACGGTAAAGAAAGGGTCTCACGCGCGAACTTCACGACTCTGCGTCCAGCCTCTAAACCCACCCCTTGTCCCCGGCCTTGTGGCAATAAAGCAAAGCCTAAATCCGGCGCGGAGAAAATGTTTCTATTGATTAGCCCGCACATGCCAAGAGGCCGATGATTCATTTTGTTTTCAATCACAAACAAACCATACCCGTTAGCCGAAAAATGACGATGCACATTATCGATATAGGTATTGGCATCGCTTAACGTATGCACCCCCCGGTTGCCGATAAAGCGCAACCACAAAGGGTCGTGATTCAAGGCAAAAATCCAATTGCGGTCGTGCTTATTGGGCAAACGCAATAGCAATCGGGTGGTACTTAGCGGACCCATAATTTTGCCAAGTTATTTCTATACATAGCAATTAACAGAACAAGTAACATAACGCCCAGTGTATAAAAAAACTCCCACAATGGCGAACCAAAATGGGAGTCAGTATAGCCATTTTCTGCTTACACTTTACCCCTTATCGAGGTACTTAGCTCACACACCAACGTAAGCAGCAGCCAGGGACTTAAAACACAGCGCGAACACCTATTGAGAAGTTACGCCCTGGTAGCGGCGCGTAATCTTTCAAGAAGGAAGTATGAACCCGCGCTTCTTCATCAGTAATATTGTCAGCTTGGGCGAACAATACCCAGTCAACACCTTGTGCAGCAATGTCATATTCAACACTGGCATTGAGCATGGTGTAACCGTCAGTAGCGGTCTCAAAGGATGCTATTTCATCTTGATCGTCGTACCATTCCACGCCCACTTCACCGGACAATGACTGCCCTTGATAGCGTAGCGTAGAGCCTAAACGCAGAGGCGGTATACGGGGTAAGTTTTCCGTATCCAATTTAGCGCGAATATAATCTCCATAGACAGTAAGCTCTAAAGTGTCATTTAGGCTGATAAAGGCTTCTGCTTCCAGACCATACAGGTCGGCATCAGCCTGTTGGAAATGATAAACCGGCGTCCCTTCTTCTTCCTCTTCCTCTTCACCTTCTTCGTGCTCATGCTCTTCAGATACGGCAAGTAATCCCGTGCCGCTTTCGTAGATATAGTCATCAGCCTGAGTATAGAAAAATGAAACCGTATAGCCCCAGTCACCACCGAATTTACGGAAAGTTAGATCAAGATTAGTACTGACTTCTTTTTCCACATCGCGCAAGGTATCCAGCAACTCACCATCGTCATCCAGCTCGTAAACTAGTCCTAACTCATAAGTTCGAGTGGCGATATGTTGACCCCCAGAGAACAATTCTTGCTGACTTGGTGCTCGCTCGTTCCGAGACAAGGTCAATGCAGCGGAATAACCTTTGCTATATTCCCAGTTAGCCCCCGCAGAAAGCGAAACACTGGTAAAATCATAGGTAGGAAAATCGAAGGCAAGGGCTTCCTCTTCGTGCTCTTCTTCGTCATGATCGTCTTCATCATGATCGTCCTCGTCATGATCGTCCTCATCATGTTCATCAGCGTGTTCTACGTGAAATTCAACCTCGGTATCGTCCACATCATAGCGAGTTTGTTCAACACGCCCGCCAAATTCAAACAACACATCCCCCACCTTTTTTTGTTCAATAAGAAAAGCGGCAAAAGTATCTGTTGTTGTAGGTGGTGAAAAGGCTTCCTCACCAATGGCTTCATAATCGCTGTTGGTATACTGAAGACCAAAGACGCCATGCCAACCATTAATACCATTATGGGTAGCTGACAATTTTACGTTTGTGCTGTCGTTGTTAAATTCAGTTCCAACTGCACCGTCTTCAATTTCAACATGGGTATAATCTGTGTAAGCGGCCATAAAACGCACATTGTCGATGCCATCGACTGGGGAATACCACTCACCCGCCATTTGATAGCGAGTCATATCCACATCGATTTTTGTGCCTTCTTCCAGTTCGTCATGGTCTTCTTCTTCCTCTTCTTCCTCATGTTCGTGCTCATGAGAATGACCGGGAACCCCATAAAGGTTATCCAGTTTTTCTACCGAGAAGCCAATGTACCCTTCATCCTGAATATAACTGACACCGGCAGTAAAATCGGTGGTATCCATATCACTGCTGGCAATTTCACCCTTTACTTCATCGTCATCGGGTTCCACAGACGCATAGCCAGGTACTTCTACATTGTCAGTTTTTCGTTTAAAGCCATCAAAATGAAATGCGAAATCATTCACCCCAGTGGTCACATCTACCTTGCCGAATTTACCGTTATCTACGCTAGAGTAGCGAACTTCCGCCTCGCCTTCGGTTTCATAGGGCATCTGTTGAGGGATGCGTTTATCAACGACGTTTACCACACCGCCAATCGCACCGGATCCATACTGCAATGTCGCTGGACCACGTAGCACTTCCACTTGAGTAGCACTGGATGTGCTGGCTGCCACATTGTGATCCGGGCCGATCCGCGAGGCATCGCCCACGTCCAAGCCGTTTTGAACAATCTTCACCCTTGGGCCGCTGGCACCACGGATAATAGGACTACTAGAAACCGGTCCGTAGTAACTTGAATGAACACCGGGGCTGGTTTTCAGCGTTTCACCGAGGGTGGGCTGTTGTTTACGGCGCAGTTCATCAGCACTGATTACCGAAACAGGGGTAACGCTTTCTAACACTGAATTGTGCATAGCAGAGGCGGTAACAGTTATGTTTTCGATGGAAGCTGGTAGTAACACAAAATCTAACTGCTGATCGTCTGTAATGCTTCCAAGGTCTTTATCGCCATGAAGGAATTTCTGAGTGGAAACGTGAACATGCACATTCTGCTCAGGAACATTTGCCAAGGAATAGCGCCCCTGTTCATCGGTAAATACGATAAGACGGGAACCTTCTATAGAAATTTTAGCACCGGTAATGGGTGCCCCAGATTCGTCGGTTACCTTTCCACTAATGGTATTGGCAATAGCTGGCGCACTGCAGGCGGCCATTAAGGCCAATGCAAGAGTAGTTGGTTTAAACATGTTTTTATTCTCGTTATAACTTAAGTGAGCTTGAGTGATGTTATAACATTTTTAAACGAATCAAGTTTATCGTCAAGGTTTTATCTAAAGTAATCAACCGTTTATGTATGTTATAACATATCATAAGTTGAAAGCAATCATTAAGTCCATAATTAAATGCGTATTCACTGATTAATAATCGACGGGTTGGGAAATATTTTTACACTTTATCGCGCGGTGTGGGTGTAATAACCATCAAGCCCGCGAGACAGGAAAAGCAAGAACCTGGTCTATATGAGATATGCCTTGAGATAACATGAGTAAACGATCTACCCCCATGGCAACGCCGGAACAGGCAGGCAATCCCTCTTCAAGAGCATGAAGAAAATGTTCATCAAGGGGCATAGGGGCAAGCCCTTGTCGTTGTCGCAAGCCATTGTCCTGGTCAAAGCGCTTGCGCTGTTCGCCGGCGTCACGCAATTCATAGAATCCGTTCGCTAGCTCGATGCCTTTAAAATACACTTCGAATCGATCAGCGGTTCTCGGATCTTCGCTATTAACCCTAGCCAAAGCCGCTTGATTGACTGGAAAACCGTACACAAAACACGGTGCCTCCTGCCCAATTTTAGGCTCGACATATAAGCTAAAAAGAAGCTGTAACAAGGTATCTACATCGTCAGGCATGGCCGATGCCATGTCCAGTCCCAGGGTCACAGCTTGGCGCTGTAATTGACTCAAAGACACCGCTAACGGGTCGATATCGAGTTCCCGCATACACACCTGTTGATAGCTGATTTTTTCGGCCTGCGGGGTATTTAATACCCGTTGCAGCAAAGCGTCAACGTCGCCCATTAGCTGGTGATGATCGTAATCGCATCGATACCACTCCAGCAAGGTAAATTCCGGATTATGATGGCGACCAGCCCCTTCATGACGAAATGCTTTACAGATTTGGTAAATATCACCACTGCCGGCACACAGCAGCCTTTTCATGGCATATTCAGGAGAGGTTTGAAGGAAGAGGGTTTCTTGAGACCCCTGCTCACTGTAGTCAAATACCGTGGAAAATGCAGCAATATGCACATCGGTCACCGTACCGTGAGACAGTAACGGTGTTTCCACCTCTAACACTCCTTGTTCAGCAAAAAAGTCGCGAATAAGGCGCAACAATGCGGCCCGTTGCCTAAGAGCAAAAAGCGAAGCGGTAGGCATCCAATGTGCTGAGGGCGTCGTCATACAACCTTGTGGCGGAGCACAAAGACTCCGCCGATAAATAGATTACTTCTGAACCCGAGAGACATATTCGCCATTGCGGGTGTCCACACGAATAACCTCACCTGTTTGCACGAATAAAGGTACGCGCACTACAGCACCGGTTGAAAGGGTAGCCGGTTTGCCGCCCGTACCGGCAGTATCACCTTTAAGACCTGGATCGGTTTCGGTGATCTCCAGCTCAACAAAGTTAGGTGGCGTTACCGTAATCGGCGCACCGTTCCATAACGTGATGGTGCATACGTCGTTTTCGACCAACCATTTTATATTCTCACCCACCGCTTTTTCGTCAGCAGCAATTTGTTCGAATGTATCGTTATTCATAAAGTGATAGAATTCACCATCGGTATACAGATAGGCTAACTCGGTATCTAATACGTCTGCGCCTTCAACTGATTCACCGGAACGGAAGGTTTTTTCTAGAACCTTACCTGAAATGAGTTTACGGATCTTAACCCGGTTAAACGCCTGGCCTTTTCCCGGTTTAACATATTCGTTTTCCAGAATGTTACAAGGCTCGCCATCAAGCATAATTTTGAGGCCGCCTTTAAATTCGTTAGTGCTGTAAGAAGCCATATATCCTCTGCCAATACAAAAAGGTGTAAATACGAAGTGGCGCAAATAATACCTAAAAATCCGCTGTCTGTAGAGACTAACTGGCAAAAAGAATTAGCAAGTGCGTTTACCACGCCTGAAGCATTACTCAAATATTTACATCTTGATACCCAAAATATCGCTCACCACAGTGCCGCCAGAGCCCTTTTTCCTATGCGGGTTCCCCAATTTTTTGCCTCGTTAATGGAAAAGGGAAATTGGCATGATCCCTTACTGAGGCAAGTGCTTCCCTTGGCCAACGAATTTGACGTGTCACCCGGTTACAGCATCGACCCATTGCAAGAGCATGACACTGCTGGCAGAGGCTTATTGCACAAATATGAAAGCCGGGTTTTGTTTATTATTAAAGGTGGCTGCGCGGTCAACTGCCGCTATTGCTTCCGCCGACATTTCCCTTATCAATCCCATTCAGTCAGCAAACAAGAATGGCAAGACGCACTTGATTATGTCAGCGCAGATAACAACATCAATGAAGTGATTTTTTCTGGCGGCGACCCATTAATGGCCAAAGACAGCCATTTAGCGTGGTTGGCGGAAAAAATAGCAGCGATACCACATATTAAGCGTTTACGTATTCATACTCGCCTGCCGGTGGTTATGCCCTCGCGAATAGACGATACCTTTGTTCAATGGCTCACATCCTTACCCATTAAAACCATTTTGGTATTACACGCCAATCATGCCAACGAATTTAGTCCAGCCTTAAAAGAACGGCTTCGTCCATTACGCAATCAGGGCGTTACCTTATTAAATCAGGCCGTGCTACTAAAAGGTGTGAATGATTCGGTAGCAGCACTTTGTGAACTGCAAGAAGCGTCCTTTGACGCCGGCGTGTTGCCGTATTATTTATATTTGTTGGATAAAGTACAAGGTGCCGCACATTTTGATGTTAGCGACGATGAAGCCCGTAAACTGATGGCGGGAATGATACAGCGTCTTCCCGGTTTTCTTGTACCCAAACTCACCAGAGAGATCGGGGGACAACCCGGAAAGACGCCTGTAGACTTACGGCTTCACCCTTAACTTATGCGAAGGTATCCACATTAGCGCCCACCGCAGGGTTGGCAGATGAAGGTTTTGGTACGTCAGCGGCTGACTCCAGCAGCTGAAGCGTCGCTTGTCCCTCTTGTTGCTGATGGCTTTTCGCCATTTTGAGAGAAGCCAGTTCAAGCGATGCACCGGACGTTCCAGAGGCATTAGCACCTTGTAGATCCATACCAGTTTCCTTTGTTGCTTGTAGCAAAGTAAAAAAGTAGGCAAAATTGCCCGCCTTCGTAAGGCTATCGGCCACACGTTTAATAACTTTAGCAGAGATTTGGAGCACCATGCAGGCGATCAACGCACAACTTCAAGACACCATTCAAACATTGTACAGAAAAGCCATTGATGCAGATGCCACTCTCGATGCACTGCAACAGGCACAAAAAGGAAAGTTTCAGGCCGTCTTTGCCCAAGACAGTGGCTTTGAAACCCAGGCAAAACGGTTTTCGCCTTATGTGGAAGAAATAGCCCAAGATTGGCAAGATTTAAAAGCCCAATCCGAGGAAGAGTTCAAAGCTGGTCTTCCCCTACTGGTGAAAAAAATCGAACTGGCCCTAAAAACCATCAACCAATTTAAGGCTGTGAGTAAAAGTTAAGGCCCTGACTGATAGAGAGGGATTTGACTTAGCCGCTCGCGAATACGCGCGACTTCTTGGAGGTAGGCAGGACTGTCTACCTGTTGGTATTTGTCGATGAATGCTTGCTTAGACAACCCCTCTACCAACCCATCGATGGCCGGCATAATCGTTCCTTCATCTTGAAGGGTACTCATTTTTTGCTGGAAAGCGCGAGCGGATTCTGGCGTGGTGCCCACTCGGGCAAACTCGACTCCAGCCATATCAGCGGTTAGGTCGACAAAGGAATACCCACTGCCGCCCATTGCTCTGTCCATCAGTTCTTTAAATTCACCGATGGCTAAGGTCACCCCCTGCTCACTAAGCACTTTTAACGCCGCAGAAATAAGAAAATGACGGGCTAGATCGTTGCGCCCTCGTAACACTGGCAAAGAAGCAGGACGCAAGGCTTTGTCAGCATCCGGTTGTACATCACCAACGAAGTTGGCTACTCGGTGATGCCCAATAAATATCGCCAAGGCTAAAATCGCCGCGCGGTTATGGGTAACAGCAGTTTCTTGGGTACTTTTTTGTTGCACCCGTTTCATCGTAAGACGAATAAACTCGATAGCCGGCTGAGGCGTATCGGCCAGTGCGATATCTTGCCAAGAAATATAGCGAAGATAGTAGGCGGTCAGATCTCGCAACTCGTCGTCTTGATCCACCGTTAAGCCATTTTTCACTTCATTTAATTGACGTAAGAAGCCATCTAACGGACGCAACGTCACGGAAACCGCCTGCTCATCCATGCTGACTTTTTCTATTTGCGTGCGGGCCTGGGTGGCAATATCACTTTTTGTCCACCGATTCACCAACCATTCTACCAATGAAACGGCTAACTCACCGGGGACGTATAGGTCGCCTATTTTCAGTTCATCCAGTACAAACCGGTCAGCAGGTAAAATGGTCGAATCGATGTTGATATAACCTGTAAAGCCACCTAGCGGCAGCGCCATACTGGCTTTAACCTGAGTACCGGCGGGTGTGACATCCACATAACCGCGAAAATCTGACTTTGCTCGCTGTAGAAAACCCACAATGGAATCGATTTGTTGAGAGGAAACCGTGATCACATGACCCTGATGCCGATCTTCAATACTGGTTGTCACCTGTTTGAGTAAATCATGGACGGTATCTGCGTCAGCCACTTGTTCCGCCGCCTTAGCCTGAACCACCGGCTCGGCCTCAATCATTAACACAATGATCCCTGCTACCGCCATGGTTAGCAGAACAAGAACTAATAATAACCCACGAATTATGCGCAACCGACACCGCCTTTTATTTTCAACGCTGCTATTTTTCGTTAATTAAAGCCTGATTTCAATCTTAAATTCTCGCTTTAGGTGGTTATTAGAATGCTTTTGCCCACCAATGTTGTAACGAATTGTATTGCGCGGTGGCATCAGAGAAATCATGGGCCTGGGAATGGGCCGTGGGGATCACCACTGCAGGAATGCCCGCGCGCAGTGCTGCACGCATACCATGTTCGGTGTCTTCTACGGCAACACATTCTTCTGCTGTACGGTTCAACCGTGCCATGGCGAGCTCGTAGCAATCAGGGGCAGGTTTGCTGTTTGCCACATCTTCTACGGCCACAGTTGTACTAAACATGTGCCTAACCCCATAGGTTGATAGTGTGCGCTCTACCGACAACCGACTTCCTGCCGTTACAATCGCCAACTGATACCCCGCATCGTAGGTTTTTTTTATCATGGTTAGCGCATAAGGCATAAGCGGAAATGCCTGTTTGTACAAGTATTGACGGGTTTTTTCATGTTTTTGTTCCGCCAATACCGCCGGTGTCACCGTCATGGAAAATGCCTTAACTGCATCAACGGCATTTTGTGCTACCGGTATACCCGCCATCACCTGAGTATAAAAATCATCGGTCAGGGTAACCCCGTAGCTGGCAAGTAAATCCTGCCAAATGGCAAAATGGGCTTGTTCTGAATCAATGAGCGTCCCGTCGTGATCGAATAATATGGTGCGGGTTTTCTTTGATATCGGGTGTTTTCCTTGCATTTAACCTACTCTTTTTTTTGGTAAAAGTTAACGCCGTATACAGACCATAAGGCTGCTTATCTTTCAACCTTTTATCCCACGGCTATTGAAATGTTGTAATAATTACAGCAAATTAGCTATTTCGTCACCAGAAGGCTGATGGATTTCCCAGAGGTACATATGGACGTGATAACAATAAAAATGAGTACATTTGTACTTAGCTTAGTGCTCACCATTTGGTGGATGGTCTTACAACGCACCAACGTCAATGATCAATCCTTGCGCAACTGGGCTTGGGTAAGCTTCTGCTTTCTTGGCTATGGGAGTGTGTCATTAGCCGGTGACGTTTATTTTCAAAACGCTTCCACAACCTTACTGGCCAGCCTCTTTCTAATCGCCGCCCACGCCTTTGTGCTCAATGGTTTAACCACCCATTTTATGGCCAAAAAACAGCACATCATTAGCCTAATATGTATTGGTATAGCGGCCTTTAGTCATCTACTCATACCCGGCAACGAAACCGCTTCACTTGCCATTACGTATGGGCTTCTGATTTCCGTGGACACACTGGCACTCATTCCTCTTTGTCATGTAAAACAACCTACACAAAGACAAAGTTATGGTGTCATTATGCTAGCATTAGCCTTGAGTATTTTTCACAATACATTCATTGTGTTGCTTGCCCTAAGCGCAGGACTAGCCGACACATTACCGATGGCTTGGCTACCGCAATATTTAGCATTGGGTAATTTAATCATTATTACCTTTATTTTGCTAAGCTTGTTCAATATGTACATGTGGAAAAGAGAACAGACCTTAAAAACCATTTCGCGTACTGATTCTCTGACCCATTGGTTGAACGGTGTAGCCTTAGCCGACTATGCCCAACGGGAATTTGCCCGGTGTCAGCGTAGCAATACCTCTTTGGCCTTTATCACATTCGACATTGACCATTTCGACCAAGTGTACGATAACGTCGGGCACCTGGCCGGCGACAAAGCACTTAAACATGTGGCAAAGGTAGCGAAAGAAGCCACTCGAGAATACGACTATCATTTTCGCATCGGCGGTGAAACCTTTATTGTCATGGTAACTGGGTTAAAAATCAGTGATTTTAAAGGCATCGCAGAACGGATCCGCGAAGGGATCAACCAAGCGCCTTTTTATATCTCAACCCAAGCCATTACATTGTCTGTAAGCGTAGGGATTGCTACCCTTGAACACGGCGATATGAATTGGCAAGCCATTATGGAGCGAGCTGACAGGGCCTTGTACGGCGCCAAAAAAAGCGGTCGTAATAAAACAAAACTACTCACAACTCACGGTTTAACTTTGGTAAAAAACGAATGATCAACTGGCAGTGCCTCGACTTTACCCAGCTAACCCCAACCCAGCTTTATGCCATTATTCAAGCGCGTATTAATGTTTTTGTGGTAGAACAAACCTGCCCATACCCTGAGCTAGACGGTAAAGATACCTTAATAGGGGTGAAACATTTGCTCGGCACCCACGATAACAAAATTGTGGCCTACGCCCGCTTGTTGCCACCGGGAGTGAGCTATCCATCAGTGAGCATTGGACGGGTACTTACCGACGCCACTTGCCGAGGTCAGCGTTTGGGCTACCAACTGATGGAACAGGCCCTTCATCAATGCGAGAATAGCTGGCCGGGACATAATATCGAGATTGGCGCCCAAGCCCATTTAACCCACTTCTATGGTAAGTTTGGCTTTACCCCTAGCTCTGCGCCCTACCTTGAAGATGACATCCCTCATATTGATATGACCCTTGTAAAGGCAGACTCGTAAAGATCTATTTTAAACCAAGGGTGGGTTTAAAGCAGTATCGAAGGGCGATGTAAGGGCTTTTACAACACCACTTCGGCCATATTTCCTTTGCTTTCCAACCAGGATTTTCGGTCACTGGCCCGCTTTTTCGCCAGTAACATATCCATCATTTCAAGCATGGCGGTATCGTCATCGATGGTCAGTTGCACCAGACGGCGAGTATTGGGATCCATGGTGGTTTCTCGAAGCTGAATGGGGTTCATTTCCCCTAGCCCTTTAAACCGCTGAACATTCACTTTACCGCGCTTTTTCTCTGCTTCTATACGATTTAAAATTGCCTGTTTTTCGCTTTCATCTAACGCATAGAATACTTCTTTACCCACATCGATACGAAACAGAGGTGGCATGGCAACGTAAACATGGCCGGCATCCACCAAAGCTCTAAAGTGTCGAACAAACAACGCACATAATAATGTAGCGATATGCAGCCCATCGGAATCGGCATCAGCCAAAATGCATATCTTGCCGTACCGTAAGCCGGAAAGATCCGAGGAATCTGGATCAATGCCCAATGCCACTGAAATATCGTGGATCTCCTGAGAACCCAGTACTTGGGAAGAGTCTACTTCCCAGCTGTTTAGGATCTTACCTCGTAATGGCATGATGGCTTGAAACTCTCGGTCTCTAGCCTGTTTTGCCGACCCACCTGCCGAGTCGCCTTCCACTAAAAACAATTCAGATCGGGAGATGTCTTGAGAAGAACAGTCAGTTAATTTACCTGGCAGCGCTGGGCCTTGGGTAACTTTTTTACGGGCTACCTTTTTATTTTGTCGTAACCGGCGCTGGGCATTATTAATGCACATTTCCGCCAAGGCTTCGGCAATATCGGTATGTTGATTTAACCACAAACTAAACGCATCTTTGACGACGCCACTAACAAACCCAGAAGCTTGTCGACTGGATAGCCGCTCTTTGGTCTGCCCGGCAAACTGGGGATCCTGCATTTTGGTAGATAAAATATACGCACAACGGTCCCAGATATCATCCGGTGATAATTTCACGCCACGGGGCATCAAATTACGAAATTCACAAAACTCTCGCATGGATTCAAGCAACCCCTGTCGTAACCCATTTACATGAGTTCCGCCTTGGGCTGTGGGGATAAGATTCACGTAACTTTCAGTCACTAAATCGCCCCCTTCTGGAAGCCACATCACCGCCCAATCTGCCGCTTCGGTATTACTTGAAAAGGTACCCACAAAAGGAACATCGTTAGGAAGCGTTTCAAATTCACTTACCGCCTGATATAGGTAATCTTGTAATCCGTCTTCGAAATACCACTCGGTGGTGTCTCCGGCGACCTTATTGTCAAAGCGAATACGCAGGCCCGGACACAAGACCGCTTTCGCCCGCAAATTATGCACTAAGCGACTAACGGAAAATTTAGCACTGTCAAAATATTGAGGATCAGGCCAAAACCGTACTCGGGTGCCGGTATTACGTTTGCCGCAGGTATCGATGACCCTTAAGTCTTCGGTTTTATCCCCGTTTGCAAAATCGATTTGATAAACCTGGCTATCTCGTCGAATGACCACTTCTACCCGGGTCGATAAGGCATTAACCACAGAAATGCCCACACCGTGTAGCCCGCCTGAAAAGGCATAGTTTTTATTAGAAAATTTTCCGCCGGCGTGGAGTTTGGTCATGATGAGTTCGACCCCGGAGATTTTTTCTTCCGGATGAATGTCCACCGGCATCCCCCGACCATCATCAATAACCTCTAAAGACTGATCTTCATGTAAGATCACTTTAATCGAGGAGGCATGCCCTGCCAGCGCCTCATCCACGCTGTTATCGATAACTTCTTGTCCCATATGATTTGGACGAGCGGTATCGGTGTACATGCCAGGACGGCGTTTTACCGGATCTAAACCGTTAAGAACTTCAATGGCTTCAGAATTATATTGATTCGACATAATGATGGTTTCTTATGACACTGCAAGTCACAGATGTGACTGTTCGGATGATTTTCTGATGGTAGCAGGACGGCCACCAATGGGCAATTCAGCGGCCAAGTAGAAAATCCATGATATTGCCAAGGTGGGACTGATATTGCACAAAGCTGTGATCGCCCCCTTGTTCAATTGTTAACACACTGCCGGCGTATTTTTGTTCTGCTAAACGATAATCTAACACTTCATCACCGGTTTGCAGTAGCACTTTAAATCGTTCCGGCTCGTGAATATGTGCAACATCCAGCGCTTTTAATGCTTCCATGTCGCTGGCGGCAATGGTAAAGGTTTCTTTGGTATAGGGGTTAACGTGCTCGCCAATATAGTCCAACAGCAGCTCAAAGGGTTTTACCGCAGGGTTAATTAACACTCCCCGCCCGGGATAGTGAGATAACAACCAGGTCGCAAGATAGCCTCCCATGGAACTTCCCATCACCTTTAGGCCGCCTTCAAGTAAGGCCGGATGAGCCGAGAGATATTCTTGTAATTGTGGCCCCACCTGTGAAGGATAGTTAGATAATTGGGGAATATGCACAGTGACGTCGGGAAGATGTTGTTTGCACCACTGAAGGGTTTGCTGGGCTTTCACTGACTTAGGTGAACTTAAAAATCCATGTAAGTATAACAGGTGACTCATTCCACTCTCCTTATCCACGACGACCAGCTTCCGTCATCTGCCAGTTCGATGACACGATAACCCGGTGCCAATGGGGCCACGGCAAAGTCATTGTTCAATGCCCATTGCCAACACGTTGAGGGCGCCGCCAGCACTGTTTTTTGACTTGCGGTGTACGCTAATGCGGCATGGACATGGCCGTGTATCAGTAATGACACCCTGTGGTTTTGCGCCAACCATGCCAGTAACACATCGGGATTGGTTAAACTGTGTTGATCCATCCAGCTGTGTGTAGGCTGGATATGGTGATGTAATGCCACTAAATGTGCGCTTTGTGGGTGTTCAGCCATTGCCGCGGCCACCGATGCCAATTCGTTTTCTCGCACCGTACCTCGTGCCGCCACCAAACGGGTATCTAACCCATGAATATGCCACTTTGGCAAAGACCACGGTACACCCGCCTGCAATTGTGTTTGCCCCATGGCCTCGTAAAACGCGTCATTCTTATCATGATTACCGGGGATCACTCGCCAAGGACAATCAGGCAAAAACAACTTCATAGACGCAATAAAGTGTTGATAACTTTGTGCTGAATCATCGCCACTGATATCACCGGTAACTAACACACCGTCAGGGGCATCTTTGGCAACCTGTGATAACACGCGATGTAAGGCTTTATAGGGGTTAACATTATAAAAAGACTGACCACTATCGGCGCACAAATGACAATCGGTGAGTTGAACCAGTCGGGTCATACCGGCGCAAAAACTCGGGGCTTATTTTTCAAACAAAACTGCAACCATTCAGCCAGAAAAATATTGATCATTAATTTTTCGTTGCGCTGGCGCATTTTGTTATTGGGGTATTCGTAAGAGGGCGCAAAGGCCCCGGTGTTCTGGCTTGTTATCACTTCTGCCATACGGGCGTCATGATACAAGCGAACAGACATAGTCGGTTTTAAGTAAGCCGGCGTGCCATTACATTCTTGTTCCACCGTCACTGTGGTGGTGTAACGAGCCGCATCATCAATGGTAATGCAATAGCTAAATTGGTCGGCGACACAAAACCGGTACGTTAACGATTCGGTATCGCAATCGGGCAGCATCCGCAAAAATCGGCTGTAGTTAAGCTCACACAATGCCTGCATACTGGGCAAATGAGGAACATATTTGCGGGTTGACTGACTCAAACTTGACTCCAATTTTCCAGTAACGTTGCTTTGTGCATAAAAAACCATTGTAGCGCAATAATGGTAGCCGCATTATCAATTCGGCCATTTTCTAGCCACTCTATGGCTTGTTGCTCTGTAACCCGGTGCACACGAATATCTTCTGCTTCGTGTTCTAACCCGTGTATTCCCGATGCGACAGAAGCATCTGTTTGTGCCATAAAGATGTGTATGCGTTCTGTGGTTCCGCCAGGGCTGGCTAAGTAACTCATTGCCGGTGTAAGCCGACTAAGAGCGATACCCGCCTCTTCCTGCGCTTCGCGGTGACACACATCCGCTTCGGATTCACCTTCGTCAATAATGCCAGCAATCACTTCAATGAGCCAAGGATTATCTTTGGTGGCCAAGGCGCCAATACGCAATTGTTCAATTAATACGAATTCGCCGTGCTCAGGATCGTAAGGTAATACCGCCACAGCATGGCCACGTTCAAAAATTTCCCGACTTACCCGATCACTCCATCCCCCTTTGAACAGGCGATGCTTGAAATCATACCGTACCATCTTGAAAAACCCCTGATATAAAGGAGATTTCCCTTCTATGGTGATATCTTTTGAGTTAAACGTCTCTATTTTATTGTTCATTTACATTCATTCTCGCATGTAAAGCACATATGATAACCTTCAGCTTGAAACTGACGTAATTGTCACCATTTGGTTAACGGGCAAAAAATCAAGTAAAAGGCGTAAACACTTAAGCGTCTACAACATATTCTGTTACAGTTGGACATGCCCTGTTACCAAGAACAGACTACCGGTTTGCTACGCGATTTCATACACTTCATTACTTATGAGACCAGTGGACCGTCAAATTTTACAGGAAGGCACATTTAATGAAACGAACACTCTTATCGGTAATGATTGGATTGGGTGTCACGGCTGGCATACCAGCAACTGCCCTTGCAGACGATCTTCTGCAGGTATATCAGCAAGCACTGGCAAACGATCCGGTTGTTAATCAATCGAAAGCGGAACGGGATGCGGCCTATTCAGGCATCACCACCACTCGCGCTGCGTTACTGCCTCAAATATCCGGGTCAGTGGGCTACACCATGTCGTCGTCAGAAAGCACCCAATTTTCCGGTAGCGAAGAAGAACTCTCGCTGCTGGTACTGGATTCTGATGTTGATACCTTAAGTTATGGTCTTAGCCTCTCTATGTCACTGTATGATCATGCTAATTGGGTAGGGTTAGACCGCGCGGAAAAAGTTGCCGAACAATATGATGCAACCCTCGCTTATAACCTGCAAAATCTTATTGTTCGAGTGACCACCGCTTATTTCGATGTCTTGCGAGCTAAAGATAACCTTGAGTTTGTCCGTGCGCAAAAAAGTGCCATTGAAAGACAACTTGAACAAACTAAACAACGGTTCGAGGTTGGATTAACTGCCATTACTGATGTGCACGAAGCTCAAGCTAATTACGACAGCACCGTGGCCGAAGAAATTCAGGCTGAAAATAGTGTAGAGCTGGCTCTTGAAGCGCTTCGGGTTATCTCTGGTAAATACCACGATAAGTTATTTGAACTTAACACAGAGAACTTTTCTGCCACCATGCCGCAACCGGCAACCCCTGAGGATTGGTTAAAAACAGCAGAAGATAAAAACCTGTCATTGTTGGTAGACCGCCTAGCCCTTGATGTGGCAAAAGACGATATTTCGGTGGCTCGGGCCGGGCATTATCCCACCCTTGATTTGTCTGCCTCAGCAGGTAAAAATAAATACGATATCTCCGCCTCTGGTACTGAATACACCACGCCGTACTTAGACAATTACAGTATAGGAGTGGAGCTGAACGTACCGATCTTTCAAGGGTTAAGTGTGTCTGGGGCCACAGAACAAGCGAAGCATAATTACGTTGCCGCTAGCCAAACTCTGGAGCTCACTTATCGTCAAACTGTCCAATCGGTACGCAGTTCCTTTAACGATGTTAAAGCATCTATGTCGACCATTCGTGCATTAGAACAAGCCGTGGTCTCGGCCCAAAGCGCACTGGAAGCCACAGAAGCCGGTTTCGATGTGGGAACGCGAACCATTGTAGATGTACTAAACAGTACTCAGAATTTGTTTGATGCCAGACGTAACCTAGCCAGTGCACGCTACGACTTTATCCAGTCCGTGGTTAATTTAAAACAAGCCGCTGGCACGTTAACTGTGCAAGATGTAGAAATGATAAACCGTGGATTACGTCCGGCGACTTTAGAAGAAAGCTAACCGTAGAAGGTAATCTTACGATAATAGGCCGTGTTGTGCATAGCAACGCGGCTTTACGCATTTTGGATACTCATGAAAGCCACCGAACTCCAAGCCCGCTTCGAACGCATTCGCTCAAATAAGACTTTCGAAATTTTTGTTATTTCAGTGATCATTATTTCTGCATTGTTAGTGGGGGCGAAAACCTATGACATGCCACGAGGATTCGCTTCCGTTACCCGCATTCTCGATTGGTTTATTAGTGCCTTTTTTCTCATCGAAATATTAATTCGCTTTTTAGGCGAAAAGCAAAAACGGCACTTTTTTGCTAACTTCTGGAATTGGTTTGATACGCTGATTGTTGTAGTTAGTTTAATTCCTGCCGATAGCACCGACCTTGCTGTCATTGGACGCCTGGTACGGGTGTTCAGAGTTCTTAGGATGATCTCCATTATTCCTGAACTTCGCATCCTCCTCGTTTCATTGGTCAAAGCCCTGCCTCAACTTGGCTACGTCATGCTGCTGATGTTTATCATCTTTTATATCTATGCCGCCATCGGCAGCACGCTCTTTGAAGGCATCAATGCCACCTTATGGGGCGACATTACTATTTCAATGCTTACCCTATTTAGGGTGATGACTTTTGAAGACTGGACCGATGTAATGTACGAGACCATGGAAGTATACCCACTTAGTTGGCTATATTACCTTACGTTTATCTTCTTCACGGCCTTTGCCTTTTTGAACATGGTGATTGGTATCGTGGTGGGTGTAATGGAACAAGAAAACGCCGCCGCAAGAAAAGAAGCCGCGGCAGAAAACAATGAACCCACACTAGATGATGTGATGCTAGAACTTAAAGCCTTGCATAGTAAGGTAGAGCAGTTATCACAGGCTGACAAAACAAAATAGCCCGCTTAAAAGCGGGCTATGCTTGTATCGATTGTGGCACTATAAACTATAACGAGCGCGCATTCTTTCTGCCCGTTTATTGCCTTGTGGCGAAGTAAAAGTTTTATTCCCCAATTTTTGGCGGGCAATTTCTTTTCTTCCCATATCCAACAATACCTGCACATAGTTCAAATACACGGTGTCAGACACCTGGCCTTCTTCCATCACACTGTCATACAAAGAAAGTGCTTCTTCATATTTATCTTGTTGTGCAAGAATTTGTGCCAGTGTATCTACGGAGTCAGCATTTTTGGGCTGTAGGCCAACGGCTTTTCTCGCCAACGTGGCGGCTTTGTCCAATTCTCCGTCTTCGTAATACAAATAAGCTAAATTATTGAGTACCACAAAGTTATTAGGCGACCGCTCGATAATCGCATTATAGGCCTTCTTCGCAGCATCTTTATCTCGGCCAATGAGTCGCTCGGCCTGCATCATCGCCACTAACGTATCATTTGGAAACTTCGCTAAATGTTCATTAATAAAGGCCATGGCTTTTTCGCCTTCACCACCACTTTCATAGGTGGCAACCACCAAGGTGGCAGCTTTACTGTTCGGTTTGGCATTGTACGCCGCCATGGCATCATCAAGGGCGGCTAAACCTTTACCTTCAAGTAATTTCACCCTTGCCTCAATGCTTCTTACAACGGGTAGCGTAGACACATTTTCAGGTAGGCTATCTAAAATAGCTCTTGCTGGTTTAGGTTGTTGAGTCAGGGCTAAAAAGTGCGCTTTTAACAACAGCACCTGACTATCAGGACGTTTACTTAAAAACTGGTTGGTTAGATCCAGACCTTCTCGATATTTTTGCTGAGCGTCCAGTAAGGTGAGCATGCCCAATACCGCGGTTTTATCTTGCGGGAAAAAACTTAACCACTGTTGGTAATGACCAGCAGCACCGAGCAAATCATTTTTACGGATTAATGCCTGCCCTTTTAAATTCCAGTACAGCGTTGGTGTTTCCATAGAAGGCTGAATTGGCTCCAACAAATTCAACGTTTCATTGAAATCGCCTTTGGTAAAAGCAATACGAGCGCCAAGTAACCTTAGCGGCGTGTTGTCGGCATTTTGGGACAATTGCGCGAAAACCCGTTGTTCCACCTCTTCTGCATCCACATTATCGTTTACCGTTGCCACGGCATACAGCATGGAGAGTGCCGGTTCGTTTGCTGGCGCTTTTTCAAGAGCCTGATTTAATACTGTCACCGCTTCACTGATTTTACTTTCGGACAGCAACAAACGGGCCCTGACTAAATCCGTATCGACGGCATCGGGTTGTAGGGTTGTGGCTTTCTCAATTTCTGCCATGGTTTGTGCTTTATCACCGGATTTATAGGCAATTTCAGCTAAGTACAAATGGGGGACATGATTGTCCGGCTCTTTATCAGCCCAATCTTGCGCTGTGCTCATGGCTTTATCAAAATGCCCGGTACTCATATAAGCCGAAATGAGGGTACGCTGGGTAGAAATAGACTCAGGCGCTTTTGCCGCTGCCGCTTCTATGTTCACTAAGCCATCCACATCGTTCACTGAAAGCTGCAACAACCCAAGTCTCGCTAAGTCTATTGCTCTTTCACTGGTTTCACTAGAACGCTCGATCATGGCTTTAGCATCAACAATATTGCCCTGTTTCAGCAATTGATAGCCGGCTTTACTAAACAGTGAGGCGTCACCGGTGCTATCAGAGTCCACCCTATTGAGTACCTGAGATGCAACTTCCCCTTGGCCCAATTGTAACAAGCTATCGGCGTATAATTTTAACGCGGGGTGATCATCAGGCAAAGACGGAACCACTTGTGCCAAGTAGGTATTAGCCGAAGCATAATCTTGCATTTGATAGGCTGCGTATCCGGTAATCAGCTTTAATGCAGGGTTATCTTGGCCACCATTAATGGCGGTTTGCAGATGCTCAATGGCTTTTTCGTATTCCCCTGCGTTTGCTTCGATGATGCCTTTAAACTGATTTAATAACGGATGCTGAGGGTTACTAGCCAATAAGCTATCCACCAAGGGGTCGGCTTCTTCTGTGCGTCCGGCTTCCACCAATAGCGATATATAAGCAAACCTGCTGGTGAGATCTTCAGGATTGTGTTCTACATAATCTTCGTACACATCGATTGCGGTTTTCTTATCGCCAATGCTTAATGACAACTTACCGAGTTGCAGTAACACATCTTTATTTTGTGGCGCTTGGACTCTGAGGGTTTTAAGAGACTCAATGGCTTTGTCAATATCTTGATTTAAGATGTCACGATAGGTTATCGCCAGACCTCGATAAACCGAACTGGTGTCTAAGGTCTCTAAATCATCGATGATGGCTCGGGCTTCATTATCTTTACCCAGCTGAGCCAGCGCCTGCATTTTGTAGAAACCCACTTCAGCCGATTCCACCGCCGTCATTCCGTCCATACGGTAATCGACATCGGCCAATGCGTTTTCTGCGCCGGTTTTTTGGTAGGCCAGCGATAATAGCGGAATAACTTCAGGCGCGGGCTGGCCAGCGTCCAGTGCTCGGTTAAGCTCTTTTTCTGCCCCTGGGTAATCACCCATTTGCAAATATAATTTCCCCAGTTCGAACCGTGGCAAGGCCGCTTTTGGATTTGTCTTTATGGCGTTTTTATATTCAATAACTGCCGCATCTTGGTCGTTTACACTGACAAACTGGCGGGCTGCATCCAGATGCTCTTCAGTAGATTTTTTGCTACATCCGGCCAAACCACCGCTTAAACAAGCCGCTACAGCCAGCGAAACCAAAAACCTTTTTCCTGCTTTTTTATTCTTCATCCTTACACCTTTTTTTTGGTATTCATCCAAACAATCGCCGGTTATCTCACAAAGTGCCTGCATATTTGATCGTAATCGAACAAAAATAAGTCAGTAAATTCATATGCTAGGCATCGCTTTCATTGTATGATAAAGGGATTACATGTAATTCCATGGCAACCACCAAGCGAATGGAATATAATACACTTTTAGTAATATATGCTGGCTGATGCCAAGCGCCCCTATCTATTCATCAGGATACTTAATGACCAATACTGTCGAGCTGACATTTAAAGACCTCAACTTACCACCAAGCATCTTACAAGCTCTGGAGAAAGTTGGCTACGAAAAGCCTTCTCCTATTCAGGCTGAAAGTATTCCACTTCTGCTTGAAGGCCATGATCTACTCGGTCAGGCTCAAACCGGAACAGGTAAGACGGCAGCTTTTGCTTTACCAATGCTCGCGAATATCGACCCCGAAGCAAAGCTTCCTCAGTTGCTGGTACTCGCTCCAACCCGCGAACTGGCCATCCAGGTCGCAGAAGCGTTTCAAGTTTATGCCAGCTTTTCCAAAAAAATTAGAGTGCTACCTGTATACGGTGGTCAGTCTTACGATAACCAAATACGTCAACTCAAACGTGGCGTACAAGTTGTCGTGGGTACCCCCGGCCGTATTATCGACCATATTAAACGCAAAACATTAAACTTAGGTGAATTAAAGTATCTGGTTTTAGATGAAGCTGACGAAATGTTACGCATGGGCTTTATTGACGATGTAGAAACTATTCTTAGCCACGCGCCGGCAGAAAAACAAACGGCTTTGTTTTCAGCTACCATGCCTGGGCCAATTAAGAAAATTACCCAACGGTACTTAAAAGATCCGAAGCACGTAAAAATCGCCTCAAAAGTAAGTACGGCAAGCACTATCCGTCAGCGTTACTGTCAAGTTGCGCCGCACCATAAATTGGAAGCGCTCACCCGTATCATGGAAGTTGAGCCTTTCGATGGCATGATTATTTTCGTACGCACGAAAACCGCGACGGTGGAATTGGCTGAAAAATTATCTGCCCGTGGCTTTGATGTCGAACCGTTAAATGGTGATATTCCACAAAATGCCCGTGAGCGCACAGTGGAAAAACTAAAACAAGGCAAGATCGATATTCTAGTAGCTACAGATGTAGTTGCCCGTGGCTTGGATGTTGAGCGGGTTAGCCATGTGATTAATTTCGATATTCCTTACGATACTGAATCTTATGTTCACCGAATTGGTCGTACTGGCCGTGCTGGACGTAAAGGTGAAGCCATTTTGTTCATCTCTCATCGCGAAAAGCGTTTGTTGTTCGCCATTGAGAAAACCACGCGTCAACCGTTAGAGCGCATGCCGATCCCATCGATTAATGAATTAAACGAGACCCGTTTAAGTAAATTTAAAGATGCGGTTCGTGATGCCACTACCGATGACAGCTTAGAATCATTGATGCCCATTGTTGAATCATTGCAACAAGAAACCGAAGCCTCGCCAGAGTGCTTGATTGCCGCACTGATTAAACTAGCTCAGGGTGACGAGCCTCTGTTATTGAAAGAGACTGATCGTCCAGACTTGCACAGCAAAGCGCCACCTCGAGAAGATCGTGGTGACCGAGGCGAGCGCAGTAGCCGCAGAAACGAACGCGGTGAGCGTGGCGAACGTCGTGGTAAACGTACACCAAGCAAGCCAGAAGCTGGCATGCAACGTTATCGCATCGATGTGGGCCATACCCACGGCGCTAAACCAGGCAACATCGTAGGCGCTATCGCCAACGAAGGGAATATAAACAGTAAGCAAATTGGTGCCATAGAAATCTTTGATAAATTCAGTACCGTGGATTTACCTGAAGGTATGCCAAAAGAAACAAAAGATTTACTGCAAAACACCCGTGTAGCAGGTCAGCGTTTGTCTATGCGAGAGTGGTCAGATACACCACCGAAGCGACGCCAACCCCGTAAAAACTAATATAACAAGGCAAGCGAAAGCTTGCCTTTTTTATATCTTTTTGAAATATAAATGTTCAAAATCGATTTTTTGTTCATATCAAAAACAGCGACAATAAGGGCTGTACCACTTTACTTATAACTCTGTTTCTAAGGATCACTGCCTCCATGCGTTACTTTCCCTTATTTATTGATACTCGCACCACACAATGCCTAATTGTGGGTGCCGGGGAAGTGGCCGCGCGAAAGTTAGAACTTATTCTTAAATCGGAAGCGCAAGTGACTGTTGTCGCACCTTGGATATGCAGTACGGTAGAAGGCTATAGCAATCATCCTAGAGTCACTGTGCTCAAGCGTCCCTTCGACAAACAGGACTTAAACAACAAAGGCTTGGTTTTTGTTGCCACCAGCGACAGTGAACTTAATGCCAGCATTCACGATTTGGCAGTGGCACAAGATATTCTGGTAAACGTGGTAGACAATACGCCATTGTGCCAATTTATAACGCCATCAATTATCGACCGCTCTCCTATTGTCATTGCATTAAGCAGCGGCGGTGTGGCTCCCGTACTTTTGCGCTATCTACGGCAAAAATTAGAAACGGTGATCCCATCTAATATTGCCCGGTTAGGTGCATTTTCCGAAAAATTTCGTGAGAAAGTGAAAGCAACTTTAGCCGGGGTCACCGCCCGACGTTATTTTTGGGAAGATGTGTTGGATGGCGATATTGCCGAATTAGTGGAAAAGGGTCAGGAAGCAAAAGCCGACGCCCAGTTTATAGCCGCATTAGATGCCGCGAAATCAGAACAAAAAATTACCGGACAAGTCTATTTAGTGGGCGCAGGCCCAGGCGATCCTGACTTGCTCACCTTTAGAGCCTTGCGCTTGATGCAAAAAGCAGATGTGGTGGTTTATGATCGACTTGTGTCTCCAGCCATTCTGGAATTGGTGCGCCGGGATGCCGAGAAAATTTACGTAGGAAAAGCCAAAAGCAACCATTCTCTGCCCCAAGACGACATCAACGCGTTAATGGTTGAAGAAGCCCGTAAAGGCAACCGCGTGGTGCGGTTAAAAGGCGGTGATCCCTTTATATTCGGCCGTGGCGGTGAAGAAATACAACAGCTCATCCAAGCGAATATCGACTTTCAAGTGGTACCTGGCATCACTGCGGCATCGGGGGCTAGCACCTATGCTGGCATTCCCCTTACCCACCGCGATCATGCGCAATCGGTTACCTTTGCCACAGGTCACTTAAAGGACGGCACCATTAACTTAAATTGGCATGCCCTAGCCCATGCGAATCAAACTGTTGTGTTTTACATGGGATTAACTGGACTGCCCATAATCTGTGAAAAGCTCATAGAGCATGGTCTTAGCGACGCAACGCCCATTGCCCTTATTCAAGAAGCCACAAGAGATCAACAACGGGTTGTCACCGGCACCTTATCCACAATAAACGCAAACCCGAAAGTGGCCACATTAGAGCCCCCTACGTTAATTATCGTAGGTTCTGTGGTTTCTTTGCATAGCCAACTAGACTGGTTTACCCAAACTTCGTAAAAACCGTTTCATAGTGATTTTAAGGTTTGCCGTTTTTACGCCATAATCAACCTAGCGAACCTTAGAGGCTTGATATGAGACATCAATGGCTGACAGCATTTTTGCTACTAACCGTCACGGCGTGGGCCAACGCTGAACAAACGGCTTATTCTGTACAATCCGTAGAAGATAAATTGCAATTCTCCTACGTTTGGATAGACGCAGACAACCAACCACAAACCATGGAATTTAGCCTGCTTAACCAAGCACTGGCCGCTTCGCCTTCTGCGCAAATGAACTATCGCCCAGCACTGGCCATGCGTTTTGTGACAGTCAAACTTTTACAAGAAGCCCGCCTGTATAACCCCAAAGATGTGAACATTCAGGTGCATCAACAAGGCGAGGCGGTGTCTATTTCGGTACAATCCCGCAATGAAGAAAAGATTGACGCTGTGCAACGCCGGTTACGTGAAGTAAAAGAAACGGCCTTTGATGAGTATTTGTATACCCACTACTACACCCGATACCGAAACTCATTTAATCAGGAAAGGATCAAACCCGACCATACGCGCTATATACGAGAAACCCAAAAGGGCCTTATCCCGCTTTCTCAAGCTTTTTACGAGAAAATAAATACCCGCTCCGACGCTCGAGAATACATAAACCTATTATTAGGCTGGGTACAAAACATCCCCTATGATCCTATTTTAAATCGCAGTGAAAGCAATGGCTCGGGCTTCGCGCCACCGGCCCAATTATTGGTAGAAAACAAAGGAGACTGCGACAGTAAATCGGTTCTCACCGCAGCGATTATTCGGGCATTTTTACCCGATACGCCCATGGTACTCATCTTATTACCTGAGCATGCATTATTGGGGATCGCACTGACGCCTCTAGGCGACGACGAGACCCTGACCGCAGAGGGAAAAACCTATGTGTTATTCGAGCCCACTGGGCCGGCGTTGTTTGAAATGGGAAAAGTCGCAGACAGTACCGCGTTAGCCTTGGCACAAAGACGCTATACTGTGGAAGAAATACAATAAACGCCGGGTAGATACCCAGCGTTTATCATTTGATGTTTAGAGTTCTTGTTCAGCAAATTCCGCCAAACGGGACCGCACCACGCCATCAAGGTTAATGGTGGCACTGCCAGAGAAATTCTTAAATCGCTCTACCAGATACGTTAGCCCAGAGGTCACGGCACTTAAGTAGTTACTGTCAATTTGCGCTAGGTTGCCCGAGCAAATCAACTTGGTACCTTCACCACAGCGGGTAATGATGGTTTTTAACTGCGCCGCCGTGAGGTTTTGCGATTCATCTAGAATAACAATGGCATTTTGGATACTTCTGCCGCGCATAAAATTCACTGACTTAAACTGAATATTGGCCTTTTCCATAATGTAATTCATAGAACTTTTGGCGTTTTCATCATGTTTATGTAGCACTTCCAGTGAATCGGTAATGGCCGCCAACCACGGCGCCATTTTTTCTTCTTCCGTGCCCGGTAAAAAGCCAATGGATTCAGCAATCTCTGGGGTAGAACGGGTGACGATAATTTTATCGTACATGTTCTTTTCTACCACCATTTCTAGGGCGGCAGCCAAGGCAAGTAAGGTTTTACCACTACCGGCAGGACCGGTAAGAATAACTAAATCGATATGAGGATCGAGTAAGGAATGCAGTGCCATGGCCTGACCAATATTCTTTGGCGAAATCCCCCACGCGTGCCGGCCCATCAAGCGTTCATAACCAAGATCTAACACCTCTAGGGTGTCTTCGGTCATCCCTTCAATAAGCCCTGCAAATTGGTGGCTATCATCCAGTAAATATTCATTGATATAAGGATCGGGCATGACATTACGGGCCACCGTATGAATAGTATCCCGTCCTTCAGATCGGCTTTCGACGGATTTCACCTTCTCCCAAAAGTTACCCTCGAACTTATAAAAGCCTTTTGAAAGATACTTAATGTCACTGATTAATTGGTCAGTGCGGTAATCTTCCACATGGGCTAACCCTGCCCCTTTGGCTTTCAGGCGCATATTTAAATCTTTGGTAACTAGCACCACTTGCTGAGGGGCGTACGTTTTCTGAAGATGTAACGCCACGTTGATAATGCGATTATCGTTTTCGTTACTGGTAAATATTTGTTGGGATTCCGCCATGTTCAGATCGGCAAAAATAGACAAGGCTCCCGACGGTTTGTTTTCACCGGCTCCCATGCCTTCCAACGATACCCCTGCTAGCATATCTTCTGGGGTCGCATCATGCAGTAAATCTTCCATCGAACGAATGGAAACCCGCGCATCTCGGGCCACGTCTTTTTTGCTGTCTTTAATATAATCGAGCTCTTCTAGTACCGTCATAGGCACAACAACATCGTGTTCTTTAAATGAGAGAAAAGCATGAGGTTCATGTAGCAGGATATTAGTATCTAAGACATAGATCTTAGTGTCTGTGGACTTTTTTTTTGGCATCCTTCGCTCCGGCAAGAGTAATACAGGGCCCGCCTAACTGCTGACGTGCAATCAAGAGTCTCGCTCAGGAGAAGATGTGGTCGTCGAATCGGACCCTCTACTCCGTGTCGCGTCGACTTTCAATTCCACCATAATCCAGTTTTGCCAACATATCACTTTTTTTTACCGTTTTTTTTTATGTTAGGGTTAGCCTCAATGCCGAAAAAAGGGCTGATGAGGTTTAAATGGTGCCTGCGCCTTTAACTACCCTCGTTCAGACAGTACAATACCGGCCGCTAAAAATTAAGGTATCACTATGAATTCAGTCAGTGCATTTTCCGTTGGCCAACGCTGGTTAAGTAACACCGAGTCAGAACTAGGCCTAGGAGCGGTACTTAAGGTGGACTTTCGTTCTGTGGAAATACTGTTTCCCGCTACCGGTGAAAGCCGCATGTACACGAAAGAAAACGCGCCACTTACCCGTCTTGTTTTCAAAGAAGGCGATACCATCGCCAGTCAAGAAGGTTGGCATTTGTACGTGCAACAAGTGGAAGAATCTAACGGTGTACTGATTTATCACGGTATGCGTGAAGACACCAAAGAAAGCACCAAACTGGCGGAAACCTTACTCGATCACAACATCCGGCTGAATCAGCCAGAGCAACGACTGTTTAATTTTCAAACCGATACGCCCAAATGGTTTGATTTACGAGAGCGGGCCCTAGCCCATCAACACGCTTACCAGCAGTCATCCACCATCGGCTTATCTGGCGCTCGTATTGAACTTATTCCCCATCAATTACACATTGCCTCTGAAGTGGGTAATCGCCACGCGCCACGGGTATTACTGGCTGACGAAGTGGGCTTGGGGAAAACCATTGAAGCTGCACTGATTATTCACCGCCAGATTCAAACTGGTCGTGCCCAGCGGATCCTCATAGTGGTGCCCGACTCACTGATTCACCAGTGGTTGGTAGAAATGCTGCGCCGGGTGAATTTATCTTTTGCCATATTCGATGAAAGTCGCTGCGAAGCGTTAGATGAATCGGGGACCAACCCCTTTGAAAATGAACAATGTATATTGTGCAGTATCGATTTTCTAAAAGAGTACCCAAAGCGTCATGGGCAAGCTTTAGAAGCTGGCTGGGATTTACTGGTGGTAGACGAAGCGCATCATCTGGCATGGTCTGTGGACGCTCCTTCTGACGCCTACATGCGTATTGAGGCCTTGGCAGCGCAAACCCCAGGCGTACTGTTGTTAACGGCTACTCCCGATCAATTAGGTCATGAAAGCCATTTTGCTCGCTTGCGGTTGCTTGACCCTGCCCGTTACCATGATTACCACGCCTTCTTAGAAGAAGAAAAACACTATAGTGCCCTGGCAGAAGCCGTTACCCCGCTCCTTGATGACGGGCCGCTTACCGAAGAGACCATAAACACGTTAAATACCTTCGCCCCAGACGTACTAGCTCGTTTTGATGATCTTAATGCAGCAGAAAACAAGCAAGCGATCCTTACCCAGCTTATTGACCGACACGGCACTGGCCGTATTTTGTTTCGTAACCGACGGGCTGGTATTGAAGGCTTCCCAGTACGGATACTCCATCAATATCCGTTACCGCTACCGGAAATTTATGACAGTGCAGTTTATGGCGGCGATCTTACCGAGGCTTTGTATCCTGAACGCCAACCGACGCTTGTAAACAGTTGGTTTGACCACGACCCGCGGGTAGACTGGCTGCTGGACTTTCTACCCACGGTACGTCCTGCCAAGGTACTGTTAATTTGTGCCAGCAAAGTTACCGCGCAGCAACTTGGTGAAGTCATTCGAGTACGCAGTGGTATTCGCCATAGTGTGTTTCATGAAGGCATGAGTATTGTTGAACGGGATAAAGCCGCGCACTATTTTTCTGACCCCGAGGAAGGGGCGCAAATACTGCTGTGCAGTGAAATAGGCAGCGAAGGGCGTAACTTCCAGTTTGCCCATCACTTGGTTTTGTTCGATTTACCCCTTACCCCTGACTTGTTAGAGCAACGCATAGGGCGACTGGACCGGATTGGCCAAACCAAAGATATTCAAATCCATGTGCCATATATCGAACAAACAGCCCAATCGGTGCTGTTGCAATGGTACCAAGAGGGATTAGCCGCATTTACCCATACCTGCCCCACCGGCTCTGAAGTTTTTGCCAGCGTGAAGGAACAACTCATTAGCGCCTGTCTTGATCCGGAAGATAACGCCATCATCGATGATATGATTGCAGAAACACAAGTGCAAAATACCACCTTAAAAGCCCAGCTTGAACAAGGCCGAGATAGGTTATTGGAGCTCAATGCTTCGGGAGAAGGTCGGGTAGACAGCCTTATTGAAGAAATAGTAGAGCAAGATACCTCCGTAGAACTGTCTCGCTTTATGGGCAGACTATTTGATGCCTTAGGCGTGAATCAGGAAGAAAAGGGCAACGATTGCTTTATTTTGAAACCCTCAGAATCCATGGTCAACCATTTGCCGGGGCTGGATCCGGAAGGCATGACCGTGACCTATCGCAGGCGTATTGCCACCACCTTAGAACATGTGCATTTTCTTAGCTGGGATCACCCCTTGGTACACAATGCCATCGATATGGTGCTGTCTGATGTGCTAGGTAAAGCCAGTGTGGGCTTTATTGCTGATAAATCACTTCCCAAAGGGGCTTACTGGCTCGAAACCCTGTATGTATTGCAAGCCAACGCAGAACGAGTTTTACAGCCCGGTCGTTTTTTGCCTGCCACCCCTATTCGTATCTGTATGGATGCCCAAGGCAAACCGGTAGATCTGAACTTTGAAGTGGGCCGCCCCGCAGGCAGAAAGCTATCACAACAACTCATTAAAGCGCTGCAACAGCCCTTGACGTTGCATATTGAAAAAGCCACGGCGACTGCTCAGCATCAAGCCGATGAAATTCTTAGCCACGCCATTGCCACCATGCAACAAACATTAGAGGACGAAGCACAACGCTTGCGAGATTTACAGCAACAAAATCCCGCTATCCGAGATAGCGAAATTGACTTTATTGAGAAACAGCGCAGCGGCCTTACCGATGCGTTGCGCGGGGCGTCAGTACAGCTAGACGGATTACGCATCGTAGTGAATAACCCTTAATGACTGGCAGCATGAAAAAGAACTTCGTTTATCGGCCCCCTATGACGCCCTTTTTGTCGTTGGTGTATTATGACGACGATATTGTCATCGCCAACAAACAAAGTGGATTATTGAGCGTCACAGGGATCCAACCGGCTCATAAAGATGCGCTCATCTCCCGGGTTCAAAAAGTACTGCCGACAGCAACGGTGGTACACCGCCTCGATATGGCCACATCGGGCATTATGGTTATGGCGCTCAATAAACCCGCCCATCGCCATCTGTCCCGCCAGTTTCAGCAGCGGCAAACCAAAAAACGCTATTTTGCTAGGGTAGATGGTGTGGTGGAACAAGATTCCGGCAGCATTACACTACCGTTAATTGTGGATTGGCCAAATCGCCCAAAACAGAAAGTCGACATGGAAAACGGCAAGTCCTCTCTCACTCACTATCGGGTGATTGAGCGTTTTGAGGACGAAACCTGGATGGAACTGTCGCCGGTCACTGGGCGCTCCCATCAACTGCGGGTACATATGCTTTCTCTTGGACACCCCATTTTGGGCGATAGGCTTTATGCCCCTGCCCCCGTGATTGCTCGGGCACCACGGTTGCAATTACACGCTGAAACATTGGTGCTGCAGCATCCTACTAGCGAACAATGGTGTCAGTTTCGCGCGCCCATTCCCTTTATGACACACCAGCCTCAACCGCTTATTTAGCCACTTTACTTATAGCCATTAAGTTATGACATCCACGGCCGATACACCTTATACGTGTAAACGCCGTGAGATTGCTGTGATATATCGACTGTTATACTTTGCCATGTTGTTGGCTGTCACCCAGGTGAACGCCAACGGGTTGCTTGAAGATATCCGTCAACATTATTTGCCGACTGAATATGAAACCCTATTGGTGGGCGACGAAGATGTCCCGGTATTTACAGCAACGCCCACCACTCCGTTAAGTCGCGGCGTTGCCCTTATTTTCCTCGATAGCGGGCAGCAAGGGTTAACCCTTAGTAATGCGCAACGCTTAGCCACCCAACTTAATCAGCGCGGTTGGCATACCCGCATCTTGCCTTCCGATACAGTGCAATGGCAAATGCGCACTCTAGACCTTAGCGCCACAGCCAATGCCCTACACCCTCGCGCGTCTAATCCGACCTATGTTGCTGATTTCACAGCTTCAGAATCTGCGCTTACGTTATGGGTGAAAGCCGCCTTTGCCAGTACTGCCGACATTGCGGGCTTTCGTCTGGTCATCTCCCAAGGCATGACAGGTGCCCAACTTATTGGTCTAACGGCAAAAGAGATTATCCCTAAAGCAGACAGTTTAGTTTTTCTGGATGCTTACTGGCCAGAAGAAGACATCAACGCTGAACTCACCGACAACATTGCTCACCTCGACATCCCCGTCATGGATTTACACACAACGCCGGTTTATCGGCAAACCTCGCCTTTATCTGCCCGTCAGCGGGCAGTCAACAAAACACTTAAATTATACTACCGACAAAAGCATCTAGCCGTGATGAGCTATTTGTCAGCAGACCATAATACATCAGCACTGGCGGCGACCCTTGATAAAGAAATATACGGTTGGACGAGCTATTTAGGCTGGTAAAAGCATTTTTACGACTCTAAATATATTTCGTTTAAAATCAACGTCCTGTTTACTTTTAAATACAATTGACTGAAATTATTTTCTCACTGGCTATACTAATATTCAATTTAACCGTCTGGCAGCCCTCTTTATGCTTTTATCCTTTGTCGATACCAAAGCTACACAGCTGTGTTTTTACCTGCGTGGTTTTTGGCAGGAAAGTGTGCCTTATTCGGAACTGGATATATTTTTTTGGGATACAATGGAAGAGTGGAGCCAAATTGATTATCAATTAGACCAGCCTTATACATCAAAAGAGCGCGTTTTCTGGCATGTTTTACACCAACTGCACTATTGGTCCGAAGTTAAGCTCAAACAAGACCAGATCCTAATGACGGAATTAGACACCTGTTTGTCGTTTTTAGAAGGCAGTGGCGTGTACCCTGCCGATTGTGTAGGAATTCGTCCATAGAACGTATATGAACCAGGTTCAAATTACTTGCATGGGCAAATAAAACTGTACCTAGTACTTATTATGTGACTATATTCTATGCAAACGTTTTTTAGTAGTTAACGTTCAACATAATGGAACTTGAAATAATAAGCTCATTTGACACGTTCGAATGGATTAAAGTAACGGAAATTCGTGAATGCCTGGCCTCGATAATTTAAAACAAAAAATAAAAAACACCTATATTATTGCCATCGTAACAATGACTTTGCTACTTACGATTTACTATGGCTGGACCCAACATTATTTAAACGCCACCGCCATACAACCACAGATTATTAATATTGCCGGTTACCAACGCATGCTTTCTCAACGGATCGCATTTCTAGAAAACCTACTCATAGCTGAAACCGACACTTCCCAACGTATTACCCTAGAAAGAGAATTGATTTCACTGGTGCGGGATTTCACTCAAAACAATGAAATATTGGTCGGCCGTCAATCCCTTGATGGTACATTTAATTCACTGACCGATAAGCTTGAAGCACTCTATTTTAAAGAGCCTGCAGCATTAGATAAACACGTGGCCGCTTACACCGAAAGCGCCTTACAGCTTGTCAGTACTCAACCCAAAAACTATGTCACCGTGAAGCCTACGTCACTGAACGAAGCTTCGGCCATGCTTAAACAACTAGATTTTGCGGTTAAATTATTTGAGGAACAGCTCTCCCAACAAATCGCATTGAATCAAAGATGGCTTTTGGCTATTTGGGTGCTCACGCTCATGTTTTCCCTAGCCATTGTACATTTTCTGTTTAAACCATTGCGGGCTTTGGTGCTAGAACAATTTAACTTGGTAAAAGATGCTCGCAAAGATGCCCAACTTGAACGAGAACAAGCAAACCGGCTAGTGGCGACAAAGGAAGAATTTCTGGCCAGCATGAGCCACGAATTTCGCTCTCCCATTGCTGCCATTATTGGTGCGCTGGAACTCATACCCAATATGAAAACCCGACAAGAACAACTTATCCAACGGGCTGAGTTGTCCTGCTATCGGTTGCTCATGCTGACAAGCAACCTTGTAGACAGCATGCAAAACAAGCAAGTAGATGAAACCTTAGAGCAGGAAGACTTTGATCTTGTCCGGTTGTTAGACGATGGCTTGAGCCAGTTTTTCTTTAGTTGTCATCAAAAAAACCTTAACTACCAGGTAGTAAATGAAACACGGTTACCTCACCATGTTAAAGGATGCCCATCACCCATCATCAAAGCGTTGAAAAATGTCCTTGATAATGCGGTTAAATTTACCCATGAAGGCCTGATATCGATTCACAATACGGTTTCTGCTGAAAACGGAAAACTGCTACTGACCATTAGAGTGGTCGACACAGGTATTGGCATTAAACCTCAAGATTGTGAATATATCTTTGAGCGCTTTTATAAAGCACACCAAAATCCTCGTCGTTACAGTGGTGCAGGAGTAGGCCTGTATGCCGCCCGCCGTCAATTAAGAGAAATCGGCGGCAATATTACCGTTTCCAGTGCACTACACAGTGGATCTGAATTTATTCTTACGGTGCCATTGCAGGCCTCAGAACTAGACGAAGCATCTAAGCC
Source organism: Alteromonas sp. C1M14 (assembly GCF_018860965.1). Lineage (GTDB taxonomy): Bacteria > Pseudomonadota > Gammaproteobacteria > Enterobacterales > Alteromonadaceae > Alteromonas. The sequence continues at coordinate 47,733 of NZ_JAHKQF010000008.1, read as the reverse complement.
GATAAACCCGGCGTTACGCTTTGCGGTGGTCGAAGATCAGGAAATTACCCGTATTCATTTGTGTTATTTAATTGAACATGAGGGCTTTCATGTCGATACTTACAAATCTGGGGCAGAACTTCTGGCCAACCAAGAAAAAATAAAAGATTACTGCGGCATTATCACCGACTACTACATGCCAGGATTAAACGGTGCAGAACTGTCGAATTACTTGCAAGCGATGCTAGGTAACCGGGTCCCCCCCATCATTTTAGTGTCGGCAGCACCACAAATTAGCAATATTATAGCCAGTGCCAATATACCTGCTTGGCAAATATTCGTTAAACCGTTGGATAAAAATCGCTTCATTGATGCCATTCATCATCTTACGTTAAGCAAAGAAAGCCCAGCACCGTTGCGCAACAATGTATCTGTACTCATTATTGAAGATGAACCGATTAACGCTGAAATAATTCAAGATATGGTGGAAAACCTTGGCTACGATGCCACCGTGGTTCCAGACGGAGAAAGTGCATTATCTAAGGCGGGAAGTGAGAATTTTGATGTGATTTTGCTCGATTTACATCTGCCAGACATGTCAGGGTTTGAAGTCGCGACAATTCTAAAAGAGCGTGGGTGTAAAGCCCACATGGTAGCGGTTACCGCCAGCGCTTATGAAAGCGATAAAAAACGCTCTTTCGAGGTTGGTATACGGTATCATTTAGTCAAGCCCGTGGCCTACCAAGAACTAAAGAATACCTTGAAACTGCTGCTGGCATTGCCAGATTAAGCGGTTTCGATCTCCAGTGCCGTCACCTGATTGCGTCCGTTCTTTTTCGATAAATACAAGGCCTTGTCTGCGTAATCCAGCCAGGTCATAGCGGAAGCAATATCGGCGCTGTATTCACTCACACCAATACTCACGGTAAAAGGAATTTGGCGCCCTTCATGTTCCACGGTCATCGCCTCGGCGAGTCGACGGATCCGTTCTCCAACTTTACGTGCGTTGTCTAGTGTTGAATCTTCCAAAATAATCGAAAATTCTTCGCCGCCATAACGACCGGCGACGTCAGTCTCACGGATACTTTTTTGAATCACTCTGGCTAAAACCCGTATCACTGCATCACCAGCCTGATGACCGTAGGTGTCATTAACGTTCTTAAAATGATCAATATCCAGCATCATCACAGACGTGGGACCGTGCTTCCGGCAAGCGAGCTTATAAACTCTGTCGAACTGCTCTTGCCAATAGCGGCGATTAAATAGTCCGGTTAAACCGTCAATTCGACTCATGTGTTTGAGTTCGTCGTTCAGCCGCTCAATACGCAGTTTTCGCAACGCCTCGTCGGTAACATCGTACACCAGCATACATAGGCGCTGAATTGTGCCATCAGGGGATGACAAGGGAAACATAGTTACATTTTGGAACATGTGTGAGGCGTCTGAGGTAATAGGACGAGACGAGGCAAATTTAAACAAATAGGGGCGCTGTTCCCAAATAATAAAAACCGGCGTATTAAGGTTAAACACCGGTTCGGCCTTACTTCTTAACCACTTCTCTTCGATTTCGGGAAACAGGGAAAACAGAGACTGACCGGTGACCTCACTGGGCAACTTATCGGCATGGTTTGCCATAAACTGGTTCCACACTTCAATACGTAGATCTCGGTCCAAGACCACAATACCCACTTCGATGGAGTTAAGTAAGTCTGTTTGCCAATGCATTTGCCGAATTTCATCATCAATCACGCCACAGATTCCTCATCAACTAAACGGGAGTAGATTTTCTTCATTGCGTGTTCAGGGAACAGTAACAATAGATCAAAGGAGATATCCCGCTCTTTAATGGCGTAGGCAATTTCCACCGCCATGATTTTCCCCCAGCGCATGCCATTGCTACTTAGCATAGCACCTAGCCCACTGTGCTGACCGAGTAATATCGGGTGGCTATGACTAAAATTAACATTAAGCTGGGCGGACAAGGCATTTAAACACGCACCGATAAGAATATTGGACACATCCATGAGTGCTTCCAACTGATATTGCTCGCCTTCACAAGAGGTATCGTAATTTAAAAGCTTAATAACATTATCAAATTTCATGTCGTTAAAAATTACGATGGCTTCGCCGTGAATACCGGCACTGGTGAATCCTTTTGAAACCGCCGAAACCCGTTCATTTTGATTGATTTCAGCAATGGCCATGTGTACTTCGGTGGTTTCAATAACATTCACATTGGGAATGGGTAAATCAATGAATTCACCTAGCAAGCGCGCCAGGTTATCTCCGGCTCGCCCCATGGCAACGTTGACTAATTCGCGATAGGCATCAAGGCGATCATCAGGTTTGCCTTGATCATTTTTTAGGGTGTCTGCCAGACGCTTTTCTGCCGTCGCTTCTCCCCGGTAAATACCATACTGATTAAGCAACTCTGACAGCTTGATGTTGTCCACCGGTTTACGAATGAAATCCAGAGCACCTAACGAAATCATACGGCTGCGGGCCTCGGGCTGTACATCCCCTGATACAACAATCACCAGACAAGGTAGGTCATGTTCCCGAATGGCCTCCATGGTTTGATACCCATCCATAACCGGCATATTTAAATCCAGAAACATAACATCGGCTTTGCCGGCCCGAATAGCTTCTAAAGCTTCTTCACCATTCGCCGCGAATGATAAGGCCACATCCCAACCATCGGGTATGGATCTAGCCATTTGTTTTCTGGCAAAAGACGAATCGTCACAAATAAGAACCGGCGTTGTCATCGCTGATCATTCCCTACATTAGATAGCTACTGACGCTTTTATATGAGGATGGCACTGATAGTCTTTCAATTCAAAGTCAGAAAACGAAAAATCGAATATATCTTTAATTTCAGGGTTGATGGCCATGGTAGGACGAGCATAGGGCTGCCGAGAAAGCTGTAGTTCAGCTTGCTCCAAATGATTCACATACAAGTGAGCATCCCCCAAGGTATGAATGAACTCGCCAGGCTCAAGGTGACAGACTTGAGCGATCATCAGTGTTAGTAAAGCATAGCTGGCAATATTAAAAGGCACACCTAAAAAGACATCGCCGCTGCGCTGATACAATTGGCAAGACAGTTTGTTGTTTAGCACATAAAACTGAAACATGGTATGACACGGCGGTAAGGCTTGTTTTCCTGCTGCCGCATTCTCTTTAGGGCTTAAAGTTGGATCGGGCAAAACCGAGGGGTTCCACGCACTCACAATAAGTCGACGGGAATCGGGGTTCTTTTTTATTTCTTCGACGACTTGTTGAATTTGGTCGATGGTGGTGCCGTCACCGGCATCCCAGCTGCGCCACTGCTTACCATAAACCGGCCCTAATTCGCCCTCTTCGGTTGCCCAGCCATCCCAAATTGAAACTCCATTTTCCTTTAAATATTGGATATTGGTTTCGCCTTTAAGAAACCATAGCAGCTCGTGAATAATCGACTTAAGATGACATTTTTTGGTGGTAACCAATGGAAAGCCCTCTGCCAAATCAAAGCGCATTTGGTAACCGAATACACTCACCGTACCGGTGCCGGTTCTGTCTTCCTTCTTGACGCCCTGCTCTTTCACATGACGCATTAACTGCAAATATTCTTTCATGATCGATGTCTTTTACTGGTTCTTATTGGTTGCCGAAGCGGTATGTTTGTATGCCCAAATCATTAACCCTGCGCCCAGAGCAATCATCGGTATACAAAGAAGCTGCCCTTGACTTAAGCCCATTGGATACAGGCCAATTTGTCTATCTGGTTCACGGAAATATTCGACAAAGAACCGGAAACAGCCGTAGCCGAGTAAAAACAGACCACCCACTGCGCCTACAGGGCGAGGCCTTGCCGAGTATAGCCATAAAATGGCGAACAGTAACACCCCTTCGAGGGCAAACTCATACAATTGAGAAGGGTGACGGGGCTCGCTGCCAGCAGCAGGAAAAATAATAGCCCATGGAACATCCGTGGTTCTACCCCAAAGCTCGGCGTTTAAAAAGTTACCAATGCGCCCTGCTCCTAGACCAATGGGTACCAAAGGTGCGACAAAATCACCAATTTGTAAAAAGGTGGTTTGCATTCTTTTGGCTTGCCAAAATAACGCCACAATAACGCCCAACAAGCCGCCGTGGAACGACATGCCGCCAGTCCAGATACGGAATAGATAGAGGGGATCATCGACAAACATGCCGAATTGATAGAACAACACATAACCTATGCGGCCGCCTAAAATCACCCCCACAAAACTCCAGAACAATAGATCGCTAAGTTGCTCTCGTGTCCAATTAGTTTGTGATAAACGCTTCTGTGCCAGCATATAGGCAGCAACGAAGCCGACCAGATACATCATGCCGTACCATCGTACACTTAACGGCCCGACACTAAAAATGACGGGGTCTATATTTGGAAAAACCAGGAAACCACTTTCTACCATGATTTATTCAATTCCTACTATCATTCGAATACTCACCAGCACCAATAATCCGGCTAGCAATTTTTTTAGTAAATCGGTATTCATTTTTTGCCCTAGCTTTGCGCCAAGGTTAGCGGTAAATACCGATGTTGTGACAATACCCAGGGTGGCCGGATAATAGACAAAACCAATGGCATTGTCTGGCAAACCTGGCGCTGAAAGCCCTGCACTGATAAAGCTCGCTGTGCCAAACAGCGCCACAATAAGACCGCTAAATGCGGCACAACCAATGGCTTGGCGAACATTCACCTGAAACCATGTTAGCGCCGGAACCAACAGAGCACCACCGCCAATGCCCATAAGAGCACTGATAAATCCAGTACCGGTTCCCACTCCCATCAACACAGGCTTATTGGCTGTGTGGGATGAGGGACGACGTTTGTGAAACACCATTTGCGCAGCCACAACCATTACCAATACGGCAAAAATGTTTTTTAACGTGTGCCCAGAAATAGAGCTGGCAGTTAATGCGCCACCGATGGACCCCACCGCGATACCCATGCCGCTCCATGTCACCAGATAACGACTTAAATTTCCCAACCGGTGATGCGCCAACGCAGAGGAGAAACCAGTAAAAATAATGGTGGATAAGGACGTTGCCACCGCCATCGGCATGACAGTGTCTGTGCTCATATCTAAAAAATGTACCATCAGGTAAGACAAGGCAGGAACAATGATCAGTCCGCCTCCTATACCTAGCATACCCGCCAATAACCCAACGATTAAGCCGATACCCAGACACCATAGAAAAATCAGCGTAGTTGGTTCCATGCCTAAAATCTCTTAAAAATGAGGACGTAGCCTATCACAGAATGGGCCGCCATAAAGCGCTAAGGCAGCGATAACCGACAAATCGAAGATGCTGTGCAATGAATAACAAAAGCGTCTAGGAACCCGCGCGAACTAACCCGCCTAGCCCCCGATGTTCTAAGTAATGATTGATATGATTAAATACCTCTTCATGACTGGATGCGGTGAGTGTTTTTGCCAGCAACGCTTTTGCTTCATCTAAACTTACGTTACGTATTACCCAGTTAATTTTCCGCAAATTATGGGCATTCATACTAAGTTTGCGATATCCCATCCCCATTAACAGAATTGCCCCACCCGGTTCGCCGGCGATTTCACCACAAACGGTAACGGGGATCTTATTGGCGTTAGACTGTCGCACAATATCATACAAGGCACTGAGTACCGCAGGATGGTAGCTGTTATACAAACTGGCCACCCGAGCGTTATTACGGTCTACCGCTAATAAATACTGGGTTAGGTCGTTGCTACCTACGGAGAAAAAATCCACTAGCTTGGCCAGTTGGGGTAACTGATACAGTACCGAAGGCACTTCCAGCATGATCCCAAGTTTAGGCTTTTGCAAAATCACGTCGGAATCGCTCACTTCGTCGCTGATTTCAAGGTAAGCCTGTTCTATCAGTCGAGCAGCATCTTCCACTTCACCCACCGAGGAAATCATAGGCAACATGATTTTAAGGTTAGTCAGACCAATACTGGCTCGCAACATGGCCCTGATCTGGACCAAGAAAATATCAGGATGATCCAAGGTTAAACGAATGCCACGCCAACCAAGAAAAGGGTTTTCTTCGTTAATGGGAAAATAAGGAAGGGGTTTATCACCGCCCACATCCAACGTACGCATAGTAATACTCTGCTCGGGAGAAGCCATGAGAATTTGCCGATATAATTCCACTTGCTCTTGTTCAGAGGGAAACCGCTCTCGCAACATAAAGGGAATTTCCGTGCGATACAGCCCAATGCCTTGTGCATTAGCGTACTGGGTCGTTTCAATATCGGCAGACAAGCCCGCATTCACAAACAACGAGATACTGCACCCATCTTGGGTTTCACAGGCTAAGCTGGCTTCTGCGTCGATGCGCTCGGCAAGGGTTTCCTCTTCTTCAATAAGCTGAATAAACTCTGCTCGAATAGAGCTTTCCGGTGAGATAATCACCTCGCCGGAATAACCATCCAGTAACAGCTCTTTGCCATTGATCAGGGCCGGAGAAATATTCTGGCACCCCATTACCGCAGGTATGCCCATGGCTCTAGCTAAAATGGCAGCATGGGAGTTGTTTGACCCCCGAATAGAGATTATCCCCATTAAATAGGCACGGGGAAACTCAGCTAACATAGACGCGCTGACTTCTTCGGCCACTAAGATACTTGGTTGGGTAACATCTCTGGCCGCCGGCATTTTACCGTCGTCATCAGACAGTATATTAAGCAAAATACGATTAGACAGGTCGACGATATCGATAGCCCGTTCTTGCATGTACGGGTCATCCATATTCTGAAAGCGCGTGGCGTAATCTTCCACCACCATCTTTAGTGACGAACCGGCATCCCACCCTTCACGAATTTTTGCTTCTACTTCGCGCCCTAAACTGTTGGCATCAAGTAATTGGTGATATAGCTGAAAAATGGATTTCACATCGTCGGGAATGGCACTGTCTAAACGACTGGATAAGTCATCCACATGCTTACGGGTTAACTCCACACCACGCCGATAGCGATGAATTTCGTGATCTTTGTCTACACAGCGCTTTACCACATAATTGCGTAACGAGATGGAACTGTCGTTGGAGCAGCCGATACCCACGGCAAGTCCTTGGGAACCGGCGATACCTCTAACGTTCTTTTGCCGGGGCAGTACCCCCACCCCAGAAGAATGGCTTAACGCCCCTCGAATATCTGCATTGGTAATTTCTAACGCTAACTGTGCCGCCAGTGTCACCAGAAACGCCTCTTCATTTTCGCTGAATCTGCGCATGGCTTGTTGCTGCATGGTGATCACACCAAGCACGCGCCGTTGATGAATAATTGGGGTGCCTAAAAAGGCATTGTAGTTTTCTTCTTTTACTTCGGGGTAATGTTTAAAGCGTGGATGATTGTGGGCATTTTCAATATTAAGGGGCTCTTCTCGCTGCCCCACTAAACCAATTAGCCCCTCGGCAAAGCCAATGCGCACAAATTCGACCGCATCGGGATGCAGTCCGTCGGTGGCCTTAAGAATAAAAACATGGTGCTCTTCGTCGGCAAGATAAATTGAGCAGGAATCCACACGCATGGTTTGCTTGACCCGAGAGGCAAGACGAAACAGAGCTTGATCCAATTCTGGAATTTGGATCATCTCTTGTACGATACGTTTTAACGTGGTGAGAATATTCCCAGTCTCGGCCACCTGGATGCTCTCCTATTTATCCATTTCGACGGCGTTTGCGATAACGCTTGTTAGACTGCGTATTATGCATGCGCTGCCCGGCCGGCATAGCCACTCCAGCAAATTCTTTCATCACTTTGCGGTAAACGTCACGTTTAAAAGACACGACGTTTCGAATGGGATACCAATAACTTACCCACCGCCAGTCATCAAACTCTGGATGTCCGCTTTTTAACACATCCACGTCTTTATCCTGGCAATCAAGCTGGAGTAAAAACCATTTTTGCTTCTGACCTATGCACACAGGAGAACTACCCTGACGTATAAGTCGTTTAGGTAATTTATATCGCAACCAGTTGCGGGTAACACCAAGAATAGTGACATCTTTTTGTGTTAACCCTACTTCTTCGTGTAACTCCCTGTACATAGCTTCTTCTGCAGTTTCCCCTTCATCAATTCCGCCTTGTGGAAACTGCCATGAATGTTGACCATAACGTCTTGCCCAAAATACATGACCCATTTTGTTGCAAATCACTATGCCCACATTCGCACGGAATCCGTCGGCATCTATCACATAGACTCCCGGGCACGATAAACTTTTCTATTGATGCATTCTTCCATAAACTATAGCCCTTTCAAAGCATTAATACTAATTCAACGCATATTGTCTGGAGATCCCTTTGCAACCACCACAAACGGCACCGAAAAATCAGGCTGATTTACTGGCGCGTAGCCAGCTAATTGCAGGCCTCAGCCTTGGTGATTTAGCCCACATGGCACAAATTGCAATTCCAGCCAACCTCCAGCGACACAAGGGCTGGCCGGGTATGCTTATCGAAAAATGGTTAGGTGCGACAGCAGGGTCTAAGCCACAACAGGATTTTCCCGAACTGGGTATCGAGCTAAAAACCATTCCCATTGATCAACACTACCGACCACTTGAAACCACCTATGTATGTTATGCACCTTTGACGAATCAAGCCGGTGTTTCTTGGGAAACCTCTAATGTGAAGAATAAACTTCAACGGGTGATGTGGGTGCCTGTGGAAGGAGATCGGGAAATCCCCCTTGCAGACCGGCGAGTAGCGACGGCGTTTTTTTGGCAGCCAAATAACGAAGAGAACGCCTTGCTACAACAAGATTGGGAAGAACTGACAGAATTAATCGCTGTAGGAAAAGTAGAGCAAATTACCGCCCGTTTAGGCCAAGCATTGCATATTCGGCCTAAGGCAGCCAGTGGGCAAGTTCTTACCGACGCCATTGGCGATGAAGGAGAAAAGATTCGAACCCGTCCGCGAGGATTTTATCTGCGAAAAAGCTTCACTGAACACATACTACATCACCAGTTTACGTAGTAATCAAAGAGACCTTCGCTACTTTGACGTACGTCAAGATCCGCTTTGTCTCCTTTCGTTACACTACCTATTAGGAATTGCTCAATAAACAGGATATCCCAATGGCATTACTTATTACCGAAGAATGTATTAATTGCGATATGTGTGTTGCGGAATGCCCCAATGACGCCATTTCGTTAGGGGAAACGTATTATCAGATAAATCATGCCCGTTGCACCGAATGTATCGGCCACTACGACGAGCCAAGTTGTGTTCAGGTATGCCCGGTAGATTGTATTTCACCGGATCCCGCCCACCGAGAAAGCCAAGCGCAACTGGCTGACAAATATGCACAAATGCATTATTAGGCCACGACTAACCTACTGGGCGTTCTTAAAATAAGCCGACAATACATCGTTTAAAAACCGATCTGATTGCACACCGAAGCGTTTCGCTAAGTTGGCAAGACGTTCGTTGTTGGGGATCAATATGGTCTGGGCATGCTCCAATCGATATTGATGCACAAAACTGCGAAAATCTCGCTTTTCCAGTAAACGCAAGGCGATGGTGAGCGTTGTCGGCTCTACCTTACATTCTTTTGCAAACGTTTTAAGGGTAAGGCCTGGGGTTTTATAGGCTTCAGAACTCACCATAGTGGCCTGTGCCCGGGCTAGCGCCTCACGCATCACACTCTGTTCCGCTTTTAATTCATCAAGACGATAATAGTCTAGTGGCGACGGCGAGGTGTGTTGAGGACGAATTAACGCCAATAACACCAGTAACATGGCAATGGCTTGTAATAGGTTAATTAACGATTGCCAGAAAATTACGTTGAAAAAGCCGAAGGTGCCGGCGGTTACCAACAGGATGCAGCAAAATGCAGAGCCGACACAAATACCAATGGAGCCACCAACCCAACGTACTTTAAAACGTGCTATTTCTGCCACCTGAGAAGACAGATAACGATGATAATTTTGCACCATTTCGGAGATGAGTATTCCTAAAACCAGCACGCTAAACCCTGCCAGCATAGAGGTTAGATAAACGGCTTTGTGTCCTAAGGGATCGCCGACCGGTGATGTGGCGGCCCAAGACATTCGCTCAGCAACGGGCACAAAAACAATGGCAAGTTGACCAAGCAGAGTAAGCCCCAGGGGCAACCACAACATTAATTTAGAAGGGGGGGGATTATCAATCACCAGTAATTTTACTGCCCGATACAAACACGTAATGATAAGTACTGGAACAAACACCGTAAGGCCGATAAAGCTGGTGCCTTCACCAGTCATACGTATGAATTCGTCGGTAAGAATGAAGGGCCAACATAGTAACGCAGCGAAAACCCAATTAGCAGCATTAATACGTTGTCGTTCGCGGATAAACTGAATCATTAATACAATATAAAAAAGAAACAGAATACCCAACGCGTAATGATGCATCATACGTGTACCTACCTTATCCTTTTAAGCACTGTGACATTACCAATACACATCGCCTTGCATACCCGCATTACGGGTAAGCTCCATCACCCGCATTAACCGTGAAATTTTTTCGTCTATCCACGCAAAAATATCGCTGGTATCGTCAAGCTCTGCTTCTTCCGCTACCCCTCGCAACATCATTAATGCTTTAAGTTCTTCAATACCGGTTAAGAGATCGAGCCAAGGCGCTCTAAAATGATGACGTTCTTCATCAAATAAACTCGCCAATAGAAAACCATTCCATAGGGTTTGACGCAATAAGACTTCAATCGCAATATAATTTTCTGGCGCCATTCCCCGGGCGGAAGGCATGGTTTGCTGAACCGTTTGCCAACCTTGAGATAGCCATCCCTTAGCATGTTCCATAACCGGTATATCATACGCCTTAGAATGGGCGCGCCACGGTTTGGTAGTAATAATCTCTGTTAACAGGATTTTTAATTTATTGGTTTCTTTACTACATAGTAACTCATCGGGCGCATGGGCATGAATAAGGCCGGCTTTTCTGCCCTGAAGGTAGCTGTTTAACGCTGGATAGCGGCTTAAGCACTTATGAAATACACTTTTTTTAGACAGTAAATAACGCAAGCTTTGTAGATCATCTTGCCACAGCCAATGTTGCATATAGCGCATGAGCACTTGGTGTACCGAAAGCATTTGCGGGCATTGTAAAACCGGCAGATACAAGGAGATGGTCTGCATTAACAATCGCGCGCTATTAGCAATCTCTGGCAGCATCTTTATCGAGCCCGTTTCATAAAACTGATGCTCGTGCTTTTGCCAATGTCCCAGTGCATATTGCACCGCTCGACAAAATGCCTCTTCGGTAGTGATGCCTTCTTTTAAAGAAAGGTAGGCATCCATGGGCACCACAACTGGCGATAACCCATTAAGTAACTGATAGCCTTGGGCGGCTTTCGACACATCGCTTAATCGCACCGTAATATGTTCAACAAGTACATTAGCGATGGCAAATAAATCCGTTAATTCACCCTGTTTTAATTCCAGTTCTATTTCGCGGATGGGTGAACTGTTTTTCCCCGTGGTTGCTTCCCCTTCATCGACGACCACCTCGACAAGGGCTTCGCCCCGGCTGACATTAAAGGCGACTCGGGAAAAGTGAGTACTGAACTGACGCTGTAGCGCGCTGTTTATCTGCTCGACTTGCCAATCATCGGGCCAAATATCTGCGGGGAAAAGACGTAAATCGGGCTCTGCACTTTGCAAATCAACATTGTATTCTGCACGCTGATGCAACCCGCCACTGATTTTACCTTGGGTTTTTACTGTCTGTTCATATTGCTCGTTACACCCACGGACTCTAAAGCCCATTTTACGATGCTGGAACTGGTGTTCTGGGGTATCGAAGTAATCGTTTTGCAACCTGATTTCAGGTTCTCGATGCACGGAAAAACCCGCGCGGTCGAGGGCGGGTAGCACGTTTTCCAAAAAAGGCGACAGCGCGCTTTCCCGAGAGACAAATTTTATTTCAATTTCCGACATAATGCGCAAACAGGTCGGTGGGCTAATAAGGCTAACACCATACCTTTGTCTATGTTTTTTCGCAATCTTAGTTCGTTTATGACAAATGAAATTACCGTTTTATATGAACGGAATGGAAAGTTATCTGTCCTATCGTTGGTTGTAAGCTTGCCTTTCAGTGTTACAGCCAATACCATCACAGAGTTTTTTCAATATAACGACGGACGCATTATGTTACGAAAGTGGCTTACGATCACCATGATCGGTCTCTCTTTTCAGGTTTTCGGGCAACAGGAGCCCATCGATGAGTCTCTACAATTAGAGGCCTCTTCTTCTCATTATATTCGCGATGACTTGTTTGTCTTCCTTCATACGGGGCCGGGCAGAAACTATCGTATTCTCGGCTCAATTGAGGCGGGAACGCCAATTACGGTGCTCGATAGGAACACCGAGAGCGAATTTACTCAAGTCAAAGACACCCAAGATAGAACCGGTTGGGTTGAGTCTAAATTTGTCAGTAATACCATGTCTCGCGCAGAACAGCTTCCGATTCTTAGTCAGCGATTAGCGGACAGCGAAGCCAGTGTGCAAGGGCTTCAATCAGAAAACGGCCGTCTTAAACAGCAGTTGAACACCGCTCAGCAGGACGTGTCCCGTTTATCTAAAGAGACAGAGACCCAAACTCGACAAATACAAAAACTTACCAGCCAGCTTGAAGCGCAAAGCAAAGACGAGATGATTAAGTGGTTCACTTGGGGCGGTATTGTCGCTGGAAGTGGCGTATTACTTGGCGTGATCCTGACGTTTTTACCCAGAAAGCGTCGACGCTCTAGCGAGTGGGTATAACCTTTAACACCCAAAAAAAGCGGTGATGAAAAAAAAGCGTGTCTTTCGACACGCTTTTTGTTTGCTATCGATGTTGATGGTTGTGGACCTATTCGTCATCTTCCACTAGCGTCATCAACGAGGTATTCCCGCCTGACGCCGTGGTGTCAATACTAATGGTTTTTTCCGTTACCATACGCTGAATCAGGTTATCGTTATATTCAGCGGTGATCACGGGCAAGATTGCCCCTTCCCGAGAAGATAACATAGCCGTAATCTGCGCTGTGCGTTCGGTGTTGGAATCGACCACCACACCCGCTAAATGTTCATGCATCAACAAATCATTTAAATGACTAAGCCGAGCAACTTGGAACACCCCTTCACTGGCGCCGGTTTTATTGAAGCTTTTCTGAAATGCCAAAGCCTCTTCATAAAACAGATCGGAGACCACTGATACCACCACGTTTCCAGTGGCTAGCGCTGTCACAATCGACAATGTCCAATACTCAAAGGTTACCCCTTTGTCGGCAAAACAAACCATGACGCCTCGGGGTTCAAGGTAAAGCTTATTCGACTCTCCCGTTGGCCCAGGTAATTGTTTAGGCTTAGCCAGTTTCCGTTCAATACTGGTTAGCTGTTGACGTGCCGTGGCCAAGGTACGATTAAGATCGTCGGCCAATTCATCTACAATGTCGACTTTCGCGAGCTTGGCAAGCAACTGCCTTACCATAGAAATGCGATCGTTTAATGCTGTATGACGCCACTGTGTCTCTACTGCAACCCCTTGGTTCATCAAACGATTGGCGGCTTCGGCATCCTGCTTTTCTCCCACCAGCGCCGCATCTAAGTTTTCCACATCATCAACATGTGAAGGTTTAGGGGTCGCTCTTTCTTGCATGAGTCGGCGTAAATAATTCGGCCCACCCGCTTTCGGGCCGGTTCCGGATAAACCTCGACCGCCAAAAGGCTGAACGCCCACTATGGCGCCAATCATATCGCGGTTGATATACACATTACCGGCTCGACTTCTCGCCGCTAATTCATTGGCACGCTCTTCGATGCGAGAATGCACCCCCATGGTCAAACCAAACCCTGTACCGTTGATTTTATCCACCACGTCACTTATTTCTGTACCTTTGAAGCGCACAACATGCACCACAGGGCCAAATACTTCCCGTTCTAACACGCTAATGTCACTAATTTCGTATAACGTAGGAGCAAAGAAGTAGCCATCATCATGGTCATCAGGCACTTGGCATTGATACAACAACGTGCCGTTCTCCTGCATAAATTCTTCGTGATCTTTTAAGCTATTGAAAGCTTTTTCGTCGATGACCGGCCCCACATCGGTGCGCAGGTAGGCGGGATCCCCAATGGCCAGCTCTTTCATTGCGCCAATCAACATTGTGATAAGGTCATCGGCAATATCTTCTTGCACAAACAGCACCCGTAGTGCTGAACAACGCTGTCCTGCACTTTGGAAGCCTGAATGGACCACGTCATCCACCACTTGTTCCGGTAACGCGGTAGAATCAACAATCATGCAGTTTTGACCGCCAGTTTCCGCAATAAGCGGAACCTGCTCGCCACCCCGTTCGGCTAAAAGCTGGGAAATTAACGTACCAGTTTGGGTGGAGCCGGTAAACATCACGGCTTTGATCCGCTCGTCTGGCAATAAGGTGCTACCCACATGCTTACCTGGTGCGATGATCAGTTGTAATGCATCTTCGGGTAAGCCCACGGTATGCATGATTTCAACAGCACGTTTCGCAATTAAACTCGTTTGCTCTGCCGGTTTTGCGACCACCGTATTACCCGTTGCTAAAGCCGCGGCTACCTGCCCCAAGAAGATGGCAAGTGGGAAATTCCATGGGCTGATACACAACACCACACCTCGGGGAACAAAGCGCTGGTCTTCATCTAGCTCTCGGGCGCGTACGGCGTAATAGCGACAAAAATCCACGGCTTCCCGCACTTCGTCAATGCTATCTTGGGTAACCTTACCGGCCTCACGAATACATATGGCAATGAGTTCACCCATGTGACGCTCTAGTGCATAGGCCGTTCGCTCTAAAATATCGGCTCGCTCTTCCACGGAGCGCTTAGACCAAGACGAAAATCCGGTATGGGCTTTCTCCAATGCCCCACGCATATCGTCTATCTCGGCGTAATGATGGTAACCGACGATATCCTGATGATGAGCAGGATTAATAACCGCGGTGGCATCATCGGGTAACTGCTGCTTACTTTTGGTGTAAAACCCCTTCCAGCGGGATAATTCGTGTTGCAATGCATTCACCGCATTCACATCGGTTAGATCGAGCCCTCGTGAGTTTTCACGTTCCGGAGCGTATAGGTTTCGCGGTGTGCTAATTTGCTTGTTGTAGCGCACTTTAAGACGTTGGGTTTTTTCCACCGGATCTTCTAGCAACGCCTCTACGGGCTGCTCGTCATCAACAATGGCATTAACGAAAGAAGAGTTAGCTCCATTTTCTAATAGTCTGCGGACTAAATATGCTAGCAGATCTTCATGTTCGCCCACCGGGGCATAAACACGGCACTGAATTTTATCTTCACTGACTACCTGATCGTATAAGGTATCGCCCATGCCGTGTAAGCATTGGAACTCAAACCCCTCTTTATCGTCTCCGGCCAATTCGATAATGACCGAAGCAGAATAGGCATTGTGCGTGGCAAACTGGGGATAAATCGTGTCGCGGTAATCTAGCAATCGGTTTGCACAGGCATGATAAGACACATCTGTGGAAGATTTACGGGTAAATACCGGAAACCCTTCAACGCCCGATTGCTGGGTCAGTTTAATCTCGGTGTCCCAATAAGCCCCTTTCACCAGGCGAACCATTAAGCTTCGCCCGACTTCAACCGTCAGGGTGCGTAACCATTCGATAACATCCAAAGCCCGTTTTTGATAAGCCTGAACCGCTAAGCCAAAACCGGTCCAACCGTTTAGATCGGGATCACGAAATACCCGCTCGATGATGTCTAATGAAATATCCAAACGGTCGGCTTCTTCTGCATCCACCGTTAGCCCGATATCGTATTCTTTTGCCATCATGCATAGGGCTTTTAGTTTTGGTGGAATTTCTTCTAATACACGTTCAGATTGCAAGAATTCATAACGAGGATGAATGGCTGACAATTTTACGGAAATCCCCGGCGACCTTTTCGGACCACGGTTTGCTGCCGCATTGCCAATAACCTTTATGGCGTCGACATAAGCTTCGTAATAACGCTCTGCATCGGCCATGGTCCGGGCACCTTCGCCTAACATGTCGTAGGAATAGACGTAGCCTTTGGTTTCTTTCTCTTTGGCGCGCTCTACGGCATCACTGATGGTTTCGCCCATAACAAATTGTCTGCCCATCACCCGCATTGCAATGTTCATGGCACGACGAATAACCGGCTCACCTAACCGACCCAATGTTTTCTTCAACAAGCCGAATTGTTCTTGCCTGCGTTTATCGGCGTAGTTCACCATGTTACCGGTGAGCAATAACCCCCACGCAGATGCATTAACAAACATAGAATCGGAATTCCCTAAATGGGGAGTCCACTGCCCTTTAGATAATTTATCGCGGATCAGTTCATCCTGCGTCGCTTTATCGGGAACCCGTAACAAGGCTTCGGCCAAACACATTAGCACCACGCCTTCCGCTGTAGACAGAGAATACTCATTTAGCAGAGCATCTACACCGCCATGACCTTCTTGCTCGCGGCGTATTTGCAATACCATTTTACGCGCCCGTTCCCACGCTCGGCTACGAGCGCGCGGGTTAACTTCCGCGATAGGTAAGATCTGATCAATGGCGGTAGATTCATCGATACGGTAGTGATCACGAATCCGCTGACGAATGGAAGATAGTGTATTGAGATCATCGTGACTGAGCATTGAAACCCTTCTATCGTTTAATGTTTATGGGCAATACCACTTAGTAAAGCAGGTGGTATCTGTTTTCGCCCCTGTAAGGTCTTATATAACGGCTAGACGCTGTAAAGATCAGCGTGTAACCTTAATTTTGGCGGATGCTACCGAAATTTAAACGCGCAAGCGAGACCCTAATAGTAATTCACAGCCCCCATTCTTACGCTGTTTTGTACCGATTTATGTACAATAAAATGTCAATAATATTTGTTTTCTAACACGCCCCATAACAACACAAAGCAGCCTCGGTGAAAAGCCCACTGTGCAGCCATTAAATTGATTAAAAATTGCCTACTATTAATGTAAAAGCGATGCCGCCAGTAGACCCGCCGCAACGGAGTGGGCATAATAGGTCGATGATTAGCAACTAGGTAGCGATTGTGCGGCAGGACAAATGGATAACCCTCATATTGATTGCACTTCTGGGCATGCTGCAATACCGTCTTTGGTTTGGTAAAAATGCCATTCCTGATTACCTAAAATTAAAAGACGAAGTAAAAGCACAATCGGCACAAAATCAAAATCTTGCACAACGAAATAGCCTGCTTAAAGCCGATATTAGTGATTTAAAAATAGGCCTTGAGTCTATTGAAGAGCGGGCGCGCAACGAATTAGGATTGGTAAAACGCGGAGAAACTTTTTACCGTATTATTCCCGCGAACAACGATTAACCTCATGACAGAACCTTCAGTAGTGGCCGTAGTACCGGCGGCGGGTGTCGGCAGTCGAATGCAGGCTGATAGACCCAAACAGTACCTTACCCTAGCCGGTAAAACGATCTTAGAACACACGTTAACAAACTTACACGCTCACAGTGCCATCGACCACATTGTTGTGGCTATAAACAAAGAAGATCCTTGGTTTCCTACCTTGCCCGTGGCAAAAGCCCCTTGGTTAACGGTGGTGGAAGGGGGGAAAGAACGGGCTGACTCGGTGCTTTCTGGATTATCGATATTAGATAGTCATGATTGGGCACTGGTCCATGACGCGGCGCGCCCTTGTCTGCGCCATAGTGATCTCGATACACTGCTTGCCCTTCGCCAGCGCGATGATGTGGTTGGCGGCATATTAGCGACGCCCGTAAGAGATACCATGAAACGGGCTAACGCTGGGTCGCAAAAGATTGCACATACAGAAAGCCGAGAACACCTGTGGCACGCCCTAACGCCTCAGTTATTTCCTGCGGTTTTACTTAAGCAGGCATTGCTAAGTGGCATGAAAAACGGATTAACCATTACTGACGAAGCCTCGGCCATGGAAGCCCAAGGTTATACAGTGGCACTGATTGACAGCCACCCGGGTAATATCAAAATTACCCAGCCAGCCGATCTTTCACTGGCTGAATTTTATCTTAAACAACTCACTCCCCCTAATTGTTGAGAGGCGCGGCATGCGAATAGGACATGGCTTTGATGTACATAAATTTGGTGGTGACGGACCTATTATTGTAGGTGGCGTCGCTATTCCATATTCCCAGGGACTTATCGCCCACTCAGACGGTGATGTGCTGTTACATGCGTTGTGTGACGCCATACTTGGTGCCGCTGCTTTAGGCGACATTGGTAAGCACTTTCCAGATACCGATGCGTCTTTTTCTGGCGCTGACAGCCGTCAATTGTTGCGCCATGTTTTGTCACTGGTAAATGAGCAAGGTTACTGCATAGGCAATGCCGACATGACCATTGTGGCACAAGCGCCAAAAATGGCCCCGCATATTCACACCATGCGCACCTTAATTGCAGAAGATTGCAATTGTGATATCGGTGCCATCAATGTGAAAGCCACCACCACCGAAAAATTGGGCTTTACTGGCCGAAAAGAAGGGATTGCCGCTCATGCAGTGGTACTGCTACAAAAGGTATCCACACCATGCTAAGTACTGATCACTGGCGCTACGCCACATCGCCTCCAACCGCTGTTGGCGTATTTAAGCAAGAGCCCGAAGACTTTGTGGTAACAGAAGATTTAGGCTATTCACTTACCGAGGAAGGTGAGCATCAGTTTATTTGGGTGGAAAAGACCCAGGCCAATACAGCATGGGTAGCGGAACAACTTGCTAAGTTTACCGGCCTTCCTTTGCGAAATGTGTCCTATGCAGGCAGAAAAGACAAATATGCGGTCACCCGACAATGGTTTGGTTTACATGCCCCAGGCAAAGATGATTTTGATTTTTCATCAATGTCCATACCCGGGGTAAAAGTATTGTCGACTCATCGACATAATAAAAAACTACGAACCGGACAGCTTAAGAGCAACCATTTTAGTATTACATTACGGGAAGTGGCCAACAGCCAAGAGCTAATTGACAGATTAACCTATGTTAATGAGCACGGCGCACCTAACTATTTTGGTGATCAGCGTTTTGGACAAGTACGGACGGACGAGCAAGGTCAACGGATGGAAGGAGGTAACCTTCAATTAGGCATGCGAATGATTGAAAAAGAAGTCATTCGTAACCGAAACAAACGCAATATGGCGCTATCAGCATTGCGTAGTTGGCTGTTTAATGAGGTATTAAGCCAACGCATTGAAAAGGGTTGGCTTGACCGGGTAATGCCCGGAGATGCATTGATGTTGTCTGGCTCACACAGCTTTTTTATTAACACCGATAACGATTCAAGCTTTTTAGAGCGGTACGTACAACGGGACCTGTCGCCCACAGCACCGCTCTGGGGCGTCGGTGTGCCGCCCACGCTTCACGATGCCCTTGCCTTAGAACAAACGGTTGCCACTCGCTATCCTCAGTTGGTGCACTTTCTGGAAGAAACAGGCATGAAGCAAGAAAGGCGTCCAGTAAAAATCTGGCCACAACAACTTGAATGGCAACACAAGGGTGATACAGTGATCCTTTCGTTCAGTTTACCCGCCGGTTGCTATGCCACAACTGTTTTGCGTGAGTGTGTGACGCTGTTATAAGCTGCGGATCCTACCCATGTACAACCTACTACTTAGCTAATAAGGAACAAGACATGCGAATTTTGTTGAGTAACGACGACAGCGTATTCGCCAAGGGCATTACCGTACTGCATAAAACACTGGCACAAGTCCATGATGTAACGGTTATCGCTCCTGACAGAAATTGCAGTGGTGCCAGTAATGCCCTGTCTTTGCATAATCCTCTTCGGATCCAACAACTCGACAACGGCTTCTATTCGGTAAACGGCACGCCATCTGACTGCGTGCATTTAGGGGTAAACTGTTTTTTAGATGAAGATCCCGAACTGGTTGTATCTGGCATTAATCACGGGGCTAATCTTGGCGATGACGTGATTTACTCCGGTACGGTAGCCGCAGCAACAGAGGGCCGTTACATGGGGTTACCTGCCATTGCGGTGTCGCTAACCAGTCATGAAGGCAAGCACTTTGATACCGCCGCCAGAGTAGTACTTGAGGTTATTCGTAAGCTTCAGGCACACCCATTACCCTCGAATCAAATTTTAAATATCAATGTACCTGATGTGCCCTACGACGAGTTAACAGGCATCAAGGTAACCCGACAAGGAAAACGCCACCGCGCTGAAGGCATGGTAAAGGATACCGACGCCTTTGGACGGGAAATATATTGGTATGGACCATCAGGTGCAGAACAAGAAGCCGGGCCCGGCACCGATTTTCACGCCATCGCCCATGGCTATTGCTCAGTGACGCCTCTTAGCGTCGATATGACTGCACAAAATAGCCTTGCCAGTATGGAAGACTGGTTAAATAAAAGTATTTCATAATAATCAGACAGGAACAGACTCACTGCGATGAAAACAACAAGAAAAGGCGAAAAACTCGCCGAACTGCTTTTCAGTGAAGGGATTAGGGATCAAAAAGTACTGATGGCCATAGCAGCCACACCCCGAGATTTGTTTCTCCCTGATGCTCTTAAGCACAAGGCTTATCAAAATACGGCGCTACCTATTGGCCAAGGACAAACTATTTCTCAACCTTATATAGTGGCGAAGATGACCGAGTTGCTACTAAAGGCAGAAAATCAACCGCAAAAGATCCTGGAGATCGGTACGGGCTCTGGTTATCAAACCGCCGTTTTGGCTAAGCTTTTTGGTCATGTTTTTAGTGTAGAAAGAATTAAAACCTTACAATTTCAGGCTAAACGCCGAATGAATCAGCTGAATTTACACAACATATCCATGAAGCATGGTGATGGCTGGAAAGGTTGGCTTAGCAAAGGCCCTTACGACGCCATTCTGGTTACCGCAGCGGCGAGTCAATTACCCCATGATCTGTGTGATCAACTTAAAGAAGGTGGACGCCTCATCATTCCCGTAGGCAGTGAACAGCAAAATCTATTATGCATTGATCGCATCAACGGCAAACTTGAAACCAATACCATTGAAGCCGTACGCTTTGTACCGCTAATTGCAGGAGACTTGCAGTGAAGTTATTTCAGTCGTGTTATGACCTTGCATTACGTTGGGCAAAACACCGTCATGCCGGCAGGTATTTGGTTGGGCTTAGTTTTGCAGAATCCATGTTCTTTCCCATCCCACCAGATGTCATGCTAGCGCCTATGTCTATGTCTCAGCCTCATCGGGCATGGCGATATGCTGCCCTTACCACTCTGGCTTCGGTGTTAGGCGGGATTGGCGGGTACGTATTAGGCTATTTTGCCTTTGATGTATGGTTAGAGCCCATTATTCTTTCTGCCGGTTATGGAGAGAAACTAGACACCACCATGAGCTGGTTTGAACAATATGGCATTTGGGTTGTATTTTTAGCTGGCTTTTCACCTATTCCGTATAAAATATTTACCATCAGTGCCGGTATACTCAGTATGGCCTTTGCGCCATTTATTATTGCCTCAGCCATTGGACGAGGCGCTAGATTTTTTCTGGTTGCCGGACTCATGCGATGGGGAGGAGCCGCAATGGAAGCCAAATTGCGGGATTACGTTGAAATATTAGGTTGGGCAACTGTCGTTATCGCCGTTATTGCTTATTTACTATTACATTGATGGAGGGGGAAATGGATAAAAAAACAGCTTATTTGTCAATTTCCCTACTCTTCCCCGTCATTTTTTTGACGGCCTGTTCTAGTAGAACAGCCCCCGCTCCGGTCACTTTATTAGATAGCCAACCCCTTACCGAAGAAAATGCATTTCACAGTAGTACTTATATGGTAAAGAAAGGAGATACCTTATTTGCCATCGCTTGGTACACCGGAAACGACTATCGTGATCTTGCAAATTACAATGATCTTTCAGCACCTTACTCTATTTTCCCCGGACAAACGCTGCGTCTTAAACCGAAGAAAATGACAGCGCTGACACAAAACACCTCTCATCCAAAAGTTCAAGAAAAAACTGGTACGACCACGAAAAATTACGACAAAAGGAGTGTTGACCCCAAAAAGCCCCAAGCGTACAGTGAAAGTGAAATTCGTGTTAACAACCAAGAAGTTACTATTGTCAAACCTTTGACGGAAAAGCAGAAAAAACCGCTTCGGCGGAGTTTTCCGAAAACGGTGTCAAAATGGATTTGGCCAACAAATGGGAAGGTAAGTGGCGCTTTTGACCCCGAAGCATCGGGTAACAAAGGCGTTGATATCGAAGCCCCAAAAGGGACTCCCATTGTAGCAGCGGCATTAGGTAAAGTCGTTTATGCAGGAAATGCGTTACGCGGGTATGGCAACCTGGTGATTATAAAACACACCGATGCCATGCTAAGTGCCTATGCACACAATGACAAAATCTTGGTGAAAGAACAGCAATGGGTAGCCGCAGGGCAGCAAATTGCCACCATGGGTAACACGGGAACAGATTCGGTCAGACTTCATTTTGAAGTTAGATATCGGGGGAAATCATTAGATCCACTCCGTTATCTGCCAAAAAAATAAAATAATAAAAATAAATAATAAGAAAGTTAAGGAGAACATCGCAGGGTAACCAACAACGCAGGAGATGCAGTCGTGGGTCAACAAAAAACCGCTGTAATCGAATCAAATTCTCGGGAAGAACTCGAGAGGGAAATGCCGGATCATAATTCTGGCGCTGATATAAAATCTGACAAAGATAACAACAAGTTATCTCAGGAGGAAGCACCAAAAAATTTAGACGCCACTCAGCTTTACTTAGGAGAAATAGGTTTTTCTCCCTTGCTAACCGCTGAAGAAGAAGTCTATTTCGCACGTCGCGCGCTCAAAGGCTGTGACGCCTCTCGAAAGCGAATGATCGTATCGAACCTTCGCTTAGTGGTTAAGATAGCTCGACGCTATAATAACCGTGGTCTAGCACTGCTAGACTTGATAGAAGAAGGTAACCTCGGATTAATTCGAGCGGTAGAGAAGTTTGATCCAGAACGCGGTTTCCGCTTCTCAACCTACGCAACATGGTGGATTCGACAAACCATTGAGCGGGCTATTATGAATCAAACCCGTACAATCCGTTTGCCCATTCATGTGGTCAAAGAGCTTAACGTGTATTTGCGTTGTGCTCGAGAGTTGTCACAGAAGTTTGACCATGAGCCTACGGCGGATGAAATAGCGAAGGCGTTAGATAAACCGGTGGAAGAAGTCAGCCGAATGCTAAGACTCAACGAGCGCATTACTTCTGTTGATATTCCCATTGGTGGTGAAAATGACAAGGCGTTGTTGGACATCCTTGCCGATAGCAACGAGTGTGGTCCTGAAGAAAACCTTCAAGACAACGATATGAAAGCGAATATTGTAAAGTGGCTTGAGGATCTGAATCCTAAGCAACGTGAAGTATTAGCTCGTCGTTTCGGTCTTCTTGGTTACGAACCGTCTACACTAGAAGATGTGGGCACAGAGATCGGTTTAACCCGAGAACGTGTTAGACAAATTCAAGTAGAAGCGTTACGTCGCCTGAAAGACACGTTAGGTCATCAAGGGCTAACATTAGAGAGCATGTTCGATCAAATGGGTGAATAACACCCGTACGTGTGTAATGTGTAACAAAAGGCCAGGGTCTCATCCCCTGGCTTTTTTTGTTAGCTTCGCTGCAATGTCACAAACTCATAATCATAAGCATTTTTCTCGTCGGCGCAGTGGGATTCTCGAGAGACCTCTTGCCACGCTCCTTCTTGAGTATAATCAGGAAAAACCGTATCCCCTTCGGTTTGTAACTTAATAAACGTAAGATAAAGCACATCGGCTAATGGAAGGAAGGTATTGTAGATGGCCCCGCCACCAATGATCATGACTTCATCTTGCTCGCCGACCAACATCACAGCATGATTGAGTGCCTCTTGGGGCGTTTTCACCACGGTAACACTAGCAGGAAACGAAGATGCAGGTTGGGACGAAATAACAATGTTAGGACGCCCGGGCAAGGGTTTACCAATGGAAGCATAGGTTTTTCTTCCCATAATAACGGGCTTGCCTAAAGTGACCGATTTAAAATGCTTTAGATCAGCCGGCAAATGCCATGGCATATCATTGTCGGCACCAATAACTCGGTTTTCTGCCATGGCGGCTATCATTGCTATTTTCATATTCGCTTACTACCGTTGCAATATTCATGTTGTTGAGGGCAGCGAGTGTAATAGAACTTACCCTGCATGCCTAGTAATACGGTTTTGGCCCACCGCTTTATATTTGAGTATAGCGTATTGCTTTTTGTCACTGAATTAGCAATGGCTTAGGTCTATTTCACAACCTTTTGGATCACATTCGTGCAAAGGGGCAACATCGCTGACATCCAAACACACCGCAGGGCAAGGTTGCTCGGGTTTGAAACCCAGCGGTGTATCCCACTCGATAAGACTGCCTTGATTAATTTCAATAACACGGTCTGCACTGGCGATGGTTTGAGGGCGATGTGCAATGATGATGCGAGTAATATCCAGTGCTTTTATTTGACTGTTTACCTTCGACTCCAGCGCGGTATCTAGATGACTGGTCGCCTCGTCCATAATTAGAATTTTAGGCTGTTTGTACAATGCCCTTGCTAGCAAAATTCGTTGTATTTGTCCGCCGGATAGCGCAGCGCCCATGTCGCCAACCAAGGTATTGTACCCCATTGGCATTTGCATAATATCTTGATGGACTGCGGCAATGTTTGCGGCCCATTCAATTCGCTTCATATTCAGTATAGGGTGAAAAAAACTGATGTTTTCGGCAATGGAGCCTGATAACAATTGGTCATTTTGCATGACGGCTGCAACTTGATGACGGTATTCTTCTAACCCAGCCTGATGAATCTCTATGCCATCCACTTTAATTTGGCCTCTTTCGGGGATAAAAAGCCCCAACAGAATTTTTATCAGTGTGGTTTTGCCACAGCCTGAAGGCCCTACCAAGGCAAGTGATTCTCCTGCTCGTATGGTAAAACTCAGACCAGAAAAAATAGGTGGCGATTTGTGGTTGTAGCGAAACGTGAGTTGTTGTACCGATAAATTTCCAGACAAGGGATTGAGGGCTTGCATCCCTCTTAAGCTTGTTTCTTTTGCCGTTAAAGCAATATCGGCCAACCGGTTAAAATGCAAGCTGATCATTCTAAACTCGATTAGCTTTTCAATAAGCCCTGCCATTTTTTCTGTGAACTGGCGCTTGTATGCCATAAACGCCACCATCATACCCACCGAAAACGCGCCATCCATTACTAATAAGGCGGCAAAATACACCACCAGCACGTTTTCCAAACCAAAGATAAATTTGTTAAAGGTTTCGTAGGTTATCGTTAAGTGACCCACTTTTATGCCTGAATTTAAACTATCGGCATAGCGGTTATGCCACAAACTTTGCCGTTGCACCTCTCGGCCAAATAACTTAATCGCTTGTATTGCTCTTACGGTTTCCATGAAATTAGATTGTTCTTTGGCCTGGTTAATAATCATTTCTTCAGACATGTGGCGCAATGGGCGGTACATCACAAGGCGAAAAAGGCCATACAGAACAATAGCCACAAGCACCCACATACTAAGTAGTGGGCTATAAATAAAAATCATCACTAGGGTAATTAACGCCATCATGCCATCTACCACGGCTTCAATGAGCCCTTGGGTGAGCAAAGCTTTTACGTGTTGCAAAGAACCGAACCGAGAAACCACATCGCCGATATGACGTTTTTCGAAGTACTGTAGGGGTAATCTAATTAAATGATGAAACAAGTTTGCGCCTAACTGAATACTCATAAGGTTACCAAAATGCAATATCAGTACGCTTCGTACGGCACTGGTGACAACGTCAATGAACATCAGTGCACCAAACCCCATCGCCAGTACGATCAGGAGATTTTTATCATGACTGATAGTTACCTCATCGATGACCAATTGCAGATAATAAGGCGACGCTATGACAAATAGCTGCAGCAATAGAGATAAAATAAAGAGGTTTGCTAGGGCCGATTTTAACCCTGAGATACTGCTCCAAAAATCACTCAATGTCATCTTGGTGCGTGTATCTTCGGGTTTAAACCCTTTGGTAGGCGACAGTTCAAGTGCAACGCCGGTAAAGTGGTTTGAGAAAACACGCATTTTCACGGTACGCTCGCCTAAACTGGGATCATGAAGCTCGACCTGATCTCGTTTAACTCGCTTGAGCACCACGAAATGGTTCATATCCCAATGCACAATACACGGCAATGTGAGTTGCTTTAGGTGCGAGATTTCTACCCGAAGCGCTCGAGAACTTAGCTGCATTCGGTCAGCTATTTCCATTAATTGTTCTAGGGTGGCACCTTGTAAAGAGATGGCGTAGCGCTGTCGAAGGTAGGTTAAGTCTGTTTTATAGCCATAATATCCTGCCACCATGGCTAAGCAAGCTAAGCCACATTCCGCCCCTTCAGTTTGCATAATTAACGGAAGCCGCTTAGTGCCGCTAAGTCTGAGTAAGTGCCGTGGGTTGTTCATGTCACACGGCTCCTTGAATACTAAAAATAGGCTCAAACAACCATTCAAGTAAACTGCGGTTATCAACCATAATGTCAGCTTCGAGTAACATGCCCGATTGAAGGGATACGGTAACACCATAAGCCATGATATTTTGCTGCGCTAGGGTTACCACTACTTGGTAGACTGGCTCATTAAAAGACACTGGCAGTGCCGTTTCATTAGGCAATAATACCGATTTAGCCACCGCGCTGATCTGACCTTCATAAATACCAAAACGCTGATAAGGAAACGCCTGATAACGTATCCGAGTAGACTGCCCTTTGGTCACAAAACCATAGGCGCGGGTAGGCACAAATAACACCGCTTCTAAAGGTGCTTCTTCAGGTAAAATAGACATTAATGGCTGATTAGCATGGGCCATCATTCCGTCTTTGACCAGCAAACTGGTTACGGCTCCGCCCCGATTACTGACAACGTCAAAACTGCGCTGAGCGTCAGCTTGGGATATTTGCTGATTAATCCCTGCTAGTTCAGATTGAAGGTCAGCAATAGATTGTTGATGTTCGATGGGTAACTGACGGTGTTGATAGTGAAACTGATTGAGCTCATCGGTCACTGCCAATATATGCGTATTGATATCTTGTAATTGTTGACGGATGGTAAGTACCGTATCTTGCTGAGTATCAAGTTGGTGCTTTCCCACAAACCCCCGCTCTACCAGTTTTTGGATATCATCATGCTTTTCCACACTAAGGCGTAAACGTTCCCGTAATAAATCTTGTTGGGTAAGGGCTTGCTGGTGTTGCGCTTTTATATTTCGTATTTGCGCAGTTAATTTTTCATCGTGTACTTGGTATAGCGCTTGACGACGATGCAAGTTGGTTTCGAGTAAATGCTTTTGAGTAAGTAGTTCATTAATAATAGCTTCGTTAAGACCCGCCCCAGATCCTAATTGTCTATCCAGTCGGATCCGAGCCAAAGGCTGGCCTTTTTCCACCACATCGCCTTCTTTAACGTACACCTCATCCACAATGCCTGATGCTGTAGCATAGACCTTACTTACGCCTGTGGCAGGACGTAAATACCCTGCGACCACCTCTTTACGGTGGTATTCGGCCCAAAAAAGATACATTCCTGTGGTAAGTACAATGCACACAATGAGTGCCAGGGTGATGTGAAAAGACATCGGCGTAGCGATAATAACGCTGCCGTCTAATTTATGTTTTTGATGAGCCAATGCTTCTTTTCTAAAAAATGAAGACATAGTTGTACCTACACGTATTACGGCGTTACCGCATCAATACACAGCGAGGAAAGAAACTTCCATTCGCCATCAGCGCGCTTAGTTAATACATGAAGGTTACCCGAATGGTTACGATGTACATTGTTGCCGTTCGCCCCTTCAACCATAATTTTGTCGCGTACTACAATGAGATCATCTTGCTTGGCTAGCAACTCAAGCAATTCGATATCCACACGCATGGTTACCTGTTTACGCAGTAACTCGTATTGATTTTTTATGGCAATTAAAAACGGGGAATCGGTATGAAACAGCCCATCTAGTTGGGCTAAATCGCCTTGGCATACAATGTGGTAGTAGTGTTGAAAATATTCCCTTATCGTCATGGCGTAGTCCCTTTAACGTAACTAGTAACCTAATTAGCAAAATCACAATCCGTGACTCTATAGTGACAGTGATAATAGCGGGAGACTACTGAACAAACGGGCCAGATTTAGGCGTATAAGAAAATCAAAAAGCTTCTTAGTTAATAACAGATAGGGAGTAAAAAGAGCAGAAACCTCATATACCACCTGCCGACGCACTCGCAGCAGGTGGGGAAAAGGCAAATAACGCCGCTTATTCTTTGGTGTAAACTACGTTGGGATGATCATCCCATTCGTCGTCGTCATTATCATCGTCTTCGTCGTCGTAATCAACAACGTCAGCCTCTAATGTTTCTTTGTGGTAAGTGTCCCACTTAAATTCGATTTCCTCTTCTTCACTGTCATCTACCTCTTCCACTGCGGGCAAGGTTTCAATGAAGTTCATGATATCGTGACACAAGGGGTCAGTATTCATTTTTTGGAACGCAGAAATCTGATAAACAGGGCCATCCCAGTTCAGCTTTTGGGTAATTTCTTTACAAAGCGCTTCAACTTCATCTTCTAACAGAAGATCCACCTTGTTAAAGACCAACCAACGAGGCTTAGCTGCCAGTTTTGGACTGTATTTTTCTAGCTCGGAAATGATTTTCTGTGCATTTTCAGCAGGATCACTTTCATCCGCGGGCAGAAGATCCACAAGATGGAGCAAGATGCGACAGCGTTCTAAGTGTTTTAAGAACCGGATACCTAAACCCGCGCCTTCTGCTGCCCCTTCAATAAGACCGGGAATATCGGCAATGACAAAACTACGCTGAGCGTCTTGTCTAACCACGCCAAGATTCGGTACCAAGGTAGTAAACGGATAATCAGCCACTTTTGGCTTAGCGGCCGAAACGGAACGAATGAAGGTAGATTTACCCGCATTAGGCATACCAAGTAGGCCCACATCAGCTAACAGCATTAATTCAAGTTTAAGGTTACGAATTTCCCCCGGCGTACCATTGGTTTTTTGTCGAGGTGCACGGTTAGTACTACTTTTAAACCGTGCATTACCTAAGCCGTGGAATCCGCCTTGGGCCACTTTCATTCGTTGATCATGTTTGGTGAGATCGCCAAGAACCTCTCCTGTTTCGATATCCGTTGCTCGGGTACCTACTGGCACATGTAAAGTGAGATCTTCACCTCCACGCCCCGTACAGTTGCTTCCTTGGCCATTCTTACCACGTTCGGCACGGTGAAAACGCTCAAAGCGATAATCAATGAGGGTATTGAGGTTTTCATCGGCCTGTAGGTAAACAGAGCCACCATCACCACCATCACCGCCGTCAGGACCACCTTTCGGGATGTATTTTTCTCGTCTAAAGCCAACTACGCCGTTCCCACCGTCGCCGGCTTCAACACGAATTTCAGCTTCATCAACAAATTTCATTTATCACTCCGAGTCGTTATCGACTACTCAATTTGAACGCTAAGTTTACACCATTGTGCCAATCACTACAGTGTCAAATCAGTTTTGGTTTTTCGTTTTATTTGTACCAGTGTATAAAACGGCAACACCGGTAGAAACAAAAAACCCCGCCTAAGCGGGGTTTTTTAAGCCTGTTCGGCGTTAAGCTTGGTTGCGATTACTCGCCAACGATGCTTACAAATTTACGGTTGTTCTTGCCCTTTATATCGAACTGAACTTTACCGTCTTTTAAAGCAAATAACGTGTGATCTTTACCGATACCTACATTGTCGCCAGCGTGGAAACGTGTACCACGTTGTCTTACGATGATATTACCAGCAAGAACAGATTCACCGCCAAAGCGTTTAACACCAAGACGTTTACTTTCTGAATCACGACCGTTTTTGGTACTACCACCAGCTTTTTTGTGTGCCATGTGTTAGTGCTCCTATTATGCGTTAATACCAGTGATTTTCACTTCTGTGAACCACTGACGGTGACCCGCTTGTTTGCGAGAATGCTTACGACGACGGAACTTAACGATAGTTACTTTATCGCCACGACCGTGTTGTACAACTTCAGCAGTAATCTTGCTACCTGCCACTAAAGGTGTGCCGATCTTAACATCGTCACCGTTGCTAACCATTAATACGTTATCGAATTCAACAGTCTCGCCTGGCGCGACTTCGATCTTCTCTAGACGAACGGTCTGGCCTTCAGCCACACGGTGCTGTTTACCGCCACTTTGGAAAACCGCGTACATATTCTACTCCGCTCTGCGTCACTTGACGCTTCAATTCAAAAAACAGGGCGCGAATTGTACGTGAAACATCCTTAAATCACAACCCCGAAAATCACAAAATTTGATTATTTTTCACTCTTTGTGATAATCATGGGGTTAGATATCGATTCCTGTGAGTTTCGTGGCACAAAAATTCGCCTTAATATTCTACTAGAACACTGATATAACAATATTTTTTCCAGTATGCCAACTAATTCGGCTAAACACAGCCGCAACAGACTGATGCTAGCATTTTGACCCATTTAACTTCGATGTTACACACATTTATACGAATAATTTCGACGAAACTTTGGGTTTTTGACGAAAATTTCTGCGGAAGTCTGAGTTTTTCAGTTATGTGGGTGGATACCCATAGAGTTTCAGGTACAATCATCGCTTCAGACTAAACATAATAGAATCAACGCGCACGTAATGTTAATGGATATAGATAAGATTCGCGAGCTTGCCGCTGCGGATATGAAAGCCGTGAATGCACTCATTCAACAGCAGGTAGATTCTGAGGTTTCCCTTATTAATCAACTGGGCTTTTACATTGTAAATAGCGGCGGCAAACGGTTACGTCCACTGCTAGCAGTTCTGTCTGCTAGAGCAATGGGTATCGAAAACGAGCAGCATCATACACTGGCTGCCATCATTGAATTTATTCATACTTCAACCCTTCTTCATGATGATGTTGTTGATGAATCAACACTGCGGCGTGGACAAGAAACCGCCAACGCGATTTTTGGTAATCAAGCCAGTGTGTTAGTGGGTGATTTCCTATATTCACGATCATTTCAAATGATGGTGAGCCTAAACAGCATGCGAGTTATGGAAATTCTGTCAGATGCCACCAATCGCATTGCTGAAGGTGAAGTACTGCAATTAATGAATTGCAACGACCCAGACACCACCGAGCAACGTTACTTTGATGTCATTTATGGAAAAACAGCCCGCTTATTTGAAGCTGCCACACAACTTGCCGCGGTACTCACTAATCAGTCACCGCAAGTTGAAACTGCAATGCAAAATTATGGCAAACATTTAGGCACCGCTTTTCAACTAGCCGATGATATTCTTGATTATGCCTCTGAAGCCGAAGAAATGGGTAAAAATACCGGTGATGATTTGGCCGAAGGCAAACCCACTCTGCCGCTGTTATACGCCATGTGGCATAGTGATAATGCCGACGACAAAGCGCTGATTCGAGAGGCAATAGAAAAAGCCAATGGATTGCCACATTTGATTCGGATTCAAAAAATCATGCATCAAACTGGCGCTTTAGCCTACACCCGACGCTGCGCCGAAGAAGAAAAAAACAAAGCCATAGAAGCCCTTGCTGTTATTGCGGATTCTCCTTTTAAAGAGGCGCTTAAAGGCTTGGCTCACCTTGCAGTGGCACGAACAAGCTAGCGTTGTGACAAGACTACCGTGTTCCTCTCCATGGAGGGAGTAGGAACAAAAAGAGTATTAGCTTGTTTCGAGCATAAACCCAATTATTCCTATAAGAAAACCTAGAATTGCCCCCATTGGCGGCATCCATCGATTCTTCATATGGATTTGTGGCGCCATATCTTGAAAAACCGAATATAAAATACCACCCGCAGCAAACAGCATAATTCCACCGATAATGGTGGGATAACTTGCAAGCCAGTAATATCCTATGGCCGCCATGATTGGCCCTAGCAACGCCATAGTTGCAAACTTCATAATCAGTCGTTTAGGGTTCGACGCCGAAGAGTCGCTCATTTCTCGATAAGCGTTAAACCCCTCAGGTAAATTCTGGATGGCGATGAGCATTCCCAATAACATGGTACCGCCGCCCATGGCTGCAGTTGTTCCTAACGCAAGAGATTCGGGTATGAAATCGCTAAGCATGGCCGCCAGTTGACTGGCCGGCGTATTATGTTTAGCCAGGTATACATCAAGCGCCATAAACGCCAACGCCCCGCCAATAAAACACAAAGAAGCTGACACCGTTGTATGATGCTTTATGCCATCAGGGATAAGCACAAGGGCAACGGCTGAAATAAGCGCCCCTGCCCCTAATGCCATTACCCCGTGACGAATTTCCTGCTCTAACCACTGGGGCTGTATTTTATCGTTAAAGGCTAAAATTGCGCCCGCAGGCATGGCGAGTCCTGCCAGCAGTGCAACACCAATCACCGTTAACACATGCTGATCAGGCATACCGGCTTGCTCCTTACTTTAATCCTAACTCACGGGTCATATTTTCGTTACGATCACGATGAACAATAATATTGTCTTCAATTCGAATACCACCAAATGGACGAAACAGTTCAACCGTATCCCAGTTAATGTATTTTGACGCTGGGCTAGCTTGAAGTTCTCGTAATAAGCTGTCGATAAAATAGAGCCCGGGCTCAATGGTAAAAACTTGTCTGGCTTCTACCAGGCGGGTACAGCGAAGAAATGGATGGTCTTCCGGTGGTGGTTTAGGTGTGCCGCGATCATCGTTAACGAGCCCGCCCACATCATGCACTTGTAAGCCAAGAAAATGACCAATCCCATGGGGAAAGAACGTACGGGTAATGCCCTGCTCTACAATATCCTGGGGCTGTAAATTAACTATATTGGCATCATGTAAAATTTGAGCAATACCATCATGGGCCAGTACATGGAGATCTGAATAGGACACGTTAGGCTTAAGGGCATCGCCCAATGTGGTGGTTACCTTGTCAACTTGGGCGATAAGTTGGGCAAAGTGATCATCTTGATGGCTATATGTGCGGGTAATATCAGCGGCATATCCGTTATAAGTCGCACCGGCATCGATAAGAAAACTGCGATGAACCCCAGGGCGGGTAATATCGTAATGCATATAGTGAAGAATAGACGCATGCTCATTTAATGCGACAATACTGGTATAAGGTAAGTCGTTGTCGCCATGGGATGCCGCGCTGTTGTATGCCTGTTTAATCTCAAATTCACTGCCTTGTTCCATGAATGCAGCATGAGCAGCTTTATGCCCCTGTACCGCCAACTTATTAGCTTCGCGCATACATTCCAGTTCGTAATCGGTTTTATAAGCGCGCTGATAATGCAAATAGTGAAGCGCTCGGTCGGGGTTTACATTGTCAAAGCCTAATGCTCTGGCAACTTCGATATACTCACCGATGTAGGCAAAGCCTTTTTTGTCATACGGCAGATATTTTTCTACCGCGTCGGCTTGTGTCAGTAACACAATGTCGAAATAGTTTACCCAGAAATCATTAGGTTCTGGGGGCACTTTGTGCCAGAAATCCTTAGGCCGATAAAAAATGAGTTTGGGCTTATCTGAGCCGTTGACTACCAACCAGCAATTGGGATTATCGATAACCGGTAGCCAAGCTTTGAAATGGGGGTTTACCTTAAACGGATAATCGTTATCGTCTAAAAATAAGCGTTTACTTTGACCGGCATGTATTACAAACCCATCTAGACCTTCACGCTGTAGCGCTTCTTTTGTTCGGGTTTGCATGGTTGCAACATGGGATGCATAACTGTCTGTTATTATTGTCATAAAGCCTCTTATACTGTCGTTTTTAACACTGCCGATTAAGCCACGGGCTAAGCTTATCACGAGAAAAAGCCGGAAAAAATAAAGCGAAGATGAGGTCAGTACATGACCTCACTGGCAGCGGTTATTTCGGTGCGTAGGTACCCGTTTTTCCTCCTGAGGCGGGCAACAGCCCAGGAGCAGAAGGAATAGCAGATTTTGCCAATTGCTGGAAAAGTGACGGAGATTCACCCAACTGATATTCATAAATATAGCGATAGGCCATAACTGCTTTCACATAACTTCTGGTTTCTTTATAGGGAATGGTTTCAATCCATATATCGGTGTCGACTGTGCGATCTTCGGGTAACCACTGCATTACCCTTTGCCAACCGGCGTTATAGGATGCCGACACCAGTACCGGATCATCGCCCATTTTATCCATCAAATACCGCAGATACTGCACACCGTAGGTAACATTTTGGTCTGCATCGTACAATTCACTGGTGGTGACCTTCTTCTTGGCGATATACCTAGCCGTACCAGGCATGAGCTGCATGAGGCCACGAGCACCGCTTGGCGACACGGCATCGACCATAAATGAGCTTTCGCGGCGGGCGATAGCCATGGCAAAGGCCGGCTTAATATCATACACGCTTCCTAGCGCCGCAAACTGTTCAGCATAAGCTAATGGAAAACGCTTTTCGATATCGTCCATAAACCCGCTTTGAGTAAAACTGATAATGGCTTGATCGAACCACCCCCATTCACTAGCCAGTAAAGCCGCATCTTTAATTTGCGCCGGATCTAACGACTTCACCAAATAACGCCACTCACGACGTGCGTCCACTAATCGGTTAAGTGCCAAAAATTCTTTCGCGCGCTGTGCAGCTGGACGCTGACTTATCATTGACAAGGTTTGTTCGTCTTTAGGTACTGATTGGTGCTTGATGGTTGGCGGCTGTGCCAGTTTCGCACTGGCCATAAAACCGTAAAAATGCCGTTCTTGAGATAGGGCTTGATACAAGGTTTGCGCCTCATCTTCCATTCCCAGTTCTGCTAAACTGCGGGCGCGCCAATAGCGGTAGCTATCTTGTTGTTGAATAGTATCTGGTGCATCAGCAATAAGTGCCAACACTTCTTTCCACTGCCTGTGTTTCAATAAATAAGCCATATGCCAGCGTTTAATATCGCTTTTTGCACCTGCTACATCGGCCCGCCGCAACCACTCGTCTGCTTGGGGCTTATCATCAATAGCCAAGCTTAGTGCGATAGCTCTATGAATACTAAGCCGTTGGGTTTGGTTAAACAGATTTTTAGGTTGCCATAAATGATAGGCACGAATGGCTGATTCGGGATCTTTCCAAGCTAACTTTTCAACCCCGTAAGCGAGCATTTTGGCTTCTACAGTGGGTTGAGCTAATGGAAACTTCGATTGTTTGAGCGCCCATTGAGGAGCGCGAGTTATTCCTAGCCACAGGGCAGGAAGGTATTGCTTGGCTTTAGGTAATTTCGATTTGAGGTATGTTACGAGATTGGCATTGCCGGCCAATGCCGCCTTTTCAATACGTTGCAGCACATGCTCTGTGGTCATCAACCCTGCTTGTTGCCACTGCTTAAAAACGGGATCGCATTCATTTGGCTGCGAATAGCCACTTAACCATATCGGCGTGACTTTTTCTAACCAATACTGTGGTTGCTTGGCATCTTGCAATTGATATTCAAGATACTGACAGGTAATGGTGGCGCCCATACCATCTCGGTAATTGGCTAAAAACGCTTTTTTCTGATCATGTTTAGCTAAATAACGTAGCCATCTACCTCTTAGTCCGTAGGTAAATGGTTGGTTATTGTATGTGAGTAAAAACTCTTCAATGGCATGGCGATGGGCTAAGTCCATTCGCTGATCGAGTTGCTGTCGAACCAAATAAGGGTGCAAAGGATAACTAGACAAGGCGGCCACCTCATCTTCTAAACGCTCTACCGTTTGCCGGCTGGCGCGACCAAGCTGTTTTTCAAGTTCAAGAAACTGTGCACGCTGAGATAGCAATGCTGATGAGCCTTCATCCTGGCTTTGCGCTAGAACACCCGCACTTAAAATACCCCAGAGAAAGACACCAGAGAACGAAAAACACCAAAGACACTTAAGGCGGGTTACCGCAAAAATATGCATATTAACCATCCAGCCAAGAAAAAAGGACAACAGTGAAGCCAACGAGCATGAACATAAAACACCCCAAAAAACGATTTATGCTGGCGAACACCTGCTTCTCTTACCATTATACAAACTAACGAGGTTAATTCGACCTTGAATTTCACCGCACAAAACGCCACTTAATAAAAAAATGTAAACAGTTGTTTGAATTTTTATTGAAATTTTTCGTAGCATTGTCAGAATCAATGCCACACTAACATGTCAGAGTATGACGCTAAAATGAAATTTTAGCTGTTGCTTATCTGATTTTCCGCCATTGCCGAAGGAGACGAATATGATATACGAAGGCAAAAATCTGACCGTTACGTTGTCAGATGATGGTATTGCTGAGCTGATTTTTGATGCCAATGGTTCAGTTAACAAATTTGATCGTGAAACCATTACTGAACTTGATGAAGCCACCACTGCCCTATCTAGTCATGACGGTGTATCTGCAGTTGTAGTACGCAGTGGCAAATCTGCATTTATTGTAGGTGCTGATATTACTGAATTTACAGCCATGTTTGAGCAATCCGAAGAGGACATATTGCATTGGGTGGGGAAAACCTCCGAAGTATTTAACCGCTTCGAAGACCTTCCCTTCCCGACCATTGCCGCCGTAAATGGATTTGCTTTGGGTGGCGGATGTGAAATGGCCTTGGCCTGTGATTTTAGGGTGGCAGACACGACGGCTTCTATTGGGTTACCCGAAGTTAAGCTTGGATTGATGCCAGGTTTTGGTGGTACGGTGCGTCTGCCCAGACTTATTGGTTCAGACAACGCTTTGGAATGGATGTCTACTGGCAAAAACCACAAAGGTGAACAAGCATTAAGCGTGGGTGCGGTAGATGCTGTAGTGTCACCTGAGAAACTAGGTGACGCCGCCAAATCGATGGTTAAAGATGCCATCGCTGGCAAGCTAAACTGGGAAAGCCGCAGAGCAAGTAAAAAAGCACCGCTTAAACTGAATAAAAACGAAGCCACCATGAGCTTTTCTACCGCTCAAGCCTTTGTTGCTGCTAAAGCAGGCAAACACTATCCCGCCCCGCATATGATGGTGGAAACCGTTAAAAATGCCTCCCGTCTTGATCGTGACGGTGCTTTAAAATTGGAAAACGAAGGTTTCGTCAAACTGGCTAAAACCGATGCGGCTAAAGCACAGATAGGTATTTTCTTAGCCGACCAACTGGTTAAAAGTAAAGGTAAAAAACTCGCTAAGGCGGCCACGAAAACGGCAACATTAAACGCGGTTTTAGGGGCAGGCATTATGGGCGGTGGCATTGCTTATCAAAGCGCCTCTAAAGGTCTTTCTGTGGTCATGAAAGACATTAATGAAGACGCCTTGGAGTTAGGCCTAAACGAAGCGGCTAAAATTTTAAACAAGGGCATGCAGCGGGGCAAAGTGGACGGCAAGAAAATGGCCGCAACGTTAAATGCCATTACGCCGACCCTTGAATACAGCACCATGAAAGACTGTGACGTAGTTATTGAAGCCGTGGTAGAAAACCCCAAAGTGAAAGGTATTGTTATCAAGGAAACCGAGGAAGTGGTCAGTGATGACGCAATTATTTGCTCGAATACCTCAACCATTTCTATTAACCAATTAGCCAAAAACCTCCACAAGCCAGAACGCTTCTGTGGCATGCACTTTTTTAATCCGGTGCATCGTATGCCCTTGGTGGAAATTATTCGGGGTGAAAACACCTCTGAAGATACCATCAATGCGGTGGTTGCCACCGCCCTTACTATGGGCAAAACGCCCATAGTGGTGAACGACTGCCCGGGCTTTTTGGTCAATCGCGTATTGTTCCCCTACTTTGCCGGCTTTAGCCAACTGGTACTAGACGGTGCTGATTTTGTTAGCGTTGATAAAGTGATGGAGAAAGACTTTGGTTGGCCAATGGGCCCTGCTTACTTACTTGATGTGGTGGGCATGGATACCGCTGATCACGCCGCTAGCGTGATGGCTGAAGGCATACCCGAGCGTATGCAGAAGCTGCCTAATGATCCGGTTACCTTACTTTATGAAGCCTCTCGTTTAGGTCAGAAAAACGGCAAAGGGTTTTATAACTTCGGTACAGATAAGCGCGGCCGTCTAACGAAGGAAGCCGCCGAAGACGCTTATGCCCTAATTGCTCCCCATAGTGCAGAAAGCCAAACCTTTAGCAAAGAGGAAGTTATCGCAAGGCTTATGATCCCCATGGCCAATGAGGCGATTCGTTGCTTAGAAGAAGGTATTGTGGCCAGCGCCGCCGAAGCAGATATGGCGCTGTTATATGGTTTAGGGTTCCCGCCTTTCCGCGGTGGTATTTTCCGTTATATCGAAACAATGGGGCTAACCGCATTTGTGGAATTGGCCGATAAATACGCCCATCTTGGCCCTATTTATCAGATTTCCGACGGTGTTCGCCAAATGGCCGCCGAAGGCAAATCTTATTTCGCATAACGACCCAAGGAGAAGAAAATGAAAGAAGTAGTCATCGTTGACGCCATTCGTACGCCCATGGGTCGCTCGAAGGGCGGTGTTTTTCGCAATGTACGGGCCGAAACCCTTACCGCGCACTTAATGAATGCGTTGTTAGAAAGAAATCCAAACTTAGATCCGGCTGAAATTGAAGACATTATTTGGGGTTGTGTTCAACAAACGAAAGAACAGGGCTTTAATATTGCCCGTAATGCCCAATTGTTGACGAACATTCCCCGCTCTACGGGGGCGGTAACCGTAAACCGCTTGTGCGGCTCGTCAATGCAAGCCTTGCACGATGCTACTAGTGGCATCATGACAGGACGCGGAGACGTTTACCTGATTGGCGGCGTAGAACATATGGGCCACGTTCCCATGACCTTTAATGTGGACTTCCACCCAGAACTGGCAAAATATACGGCAAAAGCATCGGGTAATATGGGGATGACCGCAGAATTGCTGGGGCGTCAAAATGGCATCACCCGAGAAATGCAGGATGTCTTTGGTGCGCGCTCACACCAGTTGGCTCATAAAGCCCACCTTGAAGGACGCTGGAACAACGAGATTGTGCCGGTGGAAGGCCATGATGCAGACGGGGTTTTAAAACTCATTGAAGCTGATGAAGTTATTCGCCCGGAAACCACCGTGGAAACCCTTTCAGGATTGCGCCCCGTATTTGACCCAGTTAACGGTACGGTAACAGCAGGGACGGCCTCGGCCATTTCCGATGGGGCATCGGCCATGCTGGTAATGTCTGCCGACAAAGCCAAGGCGTTAGGGCTCACCCCTCGCGCCAAAATCCGTAGTATGGCGGTAGCGGGTTGTGATGCGGCCATTATGGGGTATGGCCCAGTGCCTGCAACACAAAAAGCACTAAAACGGGCTGGCCTCACTATGGATGACATTGAAATCGCCGAATTCAACGAAGCTTTTGCCGCTCAAGCATTGAGCTGTATTAAGCAATTGGGTTGGCTGGATAAATACGATGAGAAAGTAAATCTGAACGGTGGGGCTATTGCACTTGGCCATCCTTTAGGATGCTCTGGCTCTCGTATCAGTACGACCTTACTAAACCTTATGGAAAGCAAAGACAAGACCCTTGGTTTAGCAACCATGTGTATCGGTCTTGGCCAAGGCATAGCCACGGTGTTTGAACGGGTTTAGCTAGCTTCATTTGGTGTTAATTTTAAAAGGGCCTTTGGCCCTTTTTTGTTTACTCATTTTAGTACCCGGGAAAGAGGACTTACAACGCCTTGGGCGCCTTGTTGCAGCACATGGGTATAAATTTGTGTGGTTTTTACATCAGCATGACCTAACTGTGTTTGCACCGTTCGAATATCAGCGCCCCCTTGTAATAAATGCGTGGCAAATGAATGGCGTAATGTATGGGGCGTTACCTTCTTTTTGATATGGCACACTTTGGCTGTATTTCTGATTGCTTTTTGAATACTCGACTCATCGATGTGATGCCGACGTATTTGTTTATTTTCAGGATCTACAGATAAACGAGCAGAAGGAAAAAGATAATGCCAGCCAAGCTCTTTAGCAGCATTGGGGTATTTCACGCGTAAACGGTGCGGTAAATAGACGCCACTGTACTTAGGGTTATTTAAATCAGCAGCCAGATAATTTTCCACTAGGCTTATTTGCCGTATTAGCCCAGGTTTAAGCTCACAAGCCAAAGTAACCACACGATGCTTACCCCCTTTTCCGTCCCAAATACGAATTGCGTTATAGTCAAAATCGATGTCCTTAACACGTAAACGAACAGCTTCCATCAGCCGCAAACCACTTCCATACAACAAGGAAACAGGGAGCTTCAAATTAGCGGGAATTTGTGACAAAAGTCGCGCAACCTCGTCTTGGGTTAATACCACGGGTAGTTTCGCCTGACGTCGACTTGCAACGAAGTTTAAATTTAAAGACAAAGGGCTTTCTAGCACATCGCGATAAAGAAATGCCAATGCGTTTAATGCACTGGCTTGGGTTGCTGGTGCCACATCCTTTTTGTTCACTAAATAAGAGAGAAACAACTCGACTTCTTTGTCTCCCATCTCTGCTGGATGAGTATTTTTATTAAAGCGTATATAGCTGACGATCCAGCGACAATAAAGCTCGATAGTGCGCTTAGCATACCGACGATTTCGCATATGCTGGACCACCATCTGCATAAACATAGACCTCATATAGCTCTCGTCTTTCACTGTAAATACAAACAGTCTTACGCGAATTTGTAACGCAGTAAAATAAAAAGGAAACATTCCGTACTTAGATACAGGATATTCAGATACAAAGTGTAGGATGTTGATATATGTGAAGTTACGTGCCAAAGTTAGAGTATGATTA
The DNA here is from genome assembly GCF_018860965.1 of Alteromonas sp. C1M14. Classification (GTDB taxonomy): domain Bacteria; phylum Pseudomonadota; class Gammaproteobacteria; order Enterobacterales; family Alteromonadaceae; genus Alteromonas. The sequence continues at coordinate 6,900 of NZ_JAHKQF010000008.1, read as the reverse complement.
AACGGATATATGGAAATATTCCATGTTGCATAAAGGATTATTTCCGTACATTAAATTGTTATGTGCTAAAAGGATTTATATGAGAAATTGGGAAAATTTAACATTCATTCAGAAGGCTGTAATAGGCATCTGCATATTGGTAATTGCAGCGTTAGCTCCCGAAATCGCGCTACTCTTGCAGTTTGGCGGTATCGAAGTAGCGTTTGCATTTTTGCTTGTCGCCTTTCAACCTCTTTCGGCTTGGCTACAACGCTTCTACGTACAGTTTAAAAACATTCTTAATCTCGCATTAATTTCTATCAGGCATAGTAATTCTGCAAAACCTAGCGTCTTCGCATTACAAGCATCATTTTGTTGTCTGGCATTAGCTTTGACAGGCTCTGGTATATTCGCCTTTAGCTTTTTCATGCCTGGAATGCTGCTAAATGGGGTAATGACGTGAACGCACATAACAACTCAATTAACTCGCTCACTTCGTTCGCTGGGACGCATACACGCAGGGCGGCTTCGCCATTATGCCCTACGCGCCTGCGCCCGTTATTGAAAAGTTAGCAGTCAGGTTTTAGGATTAAGTTAAATGGAATTTTTTGAGGAAGTAATATATGAAATGTACGGTTTTACTTTACTGGAATTTCTTTTTTACGCTATAGATGCCCTTGTCATCTGTGTTTGCTTCATCGCTTTGCTAGTAAGTTCAATTAAGTTAAATCATCGCATTAACTCCAAAGATTCTCGGCTGCTTGTCTACTCTTGTATAACTGTACTGATTCTAAGTATCCTATCCGGCGTCGTATCAGAGTATAGCTATCAGGAAAACGATACGTTGTCTTTAACAGAGTTGTTAGTGGTTTACTCCCCGTCATTAGCTATCGTATTACTTACTGTTAGTCTTCTTCGACTTTTTAAAAGCTTCAGAGGCAGTTTAAACAATGACAGCTAACAAAAAAATTATGTCGCCCGCAGGCGGGCTGGGACACAAACACGCAGGCGGCTTCGCCATTATAGCCTGCCTGTTTGTGCCCCATATTTAGGTGTTAGGTGACAAGGAGAATTTAATAGATGGAACCAAATTATTCAGAGTATTCGATTACAGAGCTAGAAGATGCACTAGCCAATATAGATAAAGAAGCCTTTCCAGACCGAGCAGAGCGAATAAAAGGCGAATTAATTTCGCGACAACCATTAGAGAAAAGTAGCCTAGAGACGCTTGAAGATAATTTTGAACCAAACGAACAGTTCTTTAAGTGTCCAACCTGTGAAGAGAAAATAGGTTTCTTCTCTAAAACTGCCAATAAGTGGGGAAAGAAAAAAGTATGTCCACACTGCAACTCTCCTTTTGAATCAACGGTTAAGCTGAAAGTATTCGCTATTGCATTAATACCAGCGCTTATTATTCATTTGCTTATCTTGCGCCCGCTTGTAGTTTCTTTTGGTCTAAATGGAGCAATTAGCACCGGTATTTTATGTGGCATTCTTACAATTCTTGCTATGCGTTACAGGAAAGTCCGGAGCGCTAATGTCACCTAACAAACCAGTCAAGCTCGCTCCCTTCGGTCGCTGGGACAAATACTCGCCCGCGCTGCCGCTATTTTCGCGGGCAAGCATTTGCCCCTTACTGGGGCGTTATGTGTATAGAGTATGAATCGACCTCCTCATCATGAAAAAATTCATCTACTAGCTTTAGAAATTGTAAATGCTGTGGACAGTAATTCAGAGAGTGGTGCTTATGATGCAATTCGAGATATTTGCGAAACGCACGAAGGCACACCTTTAGATCATCCTTTTCAATGGGAGACATTGGGTGACTTTACGTATACAAATAATGAAAAAGCACTATCAATTTATTTTAAAGCATTAGAACTTGCAAAAAAATCTAACTTAATTGAGTACATTGCATCTATTAATTTAGCAATTGCATGTCAATACCAAGAATTGGAAGAGTTTAATAAATCTTGGGAGTTTGCTAATTTTGCAAATGAGGCTGCAAAGTCATCTTCAGACCTTGCATTAAAACATGAAATAAATGAAATTCTATTAGAAACAAGCAAATACACATAACAAGGCGTTCAAACGGACAATTAACAGCTGGTTGTTGCTCGTTCCTCGCTATTTTAACCAGCTATTACTTGCCGCTTAACGTGGCGTTATATTCTTAAGGGATACCATGGAAATCCTATTCGTTTTACTGATACCGGCAGTGCTGTGCTGGATGGCTCTGTGCAGGAACTTTTTTCATTATTTAGAAGAAAATCATACAGAGACTTTTAAAAGTATAGGCTCACCTTCCCTGCTCATGAACAGCACGCCTTCTAACAATGTAGCCTTTTTAAAGTTCCTTCTTACGCGAAAATGGAATTCCATAGATGATGAACATGTTAAAGAAACTTGCTCAAGCCTTTTCATATTAGCTATTGCGTTACACGCTCTGTTACTTATTGCATTTAGTGGTTTCTTATATAAAGCATTTAACACATAAAACGATAATAGAAGTATGCTATTAAGTTGCAACAACCTTGGTAAACGCCATCAAGGATGTGTTTGGAACGAATATAACAAACACATTAAGTCGCTTCGCTGGGACAGTAACACGTGGGCTCTGTCGCTTCGCTCCATATTTTAGCCCACGTGTTTCTGCCCCTTATGTGGGTGTTAGCCACCATAAGCATCAATCAGGGTAGAGAATGGATTTCTCAGGTAAATATCAGCAGTTAGGTTTTAATTATGCTCAACCGTTTGTAGCTTCACGTTTCTTAGCCACATTCAACCACTTGCCTAAATCAGTGTCGGCAACGTTAGTTGTACTACTTAATCGTCTACCTAACAGGGTTCTCTTTTTTCAGCATCCGTTCAAAGGTCAATTAAAACAACAAAGGTGGTTTCAAATATCCCTAGGTTGTCATAAAGTAAAAGCCAATATATTAATGCAATCGGCAGTTTTAGCATTTGTTGGCGGCAAGCCGCGACAGTTTGCTAGTGTGGCTAACAAAACGCGCAATCGGACACAAACCGTGGGCTGCTGCGCATGATAGCCCACGGTTTGTGCCGGTTCGCTTAACGTTAGGTAGCTAGAGTGTTAAATCAATTTCAGTATCTACTTTCAGAAATAACAGTTTTTCAAGATACTCAGTATGGCGCTGCAATCAAGCTTTTAGATTACGAACATATTGATTACATAGATGATGTGCTAATTGAAAAATTTGATGTTGATTGTGAGTTCAGGGTTATGGATGATGAAAATCAGAAATATATATTGTACTTCGGTTCAAAATTCTCATTTGATGAGGTAAGCAGCGTAGTATCTCAAATTAATGCTTACCATCAAGTGGAGCAAAAACTATATGAAACAGTTTAGTAGCGCGCCTAACAAAAAAATTAAGTCACTCGCTTCGCTCGCTGGGACGCATACACGCGGGGCGGCTTCGCCATTATGCCCCACATGTCTGCGCCCCTTATTTAAAAGTTAGGTGCTAAAGGGATTCAAATGAGGTTCATCTTTCTAACTCTCTATCTAGTAGTGTTTAACGTGTTTTGTGAGCAGCCAAGTCACGACTCATTTACAATATCTTCAGCTAGCTTTGAGGAACCCTGGGAACATTATAAAGCAACCATTTTTAGTGATGGTACAACGGTGCTTATTATTGAAAATGGTACTTTCGTAAGCCGAACATTTAAAATCGAAAATTCAGCAGATACCTTTTTAGAAATACTGCAACTATTAGATAGTTATCAGTTTACCCTGTTTTCAGATAGTTATGGTGTGAATATGGAGGGAGTAGACCCTCAATGTAAGAAAAAGGTGCCTCATAAACCATTCAGCATATTATCTTTTCAATATGCGGGACAACATAAAACCGTTCGAGTAGACCATGGCTGTAAAGGTTTTGAAAGAGAAAATGAGCTTAACACGCTTTCCAAAAGGATTAAAAATAAAATGGGTTTAATGGACTATGTCGGCACCTAACAAAAAAATAATGTCGCCCGCAGGCGGGCTGGGACACAAACAAACAGGCGGCTTCGCCATTGTAGCCTGCCTGTTTGTGCCCCATATTTAGGTGTTATACGTTTCTAAAGTTCGGTGTAAATTAAATGTCTGATGATGCAATAAAACTTGCTACTAAATTACTTGAAAGCGATGATGATTACTTAAATACAGTTATAAATCTTTGTCGAATTGGAAATAAAAGGTATGGTCAATGTTGGAATACTGAGTTTCATGTTTTTGGTGTAATTTCATCTGATACAGATCATTTACCTTTAAGTCATGTTAGAGAAGCTTGTTCAGCTGAGTTCTTAATTAAATCAGATAAAGAGTTAGCTGAAATTGTAGAGTCTTACCGAGTTGATGTGGTAAGTGCTTGTAATCTAATAATCAGTAGTAAAAACGTATAACAAGAAAATTAAGCAGGACTAAATACAGCGGGCTGTTCGCTTCGCTCCATTTTAGCCCACTATATTTAGCCTCTTATTTAGGCGTTAGCTGCCTTTGGAAAGAATCATGGATGTAATAGATATAAAAGCATTTGTACCAAGTAAAGACTACGAAATCTCAAAATCGTTTTACTCGGAAATTGGGTTTAGTTCAGAGTATGTTACAAACGATCTCACTTTGTTTGAAAACGGCGATTGTCTTTTCTTTCTTCAACGTTTTTACAACCAAGATTTGGCAAATAATTTTATGCTTCAAATATGCGTTTCAGACATCTACGAAGCATTTGAATTGTGCTCAAACTCAAAGCACAAAACAAAAATCACCCCTGTTCAACAAGAGTCATGGGGTAAGGTATTTTATTTATGGGGGCCAGTGGGTGAACTGTTGCACATTACGCAGTTGGGCAGCTAACAAACGCATCAAGTCGCTCGCAGGCTCGCTCGGACACAAAAACTACGCGGCGTTTATTTTTGTGCTTCGCAATTTTAACTTAACGCCGCTACGTTTTTGTGCCGCTTATACGGGCGTTAGCACTCTTTAAAGGATCGCATTCTTAGTATGGATAAGTTAAAAAAATTTGGTAAGTATCTTTTAAGATACATCACGGTGATGCTTAAAAAATTTCATAAGAAAAATCCTAAGTTAATAACTTACCCTAGCTATATTAGCTTTGTGGTTGTATTGATCTTTATTATTACTGCTAATGAAAAAAATATCATGTCTAAAAACATGAATGAAATTGGGGATTCACTGGCTGGGTTTGCTGGAGTATTAGCCTTTTTATGGATTATCGTAACTGCGTTGTTACAGAATAGAGATTTAAAGCTTCAGTATTCCGAAATTAAGAGTATGAAAAAGGCTAATGAAAGTCAGGCTCGATCTCTAAAGTCAGCAGAAATATTCAAAGTATTAGAGTATGTAGATCATAAAATAGAAAAGTTAACTCCTTATATCGAAGAGTGCCGTGAGCGAATAAATATGGAAATCGAAAGTTTCGTAAGTAACTATGATACCGGAAGACATCCAAATGCAACATTTCAACCCCACAAAGACATAATGGAAATATGGGGATACTTTCGTAAAAAGGATGTAAAAAATGAATTATTATATCCGCTTGATTCTGTTAGAGATGATTTCGATTACGAAGCATATTTGAAGTTAGAAACAATAGTGCGGAACATGAGGTATATTCACACGGCTATAACAGCTTTCACAAAAAATGCAGACGCAGAAGTCAAAAACGAAGTGATTGATACTATTACTTCAACAGAGCAAATGCTTATGATTGACTGGTATCGAGAATGGAGGCCTTTACTGGAGCATCTTGAATCCATTGTTAAACAGGCTATTGTCCAATATGAGATAGGAAATGTTATGGCAAGAACAGTTATTGAATATTCCTTAAAGTCTGAAGCTGACAAGTGCTAACAAGCAAATTAATCAGGACTAAAAACAGTTGGCTTTTGCTCCTGCGTCGCTTATTTTAGCCAACCATTTTTAGCCCATTATTTGGGCGTTAGTTGCCACAGGAAGGTTTATGTCTTTTAAAGGAACAAAATGGTTTTATGATGATTCACCTGAAGATTTTGATTCTTTAGATGAGTTAGCTGAACATCTACATTCTTTGCTTTCATCACAAACTTTGGTCAGAGATGATCTAGACCCTGACGGTCCAGTTCTTTTAGAAATTAAGCAACTTGTAGAGCGAATAAATAGTCTCAAAATTGAAATATACGCAAATGAACATCCGCCACCTCATTTTCATGTTGTAACTCCAAATTCAAAAGCAGCATTTAGACTCGACAATTGTGAATTAATCGAAGGCAGCTTGCCTAATAAAGAAAAAAGAAAGGTTGAATACTGGTTTAACAATATGAAGGCTAAAAAAGCACTTATCACAGTTTGGAATAATACAAGACCTGCAAACTGCTCGGTAGGGAAGTATCATGAAAGTGGCAACTAACAAAAACATTATGGTGGGAATTTTACTCGCTGGCCTTCGGCCAAAAGCGCTCCTAAAATCCCCATATGTTAACCGTTATGTGCTTGGAGTAACATGCAAAAGGAAAACGGCGATACTGAGATTGCTTTTTTAGCAGCTCTTTTTTACTGGGTAGCAACTATTGCAACCTGCTGGATGTCAAAATCTGTTTTCGAAGCATGGCAAAACGGGACGGCTTTCGAGCTAGTAAGCAGAAAAACTAGGTTTTTAAATTTTTTTCCTACCTGGTTCGTTTTTATAGTTTCTGTAGTAGCTGTAGTATTTATGGCTTTTTTTGCGGTCAAACAAACGCTTAAATTTGTCCGTTATCTGCGTAGTTAATATGCTGTTGTTTTTAAACGCACATAACAATCCACTCAAGGCACTCGCTTCGCTCGCTGGGACGCTAACACATGGGCTGCGTCACTTCGTTCCTAATTTTAGCCCATGTGTTATCGCCCCTTAGTGGGGTGTTAGCCACAAAATATTT
>NZ_JAHKQF010000018.1:299192-388682 GCF_018860965.1 Alteromonas sp. C1M14 | reverse complement strand
CAGGACAGTCTACGTGCGCGTAGTGGCGAGTAGGTGTGTCATATTCAACGTGTGAAGTAGAGATGGTTATACCACGTGCTTTTTCTTCAGGCGCGTTATCGATCTGATCGAATGCCTGAGCTGCACCACCGTAAGTCTTTGCAAGAACTGTAGTGATTGCTGCAGTTAGTGTAGTTTTACCATGGTCAACGTGGCCGATTGTTCCCACGTTTACATGGGGTTTCGTACGTTCAAACTTTTCTTTTGCCATTTTTCTCGTTTCCTAAGTTAAAAGTCCGACCCAATACAGACCGGACCGAACCTTCATTAAGATTTAATTTCTAGATTCTATAATTGCTTTAGCAACATTGCTAGGCGCTTCAGAATAATTGAAGAACTCCATAGAGTATGACGCGCGACCTTGCGTTTGTGAACGCAGATCTGTGGCATACCCAAACATTTCTGAAAGAGGTACTTTCGCGCGTACAATTTTTACGCCCGCGACACCATCTTCCATACCTTCGATCATACCGCGACGACGGTTCAAATCGCCAACAACATCACCCATCCAATCTTCCGGCGTGGTTACTTCAACCTTCATTGTGGGCTCCAGCAATACCGGGTTTGCCTCGGTACAGCCTTTCTTGAATCCCATAGAGCCGGCGATCTTAAACGCCATTTCAGAAGAGTCAACATCGTGATATGAACCATCAAACAGCGTAACCTTAACATCAAGAACAGGGTAGCCTGCAAGTACACCACTTTGCAGCTGTTCCTGAATTCCTTTATCTACCGCAGAAATAAATTCTTTCGGTACCACACCGCCTACAATTTCATTAACGAATTCATAGCCAGCGCCTTCTTCCTGAGGCTCTATTCGCAACCACACGTGGCCAAATTGACCACGACCGCCAGATTGACGAACAAACTTGCCTTCTGCTTCCACCGTAGAACGAATTGTTTCACGATAGGCCACCTGAGGTTTACCTACGTTACATTCAACTTTAAATTCGCGCTTCATACGGTCGACAATAATATCTAGGTGTAATTCGCCCATCCCAGATATTATGGTTTGGCCACTTTCATCATCAGTATGGACTCTAAATGATGGATCTTCGGCAGCCAATTTGCCTAACGCCAGCCCCATTTTCTCCTGATCAGCTTGTGACCGAGGTTCAACGGCAATGGAAATAACCGGATCGGGAAATTCCATTCTTTCTAGGGTGATTATATGATTTGGATCACATAAGGTATCCCCAGTGGTGACGTCTTTTAGACCGATCGCTGCGGCTATGTCGCCAGCTCGGACTTCTTTAAGCTCTTCTCGGTCTTTAGCATGCATTTGTACAATACGACCGAAACGCTCTCGTTTACCTTTTACCGGGTTATACACAGTATCGCCTGTGTTCACCACACCGGAATAGCAACGGAAGAACGTTAATGTTCCCACAAAGGGGTCGGTGGCAATTTTAAACGCCAATGCCGAAAACGGTTCTTTATCGTCGGCGTGGCGTTCTGCTTCTGACTCATCGCCATCATCCAGTACACCTTGGATTGCCGGCACATCAATAGGTGCTGGCAAATATTCAATAACCGCATCAAGTACGGCCTGAACGCCTTTATTCTTAAACGCACTACCGCATGTCGCTAGCACAATTTCATTGTTCAATACACGAGTACGAAGCGCAGAGCGGATTTCCTGTTCGGTTAAGTCTTCACCTTCGAGATACTTATCCATCAGTGAATCAGACGCTTCTGCTGCCGCTTCTATCAACTCGGTACGATAGTGCTCTGCCTTTTCGGCAAGCTCTTCTGGAATCTCTTCATAGGTAAAGGTCATACCCATGTCTTGAGCATTCCAGTTAATGGCTTTCATCTTGATTAAATCGATGACGCCTTCGAATTCTTCTTCTGCACCAATATTCAATTGAATAGGCACACAGTTTGCGCCTAAGCGCTTTTTAATTTGCGCAACAACGCGCTCAAAGTCGGCACCGGCCCGGTCCATCTTATTGACGAAAACCAGACGCGGCACGCGATACTTATCAGCCTGTCTCCAGACCGTTTCTGATTGAGGTTCTACCCCAGAAGACCCACAAAAAACAACAACCGCACCATCAAGCACGCGCAAAGAACGCTCTACTTCAATGGTAAAGTCTACGTGTCCCGGCGTATCAATGATATTGATACGGTGGGTATCGTACTGCTGTTGCATACCGGCCCAAAAACAGGTGGTCGCAGCAGAAGTAATGGTAATACCACGTTCCTGCTCCTGCTCCATCCAGTCCATGGTGGCAGCACCATCATGTACTTCGCCAATTTTGTGCGATAGTCCTGTATAAAACAGAACACGCTCAGTAGTGGTAGTTTTACCTGCGTCTACGTGAGCTACTATGCCAATATTACGATAACGTTCAATTGGGGTCTTACGAGGCATACGACTCTCTCAGTTTAAACGTTGATTACCAACGATAGTGTGCGAACGCTTTGTTCGCTTCGGCCATACGGTGTACGTCTTCACGTTTCTTAACCGCAGAACCTTTGTTGTCTGCTGCGTCTAACATTTCAGCTGCAAGGCGTTGTGCCATGGATTTTTCGCCACGTTTACGTGCCGCTTCTACCAACCAACGCATACCTAATGCATTACGACGAACAGGACGAACTTCTACTGGTACTTGGTAAGTTGAACCACCAACACGGCGAGATTTAACTTCCACAGTAGGACGAATGTTGTCCAAAGCGTCTTCAAATACATCAAGGTGTGCCTTGCTGGTTTTTTCAGCAACAATATCAAGCGCACCGTAAACAATCTTTTCAGCAACTGATTTCTTGCCGTCGAGCATTACGACATTCATGAATTTAGCAAGCAGTTGAGAACCAAATTTTGGTTCAGGTAGGATTTTACGTTGACCTACGACTCTTCTTCTTGGCATTTCTATTCTCCGTATGAATTCAGGGAATTCCCAAAACTCTAATTACTTCAGTTTGGCCTTACTAACGGAGAACCGTTAAGACTTAGGCTTCTTGGCGCCGTACTTAGAACGGGCCTGACGACGGTCGTTAACGCCGGCGCAGTCTAATGTACCGCGAACAGTGTGATAACGAACACCTGGTAGATCTTTCACACGACCACCGCGAATAAGAACAACGCTGTGCTCTTGCAGGTTGTGGCCTTCACCACCGATGTATGAAGATACTTCAAAACCATTAGTTAAACGTACACGGCATACTTTACGCAGTGCAGAGTTTGGTTTTTTAGGCGTAGTTGTATATACACGGGTACATACACCACGTCTTTGTGGGCAAGCTTGCAAAGCAGCAACGTTGCTTTTCGCAACGGGCTGGCGGCGTGGCTTACGCACTAACTGGTTAACTGTTGCCATTAACTAGCTCCTGATTGAAAACAATAAAAACCCGATACCATGGCCGGGTCTGCTAAGACGGCTTATTGACCTTTAGGAAATCAAACGAAGGTTGCTCAACCCTTACCTGTTTTCCCATACAAAAAACCGCGTCCTGATTGGCTTAATCCAGAAAAAATCAGGATTAACCCAAATTCGGGTCGCGGAATTCTAATGATCTCATAAGCCACTGTCAAGGTGTACAAAGGATAACCAGAGGATTATTCTTTGACTGGCACCAAAACAAAGACGGACAGCACCAAATACTGTCCGTTTATACTTATTCGTCTGTAGAGTTATTACCACCTACTTCCGCATTCAATGCTTCAGTAAGGGCTTGTTCTGCTTCAGCAGCAGATACAGACATTTCTTCGATTTCTTCTGCACGTTTTGCCATCCGGCGTTCGTGGTAAGCGAAACCAGTACCAGCAGGGATTAATCGTCCAACGATTACGTTTTCTTTCAGACCACGTAAATCATCTTCTTTACCCTGTACAGCCGCTTCTGTAAGCACCCGTGTGGTTTCCTGGAACGACGCTGCAGAGATAAACGACTCAGTAGACAGCGACGCTTTAGTAATACCTAACAGTTGGGTCTCATAAAGCGCTGGCAGTTTGCCCTGTTTTTCCATCTCACGGTTTGAGATTTTCACATGGGCAACTTCAACTTGTTCGCCTTCGAGGAACTGGGTATCACCTGGTGCGGTAATAATACACTTACGCAACATCTGGCGAATAACCACCTCAATGTGCTTATCGTTAATTTTTACACCTTGCAGACGATAAACTTCCTGTACTTCGTTAACGATGTAGTTAGAAACTGCACTGATACCACGCAAACGTAAGATGTCATGAGGAGACTCAGGACCGTCAGCGATAACTTCACCACGTTCAACCTGCTCACCTTCAAACACGTTAAGTTGACGCCATTTTGGAATCATCTCTTCGTATGCATCGCCACCGTCGGTCGGTGTGATAACCAAACGTTTCTTACCTTTGGTCTCTTTACCAAAGCCGATGGTACCGGAGATTTCTGCCAATATAGCAGGCTCTTTCGGCTTACGGGCTTCAAACAAGTCAGCAACACGTGGCAGACCACCGGTGATATCACGGGTCTTCGAGCTTTCCTGCGGGATACGCGCTAACACATCACCAGCATGAGCCAGCTTGCCATCAGCCGCTTCAATGGTGGTAAAGCTAGGCAGACGAATTTCCTGCAATGCGCCTTCGTCGCTTTCAAGGATCAGCTTAGGTTCTTTTGAGTTAACCTTAGCAAGATCTTTCACCACGATACGGGTAAGACCGGTCAATTCGTCTTGCTGCATTTCCGTGTTGGTATCGTCAATATCAGCAAAAGTGATCTTAGACGGACGCTCAACCACAATTGGGTGACTGTGCGGATCCCACGTTGCAACAATTTGGCCTGGGGTGACTACTGCGCCGTCGTCTACAGACAAGATAGCACCGTAAGGCACTTTATAGCGCTCTTTCTCACGACCGTGGCTGTCGATGACCGTCAGTTCGGTAGAACGAGATACAATCACTACTTTATCGTCGCTGTTGCGTACGAATTTCGTGTTATGCATCTTCAGATTACCGTCAGTTTTAACCTGAACACTGTTTTCTGCTGACGCTCTTGATGCTGCACCACCGATGTGGAAGGTACGCATGGTAAGCTGTGTACCCGGTTCACCGATTGATTGTGCTGCAATAACACCTACCGATTCACCTTTAGCGACCATGTGACCACGGGCCAAATCACGACCATAACAGTTAGCACACACACCAAAGTCATTGTCACAGGTAATAACAGAACGCACCATTACCTGGTCAACAGAGTTAGCTTCAAGCATGTCAACCAAGGCTTCATCAAGTAGCACGTTACGTTCTACTAAGACTTCGTTAGTACCTGGTTTAAGTACATCTTCAGCCACTACACGACCGAGTACACGTTCACGCAGTGGTTCAACAACATCACCACCTTCAATCAGTGGTGACATCTTCACACCTTCAAAGGTGCCACAATCGGAGTTGGTAATAACCAAATCCTGCGCTACGTCAACCAGACGACGGGTAAGATACCCAGAGTTAGCGGTTTTCAGTGCTGTATCGGCAAGACCTTTACGAGCACCGTGAGTAGAGATGAAGTACTGTAATACGTTCAAACCTTCACGGAAGTTTGCCGTGATGGGCGTTTCGATGATGGAACCATCTGGTTTCGCCATCAAGCCACGCATACCAGCTAACTGACGAATCTGAGCGGCACTACCACGAGCACCGGAGTCAGCCATCATATAAACAGAGTTAAATGATGCCTGTTCTTCTTCTTCACCGTCACGGTTAATTACCACGTCAGTTTTCAGGTTTTCCATCATGGCTTTCGCGACTTTTTCGTTCGCGTTAGACCAAATATCGATAACTTTATTGTATCGCTCACCGGCAGTTACAAGACCGTTTTGGAATTGTTCCTGAATCTCGATAACTTCCGCTTCTGCCGCTTCGATAATGTCTTTTTTGGCATCTGGGATAACCATGTCATCAATACCAACTGATGCACCCGCTACCATTGCGTAATGGAAACCGGTATACATGATTTGGTCAGCAGCGATAACGGTATCTTTCAGACCCAATGTCCGATAACAGGCATTAAGCAATTTCGAAATCTGCTTTTTACCCATAGGCTGGTTGATGATCTCAAACGGCAGACCTTTAGGTAAAATCAAAGAGAAAATAGCACGGCCAACAGTGGTATCTGTCAGTGTCACTTTTTCTGTTTTACTACCATCTTCAGCAATATCATATTCGGTGATACGTACTTTAACACGGGCATGTAACTCAGCCGCTTCGGTACGATACGCTTTTTCAGCTTCGTGAGGGCTGGTAAATACCATGCCTTCACCTCTACCGTTAACCTTATCGCGTGTTAAATAGTAAAGACCTAATACAACGTCCTGTGAAGGTACGATAATAGGCTCACCGTTCGCAGGTGACAGAATGTTGTTGGTCGACATCATCAGAGCGCGGGCTTCTAGCTGCGCTTCAATAGTCAATGGCACGTGAACCGCCATTTGGTCACCATCGAAGTCGGCGTTGTAAGCAGCACACACCAAGGGGTGTAACTGAATCGCTTTACCTTCGATAAGGGTAGGTTCAAATGCTTGGATGCCCAATCTGTGCAAGGTAGGAGCACGGTTCAGCAATACAGGGTGTTCACGAATTACTTCGTCAAGTACGTCCCATACTTCTGGCGCTTCGCGCTCTACCAATTTTTTGGCAGCTTTAATGGTGGTGGCTAAACCACGGCCTTCTAATTTACCGTAGATAAATGGCTTGAACAGTTCCAATGCCATTTTCTTAGGCAGACCACACTGATGCAAACGCAACGTAGGTCCAACGGTAATAACAGAACGACCCGAGTAATCTACACGCTTACCTAGCAAGTTCTGACGGAAACGACCTTGCTTACCTTTGATCATATCGGCCAAAGATTTCAACGGACGCTTGTTAGAGCCTGTGATAGCACGACCACGACGACCGTTATCCAACAAGGCATCTACCGCTTCTTGCAGCATACGCTTTTCGTTACGTACGATGATATCAGGCGCCGCTAGGTCTAAAAGACGCTTCAGACGGTTGTTACGGTTGATAACACGACGATACAAATCGTTCAAATCAGACGTTGCAAAACGGCCACCATCGAGCGGTACCAACGGACGTAAGTCTGGCGGTAATACCGGTAATACCGTCATGATCATCCACTCAGGCTTATTACCAGACTGCTGGAATGACTCAAGCAACTTCAGGCGCTTAGTGATTTTCTTACGCTTAGTTTCAGAGTTAATACTTGGTAACTCTTCACGCATAGAAGCCACATCGGCATCCACGTCGAGGACTTTAAGCAAATCGAATACGGCTTCAGCACCCATTTTTGCGTCAAATTCGTCGCCATGCTCTTCTAACGCATCAAGGTATTCTTCTTCACTCAGCAGTTGGCTGCGTTCAAGTGTCGTCATACCTGGTTCTGTGACCACGTAGGATTCAAAATACAAGACACGTTCGATATCCCGCAATGTCATATCCAGCATCAAGCCGATACGTGACGGAAGGGATTTTAAGAACCAGATATGTGCAACCGGACTAGCCAGTTCGATGTGACCCATACGCTCACGACGCACTTTTGTCAGGGTAACTTCTACGCCGCACTTCTCACAGATAACACCACGATGCTTTAAACGCTTATACTTACCGCATAAACATTCGTAGTCTTTTACTGGTCCGAAAATACGGGCACAAAACAAGCCGTCACGCTCTGGTTTGAACGTACGGTAGTTAATGGTTTCAGGCTTCTTAACTTCACCGAATGACCAAGAACGGATCATGTCAGGCGATGACAGGCCAATTCGAATATTATCGAATTCTTCTGTCTTGTTTTGTTGCTTTAGAAACTTTAATAAGTCTTTCACATTACTCTCCCAGCGGAGTCAGTCTCTATAGCCCGGCGAACCGGGCCATCAAATCATACAATGGCGTAAGCCGTATTACTTTTCTTCCAACTCGATATTGATACCGAGTGAACGAATCTCTTTGAGCAATACGTTGAAGGATTCAGGCATGCCTGGCTCCATTCTGTGATCGCCATCCACGATGTTCTTGTACATTTTGGTACGACCGTTAACGTCATCAGACTTAACAGTAAGCATTTCCTGCAAGGTATAAGCAGCACCGTATGCTTCAAGTGCCCACACTTCCATCTCTCCGAAGCGCTGACCACCAAACTGTGCTTTACCACCAAGGGGTTGCTGTGTAACCAAGCTGTATGAACCGGTAGAACGCGCGTGCATCTTATCGTCAACCAAGTGGTTCAGTTTCAGCATGTACATGTAACCTACTGTTACTGGTCGTTCGAATTCACGTCCAGTCCGCCCGTCAAACAGTTTAATTTGTCCGCTTTCAGGCAGGTCAGCAAGTTTTAACATCGCTTTAATTTCTGATTCCTTCGCACCGGAGAAAACCGGAGTCGCAACGGGTACACCTTTGCGCAGGTTATCAGCCAAACGAAGTATCTCATCGTCAGTAAAGTTATCGATATCCACTTCTTGGTGAACATCACCCAAGGTATACACCTCTTTAAGGAAGGTACGTAACTTAGCTAACGCTTCTTGTTCTTTGATCATACGGTCGATCTTCACACCCAATCCATGAGCAGCCATGCCCAGGTGAGTCTCAAGAATCTGACCGATGTTCATCCGCGATGGTACACCCAGCGGGTTCAATACGATGTCTACCGGCGTACCGTTTTCATCGTATGGCATATCTTCCACAGGGATTACCGTGGAGATAACACCTTTGTTACCGTGACGACCGGCCATTTTGTCACCCGGTTGAATGTGACGTTTAACAGCAAGGTATACTTTAACAATCTTAAGTACGCCAGGTGCTAAGTCATCACCCTGAGTGATTTTACGACGCTTGTTCTCGAACTTCTTATCGAAATCAGATTTGATTTCAATATGTTGCTCGGTAATTTGATCAAGCTCGTTTTGCGCATCTTCGTTAGTCAATGGAATTTCTAACCATTTTTCACGAGGCATGCTGTCCAATTTGGCTTCGGCCACCCCTGCGTTAATTAGCAGGTTACGGGCACGGGCAAAAATACCATCGGCTAAGATATTAAACTCGTCAGACAGGTCTTTCTTAACCTGACGGAGTTGCATATCTTCGATTTCCATGGCGCGCTTGTCTTTCTCAACGCCGTCACGGGTAAACACTTGAACATCGATAACGGTGCCGTGAACCGAATTAGGTACACGTAACGACGTATCTTTAACGTCCGAGGCTTTTTCACCGAAGATTGCTCTTAACAGTTTCTCTTCTGGCGTAAGCTGGGTTTCACCTTTAGGTGTTACCTTACCAACCAGAATATCGCCGCCTTTCACTTCCGCACCAATGTAAACAACACCGGATTCATCCAACTTGCCTAACGCGGCTTCACCAACGTTAGGAATATCAGAAGAAATCTCTTCTGGCCCCAACTTGGTATCACGAGCGATACAGCTTAATTCTTGGATGTGGATCGTTGTAAAACGGTCTTCCTGAGCAACACGCTCGGAAATGAGGATGGAATCCTCAAAGTTATAACCATTCCACGGCATAAATGCGATACGCATGTTCTGACCCAGGGCCAGTTCACCTAAGTCCGTTGATGGACCATCGGCCAATACGTCACCAGCAACAATGGGCTCACCCACGTTACAAGTTGGGCGCTGGTTAATACAGGTGTTCTGGTTAGAACGGGTGTACTTAGTCAGGTTGTAGATATCAATACCGGCTTCACCAGGCAGCATTTCATCTTCATTAACCTTAATAACGATACGACTGGCGTCAACATAGTCCACCATACCGCCACGCTTAGCCACCACAGTAACACCAGAGTCAACCGCAACGGTTTTTTCCATTCCTGTGCCCACTAACGGCTTATCAGCACGTAATGTAGGAACAGCCTGACGTTGCATGTTCGCACCCATCAAGGCACGGTTTGCATCATCGTGTTCTAGGAATGGAATGATGCTTGCTGCAACAGATACGATCTGTTGAGGCGAAACATCCATATATTTGATTTCTTCTTTCGGCATCAACGTGGTTTCACCACGGTGACGTGAAGGAATAAGATCGTCAATCAAAGCGCCATTTTCATCCACAGCCACATTTGCCTGTGCGATTTTGAACTGGCCTTCTTCGATGGCAGATAAATAATCAATTTCATCAGAAATCACACCATCGACAATGCGACGGAATGGTGTTTCTAAGAAACCGAAATCATTGGTACGGGCAAAGCTCGCCAATGAGTTTATCAAACCGATGTTTGGACCTTCAGGTGTTTCGATAGGACAAAGACGACCGTAGTGCGTAGGGTGTACGTCTCGAACTTCAAAGCCTGCACGTTCACGGGTAAGACCACCTGGACCTAAAGCAGAAATACGACGCTTGTGCGTTACTTCTGACAATGGGTTGTTTTGGTCCATGAACTGTGACAACTGCGACGAACCAAAGAACTCTTTGACCGCTGCAGAAATCGGTTTAGCGTTAATCAGATCCTGAGGCATGATGTTGTCTAGGTCACCTAGACTCAAACGCTCTTTAACCGCACGTTCAACACGTACTAAGCCAACTCGGAACTGGTTTTCGGCCATTTCACCTACAGAACGGATACGACGGTTACCAAGGTGATCGATATCATCCACTTCATCTTTACCATCACGGATAAGAATCAGTTGTTGCATTACTGCAACGATATCGGCTTTATCCAAGGTACCTGAACCGGTGAGTTCTTCCCGTCCTAAACGGCGGTTGAACTTCATGCGGCCCACTGAAGATAAATCGTAACGTTCTTCCGCGAAGAAAAGATTTTCGAACAGGGTTTCTGCTGCATCTTTTGTTGGCGGCTCACCGGGACGCATCATACGGTAGATTTCTACCAATGCTTCCAAACGGTTTGTTGAGTTATCAATACGTAACGTATCAGAGATGTAAGAACCGTGATCCAATTCATTGATGTACAATGTTTCGAATTCTTTGATACCGGCTTGGCTTAATGCAGCCATGTTTTCCAGTGTCACTTCATCGTTTGCATTTACGATGACTTCGCCAGTATCTTCATCAATATGGGTACGTCCGTAGACACGCCCAATCATATATTCTGCTGGAACTTCAAGTTCAGTCACGCCGGCTTTTTCAAGGGCACGGGTGTGACGGGCAGATACACGACGACCGGTTTCAACAATCACTTCGCCTGCGTTGTCCTTGATATCGAACTGGGCGGTTTCACCCCGTAAGCGATCAGGAACCACTTCCATAAGCAGTTTATTGTCTTCGATACGAATGTTCACTTTCTCGAAGAATAACTCGAGAATTTCTTCGGTGGTCATCTCCAGCGCACGCAAAATAATCGTTGCAGGCAATTTACGGCGACGGTCGATACGCACGAACAGGTTATCTTTCGGATCAAATTCGAAATCTAACCATGAACCACGGTATGGAATAACGCGGGCGTTATACAATACTTTACCGGAAGAGTGAGTTTTACCTTTGTCGTGATCAAAGAATACACCAGGGGAACGGTGCAGCTGTGAGACGATAACACGCTCTGTACCATTAATGACGAACGTACCGTTCTCTGTCATTAAAGGTATTTCGCCCATGTACACTTCTTGTTCTTTAATATCTTTTACGGTACCTGGGGCAGCTTCTTTATCGAATAATACCAACCGCAGTTTTACTCTTAACGGGGCTGAATACGTGACGCCACGAATCTGACATTCTTTAACATCGAAAACAGGTTCGCCCAGGCGATAGCTGACATACTGCAGCTCAGAACTGCCTGAGTAGCTTTTGATTGGAAATACAGAGCGGAAAGCGGCTTCTAAGCCATATTGTCCATCTGCATCTATTTCAATAAATTTTTTGAAAGAATCTAGCTGGATTGAAAGGAGGTATGGAATTTCCAATACCTGTGGGTGTTTGCCAAAATCCTTACGGATACGTTTCTTTTCGCTATAAGAGTAAACCATGGGTTCCTCAGCCTGCTGATTTTTGACCCAACCTGCTGTCTGAACTTAATCAAACAACAAACTTCCACAACCCTTATTCAGGGTAATTTCATAGCATACAACAAAATTCAACTAATTTTTAGTTAACTTGTTGGTTTTATGCTTTTTTATGAAATTCCTGTTTGCGCTTGGTGAACTACAGTAAAGGGCTAGAAACTGTACACCCTACAGCGCAAAAAGGCTGGTGGTCAAAAATAACCACCAGCCTTGCCGTTTCAGGCAGGTAATCTGATTAATTCAGATTACTTGATTTCAACTTCAGCACCAGCTTCTTCAAGCTGCTTCTTCAGTTCTTCTGCTTCGTCTTTGCTTACGCCTTCTTTGATAGCTTTAGGAGCAGATTCAACTACTTCTTTAGCTTCTTTAAGACCTAGGCCAGTTGCGCCGCGAACAGCTTTGATAACTGCAACTTTGTTGCCACCGAATGAAGTCATTACAACGTCGAATTCAGTTTTTTCTTCAACTGCTGCTTCACCGCCAGCTGCTGGACCAGCTACAGCTACAGCTGCAGTTGCTTCAACACCGAACTTTTCTTCAGCTGCTTCGATCAATTCAACCAGTTCCATAACTGGCATTTCAGCGATCGCGTTTAAAATATCTTCTTTAGTCAGAGCCATTTCTCTAAACTCCTGGGATTAGTATGTTAAAAAATTCAAAATGCCAAAAACGAAAATTATTTTTCGTCTTTGATCGCCGCCAATACGCGCACAAACTTGGTAGGTACTTCGTTGATTGTTTGAACGAATTTGCCCACCGGTGCTTTGAAGGTTGCAAGAAGTTTTGCAAGCGCTTCGTCGCGAGTTGGAAGAGAAGCTACTGCATCCAGTTTTTCTGGACCCAATAAACCGCTGCCGATAGAAAGTGCTGTTACTTTTAGCTTATCGTTTCCCTTAGCAAAGTCTTTGAAAAGACGTGCTGCGCCGCCAGGGGCGTCAATAGAGAAACCATAGATAAGCGGGCCAGTAAGGGCGCTTTCTAAGTCAGCAAATTTACTGTCTGATAATGCGCGCTTAGCCAGAGTATTACGTACAACCTTAAGGTATACGCCTTGCTCACGAGCTTTTACACGCAGATCAGTCAGTTCTGCTACTTCCATCCCACGGTATTCAGCGACGGCAACGGATAGAGCGCGAGATGCAACGTCGGATACCTCTGCTACGATCTCTTTTTTTGCTGCTAAACCTAGTGCCACTGAGTTCACCTCTTAAAATCTGACTTTGGAATCGAATTTTCGATGCCGCCATCAGGGTTCACAGATTGATACAGTCGGGATAAGACTGTACCGCTCCACGGTGTTCCTGGTCCCAGAGAGTCTGAGTCGAAACCACCGTCTGCGCAGGCTTTTTGTTTTAAGTGACCCGTTGATTGCAGAAGTTCTCTTACCTCTTCTGCCGGGAAACGCCTGCGGTCTTGGACGGGAGCTATCGTTATTCGCTTCTGGCGATATACAACAGCTCCAACCCATAACCTTTAGAGAATCAGATGCACTTACGTCACCTGATAAAAGTCTTACAAGCCAACAGTGGCCTTATCAACAGTCAGACCTGCGCCCATAGTGGTGCTCAGACTAACTTTCTCGATGTAAGTCCCTTTAGCAGAAGAAGGCTTCGCCTTTTTCAATGCTTCAAGCAGGGCTTCGAGGTTTTCTTGAATTTGGTTCGCTTCAAAGGCAATTTTGCCGATGCTAGCGTGGATGATACCGTTTTTGTCGTTGCGATAACGAACCTGACCTGCTTTTGCATTTTTAACTGCAGTGGCAACGTCTGGGGTTACAGTACCTGTTTTAGGGTTAGGCATCAGGCCACGTGGACCTAAGATTTGACCTAATTGACCAACAACGCGCATGGCGTCAGGGCTGGCAACAACTACGTCAAAGTTCATTTCGCCTTTCTTAACTTGTTCAGCTAAGTCATCCATACCAACGATATCAGCACCTGCTTCTTTCGCAGCATCAGCATTGGCGCCCTGTGTAAACACAGCTACCCGTACTTCTTTACCCGTACCGTTTGGCAACACAGTTGCACCACGAACGTTTTGATCAGATTTCTTTGCATCGATACCAAGATTGATAGCAACGTCAATGCTTTCTGCGAACTTAGCGGTGGCCAGTTCTTTAAGCAAAGAAACAGCTTCGTTGATGTCGTAATCTTTAGTGGCGTCTACTTTTTCGCGGATAAGACGAGCGCGTTTTGTTAATTTAGCCATTCGATTAACCCTCTACGTTCAAGCCCATGGAGCGAGCAGAACCCGCGATAGTACGTACTGCTGCATCCATATCAGCTGCAGTTAGATCTGGCTCTTTAGTATTGGCAATTTCTTCCAATTGAGCGCGAGTAACCGTACCCACTTTTTCAGTGTTAGGACGACCAGAACCACTCTTGATGCCCGCTGCTTTTTTCAGCAAGTAAGAGGCTGGAGGCGTTTTGGTTTCGAATGTAAAAGAACGATCTTCGTAAACTGTAATTTCTACAGGTACTGGAGCGCCTTTTTCAATGCTTTCAGTTTTTGCGTTGAAAGCTTTACAGAATTCCATGATGTTCACACCATGTTGACCTAATGCAGGACCAACTGGTGGTGAAGGGTTAGCAGCGCCTGCTGCAACCTGTAGCTTAATTAAGCCAGTTACTTTTTTAGCCATAATAATGCTCTCGTTTGTGGGTCTAACGCCTTGCAAATACTCGAGAATATTTGCTCTAACGGCTCCCCGTTCCGTTCAAAAGGGCGCGTAATGTACAACAAATAGCCTATCCATGCAAGGGTGCTTGCCAAATAAATACGGAGAAACCGATAAAAAAACCGTTTATTGGATCAGTTACAACCTCAAGACGGTGTTGTCATACTCACCACTTGTTTATAACAACGGTTAAGGAGAAAAGTCCGATGACGGAACTCACTAAGCTTGAATCTCGCCAAGTGAATGGTGGGATACTTCTTTATCTTGCTATTGCTTATCAATATTTCAATGGCCTACAAGACGCCCAGAAATTTGGTGCTGGACTAGGCAGTGGTTTTTACGATGGTAAATATGGTCAAAGGAGCATCCCATAATGCATGAACTTAATAAACAACAAATTTCTGCTGTGCAAGGCGGTATCTATGGATGGTATCAATTAGGTTACGATATTGGCTATGCCGCAGGGTATTTTTATCGCAATGTTATGATCGGCAACGGTGTAATAGACGATTTAGCCAAGTCCGTTCGTTAACCCAACAAGGAGACAATGAAGGGTCGATTCCCTTCATTGTTTTTAGAATGAGTATAATCGTTAAATTTTTTCTTGTTTTTGGTCTGTTAAGCATGATGAACGGTGCATTCCAGTCCTTTGGGGGGGCGGGCAGAGAAATCACCGGCAGCTATTATGTCACAGGCTTTGTACACTTTAATATTGCGGTGACATTACACGTACTAGACCAGCTTACAAAACTGAAAAAACAGCTTAAGTATCAATTAAAGGACAACCAACCTTTAGATGATTCGGAAACAAAAAACCCAGCGTAATGCTGGGTTTTTATGTACTTGCAGATAAAAAACGCTAACTAGCCCTTTTCTACCTGACCGAACTCTAGGTCTACCGGGGTAGAACGACCGAAGATCAATACAGACACTTTTACGCGGCTTTTTTCGTAATCCACTTCTTCGACCACACCGTTGAAGTCGGCGAAAGGTCCATCGGTAACCCGAACCACTTCGCCCGGTTCGAACAAAGTTTTTGGTTTTGGCTTATCGGTAGATTCTTCAAGACGATTTAATATGGCGTCAGCTTCACGTTTGGTGATAGGCATAGGACGGTCAGACGTACCGCCAATGAAACCGAGTACACGAGGTACACTTTTCACTAAGTGCCACGATTGCTCGTTCATTTCCATTTCAACCAACACGTAACCTGGGTAAAACTTACGCTCTGACTTACGCTTCTGGCCAGCACGCATTTCGACTACTTCTTCAGTAGGCACCAGTACTTGTCCGAAGTACTTTTCCATGCCATGCATTTTAATGTACTCAAGCAGGGTCTTCTTTACCCGTCCTTCATACTGAGAGTAAGCCTGCACGACATACCAACGTTTGTTGTTTTCTTCCGGCGCCTGACTTTCTTCAGGAACTTGATTATCTTCAGGAACTTGATTTTCTTCAGACATATTACACTCCGATTCCGGTGATGAAGGCAACGAGTCGCACGATGATCCCATCAAGGCCCCAAAGCAACAATGCCATGATCAATGTTGCTGCCATAACAATAAGGGTGGTTTGGTTTGTTTCTTGACGCGTTGGCCAAATAACTTTACGCACTTCCATGCGAGATTCTTTGGCAAAGTTAAGAAAAGCACTGCCTTTAACTGTGGTGGCAGCTATCAATCCAGCAATAGCTACAACCGCAACGGCTACCAGCGCACGAATCAATACCGAGAATTCATCAAACATGTGGTTTGCGGCAATAAGACCTGCCAACAAGGCAAAGATTACCAGCCATTTCATCATATCCAACGGGTTGGATGTACTTTCCGTTTTTTCGCTCATTTCACGATCCTAGCAATACTGCGTCAGTCTCTACAAACTACTTCATAGAGTTCAATTCTGGCAGGGGTGGAGGGACTCGAACCCCCAACCATCGGTTTTGGAGACCGCTGTTCTACCAATTCGAACTACACCCCTAAATGTCTTAAGTTAAGACAAAATTTGGTTACACTACCCTTGTGAATGTTTGGCGTTTCTTTGTGAAAAATCGCGGAATCGCAAGGGAGGGAGGCGTATTATACCGATCCTTGCCCGAGATACAAGCAAACAAATGCACTGTATTGTGTACAAAAGAAATCCTCTTACAAACCGAGTAATTGCCCCTGATATCCTTATTCAACGCCAATAAATCCGCCGGTTTGATGAGCCCAAAGCTTCGCATAGAGGCCTTTTTTAGCCACCAACTCCTGATGGGAACCAGACTCCACAATCTCACCTTGGTCGAGTACAAGCAGCCTATCCATTTGCGCAATGGTCGATAAACGATGAGCAATGGCCAGTACGGTTTTGTTGTCCATCACCGAGTTCAAACAATCTTGTATTGCCGCTTCCACTTCTGAATCCAATGCGGAGGTGGCTTCATCCAAGATTAATATTGGTGCATCTTTTAGCAATACCCGAGCGATGGCTATACGCTGGCGCTGTCCTCCCGACAATTTAACCCCCCGCTCTCCCACATGGGCATCGTAACCGGTACGACCTTGATTATCAGAAAGGGTAAGAATAAAGTCGTGGGCCTCTGCTTGCTTAGCTGCGCGAATCACCTCTTCTTCCGTCGCGTCAGTACGTCCATAAATGATATTGTCTCGCACCGAACGGTGCATCAGTGAGGTATCTTGGGTCACCATGCTAATTTTTTCCCGCAACATCTCTTGGGGCACGGATTCAATGGGTTGACCGTCTAGGGTAATCTGCCCCGCGGACGTATCATAAAAACGCATCAATAAATTGACTAAGGTCGATTTTCCTGCCCCAGAGCGGCCTACCAGCCCCACTTTTTCACCTGGCTTGATGGTAAAATTTAAATCGTCAAATACCTTAATCGCCCTATCATCACTGTCCACATAGGCAAAGTTCACATGATTAAACCCGATCTCGCCGCCATTAAGGATGAGCTGATTAGGTGTTTGTGGATCTTTAACTTTCACCGGTTTAGCCAAGGTGTTCATGCCATCTTGTACTGTCCCTAGATTTTCGAACAACGATGAAACCTCCCACATGACCCAATGGGACATGCCGTTTAAGCGCAACACCAAACTGATCGCAATGGCAATATCACCGGGACTCACGATGTTCTGTAGCCACAAATAAATCGACAATGCACCCACTGCGAATATCAACACCGCGTTGGCCAGTTCTACGCAATTTTCTAAAATCGTTACCAGACGCATTTGGGGATGTACTGTTTTGAGAAACACGTCCATACTTTCTTTGGCGTAATCGGCTTCACGACGACTATGGGAAAACAGTTTCACCGTAGTGATATTGGTATAGCTATCAACTATTCGTCCGGTCATTTCAGAACGGGCATTAGCTTGGGCTTGAGAGACCTGCTTTAGCTTTGGCACCAGCACCCGTAAAATACCGATGTAAACAAAAAACCACACCAGTAGCGGTAAAGCTAAACGCCAGTCTGTGGAAAAGATCAGCACCACCATCGACACAAAATACACGCTAATGTAGACCATCAGATCCAGTAGTTTCATTACCGTTTCACGGACAGAAAGTGCCGTTTGCATGACTTTGGTAGCAATGCGACCGGCAAATTCGTTATGAAAAAAGCTCACGCTTTGTCCTAACAAATAACGGTGAGCCTGCCAGCGTATACGCATGGGGTAATTCCCCATTAACGACTGTCGATTGAACAATGAGCGCAACAAAATGCAACCTGGGATCAACACCAATACCACCAGCGCCATGCCGGTAAGCGTCCAAGCTTCTTCAGCTAAAAAATCACTACGTTCATGTTGACCAAACCAATCAACCATCTGTCCGAGAAACCCAAACAGGGTGACTTCAAGGATGGCAATAATGGCACTAAGTAAGGAAACCGCACCAATGATTTTCCACATTCCTTGGGAGTAATAACGA
The DNA here is from genome assembly GCF_018860965.1 of Alteromonas sp. C1M14. Taxonomy (GTDB): domain Bacteria; phylum Pseudomonadota; class Gammaproteobacteria; order Enterobacterales; family Alteromonadaceae; genus Alteromonas. Next base: position 370,093 of record NZ_JAHKQF010000018.1, on the reverse strand, counting down.
CAAAAAGCCATTAATCCTTTGGGGGGTTGACCAGGAGGGATATCAGGAAACGGCTGAGTCAGCCGTTCAAAAAAAGAAAACATAGATGTGCTCAGGTTTATTCATTAAACCCTAGCTTAGTGAGGATAGATTCAACTTTTTCAAGGTGTTTATCTTGCCATTGGGACAATGTCATCTCCCCATCGTTCTTGGTGCGGGCTTTCGCAATCTCTAACGCATCTGCAGCTTCTGCTAGGGGGATAACGGCGATCCCTTCTTCGTCAGCCACAATGATGTCGCCAGGATGCACTTCTACACCGCCACAATTAATAACCTGATTAAGAGGGGACAATGTTTCTTTCGCGCCGGGTTTCGGACAAGCGCCTCGGGCATATACAGGAAACCCCATCTCACGGACCTCCCCCACATCGCGTATCACGCCATCAATGACAAACCCAGCAACACCTCGTTCCTGGGCAATGGCACACACATTGCCGCCTGCTAATGCATACATATCGTCGGCCTCGGCAACAATGATATCCCCAGGACTCGCTCGGTAAATGGCAGCGTGAAACATAAGATGGTCGCCTGGGGCGCATTTTACCGTATAAGCAGGCCCTGCAATCTTCGGAGCCGGACTCCACAGCGAATGGATTTTGTAATCCATAAATTGTGATCGGGGCAATGCATCAGCATATTCGCACACCGAAACGGACGTAAACTCTTCGTACATGATGGCTCCTTTCAAACTATAGTCGCTAAATTAACTATAACACTTTCCCATTCATGTGCATTTTTTCGCCGTTAATACTCACAATAACCTGCCGTGTTTTCAGCGGTGTAACCCCCTATCCTAGCTTTCTAGCACGCACCCGTTTGCCTTTGATTTTGCCTTCCCGAAAAAGCTTCAACGCACGCTTGACGCTGCGGGCTTTAACCGAAACGAAACTCTGGGCATTTTGCACCTGGATTTTACCAATATCGTCCGCCGGTAATTCGGCATCCTTGACTAAAGAGCCAAGAAAATCCCCCGGTCGCAGCTTTTGCTTTTTACCCGCATTGATATGTAAGCACACATATTCAGGTAGCTTTATACGATTAGCGTGAAAACGTACACTTGGCCCACCTTTCAGTGGAATATTCACCTCACTAAAGGCTTCAATTTTAGTGAATTGGTCTTGTTCTGAAGGCCCCACCAAAGACACAGCCAGTCCTTTCGTACCGGCTCGCCCAGTTCTTCCGACGCGGTGAGTATGGGTGTCCACATCTTCACTGATGTCCACGTTAATAACGCAATCCACCTCTTTGATATCCAGCCCTCGTGCGGCCACATCCGTGCCCACCAAAACTGACAACGCCTCGGCGGCAAAGCGAGCTAATACCTCTGTTCGTTCCCGCTGCTCCATGTCACCTTGTAATCCCGCAGCAGAAAACCCTTCGCTAACTAAGGCCTCGGTGACTTCCACAACGCGACGACGTGTATTACAAAAGAGAATGGCTTTTGTAGGCTGTAAGGTAGTCAGTACCCCTTTTAACACCGTCAGCCGCGTATGCTCTTCCACCGAGAACGCCCGTTGTTCTATGTCTGGGTTTGAGGTGCTTTTTTCTTTTGCCAAAAATTCATGGGCTTGATGTAAATACCTTGCCGCCATATTCTGAATACCCGACGTCCAGGTAGCCGAAAACAACAACGTTTGAACTGGACTTGGCATGGCATCAAAGATGGCGTCTACATCTTCTGCAAACCCCATATCGAGCATACGGTCGGCCTCATCGAGTACCCGACTGATCACGCCATCTAAACGTAGTCGACGTTTTTGTAGGTGATCTAATATACGGCCGGGCGTGCCTACCACGACATGAGCACCATGCTTTAAGGATTGGATTTGAGGCCCCATGGGCTCACCACCACACAATGTTTGCACCTTCAGGTTTGCCATACATTGGCCCACCTCTCGATACTGCTGTGCTACCTGGGCAGCCAACTCACGTGTGGGACAAAGCACCAGCACTTGTGTAGAAAACTGACTGACCGTAACCGTATTTAGGGTTGCCACGGCAAAGGCGATGGTTTTACCGCTTCCGGTTTGCCCTTGGGCCATAATATCTTTGCCATCGAGTGCCGCTGGCAATGTACCGGCTTGAACCGATGTCATAGAAGGAAAACCAAGACGTGACAACGCTGTTTGAAGTTCGTCCCGAATAGTGCTGATGTCTGAAAATTGATTCATTATTTTTGATTTACTTGATAAAGGTATATAACGCCATCCATGAAGCTATAATCCGTTTGATTTCTGCCGTTCATATCATGGACCCATTGCTTCGCCCATTTCTGATATTGACCTGTACGTTTTACATTATCTGCCGCCCGCTTAAATCGCGCGGCCAGTTCTTCTGATGTGCCTGCCTTCGACATGACCAACCAGGATTGCGCATTCATAATAGGACTAACCGGCCTAATATCCACGCAAGGTTCTATTTGCTGCTGACAGCCTAATTCTATGGCCCGTTTAGAGGCAAAAACCACATCAGCTCGCTGATGAATAACCCCTTCAATAGCATCATGCCAAGAATCATATTCTACCGTTATCAACCCCTGACTGCGGGCGATATCACCGCGAAAATCACGCTTGAGCACGGCCATAATGGTATCATCTGGCACCTGTTTTAGTGAGGAATAAAACGCGTCTTGATCACCGTACAATCGATACTCATTTGCCGTCAACGGTGTAATCCAATGAAACAGGTCTTCTCTGTCGGGGGTTCGCACCACGGCAAAGGCCAATACATTTGGCTGGTAGAGTGCTTCTCTGTATAAACGCTTCCAGGGGGCGGCGAGAACAGGTTTAACTAACCCCGCCTCATTCATGATCCGTTTGACTATTTCTGCATTGTACCCCACCATTTCCGAGCGACCATTGAGCTTTGCGAATTCCCCTGCCAACTCCCCCAGTACCCACAATTGTTCGTCCTTATCTATGCCAATGGTCGATCCCAGTTTTAAGGTACCGTTAACATAGGAAGCGGCCAGTCCATACTGATTAAATTGACGTATGGTGGCATTGGAAAGACGGGCAAACTTTTCGCTGCTTTTAAAGCGAGTCGCCGCATTGGTGAGTGTTTCTGCCAGTTCGTCACTGCCCTCATATTTCGGCAACACCAGATAGCTTACCGGCGTACTGTGGGTTAACACAGGCACTAACGAAGAACAGTCTAAATGTGCAGATTTGCACACCAAATTTAGGCCATACGCAGAAAATAAGATCCCTTCAACCCGGTCACGCAGTAATGCTTCCACCGCTTGGGCCCACGAATTGACCGCCATAATCGATTTTACACCGGATTCACGAAGTATTGTTTCTCGGTAGTCTTTTCGCAATACCGACACCGTGGGCAACGTATTGAGAGACCTGATTTCAAGATCCGTGTACGCCGATCCTTTCTTAACAAATAGTTGATTAGACGTTGCGGTGACTGAAGTAAGCCAGTGAAATGACGCTTCCCGTTCTGGGGTGCGTACCACTGAGGCACCAAGTTGCCTTGGTGTCACAGCAAGATCCGCTAACATGCGGGCAAAGGGTTCGGGGCGCAGATTACCGATATAACCGGCCTCTAACAGCATGCCATTGATAACATCAATGGTATAGCCACTTAATTCGCCCGAAGCATCAAGATCGGAAAAAACGGGGACAGGGTTAACAATGACAGGTAAAGACTCTGCATTGCTCCAACTAGCAAAACACCAAACGGCTACAAGCCAAATCTTTATTCGGGTTAAGTTAATGACTGCTCCAACTTCCACTTCAATGTTTTCCCTGCAGCAAAAGGTACCATTTCGGTACCATCAGGTAAGGTAACGATTTCTGGTACTGTCCAAGGTGATTCGATCAGCGTAATCGTACCGTCATTAATTGGCAGACCATAAAAATTCGCCCCATGAAGACTAGCAAAGCCTTCTAGTTTGTCCAATATACCCAACGAATCAAATACTTCTGCGTACAGTTCAATAGCGCTCCACGCGCTGTAACAACCGGCGCAACCACATGCGTTTTCTTTACGATGTTTAGCATGAGGCGCAGAGTCGGTACCGAGAAAAAACTTCGCTGAGCCCGTTGCCACGGCTTCTTGTAACGCTTGCTGATGACTATTTCTTTTTAATACCGGCAAACAATAATTGTGAGGCCGAATTCCGCCGACTAAGAGATCATTACGGTTAAGCATCAAATGCTGCGGCGTAATTGTTGCGCCCACATTTTTATCGGCGGCAAAGACAAACTCTGCAGCGTCTGCGGTAGTAATGTGCTCAAAAACAATTTTTAGCTGGGGGAACGCATTAACGATAGGCCGTAAATGGGTTTCTATAAAAACTTTTTCGCGGTCAAAAATATCCACATGACTTTGGGTCACCTCACCGTGAATAAGTAGCAATAGCCCCTGCTCTTGCATCGCTTCAAATACGGGATAAAGTGCCTGAATTCCGGTTACCGCAGCATCAGAATTCGTGGTTGCACCAGCAGGATAAAGTTTACAAGCCACCACCCCAGCAGCCTTTGCAGCGGCGATATCTTCTTTGCTGGATTGATTGGTCAAAAATAGGGTCATTAAAGGTTCAAATTGGCTACCGGCGGGTCTTGCAGCTTCGATACGCCCTTTATAATCCATGGCCATATCGGCGGTGGTTACCGGTGGAACCAGATTAGGCATCACGATAGCTCGCGCGAAGCAGCGGGCGGTGGCGGGCACCGTTTCTGACAGCATGTCGCCATCACGAAAATGAAGGTGCCAATCATCTGGTGTGCGAAGAGTAAGCGATTGCATTGGGTGGTTGCCTATTAAAAAGTCTGATAGGGCAATTATGCCTCAAACCCCCACTTTCTGCAGCAATTCTCTCGCTACTCGCCCTATCAAAAGCACCTTTTTAGTACCTAGTTAACCTTTTTTGGTATAAGCCGCGATAATCACAATTCGGGTACCATTTACTTTACCTTCAATATGCAATGGATTATCGCTAAGACTGATGTTGCGTACCGGCGTGCCTCGTTTCGCTGTAAACCCCGCCCCTTTTACGTTTAAATCTTTAACTAGGTGAACATTATCGCCCGCAACAAGTGCCGTACCATTGCAATCTAGGGTCGGCTCTTTGTCGAGATCCACCAGTCCGGCTTCCCCCCATTCTCGAACATTGTCTTCTAAATACGCAATATCGAGTAAATCTTGGGCCCATGTTTCACTTTTCAGCTTGTTTAGCATGCGCCATGCCGTCACCTGAACCGGTGGAACGGGAGACCAAATAGCTTCATTAAGACAGCGCCAATGGGCAGGATCAAGTGGTGCTTCACCGGCCAATTGATCGCGACACGTCTGGCATGCTGCCAGGTGGGTATCTGATTGTGAGTCTGGAGTAAAAGGGACTTCATACAAAGCTACTAAGTCTTTACTGCCACATAATTCACAGGTATTGCCTGCACGCGTCATTACACGAGTTTCCAAAATGTATGCTCCGTCACGTTATAAAGGCCCAATTTTAGCAGGGTTTTAAAGGGATCCGTTATCAATTCATTGCATTTTATCTATATTTATCTTGGTTAACGTAAATTAATTGGCTAACGTCATAACCTAATGCTTCGGCTTTATCGACCAAACTATCGAGGGTATCGGGTGCTAAGGTTTTCGTTCTCGACAGCACCCATAGATAAGAACGATCCGGCCCTGAAACTAACGCGTAACGGTAACTTTCGTCTACCGACACCACTACGTAGCTGGCATAGAAAGGGCCAAAGAAGGACACTTTTAAATAACCGATGGACGGGTTTTCTACAAAGTATGCCTTTCCTTCTGCCTCTTCCCATTCACCACTTTCGTCATTAAACCCTTTATTCAGTACATTGATACCACCATCATCCCGCAAGGTATACGTGGCTGTGACATTAGATAAACCCTCTTCAAAGGAATGAGGTAACCGCGCTATTTCATACCAGTTACCTAGATAACGGTCTGCATCAAAATTTTCTACCGGCTTTACACCGTCAGGGACGGATGTACAACTCGCTAATAATAAAAGTCCTGCTGCTATCCAAAGTAACCGCTGCATATCGTGCTCCTAAGGGTATTCGTATTAATGTACCTACTACTCTATAGGCTTATTTTGACCAAATGGTTTCATTCATCATCACCCATTTCGCCTTTTCAGGTATCAAGTAAGGCCAGTGCGCCTAATACTCCTGACTGTGTCCCCAACCCCGGAAGACAAATAATATCGCTAAAAGCCACTTTTGGTGGCAACACAATATAGTCGTTCAGACTGATTTGGGTTTTATCAATAATGCGTTCAACGATGCCTTGCTTTTGCATCACACCACCACCGAAAATAATACGTTGGGCGCTTAGCCCTACCAGCAGGTTGTGACACAATTGTGCGAGTACATCGGTGAGTTTATCCCAAGCGGGATGATCATCGGCAAGGGTGTCTGATGGTTGCCCCCATATTTTGCCTAAAGAGGTACCGGACGCTAACCCCTCTACACAATTGCCATGGAAAGGACACACGCCTTGTATACCGTCAGGGGGAATCACTTTGAAATGGCCTATCTCTGGATGCACCAAACCGTGCAGCGGTTTACCGTGAATTACCACTCCGCCCCCCACGCCAGTACCTACCGTGATGTAAACACACACATCGGTGCCTTGGGCAGCGCCCCACCGAGATTCAGCTAAAGCCGCGGCATTGACGTCGGTATCAATCACCACATCACAATTTAGGGCGTCGGCAAAAAAAGGGGCAATGGACACATAGGACCAATTAGGCTTAGGGGTTTTTGTGATAAAGCCATAGGTATCTGATTGGGGATTGAGATCTAACGGGCCAAAACTGCCTATCCCCATTTGTTTGAAATCGTAGCCGGCCTCGCGCTGTGCCTTGAAAAAATCCACGCAAGCGTTGAGCGTTTTTTCTGGTAACGCGGTGGGCACCCGAACCTGTTCCACCACTTCCTTAGCTTTGTTTACAATTGCGCAGTTGAATTTGGTGCCACCTGCTTCGATGACTGCATAGTACTCATCATTTAATGCCATAGTTATACGCCTTCGTTGGTCAATTAAAAGCAACCTTAAACATGTATCTTAGCAGCCAAACCGTATCTTAAAACAGAGGTTTGAAGTGGTAACAAATAAAACCTCCATCCTAGAGTAAACTTATCTGTCATCTAGGGCGTAGATAAGAATGAAAAAAACGTCGCAAATTTTCATTTACGCTATAATTAGGAGACCTCATCAGCCGCCCTACGGATTACAAACAAAAAACTTCCTATACGTCGTTCAAGTCCCTCACATCAGCGAACCAAAGCGGGGGTCGTGGTTGTTATACTTACAAAAGGAATACCTATGAATGCGTCCTATGAACACGAATATCTGTGTCCACATTGCGGCCATCTAAATGTGACCGAAGTCGAAACGGAAAAAGACATGTATAGGGAAAAGTACGCCACCTGCTCACAGTGTGATGTGAAGCTGGAAATCGTGCCTGCTGAAGGCATAGAAGATAGGATTAATTTGATTGTTTCTGTGGCATTTACAGATGCGGTCTCACGCTGACAGTTTGTGCTCAGCGTGTGAACGAAAAGGGCTAATACTAGCCCTGAAAGAATTCCTGCCTCAATATTGCATCGCTAGCAAATTGACCACCCAGTGCCGAGGTTCGGGTATAAGAGTTTGTATCGCGGATCCCACGGGCCTTCACACAATAGTGCGTGGCGTTAATGCATACGGCAACATCGTCGGTTCCCGCCAAGGTTTGAATCGCCACCAGTACCTGTTGAGTTAAACGCTCTTGTACTTGCGGGCGCTGAGCAAAAAAACTTACCAAGCGATTTAATTTCGATAAACCAATTACCGTGTCTTTCGGGATATACGACACCGACGCCGTACCATCGATGGTTACAAAATGATGCTCACAGGTACTGGTAAGACTAATATCTGACACCTGAACCGGTTGATTGAGTTTCATTTTATTCTCAATGACCGTAATTTTAGGGAAGTTTCGGTAATCCAGCCCACCGAAAATCTCATTGACGTACATCTTAGCAATACGCGCAGGGGTATCGGCCAAACTGTCGTCGCTACGATCTAGGCCCAATGTATCCATGATGTCTGTCATTGCAGCTTCAATCCGTGAACGCTTTTCGTCGTCTGTCAGGCCATTACGAACCATAGGGGTTTCTAGGCCTTTTTCTTCCAACGCAGCTCTTACTTGGGCTGCCGATGGAGACAAACCAGGCTCTATAACCTCACGTACTACTACCGCTTCATTTGATAACATTGCTATATTCCGAAACCACCTAATATCTGTAAATCAGATATTATTAACTTTATTAACTACACAACTTAAGGAGTTCGCTTTGTCTAACCCTGTGCTGATAACGGGCGCTTCCCAACGAGTGGGTCTTGCCATCGCCACCGACCTGTTAAACAAAGGCTACTCGGTCATTATAACATACCGCACTCACAAAGCGGCAGTTGACACATTAAGAGACGCAGGTGCGATAACTATTCAGGCTGATTTTAGCACTGACCTGGGCGTTAAGCGATGCATTGAAACGATTAAATCTCATACACACACATTAAGAGGGATTATCCACAATGCATCGTTATGGGATTCAGAAAAGCACACCACCGACTACAGCACTTTGTTTGATTCAATGATGCAGATACACGCTAAGGCACCGTATCTTCTGAATATGGGGCTAAAAGATCTGCTTACAAGAGACACCACGGTGGCAGATATCATTCATATAACCGATTTTGTTCAAGACACAGGCAGCGAAAAACACATTGCGTACGCTGCTAGCAAAGCGGCATTGCACAATCTCACCCTGTCTTTTGCCAAACTGCTGGCCCCTTCAGTCAAGGTGAACACCATCGCACCAGCCTTACTCATGTTTAACGATACTGATGACGACTCCTACAAAGCGAAGGCATTAGAAAAATCACTCATGGCTTGTGAACCCGGCGCGGTAGCGGCGGTGGAAGGGGTGAACTATTTGCTCAATAACACGTATGTGACCGGAGAAACATTACAGGTCAATGGTGGGCGTCACCTCAAATTCAGCTAAAAAATACGTTGAGTATTGGTGTGTAAAAGTGGAAAGGATATACTTGCCCCGGCTTTCAACCTCTTATGCTGGATACTTTCATGTCGAACCTTAAAGCTTGCCTTCTTGCCGAGTGGGAACCCCTTGATGCGGTTATTCTCGCTTGGCCCCATGCTCATACTGACTGGGCGCCTTGGTTAGAAGACACGCGCCAGACCTATCTGTCGCTAATAGAACAGATAAATGACGCCGACGCCGGCGTGATATTGTTGTGTCTACAAGAGGATATAGCGACGCTAACGCCACGGCTGTCGCCAGATGCTAGGGTGTTGATTGTCCCAGCCCAGTACAATGATACCTGGGCCCGAGATTTTGCTTTTTTAACCTGTAAAAGCCCCACTCATCCGCACCGGCAACCGGTGGAGTTTACCTTTAACGGCTGGGGAGGAAAATTTGACGCGCAGCAGGACAACCAAGTAAATCAGCGCTACCTGGCAGAGCTTTGCGCGCTTCCGCTACGTACCATAGAAATGGTGGCAGAAGGCGGCGCGTTGGAAATCGATGACCAGGGCCACCTGCTCACCACAGCTCAATGCCTACTGAATCCCGGTAGAAATAAAACCATGCCGTTGCACGTTTCTGTGGATACCTTAAAAAATGCACTGGGCTGCCAGCAGGCAACGGTTTTCCAGCACGGCCATCTTGAAGGCGACGATACCGATGGACACATTGATACCTTGGTGCGCTTTACCCCTGATGGCGGCTTAGTTATTCAAGGGGCTGATAATCGCCCTGATGACAGTCACTATGCAAGCTTATCAGCCTTATGTGAAGAATGTGCCGCTTACTTACCCGATCACAAGCAATTTCGCTTGCCCTTACCCCATATCGACAATGACGCTGGTGAACGACTTCCGGCGTCCTACGCTAACTTCTTAATTTGTAATCAAAGGGTGTTATTTCCCGTTTATGGCGTGAATGAAGATAAAGAGGCAATAAGGGTGATCACCGATGCCTTCCCATCACATACTATAGTGGCGGTCAATTGCGCGACACTGATACGCCAATTCGGTAGTTTGCACTGCATCTCGATGCAAATTCCCCAACACACCTTGCGTCCTGAGGTACTATCCCAACTCAATAAAGGAGTGACAACTTATGTCTCGTAAATCTCTTAAGGTCGGCATAGTCCAGCAATCTGTAGCCGACAACAATAAAAAGACTAACTGGGAAAACAGTGCCAAACAGATCGCCGATTTAGCGGCAAAGGGCTGTGAATGTATTTTACTTCAGGAACTGCACAGTACCTTGTATTTCTGTCAACAAGAAGATACCGATGCCTTTGATCTTGCGGAGCCTATTCCCGGTGCAGCCACTGCTTTTTTTGGCGCATTAGCGGCAAAACACAATATCGTGCTGATCACGTCTCTATTCGAAAAGCGGGGGTCGGGTCTTTACCATAATACCGCCGTGGTATTTGACCGTAGCGAACACATTGCCGGCCAGTATCGAAAAATGCATATTCCAGATGATCCTGGTTTCTATGAAAAATTCTATTTTACTCCCGGCGATACGGGTTTCGAACCCATTGAAACCAGTGTCGGCAAACTAGGCGTGTTAGTGTGCTGGGATCAGTGGTACCCCGAGGCTGCCCGATTAATGGCCATGGCCGGCGCTGACATTTTATTTTATCCCACCGCCATTGGCTGGGACAAAAACGATTGTGATGCAGAGCAACTGCGTCAGCACGACGCTTGGCAAACCATTCAACGCTCCCATGCAGTGGCAAACTCGGTGCCCGTGGTGGTTGCTAATCGAACTGGTTTTGAAGCCTCACCGGTAAAGGGAGATCCTGGTATCCAATTTTGGGGTCAGAGTTTTATTGCCGGTCCTCAGGGTGAAATACTGGCCAAAGCGTCGGCGGATAAAGAAGAAACTCTCTGGGTAGAATTGGATATGCAAAGAACCGAACAAATCAAACGTATTTGGCCGTATTTCCGTGACCGCCGTATAGATGCCTATGACGAACTCACTAAACGCTGGCGGGACTAATATCGCCAGCCCTTTGGGTTAAACCTGATAAATACGATCTTGATATATCAAGTAAACGTGCCGGCTAACCGGGTTGATAAGGTTTTTAATTACCTCACTATCAATACTTAAGCCGCCGGTGTATTGGCCAAATGCCGGCATGATCAGGGTGTGGCCATTGTGCACAAAGCATTTCCCCTGATACCGGCGTGAGGCAACCGTAAGGTGACTTTTCGGATGAAAGTGGCCAACCACTTGAAAACTGGTTTCGTCGTTTTCAGGTTCGTGCTGAAATACCATATCTTGACGATGCACAGCCATTGTCTGTTCTCCTCCTGCAGCAACAGGAATTGCAGGATCATGATTGCCTAAAACCCAACACCATCGACTGCACCCTGTTACCAATTGGGCCAAATTGGCTTTATCTTCCGCCAACATCCGATTGTAACCATGGGCATCATGGAAACTGTCTCCTAAACATATGACTTCTGAGGGTTGATATTGACCTAGCACGGCGGCCAATCGTTTTAAGGTAGCTCGGGTATCAAGCTGAGCCACAGGATTGGCATACGCGGCGAGATAACTGGCTTTTTCGAAGTGTAGATCGGATACCACCAGCGAGTCGAAGGCAGGAAAATAGAGGATCCCGCGACTATCAAGCAATGCGATCTGCCCCCCAAACTGGATCGCTGTTACCTGCTTGCGTGTTACAAGTTGTGTCAGTATTGCCTGATTAATCGCCACCTAACAATGCCCTCACCTCATCGAGCATACTTTCTGCTTCTTTATATAATTCGGCCTGGGCGATCAATTCATGGGCCCCTGCTCCTGTAATAGATTCACTACCTAAAGCCTGCACCATAGGGATAGCCAAAGGAGAAACCTTTGGTAAGTCCTGAAACACTAACTTGTCATGAAAGCGGATCAGCATGTCAGCTAACCGCCTAAGATCCAATAACTCCCTTTCGGCGTCCATGCGCGTAACCGTTAACAGAATATGGTCAGGATCATGCTCCCGTAAGGTGTCGTAAATCAAATCGGTGGAAAACGTGATCTGCTTCATGGTTTTACTGCGGCTATGGTAACGCTGCTCGGTTAATCCACTCACCACGGCGACTTGTCTAAAAGAACGTTTTAACATGGGCGCGTGTAGCATCCAGTCTTCCAATTCATCACCTAAAATATCAGGCTGAAACAGGGTGTTGAGCATCCGTTTATCGAGGGTTTCGAGCATCGCCACAGACAGCCCATAATCGGTAGCAGAAAAGCTTAGGGGTTTGAGCCCTTTTTTCTCCATCCGCCGGGTCATCAGCATGCCGAGGGTTTGATTTGCCTTGCGCCCTTCAAATGTATAAAACAACACCTGATTGGCTTTGCGATAGGGAAACTGCTCTACCAAAATATTATCATTGGAAGGTAAAGTCGAAAAAGCACGCTGTAACTGCAACCATTGTTGCACCTGCAATGGCAATGTCGCCCAGCTATTGGGATTTTTCAAAATCCCCCTAACTTCATCGGCAAGAAAAGTGGACAGCGACAACTGCCCGCCCGTGTAACGAGGAATTTTAGGATCCTTTGACTTAGCGGGCTTGCCATGCAATTGCATATCACGAATCGCTTCAAATTTGAGCACTTCACCGGCAAATAAGAAGGTGTCGCCAGGCACAAGTTGCTGGGCAAAATACTCATCCACATCGCCAACGATGGTGCCTCGGTTCCCCCGGGTTATCCGTTTCACTTTTAGCCGTCCGGCTTCAACAATAGTGCCTATATTCTGCCGGTGACGCTGTATTACCCGCTGTGACGCTGGACGAAAAAAGCCCCCTTCATCAACGGTCATACGCAAAAATCGACCGTATCCGTTAAGCGCCTCACCACCATTTGCGGCAAACCGCCACAGTCGGTCAAACTCCGCTTTAGTCACATCTTGGTAAGGTGGTGCGTTCACTACCTGTTCATACACTTGGTCACGTGTGGTAGGCCCACTGCACACACAATTGACGATAAACTGAGGCAGCACATCCAGCGCGCCTGGGGTTAAGGTCTCAGCATCCAGCTTACCTTTGGCAATGGCCTCAATGGCAGCCTTACATTCAATGGCCTCAAAGCGGTTTGCTGGCACTAACAACGCTTGACTAGGCTCATCGAGTCGGTGGTTCGCTCGTCCAATACGTTGTAACAAGCGGCTAATTCCTTTTGGCGCTCCTACTTGAATAACAAGGTCAATATTGCCCCAATCGATACCGAGCTCTAGCGCTGATGTACTTACTATGGCCCTCAGCTTATTTTCTGCCATTAGCGCTTCGGTCTTTCGCCGCTGCTCTTTTGCCAAGGCACCATGATAAAGCGCAATAGCCAGACCATCACGATTTTGTTCCCATAACATCTGAAAGACCCGTTCGGCCTGTGCTCTGGTGTTGACGAACACCAACGCCGTCTTGGTTTTCTTGATCGCTTGATACACCGCTTCCATTGCATAGCCGGCCATAAACCCGCCAAATGGCATGCGCTGGGTAGGTGCCAACAGGGTAACGTCCGGTTGAGTTATCTGGGGCACATGTACAACCTGAGCAGGCTCTCCGGTTACTCCTAACCAACGACTTATGCCTTTTGGGTCCGCCACCGTCGCGGACAAACCAATGCGTCGATGTTGCGGGGCTATCTCGTTTAATCGCGCTAGTGCCAGTGCAGTGAAATCGCCCCGTTTATTCCCCACCAGGCTGTGCACTTCGTCAATTATCACCGAATGTAGGTTTTTGAAAAACGTCGCCCCGTCACTGTAGGACAATAACAGCATTAATGATTCTGGGGTGGTGAGCAAAATATTAGGTGGCTTTTTACGTTGTCGCTGACGTTTATAGGACGAAGTATCACCGGTGCGAGTTTCTATTGAAATGGGTAACGACATCTCGGCGACCGGTGTGGTCAGATTACGATGAATATCGTTAGTCAGGGCTTTTAGCGGCGAAATATACAGGGTATGTAACCCGCTACGGGGATGTTTGTATAAATCGGCCAGTGACGGCAAAAAACCAGACAACGTTTTACCCGCACCGGTGGGCGCGACCAATAACGTGGATCGATGGCTAGACACGGCAGACAGCATTTCCCGTTGATAGGCACGCAGTGTCCAGCCCTGTTGTTTAAACCATCGGTAGAAAAGGTTGGGAAATCGTTTGGCCATAGTATCCATCTTTTGCTAAACCAATACGCGGTTGTAGCCCGTTCAGTTTACTTTTTGCTGGTAAATCCACATCTTTTTCAGCCATTTATACGTACTAAGATAGACCTAACCGCAGGAGTTTATTTTGCACCCTGAACACTGGATGTCCGTGGAAGAAGCTGGCCTATTTTGCCGCCCTGCCAACCTATACATCGACCCCATGCTGCCGGTAACCCGCGCGGTGGTGACCCATGGTCACGGCGATCATGCTAGGTCGGGGCACCAATGTGTCTACGCTTCCGCCCTTACTTTAAAGATAATGACCACACGTTACGGTGAAGACATGGCGGTATCGCCCCTACCTCTTAGGATGGGCGAGTCGGTAGTGCTAGGGGACGAGCATGATCCCGTTTTACTCACACTCTACCCTGCCGGTCATATTTTGGGCTCCTGCCAAGTATTGCTTGTTTATCGAAACACGCGATTGGTGATTTCTGGAGACTATAAACGACGAGACGACCCAACCTGCCCTCCTTTTGAGGTGATCCCCTGCGATGTTTTTATTACTGAAGCCACGTTTGGGTTACCCGTATTTACCCACCCGCCCATTGAGCAAGAGATTCAAAAACTGCTGACCTCACTACGGGTGTTTTCCCATAACTGCCATCTGGTGGGCACCTACGCACTAGGTAAATGCCAGCGGGTTATCATTGCACTTCGTCAGGCCGGCTACCACAAACCGATTTATATCCATGGCGCATTGGAAAAACTATGCAAATTGTATGCAGATGAAGGCCTCGAACTTGGCGAGTTAATTCTGGTAAATGACGTAATAGACAAACAAACCTTGACCGGGGAAATTGTCTTAGCGCCCCCTTCAGCCCTCAATGATAGGTGGTCACGAAAGCTCCCCGATACACGAACCGTGTTAGCCTCTGGATGGATGCAAATTAGAGCCCGCGCCAAACAGCGACAAGTGGATTTACCGTTGATCATCTCTGACCATTGCGATTGGCCTGAACTTATCCAAACCCTTGAGGAGGTGTCGCCACAAGAAGTATGGGTAACCCATGGCCGTGAGGACGCACTGGTTTATCAAGCGTCCCGTATGGGGTTTAAAGCCAAGGCACTGTCTCTTATCGGGTATGAAGAAGACGAGGAGAATGGGTAGTGGAGGCCTTTAGTGAACTACTTGAACAACTTTACTTTACCCGCGGAACGAAGGCTAAAGCCACCTTAATAGAAGATTATTTGCACCGTACCCCCGACCCAGACCGAGGTTGGGCAGTCGCGGCTTTAGCCGGAGAGCTTCGATTCGACTTTTTTAAACGCAATACAATAAAAGCGCTCATGCTCACTCGGACCGACCCCACCCTCTTTGCGCTCAGTTACGATTATGTAGGGGAAATGAGCGAAACCGTGGCCCATTTATGGCGACCAGAAGAAAACAAAGCTTGGACGACGCCGTTACCGGGGCTTGCTACGCTGGTTGATCAGTTTGCTGTTGCAAAAAAGCAGCAGGTACCCAACCTTTTAGCGCAATGGTTAGACGTGATGACACCAGCTCAGCGCTGGGCGTTAATCAAATTAGGCACCCGTGGGTTACGAGTTGGCATATCGGCGCGCAGTATGAAACACATTCTGGCCAACTACGGTGGTGTTTCTATCAATGACATCGAAGCCCTATGGCATGGCATTGCCCCGCCTTATTCCACTTTGTTTTCTTGGCTCGACGGCACAGGCCCTAAGCCTGATATTGCTAACCAGGTCACATTTCATCCTGTGATGCTCGCCCACCCTCTTGATGAGCAAACACGGCAAAAGTTAGTCATAAAGGATTGGCAAGTAGAAGCAAAGTTTGACGGAATTCGTGTCCAGCTAGTCTCGAAACCGTCGGGCAAAGCCCTGTTTAGCCGCACCGGTGATGATATTAGCCACGCCTTTTCTGACCTATTAGATACCATTGACCACCATTGTATTTTAGACGGTGAACTCCTGGTGATGCATGGTGCGAAAATCGACACCTTTAATCAGTTGCAAAAAAGATTGAACAAAAAACGCCCTTCTAGCAGTCTGATGGCTTCACTACCTGCAGCCATGATGGTTTACGATGTGTTGCAGTATGACAATAAGGCGTTGTCCCACCTTCCTCTTTCTCAGCGAAGAAGCGCACTGCAGTCCCTAATGGCCAAGATGGCCAACCCCCGTTTACATTTAAGTCCATGCTATGACGTGACTAGCCACGAACAATTAGCCCTCCTTCATCACAGCCTGTGTAAGACGCCAGAAAACGAAGGGCTTATGCTTAAGCGTAAAGACAGCCACTACATTCCAGGGCGACCAAAGGGTATTTGGTACAAATGGAAACGTGACCCGCTATTGGTGGATGCAGTTATTATGTATGCCCAGCGCGGGCACGGAAAACGCTCGAGCTATTATTCTGATTTTACCTTTGGCGCGTGGGAAGGCGATACACTGCTGCCCATCGGTAAAGCCTATTCTGGTTTTACCGATGCAGATTTAAAGAAACTCGACAACTGGGTTCGCCGACATACGGTTGGCCGCTTTGGCCCTGTCAAAGAAGTGCAAAAGAAATTGGTGGTAGAAGTGGCCTTTGATGCCGTACACCTATCCACAAGGCATAAATCAGGTCTGGCTTTGCGATTCCCCCGCTTTCATCGAATTCGGTGGGACAAACCCGCCGACGAAGCAGACTCCCTAGACACAGTGAAAGCCCTCATTCCCCCTTCATCTCACCATGGCGATTAATGCCTATGCGCTGTGTTTAAAACTGGCCATGTAGTTCACCGCCTGCGATGAGCTCGCCCGCCATACCCCGTTTAGAGGATTCAGCGCAAAGCCGGTAATATGCTGACGGACAAAAGCCCCGCTTAACCAGCGTTCCAACTCGGCAGGTTTAACAAATTTCGTCCAGTCGTGAGTGCCTATGGGTAAGTATCGCATTATGTATTCGGCACCAACAATGGCCACAAAATAACTACGCACCGTACGATTTAACGTCGCCAAAATAAGTAAGCCGCCGGGCTTTACCATGCTGGCACATTCCTTTATTAACTGTTCTTGGCAAGGCACATGCTCCACTACCTCGGCGTTAATCACGATATCGTACTGATGCCCGCTAGCGGCCCATTGGGAGGCCAGTGTGTGATGATAAGAAATGGCTAGGTTACTGCGGGCAGCATGACGCCGCGCCACTTCAACACTCACACCACTGGCATCAATACCGGTAACTTCCGCGCCCCGTTTTGCCAACGGTTCACAAATCAGGCCACCGCCACTCCCCACATCCAGCACAGACAAGCCATCAAGCAGCTTATCCGCCGCGCCATGGGGCTTAAAGTGATGCTTGATGGTACTGACGATGTAGTCGACTCGCACAGCGTTAAACGCCAGTGAAGTTTTATAATGCCCCTTTGGATCCCACCAGGAGCTTGCCAACGCATCAAAGCGGGCGATTTCCTGTTCATCCATATTTGGCTGGGACACGGTTTGACTCAACTGACTTTTATCTAGCATTCCTATCTCCACATTACATACTGGGTGAATAGGACGATATATCCCATTGTCACACTTAGTGGAATAATACGGTCAAACACTGCTTTGCGCTCAAAACCCGGACAATATTTCCCAATGCTTTAAGGCGTTCTTATCACCATTAGCCGCGTTTCTGTCATATCTTCGATGGCGTAACGAACACCTTCTCGACCTAATCCGGAATCCTTCACGCCACCGTAAGGCATGTTATCCACCCGCCAACTGGGTACATCACCGATAATAACGCCCCCCACATCCAAAGTATCCCAAGCTTGATGGGCTTTATAAAGATCCCGGGTAAAGACTCCCGCCTGCAACCCATAACGGCTATTATTCACTTGGTCTAACGCAGAATCAAAATCGTCAAAAGGTTGTAACACACAAAGGGGACCGAACGCTTCTTGCGCACTGGCGTTACAATCCTCGGGCACATTTTCCATGACGGTTGCTTCCAACAACGCCCCTTTACGGGTTCCACCGCATAGAATAGTGGCTCCACTCGCCCGTGCTTGCTGGATCCAATCCTCAAGACGCTTAGCTTCAGACTCGGAAATCATCGGGCCAATAAACGTCTCTTCATTGGCGGGATCACCACTGACCAACTCCGATGCTTTAGCTACAAATTTTTGCCGAAAGTCATCGTAAATGTTTTGATGCACCAAGATACGCTGCACACTGATGCAGCTTTGCCCTGACTGATAGAAAGCTCCCACAATGATGCGAGAGACGGCATCATCAAGATCGGTATCCTCATCCACCACACAGGCAGCATTTCCACCTAACTCCAATACCACGGGTTTCTTTCCCGCTTTCGCTTTCAGCGCCCAACCCACATCTGGCGAACCGGTAAAGCTAAGTAACTTTAATCGCTCATCGGAAGTAAACAAGTCAGCGCCGTCCCGGCTACAAGGTAGAATAGAGAACGCGCCTTTCGGTAACGCCGTTTCTGCCAATACTTCGCCAATAATAAGGGCGCCAATAGGGGTACGGGAGGCCGGTTTAAGTACAAAGGTACATCCTGCCGCTATGGCAGGTGCCACCTTATGAGCGGCTAAGTTCAGTGGAAAGTTAAACGGTGAGATAAACGAACAAGGTCCAATGGGAACTCGTTTGGTCATGCCCTGATACCCTTTCGCTCGTGCTGATATTTCAAGGTTGAGCACTTCACCTTCTATGCGAACGCTTTCTTCAGAGGCAATTCTGAACGTATCGATAAGGCGGGTTACTTCTCCTTGCGCGTCATTAATGGGCTTGCCTGCTTCTATACACAAGGCTTTGGCTAGTTCATCTTTGCGTTCAGTAAACCGAGCAATACAATGGTCTAGCACGGCCTTTCGTTCATAGGCTCGCATTGCTGTCATGGCTGGCTGCGCCTGTTGTGCGGCGGCGATGGCCTTATCAATCACCTTCGCATCGGCTTTGGCCACACGGGTAGCAACCTCGCCGGTGTACTTATTAGTCACACAGAGGTCTTGATTAGCAAACACCGGTTCACTGGCAAGGTAGTAGGGATAGCTGTCTTTTAACATGCTAGGCTCCTTATAATTTATCACTAAGTTCGCGGATTGTTTGATTTAACGTCTTATCATTCATGCTGTAATCCACGGGACAATCAACAATGTGCACACCTGGGGTGGAAAGACAGGTTTCGATTTGCTTGGCTAACTCCTCAGTTTCGGTGATACGCCACCCCTGTGCACCATAACTTTTTGCATACTCAACGAGGTCGGGATTACCGTAATCCAAACCAAAATTGTCTAATGACATATGAGATTGCTTCCATTTGATCATGCCGTAGGCATCATCACGCAATACCACCACAGTGAGGTCAATACCAAGCCTGACGGCGGTTTCTATTTCCTGACTGTTCATCATAAATCCCCCGTCCCCGCAGACACTCATCACGGGCACGTCTCGGTGCACTAGTTTGGCGGCAATGGCTGAGGGAAGCCCCGCCCCCATGCTTGCCAGGGCGTTATCAAGTAATAAGGTATTGGGGTGATAAGCGGGGTAATTGCGTGCAAACCAAATTTTGTAGACACCGTTATCGAGGGTCACAATGCCATCGTCGGGCATGACCTTTCGCACGTCGCGCACAAACCTTTCTGGTAACACGGGAAAGCGGCCATCATCTTCGGCTTCACCACGGTGTTCAACATAAGCCTCGTGAACATCTTTATAGAAGTTCAACTTCCAGCTTTTTTGCGGTGTGATTTTTTCTTTAATCTGCCAGAGACTGTTGGCGATATCTCCTACTACTTCGGCTTGTGGAAAATAAACCGGGTCCACCGCCGCTGGTTCAAAGTTAATGTGGATAACTTGCTTGCCATCGTCGTGCATAAAAAAGGGCGGTTTTTCTACCACGTCATGACCTACATTTATGATCAGATCAGCGCGATGAATAGCTCGGTGAACAAAATCACCATCGGACAATGCCGTATTGCCGGCAAAGAGCGGATCACTTTCATTGAGTACCCCTTTCCCCATTTGCGTGGTAATAAATGGGATGCCGGTTTTATCCACCAATTCCCGCAGCATTTTTGCCGTTAATTTTCTATTTGCACCCGCCCCAATCAGAAGTAATGGTGAGCTAGCCGACTCAATCATCGACACAGCATTGTTGATGGCTTTATATTCAGCAATAGGCCGGCGGGTGTAGCTCGGTGAAAGAATGGGCGCCTTGGTGTCTTCTGTGGCAATATCTTCAGGTAATTCGATATGCACCGCACCTGGCCGTTCTTCTGTGGCCAACCGGCATGCTTCACGGATAATAGACGGGATACGATCGCCACTTACCACTTGATTGGTATACTTGGTAATCGGCCGCATCATATCGACAATATCAATTACCTGAAACCGCCCCTGCTTACTGGTTTTTATCGGTTTTTGTCCAGTGATCATAAGCATCGGCATGGCGCCTAATTGGGCATAGGCGGCTGGGGTTACCAGATTGGTCGCGCCAGGGCCTAAGGTAGCTAAACACACGCCCACTTTACCGGTCAGACGTCCATAGGTGGCCGCCATAAAACCGGCCCCTTGTTCATGGCGGGTTAAAATCAGTTTAATCGATGAGGTTCTTAAAGACTCAAGTAGGTCGAGGTTTTCTTCCCCTGGAATACCGAAGATGTATTCAACACCTTCTGCCTCCAAGGCTTTTACAAAAAGATCTGACGCTTTCATAGATCGTTGCACTCCGTTATCTAACATTTCCTCTTGGCTTTATTGGCGCGGAGAAAATATGAATCGAGTACAAGGTGCTACGGTTAAAAGGATGAAAGCGTTTACCGATAATTGGATTTTGAGACGGGTAACTGTCTAGTCAGATAACTTTTCCCGCCACTGTTGTAGTTTTTCAGCCGTGTGCTTATCAACCGCCCCTTTGTTGTTGCTAATCCACCACTTCTCCATGATGCGCACATTTTTCTGATTAGATTTAAAGAAGAAATCGGCAATATCACCAAACACAGGTATAAATCCGATGGCAAAATCTAGCAGCGCATTGCGTACCATCGCCGACACCAACGCCTTAGGCATGCCCAATGACTTTCCTAGCATCACAATGCGCAAACCCGCTAGCAGCATTAATCCATCACCAAGACCTGGCAATAATCCAACAATAGAATCTAACCCGATGCGAAAGGGGATCACGGGTAATTTCACTGCGGTATCCAGTACGTTTGCCCACTTCTGCGCCTTTAACAAAGGCGCAGGTGCACGAACCTCGGTGTTTTTGCTCATGTTATTGCTGTGCTCCTTTAGCCTTAGCTAACGATTCACGAAGACCATTGTCGTCACTTATGGCTTCATCCCACCCGTGTAGTTGGGTATGAATAAGATTAAATAGCATGTCCATGTGGGCCGGTTGGTCATTGAGCGCGGGGATATACTCAAAATTCTCGCCTCCGGCCTCCATAAAGTAATCACGGTTTTCTTCACCAATCTCTTCGATGGTCTCCAAGCAATCAGCAGAAAAACCCGGGCACATAACCTGAACGGATTTCACCCCTTTTGCCGGTAGCCCTTTCATCGTGGCGTCGGTGTAGGGCTGTAACCATTCTTCTCGGCCAAAACGGGACTGAAAAGTGGTCATGTATTGGTCCGGTTGTAAGTTAAGTGCTTGGGCCAATAACCGTGAGGTTTTATGACATTCACAATAATAGGGATCACCTAAGGTCAGATAACGCTTAGGGATCCCATGAAAAGACATGAGCAATAAGTCAGCCTGACCATGGGTCTGCCAATGAGCCCGTACACTCTTTGCTAGCGCCTCTATATACTCTGCATTGTCATGGTAATGGGTGACAAACCGCAATTCGGGCATCCACCGACGTTGGGTAAAATCTGCCGCCACGGCATCAAAGGTAGAGGCGGTTGTCGATGCGCAGTACTGCGGGTATAGAGGCACAACAACTAACTTGCGGACACCTTGAGCAAGCATGCCGTCAATCACATCGGCTATTGCAGGGTGGCCATAACGCATGGCGAACTCCACCACTACGTTTTCACCGTATTTTTCCTGACAACGAGTAGCAAGGGCGGCTTGTTGCTTTTTAGTGATAGCCATCAAGGGCGAGCCTTCGTCTGTCCATACACTGGCATACGCCGCGGCAGACCGTTTAGGACGAATATTTAGAATCACACCGTTGAGTATCATCCACCACAGCAACCGCGGTACTTCTACCACCCGTGGATCAGAGAGAAACTCCTTTAGGTACGTTTTCAACGCCGACTTAGTGGGCGCTTCTGGGGTACCTAAATTGGTTACCAACACACCAATGCGATCACCCTGTTTATGGGAAAAATCAGGCGTATTTATATATTTCATGCTGTATGAACCTAAACATATTTATATGGATTAACTGTATTATACTAACAAGCTCAAGGTTTTGATCCCCGTTAAACAAGTAATTACTCGATTGTCCGGTTTTAATAAACCGATAAACCCCAGCGAGAATAAAAAACGCCGGCTAAGTTGCCGGCGTTATTTTCAAGGTTGATAGTAGGTAGCCGCCCCTGGGCCTACTGGCATGCCCAATAAGAACACCCAAGTGAAAAACAATATTGTCCAACCAATAATAAATACCATGGAGTACGGTAACATCATCGCAATCAAGGTACCTAACCCCACATCTTTGCGATACCGAGCGGCCATGGCCAGAATAAGACCAAAATAACTCATCATTGGGGAAATCACGTTAGTCACAGAATCTCCAATTCGATACGCCGCTTGAATCACCTCGGGCGCATAACCGAGTAACATCAACATGGGCACGAAAATGGGGGCCGTGACAGCCCATTGGGCCGAGGCACTGCCTAATGACAAATTCACCAGCCCACACATAAGTATAAACAGAATAAACACCGACGGCCCATCAAGCCCTGCGGCCTGTAACAAGGCCGCGCCTTTCACCGCCATGAACGTCCCTAAATTTGTCCATTTAAAAAAGGCCACAAATTGGGCGGCAAAGAAAACCAAGGTAATATAAAGGCCCATTGCCCCCATGCTTTTGGACATGGCGTTAATGACATCCTTGTCGTTTTTCATCGTACCCACCACTTTGCCGTAAACAAAGCCGGGGATGGCGAAGGTAATAAAGATAAAAGCTACAATTCCTTTAAGGAAAGGTGAACCGGTAACGCCCCCGGTTTGTGGATTACGCAACGGTCCGCTTTCCGGCACAATGGTTAACGCTAAGATCCCACACACCACCACAAAAGCTAACCCGGCTAGCATCAATCCTTTGCGTTCTAGGGCTGTGGGCGCCGACATGGATTGCTCTTCTAAGGATACCGACGCATCCTTGTTGTTGTATTCACCTAACCGAGGTTCCACGATTTTATCTGTTACCAAGGTTCCCATAAGGGCTATAACAAAGGTGCTGATGAACATAAAGTACCAGTTTACTTCTGGCCCGACACGGTAAGTCGGGTCAATCATATGCGCCGCCGCTTCAGTGATACCCGATAAAAGAGGGTCCACCGTACCTAATAGTAAATTGGCACTGTAGCCCGCCGATACCCCCGCGAAAGCCGCTGCTAAACCCGCTAACGGGTGCCGCCCTAAGGAATGAAAGATCATGGCGGCTAAAGGGATAAGTACCACATAACCCAGTTCTGATGCGGTATTCGATAAGATACCAGCAAACACAATTGCAAAGGTCACCACCCGCTTAGGCGCGCCCATGACTAAGCCTCGCATCAAGGCCGATAACATGCCGGAATGTTCGGCCACAGACACACCGAGTAGTGCAACAAGTACCGTGCCTAATGGCGCAAACCCGGTGAAATTTGTAACTAACCCCGTGACAATACGTTGTAACCCTTCGGCACTCACCAAAGAGATAACCTCGATCATGCCATCGGCTTCACGGCCTTTAGCACCCTCAGGACGGGGGTCGGCCACAGCCACATCAAAGTAGCCAAGTACACCACTTAAAAGAACAATAAATACGGATAAAAGCGCAAATAAAGTGATGGGGTGCGGCAGCAAATTACCTAACCACTCTACGGTGGCTAAAAATCGCGCAAACCATCCCGATGATGCCTTAGCTTGCGCCGGTGGCACGTTCGATTGATTCGATCCCACTAGAAAACCTCTGTCGTTTTTTTAGTAATAATGACAAATAAAATGTCGTTATCTTATTATGTAATTAGCGGGAGACAGTATAGCGGATAAACCTCATATTGGCAGTAATGTCTACAAAACCAATCACTCCCACTAGCATGGCATGATGATCATTACCGTCATAAAAAAGCCCGCATATTAAGCGGGCTTTTGCAGGTGTTTCGTTTTGTAGGATTATTTTGACTTTGAAGTATTAAGATACTTAAAGAAATCACTATCTGGCTCTAGCACCATAATATCGCTATTGCCGTTAAAGCTTTTACGGTATGCATCCATGCTTCTTAAGAAGCTATAGAATTCAGGGTTTTTCGAGTACGTATTGGCATAAATTTGTGCCGCTAACGCATCGCCTTCACCGCGAACTTGACGAGCATTTCGCTCGGCATCTGCCACCATAACCGTCACTTTGGCATCAATATCAGCGCGAATCACTTCCGCTTGTTCTTGACCTTCAGAACGGTGTTCTCTAGCTACGGCAGCACGTTCAGCTCGCATACGTTGGAAAATCGCATTACTGACTTCGTCCGGCAAATTGATTTGTTTCACCCGTACGTCGACAATTTCAATGCCCAGCTCACTGGAGGACTCACTGGCCTGTTCCATCGCTTGATTCATTAAAGCTGAACGCTCGCCTGACACGATTTGTGAAATGGTACGCGTACCAAACTCAGAACGTAATCCGTTGTTCACTTTTTGCTTAAGTAGGGCTTCAGCCTGTAATTTATTCCCGCCTTGGGTGGCGAGGTAATATTGGGCGAAGTCGTTAATTTTCCACTTAACGTAAGAATCAACAATAAGATCTTTCTTTTCTGACGTAACAAAACGATCTGGCGCATCATCTAACGTTTGAATACGCGCATCTAAACGACGCACTGTATCGATGAAAGGCAGTTTAAAATGTAGCCCAGGTTCAAACACTCGGGTGTCACCGGTGGCTTCATCTCTTTGCACTTTACCAAACTGGATAACAATGGCTTTTTCGCCTTCCGATACCACAAACAATGAACCGGACAACAACATGCCAAAAATCACAACAATAGCAATGATTAGATTTTTCATATGTTATTCTCCCCCATTTTGAAAGCGGCTGTCACGGATACCCGACGTGGTAGATGAATTGCGCGACGTATCATTTGTGGTAGACATTGGCGCACTTTGATAGGTGCTATTGTTTCTACCTTGTGAGGAGGAACTATTCGCTTTTTGCTCCATCAGTTTATCTAGCGGCAGGTACATCATGTTGTTACCACCTTTCGTGTCCACCAAAACCTTACTGGTGCTGCCGAGCACGGCTTCCATGGTTTCTAGGTAGATACGTTCCCGCGTGACTTCCGGTGCAGCTTCATATTGCGGTAGCAGTTCAGAGAAACGAGCGACTTCACCTTGGGCTTCAAGAATAATCTGTTCTTTGTAAGCTTGGGCTTCTTCATTCATTCGATTCACTTGACCACGAGCGCGAGGTTCAATTTCACGGGCGTAGGCTTCAGCTTCACGAATAAAGCGTTGCTCATCTTCCTGTGCAGAAATCGCATCATCAAACGCATCTTTCACTTCTTCAGGGGGTCTTGCATCACGGAAGTTCATATCCGTAATCACCACACCTAAATCATAAGGTTCAATAATCGACTGTAATTCTTCCCAAACCCGTTGACGGGTCACTTCACGACCGTCGGTAAGCACATCATCCATTTGCGAATGACCTACCACATAACGAATTGCGCTATCTAACGCCTGACTAAGGCTCAGCTCTGGGCTTGTCACGGCAAAGGTCCAGCGATACGGATCGATAACCCGAAATTGCATTTCCATTTGCACACGAACTACGTTTTCATCTTCGGTCAGCATGGAACCGCTTGATGCTTGGTCTCGAATTGAAGTGACATCCACCGGGATAACCGAATCGATAAACGTTGGCTTCCAGCGTAAACCGGGTTCAACTTGTTTATAATATTCGCCAAAGCGCAGAACTACCCCCCGCTCCGATTCGCGTATTGTGTAAAACCCGCTTACCACCCACACTACAATCAGTAATGCGATGATTACGCCTGCACCCCACGTACCCAAGCTTTTGCCTGAACCGCCGCTGCCGCCGCCCATCTTTCCAAATTTACCAAACAGGTTTTTGAACATGTCGTCCAAATCCGGGGGACCTTGGTCGCGGCCGCCGCGATTCTTCCAAGGATCATTATTTTTGCCACCCGGCTCATTCCAAGCCATGCTGATACTCCATAAGTGGTTATAAAGCTAATTGAATTTCTCGTATCACCAATAAAATCTAATGGTGCACGACGTAACCGGATATTCCGCTATCCAGGCGCTTCTCTAGACGATTCCAGTCGGCGGCGGGCATTGTAACATCAACCACCCAGTCGCCTTCAGAATCGTACGCTTCACTGGCAATACAGTTCAGATCGTATAACACTCCGCGCAATTTACTTTGCGCAGGTGGGATTCTCAAGGTATAACTTACCATGCTTTTGCCTAAACATTCAGTGAGGGCTTCACTCAGTAAATCAAGCCCCTCTCCTGAATGGGCGGAAAGCCACACTCGCGTTGGTATACCTTCTTCGTTTCTTTCAATACGGGGAGACACTTCATCAAGTTTATCAATCTTGTTACAGATTATTAACTGTTGAATCTCATCCGCTTCAATTTCTTCTAGTACCGCGTTGACTTCGTCCATCGTTTCACGATAGTTCGATTCTGCAATATCTACCACATGAAGTAACAAATCCGCTTCTTGGGTTTCTTGCAGCGTGGCTTTAAATGCGGCCACTAAATCATGGGGAAGATGACGAATAAAGCCAACTGTATCGGCTAATATGGCCGGCCCTACATCCTGCAACTCTACTTTTCTGAGAGTGGGATCCAGTGTAGCAAACAGCTGATCCGCCGCATACACATGGGCGTTAGTAATCGAATTAAATAACGTGGACTTTCCGGCATTGGTATAACCAACCAAAGAAACGGTAGGGATTTCTGCCCGTTTACGAGATCTTCGACCTTGCTCACGCTGTTTCTGCACTTTGGCTAAACGGCGTAAAATAGCCTTAATACGGCCTCTCAATAATCGACGATCCGTTTCCAACTGTGTTTCACCAGGCCCACGCAAACCTATGCCGCCTTTTTGGCGCTCAAGGTGAGTCCAACCGCGAATAAGACGGGTTGAAATATGCCGTAATTGGGCGAGTTCTACCTGAAGTTTACCTTCATGGGTACGGGCACGTTGTGCAAATATATCTAGGATCAAACCTGTACGGTCTAATACCCGACACTTACACACGGCTTCAAGGTTTCGCTCTTGGGAAGGAGACAGCGCATGATTAAAAATCACTACATTGGCATCATGCGCCTTCACAGCGGCAGCAATTTCTTCGGCTTTGCCAGAACCTACAAAATACTTGGCATGAGGTGCGCTGCGCGATGTCGTAAGTACATCTACCGCATCTACACCAGCAGAAGAGACGAGTAATTCTAGCTCGGCTAGATCCTCTTTGCTGCTTTCATCAGCAAAATTTATATGAACAAGAATAGCCTGTTCACCGGCTTCATAACGGTCAAACAAGCAGTATACCTTTTAAATTATTCACTTTTAGTATTTTCAGATTCCCCTTGGGTTGTACTGGGCATAGTAATCGCACGTGAAGGTACGACGGTCGAAATCGCGTGTTTATACACCATTTGACTAACTGTATTTTTAAGCAGAATCACGAACTGATCGAACGATTCAACTTGTCCCTGAAGTTTTATTCCATTTACCAAGTAAATGGACACTGGAATACGTTCTTTACGTAACGCATTCAAAAATGGGTCTTGTAGTGACTGCCCTTTAGCCATTTGAAATCCTTAGTTTTTATTATCTCCATGGCAAACCTATTGGATTACCACCGCACTTACTTAATGTATACCACACTCCAACACTTAAAGCGTGATTTTTGACAAAATTTTCATCAAATTATCGTCTGCAAAGGTATCGAGCCACTGTACCGAGGGCCACCCTCTTAACCACGTCAATTGACGTTTTGCCAACTGACGTGTGGCAATGATACCTTTCTCTTGCATCTGTGCATAGCTGATTTGTCCCTTAAGATACTGCCAAACCTGACGATATCCTACAGAACGAATAGCCGGAAGATCTTCATGTAGATCACTCCGTGCATACAATTTTTCCACTTCCTCGACAAAACCGCTTTGCAACATGATTTCAAAGCGAGTGGCAATGCGTTCATGCAAAACCGCGCGGTCCTCAGGTGCTATGGCAAATTGGGCAATAGCAAAAGGACACGGTTCGCCTTTCTCTGACTGCCACGCCGTAAGGTTTCGCCCTGTAGAGCGATACACTTCTAACGCTCGCGTAATACGCTGTGGATCATTCGGATGAATTCGCGCTGCGCTATCAGGATCGATGGCCTGAAGTTGCCCGTGCATTTCATTCCAACCTAGGCGCGCTGCGTCAGCATTAATTGCCGAACGAATCGATTCATCCGACTTAGGTAAGGGCGAAATTCCATTAATCAAGGCATTAAAGTACATCATCGTACCACCTACCAGAATAGGTAATTTGTTTCGCCCTTGAATTTCTGCCACTAACCTCACTACGTCTTGACGAAATTCAGCCACTGAATAACTGTCAGCGGGATCCCGAATATCAATGAGCCAATGGGGCACGGCCCGCATTTCTTCGGCGGTAGGCTTGGCCGTGCCAATGTCCATGCCCCGGTAAATCAAGGCAGAGTCCACGCTAATAATTTCGCAGGGAACTTTGCTCGCTAGCGCCAACGCCAGCCCGGTTTTACCGGAAGCAGTAGGCCCCATGATACTGATCACAGGCGCATGTTGTCTGCTCATGATACTGCCCAACCACTTATCAATTTGTCCACACTTTGTCTTATCCCAAGACCTTCTAATACCCCTACCTGTTCAGACAAGGGTTTATTATCTAAATCGTGCCAAACCCCAGTGATAATATCAGCCGGTAAGCTATCAGCAGATTCCATTTGCACGGACTCTAACATACCGCAAAGGCTTGGCTGGCCTGATGAGAGCATGTCTGGAAACCATTTCACCCAAGGGAAATGTCGACACCCTGCCGGGACTTGTCGCAGTAGATACTTTCCCGCCACTTTATCCACACTAAACTGGTTGTCGTTAAGGGCGCGACCTACCTTCTCATCCACGCCTTGCGCTGCAGTGGACACCGGCATTAACAGCGGTTGAGAGGTATTCGCTTTTTCTACTGTCTTTACTACCCAAGGTATAAGTATAGACGCCACATTTAAAAGCCAACAATCATTTTTATGTACATAAATTCGCGAATAAGGTGCGATCTGCAAATACGGTAATGCCGGTAAAGGCGAAATGTCATCGCTATGATGAGGTGTCATTAGTTGACTATACTGTTCGCTAACGGATCGTGACGGCCCAGTAGATGAATAAGATCGTCCCTGCAATGGCTGCCCGCCCAAAGGTCTGCGCGGGCTAGTATCGGCTTGTTCCGCTGGCTCACTATGGGTAAGCGGGCGTATATAATCGTGACTCGGTGCTGGCTCGTGTGCAGGCGATACCTCAGCGCCATCAGACAAAGCATCACAAACCGTTTTACAAATAAAATCGTGAACAAGGCGGCTTTGTTGAAATCGCACTTCGTGTTTAGCTGGGTGCACATTCACATCGACTTCTTTAGGATCAACCTCTACATACATCACAAAAGAAGGCTGTTCCACAACCCCCCATACGCTTTCGTATGCTTGGCGAATAGCATGCAATATCAGCTTATCGCGCATGGCACGACCATTGACAAAACTAAATTGGCAATCGGTGCTGCTTCGTAACACACGTTCATTTCCTAACCATGCTTTAATACGCATACCAAGGTGAGCGGTATCGATAAAGGTGGCATTGGCAATGAATTTTTGCCCCATGACAGCACTAATTCGCTGGGTCAACGCATCGCTAGAAGACACCGTATATCGTTTGGTTATCTTACCATTATGCTTTAACTGAAAAGCTACCTGAGGATGGCTCAGTGCGATTCGCCTAACTACATCCTCAATGTGTTGATACTCGGTTTTTTCGGTACGTAAAAACTTTCTTCGTGCCGGTGTATTGTAAAAGAGATCGGCTACATCAATCGTGGTACCGGAGGGATGGGCAGCAGGATTAATCTGTACATCCATGCTTCGCCCTTCACAGTGGGCTTGCCAGGCCTGCGCCTGTTGGGCCGGTTTCGAGGTTAATTTAAGGCGACTGACAGAACTGATACTGGCCAACGCTTCGCCTCGAAATCCCAGAGACATAATATGTTCTAAATCATCAAGGCTGGCGATTTTACTGGTGGCATGACGACTCAACGCGAGTGTTAGTTCTTCTTTGCTAATCCCGCAGCCGTTGTCTCGTATTTTCAGCCGTTTATGGCCGCCTTTCTCTATTTCCAGTTCAATTTTTGTTGCCCCAGCATCCAAACTGTTTTCCATCAGTTCTTTGACAACAGAAGCGGGGCGTTCCACCACTTCGCCGGCGGCAATTTGGTTCGCCAATTGTGGAGGGAGTAGCTGAATTGGCAATGGAAATCCTGCTCTAATGTTTACAGATTAGGTTCTTGGAATGGTCAGCACCTGACCAATGCGTACGGTATCGCTGCGTAAATTATTAACCGCTTTTAAGCTGCTGATTTTGACATTGTAACGTTGCGCCAGCAAGGATAAAGACTCTCCACTACGGACTTTATGGGTGCGATTGTTCATTTTCTGACTGGCCCACAATGTGCCATCTGGAGGCACTTGTCGAAAATAGGATTTAACCGCGGTAAAAATAGAATTGGCGAGCTTTTGCCGATACGTACTCCAATTCAAATTCTTTTCTTCTTGGGGATTACTGATAAACCCCGTTTCCACCAGAATTGAAGGAATATCCGGGGCGGTAAGTACCGCCAGACTGGCCGCTTGTGGCGTCCCTTTGTGCATTTTCGTTACCGACTTCATTTCGCTGATCACTTTACGGCTCAAGTCGTAACTGGTTGACATGGAATGATCCATAGACAGCCCCAATATGGTTTCTGCTAAATAGCGCTCACTGACATTATCAGAAATCACTTCCGCCGCACCGCCTAGCAATTCAGAGTGCCGCTCTGACCGTTCTAACCATCGCCCCAGTTCAGTGTCGGCTCGACGCATAGACAGCACCCACACTGACCCGCCCCGAGGGCCAGGCGCGGTAAAGGCATCGGCATGAATAGAAATCAGTAAGTCAGCTTTACTTTTACGGGCAATTTCCGGTCTTTTATTCAACCCCACGTAGTAATCACCACTGCGGGTCATAACCGCTCGCATGCCAGGTTCATTGTTGACCAGTTTCTCGAGATATTTAGCGATACTTAACGTAATGTGCTTTTCGTAGGTGCCAGCCCGGCCAATGGAACCTGGATCATTCCCACCGTGCCCAGCGTCAATGGCTACAATAATATCCCGATCCCGAGAATTGTTTCCGGCATCAAGCACCACCGACGCTTGCCTAGAGGTAGACGGCGGGTTTGAATCTAACAGATCAACCACCAGACGATGGCCGTAAGCGCCATCGGGTTCCACCGGAAACAAAGTAGGAGTCGCTTTACGGGCGAGTTCCACGACAATACGTGCAGATTGGGGGTTTTTCGGTGTGGAATAACGAACTTTCTTTACTAGACTGCCGCTAATATCGGCTTGAGACAGATCACTTTTGGTACTGGTATTGGCTAAATCAATGACTAAGCGGTTAGGGTTATCTAACGTAAAATAAGTATATTCAGGGGCCGCTTGCACATCTAGCACCACCCGCGTTTTATCCCCTGACGGCGCAGCTCTCACTCCGCTAATCTGGTTTTGCGACCAGACAGGCAAAGCCAAACACCAAACACATATTGTAAGGACGAAAATGCGCACCATTATAAACCCTGAAACCCGCTTTTAATCACTGTTATTTTATGCATCCCGCTAGTTACTTAATTCCCTTGGACAGATAAGCCATTCACTATATCCGTTCCCCTTGGAGATTTCGCGGTGATGGTCATTTTTCTACTATTATCGTGACTCTTCATACTAATCACTAAATCTGCGGCTGCCAAGCAATCCGCCCCTTTTTGCGGCCATTCCACCAAACAAAGGGTATTTTCGGCGAAGTAATCCCGTATTCCCATAAATTCTAGCTCTTCAGGATCCGCTAATCGATACAAATCGAAATGATAAACGGTGACGCCGTCAAGCTCATAGGGTTCCACCAAGGTATAAGTCGGGCTTTTTACCTTACCTTGATGCCCTAAGTGCTGGATAAAAAACCGACTAAACGTGGTTTTACCCGCACCTAAATCCCCTTCTAAATAAATCACAATGCCTGCTGGCAGTGCACCTTTACACACATGAGCTAGGTTAACCGCAATGTTCTGGGTATCGGCCAATTCGGGTGTATCAAAGAGTAAGCTTTGCTCTAACATTTACTTTCTATTTCACAAAATTCGTTATTATTGGTTGATCAACGCCCGTACGGCGTCATACAAATCGCTGGCAATCATACCACGTTGACCGTACAACTCAGCGATTTGATCCCCGGCTTTAGCATGTAAGATAACCCCGTATTTTGCGGCAATATCACGAGATAACCCTTGCGCCAACAATGCCCCTAAGATACCACTTAGTACATCCCCACTGCCGGCGGTGGCCATACCTGGGTTACCGTGTTTACATACCCAAGTAGACCGTTCATTATCAATAATGGTTCCGGCCCCTTTTAATACACATGTGGCATGATACCGCTGGGCACATTGACGCGCATAATTAAATCGCTCGGTTTCAACATCATCGATAGAGACCCCGAGTAACCTAGCGGCCTCTCCTGCATGGGGCGTTAAAATACAATCGGTGATGGTGTATGCCGTTGCCTGACGGCTAAGAATATTTAACGCATCAGCATCAATAACTAAGGGTTTACTGTGTGCTTGGCAGTGCTTCATCACTGTCATAAATGCGGACTCAGCCCATTCATCCTGTCCTAACCCCGGACCAATAACCACACACGTTGCCCATTCAAGGGACGCTTCTATATCCTCAGCGCTCACCATCAGTTCCGGTCGGCCAGCGCTGACCTGCACAATAGAAGCTTCATGGGTAAACACCCGCACCATTCCAGCACCACTGCGTAATGCCGCTTCACTGCTTAAGCGAATAGCCCCTGCCGTTCCTTTGTTGCCGCCAACACACAATAACCGGCCGTAAGTGCCTTTATGGCTGTGCACGTCTCTTGGGCCTAGCCCACCGAATTGTTCGATATCAAGTAGCGTAGCCGATGAACGGGCCAGGCTAGCGAAAGCTTTTCCTATACCTAGATCATCAAACACCAATTTTCCGCACGACTGTTTTCCTGCGCCGGTGGTTAAGCCCGGTTTGATACCTACAAATGTCACTGTTACATCCGCCTGGACACAACGGCCTAAAGACTGGCCGGTATTTGCATCTAGCCCGGAGGGCACATCAATACTGACTACCGGTACACTGTGAGCATTTAATGCGTCAATAATATCTGCAAATTCGTTACGTATATAGCTGGTGATCCCTGTACCAAGCATGGCATCCACCACCAACCCCGCTTTATCTAACAACTCGGGTTCAAACTGGCTGATGCTGCCACCTGACGCTAACCATTGTGCTTGTGCTTTTCCTGCATCACCGCTTAGCACCCGATCTGGCTCTACGGCGCACACCAACACATGCTTACCTGCTTGTTTCGCTTTAAGTGCCGCAATATAACCGTCACCGGCATTGTTTCCCTGCCCTACGATGACCAGATAGATATCCGTATTAGGCAGTAGATTTTGGCATTGTCGAAACACAGCATTACCGGCGCGCTGCATTAACGTGTACATGTCGCATCCAGTCTGTTCGGCGGCTGCGCCTTCATTTTCTCTAACCTGGTCGGCGCGAAAGAGTTTGTGTGCTAAGCTTGTGGCGAGTTTAGTATCTAGCATGGTTTCATGTCCGCGTTGCAATCAATTGATCTTATAAAGTTAACAGACGATATCAAGGCTTGGGGCCGCGCGCTAGGGTTTCAACAAGTCGGCATCAGTGATATTGATCTGGCTCACCATGAACAGCACCTTAGTGAATGGCTGGGCAAGGGCTATCATGGAAGCATGTCTTACATGGAAAACCATGGAATGAAACGGGCTCGTCCCGCCGAGTTAGTGCCGGGGACCGTACGGGTGATCACCGTACGTATGGACTATTTACCTCCTGACGCGTCGTTTGCCAAGCATCTCAAAGATGATCATATTGCTTATATAAGCCGCTACGCACTTGGCCGTGATTATCACAAGGTACTGCGCAACCGGTTAAAACAACTGGGAGAAAAAATAAAAAGCGCCTTGGCTGATACTGCGTACCGTCCTTTCGTCGACTCCGCCCCAGTACTTGAACACGCCTTAGCAGAAAAAGCAGGACTTGGCTGGACCGGTAAACATACCCTAACCCTTAGCAAAGAAGCCGGTTCGTGGTTTTTTCTTGGTGAGCTATTTATTAATTTACCGCTACCTGTAGACGCTCCCATAGAAGACGGTTGTGGCAGTTGCACCGCCTGCCTCACTATTTGTCCTACACAAGCAATTGTGGCGCCATATACCGTAGATGCCCGTCGTTGTATTTCTTATCTTACCATTGAAAACGACGGCCCCATCCCCGAACCCTTACGTCCACT
The DNA here is from genome assembly GCF_018860965.1 of Alteromonas sp. C1M14. Lineage (GTDB taxonomy): Bacteria > Pseudomonadota > Gammaproteobacteria > Enterobacterales > Alteromonadaceae > Alteromonas. The sequence goes on along the minus strand of NZ_JAHKQF010000018.1, from coordinate 334,938 downwards.
GATGGGAAATCGCATTTATGGTTGTGACGACTGCCAATTAGTCTGCCCATGGAATCGTTTTGCCAGTATTAGTGAAGAAACCGACTTTCATCCTCGACAACAGTTACATGGGCAAACCTTAGAAGTGTTATTTGCTTGGGATGAGCCCACATTTCTGAAACAAACAGAAGGCTCTCCAATTCGTCGCATAGGCTATGAAAGATGGTTAAGAAATATCGCAGTGGCCATGGGAAACGCCACCCCAAGTGAGCAGTTATTTCACGCCCTTGAAGCCAGAAATGGGAAGGTATCAGCCCTCGTCCAAGAGCATATCGACTGGGCACTGGATGAACTGAAAACAAAGCAAGCGCAGACCAACTCCGCCAATCGACAGAAAAATAGACTTACCCGAGTTATTGAGAAAGGGTTGCCAAGAGACGCCTAACTCCCTTCTCTTGGCAGTGATAATGATTATTTGTGGTAAGGCTGACTCAGTTTGTGCACCGCATCCACAAATACCCCGGCATTTTCCGGTGGCACATCAAGATGGATCCCGTGGCCTAAGTTAAATACATGACCCGAGCCATTGCCAAATCCTGACAGGATATGAGCCACTTCTTCCTCAATTCTTGCCGCCGGTGCATACAGCATAGACGGGTCCATATTACCCTGTAACGCTACTTTATCGCCAACCCGGGCTTTGGCTTCTGCAATATCAATGGTCCAATCTAAACCCACTGCATCACATCCTGTGTCAGCGATGGCTTCCAACCACATCCCACCATTTTTGGTAAATAAGGTGACAGGAACACGACAGCCTTCATTTTCCCGTTTAAGGCCATCAACAATACGGGCCATATACTGCAAAGAGAAAAGCTTGTAATCCCGGGGCGATAATACGCCGCCCCAGGTATCGAAAATCATCACCGATTGCGCGCCAGCGGCAATTTGTGCGTTAAGGTAAAGCGTGACAGCGTCGGCCAGCTTTTCTAACAGCTTATGTAGCAACGCCGGTTCAGCAAATGCCATTTTCTTAATTTTCGTAAACGCCTTACTTCCGCCACCTTCCACCATATAAGTGGCTAGTGTCCAAGGACTGCCAGAAAATCCGATAAGAGGTACTTCGCCTTTTAACTCTCGACGAATTGTACGAACCGCATTCATCACGTATTGCAGTTCGCCTTCAGGATCAGGAATACCAATTTTATTCACATCGGCCTGACAGGTAATAGGATGAGCAAATCTCGGACCTTCCCCCGCTTCAAAATATAAACCTAAGCCCATGGCGTCGGGAATAGTAAGAATATCAGAAAACAAAATTGCTGCGTCTAAGGGAAAACGGCGCAATGGTTGTAATGTTACTTCGCAGGCTAGTTCGGCATTTTTGCACAACGACATAAAATCGCCAGCTTCAGCTCGGGTTGCTTTGTATTCAGGCAGGTAACGCCCTGCTTGTCGCATCATCCATACCGGAGTCATATCGACGGGCTGTTTTTGTAGAGCACGCAAATAGCGATCATTCTTTAACGCTGGGCGCGCTTCTGATGGACGGTGTGCCGACATGCAAATCCTCATATTCGGATGATTAAAATTCGTCGGCAGTATAACAAACTTTACAAGCTTGGGTGAATATCACCAACCCGATGGCCGTGATTAAGAAAAACAATGAAAACTTCGATAAAAGTAAGACTTTAGTCTTGTATCTTTATTAATTGCTTGCTAATAATAGATTCAGCAATAAGAAGCTCGTTAACGAGACCGCGATATAACTTCTTACTAACCCCGCTTGCGGGGTTTTTTATTGCCTGAAGATCAGAGACCGCTTATTTTAACTCAAGGCCCTACGTACCACAGCATCGATAAGACGCCCGGCAATGGACATTTTAGGCGGGATAGTGGGCAGCTTGTCCACATCAAACCACTGTGCATCAACGATCTCGCCTTCTTGAGGAATAATATCGCCACTTTCATACTCTGCCAGATACCCCATCATCAATGAATGAGGAAATGGCCATGGCTGACTACCAAAATAAGTAAGGTTTTTTATTTTAACGTTCACTTCTTCTGCTACTTCACGATGCACCGCATGTTCTAAACTTTCACCGCTTTCGACAAAACCAGCTAACGTTGAATACATGTTGCTGTCTTTGTGACGCACTCCTTTGGCCAGTAGTATTTGGTTGTCACGATATATCGCCACAATGATGCAAGGTGAAATCCGTGGATACGTGCGATGCTTACACTGATGGCATTGCATGGCCATTTCCCAGTCTACCTGTTCAGTCCGTGCACCACATTGCCCACAATAACGATGGGTTCGCAAAAAGTGCACATACTGCCAAGCGCGGGCAAGTACGTAGAACTGGGTATCGGTTCCCACCCCAAGCACGCTGCGCATTGAGCACACCTCCCAATCCGGGTGTTGCGGAAACTCGGCCCCTAAGTCAATAACAAAGACAGGTTTTTCCAACGTATGGGAGTCAGCAAGGGGTAAAAGCTCCACAACACTACTTTTATGATGATGTAAAAACGACAACTCTTGCCAACGGCCAATATGTAAAACTGGCGTACCCTTTTTTACCAAAAGTTGGTCACGACTGAATATAACCCAAATTCCTTCGCTAACCCTGAGTTGTGTCTCGGTGACTGCACGTATCATCGCATGTTCTCTTATGCTTATTTCTTATCGTATTTTAAGGCCTCGCGGCAAAAGTTACAGTAAATTTCTGTTTACGCCTTCGACTATCATTGTGAAGGCCTGTGCCAGTGTTATACTTGCCCTATACGCAGTAAGCTGCCTGTGGAGAATAGAATGCTGAATAAATTGGAACAAGCCAAGGAAAAGTGGGGCGGCGCGTCGGGTATTATCGATAACTGGCTGAAAGCTCGCCAACAATTGTTAGTAAGATACTGCGAATTGGCTGGGCTGTCAGATAAAAACAGTGCTTTACCTGATGCCCAAGAAATCAGTGAATTCTGTACGCTAATGATGGATTATTGTTCGGCAGGACACTTCGGTATTTACGATCAACTTACAAATACGGATGATCAGGCACAAAGCCTTAAAGAGCGGTATTACCCCCAAATAGCCCGTACTACCGATAAAATTTTAGCTTTCTCCGATCATTACAGTGATTCTTTTTCGACTCAGCAAGCCTCGTCATTTGATAACGAGTTGGCTTCACTAGGCGAAGTTATTGAAGAACGCTTAGCGTTGGAAGATGAGTTAATTACACATATGTATCAGCGCCTTGACAAATTGTCAGATGGGCCTAGAGATTAGCGAAATCGCCCTGATATGATTACAATGATTACTTAAACGTTTGCCGGTTTCAAATAATGAATAATACAACTTTAATTAATAAAGCCAGAGCTTATTGCGAGCAACGTGGCGCCAGATTTACGCCATTACGAGAAAAAGTTTATCAAATCTTGCTTGGAAAGCATGGCCCCATGGGCGCATATGAACTACTCGATTCATTAAAAGAGACAGAATCGAGTGCTAAACCTGCCACGGTTTATCGCGCTTTAGATTTTTTACTAGAGTTTAGTTTTATCCATCGCCTTGAATCAACAAACGCGTTTGTGGCGTGTCACCATTTTGGTTGTCAGCACCCCGTACAGTTCCTAATTTGCGACAGTTGTGGTGACGTAGCCGAGATACAGTCCGAAGGTTTACAGGAAACATTAGACACCCAAGCAAAAAAATTCGGCTTTAAAGTGTCAAAACAAACCGTAGAGGCCCACGGACTGTGTGCCGACTGCCAAGAAGCAGAAACGTCGCCGATCGAGGATGCAAAGCATGAATGTTGAGTTTGTAAATCCCTTTATCAGTGGCTTACTGAACGTAATGGAAACCATGGCGCAAACGACCCTCAAGCCCGGAAAACCCAAAAGAAAACAAAGTGATATTGCTAAGGGTGACGTATCTGGTCTTATCGGCATGGTCGGCCCACAAATAAAAGGCTCCATGTCTATTACCTTCGACGAAGGACTGGCGTTGACCATAATGGAGCGCATGGTAGGTGAACGCCCAGAAAAGCTCGATGCTGAAGTAGGCGATATGGTGGGTGAAGTGACCAACATGATTTGCGGTAATGCCAAGCGAGAACTGGCTGAGAAGGGGTTTGAGTTTGGTATGGCCACCCCTATTGTTGTATCAGGCAAGCAACATACCATTAGCCATCAGGTGGATGGCTCTAAGCTTATTATGCCCTTTATGTGCGATGAGGGCTTGGCCCATATGGAAATCTGTTTTGACAAATAATTGGGTGCAGAAAATCATTACTCTCCCCGCTTTTCAGCGGGGTTTTCATTTGGTTACCGAGCACGTAACGAACCAGCTTCCCGCGTTGAAAAATGTCGAGATTGGGCAGGTTCACCTGTGGCTCCAGCACACCAGTGCCAGCTTAACCATCAACGAAAACGCCGATCCTACGGTGAGAAGTGATCTTGAAACATGGTTTACCCATACTGTACTCGAAGACGATACACATTACACCCATACTTATGAGGGGAGTGACGATATGCCTGCTCACATAAAATCCAGTTTACTAGGATGCGAATTGACGATCCCGATCAAAGACGGCCGGTTACAATTAGGAACTTGGCAAGGTATAATTTTGGGAGAGCATCGCAATTCTGGGGGGAACCGGCGCATCGTAGCTACTGTTCAAGGTATGTGGCGGTAAAATAAACCCCATCAACATTACACCTTTTTGATAATTGGCACACAGTGTGCTTATTGTTACCATAGTTTATGATTAATCAATCACTCAACGTTATACAGGATGTGAAAATGAAAAAAACATTTAGGTTTACCGCATTAGCCCTCGCTGTGATGACTTCATCACACGTTGTTGCTCAGGAAGATTCCACTGCACCGTACGAAAGCTGGTTAGGCTTCCACGGCATGTATTACAATGCCGACGAAGCTGACAAGCCAGCACCAGACTTCTTAGAAGATGGCGCGGGTTTTGGTTTCGAATACGGATGGCGTTTTGATCAAAGCTGGGCCGTTCGTGGTGAATACACAGCCCTCGATCTTGACTACGCACAAGTCAATGGTTCTCAAGATAGCGTTTCCGGGCACATGTTCGGTGTAGACGCAATGTATTTCATGCCTGACGACCTGTGGTATTTGTTTGGTGGTGTTAAACGCCAAATCCTAGATGAAAACTACAACTTGGCTAACGTAGGTGTTGGTAAGCACTGGGAATTGAACGATGATGTTCAGTTAACCACTGAAATTGCTGCGTACCGTGATTTCGACGATTCTTACTACGACTACAGTGTAAAAATCGGTGTTGCTTTCCCATTCGGTAAAGCCACAGAAACTAGCTATACTCAACCTGCTCCAGTGGTTGATGGCGACACTGACAACGATGGCGTGTTGAATAGCCAAGACATGTGTCCAAATACGCCTGCTGGCACAGAAGTTGACAGCAAAGGTTGTGCTGTTGTTGCTGATAGCGACAACGATGGTGTAGCTGATAACAAAGATATGTGTCCTGACACACCTATGTACGACAAAGTTGATGCAGATGGTTGTACTGTCTTCGATCAAGAAGAAGTGACGCATACTCTGCGCGTTCTGTTTGCAAATAACAGCGCCGAAGTTAGCGACCCACATTCACCTGAAATTGAAGAGTTTGTTGAATTCTTCAAACGCTATGGCAAAACAGAAGCTGTGATCGAAGGTCACGCATCTGCTCCGGGTGAAGCGGCGTATAACTTAGACTTATCTGAGCGTCGTGCAGCTGCATTCAAAGAAGTTTTAGTTAACGAATACGGTATCGATGCCTCTCGCCTAACCACTGAAGGTTTTGGTGAGTCTCAATTACTGATGGAAGGTAGCTCACTTGAAGCGAACCGCGTTAACCGTCGTATCGCGATCCGTGTTACTGCTATCATAGAAGTACCAGAAAAGCGTTAATTCGGTATTTTGAATAATAAAAAGGCGCCAATTGGCGCCTTTTTTTATGCGTAATTGTTAGCAATTAATAATCGTCGTCAAAATCTGGACCGGCATAATTATCAAAACGAGAAAAGTGTCCTTGGAACGTTAAGCGGCTGGTACCGATGGGCCCGTTCCGCTGCTTACCAATAATAATTTCCGCAATGCCCTTGTACTCGCTGTTCTCGTGATAAACCTCATCACGGTAAATGAACATGATTAAATCGGCATCCTGCTCTATAGAGCCTGATTCACGTAAGTCAGAGTTAACAGGCCGCTTGTCTGCTCGTTGTTCTAGACTCCGGTTTAACTGGGATAGTGCCACTACCGGCACTTCTAATTCTTTGGCTAACGCTTTCAGTGAGCGAGAGATTTCAGCAATCTCTAACGTCCGGTTTTCACTTAGTGAAGGAACACGCATCAATTGCAGGTAATCCACCATTATAAGACTAATCCCCCCCTTTTCCCGCGCTAGCTTACGCGCCCTAGAACGGACGTCCATGGGAGTCAAACCCGATGAGTCATCTATAAACAGGCTGTCCTTTTCTTTCAACATGGCCATGGTATTTGAGACTCTAGCCCATTCCTGATCATCGAGCTGGGCGGTTCTGATACGAGTTTGGTCAACCCGGCTTAAGGAGGCGAGCATACGCATCATGATTTGTTCTGATGGCATCTCTAGACTGAAGACTAAAACCGGTTTTTCCTCTGACATCATGGCGTTTTCGCACAAGTTCATAGCAAACGTGGTTTTACCCATAGAGGGACGTGCCGCCACGATGATAAGATCAGAAGGTTGCAAGCCGCTGGTTTTTTTATCCAAATCTGTAAAGCCGGTGGTGACACCGGTGACTTCTTTACTGGTTTGAATAAGCGCTTCAAGACGTTTAATGGTTTTATCCAGCACCGAATCTACGTCTCTTGGCCCTTCGTTTTCTCCTGTGCGCTTTTCAGCTATCTCGAACACCTTGCTTTCGGCCATGTCGAGAATATCCGCACTATCGCGCCCTTCAGGGTTGTAACCCACCTCAGCGATTTCATGGGCAACACCAATCAGTTCACGGGTAATTGCCCGCTCACTGACAATTTTCGCATAGGTGGTCACATTGGCCGAACTAGGGGTGTTTTTTGCCAATTCCGCCAAATAGGCAAAGCCGCCCGCATCTTCCAACTGATTTTGGTGTTCAAGGGCTTCGGAAACGGTGATCAAATCAATAGGCTGACTTTTGCCGAGAAGAGCCAGTACTACCTTAAAGATAACTTGGTGAGAATGATTGTAAAAATCGTTTTCGGTTACGACTTCCGCGACCTTGTCCCAACTTTCAGGATCAATAAGCATACTTCCCAGTATCGCTTGCTCAGCTTCAATACTATGTGGGGGAACTTTGAGCTTCTCGACATTTTTATCTTTGGGGGCAGAAACAGCTTTCACAATAAACGTCCGGTATTCATGGATCTGGTATTTTCCGTGAATTTATCTGAATTGCAATGACAAAATAGAAAGCCGAAATTAGCTTCCTTGTAAAAGCCACACCATGTCTTTGATCAACCTAACGATTAAGGTATAGGTGCAGCAAAAAATCAGTACTATGGTAACCGCTTGGACGTGACATATCACTGACTTAAGCTTGACTGAATTGACTAACCTATTAATGACCAAATCGCCTTGGGTAAAAAGTTAGTCGAGTAAAAACCCCGAAGGGTTTACACTTCCTTTTACTATGATTTAAAAAACGTTATTGGTGTCAAACCGCACCAATACCTAGTTTGGAGATAGGCATGTTTGTAGAAGCATTGTTCGCAGGAAAGCCCGTTGCCTTCGGACCAAGAGGTGCACCTAGTGCCATTCAAAAAGCGTCGGTAGCATTGCTCACTGTGGGCTTCGATGGCACAAAGGAAGACGAGCAAGGAAATAAAAAGCTCCACGGCGGGGCGGAAAAAGTGCTACATCAATTCAGCCACCAAGGATATACCCGTTTACGCGAGGGCTTCGACGAGCATGACTTCCCTTTAGGGAGTATAGGCGAGAATATGCTGGTGCCTGGCATGAACGACGAAAACGTGTTCATCGGTGATGTCTATCGCGTCGGAGAAGTTACCTTACAGGTAAGTGCACCACGGGCACCGTGCAATAAGATCTCCCACCGCTATGGAATAAAGAATCTTGATCGCTTCGTAGGGGCTAATGGCATAACAGGTTGGTATTATCGGGTTATCGAGACCGGTGTTATTCATGGCAATGATCCTGTTACATTGCTCAGTCGCCACGATAAAACGGTATCCGTTGCTGCGCTGATGCGTGCAGTGCATGATCTTGGTGATATTGATGGGGCAAAACAATTTGAAGGGTTAGAAACACTCGATGACGAATGGCGGGAGAAGTGCACCCGGGTAATTAAACGCGCTGCCAGTAAAACTTCGTCCTAAAGCCGTAACGTGAACCAATAAGTCGGCGTTTGGAATAAAGCTGTTGATATGGCTAAAATTCAGACACAAAAAAGCCCGGTTAAACCGGGCTTTTTTTAAGAAAAAACCACCATTACATGCTGGCTTTTTCGATAACGTCAACTAGTGTCCAAGTTTTATTCTTGGAAAGAGGACGACATTCACGCAAGGTGACTGTATCGCCTTCTTTGCACACATTGTTTTCGTCGTGGGCGTGAAGCTTAGTAGAGCGCTTGATGAACTTCCCATAGATAGGGTGCTTAACGAAACGTTCAACTACAACAGTGATAGACTTATCCATCTTGTTGCTAACCACACGACCTTGCACTGTACGAATTTTTTGTTCAGTCATTACGCATCAGCCTTTTCAGTCAGAATGGTTTTAACACGCGCGATGTTGCGACGCACTTTCTTCAGCTGGTCAGTTTTTTCAAGCTGGCCAGTTGAGTGCTGCATGCGCAAGTTGAACTGTTCGCGTAGCAGGTTTAATAACTCTGCGTTCAGCTCTTCTACGCTTTTTTCTTTCAGTTCAGTCGCTTTCATTACATCACCGTCCGAGTTACAAAGGTTGTCTTAAATGGCAGTTTTGCCGCTGCCAATTCGAACGCTTCGCGTGCAAGCTCTTCAGGAACACCTTCCATCTCGTACAATACACGACCAGGTTGAATTTGGCATACCCAGTACTCAACGTTACCTTTACCTTTACCTTGACGAACCTCAAGAGGCTTCTCAGTAATTGGCTTGTCAGGGAAAACCCGAATCCAGATTTTACCTTGACGCTTAACGTGACGAGTCATAGCACGACGCGCTGCTTCGATTTGACGCGCTGTCATACGACCGCGGCCAACTGCTTTCAGGCCATAAGTGCCGAAGCTTACTTTGCTGCCAGCAATAGCAAGACCACGGTTACGACCTTTATGCATTTTACGAAATTTCATGCGTTTTGGTTGTAACATGATTAGCCCTCTCGCTTAGCGTTGCGGCCTTTCTTCTTAGGTTGAGCAGGTGGTTGCTCTTGGTTTGTAGGCAGACCGCCCAGAACCTCACCTTTGAAGATCCACACTTTAGTACCGATGATACCGTAGGTAGTCAACGCTTCTGAAGTGGCGTAATCGATGTCCGCACGGAATGTGTGCAGTGGAACACGTCCTTCACGATACCATTCAGAACGTGCAATTTCTGCACCGCCCAAACGGCCGCTTACTTCAACTTTGATACCTTTAGCACCGAGGCGCATTGCATTTTGTACCGCACGCTTCATGGCGCGACGGAACATAACACGACGCTCCAGCTGGCTTGAAATGCTGTCAGCGACTAGCTGTGCATCAAGCTCAGGCTTGCGTACTTCCGCAATATTGATCTGAGCAGGCACACCGGCCAGCTTAGATACATAGTTACGCAGCTTTTCTACGTCTTCGCCTTTCTTACCGATAACGACGCCAGGACGAGCGGTGTGAATAGTCACACGGATACTCTTAGCTGGACGCTCGATCACAATTTTAGAAAGTGAAGCGTTTTTAAGTTGCTTGGTCAGATACTGACGTACCTGATGATCGTTATACAGGTTGTCTGCATAGTCTGCAGTATTAGCGTACCAGGTAGAAGTCCATGGTTTGCTGATACCCAGGCGTATACCTGTAGGATGTACCTTCTGTCCCATTATCTACTCCTAGTTATCCGCTACAACCACAGTGATGTGACTGCTACGCTTAAAGATACGATCCGCACGTCCTTTAGCACGTGGCTTGATACGTTTCATTGTTGGACCTTCGTCAACGAAGATTTTCGCGATATGCAATTCGTCAATGTCAGCACCTTCGTTGTTTTCTGCATTTGCAATGGCAGACTCCAGTACTTTCTTAACTAATGCTGCGCTTTTCTTCGGGCTGTACGCTAAAACTTCAAGAGCTTTTTCAACGTGTAAACCGCGAATTTGATCCGCAACCAAGCGTGCTTTCTGAGCCGACGTGCGGGCGAAACGGTGTTTAGCTAATGCTTCCATATTCCTACCCCTTAACGTTTAGCTTTCTTATCCGCGACATGGCCGCGGTAAGTACGCGTTGGCGCAAATTCGCCCAACTTATGGCCGACCATTTCGTCACTAATAATGACAGGTACATGTTGGCGACCGTTATGGACCGCAATGGTCAACCCAATCATATCTGGGATGATCATAGAACGACGAGACCAAGTCTTAATTGGTTTACGTTCGTTCTTTTCCACTGCAGCCTCTACCTTCTTCAGCAAGTGAAGGTCAATAAATGGACCTTTCTTGAGAGAACGTGGCATGGTGAATCCTCGCTTTTACTTGTTACGACGACGTACGATAAGCTTATCAGTACGCTTGTTGCTACGGGTTTTCTTACCTTTGGTAGGAACACCCCATGGAGAAACTGGGTGACGGCCACCGGATGTACGTCCTTCACCACCACCGTGTGGATGGTCTACCGGGTTCATGGCAACACCACGAACGGTAGGACGAACACCACGCCAGCGAGTTGCACCAGCTTTACCCAATGAACGCAGCATGTGTTCTGCATTGCCCACTTCACCGATAGTTGCACGGCAGTCAGACAAAACTTTACGCATCTCTCCAGAGCGCAAACGTAAGGTAACGTAGTTACCGTCACGCGCTAGGATTTGCGCATATGCACCGGCTGAACGTGCGATTTGCGCGCCTTTGCCTGGTTTCATTTCGATAGCGTGTACAGTAGAACCTACTGGAATGTTACGCATAGGTAAGCAGTTACCTGCTTTGATAGGCGCATCAGAACCAGACTGAATAGCATCACCTGCTTTCAGACCTTTAGGAGCCAGAATGTAACGACGCTCACCGTCTGCATACAACACTAATGCAATGTTTGCAGAGCGGTTTGGATCATATTCCAAACGTTCAATTTTGGCAGGAACGCCATCTTTGTTACGTTTGAAGTCAACAATACGGTAGTGTTGCTTATGACCACCACCGATATGGCGTACCGTAATACGACCATTGTTGTTGCGGCCACCAGACTTGCTGTTCTTGTCTAGCAGAGGTGCATGAGGCGCACCTTTGTGCAGATCAGGGTTAACAACCTGAACAACGTGACGACGACCGGCAGAAGTTGGCTTAGCTTTCATTAATGGCATTTCTAATCCCCTTCTTATTCAGCGCCACCGACAAAGTCGATGTCCTGACCTTCTTTAAGCGATACATACGCTTTTTTCCAGTCGCTACGCTTGCCGAAAGACATGCCGTGACGCTTGGTTTTACCCTTAACGTTCACAGTACGAACACCTGCTACTTCAACTTCAAACAGTTTTTCAACTGCCGCTTTGATTTCAGCTTTGTTCGCGTCTTTTGTTACTTTGAATACAACCGTGTTGCTCGCTTCAGCGGCCATAGTAGACTTTTCTGAAACGTGAGGTGCTTTAAGCACCTTCAGTAGACGTTCTTCGTTCATGCTAACGCCTCCTCAAGCTGTTTAACTGCATCAGCAGTAATCAGCACTTTTTCAAAAGCGATCAGGCTAACTGGGTCAACACCAGCAACATCACGTACATCTACTTTGTACAGGTTGCGTGCAGCTAAGAACAAGTTCTCATCTACTTCAGGCGTTACGATAAGAACGTCGTTCAGTTCCAGATCGTTCAGCTTAGCAATCAGTGCCTTAGTTTTAGGCGCATCAACTGCGAACTTTTCTACCACGACCAAACGGTCTTGACGAATCAGTTCAGACAGGATGCTTTTGATTGCACCGCGGTACATTTTCTTGTTAACTTTTTGCTCAAAGTCACGAGGCTTGGCTGCAAATGCACGGCCACCACCAACCCAAATTGGGCTGCGGATTGTACCAGCACGGGCACGACCAGTACCTTTTTGACGCCATGGCTTCTTACCACCACCACGTACTTCAGAACGCGTTTTCTGCGCTTTAGTACCTTGACGAGCACCGGCACCGTAAGCAACGACTACCTGGTGTACCAGGGCTTCGTTGAAATCACGTCCAAAGGTCGCTTCGGATACTTCAAGAGCGCTTTGCGCATCTTTCAATGTTAATTCCATCAGTTCACTCCCCAGACGTTACGCTTTAACAGCTGGCTTGACGATAACGTCATTGCCAGTTGCGCCAGGTACGGCACCTTTAACCAAGATAAGGTTATTTTCTACGTCAACACGTACTACTTCCAAAGATTGGGTAGTCACTTGCTTGTTACCAAGCTGACCAGCCATTTTTTTACCTTTGAAAACTTTACCTGGAGATTGGTTCTGACCAATCGAACCAGGTGCGCGGTGTGACAAAGAGTTACCGTGAGTCATACGCTGTGAACTAAAGTTCCAACGTTTGATAGCACCGGCAAAGCCTTTACCTTTAGATGTACCAGTTACATCAATTCTTTTGGTGTCGTTGAAGATTTCAACAGTGATTTCACTGCCTACTTCAATATCAGCACCTTCGTTGTCTTCCAGGCGGAATTCCACCAGAGAACGACCTGCTTCAACACCCGCTTTAGCAAAATGACCTGCTTGAGCTTTGTTGACGCGGTTCGCTTTCTTAGTTCCAGCAGTAACCTGAAGAGCGCGATAACCGTCAGTTTCTTCAGTGCGTAACTGAGTAACACGGTTTGGGGTCGCTTCGATAACAGTCACAGGGATAGACGTACCATCTTCAGTGAAGATGCGAGTCATACCCACTTTACGACCGACAAGACCAATCGCCATTGTTATTACCCTCTCTTGTTAGCCCAGGCTGATTTGAACATCAACACCGGCAGCCAAGTCCAAACGCATCAACGCATCAACTGTTTTATCAGTTGGCTCGATGATGTCTACCAAACGCTTGTGAGTACGGATTTCGTATTGGTCACGCGCGTCTTTGTTGACGTGCGGAGAAACCAGAACTGTATAGCGTTCTTTGCGAGTAGGCAGTGGAATTGGACCGCTGACCTGAGCACCAGTACGTTTCGCTGTTTCAACGATTTCAGCCGTTGATTGATCGATCAACTTGTGATCAAACGCTTTCAGACGAATACGAATTCTTTGATTTGGCATCGATTAAGCTCCAATCGAAAGAACAAAAAAATCATCTTCTCACTCCCTTATTATCTTGGGATGAAAAGATGTGCGTATAAACCAGTGATTCCCAATTGGAATCTTGTTCTTTGTTTCTGACCCGCCCGCTACGTCTACGTGTTTAACTTCGTTTTTCGTAACTTCGGCATCTACCCTAAAAGCAGTGTAGCTGCGGCCGAAACCATGCCCCAAATACAAGAAGTATCGGGCAAGTGGGCGCGAATTATACAGCTTTACTGCCACTGCGCAAGTGCTATTTGCATTTGTATTGGTTTATTTTTGTTCTACTTGAATAATTATATTTTTATGTAAAGGCTGTAAACCCGACAAAGGTCAAGTTGCTGCAACATACATAAAGGTATATTGTTGAACTCAAGAAGCATTGGCCAGTGTATTTTCTGACGCCGCCGGTTTAACCGCGCCAGAATCTACGCCTAATAAAACACGTCAAAGACAGAATAAGAAACTATGCTCGGAAACAGTATTCAGCAACTCGCATTTGATAAAATCAATACTTTGCTAACAAAGCATTCTTCGTTATTAGATGCCTTCAGTGACATTGAGCCTATCATTCTTGAGCTTTTTAGTGCTCAACGAATGAGTATATTTCAACGACGCCGCCAGCATCAGGATCTGGTCGCCCGCTTTAAAACCGGCAAAGCGACCCAAGAAATAAAAGTGCCTATTTCACCCTTGTCCATAGCAGGCTATGTGGCACTAGCCCAGCGCCCGATTCTTATTAGTAACCCTTACGATAAAGATGAATTATCGCAAATTCATCCTCGGTTACGCTTTGCCGATAAATTTGATAAAAGCAGTAACTTTAGAACCAACAATATTCTTTGTATACCGGTACTAAATGCCGGAGTGCTGCTGGGCGTCATGCAGGTAATCAATAAAACCGCAGGGCCGTTCAACGATAATGACCTTAAAGTTGCCGAAGAGCTGGCAGAAATTTTAGGTAATAAGTTTCGCTTTGAGCTTGGCGGCACCAATGACCCCTTCGATTTACTGCTTCATCGAAAGCAAATCGAGCCCGCGGCGCTTACCGACATTATTCAAAACAGCAATGATCAACGTACCATTATTCAGCGCCTCATGTCTGAACACAGTATTCGAGAAGGGGATATCGGCAATACCTTATCGGTACATTACCAAGTACCTTACATCGGCTTTCTACCAGAAAAATATCATTTATATCAAAATGAAAGTCGGCTAAACCCCTCTTACCTTAAACGCAATTTAGTTGCGGTAATTGCTGATGCGCACGACCGTCCTATCGTACTCATGGCGGAGCCTAACAATGCGGCCCTTTTAATGGAAATTGAAAGCGCCATGGGCATAGACAGTTACGAAATTGCCGTTGCTTTACCTACACAAATATTGCAATACCTCGGTGAAAGCAGTGGTCGGGGCTCGCCAGGGGAAATGAGCGAAATCCTCGATGAAATCAGTGCTGGCGATGAAGAAGGGGATGAACACGTCGATGAAATGTCTGACGACGCCCCAGCGGTGGTGCGCTTGGTGAGCCGGGTGCTGCACGATGCTAAGCGACTTAATGCATCAGATATCCACGTTGATCCGGAAAAAAACGGCCCGACGCGGGTAAGGATGCGTGTAGACGGGGTTTGTCGAGACATGAGCCAAATTCCTCAATCCCATCACAGTGCCGTGATAGCCCGTATTAAGATTTTGTCTAACTTAAACATTGCTGAAAAACGGGTACCTCAAGACGGAAAATTGGCCTTCCGCATGAACGGCCAATTGGTGGAGGTACGGGTGGCAACCATCCCAACGGTGGCCGGTGAAGGCGTGGTGATGCGTATTCTTGCCTCAGGGGGCGCCATGCCCATTGATAAGATGAACTTGGCACCGTCAAATATGCGCCGTTTAGAAAGCATGATTAAAAAGCCCCATGGCATATTACTGGTGGTAGGACCTACAGGTTCAGGTAAAACCACCACACTGCATGCGATTCTTGGCTACCTCAATACCCCCGACAAGAAAATATGGACAGCAGAAGACCCCGTGGAGATCACTCAAGCGGGGCTACAGCAGGTTCAGGTGAGTCCCAAAATTGGCTTTACCTTTGCCAATGCCCTGCGGGCTTTCTTACGTGCCGACCCAGATATCATTCTGATTGGTGAGATGCGGGATAAAGAAACCGCCCACGCTGGTATCGAAGCGTCATTAACCGGACACTTGGTATTATCAACACTGCACACTAACTCCGCGCCGGAAACCATCACCCGTTTGCTTGATTTAGGGTTAGACCCAGTTAACTTTTCCGATGCGTGTGTGGGTATCCTTGCCCAGCGATTGATTCGTACTTTATGCAAAAACTGTAAAGAAGAGTATGTGGCCTCGGACAATGACGTGGCATTTATAAAACGCCAATATGGCGAAGAACATCTGCACGAATTAAATCTTCCCGAACAATTAAAGCTGCATCGCCCCGTCGGTTGCGATGAATGTGGAGGGACAGGTTATCGGGGACGAACTGGGGTGCATGAATTACTAGGCATGACACCTGAATTACGAGGATTAATATACAAAGAAAGCAGTGTCTCTAAAATGAAATCCCAAGCCATGGCGGACGGAATGCGCACATTAGTACAAGATGCCATTTATAAAGTCTTAAAAGGCGATACCGATTTGGCGCAAGTGCAAATTATCAGTGGCGCTGAATAGCTAACCCATTGCAATGAGCGGTAACTAATTGCCGCTTACTGCGCTTTCATCTACGTCAAATTGCCGCCTGGCAAAGGAGTAGGCATTTGATGCGACAGCTTCACCCGACTTACCCGCCACCGTTTCTGCTAAGCTTTGACTTTCAGATACTACGCCTTTTTCAAATAACCATTCGTCACCCATGCTCCACAGATTACCGACAATGGAGTCACCGGTGATCCCTTCTACCGTTAGGTTAACCGCAGAGTAAGCTAGCCCCGCGGGCCCGCCATAAAGAAAGCTACCCGCCAAGTCTGATACAGCGCTAATATCGGTAGAAGAAACAGATTGATACACATCAGACACAATGGGTATGTGGTTTAACAAATTCACTGCATCGAAACCGTCTGATAAGTCCACGCCATCATCGCCAAAACCAAAGTTCATAAACGCATCCCAAGTGGAGGCGCCATCTTCAACCACTGACGCTACATCTGTGCTTTGCGCACTGCTTACCGTATCACTAGCCGAATCGCTAGCCGACGAGAAAAGATCCGCTTGCAGCATGGTAAGAAAGGTAGACTGCATAGACGCTAAATTATCATCTGACACCAGATCGGTAAGGGTATCCACACCCAGTCCAGCCACCCCAAGGGAACTCATTAGCTGGGATTGCATTTGGGATATTCCCGCCTCACTGTCAGTGCTAGCACTGCTTTGTCCTGCCGTAAACATAGACAGTAAATTAGAAAAATCTGACGCCGGCGACGCCTCTTCTGTGGCTATTTCAGTGGTTTCATTCTGTTCACTAGTGTCAACATCGTTTAAACCAAAATATTCGGAAAATGAATCAATTATGCGCATAAAAACCCCTACCCTGCGGGCATTTGTCAGTTTTGTAAATGTTTCGCAAATCACTCGCTTACGCACATGACAAGGCGAATTTCTCAGTTAGTATCTAGCTTCGTTTACCGGGGATTGGTGTTTAAACTCCATGATTGTCAAGAGAGACTTACATGCACGTAACTGCACAGTTTACAGATTCACCTATGAAAATAAGATGCCATAATTTACTTATGATTCTTTCTTTACAATTGGCAGGCTGTGCGCAAACGCCATCAGAGGAAGAAACCGTGGTCGCAGAAAGCGCTACCAACCCCAATGTTCAGCAGCGAGCGGTAGAAACTCGCAGTGAAGAAGTCTATAAAGGCGATCCGTCGTACCGCCCTCCTCGCAGCGAACCGGTATCGGTGGTTCGTGTTCCTACCGGCTCACTGTTCGATCCTGACAACGCAACGGGACTGTACGAATTGCACCACAACTTTAAAGTGGGTGATATGATCCTGGTGGAACTGAACGAAGAAACCACCTCGTCTAAATCCCTCGATTATAGTGAAGACAAAAGCGCCAGTTTCACCATCGAACCGTTAACGGTAAACGCTGGCCCTATTCATATTTCAGACGATGACTTAAATGTGGATCACGAACAAGACGGTGAATTTAACAGTTCGTCCAATGCCAGCCAGTCAAATGAACTGGAAGGTAAGATAACCGTTTACGTGGTGGAGGTTTTGCCAAACAAAAACTTGGTGATCGCCGGTGAAAAATGGATCACCATGAACCAAGGTAAAGAGTACATTCGCTTTTCTGGCGAGGTGCGTACCAAGGATATTAATGAAAACAACACCGTCAGTTCAGAAAAAATAGGCAATGCGCTCATTGAATACAGTGGAAAAGGGCCATTACAGGACAATCAGAAGCGTAGCTTACTGAGTAAATTATTTTCGATATTTGGATAACCTTGTATGACCCCTGTGCTGCGTGTCTTTTTACTCTTTATCACTTGCTCGCTGCCTCTGGCAGCCTCGGCCGAATGGGTACAAGGGGAGTCCACGCTGGCCGTTAAAGATGCGCCCCTTGACGATGTTCGTTTAATGGCGATAAAAAATGCCATTGCTGACGCCTCTTTTAAAGCCGGCAGTCTGATTACCGCAGAAGATGTGGTACTGAACGGTCTGCTGGTAAGTAGTAAAGCCGAAATACACTCTACAGGCCGTATTCAACGCGTGGAAATACTCAGCGAAACGGTAGAAGACGAGAAACTCACCGTGGTGGTACGGGTTAACATCACCCCTATTTTTTCATGCGAAAGTGATAAGTATAGCCGTACGGTATTAGTTACACGATTTCAGTTACTTAAACCACGTCAGGCCGCCTATGGTGATATTTACGACTTTGGCCAGCAAATCAGCAAACGTATAGAACAACAACTCATGCGCCAAGAGACATCTCTGAGCGTGCAGTTAATGGATAAAGCCTTCGCAGATACCGCCAGTTTTAATGCATTGCAACCACAAATGATGTATGAAAAAGCCGCTTACTTAGCACAAACCTCCGGCCGGCAATTTATCGTATTTGGGTTTGTTAGAGACATTAGCCTATTTGAGCAAATCAATATTGAGGACGACGACGACGCTGCACTTAAGCGTAATTTCACCTTAGATGTTTACGTTATCGATGCTTTTAGGAATGCCTTGCTTCTTCAAGACAGTTATCACAGTGAGGCAAATTGGTCATACGCCGAGGCTTCTGCGGTGGATACCCATAACAGTTTGTTCTGGCGCAGTGAATACGGCCGAGTGTCTCTCAATACAGTGAATGCCGCAGTGTCTGACATTAGTAGCGCCATTGCTTGTAAAGCCTCCATCACGCAAATCGTGGATAAATTACCTGACGGTATTGTGGTCGCCATGGGCAGCGATCAAGGGGTCAGTATGGGTGATAGTTTTTCCCTCCTTAAAAAACGCTCCTTAAAACGCACCCCGTATACCGGGATCTCCGTTCAGCGCCCGGTAGAAAACGTGCGTTTTACCGTTTCCGAGGTTAACGCTGGCGCCTCCGTGCTTACCAGTGACCGCCCCGCTGACATCGCCCTCGCTGAGCTCTACGACCTTGTCACCCCAGCCGATACCCCCTTAGCTAACTCCCTGTCTCAACAGACACCTTAAGTAAAATTTAATAATTCATAACCTATTGATAGTGGGCTTATTTCGCCCACGCCTTACCCATTGCTCGCCGTTTATTTGCAACAAGAGATTGATTTGGATCAAGCTTCGGCATAAACTTTCAGTAATTTCTGAAACTTCAGTAAGGCAATAAGATGAATATGTCACCCCTCGTTACCTCAGCGGTTATGCACTTTGGAGAAATGGGCAGCCGCTGGGGCTTCAATCGTACCGTGGGACAAATATTTGCCCTCATAGTATTAAACGACGAACCCCTCGCGGCTCAGGAAATAGCCGACGCTTTAAGTATTTCTCGGGGCAACACCAGTATGGGTTTAAAAGAATTGCAGTCGTGGCAGGTCATCAAACACCATCATATTCCCGGCGAAAGAAAAGAGTTTTTTGTCCCAGCCGGTTCAATCTGGGTTTTAGCAAATCGCGTGTTTGAAGAACGAAGAAAGCGAGAGATTGATCCTACCTTAACCTTACTACGGGATTTAATCCTCGACACGCCAGGCAACAAGCAAGACGAACAGGTGCAAGAAAGACTTCATGAAATCCATGATCTACTCGAATCTGTTACCGCTTGGTCTCAAGAGCTGCAAAACCTTGGTCCAGAAAAACTCGACACCTTAATGAAACTAGGTGCAGGTGTTGGTCGTATTCTTGAACTTAAAGACAAACTTCTTCCGGGCAAAGCTCAGGAAAAATAGGAGGCTACCGTGGACGCATTTTTGTTATCACGACTTCAGTTTGCATTAAATATCAGTTTTCACATTTTATTTCCCACCATTACCATCGCGCTGGGATGGTACCTGTTTTATTTCAAATTGCGCTCTAACTTCTCATCAAACCCCGTATGGATGCGAATTTACCGCTTCTGGGTTCGCGTGTTTGCTTTAACCTTCGCTCTGGGTGTAGTGAGCGGTGTCACCATGTCCTTTCAGTTTGGCACCAACTGGCCCGGCTTTATGGAAAAAGCCGGTAATGTGGCTGGACCCTTATTGGGCTATGAAGTACTTACCGCCTTTTTTCTTGAAGCCACCTTTTTAGGCATTATGTTGTTCGGTACCAAGCGTGTGCCTAACTGGTTACATACTCTGGCCTCCTTTGTGGTGGCAGCGGGCACCACCTTGTCGGCATTCTGGATATTGGCCCTCAATAGTTGGATGCAAACGCCACAAGGCCATGAAGTGGTTGATGGTGTTATTTACGCCAAAGACTGGTCTGCCATCATCTTCAACCCATCATTTCCTTATCGCCTGACCCATATGTTGCTAGCATCGGGACTCACCGCCAGTTTTCTTATCGCCGGGCTTTCTGCTTATCGACTCTACCGAGGCGATGAAAAAATAGCGCCTAAGATCGCTTTGAAAACCGCCACCTATACCGCCGCGGTGCTGATCCCATTGCAAATCATGGCCGGCGATATGCACGGCTTAAACACCTTAGAACATCAGCCACAAAAAATTGCTGCGATGGAAGGTATCTGGCACACAGAAAAAGGCGCCCCCTTATTACTGTTTGCCATACCCGATGAAAACAATAAGGAAAATCACTTTGAAATTAGTATCCCTCGCGGTGCCAGCCTTATTCTCACCCATGATCCAGAAGGTGAACTTAAAGGGTTGAACGAATTTGAGGGCGAACACCCTCCCGTCGCCCCTGTTTTCTTCTCGTTTAGAATCATGGTAGGCATGGGAATGCTGATGCTCTTTGCCGCTTGGTGTGGCGCCTACTACCTGTTCCGTCAAAACGCCATGCCAGTGTGGCTGAATCGCCTTTTCATTGGTATGAGTTTTAGTGGTTGGATTGCCACCTTATCAGGATGGTATGTCACCGAGGTGGGCCGACAGCCCTATTTGGTCAGCGGTGTATTAAGAACCCAAGATGCGGTAACCGGATTACCTCCTGCCAATGTGGCGCTATCTTTCACCTTATATGCTGTCATGTATGTGGTATTGCTCATCGCTTATATGAGCACGCTCACACTGATGTGTCGCAAGTCGGTGGGAATAGAAGAAATTACCCATGAAGAACGCCAGAAAGCCAAAGCCAATCGGCTCACCACTATCGGTGTACACTAGGAGGTTACTATGCCATTTGATTCCTTATCCATCGAAACTCTCGCCAACATATATATTGGCTTACTGGGGTTAGCGGTGCTCTTGTATGCTGTTTTAGACGGCTACGATCTTGGTGTGGGCGTGTTGTTTCCACCACGAAATGAAGGCTTTAAAGACGATATGATCGCGTCTATCGGCCCCTATTGGGACGCCAACGAAACCTGGCTGGTGTTGGCTGTTGGCTTATTGCTCATTGCCTTTCCCCAGGCCCATAGCGAGATTTTGCAGGCCTTGTATTTGCCTGCTACCTTTATGCTACTTGGGCTTATTTTACGGGGGGTCTCATTCGATTTTCGCGCTAAAGTGCCCCAAGTGAAAAAGAAAAAATGGGATACCTGTTTTAAGTATGGTTCATTACTGACCACACTTTCTCAAGGCTATATGTTAGGTATCTGGGTAACAGGGCTACGTACCGATCTCTTCGCTCAAGGCTTTGCACTATTAGCCGCGTTTGGCGTCACCGCCGCTTATGCATTTATTGGTGCTTGCTGGCTCATCCTAAAAACCGAAGGCGAGTTACAGCAAAAAGCCCTTTACTGGGCAAAACGCTGCCTAATGGTATTAGCCGGTGGCATCATTGCTGTGAGCTTTCTTAATCTGACGTTACATGACAGTGTGCGCACGTTGTGGCTTGAAAGCCCAGCAGGTTTCGTACTGATGGCCATACCGGTAGCTTGCTTTGGCTTGCTTACCTTATGTTCCGTGGTGTTAACCAAACTCCCCGAAGCCAACGGCAAAGGTGAATGGCTACCTTTCGCCATTGCCTTATTGGTCTTCATCTTATGCTTCTTTGCCTTTGGCGTCAGTTACTATCCGTATGTGGTACCAGGGAAGCTCACGATTTTGGATGCCGTTAGTGATGCCAATTCTTTGCGCTTTTTACTGGTTGGTGCCGTTATTGTGGTGCCTTGTATTTTGGCTTACACCGCCATGGTATATCGGATCTTCTCAGGTAAATCAGAAAAACTCACCTATTACTGATCCATGGGTGTCATCTTGTGATGTTTACAAGGTGACACCGATTAACTCCGGTTATTGGTGGTTTGAGCCTTCGTTTTTCACCTTGTAGTTATGCTTTTGATATTCTGAGGGCGTCACATCATACACCTCTTTAAAACTACGGCTAAAATAGGACGGTGAAGTAAAGCCTACATCGTATACAACCTGAGTAATTTGCCTGCCCTGTTCAAGCATATCTTTGGCTTTACGCATACGAAATTCCCGCAGTAAATCCGTAAAGTTTTTGCCAAACATGGCTTTAATCTTACGCTGTAGGTGGCGCTCGCTCATCGCCATGTGTTGTGCCACATCCGAACGAGAGCTATTTTCTTGTCCGTAAACCTGTTCCATAAACGTCATCAGCTTAAAATAGAATTGCTGCTCTCGTTCAGATTCAAACGTGGGTAAAGGCCAATCATTTGCCGGCTCTTCTGCTGCATTAGACTCAGAGCGATGGGTGGCTTCCCTGTGCAGTAAATTGGTAACCGTTAATAACAGGGCTTCTTCATTAAATGGCTTGGTCAGGTAGCAATCAATATTAGCCTGCAACCCTCTTACCCTGCTGGTGGAATCACCAAGGGCCGACAGCATAATAATCGGAATATAAGCGTGCGCAGCATCATCACGAATACTCGTCACCAGCGCTAAGCCGTCCATCACCGGCATTTTGTAATCGGTAATAATAAGGTGAGGACGAATTTTCTCGACTATTTGTAACCCATGCTTTCCATTATTGGCTAATAGGCAGGTGTAATTGATGGACAACACAGTGTGTAAATAATGTCTCATCTCCTGATTGTCATCAACCACTAATATAATGGCTTGCTTATTGTCAGCATTTATCAGCTCGTACTCATTTACTATGGGCTCTTCTACCGTATCAACATCATCACTATCAAAATGGTGAAGCATGGGCAGTGTCACCGTAAATCGGGTGCCTTTGTCTTGTTGACTTACCACGTTGATCCAGCCACCGTTCGCGGTAATTAGCTCTTTAACTAGGGCAAGGCCAACCCCGGCGCCCTGTTCGCCTTCATTAAACCTTGTATAACGTTCAAAGATTCTCAGGCGCTCTGATTCAGTCATACCAATGCCGTTGTCATCCACCTGGATAATTAATTGAAGATTATCCACGCGAACCGACACATTAATTGCTCCCATCCGGGGGGTATATTTCACTGCATTGGAAACCAAATTCATTAATATCTTTTCTAACGAGCCCCCATATAATTTTATTTTTTCTTTGGTAGTACATTGCCAATTCAGCGTTTGTTGTTTCATGTCGGCAAGGGTGCTGAGGTCGTACAAAATACATTGGGTCACAGAGGCGATATCACATTCATTCACAGGCAGTGTCTTAACATGATCTAACCGTTCAACCTCCAGCATCTGATCGAGTAGCACCTGTATTCGTCCAGCGTTTCTTTCAGCAAGCTGCAAATGCTCAAGGGCTTTTGCGGATGTCACACTTTTTTTCAACTGAGAAAGAGGTCCAAGAATAAGAGACAAAGGGGTTCGTAGTTCATGAGACAAATTAGAAAACACGGTTTGCTTGCGTTGCAGCATACGTTTAATCGAATCATTCGACTCTTCTAACACACGGTTTTTCTCATTTACCAAACTAGTAAGATAAGCCCCCTGCTCGCGGATCCGTTTTCTGTAACTCCAGTAGGTTATAAATATGATAAAACTAAGTAGAACCCCATAAATCACCATTGCCTGCCAACTGCGCCACCAGGGCGGCAACACCCTAATGTTTAATCGGGTAACGGGTTGTAGTTGGTAACTGCGTGGGTCGTGAACCCGCAATTGTAAGGTATGTGTACCGCCTGTAAGTTGGTTGAGAACCACAGTGGTAACATTAGCCTCTAATTGTTGCCAATTAGGTCCGTTATCTAGCATAAATTCATAAGTTAGTAAGTGCCTTGCAATATAGTTAAAAGACGGCAGCTTTACCTTAGGCGCGGCTCCCTCAAGCACACGCAAAGCGTCGGCCTTGTCTTGACTATCAATGGCAGAGAACTCAAGGGAACTTAACGGGATAGGATGGGTATCAACGCTAAGGTTGGATAGATTCTTCAGTAACGTGGCTTTATCGATTAGATAGCGATGCTTGTCCCCTTTTACAAATATCTGCTGGGAAGAAGCGGAAATACCATCGAAATCGAAATCACTATCCATAATACCAAAGCTAGTATCTAACTTTATTCGTTCACCTTTCGCTTTACCTACAGCAAACAGCCCGCGATTAGTGGCCACAAGCCAGTACTTGTCTAATGAAATTGCATCTCTTACAAATTGGTCAGTGGCGTCTTCATGAATTAATTTTTGTTGGCTGTAGTCAAAAACAAAATAGCCACTTCCTGAGGTGCCAAGAATAACCAGATCCCCATTAACGGCAATAGAGCTAAAAACATCGTAGGAGTGGTCTATACCCAAGTTTAGCGAACGAATATTTCCACTCTGATCTATCTCAAATACGCCCACCGCATTTACCGCCACTAATAGGCTGCCCCAATTTGATAATGCCGCTGTAACCACCACATGGTCCATGACCTTTTGTGTTCTATTTCCGCTAACTTCATAAAGCTCGCGTTTAGATTCATCACCTGAAAGAAAGAAGAGTTTTCCACCCACTAAAAAACCTTCTTCCATTAAAGAGAAAAAATCATGAGGCAAGGCTGTAAACCCAAGATCCACGATTTTATTTTCATTTACAGACCAAATTTGATTTTCTTTATTAATTAAATAATGTGTGTCTCTTCCACGTATCAACTTAAAAGGTTCAACACCATTGAAATTTGATGATGAATCCACCGACACTAGGCCATTATAGCTGTTAACTATGATTTCAGAATTATTAGAAAACTCGGTCTTTGTAACAATATCATTTAATAAGTTTTTCGGTCGATACAACTGGGTTGAAGTTAATAAATTTGAAAACACCATAAACTCGTTTAACGTATCGACCACATACATATTTGCAAATTGATCTTGCGCTACATCCATAACAATAAAAAACTCAGAAACCCGTCTATGATTCTTTATATATTTTTTTTCAACAAAACGATAGGCCGTTTCGTCCACCACATAGAGTGTTTCTGCACCCACCCAGATTGTACCGTCTGCCCCCACAAATACGGTTCTTGTTGGCTGTTGGGAGAGATCACTGTTCACTCTTTCCGTGATGATTTTAGGGGTTCGCGTTTTTGTATCGTATATCACCAAGCCTTTATTGGTTCCAATAAGTAATTGTTCTCCCTGTTTTTTTAGCGCTGTATAAATGGTGCCGGCGTCCTTTGGCAGATTCACATGGGACCAAGATTGATTCGCCAATGAATAAGAAGACAAACCCAACCTAATATCCAGCCACCAAATAGTCTGATTTTTTTCATCTAGAACCAAATCGATTGTTTGGTTAGCTATGGGGATGTCAGAATCGGCGAAATTGAGTACTAGGTTCTGCGTTTTATTGTCGTATACAGCAATATTATTCAATGAACTTATCGCGAAGTGCTTTTCGCCGACACTGATTTTCCAAAAGCCAAGTTGTTTCATCGTGCCAGTATCGATACGCTCAACCATGTAGCTTTTTTTATCAATCAGATAAAGTCCATTTCCAAAAACTGAAACTAATATTTTATCTTTGTTAAAGTCACAAATATCCGTGACCCAATTGGATTTGGCTTTAACATTTTTTAAGGAAAAATCTATGATTTTTTCGCTTCTTAGTTCTACCAGTCCATTTTCACCGCCAATCCAGATTGCATTTTCATCCACCCAAATAGAATAGGGAATACCAACGTTGGCCCGAGGATTGACATAGGAGTAATCAGGAGAATAGGCTGAAGCAATGCTGACTACGACGTGACAGCCCGATAATATCAACAGAAAAGACAACTTTGATAAAAAATTAAATAAACATTCCATGTCTACTTCAAGCTATTTAAGGATAAATTTAATAAGGCAATTAATTGGCTTACAAGTTAGTAAGTCTAAATAAAAATACTAAAAGAGAATAGAGAAATGAAGGCTATATAAAAAATAATTCCAAAGGAATAGTTTTAGAAAAAATCAGTTCTAAAAAGTGTATATCTGAGAATTGGGGTGATGTAGACACTCATCATATTAATGCACCACTATTTGCGTTTTTCTCACTCACACCTAACGATTAGCCCCTAGACCAACAACCACTGCATGCCGGCATTTTCGGCCGCTTGTTGGTCATAAATGAAATCCCCCACGTAAAGCAGGTCTGATGGAGGCAGCCTCCATTGCTGTGCAATATTCAACAATGCCGTGGGATCAGGCTTAGGCGGCGCACATTCTCGGGTTAAAACTAACGAAATGGGGATGTCATTATTCTGTATTTTTATCGCCGTGGCTTGTTTGCAATTACGGGTAACAATTGCCATGGGTAATCCCGCCTCTAGCACACGGTTTACCATGCGTTTGCCGTTTTCCAACCACCTAGACGAGCGGGCATCTTCCAATTCTTGCTCAAGGATCACCTGATGGGCGGCCTGCTTTTGCCCTTGATCGGTTAACCGCTCAATAAAGGTCAAGATATCGGTTTGTGGGGGACAGCCTACCGCCGCACGCATCTTGGCAAAATCTAATGTGGACTCTACCAAGGTACCATCCAAATCGAATATCACACCTTTTACACCCGTAAGATTCATTTCCTCACCGCCTTGACATTGATTACCTATTTGCAAGCCTACCGGTTTTGCTTACAACGGCATAGCGTTAAGCAGTAACTTGTGTCTAACTGACGAATACACTACTATTTCTAGGTCAAAAAAATACAGGTTACCGAACAGGTCACATGAATGGGTTTGCAGCGTGGTGCTTAATAGTAGCAATGGCGATATTCTCTACGAATACGTCAGCCTCCTTGCTGTTTCCAGTTCACGGGTCGAACATGATGTCACATCACGCTATGGCTGATGTGCCTGGTACTGATATGACCCACATGAAGGAAGATTGCTGCCAAAGCCAATGTGATTGCGATGCCACCTTGTGTCATCAAACCCTGGTGGTGTTATCCAAGTTGCCCCCTACCCATGCCGTATCCATGTATGATACGACCCCGTTCCCTCCCTTCTACGTTTTATCTGCACATCGCAGGTTACTGTTTAAACCCCCTAGATCATAACGTCGCTTTTCCTACTATGATTTCGTCTGCCTTCATTAATAGGCGGTTATATCGTTGTTTTTATAGAGCGTTTATTTATGTCATCTACAACACCTACGCGCCGACAATTTTTGTGCGGAGCCATTACTTCGTTGTCGTCTTTCGCCCTCTATCAGGCATCGCCGAGATGGGCCCATGGTCAGGGCTATACAGCCACCTCCCCAACCCAGTCAGCACCGGTCACACTCAATGTGGCTGAGCGAACCTTTCAATTTTCGAGTAAGCCACACAATACCATTACCTTAAATGGCCAAATGCCAGGACCACTACTACGTTTCACCGAAGGCCAAACCGCCGTTGTCGATGTGACAAATCACCTTAAGGTCGATACCTCTGTGCATTGGCACGGCATTATTCTGCCCGCCAACATGGACGGTGTACCCGGTTTATCTTTTGCAGGGATAAAACCCAACGCCACCTTTCGCTATACCTTTGATATTAAACAAAATGGTACTTATTGGTATCACAGCCATTCTGGCCTGCAAGAGCAATCTGGCCATATTGGACCTATGGTGATCACGCCGAAAGACGGCGATATTGGTGCTGACAGAGAGCACACCATTTTATTATCCGACTGGACTTTTGAGGATCCTGAAGACATTTACCGCAACCTGAAAGTGTCAGAAGGTTATTACAACTACCAGAAGCGAACGCTGTTTGACACCCTAGCAGAGGTTCAAGCCCACGGGTTGGCCCAAACCTGGCAGTCCCGCAGCATGTGGAATGCCATGCGCATGGATCCCAGAGATATCGCCGATGTCAGCGCTAGTGTGTATACCTATTTGATGAACGGTAAAGATTCGTTAATGAATTTCGAAGCCCTTTTTAAACCTAATGAAAAGGTACGTTTACGGTTAATTAACGGCTCTGCCATGACTTACTTTGATTTTCGTATTCCCGGTCTTTCATTAACGGTGGTCGCTGCCGACGGACAACCGGTAAAACCGGTTATTGTTGATGAAATACGTATCGCCACCGCCGAAACCTATGATGTTATTGTTCAACCTAAACACAACAAGGCTTACACCTTATTTGCAGAAAGTTATGATCGCAGCGGCTTTGTTCGCGGTACGCTCACCCCTCAGTTAGGCCTGTCTGCTGCCGTACCTGCTAGGCGACATCTCGTCGAGCGCACCATGAACGCCATGGGTATGCAACATTCCATGCCGGCCCAGCACACCATGGAGATGCCGCCATCACACCAACCTTCCTCTGTCATGTCGGGATCTGAGCATTCACATCACGCTCATGCCCCCTCAACACCACAAAAATTGGCGGTGCCTATCGCGGATATCCCCGTGCATCACCAATCACAGGGGCATGGCCAAGGGGCTGCCATGATTGCCCATAATCCACGGCCACGCATGGATGAACCGGGACTAGGACTGGCCAATAGCCAGCGGCGAGTCTTGGTGTACCAGGATTTAATTGGCGCGACCCCGTGGCCCGACGAACGGCCCCCTCAACGTCATCTTGAGCTTCATTTAACCGGCAATATGCAACGTTATATGTGGTCATTTGATGGTAAGAAATTCAGTGAGGTAGATGAACCAATTCATTTTGAATACGGCGAGCGACTCAGGCTTATTCTGGTGAATGACACCATGATGGACCACCCCATCCATCTACATGGTATGTGGATGGAATTAGAAAATGGGCAATTTCCTCGGCCCCGCAAGCACACGATTAGCTTAAAACCGGCGGAAAAACTATCACTGTTGATTACCGCCGACGCCAAGGGTGAATGGGCGTTTCACTGCCACCTGCTTTATCACATGAAAGCCGGTATGTTTCGGGTAGTTCGCGTACAACAAGGAGAAGGCAATCATGATTAAGATAATCGGGATAACCTTCTCCGTTCTTACCGTGACGGCGGCTCAGGCAAAGCACCCATCTTGGCCTGCGCCTATGCACGAAACTTACGTAGGACAAGTGATGATAGACCGATTGGAACTCCAACGGCAAAACGGTGAAACCAGCGCAAACTGGGATATCACGGGTTGGTACGGCGGTGATTACCATCGTCTGGTGTGGCGTTTCGAGGGAGAAAACACCATCAATGATGGCAATTCGTCACACGTTGAGCGCAATGATTTAAGTTACAGCTATTTGCTCTCGCCTTTTTGGTCGGTACAGGCCGGATTAGGGGTACGCCAGTCAATGAGCGGGCACAACAAAGAGCATTATGGGGTGCTCAGTCTAAACGGCTTAGCGCCCTACTGGTTTGAGGTCGATAGTAGTGTTGTGATAAATGAAGCTGGGCAAGTGCAATGGCTCAACGAAGTGGAATACGATGTGTTACTAACACAATCAAGCTACCTGCAGCCCCGTATCACAACAACAATAAACGTCGCGAAATCCACTGAGTTTGCGCGACCTAAGGGGTTGGAACAACTACGCATTGGCCTAAGGTATCGACATGAAATAACCCGGGAGATTGCGCCTTACATAGGCGGGTATTGGCAGCGAGAAAAAAGCGTAGACAACCACTATACCACCGAAACAGGACTGGTAGCCGGTGTTCGCCTGTGGTTTTAACCTATTTTCGCCCAAAAGATTAACCGTGAAGTGATGTATCGGTGAATTTCACTGACACACCATAGTAGAAATGGTTTGCAATGAAAGGTTTGTTAGCATTAACTAACGTCAATCTATCAATGAATAAATGATCAAAATGAGGAGTTTTGTTATGTCCGATTTACGCAGTCAAACCGATGCACAAATTGAAAAAACACGCAGTGGTAACCCCACCTTTATGGCGGCGGTTGACGCACTAATTGAAGAAGCAAGAGCCTTTGAAACCGGCGGTAACGCCCTGTCCCTTGGCCAAGGTACTCCGGATTTTGCTTTACCCGATGCCAACGGCAAATCGGTGTCATTGGCCGCTTTGTTACAAAAAGGCCCTGTTGTCGTGACCTTTTATCGTGGTGGTTGGTGTCCGTACTGCAATTTGGAACTACGGGCATTGCAAAGCAAGCTCGAAGAAATTCATCAGCTAGGTGCTCAATTGGTTGCCATCAGCCCACAAAAGCCCGATGAGTCGCTAACCCAACTTGAAAAGCAAGACCTCGCCTTTCCCGTACTCTCCGATCAGGACGCCAAGGTGGCACAGGCATTTGGGGTTGCCTGGACTGTCCCCGATGTTTTAACAGAGCACATGCGTAAAGATCGGCAATTAGATTTGACCGCCATTAATAATGGCAACGGTAATGTCCTCCCCATTCCTGCAACCTTTGTGTTAAATGCCAAAGGAGAAGTCGTATGGCGTTTTGTAGACGTGGATTACCGGAAACGGGCCGAACCCGATGATGTGATTGCAGCCCTTAAAGGATTATAACAGGCGTATTGATACCTCACTGAATAACTAAAGCATGAGCACAGGGCTCATGCTTTAGTGAGTATTAGTTAAGTCGTGTAACCTCGCCTAAACCTAGCCCTTGTAACCGTGGCAATTGTGTTTCTGCATCTCCCACCACAACATAGATAAGACTTTGAGGTTTAATGTATTTTTTCGCTAGAACCTTAACTTCTTCAACGCTCATCTCTGCAATGGCTTTTGCCCGCTGTTGCACGAAATCATTGGGCAACCCCAACACCGCAATATTTTCCAATACGGATAGTTTAGCGCCCAAGGTTTCAAATCGACGGGCATTACTTTTCAAATAGAAACTCTTTGTGGTGGCTAAATCCGCCTTTGAAAAAGTATTGGCGTACTGGGTCACGATCTCTTTAATGAGGGCCAATGATTCATAGGTAACATTAGTACGTACACTGGTATCAATAATAAATTCAGATGAATACTGGGACGCACTAAACCTGGAGGTCGCCCCATAGGTGTAGCCTTTTTCTTCTCGCAACACTTGGGTTAAGCGAGAGGCAAAACCACCGCCCCCTAAAATATAATTCATTACGGTTGCTGGGTAATAGTCAGGCTCATCGGCTAACAATGAGGGGTGAGCCACCCTGATTGTAGATTGCTTGGCACCTGGCACATCGTAAAAATAAATGGCTCCCTGTGCTGGCATTTTAGCCGCTGGCAATGTCGGTAACACCACATCGGTGCGCGGCCAGTTATCAGTGAATGAGGACAAGACTTTCATAGCTTGCTTGTGGGGCACATCGCCAGCGATTTGGACACTAGCAAATTGAGGCGCCACATAACGTTGGTAGTATTGTTTTACATCGTCCAGAGTCAGAGATTGAACACTTTGTTCATCACCTAGGAGGGAATGGGATAATGGGTTGTCCGGCGAATAAAGCAGCTGGCTCATTTTCATTTTAGCAATGGCATCAGGGTTACTTTGGCGGCGCTTTATTTGGCTTAGCACATCACTTTTGGCTAATTCAAATTCCTCAGGGGCCCATCGCGGTGACAAAAGCATTTCTCTGGCCAATGCCACCGTGGCATCAAAATTTCGAGATAAGGCGCTTACTCGAATAGTCAGCGCTTCTTTACTAGCAAAAATGTTTATCTCAGCGCCTAACTGCTTGATTGCTTGTTCTAGCTGCGCTGGTGTTTTATTTTTTGTTCCTCGGTTTAGTAATTCTGCCATTAAATTGGCTGTACCTACCTTGTCAGTTTCATCGAAAAGGGCACCGCCATCCATGGATAATTGAAATTCAACCAAGGGCACTTCATCGGTAAAAAAGGTGGCGACGTTAATGCCGTTAGATAATGTGGACTGACTCACCTTAGGCACCGGTATCGAAGGCGGCTCTCCGTATGGCGGCTCTATCGTTCGGTCGAACGTAGAGGGTGTTTTTGGATAATTTCCGTTCCCCTGTGAGGCAAAATTTTGTGCATTAGCAGGGGTTATATTTTCTTCTTTAACCACCGCTGCCGTGGCCCCTTCTAAGCTCAATGCCAACTGCCCCTTAGGTACAAAACTGGTAGACACATAAGGCTTGTTCTTAATATAGCGATGGTAGACACGCCACACATCGTCCGCCGTAACTTGGCGATAATAGTCGATTTCTTTGTTGATAAGATCCGGGTCCCCCGCAATCAGGTTATAGTCCGCCAGTCTGGCGCTTTTTCCTAATACACTGGCTAGGCGACTGTAATATTCTGTTTCTAACCCTGCTTTAATACGTTGTAAATCACCCTCACTGAATTTGTCTTTCTCAAAACGCTGAAAGGCGGTATCCAGCCCCGCTTTTACCTTATCTAAATCCACCCCGTCAAAGGCATTGACGGTAACAATTAATTCGCCAGCCAATTCAGTACGGTAATCAAATACCGACACATCCGCCGTGAGCTTTTGTTTATTGACGAGTTCGCTATAAAGAGGCGCTTGTTTACCGTCTGCCAGTAGTCGAGACAAGATCTCCATGGCGTAACTATCGGCGGCAAATTTCTCGGCGGTGGGCCAAACTAAGGTTAATTGGGGCAAGGTAGCAAAGTTATCTTCGTAATAAAGATCCTTGGTTTGCGCCAGTTCCGCAGGTTGTTTAGCTAAAGGCTCAATGGGCCCACCTCGGGGGATCTCACCGAAATATTTTTCTACCCATTGCTTGGCTTGCTCAGTGTCAAAATCACCGGCAACGACCAATGTAACGTTATTGGGGACATACCATTTTTTATAAAAACCTTTTACATCGGCTAGGGATGCAGCTTGAATGTCTTCCAACGAACCAATGGTTTGCCAACTATAAGGGTGGCCTTGTGGATACAAGTTTTGGGTAATGACGCCAAACTTATGACCGTATGGACGGTTATCTACCCGCTGCCTTTTTTCGTTTTTTACCACTTCCTTTTCTTTGGCTAACACAGGATCTGTCACTGTATTAATAAAATAACCAAGCTTATCGGCTTCGGCCCAAATCATTTTCTCTAGGGCATCGTTAGGCACCGTTTGTAAGTAGTTGGTGACATCACGACTGGTGGACCCATTCGCCCCAGAACCGCCGATACGGGCGCTCATTTCATCCAGCCCCCCTTTACCGAGATTTTCCGACTCTAAAAACAATAGATGTTCGAACAAATGGGCAAACCCAGTACGCCCCGGCTTTTCTCGGGCAGAGCCAACATGGGCAGCCAAAGTAACGCCTACCACGGGATCAGAGCGATCCACATGAAACACCACATTTAACCCATTTTCCAATTGGAATTTTTCGTACTGTATGCGGCTGATGGCTGTGGTCGACGCCACATTTTCATTTTGCGCCGTGGTTTGATTGTTGTCACACCCACTCACTAACACAAGGGCGCAGGCCAACAAGCCCAAAGAAAGCCGATGAATTCCCATGTTCTGCCTTACTATTTTTTTGTTGTCTGATATAAATTTTACTTTATCCGACATACTAGAAATAAGCCACATTAAGTCATGTGTGATGCTTGGTTGATAAATGGTTTTGTTACAAAATCTCAGCAAATTCCCCTTACGAGGTGAAAAACAGTTGCAATAAACACTGTTTATTTATACAGTTAATTTGGTGATGCATTCATTACCATTTTTCTGCAATTACATACCGGAGGCACAACATGGCTATTACCGTGCAATACGTTGTTACACACAAAGGGGTTGAAAAATTGGTTACTACCGATAAAAAGGAAGCCGATCAGTACGATAAAATGCTGGACGCAGCAGACAATTTGGCCACTTATATCGACGCTAAAGGCATTAAGTTGGATGAGGGCGTGATTGAAGAACTCTCTGTCATGTTGGCAAAAAATAAAGATGCCATTACGAAACTATTAAAGGGCGCGTCGGCAACAGATGTATTAGAGGCGGAATCCGCTGACGTAGTAAAACTTAAAGCCAATAATTAAAGATAACTTGCAGCCACATACGGTACATAACGTTGAGGAGCATCCGATGATTGGGATATGCTAGATAAATCGCCTGTCTAGGTTAACGAACACCTAGCGTTATTCTGTGTGAGATTATCATTGCTATGCCTGAATCGTCGTCTACCCCATCAACTAATGGCTCTCTCATGGAAGCCACTCAAGAGTGTGCTGACACGGCGGTGCATCTTTCTCACCTTAAGTTTGCTTACGAAAACAATGTAAACGTTATCGATATTCCCTCGTGGCAACTGGCAAAAGGAGAGAAGTGCTTCATTGCTGGGCCCTCTGGAGCAGGTAAAAGTACGCTTCTAAATTTACTTACCGGCACCTTAACCCCCACTGAAGGTAACATTGCCCTTCTAGGCCAACAATTTTCGTCTTTATCGTCACGTAAGCGAGATGGCTTTCGCGCCAGACATATCGGGGTGGTATTTCAGCAATTTAATTTAATTGAATATCTTACCGTACAGCAAAACATCGAGGCCGCAGCTTATTTCTGTGGCGGTAAAGAAGCCATTACCCAAGCTCGGCAGCGCATTCCCACCATGTTAGCCCATCTTCAGCTTTCACCGACAATTTGCAACAAAAAAGCAGCGGCATTAAGTGTGGGTCAACGTCAACGTATCGCCATCGCTCGGGCCCTAATCAACCAGCCTCAGTTACTTATAGCCGATGAACCGACCTCATCCCTTGATGCCGAAACCCGTGACCAATTTATGCAACTTTTACTGGATATTGCCCGCGATACCGCGGTTATTTTTGTGAGTCATGATACCAGCTTGGCCCAATACTTTTCCCGCCATGAAGATATTCGACAAATCAATGCATCCCGGGGAGACATCCAATGCGATTAACCCTAGCCATTGAAAGTCTAAAGCACAGACGCAGCGCAGTTTTATTAACGCTGATGTCCATCATCATTAGCGTTAGCCTTTTGCTTAGCGTTGAACATATAAGAGGTCAGGTCAAAGAAAGCTTTACTCGCACTGTTTCTGGTACTGATTTAATCGTAGGCGGAAGAACTGGCCAGTTAAATTTACTCTTGTATTCCGTGTTTCATATCGGCGAATCTACCTCACCTATCGATTGGGAAGATGTGCAAACCATTACCAGCCATCCTCAGGTCGCCTGGTCTGTACCATTGGTTCTTGGTGATTCTCATAAAGGTTATCGTGTTGTCGGTACTACCAACGCATATTTCGAACATTTTCAGTATGGCAACAAACAAAGTTTGGATTTTGCCCACGGGCAAGCCTTCGCTAGCGACAAAGATGCGGTGTTGGGTTTCGATGTGGCAGAAGCGTTGGGTTATCACGTCGGCGATGAAATCATTATTTCACACGGACTAGGAGCGGTAAGCTTCCAACATCACGATAATCACCCCTTCACCGTGGTCGGTATTCTCGCCCCCACAGGGACGCCTGTGGATAGGGCAATTCATGTAACCATGCACGGTTTAGCTGAAGCCCATCAACACGGCGGGGCGGGCCATCACCATGACGACGATGACCATGATCACGCTG
>NZ_JAHKQF010000018.1:266701-299038 GCF_018860965.1 Alteromonas sp. C1M14 | reverse complement strand
CTGGGGTTGAACATGACCATGAAGACGAGGTCCATCACCATGACGATGATGACCATGATCACGCTGGGGTTGAACATGACCACGAAGACGAGATCCATCACCATGACGAGCACACTGAAGTTACCCAGAGTTTATCTGACGAGCCGCCCAAGCAGGTCTCCGCGGTATTGCTAGGTCTTAAAAATCGGGTGGCTGTGTTGCAAATCCAGCATCAGGTAAATCAATATAAAGAGGCGCCTATCATGGCAATTTTGCCAGGGGTAGCGTTAGCGCAACTATGGCAACTCATGGGCAATGTAGAGAAGCTATTGCTGGCGATTTCTGTACTCATTTTGGTGTCTTCATTAGTGGGCCTCATTACATTACTGTTGGTTACACTTAGAGAACGCCAAAAAGAAATTGCGGTGTTGCGCGCCATTGGCGCCGGCCCATTCAC
This sequence comes from Alteromonas sp. C1M14, assembly GCF_018860965.1. Classification (GTDB taxonomy): domain Bacteria; phylum Pseudomonadota; class Gammaproteobacteria; order Enterobacterales; family Alteromonadaceae; genus Alteromonas. The sequence continues at coordinate 298,602 of NZ_JAHKQF010000018.1, read as the reverse complement.
AGTGTTATTACTGATCCAAACAGAAGCCCTGCTCATTAGTTTATTGGCATGCTTACTGTCTGTGGGCTTGGTATCTGCCATCATTGCAATGACCGCAGATTGGATGAGCAGTGAGTACGGGCTGTTTCTAAGCCCTGATATATTCACCACCAGCACACTAGGCGTGATCCTACTTGTACTCGTGGCGACTTGGGTGGCTAGCCTAGTACCTGCTATCAAAGCTTATCGCCAGGCTTTACACAGTGGTCTATCGGGTTAACCGACAGACCACTTCATTTTTTAAACCGAATTGCCATCGGTAGAAAACCGTGTAATAACCGAGTGCACTTCAGCTACGGTGTCCCGTAAACGCTGACTGGCAATTAACGACGCTTCCGACGCATTTTGTGTATTTTTGGCTCCGTCAGCAATCTCAACGATTTGCTGATTGATGTGTTCAGCCACTGAACTTTGCTGTTCCACGGCCGTTGCCATTTCCAGTGTTTGACCGGCAATGACACTTACCGCCGCATTAATATCGGCTAAAGTGGTACGGGTATCTTCCACCACTTTGGCCCCTTTTTCTGCCGACGCCATGCCATCGCCAGATACACGAACAGCACGTTCGGTACGTTCAGCGAGCACTTGAATAATATGATGAATTCGATCGGTAGAATCTCGGGTTTTTGATGCCAGTGAGCGTACTTCATCTGCCACTACAGCAAATCCCCGGCCCTGCTCACCCGCGCGGGCAGCTTCAATTGCAGCGTTTAAAGCTAATAGGTTTGTTTGATCAGCAATGGTAGAAATAAGGCTCGCCGCCTCGCCAATATCATTGGTCGATTGGGCAAGTTCTTCGACAGTCTGAGAAATTGACGTCACCGCATCTTTTAATTCATTGATCGCATTTAACGCTTCTTCTGCTTTCGCATTTCCGGCATCCACGTCAGAGGAGGCTCGACGGGCACTATCGGCGTTACTTTCAACCCGTTCAGCGACGCCCTGAATGGTCTGTGACATCTGATTGACCGCTGAAGCGATAGACTGGGTTGCTTCGTTTTGTTGCATCACTGATGTACTGGTTATTTCAGATTGCTCGTGGGTAGAGTCAGCAATGCTGTTTAATCCTTTCGCCCCCTCTCGAATACGTTCTAATGCCGTTCTATTTCGCGCCAGTTCACCAACAAGAACTAACTTAGCCCGCGCACGGTGACTGCCATGCTTAAAATAGGTTTGTGCCACTAATTCGTTAGAGTAACTCCCTGGCGATAACGCGATAAGATCTAACCACTCTCGCTTGCCCATTATGGCTATCCACAATGCACAGATAAAAAAGCCAACAGCACTTATGCCACCGGCTAAGGCGCCGCTTAACAGGGTAATCATGGCGACAAAGGGAATCCCCACCGCTATAAAGGGCAAATACTGATAGAAGAAGTTGCCAACAACCTCACTTTTAGGCACCGCCGCCGCCCCGTTTCGCAAACGTTTATAGCAATGCTCTGCGCGATCGATTTCTTCTGGCGTCGCAGGAATACGTACCGATTCATAACCGACAATTTGGCCACTCTCAAATACCGGTGTAACAAAAGCAGACACCCAATAATGATCACCATTTTGACGGCGGTTTTTCACTAACCCCATCCAAATTCTGCCGGATCGCAATGTGTCCCACATCTCTTTGAACACCATTGATGGCATATCGGGGTGTCGAATAACATTATGATTTTTACCAATCAATTCTTCTTTGGGAAAGCCACTCGCTTGCGTAAATGCATCATTACAATGCACGATAACACCCCGGGTATCCGTGGAAGAGATTAATCTGGATTCGGGCGACAAGGGATACAAAACCTGGCTAACAGGTTGATTATTGCGCATTCTAATTCTCACTATAACGATGTTTAACAACGTAGGACGACGAATTTCACTTTTGGCAACACATAACCGGTAGAATTTTTATACTTATGGATAATGGCATGGCAGCATGTCATTAAATTATAATGGAATTTTGTTATTTTTCTTGATAAATAATCAAAAAAATTATCGCTATAATTGATATTTATCTAAGAAAAGGGATTGCAGGGACGACCTAGACAACCGTCCCTCACAAGAAAATGCCCGCTCAAGTAAAGGAAATTTGCTGCCAGCCTTAACGAATTAAGCAACCTGCGCTGAAATTTTATCTAACGTAGACATCACTTCCGCACTGGCACTTTCCATACGCTGCAACAATTCATCAGCCTCGCTATCATTGCCATCCAGCGCTGCTTGCAGAGCCTGCACGCCAAAACGATGTACATCGCTATGGGGTCTATCTAGTTGACTAAATGCTGCACTTTTCCCCACAGCACTGTGTGCTTGCTCTTGATACCATTGACCAAGACGACAAGATAAATGATCCGCAAAGTCGTTAGGCTGCTTGCGACTTTGGCCACAAATAACCGCGTACACCTCACTTTTCCACACCACATGATCTAACTTTACGGTTTGCACGAATGTCTGCATAGACGCATCGGTGATGGTATCTTTCATGCTGGTGCTATATTCCACCATCTTTTCATAGTTACCATGTAAGCCACTAACGCCTTCGGAAAGGTGTTCGTTATTTTCCTGAAGCTCACCCACAACACCCACTGCCGCTCGGGTAGATTGAATAATGCCCTGCACCAACTCGGCAACTTCATTTGCCGATTTGTTAGTTTCGTTTGCCAAAGCCCTGACTTCATCGGCCACTACACTAAAGCCACGTCCGGCATCGCCGGCTCGAGCAGCTTCGATGGCTGCATTTAGCGCCAACAAATTAGTTTGGTCGGAAATACTGGTAATGGTTGAAACAAACTTATTAATATTGTCGGCGGTATCTGAAAGCCCCGAGATACGTTGGCTCATTTGGGTCATCTTGCTATTCAGCATCTCCATCTCACTAAGAATGGTCTGCAAGGATTCTGAGCTTTCGTTAAACACTTCACTAATATTGATAATATGTTCTTTTTCTGCATTTATTTTTAAAAACGAACTCAATACCGTTTCTTGAATACCACCGATTTGCTGCAACGAATCAAGCATGCACTTTTTTAACCCACTATGGTGAGTTTCAGATGTGGCCATCATTTTATCGGTATTAATTTGAGCGTCTGTTAACTGGGCTTCTAGTTCAGCGACCCGTGCTTTTAATGATGCGTTCTCTGATGCTAGGGCGTCATTTTCGTAAACTTTTGCATCAAGGGTTGATCTTAATACCAGCATGCATTGTCCTTTAAATCAGCACCAATAGACTGTTAAGTGTAGAAGGCTTCCATAGTCTCGACCACCTTTACCCCAAGTCGTCCTCATCTATAGCGCTTCGGCTTTTTGTTAGGTTTATATCGGCACAATCAAGATGATACTTAATTTTTTCTGTCAGCTAAGCCGCCATCATCTCCCTGTTTATAGCGCCATTTCCCTTAATGTAACCGCTATCTGCCATTGGACTTCCTGTGGATAAGTCTGTGAATGAAGTGTATACGACCCTGTGGATGACCCCATTTAATCCCCGCTATTTCGCAGTTATCCTCCTTTTGCTTGATGCATCACCGTGTCACTGCCGGCCTTCGGTTTACTCCTACGCTAAGAAGAACTCCTGCCATACAACGGGAATAAAAGAACGGATATTCATAATAGTCACATTTGTCATTTATAAAATAATATCTTTGATCGTTGACGCAAGGAAAAATATGTGGATCGGCGCAAATAGAGTAAAAACGCGGGCTTCAGGGTAGCTAACGAAGATCAATGTTGACACAAATATGCCCCTATGGCGCCCTATCGAGCCGGCATAGACCAACCAATTAGGCTGATCCCCCCCTGCTCAATTAGCCAGTCTCAGGGTATAAAACGGCAAAGCCGGCCCTCGTATTTGTTTTTTTTCAAAAAAGAGATCGCAAAAAAGTATAAGAATTAATGAGAAAGCGGTGAAGTGTTGATTGTCTTTTACAACAAAAGTGCTGCCTGTGGAAATCTTCGTGGGCTTTGATAATAGCCAACCCCCCTTACTATTGGCACAAAAAAAGGCCCGATGGGCCTTTTTATTAATTTGGAAGAAACTTACTCTTCTGTTTCGTAACGCTTGGCGCTAGCAATAATTTCTTCTTTTGCCGCTGCGGCATCTGCCCAACCGTCAATCTCAACCCATTTGCCTGGTTCAAGATCTTTATAGTGAGAGAAGAAGTGCTCAATTTGCTGCTTCAATAACTCTGGCACATCGTCAATATCTTTCACATCACGATAAATGGTAGATAATTTATCAACCGGCACGGCCAATACCTTAGCATCAGTTCCTGACTCATCGGTCATTTTTAGTACGCCAACTGGGCGGCACTTAATCACTGATCCACTTAAAATAGGAAATGGCGTCATGACCAACACGTCAACGGGATCCCCGTCTTCTGACAGTGTATTGTTAACGTAGCCATAGTTTACCGGGTAATGCATACACGTCGCCATAAAGCGGTCGACAAACATTGCCCCCGTTTCTTTATCAACTTCGTATTTCACCGGATTAGCCTGGGCTGGAATTTCGATGATTACATTCACCACTTCTGGCATATCTTTACCAGCAGGAACGGAGTTAAGGCTCATGAAATAGTCCTTTGGTTACTTAATTAAAATGGAATTTAGCCGGGAAAAAAAACGTTGTGCATTTTCTTTCCCGGACAAATCGGGCATAAGTATACGGTGAGTACGGCAAAATAAAAACTGCTTAAGACACATGTCTTAGGTGCTGTTCATTATTTTGCCGATGAATAGTCTTATTCTGCCGCGTCGAAATACGACAAACAAGTTTCCACTTCTTCTTTCGAGCCCAGTAGTACCGGTACCCGTTGGTGAATTTCAGTAGGCATTACTTCCATAATACGTCCTTCGCCCGTTTCACCAAGCCCCCCCGCCTGTTCCATCAAAAAGGCCATGGGGTTGGCCTCGTAAAGCAGACGCAATTTACCGGGTTTAGATGGATCACGACTGTCATAGGGGTACATAAATATACCGCCTCGGCAAAGTACGCGATGAATATCACCTACCATGGCCGCCACCCAGCGCATGTTGAAGTTCTTACCACGAGGGCCATCACTGCCCGCCAGCAGATCATCCACATAGGCTTTCATGGGCGCTTCCCAATGACGTTGGTTCGACGCGTTAATCGCAAATTCAGTGGTTTGCTCTGGTACTTGAATATTCGGATGGGTAAGCAAAAAGCCGCCATGGGTTTTATCCAAGGTATAAATGTGGGTGCCTCGGCCAGTGGTCATCGCTAGCATGGTAGACGGACCGTACAAAACATAACCTGCGGCAACCATTTGCGTACCGGGCTGCAAGAAAGCCGAAGGATCATCAGGCTCCATCCACTGAGGGGCATGGGAAATAGAAAAGATAGTACCAATAAGACTGTTTATTTCGGTATTTGACGAGCCATCTAGGGGATCAAAGCTCACCAAATAATTCCCTTCTGGATTACAGGGCACCACGGTATCTTCTTCTTCAGAAGAAATGGCTTTTACATAGCCCGATTCCGCTAGGGTATCTTTTAATATCTGATTTGAAATCACATCCAGCTTTTTTTGTGTTTCCCCTTGAACATTCTCACTTAGCGTAGACCCTAACACTCCAGCTAGTGCCCCTTGGCTAACACGGAACGAAATTTCCTTACATCCCGCCAGCAAAGTACGTATTAAAAGTATAAGCTCGAGGGGAGCCCCGTCTTTTTGAAGTTGCGAATTTAATCGTTTCATTGTGAGCAATAGCCTTGTTTTATTTGCATGTAGGGTGACAATTCGGGTAATAGTCGGCGATCCTGCCAACATAACCCTATATAAACACTGCTTCTTAGATGTTGTATAACCATTGTGCGTGTATCACGCCGTAAGCTTTTTTAATATAGTAGAAACAGTTAAAAATGATTGTAACCGCGAATGGCTCGAAGGGAAACGGCTTATTCTGATATTGGCGCGCAGACGGGTAGTTCTGATAAAGTAGCCGCCTTAACTACACACGGAAATATTATGCACGTTCATATTCTTGGGATTTGTGGCAGCTTTATGGGTGGTATTGCCGCAATCGCTAAATCCCTGGGCCACACGGTTACTGGCTCGGACCGCAATGTCTACCCGCCGATGAGCACCCAACTAGAAGGGTTAGGGATCACGCTAACTGAAGGGTATGACCCTGCGCAATTCGAACCAGCACCGGACATGGTCATCATCGGCAATGCCATGTCTAGAGGAAACCCCGCGGTAGAATATGTGCTAGATAGAAATCTACCCTACACCAGCGGCCCTCAATGGTTATTGGATAATCTACTGACGGATCGCTGGGTAATTGGCATTGCTGGCACCCATGGCAAAACCACCACCTCCAGTATGGTGGCGTGGATTTTAGAACACGCCGGTTTGCAGCCTGGCTTTCTTATTGGCGGCATTCCAGAGAATTTTGGTATCTCGGCCCGTGTGGGAGAAAGCCCATTTTTTGTTATTGAAGCCGATGAATACGACAGTGCCTTTTTCGATAAACGGTCTAAGTTCGTCCATTACCGACCGCGCACCCTGATTTTAAATAATTTAGAATTTGATCATGCCGATATCTTTGCCGATCTTGGCGCCATTCAAACCCAATTTCATCATCTAGTTCGTATGGTGCCGCAAAACGGTCTCATTCTTTCACCCAAAGATGACAAAGCATTACAAGAAACCCTCACAATGGGTTGCTGGTCAGAACAACAGTTTTTAGGCGCAGATTGGCAGGCCCAATTGATTAAAGCCGACGGTAGCCACTTTGATGTGCTATTTAAAGGGGAAACCGTGGGCACGGTACAGTGGGATCTGGTGGGACAGCACAATGTGGATAACGCGTTAATGGCCATTGCCGCAGCCCACCATGGGGGCGTAACCACCGTGGATGCCATTACAGCACTAAGCCTGTTTAAAAATGTGAAGCGGCGCATGGAGTGCAAAGGGCAAATAAACGGCGTCACCTTGTATGACGACTTTGCCCATCACCCTACAGCCATTGCCACCACCCTAAAAGGGTTGCGAGACAAGGTAGGAAACAGCCGAATTATTGCCATCCTAGAACCACGATCCAATACAATGAAGATGGGGGTGCACCAAAATACACTGGCCAACAGCTGGCAACAGGCCGATGAAGTCTTGCTGTTTGAGCCTGCCGGTATGAACTGGTCGCTCACCGATGCGGCAAAAACCAGTGTAACCCCTGCGCATTGCTATCACGATGTTGAACAGATTGTGCAGCGGGTGAAAAACGAACATCAACCCGGCGATCATATTCTGGTAATGAGTAACGGCGGATTTGAAGGTATTCATCAACGATTACTCGATATTCTGGCCTAACGTTACCCACACTCTTTAACAAGCACAAACGTGCTTATTTGGCGGAAAACACAATGGCAATGAAGCAAGTTACGCTGGCAATTACAGGGGCTTCAGGCGCACCTTACGCGTTGCGGCTACTTGAGATATTGGTAAAAGCCGATATTGACGTATTTGTGCTGATTTCATCGGCGGCTAAAGTGGTTTTCGCCACCGAAGAGAATATGAAGATCCCCGGCAAACCTGAGGCTGCCAGTGCGTTCTTTTGTCAGCACTTCAATGCCCGCGAAGGGCAAATCACCGTGTTTGGCAAAGATGAATGGTTTTCACCTGTGGCATCGGGCTCGGCGGCGCCTAAACAGATGGTTATATGCCCATGTTCCACAGGCACCTTATCGTCTGTGGCAGTAGGCGCCAGTGACAACCTTATTGAGCGGGCAGCGGATGTTATATTAAAGGAACGAGGGCAACTTATTTTAGTGCCTCGAGAGATGCCGTTGTCATCCCTCCATTTAGAAAACATGTTAAAACTGTCACAAATGGGTGCCACCATTATGCCCGCTTCTCCGGGCTTTTATCATAACCCGCAAAACATCGGTGATTTGGTGGACTTCGTAGTGGCCCGTATTCTTGACCATTTAGGTGTCAGTCAATCGTTGATGATGCGTTGGGGTTATCAACCTAGCAATAAAAATTAAAATTAAGAGGACAATACATGCAAGTGTTTGCTAAAAGAAACATTGCTTTGGCGCTGTGTTTTGCATCAGGATTAATGACTAGCCTACCTGCTTTAGGTTGGGGTCAAACGGGGCACCGAATCACCGGTGCCATTGCCGAAAAACACCTCACTCCGGCGGCCAAGGCAGCTATCGTAAAACTGTTGCCCAACGAGTCACTGGCAGAAGCCGCTACCTACGCCGATGAAATGCGTTCAAACCCGGACGTATTTTGGCGCAAAACATCACCGCCATGGCATTATGTTACTGTGCCAGTAGGAAAAACCTATGCTGAGGTCGGCGCGCCAGAACAAGGCGATGCTTACACTGCACTGATGCACTTTACCGCCGTTATGAAAGATAAATCGGCCAGTCGAGCAGACAAACAGCTGGCATTGCGCTTTATCGTACATATCATCGGTGACTTGCACCAACCCCTTCATGCAGGCAACGGCACAGATCGCGGCGGTAACGATGTGAAAGTGCGCTTTTTCTGGGAAGACACCAATTTACATGCGGTGTGGGATTCAAAAATGCTCGACAGTAAGCAACTGTCTTATACTGAGTGGACGGATTGGCTAGATAAGAAGATTACCGCGAAAGACACTCAACAATGGTATTCTCTTGACCCTAATGTATGGATTGCCGAGAGCACGCAAATTCGCGATACCTTGTATCCCGAAGACGCCAATAACATGAGTTATGATTATGTTTACGACTTTTTGCCGGTGGCAAAACGTCGCTTACAAAAAGCAGGAATTCGTATTGCTGACTATTTAAATAACATTTTCGCAGCAACGAGCAAAACCAAGTAATAGATTAGCTTGAACTGCCCGATTACGACTATGACTAACCGAGGGTACCTCGGTTAGTCAAGATCTAGCGGTTCAGGTGATAAAATAACGCCCGTGCTATCGGCATATAGATGGTCTTCCGGTAAAAAGGTTACGCCACCGAAATTCACTGGTATATCGACATCCCCAATACTTTCTGCATCGGCATTCACTGGAATGGATGCCACCGCCATAATACCGATATCAAGATCAGACAAGGCATCTACTTCTCTTACGCTACCGTAACAGACTATCCCTTCCCAATCGTTATCTATAGCCATCTGTGCTGAGGAGGCGTCAATTAATGCACGTCGCGAGGAACCGCCCCCATCGATAAGCAACACTTTCCCTGAACCCGGTTGCGCCAGTACCCGATCGATCAACCCACGGTCTTCAAAACACTTGATAGTTGTAATCTCACCACCAAATGAATAACGCCCACCGTAACTAACAAATATGGGGTCCACCACATCGACGCTGTCCGCAAATAAATCGCATAATTCAGAAGTGTTATAGTCCATCGTTGTGCCTTTTCGCTAAAGATAAACGCCACATAGAAACTACCTGAGGCGAGGTTTCTATCCATCGGATTTTTTAGGCGGCCAGATAACCGGTGTATCTGCTATTTCCAACCTGCCTCTAGCATAGCATTATTTGTTGTTATATAAATACAAAATACCTCAATTCCCCTCCCTTAGTGCTGTCACAAAGATTTCTTTTTTTTGTCACGGTGCAGTCACAGTGCCTGTTTAATTTATAAGCTATTCCATCGTGAGAGAACCCAGGCGATGTTAACACTGAAAACCCTATCCAAAGCCGATACAGATTTATTCTTCTGGCTATATAGCCTGACCCAAAAACGGAATTGCACCAGCGTTATCTGGCTCTCGAAAACCGGTGACGGCTATTTGTATTTCCTAATCGGTATGCTGCTATGGGTGTTTGAGCCGGAATATGGCGAATTATTTTTATATACCGCACTGATGGCTTACGCGCTGGAATTACCGATTTATGTGGCATTGAAAAAAATGTTCAGGCGCCCCCGACCGTGTGACTTGCTGATGGATCTGACTGCTCATGTCACCCCTTCTGACAAATTCAGTTTGCCTTCAGGCCACACCGCTGCCGCTTTTCTTATGGCGAGCATCGTGGCGCATTTTTATCCTCCTTTCGCGTTACTGGCTTATTGCTGGGCAGGGCTGATTGGCTTGTCGCGTATTTTGTTGGGTGTGCACTACCCAACCGATGTTATCGCTGGCGCTTTACTGGGCTCGACCATCGCTTCATTGAGTTTATCGATTCTGGGGTAGTATGAAAATTTTATATGGTGTTCAGGGAACCGGAAATGGGCATATTGCCCGGGCCCGTATTATGGCTAGCGCATTTGAAAAACGACCAGATATCGAGGTGGATTTTGTCTTTTCAGGTCGGGATAAAAACAAGTATTTTGATATGGAGGTGTTTGGCCAGTATCAAACCTTTGAGGGCTTATCCTTTGTTACCCGGCGGGGCAAAGTCAGCAAAACGGCCACCGTCAAAACCAACAATGTGCCCCGTTTTTTAACAGATACCCAAGGCTTCGACGTATCTAGCTATGATTTACTGATTAACGATTTTGAACCGGTAACGGCCTGGGCGGCAAAACGTGTGGCACTGCCCTCGATTTCCATAAGCCATCAAGCGTGCTTTTGTTATGATGTGCCAAAATCCGGCGACAGCTTTATCAATCGTGCGCTATTGCGTTATTTTGCCCCCACTGATGTGCAACTAGGTGTGCACTGGTATCATTTTAACCAGCCTATTATTCCTCCGTTTGTCGCCGATGAACCCGTCGCAGCGCCTAGCAAAGCCCATGCATTGGTCTACTTGCCCTTTGAAGAAATAGACGATATTCGACAAATGCTCGAACCGTTAACGGATCAGCACTTCATGTGTTTTCACCCTGCCATTAGCGCCCCAATAGACACCGGCCACATTTGCTGGCACCCCCCTTCAAAAAAAGGATTTCAAAATGCACTACAGCATTGCAGTGGTGTGATCGCTAACGGCGGATTTGAACTATCCAGTGAAGCTTTGCATCTTAATAAAAAATTGCTGATTAAACCTTTGCATGGTCAATTCGAACAACTCTCTAATGTGCTTACCCTCGATAAAATGGGCCTCTGTCATACCTTGTTTCAGCTTGATACTGACATTGTGGAAGAGTGGCTAGATACCGCCGACAACGAAGGCATTCGCTTTCCAAGCGATCCAACGTTATTGATTGAATGGTTAAAAAATGGGGATTTAACCGACACCGGTTCACTCAGTGAAGCATTGTGGAAACAAGTACAATATGGCAATAAAACCCGAGAACGATTAATGGCACTTGCAATTTAGAATTGCAATGCCATCATAGCAGCAATTTTAGTCATACTTTGCGGGTTCGTTGTGCGCAGAAAACCCTTCTTCATCGTATTTTTGATCCTGGCGACCACGGCCCTATCCGCCTGTGGTTACCGCGGAGACCTCTACCTTCCTGATGAGGCCAAAAGTAATCAGCCGTCGTCACCAGAGGAACCCGCTGACAATTCCGGAGAACAACAATAATGGATTTTTTCGCCTTTCAAGAAGGCCGTTTGCACGCAGAAGATGTGTCTGTAAAAGAAATTGCGAACACCTATGGCACACCTGTCTATATCTATTCACGTGCAACCTTAGAAAGGCATTGGCATGCTTTTGATGACGCCCTTTCTACCCATCCGCACCTTGTTTGTTATGCGGTAAAGGCTAATTCCAACTTAGGTGTACTCAGTGCACTGGCCAAATTAGGGTCAGGGTTCGATATTGTTTCTGCCGGTGAATTAGCTCGCGTATTAGAAGCCGGTGGCGATGCCGCTAAGGTGGTCTTTTCTGGTGTGGGTAAAAAACATGATGAAATCCGTTATGCCCTTGAGAAAGGCATTATGTGTTTTAACGTGGAATCTGAACCCGAATTAGAACGCATTAACGAAGTGGCGGGCCAATTAGGGGTAAAGGCGCCAATCTCATTGCGGATTAATCCTGATGTGGACGCCAAAACCCATCCATATATTTCCACAGGCTTAAAAGCGAACAAATTTGGTATTCCCAAAGAACGCGCCGTCGCCACCTACGAACTTGCTGCCAGCTTGCCTCACTTAGAAGTGAAAGGCATGGATTGTCACATTGGTTCTCAGCTTACCTCCATCGACCCCTTTGTGGATGCATTAGACAGACTATTGCAGCTTATCGATGAACTCGCCGAAAAAGGCATCATGCTGTCCCATTTAGACGTGGGTGGTGGTTTAGGCGTTACCTACGACGATGAAACCCCTCCCCATCCTAAAGAATATGCCGCGGCCATGGTCAGTAGAATGGCGGGCCGGGAACACATGAAACTGATCATGGAGCCAGGACGAGCCATTGCCGCCAATGCGGGAATTTTGGTGACCGAAGTGGAGTTCGTAAAAGAAGGTGATGAAAAGCACTTCGCAATTGTGGATGCCGCAATGAACGACATGCTTCGTCCGTCACTCTATTCTGCATGGCAAGATATCGTCAGAGTCGAGCAGCACAGTAACGCTGAAAAACGCCTCTATGATATAGTAGGACCAGTATGCGAAACCGGTGACTTTCTGGGTAAAGACAGAGAGCTCGCTGTAGCAGCCGGGGATTTACTAGCCGTTCGCAGTGCCGGCGCTTATGGGTTTGTTATGGCCTCAAATTACAATAGTCGCTGTCGTCCATGCGAAATTATGGTCGATAAAGACAAGGTATTTGTGGTGCGAGAACGAGAAAATCAAAAAGATCTCTGGAAAGGTGAGCACAAACTTACGTAAACTAGAGAAATTCGAATAAAAAAGATGCGCGCTAAATGCAAGTTCAGTTTTCCAAAATGCACGGCTTGGGTAATGACTTTGTCGTCATCGACAATGTAACGCAAAACGTTTTCTTTTCTAAAGATAAGATCCGGCAACTTGCTGACCGGCATTTTGGTATTGGTTTTGATCAACTATTGTTGGTCGAGCCGCCTTATGATCCAGAGCAGGATTTTCATTACCGCATCTTTAATGCTGACGGCTCAGAAGTCTCTCAGTGTGGTAATGGCGCACGCTGTTTTGCCCGTTTCGTAAAAATGAAAGGGCTAATAAACCGCAATAAAATCAAAGTCAGCACCAAATCTGGAAAAATGGTGCTGTATCTTGAAAAAGATGGCCAGGTCACCGTTAATATGGGCGTACCGGAGTTTACCCCCGCAAACGTACCTTTAGTGGCGAATAAACAAGAAAAAACCTATATCTTTCGCGTAGAAGAAACCACCCTGTTTCTTGGTGCAGTGTCCATGGGAAATCCCCACTGCGTAATGGAAGTGGATGATGTGGACACGGCAAAAGTTCACGAACTTGGCCCGCTAATAGAACGCCATGAGCGTTTTCCAGAAGGGGTTAACGTTGGGTTTATGCAAATTCTCGCCTCAGATCATATTCGACTTCGGGTATACGAACGAGGCGCCGGGGAAACCCTCGCCTGTGGCAGCGGGGCATGCGCAGCAGCGGCCATAGGACAATTACAAGATAAATTGGATAAGGAAGTCAGGGTAGATTTACCCGGCGGTAGTTTACGAATTCGCTGGCAGGGCAATGATTCTGCATTAAAAATGACTGGCCCAGCGGAGCACATATACGACGGACAGATTAACCTATGAGCGATGTTTCAGGCCACAACAGCCCCCTTGCAATAGAACAAAATTACGACGAAAACCCCGACCTTTCTGTTGAGGCGGTGCGAGATTTTTTATTGCAGCACCCTGAGTTTTTCGTCCACAACGCTGACACCCTTGAACAACTTGTGATCCCTCACCAAGAAAAGGGGTCGGTGTCGCTGGTGGAGCTGCAAAGTGAGCAATTGCGCAAGAAAGTCCGACAATTAAACTACAAGCTCAGTCAGTTAATTGGGGTGGCAAAGCAGAATGAAAAAATTTATCGGGTTTATACTGATTTAAACGTTGAGATATTGCGCTGTAAGTCAGTCTCAGAAATCCAATACAAGCTAGAAACCGTATTGCAGGAGCGATTAAACCTACAATCGGTTGTTTTACACCTTTTCCGAGGCCCCCATGCCTTACAAGAACTCCAACGCAGGTTGATTATTGAAAAACGGTTTAAAACCAGCACGTTTTTCTTTGGCAGGCTAAGTCAGCACGAAAAACAGGTTATATTTGGACAGGAAACCGCCGAATCCGCTGCACTTATCTTGCTGGGTGATAACCAGGATATGGGTATTCTTGCCGTAGGCTCAGATGATGCGTCACATTTTACTCCTGACATGGACACCTTGTTGCTGAAGCAATTACAGCAAGTGATGAACATTACCATGCCGAATTTGCTGGGATATTGATGACGTCGGCTTCCCGTCATCACCCTCCCCTTGCCCCAGACTGCCAGCATTGGCTGGATAAATTTTTACTTCATCTTGATATCGAACGCGGCTTGTCCGGCCATACCATTACCAATTATCGACGCCAATTACAGGATGTGGCGCGTACACTCCATTTAGATGATTGGTCTGGGTTAACCCCTTCTGATATAAAGCGGGTACTGGCCACGGCCAAAAAAGAAGGTAAACACCCACGCACAATTGCTTTGCGTTTATCTTCTTTACGCACATTTTGTCAGTATTTAATTGACCAAAAGCAGCTATTTAGTAATCCCGTTGAAGGTATTCAGGCGCCGAAGCAAGGTCGCCCTTTGCCCAAACAGATCAGCGTGGACGATATGCAACAACTGTTAAGCGAACCGCAGGATGAAGGCATTAATTGCCGCGACATGGCCATGGCGGAACTTTTGTACGGCTGTGGGTTGCGACTGAGCGAACTCACCACCTTGCGGCTTAGCGACTGTCAAGCCGATGGCACCTTGCGGGTAACGGGTAAAGGCAATAAGCAACGTATCTTGCCCCTAGGGCGCACGGCACAAAAGGCCCTGAGTGCATGGCTGAAAATACGGAATCAATTTGCTTCTCCCTATGAGCCCGCCGTGTTTGTGAGTAAACGGGGAACAAAAATTTCTAATCGTCAGGTAGCAAACCGGCTTAATCATTTAGCCCAAACACAGCATCTGTCGCAAAAAGTACACCCACATAAATTACGTCACTCCTTTGCCACTCACGTTTTAGAATCCAGCGGCGATCTGCGTGCTGTGCAAGAGCTATTAGGCCATGCTAATTTATCCACCACACAGGTATATACCCATCTGGATTTTCAGCATCTTGCCAAGGTATATGATGCGGCTCATCCAAGAGCCAAAAAGAAATAGAGAGGATTCATGCGCTTCTACCGTTCGTTGTCACCCATTAAGGCCATGACTTTTGATCTTGACGACACCTTATACAATAACGAGCCTGTAATACAAAATGCAGAACAACAGTTGACAAGCTATATTGCCGAGCATTACCCCTTAGCGTCGGCGATGAGTCAGCAACAATGGTTGGCCATCAAACATAAGCTAATACAAACTGAACCGGCGCTAGCGTCAGATATGGGCCAGTTAAGAATGCGAACTCTGCAACAAGCCTTAGCCCAAGATGTCAGTGATGAACCCGCGCTTAGCGAGGCGGCAAAAGCCTGTTTTGACTGTTTTTACCATGCCAGAAGTGCATTTACCCTGTCTGACTCGGTGCATAGCGTTATGCAAGCTCTCGCGCAAAAGGTGCCCCTAGTGGCAATTACTAACGGTAACGTAGACCCTCACACAACGGGTCTTGCGCCGCATTTTAAAATGATTTTTCATGCCAGTGTGACTCGCCCCGCCAAACCTGCAAGGCATATGTTCGATGAAACAGCAGCCTTGCTTAACATCAAGCCAGAACAGATTTTACACGTCGGTGATAATTTAGAAAAAGATGTGAAAGGGGCCATAGACGCCGGCTTTCAAGCCGCTTGGTTTGCTGCCAACCGGCCCATGGATTTGCGCAAAGAGCCCGTAACCGTACTCCCCCATGTGGCACTCACCCAATTAGAAAACCTGATATTACTGGTCGATTAGACTAACAACAGGATACCGGTAGCACGGTACTAGCCGTTGGATTCTACCGCAGAACTATCTTCTAGAACATTTTGTCGCATAGACTCACAAGGCCGTTGACAACAAGGACGGCCTACCACTTTGGCAGGTACTCCCACCACCGTAACGTGAGACGGCACATTGTCTAGCACCACACTACCTGCCCCAACCTTAGACCCTTCGCCTATTTCAATATTGCCGAGAATTTTCGCCCCGGCGCCAACTAACACGCCTTGACGGATTTTTGGATGGCGATCGCCAGACTCATTCCCTGTGCCACCTAAGGTGACACTTTGTAAAATAGACACGTTGTCTTCTACCACTGCGGTTTCACCTACCACGATACCCGTGGCGTGATCGAACATCACCCCCTTGCCTATTTTAGCTGCGGGGTGAATATCAACACCAAAGGTTTCAGAATTTCGGCTTTGCAAAAACAGCGCTAACTGATGACGGCCATGCTGCCATAAATAATGTGCCATACGGTGGGCCTGAACAGCATGAAAGCCTTTAAAATAAAGCAGTGGCGTTAAGTAATCTTTGACGGCTGCGTCGCGCTCAAACACCGCTTGAATATCGGTAATTGCGGCATCCGTCACATTCGGATCAAGAAGATATGCTTCATCAAAAACTTCCCGAATGGCAATCGCCGGCATCACCTCGTCAGCCAATTTATTGGACAAAATAAAACTAAGCGACGATTCAAAATTATGGTGAGTCAATATGCATGCATGAATGTAACTAGCAAGAAGCGGTTCGTTGTTAGCAATTTGCTGAGCTTCTTGTTTAAGCGTTGACCAGAAATGGGTGCTTGCCGAAAGTGCATGCATATGAGGGTGTCCTGTGTATAACCAAGAAAGGTAGTGGCATGAAGATAATGATTGTGTGCAAAATTTCAAGCTTTACGCTATCAAACGTTACACAGAAACGATCTAAGGTAGTACAGAATGACCGAGCCCACAGACTAAATCTTTCACACTCATCATGAAAGCATTACATCATTGGTGTCAGCTTAAATAAGTATACGCTTGGCAAATATCCAAAAAAACGACTTTTATCAAAAGGATAGAAATAAGAAAAGAAGATGGAACGGCCGTTGCAGCTTAGTTAAGTAACGAAAACCAAAGGAGGACATTATGAATAATGATCGTATCGAAGGTAATTGGAAAGAAATGAAAGGTAAGGTACAGCAACAATGGGGCAAACTTACCGATGACGACATCGATAAAATTGATGGCCGTCGTGAAGAGTTAGTCGGTAAGATTCAGCAAGCTTACGGCAAAAGCCGAGAAGAAGCAGAAAAAGAAGTGGATAATCACTTCAATTAGACAACGCCCTATTTATTAATAGCGATTTCAAAAAAGGCCGGTATCCGGCCTTTTTTTTGGTCTTTTTTTCATCCCCCACAGCCGCTTTTGCATTATCCCCTAGGATGAGTCTGACGGTGAGTGATCGGCCACATATGCCCCACGCTCACCTTTAGGTTTATCTTTACCTGCGGTACTGTCCATATCGGTTTGATATTCCGTGGCGGAATTCAACTCAGCACCAAGTAAAATAATATAAGCACTCAAGAAGAACCACATCAGTAGGATCACTATGCCGCCCACCGAACCAT
Source organism: Alteromonas sp. C1M14 (assembly GCF_018860965.1). Taxonomy (GTDB): domain Bacteria; phylum Pseudomonadota; class Gammaproteobacteria; order Enterobacterales; family Alteromonadaceae; genus Alteromonas. The sequence continues at coordinate 281,034 of NZ_JAHKQF010000018.1, read as the reverse complement.
AGGTTTTGTTGTAACTGGCAAACTCATTTAAATAAAAGGAAAAAGCATACGAGGCAATTAGCCACATAATGGTGGCAAACGCTGAGCCCACCGTTACCCAACGCCATTTCGCTTGGCGACGATGGGGTCCATACCGATACAATCCCGCCAACCCCACATTAAAGAGCAACATGAGTACAGGCCAGGTTATCCACATGGCGTTACTTTCGTTTAGAAGCGGGCCTGCCACCCAGCTTATCCACTCTGGCAATACAGAGATACACAGCAAGGCGCTGATAACCAATAAGATAATACTAATGGTAAGAACAAGGCGTGCCAAAATGCCTTTTAAAAAGTTCCTGCCATGCTCTTCGTTGTAGGCAATATTACAAGCGGTGATGAGCGCATTGGCGCCTTTGCTACTGCTCCATAACGTTAACAACAGGCTTAGTCCAAACCCCCAGCTTAATGCGCGGTTTGAGTTTTCCGTTAGTCGCGTCAGTTGTTCCTCTAGAATATAGCCACTACCGGTAGGTACAGCATCTACCAAGTAACCCATGTGACTTTGCAGCTGTTCCGGCGAAACCAGCAAACCATAAAGCGAGATGATGCCAGCCAATAGCGGAAAGATGGCCAATAGAAAATAAAACGCCACCCCTGCGGAAATCAGCGACAAATTATGATCGACTTGCTTAGTGTAGGTGCGTTTGACAATTTGCCACCAAGCGCCCGCTGGAAAGTCACTGATACCGCTTTTCGATTTTGCCTGTGATACTGGCATACTTAACTCCGTTTATGCGTATTGCTGGTTTGTACGCAGATAAACGGGAACAGTGCACTGCTAATTGACACTAATTTAATAAGATTGAATAGGAAAGTCGGCCATTAACTCCAGAAAGTCACGCCGATGAAGCGCGCCAATTTTTACATAAAGACTGCGCACTAATACCGTGACGGTATCGTCGTCGATATCCAATGTTGTGGCAATATCTTGGTAAGTGACTTCTTTATATAATAATTTGGCGATCAACTGTTCCCGCTTTGTCAGCGAAAACGTCACAGACAGGGCCTTCCAATCAGGTTGGTTTTTCACTGCAAACGAAATAATGAAGCAAACTTCCGTGCCATGAGGATGTGGCACAGTATTTAAAAACGCCACTTTCAATACCGTCATGGTGACGCCCCCTTCATCAATGATCAAGGTTCGCTCTTTTTCCTTATAACCGGGGTTTTCTAATTTGCAATTGTCCATGGCTGACCACAATTGATATAAATACCGGGCCGGAGACACAGACAGGTGACCATTACTATTATGGCAGTAATCGCTAGCGCGCAGGTAACGTTGTGCAGAAACATTAGAAGCAAGAATTTTTAACTGCCGATTACACACTAAAAAGGGAGCAGGCTGATTGTCGTATACCCCTTGGGCAATACAACGATTTAGCTTGTAGCTTTCTTGATCACGAAAGTACCGAGAAGCACGCACAAGATGGGGCACAATTTTATTAAAATACACGTCATCTAAAGACGTAAAGTCCGGCCCATTGTTACTTCGGCATACACCGAAAAATGCCTCATACTGGCCATCTTTTAACACCAAAGCAACTTTGGTTTTTTCAGCGTTTAACGGGGACAGCACACGTTCGCCGTATTCGGGATGTTCAGCTAAGTTCAGATAAGCGCCATCATACGTGTTAAGTATACTCCCTTCTTCCATATACTGACTTTTGATATAGAGAGGGTCACGATGAAATTGTTCTCGGTAATACTGCAATGCCGACTCGGGTAATACCGTGGTTGATTTACGCTTTAGCGAGATAAACTGTTGGTTCACGGCATCGTATAGAAGTAAAAAAGCCGTGTTTGCCGCGAAAAGCGACATACACTGCTCCAATACCCGTGCCCACTTTCGACTTAACGAAGCGTCATAAATTTCTAAAATAAAAGCATCAAGGTTAAACCGGTGCTCTTTTACGCCGCGTTCTACCTCCATAAGATAACCTTCTTAATGTGGGAGTGAATTTGCTAGGGCTGGTAGGCGACACACAGTAGCAAGAGGGTAAAAATTAAACAGTTAGACTTTAGTCAAAACCATCACCAACGCCGTTATCAGTTCTCACTGTATAAATTCACAGTCTGCTCTGGCATAATTGTGCCGCTTTAAATTAATTAACCGGTGATGACCCTAATGGATGTATCTGTACTGCTTGACGACCTTAACGAAAAACAGCGCGAAGCGGTGGCGTCGCCGCTGTCAAACACATTGGTGCTCGCAGGTGCAGGTAGCGGAAAAACCCGGGTGCTGGTCCATCGTATTGCTTGGTTAATGGAAGTGGAAAATATCGCCCCCTTTTCCATCCTGGCGGTTACCTTCACCAATAAAGCCGCTAAAGAAATGCGCGGGCGATTAGAGCATGTTATGAAGCGTAGCTTACATACCATGTGGATGGGCACGTTTCATGGCCTGGCCCACCGCCTACTTCGCACCCATCACGCCGAAGCAGGCCTGCCTGAAAATTTTCAAATTCTTGATTCTGACGACCAGTACCGATTGATAAAGCGTATTCTCAAAGCCATGAATCTTGATGAAAAACACTGGCCTCCTCGTCAGGTACAGTGGTACATCAACGGAAACAAGGACGAAGGGCTTCGCCCCCAACATATCGATACCCACAACGATCATACCCAGCAAAAAATGCGCGATATTTATGCGGCATATCAAGAGTCTTGTGATCGTTCTGGCTTGGTGGATTTTGCAGAATTATTGCTTCGTGCCCATGAATTATGGGCCAAAAACCCCGACATTCTTGCCCACTATCAAAAGCGATTTCGCGCGGTATTAGTTGATGAGTTTCAAGATACCAACAATATTCAGTATGCATGGCTGCGAATGTTATGTAGCACCGGTGAAAACAATATTATGATTGTGGGTGACGATGATCAGTCTATTTACGGCTGGCGCGGCGCCAATGTAGATAACATTCATAAATTTTTAAAAGACTTTCCTCAGCCCACGACCATTCGTCTTGAGCAAAACTACCGTTCAACCAGCACGATATTGAAAGCCGCAAATGGTGTTATCGACAACAATGCCGGACGTCTAGGTAAGGAATTGTGGACAGAAGGGAGTGAAGGAGAGCCGGTATCGGTTTATGCAGGCTTTAATGAACTCGATGAAGCCCGCTTTATTGTTTCGCAAATAAAAAGTTGGATGCAAAAAGGGAACGCCCTTACCGATACCGCGATTTTATACCGTAACAATGCTCAATCTCGTGTATTAGAGGAAGCGTTACTTCATGAAGGTTTAGCCTACCGCATTTATGGTGGCTTACGCTTCTTTGAACGACAAGAAATCAAAGACGCGTTGGGCTATCTGCGCATGATTAATCATCCCCACGACGATGCCGCCTACGAACGCATTGTCAATACCCCCAGTCGCGGCATGGGCGAGAAAACCCTAGCAGGCATACGAACCACGGCCCGAGAACAAAACTGCTCATTATGGCAGGCCAGTCAGTTTCTCATTGCCGAAGGGACTTTAAAAGGTCGTGCGGCCAATGCGTTACAAAGTTTCATTCGCTTAATCACCGATTTAGAGCAAACCACCGCCGATTTACCGCTAGAAGAACAAGCAGACAAGGCCATAAAACAGTCGGGCTTGTATGCCATGTACCAAGCAGAAAAGGGTGAAAAAGCCCAGGCACGATTAGAAAACCTTGAAGAATTAGTTACCGCCTGTAAACAGTTTGTGGTGCCCGAAGAGGCCGAAGAGATGTCTCAATTAAGTGCCTTTTTAGCCCACGCATCGTTAGAAGCGGGAGAAACCCAAGCTGACACCGATCAAGACGCCGTGCAGATGATGACAATTCATACCGCAAAAGGGTTAGAATTCCCGGTGGTCTTTATGGCCGGTGTGGAAGAAGGCATGTTCCCAAGCCAAATGACTAACGAAGAACCAGGGCGTATGGAAGAAGAGCGTCGACTTTGTTATGTGGGCATGACCCGGGCAATGGAAAAACTGTTTATTACCTATGCAGAAAGCCGACGACTTTATGGGCAGGACAAATACCATACCGCATCCCGTTTTATCCGCGAAATTCCTGCCGATTGTGTCGAGGAAGTCAGGCTAAAATCCACGGTATCACGGCCTGTACACAATCGCTTTAGCCGCGTTACATCCCACGAAAGCTTCGAACAAACAGGCTTTCAGCTTGGTCAGCGGGTAGCCCACCGTAAGTTCGGCGAAGGGGTGGTACTGAATTACGAAGGCTCCGGCGATCATGCCAGAGTGCAGGTCAATTTTGACGAATTTGGTAGTAAATGGCTGGTACTGGCCTACGCTAAATTACAGCCAATGCCGTAAAGGCCGATATATTTACCAGCAAACACGTGGCCACTAGGCATAGCGTACGCATTAATTCTATTTGAGGTGGGCCATGCAGCGAAAAGTTCTGGTAATTGAAAATAGCCAGCAAAGCCTGCACATTGTGTCAAAACTGGTAAGAAAAGCCGGCCTTATTCCTGAAGGTGCCGGCTCGCTGACTGAAGCTAGAGCTCGCTTCTCCGCTTCGGTTCCTGAAGATTATCTGTGTGCCGTAGTGGCTTATTCTTTACCCGACGCGCCCCATGGAGAAGCAACCGACTTTACGATCAAGGCCTTCATTCCTACCATTGTTGTTGCCGATAATGCCGATACAGATACTCGTAACGCCATTCTTCAGCGCAATATTGTCGATTATTTGATTAAAGAAAATCACCAAATTTACGATTATTTAAGCCGCCTTTTGGCCCGTTTAGACAAAAACAAGCATATCGGCGTTTTGGTAGCAGGTGGACCAAGGGCTGGGCGCGCTGAAATGGTAGGGCTACTGCGCCGGCACAACTTTCTGGTTTACGAAGCAAAAACCCTTTCTCAAGCACAAACACAACTGGTCTCGACCCCATCCGTGCGCCTTATGCTGGTTAATTATGCCCTCGATGCTGATCAAGGCATTCATTACACCGCCGAATTAAGACGGGCTTATTCAAAAGAGGATCTCGCCATCATTGGCTTACTAGAGGGGCGCCACAGCGATTTGTCGGCGTCTTTTTTGAAAAGTGGTGCCAATGATGTGCTGCAATCTCCCTACGCTCAGGAGGAGTTTTTAGTACGGGTAATGCAAAATATCGAGTTAATGGAAAGCGTGGAAAATATTCGCCGATTAGCCAATGCCGATTATTTAACCGGGCTTCCCAATCGACGGCATTTTTTCTATACCATCACCACCCAATATAGCGTGCTGCCCCGCCCCCAGTCATTGGCATTAATTGATTTAGACCATTTCAAGCATATTAATGATACGTACGGTCATGATGCCGGTGATGCGGTGCTGAAAACCGTCGCTTCATTACTTAGCTCGCTGTTCGACGGCACGCCGTTAGCGCGATTTGGCGGAGAAGAATTCTGTATTTACCTACCGGATATCACCACCACCCAAGCCTCATCCTTATTACAGCAATTTTGTGCTCGTCTGGCCGATACTCCCATTGTATTTAATGATCAGCCCTTGTCTGTGACGGCCAGTATCGGCTTGTTTAGTTCGACAACAAAAAGCCTAGAAGGGCTCATTAGCGAAGCGGACAAATTACTCTATCAAGCGAAAGCCAATGGCCGTAATCAACTTTGTGCCTTTGCAGAATAAAAGGCTCGGCGCTGTTTTCTGTAGGCACTGAGTGAGTCAACACTAAAAATAAGCAAGGCAAACCAAACAAAACCAAAGGTCATAAAGCGGGACGCGTCCATAGGTTCATGGTACACAAATAGCGCTAACGCAAACATAATAGAGGGCCCAATATATTGCAGAAAGCCCAGTGTAGAGTACATGATGCGCCTTGCTGCAACGGTAAAACACAGTAGTGGAGCCGTGGTCACCACACCGGCGGCAATCAGCAGCGCATTCAAAGACCACTCGTTAGTATTCATATTGCTATAGTCACTCGCAAACATGACCCAATAGCAAAGTGCGAAAGGCAACATTAACGAGGTTTCTATAAACAAACCGGGTAACGAATCCACCGCCACTTTCTTTCGCAAAATGCCGTACACGCTAAAGGTTATGGCTAGCACCAGAGCTATCCAAGGAAACTCACCATAAGACACCAATAACACCGCCACCCCCACCACAGTGAGGATCACAGCCAATTTCTGCATTGGCCTTAGCTTTTCACCTAAAAATAAACGACCGAAGAAAATATTGATAAGAGGATTGATGTAATAACCCAAACTGGCATCCAAAATATGGTCGTTATTAATCGCCCAAATAAAGAGTAGCCAGTTCGCACCAAGGAGTATCCCTGCCACAAAAAGAACCCGCATAACCCGCAGGTTTTTCACCGCCAACACCACCTTGCCCCATTGCTTTAACCCAAGAATGAGCACAAAAAGTATTACCGCCGACCAGACCACACGATGCATTAACACATCAATAGCCGGTAACGCCTGAAGCTGCTTAAAATAAACCGGCGCGATCCCCCACATACAGTAGGCGGCGATGGCACTTATTACGCCAATTTTTGCGGCGTTGTCAGCAGCGTTGGTAGGATTTTGACTCAACGAGGGCTCCAGGAGTTAAATTTGAGGGCTGCATTGTGGGAATCATGGCCCTAAAATGCAACCCTCATGCGGTTTACAGTAGAAAAACAGTGCCTAATCCCAGAAACGCCACAAAACCCACAATATCCGTAACTGTGGTCAAAATCACTGAGCCACTTAACGCGGGATCTATGTTTAATTTATCCAACAACATGGGCAAAAAGACACCGGCCAGCGCTGCACAAACAATATTGATTAATATGGCTAAGCAGATCACCAAACCAAGGGCACCATCTGAGAACCAAAACGCGGCTATGACACCGATAATGAGTGCCCATACCACGCCATTGACGCCACCCACTTTTAATTCCTTTGCCATCAAGGCACGAAAGTTTGCTTTAGTTACCTGCCCTAAGGCCAACCCCCGCACAATGAGTGTGAGGGTTTGACTGCCCGCTATGCCGCCCATACTGGCGACTACAGGCATCAGTACGGCTAAGGCAACCACTTGCTGTAAGGTGCCTTCAAATAAACCGATAAACCAAGAAGCCAGAAAAGCCGTTACTAAGTTAATGCCTAACCACAAGGCCCGATTTCTCGCACTTTTCGCAACGGGCGAAAATAAATCTTCATCTTCATCCATACCCGCTGATGCCATCACTTGGCGTTCATAGTTTTCATTCACCAACTCACTAGCGGCGGTGATATCCAATCGTCCTAGCAATTTGTTGTTTTCGTCCACCACCGGCACGGCGGCAAACCCTGAGCGTTGAACTTGTAACGACGCCTGCATAATATCGTCACTGCCCTTGAGCACGGGCATATTATCCACAAGCAGTTCCACAAGAGGCATCTCTGGTGGCGCAGCGAATAACTGATTTAGCTTCACAGCGGCAGAAAACTGCCCTGAGCCATTAAGTAAAAATAACGTGTCACCGTGGGTGGGAATATCGTGACGCATAAGGCGTAAACCGTCTTTTACCTTTGCACTTATGGGTAACACCAGTTGCTCATGGGAAATCCAGTGGCCTATTTCGTTATCGTTAAATTGGGTCGCTTCTTTAAAGAAACGCTGTTGCTGGGTATTGAGCGCCTCAAATGCCAACGCCGTAAGGCGGTTGGGTAGCGAGTCCATCAATTCCAACAAATGTTCTGCTTCGATGTCCGCCAACATCAACGTCCACTCTTCGTCCGGTGTCGCGTCAATGAGGATTTCTCGGGGATCGCTACGCATTTCCACTAACACATCAAGCTTGCGCTCTTGAGGTAGGCTCTCCCATGCAGGAATACGGTGCTCCACCGGTAGCGCCTCTAACAGGGTAGCAATAGAGACATTATCTTCATTGGCCAGAGTAGTTAGCACTGCCGCAGGATCATCATTCTGGGTATCAGAAACCAGCTCTTCAATAAGATCGGGTAAGGGCTCAGACATATTACATTCTCCGGCAAATTCTATTGGCTTTGATAGTAGCTTTTTTAGCTGAATTGACAACAACATATCAAAAACTGTACGTCGAAGTCCGTGAACCTTGACAAGAAAACACGTAAAATCCCCGCCGATGAGTAATTGTGAACCCCTGTTGTCCCAAAATAATGAAGAAAACCCGTCACTTGATGCCAAAGAGGTATTGTCGAGGGTATTTGGCTACAAGCAGTTTCGCGACGGCCAACACGCCGTCATTGAAGCGGTGGTCTCTGGTCGCGATGCTTTAGTACTTTTACCCACCGGCGGCGGCAAATCCTTGTGTTATCAAATACCCGCATTGGTGCGTCCCGGCGTTGCCATTGTGGTCTCGCCACTGATTTCACTGATGCAAGATCAAGTAGAGCAACTGGCCGAGGCTGGCGTTTCAGCGGCCTACATCAACTCCACACAAGATCACGCACAACAGCAGGCTGTCATCGACCGCATTCGCAACGGTACACTGCAACTGCTTTACGTTTCCCCTGAAAAGCTATTAACGTCGTGGATGATGTCATTGATGCAGTCTCTTAGCATCGCTTTGTTTGCCGTGGATGAGGCCCACTGTGTTTCTCATTGGGGCCACGACTTTCGTCAAAATTACCGGGCACTGGGAACGTTAAAACAACGCTTCCCCCATATTCCTGTTATTGGCCTCACCGCCACCGCTGATGCGGCAACGCAAGCCGATATTCAAGTACAACTGAACCTGCAAGACCCCTTCGTATACAAGGGGAGCTTTGATCGCCCCAATATTCGCTATCGCGTTATGCCCAAGTACAAAGCCTTTGACCAAGTGCGCGACTATGTAAAACACCAAGATGGCAGCGGCATAATCTATTGTAACAGTCGCGCAAAAGTGGACGATTTGTACGCAAGACTGCATCGAGAAGGGATAAACTGCGCCGCTTATCACGCCGGTATGGACGCCGATGAAAGAGAGTTTGTACAACGGCGCTTTCTTAATGATCAAACCGATATAGTGATTGCTACCGTGGCCTTTGGCATGGGCATTAACAAGTCGAATGTACGCTATGTCGTGCATCATGATGTTCCCCGTAGTATCGAAAATTACTACCAAGAAACCGGACGAGCCGGGCGGGATGGCCTGGAATCTGAAGCACTGTTATTGTACGACGAGAAAGACGCCGCCCGTGTACGCCAATGGATAGAGCAAGGTGAAGTCACCCACCGTCTTGACGTAGAATTACAAAAGTTTGCCGCGATGGAGGCGTTCGCCGAAGCCCAAACATGCCGTCGCCAAGTGCTATTAAATTATTTTTCTCAATACAGTGACACCGCCTGCGGTAACTGCGATGTGTGTATCGATCCCCCTAAACTTATCGATGGCTTGGTTATCGCACAAAAAATATTGTCCTGTATTTTACGACTTAACCAACAAGCTGGAGCCCAATACGTTATTGACGTGCTTCGGGGAAAAGCCTTAAAACGTATTCATGAAGCCGAACACCATACCCTTAGTACCTACGGTATTGGTAAAGATAAACCCGATGGCTACTGGAATGGCATGATTAATCAACTGATCCACCAAGGACTAGTGAGGGTCGATCTCACCTGTGGCGCCATGCTCAGGTTGAATGAAAACGCCCGCGCGGTATTAAAAGGGGAAATGCCGTTACAGCTAGCCGTACCTCGCCTGACGTTTAAAGCCGACAACCGTATAAGCAAAACCCCGTCGGTGTACGATAAAGCCTTATTTAAACGCTTAAAGCATTTGCGAAAAGCCTTGGCAGAAGAACACAAGGTGCCACCTTACGTGGTGTTCAGTGATGCCACGTTAGCTGACATGGCCTCACGTACCCCAACCACCGTGAATGACTTCCTTGATGTGAGCGGCGTTGGCAGAACCAAACTAGAACGCTATGGTGATGCGTTTTTACAACTTATCCGCGACTACCTAGAGAGCACCTTAGATAACTAGCGCGATGGCTTTTAGGCATAGTCGTATTGGCCGCCTTTTTCTAAGGCGCGTATATAGGCGGGTCGACGATGGATCCGATTCACATAAGCACAAATGGCTGGGTAATCACTCCCATCTCCGCCAGCAACTAATGTTTCTAGAGGAAACAGCATTTGAACATCGGCACCTGTTGGCTCAGCGCCCGCGAACCATTCATGATTTGCCAAGTAACTTTCTGTGTACTTTAAGCTTTGGGCTAAATTCGGTCTGTAATAGGCATCGGCAATGCCATCAAGAATTTTACCAGCCAATGGTTTGAGCAGCATAGGCACCTTGTCCTTAGCTCGAGAAAAGACCAAACTGGCCACCCGTGGAGGCATTAAACTGCCTTCCGCGAAGTGCAACCAAAATTCATACTGTAAATACAACTGGGTGTCAGTGGGTACCTGAAACTTGTCATTACCATAGCGCTTAACCAGATAAGACACGATGGCGCCAGACTCAGCTAAAGCACCAAATTCGGTGGTTAATACCGGTGATCGTCCCAACGGATGAATCGCTTTCATCTGTGCAGGGGCCAAACCCGTTTGTGGGTCCCGCTGATAGGTTTCCAAACGGTAGTCAACGCCCAGCTCTTCTAGTAGCCACAAAATGCGTTGAGACCGAGAGTTATTTAAATGGTGAACAGTGATCATGACTTAGCCCTTGCGAAACGTTACAAATTCCTTGTATACCCTATATCTATACGTGTTTACGGCACAGACAGATTAGCCAGATAAATAAATACCCCAAACCATGAAGAAGTAAGCTAGCACCCATTGGCTGAATTATTTAGAATCAGACTTTGTCTTTCACCCCTGTGGAGAACTATGCCCCTTACTCATCATTACGCTACCACCCTTTGTGACCTGTCAACGCATGTAACGCCGCAGATCTTACGTGGTCAGAAACTCGAAATGGTAAACGAGGTATTAGCACATGAATTGAACTTACCGGTTTCATGGTGGCAAGACAATCAAATAACCGCATTACTTGGGCAATCGGTGTCTGCCTTAAGCCACTACGCGGTGGCGCAAAAATACGGCGGCCATCAATTCGGGCAATGGAACCCAACATTAGGTGATGGACGGGGGTTGCTGTTAGCGGAAGCGAATTGTAATGGCGCGTCAGTAGACTTACATTTAAAGGGGGCGGGGCAAACCCCTTATTCACGAGGAGCAGATGGTCGAGCGGTACTGCGTTCCACCCTCAGAGAATATCTCGGAAGTGAGGCTCTGCATGCGTTAGGGATTCCTTCTTCCCGGGGGCTGTGCTTATTTAGTAGTGAAGAAACCGTATTGCGTGAACAGTTAGAGCCGGCCGCGATGATGATACGCACGGCCCCAAGCCATATTCGGTTCGGTCATTTCGAGTATTTTTTTCAAGCGGGAGAAACAGACAAGCTCAATGCCCTGTTTGATTACACGTTACAGCACCACTTTAGCGAATGCGCCCAAGCGAGCAACCCGCATCAAGCCCTGTTACGCGCCATTACGCTACGCACCGCACGACTCATTGCGTTATGGCAAAGTTATGGCTTTGTTCATGGCGTAATGAATACCGACAATATGTCCATTCATGGTATCACCTTCGATTTTGGTCCCTTTGCTATGCTAGAGCGCTACGACCCTAAAGCCGTGTTTAATCATTCTGATTACCAAGGCCGTTATGCCTTCGACCAACAGCCTGGCATTGGATTATGGAATTTAAATTGTTTAGCGCATAGCTTTTCCGGGCATTGCAGTACCGAGCAATTACGTGAAGTACTTACCCAATATGAGCCTGCATTTATCGCCCAATATCAGCACCACCTTTGTTCGCGACTGGGGCTCAACGCTCAACAACCAAGTCATATCAATTTGGCGAACCAATGGTTAGCCATGCTCAAACAATCTGAACTGGATTACAATAATAGCTTTAGAACCTTGGCGGGTACCTCATACCAACAAGCACAACCCCAGTTACGTAACGACTTTATAAACAGGCAAGCATTTGATCAGTGGTGGCAGGACTATCAAGTGGCACGGGCAGAGACTGGCGTATCTGAGTCTGAACTTAAAGCGGTTAATCCTGCGGTGATCCCTCGAACCCATTTATTGCAAGAGGCCATCACCCAGGCAAACAGCGGTGATTTCACCTTTGCCGAGGCACTTCTTAAAGCCTTTCACACCCCTTTTGACACGCAATGGGATGAACACAGGTTCAGCACGGCCTCGCAATCCCACACACCGGGTACTTTGTCATGCAGCAGTTAAGCAATGAGCAACTTTGTCAGGCCTGTGCGCTCACAGGCTCTACAGTTACATTAAATTTATCCTTACCCGAGACGCCGTTAAAGGCGCAACGGCTCACCGCCGAAATAGCTCGGTGGCTGAACGCCCAAGTATCAGAGCCAGACTGGGGCGCGGATCGCATGCAGGTACTATTACGTCAAGAAGAAAAGCATGTATTACTTTGCATTGAATGGTTGTGCGATGCCATCTGGCTTGAACCTGTGGGCAAGCGTTGTGACATTGACGTATTGTGCCAATGGGTAGGCTTACCGCCAGTACAGTAATAAACCGGTTAAGTCATTTAATCCACCGACTAACTAGTGATATAATGACGCGTTACTCCCTTGTAAATTGCCAGCATGCCCCCACGTTAGCGTGGATCGAGCAGCATATATAGAAGTGTCATGACCAGTAAGCAACCTAAGTACGAATACATTAGTTCAGCCAAACTGCCCACCCGTATGGGTAATTTCAAAATCCACGGCTTTGCAGAAATGAGCGGGCGGGAGCATGTGGCGCTGTCTTACGGTGAATGGGATGAAAATGACACCGTGCCGATTCGCATTCACTCTGAATGCCTCACCGGCGATGCATTATTTAGCACCCGCTGCGATTGTGGTTTTCAACTCGAGAAAGCCATGCAGAACGTTGTAGATCATGGTTTTGGCGTTATCTTGTATTTGCGCCAAGAAGGCCGAGGTATTGGTTTGCTGAACAAAATCAGAGCCTATCAATTACAAGATAATGGCATGGACACGGTGGAAGCCAATGAACATCTTGGCTTTGATGCCGATTTACGCAGCTACGATATGTGTAAGGTGATGCTAGATACCCTGCACGTTAAAAACGTCGAACTTATGACCAACAACCCCAGAAAAATCAAAGCGTTGAAAGAGTTGGGCATAAACATAGTTGCGCGTAAACCGATTGATCATGGCATGACCAAAGACAACAAATATTATTTGAAAACGAAAACCGAAAAGCTTGGTCACGTTTTCGACCCCCATATGTTCAAATAAATGAAGAAACCTGAACAACCAGTTAGAAACTGGTTCAGCTTCGGTTAATCCCCAATCCCTTATAAACGTGTCATAAGTTTATTTATTTGCCCGTTCCATCAGGGTAAAGGAGACCGTATGAAACGTTTATCCATAGCGATCCTCACCGCTCTCGCCGCAGTTAGCACTGTGGCAGTAGTACCTATGGTGGTCGCTCAAGAGCAAAGTGAGACGTCTCAAACAGACGCTTTATCCTATACCGATGCCGAACTGGACAGCCTACTGGCACCTGTGGCCCTGTATCCAGATACCATTCTTACCCATATACTCATTGCGTCTACTTATCCGTTAGATATTGTGGCTGCCGACAGATGGCGTCAAAAAAACAGTGAATTAAGTGATGATGAAATTGACAGTAAAACCGCATCGGTTAGTTGGGACCCCAGTGTAAAAGCATTACTGCCGCTCACCGATGTTTTACACACTCTGGCGTCAGACCTCGATTGGCTGCAAGCGTTAGGCGACAATGTGCTAATCAGCCAAAGCCGTGTGCTCGCTCGGGTACAAGTGCTACGCCAACATGCTCTTGAAGCAGGAACCTTATCAAACAACGAGTACCTTAACGTTGAACAAGAAGACGACGTTATCATCATAGCGCCGACGCGTAAGGAATACGTATATGTGCCGTTTTACGATACCCGTGTCGTGTTTGGCCTCTGGTGGCATTCCATTGCGCCCGTGTATTGGCATCAACCGGCACACTTTCGATTAGCCGGCAATTTCTATTGGAGCCCGCAAATTCGTGTATCCACGTCGTTTTATTTCGGTGGGATAGGTTGGCACAACAGGCAAGTGATCGTAAGCCATAAACCGGTTAAGCGTTATTATTACGGCAATGAGGTTAAGCGAGTTTATAGCCGAGACTATCAACCATGGAAGCATAATACGGCCCATCGCCAAGTACGGTATTCGCCCCGTGTAATACGCAGTGCCCCCGCTCACTTTGCCACCCCGAGGGTTGTGAAAAAGCCAGTTACGGTGCAGCGGCATACTACGGTGAAAAAGCCGGTTACGGTGCAGCGCCACACCA
>NZ_JAHKQF010000018.1:0-266639 GCF_018860965.1 Alteromonas sp. C1M14 | reverse complement strand
CGGTGCAGCGCCACACCACAGCGAAAAAGCCGGTCACGGTGCAGCGCCAAACCACAGCGAAAAAGCCGGTTACGGTGCAGCGCCAAACCACAACCAAAAAAACAACCACCCCTCGTCGTGAAGTGGTACGTACAACCACCACCAAACAACGTAGCGCTCCGGCTACAGTGAAAAAACGTCAGGTGGTGCAGCAACAACAAAAACGGTCTAAAGGAAAAAATCGCGACCACAACTAAAATACGTTGTGTTCAGTTAGTCGAAAATACACGAAAAGGGGCATGAGCCCCTTTAGTATTCGACTACCAGTTGTCCTTTTTCTACCCACATACGGCTAGGAACACGGTTGCCAATGAACGAGAGATCCAGTTGCTTAAAGTCCAATAACAAAATAACCGGTGCCGACTGACCTTTCAGCTGCGCAACCCACTCGGCTATTTTTTCTTCCTCAATCTGATTACTGTCATGCACGGTAAAGTCGTCTAACTGAGGGCGCATAATCTGTAGTTCACCAGTGGTGCCGTTATAATGTACTTCGCCGCTGAGTTCAGCCGAAGCACTGAGCATCGCATCCCCCTCATTGCCTTTAATATCCACATTTATCGCGATGATATTGTCTGCGGCCAATGTCACATAGGGATTAGAAAAGATAACCTGGCTTCCTTGGTAGTACTGAGTCTGGGGAAACGCCATACCAATCACCTGATTTAAATCTTGTTGCGACAGCCTGAGGGTAAAAGCCTGAGTGCTTGTACTAACAACTAAAAAAAAGCAGAAAACTAGCCCAATGTTTTTAAAATGCGATTTCATAACGCCTCAACTTTGATTGTATGACAGCACCTTAGCACAGCAAATATAACGGGCAAGGTGTTGCTCGTGGTGAAAAAACGCGAAAGCAGGTGGTTTGTCGCTCAACTTGCTTAAAATAAAAAATATGTTATTTTGAAAACATAATAATAAATTAATATAACTTAGAGTGTTTAAATTCTAACGGGTTTGGGGCGACGCTCTCCAAAAGCACGGTTAAGGGGAAGCAAAGGCATGTTGTATCCTTGGGTAAAAGACGGACACAAAATTTTTCGCATCGTACTCTCCATTCAGTGGGTACTATCACTGGCTATTGGGTTTTATACTAATGACATTATGCCAGCACTTCTCTTTGGCATACCCATGGTGGCACTCCCTCTATTTCTTAGTTATACCCAACCCGCAGCAGTGGTCAGCCGCATTGCCATTGGCATTGGCGTACAACTACTTACCGCGCTGCATATTCACCAGGCATTTGGCCTCATCGAAGTCCATTTTCAGATCTTCGTAATGCTGGCGTTTTTGGTGGTATTTAGAGACTGGCGAGTCATTGCGGTGGCCACCCTAGTGGTGGCGATACACCATATTGGATTTTTTATTCTCCAAACCCAAGGCGCTAATATATTTGTCTTTGAAGACGGACATTTAACCTTTTATATTCTTGTATTACATGCCCTATTCGCCATCACCGAATGCCTAGTCTTAATGTATGTCGCTAAACGCTCGCTGGAAGAAGGTACCAATGCTTACGCCCTAAGCAACACGGTAGAGCAAGTTTTACGCCAGCAAGACAGTATCGATTTATCCGTCAACGTGCCTTCTGTCACTACAGGTACTAGGCAATTTGCTGACTTATTAGCGCAAATGAAAGCACTGGTAGGCCATACCCGAACCCTGACAAACGATGTGTATTCGGCCAGCGATGTCATTAAAACCGCTATGTCCGAACTGAGTCACACCAGCGTGAAAAGTGCCGATGAGGTCGCCAGTGTGTCTTCCGCATCTGAGCAAATTGCCGTTTCCATGCAAATGACCAGCGAGCGAACCCACTTGGCCAGCGACATCACCCGTAACGCCAGCGACCTCACGATAAAATCCAGACAAGCTTTAGATTCGTCAGCCTCGTCGGTCTCGTCATTGAAAGCCTTGCTTAGTGAGGCCGAAAAAACCAATTCAGAGCTCAATGAACGGTGTAACAATATCTCTGATGCAATGCGCTCAATCACCGCTGTGGCGGATCAGACCAACCTCTTGGCATTGAACGCTGCCATCGAGTCAGCTCGAGCCGGAGAGCACGGTCGAGGGTTTGCCGTCGTTGCCGATGAAGTACGTACTCTGGCGATTCGCTCCAAAGAAAGCGCCGATGAGATTTCTTTTGTAACAGAACAATTGGTCACTAGTACCGCCAGTTCAGTACAGCAAATGCAAGCTTGCATAGAATTGGTGGATCAAGCGGTTAATGATTCTTCACAAGCCGGTAGCACCATGTCTGAAATTGAAAGTCAGATGAATACCGCTTCAGAGCATATGACAGAGGTGGCCGCCGCCGCAGAAGAGCAAGAAGTCGCTTCTCAGTCTATTGCCGAAAGTACAGCTAAACTGCATGAACTCGCGCAGGACGAAGCGGCCACCGCCGTGCGGTTGGAAGAACAAGTGGTACAACTTGCTACATTGTGCAGCCACATGCAGGCCGCGGTTAAAAAATTCGTCATTTAATGACAGGTAAAAAAAGCTGGGCGCTTCTGGTTATTTGGGGATGCGCCCTGATGAGTGGACTTTTGTTATACGGTAATAACAAAATTATCCCTTTTGACCCCCAATTTAGCCTTAACAGTGCGGCAGCGAAAGACGGTTTTGACGAACAATTTGCTCGCCGTTTAATACAAGCTGGAATTAAGCCCGGCAGTCTTGTGCACTTAGAAACCCACGCCCCTTGTTATTGCAATACACTGAGTCATATTCACCAACAGGTGCTTGTTCAGTTACTGGAAAAAAACCACTACCAGCTTGTTAAGCTTAATATCCATGAGGTGCCAGATCTTATGCCTTGGGTGCCTAGCTTTCCTGCGTTAGCTGTACTCGATATGGAAGGTAAACTACGCTATTTAGGCCCCTACGCCACAGGAATTGGCTGTTTTACCGGTGACGATTTGGTTAATGATATTGCCGATATAGTAAAACAGCCCGCACCGTTAGGAGCGATAATCAATAGTGAAGCGCAAGGGTGTTACTGCCCCAGTTAAATTGCTTGTTACGCCCCGCCGGTCTCTTGGCTGTCACCTTGTAAACCTTTGATATGTGCCACCACGCTGCGAGCCAGAGCGCTATGGTTGTAACCGCCTTCCAACGTGCTGACAATTCGACCATGGCAACAGCTATCAGCCACATTACGCAATTGGGCAGAAATCCATTTGTAGTCGTCTTCTTTTAGCCGTAAGTGACCCATATGGTCTTCAGCATGACCATCAAAGCCAGCAGAAATTAAAATTAACTCTGGCGCATAGTTTTTCAAAACGGCAAACCAATGGCTGACTTTTTCCCGAAAGGCCTCACCGGTGGCGCCGGCATCGAGGGGAACCCCTAAAATATTACTTGCAGAAACTGGGGCTCCGGTGTGCGGGTAAAAGGGATGCTGAAAGGATGAACACAACATGATCTGTTTATCACCTGCGACAATATTTTCCGTTCCGTTACCGTGGTGCACATCAAAATCCACAATGGCCACGCGGCTAAGCGAATGGTGTTTTAACGCATATCGGGCCGCGACCACCACGTTATTAAACAAACAAAAACCCATTGCTGAGGCATATTCGGCATGATGACCAGGGGGGCGAACGGCACAAAAGCCCTGCCTGTCTTCTCCCGCCATCACCCAATCAACCGCTTCCACCCCAGCCCCAGCAGATTGTAATGCCGCGCTTAAGGTAATGGGTGTCATCCCGGTGTCATCATCCACCCAAATTAAACCCGACTTAGGCGCTTGCTCAAAAATACCATCGACATAATACGGATCGTGGGCCAGTGCGAGGTATTCCCGAGGACAAGGGCCCACATCCTGATGTTCACAGGTCATTTCTAACCCTGATGACAACAGTTGATCATCGATGGCATACAGTCGATCTGGGCATTCAGGGTGCTGATGCCCCACATCATGGTTGAGGCAATCTTTACCTCTAAATATGCGCACTGTCACTGTGCGTCCTCCAGTTTTAGTTCCAGCTCTACTTCGCTGGGATCACTGTAGGCCATTCGCTTGAACTTCGCATTTTCAAAGATGGCGATCATGGGCTTATTTTCCGCTCGTACATAGGCCAGCATTCTGCGCATTTTTCGCTTTTTGGCTATGTCGATAAGACGGCCGAGCAACAATTTAGCCATGCCTTTTCCTTGTTGGTTCTCTCGGGTAACAAACGCCGCTTCGCAGGAGTTATCCTCAGGATTAAAATAGAAACGTCCCACCGCATGAATGGTTATCCGAGAGCCCTCCTGACGAACAATACACAATGCCGCATCGCTGCGCTGATCCACACTCACCAAATTACACGACTTCTCCCGAGACATCTGTTTGGGATCATGGTTATACCGTAAGCGCAGGGTTTCTTTGGTATGGGAATAAAAGAATTCTTGCAAGCGTCGCTCATCTGCGGGGTTTAATGGCCGTAGATAATACGTATCTCCCTGAATAACTAGTTTTTGCAGCTGAATAGCGCCTAATTCGGGGATATCAGTGGGGTACTTCTCTTGGTAGTGAGGCACCCAATAATTTTTTCTAACCTCTTCCAATAATTGGCCACGGAATTTAGGATGGGCAACGCGAATCAGTTCCATGGCTCGTTCACGAATGCTTTTGCCCCGTAACGACGCCACACCGTATTCGGTGACCACGTAATGCACGTTACCGCGACTGGTCACCACCCCTGCCCCTTCGGTAATACAGGGTTTGATACGGGAAACCGTTTCATTTTGGGCAGTGGAAGGTAGGGCAATTATGGGTTTCCCGCCTTTGCTAATTGACGCCCCACTCACAAAATCCACCTGTCCGCCAATCCCACTGTAAAAATCGTATCCGAGTGAATCTGCGACCACCTGGCCGGTAAGATCCACCTCTAACGCACTGTTAATGGCCACCATTTTGTCGTTTTTTGCAATATTGGTCGGTTTATTCACATAACTGCTAGGATAAAACTCGATGTGAGGGTTGTTATCAATGTAGTCGTACAAACGCTTCGAACCAATAGCAAAGCTAGTCACGATCTTGCCAGGGTGAAAGGTTTTTTTACGATTGCTGATGGCCCCAGACTCAATCACCTCAATAATGCTGTCAGTCAACATTTCGCTGTGGATACCGAGATCTTTGTGATGCATTAAATACTTGAGTGTAGCGCTGGGAATTTTTCCAATGCCAAATTGCAGCGTGGAGCCATCCTCCACCAGCATGGCGACATACTGGCCAATCCGTTCAGCGATACTATCCATCGGAGGCGGAGGCACTTCTACTAAGGGTTCATTGACCTGAATGCAGGCGCTAAATTCACTAATATGCACATAAGAATGCCCCGACGTTCGCGGCACGTATTCATTCACTTGGGCAATAACGGTGTTGGCATGACGCACCGCTGACATACAAATATCCACCGACGCCCCCAATGAACAGTAGCCATGTTCATCTGGCGGACTGACATTCACTAACACCGCATCAAGGGGCAGTGTGCCGTCACTAAATAAGCTGGATATTTCGGATAAAAAAACGGGTGTGTAATCGGCGCGGCCTTCATCCACGGCCTTGCGAACAACTTCGCCACCAATAAAAAAGGTATTTACTTTAAATAGTTGCCGGTACTTTTCCTGTGCCCAGCGGGTATCGCCGAGGGCCAGCATATGTACCATTTCAAGATCGCTAATACCGGCACTGTGGTCAATTAAATCTTGAATTAGCGCATAGGGTACCGATGCATTTCCACCGACAAACACTCGGCAACCCGATTTGATTAGCTGATTCCAGACCGGCTTAGGAGGCAAAACAACGGCCATACGCGTTCTCCACGTGTTCACTATTATCATTTACATTGCATCTTGCCATATTCTGGCACAAGTTCATTGATCGCCGTTAATAAACCGACCAAAGTCGGATAACAAACTTACCAATACCGCAACGAATTACAATGTGGTGACGCGCTAGCCGTGCTCATTCTTGCTTTATGTTAGGGTGAACAACCAAGGCTCTTGTTGCTGTAAATCTGCCTCAAACCCTGTGATTTTATCCCGCTGCATAAGTGTTACCGAGATATCATCCCGCCCCAATAACAGGTTTTGTCGACGCGCGTCATCTAGCTCGAAATTACATTGAAGATCGTACTCGTCATGAAGGGTTAGCGACTCAAGATCCACATGTAATTTATAGTCGGGGTAGATATCTACCTGACTAAATAACTTATCGATGATCTCATTGGGTAAAGCCAGCGGTAAAATGCCATTTTTAAAGCAATTGTTATAAAAAATATCGGCAAAACTAGGCGCCAGCACAACCTGAATACCGTAATCCCGCAACGCCCATACCGCATGCTCTCGACTAGAGCCACAACCAAAGTTTTCCCGAGCCACCAATACTGAGGCCCCCTTGTATTGGGGCTGATTTAAAATAAAGTCAGGGTTTAAACGCCGACTTGCAGGATCCGTTCTTACGTCTCCACTATCGAGGTAGCGTAAATCGTCAAACAACCAATCGCCGTAACCAAACTTGCTAATGGATTTCAGGTACTGTTTGGGCAAGATAGCATCGGTATCTACGTTAGCACGGTCGAAGGGCAGCATTTTACCCGAGTGTGAAATAAAGGGTTTCATGGCTACAAACTCTCCTTGCTAATATCAACAAAATGACCGGCAGTGGCAGCCGCCGCGGCCATTGCGGGGCTCACTAAGTGAGTGCGCCCGCCGCTACCTTGGCGACTTTCAAAATTACGGTTTGAGGTAGACGCGCAGTGCTCTTTTGCCATCAGACGGTCGGCATTCATGGCTAAACACATTGAACAACCTGGCTCCCGCCATTCAAAGCCCGCCGCCAGTATGATTTTATCTAACCCTTCAGCTTCGGCTTGCTCTTTAACCAAGCCCGAGCCTGGCACCACTAAAGCCTGTTTTACGCTAGCGGCGACTTTTTTGCCCTTTACCACCTGCGCCACAGCGCGAATATCTTCGATGCGCGAATTAGTACACGAGCCCACAAACACACGGTCTAGCTGAATATCGGTCATCGCTTGGCCTGGAGTTAAGCCCATATAATTAAGTGCTTTTGTATAGTCTTTGGTTTTGCCTTCAAACTGGGGTTGCTGGGGGTCTGGAACGGTGTCATCCACCGCCACCACCATTTCTGGTGACGTCCCCCAGCTAACCTGAGGGCGAATATCCGTCGCATCATAACGATATATCTGGTCAAAATACGCGCCGTCGTCAGAATGCAAGTCTTGCCACTGCAACATTGCCTGCTGCCATTGCTCGCCTTTAGGGGCATAGGGGCGACCCTGCACATAATCGGCGGTGGTTTGATCAAAGGCTACTAGCCCTGCCCGAGCACCGGCCTCAATGGCCATGTTACACAAGGTCATACGTCCTTCCATACTCAAGCCGGTGATGGCGCTGCCAGCAAATTCGATGGTGCAGCCGGTACCGGCTGCGGTGCCTATCTGGCCTATTACGTATAGCACGATGTCTTTAGCGGTAACGCCCAATCCGAGTTCACCATTCACCTCAATTAGCATGTTCTTGGCTTTGCGTTGGATCAGCGTTTGCGTAGCCAGTACATGCTCTACCTCGCTGGTGCCAATACCTACACCTAACGCGGCAAAAGCACCGTGGGTGGCAGTGTGAGAATCGCCACAAACCACAGTCATGCCAGGCAAGGTTAAGCCTTGCTCGGGGGCAATAACGTGCACAATGCCCTGGCGGGTATCATTTAGGGCAAACTGTTTTACCCCAAAGTGATGACAGTTGTCGTCTAGGGTTTGTACCTGAATGCGGGATACATCGTCTTCGATACCGGCAATGCCCAAATCCCGGTCGGTGGTGGGTACGTTGTGATCAGGGGTAGCAATCACTGAGCTGCGACGCCAGGGTTCGCGCTTGGCCACTTTAAGACCTTCAAAAGCTTGGGCCGACGAAACTTCGTGCACGATGTGACGGTCGATGTAGATCAGTGCCATACCGTCTTCGTATTGGTGAACACAACGCCGTGCCCACAACTTATCGTAAAGGGTTTTAGGTGCGTTAATTGGTATTTTGGCTGCAGACATAATTTAAGTCTCCGGCACAGTACAGACTGTGCATATAGAAAATGACGTTTGGGCATTGACAAGATCGCCGGCAATTTGCCGGCGATTTATACAGTGAAAAACCTAGTAAAAGTTAGCTTTCGCTTTTTTGGAACGTTGGTGTCATCGGCGGTTCGATACCCGTCTCAGCCAAACAACGGGCTTTGATTTCTTCGATAGAGCCGCCTTTGTTAAAGGTACTCAATTCGCCGCGGGTGGTGCTAATTTCGGCTCGTAATGCTTCGGTTGCTTGTTTATCGACACTGCCATCAACTATGACCACGCCGTAGGCTTTCGCCCCTTCCACGGTGGCCAATCTACGATTAACATCATCGAGCACTAACTGAGGATCACGCTCAAGAGGGTCGCCCCAGCCACCGCCACCCCAAGTGTTGAAGTGCAACAGATCACCGGCTTTCACCTTGATGTTTTCACACTTAGACGGCAACCAGACTTCTGTGCCATCGGCCCGCGCTAAGCGCTTAGTCCCGCGTAGGCCCGGTTCACCGCCGTTTACGCCCCAAGGCGGCACTAACCAGCGATCGTCATGGATAGCAATTTCACCGTCACACAAGAAGCGATATGCCACCGTTAACCCATTACCGCCACGGTGCTTACCGGCACCACCTGAATCCGGTATGGACTCGTAAGTTTCAATACGCATAGGGAAGTAAGATTCGATAAACTCATTAGGTACATTAGTAAAGCCCGGCCATAAGGAATGGCCATCTGGACCGTCGCCCACAGGTCGTCCAGGAATACCACCAAAGCCAATCTGAAATAATTGGAACCACTTGTTGTCGTCATCATAGCCCGAGTAGAACAAATGGGGAGAATCAGAAAAGCCTGCCGCATTAAGCAGTTGCTCAGGTGCGCCCATACCTAACAAAGCTCCGAGGATATCAAATATCCGTCCAAGGGCATGGGTACGTCCAGACAAGGCTGCAGGGTAGGTAGGTTTAAGCAGTGTTCCTTCAGGAATACGGACATCCACAAGGTCGTAGAAGCCATCGTTAAAGATAATTTGCGGATCCACCACATTAATGGTGAACGAACCAAAGAACATCTTGAACATTTCTTCGTTAAGGAAGAAGTTAACCGAACTTTGGGCTTGGGGATCAGTGCCGTCGAAGTCAAAAATCACCTTTTCGCCTTCCCGCCACATCTTACAATTAATTTTGTAAGGTCCCATGCCTTTACCGTCATCACACAGGTAATCGGAAAATTCACGGGGCTCTTCAGGGATGAACATCTTGATGATTTCACCCATGGCCATTTTGTTACGCTCAAGCATAATTTGCATGGTGGAATCGAACACGTCATCACCAAAGCGCTCAGCCAATTCGTAACAACGTTTTGCTGCGGTATTACAAGCCGCCACTAAAGCATTTAAATCAAAGCGGTTCCATTCAGGTGTGCGCACGTTGTGCAAGATCATCTCCAGAATTTCTTCTTGCAGCACCCCTTGCTTGTACAACTTCGTTGGCGGAATTCTTACCCCTTCTTGGAAGATGGTACTTGCTTCGATAGGCATGGAGCCCGGCACCATACCACCGTTATCAGACATGTGTCCGAACATAGCCGCCCACGCGATGTGTCGCCCCCCTTTAAATACCGGCACCAGTACTAGCCAGTCGTTCAGGTGAGACACAGCGCCATTACACATATAAGGGTCGTTGGTAAGAATGATGTCACCTTCTTCCAATTTACCTTCATACATACTGGTAAAACCGGTGATAAAGGAGCCCATTTGGCCTACCACCATCTTGCCCTCGCGGTTGGCAATCAACGGAAAGCAATCGCCCTGTTCACGAATACCCGGCGACATGGCGGTTCTAAACAACACCGCATCCATTTCTTCACGGGCATTACGTAAAGCATTTTCGATAATATCAACGGTAACGCCGTCTACATCAACCCGTTTTAGCGGGGTTGCATTGGTTTCTATAATTTGTGCACTCATTGTTGTACCCCCACTATTTACACGGATTGATTAAAAGGTTTCCAACGCTATCAATGTTGGCTTCATACCCTGGTAACACCACGGTGGTTGAATCCATTTCACTGACAATGGCCGGACCTGGAACAACTAACTTAGTGTGTAATTTGCTGCGTTCGTAAATAGCCCCTTCATGCCACGCACCGTCGTAATAAAAACGGGTATCTTGTACTTTACAGTCAGCCAGCGACAACGTTGCTTCGCCGAGGCGACGTTCGGCAATAGAGCCCGACTTCGCTTTAACTACGGCACGGATCATTAAGATTTCGTGGCCATTGCCCAACTTAAAGGTAAACAGCTTTTCGTGTTCGTTGTCGAAGGGGTCGGTGAGTACCGCTAAACCGCGCTCTTCTAGTTCATCGGTGGTAAATTCAACGCTAATTTCAAAGGCTTGTCCGGCGTAACGAAGATCCGCTTGATATTCAACAATCAAGTCAGCTTGGGCAATGCCATCGGCTATCAAAGATTCTGACGCCTTAGCCGTAAGTTCGTTGAGATCCTTAAGCAGCATCTGTGTAGTGGTATCCTGGGCCAAGGTTAAATAAGTACGAGCGGCTTCATCCTGTACCTGTGTGGTGGCATCGCCATAGGCACACAGTACTCCAGGCCCCGGCGGTACTATCACCGGCCAAGCTTCAGTAAGAATACCCAGCGCATTGGCATGCAAGGGGCCGGCACCGCCAAAACCCACTAAAGCAAAATCCCGAGGGTCATAACCTTGCTCAACGGATACTAGGCGCAAGGCACCAAACATGGCTTCGTTGGCAATTTTGATGATCCCTTCAGCGGCTTCCATCACATCGATGCCCATGCCGTCAGCCACTTTAGTAACGGCGGTAACCGCTGCCTCACGGTCGATAGCCATGGCGCCACCAAGCTGCACATCCGAAGGTAAGTAGCCCAATACGACGTTGGCATCACAAACGGTAGGTTCGGTGCCGCCTTTCATATACGCCGCCGGACCAGGCACTGCGCCCGCAGACTCTGGGCCTACCCGCAATGCTTTGGTTAATTCAGGAACAAAGGCAATAGAACCACCACCCGCACCCACGGTACGCACATCCACTGACGGCGCTCTAACGCGCACATCGCCCACAATAGTTTCCCGGCGGACTTTGGCTTTGGAGTTTTGAATCAGTGCCACGTCTGTGGACGTACCGCCCATATCAAAGGTTAGGATGTTGTCGTATCCCGCGCGGCTACAAAAATAAATGGCACCTGATACCCCACCCGCTGGGCCTGACATTAGCAAGTTAACCGGAGAGTCTGCAGAAGCGCGACCCGAGGCAAGACCGCCATCAGAACGCAAAATAGACAGTTGTACGTCTTCGCCCATGCGATCAACCAAGGCGTTTTGCAAGTTGTGTACATACTTAGACACTTCAGGACGTACGTATGAGTTAACCACTGTGGTTTCAGTGCGCTCATACTCTTGCATTTCTGGCACCACGTCGCAGGAAATGGAGATAGGCACATCAACAAAGATTTCTGAAGCAATTTCCCGTACCCGCTCCTCATGCTCGCCGTTGATATAAGCGTTGATCAAGCAAATCGTTAACGCCTCTACTTCGCCCTTGGCGTGCAGGGCTTTTAAATCTGTCCGCAGGGTGTCTTCATCAATAGAAGTCACCACCTTGCCTTTGGCATCGATGCGCTCAGAAGCACCAATGGTTAGCTCAAGTGGCGCAAGGAGAGGTTTCTTTACAAACGAAACCCAACCGCCCAAACCACCAGGGCAAAAGGAACGTGCCACTTGCAAGGTTTGCTCATACCCTTTGGTGGTAACTAGGCCAACTTTTGCGCCCTTGCCGGTAAGTACCGCATTAGTAGCAACCGTTGTACCGTGCATAACACGTTGAATTTGTTTTGGATCTACGCCCGACTCATCGCAAATACGGGCAACACCGTTAAGTACACCCACCGATGAATCATGGGGTGTAGATGGCACTTTGGCCGTATAGGTTTGTCCGGTTTGTTCATTAATTAGTAGCAAATCTGTAAAGGTACCGCCGACGTCGACGCCCAATCGATAACTCATGTTTATTCCCCTCAATATCTATCCAGGTATGCTGATGCTTACAAGCAAGTGGGAAATTAGCCTATAGGTCTGGTGAAGGCCTGCAATGACATTTGTCAATGCGCATCGTGAATTGCAGATTTATATTGAGTTCTGTCAGCCCGCCACCTGTTTTTGGTCATTAAATAGATGGCATACCCCACATTGCAGTAATAAACATCGAGAAGAGGTGTGAACATGCTTAATTGTTTTCAACAGGCCCAGCACGATATGCTGCCTGATGCGACTCATGATGAAACCTCAAGGCAAGAATTTGCCAAGAGTTTAAAAGGCTTTATTCAAAACGCCCTGTTACCGGGACTAGAACCCATATTTACAAAACGGGTAGCGCCGAAGTTTAAACGGGAACAGGGGCGAGACCCCATGGATCGTAATGATATTCGTAAGGGCATGGTAAAAAATGATTACTTCCAGCTCTACGCCTCCACCACCCGTATTGCTCAGGAGTTATTGTGGGAAGCATCCGCAATGAGTGCAGAGCGGGAACTGCCTCGTTTAATAGAAAAAGCCAAATCATTGTCCGCCTCATCAGAGGCCGATCTGGTACTGCCTGACGGTTTTGAGCCACCTAAATATGTTAGCGCCGTGGATATTCACTGTATGCCAGGGGGTTACTGTACAGAACTGACTGAGGATGATATTGCCGCAGGTTTAATTTATGACCGTGGCGTCTACCTTTACGCCATGGGTTATGCCGGTCCTTACAACGACGATATGGGTCGTTCAGTGTGTAACTACATCACCCGCAACTATGCTAATTTCAAACCCCGTCGAATTTTGGATATGGGCTGTACTGTGGGGCACTCAACGGTGCCGTATAAAGAATACTACCCGGATGCAGAAATCTGGGGCATTGACGTGGGTGGACCGGTTATTCGCTATGCCCACGCTCGCGCTAAAGCCTTAGGACACAACATTAACTTTGCCCAAATGAATGCCGAAGAAACCACATTCGACGATGGCTATTTTGACTTAGTGGTTAGCCACATTATGCTGCACGAAACCAGTGGTAAGGCCATGCCCAAGATCTTCAAAGAGTGTGAGCGGTTACTTGCACCTGGAGGCCTGATGATTCATGCCGATTTACCCCCATTCGATTTAATGGATCCCTTCACCCAGTTCATTTTAGACAATGAGACCTGGTACAACAACGAACCCTTTTGGGGAGCCATGCGAGAACTCGACCAATTAGCCCTTGCACAAGACGCGGGCTTCCCGTCTGGGGACGTAAAATTTGATACCGCGCCTATGGCGGTGATGGAATTTGCCGCTGCCGCCGCAGCCGGCTATACCGAAGACAGTGCCAATGAAGTCGCTGACAGAGACTTTACCGCCGGCGAATTTGCGCCCGGTGGAGGTTGGGAAGTGCTCATTGCCCACAAACCTGTCGCCAAACAAGAGGTCGCATAATGCATACTGATGAACAAAAAATTCATGTTAACCGCCATGCCAAAGGTAAACGTCCCACCTTTAACGAAACCAAAGGTTACGACCAACTCATGTCTATGGTAATGGTGCTGGCCAGCGAATTAAACGTGCTACATGACCGAGTGGATGCCCAAGAGCGGGTAGCAAAAGCCCAAGGCATTGACTTGGCTGCGGGGATCGAACAATTGACCTTAGATGAAGCAGCGCTAGAAGAAAGAGAAGCCTGGCGTCAAGGCTTCATGGCACGCCTATTCTACGTGGCCACCAAAGAAGCCCACGAAGCGTCGATGGGTGAAACCAAAGCCAGTTTCAACAGCACTATTGAAGATATTGCTAAAGGCTAAGCTCTTCACCTGCTCGCCGCTTACCCTTTGGGCCGGTATCATCACCGGCCCATTCGGTAAGATATCATGGGTGCCGTGAATAAGGCTTAAAAGTCCTGCCCCCACACCTTTTGGCTATTGCTGGTCTAGCTTCACCATGACTTTACCCATGGACTGTCCAGAGATAAGGCGCTCGACGCCCTGATAAACCCCTTCTAATCCTTCAAATTGAGGATCATCCATAACCACGTTAAGCTCACCCTTTTCGTACATGCTAAACAGAACATCACGGGCATTCGGCCAGTATTCTGTTAGTAAGCCATTCATAAAGCTACGTACAGACGCGCCCTTGTAATACAGCTTGTGGGCAATACGGGGGCGGGTTACCAATTCAGGCTTACCATCTAGATCTTCGGCCGCGCCGGCTACAATCAAGCGACCATGCACCGCCAAATTGTCTAAGAACGCATCGTGAATTGGGCCACTTACCGTATCAAAAGCAATATCTAGCTTGTCTTTGTAGTGAGTACAAAGGTAATCTCTCACCGACACTTCCCGGTAATTAATCACATCATCTGCGCCCAACTGGCGCGCCAATTCACCTTTTTTATCGCCGCCACAAATAGCAATAACATGACAGCCAAAGGATTTAGCAATTTGAATCAGAAGGTGGCCTAACCCTCCCGCAGCCGCAGAAATAGCCACGGTTTCGCCGGCTTTTATCTGCCCAACTTGGGTCAGTGCAACGTAGGCAGATACCCCCGTCGATGCAAGAACAAGCCAGTGCGGGTTGCCATCTTTCACTTTGATAAAATTGGACGCATCACCGATATTCCATTGCCGGTAACCGGATGGAAAACGGGTGGTCACCACATGGTCGCCCACGGCTAACCCGCTCACCTTATCGCCCACGGCTTCCACCACCCCTAAGGCTTCCACGCCGGTAAGGGTAGGCAGACTCACCTTCACATAATCAACGGCATTTTTGGTAATTTGAGTATCGAAAATACCGTTGATACCACAGTACAAATTACGCACCACCACGTCATTATCCCCGGGACTCGGCAAGGGCTTGGTAACGATTTCAGTGCCAGCTTTAAAGGAATCGGCGAAACGTTGAAGTTCTATAGCTTGATATTGATTTGGCACCATAAATAATCATTCTTCTTATTGATTAAGGCGCAGCCGTTATAACACTGCGCAAACTGTTTTCCATTCCAGATAGTTGTCCAGTGCTTGTTTGCCACTGTCACGACCATATCCAGATTGCTTCATTCCGCCAATAGGTAATGACGGGTCGAACATCAAGGTGGTATTGATCCAAACCGTTCCGGCTTGAAGTTGCTTGGACAGACGGTGAGCCAAGGAAAGATCCTGGGTCCAAACACTGGCCGCCAAGCCATATTCATTGTCGTTACTCCACGCCAGCGCCTCTTCGATGTCATCGTAAGGCTCTGCCACTAACACGGGACCAAACACTTCCTCACAATGTACGGGCATATCGGTGGTGGTGTTAGTGATCACCGTGGGGGCAATGAAGGTGCCATTGGGTCCAAATCGCTTGCCACCCGTGAGTATTTTCGCGCCGTTTTTTTGTGCCGACTGAATATGCTGCTCGATTTTGATGGCCTGTTCTGTGGACACCATGGGCCCCATTTGAGTCGCCTGATCTAAACCATGCCCCAATGTTAGGCTCTCGGCATAGGCGATAATACCGTCTACCACCTCATCGAAAATGGTACGATGAATGTACACTCGGGAATTGGCCACACACACCTGGCCTCCATTAAAGAAGATCCCATTGGCTATCCCTGGGATAGCTTGGGTCAAATCGGCATCAGGTAACACAATAGCCGGCGACTTACCGCCAAGCTCTAAGGTAACACGAGCAAGGTTTTGTTGGCTGGCTTGCACAATGGCCTTACCTGTTTGGGTCGAACCGGTAAAGGCAATTTTATCGATGCCAGGATGGCTGACTAAGCCATTACCTGCCAGCTTCCCTTCGCCGGTGACCACATTCACCACGCCATCGGGTACCCCAGCTTCACTAATCAATTCAGCCAAACGTAACGCCGATAAGGATGTTAACTCGGCGGGTTTGAGTACAATGGTACACCCTGCCGCCATAGCCGGTGCGAGTTTCATTGCCGTCAGAATAAGGGGCGAATTCCAGGGTGTGATAGCGGCGACCACACCAACAGGTTCCCGCAGGGTCCAAGCTTGGACTTGTTTTCCTTCCGGCTGATAATCAATAGACGTATTAATGGTATTGCCTTCTAAGGCCATGACTTGGCCGGCAAAGTAACGAAATTGGGCCGCTACACCGGGAATTTCAGCCCACCGAGCCACAAAGTAGGGCTTGCCCTGATCTAACACTTCAAGTTCGCATAACTCGTCCATATTGGCGTCGATGAGATCCGCCACTTTCAGCAGTAAACCACTACGCGCTAAGGGGGTCATGGAGGACCAAGGCCCGCTTAGCGCTTGGCGAGCGGCAGTCACCGCTGTATCTACGTCCACGTTATTGCCGTTAGCGATAGCCGCAATTTTCTGCCCGGTGGCAGGATCACAGGTGTCCAGATAAGCGTTGGAATTCGGCGCCTGATATCCCCCATTGATATAGTGCTGTTTATTGGGGGTGGTGGCCAGAAGGCTTTTTACAGACCCACTGTTTACCGCGGGTATTGCGCCGTCGTTTAAGATGCTATCAGTCATACGCTGTTATCCTCGCGATAGTTACAGTTGCCCTGGAATATGGGTGCTCTGCTGCGTTAAATACCAATCGGCCACTTCTTCTCGCGTCGGCCACCAAACACCAGGAAGGGTTTTGGCGTATTCGATAAATTCACGAATAGCACGAATGCGATAGGCACGACCGGTAACGTGAGGATGCAGGCCAATGTTCATAATGCGAGCCTGGCTTTCCCCCTCTTTATACAACACATCTAACTCTTCAATCAGAATATCTCGATACTCATCGGTGGTATGGCCGCGCCGGGTGATGATAGTAAAGTCATTGATTTCATTAGAATAGGGCACAGATACAATGGGGCCATTGTCGGTTTTAATCATAAAGGGCTGGTCGTCATTCATGATGTCACAATAAAACTTGTATCCTTCTTTCGCGAGGATAGCCGGGGTATTCAGTGTGCCCCGTAATGAGGACGACAACCACCCCACGGGACGTCTACCAACGTGTTGCTCGAACATAGCAATAGAACGACTAATGACCGCCTGTTCTTTGTCTGGCTCATGGGCAAAGTTGGTCAGCAATTCACCTTGTTCGTAGTTGTGGGTGATTAGCTCCCACCCTCTGTCCAAACAGGCTTTGGTCATGGCGTCGCGACGTTCGAAAGTGACAGCATTGGTGGTACAACTGGCTTTAACACCCAGTTCATCAAAGAGCTCAAAAAGGCGCCAAATACCCACTCGCTGACCATATTCCCGCCACGTAAAATTGGGGTAATCAGGGGTATTGCCTGGCAAGGAACTGGGCAATATATCTGGGCCACCGGCGTAATAAGGTTTATCCGTATCTTTGGTTAAATCCCAGGTTTCCAGATTAAAGGTTAAGATCAGCGCAACGCGCTTATCACCGGGCCATTTAAGTTGGCCCCGCTCGGGCATGGGTACGTAATCATATTGCATACTTAAAATTCCTCTAGTAAACGGCCAAAGCCACTGATTTGATCGCGGATGCCAAAGCTGCGTAGTGCATGCCAGTAGGTCGCGGTATTAATGGCTATCACCGGCTTGGCCAGTTCAGCTTCTAATCGACCAGCGAGTCGAGCCATAGATAAGTTAGTACCCACTTGCAGGATTGCGTCTACGCTGTCGTTGTTAAGTTGGTCAACAACCTTGCGAACTTGGTTGTTCGTGATCTCGGCAATGGCCGTCCAGGTAGGGGCCTGGAAAGGATGGTCTGCAACGGTTTCAAAACCATAATCACTAAGAAAGTTGCTCACTTCGGCATTGGCCACCGGATAATAAGGGGATAAAAATGCCACTTTTTTAATCCCTCCTATGGCTTTAAAGGCTTCTACCACAGAGACCGAGCCAATGGACGACTTCACCCCAGCCACCTCTTCGATGTTTTGTTGCCAGGTTGCCGCACCTTTGGCGCCGCCGTAAAAGGTAACGGCCGACATCCCCATCACCAAATAATCCGGCGCACAGGTCATCACGCCCTTAACGGCCTCAACGGTGCCTTGGTCAATGAGGGTTGTCCCTTTTAGGAACGACGCATTCGATAAGGCTTGGGCATTGTCCACAATGATGCGGCTGTAATGGTTGGTCACCCCTGCCGGGCGCATTTCATCCATTTCCGGTTGTACCGTGGTATTGGTAGAGGGCCCAAGTACCCCAAACTTTGCGCGATAGCCAAGAATATCCGTCATCTTCCCTCTCCTACTTAATCGACCTTTCTAGCTCCAAACTGGTAAACATGGCCTGCTTGCGTAAAAAGGCTTTACGCTTTACTGGATCATCCCGAAAATCTTTCATTTCCTGTAGACGTAACCCATGATTCTCTTCTGGGTTATGTTCCAGCATTTTTTTATTTTGCATGGTTTGGGCTTGAATAAAGCTGTGGGTAACGGGGCGACGCTGGCGGTCGTACATGGCAAAACGTTCGTCGTCATGGCCATGGGTTAGGTTTTGTTCAATCTTGTGGCACAGGTTCCATGCATCATGAATACCGCTGTTCATACCAAAGCCCCCTAAAGGGTTGTTCATATGACAAGCGTCACCCACGAGGGCCACTCTGCCGTGATTAAACTTTTTGGCTACCCGTTGATGCACGCGATAGATGGTACGGTGCTCGGTTTCCACGTCGGTACGCCCAATGAGATCATTGAACACCTGATTTTTCTTGTCATCAGACAACAGGTAATCATCGCTTTGGGATTCGTCTGCGGGGACTAAAATACGCCATACACTTGGTACACGCAGCAGCACCATCCATTCTTTTGGATCTGACACATAGCTGACATACGCCAGGTTATCGATATAGTCTTTAAGCTCGACCTTGGTAGAGAGGGTTAAGAATTTCTCTGGATAGGTAAAGCCTTCAAATTCCACCCCCAGCCATTTGCGAATGATAGAATTCCCTCCATCTGCGGCAATCAGGTATTTCCCTTTGATTTTTTCAACCGCAAACGGCCCTTCTAGCGCAACTTCAACCCCCTCATCGGACTGTGCAAAATGTACCACGCGGTGGTTGAACTTCACTTGTGCATTGGGGTGCTCGGCCAGTTTTTCAGCAATCATGTTCGATAGGACATGTTGCTCACACTGCAGGCGGAAAGGGTATTTTTCTTCGCCCTCTAGCTCTGAAAGATCAAACTCCACCACATCACCGCTTGCCCGCTCACGAAAGTGATAAATCGGCGCTTTTAGGCCTTTTTCAATTAAGGTATCGGCAATGCCCAACTCATCTAACATTTCCAGCGTAGGGGGATGAAAAGTGGACGCTCGCAAATCAACAGCGCAGTTCGCTCCCGCCTCACAAAGGATGACTTTATACCCTAAGTTGGCAAGTCGTAATGCCGCTACAGTGCCCACTGGGCCGGCTCCGGCAACAATAACTTGTGTAGATTCCATCGTTATTTACCTCTATAAAATGCTGTTTTACACCGGCTGTCCTATCACCACTGTGGTCAACATTGTTTTTGTTTTACTGGTAAGGTCTTACCCTTAACACTGTGTCTAGCCGTTGAGAGACCGTCCTGTTACTCAACTCAATACGCCACTGACAGACGCCACATTCTGGGATCAGCCATGAACCGAGGTTGCACAACATCAAAACCGAAACCGGTGTACTTTGAATACGTTCAGCTTTGTGCTGTAACGGTGATGTTTTCAATGGCCCGTTCATCATCTTGCTGAGCAATCGCAGGCGCGCCCATGGCTAACCATGCCAGCGGTAAACTGGTGGCCATGACCGGCCGTGTTAGAGTTGGTTTGGTTTCCATGCTGCCTCCTCAATACACAATGACTTGGTTATTAACGATGAATTCCATCGCTATTATTAACAACAGAGGTCGTGTCTCAGAGGGCAATAACGCCATTTATCGACGCAGTAAGAGAAAACAAAGCAACGCATTCGATAACCTGTTCAGTTTCACCATATCGCCATCAAATCGTCTTCACTATGACAAAAGTCAATCCCAAACCCAGTGTTGGTGAAATTTGTTATTTAGGGGGCGTTTTAACGGTGAAAAAAGGCCGCTGACAACGAAGGTACGAGGTACCTTCTCGCACCTTTGCACTATTTATGCGGGGAAAGGCAATATTTTGACAATTATCATGGTTAAAAATGAGGATTTGTGGAGACTAGACGCCGTACCCAACGCATATGGGACGTAGGCCAATGAGTATCCCTAAGGCCCACTTTGTGATGCATGGGTAACAATAGGTTGTGCGCTGGATTTCCGGGTTACCCCGATTGTGCACCAAGCCCCGTCTTCTGACCGGATTAAAAGAGTGTAGCCCTATGAACAGTTTCGACTTCTCATCCGTTAAACAAATCGTATGTGAACCCGGTGCCGTGAAAAACATGGCCGCCTATTGCACCTCATTACATATTCAGCGACCGTTAATTGTCACCGATGCAGGCCTAGTGCAAACCGGCATACCAAACCAAGTAGAAGAAATATTAACCCGTGGCGGTATCCACGCCGTTCAATACAGCAATATTCAAGCGGATCCCGCAGAATCCATTGTCTTTGATGCGGTGGCTTTTGCTCAGGAGCATGCCATAGATGGGGTGATTGGATTAGGGGGCGGTAGCAGCATGGATGTGGCTAAATTGATTGCCCTGCTAACCCAAAACCAACAAAGCCTAGCCAGCATGTACGGGGTTAACAAGGTAACAGCAAACCGGCTACCTCTTATTTTAGTCCCCACCACGGCGGGCACAGGTTCTGAAGTAACCCCTATCTCAATAATTACTACCGGTGAAACCACCAAATCGGGGGTGGTATCACCTCGGTTACTCCCTGACATGGCCATACTCGATGCGGAATTAACCACCGGTTTGCCGCCCCATGTTACCGCGGCAACGGGCATTGATGCCATGGTGCATGCCATTGAAGCCTTTACCAGCAAACATAAAAAAAATGTCTATTCAGACATGCTCGCTAAACAGGCGCTGACATTATTATCCCAAAATATTCTCGCAGTTGTAGAGCATGGCGACAACGTAACGGCTCGCTCTAACATGCTTTTAGGCGCCTTACTGGCAGGCCAGGCGTTTGCCAATGCGCCGGTGGCGGCGGTGCACGCCCTCGCTTACCCGCTGGGCGGGAATTACCATATTCCCCATGGATTAAGTAACGCGCTGGTACTGCCTGCAGTCTTAAAATTTAATGCCGAACACGCAAAAAATCAGTATGCCGAATTATTACCCTGTGTTAAAAAACATGTTCCTCAGGGACTAAGTAAAACCCAACAATGCATCAACTTCATTTCCACCATAGACAATCTCGTCTCTGAAGTAGGTCTACCCCGTTCACTGGCCGCAATGGATATTCCCCATGGCGATTTACCCAAACTCGCTAGCGAAGCCATGGAGCAAACACGCCTGTTGGTGAACAATCCTCGGACAGTAACCCAAGCAGATGCTTTGGCTATCTATCAACACGCTTTTTAGCCATCGATAATTTGGCTAATGAATTTTTAACTATCTGGAATTTAAAAATGGCTAATCCTATTTTAAAAAAGAAAATCGCACAGGGTGAGTTTGTATTTGCTCCTGGCATTCAAGATATGATCACCGGTGTCATGGCAAACAAAGTTGGCTTTGACGTAGTTTACGGCACCGGCTATTGGGCGACCGCCTCGGCTCATGGCTTACCCGATGCCGGAATTGTAAGCTATACCCAGATGGTGGAGCGCATGCGCACCTTGGTGCGTACCTGTGATGGCGCGGTCATGGCCGATGCAGATACCGGATTTGGCGGTCTATTGAATGTGCATCACACGGTGAAAGGCTATGAAGAAGCCGGTGTGTCAGCCATTCAAATTGAAGATCAAGAATTCCCGAAAAAATGTGGCCACACACCTAACCGTAAAGTCATACCGGTAGAAGATATGGTTGAAAAAATCAAAGTTGCTGTGGAAGCCCGTAGCGACGAGAATTTATTAATTATTGCCCGCACCGATGCCCGTCAAGCAGAAGGGTTAGATGCCGCCATTGCCAGAGCACAAGCCTATGCGGCCGCAGGCGCTGACATCTTGTTTGTCGAAGCGTTAGAAAGCAAAGACGAAATGAAAACCGCCTGCGCTCAAGTTGATGCCCCCATGATGGCCAATATGGCCAATGGCGGCTCAACCCCCATGTTGACGGTTGATGAAATGAAAGAGATGGGTTATGCCATCGCCATCGCGCCGTCATTAACCAGTCTGGCCGCAGCGAACGCCGCAGAAAAAGCCCTTATCGCCATGAAGGAACAAGGTAGCCCAGAACCCGAAGGCGTCCCCATCACTGACTTTAAAGAGTTTTGCTCCCTTATCGGTTTTGACCAGGTGTGGGAATTTGAGAAAAAGTGGGCCAAATAATGTGCCCCTCGCCCTTTGTTTCTCACGTAAATAGACCGCTGAAAAGGAGCCTGCTATGAGCGATAATGCCGCAGACAACTATGCTAATGTGTACGGCAACCGAATAGGGTTTGGCAGCAAACCCGCCTTGGTGTTAATTGACTTTGTCGAAGCCTACTTTGATGAAACCTGTGATCTGTACGCCGATGTAGAAGACGCCCTTGCCAGCGCAAAACGTGTACTGGCAGCCGCCCGCGCGGCCGCAATCCCCGTCATCTATACCAATGTGGTTTATCACCCATCGGGGTTTAATGGCGGCCGCTTTTTTGAAAAGGCCAAACCCCTGCGACATATGGTGGCTGGCTCACCCATGGGCGCGTGGGCAAAGGGGCTAGCCCCAGCCGACAACGAACTGGTGGTCTCCAAGCAATATCCTAGTGCATTTTTTGGTACGTCCTTAGCCTCTACGCTAACCGCTGCCGGTATCGACAGTGTATTATTAACAGGGTTAACCACCAGTGGATGTGTGCGAGCCAGTTGTGTCGATGCCTGTTCTCACGGCTTCATTCCCATTGTCATAGAGGAAGCCTGCGGTGATAGACACGAAACGCCCCATCAAGGGAACCTGTTTGATATGAACGCAAAATATGCCGATGTGGTCAAAGAGCAGGAAGCCATCGATTACCTCGCCCAGCTTAATCCATGAGGATCACACAATGAGTGAACAACACGCTCCCACCCTTGGGCCGGTTGCTTGCGGCACCCTACTTTGCCCCAACCTAGATACCCTGACTCGCGCCTATACCGATTATTTAGATATGCAGGTAGTGGAAGAGGGCACCATTTCAAGTGCACTCGCCGATGGATGGGCCATGCCTCAGGCAGCCGGTCTAGGTTACCGCCTGTTAGGCAGTAAATCGGGCTATAATTGGTTGCGCATTATCGAAGATCCAAACTGCCTACCAGCAAAACCTATTGCCAGTTTGGGATGGATGTCATTGGAAGTCTTGGTGGAAGATGTGTATGCCTTGGCTGAAAAGCTACGCAATAGCCCTTTCGCCTTTATTGGTGAGCCAAAAGCCTTGGATCTAAGCCCAGATATAGAAGCCTGTCAGGTGGTGGGCCCAGCAGGGGAAGTCTTATACCTAACCACAATTCGTAACCCCGTACCTCCCTTTGATTTACCCATGGCCACTTGTGAAGTTGACCGCTTATTTATTCCCGTTTTGGCCGTGCCCAACCGAGATGAGTCCACCGCGTTATATCACGCCTTGGGCAGTGAATCGCCATTGAATTTTGATACCAAGGTCACGGTGGTAAATCGCGCCCTAGGCCACCCCATCGACCAACGCATGCCGGTTGCCTCGGCACAGCTTCAACAACAAAACTTTATCGAAGTTGATGAAGTGGTGGCGTTTTCGGCTCGCCCCACCCGTCCCTGCGGTTTATGCGCAGGCATTACCATGGTGAGCTTTATGGTGACCTCCTTAGCGACGATTAAAATCTCCGCAAAGGGGGGTGTTTATCAATCGGATTCCATCACCTACAACAACCAACCTGCTGCCCTGTATCAAGGTACGGGTGGTGAGTTGATTGAATTAATCCAACGATAGCCATTTGCCTTTCGTGCCCGACACTCGGTGTCAGGTACGAAAGGAAAATACCCCCTTATTGTGGGGTGGCTAACGCTAATCCTTTAGGGATGCCAGCATCTGGGGTAAAGCCATAAAGGGCTACGCTATCTGGCAAGCTGTTGCGCAATACTTCTCGGGCTTGTAACAGTCGCTCATAATTAACCCCGGTTTTTAATCCCATCCCTTCTAACAAAAACACCAAATCCTCAGTGATGATGTTGCCCGACGCACCTGGTGCAAATGGACAACCACCAATGCCGCCCATGGACGCATCAACTGTGGTTAAGCCCACGTCTATGGCAGCAATCACATTGGCGAGCCCTTGACCTCGGGTATTGTGTAGATGAATACCGGTTAATTTGTCTTTGCCCACGGCCTGCCAAATTCCCTTCGTTAGACGTCTAACCTGGGTAGGCAAGCCATAGCCTGTGGTATCTGACAAACCCACTTCGTCGCAACCACTGGCAATTAATTTTTCTGCACAATGAAACACCACACTGTCATCAATTTGCCCTTCTAATGTACAACCAAAAGCCGTAGAAAGGCCGCCTTCAAGAACGGGACGGTTTTGTTTTGGTAAAGTATCGATTAGGGCTCTGATCCGTACCACTTCTTCGTACATTTGTTCATGGGTACGACGGACATTCTTTAAACTATGGGTTTGGGACACGGACAAAGGAATGGTAATTTTATCTGCCCCCGCCTCAATGGCGTTTTGAGCACCGCGAAAATTGGGCACCAACACCGCCACCTGAAGGTTTTCAATGGTTTTGGCATGGGCGACCAGTTCGCCGGTATCAGCCAGCTGGGGTAATATTTTGGCAGGCACAAAGGAACCCACTTCTATTTCCGGCAAGCCTGCCGCAGCGAGCGCACTGATCCAGCGTTTTTTATCTGCTGTTGCCATGATGGGGGAAATACTTTGCAGACCGTCTCGTGGCCCAACTTCACTAATTTCTATATCAATATCAGTTCGCATTAACGTCTCTCTTTGCCGAAAAAGGGGGCCCTTACTTACTCAACCACATACTCTGTGAGTTCATAGCGGGTTTTCATATAACCTCCGGCCTCAGCCGCAACCGCCACATAATGGTCTTTGGTACACCACACCAAATAAGGAGGATGTTCTTCGGGCAACTGCCCTGCGGTATCGGTAAAAGCAAACACGTAACAATCAAATGTACCGGCAGGCACAGTGATGGTTTCTTCGCCTCTAAATTCCAATCCATAACCTAATCGATAAAGCATAGGGCCGGTGGCACCGCGATGGTCCGGGCTAGGAACCGCCATATTAGGAAACAACTGTTTCCCCTCACCTTTGGTCAAATCAAATACTTTTAGCCCCAGGCCGTCACCCACAATAGGGTGAGAACCAAACCATTGAATGGGCGAATCAATGTCCACTTTTTGGCTGATCCGGCCATCTTTTTGATTAAAGGTTTCAGATTCGATAAAGTTTTTGGCAAAACGGAACCAGCCCGTGCCTTCAAACTTGTGGTCTACCGTTAGCCGATAGGTGCAGTCGATGGGTAAATTCTGCTCGTCATAAGCCAGTACCACATCACGCACAACCATAGGGGCGTCGTCGATTTCACAGTGTGCGTGTAATACGCGAACGCCGTCGTCTTGAATGGTTAACGTAAAGTATTCACGTCCCCGCTCTTGATCCATGCGCTCTGGCTTTTTACTTGTGTATAAAATTTTGCCACGTATTGTTGTATACGCCATTTTGCTATGCTCCTGTGCACTTAAAGGGTGAACCTAGATTCACGCCAGAATATGTAACCCAATGGCGGTATTAATAAACAACACCAGCCAAATAACCTTAACGTAGGGCGTGGCCCCATCAATGCCCTGTTTAATGGCCTGATTGGTTTCACCACTTACCCTATCTGCGACTAAATCACCGTAAACCGCTAAAAACGGTTTTAATTTCACTCGAATGATGAGCCCCATAAGTACTGTTACGCCAAATAATGTCAGCTTATAGCCGGCCCAATTCACCGTTAATGATGTAGTAAATATTAGCGAATAGATGCCGTAACCTAAGCAGCTAAAACACACACTTTTGCGCAGCAATCCATCAAGCAGGGTTAAGGGCCCTTTGGCCTGTGCCGTGGTAAAGTGTAATGCCATTAACGTGGCCAACCATCCTAGTCCTAGCAGCCACACCACAAACATAAACCAAACGGGCACTGCAAATACGCCCATCAAATAAGCTAACTGCATGCCACTAGGCAAGGTTAACGGCATGGCAAACCTAGGACCTTGATCACACGCCAGTAGTATTTTTGTTGCCACCACCCGTGCCGATGCACTCAGTTTTTCATTAATGACAAATCGTCCGGCAATAAAAGTGCCTAAATCGCCACCAAGCCAATACACTAAACACAGAAGGTGTAGGTATTTAACGAATAAAATCTCCATGTTTAGCTCCTTAATTAAAGTGCCGACTCAAATGTCATAACGTTATATCAATGTATATTATTATCTTGTTCGTCATTTGTCATCAGAATCTTTCATTTGCTATTTTCGTAGGAATGTTATAACAATATAACTATAGCGATCTTCGACAAGCCTCTGTTGCTCAGAAAAAGGGCTACCTTGTCGTAGTTTTTAAAATCGTTTGTAAGGTTTATAGAAAAAAATAAGAACAGGCACAGTGACAGGAAACCGGGAACTAAATAACCCCGAGGCCCAAGTCGAACCAACAAGGTTAAAGAAAATTATGGCCAGTAGCGTAAGTAGTTTTTCAGAATTCAAAGAGGGATGGAAGATAGTGCTCGCTTCTACCTTGGGTATCGGATTGGGCCTTTCTCCCGTTCCTTTTTACACCTTGGGTATGTTAGCACCAGAGCTATCAAAAGAATTTGGTTGGGGATTTGGTGAGATCATGACCGGCCTCACCATATCTACCTTGGTGGTGTTATTTTTCAGTCCCATTGTAGGCAATCTCGCTGACCGCTTCGGCGTTCGCAAGGTTATTCTATGCTCGGTGGTGATGTTCTCCTTTTCCTTTGCTTTATTTGCCTTTGGTAATGGATCTCTGATGATGTTTTACATTACATGGGGGATCATGGCAGCACTAGGGGCGGGTACCTTGCCCATTACCTGGACCCGAGGAGTCAACCTGTGGTTTGAAAGGAAAAAGGGACTGGCGTTAGGGCTGTCTTTAATCGGCACAGGCTTATTTGGTGCCATGATCAAACCCGTTGCGGCGTGGATGATTGTGGAATTTGGTTGGCGTATGACCTATTTAGCCATAGCAGCCATGCCGCTAATTGTCGCCTTTCCCATCGCATTTTTCTGCTTTTACGAATCGCCCAAGACCAAATCCATTGCCAAAAAACAACAGTTAGACCATGAACCGGTAAAAGATTTTCCAGGGTTAACCATGGCGGAGGTATTCCGTGATAGCAAATTTTGGATCTTATGCATCGCGATTTTACCCATTTCCTTTGCCGTTGGCGGCCCCATTCCTAATATGGAAAACCTCCTTGCCACCAAAGGTTTTGACACCTTTGAAATTGCCAGCATTGTACCGCTAATTGGGATTTCTGTATTATTCGGACGCTTAATAGGCGGTTGGTTAATTGATCATTTTTGGGCACCGGGCGTGGCCTTTATTTTATTATCCTTGCCTGCGGCAGCGTGCTGGGTGCTGGGTACGGTGGAACTGAATATGGTTATCGCCATGATCTCGGTCTTTATGATTGGCTTTGCCGCTGGCGTCGAATACGACCTTCTGGCGTTCTTAATTGCCCGCTATTTTGGCATGAAGAGCTACTCCACCATTTATGGCTTTGTGTACGGTGCCTTTGCATTAGGGGCGGGCATCGGCCCCATGACCTTTGGTATCATTTTTGACAAAACCAAAAGCTACGACAGCATCATGATTTTCTCTATGACCGTTATGCTTATAGGTGCCACTTTACTTCTGTTATTGGGTAAGTACCGAGACTTTTCCCAACCACAAGGTAAATAGCTTGGTTTAAGATAACGTAAGTAAAGACAAAAAAGCAGAATGGTTAATCATTCTGCTTTTTTTATGGAACAAATAAGGTGATTTTGAATAACGGGACGAATAAAAACGGAGGGCCACGGTAGCGGTAGGATATTAACCGCGCCCAAGCAACCATGGACGCTGTTGATGGTACTGTTTTTCAAAGCACTGAATATCAGTAATATGCTGCAAGGACACGCCAATGCTG
The DNA here is from genome assembly GCF_018860965.1 of Alteromonas sp. C1M14. Classification (GTDB taxonomy): domain Bacteria; phylum Pseudomonadota; class Gammaproteobacteria; order Enterobacterales; family Alteromonadaceae; genus Alteromonas. The sequence goes on along the minus strand of NZ_JAHKQF010000018.1, from coordinate 238,321 downwards.
TCGAGGCCTTTCAGTAACATTTCCTTATGCCCAGCTTCAATATCAAAGGAAAAACCCAAGCCACTGGCGCTTGTGACCTGCTGTTCGGCAAGGTCAATCGCCACTTGGCGCTGCTGGGGATCCGTAGACACGTCCTGTGCCAAAGATGCAATAGCGTCGGTGTCTAAACCCACCGGCAAAATACCATTACGAATACAGTTTTGATAAAAAATAGCGCCAAAAGTGGGCGCGACAATTGCGCGGATCCCGTACTCAGCCAATGCCCACACGGCATGTTCCCGTGACGAACCACAACCAAAGTTATTGCCACCTAAGATAATCGTGGTGTTGTGATATGCCGGCTGATTGAGAATAAAGTCAGGGTTCAGTTCGCGGCTATCGGGTAGCACATAGCGCCAACTGGCAAATAACCCCTCACCTAGCCCTTTTTTCGATACCCGGCGCATTTCACGACTGGGAATGATGGCATCAGTATCAATATTGATCCGTAGCAGCGGTGCAGCAACACCGGAGTGATGAACAAAAGGCGTCATAATCCGCTTTCCAAAAAGTCTCGCGGGTCGCTGATATAGCCGTTAACTGCACTGGCAGCAACGGTTGCAGGACTCGCTAAATGAGTGCGTGTAGCAGGGCCTTGGCGAGATTCAAAATTACGGTTACTGGTGGATACCACCCGCTCTTTAGCCCCAAAATGTTCTCCTCCGGCAAAGAAACACATGGAACACCCACTTTCTCGCCATTCGAAGCCTGCCGCTTTAAAAATAATATCGAGCCCTTCTTTCTCGGCACTGGCTTTAACCTGTTGTGAGCCGGGGACGCAAATCGCTTTCACCCCTTTAGCCACTTTTCGGCCAGCGAGGATCTTTGCCGCGTAACGTAAGTCTTCCAAACGAGAGTTGGTACATGAACCGATAAACGCATTGCCAATTTTTAGCCCTAGCACAGCGTCTCCGGCACTCAACCCTTGATACTCCAACGCCCGTTTCGCGGCGGTACGGGCATTTTCATTAGCCAAACTGGATAACGCAGGCACTTGGCCGCCAATACTGCAGGTATGTTGGGGACTGGTACCCCAGGTGACCGTAGGTTCAATCTCGTCACAATCGATAATCAATTCCTCATCGAACTCAGCGTCGTCGTCGGTAACCAGGGTACGCCAATAATCCACCGCCTGTTGCCATTGTGCGCCTGAGGGGGCATAAGCTTTACTTTTAAGGTAGTCGATGGTTTTTTCATCACTGGCCACAAGGCCGGTAAAGGCCGCAAATTCCACGGCCATATTACACAAGGTCATGCGTCCTTCCACCGACAGGGCCCTGACCGCAGGCCCCGCAAATTCAATGGCATGTCCAGCGCCGCCGTGGGCACCGTACTTACCGATAAGATGTAAAATCATGTCTTTGGCCGTCACCCCTGTGCCCAGCTTACCCTTAAAGTAAACCCGCATGAGTTTAGGCTTGTTGATGCGCAAGGTTTGGGTTGCCATGGCATGCTCGGCTTCAGAAGAGCCAATGCCCCATGCGGCAGCCCCCAACGCGCCTTGTGTACAGGTATGACTATCAGGGCATACCAATGTCATACCCGGTTGAATAATCCCTTGCTCAGGACTGATAACATGGGCAATACCTTGGTTTTCATCACCAATATCAAACAGGGTGATGCCGGCGTTTTTTGCTTCTTTACGGGTCGCCTGAATAAAATCCTTACCGGAAGGCATCACCGTCTCGTCACCACGACCAGGAAAGGTATCAACGATATGATCCATGGTACAAAACACTTTTTCTGGATGGCGCACACTACGGCCATCTTCGGCTAAGCTTTGAAGCGCAATGGAACCGGTACGTTCGTGTAAGAAAATACGGTCAATGTAGATAAGGAAGGTGCCGTCAGGTAAGGCTTTTACCAAATGGGCATCCCATATCTTTTCAAATAAGGTTTGTGACATCCTGATCTCGCAATGGTGATAATGCTATGAGTAATGGGCCAATTAGCGTTTTTGTTGTGCTTGCCAAACCTGATGAATTTCGCTTGCTGTGGCGCTCCATACCCCGGGCTGGGCGGTAATATAGGCTAATGCCTGTTCAAGGTAGCCAATACGATGAGGCTGACCAGACATCCACGGATGGATATTTAATGCCAGCATTCTGCCTCCCTGAGACTGAGCTTCCGCTAACAATAGATCGCAAGCATCTTGTAATTGCTCGGCATAACTTTCTTCGCTATGCAGGTTATTGCCCATAATGAAAAAATCATCGAGTTCATTGGACAAAGGCATGGCTGTTAATACACCGGCTTCGCTGCGAAAATCGTAAGGCATCTCATCGTTTATCCAGTCGCACATATAGGCAATGTCATGTTCAACCAATAAACGGGCGGTGGCTGCCGACTGCATACGACCGGGACTCAACCATCCGTTAACCGGTTGCTTAAAGTACCCTCGTAGTTTGCGTAAACTGGCATCGAGCCATTGGGCTTCGTCGGCTGGGTCAACCTCGCCGTGATGCAAATGGTCCATTTGCCAGCCATGGCCAAGCACTTCGTCTTGACGCTCAGCGATAAACTTCATTAAATAAGGCGCGCGATCGACCATAGCGCCATTTATAGCCACCGTCGGTTTCACCGAAAACTTATCCAGTGCCTGAAAAATCCGATACACCCCTACCCGGTTGCCATAATCGCGCAAACTAAAATGGCGTAAATCTGGATAAGGCATTTTCATTCCACCTGGCACGGCCACCGGATTTTGTCGCTGGCTTAGCGGGAAAAAGTCGATATTGACGTTCACCCATAACGCCAGTTTGCCGTCGTTTGGCCATTGCACCGGCGCTCGCTCGCTAAGCATGGACCACTTGTACAGTTCGTGATCCATCCCATAGTGGCGCTGGGGATAGTGAAGATAATCTTTATCTAGGCTCATACCGCCCCCTTGTTTTTGTTGGCGATATCGGCCACGGCATCGTCGTAATAATGGGCTTTGTAATAGCTGGCGATTTCTCGCCCCGTGGTTACCCACACATCACTGTGACCGGTGATATATTCAAGGGCTTCCTCGTAAGCTTTTAATCGATGGGGGCAGGACACCTGATAATTATGTGTGGGAATGCACATGATGGTGCCGCTTTGCTCACCTTCCTGATATAAGCGGTCAAAATTGGCTTTTAGCATCCGTCCATACTGCCTAGGCGTGACCTTATTGCTCACGTAGGCGATGGTATCGTTCATCTCTAAGGAATAAGGAATAGACACGAATCGCTTGCCAGAGCGGGTATGAATTGGCGTGGGTTGGTCATCATGAAACAAATCACAGGTATAAAAACCGCCCTCGTCGCCGAACAATTCGGTGCCCACTTCCGCAAACAGATCGATGGTTTCGTCGCTATGAGACAACGCCGGCGCTAGGTAACCTGCACATTTTTGTCCTGTGTGCTTATGGATAGACACCATGGCGTCATGGATCATCTCCCGTTCCTGCTCACTGCTCATGCCATAGGTATAGCGAGTGTTGTAAATGCCATGACTGAAGAATTCCCAGTCACGGGCTTGGCACAACTCGATAATTTCTGGGTGATGGTCGCACAGAGCGGTAGATAACGAGATTGAGCCACGGATGTTATATTTATCTAACAAGGCCATTTGGCGCATGTGGCCCACCCGATTGCCATAATCGCGAATACCATACCCAGCAATGGCGGGATAAGGCTGAGGCCAGGCTTTCCGGTGAGGATTTGACGGCGGATCCAACTCATAAAATTCAATATTCGGCGCCACCCAAAATGCGATTTTCGCACCATTTGGCCAAGTTATTTTCGGACGGTCGTGATACGGCCAATAATCATAGTATTGAGGATCAACTTTCATGTCAGGCGCCTTTACTGTTTAGCTAGCCAATCTTGCACTTCTTGCACGTCCACCACATCGGCATATTTCAATGCCAAATCGGTGAGATTCGCAAAATGGTAACTCTCATGTTTATCAGCCACACATTGCTCAGGCACAATGGTGCGATAACCTCGGGACAAGCTGTCCACTGCCGCTGCACGAATGCAGCCTGACGTAGACCCACCGGTCAGCACCACGGTGTCCACCTTGTGCCAGACGCATAAACTTTGCAGCTGGGTTTCAAAAAATGGCGACGGCATCTTTTTGCAGTAGAAAACATCTTTTTGTCGATCTACCACTAGACGATCATCAAGTTCAGCCCGTTCACTGTTAAACTTGATGTTCTGTAGGCTATCTGGGGTATCAGTACGTGTTCCCCAAATACCGGCATCTTCGCCTGAATCCATGTAAGCCACGTTAGTCCACACCACCGGCCAATCTAGAGAACGAAACGCAGCAGCAAGCTCATTCACATAGTCTAATTGGCGAGGATCGGTCTGGTATGCCGTCTTAAACAAATCCGTACGGGTATAGGCTTTCTGTAAATCAATATTCACAAGAATTGCTTTTTCACCGAATCCAAAACGTTTACGGCTAGGGTTCGCTTTTACTTCTGCAAATAATTGACGTGCAGTTTTATTTGATAACTCCATCACAACTCCTTTAGAGATACGCTGTTCCAGCGAATTGATTCTAACAATATGACTATATGACAAATCCAGGGGCTTTTGCAATTGATATATTGACATATCATTTATACAGCATCTAAGATGATGTCATTGCTAACTTGACACCATACTATGGCGGAACCGAACCATGACCAAAATTGTTGTACTGTTTAACCTGAAAGACGACGCTAATGTCAAAGAATATGAAAACTGGGCACGTACAACAGACCTGCCTACGGTGAATGCACTGGCATCGGTTAATCAATTTAGTGTACTGAAATCCAGTGGACTATTAGGCGGTGGCGATGCCCCGTACCAATATATCGAGATCCTGGATATTGCCAGTATAGAAAGTCTTATGGAGGACGCCTCCTCTGACACAATGCAACAGGTGGCCAGTGAATTTAATCGCTTTGCCGACAACCCGCTTTTCATCACCACAGATGCACTGTAAAAGGAACCCTTACCATGGCGCAATACGATGATTTAAACGGTAAGGTCGCCGTCATTACTGGCGCTGGCCGTCGCAAGGGATTAGGTGAAGCCATTGCGAGACGACTAGGCAAAGAGGGATGCAAAATCATTCTTGCAGATATCGGCAAAGCCACAGGGGATTTACTTCCAGAAGATGCCATTGGCACCAGTAGTGAAATGGAAGACATTGCTAGCGAAATGCGCGCTGAAGGTATCGAAGTCTCTACCGCCACCTGCAATGTTCTAGAAGAAAGTGAGGTGGCGGCATTAGCCCAGTTCGCCGTCGACACCTATGGCACATTAGATATCTGGGTGAACAATGCCGGCGTTGGCTACTTAATGACATCCATTGTCGATACCGATGTAGCTGAATGGGACACCGTACTTGGGGTTAACTTACGTGGGGTATTCTTAGGCATTAAACATGCCGCTAAGCGTATGATTGCACAAGGCTCGGGGCGCATTATTAATATTGGCTCACAGGCATCAAAGTCTGCCTTTGCTGAAGCCGGGGCTTACACCACCTCAAAACATGGCGTCGTGGGGCTAACCCGTGTGGCCGCTAAAGAGTTAGGCCAGCATGGCATCAATGTGAATGCGGTGTGCCCGAATCATGTCACCACCGGATTGGGGGCTTGGCAAAATTCCCGTTTTGCCGACGGCGATTTAGACACCTACATGAAAGCGATGAAAGCGCGTATTCCCCTCGGCCGTCCAGGGCTACAAGAGGACACGGCCAAAGCCTGTGCGTTCTTGTGTTCAGAGCAATCCGTTTATATTACCGGCGAAGCCATGAATGTCTCTGGCGGTGAAGAATACCACTAGCGAAATCGCGTTTTGCTAGGATAACAAAGGGCGGAATGACAAAACCGCCCTCACCAGCCATAAAACAGACAAACCGCCACCCTTTGATAATTATCAAGGTATGCCAAGGGGAAAAAAAATACAGTGTTTACAGGTTGTGTGCCCATTCGGTCATTAAAACCGTAATCGGCAGCGATGAACACCGTGCACTTATTCATCTTTTTAGTATGAGCATGCTAACGTCGATGGCGCAAACAGCTAAGCAACCCGTACAGACAGCCTTGCCGATAAGGGATTTTGGCTTTCGTTAAAAAAGAATAACTCACCCTTTGGAGAAGCGAAATGAAAGAAAAACGCACCAACGACAACCCAGTTTTAACAGAACAAAATTCCCGGCGGAAATTCTTGCAACACGCAGCCCTCACCATTGGCGGTGGTGCCTTAGGTTTAAGCGCCGGTCAAGCTATTGCCATGAACATGGGCGGTTACGGCGGTAATATTACAAGCTCCAACCCAGACTATAAATCACTGGATTTCCACAATAACTATTGGGCACGGGACGCCATGGCCCGAATCCAAGGAGATTTAGAATTCGGTAAGCAAAAATTCGGCTGGTATAAAGGCACTGTGAGATCCGTACGCCCGGGCCACAAAAATGTCCCCTTTATCGGTTTTGAAGGGTTTTCTTATGCCCGCTTGGTCGACAATGGCGATGGCACCTACAAAAAACTGCTACGGGAAGTCGGTTATTACACGGATCTGGCCACCGGTGAAGTGTTAGATACCTTTACTAACCCCTTTACCAACGAGAAGGTTAAGGTGGTTCACATTGCCAACGACCCCTTTAACTATGTGATTGGGCCTTATTATCCTAAGCCCCCCACATACGGAAAGTTAAATGTAAAAGAAGTCCCAGATATCCCTATGTATTTACCGTTTCAGGATATCGGCAATGGTCAGTTGTTGCTGCAAAGCGGTATAGATCTGTTTTACCCTTCTGCTCTGCAACCAGATAAATGGCCTCGTGAATCGCCAGGAAAAATGAACCAGGTCACAGAAATGTTTAACTATGTGTTAAACAAAGACGACGTCGCCGATAAAAGCAAAACCGCCCTCTATTTCTCTGGGACGTGGAACCGTATTACGCCGTGGTTACCCTGGATGTTAATGGATCAAGCTGACGGACATTGCCATTATGACTGTGTAATGGGCTGCTATGCCGATGAAAGCGCCCTTTCGCCACAAGTGAGAGCCTATGCTGAAAAGCATCATCCCACCTTCTTTAGTGCCCCAGACAAATGGGAAGAGCCAAGCCTTTCAAGCTTGGAGCATTATGCCCTTGAACAAAAACCGGCTCCCCCTAAAAAAGGGTAAAGCGGGTTAACAAAAAAACGCCAACAAGAGATGATCTTGTTGGCGTTTTTTTACTTAGCGAATAAACCGATCATTTAGGAAGAAATGTCTTTCATCACGTCTTCTGTGGAAGGTTGACCGTCCTGCTTTTCTTTAATGGCTTCTCGGCTTTGCTGCATAATACGTAAAATACGAGCAATATATTCTTGGTGCCATAACTGGCGCTGTTCTGCGGCTTCGCTATCCGGCACATAAGATTCAATATCCTCACGGCTGAAAATCGATGCGCTTTCTAACAAGCGTTCTAGGGTGTCCATGCGCTCTCGGGTAACCGCCAACTCTTGGGCTAAGGCCATGGTAATATTCATCAATTGTTCGGTTTGCTCTGAGGCAAGAAAGTACGGGCGATCGCCCTTGGCTTTTTTACCGGCATCGGTAATGTGATCGACGCTCATGCTGCAGACTCCTGCTTAGTTGACTGTGTAGGTTTCCACGCCCCAAATACATTCCATGCGGCGGCCCGACCAAAATCTTCGCTATCACTGTCGTGTTCCGTTTTTGGAAAAATCGATTCATCCACTTTCGCGGCCACCGCCACCGTAAATTGATGACTTTCTGGCAACCCGGTGTTCCCAATCATGGCTTCTAAATCCACATCATGCATGGTGCCCCAGAAAGGTTCGTTGTTATTCCACGTATCCCAATCTCGCATAAACTGTTCGAATACCGGACGTCCTGCGTACTGGGGTTGCTCTAGATGGACCGACAAACCGCCTGGCTTTAACAATCGAGCAATCTCAGACAAGATCTTAGGCATGGACTGGGTGGACAGTTCATGTAAAAACATACTGGTGGTGATAAGGTCAAAACTTTCATTGGCCAAGTCAGACAAGGATTCGCCATTGGCCTGTATAAAGGTAATGTTGTTCACGCCTAAGGCTTTAGCCCGGGCATGGCCGTAACGCAACACCGGCGCAGAGACATCCACAGCAATCACTTCGGCGTCGGGAAAAGCCTGTGCGAGGGGAACGATATTATGGCCAATGGTACAGCCAATATCGAGGATGCGCTGTGGTTTAAAGTCGCCGTGATCCCGCTTTAGCCAGTCGGATATGGCCCGACCGCCGCCATCCGTCATCGAGCCTAACTGCCCCACCGTAGTAACAAAAATACCACTGTCATAATTGGCCCCTGCACTAACGTCTCCGTCTACCTCTGCAGTATGATAACTGCCTGGCATACAATGGGTATCCACAATGGTGACGTAATTCGGTAATGGAAGATCATCGTTTAATTGCAAGGTGTCTTGCCCTTCGTTGAAGGAAGCCGCCACCTTGTTTAGCTTGTCCATTTGTCGCAATACCAAGGAACGCCCGGCTTGCTGGCGCATTTCCATTGTGCTGCGTCTTAACGCACTCCACCACTGATAGTAAGGATCTTCAGACATCAGGGCACGCACTTCGTGACGGGTTTCAGGGTCTCGGCCATGCTGCGCAAAAAATTGAGGTCGAGCGCGCCCGTCATAAGCCTCTTTTACCCCGGGGATCACATCACTAGACAAATGCATGTTCAGATTTGCAAGAAAATTGAATCGTGCAATCTCGTCATGTTTAGCCTCAGGAAATAGCGCGTGTTTACCCACTTTATCCCAGGTAGGCGGGGCCTTGCGTTGCATACTCATAAGCAATCCTTCAATTTTTAGTGGCTGATGACTCAAGCTTAAAACGTCAACAATATGATATATTGATATAGATTAATAACATTTTAGGTTTTGCTCAACCTTAATTTAACTTACTATGGATTTAACTGACGCCGCCTTACGAAATGTCAAACAAGGTAAGGGTTAATTATAGAACAATAGTGGCAGTGGCCAACAAGCTGGAACGATCACCATGACAAAGCTAAATATCAGCGATAACCTTGCTGAACTGATTCACTATACCCAAGCCTTACAGTATTCGGCATTGGATGAAACCACAATAAACGCTTTAAAGACTTTCCTCCTGGACTCTATCGGCGTAGGGATCTGCGGCGCACGAGTTCCATTCGGCGACTCGCTACTTAACCTTTGCCATGCATGGGGACAAGGGGACGATGCCCAAGTACTTAACCGAAATGTGACTTTACCTGCCTCCTCTGCAGCGATGATGAACGCGTGGCAAATCCACAATCAAGAATTCGATTGCGTCCATGAAGAAGCGGTGGTTCACCCCATGGCGGTGATCTTAGGCAGTCTGCTGGCTTACAGCCAAAAAAACCAAAAGGTGTCGGGACGGGATTTTCTTAGCGCCTTGTGTGCCGGCGTGGATGTGGCCACCACATTAGGCGCGGCATCAAAGGCACCACTGACCTTTTTTCGCCCGGCATGGTGTGGCGCATTAGGCGCGGTGTTAGCAATAGCCAAGCTGGAAAGATGCAGTGAGACCACCACGGCCAATGCTCTGGGCATTGTGTATAGCATGTTAGGTGGCACCATGCAGGCCCATGTAGAGGGCACGTCCATGCTGGCTATGCAAATAGGTATTGCTGCCCGTAGCAGTATACAAGCCATAGATATGGCCAATGCGGGTTTAGATGCCCCCCATAACATTCTTGAAGGTCCCTACGGATTTTTCAGCTTAATCGAACGGGAATCGGACTTTTCTTCTGCCTTATTGGCACTTAAACAGCAACCCCGAATTAATCAGGTGTCCCATAAGCCGTTTCCTACAGGAAGGGCCTGCCATGGTGGCCTAGATGCATTACGTACCTTAATGGAACAACACCAATTTGGCGCTACCGATGTGGCGAAGGCCACCCTCAGTGCGCCCCCTTTAATTGGCCGCCTTATAGGCCGCCGCCCCCAAGCTGACATGGCGGTGAGTTACGCCCGCTTATGCTTTAGTTATTCTGCCGCCTGTTTGCTTTTAGATGGCGATGTATTTGTGGATTGTTACGATGATATAAAACGTTTTGATCCCGCCCGGTTAGCCTTGGCGGCACGTTTTTCCGTTGAAAGTGACGGCAGTGAAGACCCCAACGCCATGACTCCCCAAACTCTTACGGTCACACTGGTAGACGGCACCGAATATCAACACTTTTTGCCATCAACCTTGGGCAGTCCAGCACGGCCTCTTAGTCAACAACAACACCTAGACAAATTTCGCCAGTGCTGCCTCGCGGCCCCCCACCCTTTAACGTATCAACAAATCCACACCTTAATTGGCACAGTGGATGATTTAGAGTGCTGCGATGACATCGGCGCACTCGTAAGACTAAGCATGGGCATGTAATTGACCAGCTTGATTAATGTCATAGCGAAAGGTCAAGGTTATGGATAACGTCAGTACTTTTCACTCTTTTACCCTGTGCTGTCCAGCTATGCCAAGGTTTGGCGACAGTTCATCACCTTTACAGGAGAAATAGTCAATGAGCACTATTGCGTTTGAATTTTCTATCCCCGTTGTGATCATCGGCGGCGGCGCGTGCGGCAGTATCGCCGCCCTTGCGGCAAAACAAAGGGGAGCCGATGTGCTACTTCTTGAACAAGACGAACGTCCAATGGGCTCTACCGGCATGTCTCAAGGTTTGATCTGTGCCGGCGGTACCCAATCTCAGGCCCAAGCCGGGATCTTTGATAGTCCCGACACCTTTTATGCCGATATTATGGAAAAAACCCATAATCTGGCCGATCCTGTTATTGCCCGAACCATTGCTGACAATGCCGGTGCCACTATCGATTGGATGGTGGAATCGTTGCAACTGCCCTGGGAATTAGACAAGAGATTTGAGCCCGGATTTGGTAACAGTACCTATCGTGTCCATGGCTGGCCCGATCATGGCGGACAAGATATGGTGGACTTACTTCACCAAAGATTGGCTGAAGCGGAAATCGACGTATTGCTAGCGGCCAAACTCACCGACATTCATGTAAACGAAAATGGCAAAGTCATGGGGATCTCACTTTCTCGCCCCGATGGCGCGGTAGAGCATATCGGCTGCGACAGCTTGATCCTGGCCTGCGGCGGCTTTGCTGCGAATCGAGAAATGGTGAATAAGTATATGCCAGAGGCCAGTTCCGCCCGTAATAATGGTCACGAAGGTAGCCAGGGCACCGCGGTTAGCATGGGGTTAAAAGTTAGCGCTAAACTGGCCGATATGGGCGCTTACCAAGGATACGGCATGTTAACCGAACCCCAAGGTATTTCCATTCCTCCTAATATTATTCTCAATGGTGGGGTAATGGTGAATATCAACGCCGAACGCTTCGTCGATGAAAGTGAAGACATTGCCGGCGTGGTACTGCCCGTGGTGGAACAACCCGGCGATCACGTATGGGTTATCTATGATGAACGCATTGAGCAAACCGCCACCCACTACGCCGAGTTACAAGAACTCAACCAGCTTAATGCGAGTAAGCGCGCAGATTCATTAGTGGAGTTAGCCGCAATGATTAACGTGCCCGCCGAAACACTGCAAGCCACCTTTGCCGAATTATACAATGCCAGTGACAACCAACGGCACGATATACTCGGTCGTCTCTGGCAAGGGGCTACACCGCCGAAAGGCCGCTATTGTGCGCTAAAGGTGGTAGGGGCTATCTATCACACTCAAGGTGGCCTACAAGTAAATCAGCATGGACAGGTACTGCAAGAAGATGGCACCCCTTTGCCTAATCTTTTTGCTGGCGGAGGCGCTGCCCGTTCGGTGTCAGGTCCAGCCCATTGGGGCTATCTACCTGCCATGGGGTTGTCTACAGCAGTGACCTTGGGACGATTAGCAGGACAAGCCGCAGCAAAATATGCGGCAGAAAACGAAGGGTAATGGAATGGGTGGGCGTTTAGTGTTTGCACTAAACGCCATCACACTATTTGTGCATGAAGGTAACGCCATCAGCAACCTCAGGGTGTTGCTGAAGCTTTTCTAACGCCGTCTCATCCTTGTGATAATAGGCATCGATGATTTCTAATGACATGGTAGCGGCGGTTTTAAGTGCCTCGCTCTGCTTTGGCCCAGGTAGTTCAGGTCGACAGATTGCGCCGCCAAAATAATGATCCACACCATCTAGCACCATAGCGTACTTATTCCCCTCTGCCGGTGCGTTATGAAAAGCAGTAAGATGCGCGTCCCAGCTTCCATGACCACCAAAAGGAATATCTGCGGTGCCCGTTTGAATGAAGGCGGGTGTGGCTAACGTGGTAAAACTTTGCTCGGTAATAAACCCTGGCATTGGACCGGGCGGAGAAAACGCCAGTACCACTTTAGCCCGAGGATCTTGGTATGGCTGATCAACCCCTGGCACTTGCATGCCCTGTACGCCGCCCTTCACCAAAGCCATGTAGGCACCATAACTATGGCCTGCCACAATGTAACCGTCTTTGCCGAAGGCATCAGCCACACGGCTCATGTCTTGTAAGCGTGCAGGCCAACTGTCAGCTTGGCCGTAATCCTTGTTGTGAGGGTGATCGGTAGAGTCCACATGCAATGGTGCATAAACGCTATATCCTGCGGCTACCCACTGGTCAATAAGGTCACTGTACTTCCAGGGCGCAGAAAACGCGCCGTGGGAAAACAAGATAGTACCTTTGGCATCGTCGACTACCCATGCCCACACCGGGACATCACGCTGGGCAACCGTCAAATGAAGTTGTTGAGGTGTCACACCAAGTGCTACCGCTGAAAAATACAAGGAGCAAAGTAATAACAACCCTTTGGCGAGCAAACGTCGCATATTCAATTTTTTCACTTGAGTGACCTCTCTAATACTTATTTTGTATTAATCGATTTTAACCACGACCTTGCCGAAGGCATCGCCTGCCAGCAGATCCACCAACCCTTGGCCTGCGAGTGCTAAGCCATCAATGACCTGTTCTTTTACCGTTAATTGCTCGGCGTCTACCAGCGGTAAACAGGCGTCAATAAATTCATTGCGGCGGGTTTCATAATCAAATACCACCAGCCCCATGACAGTGGCGCGAGACTTAATAATATAAACCGGAGAAGGCCCTGCTGGCGGCGCGCCACCGGTGCGGTTATAGTCGGCAGATAAACCACACAGAATAACCCGAGCACCGATTGCTAAACGTTCGCAACAGGTATCAAGCATTTCACAACCCACCAAATCAAAATAAATGTCGATACCATCTGGGCAATGTTTGTCGAGTTGCTCACCAAGATCCCCTTGGTGACGATCAATACACGCATCAGCCCCTAGTACCGAGGTGGCGAAATCGCATTTATGTTGTCCGCCAGCAATGCCCACCACGCGGCAGCCACGGCTTTTGGCCAATTGAATAACAGACGATGCTACCGCTCCGGTAGCCGCAGCAATCACCACAGTATCACCGGCTTTTGGCTGGGCTTTCCAAATTAAGCCGGCATAGGCGGTTAACCCAGGCATACCTAAAATCGATAATAAATGGGGCAAGTGCTTCACGTTGGCAGGCACTTTATTTACCGTGCCCGCATCGATGGCGGCATACTGCTGCCAGCCCCCTTTACAGCGCACCTTTTCACCCACAGAAAACTTATCGCTTTTCGACGACACCACTTCAGCAATGGTTTCACCGATCATCACATCACCGGGTGATACACCGCCGGACATGTGACGGCCACTAATTTGGCTGCGCATGTATGGATCAATAGACAACCACAGGTTACGGACTAATACTTGTCCATCTGCCAAGGCAGGCATCGGACCTTCAATACAGCTAAAGTGCTCGGCGGCGGGCTTGTTTTCAGGTGTTTGCTTAAGAATAACTTGCTTGTTGATGGTCATATACTTACTCCAGACCCAAGGTCCCAGGATTCACTGAATGCGTGGGATCCAAGTGTTGTTTGATAGCTGAAACCAAATCCCAGGCTTCAGTGCGAATAATATCTTTATAGGGGTAACTTTTACCCAATTGCATGTGTAACGCACCGTGGCGTTTAAACACCTTGAGTACCTGTTGCTTTAATTCCTGCACCGCAGCCCGAGCTTCCGGGTTAGGCGCGTATTCTTTTAGTTTGGCGAGGTGTTCGCTTTCCACCGCTTCTCGATGCCAGTCATTAAGAGAATCAGGCCAAAAATACACCGGCTCTATGACTATTCCATTGGTTCCCACCGCCGCAAATAAAAATCCGCAGCCAATATTGTGTTGTTGGATAAGGGGATCCTGCTCGGCATAAATTGCTTCAATTTCGGCAAATACCTTAGCGGCTTGACTGGGACGTAGCACACCATGAACCGGCAACCAGCGTTCTGCTTGAGGCCCGATCATAGAATTAACCGGCCCAAACGGGTTGGCGCGCATAATCGTAGGAATACTGTTTTCAATTTCAGTGAGGTTAAACTTAACCGCCAATTCCCTAAGGGCTTGCGCTTTACTGTCAGCGACAGCCTGATAGCGCTCTTCAACCATAGTGTGAATGGAAAACTTGACGTCCTTCATATAGCTGCGTCCAGCCAACGCCACTTTAGCCCCCGCTTTCAGCGCCGCCCCAAGGCCACCGGCTGATTTCATCACCCCTTTAAGGGCTTTGAGATCTTTACCCAAGCTTTCTCGCTTTAAACGCTGACCTTGCAAAAAGGGGTCGAAGCCAAACACTTCCGCAGCCAGTTGCTGCCGTGCAACCTCACCGGCAAACGCCAGTAAATCATCGGCGTTGTCCGCAGAAAAAGATAACCCCTGTTTAAAGGGGGTTTGAGGTAACAGTTTTAAGGTGATGGTTGCTTTAAAACCTAATGCCCCGCAGTCGCCCACAAACAGGCCAGTTAAGTCAGGCCCGAACTGTCGATACCAAGGGTTGCCATTAACATGAGAGGCACTACCGGTATGCAAAATTTGCCCATCGGCCAGTACCACAGACATGGACACCACGGATTCCGCTGCCGATCCAAATTGGGTGGCACCCCAAAAAATGCAATTTTGTGATAATCCGCCGCCAACGGTGGCGTACAGACCTGACAAGGTGCCCCAAAAAGGCGTACGCCAAGGCGTCTCTTTTAAGGCGTCATAAAGAGCAGACCAGGTACATCCGGCTTCCACCGTGACGTACATATCTTGCGTATTAATTTCCACAATCCGTTGCATCTTACTGGTATCAATAAGCAACGAATTATCTTGGGTAGGCAGGTAACCTGAGGTATAGGACATGCCACCGCCTCTAGGTACCACACACACGCCGGCACGGTGAGCGATTTTGACTACCTCAGACAATTGGGCTGAGTTGGTTGGCTGAACAACAGCCAATGCCGGTTTCCCACTATTGGCAACATCCGTGGTATACAAACGACACTGAACAGGATCTGTGGTAACACACCCATTTCCTACTACTGCAATAAGCTGCTGTATTAGCTCATCCATCAATATTCTCCAAGTCATTGCAGGGTTACTTAGACCGGTAGTCCAGTGCAATGTACCCACAATTGTAAAGCCTAATGACCTAACATTATTACATATGAGATATAAAAGCTATAGGGAAGGCAAACTTTGCTTATTATCACAACAAAAACTTGGGTTGGGCTATGCTCACTAAAAAGGTATAATGTACTAATAATGTATCATTGTGGCACAACACGCTTTATTGTTATTATTCCATTGCCTAGGACAGCAAGAAAAGCAGGAGAAATATGGTGGCAAGATCAACGATTATTGCAACGTTAAAACAGACGAAGAAACAACAAAATATTAATTGGGATGGACCCACTCCGCTTTATCATCAACTTTACAGTTTACTTAAACAACAAATTATCGATGGCACCATAACCTATGGTTCTCATTTGCCTACAGAACAAGAACTCGGTGAAGCTTTCGGTTTGTCTCGGATCACCGTTAAGCGGGCCATGGATGAGTTGTCTGCGGAAAACTTAGTTGAGCGACGTCGCGGAAGAGGCACCACCGTCACGTACAAATATAAGCCCAAGCCAGTTAAAGCCCCCTTGGTAGGCATGCTCGAAAATATAGAAACCATGAGCCGGCACACGCGGACCAAAAAGCTCGATATTGCCCAAGCAATCCCACCGGCAGATATTCGAGGTGAGCTAAAACTGAGTAGTACAGACACTGCCTGTAAACTCATTCGGGTAAGGTTAACAGAAGACGAGAAGATCCCCTTTGCTTACTACCTAAGCTGGACCCTTACCTCGGTAGATACTTTTTCGGATCCGGCGTTAAAAGATCACACCCGCATTGAATTGTTACGCCAACAAGGAATTAATTTGTCTCGCATTGACCAGCTGATCAGTGCCGAGCCAGCCAATGCCGAAGTGGCCAAAGAGCTTAAACTGCGGGAAGGCAGTCCTATCTTGGTACTGGCAAGACGCTCTTACGATGAGAAGGGCAACTTAGTGGATATTTTGTTCTGTAAATATAACCCCGCCATATTCCAATATCAGATGACCATGGAATTAGGTGATAACAAGAACGAAAAATAAAAAAAGGGCGCCAACAGCGCCCTTAACGGAGAACAGCAGAAAAAATCCACTGTTTTAAAAAACAACTAAGGGTTATCACGCCCCGGCAACTGTCTAAAAATGGTGCCATTGGCAATAAGCTGCTCAATCTCTTCTAGGGAGTAACCCGCCTCTTGTAACACCGTCACAGAATCTTCACCGGGTAACGGCAAATCGTGATGCAGTAAGGTTCTCGCGCCATCAATTTCAATGGGCAACGACGGCAATTTTGTTTTACCTTGAGGCGTAGTGACATCAAGCAACCCGCCATCATTTAAGTGGGGATCGGTAAACAGGTCTGAAGGCGTATTAATAGGGGCAAAAGGAATACCCGCTTTCTCTAGTCGCGCCATTAAGGTGGCCTTATCTAACTCGACGAAGGCTGCATTGATCACCGGCATAATACGCTCTCGTTGTGTCACCCGCTGAGCATTGGTATCTAGCTGTTCATCGTTAGCGAATTCTGTAAATGCGAATTCAGCGCAGAAACGTTTCCACAACCCATCACTCACAACGCCTACAAACACCCGTTCGTCATCTTTACAGTAAAAGATGTCGTACACCGACCATGCACTACGGCGCACAGACATGGGAGGCGGTGCTTCACCAAGGACGCATTCTTGCGCCATGTGCTGGCCTACCATAAAAGCAGTGGTTTCAAACAGTGAGCTGGTGATATGCCGTCCTTTGCCCGTTGTTTGCCGTTCTTGCAACGCAGCCAACACACCAATAACACCAAACATGCCGCCGGTAATATCAATGACCGAGGAGCCTGCACGCATGGGTTTGTCAGGTAAACCGGTCATATAGGCCAGGCCTCCCATCATTTGGGTGACCTCATCTAATGCCGTTCTGTTTTCGTAAGGCCCCGTTAAAAAGCCTTTTAACGAACAATAAATAAGCGTGGGGTTAATCTGACGCATTGCCTCATAACCAAACCCGAGCTTGTCCATGGCACCGGGCCGAAAATTCTCGATGAGAATATCAGCTTTGGCGATAAGTTCTTTGGCCACGGCCTGACCTTCTTCGGATTTTAAATCAATACACAGACTGCGTTTGTTGCGGTTGTACATGGGAAAATACCCTGCACCCGACCCTTTCAAATTACGGGTTTTATCTCCGCTTAATGGCTCAACTTTGGTTACCTGTGCGCCTAAATCGGCTAACACCAAACCTGCCGTTGGCCCCATTACCATATGAGTAAATTCAACGACTTTTAAATTTTGTAACGGAAGCGCGTCATGTAGTGCCATTAAGGTTTTACTCCGCCTGCAATTAACATTATTGTTAATATGTTATATCTATAGGTCTTTTATAGCAAGGCTCTCCCCAAAAAAACAGAATATTTTTATAATATTCTGCTTACATACTATTTAAAGCTGGGAAGTTAGCGCCGGAACCAGTTCAAATAGGTCACCCACTAAGCCATAATCTGCCACTTGGAAGATGGGGGCGTCTTCGTCCTGATTAATGGCAACAATGATTTTACTGTCTTGCATACCAGCAAGGTGCTGAATGGCGCCAGATAAGCCCACCGCAATATAAAGTTCAGGGGCAACAATTTTACCGGTTTGCCCTACTTGTAAATCGTTGGCAACAAAACCCGCATCCACCGCGGCCCGAGACGCGCCCACGGCCGCACCCAATTTATCTGCTAGCGGATACAAAACAGCAAATTGATCGGCACTTTGCAAACCTCGCCCACCGGACACCACCACATTGGCGGAAGCAAGTTCAGGGCGTTCACAGGCGGCCAAAGTTTGCTCCTCGAACACCACGTTGTCACAATCTATCACCGTGGTAAGGGGCTCAATAGGGGCACAACTGCCGGTTTCACTCACCGGATCAAAGGCGGTGGTACGTATGGTTAGGAACTTGAGCGCGGCGTCGGTGGTTACCGTTGCAATAACATTACCTGCGTAGATTGGCCGCTTAAAGGTACGCGGGTCCAGGATCTCTTGCACATCAGCAATGGGCTGAACATCAAGTAAGGCAGCAGATCGTGGCAACAAGTTCTTACCAAAAGTGGTGGCCGGGGCCAACACATGGCTATATTCGCCGGCCACAGACACCACCAGCTCACTGGTATTTTCTGCCAGCTGATGGGCATAGACGGGGTCTTCAGCTAACAAGACTTTATCCACCGCCTGATATGTACTAAGAGATGTGGCGACCGCCTTACAGTTATCTCCCATAACCAGTACGTTAATCGTGTCTTTTAACGCAACCGCAGCGGCTAAGGTGTTAAAAGTGGCGCTGCTTACGTGATTGTTGTCATGCTCGGCTATAACTAAAATCGTCATTACAGTACCCCCGCTTCATGTTTTAGTTTATCAATGAGTTCAGCCACAGAATGTGCTTTCACACCCGGCTTTCTTTGGGTGGGCGGCGCCACACTCACTAGCTTAACCTGGCTGAGAGCTTGCACGCCCAGCGCATCTAAACTGTAGGTTTGCAGGGGTTTACGTTTGGCTTTCATAATATTAGGCAACGAAGCGTAGCGCGGCTCATTCAGCCGTAAATCGGTGGTAATAACCGCTGGCATGCGCAATTTAAGGGTTTGCAGTCCGCCGTCAATCTCACGGGTAACCGCCACCGTCCCCTCTGCCACTTCCACCTTCGATGCGAAAGTGCCTTGGGGCATGTTGCACAGTGCCGCTAGCATTTGACCGGTCTGGTTATTGTCGCCATCAATGGACTGTTTACCCAGAAAAATAAGATCTGGCGCTTCTTTATCCACCACGGCTTTTAAGCATTTGGCTACAGCTAACGGCTCAAGCACTTGCTCGGTTTCTACACGGATCCCTCTATCTGCACCTAAGGCCAAGGCCGTTCTTAATTGTTCTTGTACCGCCGCACTTCCCACCGACACAACCACCACTTCGTTAGCAATATTGTTTTCTTTTAAACGAACTGCTTCTTCTACCGCTATTTCGCAAAATGGGTTAATGGCTTTTTTGGTATTCGTTGTGTCCACCGCTTGATCGTTCTCATTGACTCGGACTTTTACGTTGTGATCCACCACACGCTTAACTGCTACAAGAATTTTCATTTCAACTTCAACTTTTACGGCTATTTTATGGTTTTGCGCCAACCTTGCTTGCGTGGAAACCACCCGTGCGCATAGTCTGACGCAAATTTGCTATTGAATAAATGCTATAACAATATACCATATGTTGCAAAATGATTTTAAATTGACAAAAAAGGAGTGGTGATGGAACGTGAATCTATGCCCTACGATGTAGTGATTGTTGGTGCGGGACCTGCCGGTCTGTCTGCAGCCTGTAAATTACGAATGTTAGACAATACGCTCAGTGTCTGTGTGGTAGAAAAAGCATCTGAAGTTGGCGCCCACATCCTTTCTGGCGCGGTATTTGAAAGTCGTGGGTTAGATGAACTGTTCCCTCACTGGAAAGAAGAAGGCGCACCGGTAACAACCGCGGTCACCAGCGATGAAGTTTACTGGCTCAATAATGACGAAAAAGCACTGAAGATCCCGTCTATGTTGGTGCCAAAAACCATGCATAACGACGGCAACTATATTATTAGTTTAGGCAATTTGTGTCGCTGGTTGGCGACCAAAGCAGAAGATCTTGGGGTCGAGATCTATCCAGGTTTTGTCGCCGCAGAGATCTTTTATAACGAAGACGGTAGCGTGGGCGGTGTGATCACCGGCGACATGGGCGTGGATGCCAATGGCAGTCCCAAAGATACTTTTATGCCGGGTATGATATTAACGGCAAAATACACCCTGTTTGCCGAAGGCTGTCGTGGACACCTTGGCAAACAACTCATCTCACAATTTGCCCTTGATAAAGGCAAAGAACCCCAACATTACGGCCTTGGTATTAAAGAAATCTGGCAGGTGCCCGCTGAACAACATCAACCCGGGCTGGTTGTGCACACCGCAGGCTGGCCGCTAAATGAACATGACGCCACAGGCGGCGGTTTTCTTTATCATACCGACAATAACCAAGTGGTATGTGGGCTGATCACGGATTTAGATTACACCAACCCCCATCTAAGCCCCTTTGATGAATTTCAGCGCTATAAACATCATCCGGTGATCCGCCAACACCTACAAGACGCCACACGGATTTCCTATGGTGCCCGCGCGATCAGCAAAGGTGGGCTGCAATCTCAGCCTAAAATGGTAATGCCCGGTGCCTTACTCATTGGCGATAATGCCGGTACCTTAAACTTTGCCAAAATAAAAGGCTCCCACACCGCCATGAAAACGGGGCTGATTAGTGCCCAGTGTATCGTCCAAGCATTGGTCGCCGGACGTGAACACGATACGTTGGACGCTTTCGAACTGCAATATACCCAAAGCTGGGCGTACCAAGAGCTTTACCAACAACGGAATTTTGCCCCTGCCATACACAAGTTTGGTGCACTATGGGGCGGAGCCTATGGCTTTTTCGATTTGAATATATGTAACGGCAAACTGCCATGGACCTTGTCTCACCCACGGGCCGACCACGAAGGAATGCGCTACGCTAACACCGTTACCGAGATCATCTACCCCAAACCCGATGGTAAGCTAAGCTTTGACAAATTGTCGTCGGTTTTCTTAAGTAACGTCAATCACGAAGAAGACCAGCCGAGCCATTTAAAATTGGCTGATAGTCAAATAGCCGTAAGAACCAACTTACCCTTATATAACGAACCGGCGCAGCGTTACTGTCCCGCCGGCGTGTATGAAATCATCCAACAAGACACCCCCAGTTTGCAGATAAATAGCCAAAACTGTGTTCACTGTAAAACCTGTGACATTAAAGATCCGTCGCAAAATATTCAGTGGATCGCCCCTGAAGGCACGGGAGGGCCAAACTACCCCAATATGTAATATACTCATTGTTATGTGCTAACAATCCCAGACTATTTTGACAATTGTTAATGATGGCTGTACGCCAAAAACTGTAACTTACAACCATCATTTACATTATTACTTAGGTTGTTGGTCATGGGTATAACTGAATTAGCCGTACTCAAATGGGTACATATACTGTCATTAGTTTATTGGCTTGGCGGTGAATGGGGAATTTTCCAGACATCCTACAATATTGTCAATCGCAAGCTCTCTATGGACGAACGACGTCGACACATGGAAACCGCTTATCGCATTGATATATTGTCTCGCACCGGCATATTGCTGTTATTTCCGTTAGGGTTTCATATGGGGCACTTTTGGGGTGTACAACCCTTCGGTGGCTGGGTGATTACCGCATGCTGGGTACTCTTTATTGGCTGGTTAGGCCTATGCTGGTCGGCGTTTATCTTCAGAGAAACGGATCGGGGTATCAAGTTAACCCTCATTGACGAGCGTATACGTTATGTCTTTATTCCATTGATTGTTATCTGTGCCATCAGTTCCTTGTTTGGCGAAGGTCCATTTCTGGCAGGCACAGCGCAAAAATGGTTCTCAGCAAAAATACTTATTTTTGCCTTCTTATTAGTCATCGGCTTGTACCTGCGTTTTATTATGCGGGAATGGACCATGATGTTCCGAATACTGGCTCAAAAGCACGACGAACTCGTTGAGCAAAAACTTGAACGCTCTATTAATATGTCCCGATACGTCGCTTACCTCTATTGGATAGGCATATGTTCTGTGGCCTTCATTGGTGCCACCAAGCCGTTCTAACCATTTGTAAATTAAAATACATACACCTGGCCTGCTTATCATTGCAGGCCCCTACCCCAAGGTGAATCCAATGGAAACCACAATTCTTATTACCCTAGTGTGCTATAAATTACTGCTGTTAGGGGTGGGCTTGTGGGCACAAAAACGCACATCCAATACCACCGACTTTTTCCTTGGTGGTCGTCAGCTCGGTCCTATCGTCGCTTCAATCAGTTACAGTGCCAGTTCTGCGTCTGCATGGACATTACTCGGTATGTCAGGGCTGGCATACACCATTGGACTTAGTGCTATCTGGTTATGTTTTGGTGCCATACTGGGCGCTATCTTTGCTTGGTTCTGGATTGCCCCACGCCTTATGAAGCATTGCCAAGCCAAACAACAACTCACATTAACGGATTTTCTTGCCGACAACGCCGCGCCACAAGAACACCTTAAAATACGACGTTTTGCCACCGCAATTACCTTGTTCGCGTTTATGTTTTATATTTCTTCCCAATTTCAGGGGGCAGGCAATACCTTTGCCTCCACCTTTAGCTTAAATGCCACTGAAAGTATTTTACTGGGCAGCGCTATTATTCTCACTTATACCTTACTTGGCGGCTTTTGGGCCGTCAGTGTCACCGATACCCTGCAAGGCATATTGATGATCTTAGCGGCCACCCTATTACCATTAGCAGCGTGGCAAGCCGCTGGCGGTTGGGAAAATATCGCCGCCAATTTAGCCACCGATGAATACCAACACCTGCTATCCCTTACCGGCAAGCACACAGGGTTGGCTGCCGCTGGGGTCGTGGTGGGCGGGTTAGCGGTGGGGTTGGGAACCGCAGGTCAGCCCCATCTTGCCAGTCGATTTATGGCCCTTCGCAATGAGCGAGCCTTATTGCAGGCCCGATGGATAGCGGTGGCTTGGTTTGCCATTGTCTTTTTAGGCATGTGCGCCCTTGGCCTAGCAGGTCGCGTTTTAATGCCGGAACTGGCTAACCCAGAAACCTTATTTTTTGCGCTCACCACAGAATTGTTTCCCTCGGTACTCGGTGCCATATTATTTGCTGCAGTGTTATCGGCCATCATGTCCACGGCAGACAGCATGCTATTGGTGTCTGCCGCCTGCGTGGCCCACGACCTGGGTGTAGAAAAGCGCTTTCCTGGCAAAGAACTTCAGGTATCCCGTGGTGCTATGGTATTCATTTCTGTGGCGGCGGTCATACTCGCCTTGTACTTACCCGCCAGTATATTTAATCGAGCCCTATTTGCTTGGATAGCCCTAGGCTCTGCTTTTGGTCCGATTTTAGTGATCAAATTAGCCGGCATGTCGGTGAGCGCCCAAGGCGTGTTTCGCGCCATGGTTTGCAGTTTTTTCCTTGCCCTAGCGCTTTATTGGCTACCGAGTGCCCCAGGAGATATCGCCGAGCGAGTTATCCCATTTATTGTGGGTTTCGTCATTTTACTTTTACACCGAAAACACCCTTAATAGGGTGTTTTTCTTTCCCACTCACAGCACCAATAATGTCAACAATCTTTACACTAGAGAAGTTAACAAAAACTAAAAATCAGCCGCAAAAAATCAAAAACAGCCAAAAACGAAACACATAACCTATTGTATTTAAATGATTAATTTTGATTTTTGATAGTAATCAAAAATTGTGCATTATTAATTGTATGTTCTAATGCTATATATTAATATCATTAATACTTGTATGAGAATTCACCGTTTTTCCATACAAGAAACGGCAGGTTGAAGAGAAAAATACAAAACTGCTAACAAGCCAGTCCACTGTTGAATAAAACGTAGCAGGAACCAATATGAATACATTTCAGAGGAAATCACCACTTGCGCTAGCTGTCACTGCCATACTGAGTGCACCTTTCGCGTTATCCGCACAAGAAACCGACGATTCTGTGAAGGCAGTAGAGGCCCATAGTTCCCTCGAAACCATCACAGTAACATCACGAAAAGTCGCTGAGAGAATCATTGACATTCCTGTTGCTATCTCCGCTTTTACTGCCGAAGATATTCGACGTAAAAACCTAGATGAGCTAGAGGATGTGGCACTAAACACCCCCGGATTAAGTTACGAAGATTTTTCCAACGGCGGTTATGGCAACCCCGTTATTCGTGGCGCATCGCAATTTAGTGTCGATCAACTCGAACAGAATGTCTCAGTCTTTGTTGATGGCGTTTATATTCCCCGTCAATATGCCATCGACATCGGCACCACAGATATCGAGCGTATTGAAGTGGTAAAAGGTCCCCAAAGTGCACTTTACGGTGCCAATGCCTTTATGGGTGCCATCAACTATGTGACCCGAAGCGCCGATCTTGACGAGATGTACGGTGATGTAGAAGTGGTATTAGGCGACGGTGGCCGTCAGGATTTTTCTGGTGAAGTTAGTGTGCCTATTATTGAAGGTAAGTTAGCCATTAAATTAAATGCCGCCTTTACTGAATATGATGGCGACTGGAAAAATTCTCATCCCCGCGCCTCTGAAGCACCAGAGCAAGGTACCGATGAAGATTTAGGTGGCTATGATAACGACTCTTATGGTGTGTCTATCGCTGCCCAACCATTAGATGATCTCCAACTTGAACTGGCATACACAAAATACAATACCTTATCGGAAGTGCGGGCTAGCTCACGACTAGAGTATGCCAATGGTGACCTAAATTGTGGTAACACTGTGTTTGGCTTTAATAAGATTTATTGTGGCGAACTCCCTGAAACCCCCACAGTAGCGGGTACCACCGAAGAATCAGGTTTCATCATCGACCCCCGCTCTTATACCGAAACTGAATCGGAAATGCTGCGTTTCCAAACCCGATACCAAATTAACGATAAACTTAGCGCAACCTACCAGTTTGCGAATATCCAAAGTGAAATATTTGCTGCAGGTAATTCGGATCGGGACCCCACCGTGGGCACCCTGGATTTTATTACCTTTCAAACCGTGAACTACTTTGCCGTTGCCCCAAGTGGTGATTTCGATTACAGCACCCACGAGCTACGCATGGAATATCAAGCGGATAATGGTATCTATGCCTTATTTGGCATATTCAAAAGTGACGGTGATGATTACGACAACAGTGCTTATGGCTATGCTAGGGACTTACTTGACCCAGAAAGTGATATTGAGGTTATCGTTGACGAAGATATCAGTGATCTACTAAAAACTAACCTGCTGACAAAAAGTGAAGCCAAAGCCATTTTCGGTCGCGTTTCTGTCCCCTTGCTAGATAAAAAACTGGTTCTGGCCGCCGAGGCCCGCTATAGCCAAGAAAGCAAAAACTCTTCCGATGATACGGGTAACTATACCTATGAAGATAACTTCTTCACCCCACGGATCTCCATCGATTATCACTCCTCAAACGATCAACTCTTTTACGGCTCTATTGCCAAAGGCATAAAGTCAGGGGGGATCAACAGTTCGGTGGTACGGGATGAATTTTTTGTCCTACAAGCATTAGGTGATGACGAACGTTTTTACGGTGCCGATGAAAACATTACCTATGAAGTGGGTACAAAAGGCCGTTACTTAGACGGGGATCTCGAAGTTTCCGCGGCCTTGTATTATATCGACTGGAGTGATTTGCAGGTGAGTGTGGCAGCCGCGGGCGCCACCTCCACCACCTCCACCATTACTTCCAACTTAGGTGCGGCAACCCTAAAAGGCTTCGAACTGAGTTCAAGCTATGCTCTTACCGACCACATCACCATTGATGGTGGACTTGCCCTTAACGACGGTAGCTATGACGATGGCGTTATTTCCCAACGTATCGCCACCTCAGAGTTATGTGATGACGTATTGTGCTCCTCTGATGGCAATATCGGTGGTAATGAACTAGCCAGAAGCCCTAAAACCCAGTGGAATGTGGGTATCGAGTATTCCAATTATTATAATGATGAGTACGAGTACTTTGTAAGAGCCGATCTTGTGGGTCAATCAGATCAGTATGTGTCGGAACTGAACTTGGCCACCATTCCCTCTCGCGCTTTGCTTAACCTTCGCGCCGGCATAAATAACGAAAACTGGTCGGCAGAGTTATGGGTGAAAAATGCCACCGATGAAGAATACGTGTCTAACGCATTTTACATTCCTAGCGCGTTCTTCGTCAGTTATGTGCCTACATGGGGCAACCTCCGTCGTATGGGCGTAACGGTAAAATATAACTTCTAACAGCCTTTCCACGACTAAGCAGCAGGCTTAATTCTGTATCAATTAAGTCTGCTGTTCGCTGTTGTTTTACTCTAACAATAAGAGGAACACATCATGTTCGCCAAAATAATGAAGTTTATCGGTTTGGCATTGGCCTTTATCATTGTGGTAATCGGCATCTATGTCGCATTTAACTTTACCTATCTGAAACGTACCTTCACCGGTTTATCTTCAGAGCAAGTTCGCAGCATAGAATGGTACGAACCCAAAGTTGAAATGTCTCCTGCCACTCACTTTGTCCCTCTTAACGACATTGACGATAATATTGCAACAACCTTCCCTGACGCCTTTAACTACGCAGAAAAAACCCATTCCAGTGCATTATTAGTCTGGCAAAAAGGCAAATTGATCGGCGAGCACTACTGGCAACCGTATGGGCCTAAGAATTACACCCAAACCCAGTCGGTACATAAGTCGGTGTTAAATTTATTAGTGGGTATCGCCTTAGATGAAGGCGCTATCAGTGACATTCACGATCCGGTAGAAAAGTACATCGGACGATGGATTGATCAACCCTACGGTACCATCACCATCGAAAACCTACTCACAATGTCCTCAGGGCTCGGTAAAGAGCCTGCTAAGTTCTTTTTAGAGCGACATTTTTTACGTTTACTTAATGATCCTGATATTACATCGGTAGCCCACTCGTTGCCGCAAAAAGAAGCCCCAGGCCAAACCTTTGAATACCTGAATAATAACCCCCAATTACTGTTAGAGGTTTTAGAAGCGGCCACCGGTCAACCCTACGAAACATACATGCAAGACAAGCTATGGTCTCGGGTTGCCCAGTCCCCTGGCTATTTATGGTTAGACAATGAAGACGGTGTGCCCCACGGCTATTGTTGCATGATGGCAGTGCCTCGTGATCTGTTACGCCTGGGTATTTTAATCCTTCAGAAAGGCAAGGTTGGCGACGAGCAAGTGGTGCCAGCAGAATGGATTGCCAAAAGCACCACCCCCTCAGCGTTAAACCCCAATTATGGCTATTTAACCTGGTTAGGTAGCCCCCCTACAACCAAGCGAATTTACTCCCAAAGTAACCCATTTACCGCCTACCATTCGTCACCTTACGTGGTGGATGACATAGTTTATTTTGACGGTTTTGGCGGACAGCGTGTGTATATTATCCCGTCATTAGAACTGGTTATCGTGCGGGTTGGAGAAACCACCATGGACTTCGATGATGCCTTGCTTCCCAATCACATTATTACTCGGCTAAACACCACAATTAGCGCCGTGAATCATAAAGAATAATATTTAAGGATTACCCATGACTGATAACAACAAAAACGACGGATTTCTCGAACAGGCAAAGTTGTTTTTTTCCGTTCTTTTTTATGTGCTTTTTTCCTGGCAATTTTGGTGGTCAGGGGTCGCGCCGCGATTAATTCGCGGCAGTGCAGAACGCAACGCCATTCATCATGAACATTTAAGCCTAGGGGCCACCCTTTTTGTGTTTCTCGTGCTTATTTTCATTCTATGGTTGGCTAAACCCGGCAGCGGCTCTCTTTTAAAACGCCTTAAAGGCGCGTTTTCTAATGTGGCCGCCACCGGCGTTTCCCTGTTCTTTATCTGTATATTTGGGACCATGTTTTATGGGCTAGCCCAAGCTTGGTCTAAGGACGAACCCACCAAATTTCTTGGCGTATTTAACTTACCCGCTTTCGCTGACGTCTCCTGGAGTACCTCCGGCTATATGCACTCAGCACTGTCGAATATTTCCGCGGGACTTTTCCTGGGTATCATCTTTGTCTACCTGTACAAGCACCTCACTAAGTATGTAAAACCCGGCATTGCCGTTGCCATTTTAATTTTAGTGCATCTACTGGTTAATTTGCCTAAGCCGCCCTCGTTGCACCCTATTGCCGCCTTTGGCATCTATGTACTACACCCCTTATTCTACTTCATTGCGTTAGGACTCTACTCGTACGCCTATTCCCGTAAATGGGTATACTGGCCGGTGCTGACCTTGTTGATCACCTTCTTTTTATATTTGCCTTACTTTGCCTTTAAGGTCGTGCCCCCTTGGCATAGTAGTGCCCCCCAAGCAACGGTGATTGTTGAGCCATCGGCACCATTAAGCCCACAAAGAACCAAAGACGCCATATTCCCCTCTCCAGAAGCGCTTAAAACCGCAAAGGACAAAGCCAATTGGTGTACCCAATGTCATAACGTAGAGAAAGACGGGGAGCATTTGCTGGGGCCAAACTTAGCCGGTGTATTTAACCGTCAAGCAGGCACGGCACAAGGCTATGGTCGCTATTCGGACGCCATGATAGCCGCTGGCCAATCCGGTCTTTATTGGTCACGGGATAATCTAAATCAGTACCTTATCCACGGTCAGGAGCTGGTACCGGGCAACCTAATGAATCAACAAACTGATTTATCGGACTCGACTACCCGTAACCAGGTTATTGATTATCTAGAATATTTATCTGCGGAGTAATCACAATGAAAATGCTCGTTAAAGTATTTGGTAGCCTGCTCATTCTGTCACTGCTTACTGCCGTAACCCTGTATTTTCAGGATACCTACTTTTGGAAGCGCTACTATTTAATTGCCACGTCCAAGGGGGTGTTGCCCCAATCAGGCTGGGAAGGGTCAGAATTCCAGGTTAAGGGCGATCACCACCACTTCTACCCTGTGGTCGAGTCGTCTGCCCGCACCATTAGCCAGACGGCATTAGAGCAAGTAGAAAGTTTTGCCGCCCAGCGAAACACCACCTCTTTGCTGGTTTGGCATCGCGGGCAGTTGCAGCTAAAGCAGTATTATGGCGATACCAATGACGATACGCTCATCGTAGGTAAAAGTATGGCCAAAATGGTGGCGGGCATTGTCATTGCTCGCGCCATCAAAGATGGCTATATTGCCGGCTTAGATGAGCCTGCGGCAACGTACATCACTGAGTGGCAAGGCACAGAAAAGGCCACCATCACCCTACGCAACATGCTGCATATGGCGGCGGGATTTGAGAAATACTATACCTTGGATATGAGCCCCTTTAGTAATTTCACCCGCTCTTACATCGCAGGATATACCGAAGACGTTCTTATCAATGGCTATGAACTGGTAAATAAGCCAGGTACTAAGTACGATTATAGCCAAGCGGTTTCCGATTTGCTGGCCATTATTATCCAGCGAGCCACCGGCCAACCTTATGGTGAGTACCTTTCCCAAGCGCTTATTCAACCCATCCACGCCCAGGGTGGCGAAGTCATGCTAAACCGTCCCGATGGCCTTGCCCATTCGGGTTGCTGTTTGTTGTTACCCGCAGAAAGTTGGTTACGTATTGGCTTGTTTTTACTGAATAGCGGTGAGGTTAACGGTGAAGCTCTGTTCCCAGATAACTGGATGCAAGACTATTTAGCGCCTTCACCTAGCAACCCTGCGATGGGCTTACATATTTGGCTGGGTAAACCTTATCTGCCCAAACGTTCTTGGTCAGAGGTAGGCACACCAACGGGTTTTGGTGTACTTCACAGTGAACCCTATTTAGCCGACGACTTATTTATGTTCGACGGTAGCGGTAACCAAGTTATTTATATTATTCCCTCCAAACAGTTAGTTATTGTGCGCACCGGTGGTTTCAGTTGGGCACCGGGCAAAGAATGGGATAACGCCTTTATTCCCAATACCCTTATTCGCGGGATAAAAGATGACGATAAAATTTAAACACTCTTAGTATTAGAAATTGCCCCGCAATACGGGGCAACACACTTTCAATGGTTAGCTTACTGTTTAAACTGGCGTTAACCATAAAAGAAACAATAAGAGTGCAATTACCGAAGGGAAAATTACACCAAATTGGAATGCCTTAGAGGGAAGAATAATAGGCAGCTAAATCGGCCATATCTTGTTCGCTTAACGGTAACGCCATGGCAGACATCATGGGGTCTGAGCGCTTTTGAGTTTTAAAATCATTTAGTTGCTTTATGAGGTATTCTTTTTTCTGCCCTGCCAAGTTTGGCCACAATGGACCAATGCTGATCCCTTGCGCGCCATGACAACTGGCACACACCGCAGATTTTGCTTTTCCTGCTTCCACACTACCTGCCGCCGAGGACGTTGTACTAAATAGTACAAGACCAGCAACAGCAATCACTTTTTTATACATAGTCAGGCTCCTGTGAAACTACGACAACTTACCTAAAATTTCATTTGCGGTTCGTTCACCAGAGGTTAATGCCTCTGCCATACCTGAGGACCATTGAGCGGTATGCTCACCGGCAAGCAGGGCGCGGGCGCCAAATACTAGACTGAATAAAGCGGCGTCGTGTAAACGGGCTTGGTGTACTCACCTGTTGCATTCCTTTGAGTGCTAATCAAAGCAATACGTATGAATGATCCTAGTGTAAGCACAAGGATGCGCATTGATTTTGGTCAAAATTCAACACGCTTCAGATTGCTGACAATTAGTAGAGGCAACAGTATAAGAATTATGTCTCTGCCATTTCACTGATCCGCTGCAAATCGAGTATTTGCAAATGGTTCAAGGTAGGAAAAGCAATCAGGTTTTCTTTTTTTAGTTTTGCCAACGAGCGACTAATCGTTTCGATGGTCAGCCCTAAATAATCGGCGATATCTTGGCGAGACATATAAAGCTCGATGTGATCAGGCCGAGCGCCTGGCATTCGCTCTAACAGTTGCACAAACAGAAAACATAAGCGCTCATGGGCTTTTTTCTGGCCTAGAATGAAAAGCTGATCCATCACCCGTGAAAAAATGCGTGCACTGATTTGCTGAATATTTGATTTAAGATGAGGTGTAACCTCTGCCAAGCTATACAAGCGTTTACGGCTAAACTTATAAAGCTGTGTTTTTGTTAAACAACGTACCACGACATCATAGTGGTCTGCGTCGGTTATCCCAAAAAAATCGCCGGGAAACAAAAAACAGACGATTTGTTTATGACCATTGCTGGATATCCTTTCCACCGCTAAGGTACCGCTTATCACGTTAAACACGTTATCTGATTTTGCATTCTGCCTAAACAGGTATTCTCCAGCATCATATTTAACTTCCATGGCGCAAGTATCTAAACGATCTAGTTCACTGGGCGTCATCTCATTAAAGAGGATGCTATCGTTATATGCGATCCGACCAGCAGTTGGACGCATATGCATTGGCATAAAAACGGTAGACATAATTTGCACCTCACTCAATTGTTAAATTATTTAACCTATGAGATTTACATTCTGATGAAGAAAGTTTGCTCACGTTTAGATTAGCAAAGATCAAACCATAAAAACAATAACTATAAATTACGTAAATATCATATACTTATAATATTGCTTCGCTTTTTAGGGATTTTTAATGCCATATCATTGATACATTTAAGGGCAAGTGCACCACTTTAACGCGAAATATACATAGAAACATTCTATTAACACCAGCGTGTCCTATCCACCAATGCCTTATGGCATTGCAATAAAACGAGTAGCGCAATAAGAGAATAAATAGCCCCCCAATGGACAGAAGCGACAACAAAAAAAGCCGCACATAAGTGCGGCTTTTTATTCAATTAAAGTGAAATGGGATTATTCGTCGGTTTGCCGTTTAGCGCCAAACCACTTCACCACCATGACATAGAACATGGGCACAAAGAATATAGCCAAGAAGGTGGCTGCAAACATGCCGCCCATCACCGCAATCCCGATGGCGTTTTGGCTTTCAGAGCCAGCACCGGAAGAAATAGCCAACGGTGTTACCCCAAGAATAAACGCCATGGAAGTCATCAATATGGGCCTAAAACGCTGTTTGGCTGCCACGGATACCGCATCTAATAAATCCATTCCTTCATCGTATTGCTCTTTGGCAAACTCCACAATCAGGATCGCATTCTTCGCAGCCAAACCTACTGTGGTTAAAAAGGCCACCTGTAAGTAGACATCGTTTGGTAAGCCAAATATCCAGGCCGCGATCACAGAGCCGAGAATACCAAGAGGCACCACCAAAATTACCGCAAAGGGAACAGACCAGCTTTCGTATAAAGCGGCCAAACATAAGAAGACCACCAAAATAGACAACGCATAAAGCATGGGCGCTTGAGAACCGGCGGCCTGCTCTTCATAGGATAACCCAGACCACTCTAACGCAAACCCAGAAGGCAGTTGCTCAACAAGCTTTTGCACTTCGTCCATGGCTTCTCCAGATGACACTCCGGCGGCAGGACTACCTTGAATCTTCAGCGCAGAAATACCATTAAAACGCTCAAGTTTCGGTGAACCATAGGTCCATTCCACGGTAGAGAACGCACTGAACGCTACCATATCGCCTTCGCTATTGCGCACATACCATTTATCTAAGTCTTCCGGCGACATGCGATAACTGGCATCGGCTTGCATGTATACCCGCTTAATACGCCCCGAATCGATAAAATCATTCACATAGGATGAGCCCCAAGCAATGCTTAAGGTGTTGTTAATATCGCTAAGCGCTAACCCTAAAGCCGAGGCTTTCTCGCTGTCGATGTTGATTTTAAACTGCGGAACGTCAGATAAACCATTGGGTCGCACGCCCACCAACTTCGGATCTTGTGCCGCCATTCCTAAGAACTGATTACGAGCATCCATCAAGGCTTTATGACCTTGTCCACCACGGTCGACAAGTTGGAATTCAAATCCGGTGGCATTACCTAATTCACGAATTGAAGGCGGAAGGATAGGAAATGCCATGGCATCTTGAATTTGTGACAACCCGCCATAGGCCTTACGAATAATGGCAAAGGCGCTTTGGGATTCACCCCGTTCTTCCCAGTCAATCAAGTGCACAAAGCCCATACCGGCATTTTGCGCTGCACCGGCGAAACTAAAGCCCACAATGGTGAACATGCCTTTGACAGATTCAGCATTGTCATCAAGAAAGTAATCTTCTACTTGCTTCATCGATTCAAGGGTTCGACCGGCGGTGGCTCCCGGAGGTGCATTCACAAGCACCATGATCCGTCCCTGATCTTCATCGGGTAAAAACGAGCCTGCCAAACGGGTGAAAATAAGCATCATTCCACCCACTAACACAAGGTAAATCAGAAGGAAGCGTTTGAGTTTGCTGGCCATGCCGGTAGCCACACGCTCGTAGCCATCTCGGCCTTTGTTGAAATTACGATTAAACCAACCAAAGAAACCCGTTTCCCGTTTATTCATCACATCTTTTTTGCGCAACAAGGTGGCACAAAGGGACGGAGAAAGAATAATGGCCACTAATACCGAGAACGTCATCGCAGACACAATGGTAATAGAGAACTGTCGATAGATAGACCCCGCCGAACCACTGAAAAAGGCCATGGGTATGAACACGGTCGATAACACCACGGCTATCCCCACCAGTGCACTGGTGATCTGGCTCATGGATTTCTTGGTCGCTTCCTTAGCTGAAAGCCCTTCTTCTTCCATGATACGTTCTACGTTCTCTACCACCACGATGGCATCATCTACCAGTAACCCGATAGCCAATACCATGGCAAACATGGTTAGCACGTTAATACTGTAACCAAAGGCATAAAGCACCGCGAACGTACCCATCAATACCACGGGAACCGCGATTGTCGGCACCAGCGTGGCGCGCCAGTTTTGTAAAAACAGCAACATAACAAAGAATACCAACACAATGGCTTCAATGAGTGTTTGCACCACCGATGCAATGGACAGTTTGATGAAAGGAGAGCTGTCCACCGGATAAACCACGGTAACACCTTCCGGCAAGTTCACTGCCAGCTCATCCACCCGCGCTTTTACCCGCTCGATGGTGTCCAACGCGTTGGCCCCTGTGGCCAGTGAAACTGCCATTCCCGAAGCGGGGTGGCGTTTATAGCGGGCAATGTAACTGTAATTCTCTGAGCCTAACTCTACCCGGGCTACGTCTTTAACCCGCACCTGTGACCCGTCGGTATTTACCCGCAGAACAATATTCTCAAAGTCATCCACCGTACGCAAAATAGACTGCGCGGTAATAGTGGCATTAATTTGCTGTCCTTCGATGGCAGGTAAGCCACCTAATTGTCCGGCAGATATATCGGTGTTTTGCGTTTGTACCGCGTTTCTAACATCTACCGGTGTCAGGTTATAGCTAAACAATTTGTCTGGATCTAACCAAATACGCATAGAACGCTGGGCACCAAACACCCGTACACTACCTACACCATTAACCCGTGAAATTGGATCCTGAAACTCAGACACCAATAAATCACTTAAATCAAATTGAGTCTGGCTACCATCGTCAGAATAGAACCCCACGACCACAGCAAAGGTATCGTTAGATTTCGTTACGGTAACCCCTTGCTGTTGCACTTGGGAAGGCAATAGCGACACCGCGCTTTGCACTTTATTCTGGGTTTGTACCTGTGCGGTATCTGGATCGGTACCGGGTTCAAAGGTCAGGGTGATGGTCATACGCGCATTTTCACTGCTGGCGGTGAAATAACGCAGGTTGTCGATCCCCGATAAGCTTTGCTCAATAATCTGCGTAACCGTGTTTTCAATGGTTTCGGCAGACGCACCTGGATAAGACGCGCTAATGGAAACGGAAGGGGGCGCCACTTTGGGATATTGCTCGATGGGAAGACTCTGAATGGACAGAATACCCGCCATAATCGTTATCAGTGCCAATACCCAGGCAAAGACCGGGCGATCTATAAAAAAACGTGCCATATTCTTTTCGTTCCTGCCTAAATGAGTGGGATGCGGTTACTGCGCACTTGTGGATTGCCACGGGGTGGCATTCACTTTGCTGCCAGGCTTAACTTTTTGATAACCGGTAACAATGACTCTATTGCCGTCGGTTAACCCACTACTCACCATGTATTTATCTTCATAGCTACCGCTCACGGTGATCGGCGTCGCTTCTACCGTATCTTGGGCATTCACTGTCATCACAATAATCGAGCCGTCGGGCTGACGAGAGGTGGCGCGCTGAGGCACAAGAATTTCTGGCGATTCTGACATCAACACGGTGGTTTTTACGAACATACCCGGCATAAGCAGTGAGTCAGGGTTGGGAAGTTCAGCTCGCAACGCCACCGCGCCGGTGGATTCATCTACGGTAACTTCAGAGAATTTTAACTGACCAGTATGGTCATACATTTCACCGGATGTTTCGTCTAACATCACGCTAACCGGCAAGAAACCTTGAGCTTGCATGGCGCGGCGCAAGGTGATCATGCCTTTGCCAGACTGCTGCATGTCTACATACACAGGATCTAACTGAGTGATAGTGGCTAACTGTTGTTCTTGACTGGCCGTGACCAGCGAGCCGACGGTGACAAAACTGCGGCCAATTTGCCCGCTAATAGGCGCATACACTTTGGTGTAGTCTAAATCGACTTGAGCCAGATCCACCGCCGCTTGTGCCACGCTAATTTGCGCTTCCGCTTGCTCAGACTCGGCCAATGCATCGTCATATTCCTGTTGGCTAACCGCATTACGGCTTAACAGGTCTTTGTATCGCGCGGCTCTCGCTTCAAGGGTTTTCAGGTTGGCCTGAGCACTTTTCAAATCGGCCTTAGCACTGGCTAATTGGGCTGAATAACGGGCATCGTCAATTTGGAATAATTGCTGCCCACGTTCCACAAGCGCCCCTTCTTCAAACAGACGCTTTACTAAAACGCCTTCAACTTGAGGACGAACATGTGACTGCTGAATAGGAGTGACCCGTCCGGGCAAAGTAACGGTATGTTTCACATTCTGTGTTGCCACCGTCAGCACTGAGACTGTAGGAGCAGGTGCCGCACCTTGGCTAGCCGCAGATTGTTCACTCTGATCTGAACAGCCACTGACACCCGCTAACGATATAGCAGCAACAGCGGTTAAAAACAGTTTTCTCATATCTCTAAAGCTTCCTAATTCAGCCTTTTAGGCTGGACAATTGGAGAATCAACGTATACGGTTTAAAGATACGTTCTTGTATGTATGTTGTCAATTCACAGAGGTACCGAATGCGCCGAACAAAAGAAGACGCAGAACTCACCAAACAGGCCATTTTAAACGCTGCGGTAGAGGTATTTACCCAACGAGGTGTCGCCAAAGCATCACTAGAAGAAATCGCCCGGAAGGCAGAAGTGACAAGAGGTGCCGTATATTGGCACTTCAAAAATAAACTGGAGATTTTTGATGCACTCCATCAGAGCCTGCATACTCCATTTATTAGCCGGATCATGGAAGGCTTGGAAGCCGAACACCCTAATCCCGTCGGTCAATTACAGGAACTATGTACGGAACTTTTCCTTGAACTCGATCACAATGAACACTTAAGAAAGGCCCTAACGTTATTTTTATTAAAATGTGACTACAGTTGCGAACTAGAAAGTTGCAAAAAAAATCATATAAAAGCGAAAAAAGAAAAAATGGCGGCGTTTTCTGTTTATTTTGTTAAAGCCATGGAAGCAGGGCATTTGCCGGCCAATACAGATCCAGACATTTTGACCTTATCGGTGAATTGTTATCTACGGGGAATTCTTATCGAATATCTCGAAGCGCCAGACAGTTTCAACCTGACAGAAAAAGCACCTAAGCTAATAGGCAGTTTTTTCAGTAATTTGACCCCCTCTTAGTACGGGTTTAGGTAACGGTCAACAGCACCTGGTAAGCCCACGCAAGCTGTGCAGAATGGCTGTTCTCGCCGCCTTTATCGGGGTGACAGCGATGTTGCAGGTGCCGATACCGTTTCTTTAACTGTTGCTGGGTGATGGTATTGGCGTCTTCATATCCCAACAACACCTGTGCCTTGCGCTTGTCTTCGCTAGAATACGCCACACCACCGTGCCCCATGCGCTGCCAAAAGGCATCGATAAGCAGCGTCACATCGTCGACTTCGGTATTACAAAAATGTTGCCAGTTTAAGTAGTATTTACGCAGCGGATCGTCCGTAGACAGCCCCTTTTTATTACCGGTTATTGGCGCAAATTTTATGCCCATAGCATGAATCTGAAGCACGCCCTTTCCCTCAGAAAACCATTCTTCTTGTAACTGATGCAAGGCATGAAACAACATAAAATGACATTGAAATAAGGTAAGGGGATCCCGCAAGGCGTCGGCATGAAACAATGCATAAGGCGGGGCTTGTAAACGGGTTATTAAGGCATACTCGCTGATGCCTTCAACAAAAACAGGCTGTAACTGCCTTAACGCATGAAGAAGTTGCGCTAAAGAATGGGTCTGATCATTGTTTATCGCCATGATCACCAAGCATCATTTTACAGAATTCCCGCTAGGCTCTGGCAACAGCCACAGCCAAATCAGCACCGCGAGCATAAATACCACTAACGGAGCCATGATCCAAAGGTTCATGTTCGTGATGAGCATAATAATCACTGACAACGACATCCCTGCCGTCGCGGCATATTTCGCTTGCCTAGGCACACTACGACTGGTTCGCCAGTGATGGATCATCGGGCCTGTTATTCGATGGTTATCTAGCCATTGGGCCAGCGCCGGCGAACTACGTGCCGCTAACCATGCGGCTAATAATACAAACACCGTAGTGGGCAACCCTGGCACCCATATTCCGATAAACCCCAGAGCTAGACAAGCAAACGCCGCTAACATCAATAACCAGCGATAAGGTGCAGCAAGAAGACTTGTTTTCATTTAGGAAGATATTGCCATTAACTGTTATTCACTTGGGGCGTTACCGCAGATTCTGACCTCCATCTTAATGCATTGTAGAACATTATAAAAACCACAATCGGCGATTACCTGTTTTAGCGCAATAAAACCTGCTATTCGGTGTCGGCTGGCAGAATATAAAAATGAAGTGCCACAATTTGCCACGATTGAAAATCACCTTGCCACTAATTACTAAGAAGGCGGCCAGATTCTCACGCTTAAATAAGACGATACTTCAGGAAGGAATCGTCATATGTACCCTAAACGCATACCCAAACATCTTATTATCGAAGAATACCCCAAGCGTAAGTCGCGGTCCTGGCGAATGTGGCTAGTGCTGTTTATTGTCGCGTTAGTGTCTGTGGGTTTTGCTTTTCATGCCCGTGCTACTGAGTCAGCAGGCTCCCTCAAATTGGTGCAACAGGATACCAGCGTGACCGCCGCGACTCATATTGCCACAGACGCTAAGGTACACATTACTGGCATGATTGCGACGGTGGAATATACCCAAACGTTTGAAAACCCCACTGATCACTACGTAGAAGGGGTGTATACCTTTCCCTTGCCGGAAGATGCAGCCGTTCAGCACATGGAAATTCATGTAGATGAGCGACGTATCGTAGGAGAGATACAAGAAAAAGTAGAAGCCAAACGACTGTATACAGAAGCACGACAGGCGGGAAAGCGGGCCGCCCTCACCCTTCAGCAACGGGCTAACTTGTTTACCCAACGGGTGGCAAATATTCCGCCTCACCAATCGGTCACCGTACAAATACGATTTTTACATCAAGCTCGGTACCATCAAGGTGTTTTTGAATGGCGCTTACCCACCACCCTAACACCTCGTTATATTCCTGGTGCGCCATTACCTACTTCTGTATCCGGTGATGCATCCACGGCGACCCTCGACCCCTTTGGTTGGGCGATGCCCACCGATGAAGTGCCCGACGCAATGGCCATCTCGCCCCCTTTCTACACCCAGGCCAACTCGCTAACAAACCCCTTATCACTTTCAATCACCTTAGAAAGTGGTTTGCCTTTAGTGTCGGTAGATGCCCTGTATCACAAGGTTGTTACCCACAAAAAGCACCACGCCTATTACATTTCATTGAAAGAGGGTCGTAGTGAAATGGACCGTGATTTTGTGTTGCAATGGCAACCCACGCCCTCTCACCAACCCCGCGCTGCGCTTTTCGGACAAACCGAAAACGGCAATAATTACAGTATGTTAATGATGCTTCCACCGTCAGCGCAATATGCCAACTCCCTGCCTCGGGATATTACCTTTATTATTGACACCTCCGGCTCAATGCAAGGTACCTCCATGGTGCAAGCAAAAGCGAGTTTACGGTTTGCCATTAACCAGCTGAATAGCCATGACAGATTTAATATTATCGCCTTTAGCGACACCCATCAGGCGCTGTTTGCCCACCCTCAACAAGTGACTGATCACGGGCGCCAACTCGCCTTAAATTGGGTCGCAAGATTAACCGCCGATGGCGGCACGCAAATGTACCCCGCCCTAGCCGAAGCTTTTACCCAAGCGGCGGACAAAGCGCGCTTACAACAAGTGGTATTTATTACCGATGGCGCGGTAGGCAACGAAGCCGCCTTATTCAAACTGATTAAAGAACAAGCTGGTGAGGCCCGCCTTTTCACCGTGGGAATAGGTTCGGCACCTAACAGCTTTTTTATGTCTAACGCCGCAAAAGTAGGCCGCGGTGCCTTCGAATACATCGCCCAACCGCAAGATGTGCAGCAGAATATGGCACGGTTATTTACCAAGCTTAATCATGCAACGACTAAGAACCTATCGGTGCAATGGCCGTTTACCGCCGATGTTTATCCGCCAATTCCTGGGGATCTTTATCTTGGTGAGCCCCTCGTGGTGTTTACCAAAACCTCACGCCCTGTCACCGACTTACATGTCGAAGGCGACACCGCCAGTGAGCAATGGTCGAAAACGGTAAGTACCTATCAAGTCAAAGAAACCAAAGGCATTGCCAGCTTGTGGGCCAGACAAAAAATTGAGGCCGTAGAAGCCTCAGCACGGTGGGGCACTATTTCTGATGAGGAAGCCAAAAGCACCATTATTGATGTGGCCCTGGCCCATCATTTACTGTCCCGCTTCACCGCCTTTGTCGCTATTGATAAACCCATAGTGCGCGATCCTAACCACGATCTCGTCACTTCTCCAACGCCAAACCAACTGCCAGCGGGGCAACAACGCTTAATGGCCTTTCCACAAACCGCCACCAACGCCCCGTTGAGTTTTTACCTTGGTACATTGTTTTTAGGCAGTCTGGTGATGTTGCAGCTTTTTACCCGACGCAGCAGCAAACATGGGGCGTAAACGACTCAGTCTAATTTGTCTGTTAGGTTTATTAGCAGGCTGGGGAAATGCGGCATGGATCAATGGCAAAGCGGTGTTGGCTCAATATTTAATCGCCTCCTCGTGGCAGCAGACGTTAATTCAGGGAACATCGGTTAAGCCTTGGCCTTGGGCCGATACCTGGCCGGTGGCGGCACTGACCTTTCCCCGACAGGCTCGCTCCCTTTACGCCCTCGCCGGTGCTAGTGGCAGCAGTCTGGCCTTTGGCCCCGGCCATGCCGATGGCACAGCCTTGCCAGGGCAAAGCGGCACACAAATATACAGTGCCCACCGCGACACCCACTTTCAATTTCTTGGCGACATGGCAATCGGTGACATCATCCTAGTACAAGCCGCTGATGGCAGCGAACAACGCTTTGCCGTGCGTGAAACCCTGGTGGTAGATGCCCGCGGCGCATCCTGGGGGTATAGTGAACAACACAATGAAATTCACCTTATTACCTGCTATCCCTTTAACAGTTTATCGCCAAACCCTTCTCACCGTTTTGTGGTGATAGCGGACTTGTTGACAGACAGCAGCTAGCCCCCCAAGATTCGTGTGCTTAATACTGGTAACGCACACTCAATTTGGCCGTCCGCGGCGTACCTGGTTGTGTCCATAACGCCGAATAGGAATTATCGTAATATTCCTTATCTAAGGCGTTATCCAGCACCAGCCTTACGGTTAGGTTATCGCGTAAGGCAAAAGAAGCGGCCAAGTCCAAACGGGTATAGCTAGGCAGTTGGTAATCCGGATCCACCGTATCCCCCAAACGCTCGCCGACATAACGCAAGCTAGCAGAAACAAGCAAGGCCTTTTGGGCAACCATAAAGTCCTGTTGCGCCGTAATACTGGCGGAATGCTTGGGAATATTCACCAGTTGACTTCCGGCAGGAATTTCAACCCCCCAGTCGGCATTGGTAATGGTATTGGTAGTGGCTGCATCGGTATAAGCATAGGCCAGTGTCAAGGTCGTGCTGCTACCGACCAAGGCATTAACATCAAGCTCAACCCCTTCGCTCTGTGCCTCGCCTAGGGCCGCAGAAAAGCCCGAATTGACCGGATCGGCGGTCAGAATGTTGGTTTTCTCGGCATGATAAACCGCTAAGGTGCCGTTCAGTTGCTCGTCAAATAAGGCAAATTTTACACCGGCCTCATAGGATTGACTTTCTTCCGGCTCGAAAGACTCGCCAGCGGCATCGGCACCGCTATTCGGACGAAACCCTTCTGAGTAGCTACCATACAAGGTCATGGCGTCATTCACTGCATACACCAAGCCTACACGGGGGCTAACAACCGATTGAGTTTGTTTACTTTGTGAAGCACTAAGCCAGTTATCGATGTCTTTTTGGTAGTCATCAAAACGTACACCTAATAACACTTTCCAGGTCTCGGACAAGGCGATATGGTCTTGCACATAAATGCCAAATGCTTGCTGCACTTCTTTTTGGTCGACCAAGGGCGCGACATCAGGCTGAGTCTGACCATAGATGGGATCATTCAACGACACCGAATAAGTGGTGTCTCCTTCTCCCCATGCGGTACGCCAGCGATTCATCACCGAGTCATAACGATACCGATAGGCATCGGCCCCTAACAACATATGATGTTCCACTCCACCGGCAGTCACGCTACCGCTCAGCTCAATACGACCAGAGACATCAAGGGTATCGTAATCACGATAACGTCGTTGTCGAGACACCGTTTCGCCATCGGTGTATAGCAATTGTCTGCCGGCGGATAATTCCACTTCGGTGGAATACCCTTCAAAAGACGAATCCCGATAACTCATACCACCGCTTAAGTGCCATTGGTCATTAATTTTGTGCTGCAAGGTAAGCTGATGCCCCAAGGCATCGATTTCCATTGGACCGTCTGCCGGCTCACCGTAAAAGGTCTCAATGGGCACGGTACCAAACGTGTAATCCGGCACCACAATCCCTCTATCAAAAGGGGCTTGCTGATCGACAAATTCCGCTTCATACAACAAGGTTGTGTCAGCACTCATGCGGTATAACAAAGACGGTGTTAAATTAAGGGCTTTACGGCTCACCGTATCTCTAAAACTATCGGCATCTTCATAAGCCCCATTAACACGAAACGCTAAATCAGCGCTGAGGGCATTGGTATAGTCGCCTTCCAGTCGGTACAACGAATAGCTACCAATCGTTCCTTCAATATAGCCTTGCTCGCTAAATTGGGGCTTTTTGGTGACAATATTAACCGTCCCACCAGGCTCTCCACGACCATAAAGGGCCGAGCCCGGCCCTTTGAGCACTTCGATGGCTGCAACGTTGGAAGTATCCCGTGTGCCACTAAATCCTCGGCCTACGTTGAACCCGTTAACAAGATAGCCCGACGGTGTATTTTCGTCACCGGCAAAA
Source organism: Alteromonas sp. C1M14 (assembly GCF_018860965.1). Lineage (GTDB taxonomy): Bacteria > Pseudomonadota > Gammaproteobacteria > Enterobacterales > Alteromonadaceae > Alteromonas. The sequence goes on along the minus strand of NZ_JAHKQF010000018.1, from coordinate 195,516 downwards.
CCTCGGATGGCAAAACTATCCCATAATCCGCCGAAATTATTTTGCGTTGCCACCCCACTCGCTAAGCTTAACGCCGCCTGAAAATCAGTGACCCCCAAGGCATCAAGAAAAGCATCATCAATAACGTCTACCGATTGCGGTAACGACTTAAGTGGCACATCACCTCGATATGCTTGTCGTTGGGTGACAATGGTCACTCTCTCTACCTCTTCAGCTTCACTTTGTTGTGTTTGCGCAAACACCAGTGGACTTTGCAGCCCCATAATAGCGGCAATGGATAAATGCCCCGGACAGCGCAACATCAGACTTTTCATTAATGCGTGGTTCCTATTTTGTGTATTCAATGGGTTCAAAAGTGGGTCTTGCTTTAAATACATCACGATGGAAAGGCGGTGATGTAAACAATAGCGGGTAATAGAAATGGCGTAATTGCTCATGGAAATCACGTACTTGTTGCTCATATTCCCGAGCCGCAATGGCATCTGTTTGCGCTAAACGTGTCAGCGTACGCTGTAGCAATGTGGCAGGTGACAACCAAGCAACTACCCCTGCCATTTGATATTTTTTCTTACCCACTTCCCGATAGCGTTTCGACAACGGCGCTGCCACTTGGTCACCTACCTGATGAAACGCAAAATACCATTTCCACTCAAACAAGGCGGACATCTCGGTATAGTCGGCCCACTTAGGGTGGGTTTTTACAAACTCATCCATGGTGTGTGAATAGGGTAATTCCCAAGCCCCATTCACCGCTTCGCGCTGCACCATCAAGATGTCGCCCCCTAAAGGCCCATCGATACTGTGTTCAATTGCCTCGTTACCTAGCGCTGGAATAATGTAGGTAGTTAGCAACCAAATACCCAATAACATCGACGCTAACACTGGCGCGGGATAAAGCCATCCGCTCACCCAGTAACACAGCAAAGCGATTAACGCCATGTAGCAAATACACACCAGAGTCACGGTGGCCACCTGCCAGCACGGAACACTGTGAGCAAATGCGCCGAACCAAAACGGCAATAACAGTACTCCACTAAGCAGCGCCACAATAATACCGGCTCTCAGGGGCCATAGGGCCCGGCGGCTGTGAGCCGTAACATTCAGTAGATCATCCCGACCTGCGGCACGTTCCGATGCACGTAAATCGTGAAGAAGAAGGATAATAAATACAGGCGCAAGCACACTGATCACAAACGCAAAATCTATACGACCGGCTTGCGCCAGTTCAGGGTTACCCGTATCCGATTCGTAAATTTGCCCCTCAAGCGCAAGCATTCTTATGCGATGCTTCCAAGGGTAAACATCTCGGGCACCCAACGCAGCAAAAGCTAACGGCGATGGTGGGGCGTAAGTTAGATGAAAGCTGTAATAGGCAACGCCACCATAATCATTTTGTTGTTGTAGCACGTCAGCTCGATCAAGGGCGTCGGCCTCAAGTAAGCGTGCGATGGTGGCTTGTTGTGCAGCCACTTCTTGGGAACCGGTCCATACGGAAAACACCGACAGCCCAAGTGCTGATAACAGCAGCAACAACACACTTTTTTTGCGCAGTAAGAAATAACCTTCTCGCCAAATATCCCGCCAAATCATTGTCTTCTCCCCGCTAAAACCACACCTATCGACACCACAAGCCACAGCACAAACAGTTGCAATAATGCTTGTATGCTGCCGGCAAAACGCTCTGCGGCGGGAAGTGGAACAAAATGAAAATCAGACAGAACCTGCCAGTTGTTGGCACTGACTTTGGCTTTTTGCAGTGTTTCGTGACTTTGGTATTTATTCACATCATCAGCATAACTTAGCCCTTCAGCGTGCAACTTATTCAGGGATTGCACGAAGGCAAAGCGCACGGCTTCGGCTTCCCGTAAGAAACGTTGGTAGTTCTCTAAATCGGTACCAGCTAATTTCATGGAGGCGGTTTGAATGGCAATCGCTGGAGACAGCCAGCCAAATTGACGCGCCACTTTTGCCTGCGCCACCCCTTCTTCCATTTTTTGTTCAGCAAAATCATTCAGCACATCGGTCAAATCGGCTTCAGATTTTTGCGCCACAATACCTTTAAAGTTCACAGGCAGTTCATCCACGCTGTCTACATTATATTTAGCCAGCAGGTTGTCTTTGAGGGCCTTAAAGGCGGGATCATTGGCATTGTGTCCATCTCCCATTTCCCTTAGTTTTTGCAAAACCGCAAAGTCGGTTTCTAGCTTAGATGGGGAGTGTACCGTGACCACGGCGGTGTTGGTGGCAATACGGGGTAACACAAGGCACGTTACTACCCACACAATGATCAACGCACTAAAACTGCCCACATGAGAACGAGACAAGGTAGACACCAACAGTACCAGCGCACACCAAAACCCCACATACAAGGCATAGCTAAAGACAAAAGCACTGACAGACAGTATTGATGAGCCATAAAACAAGGTAATTAATGCGCCTACAGCCACCGGAATCAATACCGCAAACCCGGCACCAGCCAGCGCCACGCCTTTGCCAATGGTTAGCATTAAAGGAGACACACCCTGAATTTTTAGAAAATCGAAGGTACCGGCTTCACGCTCTCGGGTCATCACACCAAACCCCATTACAATAAGAAGCAAAGGGGTGAGAATTTGCATCACAAATGCCGGTGAAAGCGCGCTTAGCCAATTTAGGCCTGCACTGTGCTGCTGTCCTGAAAACGTAGCACCATTTTGCCGATGGCCTTCCAGAAAAATAGCCGTACCTGTATAAGCATCAACGCCGGGATCCAACCTGCCTAGAGGCGGTGGTGTACGAAATAAATAGTGGCCGTAATGCACCATTCGATGAGGGTGCCGGTCCGGTTGTTCGACAAACTTTTGTTCGGCTTGAGATTGCAGGTGGGCCCGTTGATGTGCCGCTAAACTAACCGTTGAAAAGGTCACCACTACCGAGGCAATAGCTAACACTACAGCAATCATTAATACCGTCATCGCCAGATGCGAGCGACGCCAATACCGCCATTCGTCTTTAGCGATTAGCCAAATACGAAACATCATTATTTTAACCCCTGAGTAAACGCCTGATGGACCACCTCGGCATCGATATTGCCGTCTTGCGGTGCATCAAACATACCCACCAGCTCACCATGGCGTAGCAAACCAATTCTGTTTGCCACATGACAAGCACCGTAAATATCATGGGTGACCATAAGAATGGTGGCGCCCTGACTTGCCAGCTGCGATATCAAACCGTTAAATTCATCGATGGCCACAGGATCAAGGCCCGATGTCGGCTCATCTAAAAACAAAATAGGCGCATCCCGTAACAGCGCCAGCGCAATGGCGGTTTTTTGCCGCATTCCTTTCGAGTAACTTTGTAGCCGGGTCTGCCAAGCATGGGGTTGTAGTGCAACCTTCTTCAATGCCAGGGCGATATCGTCGTCAGTTTTTTCTTTGCCCGCCAACGATAGAAAGTAGCGAATATTCTCAACCGCATTTAGATGTCCGTATAACATTACCGACTCAGGTAAATAAGCCACCTTTTGACGCACAATATCAGGTTGAAGCTGAACATTTTGTCCCAACAGATTTGCGGTACCCGCTGAAGGCGTCATTAACCCGAGAAACGTTTTAATGGTGGTAGACTTACCGGCCCCATTACCGCCAAGTAGTGCTAATACTTCACCTCGTCGGGCAGTAAATGAGACATTCTTTAATATGGTTTTATTGCCTACAGAAACATGTAGGGCATCGGCAGAAATCACAGGGTCAGTCACAACGAAACATCCATTTCAAAAAGCGAGGGATGTTATACTATAACATTTACGCCATTTTGACCAGTTCCCGTTCTGTTTGCAGGCTAAAAAAAACGCCCCTTGGCGGGGCGTAACAAACTGAAAATGCTATACATTTATATCATATTTAGGTTACCGACACTCGCTCGGTACACGGGCATCCTGTTGAGACACAACGATGCCGGTTTCTTTGGCAAATGCATCCCATTTGGCGACCATATCTGTTAGTACAGCAGGCTGACTTTTCGCTAGATTGCGGGTTTCCCCCATATCTTTGGCCAAGTTATATAGCTGCCATTGACCGTCTGAAAACGGCGGGGGAATTCGCACAATTTTCCAATCGTTAAACTGTAACCCCTGCCGTCTGTGAACGCTAAACCCGTACACATCGTCTTGATGAAGGTGTGTGTTGTTATCCAGCAAATAAGGCAACACCGACTCGCCTTTTACTTCCACCACGTTTTTGTTTTTATAGGTTTTACCTGGTAATGGCGCACCGGCAATATCCATAAACGTAGGCAGCAAGTCCATCACCGACATAAACTCATCTTTAATTCCTGTCGCCCCCAACCCTGCGGGTAAATGCATAATGGCGGGAACCCGAATTGCGCCCTCAGTGGTCATGCCTTTATGCAAACTAAATGGCGTGTTACTGACTCTAGCCCAAGCTCCGCCGTAAGAGACAAAGGAATCACCCTTGCCTAAGTTCTCAAACTGGTTGTTGTAATTTTCGTCTAGAAACCCTTTTTCTCCGCCCAAACCTTCTTCTGGACGGGCGTCTGCACCATTGTCTGAGATAAACACAATCAGGGTATTATCAAACTGTCCGGTATCTTTTAAATGTTGAATAAGCCGGCCTATATTTTCATCCAAGGCCTGCACCATACCGGCGTAAATTTCCATTAAACGTCCTTGCTGTTTACGTTCATCAGCAGACAATTGGGCCCATTTTGCATAGCACTGATTGTCCGCAGCCACCGTGCTGTTGTCATCCAGCAGCCCCAGTTGACGCATTCTTTCAATCCGTTGCTGTTGAATACCCTCATAGCCTATATCGTATTTGCCCTTGTATTTGTCGCTGTATTTTTTATCTACCTGCAAAGGCCAATGCGGCGCGGTATACGCAACGTAACCAAAAAAAGGTTTATCACCTTTGGTTGTCACGCTATCTATATAATTGATCGCTTTGTCGGTATAAAACGTTGTGGAATAGAAGTTTTCTGGCAACGTTGCGGGCTTATCATTTTCGGTATAGGGGGTTTTTGGCAAAAATGGGAAAAGCCCTTTATCAGAATAATGGTTACCGGCCCCAGGCAGCATGGCAAAGGATTGCTCAAATCCTCTGGCATTGGGCAATTGATCTGCTTTCATCCCCAAATGCCATTTACCCGCCATAAACGTGGCGTACCCAGCATCTTTCATCAACGCCGGCAATGGCGCTACACGGTCATTTAAATACCCCTCGTAACCTGGCTGCCCACGTTGATTATCTGCCATCCATTCTGCCATGGCCCCTAACCCCGCCACATGGTTGTAGGTACCTGACATCAACATGGAACGGGTGGGCGAACAGGTCGGTGCAGAATGAAAGTTCGTCAACTGAACACCGCCATCTTGTGCCAAGGCATCAAGGTTCGGGGTCTGAATTTCGCTACCAAATACGCCAAGATCCGAATAGCCCATGTCGTCGGCCACAATCAGTAAAATATTGGGCTTTTTCTGCGCCGCCATCACCTCGCTGCTGAAAACAGAAGATGAAAAGAATAATGTTAACAAAAGTGAAGAAGCACACACTGTAAGAATACGGGGAAGCCCATTGCAAATATAAGATTTCACGGTAGTTTCCTTTTGAGCGCAAACCAAATAAACTGCAGCGCCAATGTTAAATTATTGTAAAATATACAGTTTATAAGCAGGAAAACAATACACCTGTTTTGTCATATAAAACACTTGGGTTATTTGTTGACGGCACCAGAAAGTAACACCGAAGTCTTTCCTTCACTACGACTTGCCCGGCTGATGGGATATAGCAAGATAAACGACAGTAAAAAGAGCAGACCGGCAAACAGGCCAACCCCCACAAGAGAAAAGTTATTTACCACCATGCTGGTAAGCAGCGGGCCAGCGCCGCAGCCAACCGAAATGGCCGCCGGCCCTAACGCTGCCAGCCGACCACTATCATCGAGTCGACCGAGCACGCCAAACTGCAATGGCTCAATAAACATGATCACCGGGGTAAACAATGCCATGGCCACCAGAAAGATTGCCGCGGTAGGAGCAAAGGATAAAGCTAGCGCTAGCAGGGCAATCGTGCCGTACGCCGCTGACAGCAACCAGAAGCTTGTACGTGCACGGCTACAATACAACAACAGTAAAAACGGACTTGCCACAGCAATGCACCAACCGCATGCTAAAGCTAGCGCCATAACATCTAGGGTTGAACCATGAAAAAAACCAAGACGTTCCATAAAGGTTTGGGTACCCGACAGCGCCACACCAAAAAGCCCAAGGGCGAATAATACCTGCAAGGCACCGGGAATGGTGGTCACGCCCTTAAAGAAAGACGTTGGGTGTTTGCTGGTAAGTCGAAACGATGGAAACTGTTTTAGCACCACCAATAATGTCAGCACATCTACGCACACAATCAGCCCAAACACCCCAGCATTCCCATATCGAGGTACCACGGTGGCACCGCAAATCAGCACAATCACAGCAAAGGTTGCCAGTGCGATATTATACCAAGCGAAGGTTTTCTCGGTGCGTGTGGTCAGGGCAGCTCCCGCGCCCGCCGCTGCCAATAAGGTGCCTTGCGCAAAACCAGAAAGCCCACGTAAGGTTAACAGGGCGACGACACCATTCGCATTGGCGGTGGCAATATTAAGGATAATTTCAGTACTAATAGCGAATAAGACCAGCTTGCGACAATCAAACCGGCCTGCCATTACGGAGAAACACAATGCCCCACAAGCCGTGGTGAGCAATTGCAAAGAGGCAATACGACCAAGCCAATGGGAATTGGCGGCAAAATCACTGACAAAGGCCCCCATGACCAATGGCATGGCGGGTAAAAATACAAGACCAGCCACATGACACGCAATCAGTGCAGCAATTGCTTTAGGGGTAAATCCAGCTGAGGAACGCTGCGCCTGATTTTTCACCATGCTAACCGGATAACTTTAAATCAAACCGTAACGACGATACCGGTAACGACTTTAATCCTTTCGAGATTGCGCATGCGGTGCGTTTTAATCGATTCGCGGCATCCATTTCGGTTTCTTTGCTCATGCGCGACGTAGGCATGATCATACTGACCGCCGCCACCGGCTTACTGAGGTGATCGAAAATAGGGACACCAATGGCGTAAATGCCGTTGTGTAACTCTTGGTTGTCTACCGCATAACCTTGTCGATTGTATTCGCTAAGGCGCGCCAGTAAAACGTCTTTAGAGGTAATGGTATGTTCGGTAAACACATGGAAATCGTAATCGAGCATTTTGCTTACCTGAGCATGATGCATGTACGAAATAATGGCCTTGGCGCCAGCCGGTGCATGCAAAGGCAGAATTTCTGCCGGTGCCATCGACACCCGCAACGCATCACGGCTTTCTGCAAAGTAACAGGCCACAGTCCCGGTGCCGCTCCATACCTCCAGTGAAATAGATTCGTTACTCGAATCTCGCAGGCGGTTAACGTAGGGTACCGAAATATCGACAAACTGCTGAATAGAACGGCTAACCTGAGACAAACCGATTCGATACGCAAGCGGCCCTAACGAGTACTTTCGCGACTCGTTATTGTGGGCAAATAAACCGTATTCCACCATGGAAGACAAAATACGCGAGGTCGTGGCCTTATGAATACCTGTTAATTTACTGATTTCCCCGGTACTTAACTCGTGGTTGCAATCGGTAAAAGTAACCAGTATTTCCAGTGCCTTTTCTATCGCGTTTAACTTGTCTTTTTTACTCGTGTTTTTCACTCGCCAACTCTTTACAACCTGTTCCCTCGCACACCACCGTAGGATGTGCGTCATAGGTGCGAAACTTCACCCCTTTGGGCGCGATCTCACAACCGGTGATTGTTAACACTATGATCAACAATAGAGAAAATCGTGTTAATAGCACACTGTAACCTTGATACATAGAAAAGTGCATCTTTTTTCCTTTTGTTATCCCCAGGACGTCGTCGGCAACATGGCTTTATCTGGGGTCAGAGTGATGGCATCCACCGGACAGCTTAATCGACACAAGTGGCATATTTGGCAATCCTGTTGATAGGCGATATACGCTTGTTCCGATTCCACATCCATACGTATTACATCGGTAGGGCACGCCTGAACACATTTTTCGCATCCAATACAACCGTGAATTTTTTCTATAGGCATTTTATGCTCCTTAAAATAATGTCGTACTTTACAACCGTTAAACTAACCAACTGGGATTATCAGCCAAGAAGGCATCTTCACCCGGAAACTCACGAGGGTAGTTTTCTCGGTAGCTGTTATTTTTACTGGGCTTCCATTCTTCGGGTAGCATGTGTTTACCCATGCGCATACCGTCATTGTGTTTTTCCACCGTTACCCAGCAATGCCAGTCGTTGTCATTTCGGGCAGGAAAATCTTCGCGAAAATGGGTGCCACGACTTTCTTCACGAAACAGCCCTGAACGTAGCTTCATTTCCGCATTGAGTAGCATATTTTTAGCTTCATGGGCCATGCGCAATTCGTGGCCATCCCGAGCAATCATTTTAGGGACACAGTGATTACGTAAAAATTCGATGGACGCCAACGCGCCGTCTAAACGGCGTGGATCTTTAATATAAAGAATATGAAGTGGGGTCATAGTGTTTTGCAGCGTCGCGGTTATCCATTCTGGGCTGTAGCCTTGCTCTACATTGCGCGGCGCCCACATTTCAGTGAGTTTTGCTTCAATTTGTTGCTGACTTATTTTAGGCCGTTGGGCAATGTTCTTTACGTATTCCACGGCATGCCGGGCGGCAATCCGCCCTTGTATGGCAGAACCGTAAGAAGAAAAGCCCCGGCCAGGATATAACGAACCACACAGCATTGAACCTAAGGCATCTCCGGCTGCGTACAGCCCCTCTACCCCATCGGCGGCGCAACTGTAATCCGAACAAAACACCCCTTCACTTTTATGCACGCCCATGCCCGCAGTCGCACCACCGACCCGGTGACCAAAACCTGCATCTTCTGTGGCCCCTTCAGGCGGCCCACCTAAATCAAGAATTAAGTCTGGCTGGGTTAAATACCCTTTCCCAAGATACTTGCGGTTCGCTATCACATCGGGAGATTCTGGCCGCTCTTCACCCTCTTTGAGTGGCGCCTCACCGCCAGGCCCACCACCTAGTTGACGGTTTACTCCGTTTTGAAATACCCCCAACGCATTGTTTAGCGTTAAGCCACCATCTAGTTTTCCTGGCGGACCCACCATCACATAAGCGCCTTTTACACTTTGTGCCCAGCGCCACCCCTCATAAGCCGCCGCGGGGGCATTGGCGAAGGTAGGATGGGTATCGTTGAACTCTTTGCCAATGATTTTTGCTCCTGCCTCAAAGGCCAGCGCGTCGCCATCAAAGGTCTGCCCCCAAATAGGAAATCCTGGGCTTTTATAAGAGCCGGCACCGGTGCATTGGATCACCGCATCGGCTCGAAGTACAACGGCTTTTGACGGCTCTGCCGAGTCATCATAGGTAAAGCCCACGGCCCCACAAATTTTACCGTTGGCATCGTCTAACAAACTGGTGATCATCGTTCGCTCGACAATGGACACGCCGGCATTTTCCAATTCCCGTCGAAACACCACTGTACCCCGTTCGAAAGGCCGGGTGTTGTGCGCCCCCATATCGTGCAGCGTGTGAAAAATATCTAAGGATTCATCCATAAAGATATCTAGCCACTTGCGGTCATTCACGTACTCGGTATTCATGGCCATGTTTTCTTGCCATTCGTCACGATCATAAATCGTCGGATCAAAGGGGCGACTGTCTGATGCCCAGGGAGACATACCAGACCAGCCGACTACACCTTTATCTACCATCACCACACTTAAGCCTTGCTTACGTGCTTCTAATGCGGCAAATGTGCCTGCAAAACCACTGCCTATAATTAGTAAGTCGGCACGGCGCACGGGCTCTGACAGGGTTGTTTCAACCCGACTGCCGGTATTCACCACTAAGGGAACCGCCAACGCCGCGGCGGTATACGCGCCAGCTTTAAGAACGTCACGTCGTGTCACGCCTTCTTGAATTTTGTCGTCTTTTTCATTACTCATGAGCTAGACCTTCTACTTGTTATCATTGCTAATTCTCATTTTGAACACGGTGCTTAACTGCCGCTAGAAACCCAGCTGTTCATATAAAATGCGGTCACGGGAAATATGCATATTGTGAAGATGCCCTTCTACCGCTTTCACCATGGGCTGCGGGCCGCAAATATAGTAATCCCAGTTAATGTTGTTATGCCCTGCCGAAGCCTGTTCGATAACCTGACTATCTATAAACCCGGTATGCCCATTAAACCCTTGAGGCGGAAACTCCGTCGGGGCTTCGTTTACAATAAGCGTGGTTTGCAGATTTAACGTCACTGCCATCGCTTGCAGTTCTTCCACAAACATCATTTGCTCCATGGAACGGTTGCCATACAACAAGCGAACAGGCCGTTTATCACCGTTGTCTTTTAACTCTCGTAGTAACCCGATAATGGGACCGATACCGGCACCACCGGCTATTAATACAATGCCTTCAGCATTTCTGGCATTTAAGGTAAACACACCATGGGGGCCATCAACCCAAACCCGTTGCCCAGATTTCAGTTTGTGCAACTGACGTGTGTAGTCTCCTAAACTGCGAATAACAAAGGACAGGTGAGGCAAGGAATGAGGACTGGAGGCAATGGAAAAAGGGTGTTCATTACGTTGAAAAGCACTGTTTGAGGTGTTGATCCAAACGAATTGTCCGGCATCAAAATCAAAGGGAAAATCGCCGTCTTTCTCAATGGTAAGATACCAATCGTCGGTACTGCCTTTTTTGCATTCCACCACTTTAAAGGGGCGTTTAGATACACTGCGAGGACGAATGAAGTAAACATAAGCCACTACCCCCACGGCGATGGCACATAAGACAATCCACAGGGTATCAAACCAAGCATTGTAACGACCGTGACGCCCCACGGTAACGGCATGGTGTGTGGCCAGAATAATCACGGCTACAAAGCCGACGCTGTGGGTATAGCGCCATGCCTCGTAAGACATATTGAGTTTTTTCTTCTTTATGGCCATCAACACGAGGGCAATAAGTAAAGACCATGCATAGACACCAGTGGCAGACTCACCGCTCGTAAACATCACCCACAAATTGTCCAATGCAAATGACGGCGCCACAATAAAGCGAGGAAGCCCAATCAGAAAAGGATGAAGAAAGAACAAGATCCCCAGTATTTCACCGGCTTTATTATGTACTCGCATCGAATTATCTACGCCAATACGATTATTGATGGCATCAACGCGGCCATTAAGTAATGTGAACTGGCACAACATCATTGCCATGCCGCTAATGCTCAACAAGGTAATGAGTTCTTCATACCAGCCCCGTATGGCCAGACCTTCAATGTAAGACAACGCCCAGGGTATTAGGATCAAAATAAAATATATGCCAACCAGCGAGTAAAAACTCATCGGTGACCGTTTTATTGCTGCCAGTTGCCCGACTTCCCCATTTAAGTGTCTGTTCATGTTTTGCGCACCTATTTCTTAAAAGTAGCGTTTCATCAGGGTTGCCGGTTAGCGAAGGCGATGACACCTTCGCTAACCGAATAAACCCTCGTTAGAAACGCGCACCTAACGTGATCCCAACCGTGCGCGGCGCACCCACATTTACGGTACGACAATTACAACTAAACGGTGGGTTAATAAGCTGTCCCACTACATAGTCTTTGTCGGTCAAGTTTTTGGCCCATAGATCCATATAGTAAGTGTCGGCATCGTAGCGAATTCGTGCGTTAAACAAGCTATAGGCATCTTGCTTATCTAGGTCGGTATTACCACGGTCAAAATAGGTGTCAGAGCGATAAGACCAATCTATGCGGGTAGTCAGGTAGGCATCACCAATGGTTTTGGTGTATTCAATACCGGTATGAGCCGTCCATTCCGGAGCATAATTCAAACGGTTGCCGGAAAAATCCGTAGGCGGTATATCAATGGAATATTCATCGTAAGTGGCATCAAGATAACCAACAGAACCATCAAATTTTAAATCTTCCGTAGGCTGGTATTTATATTCCACTTCAAGGCCAGTGATGGTCGATTGTGCAGCATTGTCGGTTAGCGGGCCGTCACCAGTTAAGCGAAATACCTGTAAATCTTGATAATCGTAATAGAAGGCCGTGACATTCAGCATCACCTTATTGTTAAAAAAGGTATTTTTTGAACCAATCTCATAGGCATCAACAAATTCTGGGTTATAGGGTAAGAGGTCGCCATTTTCATCGGAAATACCGCCATTAAAATCGTAGCCTCCCGATTTGTAGCCATGAGCATAGCTGGCGAAAATCAAATTGGTGTTAGACAGCTGATAATCGGTACTGACCCGATAACTAGGTTCGGTAAACGAGGTCTTGCCTGAATCGGCACTTTCTGGACCCAGCTCGCCGGATAAGTAGCGTACATTGTTAGTCAAGTCCACCTGACCACCGGTTTCCCGGGTTTGTTCTTTTTCGTCACGGGTAAAGCGCAGACCACCGGTAACAGACCAATCCTCCGTTAGCTCGTAAGAAAGCTGTGCAAACAATGCCATTGAGTCCACCTCATGGCTGGCAATACGAAGCTGACGTACACCGCCGCCACCGGCCACGGCATCATCACCGAGATCCACATCCAATGGCACTAACCCAGGAGGTACAATACTTTCAAAGCGTTCACTTAATTCTTCATGGTATAGGTAGGCACCCAAAATCCACTGAAAGGGATCGTCAGTTTGCGAAATCAAGTTGATTTCTTGGCTGTATTGTTCTGCGCTGTTGGCCCGGTGGCGGGTTTCAATGGCCAATTCAGAGCCGTCAGCATCAACCAATATTTCGTTATCGTTGGTTTGATAAGAGGTAATGGACTTAAGTAACAGATCGTCGGACAAATTCACCGTGGCATCAAAATCCACCCCTTGAATTAACGTATCCACAAATTCCGGCGTATTTTTTCTAATTTCGTGTAAATCAGTAGGAAACGGTAATATGCTTTCGCCAGTGGACGTGGTACCTAAATTGTAAACATCGGCGAGTATCCCAGCGCCCGCTCCCGCATCAGACACCCCCACTAAATAGGAGGTGGGATAGCCGTTCTCTGTGTCGATATCAGTTCCAAGAAACTGTGAACCAGGCCCTGCACCGCCAGATTTCGAGAAATACCCTCGCAATAAAAATTCGTTTCCTGAGTCGGTAACATAAAGCAGCTGACCGCGACCACTTTGCGAATCTTTGTCATCTACGTCACGACCACTTTCATACAAGTTTTTAATATACCCATCGTGGCTTTCACTCATCATGGTCATTCGCGCATAAAGGTTATCGGTAAGAGGCACGTTTAGTACACCCCTCACCCGTTGCTCGTTGTAGTTACCAAAGGTAAAGTCAGTGTAGCCTTCTACTCGGTCTGTGGGCTTCTTGGTAATAATATTCACCGAGCCGCCAGTGGCGTTTCGTCCATATAACGTGCCTTGGGGACCACGTAATACTTCTAATCTATCCACATCAAATACATCTCCGGCCGCCGCAGAGTTGCGTCCTACATAAACGCCATCAATGTGCAGCGCAACCCCCGGATCGCCGCCTCCCACTAGGGTTTCTGTTCCCACCCCTCGTAAGGTAACGCGGGCAACGTTTTGGCCAGCGGACTGTACAGAAAAGTTTAGATTTGGCGTAGATTCTTGAATACCGGCAAGGGATGACGCCCCTTTAATATCCAGCTCTTTTTGGGAAAATGCCGTCACAGATAACGGGATTTCCTGTAAACTCTCTGACCGTTTGGTGGCTGACACCATGATAATTTCAATACCGGAATCGGCATCTTGTTTTGCTGTGTCCTGATCTGCCGTTTCTTGGCCATACCCGGTCATGGGGTTGAGCGCCGAGGCAACGGCGGTGGCTAGGCATAGTAATTTAAATTGGGTTTTCACAGTGTATTCTCCGTGGAGTTTATTATTAAGCTGCTGTTTTTAAGGTTTTTTGTTTCTTACAATAGCGTCCACGCAACTCACCGATTTATGGACCTACTTTTCCCACGCCTAACGTAAAACCACATATTTACAGTTAGGTTACATATTTTTCACATAACTGAAGATACCCATGGTTTCACCACCAATCAATACACCTGTTTCGTATTACGAAACGATCTAGTATTAATGTAATGTTAAAAAATATTTAAACAAAGGTGATTACCACAGCTGCGAAAATGCATTAAACGGCACAGCGCGCCTTTAGATAGGGTGAGAATGAGAAAAGTAAGAGGAAAAACAAAAGGTACTGAAGCGGCCTATTGCCCTGCTACGCAGAGGGTTTAGGGGGCCGCTTCTCTTGTTATTGATGAGGCTATTTTAAAATGGAGTGACTAAAAGGGACTGTACAGGGATTTTTGCAACGGAGTAAACCACTGCGCTTTATCATGGGTAACGTAAAAATGGTCTTCAAGACGTACACCAAATTCGCCAGGCACTACAATCATGGGTTCATTAGAAAAACACATACCTGGTTGTAACGGCGTATTGTCTCCTCTTACAAGATAAGGCCCTTCGTGAATTTCCAGGCCAATACCATGCCCCGTTCGATGAGGTAAGCCCGGCAGTTCGTAGTCAGGCCCTAAGCCCTTTTGTTTTAACAGATCTCTTGCGGCCTGATCGATGTGTGCACAAGGCACTCCGGGCTTTGCCGCTGCAAAGGCTGCAGCTTGAGCAGCTTTTTCTATTTCCCACATGTCACTAATACGATCACTAACCTGTCCAAAACCGTAGGTACGGGTAATATCAGAGTGATAACCATCAACCTGGCACCCGGTGTCGATAAGCACAAGGGTGTCGTCATGCAATACTGGATCGCCAGGCACACCATGGGGATGGGACGTGCCTTCGCCAAACTGCACCGTACAAAAATAGCTGCCGTTATCCGCACCTAATTGGCGATGCTGTTCGTCGATAAAGCGGATCACCTCACTGGCACGACGGCCTGCTTGTAAATACGCGTAGGCTCGTTCATGCACGGTAAGTGTTAGGCTCATTGCATACTGAATTAAGTCTAATTCCTGTTTATTTTTGCGCGCTCGCAAGTTACCAATAAGCGAAACAGCAGAACGCAACGACATGGCAGGCAACGCTGATTGTAATTGTTCAAATAACCATAGTGGGCACTTAGGATCTACAGCAACACTGCGTAAATTTTTATGATGAAGAAACCTTGCCACAACCTCACTGGGATTTTCATCTTCTTGCCAAAATAAAAATTCTCCGTCTGTGTTTAACGCCGCTTTTATGGCTGACTGCTCAAAGCGGGGGCAAATAAACATCACATCTTGAGCGGTGATCACTGCTCCCACAAAACGTTCGGTTAGCGGCCAAGCAAGCCCACAAAAATACCGCATATTAATACCGGCCACCAAAATCAGCGCGTCGGTGTTTTGCACACTAAGCTGCTTTCTGGCCTCGTTAACACGGGCCATAAAGCCGGACTTATCAATAGATGGAGGTCGTGGTAAGGAAGAAAAAGTGGTATTTGTGTGACGCATGAAGCACCCCAAAGAAAGTGTTACTGACAGTTCACAGACCAGACAGAACGATGTGAACAGCGCATTTGCCTGTGCACATTTGCCATTGCCTTGCATCGGTTACCGAGTCAGAAATAGGTATAGATGGGGCTTACTCTACCGCATCTTTTGGCGATAAAGCTATTTATCGCCCTATTTGCTTGATTTTTATAACAGCGATACCCAAACGCTCATCTTTGGTTTGTATCGAGGGGGTGTGATGAAGGTGACCGTTACCACAAATTAACCCTAGGGGTTAAAGTCGGCTGGCTCATCGATACACTGGTGAAGCAAGGCTTCTAAGTTGTCATCCAATGTTTCGGCAATGATCTCCAGTCGGCTTTCCATGCAGTCGTCCAGCTCCATTTCGGTGAGTCCGTCTGCGGTCTTGTTATAACCAAACACCCCATCATCGGTAATGAATAAACCTTTTAAACGCTCCACCTGTAACGAGGCTAATAGGTGATGCAGTTTTTCATAGTTAAACACAATATCTGGCGCAAACCGCCAACCAATACTTTCAAACCCTTCTCCTTCATTACCGGCTGACACTATTTCTTGCTGTTGTAGCGGCACCTCTTGGACTGGCGCCTCAGCAGGTTCGTGATCATGATGGTGATGATGATGTGGCGGGGCCACTTTTATTGTTGATAGTGTGGGTCCATCTAGCATAGACAAAGGAAGCTTGCCGTATTCGGTATAGGTGTTTGCCACATCTTCTTTGCCCCAGGTTTTTACATAAGCTTGTAAGGCTTCACAGTCATCTTGGGAATACATATCCGCTTTATTGCCTACCACCACATCGGCAATTTGAATTTGCTGATTAAAGGTTTCGTGGGAGATATAACGGTTTTCGGATAACTTTCTGGCATCCACTAACGTTAGTGTGCGTTGTAATGACAATACCTCGCGGTAATGGGGAGCCGTTAAAACCTGAATCACTTCTTTTGGGTGGCCGAGTCCTGTGGGCTCAATTAGTAGCCGGTCTGGCCGCGCTTTCGCCAGCAATTGGTTAAGCGCAATTTGCATGGATAAACCCGCGGTACAACACATACAGCCGCCTGGTACTTCGCGAATAAATACGCCCTGCTCTTCGGTATGCTGGCCCTTCAGTAACCCGCCATCAATGCCTATTTCACCGAATTCATTCACTAGTACAGCCCAGCGCTCGTCAGCAGGCTTTTGGGTGAGCAAATGTAATATCGCAGAGGTTTTCCCAACGCCCAAAAAACCAGTAATGATATTAGTAGGCACCGCGAGGATTTTATCGTTTTGACTATGGTTATCGCTTGAAATCGTCATAAATAGTTTATTTCTTAGCAGGCTTATAAACATAACCTGCGGTTGTCAGCGCGTTACGTAGAAGATAGATGCGCAATAAAAAAGAATGAGTGTTCTTTACTAAACCTCAATTGTTATAATATAACAATTGTACCGGAGCGACAACGACGAAACCTTGGTACGTGCCGACATAAAACCTGCAAATTAAACTGACGGTTTTTATCCATGGCCCATTAAATCGGGCGACCAACCACGTAATGATGGTCATTAAAACAAAAAAGGCAGCAAATATTTTGCTGCCTTTTTTCTGGTATTGTCTATGACTAATTAAGCTGCCTTGCGACGACGATAGGCAAGTAAGCCCAGTCCCATCAGCATTAATCCTGCAACACCGGGTTCAGAAACTGTGGCGACGTTAACGCTAGTGCTAGCCGTGTCAAAACCATCAAAGGTAAGGTCGTTCGCATCAATCACCAAATTACGGTTGCCCTTACTCCAGCTATTCACGATGGTGTAATCAAAGATAACCGTTGATGTGTTAGTAAACGTGAACGAGGCGGCTACATCCGCTTGCGCTTGATTGAAGGTCTCTAACCCCGTTTGCCCAGGTACACCATCGGTGCCTTTACCCGACGCCGTAATAGAGCCATCATCATTTTCTGTAATGGTAAGTGCGGTCGTCGTGGTGTATTCAACAACAGCAGGGGTGTAAACCGTGACTTCATCATAGTAAAGATCACCGTAGGTATCATGGCCATCGATATCATAGAAAAACAAATCAAAAGAATAATCGAGGGTTGATGAAAAAGCGTTAGTAAACCCAGCATCTTCATATAGGGTAAATGCGTAAGTGGTGGTGGTGTTTCGTTTCTGGTTAATACGAATATCGCCTTCAACAGAACCGCTATAGTTACTACCGCCGTTAGAATATGACGTCAGGGCAACAATTTGAGCATAAAGGGAGGTACCATCAAATGTGGTAACCGGTGCAGAATAACTCATTGAACCAGAGTTAATTAGCTCTGCATCAAGATTCACTTCACCAAAGTCAAACTCAATAACATCGGCACTGGCTACAGAACTGGCTAATAAGGTACTGGCTATAATTAATTTTTTCATTCGTCTACTACTTAACTTTTCATCGTTTAAATTCAACGATTACTGAGCCAAATCCGTGCCAACATCTAAGCAACTGAATTTAAACAAGAATAAACAAATAAAATTAAGTGGTCTAATCAGCTGTCAAAAAACCTGACAGCAAAAAATAATCAGCATTATACTTTTGTATAGTTTTTTTAGAAAAATCGCGAAATGAACCCACCCGCTTTTTAAACTAAGCTAAGGCACATAATTGCCTTAGTCCAAATTCTCTAATTAAGCCCGTTTCCTGCTGAGTAAAGACGGCCTATCGAGCCAAATCAACGCCCCAATTAGTACCGCCCCTAACAGCATAATCGATGCAGAAAGGTATAAACCAAGATTATAATTGCCAGACCATGCAACCAGTTGCCCAGTCAGTGCCGGTGCAACCATTTGTGCGCCCCCGTAGGCTACGGTCATCTTCCCCATAAATTTGGCTGGATTAGACGGGAAAAAATGCCCCGCCATGGTCAGCACTAAACTTACACACGCCACAAATGAGCCACCAAACAAGATGGCACTAATGCCTATGGTGATAAGGTTTTCTGACATCGCTGGCAGCGCAATACTAATTATTTGAACCAAATAAGCTAAAAACAGGGATTTTAAATAACCCAGTTTTCGTGCGATACGATCCCAAATCAGTACCGCCGGTGATGCCGCGAGGCCCAAGAGAATAAACACCTGCTGCCCATGCCCTTTTAACTCGGGTAAACGCTCAACAATATCAACAATAAAGGTGGCACTGACCACATACCCATAACCAGCGCAACAATACGCCACGATCAACACGTAGCTAAACACCTTGGTGGGCGGTTTATCTACCGGCTTTTTGTCAGTTCCATCAATGGACTTAATAGAGGGGTGAGGCATCCAGCACCACGCTGGAATGGCAAATAAGATCCCCATTAACGACAAATAAATCCATTGGTTTTGCCAAGTAACAGACAACTGCATAAGCGCTTCGACTAACACTGCCGCAAAGAAGATACTGAGCCCGATACCAGAAAAGTGAAACCCCAGTTCAGGGCGCTTATTCTGGTTAACCAACCATTTAAGAATTAACCCTGAGGCAATAATAAAACCTGCCGAAGTACTCACCCCAGACACGTATCTGAGTAGGGCCCACAAGTACACGTTGGTCGTTAATGCCATGGCCGCGGTGGTCAATACCGCAATCACAAGGTACAAACGATACAACTTATACTTATCATCAAGATTATTTAGGTTGGCAACTAAAAGTACGCCAGACAGATAACCAAAATAATTCACCGCGGCTAACCACCCGCCACCAATTTCCGTAAGTCCGGCCTGGCTTTGCATAATAGGAAGTAGTGAGGTGTAGGAAAAACGGGCCACACCAGCCGTTACGATTATGCTACAGATACCAGCAAGGTAAACGCGAGTTGTTGTAAGGCGCACTGTATGTCTGCTCTGTACAAAAAGAAAACAGCAGTATATCGCCCTTTTCATTGTTACAGAAACGAATATTCTTGAATAGAATCTTCAGTGTTTGAAAACAGTAAAACATCGATTAGCCTCTGCGCTGCATTGGCCGACTCATCCTCAACGTTTCGTCACAAATTAGTGAATATTTGATATTTATACTTATGTCGCGTTTTTTCAGTAGTAATTGTGCCCTCTTGTTAATATTATTCTCCTCAACAACCGTTTAGGAACAATGTCGTGAGCTTTTGGTACAAAAGATTTCCTCAATACCCTGAAAATCATCGCGACTATTGGCGAGTTGTACTGGTATTCCATTGTTTACTCATTTCTACCTTAGTCCCTGCGATCATCGCACTCATCAATATTTTTATATTTAAAGAGACCACACTGGCGTCATTAGATCTCAGCGTTTCTTTGATAAGTTTAGGCGCTTATTTCTGGTTCCGTCACTCGGCCAATATTCAATTTGCCTCAGTTTTGTTGGCATTTATTATTACCTTTATGGTGACTTTCTTTATTTATCTTACAGAAGGTTATGCACACTCAATGGTGTGGGCTTTGGTTGTCCCTCCGGTAACGTTTTTTTTATTAGGCCGCACTTGGGGCTCGGTATGCTCAAGCCTGGTATTTGCCGTATGCATTTATATGGCTTATCAGCAAATTGGTAACGCCCCTCAACATCACACTGGCTACGGCTCGTTTTTAAACGTGATAGAAGCCTCGTTACTTATCCTATTGTTATTCCGCTTTTACGAGCGAACAAGATCTCAAGCCTATAAACAACTTGAAGAACACAATATTTTGGTCAGCGAGTTAGCCGAAACCGATCATTTGACTGGTTTGTACAACCGAGAGAAGTTCGATAAAGAATTATATAAAAACTGCGACCCCGACAATCAACGTAGCGTAACCAGCTTGCTACTGGTAGATGTGGATCACTTTAAGAAGATCAACGACAGCCACGGCCATTTAAAAGGGGATGAAGTACTTAAGGCCCTTGCACAGAAGTTAAAGCGGCTAGTTCGTACCACTGACATCGTTGCCCGGTGGGGAGGCGAAGAGTTTGCTATTCTGTTGCCCAATACCGAAAAAGCTTTCGCACTCACTTTGGCCGAACGCCTACGCAGCGAGGTCAACGCCCATCTCATATCAGGGCTTAAAGTCAGTATTAGCATCGGATTGGTTAGTTCGTCGGTGATAAACAGCTCGGACAAATTTCTTCAACAAGCAGACAGCGCGCTATACCAAGCTAAGGCAGATGGCCGAAATCGAGTCATTGCAGCCTAAATACGTTATCGCCGTTGGTTTTAGCTGTAAGCCGAATACGTGGTATTGGGATCCTGAAAAAGTACGTCTTTGTACCCTTTCAGTGGCTCTGAAGGCAGGGATTTTGTGGTGTTGTCCACCACGCTTTCTGCGGTTTTGATTTCACCGTTGTCCACATCATACCCACCAATGGCGCCGGTATCTTCATTATAAAGGTTAAGATTGTTTATCTGGGTAACGGCTTGTTGGGCAAAGGCGTCTTTAAATTCCTGCTCTGACCCATATGAGGATTTCCCCTGATAAGCTAAATAGGCCAATGCATCGTCCACCGTTGCATTACCGGTTGCCAACATTTTTTCGTCAGTGAGAAATTGCATGACATCTTTAATGCCAGCACCACCATGAGAAACGATATCTTGATGCATAAAACGCACAGCAAGATAGCCCTTCGCATAGTGTTCGCTAGAATTATTCCATTGATCAAAAAAGGACGTATCTTGGGCAAAGGCGGCAACGTCTTGGTCATTGTAACCGTCTTCTAAGTCGCCATTAACGGCGGACAGTTGATACAACACCCGTTCGTCTGCACCATGGATCAACTCAGCAGCGCCTTCTTTAAACCACTCTCCTAATGCGTCCATATCCATAGTTTGCCCCATGATGGCGTGGGTCATTTCATGGGCAATGGTTCGGTCGCCATAAAAAGGCTTGTAAGCACCGTTTTCATCCTGTCCTTGGGGAAATTTTGACGTCACAATGGTTAATACTTGATCGGTGGCTCTGCTTAATTCGTCGTCTTGATTTGGAAAGTAGCTCACCGCCGCTAAATATCCCACGTTGGGATCATCATTAAACAGTACCGTTAAAGTGTCATCACCTTGCGCCTTAATACCATAATGTTCTTCCACCATACGCTCAGATTCAGCCAGCCAATTGGTTTTTAACTGCGCTAAGGTATACACCTTATCTTGGTAGCTTTTGTTCCACTCAGAAAAAACACTTTTATCGGTGACTGGATTGTCAGTATTCGCTGGATTAGGAGAATCGGCGTTTGCTTTGTTAGCCTGTGCCTGAGCCGACGGGGTTAAGGAAACCGTATCGGCAGACGGAGCACGACTTTGCCCTTCTTTGGCTGTGCTTTCGGTATGTGAAGGCACTTTACCTGATATTAAAGCTGGCGTGTCTGTATAAGAAGTAACAATATTATCCCGTATATTCATGCTAATTCCCCCGTTGCAGTCACCCTGTATCGGCACATTGACGGTTTTTCGCACACCCTCTAGTGTAAATTTTAGTTAAAGATTTGAATGCAAGGCACAGAAGGGTTTTGACAACGACGACAACGCATAGGATCAAGCTTCTTTTTTTTACGGTAAAAAGCCTTTGCTTCGATGAATTTTTTCTTGCATCCCAAACATCTGCTTTTTTATCGAATAACCCTCGATAGATTAACAGACGAATGGTCTATTACCGTCTTCTGACAACCTCGACCCAAATACAAACGCATGATACGTTATATCATATGAGTACCTATTCGTTATCTCACCAATCAATAAAGCCCACGATAGTAAAATACACTGTCGTGCTTATGCTATTGGCTGCGGTGGGAACCAGTTTTTTATACGAATGGCATGATCTCTCCCATGCGTTGCAAAGCGACAATCATTGTTCTTTGTGTGTAACCCATGATGATCATGACAACCTACTCCCGTTTTCATTTCCGTCTACAACAGCAACATCTCTTGCTGAGATCACCATTGAATTAGCGGCTACTCGCCACTCTCCACTGTTTATTCGCAGTTCGGGAAATCGAGATCCACCTCTACCCGCTTAATTCTGTTTCCCCTCTATTGATTTAAAAACTCTTCACTGTGTTGGTGAAGGGATGGTGTTCTTTATTTACACAAGAGAAAAATGCAATGAAAACTAGAAAGTCTCCTTTGTTGATCGCGGTATTAGCGGCCTTAACTTCCCATGCTCAAGCCAGCGAAGCGGTAAAACAAAAAGATGAGCAAGATGTAGAAAATATTATCATCACTGCATCACCCTTAAGTCGCACCATATTGGAATCGAGTACCCCGGTTTCGGTATTAAGTGGTGAAGAGTTAGATAAAAACCAAGCTGCCACGCTAGGTGATACGTTAGCCAATGTTCCTGGGGTACATAGTACTTACTACGGCCCAGTGGCAAGTAGCCCAATTATCCGTGGTTTAGACGGCCCACGCATTAAAGTGGTACAAAACGGTCTAGATGCGTCTGACGCCTCTCGTGTAGGCCCAGATCACCAAGTCTCTACCGAAACATCAACCGCAAGCCAAATCGAAGTACTGAGAGGCCCTGCAACGTTACTGTACGGTAGTGGCGCAATTGGTGGTGTGGTAAACGTGGTCGACAACCGCCTGCCTTCAGAGCGTCAAGAAGGCCTCTCTGGTGAAGTGTTTGCTCAGTACGATAACGTTGCCGACTCTAAAACCGTTTCAACGGATTTGAACGTGGGTACCGGTGATTTTGTTTTCCACGTTGACGGCTACAACCGTAAAACTGACGACTATAAAATTCCTGTACCCGCTGATGTGAACGAATCCGGCGGTAGCGGTACTCTGGATAATTCAGCCATCAGCGCCCATGGTTTTAATTTAGGCGGTGGCTGGATCACCGACGACACCCGTGTGGCACTGTCTTATGGCAGCATGGACTCTGAATACGGCTTACCCGTAGAAGAAGACGTTTATATAAAACTCAAACAAGATCGCTATCAAAGCGTAATTGACTGGAATAACCTCGACGGATTTTTCGAGCAAGTACATTTCCAAAATGGCTTTACCGACTACGAACACACCGAATTTGAAGGTGATGAAGTAGGCACAACCTTTAAAAACAAAACCTTTGAATCTCGCTTATGGGCCAATCACGAAGCCGTGTCTGGTTGGAAAGGTGTAATGGGTGTGCATTATAATTACTCCGATGCCTCTGCATTAGGTGAAGAAGCGTTTACGCCTCCTACAAGCACCGATTCTATTGCTGCCTTTATGATGGAAGAACGTCAAATTGGTGATTTAACGTGGCAACTTGGGGCAAGAGTAGAAACCCTCACCCACGAAGTTGACGACGAATTTTATAGCGAACTAGACAGCAGCATCACCTTTGAAGACAAAGATTATACGTCGGTGTCTGGTTCTGCCGGTGTGGTTTGGAATATCAACGACAATCATTCATTGGCGTTTAACTATGCCTATTCACAACGTGCGCCTTCCGCCTCTGAGATTTTCTCTTACGGCCCTCATGTTGGCTCACAAACCTATGAAATTGGTGGCGCTTTCAACATCGACGAAGCAGATGGTGTGTATTCAGTTAGCCAAGCCTCTGGCGATATGGACAAGGAAGCATCCAACAATGTGGATTTAACCTATCGCTACAATGCCGACATGTGGAATGCCACAGTGAGCGTTTTTTACAATCAGGTCGACGACTATATTTTTGAACAGCGTACAGGATTGGTGTATTTCGACGGTGGCTTAGTCACCGAAGACAGCTTCGACGAATACGTTGACTTATACGGAGAACCCGAAGAAGAAACAGACGGCTTGTCGGTAATTAATTTCGAGCAACAAGATGCCAACCTATACGGTTTCGAAGCACAGGTAGATATGCATCTTACCGAAGAGTTACGCTGGGAAGTATTCACTGATTACACCCGCGCGGAATTAGACGCTGGCGGTAACGTTCCGCGTATTCCACCTTTACGTTTTGGTACGTCTTTGCACTACGAACAAGGTGCTTGGCATAGTGAAGTCGAGTTTATTCGCAACAATAAGCAAGACAAAATTTCCGACTACGAAACGCAAACCGATGGTTACAACATGGTATCGGCCTCTGTGAACTACTACCTTGATTTAGACGACGTAGATATGACCTTTTATCTCGAAGGTAAAAACCTAGGAGATGTTGAAGGCCGGGTGCATTCCTCTTATGTTAAAGACGAAGTACCACTACCTGGACGTTCTGTTAGTTTAGGTGTGCGTGCCAGTTTCTAATACCCGTGTGAGGGACTAACGGTACTGTCCTTCTCAACCTTAAAAAAGGTAACGCCGGCTTTAAAGCGGGCGTTACCTTTTTTTATCAGCGATTGTGTTTTTTACCTACCCCTGTAGTTCTTACCCCATTCTGACTACCTTGCGCGAAGAGTGTAGCGCGACTTTCCCCGCCGCTGCGCCCTCCAGTTACAAGGGCTACCGCCAATAACCTTGTTACCGGTATAAAGCAAAGTGCTAAGCATGCTTCCCGGCATAGGAAATGCAATTCTCTTTTACTCATGTTTAGCGAAACAGGAGAAAGCAGTATGTCGAATCAAGATCAATACACTTTACAAGATCCTCGCACCCAATATCATACCGGCGACACGCACCAAAACAGCGATCAACCTAGCCCTGCCCTAGACAGCAAGTTGTCACCATCTTCCGATCACGGAGAACAAACTTATCGTGGCGCAGACAGACTAAAAGGCAGAAAGGCGCTGATTACCGGCGGCGATTCGGGAATTGGTCGGGCCGTTGCCATCGCATTTGCCCGCGAAGGAGCAAGTGTGGTGATCAATTATTTACCTGAAGAAAAGGTAGACGGTGAAGACACGCTGGCCCTACTTAAAGAGGCCGGGGTAGAGGCAACCGCCATTGCTGGCGACATCAAAAACGAAGAATTTTGCACCGCGTTAGTCAAGCAAGCCCATGAATTTATGGGCGGGCTGGATATTTTAGTAAACAATGCCGGTAAGCAGCAGTTTGTACAAAATATTGAAGATCTTTCTACCGAGCAGTTTACAACAACCTTTCAAACGAATGTATTTGCCATGTTTTGGATCACCAAAGCGGCCTCTCAATACATGCCCGCTGGCGGTAGTATTATTAACACAACTTCCATTCAGTGTTATCAACCTTCTCCGGGGTTATTGGATTATTCCTCTACCAAAGGGGCCATTACCTCGTTCACAAAATCCTGTGCAAAAATGCTGATTGAAAAGGGTATTCGGGTAAATGGCGTTGCGCCCGGCCCCATTTGGACACCCATTCAGCAAAGTGGTGGACAACCGGCTGAAAAGCTACCCAACTTTGGTGAAAACACGCCAATGGGCAGACCCGGTCAACCGGCAGAGCTCGCCCCCACTTATGTGTATTTGGCATCGCAAGAATCCAGTTATGTGACGGCCGAAATTATGGGCGTAACGGGCGGAAAGCACTTACCTTAAGGTGTTTAAAAACAAAAAAAGGGCGATTCACATCGCCCTTTTTTTATAGTTATAACTCGCTATTTAGTCAGTACTTGTTGATAAAAAGCTTCTAAATCATCATGCAACGACACCAAAGCTTCTGGGTTTAAGTACAACATATGACCCGAAGGGTAATAGCCAATTTCCAGATTGTTCTTACGTGCATCAGGTAATTGCATATGTGCTAAGTCATACTCGGTGGCATGAAACGGTGTAGCCAAATCATAATAACCGTTGGCCGAAAATACATGTAAGTAGGGGTTAGTACGCATGGCATTACCTAAATCATCAACCACAAAAGGCAGTTGTGATTTACGATTACTATGAGGCAGTCTATGACTCCAGTCCCAGTTACGGAAGGCTTGCAGGCTAAATACCCGATACGGTTCGTCAGCATGATAGTTTAATGATGTAGTTAGATAATCATTAAACATGGCAATAAACGCAGGGGACGGCGCAGTATCTGATGCGTCAGTATCTGGGCGCTCACCAATGCTGTTTTTATCAATGCTGGTAAAGCGGCCATCGTAACGTCCTACAATTTGCTCTTCATCCCGCAGTAGCTCTTTTCTAAACTGAGATTGTCCAACCCGTAAATTCGCGTGTTCTAAATACTTCACACTCAGGCCGGTAAATTGATGTAACCGTTCGGCAATCAGTGTTTGCTCTTGGGCCGATAAGTTGTGCCCTTTGGCTAACGCACGGGCATAGTCACCTTCGGCAAATTCACGCACTTCGTCTAAGAATGGCGCGAGTTGTGCAGGTTTGCTAGGCAGTTTATCGTGGTAGTACGCTACCGATGCAAAGGTGGGTAATAGACCAACGAATTCTCTATCTAGCCCAGGTGCATCAGCCCCGTAGTTCAAAATACTGGATATCAGCACTACGCCATTCATGGCCATGCCACTTTCTTGCAGTTTATTGGCAAGGGCCGGCGCACGAATGGTGCCATAAGATTCACCCATCAAAAACTTCGGTGAATTCCAACGCTGGTTAACCGTTACGTAGCGCGTAATGAAACGAGCAAAACCATCAACGTCCTGATCAACACCCCAGAATTTTTGTCCCGGATTAGCGCCCTTCGACTTCTGCTTATCGTTGCTTTCTTCGCTAAGTGCACGGGTTAACCCCGTATCGAAAGCATCAATAAATACAAGATCGGTGGAATCGAGTAAGGTGTATTGGTTATCCAATAAGGTATAGGGCGCAGTAGGCGTAGGCGCAGCATTGGTGGTTTTTACACGTTTTGGCCCAAACGAGCCCATGTGTAACCACAATGAAGAAGAGCCTGGACCACCATTAAATACGAACGTGACCGGACGGGTTTCATTCTTATCGGCAGGTTTGGTATAGGCCACATAAAACACACTGGCTGACGGTTTGTTGTCGTCATCCTTAATGATCATGTTTCCGGTGGTTGCCGAATATTTAAAGGTTTTACCGTTCAACTTAATGTGATGCTGGGTAACAACCTGCTTGTCGGTTGCCTCCTGAATCTTTTGAATTTGTGTTTTATCGGTATCTGATGCGGCCAATACATTGGCGGTGGTAAATGAAAGCAAACTTGCACAAAGAAGGGGAACTAATAATCGTTGTCCCATGAATACACTCCACTAGTTAAAGACCTATCAAAACTAGCACGAACGGCATCGTCAAAAACTCCTAATCCCCTGAACTATATGAAAAAAAAGCTAAGTAGCCAATATAAAATAGGTAACAAAAAACGGCTGCGATAACTGGCATTTAGGTAAGATAAACGCCCTACCTCTCGCTTTAATGAACAGGGTTAGAAAAGCGCACTCAGACCCTTAAACCTGTCTAAGTAAGTATGGGTTAAGTTATGACTTAACAACGTTAAGTCTTCACTTGGCGTGTCAATGGCCGTGGCCACAGCTACAGGCAGTTGGGCAGGTGTAACGACCCTTGGCATATGAGAGAGATCCCATGTATCCATGTAGTTAATTTGTTTTTCCGATGACGATAAGAGGGCAACCCGAGGAACGCTAAACGACATCGCGGTAATTAAACCGTGTAGGCTACTTCCGCAGTAGCAAGATCCATTGCGAATTAGGCTTATTACATCGAAAATATTACCGTCCGCATGGATACTGTAAGTGATCTTGTCATCTAACAAAGAGACGATGCTATCAATGCCGTCTAGCTTACTGTCACCTTCTTGTTCTATTCCGTTAGTAATAAATACAATAGGTAAATCAAGGGTTAGACTGGTTTCTGACAAACCTTTGGCCAAAACGGCTTCTTTACCTTTTAGTTCCTCTTGGGCTAATTGAACAACAAGATAGCCATTGATATAGTTTTCAATAATCTGTTTCGCGACATATGATGATTTATTTTCTAACTCAGCAACAGAGATATAAGATGACATAACAGTGGTTAAATCAGGCGCTAATTGCGGCCCACGACAACCCACACGCTGCAATTGAATTTGTGAGCATTTATCTCTAACAGAAAGGCTACAGGTTTCGCTGAGCAATTCGTTTACGGGCACAAACTTGGCTGTCTCAGCACCATCTACAAAATGACTAGTATCCACTGAATCATAAACAATTTTTCTTGTGTTACCCACCTCAACACGAGATAAAGTAAAAGGGTACTTACCTATCGTTGTAGGCCCAGCAATAACCTCGTCGCCCACCATAAATAAGGTGGCATCGTCCTCACTCATTTTTAGCGCTTTTTTTATTGATATGGTTTTCTTTGCTACACAATGAGGTAGATTGTGTCGTGTAAGACTAGCAACTAATACATTTTTATTAGGAAGTAGGTCACTGAACACTCGCTCCATAACTAAAGGATAGAGTAAACTTCCATACTCGTGCTGATCAAAACGGCCGAATAAAATAACATCATCCATATTATTCAAACACTTAAGTCATTTTTGACTTATTTTACGTGAATAATATGTATGATTTATTACAATTTAAAAGCACTTCGTCACATGCCATACGAAAAACCGTATTAAAAATACAAGCTATTGATTTACCAACATATAACGAAGTCGCTTTTAATAGGGTTACAGCTAAAAAAAGCGAAAATTCTCTAACTTTCTCTAAACTAAGAGGGGATTTTACGTTTCTCGAACGATTTCTATAATTTCAGTAGTAGAAATTGAAGCAGTTCTTGATAAGTAAACAACTTCACAAATATCTTTGAACTCATCAAACCGCCCTTTCCAATCATCCCCCATTACCAATATATCAGCTTTATAATCAATGATATACTGACGCTTAAGCGCCAGGGATTCTTCAAAAAACGTTTCATCTACAAATTTTAATTCTTGAATTATCTCTTTTCGGTGCTCTTGATTGTATATTGGATTACGCTGTTTTTTCGAATAATTCAGTGCATCAGTAGATACGCCGACAATGAGATAATCCCCTAGGGCTCTGGCCCTTTTTAATATTTTTAAATGGCCAACATGAAACAAATCGAATGTGCCAAATGTTAACACTCTCTTCACAGTAAAAATCCTTATTTAATGCTATTTAAATAGTCAAATAAATTTGCTGAAAACGGAGACTCATCTAGAACAGCTAGATTATGAAATTTTTCTTTTAATCGTTGATATTCATTTTTATACTTTTCATCTATTTCATTTTCTTTTAACGAGATTAGACGATGGATTATTTCGCCCCACGAATAACAATAGGGCTTCAATGTAACCGCCTCAAATTCAAAATAAAGAGAGCGCTCACGCTTTTTATATTCATCGAGGTCAAAGGGTGCAAATACAATAGGCTTGTCTGACAATAGAAAATCAAAATAGATACTAGAATAATCGCTAATCAAACAGTCGTATTGACTAATCGAATCATAAATATCATTACCTGAATCTAATTTTATTACCTTAGAGTTTTTTATTTTTTGTACTATATTAGCTGGAGGCTTATTTACCGGATGCATTCGCAAAGTTAATTCAATATTGTGCTTGGTTAGCTGCCTTTCTATGTGTTCGAAATCAAATCCATAGCGTTCGAACAGATCACATTCCGATGCCATTCCTCCTCTGAAGGTTGGCATATAGATGCATCTAAAGCGGTCATTCTCGGTATTATTATCTGTTGTAAAAAACACATCATTGCGAGGGAAACCGCACGGTAGCACCTGGGCTTCATCGACTCTAAATGCTTGAGCTAAGATTTTTTGGGTCAATGGGCTTGTAGCAATAACAACGTCATTTCTGTGCCTGTTATAAGGCGACATAAAATCTACGAAACGACCGAAGGCATTTTTCTTCTTTTTTCTATCCGCAAAAACATCAAACATGATCTTTTTTAAAGGAATACCATGCCAAAGCTGAATGACTTTCGTTTTTTTACCGATACATGGAGAGAAAACATCATCGTGCAAGGACTGACAAATAATGGCTTTACTTGCCCGGAGTTGACACCAAATTCCTCGGGCGCTTTGTTCGTGGTAGGCAAGCCCTCCAGCTTCACGGACTTGGTGGATCACATCACTATTTTTGGTAATCCATATTGTCTTATATTTCTGGTTATGTTTTTTATTAACATACTCAAAAAAGGCTTTGGGGTTATCATTAAATTTTTGACCAAACCAAGCACCAAATACCCAAACCTTTTCGTCTTTTGGAATTAAATTACCTAATATATAAAATAGATAATTTTTTAGTAACAACATAATGAGTTTTATTTTTTTCACTCTTCTTACTCACAACATACTTCAACACGACGTGCTCTAAATTGCCAAGGAATTAGTTTATATCATTAATTATATAAAATATATCAGTCTTTTTTTCTAATTCTAAGGCATAAACCAGGAAATAGTTTCACCTATGAAAAGTTCTCACCTGCCTACCCCTACTTCGCATCCAGGGTTGGTATTGGTGCTGCTGTAGGTTAAATAAATAAACGCTATAGTGCCCCGCATTGTTACTCGGTTGCAGGCACAGTTCTGCATTCCCATTAGTTAGCCATAAGCCGAAATAGGCTAACCCTGTAATATTAATGCCCAACAAATGTTATTATTTACAAATTATTTGATACATATCATTAACACCCAATTTAAAAAGGAATATCATTTAAGTTTGATCACTGTGCCTGTTTATCACCGAGGTATTGAAAATGAGCTCGATATATTCCAATGGTTTAGAGAAAAATGAAGCTAACTTTTCGCCTGTCACGCCGGTCGATTTTTTAGCCCGCGCCAACGATGTTTACCCAAATGCAATCAGTATTATTCATGGCGCGTTACGACAAACTTGGGCGCAAACTTATCAGCGCTGTTGTCGGTATGCCTCGGCATTGAAAAAAGCCGGCATTAAAAAAGGAGATACCGTTGCGGTAATGCTCCCCAATACCCCCGCGATGGTGGAATCTCATTTTGCCATCCCTATGGTAGGCGCGGTGATAAACGCCATTAATATTCGCTTAGATGAACATACCATCGCTTTTATTCTCGAACACGGTGAAGCCAAATTACTTTTAGTGGACAAAGAGTTTAGTCAGGTGGTGAAAAGGGCGTTATTGCGCCTGCCTAACCCGCCAAAGGTTATCAACGTAGATGATGTGCTTTATGACGGGCCGGGCGAAGCCATAGGTGATGTGTTTTACGAAGCCTTTATTGCCAGCGGTGACGAGGGGTTTGTTGCCGAGCCCCCCACCGACGAATGGGATGCCATTGCGTTGAACTACACCTCGGGAACTACCGGCAACCCTAAAGGGGTGGTGTATTCACACCGTGGTGCCTATCTGGCTGCGGTGTCAAATATACTCGAATGGGATATGCCCAAACACCCTTGTTACCTGTGGACATTGCCCATGTTTCATTGCAACGGGTGGACGTTTCCCTGGGTAATTGCCGCCCGCGCAGGTATCAATGTGTGCTTGCGAAAAGTTGACCCTGCGCTTATTTTTGATCTGATCAGGCAGCACAAGGTAAGCCATTACTGTGGCGCTCCCATTGTGCATTCTATGTTGATTAACGCCGACGATAGCCTAAAACAGGGTATCGAGCACAAGGTGTCGGCCTTTGTGGCTGGCGCAGCGCCATCTGCGGCGATGATAGAAGGAATGGACAGCCTAGGTTTTGATATTATTCACGTTTATGGCCTAACCGAGGTGTATGGCCCAGCTATAGTGTGCGACAAACAGCACCATTGGCAAGCACTTAGCCTAGCCGAGCAGGCCCAATTAAACTCTCGCCAGGGCGTCCGCTATCACTTGCAACAAGGGGTTGATGTATTTGATACCGTAACCGGTCAGCCGGTCCCCAAAGACGGTGAAACCATTGGTGAAGTTGTAGTGCGGGGCAACATCACCATGAAAGGCTACCTCAAAAATCCCAGTGCTACCGCTGACGCCTTTGCCAACGGCTGGTTTAAAACCGGCGATTTAGCAGTGATTTACCCCGATAATTACATCAAGTTAAAAGATCGTAGCAAAGACATTATTATTTCTGGCGGCGAGAATATCTCCAGTATTGAAGTAGAAGATTGTTTATATCAACACCCTGCGGTGATGCTTGCCGCCGTTGTGGCAATGCCAGATGAAAAATGGGGAGAAACCGTGTGTGCCTTTATCGAACTTAAAGCTGGAACAAGTGCCACCGAAGCCGAAATGATTACCCACTGCAAAGCCAATCTCGCACATTTTAAAGTACCGCGAGTGGTGAAATTTGAAGAAGTACCGAAAACCTCGACAGGAAAAATTCAAAAATTCGCGTTACGCAAACAACTCAATAGCAAAGCGTCTATCGCCAACTAATAAGCGGGGTACCGCCACCGGCTATTGCCCCGCTGTTAGGGCAATACGTCAGGGCGAAAGGCAAAACTCGCCATTTTCGTTGGATGGCATTGCTGTCGCGGCACAATTCATAAATTAAAACAAAGACATTTATGGGTAACTCTTCTGAGGTACAAATAGCAAACAACATAGATATTCATTTCGCCACTAAATACTTCTCACTACCAGAGATCAAGAATATTAGAAACGTAAAACTGCCGGTAAAGCGAGACTCGAAAGTTTCTTATAAACCTACATTCAACTAGGAAGCAATTATAATATTTGTGTAATGTATGGATAAATTGATTTTAGTTCCATTCTGGTCGATTTCGAGGGTAAACAAATCGCCACTACTGCCTATAACTGTCGCTAAATACACTTTACCTTCGATCCACACAGAGAGTTGTGAACCATACGTAATAAGTGTGTTGTAAAATGTACTGGTAGTTAAATCCATAATAAATCATCCTTTCTTTATTGTAGTGTTGAGATTGATTTGTCATAGTTTTCCTGACAGACCTTTTCTATATCGATATCCCCATTGGCCTCGCTTCTACACTTCTCTAAGGTCTTATCAAATTGCGGTTTATAGATCTTCAGAAGTACAGCGTTGTGTTCACTTTTCACAGTCGAAAGCGTCTTTGCTGCCGCTGCCTCTGCTTCCGTTTTGGCAGTTTCTGCTTTCGTTTGCTCAGTTTTTGCCTTTGCCTCTGCGGTAGCGGCTTTTAACCTATCAGCCTCAACCATCTTAAACATGGTATCAATAATTATTGAGACATTAGCTTGAACTGGTGACTCATTTCCTGAGCCATCTGGTTCTAGATAGCCATTGGCTGCGAGAATACATACCATAGAAGCGAAGTTCGCATTGAGCACAGTCAGTTCACTGCGCCCTGAAAGAGCAACTACGGTTGAAGTTGCTTTTAAACTGGCTTCAAGGGCTTGTGCTAATTCAACGGTCTCAGAATCATTCGCCGTATCTAGTGCGGAAGTCAGCGCCTGTGTAGCATCATTGGACGTAGTAATTGCCGTTTCAAAAGATGTGGACATGCCAATGTCCGGGAATGGCTCTGGGCAAACAATTTTCTGTTTGTCTTTAGTCCATATATATACATTGCGAAGTTGACCTGGCGCTGAGGCTATTTCTAGTACATCGAAGGCAGTCTCCTCAGTTGTTGTATCGTCAATCGATAACGTCTTTTGTTCGGCAAGATCAAGCGTTGAACAGCCCGCGAGAGCTGCAATAAGAGGGAACAATAAAGTGGGTTTCATCCTTTAACCTTTAGTAACTCTTCTCCATTAAGTGGTCAAATAATAGACAACCCAATGACTAAACACAACATCAATTATTTAAATATTGGATAAATAGTTTGTAGCCTTACTAACAACTCACTGTCGTTAACGTTACGCTCTTTTCAATTTATAGTGGGTATTTCAAACGTAGGATAAAGTTTTATCATCGCTGCTATTTTTGTGAAGTCCTCTCACCATTAACGCCTGACCTTCTGCAGTCCACTCTTTACAAGTGTAGTGGCATAGTTAATTTGGCCACCTAATTAGAGCTGCTATGAAAGCAGCATAACAAAGTTAGGTGACAAAATGGCAAAGAAAGGCCCGAACTTTAGTCCTGAATTCAGACTCGAAACAGCGCAGTTGGTAGTTGATCAAGGTTACACCAATAAAGAAGCCGCCGAAGCAATGGGCGTCGGTTACTCCACTATTGGTAAATGGGTAAGTCAATTGCGTGAGGAACGTGCAGGTAAAGCGCCTCAGGCAACCCCCATGACCGATGAGCAGCGTGAAATCAGGGAGCTTAAAAAGCAGGTTGAGCGACTTGAGTAAGAGAAAGATATATTAAAAAAAGCTTCTGCTCTGTTGATGTCGGACTCCATGAAACACTCGCGTTAATCGAGAGACTGAATTAGAGCAGTCGTTGTCCTCTGAATCAATTGTACAAAGTACTGGATGTCCACCGAAGTACTTTTGAATACTGGAAGCAGCGTGACAAAAAACCGTCGCCTGAAGCTATATTGAGTCTTCAGGCTTTACCGAAATAGCTAGGTAGCGAATACCACTTTCAGTGCTAATCGTCCGAAGAAAATCCGTTGTGATAACGATTGGCTCACCGCTAGTTGGGTGAGTGGAGTGTTCAACCCGATGATTTTGGCAATTTTTTGAGTGTAATTGAGGGGAAGTAACGGGAATTGCTCTCGAATAGTCTTCAAAAGTCTCTAGTTTTCTGCCACGCCCCATAACTGATCCAATAAAGTTTACCTCGATAAAAAATAGTACACACTATTCTTACGGGCAAACAATAATGCTTGCGGGCAAACTTTATTGTCTCTACACAAGATCAAACAAACTGCCCTGCAGCCCAGCCGCTACTCCATGCCCACTGAAAGTTATAGCCGCCTAGCCAACCGGTAACATCCACCACTTCGCCAATAAAGAACAAGCCTTCTTGTTTTTTACTCATCATGGTTTTTGATGATAATTCATCGGTATCAACGCCGCCTAAGGTGACTTCTGCAGTGCGATAACCTTCAGTGCCGTTAGGCTTAACCTGCCAGTCTGACAATTGCTCATCAATGGTTGCTATCTCTGCAGGGGTGAGGCGTTTCACCGGCTCATTGCGCCATTGATGCAATTGTATAAAGGCTTGAACCAAACGCTTGGGATAGTATTTAGCTAGCACGGTGGATAATTGCACATCGGGGGTGGTTTGCTGTGCTTCGGTTAAATAGGTCGCCGCCGATTCGGTGGGTTGCATATCAATATGCAAGACATCGCCAGGCTCCCAGTAAGAAGACACCTGCAACATCGACGGCCCGCTTAATCCACGGTGGGTAAACAACATAGCTTCACGAAAAGCGGTATCGTTGCATGTGGCACTGGTATCAATGGCAATGCCACTTAATCCATCCAAAGCTTTTTTGTCATCTTCATGCAGGGTAAAAGGCACAAGCCCTGCCCGTGTGGGAAGCACAGTTAAGCCAAATTGCTCTGCGATTTGATAACCAAAGGGGGTGGCGCCAATTTTCGGCATGCTTAACCCGCCAGTGGCAATAACCAAGGATTCACATTGGTACACCCCAAGGGATGTGTGCACCGTGAACAAGTGGTTTTCCTTCTCGACATGGCTGATTTCACAGCGCGTCTTAATGGTTGCACCCGCTTTATTGCATTCAGTGGTCAGTAAATTAACGATGTCTGAGGCACTGTTATCACAAAACAACTGACCCAGTGTTTTTTCGTGGTAGGCGATGCCGTGCTCGGCCACCAGAGAAATGAAATCCCATTGGGTATAACGACTGAGTGCTGATTTACAAAAATGAGGGTTATTAGAAATGAAATTTTCGGGGCCCGCATACATGTTAGTGAAATTGCAGCGTCCACCACCGGACATGAGTATTTTGCGACCCACTTTTTTGCCGTGATCTAATACTTCCACCGAACGCCCACGTTTACCCGCTTGTGCAGCACAGAATAAACCTGCTGCTCCCGCGCCGATGACAACCACGTCTTTTTGAATCACACCCATCCCCTTACACCTACAAAGGTGCGAATTATAGAGGGCGAATACATTAAGGTGAAGCGTTAACCGAATTCACCCACAAACTGTTGCGACCACGACAGTAACTCAATACGATTTCGCGAATGGGTTTTTCTAAAAATACTGTAGATGTGGGTTTTTACTGTATTCACACTAATGTGAAGTTGATCGGCAATCTCTTGATTTTGAGAGCCTTTTGCTACCAGTTCAATAATTGTGATCTCTCGCTTAGTCAGCTTAGGATGAATTGCGGAACTGTTAATGGTGGTAGGTCGACTAAGGGCCGCTGGAGATTTGCGAGACTGCTGACGCAAACGCCGTAATGCTTCGTTAATGGAATTGCGTTTAAACCACACATCCATCTTTGCAAGCCTGCGTACACCTTTTAGTAATAATTCAGGAGAGTCACTGGCGTAAAAGGTGCCTTCAACGCCGGCAATAATGGCCTCACATTCGTCAATTTCTCCGGACTGCAAATTAAATAAGATCCAACGGGCACAGCCGTCATACCGATAATAAGCGCCGAGTTTGTCTTCTGCTTCTGAGGCGTCGAAAAAGATAAGATCTTGATTGGAGGTTGCGTCTAATTGCTCTATGGATGTTAGCTCTGTGACCACATAGCCGCAGGTTTGTAAAAGCTGTTTAAAAAGTACAACTTTACTGTCATCTGCTTCATCCGAGGAAAGTGATTTGGAGATGAGATAAACGCCGAATTTTTGATTGCTGTTTAACATAATGGTATCCCTACGTGACTCCAACTAGCGCGGCGCAGCTCTTCCTGACTGCCCTAAAACGCATTTATAAATACACACCCGAATTTAAATTACTTGGTGCTTCTTGCCGAAATAGGCACTGCGCTATTCTAAGAGAATAACAGAATGAAAAAGGGAGTACAGATGGTTGTGCAAAAAAACACCCAAAATTATGACGCAGCGCAATAAAAATACGAATAGCTAATTTACCGGTTTCTGTAACAAAAAAACCCGCCACAAAGACGGGTTTTCATAGATTTTGCGTAAAATTACAGGCTTTTTAGCATGCTTTCGGCATCAGAAATTTCAAAACGGCCCGGATCTTCAACGTTCAGCTTAACCACTTCTCCGTCTTCCACTAACATGGAATAGCGTACGCTACGTGTGCCACCAAAATCGCTGGTATTCATATCCAGCCCAATGGACTTGGTGAAATACGCGTTGCCGTCTGCCAGCATGGTAATTTCATCGGCATTGGCAGACTGTTTCCAAGCATCCATTACAAAAGCATCGTTTACCGATATGCATACAATGTCGTCTACACCTTTAGCCTTTATTTTATCGGCCAGTGCCACATATCCGGGCAAGTGAGCCGCTGAACATGTTGGCGTGAACGCACCAGGCACTGCAAATACCACCACTCGTTTGCCACCAAAAATGTCATGGGTATGAGGGTTTGTCATCTTTCCGTCCTTTAGCAGGCCAAAGGTTACTTCGGGCAATGTACTGCCAACGTTGATCATGCTTCTCTCCTAGTGAGTGAGTGTAATATAAACATCAAACCGGTGTTTCTTGCTGGTAATGGCCGTTTCTGGTGCTCTGTTTGCCAGAGGTTCAGCGTACGCTGGGCGTTTCACTACCACCCGTTTTTTCGCCAATGTTCGCGCAGGAGCCAATAAATCGTCGGCATCTTCATCTGCACCCAGCAATTGTTGAAACAACCGCATCTCTTTCTTTACTAAAGCAGATTTTTTCCGATGTGGAAACATCGGATCAAGATAAACCACATCCACATCAATTAAATTGTTCTGCATTTGCTCAATGCTGTCGCCATGAATAAGGGTAAACCGGCTGGCTAACGCCTCATCCTGTAAGGCCAAACGTTTTAGCCCATCATCAAGTAGCGCTGCCACCACCGGTGACCGCTCTATCATGGTTACCCGACAACCCAGCGACACCAGAACAAAGGCATCTCGGCCAAGACCAGGCGTGGCATCAACCACATGTAAACTATCTAGGCCTTTTAACCCTACTGCTTTTGCAAGAGGCTCTTTTTTTCGACCTCCATGCTGTTGCCGGTAAAGACTACTGGCAGACAAAAAATCCACCGCCACCCCTTGCTGCTTGGGGTTGGCGAAATCTTTCACCGACAACTTGTTGTTATCAATGGTTACGGCCAGCCCTTCGGGGAGATCAACCTGCTCGGGCAGCTGCCATTGCAGGGCTACGCCCTTTAGTTTTTGGGCGTCGTTGTCATCCCATGTCGACGAAATATAAACTGGAATATTAGGCATTTCCGTACTGCTCCTTAAACCCTATCCAGCGATTAATTATAGCTTGGGCATGAGACGGGTAATCTTGCCACAGACGTTCGGCAATATGCTGTACCTGGGGCACGAGTTCGGCATCTCTGACTAAATCGGCAATACGCAGTTGCGCCATGCCGGTTTGCTTTGTGCCCATCAGTTCACCTGGACCACGTATTTCTAGATCCCGCTGGGCAATATAAAAACCGTCGTTCGATTCTCGCAATACGGCTAAACGCTGAGAGGCTGTTTTAGACAGGGGCCCTGAGTACATAAGTACACACTGACTTTCTACTGCACCTCGCCCTACCCGGCCTCGTAACTGGTGCAACTGGGCCAACCCCAAGCGTTCTGGGTTTTCAATAATCATAATGCTGGCATTAGGTACATCCACCCCAACCTCAATAACGGTGGTGGCCACCAGTAAATCCAGTTCGCCTTGTTTAAAGGCATCCATTACGGCTTTTTTTTCTGCCGGTTTTAAACGGCCATGCACCAAGCCTACCCGTAAATCGGGCAACGCGGTGCGTAGAGTGATAGCGGCGTCTTCGGCGGCCTGACACTGCAACACTTCCGACTCGTCAATAAGGGTACATACCCAATATGCTTGCCGTCCTTGTTGATGACACGCTTCATACACACGCACAATAACGTCACCACGACGGGTATCGGGCAATACCACCGTGGTGACCGGCGTGCGACCGGGCGGCAATTCGTCAATCACCGAGGTGTCAAGATCGGCGTAGGCGGTCATGGCGAGGGTGCGTGGAATAGGCGTTGCGGTCATAATCAGCTGATGAGGAAACCGCCCTTGTCGCTCACCTTTTTCGCGCAGGGCGAGGCGCTGATGTACGCCAAAGCGGTGTTGTTCATCTACAATCACCAACGCTAATTGCTGGTAATTCACTTGCTCTTGAAAAATAGCGTGGGTACCCACCAGCATTTGAATATCGCCGGATTCTAAGCGAGTAAGCACTTCCTCACGAGCTTTACCCTTAAGCTTACCTGCCAGCCAGCCCACTTGAATACCTAAGGGTTCGAACCAATCGCGGAAGTTATTTGCGTGCTGCTCGGCTAGAAGTTCGGTGGGGGCCATTAGCGCCACCTGATGCCCTGCTCCAATTGCTGACAGCGCAGCCAGTGCGGCCACCAAGGTTTTACCCGAGCCAACATCCCCTTGCACTAAACGCATCATGGGGGTGTTACAGGCCATGTCTTTTTGAATGTCGGCCACCACACGCTGTTGGGCGCCGGTAGGCGAAAACGGCAAGCGATCTAATAAGTTACCAATTAGTGTTGGGTTTACCTTAATGGGAATGCCGGGCTGTGATTGGGCCTGCTGACGAACTTTTAACACACTTAAATGGTGAGCCAGCAGTTCTTCTAAAATGAGGCGTTTTTGCGCAGGGTGTGCGCCCTGCTCGATGCTGTCTAACGACACATCTGGCGGTGGCCGGTGTACAAGCCGTAACGCCGAGGCTAAATCTACCTGCTGTTCGTACATGCCTTCGGGCAGTAAATCGGCCAAACCGCCTTTATCAAGCAGTGCCAAAGCTTGTTCAGACAAGCCCCGCAAGGTTAACTGCTTTACCCCTTCGGTTGACGGATATACCGGCGTGAGGGTGGGTTCTGGGGCTTCTTCATCTTCAACAATAAGGGTAAATTCGGGGTGCATCATTTCTAGCCCCCATTTGCCGGTACGAATTTCACCAAAACATCGCACGCAATTGCCCGGCGACAGTAAAGTGCGCTGTGCTGCGCCAAAGTGGAAGAAACGCAAGGTAATGGTACCGCTGCCATCAGACACCTTCACCACCAACATACGCTTTTTACCGTACTGAATATCGGCGCTTTTTACTTCGCCTTGAATACTCACGTGGGTAAAAGGTCGGCACGTATCAATAGTGTAAACCCGCGTGCGATCTTCGTATCGCAACGGCAGATGAAAGAGCACATCAGACACGGTGTGCAAGCCAATTTTAGTTAACTTCTCAGCCACCTTCGCGCCCACGCCTTTTAACGCGGTAACGGGTGTTTGAGCAAGGGACTGCATGATAATTAAGACATTCTTAAGAGGGCATAAGCGCAGTGTAAGGTATTCGTCGGCGCTTGGCGAGAGGCTGGCGGTACAGGATATGCTATACCGCCAACATTAAAGACTTACTCGGGTAATTCCATTACGCCGTCAATTTCAATTTGCGACCCTTTAGGCAGGGCGGCAACACCGATGGCTGCACGGGCAGGATACGGCTTAGAAAAGTACTTAGACATAATTTCGTTAACCGTAGCAAAGTGCGATAAATCCAATAAGAAGATATTCACTTTAACCAAGTCGTTCATGGTGCCACCCGCGGCTTCACAAACGGCTTTTACGTTTTCAAATACTTGAGTGGCCTGTTCAGCAAAGTCCTCAGACACCATTTCCATGGTTTGCGGGTTAAGGGGAATTTGCCCAGAAAGATAAACGGTAGTGCCCGCTTTTACCGCCTGACTGTATGTACCGATCGCCTGAGGCGCATTATCGGTTTGGATAATAGATTTAGCCATGTTAGATCCTGTGAGTAATTTAGTGTCGTGACTGACTGTGACGCGATACGCGCTGCACTTCTGACATCGTTCTGATTTTCTTCATCACCCGAGCCAAGTGCACGCGGTTGTGGGTAGTCAGTTCAATATCGATAAAGTAGATGTTGCTTTCTTTTTCTTCGGTTTGAAGACCAATAATATTCGAGTCACAACTGGCAATCATATTGGTTAGATTGGCTAGTGTACCTTGGTGATTGTAGAGTTCAATACGCAGCGAGGCTTTAAATTCGCCTTGGGGCGTTTCGTCCCATTGCATAGGTAGCACTCGTTGAGGCTCTTCCCGAGTGAGTTTACGAATGTTGTTACATCCGGTTTGGTGAATGGTCATGCCTCGGCCTGGACTAAGCACCGCCACAATTTCATCATCGGGAATAGGATGACAACAGCGGGCGTAATTAACCAGCAAGCCTTCGGTGCCACGAATAGCAACATTACCGCGTTTCTCCGGTAACTCTGCCGATTCGCCGAGAAGCCGTCTGGCCACAATGGCGCTAAGTTCGTTGCCCAAACCAATGGCGGTAAGCAACTCATCAAAGGTGCGATGTTTGGTTTCTACCACCACACGGTCGATATCTTGTTGGGAAATATCTTCCAGTTTTACCGAGCCAAGGGCATGACGCAGTAATCGGTTGCCCATGTTTACTGCTTCTTGGGAATGCTGTTTGCGCAAATACTGACGAATACGCGTTCGGGCGCGGGCGCTCACAACAAAGTTCAGCCAATTCGCATTAGGCTTCGCCTTCGGTGAGGTTATAATTTCTACGGTTTGGCCGTTTTCTAATGGCTTGCTGAGGCTGTAGTTTCTTCGCTCTACTCTTACCCCAACGCAAGTATTACCCACATCCGAGTGTACCGCGTAGGCAAAATCTACTGCGGTGGCTCCTACCGGCAGCTCGACAATGCGTCCATCGGGCGCAAAAACGTAAATTTCTTCGGGGAATAAATCGGTTTTCACCGATTCAATAAATTCAAAACTAGAACTGGCGCTTTGCTGTAATTCCAGCAACGATTGCATCCACTTTCTTGCCCGCAACTGTGCGGTGTTGTCGCTGTCTCCTGGCTCTTTGTATAGCCAGTGCGCAGCCACCCCTTTATCTGCCATTTGATCCATAGCCAAAGTACGAATTTGAACTTCAACAGGAATACCATGGGGGCCAACAAGTGAGGTATGAAGCGACTGATAGCCGTTAGTGCGGGGAATGGCAATGTAGTCTTTAAAGCGGGTTTCGATAGGTTTATATAAGCCGTGCATGGCACCTAAAGAACGGTAACAATTGTCTAAGGAGTCTACGACAATACGAAACGCGTAAATATCCATCACCTCATTGAACATCAGTTCTTTGTTTTTCATTTTGCGGTAAATGGAATACAGGTGTTTTTCTCGCCCGACGACATTGGCGTCTATTTTATATCCCACCAGCCGTGACGACAGTTCTTGGCGGATATTCTCGATAATTTCTTTACGGTTACCCCGCGCTTGTTTTACCGCCGATTTCAACGCTCGGTGACGCATGGGGTGCATGGCTTGAAAACCTAAATCTTCCAGCTCATTTTTTATATCGTGAATACCTAAACGGTGGGCAATAGGGGCATAAATTTCTAAGGTTTCTCGGGCAATACGACGGCGCTTGTCTGGCCGCAGTGCACCTAGGGTACGCATATTGTGAGTACGGTCGGCCAGTTTTATCAGAATAACCCGAATATCCTGCACCATGGCCATCATCATTTTACGAAAATTTTCGGCTTGGGCTTCTTGCTTGCTGCTAAAGGCAATTTTATCGAGCTTGCTTACCCCTTCCACTAATTCGGCGACGGTTTCGCCAAACGCTTCGGCTAAATCTTCTTGGCTGTAGTGGGTATCTTCAATAACATCGTGCAGCAAGGCTGCCATGAGTGTTTCGTGATCCATGTGCATATCGGCAAGAATGCCGGCAACCGCCACGGGATGGGTAATGTATGGGTCGCCGCTAGAACGCATTTGCCCATCGTGGGCTTCATGAGCTAAAACAAAGCTGTCCTGCACCAACTGAACACGGTCAGCCGACAGATATTCGGATATTTTTTGCTTTAACCCCTCAAATAAATACACGTGCGTACTACTTTCCTGCGATTTTTGCCTGTACCAACAGAATAATGAGAAATGAGCCAATTGCCAATGGCAAAACGCCAGTGAACTCGATTAAAGTTCACTGGCGCTTAAGAATATTGCTAAATACCGGTGTTTTGGTACTTATTGATCAGACAAGATATTCGCTACTGACGAGAAATCGGCACTGTCTTGTCTTTCCTGATCACGCATATCGTCCTGCTCAAGGGTATCTGCATTAACCAGACCTTGCTCAATTTCACGCAAAGCGGTAACGGTAGGCTTGTCATTTTGTACATCAACCTGAGGGTCTTTACCTTCGGTTGCTAGTTGGCGCGCACGACGTGCTGCAACCAAAACCAGGTCAAAGCGGTTACCAACTTTATCTACGGCGTCTTCTACTGTTACGCGAGCCATGTCTTTACTCCGAAAATGAACTAAAACGAATATTTGAAAATGGCCGCGTAGTATATAACACAAGCCGTTATAGTTATAGTATTTTGTTCGCTTTTACACCAATAGCTTGGTATTACCCAAGCCCATTGTTACTTCAGCAAATCCTGAATCAGGTTTTGATGGCGCAATTGCTGCTTCACTGTTCGTTGGCGCTGGGCGCAAACGATGGCTTCCAGTTCGGCTAAGGCCGTGGCAAAGTTGTCGTTAATTAGCACGTAATCAAACTCGTCATAATGAGACATCTCAGACACCGCTTCGCGCATGCGGCTATCAATAACCTCGTCGGCATCTTGCCCACGACGGGTTAACCGGTCTCGCAGCACTTTAGCCGATGGCGGCAATATAAAAATACCACAGGTATCTGGCAGTGCCGCTTTTACCTGGCGTGCTCCCTGCCAATCGATATCAAGAAAAACATCAATACCACGGTGTAGGGTTTGCTCTATGGTTACCCGCGACGTGCCATAATAATTGCCAAATACTTCTGCGTATTCAAAAAACACACCCTGTTCAATTAGCGTTTCAAATTGTTCACGAGATACAAAATGATAATGTACCCCGTCAACCTCGCCAGGGCGCGGTGCACGTGTGGTATGAGACACAGACACCTGCATTGGATACAAGGAGCTGTCATCATGTTTTTCCAGTAACGCTTTTATTAAACTGGATTTTCCCGCGCCGGATGGGGCCGCGAGGATGAAAAGATTGCCAAGTAGTGAAGCCATAGTCTTGCTTTTTATCATCATGATGTGGTGATTTCAGACGGCAATGGTAGCATAGCCGGTATCTTTGCGTAATTGTGAAATGCGCAACCTTTATTACTCTATGATCACAGAAGCGACATTATGACAGAAGCCCTCTTACCTTATGTTGAGAAAAACACTGGGGAAAACCCAAAAGCCTGCGTTATTTGGATGCATGGTTTAGGCGACTCCGGTCACGGTTTTGCCCCCATTGTGCCTGAATTGAAATTGCCAGCCTCACTACCTGTGCGCTTTATCTTTCCCCATGCGCCAGAACGGCCCGTGACTATCAACAACGGTATGCGTATGCGTGCTTGGTACGATATTAAATCGATGGATTTTAACCAGCGGGCCGATGCCGAAGGGGTGCTTGAAA
This sequence comes from Alteromonas sp. C1M14, assembly GCF_018860965.1. GTDB lineage: Bacteria > Pseudomonadota > Gammaproteobacteria > Enterobacterales > Alteromonadaceae > Alteromonas. The sequence goes on along the minus strand of NZ_JAHKQF010000018.1, from coordinate 150,721 downwards.
GTGCACAACAAGTTACGGCGTTAATGGCACAACTGCACGAAGAGGGTTTTGCCTATGACAAAATGGTGGTAGCTGGCTTCTCTCAAGGCGGTGTTATCGCGTTACAATTAGGCACTCGCTTTCCGCACAAACTGGCGGGCATTATGGCGTTATCGACCTACATGAGCGAACCGGCCAAACTGCAAGACGAAGCTAGCGATATTAATAAGTCGAGCCCTATTTTTATGGCTCACGGCGTGCAAGACAATGTGGTACCTGTGGCTTTAGGCAATATGGCCTACGACGCGTTAAAAGCGGCAGGCTTTAACCCACAATGGACCACCTACCCCATGCAGCACAACGTGTGTATGGATGAAATAAATGCCATTAGCCGCTGGCTACAGGAGTGTTTATGAGCCAGAGCCCATCTCGCATAATACGTATTGCCACCCGCAAAAGTGCCCTTGCCCTTTGGCAAGCCGAATACGTCAAAGCACAGCTTGAAAAAGCCCACCCAGAGCTAACCGTGGAACTGCTTCCCATGAGCACTCAGGGCGATAAAATTCTTGATACGCCGCTGGCTAAAATTGGTGGCAAAGGGCTGTTTATTAAAGAATTAGAAATTGCCATGGTAGAAGGCCGGGCAGACATTGCCGTACACAGTATGAAAGACGTACCGGTAGATTTTCCTGACGGTTTTGGCTTACACGCCATTTGCCCACGGGAAAACCCCTTTGATGCGTTTGTGTCAAATACCTACGGTCAATTAGAAGATCTTCCCCTTGGCGCCGTAGTGGGAACATCCAGCTTACGTAGGCAGTGCCAAATACGTAAGTATCGCCCCGACCTACAAATAAAAGACTTACGGGGTAACGTAAATACGCGACTCGCCAAACTAGATAAGGGCGAGTACGACGCCATTATTTTGGCCTCGGCAGGATTAATTCGTTTAGGAATGGAAGATCGCATTTCCCAGCCGCTACCGCCAGAAACGTCGTTACCGGCGGTAGGACAAGGCGCAGTGGGCATCGAGTGTCGCAATGATGATCCCGATCTAATCGCCCTGCTTTCAGCTTTAAATCACGTCGATACTGCCGATCGCGTAACGGCAGAGCGGGCAATGAATGCTCGCTTAGAAGGAGGATGTCAGGTGCCCATTGGCAGTTTTGCTACACTTACCGACAACGTCCTTACCCTAACGGGTATGGTAGGCAGTGTGGATGGGCAAACCTTGTTGTACGCTTCGGCCACCGGCGATCGTTCTCGTGCGGTAAGTTTGGGCGTGGAAGTGGCTGATGCCCTACTGGCCCAAGGAGCAGGCGAGATCTTAAAAGCGTTACATTCGTAATATGTATTTACTTACCCGCCCCGAGCAAAAGCTGACAACCAGTGTAGCGGCCTTTCGTGCGGCGGGTATTGCGGTAACCGGGGTAGCGCCGGTTACTATTTGTTACGACCAAACGCAGATAGATCAATGCAAGGCGCAATTTGCCAAGTCGGCACCGCACCTTGCCATTGTTACCAGCACATTTGCAGCGGTTAAGTTGTATAATGAAGGGGAATTTGGATCCGATACAATCTGGATGGCCGTAGGTACATCAACGGCATCGGTATTGCGTCGCAACGGATTTACTGTAACGGTGCCAAGGCAACAAAACTCGGAAGGATTACTGTCACTGTCGCAACTACATAGTGCAAATTCTCGCCGAGTAGTTATTATTAAAGGGCAAGGTGGTCGAACCACTTTGCGAGATACACTGCTAACACGGGGGTTTAAGGTAGAAGAATATTTGTTTTACTACCGGAAAAAAAACCTGCGACCTATACAAACTGATAATTGGCAGTGGCATGCAATTAAGGGCATAGTAGCCACCAGTGGCGAAATGGCTGAACAACTGTTTGAACTATACGATAGCCACAGTTTATGTGAACGCCCGTGGTTAACGGTAAGTGAACGTATTGCAGAACGTTTAAAAGCTTCAGGCGTACACAGGGTGGCTGTTTGTAATGACGCCAGTGACAACGCACTAAGTGCGTGGATAAAGGACAATTGGGAGTAAAACATGGCTGACAAAGATAAGAGCAAACCGGATTACCAGTTAGTATTACCGGAAGAGGACACGCGCGGGCCTGCGCCGTCGTCAACGTCAGCAGAGGTGAAACCGAAACCCAAACCCAAAGCGAAAAAGCCGGCAGCAGAAAAACCGCAAAAAGCCAAATCCCAGGCCGCCTTGTGGGTGGTGCTAATTATTACCTTATTACTGGTGTTGGCCTTAGGTGCAGCCGCTTACTGGTATATCTGGGACAAAGACAACAGCAACCAACTGCTTATTAGCCAGCAACAATTGCAGCAAAGTGCACTAGAAGCCCTGAATGATGAAAACGGCACGTTGCAACAGCAACTGGTGGCACTGGAAAATAGCAAACAAGAATTAGCCGCATCGGTAAATGCGCTAATGCAAAAAACTGACACCATGGAAGTGCAAACCGAACAACTTATATCGCAGCTAAACGACATGGAAGGCCGTCGCCCTTCAGATTGGCTGTTAGCAGAAGCCGATTATTTGGTACGAATGGCGGGCCGAAAAATTTGGCTAGAAAAAGACATTAACACCGCCATTTTGTTGCTACGCAATGCCGACGAGCGTTTGCAGGAACTGTCTGATCCCTCGGTGATCCCTATTCGTGGGTACATTGCCGAAGACATTCAATCGTTGCGTCAGGTCAACACGGTAGACAGAACACAACTGGCGTTATCGTTATCTGGCTTGCTTTCCAAAGCCGATGATTTGCCCTTACATACTTTTAGTCGCCCAGGTGACGCCGCAGAAAATGAAGGCTTGTCGGAATCTATCGACGACTGGCAGAGCAATTTGGCCAAGGTATGGCACGACATTGTGGATGATTTTATTTCCGTTAGTCATGACGATGCCCCGGTAGCGCCCATGATGAGCGCCGAACAACAATGGTTGTACAAAGAACAGCTTAAACTACAGATCATGCAGGCACAGTCTGCCGCCATTGCCGCCCAAAACGACTTATTTAATAGCTCGTTACAAAACGCCATTGGGTTACTTAACGATAAATTTGATACTCAGTCGCCCGGCGTACAAGGCGCGTTGTCTACCCTTACCTCACTTACCAACACCAATATTCAAGAATCATTGCCTGAATCCCTTCGCGCCACAGCGCCCCTTCAACGTTTGATGGAACAGCGGATCAATGGTGCCTACGGTAATAGTGCGGAGGTACTATGAAGCGACTGATTTATGCCATCATCTTAATTCTGGTTATTCTGGCGGCCATGCTTATTGCCCCGCAAGTGGTAGGCGATAAAGGCTATGTATTAATTTCTATGGGCACAACGAACATCGAAATGTCGGTGGTCAGCTTGTGCATTACCTTGTTTGTTACCTGTTTAGTGCTATGGATTGTGTTGCGCATCATTGGCCGCACGTTAGGGTTGTTTAAAGGCTCTCATGCGTGGTTTGGTGGGCGAGCCCGTCGCAAGCGGGAACGGAAATTCTACCGCGGCTTACATGCCATGGCTGAAGGCGATTTACAAGGTGCTAAAAAGGCCCTACAAGAAACCAACGATGGCGATTTTGATGGGGTAAACTTTTTAGCCGCGGCGCAGGTTGCCCAAACCTTAGGCGAGCATGATCGCGTTAGATGGCTATTAGACAAAGCCGCCGATTACGACAACGCCAAGGTAGCGGCCACATTAACCCTAGCTCGATTAGACATTCAGCAAGGCCAGCAACAAGCCGCCCTAGACAAACTGAATCAGCTAGACGAAAAAGCCAGCCGACACCCGCAGGTAATTCGAGTAAAAGCCCAAGCCATGGGCGAGCTAGGCCAATGGCAAGCATTACAAGAAACCCTTCCCCAATGGCGTAAACCGTTAAAAGACGATTACGTAACCTGGGCGCAAACGGTAGCTAAAGGTAAGTTTGCAGAAATTGCGAGTAAACAAGGGGCCCACGCCCTACAACAACATTGGCAAGACTTACCCCGCAAGTTACGTAACGACGATGCGTACCGAGCCGCCTATGCACAGCAATTGTTAGAACAAGGCATGCATAACGAAGCCGAGCTACGCTTAACAGAATGGCAGAAAAAAGGGCCACACCCCGTATTACTGCCATTAATGACACAGCTGAGTATGCCAAACCCGGCCAAAGCCATTGCCGCATTAGAACAGTGGATTAAGCAAGACGATACCAACGCCCAGTTGTATTCGGCATTAGGGCAAGTGGCCTACAATGCTGGCGACGATATCCTGGCCGAAAAAGTGCTGCTTAAAGCGGTGAAATTGCACGAGAATCCAGAAGACTTGATGATCCTTGCGCAAATAAGCGAACGCCGTCACAACGATGCACAGGCCTTATCTTTGTATAAACGGGGCGCCGCCTTAGAACACCAATCTCAGCCTTAACCCATTAAAAAAGCCCGCAGCTAAGCGGGCTTTTTATTTGCCAGTGCTAAGTTATCAAGAGCCGATAAGATTCACCAATACGGCAATGCTATAGGCTAAAATACCGTAGCCCGCGTACAAGCCCCACGCCAGTTTCTTACTGCCCGTTTCGCCTTTTAACATGGCAACGGTAGCCACACATTGCAGTGCCACTACGTAAAACAATACCAGCCCTAACCCTGATGCTACGGAAAGCCCATCAGCCTGAATACGTTCAGACAAACCGGCTACGTTATCTTCAGCGTCGTCCATGCCAAACAAGGTGCCCAGCGCGCCCACAAATACTTCACGGGCCAAAAACGACATTAGGATGGCCACGCCATAGCGCCAATCTAACCCCATAGGCGCAAATACCGGCTCGATAAAGTGGCCAATTTGCCCTAACCAGCTATTTTGCAGGTTGCTTTCGAGGGGGAAGTAGCCCAGCACCCAAATGCCCACCGACACCATAAAGATAACCGGCGCAGCACGACGAATAAACTGCACGCCGCTGTTAATCACCCGGTTAAATAACGGTTTCCAGTGGGGTAAACGATAGGTAGGTAACTCAAGAATAAACGGCATGTCTGATTCTTCTAAATCGGCGGGCAAAAAGCGGGTAAGCAATTGACTCACCACCAGCGCCATTACAATGCCAAAAAAGAATAAACCAAAAAACGCCGCGCCTTGTAAATCAAATACCCCTAAAAACGTGCCTTCTCGGGGAATTAACACCGCCACCAGCAAGGCGTATACCGGTAAGCGCGCCGAACATGACATCAAAGGAATGGTCATCATGGTGATCAAGCGTTTACGGGGCGATTCAATGGTACGTGCCGCCATAATGGCAGGAATAGCACAAGCATGCCCCGACAAATAGGGAATAAAACTACGGCCAGACAACCCAAAAAAGCTAAGAGGGCGATGACATACCAGCGCGGCACGCGCCAAATAGCCACTGTCTTCAAGTAAGCCAATCACAAACGTCAGTACCATAATTTGCGGTACAAACACTAAAAACGACCCTAGCCCGCCAAAAATGGCGTCGTTTAGAAAGTCACTTACAATGCCTGCAGGTAATAGAGACGTGATGCCTGTGGCTAGCTCGGCGATGCCGTTTTCTACCCCATCCATAAGAGGCGTTGCCAAGGTAAACACGCTTTGAAACAGCACAAACATCATGGCGAGGAAAAACACCGATCCAACCACACTATTTAACAAGAAGCGGTCGATCTTATTTTGATTGGTGAGCACAATGTCGGTACCAATACCATAAGAAGTCGCCAGTTCACGGCTTCGTAGCGACGCCTTTTCGTTGGCATCTAAGCTTGTTTTGGGTACGTTTTTACTTGGTTCTGCCGCCGCCGATAACATGGCTTGTTTAAATTCGTGCAGACCATCAAGGGTACGGGCCGATAACGCAAACACCGGGCTGCCTAATGCGTCAGACAAGCGCTGGGTGTCGATATCCTCACCAATACGCCGTACCTCATCAATAAAATTAAGCGCGAAAATCATGGCTTTGTTGTGGGCTTTTGCTAACTGCTGAATTTGCAGCCCCAGCACCAAACTACGCTCTAGCCGTGTGGCATCCAGCAAGCAAACCACCAAAGCTGTATCGTCTTTGGCAATGGCATTGGTGATTTCCTTAACCGCAATTTCTTCGTCTCGGCTTAACCCGTTTAAGGTGTAAGTACCGGGCAAATCCACAAGGTTATAGTTCTGGCAGCGACCATGTTTAACTTCTACTGTTACGCCTGGGTAATTCGCGACTTTTTGGCGCAACCCCGTTAGCTGGTTAAACAATAAGGTTTTACCTGCGTTGGGTTTCCCCACCATTAGAATACGTTGCATATAAGAAGACTTTCCTGTTACTGCTAAAGCAAGGCTTACTTAGTGACTAGCATGCACATGAATGTGTTGCGCTAACTCTTTTTCAACGGCAAACACGCTACCGCCTAATTGAATGATGACAGGTCCGCCCCACGGGCCTTTACGCAAGCAAAGGACTTCTTGAGTGGCTTCTACGCCCATTTCAGCCAATCTGGCTGTCACTTTTGCGTGAAGATTTGGTGCAAGGGATGCAACGGTGGCCCGCTGCTGAGCTGGCAATTCCCAAAGTGTCATAATTTTTCTCTTTACTGCGCCGACGGGCTGGGCGCAGTGTTTTTACGCCATACGCCATGAAATAGCAATTATTTTCATTCAGGCTAACAAAACCCCACCACCTGCACCAGACACACACCGACTAAGTAGCCATAGATTCAGACTAATAGCTTATACCATTGCTTAAACAAGGCTTGTTTTTACCCGTTAACAACGCTTATAGTAATTGCAGAACTTGTCGGAGTGCTTCGTCTTCCAGTTGGAAGCAAGCTGAGACCGTAAAAACGGGATCCGTAGAACCTGATCAGGCTAATACCTGCGAAGGGAACAAGAACGCAACACAGCAGTACGTCCAATCCCCTCTGTTTTGGATTTTAGCGTTTGTGTTGCCCCCCTTGTATACACTCCTGGCAAGCATTTACTCTTTGAAAACAAAGGATTTAATGCTATGTCAACTCGACGTCAAAAGCGCGAACAAGCGCAACAATTTATCGCTTCCCTTACCGGCCAAGCGTTCCCTAACTCTCGCCGTCATTACGAAAGCAATCAAGATGGTTCGATACACGTGCCCATGCGCCTTATCGACCAGTCGCCCACCCCGTTAAGCAGTGGTAAATTTGAAACCAACCCGCCCATTCCGGTATACGATTCTGCCGGTGTATTTGGCGATCCGAACGTGCAGGTAGACGTTACCGCGGGGATCCCACTTGTAAGAGATGAATGGATAAAAAGCCGACAAGATACCCGCACCGTGGTGAGATCAGAATCTAGCTACGCACAAGTGCGTAATGCCGATATCACTACCGAATCTATTCGCTTTCATGCCAAGCCAGTTAGACGCAAAGCCGTTACCGGCAAAAACGTTACCCAATTGCATTATGCCCGCAACGGCATTGTTACCCCGGAAATGGAGTTTATTGCCATTCGGGAAAACATGGGCCGCGCCGCCATTCGAGATGAGCTTTTACAACAGCAGCACCCTGGCGAAGATTTTGGTGCCCGCATTCCTGAAGTCATCACCCCTGAGTTTGTGCGCGAAGAAGTAGCCGCAGGACGTGCCATTATTCCAGCCAATATTAACCACCCTGAAGCCGAGCCCATGATCATCGGGCGCAATTTTCTGGTAAAGGTAAATGCGAACATTGGTAATTCGGCGGTCACCTCGTCTATTGAAGAAGAAGTGGAAAAGCTGGTGTGGGCAACACGCTGGGGCGCCGACACTGTTATGGATTTGTCTACCGGCCGCAATATTCACGAAACCCGCGAATGGTTGCTGCGAAACAGCCCCGTTCCTATTGGTACGGTGCCCATTTATCAGGCCCTAGAAAAAGTAAACGGTGTGGCTGAAGATCTCGACTGGGCAGTATTTCGCGACACCCTAATTGAACAAGCCGAGCAAGGCGTCGATTACTTCACCATTCATGCGGGGGTACGCTTGCCCTTTGTACCGCTTACGGCTAATCGGGTTACGGGTATTGTATCTCGTGGTGGCGCTATTATGGCCAAATGGTGTTTGTATCATCATAAAGAAAGCTTTTTGTATGAACACTTCCACGAAATTTGTTTAATTTGCGCCGCCTACGACGTGAGTTTGTCGCTAGGTGATGGCCTGCGTCCTGGCTCTATTGCCGATGCCAACGACGAAGCCCAGTTTGCCGAACTACGTACTTTAGGCGCGCTTACCAAAATTGCTTGGCAATACGATGTACAGGTAATGATAGAAGGTCCCGGCCATGTACCTATGCATCTTATTAAAGAAAACATGGAAGAACAGCTTAGCCATTGCCATGGTGCGCCCTTTTATACGCTTGGCCCGCTAACCACCGATATTGCGCCGGGCTACGACCATTTCACATCGGGTATTGGTGCCGCCATGATTGGTTGGTACGGCTGTGCCATGCTGTGCTATGTAACGCCCAAAGAACACTTGGGGCTGCCCGACAAAGAAGACGTAAAGCAGGGCTTAATAACGTATAAAATTGCCGCTCACGCCGCCGATTTAGCCAAAGGCCATCCTGGGGCACAAATTCGCGATAATGCCATGTCGAAAGCCCGCTTTGAGTTTCGCTGGGAAGACCAGTTTAACTTAGCGTTAGATCCCTACACTGCACGTAGCTATCACGATGAAACCTTGCCTCAGGCAGCCAATAAGGTAGCCCATTTTTGTTCCATGTGTGGGCCTAAGTTCTGCTCGATGAAGATCTCCCAGGAAGTGCGAGAGCATGCCAACGCCACCACCAAAGCCCAAGGCATGGAGGAGATGGCCCAGCAGTTCTCGGCAAACGGAAACAGCCTGTATGTTGATGCCACCAAAGCCGGAGCCTAATTAATGAAAACGGTTCTGATGATTGGCGGCATTGACAGCAGTGGTGGTGCGGGGATAGCCCAAGATGTGCGCGCGAATAACGATGGCCAATTGCATACCGCCACGGTATGCACCTTGGTGTCGGCCCAATCACATTCTGGCACACAGGGAGTAACCGCCGTGCCCCAAGCGTTGTTTCGGCAACAGCTAGAATGCGCGTTTTCTGGCGCGGGGCTTCGGGCAATAAAAATAGGCGCTTTAGCCAACGACGAACAAGCAGCAATGATAGTTAAACACTTGCGCTTGTACCCCAACGTTCCGGTGGTATGGGATCCTATTCAAAAATCCAGTAGTGGCGGGGTATTAGGCGCATTGTCTTTTGATAGTATTTGCGCATTGTTGGTACACACTACCTTACTTACCCCCAACCTACACGAGCTTAGCGCCCTAACGGGTATGCCTGTAAATTCGGCCAAACAACAGTGGCAAGCGGCGCACAATTTACTTGGGTTTGGCTGCCAACAGGTATTGGTAAAAGGCGGTCATCGCGATAACAACAGCCAGGTGTTCGACACCCTTTATCAGCACGAAACCTGTTGGCATTATGTTCATCAGCATCGCCAACCGTTTTCGTTACGAGGCTCGGGCTGCTTGCTGGCTAGCGCCGTCGCCGGCGCCTTAGCGTGCGATTACCCCGTGGAAGATGCCGTTTGTATTGCCGAGGCCAAAATAGCCGGTGCATATGGCGTAGCGCAAAAGATAGATCAACACAAAGCCGTGACCAGTTATGTGCCCTGCCCGCCAGCTCTTAGCGACTATCCGGCGGTTTACCGTGGCTTTTTTGCTGCAAACCCGGCGCTTAATTTTGCCCGTTTACGCTATGCATCGCCGGGCTTATACCCAGTGGTAAACAGTATTGAATGGTTAGCCCGGTTGTTGCCGCTGGGTGTTCGCATTATTCAACTACGTATTAAAACCACAGCATCAACGGTGCAACGCGAGCTAAGTCGTACCATTAAGCAAGCCGTAGCCTTGTGCGCTCGCTACAGTACCCAGTTGTTTATTAATGATCACTGGCAATTGGCCATAGAACATGGCGCATTTGGGGTGCACCTAGGGCAAGAAGATTTATCTCAAGCCAATACCGAGCACATTGCTAGGGCCGGACTACGGCTAGGGGTATCGACCCACGGCTACGCCGAATTGTGCAGGGCCATTACCCTTAAACCGTCTTACATTGCCCTTGGCCATGTTTACCCCACCCGCACCAAAACGATGCCGTCTTTGCCCCAAGGGCCTAACCGACTGAAGGCCTACGCTGCGTTATGTGGCGACATTCCAACCGTTGCCATTGGAGGCATTAACAGCAGTAATTTAGACGAGGTATTGGCCTGTAAAGTTAACAGTGTGGCTGTGGTTACCGCCATTACTGAAAGTGCGACTCCCGAAGCCACCACGATGGCACTACAAAAAAGGATAAACCATGCTACGTGCTGATGAATATTCTCGTTATAGCCGACATTTGCTGCTAGAAAACATGGACGAACACCGACAGCAAGCCCTAAAACACGCCACCGTGGCCATCTTTGGTGTAGGCGGTTTAGGGCATCAGGTTGGTGCTGCCCTTATTGGGGCCGGGATAGGTAACTTACTGCTTATTGACGACGACAACGTAGAACTTAGTAATTTGCCCCGTCAGTGGCTTTTTGACGAAGCAAGTATTGGCATGGCAAAGGTAGAGGCAGCAAAACAACGGCTACAGGTTTTGCATAGCGAATGCCGTATAAAAACCTTTAAAACCCGCGTTATCGACAATCAACTAAGTAAGCACTTGCTTACTTGCAGCATCATTATTGATTGCACCGACAACGTAGAAGGCAGGCTGAGCATTAACCGTTTTTGCTACCAGTATGATTTACCCTTAATTACGGCTGCAGCCAGTGGTTTTGTGTCGACAGTAATGCCAATTAAGCCAGGGGAGCCCCACGGCTGTTATGCCTGTTTAAGTGCCTCGGTTAGCCACCACACTAATTGCACAGACATGGGTATTTATAGCCCGGTAGTCGCCATGGCGGGGCAGTTTCAGGCCATGCTGGCATTAAATTATCTAACTGATATTGCCCCCGTTCAATGGGGACAGCTGCACCGGTTTGACGCCGACACCCTAACCCTGCGCACGTTTAATGTTGGCCGGGATCCGGCCTGTCATGTATGTAGAGACACCCATGGAAATTAACTGTAATGGCAACCCAATGATGTTGCCCGGCCAAGCCACACTGGTAGATGTAGTGCGTGAATACAACAGCAACCTAGACACGCTAGCGGTGGCCGTAAACCACACCATTATTCCCCGTTCAGACTGGGCCAATTACCAGCTTACTGAACAAGATAACGTCGATATTTTCACTCTGGTTGCAGGAGGGTAAAACCATGCTTACCATCGCCAATACAACCTTTCGTTCGCGGTTACTTACCGGCACCGGCAAATTTAGCCGCCCTGACATTATGCAAGCGGCGATTGAAGCCAGCGAAAGCCAACTGGTTACTCTTGCCCTTAAACGCGTAAATAACACCGCTAAGCAAGCCGACCCCACATTAACAATTTTACGCTCATTGCCTGTCACCCTGCTGCCGAACACCTCGGGCGCGGCCAATGTCGACGAAGCCATTTACGCCGCACGATTAGCCCGAGAACTGTTGGGCACCTCTTGGCTAAAACTAGAAATTCACCCCGATCAACGGTATTTACTACCCGACCCCATCGAAACCTTAAAAGCGGCAGAGGTATTGGTAAAAGAAGGCTTTCATGTATTGCCTTATTGCAGTGCCGACCCCGTTTTATGCCGCCGACTGCAAGATGCGGGTTGCGCTGCGGTAATGCCGCTTGGTGCACCTATTGGTTCTAACCAAGGCCTACGCACCATCGACTTCTTACGTATCATTATAGAGCAAGCCACGGTGCCGGTAATTGTTGATGCCGGTATTGGCAAGCCTAGCGATGCCTGCGCTGCCATGGAACTGGGCGCCGACGCCGTGTTGGTGAATACCGCCATCGCCACCGCTAGAGACCCGGCTAACATGGCCTATGCGTTTGCCCGTGCCGTAGCGTGTGGAAGGCAGGCTTTTTTAGCGGGCACGGCCAGCCAACGTAGTACCGCCGACGCCTCTAGCCCCATTACCGATTTTTTAGGGGCATTATCATGACAGTAGCCCAACACATGCTGGCGCAAAACTGGGACGACATTCGCCTTAAACTGTACAGCAAAACCTCACAACAGGTTCGCGCCGCATTAGCATCCCCTCGCCCCACCTGGGAAGATTTTTTGGCGTTGATTTCTCCTGCTGGCGAACCTTACCTAGAAACCCTAGCCTTAAAAGCCAAAAAAATTACGCGGCAACGTTTTGGTAATACGGTGTCGTTATTCGTGCCACTGTATTTGTCTAATTTGTGCGCCAACGAGTGCACCTATTGCGGCTTTACCATGAGTAACCGTATAAAACGAACAAAATTAGACAAACAGGCGGTGGCAAACGAAGTCGCGGCCATTAAAGCCATGGGGTTCGATTCGGTGTTATTGGTAACCGGCGAACATGAAACCAAAGCGGGCATGGCGTATTTTCGAGAAATTTTACCGGCCATCACCCCTCACTTCAGCTTTGTTGCCATGGAAGTGCAACCCCTTGATACCTGCGATTATCGCGCGTTAAAGCAGTTGGGAGTAAATAGCGTGCTGGTGTATCAAGAAACCTATCACCCCCAACGTTATGGTCATTATCATTTACGGGGGAACAAGCAGGATTTTAGCTATCGGCTAGATACCCCCGACCGGTTAGGTAAAGCCGGAATGAAAAAAATTGGGTTAGGTGCCCTGCTGGGGCTGTCAGACTGGCGCACCGACAGCGCCTTTACTGCGCTGCATAGCGAACGCATTCAAAACACCTACTGGCAAAGCCGAGTGTCGGTGTCGTTCCCTCGAATTCGCCCGTGTAGCGGTGGTGGCATTGACGCGGTAAGCGCCATTACCGACAAACAATTAGTACAGCTAATATGCGCTTATCGGGTGTTTTTACCCGACGCCGAACTAAGCTTATCTACCCGCGAAAGCCCTTGGTTTCGTGACAATGTGGTGCCGCTGGCTATTACCACCATGTCGGCGGCGTCGCAGACTCAACCTGGCGGATACAGCGAGCCTTCAGCGGCGTTAGCGCAATTTTCTACCGAAGATACCCGAAGCGTAACAGAAGTGACCCAAGCCATTACCCAAAGCGGTTTAGAAGTAGTATGGCGCGACTGGTTACCGGGTTTTGGCTGCGAGGTATAAACCCCAATAACACGCTGTTTGGCGCATTTATCATTGTTATGCCACAAAAGAAGAGGCTACACTTACGCTACACCTGTTGCACTGCCAAAACGCAATAGCAAAAGTAGCATATGGCGCTAATGAACCGCCCATAAAAACTAAGTGGTAACTATGGACAAACGCCCTACCATTAACGATGTTGCGCGCCTTTCGGGTGTGTCTAAACGCACTGTATCCCGTGTAATTAACGGTACTGGCAGCGTAGGCCCAAAAACCCTTACCAAAGTACAGGAAGTGATAGCCGAACTGGGCTTTTCTCCTGACAAACAAGCCCGCGGACTGGCCGCTAGCCGTTCATATTTACTGGGATTGGTTTACGACAACCCCAATTCGTTGTACATCGACCAAGTGCAGCGTGGCGTGGTTAGTGTGTCTTCAGACAAAGGCTACGAACTGGTAGTGCACCCCTGTAATTACAATACCCCAGAATTTGTGGAAAACTGCCTAAACTTTGTAAAAAGGTCGAACATAGACGGTTTAATACTGTTACCGCCGGTTTCTGAAAGTAAACCCTTAGCCGACGCGCTAAAACTAAACGAAATTCATTATGTAAGCATGACCTGCGTGAAGTTGGACGACCCCGAACATATGGTAGTGTCTGATGATCGCGCCGCTGTTGGCGAACTTGCACGGTATTTGGTGTCGTTAGGGCTTTCTGACATCGCCGTTATAAGCGGGCCAAACGACTATTATTCGTCGGTAGAGCGACTGGAGGGATTTCGCGACACTTTAGCCCATTTAGGTATTACTTTGCCCGATAATCGCGTGGTACTAGGCAATAATTACTACGAAAGCGGATTACGATGTGGCCGTGCCCTACTTAGCCAAGATAACCCACCTGAAGTAATTTTTGCCAACAACGACGAAATGGCAGCTGGCGTACTAAAAGTGGCCTACGAACTGGGTATTCGAATTCCCGAAGATTTATGTGTAGCGGGTTTTGACGACGACCTATGGGCTTCGCGAGTAATCCCCCCCCTTACCACACTGCGCCGGCCAGTAACGGCTATGGCTAAGCTAGCCGCCAAAAAACTGCTAGGCATGATAGAAAACAATCCAGGTTTTGAAGCAAAAGAATTTTTGGTAAAACCGTCGCTAATTGTACGAAGCTCTACTCGAAAGTCGACTTAGTGGTATGGTTTACAAGAAGCTGAAAGCGGCTTTACACAACCTTTGAAAAGTGGCACTGGCCTTGCACTAACAATGTGCATTTTTGAATATCTTAGTTGGGTATATTCGATAAAACGGTGAAAGTGACTATCAAAGCAGGCGCTTAGCGCTAGAAACCAAGTAGAATACTGGTTTCACTATGAATTAAACGCAAATACGGTATAGTTACGCGCTGGTGCACCAGCACCAGTATGGTGATTCATGGAGTTGTCACTAAGCTACAGTACAATACCAATCGTTTTCTCACCTCTTCTAGATAGTACTGAATAGATACCAAAGGATGGTTTTGGATGAACGTATTTTCATACCCTCATAATCAGATCAACATATCCTCATGAGTATTTTCGAAGCACTTTGGAATCGGAACTCACGGTATAGCCTGTAGGACCAAGAACCATGAAAATTATATTTATAGTTATTGTGTTATTTTTAATTTCCATAAAATTTGTAATGAGTGAAGACAAAATAAAGGTCTTACCTTGCGGAAGTTATAACAATTGTGTCTTTGGTTCATACACAGTTAGTCCAGAAAGTCCGAGTAAAGAAAAGATTATGTACCTTGAAATAGATGAAGAAGATAGAACTGGTGCAATCCGTATCTATAATAAGAAAAATATGATTGAAAAATTTAATAACATCATTCCAGTTAGCTTAGTAGACCCTCACAATGGCGCTCGACAATACTGGAATGATGAAAACACTATCGTTTATCAAGATGGTTATCAAACCATAAAAATATTCGATATCGATAAGAGCGAATTGAAAGCTGAAATCGACGGAAAACTAGGTCTAATAAACGCAAAAAACAAAATACTAGTTAAAAAAGATTTCCACTCAGCTACTAACTCACCGGGAATTTACGTCTACAGTATTCTAGAGAAAGATGAAAGTTTAATAATATCCTACAAAGATTTGGAAGCTAAATTTTGCTTAGATGATGAAAAATGTAAATTAAAAGATGTATGGAATCTAAAATTTTCAGAGGATGGAAACAGTATATTCTTTCGCGTTGATTTGATGATAGGGAAAACTAAAACTCAATATCTAGCAAAATATGATGGAAAATCGATTATCAAAAGGGACTTAATGATACATTATCTTATAGCCAAAGATGGTGTGTATGGTGGAGTAGATAATTTCTTAACAAAAGTTGATTTAGACTTTGAGAGCTCTGAAAAAATTAATTTGCAAGTAAATCATTTTGATATTTCTTCAGACCTAGTAGCAACTGATAGCGCCTATTACAGCGAAATAATTTATATAAAACTATGTAAAATGTCTAACTTCGAATGTGAGACTGTATTTTCAAATAACTTCGATGATCTAGTATGGGAACATTTTTACCACCTAAACCCCTCTTTTTCGGACGATGGCAAGAGATTATATTTCAACTATCCGATAAGTGAAAATTCTGTACAAGCGGCGTATATAACACTATGAAAAAAGCCACTTCAATTTTAGTTATAACAGAGCAAAGAAGTTTAATACTATCTTTTTTTCTAGTACTAGGAATAAGTCTAATATCACAGGGATTAGCTATTTTAGCAGGATTGCTTATAGCATTACTATATACATTAAAAAACAAAACCATAAAATTAAACAGTATTACAATACTTTTAACTGCATTTCTTTTTGTTAATTTAATTTTTGGATTTATTAATGGTTCCAATCTCAGCCTTTTACTCGAAGAAATATTACGTAACTTTGCTTTTATACTTATATACACTGTAATTATTAAAAAGTTAGATAATGAAAGTATTGATTCATTAATAGAAATATTTTCAAAACTAGTTATTTGTACACTGATACTTTATCCTATATTAATGTATCACGGTAGATTTACTTCAATTTTCCCACACCCTAACCACCTAGCCTATGCTTGTAATTTAATGATTGCATACATATTACTAGTCCGAGGTGCTAGAAACATTACTGAAAAGACTACTATAGGCCTATTACTACTTTTAATATTACTGTCAAACTCATCTGGCGGAATTATTTCAACGTGTTTAACACTTCTTCTTTATAATTTTAGAAAAAGTATACCTAAATTTTTAATAGTCAGTATTTTCATTGCAATTCTAATTTGGGTATTGAAAGACACACAGCCATTATCACTTATATTTGAAAAATTCAATTCCGTGAACTTGGGTGAAATTGAATCCCGCTCAGCAAAGAGAGCTTTCGGTAATGATACATCTCTTGTTTGGCGTATAACTTATTGGTACGCAATAATAGATAGCCTATTACATCATCCAACCTGGAATCACTATTTTGGACTTGGCATCGGAACCATGTCTTATCCTAATTACTACTTCCACTGGATGATTACGGACCCTCACAACGATTACGTTAGGAAGATAGCTGAAATCGGCTTTTTAGGAGCCACAATTTACTTTACTATTTGGTATCTCATAATCAGAAAGATGAAAACAAAGTTATTTATATTTTCTATATTTTTGATTCCCATGCTAGTAGGAAATATGATAGTGAACGTGACGTTTATGCTGTTATTATTTCTTTTTATAGAGAGAAGTATCAGGAGTCAGCGATGATCATATTTGTAGCGTCATACCCAAGATCTGGAACTACATTTTTAGCAAAATCCTGCGTAGAAAAATTGGGATTTTACTCAATACCTGAAAGTCATTTTCTACATGACTTATACGAAGAACTGGCTAAAAGTAAGTGTAAAAGAATTTCGTATGAGAAGTTGGGTCAAATCTTGAATAATTCATTTAAATTTAGAGTGTGGAACGTTTCGATACCACATTATGAGTTTATTGACGCAAGTAATATCGCAGAATTATTCTATCGATTAGTCGCCGCTTATAATGAAGTTGATCTTGAATCTATCCAGAATGGAATTGTTATAGATCATACACCTGAAAATACATTATGGATAAGCGAACATCTGCGTTATTTTGGGAACGCTTGTAAAATTTTACCTCTCATGAGAGACCCACGATCTCTATTCAACTCGATAAAAGATTTACGATGGGGCCCCAATACTGCCTATTATTTTTGCAAACATTTTGTTAAATATTTAGATATAATTGATACGTACGTTTCAAAAAGTTCATCCGATATTTGTTACTACGAAGAGCTAATCAAAAATTTAGATGAGAATATTTCAAAGTTTGGAAACAATCTAGGGTATTACGAAAAGAATCTCTCTTCGAAATTTGAGTTACCAGGATATACAAAAAGCCAACATACATTAGTCGAAAAGAAACACGGACAAAACAAAAGAATCAACGCATGGCAGACAGAGTTAGACACCACTAGCATTCAATATATTGAATCATTTTTCTCTTCTAAAAAATATGCAGTTCTTAATGACTACGATTTTCCTTTAAGTGGAAAAGTTGATTCAAATATTTTCTTTACTTTCATTGATGAATATTATAAGAAAATAAAGAATAAATTTTATAGAAAAAAACTAGAGCGGAGCATTTAAAATACTTATGATGGAAAAAATCGCTGTCGTAACTCCTTTAAAGGACGAAATTGATAATATCGATAGACTGATTAACTCTATCTCTACTCAGTCAACAAGAATTTATTGTTGGATAATAGTAGAGAATGGAAGTAAAGATGGCAGTAAAGAACTGTTAGAACGAATCAAAACAATCGATAACGTTGATAATTTCATAGTTCTAAATTTCGCTCTTCCGAATGAAGAATATCAATTGGGAGTCAAATACTCGACTGTAGTTAACACTGGCTTCGAACATTTAATGAAGTTGATTAAAGAGGGAGATATTGACAAGCCAGACTTTTTGGGAATATGTGATGCAGATTGCTTTCCTTCCAGCGATTATTATAAAACCTTAACTGAATACATGAAAGATAATAGTATTTCAATATCAAGCGGTATTGGAATATTCGAGGACGGAAGTAAAGATGGTGAGGCCAGCGAATGGGTTAGAGGCAACTGTAGATTGTGGACATACGATTGTTTTATGGATTGCGGATACTACGTAGGGCCATCAGCCGATACGCTATCACTTGGTAAAGCTGAACTGAAAGGTTATAAAACATACCCATGCCATGAGCTTACTTATACTTGCCGAGAAATGGGATCTCGTACTAGATATTCTTATTATGGGTATTCTAGTTATTATCGAGGGATAACGCCTCTCTACGCAGTATTAAAGTTCTTTAATTTTATTGCCATAGGCCAAAGAAAGCAGTCTATTGAATATTTAAAAGGTTACTTTTCGTCAATGTTCGGTAGAAAAGAAAGGCTTCCAGATTTGGAGCTTAGAAAACATTTTTCTAATACTCTTTCCAGAAAAATAAAAAAAGCTTTTTCAAAATGAAAAAAGAAATCTTAGGTGTAAAAATTGATGACATAACAATGCGTGAAATTATTGATTCAATATTTAACTATAAATATGAAGGAAAAATAATAGTTACGCCAAATGTCGATCATATAAATAGATATAATAAAAGTATTAAGTTTAAAAATGCGTATGATAAAGCTGATATCGTTGTAAATGATAGTAGAATACTTAAAAAATTGAGTAACATCTTAGACAATCCACTTCGATACGTAAATCCTGGAAGTGATATTACAAAAGTGATCTTTGAAGACGCTAGAGCAAAAAATTTAAATATATGTTGTATTGGAGCCTCTCAAGACGATATAGAGAAGATTAAAGCTAAGTATCAAATAGAAGAGATCAGCCACATTGAACCGTCATTCGGCTTTATTAATAAAGAGTCCGAAGTGGCAGAAATTGTAGAACAAGCGAGACTAATGCCTAGATCATTATTTTTTCTTGCCGTTGGAAGTCCTAGACAAGAGATATTAGCAGAAAAACTCAAAGAAAATGGCGTTAAAGGTGTATTTTTGTGTTGTGGAGCATCTCTGCTCTTCCTTTCAGGTTCAGAAAAACGTGCTCCGAAATTAATTCAAGACCTGAATTTAGAATGGCTATTTAGGTTAATGCAATCACCTCGTCGCCTTTTTAAAAGATATATAGTCGAAGGTCCTTACATATTTTACTTAGTTATAAAATATAAAATCAAAAAATGAAAAATCTCTTAATCTCTTTGTTCTCTGTCGGTTTTTCTAAGGTTCTCTCTGCATTTTCTGGGCTAGCGCTAACTATATTAGTTACAAATACTCTATCTGCTGAAGATGCGGGTTACTTTCTTTTTATAGTAACCTTATCGTTTGTGTTATCTGTCATTTATAGACAAGGTAGTGACAACTTAATATTACGTGAATTTAATCTTTTAGAAGATAACGAAAAAGTAAAATTTGCTACAACATTATGGAGTAGAATTTTAGCTATTTCTATTATTTTTTCTCTTTTTTATTGGTTCCTACGTCTTACATTTCTTGATATAAGTTTTAGCCGATATATATACTCAATTGATTATCTATCCATTTTTATTATTCCTCTTACACTTCTTAATTTTATAGGATTTATTTTTCAGTCGAAATCAAAGTTTATTATGGCGAGTTTTTGCCAAACTTTTGCAGTAAATATTATTTTTATAATATGTGTGCTTATTATCTCTTTTCTCAGTCATGAGGTTGAGCTCAAATATTATTATTATTTTTACATCCTCAGTACTATTATCTCGTTAACTTTTGCGATTTATATACTTAAAAAATCAAACGTTAAATTTAATCTAGATAATTATAGTTTTCGTCTAAGAAAAGATTCAGAAACAACGCGTGTAATTTTCTACCAATCAACATTGCTTGGATTAGTTGTTCAATGGGGTATCTATTTCATTTCAGTATTATTTTTAAATCCCTCAGAAATTGCAGTATTAAGTGCATGCAATAGGTTTGCTTTTGTTTTAGGTTTCATACTAACGATCGTAAATACAGTTTCTATTCCACTTTTCGTTAAAGAAATTAAAAAAGGAGCTAATAATTCTCTTAGAGAAATTGCATGTTCTTTTTCATTTATTTTAGCTTCAGTTACTTTACCTCTTATAATAATATTATTTATATACAGTAAAGAACTAATTGGAATTTTTGGTGAACACTACGAAGAATATTTTTTAATTTTACAAATTTTACTTCTTGGCCAACTTGGTAATGTGTTAACAGGTTCAGTAGGTTATCTTCTCAATCTTTCTGGAAACGAAAAAGATGTACGGCAGGTATCAATAATTGTCACGTTATTCATACTAGTATCAGCTTTTCCTTCAGCTCACTATGGTGGACTAATAGGTGTAAGTATCGCTATTTCCCTGTCTATTTTACTCCAAAATTTGTCACTTTTCGTTTTCGTCCGATATCGGTTAGGTTTTTGGCTCGTACCAATTCTAAGTCGAAAAAATATAAATACGGTTATTAAGGCATACAGAAATGACTAAAAAGATTGGATATATCAGAAACTTAGATGGTATTAGAGCGTTATCAGTTATGCTGGTTCTCATATCACACTTTGGTTTAGGACATATCGTTCCAGGCGGATTTGGCGTTACTGTATTCTTTTTTCTTAGTGGTTTTCTTATAACGACTCTGTTGATAACTGAGTACGATACCAAACAAAGTATATCTATCAGTAATTTCTTTCTTCGCAGATTTTTTAGATTGTTTCCACCGGTTTTTATTTTGCTTTTAGTTAGTTATTTGTTGGTTAGTTTTAATTTTTCAGAAGGGGAAACTAGTATTAACTCGTTTTTCTACCAACTGTTCTATTTAGCAAACTACAATCAGATATTTGATCTTTCGCTCAAAGGCCCAGATGGAACAGGCATCTTATGGTCTCTAGCCGTAGAAGAACATTTTTATCTCGGTTTTCCAATACTGTTACTTATATCATTCAACTATCAATCTAGAAGGAGTTTGATAGTAACAATACTTGTTATCTTAATAAGTGTCTGCATTTGGAGGTTTGTTCTATTTGATATTCTTCACGCAACACATAATAGAATATACTTCGCTACCGATACGAGGATAGATAGCATACTATTCGGCGTTCTACTTGCTTTGACAAGGTTTAATCCAATTATTAATAATGATAGCGATGAATCACATACAAGCTTGCCAAAACTAGCTATAGTTATGCTGATAGGGTCCGCAGCTATATTGCTTATTTCATTCCTATATAGAGACAACACTTTCCGAGAGGCTTTTAGATATAGTTTTCAGGGTATTGCATTACTTCCGATATTTTATTGTTTACTAAAATATCCTAATTTTATCCTCTGGTCCTGGTTAGAAAATTCCTTCTTAAAAAGAATCGGGGTTTTATCATATAGCATTTATTTATCACATTATTTTATCTACAAAACTTTAGAATTTCAGCTAGATAATAAAACTGTTATTATTGTGTTTTCAGTTATTGTTACCTATCTATTTGCGTATTTGATAGATAAATTTGTAGATAGTTATTTTTTGCAATTAAGAAAAAAATATAGATCTTGATATGTATCGATAGATATAGTTTATGTGATTGATAAATACTTTCTTTTTGCTATCGATGTATAGATACTGCATTATAATTTTTTTTATCTTGTGATTAGATTTTTTCCTAAATAGAATAGGTGGAGAAACTTTCATTCCCTTTATTACGTTTTTTTCTACATAGTCAGATATTATTCGGAATATTTTTACACATCCGATCTTAGCGGCATATTTTGATAGCTTATCTTTATCTATATCTTTATTTTTCAAGATCTTTGCTAAGTCTATTGTCGAATGATGTGGTAAATAACCATCATTGAAAATATGAATTACTAAGTGAATAATATGAAGTTCATACGGAAGAGTTTTAATGCTATTCAAACCGTAGCCTGGATGCTCAAATGCTTTTTCAAATAGCCATGAAGTAGGTATATTAAAAAGATACTGATTCGTTAATCTTTGATGTGCATCGATAACTATCTTATCAATTATCCAAGTTTCTTCGTAAAGCCCCTCAAAAGGCTTAGCTTTAAAAGGTTGATATATTCCTATCTCAGATGGATAGCTTTCTAATAACTTTTTTTTAGTATCTGATGCAATGAGAATATCTATATCAGAACCAACTCTTGATTCATTTACATAAAGAAAATCATTTAATCCAAGTGATTTTAATAGAATAAGACTTGTATCCAAACTATCTAAAAATTTACCTATATCAAAAATTATTTTCTTCTGCTTAGCACCATAAAGTATAATTTTTGACTTTTTTAAAAAGTAATTTTTGAAGACATTGCTTTTGGGGTCAATTGAGATAAATAAATTTTCACACTCATTCAGTAATAGAAATTTAGATAATTCATCCTCTAAAAGTACAGCGTTAGCTAATCTAGTAACAGTCTCTTCATTTTTATAATCACTTAGAATATTACGATAGAAAAATTCTACGTTGCTTTCCATATTGATTCTTAGATGTATGAAATTTAAAAAGGGCTCGAATTAATATTCAAAGCCCCTACATATTATATACATGGGTAATATTATAAGAATCAGCTTTTATCTACACCATAATAGCCGTCTTGATAATAATGTTCACCATAGTAAGCCATCTTCTGCGGCGAGGCCTGAGTAAGAACAACGCCTGTAATTTTCGCATTCACTTTATTTAAGCGAGATATAGTTTCTTTAACCATCTGAATTTTCGTATGCTCCGCTTTCACAGCCACCAACGTAGCGTCTACTTTCTTGGCTAAAATACAGGAGTCGCTAACAGGTAAAGTAGGCGGACTATCAATTACAATGTACTTAAACTTAGCTTTAAATTTCTCTAATAGCGAAGAGAATTCTTTAGAAGAAATAATTTCCATAGGGTTATTGGGAATTTTTCCGCAAGTAAGAACTTTTAGGTTTGGAACTTCAGAAATTGTGCTAAATTCAAGTTCAGAACTTGAACCTTCTATAAGATCTGAAATCCCAATCCTTTTCGTTATATTCAGATCTTTTGCTATAGCGGGCTTCCGTAAATCCAACTCTAGTAACAACGTAGAATCCATTTGACTTAAAGCTGTAGCTAAATTAATTGCTAAAGTTGTCTTTCCTTCACCACTACTACTTGAAGTTATTAGAATAGTTTTTGGAGGATTTTCTATATCAGAAAATAGTAGTCCTGTGCGGATTGTATTTATTGCTTCTGAAAAAGTGCTTCGTTGATCTGCAATATATTGCAACTCTGGAGCAATGCTGTTTCTAGCTTTGGCTACAACAGGAGTTATGCCTAAGGAAGCTAATCCAACTTCTTGTTCCAATTGATCTGGTGTTCTAAATACGCTACCTAACAGTTCGGTTAACAAAGCATATCCGACGCCACTTCCAATACCTAGAATCATACAAGCAAGTAAAATTATGCTAAATCTCGGCCAGACTGGTAATTCAGGATTGGTTGCTTCATCTATAACTCGAATATTAGATGCATCGTATTCTCCAGAGACATCAGCTTCCATCAACTTACTCAAGAAACTCTCATAGATTCGTCTATTATTTTCGACCTCTCGTTCTAACCTTGTTAATTCAAAGCTTTCACTTTGATAAGACTGTAACTCTAGCTTATTCCTTTCTAGCAAGTCTTTTATATTATCAATCTGATTTCTAGCTGACCTATATTCTTCTTTAATATTTTCTACAATTTTAGCGGCTTCTCGATCAAGATTTGACATTGCACTAAGTAGATCTGATCTCGCTGCAATCATTTTAGGGTGCTTCTCACCATATCGTTCTGACAACTCCTTAACTTTTCTACTAAGGGTCGCTTCTTCTCTAGACAAATCACGAATGGTATTACTTTGTAGAACTGGTCCAAGGCTTCTATAACTACCGCCTTGTTTTTCTAACTGGATAATCTGTGAATATAGGCCTTGCGCCTCTGAATACTCAGTTTGCGCTCTCACTAATTCTGTATTCAGAGTTTGTAACTGAGTATTAGCTATACGCTGCTGTTGTTCGGTATCCATCAAGTTTTGAGACAATCTAAAGTCTCTCAACTTATCTTCGGATTCTTGTAATGTTACTCTAAGGTCATCAAGTTGCTCACTTAGCCAATCAGCAGTGTCTTTTATCTGACTCAATCTGGCTTCCAAACCAAATTCAATATAAGCCTCACTAACAGCATTAACAATATCTGCAGCTAGTTTAGGATCTTCGTGCTGATAGCTAATATTTATAATCTGGCTTTGAGTGCCGCCTTCCACAACTAGCCCAGCTTGTATTTCCTGAGCTAGCATTATTTTTATTTTTTCATCAGTTAAGTCAGTAGTTACGTCTTCTTTAGGTTTATCAGAACTAAGAAACTCTTTAATAATTTTCTTGGTCGAAGATAGAACTCCACCGCTCTCACCGCTTTCTTTTAATTCAGCTTGTTCTTTTTTAAATCGCTCAACTAAACCTAGTTTATCTACAACACTTTCAGCTACTTTTCTTGATTGAATAATTTCATACTGAGTCTCGTAAAATAAAAATATCATAGAATTCATTAAAAAAGCGTCTTGAGCATTTGCATTTGGCTGAACTGGATCAGCTTGAATTTTAACTGACGCTTGATAAATTGGAGTAGCTTTACTTAAATATAAAACTCCCAACGAGAAAAAGACAAATGTAAAAAGCATTATGCTCCATTTTCTTTTCTTGAGAATTTTAAAATATAAACCTAAATCTATAGTGTTTTCAGCTTGTTTAACAGAAGAGTCTGCATTCCCTAATTCACGCATATTTGAATTCCTTTTAGAAGAAGCTTTCTTCTACTGTGATTACATCTCCGGGCCTTACCTGAGTAGATATATCTGCCTCAACAGGGACTCCATTACCATTTTCTCTTAAAAGTTTGATATTTTTTCGAGCCGCTCTCTCAGTAAAACCTCCAGCTAAAGTAATAGCCCTTTGTATTGTCATTCCATCTCTAAAACTATACCCGCCAGGTTTGTTCACTTCCCCATTTACATAGAATTGTCTATATTCAACTATTGTTATATTAATATCTGGCTTTTTTAGGTAGTCCCCTAAATAAAGCTCTCTTATCAATTGCTCGGCTTCGGATACGCTCAACCCCTTTACATCTACTTGCCCGATCAACGGCATTGCGATAGTACCGGTGCTCGAAACTCGAGCTTCTTTCAAGCTTAAATCTGGTTCATCGAAAACGCTTACTGAAATTACATCATCAGCACCGAGTTTGTAATGCTCTAAGGATTGAGCATTAGCTAAATTAGACGCAGATATAGTGGATAGAAATAATATTAAAAAACTGAGAAACGAATTACTTTTAACCATGACTAATTGTCCAATTCAACGGCGATAGAAAGGCGAAATATATTAGCTTCGAAGTTAGCTAATTCGTCAGTAGAGTCTCTTTCTTCATAAGTGTAAGAAGAGCCCAATACTATATTTCTTGTAATTGCATATTCTACTCCAACTTCATATGCATACCGCTTATCTTCACGGGTTGACGTAAATACTAATTCATCATTTAGGTAACCGGCATCTGCTGTTAATTTGAGTAGTTCGGTAATTTCATGCTCAAAACTCAGAGAATAAGAGGTTCGAAGAAACCCGCCTACCTCTTCAAGTGAAGAATCCACAGATTCACGTGTCGCAGCTATTCCGACTTTAGTAAAAGTATTAATAGCCCAGTTTAACTCACCGTCGTAAGCAAACCCGTCGATATCTTGTAGACTCTCTAAGTCGTAGTCTCGATCTTGATATCCTATGTTGATATCACCTGAAATTTTATTTGTAAAATCCCAAGTAACACCTGCTAAATAACGAATATATTTATTGTCCAGCTCAAATGTTGTTGCTGGAGAATAATCGTAATTTGTTTGAATGATTTGAGTATAAACCCTGGTTTTAGGTGCTAACCTATAAGTGAAGCGACCACTAAACTGGTTGCTTACAAAATCAAGATAATCTAAACCATTATTTTTATAGTCTTTATCTGTTCTTCTATAATCAAATGATAAACGACCAACAGCAGCCTCGCTACCGTAACTCAGGCCTGCCAAAAAATAGTTTTGGTCATATTTGTTATATTCTGTAATGTCTAGCTGGACACGATTAATAGAACCTGGATCTTCATGTTCACTTTGATAGCCTGCTTCTAATCTAGAGCTAAACTTTAGGGTATGATCAAAGCTAACTTTTCCTTTGAATACATGGTCGTCAAAATCCGCATCGCTTTCATCATTAAACTTTGCATAATCACCAGAATATGATAGCTCGTAACGCTGCTTGCCAGACTCTCCTATTAAGTCTATCGATGGCATAATACTCAGATAGTCGTCAGACTTGGCTAACTCATCCGTAACTCTATAGATATTGTCATCATGAACGATCGAGGCTTTCCCATCTATGTAAAATCCAGCATCAAGGTTTTCCTGAGCCAAAGCCGGAAGCGCTGTTACTGCTAGCCAAAGCGCAGTCGAAACTAAAGTTTGTTTTTTTACCATTCCTAAATTTTCCATAAATCCTTGATTAATCGATAGCTGATTCGGGGTGTCAGTTTGTAACGTTATTACAAAATTCTCGCAGGGCTGAAGAAAAGCTCACTTCATATTCTAAAAGTTTGTTATTTTTCAACTTTTTTCGTGAATCCATGTACATGTATGGTAAGTAGTACCTGTATATGCCCCAGACATTCGACCATTATGCATAAAAAGCACTCTACATAGCAATTGCGATGCAAGAATTAATTTTTTATCAATTTTCTTCTTTTGTTATTACAAAAAGGTGAAAAAAAACTAGTCATTATGTCAAGTGTGTTAGCTTCCTAAAGTACACTCTATAAGCCAAGTTCGCCAGCTAAACACGACCTTTTTCGTACATTCTACTTTTCAATTTTTTTGAAGACTATAGCCCCTAGACCCACCCCAAAGAATACGTCACACTGTGTCCTTTCTTTGTATAGGGATCTCAACATGTCTTTCAGTGTTAATAGCTACTTCGATGATAAAGTTAAATCTATCGCTTTCGACTCGGCCAATGGCCCCTGCACTTCTGGTGTTATGCTGCCAGGTGAATATCAGTTCGGCACCACCCAACACGAACTTATGAAAGTTGTAGAAGGCGAGCTGGTTGTCAAACTTCCAGAAGAAGATGAATGGAAGTCGTTTAAAACCGGCACATCATTCACCGTAGACGCTAATAAGTCTTTCGACGTTAAAGTTTCTACCACCACCGCCTATTTATGCTTTTATAGCTAAACACCCCCCAATCCCCTGCACCACGCCGCTTTTGAACTATTGTGGTGCAGGCATTTGCACCACAAACTCACTTAATATCACTTTATTTACAATTAACACTAGACACGAGCATACCGCAGCGGTATAGTTACCACGCTTTAGATATTAAAGCGCTTTCTACTACTGCTCTGTTTTCTCTACTCCCTTTTTTAAGTCGAATAGATATACATTTGCTCTACTAGGTAAGTTCTATCTATTTCTATCTATAGCTTTTCCGGTGGTAACACACCTCACTATATTTATTTAAAAAAGGTTTTATTATGTCTGATCAAGTAAACGGCACAGTTAAATGGTTCAACGAAGACAAAGGTTTCGGTTTCTTAACGCCTAGCAACGGTGGAAAAGACGTTTTCGTACATTTCCGTTCAATCGTTTCTGACGGTTTCAAAACGTTATCTGAAGGCCAATCAGTGTCTTTCGTTATCGAACAAGGCCAAAAAGGCCCTCAAGCAAGCAACGTTCAAGTTATCTAATTTAACGTTATTGCTAAAAAAAGCCGGACTTAGTCCCGGCTTTTTTTTGGTCTTAAATTCCTGCAGGGCCGTACTTACGCTGTCGTTCTAAGACAGGTAACCACAATGCCCGACACATCTCCCACTAGTTCTATTTCAACATTAGGTTCTGATCTATTAGCCCATTTACCCGATGTCGCTATGGGTTTGGTCATATTTGTTGTACTTATTTTTATTGCTTCACCGGTCGCCTCTTTTGTATTAAAGCCCTTTCACTTTATGACCGGCAGCCCGTTACTGCGTTCTGTGGTGCGTCGCTCGGTTAGTATTCTCATTATTTTGTTAGGCGCGTACATTTTTTTGAAAATGGCTGGGCTTACCGAATTTGCGGTCGCCATTGTTAGCGGCACCGGCCTTATTGGTTTAATTTTAGGCTTTGCCTTTCGTGATATTGCCGAAAACTTCATTTCTAGTTTATTACTTACCGTTCAACGGCCGTTTCGTATTGGCGATGTGGTAGAAATTGCTGGCTACACAGGGGTTATACAAAAAGTGACGTCTCGGGCCACCACTTTGGTGGATTTCGACGGAAACCACATACAATTGCCAAACGCCACCGTGTACAAAGGCATTATTAAAAACTTAACGGCTAACCCCAATATGCGCGGTCATTTCGTAATTGGCGTGGGTTACGACAATGTCATTGCCGAGGTTCGCGAACTCGCCGCTCAATTACTGCGGGATCACCCCCATGTATTAACCGAGCCCGAGCCAATGGTGCTTATCGACAACTTAGGCTCATCTACAGTTAACCTTAAAGTGTATTTTTGGATAAACGTAGAAGCCTCTAGCATTCTTAAAATGGCCTCGTCGTTAATGCGTTTGCTTACCGAAGCTTTTCTAGATGCGGGTATTTCTATGCCTGACGATGCCCGAGAAGTGGTTTTTCCTGATGGCTTTCCGTTAGATAACCCGGCGTTAAAAAACCAAAGCAGCAACCTTAGTTCGCCAGCCGGAGGTAACCGCAACACAACACCGGCCGCTAAGCGCCAAGTTAAAGGCCATGATCACCAAGAAGATGTTACCAGTGAAAATGACGACATTCGCCGCCAGGCCGAACAATCACGGGACCCGGAAGACGGCACAAACATTCTTGAATAGAATAAAAAATCCCGCGCCAAAACGACGCGGGAAAAGGTCTGAATGATGAGCTAAACAGACCTGAGGGACTGGTACGTGCTACGCTAAAATCTCCTAGCGCAGCAATTTAATTAAGGTTCTGCCAAGACGCACATTTAACGCGCCTGCGGCCACGGCTTCTGCCGAATTTTCCATGACTCTTGCGGCTAACGACCCTGTGATCTGGTTTGCTAATTCATCGGTAGCCATATCAAATAAACTTTGTGCCGCTAAGTTTTGTGCCAGCACTTTAAATAACCGCCAGCTGCCTGCTGTACCGGGGCGTAACCCAAACACCCGCGCAATACGGCGAATGGTACGAAAGCTAATCCAGCTAATGGCCAACGTTTGTATTAAGTGGTTTGGGCTAATAAACGCCAAACTTCCACTTACTACCGCTTCTTTACGCAAAATATCCTCGGCTTTTTTTGTTACCGGGGTGGCCACCAACCTTTCGTACACATCGGTAATATCCTGTACCGACATATCACTGTTAATGGCTTGCTGATAGTTCTTATAGCATCTTGCCGCGTAGCTGTCTTTGCCAAATCGGCTGGCATGACGCTCTATACTATGCTTTACATGGCTAACGTCGTCATGTTTTGCCAAGGCCCCAACATCTAACGGTGCATCTACGTAGGCTTCTACCGCCCGAAACCCTAACCACTCACGTACAATAAGTGCCAGTAACGATACAATAAATCCACCTAGCAACACACCCAACAAGCTAGAGGCCACAGGATGATCGCCAAACTGCACAACCACTTCCTGTATTGCATTAAACACCATAAAGCCTACAACTGATAGCCCACCTAACAGTATAGTTACTATTTTCAGGGATAATCCCCGTTGGCCGTCTACGTCCCATTCGCTGGTATCGGGCTTTACCGGCATCGATTCGGTAGGCGCACTTTGGTGTAGCGGTGTTTCGGTAATTCTAGACCGATAACGAGGCTCGTCTTGCTCTGTGTTGTGCATGTCGTTCACCCCAGTAAAAATTGAAAAAGTTTATCTAACCCACGCCCTTTTAACATGCGTGGTAAATAATCGTTGGGCACTGGCACCTGCAATGCCGGGTAGTGTTCATCTTCGGCCATAGAACGAATAGAGGCAGGTACAGGCTCAAAGTTCACCTCGGTATACACCTTATTTGCATTGGTGTAGCGCAGTGCCGCGTCGTGCCGGCCCTCATCGGTGGCTTTAATTGCCGAGACTAAGAAGTGCTCGAATGCCACGCCGTCACGGCTTAGCTTGGCCGTTGCCCCCGCGCTCACATCTTTTAACAATGAAAGCAGTTCGGGCTTAAAACCATCGGGAATTAAATCAGATTTAGTAGCAACAAACGCCACCTTGCCTATCTCTTTTTTGCGCAACAGTGTTTTTGTAAACCAGCTCGACTCGCCATACACAAACACATCCGCAAGATGACTTAAGGTTTCTTTTAGTTGCCCTAAGTGCTGACGGCTATGATTTAACCCTTCAAATAAATCAATAAGAATAATTTGCTTATCAGATTCTCTAAAAGTGCTATCTCGCAGGGGCTGTAACCAGCTAGTTTGAAAATGCTGAAATTGCTCAGTGAAATGCTTTGTCCAAGGGTGATCAATATCGCTGCTAATTTTTGTCGGCAAGGGGGTAAAACCGTGTTCTCGCCATTCAAAGCCCGACCCATCTAACAAAAAGCTGCCCGGTTGCAACATAGCTATTCCCGCCGCCTTTGCTTTAAGTAAGTACTCACGATAAGCACTAACTAAAGTGAACACGGCTTGGCTGTCGGGCGGCACATCAAAATCGAAAGCTTCTAAGGTTTTATGCCATTGCTGTGCATAAAAACGTTGGGGTTCGGTAAGCTGCTGGGCAAGAGAAGAATCAGACCACTGGGTATAAAATTTCCCTAGCATTGGTAAATCGGTGATCCACTCGCCAGGATAATCAATAAATTCAAATACCACATGGGTATGGGGGAACAAATGCTTTTTTAGCTGGCTGGTTTGGCGCAACCGCACCACCATTTTAAACCCGTATACATCTTCTGTGGGCGCTGGCCATTCGCCGTTTTCCAACGAAGCCATATGCTGTTCGATAGGAAACATAGGGAAGTCGTCAAGAGGCTCTAACCACATGGCATCTACCAGCTCTACTGGCAAACGTTTTAACAGTGGCAAACATTGGTACTGCTCTTCACTGCGGTATTTTAGTATGGTCATTAAGCTGGTAAACAGCATAGATTTACCGCTACGGCTTAACCCGGTAATGGTAAAACGGTGGGTTTCACGGGAAAACCAATCGCCGGCCGCAGTCATGCCGTCAAGCAGTTGCTCTAGGGGCGACAGCACCTGTTTAAAAATACCTTTCATAGCGGTTTATTGCGTTGACTAAGAATAAAATGTCTCCAATGTTAAGCATCTTGCCTTTTAATCATTATGGGGGCTTAAATAAAAAAAGGAATACACAGTCATATTTGGAAACAGAATTTGCCGCCACCCCTCCTCCTCTGGCATGCTAAGTACATCTCTTTTTTACTACTTAGTATGTATGCAAACCAACCCGTTTTCTTTTTGTCCCTCATGTAAAAGCGACGCCTTCACGTTATCCGACAACCGCTACCACTGTGACCACTGCAATTTCACCTTCTTTTTAAATGCGGCCACGGCGGCGGCAGGTATTATTATTCACGACGGACAGTTACTGTTTACCGTTCGCGCCAAAAACCCAGCTAAAGGCAAGCTAGGCTTACCTGGTGGGTTTGTAGATATGAACGAATCGTTAGAACAAGCCATACAGCGCGAAACCGAAGAAGAGTTAGGTATAACAATAACGCAATGGCAGTACCTGATGTCATCGCCTAACATTTATGACTACGCGAATGTGCGCTATCACACATGTGATGCGTTTTTTGTTACCCATTTACCCAATAAACCGGTATTTTCATTACAGGAAGCAGAAATTGCCGGCGTCACATGGTTGAAACCTGAACAGATTAACTTAAACGATATTGCATTTGATTCCATGCGACAGGCAGTAAAAAAACTACTAGCAAAATAACAGCACAATTTATTTAGAAAAGGATGACAGCATGAAACGGTTTTTTATGTCTCTAGCAGGGGTGTTGGTGTTATTACTAGGGGTACTGGTTTTTAACACCGTACGGTTTTCTGTGCCTGCCACAACGGCATCGCCCACCTATGCCATTACGGTTACCCCCAACGGCGAACAACTAGCCCAGCAGCTATCCCAAGCTATTCAGTTTCAAACCCTGTCTCGTGAAAACGGCAATACCGACAATTACGCCGCCTTTAGCGATTTTACCGCTTGGTTAGAGCAAACTTATCCGCAGGTATTTGCATCGGTAACCGTCAATCGCCTAAATCAGCATACCTTGCTACTACACTGGCAAGGCACCGCAAATAGTGCGCCTGTGCTGTTTTCTGCCCACTACGATGTCGTGCCGGTTAACCCGGGCACCGAACAAGACTGGCAGTACCCGCCTTTTGCCGGCACCATTGTCGATGGCATGATTTGGGGCCGCGGCGCCTTAGACGACAAAGGCAGCGTAGTGGCTTTGATGGCGTCAGTGTCTGCATTGCTAAAGCAAGATTTTACTCCCACCAACGATATCTATATTGCCCTAACCCACGATGAAGAATTAGGCAGCGAATTGGGGGCGCAGTCGGTGTTGGCGTATTTTAAACAACATAACATTACCCCTGCGTGGTCGTTAGATGAGGGCTCGTTTGTACTGCGCGGCATTGCGCCAGGGGTAGAGAAAGACATTGCCAGTATCAACGTAACCGAAAAAGGCTTTCTTAACGTCAAGCTTACCGCCACTGCTGCCGGTGGTCATAGTTCTATGCCCCCTGAAGATACCGCAGTAACCTTGCTTGCCAATGCCTTGGTGAAGCTACACAACGCCCCGCTACCCGGCTCACTGGAAGGCGTAAGCAAGCAAATGTACAGCAACATTGCTCGCCATATGGATTTTCCTAAACGCTTTTTGTTTGCCAATATGTGGTTATTTAAACCGTTGTTAAATTCGTTTTTAGCAGGCAGCCCCAGCGGCAATGCCATGTTGCGAACAACAACGGCGCCCACCATGTTATCGGGCAGCGTAAAAGCGAACGTGCTTCCCGCCTCGGCCACGGCCACGGTGAATTTTCGTCTTCACCCCAGAGACACCATAAACGACGTACTTACCCATGTAACCAACGCCATTGATGACAACAGAATTAAAGTTGAAGCATTAGAATCGTTTGAGGCCGCTAACGTTGCCCCTTCTGATACCCAAGGTTTTACCGATTTAGCTGATGCTGCCGAAGCAATATACGCTGATACCATTATTACACCCGGGATCACCATTGCTGCTACCGACAGCCGTTTTTATTCGCAAATTACTCATTCTTATCGCTTTACCCCCATGGTGGTGACCATGTCTGATGTCGACACGATTCATGGCACCAACGAAAAAGTGAGCATACAGAATATGGTCAACGCTGTGCGCTTTTATACCGCCGTGATGCAGCGTCAATAGCGCTATTCTAAAGGAATAGAGGGCAAATACCCTTAACGTAAAGATATTGTAGAGGAAACGTTAGGATTTAAATTGACAACGTTGACATAAAACTCTACTGTTACGCTGTCAGTGTTATGTAACACTGTTCATTAAGCGCACAGGTTTTAATTAAGGATTGGAAAAGTGGCACAGCAACAGTTTTTTCTTGGTATTGATGGTGGCGGCACAAAATGCAAAGCACGGCTAGAAAACGCCAACGGCGATTTACTGGCCGAAGGGTTAGCCGGGCCATCCAATCCTGTGCAAAACGCCGATTTAGCGTTTCAGTCTATTCTTGATGCGGCAAGTGAAGCGGTTAACGCTGCTGGCATACCAGGCTTAACCCTAGAGCAACTGTCAGTTTGCTTAGGTTTAGCTGGTGTAAATGTACCGGCTTACCGCAGCATTGCCGAAAAATGGTCTTTGCCCTTTAAAAACGTCAAAGTGACCACCGATTTACACGTAGCTTGTGTCGGTGCCCATGGTAGCCCAGAAGGTGCCATTGTTATTACCGGTACGGGCAGTTCGTCTTTTGCTTGCGTAAACAACGTGCACACCGGTGTAGGCGGCCACGGGTTTCCGTTAGGCGACAAAGGCAGCGGCGCATGGATGGGATGGCGCGGGCTTAACTACACCTTAGAAGTGCTAGACAAACTGCAACCGCCCACCCCTATGGTGCATGCACTATGTCGAGCATTGGGAACCGACAATACCCGCGAAATTGTTGGTGAAGCCATTGACTATGCCAGCCGCGACTTCGCTCGATTAGCGCCGGTAGTGGTAAATCATGTGTACAAGAACGACCCCGTAGCTACCGCCATTATGGAAGACGGTAAAGCCTATTTAGAAGCGGTGATTTTACGGTTAAAGGATCTTGGCGCCAAGCGTATCTCTATTATTGGTGGTTTATCTGGCCACTGGACAGGCTGGTTTGCCCCTCACATTCAACAACTTTTAAGCCCAGCACTTAATCCGCCCGAAATAGGTGCGGTGGTGTTGGCACGACAAGCATTTAAGGAGGCCTGAAAATGGCACAAATGACCAAAATGGCTGCCGAAGCCACCGAAACACCCCAAGTATTCCGTCGTCAGCAACAGCAAAATAAAGCGCAGATCATCGCCCTAGCTGATGCCATAAAACGTCACGACCCAGAATTTGTTTACATGATTGGCCGTGGTACCTCTGATCACGCCGGTGTATTTGGTAAATATCTTATCGAAACGCAAATGGGACTGCCCGTCGCCGCTGCCGCGCCGTCGGTAAACAGCGTGTATGGCAAAACCTTACGTTTACGCAAAGCCCTTGTGTTTATTATTTCTCAGTCTGGCCGTAGCCCCGACATCTTGGCTCAAGCCCGCATGGCAAAAGAGCAAGGCGCTTTGTGTGTTGCCTTGGTGAACGACGAAACCTCTCCTCTTAAAGACGTAGCCGACTTTTTTGTGCCTTTATGTGCAGGCCCTGAAGTAGCCGTGGCTGCAACCAAAAGCTACTTGGCTAGCTTATACGCCCTGTTAGATATTGTGGCAGCTTGCACCCAAAATACTTCCCTTACTGCAGCCTTGGCGTCGTTACCTCTGCAAATGGAAGAAGTACTCGCTAGCCAACCTGTGTTGTTAGCCGACACCCTTAGCACCATGGAACGCTGCGTAGTATTGGGGCGGGCATTTGGCTATGCCATTTCTCGCGAAATAGCCCTTAAATTAAAAGAAGTGTGCGGCATTCAGGCCGAAGCATTTAGTAGTGCCGAGTTTTTGCACGGCCCTATATCGCTGTTAAACCGCGGTGTAGCTATTCTTGATGTACATATTGACGATGCCTCGGCACAATATCATCATGCTCAAATAGAAGAAGTAAAAAGCCGCGGCGCTACGGTTTGCCCCATGCTGCAAACCGACAAAACCACCCATCCACTGGTGGCTCCTCTGCTTATTATGCAACGCTTCTATGTCGACATAGAACTGGCTGCCCGCACCCTAAACATGGATCCAGACAGCCCTGTAGGCCTTAAAAAAGTAACTGAGACAATGTAATCATGACACGCTATTTTGCTTCACAATTATTCGATGGCTATTCACTACTGAATAACATGCGTTTTGAGGTTGAAAATGGCCGTATTACCCGGTTGGTTTCCCATGCATCTGCTGAAGATGCTATCCCGTTAGACGGGCTGGTAATGCCCGCCATGGTTGATATTCAAGTAAACGGCTGTGGCGGCGTACAATTTAACGACGCCCCTACCGTCGATACCTTAAAGCAAATGGCAAACGCGTTTTTAACCACAGGAACGGGCAGCTTAATGCCCACCCTCATTACCGATGATTTAGCGGTAATGAAACAAGGCGCCGATGCCATTGCCCAGGCCCGCCAGTGGGACCCTATCGCCATTCCCGGCGTACATTTTGAAGGGCCTCATTTAAGCACCGCCAAAAAAGGCATGCACAGTAACCAATATATTCGCGAGTTGGGCGCTGAAGAGTTTGCTCTGTTTACCCGCAAAGATTTAGGCACGGTTATGGTTACCGTCGCACCAGAAACTGTATCGACTGCGGATATACGTCGCTTAACGGATGCCGGTGTGATTGTATCGGTTGGCCATACCAATGCCACCGCCGAGGCCTGCTTTGCCGCGTTTGACGCAGGTGCCAGCAGTGCTACCCACTTGTATAACGCCATGTCGCCTCTTACCGGCAGAGAGCCGGGCACTGTGGGTGCCGCCTTATACCGCAACGACATTTACTGCGGTTTAATTGTCGATCATCAACATTTGCACCCTGTAAGCGCTACGCTGGCCATTCGCCTTAAAGGTGACGAAAAGCTGATGTTGATCACCGACGCCATGGCACCAGCTGCCAGCGATCAAGACCATTTTTACTACCAAGGCGTGAAAGTACTACGCCAAGGCCCAGCCCTCAAACTAGAAGATGGCACCTTGGCCGGTTCGGTACTTACTCAACAAGAAGCGATTCAAAATACCCATTTTGATTTAGGTTTTCCCCTTGATAGTACATTAAAAATGGCCACTGCCACCCCGGCCCACTTTTTAGGATTAAGCAACACAATAGGTACACTTAAAGAAGGGGCTCAGGCAAACTGGCTAACGCTAGATAAAAAATTAGCTATTACAGGTACATGGCGTAATGGTAAGTTGATGTCTTAGCGAGGACGTATCGGGGTTACCCCGCAATAAACTAAAGGAAAGAATAATGACAACAAATCCGCAACAACAACCGGCATCATCCCCGCTATTGCCCATGGTAATAATAGGCACCTTGTTTTTTGTATTCGGGTTTATTACCTGGTTAAACGGGGCGCTTATTCCGTTTTTGCAGATTGTTTGTCAGCTATCAAGCACCGAAGCCCTGCTTATTGCCTTTAGTTTTTATATTGCCTACGTAGTCATGGCCCTGCCCATGTCGTATGTACTGAATAAAATTGGTTATCGCAACGCCATGTCTTTAGGGTTGGCGCTGATTGCCGGTGGTTGTTTATTGTTTGTTCCTGCTGCGGAAGCCCAAACCTTTTTATTGTTTATCACCGCCCAGTTTGTGGTGGGGTCTGGCCTTACCATTTTACAAACCGCATCCAACCCCTATTTGGTAAAAATTGGGCCACCAGAAAGTGCCGCTGTGCGTATCTCTATTATGGGGTTGCTCAACAAGGGCGCAGGCTGGCTAGCGCCTATGGTATTTACCGTGCTGGTGCTGGGGGAATTTTCTGGGGTTACCGCACAAAGTGTTGCTGCGCTGCCCGATGCCGAACGCCAAATTCAAATACAGTCGTTAGCCGACAGTTTGGTCATGCCCTACATCAGTATGGCCATTGCGTTGATTGTGCTGGCAGTGGCATTACGTAAATCGAGCCTTCCCGAGCTTAACTTAGAAAACGAAGACGACGCACTACAAAGTACAACGCAACCAACCGGATCGATATTGCAGTTTCCCCAGCTGGTACTGGGTGTTATTGCGTTGTTCTTTTATGTGGGTGTAGAAGTCATAGCCGGTGACACCATTGGGCTGGCAGGCTCTGAACTTGGCGTACCCGGCGCATTAGGTTTAACCTCGTACACCATGGCTTTTATGGTCATTGGCTATTTGTTAGGCTTGGTGCTGATCCCCCGTATACTGACTCAACATCAATTGCTTATGTTGTCAGCCTGTATGGGTATTGTACTCACCCTGTGCATTCCATTTGCAAACGCCGACAGCCATGCTATTTCATCACTGCTATGGGGTTGGACCGGCATGGCAACCTTACCTAACCCAATTACCTGTATTGCCTTGTTAGGATTAGCCAATGCCATTGTATGGCCAGCAATATGGCCACTGGCATTAGAAGGCTTAGGGCAGTTTACCGCTCGAGGTTCCGCTTTGCTTATTATGGGTATTGCCGGGGGCGCTATATTACCCATGGTGTTTGGGCTGATATCTGATCGCGTAGGTGTAATGAATGCCTATTGGATGACCATACCCTGCTACGGTTTTATTCTTTTTTATGCAGCTAAAGGCTGCCGCATTAAACGCTGGTAAGCATTATACCGAGCAGAGCTAGTTCTCTGTTCGGGTGTCCACCAGCGGTTCTTGTCGGGTATCGGCGGTTCTTACCATAGTTGCGGTTCGCTCAAAGGTAAGGTTAATACGCTCGAATACCCCTTCAATCATAGCGATGTTTTCTTTTGGTGCTTGTTGATCTTCTAGTGCGGCAATAATTTGTCGATACACGGGGTTCATTAACGCTGGCGTTTCGCCCTGTGCTGCCAACACATAGGATTCAGCTAACGCCCATTGCCATGCCTGCATCAGTTGGGTAAGCGACTGGGTACTGACGCTATCTACCATTTTTCTGATACGCATAATTATATGCCCCAAATTTAGGCCAGTAAGGGCCAGGTCGGTAATAATTCGCCCCTGAGCAGCCATGCCTTTTTCGTAACTTGATAAACGTAGCAAACGGTCGCACATGCGGGCATTAAACCAGTCTACGTCGTGGTGTGGCGTGCCCACTTTGATAAGATCTTTGCGGGTAACCATAAATAGTCTTTGCTGCATTAATGCCATACCTGGGCCAGCAAACAGCTTAAATACCCAATAAAGAACAATAAGGCCGGTCATAATTGCCAACGCGTTACTGGCGGTATAGGCCACGGACAACGATGTGCTCATGTCGTTACCCGGCTGTACTAAGATAATAAATGGAATACAAAATCCTAGGCCATAAGGAAGCAAAGGCCGAGATGCAAGTAGCATCAGCCCTAGGAACAAAGGAACCCCCAAAATCATCACCAACACCGGAAAGTCACCGCTACTTTGCGCAATAAGATTAAGGGCATAAAAAATAGCAACGGGGATCGCCACGGTGGCCCCAATAAGCACACCACGCAGCGATTTTTTCACCACCGCAGACGGCAGGCGGGCAAACATGATGGAAAAAATAACCGGCAGGATCATCAGCATAATTGCTGCCGGCGAGCCAGTACCAATCCACAAGCCGGCACCAATAGAAAACACTAAAAAGGTACGAAACCCCGTTGTTAGTGCCACCAGAGGATCTCGATAAGGGGTTAACGACGAGGCTTTTAAACTAGAGGGTTCACCGCCATTCATGGCCCGATAAGCCCGCAAAATAATCACCAAATCGGCCACCATTTCTTGTGCGGTGCGACATAAACGGTATTCCAAAGCCGTTAGGTCGTTAGAGTCGAACAAAGTACGCCATTTACGCCGTTGTTGTTGAGCCAAGGTGTAGCATTCATCAAAGTCGAGCGAACTACCAATAAGGGCTACGTCTTCTCGCAATTTTTGCAGTAAGGTTGTCATGTTGGCAGAAAGTAACGACGCATTATTGCGCTGTAAGCGCCCGAATATTTGTACTACCGCAACTAACGACAAAATTTTATTGCAGATCACGGTTGCAGCCCGCGCCTGCCGCTGTCCGGTGGGGCCTTCAAATACCACGGCACTAGAATCGTCGTTAAGGGCCGTGAGAGATTCTAGCGTACT
Source organism: Alteromonas sp. C1M14 (assembly GCF_018860965.1). Classification (GTDB taxonomy): domain Bacteria; phylum Pseudomonadota; class Gammaproteobacteria; order Enterobacterales; family Alteromonadaceae; genus Alteromonas. Next base: position 111,001 of record NZ_JAHKQF010000018.1, on the reverse strand, counting down.
GTCGATATGGGCGTGCCGCAATTCATGCGACCCATCAATGGCCAGTTCCACAGATAAATACGCCATGGCTTCATTGATGGCATGCTGGGCGTGTTGTTTAAGGACGTTTTCTATCCGCTGGGGCCACAGCATTAACGACACCAACATGGCACATACCGAACCCACGATAATTTCACTTACCCGTTCTTGCGCAATATTAAAAATGCTTTCGCTACTGACCATAGAAGGCGTGGCCATGGTAAGCAGAATAATAATGCATGGCGTTACTGCCGCCATGGCAAAGAAGTAAATAAAATTAATGCGCCGGACTAAAGACGACAAACTGGCATTTAGACATAGCCACATGGCCAAACAAAACAGTACGATCCCCGAGTAGGCAATAAAGAAGTTAAGGATGATGAGGGCAAAGGTGCCTCCCAGCAGTGTACCGAGAATTTGGCATACGGTTTTTTCCAGCACCATGCCGGTTTCTGGACGAACCTGCAAAAACACCGCCGAAACTAACGCCCAGTAAGGGCGATCTAGATCTAACCACATGGCCACATACATGGCCATCGCCATAGAAATAACGCCTTTAAGGGCGAAAATCAACGCCCGTCGGTCAGGCATGAGGTATGCCATAACCAGACGTTTTGCGGTACTACTCACCTTGGGTGTCTAACCGTATAGAGGCGGTCATACCCGCAACTAATCGGATATTATCTGGCACAGAATCGATGCGTATATCTACCGGCACTCGTTGGGCTAACCGCACCCAATTAAAGGTTTGCTGTACTTCTGGCAACAATTGGCTGTTGGTAGCCGTGTTACTGTCGGCAATGGCATTGCTTATACTTATCACCGTGCCTTTAATGGGTTCACCACCGCTCATTAGTGTTATCGAGGCTTGTTGTCCCTCGTAAATTAGGGGCAATTTGGTTTCTTCAAAATACCCGGTTACGTATAAGGAATCTTTCGCCACAATAGATAACACCGGCGTGCCTTGTTGCACATAATTGCCTTGTCGCAAACTCAAATTTACCACCACGCCATCGGTGGGCGCTTTTACCGTAGCCCGTTGCAAATCGATTTGCGCGCTGGCTAAACGAGCCTGAGCTAACTCTAATGCCGCTTTGGCCATGCTGGCGCTAATGCGGCTGCTTTCTAGCTCTTCTGCACTAATGCTATTTTTGCTTTTTAACCCTTCTCGGCGGGAAAATTCATGATTTGCCAAATCCAGCGCAAGTTGTTTGTTTTCTACGGCGGCTTGCAGTTCGTCTACCACCGCCTGATAGCGCCGAGTATCAACTTGAAAAATCACCTCGCCTTTTTTCACTGTCTGTTTGTCTTTTACTGCCAGTGAAGTAACCCAACCCGACACATCAGGAGCCACGGTAATAATATCGGCTTGTACTTTGCCATCACGGGTCCAGGGGGAATACAGATAATGCTCCCACACCCAGTGCCCGGACATGACAGCAATAATAATCACTACAAAAGTGAGACCAATTCGAAGAAATTTCCCCATGCTTACCCCGCAAGTATTCGCACTGCACCGGCCAGATAGCACACAAAAAGTGCCACTTCTACCCAGGGCGGTTTCCATAATTTCTGATAAATGCCCGTTGCATATAACACATAACGGGTGATCAGCGACAAAGCGAACGCCAGCGGTATCATCACGACCATTGGGCTGAACAGCATGCCGCCTAACGAAAGTTCACTTAGCACTAAGCCTCCGCAGTGTTAACTCGATTTTTTGTTTGGTAATTCTAATACAGAAATGATCACTATTTCGTTCTTTTATTAGCACGAAGTAATACTTAACCCCTTTAAACATAGCTAATAATACCACTGTGCTCTCTCTAGTTGAGAAGTTTGCGAATATCCCACTTTTTTTCATCTATTAATAATTTATTCAGCCAAAACAAAATATGTTTGAATTAACTACAACCACATGAGAAACTAATAAAAATAATTATCATTTAAGTTTGTATCAAGAAATGAAACACACTCCTCTATTTTTATCACTGTTTGCAATTTTGCATACAGGGGCTAGTCAGGCGCAAGACTCCACCTTGCCCGAACTGGACATCACCGCCGTAAAATCCGAAAACAAAATACAGAACACCACCGTTCTTAAAGATGAAGATTTACGTCAATCGCGGCGTTCAGATTTAAGTGAATTGTTGTCTATTGTTCCTTCGGTGCGGGTTAGCGATACCGCCAGTAACAGTTTGCAGCAGTCTGACCTAGCGCCCGCCGAATTTTCCATCCGCGGAGCGGCGTTTTATCAAAACAATATCCAGTTAGACAATGCTGGTATCGATAGCTTTCTTGATCCTGCAAACACGCTATCGGGTGGTGACTACCCTAGTAGAACATCAGTGGCCGGTCACTCTCAATCGGTTTTTATAGAGCCGTCGTTTTTATCTGAAATTGAAGTTATCGATAGCAATGCAGCGGCCAGCGAAGGGGGCTTCACCGGCGGTGTGGTCAAAGCCAAAACCCGTAAATTTGAAGGCGAATCCCAATTTTCAGTCAGTCATAGGATCACCAAGGACAGTTGGTCATCCTTCCATGTAGATCCAACCCAGCTAAGCGACTTTGAAGACGGTGCCGCGCAACGTGTTACGGGCATACCCGGTGAGTTTCAGCCATCTTTTGATAAATCAGAAACCCTGATTTCTGGTAGCACTCGGGTCGGTAACATTGGTATTTTTGCCGGTTACAGCGACAAACGCTCATCAACGGTTCAAAAACGCACCTCTACGTTAGCGCTACTGTACGATTTCGATTACTTCCTAGAAACAGGAAATGTGTTTTTACGTGAAACCGAAGACGAACTTGAAAGCCATTCCCGATTTGCCACCGTACGCGCCGACGTGCTTGACGTGCCTTACGATTTATACGTTACCTTGGCATACAGTGACTATTCGAAAGACTCCTTTTTAATTAACTTTTTAAACTCTGATTTTACCAGCGATATTAAGGGCACGAACCTAAGTGTAAACTTTGGCAATGACTATGGCGCTACTCGTGTAGATACAACCTTAGCCATCAACTATAGCGATAATGCCCGCGACAGCGACTCGCAAACTTTATCGGCCTACAACGGCCGAAGTTTTTATACCGACAACCAATACGTGGGCAGTTACGGTTCGCTAGAAACACAACAAGCAGTGATCACCGCTTCGGCGGATATGATAACCACCATCAATGAAGTAACGAATTTACGCTGGGGGGCTGAAGTTAAACGGGTCGATTTAAAACAGCACCGTGCACAAGATTATGTGGAATCCCAGTTTTATCCACCAAACCTATCAGACTTAAACGGCTTAAATGGTGCCGTTCCCTACGACGAACACTACCTGTATGAGGAAGTTACCTACGGTGCCGGCGATATCGCCTTCTTATCGATGAATTTAGCTGCGTATTTGCAATTAGACGGTATGGTAAACGACTGGTTCTATCATGGCGGCTTACGGGCTTCCCGAGACGACTTTCTTACCAATAACAATATTGCCCCCCGGGTTTCATTTGGTCGCCATTTTGGTGCCGATGACAGCACCCGTTTTGAAATTGGGGTCAACCGCTATTACGGCAAGTCCTTTTTGTCTTACAAACTCGCCGAGCTGCAAAAGCAATATGTCACCACGGTACGACGAGAAACCCAATATGATCCCACCTCGCCCTTCGAAACCTTTTCTGGCACTGAACAATGGGTAGAAAGCGACCTTGATACTCCCTTTAATGATGAATTGAGCATCGAATTATCCACCGCATTATGGCACAGCCAAGCGGGGATCCAGTTTGTGCGACGGGAAGGTAAAGATGAAATTCGCACCAACTATGATAGTGATACAGGCTTGTATCAATACGTTAACCGAGGACAAAGCACTACCCGCCAAGTTGATGTTTATTGGCGCACGCCCGCTTACCAATGGTTAGATGCGTCTTGGCGGGTTAACACCATGTTGTCATGGACGCATAGAGATTCCGATCAACAATACTTCAGTGGCTATTCAGGGACAGAAGATGCCAATGAAAACGTGATCTTTGAAGGCGAAGAAATTTCCCGCTATGAATTGCAAGCGGCGGACTATTCGGTGCCTATTAGAGCGAATGTGGATGTCTTGACCACCGCGCTAGAAGATCAGCTCACCGTAAGCAATCGGTTTACCTATACCTCAGGTTATGAAGCCGTTTCAAAAACAGGCGAGGATGACACCACTGGGTTAGATATGTATGAGGTGATTGAGCAAGGTTCTACCTTTTCTTGGGATCTCTCTGTTCGCTATGTCTTGCCAATGTTTAATGCCGAACCTTACGTAAAAGTGGATGTGGTTAACCTTACCAATAAGTCCAACGTGATCCGTTCGGAAGAAGGCGTTCAACTGTTCGGTATTGGCCGGCAATTCTGGCTGGAAGTCGGTGTAAATATTTAAGTCGCAATGACATGCTAAACAAAATTGGCTGTATGCTTAGCCTTCTCGTTGGACTCTGGGTTTTCCCGGTGAGTGGCGACACACTCACCGAGGTTTACCGAGGCCCCCAACAAAATTGGCCTGCGCCCTTCATTGATGAAGGAGCGCAGTATTCGCCGCTGGCGTCGTTGCCAGTGCAGCCGCCCTATCCCTCAGAAAATCCTTACTCGGACGAGAAGCGCGAACTGGGCAAACACCTGTTTTTTGACCGGCGGTTGTCAAAATCCCAGCAAATTGCCTGCGCCAGTTGCCATGATCCCGATCTGGGCTGGGCCGATGGACGACGAAAATCCATCGGCCACAACCGCCAAGTGCATACGTTAAACACCCCGTCTGTGGTGAACACCGCTTACTTAACCTCGGTGTTTTGGGACGGTCGGGTCAACACCTTAGAGCAGCAAGTGGTGCAATCCTGGTCTAACCCCATTGAAATGGCGGCATCACTACCGGCAGCCACCACACGCATCAGTCAATTACACGACTATTCCCCGTTATTTGAAAAAGCGTTTGGTACCGCGCAGGTAACCACCTCACGCATTACCAACGCCATCACTACCTATGTACGTTCGTTAACCCTCACTAACACCAAATTCGACCGTTTTTTGCGAGGTGAGCGTGCCCTATTTAGCGAACCAGAGATCCGCGGCCTGCACCTGTTTAGAACCAAAGCCCGATGTATTAATTGTCATAACGGTGCCCAGCTATCTGACGGTCAGTTTCATCACCTTGGCACGTCGTTTCAAGCCGTAGGCAACTTTGAAGGTCGCTACAGCGTAACCGGCAAAGCCACAGATGTTGGGGCATTTCGTACGCCCAATTTGCGAGGGCTTAGCCATACGGCACCTTACATGCACAATGGCTTAATAAACAATTTAGACAACCTTTTAGCATTGTATAATGCCGGGTGGTGGCAAAATGCTCCCCTACACGATACAAATAATACGATCCCCCTAGCGACACTCTCTGCGTTAATACAGCCGTTAAATTTAAGTAAAACGGAAATGCACGATTTGCGCGCATTTTTAGAAACCCTAAACGGCACCATGCCTTTTACCACCCCACCCCCAGAATTGAATTAATCGGCTAAGGGCCTTACCTATACGGCTTTCGCGGTCATTTTTAGTAAAACGTTTTATGTTCATATAAAACGGGGGCTGCGCAACTCTGGACATTCCCTTTTAAATACGTCAGTATGTTTTTAATTTGTAAATATTACGCAAGTAAATATGTCATTTTGTTTACCTTGCCATTACGTATTGAGTGAGTGAATATGTCTCAGATAGCCATCTCTGATTTAGAGTATTTAGTCATTTTTGGCTATCTCATTCTCATTGTTACGGTGGGGTTGGTGTTTAAAAAGTTTTCGTCAAATACCGATGATTACTTTAAAGGCGGTTGTAAAGGCACCTGGTGGCTAGTGGGTGCCAGTGCGTTCATGAGTGCCTTTAGTGCATGGACCTTTACCGGCGCGGCAGGTATTGCCTACGAATCTGGGTTCTCAGTTATTTTTATCTTTTTAGGCAACGTGCTTGGCTTTTTTGTCAATTACCTGTTTATGGGGCCGTGGCTACGGCAAATGCGTGTGACCACCTTTCCTGAAGCCATTGCCAAACGCTTTGGTAGCGTCACCCGAGATTTCTACGCCTTTTACGAAGTGCCCGTACGTTTACTTTATTCCGCCATGGCGTTGTACGGTCTGGGTATATTCTGTTCTGCGGTTTTTGGTTACGACATTTATCACGTTATTATTGTCTGTGGCGTGGTGGTGCTGTTGTATTCGGCCACCGGCGGGCGCTGGGCGGTAATGGCGACGGATTTTCTACAAGGGTTAATACTGGTACCACTAACGGTTATTGTGGCTTGGCTATGTATCAGTGAAATCGGCGGCGTATCAGCCATGTTTGAACAGATACAAATAAAAGGGCTAACCGAAGAATATCAAATGGTGAACTCAGCCACCCTATTTGGTGGTGCATACACCTGGGGTTGGGCCAGTGCCATGGTGGTCAAACAGTTCATTGTATTTAATTCCATTAACGCCGCACCTCGCTACTTCTCGGTAAAAGATGGCAAAGAAGCCAAAAAAGCCGCCCTGTTATGTGCCATTTTAATGGCCCTGGGCAGCGTTATTTGGTTTGTGCCTCCCATTGCTGCACGAATTTTATACCCCGAAATGATAGACGGCTTTGATATAAGTAAGCCCGCTGAAGCCAGTTACGCCGTTGCCAGTATGCGCTTACTTCCTGTGGGTTTGGTGGGGCTAATTGTGGTGGCTATTTTGTCTGCCACCATGAGCTCTATGGATACCGGCCTCAATACCAATGTGGCGATTTTAGTAAAAGATATCTATCCCAAGTTAGTACGCTTTTTTAAGTGGCAGCCGAAAAGTGAAAAACAGCTACTGCGCTACGGCATACAGCTTACTTGGGTCATGGGCGTGTTCATCATTTTACTGGCCATGTATTTTGCCGGCCAAGAAGGCATTGGTATTTTTGAAGTGATGATCAGCGTAGGCACCTTGTTGTCTACGCCCATTACCATTCCCTTATTGTGGGGGCTGTTTATACGCCGCACGCCATGGTGGGCGGCGTTATTTTCCATTGGGTGCGCACTAATCTACTCTACCATTGCCTTTTTCAAAGTTCCGCTGGTGAATTTTGGCTTTTCACAAGCCCTCAGCGATAGCTTTACGTGGAATTTCCAACATCAGTTTTTCGGCGTACTGCTTACCGGCACCTTGCCGTTTTTCTTAACCATCCCCTTTGCTCCGCCTCGTCATTCTGAACACAGAAAACGGGTTGATGCGTTTTTTACCACCATTCGTACGCCGATTAATTTTGAGCAAGAAATTGGTGAAGGGAACGATCTTAAACAACTTACCGTGGTGGGCTGGTTTGGCATTGCCATTGCTGTTTTTGTAGGTTGTATGCTGTTTTTCCCTAACTCGGGAACAGGCCGATTGGCCATATTAATACTCGCGGTGGTCATTGGCATACTAAGCGGGTTAATGATTTGGGCAGGCTCAAGAAATACCGTGGCGGCAAAGCCCGTCACCGACAATACTTCATCATGTTCTTACGTAAAGTAACCCATTTTAGCCACCACGTCGAAAACACCCATTTTCGACGTGAGAACACTTAACAAAAGGTTAAACGCTACCATGAATTATTTGCTTATTAACGAGCAACTCGACACCTTAAAAGCTGAACTAGGCACTTACCGGAAAAACCAATTTACCCGGCTAATCGAACAATGCCGCTTGTATGAAAACGAGCCACTGTCGGTTACGCCACCGGCCACCAGCGTGACCTATATGGGCATGGCCAGCGCCAATTTAAGCCTAGCCTATTTGCTTACCGAGCAGCCCCACTACCTTGAAGAAGCCAAACGCTGGATCTTTACTGCGGTGGGTTACGATGTTTGGGGTTATGGCTTTTTAGTGGATGTAGATTTAAGCGCGTCTTGGTTACTGTTTGGCTTAGGATTATCTTACGATTGGCTAAAAGACCACCTTAGCGATGATGAACGGCAACAATTTTTAGATAAGCTGATTTTACAAGGCAATAAGATATTTGATTACGGGCAAGAAAACCTGGGCCACTGCTGGTCTACCAATTTCTGGCAAAACCATAATTGGATAAACTATGCTGGCTTGCTTACCACCGCCTACGCCATTGTCGATGACTACCCGCCGGCGCAAGTATGGATAGACGAAATTAAAACCAATTTTGATACCGTATTTAAGTATATGCCTGAAGATGGCTCAAATTACGAAGGTACCGGCTATTGGCGTTTTGCCATTAACTTCTTTTTAGTGGCCGCTGACCTTATTCGTAAAGACGGTGGCAGCAACCACTTTGAAACAGACTTTTTGAAAAACACCTTTTATTACCGGTTGTATCAGTCTAATCCTAACTGGGAAGAAAACGTCAACTTTGCCGATGTGCACGACAAGCGTAGCTCTCATTCTATTGGTGCTTATTATAAAATTGCCAGTGAGTACAACAATGGTCACGCCCAATGGCTAGGCGAACTAGTAAGAGAAAACTTCCTCTTTCGAGAAGCTTACCAAAGCAAAATCTTCCCCGGCATTTTACCCGAAGCCTTTTTAGAAATGATTTGGTACCGCCCCGAGGTTAAACCCATATCGCCAGACGTGTTGCCGCTGTCGGCCTGCTTCCCTGATTTAGGCTTGGTAGTGATGCGTTCGGGCTGGGAAACCGATGCCACCCACCTGTCGTTCAAATGCAGCCCTCCTGGCGGACACAAACAATGGGAATTAAGCTGGCAAGTAGACGAAGAAAACAACTGGCACACCCGTAGCCTGACTCATTATCATGTCGATTTTAACAGCTTTATTCTTATTCATAATGGCACTTATCTCGCCATTGACGAAGGCTACAACCGTACTTCAAAAGCCGAAATACACAACATGATTACGGTGGATGGCACCGGCTGCGTGGGTGAAAAAATATGGGATAACGCAGATTTAAGCGATCCTGAATTATTTGACCAAAATTGTAAGGGCATTTTTAATGTGTGGAAGGACGTGCCTCGTGAAGCCACCGCGCAAATAGAAACCTTCTACAATGAAGATGACTACACCTATGCGGTGGGTGAATCAAGCAAGATGTACTACCCAGAAATGCAATTAACCCGCAACGCAAGGCATATGATCAACAGTCAAAGTGGGTATTTTATCGTACTTGATGAACTGGCCAGCCACCTTGAGCATACCTACACATGGCGTCTTCATTCAGAAAAATTTGCCAACCATGAAAACAGCGACCACTTTGAAGTAGAAAACGGTAACGGCGCTTTGGCCATATACCCTGTGGCACCGCAAAAACGTAACGTGCGCATAGAAGAAACCTTGGTGGAAGAAGTAATGACGCCCCAACGCCCAGATGATATTCGCCGTATCAGTTTAAAAACCTTACTTATCGAAAATACAACGCCGGTAAAAGAGATGGCGTTTATCACCGTACTGCAACCTAAAACCCTGTATAGCGAGGCCCCTACGCCACCCATTTCGGTTACGCCAATTACGGCACCCGATTGGCAGGGCGTAGAAATCACCTCAACGGACCATGTAGAAACGTTTTTGTATGCACCAAACGGGTATCTGCAATACGACGGGGTAGATATACAGGCAACCTGGCTGTCTGTGGTAAAAGACAAATCAGGTAAGGTGGTAAAAACCACGCAGTACACACAACCTTAAACGACAACGGTCTTTGTATGGCCGCTATATGAAAGGGAATAAATACCATGAAGGCATTTGATCTGTCAGGAAAAACAGCATTAGTTACCGGTGCCAATACCGGCATTGGTCAGGGTATCGCAATTGGGCTTGCTGAGGCTGGCGCAAACATTGTGGCCGTAGGCCGTACCCCTGCTAACGACACCCAGCAGCGCATTGAAGCGTTGGGCCGCCGCTGTGTGCTGGTAGAGGCAGATTTATCAAACTGCGCTGGCGTAGAGAAGATTGTCGATAAAGCCGAAACCGAACTGGGCGCGGTGGATATTTTGGTAAACAATGCGGGCACCATCAAACGCAACGACGCCTTAGATTTTACCGAAGAAGACTGGGACACGGTAATGGACGTGAACCTAAAAAGCCTGTTTTTTCTTAGTCAATGTGTGGCTAAGCGTATGGTGGCCCAATCTCGCCCAGGTAAAATCATCAATATCGCGTCTATGTTGTCATTTCAAGGCGGCATTCGCGTGGCGTCATACACCGCCAGCAAAAGCGGTGTGGCGGGGCTAACAAAGCTTATGGCGAACGAGTGGGCCACAAAAAATATTTGCGTAAATGCCATTGCCCCAGGTTACATCGCCACCAACAACACCGCCGCATTACAGGCCGATGAAAAGCGTAACAGTGAAATTGTGGGCCGTATTCCAGCCGGACGATGGGGAAGCCCTGATGATCTAAGCGGAGCGGCGGTTTTCTTAGCCTCTACCGCCTCTGACTACGTGCATGGCACTGTGCTAGCGGTAGATGGTGGCTGGCTAGCTCGCTAATTTTTTGCCCTACATAGCGAATCGATATCTTGACCCTAAAGCCGGGTGAAGCCGGCTTTAGGTAGTCAACCCTAAGTAATTAGATCGTGCATCCAGTTAAGCGATGGCAATTGTCGGTCGGGCTGATAAAACAACCGGTTAAGACGGCCTAGTAGGTTTACTGGGCGGCTAGGATCGTGAGACTTCACCCTGTGTAAACTTTCTGATTGCACAAATTCCCAAGGCTGCAAATTCAACGCTTCAATTTCTTCGGTGGTAACACCCATGGCTTTTATTGTCGAAAGGATCCGTTCGGTTTTACTTTCGATAAGGGGCACAATAGTGTCGCCATAAAACTCTCTTAGGGGCGCATTGATGGCTTCTAAGGTATGATTAATGGCTCGCCACACATCGTCATGATCAAATTGCCATTGGCGCGGCGCGTAATAACCTTCAATTTCCCATTCTAATTCGGCATTGCTTACTGCAATTGAGCTTTCGGCCATTGGCGAGAAGGATAGATCCGGTTTTGCACCAATATTGTATGCATCCACACTCAAGGCGACACAGATAATTAGGTCGCCACATACGGCCGGGTTTTGATACAAAGCCTCAAAAGCCGCGCGCTTAACCCCCATCCAACCATGCACTCGGGCGGGTTGTTCAACAAAATGCCGCACATCGTTTGGTAAGTCTTCACCGTAGCGATCAATAAGTAACGGCAGCGGGTTTTGATCTGGTGCTTCGTCGGGCATCCATACTTCGTACTCCTGACGGTTATCAGCCTTACCCCGACTTTTGATGCCGTAAGATAAATTCACCGGCCGACAAATGCTGCGATCTTCATCTACCCGATGAAAATACTCTGAACGCATACGCTTTATAAAGGGAGCATCAAGACCTGCTAAAGCTGCGGTAGGATAGCGATAGCCAATTTCACTGTGGGTAACCATAGTTAACGACGGTATAGCGTTGGCAAGTTTTGATTTTACCCCGGCTAAGTCATGCACACTGGGTAACACAATACTGCGCTCGGGTTCGATGGTTAATCGGCGCCCCTGTTCGTCCACAAACTTAGGAGTTTTGTGAAATTGATAGTCTTTCATACCTAAACCCGCCACCGCCTGATGCCGGTATTGGGCCAACTCAGTAAACAACGCATTATGATTGCGTATATGTTTGAACAACGGACGATTTAGTGTCATATCACAACTTCCCTCAGTAAACTAAAGCCAGTGTGCCATAAAGGGCACAGCACAAGAAAGCATGTTCAGCTCCTTTATGCTTTGCTATGGGGTTTACCCTTTAAATATTGCTGCCTAAATTGTAAAAAATAATGCTGTAGCGATGCGGCACAGGCGTGTTCGCCAGCAAGTTTAAGAATTTCCACCCCCACTTCGGCGGTACATAATTGATGAGCATGAGACGCTTCTCGAAGTGCATAGCTAGACAACTGTTCAGGTTGAATGCCTAACACCGGAAACGCTTGTAGGTAAGCGCTCTTTCTAAACATTCTGCCCGCTTCGCGCCAAGTACCATCTAGCATAATAAATAATGGGGTTTTGCCCATCACTTCTGGCACCGCAGAAATGCACCGTTGCGCCGGTGCCGACTCGTGAGGAAATATAACAATGGGCTGATAATGGGGGCTGTCTAACAACGCTAATAAATCTGGCTGAGGGGCAGTACGAGACCATACAAAGGCAAAATTGTGTTTGCATACATCGGCAATCAGTCGACCGGTGTTTGATGGTTTATAACACTCCCCTTTGGCCATTAAAAACACAAAGGCACTATTGGCCGACGGAGTGGGTCGAACAGCGCAGATGCAATTAAGCTGGGGTAATAAACACCCTTCACAGCGCACCACCTTGCTGCCTCGAGTAATAAATGGGCGGGTGGAGGTGGCCAGTTCTTGCAGGCGCAAAGCCATAATAGAGTTATGCAAATTGGTATAAGGATCCGAGTAGCAGAAAGCGAAGTGTACGCAAACCTGCGCCAAGTTGCGACTAGAACGTTACCTTAAAGCCGGTAAAGCCAAATAAGGAATCGTCTGGATAATCACCGGATGTAAGCGCCGCGCCTTTATTTAAATATGCGCCCCCCATGGCCACCTGCAGTTGTTCATTCACTTGATATCGCCAGCGCGCTTCTAGTTGGTGTCCAATAAATTTATCGTCTGACGTAGTGGTTTTTAAATACCAAAGGGCTTTATAGGCCACCATAATATTGTGTGCGCCTGTTAACTTGGTGACGCTTCGTATTCCCCCTGCTAGCAGGTTTCTGCGAGGAAACGCTTGGTACACGTCGGTGGGGCCAAAATCGAAACGACGCACACCATATAAGGTGTCAAAGTCGTTAATGGTTGTATCTGCGCCATTGTTATCACCACTGGCCAGATCCAACTCTGCCCGCATGAAGGTGTTATCACTCACAGGTTTGCCTATATCGGCGTGGACCATCCAAGCCCGCACTGTTTTATCGAGGGTATCGGTGGCCGCTTTAGTTTCTCTCGCCGTACCGGTTTGACCGACAACCTCCACCGTGCCCTTCCACTGCGCAAACGGGGTATAGGCATAGTTTACAGAAAGGGTGTAAAGGTCTCGGTTTTTGGTGGCCAAATTGGGCCCGTCGGCTTCTTTTAACCAATAGTTTTGAATGGCCCATTGGTTGTTAGGAGAGGTAACATAAAAGCCATAAAAACGGCGGCGGCGATCACTTTTATCGAAGGCTCTGTCGTTATTATCTAGGCTGTCGGCATCGGTAGGTAGCCGGCTTACTGGTAATAAATAAAACCCGCGCACCTTCCAATTATGCCAATGCGTATCAATCATAATGCCATCAAAGGCATTCGCCGTATTGCGATAAATCCCTTTTGCTAGCAAACGGCGACTACCGTGATCCACGGTCATACGCCCGGCTGTAATGGCGCTTATATTCTCGCTCACATTGCTATAGCGAATATAAAACTGCAGGGGTTCAAACGTGTTTACCTGGTTCGACGTTAAACTGGGGTCATTGTCATCTAGCATGGCCCGCGAGTCCTGCAGTTGTGCCACACCTTCCCAATGCCCATAGCTTATACGCCCGTTAACTAACAACCGAGATGATAACCGTTGGTTGGTTTGGGTTCTGACTTCAGCTGTGGTGGGAAAAATAGGGTTATTTAATGACTCATACCGTAAACGATAAGACCCCCCTAGGGATGTGTCTAAATCCTGCGCTAAAATTTGGTCGCAAAACAGGGTGCCGATCACGGCCAATATAAACCGTAATTGGGCAATTGGTGCTTTCATCTCGTTCTCTCGTATTGCCGGTGCCATAAAGCGGCCACTAAGCTATGGAGAAAGAGTATAGAGGTTGATTTTTATTCCCGCCTTTGAACTTTTAGCCAATATAAGCAGCAATAATTGCGTCCTTGCGCGAAGAAATTCAAGCCGTTAGGCCGTTGCCGATTTAACGCTATGCCAAATCACCTTACCGATGATCTGACGACGGGGAACCCAGCCAATTTCGGCGGCAGAAATAGACTCGGCAATATTATCGCCACCTAAAAAATAGCCTTTATTGGGTTCTACAGACAACACCCGTTTGACTAATTTGCCACGGTTAGGACAACGAAATACCACCACATCGTTCACATCCAGTGTCCATTTTCCTGGGCTAAACACCAACACAAAGGAGCCGGGTGGCAGCGCAGGCATCATGCTGCGCCCAGCCACTTTCATCACACTTAGCATCAGTACAGTTTAGGGTAAACCACTTGTTCTGCCGGTGGATATGGGCACGTTGCCTGTACGGTTTGGACCCCTTTTGAGTGCCAAAAGTAACCGGCAAATTGGTTCACCAAAGCCAGTAACTGTAAAGACTTGTCTCTATCCACATGCTGTTTGCAGGCTGAGCCTGCCATCATGATATTGTGCACCAAGTCATGCACATCAGGATATTGCTCGATTTGCGGCGCTTTAAAATAGTCGCCCCATATTACGCGCACTTCCTGCTTTACTTTTTCCGCATGAATTTCTTTTTCTCTGACCAAACGCACCAGTTGTGCACCATTGTCAGCCGATAACTCGTTAATGAGATCCGTAAATCGGATCACACTTAAAGCGGCAAGCTGAGCACTAATAGGATCATAAATTTTGCAGGGAATATCACAGTGAGCACTGACTTTTTCAAAGCCCACGTGGTTATCCAGCTTGGTTAATAGTTGATGCAACATGACTTACCCTCTGGTTGCGCGATTACGCTGTATTGCCTTGTAACCGGCGTATCCACAGGCTGCCGCGGCTGCGGTTAACGAGGCATAAAACAACACATGCAAGATAACGCTTGTCCAGTGATGATGATCATGCCCCGGATGAGCATATAGAACAGAACTAAACATTGCCGTGACAATGACTAGCTGTAGTCGCAAAAGAAATCGTTTATTCATGATCTACTCCCTTTGTTCAGTGCAGGGGCCCATAGGCATATTTTCTGTCGTCAGGATTTTCGGTGTTGAAAGCCGGGCCACCGTTATCTTTCTGTACACCATATCGCTTGTTAAATAGATAGATTTGTTCAGACGCTAACCGTATTCCCCACAACACCACTTCGTGGCAGGGGTTCGCCTTTGCCAACTTAGCAATTCGGCTACGGGCTTTGTTCAGTGTATATTCGGCCAAGTCGATGTTCTTTGCCGTTTCGTAAAGATCGGCAAGGTTGTGATAACTCACAAGCAATGCGCCAACCGTGGGTCGAAGATTTGGCTCTAGCGCAACCATAGCTTGGGCCAGCTCAATGGCTCTTAAATATTTCAGGCGGGCGATGTCTAGCTCTCCCGCCATATAGTCTCGGTTGCCATCTAAGATCACTTTCTCCCAGACAAGGTATTTGCGATGGCATTCTAGGCTAAGTACGCTAAGCATGTAGCACCGTAATTTCGCCATACAGCACATCGAAAAACAGATTGTCGAGACGGGATTTAACTGCCACTCGGTACTCATGCAGCCCAAGCTTTGCGTACGCCTGGCACAATAAATCGGATAAGCACTCTAACTTTCGCTTAAACGTGACATTTTGCCCTTCGTCTAGCTCATAAAGGATGGCCGCAATATCAAAGGCACACCCTAAGTAAGCGATGGCTTCACGAATTTGACCGTCGACAAAAAGCATAGCGCCCTGATATTCGTCTCTAGCGAGAAAGTGAACAGCTTCTTCCGGGTGGCTATAAACCCACTCCGAATGTTTGGGACATAGAAAATTTACCTTCATATGTAATACCTTCTGCTGACTGTTTTAGGGTCTGACCGGTAAGAGCGCCCAACCTACATTGCGTTAACGGGTCGATGTTTATACATCGTTCAATATCTACATTAGACACTAAAAACCAACAATGCAAATGATAATTGTTACTATTTACGGAATTATTAAGAAGCTGACGGTATGATAAAACCCATGGTTTAAGGCAGGCGGTAACTGTGTTCGGACTTTGCAGAAAAAACACCTCTAGATACTAATAGTAATAATTACCATTTACATAAACCCTTAGGCTTATGTATACTCTGATAAAAATTAAAATAAAATATTACGTCTAAAAGACGTGCTCCCCTTGTTATCAATTAGCGATATGGATGCTTGGCTGTGCCTAGGATTATGGGTGTGGTTACGCGCGCTAAAGGCAGTGCACTTACAACAACCGGCATAAGGCAACATGGCCTTTGTCAGTAAGTTAGCCGCTAAAACGTGTTTTAAGAATTAATAGTTAATTACAGGAAGTTCACCATGCTTTTTCTTTTCATGGCATTTATATTGGCGCTTTCAGGTACCGTATTTGTTTACCTAACCAATCGCCAACAACGCATTCTTGTGCGCCCCCTTCCCCACTTATACCGCTTTGTCGGTTACGCCCAACTTGGCATTTCTTTGGTGTGTTTTTTATTGACCCTTTCTGTCGCCTCTGCTTTTTTCACCTGGCTATCGGCATTGATGATCACCTTAGTTGCGGTGCCCTTTGTGTCACTCGTTAAAGCAGGAAATCCCACCTGATGGCTCGTTTAAGTGCAGACCAAAAAATTCAACCTCACTGGTGGTCAAAAACCATCGCCAGCGCAGTCCTCGGCTTAACCTTGGCCTTTGCCATAATAGGTTTGTTTGCCTGGTATGGCCCAGGAGGCATTAATGGGGCGAATAAAAACCAGTTTAATATGTGGATGATCAGCCCTATTTGGCTAGCTATTATTTCATTTTCGTTTTTGTTTAGAACCGGCACCCGGGCGTTTCTTTTCCTTGGCGGGGCAAACGTCATTTGTTGGGGGCTATTCGTGCTTTTAAGGTATGTACTATGAAAATACGCAGTGACATTCTTCGCATCTATCAGTCGGTACATACCTGGACGGGGATCACCACCGGGCTTGTACTGTTTATCGCCTTTTTTGCCGGCGCCCTTACCATGTTTCAAACGCCCATTACTCAATGGGCCATACCGACAACCCAAACCTTGCCTCAGGTTTCCTTGGCCGAAAAAGACACCCTGATTCAATTAGCGGCATCGGAAAATGAAACAGTAAAACGCGGTTTTACCATTAACCTTGACGATAACCTTTCGCCAATGACTTGGGTTGAACAAGGTGGCGGTCGCGGTTTGCGTATAAAAGATGAAGTACGCCAAGCCTCCTTAAATGAAAACGGTGATTTGATTACTCTAAGCACGCAGCAAAATGTTTTAGGTGATCTAGTGGATTGGCTGCATCGCACCGCAGGAATTCCCGGCAAAGCAGGGCACGAAGATCTTGGCGTGGTGATATTAGGGGTGGCGTCGGCCTTGTATTTTGTTGCCTTGGTGTCGGGGGTGATATTTCTTTTACCCACCTTAGTGAAGCACTTTTTTGCTTTGCGCCAGAAAAAAGGGTCAAGCCGTTTTTGGCTAGATACACATAATTTGTTGGGGATCACCAGTCTGCCGTTTCATTTAATGATTGCATGGACTGTGGTGGTATTCGCCTTTCACGATGTAATGTACGACGGATTATCTGTTGTTTATGGCGATGAACCCATGTTTAGCCCCATGCCCAGATCGTCACAAACCCAAGATATTAATACCTTACCGCCCCTATCTACTTACCTGCAAAAAGTGGCCGATACCACCGACGGATACACGGTAAAAAGCCTCACATTTAGCAAATTAGAAGGCCCTGGGGCTTCACTGCGCATAAACGTTGTTGGTGATGGAAAAATACAGCGGGCAGCAGAATCAGATATCATCACAATGGATCCTTATACAACCGACATTATCTATTCCACCCTCAGTACTGAAGAAAACGGGTTATATGGTGCCCTTGTCACTAGCTTTTTCTCGCTGCACTTCGGCAACTTTGCTAACGATGCGGGTCGCTGGATTTATTTTATCTTAGGGCTAATGGGCGCCGCATTGTTCTACACCGGGAACTTGCTATGGTTAGAAAAGCGACGTAAAAAGCAACCTGTTCAGTCTCGCTCTAATCGCGTGATGGCCAACCTTACCGTGGGCGTATGCTTAGGCTCGGTATTCGGTGTAGCGGCCTGCATGCTGTCATCTAAATGGTTGTATTTATTCAATCAAAGCATAAACCCCATGTACCTCACTATTTACTATGCGGTGTTCTTTTTCGCGATTGTGTATAGCTTTTGGAAAGGCGCGGCACTCAGTGCCATCCACCTACAGTATGCCTTAGCGATAAGTTGCGTCGGGGTTCCTGTTACCAGCCTTGTTATGTTCTTGGTATCTAATAACGAAGCCTGGTCCGTCACCACACCAGGCGCTATAGGAATAGAAGTAGGGGCGATTGGGTTTGCGTTACTGTTTTTCTATGGCGGGCGAAAAACCACACAACGGGCTTACCAAGGGGATAAAAATAGCATTTGGTTTATTGCTAACAACGCCCCCGCGCACCTGGTCGGTAATAACATAACACCGTCCAATGTACGCTAAGAGAGTAATTGTGAAAGGATAGAAATGCCACCATTGAAGGTGTGGAACTGGGATCTGATTGCTAGAATCTAATCGACGCCCATACCTTTACAAAAGACGGTGGCGAAGGGATATTCATTCAGTACTTGTATGTCCGACTAAACGTACCACAAATCCAAATGTAGCGGCTGTACCTCCAGCCAACATTAAAAACACAAGTGCTTCCATCGTTCGACTCCTAATGTAGGTTGTATATGTACGGCCTTGCTGTTGATTCCAGAGACTGCGGAATACCTGCATACTGCGTTGTCTTTCTTTATTATGATGTAACTATACTCATCAAACCCTCATAATGCAAATGATAATTATTTCCAATTAGAAAATACGATGGCGTTTATCGCTTTCTTATCGGCGCAATTTAAGGGCAAAAATGTGAGAAATGACGGCCTAGCATTATTAAGCTTGGCTACATAAAAGACAAAGCTATCTTACAAAATGCTTTGACAAAGCAAATTTTGGTCACTATATTTGGTCTTACATTAATTGCGACCAATTTTACGGCAAGCAATTAGCCACGTAAGGTTTTGTTCTCGTCCCCCATAGCGGCAAAAGCATTAGGTGGCATTACGCTGTATAAGAAGGGTGTTACGTGCTTCGAGGCAATCAATGAAAAACGACGTCGACCTCGGTTTTCATTTATAGGATTCGGTACATACCGCCTAACGGTTGCATTAATTGAACAATAAGAAAACGCAATTCACGTGCGTACCCTACGTAAGTAACAGGCTTCTTTATGAAGCCTGTTTTACTTTTAGGGGTTTATTTACTGAGGTGAGAAATAGAATATAAGCCTCGGGTCTCATCGGTTTTACGCTTAATTTCTTCCAGGGCTTTTGCCTCGCTGGCATCAAATAATGCATTGATAAGACGATTAAAGTGATTGTGCATGGCTTGTCTGGCAGCGGATGGGTCGCCACTGGCAATGGCTTCATAAATACTAGTATGTTCTTTTAGTCTTTGTTCGCTGCTTTGGGAGCACACCTCACCGTAAGACGCGATGATCTCAGGTACTGTTTTTCTTAATTCCCATAAATTTTCTACCGATAAAATAATGGCATTATTACGGGTTGCCGCAGAAATGACTTCGTGGAACTGTTGGTCGGCAGCATCGGCCTGTGCCGGCACACACATGTCTTCCAACGTTTGCTTTAATACCGCTAGCTCGTCAGGCTGGATGGTTGCGGCGGCAAGTGCTGCGGCCTCCCCTTCTACCAATGCCCGTGCCTGAGTTAACTCAAACGCACTGATGGGTTTTGCCACTCGGCTAGCCGCGCCTTTATTGACAACATAGACACCAGAGCCTGTTTTCACTTCAATACGTTCCCGTACTTCCAGTGCAATGATGGCTTCTCGTATGGTGGGGCGACTTACATTGTAGGTTTCAGCTAATTCCCGTTCGGGTGGCAACCGACTACCTACAGGATAAACACCTTGGTCTATTAAAGCCTCTAATTTATCAACGATGTTCCAGAATAGCCGGCGAGCTTTCATTACTCTCTACCTTTTTAATATTTTTTTATTAATTGTAACAGCAGGCGCAATTGTAGCCCGAAGTTTAGCCAAGCGCAAAGCCTCCTCGCCCTGTTATGAAGGCTTTCCAGCGGTTTTTTTCTACTTAAAAGTGCTCCCATTTCATCGTCTTTCGGTGAATAAGGTGGATCATTGTTACCAAATAATCTAAATTGGTCATTACTGACTGTCTTACACAGATCGCATGGCGATGTACCGCACCAGAATCCGTAATGCGGTACTTCCTTGCCGTAATAAATAAGTAAAACAGCATTTATCTAATTAACCAAAAAGAGTAATTCACTATGTCTAAAAAAGTGGCTTTAATCACCGGCGCTACTGGCGGCATCGGTTTTCAGGTTGCCAAGCGTTTAGGAAATGATGGCTATACCGTGGTGCTAAATGGCCGAGACGATGAAAAAGGCGCCGCCTGCCTGGCTGAATTAAAAGACGCGGGTATAGACGCCGAGTACGTCAGCTTTGATGTTACCGACGATGAAGCGGTGAATAAGCATGTTGCGGCTATTGGCGACAAATACGGTTATATCAGTGTTGTGGTAAATAATGCCGGTGGCCTTGGCGGACGTAGCTCCATGGAAGAAATGTCTACCGAATTTTACCGCTCGGTGATGGCGCTTAACGTCGACAGTGCGTTTTTTGTATCCCGCGCCGCCATTCCTTATCTGAAAAAGACCACCGGTGGCTCTATTATTAATTGCACCTCTAATGCCGGCTGGAATGCAGGCGGGCCTGGTGCAGGTATTTATGGTGTATCAAAAGGTGCCGTGCATGTGCTTACGCGGGCGCTAGCAAAAGAACTGGCAGCGGCGGGTATTCGAGTTAACGCTGTGTCTCCAGGTACCATCGACACCCCGTTCCATGCGCAAATTAAAGCAACTAAACCTGAAGTGTTTGCATCGTGGAAAGACAGCATCTTGCTTGGACGGTTAGGTGAACCGGAAGAAGTGGCGTCGGTTGTGGCGTTCCTCGCTAGCGATGATGCCTCGTTCATTACCGCAGAAACCATTCAAATTGGCGGTGGCCAAGCGCTAGGAATTTAAATTCCCCGCTCATTTTTGTTGTTAAGCCAAGTAAGCAAACGCCCTTGTTTACTTGGCTTTCTTTTTTGTTGTGTCCTACCCCGCTTGCGTCAGCAAGTTTAAGAAATACGAAAACAACTCTGAATTTGACCGCAAGTTTAACTTCGCATAAAGCTTAGCCCGGTGCACCCGTTCGGTACCCGGCGAGATACAGAGTTTATCCGCCGCCGATTGCGACGAATACCCCATGATGATCAACTTAGCAATTTGCCGCTCTCGACTGGTGAGACGTTCAGCCTCAAAATTTTCTAATAAGTGATTTACACGGTCAGAGACCAGACGGGAAAGGGGTTGAGGATGAAGAGTTTGACGCAACACCGCCATTTCAATGTGTTTGGCAATTAAACCAATCACAAGCCCTTCCACACCCTGCACCTGCTGTATTTCGTGTTGCTCAAATACCTTACTTGGCGAATGCCGTCCCAAACTAAACTGCATATAGCCTGTGGCGCCTGTATCGACGAAAAAATACAATAAATCTTCAATACAACTGGGCCGATAATACGCATCATACATTTGCGACTGTTTGAACCCTGGCGGCATGAGTTTAGACCACGGATACAGACCATCAGGATAACCATTTACAAAACCCTGATAAGCGGGGCTGATCACGTAGGCCCCATCTAAAAATCGGGCGCAGAAAATGGCTTGTTCGGTTTCGGTAAAATTGGCAAACAATAGTTCTGGCGCATTCCCCTTCTTATATAAAATCGCAGAGGCACTGTCGAAATTGATCACCGTGGCCAAATACACCAGCAACGCTTCGTAAAAGTTCGGCTCGCCAATGGCCATAATTAATGCCGAGATACCCTCAACATCTTGGGCGACAGCGGGAATGTGTGACTGCTTCATGGATGTGCTCTACATGTCATCTTTGTGTGTCATCAGCCATTTTCTGAACTGACGGATGGCATAGTCTTCTTGACGTTCTTCATCATAGAGTATGTAAAAACGCTGGTCTGGGCTAAAACTTTGCTCACAAGCTAGTATAAGATCGCCGTTGATGATGTCTTCTTTAACTAAGTATTCCGGTAAAATAGACACCCCAATATTGTTCTTTACCGCCTGTAACAGGTAAATAAAGTAATCAAAATGCTGCCCACCAATCATAGAAATTTCTTTTTCCGTTAATCCTGCCTTTAAAAACCATTGGTCCGTGGTAGAACGGGCGCTACTTTGATGAATAAAGTCGAAATTGGCCACTTCACGCATGGTTTTAACGGCTTTGCGGCCTCTTAAATAACGTGGTGTACACACCGCCAGGTAGGTTTCCTTTCGTAGAGGCTCGGCAATGTAATGTGGCCAGTCGGCGTCGCCCCATAAAATGGCAAAATCGCAGCGGCGGGTATTACGGGTAACCGATTCATAATCGGTGCCCAAATCGATTTCGATATCCGGGTAATTGATGTAGAACTCATTGAGCTTTGGCATTAGCCACGCAATGGCAAAAGTGGGTTCGGTAACCACTTTAAGCTTTACCGCTTGCTTAAATTCGGTGTTCGAAGAAATCTTCTGGGTAACGGCATTTAAGCTGGTAAGAATTTTATGTACTTCTTCGGCATATTGTTCGCCCACGGGGGTTAAAATAAGCTGGTTGTCTTGCCGATAAAACAATTTACGACCAATGAGGCTTTCTAGGTTTTTTACCTGTCGGCTTACTGCACTTTGCGTTAAATGAAGGGCTTCACCCGCGTAGGTCATATTTAAATGATGGGCCACAGCATCAAAACACTGAAGTGAAATAATACTCGGTAATTTTCCTCTCATGGCGTGTCTCTCTATGCACTAACAATAGCAAATACCCTACTACCACCCCATGGGAAACAGCATCGTTTGGCCGCATTTCTAGTACATAAGGCTGCAAAACAATCAGGGTACAAAATCAGTGTGACACAGGCTATTACATTTTGGAATAGCACTAGGAGTTTTCATTGTTTGCCGCGAAAAACCCTCATCAATATAGTGAAGAAAGTAATGATATTAAATCGTTTCTACTTTTCTCCATAACACGTTGAATCATCGGTATTTTCAGCATTCATTTTGAGTTAAAGCATGAACACCGCGAGTTACATACACAGGTAGCTTTAAAAGGCATTCATCAGCACACTCACAACAGAGATTTTATAGTGTTAGATATTAAAACGAATAAAAACCCCATATGGGAACATATCATTTTGGCGCTAATTGGTTCCTTTGCTGCCAGTGTTATCGAGTTTTTGCCCATCATGGTGGGGGCGGTAAGTGATTATCTTGATGCCTCGCCCGATGTGGCAGGTTTTATTTTCATGAGTAATTTTCTTGGTATTGCCATTGGTACCCTACTCTCCATTATTGCCATGCGACATATGAGTTTAAAGCATTGCACGTTACTGGGGATCACCCTTATCTCCCTTGCTGAACTCTGGTCTGCATTCATACTTAGTACCGATATTCTCGCCATCGTAAGGTTTATTTCTGGTATCGCCTCCGGCCTAATCAGCGGCTGCGTCGCTGCTGCGATTACGTTATTTCCCAGACAAAAGCGAGGCTTTGGTTTATATATGCTGGGCATGTTTGCAGCCAGTGGTATTGGCCTGTTTATTCTACCGTTTATTATCGAGGTTCACGGCACAAAAGGGCTTTTCATTTCGTTAGCTGCACTAGGACTTGTCTCACTTTTGTTATTACAATTTCTACGCATTCCCGCTACCACCAAAACCACTTCAAGCCACAATGTCACCCATCAGAAAATCGCAAACATAGCCTTGGTTACGCCACTATTGGGTTGCATTTTATTTCTCATGATAGGCGTAGGCGGTTCTTGGGCATTTTACGAAAGACTGGGGCTCGCTTGGAACCTAGATATTGACGATATTATATTCGTATTGTCAGTAAGCGCCGTCTGTGGGTTTGCAGCCTTTTTTGTTGAATCCAGTGAAAAGTTACTTAAAAGCCAATATTTGATTCTGATTGGTGTGCTAATAACATGGCTTTCCATCGTCTTTTTATCTACCGGTAATAAAGGGTTTTCATTTTATACCCTCAGCTTATTTCTTACCGGAATAGGCTGGGCATATACCGTACCTGTCATACAGGGAAAGCTGGATCACATAAGTAAAGGCAATAAAAATATCGCCGCCTTGTCCATGCTCATGTATTGGTGCGGTCTTTCTTTCGGTTTATGGGTCCATGGTTATATTCTCAATGCCACCAACAGCTTTCAGATTACTCTATTTTCATGTGGCGCATTTTATACGTTAAGCCTTCTGTGCTCACTTTACGTGGTTTATTCCACCACCTTAAAAAACCAAGTTCTTGCAAAAAATGCTATTTAAATTGTTATTAGCAACAATGAATTAAGGGGAGTTAAGACTTTGTCCCAAAATGATAAAAAAGTAGCCATTGTGCAAATCCCATCCGCCATTTTAGATTTAGCGGAAGGAGTACGACGAGCTGAATTGGCTATTCGTGAGGCAGCAGAAAACGGTGCTAGCCTTGTCGTATTTCCTGAAAGCTGGTTAACCGGTTACCCCGCTTGGGTGTTTGATCTTGCAATTTGGGATGATGCAGAAGCAAGGTATTGGCATGGTAAATTTCTTGAGCAATGCCCAACAATTAACTGCGACAGCTTGTTGCCTATCAGACAAGCTGCGGCAGACTGTCATGTGAATGTGTTACTAGGTTTAAACGAACGCGCCCGCCCACATGCAGGGTCCATTTATAACAGCACCTTGTTAATTGGTACTAAGGGTGAAACCCTTAATGTTCATCGAAAATTAACCCCCACTCACACAGAACGCATTGCTTGGGCCCAAGGCGATGCCTCAGGTCTAAAAGTCACTCAAACCACCAGCGGCAGAGTCGGATCCCTCATTTGCTGGGAGCATTGGCATCCATTAATGCGCCAAACAATGCACTTTCAAGATGAGCAAATACATATTGCCTGCTGGCCGGATATGGCAGACAGTCACATTGTGTCAGTAAAGCATTATGCCTTTGAAGGACGATGTTTTGTTGTCTCGGCAGCCCAGTATTTACGTGCCGACGATGTTCCTGAAGCACTAAGAGCAGCCTATCGAAAAGGATTGGGGGCCACAGGGCCCGTACTTGAAGATGAAAATCTCTTTTTTAACGGCGGTAGTGCGGTTGTCGGCCCGAATGGAGAATGGGTTGTTGAACCACTTTTCGACCAACCCGGTATCCTTTACGCCAATATTGATATAGATGAAGCCAATCAATACAAGCATGATTTAGACGTGGTGGGTCATTATTCACGTAGCGATGTATTTCAGTTATCCGTGAATCGCACGGAAAGAGAAATTGTGGCGTGGAAAGACGACGAAAGTACAAGCCTATTAGCAAAGTAAGTACTTACAAAATAGTTGTGGAATTGTTATGGCTTTAAAAGACGTTTTAGCAAAAAGCTCCGTATCGCTGAATAACTGGCAATTAAACCGTAAACTGGGATTACGGCAATTACAGCACATTTTGCCCGATTTAATGAGCGTAAATGCCAGAACAACAAGGCCCTTAACAGCCTCATATGACAAAGTCCTTGCCGCACAACCTCAGCTAAAAGCGTTAAGCGAACAGCCTGACATTGATGGTTTTGTTGTTCTAAAAGGCAGCCATATCGTGTTTGAACACTATGCTGATGACTTTTCTCCATCCAGTTTACATAGTGCACAATCTGCAACCAAACCTGTCAGCATTTTGTTGCTGGAAAAAGCGATTTTAGCCGGACGGATCTCGATTCACGATAATGTTGAGCAATATATTCCTGAAATAGGAGACGGTTTTCACGGACGCTCGGTGAAAGACATTATGGGCATGAATGTACTACACGAATTTAATGAAATGACGGCCTATACCGCTCCTGCGGGTAGCCGCCTTGAACAGATTCGTTTTGCCGATGAAAGAAGCTTTGGTTACTTACCGCTTAATGAGCATGCGCCTATCTCTCGACGAGATTTTGCCAAAAGCCTTAAACGTTTACCGCACCATAGTAGCAATGAAAATACCCACAATACTATGGTGTACGCCACCATAAATACAGAAGTTAGCGGGTGGATCCTTGAGCGGGCAATGGATAAGCCATTGACGGCTCAAGTCAGGGAACTCATGCACCAAAT
Organism: Alteromonas sp. C1M14; assembly: GCF_018860965.1. Classification (GTDB taxonomy): domain Bacteria; phylum Pseudomonadota; class Gammaproteobacteria; order Enterobacterales; family Alteromonadaceae; genus Alteromonas. The sequence goes on along the minus strand of NZ_JAHKQF010000018.1, from coordinate 84,819 downwards.
TGGCGGTGAGGACACCGTTTATATGTCAGTTGATCATGAAGGCATACCAAGTATTGGAGCCGGACTTATCCTAACAACCCGTGATTTTGCCCGTTATGGCATGTTGTTACGTGATTGCACTTGTTTACCCGCAGCGCGCAAAGAAGCCATCACAAAAATGCCAAACTCTTCTAATAAATATAGCTTGTCTTTAACCGTATCCGAAACCGGTTATTCACACTCAGGCTGGGGAGGACAATATCTTTTTGTTTGCCCTAAAACAGATATCGTTGTCGTGGTTTTTGGTGGCATAAACGGTGACGACCCCATGCCAAAATCCTACTTTGACAATCTTGAATCGATTACTGCAGCCATTGTTGCCTATTACAATCGTCCTTAACCCACACATTAGCGAAGTAAGTTATGACTATCTCACATTGGCAAGTAACAGTACCGGACGTCACTTTTGGTCCAGGTTCAGTAAAGCACACCCTAGATTTGTTAAAGCAACAAGGCTTATCACGGCCTATGTTGGTCACCGACGCTGGAGTGCTTACACAACCTTTCACGAAAGCCCTCATCGCACAATTGGAAGCCAATCATTTTCTCGTCAGTACCTTTAGCGAAATCAAAGGTAACCCCACCAAAAGCAATGTGGATTTAGGGGTAGAATATTTACAGAGCGCCAACAGCGACAGCATAATTGCCCTTGGTGGTGGAAGTGCTATTGATGTGGCTAAAGCCATGTCTTTGGTCGCACGAAATAAAAAAGATCTGTGGCTATTTTGCTACTTTGAAGATCCTGACACCTTACCTCAACTCAGCGCTAGCGATGATTTTGTCCCTATGATGATCATACCTACAACCGCGGGGACAGGCTCCGAATTATCAGGAAGCTCCTGCGTAATCACCGACGAGGTGCGCGGTCAAAAACGGGTGGCTTATCACCCTAGCCACTTTCCCTTTGCTGTCATCGCAGATCCTGAGCTACTGATCTCCCTACCTAAACATCTTAGTGCCTGGACCGGCATGGATGCATTAACTCATGCCATTGAAGCCTACTGTGCACCAGATTTTAATCCACTATGCGATGGCATCGCCCTTGAAGCGGTGCGGTTGTGTTATGAGCATTTATCAGAAAGTGTAAACAGCATCGATTTATTACCCGGACGCACACAAATGATGGCCGCGTCTTCCATAGCAGCAGTTGCATTTACGTCAAAAGGTTTAGGCGCAGTCCATTCCATTGCCCATGCCCTTGGCGCACTGCTAGATATTCATCATGGGCTGGCAAACGCCGTTGTATTACCGTATGTGCTTAAATTTAACCTTTCTGTAATAGCACCAAAACTGACAAGATTAGCCAACTTATTAGCATTACCGGACAGAACCGCTAAGGGCTTTATTGCTTGGATAGAGGAATTGCGCCAACAACTGGCCATTCCTAACACGCTAAAAGAAATACATGTCAAACCCGAACAACTGCCTCACATTGCTGCTTTGGCATATAAAGATACCGAGCATCAGACCAACCCTGTGACGATGAGTGAGGCGAATTTTCTCCACATCTTGAAAACCGCTTTTTAACACGCTAACCAAGACAAAAAAATTTGTGTTCATCGAGTACTCAAATGGGGAATCCCTCATTTGAGTGTTCGACACTTCTCTTATTTTACTGGCTATTTTTCATTCTTTTATAAAACGTAACACCATCCTATTTACCATAACCCACAGCGAAGCCTTTGTTCTATCGCACCATTCCATTTTGGAATAGCACTAGGAGTTTTCATTGTTTGCCGGTTAAAAAGCACCTCCCTAGTATGGATAACAGCAGATAAAAACAGAAAAGCTGTACCACTGATAACAAGACTACATTTTAGGGAATATTTTGATGTTTAAACCACACAAATTAAGTATTGCTATTTGCTGTGCTTGCCTCGGTTCACCATTACCGAGCATGGCTCAAGCACAAGCAGACGAAGAAGCTGAGCAAGCGTCAAATACTAATGCAATAGAGACTATTTCTGTAACCGCCACCCGCCGAGAAACCACCATTCAGGAAGTACCGTACAGTATTTCCGCCTACGGTGGAGAAGCATTGGCTGATGCAGGCATTACAGATTTTTCTAGCTTAGCCCGCGCGATCCCCGGTCTTGTACTGTCCGATGTTGGTCGCGGCAAGAATGGGATTTCTTCAGGCATTATTATGCGTGGTTTAAACCTTACCGGTGGTGCCCAAGAAGATTTCGCCATGACAACAGATCCGGTGGTTTCCATTTATTTAGGTGAAACCCCCTTATTCGCCAACCTAGAATTACGTGATATGAACCGTATCGAGGTGCTTAAAGGCCCCCAATCGACCCTGTATGGTTCAGGTTCATTAGGCGGCACCATGCGCTATATTCCAAACAAGCCGGAATTTGACGAAATCTCGGGTAATGTAAAAGCTAAACTTTCCTCTACAGACGGTGCCGGTGATGTAAACCACGATGTGGAATTAACCCTCAACCTACCAATTACCGATAACTTCGCCATTCGCGGCGTGATCATGCAACTGGAAAATGGCGGTTATATCGACAGCGATTACATTGCCGTACTTGATGATAATAAGCAGCCCACCGGTGAATATAGCAGCGCCAAAGACATCAACGATGAAGAAGTGCAAATGGCACGGATTTCGGCTCGCTGGCTACCGACGGAAAATACCGAAGTGTTGCTTTCGTATAACCATCAAAAAGATAATGTTCAAGGTTCCACTGCCTCATCTGAAGGGCTAGATGATTATCAGTCTGCCGCAAAAATTATCGAACAGTTTGAGCGGGAAACCAGTGTTACCTCACTGGTTATCGAACACGATCTGGGCTTTGCACAAATCACCTCTGCCACCTCCATTACGAATAACGATGCCGAAAGCATCTATGACCAAAGCTATAACTATGGCTATTCTTCGTGGTGGGGTCCATATTATGTATCCTATTATGGTTATACAGGCGGAACCGCGCCAGCGACGGAAGTTATTGGCGGTGAAAAAGCCTTTAGTACTGATACCTTCACCCAGGAATTACGCTTAACCGGCTCAACGGACAATGACATCGACTGGTTAGTGGGCTTGTACTACAACTCAGTAGACTTTGATGCCGAAGCTTACGATATTGTATACGGGTTGGATGAAGCCTTTAATATCACCAACCCTGTAAGTCAGGATGTGGGCTACGCCAACATTCAGCATACCGAATTTGAAGACTACGCCATCTTTGGTGAAGTAACCTACTACCCCACTGACGACTTAAGCATTACCGCAGGTTTACGTTATTTTGAGCAAACCTTTTATGCCAAGCAGGAAGTGTTATTGCCCGCTTGTGAAGAGTTTTGGTATACCACTTTAGGCTTCTTTACCTGTGGCGACACCGAAAACGCGGGTACGGATCCTAGAGGTTATGCCGCTGGCGAAGATGAAAAAGACTTCAATGACTTGCTTTATCGCTTCAATGTGGCCTACGACATTGACCTCGATACAAAAGTTTACCTGAATATTTCACAAGGCACGCGTCACGGTGGCGCAAACGGCTTACCTACCACAGGCATCTTTGCCGAAAGTGAAGAATACTTATTCTTTGAACCAGATAAAACCACCAACTATGAAGTGGGCGTAAAAGGCAATCTGTTCGACAGCAGCGTTTACTACAGTGCAACGGCATTTTACATCGACTGGGAAGATCCTATCTTGCTGGTGCAATCACCCAACGGTGGCTTCCCAGCCATGATCAATGCCCAAAGTGCAGAATCAAAGGGTATTGAAATTGAAGTGAATGCCCAGCTTAGCGATAGCTTTAAGCTTAACGCCGGTTATACCTATACCAGCGCAGAACTAAGTGAAGACTTTATAGTGGCTGATGGTACCTATGGTGGCGCTAAAGGCGAATCCTTACCCGGCATTCCTGAACAAACCTTGGTGAGTACCCTCATTTACACTCAACAAATGAATAAAGGGACACTGACGGCTCAGTTAGGCGTGTCTTATAAAGACAGTTTTGTTACTGGCTTTGATTCTCCGTCTATTTTCTACGAAACAGGCTTTGATGAAATTCCTTCCTCGACGTTGTGGAACGCCAGTGTGCGATACAAGCAAGACAACTGGTCTGTCTCTGTGTATGCCGACAACCTGTTTAACGCTGATGATCCCACCGCTTCCGATGGTGATGGCAAGTACATCATTGATGAGTCTGCAGGCGAAAGTAAAGCCGGTGAGCAATACGACATTGCCCAACTAGGTGATCAGCTTTACCGCGTAAGACCACGGACTGTGGGTATTTCAATGAGCTATGCTTTTTAATCGGCCTTTCCCTTCGGCAATTGCCGAAGGGCTCTGAAAGGGAGCGCTTGCTTGTTTAACTCAGCAAATCAATATTACGAAGCGGTGCAACAGCACCGTGCCAATAATAAGTTGTCCGAAGCGTCCTTATTGTGCACTCAGGGTTTAAAAGTTTACCCCAAAAGTGGGCAGCTTTGGATAGCTCTGTCAGACATCAGCATGGGGTTAGGGCAAAGTAAAACCGCCATCAACATGGCACTTAAAGCCATTGACTGTGAACCTGATACTTGTTGGCATTACTTTCATTTGGCAGGCTGTTACTTACACCTTCAAGTGTTTGCACCAGCAAAAAGCACCCTAGACCGCGCACGCACCATAATGTCGCGAAACACCAGTGCAAAAGCATGGGACAAACTGGGCGAACTGTACTATACCGCCAATAATATTGACGCTGCCATCAATGCACACCGCCAAGCGCTTGGTTTTTGCCCCGACAGTGTTAGCAGCAAAAATCACCTGGCAGCCTTGCTACGTTTTAAAGGCCAGCTTGATGATGCAGAACAGCTTTATTTAGACGTTTTACGCTTACAGCCTGACAGCTACCAAGCTTGTTATAGCTTGTCCCAACTTCGCCGAGTGAAAACCCTTTCGCCTTTGCTTAAAGCCATCGATGAATGTGAAAAAGCCCTGCCTGCAGGCCACCATGGACACATCATGCTGCAGTACGCTAAAGGCAAGGTATTAGAAGACACCGGTAACTTTGATGATGCATTTAACAGCTATCAAAAAGGGGCACAGTTAAAGCGTACACAGCGCCCTTACGATGTGGCACAAGATATCTTGCTTATGGACACCGTATGCCTTGTATCCGATGCCTTGCAAACTGCGGCGTTGCCTAGCCCTAAAGCCGACGCAACCCAAACCCCTATCTTTGTACTTGGGCTACCTCGTACCGGTACCACCTTGGTAGAACGTATTTTAGATTCTCACCCCCAAGTCACCAGTGGCGGCGAGCTTAATGCGTTTCCTATGGCGCTGTTAGAGGCCGGCGGGAAAACCCTTTCTGCAGGTTTAGATGGCCTCAATGCCGATTTAATCAACGCCTTAGATAACGACGGACTACAAACACTGGCTAACCGTTACCTGCAGTTAGCCAATAACAACATTGAAGGTGCTACCCAGTTTGTCGACAAATTACCTTACAACTTTTTGTACTGTGGCTTCATTTTGCAAGCCATACCCAACGCCAAAATTGTTCACGTAAAGCGCAACCCTTTTGATGCAGCCATCAGCAACTTCAAAATGCTGTTTGATCGGGGCTACGAGTATTCTTACGACCTTGAAGATACCGCGCGGTTTATCGCGGCCTATGAACAGTTAATGGAAAACTGGAAGCAACGTTTCCCCGGCCAAATTCATACCGTGGAATACGAAGAGCTTGTTAAGCACCAACACACACAAACTCAAACACTGTTGCAGTTTTGTCAGCTCCCTTGGGCCGACGACTGCCTTCATTTTCATCGCAATAGCAGTGCTAGCCAAACGGCCAGTGCCAGTCAGGTTCGTGAACCCATTTATCAGCGTTCAGTCGCCCTGTGGCGTCAATTTGACAAGCACCTTGTACCGTTAAAAAACGCTTTTGCAGCACAAGGCATCATGCCAGATACCAGCAAGGAACAATCATGAGTAAGCTTGATGTTTTTCAATCTATGTGGGCCATGGAATACCGACGCCCAGACGGTTTCGAGTTAAGCCTGGAACAAAAAATAAAGAAAATCGCTGACGCCGGTTTTGTGGGTCTGAGCTTTGATATCGGTTACCACTCCTTTGAGACCATTCAAACCGCCATGCCCCTGTTACAGAAGTACGGCTTAGAGTTGGTGTACAACGCCTTTGTGAAAAGTGTGCCCCACTATGAAGAAATCATCGAATTTGTTGCCAGTCAGCCGGTGCAGCCTCGCTTTATTGCCATCGTTGGACAGATAGAACCCTACAACGTAGACAATGTGGCCGAGGTTACCCGTCAGTGGATGGCCATTAGTGAAAAAGCAGGCATTGTTTCCCATGTAGAAATTCATCGAAACTGCATGACAAACGACCTTTTGTTTACCTTACAACTGATGGATCGCGTGCCCGATTTACTTATGGTGGCAGATTTATCTCACACTTTAGTCAATCAGGAATACTACTTGCCTCTACACGATATGGCTAACCAACGTATCTCAGAATTTTTGACCCGCGCAGAAGCTTTTCATGGCCGAGTCGCCACCCGAGAACAGGTGCAGATTCCTCTTATGTTCGAACAAAGCCAGCCCTGGTTTGATTTATTCAAGCAGTGGTGGCTAGAAGGTTTTCAAGGATGGTTAAAACGTCATGGTAAGCAAAGCGACGATGCCTGCGTATTTTTATGCGAATTAGGACCACCGGTTTATGCCATTACCGATGGCAACGGCGAAGAGTTAAGCGATCGCTGGGAAGAAGCACTGATTTTACGGGAAACCGCACAGCAATTATGGCAACAGGCCATGGCTGACCAGTAAACAGACAATAAAACGCCGTTACCGGCGACAAAGGCCAAATGCTTTTACAAAGGTAATGAGGTGTGTAAGTAAAGGTAATAACACGTTATGCAGGAAAGAACATGTGGTGAAGCGTTAACCGCGTTACTGGAAGCCTATGGTGTAAACACCGTTTTTGGTATTCCTGGGGTTCATACCATCGAGCTTTACCGCGGATTTAACCACACGAATATTCGCCATGTCACCCCGCGCCACGAACAGGGGGCAGGCTTTATGGCTGATGGCTATGCCCGAGTAACCGGCCAACCTGGGGTTTGTTACATCATTACCGGGCCCGGATTGACCAACATCATCACTGCCATGGGTCAAGCCATGCAAGATTCCGTTCCAATGCTAGTTATTTCGTCGGTGAATCGTACCGAACAGCTAGCCATGGGCGAAGGGCGATTGCACGAACTACCAAACCAGGCCGGCATTACGGCTGGGGTTTCGTTGTATAACCACACCTTACTTAGCGTAGACAATTTACCTAAAGTCATTGCCCGAGCATTTACCGTATTTAACAGTCAACGTCCGGGCCCGGTGCACATCGAAATTCCCATTGACGTGCTATCGGCCGATGCCAGCCACCTTGATCTAACGCCTTGGCCATTACCCCACCGCCCCATCGCAAATCCTAGCAGCATTGAGCAAGCCGCCGCCTTATTAAAAGACGCCAAGCGCCCGTTAATGATCTTAGGTGGTGGTGCCCGAAATGCAGGCATAGAAGCCAAAAACCTGGCAGAAAAACTCGCGATGCCTGTGGTTAATACCTGCAATGGCAAAGGGGTGATCCCTGGCGATCACCCGTTAAGTATTGGCTCTACCCCTTCTCACCCAGCTATTCGAGAAGAAATTGAAAAAAAGGCTGATGTTGTACTGGCAGTAGGCACGGAATTATCAGAAACCGATTATGACTTTTTCTTTTTAGGCGATTTAGCCATTGACGGGAAGCTTATTCGCGTAGATATCGACAATGCTCAGTTGTTAAGGAATCATCGCCCTGATGTGCCGGTATTATCTGATGCCAAACAAGCGTTAGGGGCAATCGTCGACACACTGGCAGATGTAAACCGTGATATGAACGACCATATTGTGGGGTTATGCACACAACTTAAAGAGCGTACCCGGGATATGAAGAAGCCTGTGTACGCCAGCTTTTTTAAAACCCTTACCGAAGTATTAGGTGATTGCGTGATTGTGGGTGACTCTACCCAACCGGCGTATTACGCACAGGCCTATTATGAAACCCAACACACCGCCCGTTATTTCCATTCTACCACCGGCTACGGCACCTTAGGTTATGCCTTTCCTGCTGCCATTGGTGCGGCGCTAGGAGCGCCAGATAACGCGGTAGTGGGTTTAACCGGCGATGGCGGCGGCCAATTTAGTCTAAATGAAATTATCAGCGCTGTAGATGCCAACGTAGCGGTTATTTATATCGTTTGGAACAACAGTGGCCACGGTGAAATTCGTCGATTTATGGACGATGCCAAAGTAACCCGTACTGGGGTGGATATTACCTCGCCCAACTACGCGGCACTGGCCTTAGCCATGGGCTGTCCCTCTGCCAAAGCCAATAGCTTGGCAGATCTTAAAAAGGCCTTAGTAGAGGCGAAACAACACAACGGCCCCTTTCTTATCGAGCTAGACGAAGCCTCACTCGATTGCGGCTATGCATTTTAAAGGAGCCGAGGTTAATGAACGTTTATCTTAATTCTACTTCAGCTAGCGCCGGTTCCCCCGTCAACAGGAGAGCACGATGATTAAAACAGAAGCTTCCACCGCAAAAATCGATGCCACACCGTTAATTGTATGGGCAAAACTGTTTTGCTGTTCGTTATTTGGTATTGGCTTTTTCCTCGTACCCTTTACCTATGACGGCTCTTGGACCATCGTACTGGGCGTAGTCTCAAGCTTCTTTGCGACCCTGTTGGGCGACAACATGAAGTACTTTACTTGCAGCATCTTTATTTTAGGCGCGGTATTGTCGGCTATTTACAACCTTACTCCTCATGCCTTTGCCATACGCCTGCCTCATAGTCGGCGGCTCATGGCCACGCATTGGTCGTGGACAGTGCTTACCCTTATTGGTGGCCTCACCGCCGCCATGACCTTGTTTCAAGTGGGGCCAGAATGGGTGACCAGCAAAGAAACCGGTGTCACTGCTTACATTGATGTGGCTGGCGCCATCTTCTTGCTAATTGGCTTAGGCTGTTTTTTCCTGCCATTTCTTACCGACTATGGCTTGTTAGATTTTATCGGCACCTTGTTGCAAAAAGGCTTCCAAAAGTTTTTTAACCTGCCCGGACGCGCCACCATCGATACCTTGGCCTCTTGGGTAGGCTCCTCAAGCATTGCCGTGGTGATGACCAACTATCAGTACTTACAAGGGTATTACAGCGCCCGAGAATCAGCGGTTATTGCTACCAATTTTTCGGTGGTGTCGATTCCCTTTGTGCTACTGACTTCTCAGGTTGCGGGTATCGAGCAGTATTTTCTGCCTTTATACGGCACCATGTTTGGTATTTGTATTTTATGTGCCGTGATTACGCCCCGGTTACCGCCCCTTTCTTCATTCAAAGACGAGTATTTTGAAGGACAAGAAAAGCAACTTAACGAAGATGTGGATTCTGGTGAAAGCCGCTTAGTGGTGGCGGGTCGACGTGCTATCTCTACGGCCAAAAAAGCGCCGTCGCCGCTGCAGTCTATGAAAAAAGGCTTTTGGTCTATGTTCGACATATACCTCATGATGATGCCTGCAGCCATGGCCATCGAGTTTTTAACTTTAGCGGTGTATTACAACACCAGTGTGATGCAAGTACTGAGTTATCCGGCGTATTTACTGCTTGAGTTGCTACGTATTCCTGAAGCGGAGATGGCAGCGCCAGGTATGTTTATCGGGCTATTGGATCAGTTTGTGCCCACCATTATTGCAGGTAACATCGCCGACCCCTTTACCAAGTTTATTTTAGCCGGCCTTTCGATTACCCAGCTTATTTTCTTCGCAGAAACCGCTCTTTTAATTATGCGTTCTGCCATTCCATTAACCATTATGCAATTAATCGCTATTTTTGCGATTCGCACTGTTATCGCCTTTCCTATTTTGTATGGCATGGCGCATCTTCTGTTTTAACCCAGCCTCACTACCAACAACATAACATTCTTCGTATGTTCCCTGTTTGTTGGCTGTGGTTAGATAGAACATAAAGAACAGGCACCCGAACAATCTGGAGTAAACAATGACCGTGGTAGATTCTATTACCAGTGAACACGTTGCTTTGCATGGACTACCAGCAAGCGTATTTAAAGATCCTAATACTTATAGCGCCGAGTGCGACGCCATTTTTGCCAACGGTTGGGCCAGTATTGGCTGTGGTCAGCAAATTCCAAAACCTGGCGACATCATGCCTATTCGTATTGCTGGGCAATCACTAATTGCCATTCGCAATAAAAACGGTGAAATCGGTGTATTTCATAATATTTGCCGTCATAAAGCCGCACCGTTAGTAGATGAACCCTGCAACAAACGTTCTTTGGTATGCCCTTATCATAAGTGGAGCTTCAAAATTGACGGCTCGCTATTAAGTGCCCCTCGTTACTTCGGTAAAGAAAACAAAGTGATGTCTGCTGAAGATAAAGCTGACAAAGGGCTGATCCCTGTTCGATTTGCTGTCTGGTGGGACATTATCTTTGTTAACGTCAGCGGTGACGCCCAACCCTTTGACGAATTTATTAAGCCCCTTGATGACTTGTTGTCCGACTACCCTAAAGATGACATTCAGATGGTAAGTACCACCGATTATGCCGGAGAAGTGAATTGGAAACTTGCCGTGGACAACTTCCTTGACGGCTACCATGTGCCTTTTGTGCACTCCCAAGCCTGCACCGTGGAGTCGGTACTGGAACAGGACGACTTATTTTTGTCTGACGATATTGTAGGGTTAAGACTAAAAAATGGCGCCAGTGCCAAACCAGCCAAAACCAGTAAGCAATTACCCCATTGGCAGGGCTTACCTGAAGATAAAAAAGGCACCCAGCAATGGTTTGGTATTTTCCCTAACACCTTATTTTTTGTGGATCCCTGCTGGGTTCAAACCATCGTGATTAAGCCCATGGGTCAAACCACCACAGACGAATCGTTAAGTATTTATGTGGTAAGTGAAGACGCGGCCAGTGACGAATATCAGGCCGAGCGAGATCGTCTTCACGAGGTGCTCAACGAAGTGAATGAACAAGACATAGAATTGCTCGACAAACTGCAAGTAACCCGCAGCAATACTATTGCCAATCAAGGGCACTTGAATAAAGCATGGGATCAGGTGAATATGACCTTCCACCAAATGTGGCTAAAACAGATGAAAGCCGCATCAAGCCACAAGTAGGATCTCAATATGTCTTTTTCTTCGAATACACAGTTACTTGCCACTTCCGCCTTCATTAATGGCAGTTGGGTTACTAAGCCAAGCACTTTCGCGGTCACCAATCCGCTAAATGGCGAGCATATCGCCGACGTCAGTGACTGTGACGAAAACGATGCAGCATCGGCGATTGAAGCAGCCAAACAAGCTTTTCCAGCTTGGGCCGCCATGCCCGCCATCGAACGCAGCAAGCTACTAAAGCGCTGGTATGCTTTGATCATAGAGCACCAAGATGAACTGGGTAAAATACTAACGCTAGAACAAGGTAAACCCTTAAAAGAAGCCGTGGGCGAAATTGGTTACGGTGCCTCCTTTATTGAATGGTTTGCCGAAGAAGCCCGACGTTTATACGGTGACACCATACCATCGGCATCGCCCAATAAGCGCATTGTGGTGATTAAACAACCCGTAGGCGTGGTTACCTCCATCACGCCATGGAACTTCCCCAATGCCATGATTGCCCGCAAAGCGGCGGCAGCACTGGCAGCAGGTTGTACCTTTGTGGTTCGTCCTGCCACCGAAACGCCCCTATCAGCGCTGGCTTTGGCGGTTTTGGCCGAGCAAGCCGGAATTCCAAAAGGTGTACTAAGTATTGTGCCCGGCTCTGATGCCGCCGGCATAGGTAAAGTAATGACTCAGCATCCTGACGTTGCCAAATTTTCTTTCACCGGCTCTACCCGGGTAGGCAAGATACTGACCAAGCAATGCGCCGACTCGGTAAAACGGGTATCTATGGAGCTTGGCGGTAATGCGCCTTTTATTGTATTTGAAGATGCCGATCTTGATGCGGCGGCCACGGGGCTTATTCAGTCGAAATACCGCAACGCGGGGCAAACCTGTGTGTGTACAAACCGTATTTTGGTGCAAGAAAGTGTTTACGACAAATTCCTCGCCATATACGCAGACAAGGTCGCCAGCCTTAAAATGGGTGACGGCCTAGCTCAAGGGACCGACATTGGCCCCATGATCCATGAAAACGCCTGCAAAAATGTGCACGGATTAGTGGAAGATGCCATCGAAAAAGGGGCCACCTTAGTACTTGGCGGTACCCCCGCCGGTGACGACAATATTTATCCTCCCACGGTGTTAGGAAACGTTACCTCTGACATGCGCGTTTTTCGCGAAGAAATCTTTGGCCCAGTGTCACCCATCGTGAAATTCTCTGACGAACAGCAAGCCATCGCCATGGCAAACGACACTGAATACGGGTTGGCATCCTATTTTTATTCTAAGGATATCGGGCGAGTATGGCGTGTATCTGAAGCGCTAGACTTTGGCATGGTAGGTATAAACGAAGGTTTGATTTCTGATACTGCCGCCCCGTTTGGTGGCGTTAAGCAATCAGGAACGGGCCGTGAAGGTTCCCATTATGGGTTAAGTGATTACACCAATATTAAATATCTCTGTATGGGGGGAATTGGGCAGTGAAAGTAGATGAGACAGTGATGAACAACGAGCAATTGCAACAAAGAAAAGACAAGGTGTTCGCCCGCGGACAGGGTAACAGCTACCCTGTATACGTAAAAGAAGCCCGCAATGCAGAAGTCTTTGATGTTGAAGGGAACCGATTTATTGATTTTGCCACTGGTATTGCCGTTTGCAATACCGGGCACAGTCATCCCGACGTTGTTCAAGCTGTTACTGAACAGGTAAGCGCGTTTAGCCACACCTGTTTAATGGTAAACCCTTACGAAAGTGCGGTGGCGTTGGCTGAAAAGCTTACGGCACTCGCGCCAGGCGACTCGGCCAAGAAAGCTATTTTTGTCACCACTGGGGCTGAAGCCGTAGAAAACTGCGTAAAAATCGCCCGTTGCCATACCGGTCGTCGGGGTGTGATAGCCTTTAACGCCGGTTTTCATGGTCGCACTAATTTAACCATGGCACTGACGGGCAAAATTGCCCCTTACAAAAAAGATTTCGGCCCCTTTCCAGGTGATATTTACCATGCGCCGTTTCCTAATGCGCTGCACAATATTACCGAGCAAGATGCCCTCTTTGCGATAAAGAACCTGTTTAAAGCCACCATTGCCGCGGAAGACGTTGCGGCCATTATTATCGAGCCGGTACAAGGTGAAGGGGGTTTTAATGCGGCACCCGCTAGCTTCTTAAAAACCTTGCGCAAACTGTGTGATGATCATGGCATTGTGCTGATTGTAGATGAAATTCAAACTGGGTTTGGTCGCACAGGAAAAATGTTTTGCTGCGAATATGCTGGTATTGAGCCTGACTTAATGACCATGGCAAAAGGCATCGCTGGCGGGTTTCCTCTTTCTGCGGTAGTGGGTAAAGCTGACATTATGGATGCGCCGTTACCGGGCGGATTAGGCGGCACCTATGGTGGTTCTCCCGTCGCCTGTGCTGCAGCGTTAGCCGTATTGAATGTCATCGAAAAAGAGCACTTAATTGACAAAGCCAATGGGTTGGGCGAATTATTCAAGGCGCGACTGCAAGGGCTTAAACAACGCTACCCAGATTTCATCTCAGACGTCCGTAATACCGGTGCCATGATTGCCATTGAATTTATGTACAATGGCGACCCAGAACAAACCAACCCAGCACTGGCCCAAGCCATTATTGCTAAAGCCAAAGAGCACCATCTTATTTTGCTGGCCTGCGGTTACTACGGGAATGTTATACGCTTTTTACCCGCCCTTACCATGACCCCAGACATTGCGTCTGAAGGTTTAGACAACTTCGAACAATTATTGGCGTCGTTGTTAGATAACGCGGAAGAGGTAAGTTACTAATGCATTGTGTGATCGTAGGTGCTAGCCATGCTGGGGTGCAAGCAGCAGTTAATTTGCGCGCCCAAGGCTATGACGGTGAAATCACCCTCATTAGCGCTGAAAAAGTGCTGCCCTATCAGCGCCCGCCGTTATCTAAAGCGTTTTTGCAGGACACCTTACCCGAGCAACGTTTATGGCTGCGACCTGAAGCATTTTATCAACAAAAAAACATCAATTTGATGCTAGATACCAACGTAGTTGGCATAAACCGTCAGTCTCAAACTGTGGAATTAGCGAATGGTCAGTGTCTTGCTTATGACGATCTTATTTTAGCCACCGGTGCCTCGGTACGCCGCCTAAGTATTGCTGGGGCCGATCTTAAAGGGGTGTATTATTTACGCGACCATCAAGATGCCACTGGGATAAAACAGGCCCTGCCTAAGGTAAAAAAGGTCGTGGTTATTGGCGGCGGCTATATTGGCTTAGAAGCGGCGGCCTCGTTGCGAAAAATGGGTAAAGAAGTGACCGTGCTAATAAATAGCCAGCGTCCTTTACAACATTTAACCAGCCCTGGGATCAGCGATTTTATCACCGCATTACACCAGCAAAATGGCGTAACCATTGTCACCAATACCATGGCAGTGGAAATCACCGGCGACACACAGGTTACATCGGTCATTGCCGATAACGGTAAACACTATGAGGCTGATATGGTAGTAGCCGGCATTGGTGTACAACCAGCGCATTCATTGGCGAGCGGCTGCGGATTAAATGTGAGTAACGGTATAGATGTAAATGGGTTTATGCAGACCAACGACCCGCATATTTATGCCATTGGCGATTGCGTGAATTTTGCCCACCCCGTATACCACAAAAAACTACGTATTGAGTCGGTGCAAAACGCAACGGATCAAGCCAAGACCGTGGCGTTAACTCTATGCAATAAACCTGCACCTTATAACGCGTTTCCCTGGTTTTGGTCTGATCAATACGATGCAAAGCTGCAAATTGCCGGTTTATCTGCCGGTTATACCGATGTGGTTGTGCGCCAAGAATCAGAAAAAAGCCTCGCGGCGTTTTATTTTGTGCACAATAAATTGATTGCCGTTGACACCATTAATCAAACCAAATCTTTTATGGTGGCACGCAAGTATCTGCCCCAATTACCTGAACTAGACAAGACCCTGTTGGCCGATGCCAACATACCTGTTAGCGATATATTCACAGGAGCACCACAAGCATGCCTAACATAACCTTTATTCTACCCGATGATAGCCAAATGACGGTGACGGCTATCGACGGCGACAGCCTAATGCAAACAGCCGTAGATAACGGCATTGAACAAATTACCGCAGATTGTGGTGGATGTTGTTCTTGTGCTACCTGCCACTGTATTGTGGATACCGCTTGGGTAGGTAAAGTTACCCCGCCAGATAAAATGGAAACCGCGCTACTTGAAAGCGCCATTGACGATTGTCAACCCGGTAGCCGTTTATCTTGCCAAATCACCTTGTCTGACGACTTAGAAGGGTTGGTGGTCAAAGTACCAGAAAGCGACTGGTAATATACAACAAACGCAATAAAAAACGGGCTTTGCTATAACGCAAAGCCCGTTTTTTGCATTTATACGGCGTTTAAGCAAACCGTGCCATAAACCTGTCTATGCGCTCACAAGCATCAGCAAGCTGCTCATCATCCACCACATAAGAAATCCGAATGTAGTCGGAGGCGCATTGACCAAAGGCCGTCGCAGGCAACACTCCGATACGCTCAAATTCTAGCAGAGCTTCGGCAAATTGCTGAGCGTTTAGCCCTGTCTGACTAACGTTGACCAGTAAAAACATGGACGCTTCTGGAGGCACACAAGACAAATTCTTATGCTTTTTAAAGCAAGCCACCAAGGTATCTCTTCTGCGCTGATAAGTGTCTCGCATGTGCTGTGACGCAGCGACGGCGGATTTATCCGTTAACGCCGCATAAGCTGCCTGTTGCACAAAGCCCGGTAGCCCGTACAGCATACACAAGGACAAATTAGACATGTGTTTGGTAAGGGTTTCAGGAGCAATGGCCCAGCCCGCTCGCCAGCCAGTCATGGCATAGGATTTTGACAAACTGTTTAAGGTTACCGTGCGCTCTGCCATGCCATCGAAGCCGGCAATACTTAAATGCTCACCGTCAAACACGGTTTGGCTGTACACCTCATCGGACACCACCCACAAATCATGCTTAATGGCGATATCAGCAATAAATTGTAATTCTTGACGATTTAACATTACGCCACTGGGGTTATTGGGCGTGGCAAAAAATATGGCCCGAGTTTTATCAGTAATGGCATTGGCCAGTGCGTCGGCATCTAAGCGAAAGTTATTGTGTTTATCCATGGCCACGGGCACCAGTTTTGCGCCAGTAAGCTGAATACATGCCTCGTAAGTAACATACATGGGTTGCAGCACAATGGCTTCATCCCCCGGAGCTAAAATACACAACGACGTGGAAAACAAAGCGTTTTGTGCCCCAGCCAGTAAAATCACGTTGTCTTTACTGACCAGTTGGCCGCATTTTACTTGATGCTGTCGAGCGATTTCTCTTCGTAAGGGATCACGCCCCTCAATTTCCACATAATGGGTATCACCTTGCCTAAGACCACTCACCGCCGCTTCCACCACCGCGGGTGGCGTATCAAAGTCTGGATCGCCAATACTTAGTATGATGACACCCGGATCTGTTTCTTTTAAAGCGGTGGCTTTAAAATGAATATCCCAAGCATCCACAGTTTCTCCCTGAATGGCCTGGGTTAATGGCGCATAACGCATAAATTTTTATCCTAACAAAAACGTAACGCTTCAAGCCCGCGAAAGACCCCATGCTTTCACGGCAATAAGGTTACTGAAAGATAATGGCTTTGGTTTCGGTATATTCTTTTAGGCCTTCTATGCCCCACTCACGACCGTTTCCAGATTGTTTGTAGCCGCCAAAGGGAGCGTCGGTATTAAAATAGGCGCCTTGAATAAGGCACTGACCCGCCTTTAACTGGGCCGCAATGTCTAAAGCTTGGTCTTTATCTTCTGCAAAGACCGCTGACGACAGACCATATACCGTATCGTTGGCAATATGGATGGCTTCATCAAGACTGGCATAAGGAATAATACACAGTACGGGACCAAAAATTTCTTCTCGGGCAATGGTCATATCCGGCGTGACGTTAGAAAAAATGGTGGGCATCACGTAAGCGCCATTTTTAAGGTGTTCCGGTAATTCTTTCCCCCCGCAAAGCAGTGTGGCACCTTCGTTAATACCCGCATCAATGTACCCATGAACCCGCTGTTGCTGCAATTTAGAGCTAAGAGGGCCCATAAGTGTATCTGGGTGAAGAGGGTCGCCAGGGGCCCAAGCGGAAACAAGATTTAGGGCAATATGCTCGACTTCAGCAAGGACATCACGGGGAACAAGCATACGAGTTAGCGCGCTACATGTTTGGCCTGAATTTATCATTATGTCTTCTACGCCGTACTTAACGGCAGCGTTGAGATCAGCGCCGGGCGCAATGATATAAGGCGACTTGCCGCCAAGCTCTTGGCAAACCCGTTTAACACTGGGGGCCGCTGCCTGAGCCACCTTAATACCGGCCTGTGTCGACCCAGTAAACGACACCATGTCGACATCGGAGTGACTACACAGGGCTTCACCAATATCTCGTCCAACCCCGGTTAGTACGTTTACCACGCCAGCAGGGACACCACACTGATTAATAATATCGGCTAAAATTAAGTCTTGTAGAGGCGTTTGCTCAGCAGGCTTGATCACCACAGTACAACCGGCAGCCAGCGCCGGCCCTAGCTTTCCAACTAACTGGGACAAGGGATAATTCCAAGGGTTGATGAGCACGCAAACCCCTATGGGCTCGTGTACGGTAACAAAGCTTTCGTGCTGCTCTTGTTTGTCGACTTCACATGCTAAATCAGCAAAACTGCGGAAGGAATCGATGGCTCCTTGTACCTGAATATCGTCAGCAAAAGCTAGCGGACATCCCATGGAGCTAATGATGCCGTGAATAAGTTCATCTTTGCGCGCTTCCATAACATCGGCAATTTGATGAATTAAAGCAGCACGTTGGGCGGACGAGGTTGCACTAAAATCTGCAAACGCCTTTTTCGCCGCCGTAATGGCTTTATCCACATCATCGGTAGTGGCTGCTGGCACTTTGGCTATTACCTCGCCATTGGCTGGATTCACCACATCTAAGGTCTCACTGCCAGTGCTGGCTAGCCATTCACCGCCGATATAAAGCTTTGTATAATTTTTCATCCGCTGATTCCGTTTTTAGGCATTTGCCAGTTTAACCATAGTACCTAACAATACCTGACACCCTGATGTAATATCTTCCGGTGTGGCGTTTTCGGCCTCGTTATGACTGATCCCTTTTTCACAGGGAATGAAGATCATGGATGTGGGGGCAACTTTTGAAACATACACAGAATCGTGACCTGCACCCGAGAACATTTCTTCATAATCCAGTTCGGCTTGCTGAGCTGATGCACGCACCGCATTAATACAGTGTTCATCAAAAGCGACCGCCGGCGAATTCCATTCATCAACAATTGTGTGTTCTACCCCACAAGCACGGCTAATGGTGCTGGCAATACGGCGAAATTCAGCGTCCATGTCATCGAGGGTATGTTGATCAGGATGGCGTAAGTCCACCGTTAATGTCACGGTTTCTGGTACCGTATTGCGAGAGCCTGGGCTGGCATTGATATCGCCAAAGGTTGCCCGAGCTAATGGACCGGTGTCGTCAGCTAAAGCAAATAAAGCGCTAATGATTTGTGACACCGCTTTCATGGGGTCTTGGCGCTGATCCATGGGCGTAGGCCCAGCATGAACTGGCTGACCGGTTAGCACAAGATCGTACCAACGCATGCCCTGCACACCTTTTACCACACCAATGGGTTTTTCCACCGCTTCTAATATGGGGCCTTGCTCGATATGCAGCTCTATTGCCGCTTTAATTTGAAAAGGTGCACAAGGGGCATCGCCAAGATACCCGTGACGGGCAAGTTCATCGCCAATACTGATACCCGCTTTGTCGGTACGGCTTAATCCGTAATCTAAACTAAATTCACCGCACCATACCCCCGAACCGATCATAGCCGGTGAGAACCGCGCTCCTTCCTCGTTGGTCCACACTACCACTTCTAAAGGGTGTAAAGTTTCAACGGCGTTTTCATGCAAGGTACGCAGGACTTCTAAACCAGCCAGCACACCATACACGCCATCGAATTTACCGCCGGTGGGCTGAGTATCTAAATGGCTACCGGTGATCACCGGTGGCAAAGCGTTATTGGTACCGGCTTTACGCAAAAACAAATTGCCCATTTGATCTACACGCAAAGTACAGCCAATGTCTTTGCACCAAGAAATAAATAGCTCTCGGCCTGCTTTGTCTTTGTCGGTTAAAGCCTGACGATTACAGCCCCCTTTGTCGGTGCCGCCAATTTTCGCCATTTCCATAAGGCTCGCCCATAGGCGTTCACCGTTTATTTGTAACGCCATTGTCTTGCTCCTATGCATCTGCGCGGCTAAGTGGCTGGCACATACAATGTACGCCGCCGCCACCGGAAGTAAACATGGAAATATCCGGTGAGAAAACTTCAAGGCCATGGGCTTTGGCTTTTTCCACTAGCTCTTTGCTGGCTTCAGGAATAAGCACTCTGTCTTTTCCTAGTGCCACCACATTGACCCCAAGTTCAAGCACCGAACGATAAGAAATGTCGATAATTTCAATGTTACGGGCTTTTAGCCAGTCTAGCAGTTCATCTTCTACAGCCTGCGTACACACGGCCGCGAGTTTTTCTGTAAGCATGGCAAACTTCACATCAAGATGCAGAAAGTAAGGGTCAAACTGATAAGATTTAAATTCCCAACCTTCTTTTTCTACCCAACCTTTCACCTGATTAAGGCCTGCTTCGCTGGTACGCTCACCGGTATACCCACATAAAATAACACCGGGCTCTAACACCATAAAATCACCGCCTTCAAAAGAACCGGCAGTAACTGCATCAAAAATTGGAATATTTGCTTGCTCGTAAAATTTACTGACACTCACCCATTCGCCACGACGCCATGGGCTGTACATTTGGGTAATGATTGGCCCCCAAGGTGTTAGTACCGAAGAGTCTCTGGCATAAATCTGATACGGCAAATGCTCATCAGGCGTTAAAATATGGGTTTTCACGCCGCAATGATGATACACATCTAGCATTTCTTGGTATTGCTTGGCGGCCACCGCTTTATCAAACTGTCTACCCAGACGCACAGAGCGGCGGGACATGGCATTACCGTCTTTCCAGTTGTAATGATCCATAGGGCCAATGAGTACTTCTTGCAGTTCTCCGTACTCAGAGTCCATGCTCCAGTGCTCTAAACGGCCCGTGTTCCCCAAAGGGTTACGACGATAAAACGATTTGCTCATTTCGATTTACTCTTTATGTTTCGATAAAACCAGTTTATGGTGACAAATCAAATACACAAGCATCGTTTAATTACCATTATGGTCTAATTATTAGACCATAAACACAAAAGCATGAAACCAGAACAAACGCCTTATTTAGATTTACGACAAATTCCCCTTAATGCGCTAGTGGCCTTTGAAGCCGCGGGCAGGCACTGTCATATGCGTAAAGCCGCCCAGGAAATGTTTGTGTCTCACTCGGCCCTAAGCCGACACATTAAGCAATTGGAAGCCAGACTAAACACCCAACTGTTTGAACGCAAAAACAATAAGCTGCAATTAACCGCACCGGGCATGCGCTTGTTAGCGTCGGTGCAAAAGGCCTTTAGTGAATTAAATAATGGTTTACACCTGCTTGATCCTACACAAGTAGCCGGTGAAGTGATCATAGGCACAACCGGCACCATCATGCTTAACTGGCTGTTACCGGTTTTAGCCGATGTGCAACAACAATACCCTGAAATCTCCTTTAAATTACGCACCCTAGAGCCCCATCAGGAAACCCTGCCGGCGGAACTGGATATTGCGCTATGCTTAGGCTGCCCAAATGAGCCGGATAAAACGGTAAAAAAACTGTATAACGAATACTATGTGCCGGTGTGTAATCCTGCATTATTGAAAGGTAAGACCATACAGTCAGTGGCAGACCTTCTTACCTACCCGCTGCTCCATGACAGCCTTGGGCAATGGATAACTTGGTTTAAGCACCATAAACTGGATGGTCGACAATCCCCTCAGCACACCTATTTTGATTATGCTTATCAGGCCATTGAAGCGGCGCGTTTAGGCATGGGGTTGGCATTGGCCGACATTGTGGAAGTCAGTGACGATATTCGCCAAGGTAAATTGATGCAGGCACTGGATTCGGTCCATCCGGCAGGAGAATCGGTTTATTTGGTGACCCACCCCGCGCCTTTAATGAACTACCGCACCCAGCTGGTATTACAAAGCGTGCTGAAGAATTTAGACGAAAAAGGGGCTCGCCTTGAGTGAATTTGTGCTAGAAAGCGGCCAACTGATTATCGGGCAAAACCCCAGCAGCCCTCTAAGGTATAAGGCTCGTTCATGGCTACCCCAAGCGTTTTTTGCACAGGGCACAAGAGGTGAACGGTTAAAAGACAAGTTAAGAGCCCTCAAAAAGAAACGGTATTCATGTAAGGTAAAAGGGTTTGCTGTTAATTAAAGCGTTGACAGAAAACACTGATATGTACCTTAAGCACTAAACTTATAACGATATAAAACAGATCAGAATACAAAATAAGACACACAAAAAAGGAACTGGCGATGAAAAAATGCTTCGGCACCGGCATGCTGTGCTTAGTGGGGCTTCTCGTTTCCACCGTAACCTCGGCACAAACTAAGCCCGCTTTTCAAGATAGCGATGTATTCAATTTAGAATGGGCGGCAAACCCAGCCATATCTCCCGATGGCAAAACCGTGGTGTTTAATCGCGGGTATATGGATGTGATGACAGACTCCCGTCAATCTAGATTATGGATGGTGTCTTCAGACGGCAGTGATCTTTCCAAACTCACCGAGCGCGATACCGGCGAAGGCGCGGCAGTTTGGTCGCCTGATGGGAAACGCCTTGCTTATACCAGCAAAGGACTACACGGTAGCGAAATTTACGTTTATTGGGTAGAAACAGGCAAAACCGCGCGATTAACAGAATTGGAACGCTCCCCTTCAGGCCTAAGCTGGTCTCCTGATGGCAAAGCCATCGCCTTTTCCATGCTAGTACCAGAAAAACCACCCGTCATGGTAAGTATGCCAGCTAAACCCAAAGGGGCTAAGTGGGCCGATGCGCCTCGCATCACCACCCGCCTTAAATACGAACAAGATGGTCGCGGTTATATGGAAACCGGCTTTTATCATCTGTTTGTTATACCGGCAGAAGGGGGAACGCCCCGCCAAATCACATCGGGCAATTTCCATCATAAGGGCACACCTCAGTGGACACCCGACGGCAAAAACCTCATCTTTTCCGCTAATCGGCATGCCGACTTTGAACACGACTTTCGTAATTCAGAAATTTATCAGGTTAATCTAGATAGCGGTGATATTAAGGCCCTAACTCAACGCAAAGGGCCTGATCACACGCCGGCCATTTCCCCAGATGGAAAGCAAATTGCCTGGTTAGGTTTTGACGACAAAATTCAAGCCTACCAAGTGACACGTTTATACGTAATGGATATAGACGGCAGCAACAAACACGAAATTGATACCGAGCTTGATCGCAGCATGGGTCAACTAACTTGGCAACCCAGCGGGCTGTACTTTACGTATGACAGCGAAGGCGATACTCGCTTAGCCAAAGTGTCGTTGTCGGGCAAGATTACCGACCTGGCCACTAATATGGGCGGTACTGCAGTAAGCCGTCCCTATGGTGGTGGCAGTTTTTCAGTGAATGCAAAAGGGCAAATCGCCTTTACCCACACCACCGCTTATCGCCCTTCAGATGTGGCTGTGATAACGAAAAAAGGCAACGACCCGGCGCTTATTACAGGATTAAACGAAGATCTACTGGCTTACCGCACCTTAGGCAAAGTAGAAACCGTATGGTACAAATCCACTGCTGACGGCAGAAAAGTGCAAGGTTGGGTGGTGTTCCCTCCCAATTATGAAGCAGGTAAATCTTACCCATTACTGGTAGAAAATCACGGCGGCCCCATTTCTAACTATGGCGCCCGTTTTTCACCTGAAATTCAATTGTATGCCAGTGCAGGTTATGTTGTTTTTTACCCTAATCCTCGAGGTAGCACGTCTTACGGCGAAGAATTTGCCAACCTGCTGTATCGCAATTACCCCGGAGAAGACTATCAAGATGTGATGGATGGCGTAGACGAGATGATTCGTCTTGGTTACACCACAGAAGATAAGCTCTATGTTACCGGTGGTAGTGCTGGCGGTATCATGACCGCTTGGATGATAGGTAAAAATAATCGGTTTGAAGCCGCTGCTGTAGTAAAGCCGGTGATGAATTGGATCAGTAAAACGTTAACGGCGGATAATTATTACGGTTATGCAAATTACCGTTATGAAGGCCAACCTTGGGAAAACGTGCAGGAATATTGGAAGTTTTCACCGCTTTCTTTGGTAGGCAATATCCATACTCCCACGCTGGTGATGGTAGGAGATGCCGATATGCGCACACCATTGTCAGAGTCTAAACAACTGTATAACGCCCTTAAAATTCGAAAGGTTGATACGGCTTTAGTAGAAATGCCCGGCGCTTTTCACTTTATTGCCAAGCGTCCTAGCCAACTTATTGCCAAGGTAAAGCATGTATTGGCTTGGTTTGAACGTTACCCTAGCGGATCAGCGTCTACCGAAACACAATAAAAAGAAGTGAAGTATAGCTGGCACCATTAAGGTGCCAGTTTTTTTAGTTTAGAAATACGCCTCGTTAATGGCTTGGTGAATGTTCACTAAACCTACCTGCACTTCATCAATTGTTTCGTGCAGATTATCTTGAGTTAATTCGTAAGTATCTAACTGTTGTAAGTTTTCTGACAGCACCTTCACCTGCTCTTTAATGTGATCAGATTTAGGCAATTCAAGCAAGCACTTACCCATTTGCTGCAAGCAGTGACTTAGCGAACGGGGGAACTGGGTGTACTGCAATAAAAACTTCAATACATCGGTACGATTAATACGTATACGCATTTCCTGTCGGTACATTTGATAGGCGGTAAGCGACTTTAACACCCCCATCCATTGAATATTTTCAAAGGCAGATTGTTCTGGCGATAGATCCGGTAACAAAGACGCCGAACGAACATCGATAATTCGAGAGGTCATATCGGTACGTTCTAAGTGCCGACCTAACCGTAAAAAGGCATAACCTTCTCCCCGCAACATGGTACCGCCCAGTAGTCCGGTGATAGTTTGGTTACCAATAATGATTTTGTGCAAGCACGCGAATCGGTGGCGACGGGTAAGCACGCTTTGGCCATCGGCTTTTGCAGTAAGGTGAAGGTTATTAATTTGCTCCCACGCCTCGGCGGGAATGATTTCTCTGACTATACGTGCGTTTTCTCTTGCCGCGGCTAAACAATTAATAATAGAGCCAGGGTTGGCGGTGTCTGTCACCATGAATTTGATAACACTTTTTTCATCAGCCACGTCGTAATGTTCATAAAACGCATCACGAAACGACAGCATATCGATAATAGGCTCCCAGCCTAGCGTGATGTGTCGCGGCAAATCTAAAAGTAAGTGAGTGTTTACTTGTATTAA
The DNA here is from genome assembly GCF_018860965.1 of Alteromonas sp. C1M14. Taxonomy (GTDB): domain Bacteria; phylum Pseudomonadota; class Gammaproteobacteria; order Enterobacterales; family Alteromonadaceae; genus Alteromonas. The sequence continues at coordinate 60,076 of NZ_JAHKQF010000018.1, read as the reverse complement.
GCGAGCGGTATTTTCTGCTCGCTCAAGATAACGTTCCATCCAGTAAATATGATTGGCAACCCGAGATAACATGATTAGTCCTCCTCCATGTCGACAATCCAAGTGTCTTTACTGCCACCGCCCTGGGATGAATTTACCACCGTTGAGCCTTTTTTCATGGCCACACGGGTAAGACCGCCCATGGTTACGGTGGTATCAGTACCACTTAAAATAAAAGGCCGTAAATCGAGGTGACGAGGTTCGGCTTTGGTGCCAATTAAGGTAGGCGCTGTAGACAACAATAACATGGGCTGAGCCACGTAATTACGGGGGTCTCTGCGAATTAGACGAACGAATTTTTCGCGCTCGGCTTTGGTAGAATGCGGGCCAATTAACATGCCGTATCCGCCCGACTCATTGGCCGGTTTTACTACCATTTTATCGATGTTTTCAATAACGTAATCCCGTTCTTCTTTATTAACGCATTTGTAGGTAGGGACATTGGGTAATAAAGGCTCTTCATTGAGGTAATAGCGAATGATTTCTGGTACATAGGCATATACCACTTTATCGTCGGCCACGCCGGCTCCCGGCGCATTAGCAAGACTGACATTACCGGCTTTCCAAGCCCGCATCAGACCGGGCACCCCTAACATGGAATCCGCACGAAACACTTCTGGATCGATAAACGCATCATCAATTCGCCGATAGATCACATCCACTCTGGATAATCCATCAACGGTACGCATGTAAACTATGTCATCGTCGTCTACCACTAAATCGCTGCCCACCACTAACTCGGCCCCCATTTGCTGGGCCAAATAGGCATGCTCAAAGTAAGCAGAATTGTAAATACCAGGGGTAAGGACCACCACTTCGGGTTGTTCGATGTCCCGGGGAGAAAGTTGACTCAGCATGTCGTACAGTTCTGAAGGGTAATCATCAACTGGTAAAATATTGTATTTTTCGAACATATCGGGAAACACACGCTTCATCACATGACGGTTTTCTAACATGTAAGAAACACCGGAGGGAACACGTAAGTTATCTTCGAGTACGTAGGGGGTACCGTGATGGTCACGCACTAAATCTGTGCCACAAATATGGGCCCAAACGCCATGTTTTGGCCTAACGCCCATGCATTCAGGTAAAAAATTGGTAGAGGCTTCGATGAGATCCCGAGGCACAATGCCATCCTCAAGAATACGCTGTTCATTATAGAGATCTTCAATGAACATATTCAGCGCTTTAACCCGCTGCTTTAACCCTTTTTGAATTTGCAGCCATTCTTTTTTTTCAATGATGCGCGGAATAATATCAAAAGGCCACGCACGGTCGATTGACCCTTCTTCCTCGCTGTATACCGTGAAAGTGATCCCCATGACGTGAATGGCAGTGTCTGCCGCCGTAGTGTATTCAACCAATTCCTGATCGGAAAGATTACGCAGATACTTACATATTTCCTGCGCAGCGGGTCGTGGTTTATTTGCGACTCGAATAAGCTCGTCATAAAACTCCCCTACCCGATAATTTCCCCATCGTATTGCCATGCTACAATCCCTAGCGTGATAAAAGTGTTTTATTCATACCATATAAGCGAGTTTTCGATTAAATTGCAATGGGAATAATGATATTTACCTGTAACTGAACAAAGGTTAAATAGCCTTGATTCCCCTCATTTTGTTTTGTTGCCTGATTTTTTAAAAAGAGAGACACCGTGACATATTGTTTAGCAGTCAAAGTAAACCGGGGCCTGATTTTTGGCTCAGATTCCAGAACCAATGCCGGCGTAGATCATGTGGCGACCTACAGTAAAATGCGTCGTTATTGTTGGCCCGGCGAACGTGTTTGCGTGCTAATGACCTCAGGAAGTCTAGCCACCTCACAAGCGGTTATGAATGCCATTGAACGGGATTTAGCTAACCCCGATGCCGAATTTAGTTTGCGTGATGGCAAGCAGTTACATGAAGTGGCTCAGTACATTGGCAAATTAAGCCAACAAGAACAACAACTGCATGCCAAAGCCATGGAAAAGTCTAATGCCAGTGCAGAATCTAACTTTATTTTAGGTGGTCAAATAGCGGGAAAAGAAGCGGAAATATTCCATATCTATCCCCAGGGCAATTTCATAAGCGCGTCAGAAGATACGCCCTACTTGCAGATAGGTGAAACCAAATACGGTAAGCCCATACTCGACAGAATTATATCTAAAACCACCACGCTAGAAGATGCTGCCCGGTGTGCCATGGTGTCATTAGACTCCACCATTAGAAGTAACATTTCGGTAGGCCCGCCCATCGAAATTGCCATGTATCAAAAAGACTCCCTAGACGAGCCCTATCACAACACTTATTCCCTCAATAGCCCTATGTATAAGTCGTTGCAAAAACAATGGACAGAAGGTGTCAGAAAGGCCTTTGATCAGCTACCCCGATACGACTGGGAGAAAGACTAAATCGCTCTTACCAATAGGTGAATGAAATACAGTTTTTCTTTCGATCTTTCATTGATGACAAAAGGATAAGCATCGTCCAGCCCCATACTACTGTTTAGTGCATTAAGTAGGTTGGTCAGCTTATCCCAATCTTCGATGAGGGTATTGAAGCTCTCATCGTTAAAGGTGGCTGTATGGGGATAATCATCGATAAGGGGGTTAGCCAGGGTTTTGTTTTCTAAGCTCGTGCCGTATTCATTGGCAGATTCTAACGTATCAACCATATGTAAATAATGAGCCCATGTTTCCGCCCAGTCTTCCCATGGATGCATACTGGCGTAAGCACTGATACAGCGGTCTGGCCAATCCGCGGCTGGCCCTTCATTATAATAGCGCTCTAAACTTTGCTGATAGTCTTGCCGCTCGTCACCAAACAATCGTCTAAACTCATCTAAGCAAGGACTGTGTTTGACTAAAATATCCCAATAATAATGCCCAGATTCATGACGAAAATGACCGATTAATGTACGGTATCTTTCGTTCATTTTCTCCCGCATTTCCAGTCGTTTAGTTTCTTCCGCTTCTTTGAGATTAATGGTGATCACGCCATTACTATGACCAGTGGTAACCGTGTTCTTAATGGTAAGCTCGCGACCGTATAAAGCCTCTTCCAGTTCATCTTCTAAAAATCGAAACGATAAACCATCACTGGCTTGAGCTTTGCCTATAATGGGGAGGCCCAGTTTATTGAGAGTATAGACAAGGTGCCGTTTAGCCTGCTCCATGCGGAACCATAATTTAAGATTATCGGGCTTGGATAAATCGGGAATGGTTTCGGTTAAGGCGCACGACTGACACAAACTATCCGCACTGTCTAACGGGATAAGCCAGTTGCAAATATTGAGGTCGGCGTAATTTGCACATTGCTTGTACGCTTTACCATTAAAGGTCGCGATCCAATGGCCATCACTGTTTATATCACAAGAAGATATCACCTGTGCATCGGTCAAAAAGCCCACTGGGCGCTGACACGACAAACACAAACTGTTGGTGAAGTATAATGTGTTTCCACATGTGCATTGGTATTTTTTCACACGATATCTTCTATCTGATTGTGGCTCAATGGGTATTTCAAGGGCACTTAAACTACACTACAACGGGTGCAAAAGATACAACACCCCCGCGCACCGTAAAAACGGATTAAGAGGATCGACGTTTAACATCCCCTTATTTTTTCGGCGCTGTTTTATCGTATTCCACAAAATCTTCTAAAGCAGCACCGGGATCTTCTTCTCCTGCCACCGAATCGCAATCATCGTCGTTCACGTCGGTTTCAGGCAAGGTGATTTCTCGTTCGTGTGGTGCGTGTTTGTCAGATGCTGTCATCATTTTACCCCTTAGTTGCAGGTCATTACAGCCGTTGATGTAATGTGTTTTTGACATATCCCGCATGGCGCCAACGTTATGGCGTTGCAATTAGCTATTGGTTAAGTTTATACGCAAAATCAGAAAAGTTGATCGAAACTCTCATGAATAAATCCTAAAAGGCAGCTCTGTTTATACTTCGTGCTGCATACAGATGGGTACGCAAGCGACGATTGGCTTTGTTAGGATCGCCCTAGCTGTGTTGATGCCATCTAACCGTGTTAATGCCAATTAGCAGCGTTGATGCCAACATGCCATTACAAAAACGCATGATGCTATAAAGTTTTATTGTTAGATCTGGTTGTTTTCTGCCTTTACACTCGTAGTCGTTATCTTCGGTATATATCACCAGCGAAACGTTTTCGTGAGTTCATACCCTAAACCTGTCTCTATTTATGTGTAATCGGAAGGCAACTAGTTCACCTTCCGTACTCCTTTAGACCCGCTTGTAGCGGGTCTTTTTTTATGGGGCAAAAAAACAATGGGGAAGGTTAATCTCGGTAAGATGGATCAGTACGGTCGAGTTTTCGTAGCATGGCTTGCCAGATCAGGTCGATACTTTGTGCCATGTAGCGAGGGCTAGACGCTTGTTGCGCCACATGTTCGCAAATCTCGTCGTCAGGAATAAGTAATTTACCGCCGGTTTTCATGGCTTCAATTTGAATTTCGCAGGCCTTATTTAAATAATACATACGATAATATGCTTCAGCGACCGTGCGCCCCACCGTTAACAACCCATGGTTACGTAAAATCATACTGTGCTTATTACCAAGGGCGGCAACAATGGCTTCTCGTTCGTCGCACTCAAGTGGGATCCCTTGGTAATCGTAATACGCCACACGGTTGAAAAACTCCATGCTGGTTTGATTAACCGGTAATAGCCCTTCTTCTAAGCCGGCAACGGCCATACCTGCCATGGTGTGGGTATGCATAACACAATGGGCATCATCCCGAGCCATGTGCACAGCGCTGTGTATGGTAAACCCTGCAGGGTTCACCGACGCCTCCTCAATACCTGCGTTTTCTCCCTGCACATCCACTTCAATAAGGTTACTTGCGCACACTTCTTCGGGCAGTAATCCGTAGCTATTCAGTAAAAAGTGGTGGGAATTTCCAGGACATCGAGCAGAGAGATGAGTAAATATATTATCGCTCCAGCCATGTAGAGCGAGTAATCGGTAAGCGGCAGCTAAATCTACGCGTAAATTTTCAGCTGCATTGTCACTAGGGGCAGGCATTGCAGACTCCTTGGCAATATAAGTATAGAGACTGCATGCACGTTAGATGACCATACGCCATCTGGCAAATCACTTTTTTGCAAAGTGCCATACCAAAAAGTCATAGGCTGGCATAAGCGTAGACCTGTGTTGCCTTGTCTAACCCCGTTATGGTGTCTCTGACATCATATATTGAATAGCGGCTGCAAGATCTTCTTCAGAACACGCTGCACACAAACCCATAGGCGGCATTTGATTGATACCCGACATCGCATTTTTCAGTAAGGTATCCATGCCCTTACTTTCCACTCGCTCTTCCCATTGTGCGGTGTTATGCGCAATGGGTGCATTAGAAATGCCCGCAGCATGACACATCACACAAGCCTGATTATATACCTGCTTGCCTTTATCAGCGGTATCGTCTGCGTACGCGGCCTGAAACATGCCCAAACCAAGGATGGCGATAAAACATTGTTTTTGTAACATGAACTTTCCCGTTATCAATATGAACCTGCAAATGCAGAAAAGTTAACACACACCGCTTGAACGGGGTTATACACTAAAGTCCCTTTTTTCATGCTACTTTTTCCTATTTTTTCTACTACTTCCGTCATAGTCGTAACACGCTTTTGATCAACAGCGGCTAATTAAACAATAGCTTTTCAAAATGTGCATAGTGGCTAAATGACGTACATAGCAAATTGCTACCTCTACCATAGGGTAATCTTTCTTCACACGGTTCTTTGGTGTCGTCATAGTAATGCGGACTGCTGCACAAGATATGTTTTATGTATTTTAGCTTGTGAGACAGCAGTAAAGTCTGCAGGAAACAATAACAATACGAATTGTCCTGGCAATACGGATGTAAATACGCAAGAGGTCAAATAGAAACCACTTTTTTGTCTTTATCAACTTCGGTGAAAGACAAAATGACTGACTACGCATAATAAAATGACCACTGCAGGCATACCTTCAACCGTCAGAAATAACAGGTATTGCCATGAAAGAGAAAACACCATTTTTAACCACAAAAAGGAAACTCAAGTTGGTAAGCGCGATAGGTCTGGCATTAGCGACCAATCATGCTTCATCACAAGAGTCAGACACTGATGCTGCTGCCATCAGTGATGTAGAAAGGATCGCGGTTATAGGCGCAAAAACAACGCGTACCACCGCAACAATTGATCAAGATTACATAGACGCGCAAGCGCCGGGTATCGCACCACAGAACCTGCTTAGAGATCTTCCCGGTGTTACGGTACAAACGTCCGATCCTTACGGCATGTACGAACTCATTAACACCATATCGATACGGGGCTTCGATGCGGGTCAGTTGGGTATCACCATCGATGGTGTTCCCCTTGAATCGGTAAATAACAGCGAAGGTGGCACCATTGCTCGCTATGTTTTAAGCGAAAACATTGCAGGCGTAGAAGTATCACCGGGTTCCGGTGATGTTAGCCAGCCCACCCAACACGCGCTAGGCGGAGCCATTCGTTATTTTAGTAGCGATCCAGAAGATGAAGTGGGCGGAAGCGCTTCATTTACCGTTGGTTCTTTTAACTTTCAACGTAGCTTCATTCGGGTAGATACCGGCGAACTATGGAAAGGTGGTCCAACGGCTTATATTTCAGGCGCCCGTTTACGTTCAAACACCTTCGAAATCGACAATGCCACATTAGCGAACGACCACGTAGAAGCGAAGATTAAGCAAACTTGGGATGAAAATAGTCTGACGTTTCATATGACATGGGATAACCGTGACGATCACGATTACATGGAATATGACCTAGATGGAAACCCCGCGGCATGGTGGACCATTATTGATGGGCTTACTGGCGATCCTGAAATCGATTGGATGTATTACGAGTATTGGAAAAACGGCCGCCGTACTTGGCTTTACAATCTTGTGGGCGATTTTTGGCTAACGGAAAACTTCAACGTAAAAGTCACGCCCTATTATGAAAGAAAGCACGGCTATGCTTGGTACTCAGTAACACCAGCAAATGCCCAGTCACTTTACGATAGCGCCATTGAAGGCGGGCGTACCGATATCGAGTACGAACCCAACGGTATTATGGCTCAGCGTAAAGGCCAACGCCCAGGCGAACGCTACGGTACGACGGTAAATGCGGTGTGGGAAATTTCCATGGACAACACCTTGGAATTTGGTGCCTGGTACGAAGATTACGATTATGATCCGAACCTGCCTTTGCAAAACTCCAGTTTAGAAGATGGCAGAATCACCGATGAAATTATCGGTTGGAGCTACGATCGTCACTTCAGTACCCAAACCACGAACTTCTATATCAAAGACACATTACGTTTTCTTGATGACGATTTAAGTGTGGAAATTGGCGCAAAAGCCCTAATGGTTGACCGTCATTTTGAAGGCATCGCTAACCTTACCGACTACAATTCCAATACTTACCGCGACTTTAGTGTTGAAAATGAAGACTTGTTTCAACCCCAGCTTGGTGTGAGTTATTTTGTCACCCCAGATACGCAAGTCTTTGCAAACTATGCTGAAAACTATGCGGGTACGCCAAGCGAAGCCTTGGTATCGACAATATTTAACCCCGATATTTCGCCAGAACAATCAACCAATATAGATGTAGGTTTGCGTACTAGCGGCGAGACATGGAGTGGTTACATCGCCTTGTACAGTATCGATTATCAAGATCGTATCATCTCTATTTCGTCTCGTGACATTCAAACCATTTCAGGGTCGGCATACACCAATGTGGGCGACATGGAAACCTACGGTGCCGAATTGTCTGGGGAATACCGCCCTAACAACCAGTGGAAGTACACCGCATCGATTTCTTATAACAGCTCGAAATTTGAAGACGACTATTACACTTACGACGCCGATACCGATTCGGACGTACTGGTTCCAGTTGCCGGAAATGATATTTTCGACCAACCCGAAGTAACAGGAAGCTTTGTTGCCGCCTATAAAGGTGACAACTACTTCTTCAACCTCGACGTGAAGTACACAGGTTCACGCTACGCAAACTCTATCAATACCGAAGAAACCGACGCCTACACCTTGGTGAATGGCTCTGTGGGTTGGGAAGGTGACGATATGAGTCATTTCTCGAATATGCGCTTTCAACTCGCTTTCTACAACTTGCTTGATACTGACTATTTGTCAGCCATTAGCACCAGTGAAACCGGCGGCGGCTCATACAAGATGGGGACGCCCAGAACAGTTTATGCCAGCGTTGAATACAACTTCTGATAACACTAGCCGGCAGGCAGCAATGGCTGTCGGCTAAAGGCTAAGGATCACATGCGTTGAGTTACTGATCTTAGAATTTAATGAGGAAAATTATGAAATTACGAAAGCTGATCTCCGTTTGTTCGGCAGTCTCTAGCTTCGCTTTTGCGAGTACCGCTGTTGCCGAACTGGAAATAGAAAAGGTAGGACTAATTAAAAACCTACCCGATACCCCCCATATTATTGTGTCGGAGTATAGCCGCTCTCATGTGCTAGACCCAGAAACATTTAGCCATCAGGGCACCATTTCTGAAGCAACACAAAAAGTGTTGTCGTTAGATGGTAAAACCTTATACACCACCCGTACTTATTACGATAAAGGTCGTGAAGGCGCAAAACACGACAATGTGCGTTTCTGGGATATGGAAACCCTTTCGCCCACCATCGAAGTTCCTGTGGTCGACAAGTTAGCCATGACCGGAATGCAAATACCCTTCATGCAGGGCTCGGCTAAACAGAAATGGTTATTCTTGCAAAATGCGACACCAGCAACGTCGGTAACTGTGTTTGATGTAGCCGGCAAAAAACAGGCTGCAGAAGTACCCTTACCGGGCTGCTGGGGCATTTACCCCATCATGAACGATGAGAACCGCTTTGTTTCTTTGTGTGGTGATGGTCGCTTGTCGGCAATCACGCTAAAAGAAAACGGTGAGTATGGTTCTACGGTACGAAGCGAGGTTATTTTTGATGTAGATAGTGACCCCTTGTTTGTGTTTGCTGAACGTGAAGGCGACACCCTATTTTTTGTTTCGTTTAACGGCAATTTCTACACCATTGACATTAGTGGCGAACGCCCTGTGCTAGCAAGTAAAAAGCAGATGGTGCCAGACGGTACGCCGGGTAACTACAAACCCAGTGGCTATCAGCTAATGAGTAAAATCGCGGGCACCAGTTACCTGTATATCCTTATGCAGGAAGAAGCCTGGGACGGCTCCCACGTAGAGCCCGCCACTGAAGCATGGGTTTACGACTACAAAAATAACAAGATTGTGTCTCGCAGCACCATTGCCGATGGAATATCCCTGCAATATTACTCTGGCGAAGGCAAATACGTATTTTTAGGCACGAAGAAACACGGTCTAGTTCGCTATTTTGTCGATCCAAATGCGGCTTATACCCTGCGTCGGGATAAGTTCATGAAAATGGAACGTCCTTCAGCCTTTACCCTATAGGGAAATATTATGGACTCAGGAATCGCAATACTTTCTGCCATCAGCGCTGGGTTAATCGCATTGATTTTCGCCAAAGCGGCTGTGGGTAAGTTATTCAACTTTTTTGAAACCCAGGGCATTATCCGCGACTACAAATTGTTTCCAGAAAAAATGGCTCCAGCACTGGCCGTATTGGTGTTGAGCCTAGAACTGGCTACGGTTGTTTTAGTGTTAATCCCGTCATTTAGAAGCGTTGGCGCCCTACTAGCTATGGCTCTGTTAGTTGGCTATGCCGCTGCCATTGGTATCAATCTTAAGCGCGGTCGCGTGTCCATTGATTGTGGCTGCGGTGGATCAGGTCAGGGTATCAGCCCTTGGCACCTGTTACGCAATGCTATTTATGCCGGCATCGCTAGCCTCGCCGCCTTTTTACCCGTCGAACAAATAAGCGGTTTTGTACCGGCTACCACCTGCGTAATGAGCATCATTATGCTGTGGGGTGCAATTATGCTGTTTGAACAATTACTAAAAATTAAAGCCCACATTGTGGTTTCAGATTTACGTTAATAAGGAAAATATTATGGAAGCGATTAACATTATTGTTGGTGTTTTATTTGTTGTGGTAATGGGTCTGGTTGTTGCTATGTGGGCACTGGCTCGTCAAACGGGTATCTTATTTGAGCGGGTCGCCCCTCTTGGTGCTTTGGTTACCGACAGTGGCCCTGCGGTTGGACAGCCGGCTCCCCAATTCGATATTCAATCATTAAGTGGTACAGGTGCAGTAAGTGTAGGCGGCCCTCAGTCTCACAGTACCTTGCTGTTTTTCCTCTCTCCCACCTGCCCGGTATGTAAAAAGCTGATCCCCTTGCTCACTAAGATCCAAAACGATGAACGTTCATGGTTAAAAGTGGTATTGGCCAGTGACGGCAAGGCCGACGAACATGCTCGTTTCATTGAATCTCACAAGTTATCCGCCTTTCCTTACTTATTGTCGACCGAGCTAGGCATGGCGTTTCGTGTGAGTCGTTTACCTTTTGCACTGCTCATTGGTGAAAACGGAAACGTGCTAGCGAAAGGGCTGGTAAATAACAGAGAACAAATTGAAAGTTTGTTTAACGCAAAAGAAATGGGTATTGCCTCTGTGCAGACCTACATTGAGCAGGCTGAAAATTCTGCTCACGCATAATACCCAAGGAGAAATCAATGACCAATATTTTATCTAAACTTAAAGACAGATTAGATAGCATGACGGAGAAATCAGTCCGCCGTCAGGCTACTAACTCTGGCCGCCGTAGCTTTCTTGCCAAAGCCGGCCAAGCAATGGTGGGCATGGCTGTGGTTCCCATGCTGCCCTACGACCGCCTAGGCGAAGCATCTGCAGCGGAATTCACTCAAAAAGGTGACAGTGCTTTTGATGCCGACGATCAACAATGTGATTATTGGCGCTACTGTGCGTTGTCGGGCACCCTTTGTACTTGTTGTGGTGGCTCGGTAACCGACTGCCCCCCTGGCAGTGATATTTCTAAAGTGTCGTGGATTGGTACGTGTGAAAACCCCGTGGACGAAAAATCTTACCTCATTAGCTACAACGACTGTTGCGGCAAGATGTCGTGTAACGGTTGCCGCTGTAGTAACCACGAACGTGAACGTCCTGGTTATCGCTTGGGCCTTCATAATGGCATTAACTGGTGTATGGCGAATAATAAAAACGCCTACCACTGTACCGTTGCTGCCATTGTAGGAACAGCATAAACATTCCGTTATAGCCGGCTTCGGCCGGCGCTTTGGAGGTAAGAATGATCATTCTGAAACCCCGTGTTTTTATACTGGCCGTAGCCACGGCTGTTTCTTTTATCGGTAGTTCTGCTGTTGCCAATAGCAATTTGTCATCCATTCATGGTATTTCAGATAATGCACCGGTCGCGAATAAATACGCCCTTTTTTGTGGCGGTTGTCATGGTTTAGACGGCATGGGTGAAATAGAAGCCGATGTTCCCCAAATGCCACCAAACATTGGTGCATTTTTATATGATGAAGAGGGCGCCTGGTACATGGTTAACGTGGGAGGCGTAATGAGCGCAGGCATCAGCGACAAAGATGCAGCAGATATCATGAACTATGTCATTACGTCATTCGGAGCAAACAGTGTACCTAATTCAACGTATAGATTTACCGAACAACAGATTGCTAAACTACGTAAGCAACCCCCAGACGATCTGGTGAAATTGCGCAGAGATATCGCAAAACGACTCGAAAAACGCGGTATAGCGTTACCCGATCATTACCCGTGGAATTAACTACTCTTTTGAAGCATTAACACTCAGGACTTTGCCAGCAGTACCGGCACATTACCGAACCGCCTAGACCCTATTGGTAAGGCGCTTTTCATGTATCCCGTGAGCTATCAGGTAAAAAGGAAAGTGACTGATGAATTTCAAACAACTTCAATACTTTGTATCAACTGCAAAACATGGAAGTATCACCGCTGCAGCAAGAGAATTAGACGTTGCTCAGCCAAGTATTAGCCAACAACTTGCGAATCTTGAATTTGAACTAAAAAACACGCTTTTCGAACGCAATTATAAGGGCGTGCATTTAACAGAAAGCGGTCGGGTGTTTTATTCCCATGCCACCGAGCTGCTTAATCGCATGATTTTTGCTAAAAACGCCATTACCGATATGGCCAAGTACCCCAGTGGCACGGTGTCGTTAGGACTGACCCAGTCTATAGACAATATTTTGGCCATTCCTCTTGTGGATGAATTATCAAAAATATTCCCAGACATCAAAGTTCAAATTACCACCCTACCCTCCAAATGCTTAAACAAGGCATTAGCAGACAAAGAAATCGATATCGCCCTTAGCTATAAAGAAGAAGTACCCACGGCCAATATCATTCGCAAACCACTGATTCGTGAAGATCTGTTCGTAGTAGTAGGTATTCACGGGGCAAAAGCTTATAAAGAATTGCTTTCCGTGGATGCCCTTACCTTTGATGCTATTTGTCATTTAGCAGTGCTGGCCCCCGGCCATAAAGACACTTTACTAGACACCCTTAAAAACATGGAAGTGAAAAAAGAGAAGAAACTGAAATTACTGGCTGGATTTGGGCAATTATCAACAGCTTTACGTGTGGTGGCCCAAGGCACAGGAATTATGATTGCGCCATCGTCGGCGTCGTATCACTTAGCAGAAAAAGGGTTAGTAAAATTAATCCCTTTAATTGATGATGAGCTAAAACGAGAAGTCACCATTAATACCCACGTAGACAGCTCGATTACCAAAGCAATGAGTATTGTTATGAGTAAAATTATTAGCCTAGCGCGGATTGCAAACCAGAATAGTTCATGGGCAGGAGAGTTTGTTTATGCTGATGGTGAAGCCAGACAAAGTATTCCAAGCGCCAGTGTCAGCGAGCTTGTTATGTGCAAATAAAGAGTAAGTAATTACTTACTTATGGGCATAACCTACATTTAAGATGGATTTCGGCGAACGAGACAAGGGTTCGCCATCAATGTTGGCGGTATCCGACATTTGATAATCGGCAAAGCGAGCATCACCACGGTGCAGCAACCCATAAAAGAGCTGGCAGCCCGCAGTACCGAGTTATTGATTAATCGAGTGTTAAACCGCGCGGTAGAGAAAACGAACAAGGTGTTTGATTGCAAGGTGATCACCCGGGAATCCACCAGTGCCAACACGAAAAATCATGAGCAATAAGATTTAAACAATTGTTTTTAAGTACTTTTTTAGATTTATAGGTGTGCAGGTGTGCAGGTAAAAAATGCAATTAGTATTTGAAACCAATAAAAAAATCCATTAGTTTAAATTATGTACTTACTCAAAGGGAATTGAGATGTTACCCCGCTACGGATAGTTTGTAAGCATCTTCCATCTACCCGCAGCTAAGTATTCAAAACTCTCTTTTTAAGTACATAAGTGGGGCCTAATTCAGGGTTTGACGCTCTACGTTTTTTCAGGGATGTTTATGAAAGGTTTTATAGTTTTTTTACTCGCGTCTTTTTTTGCACCTCTTTGTACCAGTGCTACTTTCAAAACACACTTAACCGTGAATGATATTACGGATCTCGGTTTTGACTTTAAGGTTCCCCGACTCATTATTGTTGATACAAGTGCCCCCTGTATTGTCTACGACGGCGTGGGCTCTGTAATTGAAAACAAACTGAATAGCCACGTCGATTTCACTCAAGATGAATGCTTAAGCCAGCATAGCCAGGGGTTAGAAAATACCACCAAGTTAAAAGCGCTGCTTAACCTAGAGGGTGAAAAAGATACAGAATACGAACTGTATTATATCAGCTTGGATAGCAACGCTATGCCCTGCCCGCCTTGTAAAACCATAGATGAGAAAATCAGTCGTACCCAATTTAGCCATAAAACGGCGGTATTTCAGTTTATAATTACTGGGTAAAAATTGTGATTTTTTATCACTTTTTACAAAATATCTATCGTAAAAATGCGCTTCAATTTAGGGTGATCATCTTTCTCATCACCACCAACATTTGTGCCCTATTTATCAGCCATAGTATTGATTCAAACAATAATTCGCTGTTTAGTGAAAAAGAAAGCTTACATAGCATTATATTTAATGGAAGTGCCATAGAAAAAAGCGCGCTTCTGTCTTTGATCTCTGCCCTAGAAAGAGAACAAGACAGCATAATTTTAGCGAAAAAAAGCCTTATTAGTTTTACCATAAGCCGCCAGCACGTACTCAATGCCTTGTACTTTTCTAATGAAGCCTCGTTCAAACAAAATATCAATACTTGTACATCTTCCAAGTGCATCTATTTTAGAACAGATATCCACCAGAAATTAGCCGAAGAAGTGGATAAAAACCAGGTTATAACCATTGACGAAAAAAAATATTACTTCAATGGTTCATTTGGAAATGACAGTGACGATAGCCTCCCAGAAGCGATAATCATTAGTGATTATTCTGCAATCATTGAAGAGTCAGAAGTTGAATCCCTATCCATTATTGTTAAAGCAAAGCCAGATCTATCCGCTAATCAGGATAAGTTAATAGAGAAAATAGGACAATTCATACCGACAGAAGACGTCGTGGTAACTGATGGCATTTACTATTCTTCGTTAGAATATAAATTCGATAGAAAAGTTAATTTGTTTGATAAAAGCATTCAACGTTTTTTTTACGGCTTACTAATTTTAGAGTGCCTAATTTTCTCTTATTTAGTTTATACGTCCTTTAGAAGAGACCTGGGCATCATCAGTAAACTCGGTTGGACAAGCAAAACCTTGACGCAGTTTATCGCAATAGCATCGTTATTTGCGGCTTCAAAACTCATTAAATATAGCATTATAGTAGGGTTATTTTTCTATCTTGGCCTAAGCTTTTTAAGCTATCGATTTTCAATCAATCTTTTTGGCACAGGTGTTTACCCTTTCCTTTATAAGCAACTCTTTTTCATTATCCCTTTTATTCTTATCGTTATTGCCGCCGTTTCGCTATTTAGCGCCGTTTTCTTTACATCATCGATAACGCAACACCGTGTTACAGCCAAAATTATCAATGAATTTAAATTTGGCATCTACGTCACTTTGTCTGTGAGTATCGTAACCTTATTGCTCTTAAGTACGTATAGCGCTTTGCGTGAGTTTGATTTTCTCAAAGATATGATTTTTAAAGAGAATATAGAAAACATTGCCGTTATCGAACTTAACAACAACAGCTTCAATTTTGATAACACCGGTAATATTGTTGTTTCAAAGAGCGTGGCACCGATTACTAGCGTTTTAGATAAATTGATGGAAAACCAGGCTATTGAAGATTATTCCATGTCTACCATGTTTCCCTACCTGACAAGGGATCTCCTTTCACCTTTCATTGTAGATGGAAAGAAAATCAACGTAAGAATGAACGCCATCTATGGCGATTACTTCAAAATACTCACCAATAGTGACAACTATGACAAGGTGGTAAAAAACAGTGACGAGCGCTTTGATGTCAATGCTTCCCCCCAATTACAGAGGCTTATAAGCCAGTCGATAACGCAAAAGCTTTACATGGAATACCTTACCCTCGATGAAGACAAAGTTACCACTAATCGGCAAAAATACCTCATGCACATTAATGCCATTGAAGCTGAGTTCCCCTATGCGGGCCTGCTAGATGACACTGACTTGGTGGCTTACCAGAAGCTTAAGTCCATTTCCCAGTTAGAGTTTATTGCCATCAATACCACCGCCAACAATTTAAGCCTTGTGGTGGAAAAGATTAAATCCGTTTTACCACCCGAACTAAAAATAGCCAAAATCATCGATTATACTGACTTTAAAAATAAAGAAATCATTAACCAGCTCTTCTATTTATTCTTCCTTTTCTTGCTGACTGGTTTTCTTATTTTTCTTGCCATATTCGGCTGCTATGCGGCGGCAGAATCGACATTAAACTTTTATAAATCGAATATAAATACACTGCTAAGCATTGGTGCCTCTGAGGGTCAAACTTTGAGTTACATAGTGGGCCGGGTAGCCTTTGCTACCTTTGCCTGTTTTTGTGCATCCATATTCATTGTTTACCGATTGAATTTATGGCCGTCTTTTAAAATCTATTGTTTTGTATTTATCGCCGTTGTCTCTGTCATTCTCATTTTTATTCTGTTTATGTTCTTACGTAAAATAAAGGTAGTTTTAAACCATGGATGTAGTAATAGCGCCGCGTTCTAACCTAAAAAAACGCCTTTTTGTCGTGATTTTAGTTGTGGTTATTTTAGCTTTCTTTTTCTTAAAAACAGACCGCATAGACGTACCAAAAAGCAAAATTTTATCGCTGCAAACGAAGCCATCAAATAGTGTAGTGGTTGCCTCGGCAGTACTTGAATCTGCATCCTACAGAAGTGTGGCAGCCTCCTCGTCGGGCATTGTTAAAACCGTGGAGGTTAACAGTGGCTCTACCATCGAGGCAGGACAAATTGCGGTGGAAATCGTCAACAGCGCTTTAATCGATGAATATGACACCGCCCTGTACGAATATGAAACAGAACAAATTAATTTGGAGATCCGAAAGTCAGAATTACGTGAAGATATCATCGATTTAGAAGGCAAAATTGGCATAGCGCAACTTGAGCTTGAGGAAGCAGAGCTTAATCATCGGGCGTATATGGAACTCATCGATACCGGTTCCTACTCAAAATTAACCTTTACCAAGTCTGAGTTTTTGGTCAAACGGTTAACCGCCCAATTGGCGTCATTGGCTAACCTTAAGAAGGTGAAGTCTGGGATTTACGAGAGCCAAATAGACAACTTTAATAAGAAGCTTGCTTTAAAAAAGCGCGCCCTTGATATATTAAAAAGAAAAGTCGAAGCACTAAAAATAGTATCGCCATTAACCGGCATCGTTTCACAGGCGAATGTTAATATAGGGGACAGCGTAACCAATGGTCAGTTTTTATTCGACATTAGCGACCCGCAAAATTTAAGTTTTTCTATCCGCATTCCCGAATTTTATTTTAACGCCGTAGATGTAGGGAACCGCGTGCGCTTTTATAATCCCCGAACGGAAAAGTCGGTTAATCTTCCCATTTCATCGGTGAACAAAATAAGCGTAAATGGCCATTTTGTCGCCCGCGCACAACTGGCATCGGCGAACAACGTAGACTCGCTCATTGGCAGTGAATGGACAGCTAAAATTCGCTCAAATAAACTGATCAACGCAATAGAAGTGCCCCGGCTATCATGGTTTGACGGTGGGGACTTTATTAAACTCTATGTACTGACTGATGACCACACTGCCACCGCCCAATTAGCCGAATTTAAGGTGATTGAAGCAAAGCAAGACACCTTAGTGTTAGCCACGGATACCATTAGCCCATTAACCGTGGTGCTTATCTCTCCGGCACAAATGGACAATAAAAGCCACCTCAACCTGAATATAGGAGGGTAAATGATAGCGTTTTCGAGCGTCACCTTAGATTATGTTTCTGACACGGTAAAAACGACCCCCCTTAACGGGCTAAACCTCACTATTTCAGACGGTGATTTCATTGCCATTACCGGCCCTTCAGGAAGCGGTAAATCATCGTTTGTTAACGTGGCCGCCGGGCTATTAAAACCCACCGCAGGCTCGGTAACTTATAACGGCACCGATTTATATGGCCTTTCACGAAAAAGCTTAGCCCTTACCCGGCTGTCTAACGTTGGCATTGTTTTTCAAGATTTTAGACTCATCGACCATTTGAATGTTTTAGACAATATTGTGCTGCCCGCAAAACTGTTACATGGCAAAGTCAGTGATGAGAAAACCGAACATGCCAAAACCTTGGCCGAACAGTTAGGCATAAATCACCGGCTTCACCATTTCCCCAGCCAGTTATCCGGCGGCCAGCAACAGCGGGTCTCTATTGCCCGAGCGTTAATGAATAACCCAACACTGGTTATTGCCGATGAACCAACCGGTAACCTGGACCACAAAAACACCCTAGCCATAGGGGAAATTCTAAAAAACCTAAACACCCAAGGCACCACCATACTACTGGTTACCCATGATGCCGAAATCGCCAGCATGGCCACAAGTACATTCACGATTTTCGATGGGAAGTT
Organism: Alteromonas sp. C1M14; assembly: GCF_018860965.1. Lineage (GTDB taxonomy): Bacteria > Pseudomonadota > Gammaproteobacteria > Enterobacterales > Alteromonadaceae > Alteromonas. Next base: position 42,007 of record NZ_JAHKQF010000018.1, on the reverse strand, counting down.
GGAAAGGCGGTGAGCCTTGTTGTGATTTAAAGCTGTGCTTCGAATCTATAACTCTTGCCTCCGGAGGGCAAATTAGACTCATTGAAAAAACAACAGCTTTTTCACAGGGGCAGATGCACCAAGGGATTTGGAGACACCAATAATAACTAACTATCACTATACATTACTTTGGCGTTGCCCCACAATTGTCCCAAATGCATTTAAGTTTCAACTTCCTCAAGGAAGCGCTTTTCAAAACTCAACAATTGCAATATATCTTCTGAATGCTCACTTAACCGGCCAAATGGCTTGCCCTTATTAAAACCTTCATTGAGCTTTGCTTTTGCTATGGCATGCTCTACCGATATGAATATATCAGGATCATAACTCCACAAACGTACTACGATGTGATTTCCTACTTCTGGCTATAGCAAAAGCGGGCATACTGACTTTATGCTCAATAAGGCTGCACATAGCCAGAAGATGACATCTACGGCGAGACTCGATTCCGAACTAAGTTCGCCATTACACTGTTAGTAATTAATGCCTAATAGGAATACAATATATGGCTTTGTCGTTGGTAATATGCATATTTTAGAATGCAATATTGTCCGGCCTCTATAATTTCAGTCATTAAATAAAGAATAGGGATGATGTATCCAAATAACGTAGTCCATGATGGAATCAGTTCAATAGAAGTAGAAATTGATGGTATCGCTCAAGTATTTCCTCTCGATCATTTATTTGACCACGTTGTAAAAGTTGAAAATTTTAAGTTTGAAGATCAACGAATAGAAACGATCTCCATTGAAGTTCGCCCAACGAACCATGTGTACAGCCGTGCGCTGGAAAGATCAGATAATGAGAAGCAACTTTCGGACTCCGGCCATTTACTTATTAAGTATGAGCATCACGAAGATAGGCCTCATATTGCGAAACTTGACAGATATGGGCAAAAAATAGTCTCCTCTGATAAAAGAGTTTTTTGCAGTGAAAAATATCTCAGTAGCCAAAACATCCCTCTGTTCGTTAAATCTCTCCAAGAGTCGTCTTCCAATTTTTGTATTCTGGCTAATAAAGGGGATGATCGTACATGCCTTACAGGTTTCTTTGAATTTGAGCATGGTGAAAGTGAAAAGCATTGTTATGTTGTTCTTTTCAAGCTTCACAGGTTAAGCGCCAGAGATCTCTCTATGGTTATAGAAACCGCCTTTTTAGTTGACGAAGACGACTTTCGAGTCAAACTGCTTCAAGGAAAGGACACAAAACCTTTTTTAATTGCAGTTAGAAACGTTTTCGCCAAGAGACCACCCTTTCAAGGGCCAGCACTACAGAAGTCAAAGAAAGGCTATAAAAAGAAAAAAAAGGCAAGAAGAAAAATCTGAACCCGCTTCACGTAAAGTAATTAGTGAATAAAAACAAAAAACCCAAACAATTTGAGTTGCTTGGGCTTTCGAATACAATAGATTTTTCCGAGATCCCTATCACTACATGAGTAGTTGTCTCTGTCTTGCAGAGCGCCACCATCTAAAATATTAAAGCTACTTTAGTTAACTAGATGACGGGAGGCAGGGTATATAGGAGTGTATTAGCTCCGCAATCCGAACGTTCCTGCTCTTACTTGACTCAAAGTATAACGCAGGAACCCCCATTTAACTCATCCGACCAGTTAACTTAATCGTTCTATTTTTTAATACGTCTAAATCTAACTGCTCACTATCTAGAAACAATAACACTGATTTCGTTTATTAGCTACAGTTTAAATAGTTACTGAATCTAACTCCACTTCAATTTGTCTTGCCCATTGTTGAGCTAGCACTTTAGTAGGGAAGGTCTTAGAAATCGTTTCTATACCTTTTCTTCTGATTTTGGCTTGCCATTGGCGCTCTTTTCGTTTTGTGATAGTTGCCATTACATTCCCCCCGCTAAGGGAGATGATAATTGAAGCTTGATTTTCATTTTCATTACCTCTTGTGAAACATGAGGTAATGATGGAGCTAAAAAGAAATTGGGGCGATGAACTGTTTTCGTCAAAAATAGTTCAATTTTGAGTAATGTGGGTATGTTGGACATTTTATAGAACCTCTAACTAAATTAGTTTGAGGTGTCCCCAAATTGTCCCAAAAGGTCTTACGATACAAAAAAGTAACGCTAAGCCCTTTAAGATTCGCAATCACCAACGTTCACAAAAAAGCCCTTAAAAAAGGGCTTTGTTTGTTCTGTTTGCGGGCTCATGCTAAAAGCGATGCTTGGCGTTAAAAATCATACACTTCAAGATTATCCAACGACATGGCATACGCGGCGATGCCGGTTTCATTACTGGTGGTTTCAATGTTAATGGTGCCTTCAAACCAAAACGCCACATCAAGCCGCTCTAAGTCTACACCATCTTCAAAAGTAACATGTATCATTTGATTGGGGGGTGGAGGCGGCATATGCAGGCAAGCCCCAAAGTAAGGCACAATGAAAAACTCTACCACCTGCTGATCGTCGTTCGCATTTAGGGGCACAATAAAGCCAGGAATACGCACCTTTCTTTGGTTAAAGTCTTCGATAACACGGGTAGACGTTAACGCCTGTTGAAAGCGCTGGGCATTCTCACTTTTCCCTTCCATATCTGACAACGCGGCAACGGAATCTTGCTCACTGCCGTCTTTAATTTCCCCTAAAAATTCTGGCGGATCAAGTAACGCCTCAAGATCACTTTCCGGCATTAGTGCCACCCATTCAACTTCTTCATAAGTGGGGTTACTAGCTGCTTGGGTAAAAGTGGATATAAGTAAAAGCAAAGACATCATGCCGTATCGATAACAACGACGTGCAGCTATATTAGTGTTCAATTTTAATACCACGCTTAAATTGTAGTTCGTAGAAATGAAAGACTTAAATACCACAGTCTAAATAGCATACTACTGCATAACACCGGTGAAGTGTAGGGCGTACATTCACACTATTCCCATAGTACTGACAACACGTTAGATACCAAGCAACCTACCTAGCAACCCCGTTACGCTAGCCCATAGGCTAGCAATACCCCTTGACCAAAACACAATCTATTTGCTAGGTTAGAATTTAACCATCTTGGTTGTATCGGTTATTTGTCACCAGAATCTTCTGTTAGAAACAATAAAGTACGTTGGTTTTGCTTACTACGCAGCGGCCAATTATTGAATTTTTTACTGCGGGTATATCGATAAACTTTTTACTACTCGAAAAACAAATTAGGCATGATGATGATAAAACGCTCTCTTTTTCTTGGGTACTTTTTTTGTGTACTGTTTTCGGCATCTAGCCTAGCCTGCCAGTATCACGACTATGGCACCAGCAAAATACCCCAGTTTCCCCCCTTATCACCCGCATTGCACCCGGTAATGCTGCAACACTTTAAGCCACCTAAAGGCGTCCCTTTGGATGTCTCCCTATCCTCTAACTACAATACTTCTGTGAATAAAGGCGCATTTACCATTCACTATAATATTCACCCCGACTACCACAATGTAAAAGTAGAAGTGGTCAGCAGTAAAGGGGTACAGATATTAGAAAACTCTCCAATTTACTTAACCCGTATAAGCGGTGATCGGTCGGTACAGTTTCAAGCGGCGCCTGATGATGCAAAGAATGTTCGCGTAAGAATTTCTGCCGTGCGTAAAGACATGCCCATTATTGTGGAAAAACGGCTTAGAATTTCTGCGACATAGTCAATTAGATTTAAAGGAAATCGCCCGCCCCAGAGGATTCGAACCTCTGACCTCAGCCTCCGGAGGGCGCCACTTAGGACCCATCAAATCGGTCGTGGTCACACTTTAGATCACAAAAGTGGTACTTTCAGTATGGACAATTTGTCCACTTTTCACCCTGACGCAAGCGTAACGCCATAATTTAGCGCGTTGCAAAATTCGGGAAAGTCATATCAATCAACACTGTTGGCCTAGTTAGTGTAGGAATTGACGCTTTGACTAGGTTGGTTTTCTTATACATAAATCTGTATAAACTTGATTTATACATATTTACGTATATAGTGAATTTATACATAAATTCGTATATTTTTGTTTTATACAAAAATCGGTATAAGAGACGAACATGAAGATTAATACGCCCAAGGATCTTAGCGCCATTATCAAGGACAGTAGAAAAGCCAAAGGATGGACTCAAGCTGATTTAGCAAAACGCATTGGCGTATATCAACGGGATATTTCTAACTGTGAAACCAAGACTGAAAAAGTATCGGTCGATATGCTCATCAAACTTTGTGCGTCACTAGACTTAGCGTTGAAGGTCGACAACCCGTCCAAGGATGAAGTATTCACACTGACTACCCCACTGGCGAAAAAATCACTGAGATTCTGATGGGACGAAAATCATATACCCGCACACTCTTTTGCTCAATGAACGGATTTCCTGTGGGTGAGTTGTATCTAAAAAATGGACGTATGAGCTTTAAGTACGACCCCAACTGGCTAGAGGTAGAGGGAGGTCGCGCTATCTCCCTAAGCTTACCTATGCAACGAGCTGAAATAACAGGAGAAGCTGTACATGCTTATTTTGATAATTTGCTGCCGGATACAAGCGCTATCAGAGAGCATATGAAAGACCGCTTAGGAGCTGATAGTGCCAAGCCCTTCGATTTGTTAGCCAAGGTTGGAAAAGATTGTGTGGGTGCGCTCACATTCACTCAAACGCCTGCAACAGGAGAAATGCCTCCGCTGTCGCTTACTCCATTATCTGAAGGTGAAGTCGCACAAATTATCAGAGAAACTCGTCTTGAAAAGGTGTTAGGTATGAATTCAGATGATGACTTCAGAATTTCTCTTGCTGGAGCGCAGGAGAAGACCGCACTAACCCTATGGAAAGGAAGATGGTATCGACCACATGGCTCAACCCCAACCACACATATCTTTAAGCCACCCATTCTTCATCATGAAAGCTTGGGAATAGACTTATCTTCGAGTGTAGACAACGAATGGTTCTGCCAGACGTTTATGAAAAACCTGGGCTTGAATGTGGCAGATTGTGAAATTGCGCAATTTGAAGACCAGAAGGTATTGGTGGTGGAACGCTTTGATCGCAGAATCGAGGGCGACACTATTTTCCGGCTTCCCCAAGAGGATATGTGTCAGGCATTAGGGAAAGTGAGTGGCTCAAAGTACGAGGAAAATGGTGGCCCGGGTTCTCAGCAGGTCATGGAACTGCTGTCTAGCTCAAAAAACGCATACGACGATCGACTCGAATTCTTTCGTGTGCAAATCGTATTTTGGTTGCTTGCTGCGATTGATGGGCATGCAAAAAACTTCAGCATCGCACTGAATCAGGATGGATACCGTCTAACGCCCTTCTACGATGTGTTAAGTGCTTATCCCTACTTCGGCCAAGGGAACATCCAGGCAAAAAAAATAAAAATGGCAATGAAAGTCCATAGTAAAAATACACACTACAAATGGAATGAAATTATGCCTCTGCACTGGCCAGAGCACGGCAAGCGGCAAGGTATAGATAAGGAGCAAACACTCGGCATATTAGCCTCCTTAGACGAAAAGGTAGAGGAAGCACTGACTTCCACCCTCAAGCAGGCGAATGCACATTTTGATATGGGTGTAGGTGAGATCATAACCGAACGCACGATCACTTGCCTGCGCAAAATAACGACTTTTCTGAAAGGATAGCGGACAGCTCTGCTATTTGCTCACTAGTTCACAAACTCGTTCATCAGAACAAAAAAGAGAGAAATGGCCCGCCCCAGAGGATTCGAACCTCTGACCTCAGCCTCCGGAGGGCTGCGCTCTATCCAGCTGAGCTAGGGGCGGATATCTTACGTATAAGGCAGTGCAAAGGCTCGAAGACGAGCAGCCTTAATTGGGAGCGATATCATACTGATGCAACGCCCTCGCTTCAACCTCTTTGTCGCCTTTAGCACGAGATTAGCGTTAAATCAGCATTTCACACACTTTTTATAGGTATTTGTGTGCAAAATGTTGTCGGAGACTTTTTAACCGCTATAATCAGGCGATTACCGATTAATAAGACCGTAGCCTGGAGACAGATGTGAAACTAAATGCATTGTTAGGTGTTGTAGTATTGGCAATGGGTGTAACCACAGCCCACGCTCAGGAAATGACAGACGAAGCGATAAAAGAACGTATTAAACCCTACGGCAGCTTAAATGTGGCAGGTGCACAAACCGCTGCAGCTGGGGCATCTGCAGCCCGTTCAGGGGAAGACGTGTACAACGGTGCCTGTGTGGCATGTCACGGCTCAGGCGTACTTGGTGCACCACGCCTTCACAACGCTGAAGACTGGACACCACGTTTAGACGAACGAGGTTTAGACGGCGTATGGGCTAACGCGTTAAATGGCTTAAATGCCATGCCGCCACGAGGAACTTGTGGCAACTGTAGCGATGATGAAATTAAAGCCGCCATCGAATACATGATCGAAGGTATCTAAATAGCCTTCACGGCCAGTAACCCTTACTGGCCGACATGTATTCCCTTTCATACCTTTCCCCACATTTACGAATTTCCGCTCAAAATTGCTGCAAAAAGTGGCGTTATTTGCACAAATCGGTTAATTTAATACTGAACAATACCTAAAATAATAATACGGCACATCAGTATGACTTCAGGGTCGACGCAGTACGAGTTGTCAGAGGAAGAGCTTAGAGAACTCATCCCGCAATTACAGAAACTTACGGAAAAGTACAAACGCTCAGAACGGGTACAAAAGGCATTATTTGATATTTCAGAGCTTGCAAGCTCTGTCAGTAATCTTAGCCGCCTTTATCCGGCCATACACGAAATCATCGGCGACTTCATGAATGCTGATAATTTTTTCGTGGCCTTTTATGAGCCTGATGCAAACGTAATTAACTTTGCTTACTTTGTTGATGAGTTCGACGAACAAACCATTAAGCAAATACCTGCCGAAACACTAATGGACGGTCTTACCGGCCATATTCTCCGCTCTGGCGAGCACCTCTTTATTCATGGTGAAGATCACAAGTCTTTTACTGAACGTACTGGCATCAAAATGGTAGGCGCCGTTCCCCATCAGTTTCTTGGTGTTCCTCTTAAGCGTGGCTCACAAGTGATTGGTGCCATGGTGGTACAAACCTATGACAATACCGTGTTCTATTCTCAAGAAGATTTAGAAGTACTACTATTTGTTTCCCAGCACATTGTTACCGCTGTCGATAGGGTAAAAAACCGAGAACTTACCGAACGCACCATACGTGACCGTACCCGCCAATTACGTAAAATTAATGACGAACTGCAAGAAGAAATCTTAGAGCGCCAAAAAATAGAAACCCTGCAGCATGCGTTATTTGAAATATCGGAATTAGCCGCCAACCTTGAAGGCGACATGAATGCCTTTTATGCCAGCATTCATGAAATACTCACGCGCCTGATTAGTGCACCAAACTGTTTTATCGCTACTTTGGATCAATCCGGCAGTTATCTTGATTTTCCTTACTACAACGACACGACCACGAAAGGTCCGTCAAGGCGTGCGTTAGGGCTGGGACTGACAGAACTGGTACTACGCACTGGGCAAACCGAATTGGTAAACCCCTCGCGGGTGTTAGAATTGGCAGAAGCTGGGGAACTGGATGTCACCGTTGCCCAGAACATGTTAAAAAGTGCCAATTCTTGGTTGGGCTCACCGCTTGTGGTAGACGGCGCCATTTGTGGTGTTATTGCAGTTCAAACCTACGGCAAACTGGCAAAGTACACATCCCGCGATTTAGAGCTACTACGCTTTGTGTCACATCACATTGCCACGGCAATGGAAAGAAAACGCAGCACAGAAGCTATTCAACGCTATAACGCCCAATTAGAAGAACGAGTAAAAGAACGAACACGAGAGCTCGATCGCACCAACGCGTTTCTTACCCAACAAATCGAAGAGCGTAAAGAAATTGAGCTTAAGCTTATTCACGATGCCCATCACGATAGTTTAACCGACTTGCCCAATCGGGCCATGTTTACCAATCGGTTAGATTTAGCCATTGCCAGCAAGCAACGCTACGCAGATAACCTATTTGCCGTACTGTTTATCGACCTTGATCGATTTAAAATTATTAACGATACCCTTGGCCACCATGCCGGAGACGAATTCTTAATTGAGGTTGCTCGGCGTATTTCATTGTGTATTCGCGGTCACGATTTACTTGCCCGTCTTGGCGGTGACGAATTTGTGGTGTTATTGGATAATTTTGCCAGTGCCGAAGATGTTGAAGAGGTGGCCTGCCGCATCATTGAATCTATTTCCGAGCCCTTTATTTTAGACGACAAAGAAATGTACTCTGGGGCCAGTATTGGTATTGCTCACCTAGAACCTTATTACAGCTCTGCGGACGAAATACTCCGCGACGCCGACGCCGCAATGTACCAAGCAAAAACGCTGGGCCGCGGGCGCTTTGTGATGTTCGACAAATCCATGCGCGAACGCTTATTAGAAGAATTAGAGCTAGAAAACGAATTTCGACGCGCCTTGCGGGATGAAGAGTTTGAATGCTTTTTACAACCGGTTGTTGATTTAAAAGCCCAGCAAGTGCTGTATCACGAATTGTATGTACGCTGGGTAGATCCCCACTATGGCAAAGTAAACCGAGAACAATTCCGCATAGTGGCAGAGCAAAGCGGGTTAACGCTGGATTTGGATCTTTACCAATTACGCAGAGCATGTGTGCTGCTAAATAACAGCGAAAGCGAAAAGGGCAATATCACAAAAATAGCGGTGAATATTTCCATCAATCACCTTTTGCAGGCGTCGTTGGTATCAAAAATACTCAATTTGATTAAAGGGTTAGAAGTCCCTGCAGACCGTTTGGTCTTTGAATTCGATGAAAATGATTTAAACCGTCGTTCAAGCTTTATCTTACCGGCCATCAAAAAGCTTAAACGCGCCGGTGTAACCTTAGTACTTGATAATTTTGGTAGCGGCCTTGCTTCGTTGAGTTATTTATTTGCTTACCCTTTCGACTTTATCAAAATAGACCATCGATTTATAAAGTCGTTACCTCGGTCTCAGCGCAATCTTAAGTTGATTCAATCGGTGATGCTGGTTTCTGAACACCTGCACTTTGACGTTATCGCCGAAGGCGTCGATTCAAAAACCCAACTTAAAGCCCTCAATGAAATAGAATGCCATTATGGGCAAGGTAAAGCCCTTAGCGAACCTCAGCCAATTTAGTCCCTGCCCTACTATTCAGATTTCCCTAACATCGCTTTTAAGCTGGCAAGCCCAGCTTCATTGGTTTTTTTGCGCTGCTCGGCTGACGGCTTCACTTTTTTCTCGTCCCAGTGCAAATCATCGCTAGGAAGCTCATAAAGAAACCGGCTGGGCTCTGGATTGATTATTTCACCAAATTGTCGACGTTCTTTTGCCAAACTGAAAATAAGTTCACGTTGGGCCCGAGTGATCCCCACATAAGCCAATCTGCGCTCTTCTTCTACATTGTCCTCGTCGATACTGCTTTGATGAGGCAGCAACCCTTCTTCCATGCCCACTAAAAACACCACCGGAAATTCCAGTCCTTTTGATGCATGTAAGGTCATCAGTTGCACTTGATCGGTTTCGCCGTCTTCTTCTGCCCGCTCCATCATGTCACGTAGGATTAACCGGTTTACCACTTCCTGCATGGTCATCGGCGGGTCTAAATCGTTGCCCTCTAGCATATCGGTTACCCAACCAAATAAGGTACTGACATTGGCCATGGCCATCTCAGCCGCTTTAGGGCTAGGGCTTTGTTCATACAAAAATTCTTCGTACTGCATAGAGCGGATCATATCCCGCAATACCGCTTTGCTATCGCCACGGTTTATGTTGTCGGCGGTTTCTACCACCCATCGGCCAAACCCAGCCACTCGCTGATACGCCGCTTCCGGTAACACACCGGATAACCCTGAATGAGTAGCGGCCGCAAACAGCGACATTTTTAATTCATTGGCAAAATTACCTAACTTTTCCAAAGTGGCACGGCCAATACCTCGATTGGGTGTATTTACCACCCGCAAAAAGGCATTGTCGTCATCCTGATTCACCAGCAACCGTAAGTACGCCATGATGTCTTTAACTTCGGTGCGGCCAAAGAAAGACATACCGCCATTAATGCGATAGGGAATACGGTTACTCATAAGCAGCTTTTCGAACAACCGGCTTTGATGATTCCCTCGATACAAGATGGCGTAATCTTTATAATTGGTGCGATTCATAAACTTATGCGCTATTAGCTCCGCCACCACACGCTCGGCTTCGTGCTCTTCATTTTTAGCGGTAATTACGCGCAACGGTTCGCCGTAACCCATTTCTGAAAATAAGGTTTTATCAAATAAATGTGGGTTGTTTTGAATCAGAATATTGGCGCTGTGCAAAATACGCCCCGATGAACGATAGTTCTGTTGCAGCTTTACCACATTAAGGCGCGGGAAATCCTGCTGCAGCAAATGCAAATTTTGCGGCCGCGCGCCACGCCAAGAATAAATAGACTGATCATCGTCACCTACCACGGTAAACCGTGCACGCTCTCCTACTAGCAGCTTTACCAATTCATACTGACTGGTATTCGTATCCTGATATTCATCCACCAGCAAATAACGAATTTTGTTTTGCCATTTCTGTCGTACGGTTTCGTTGTGACGTAAAAGCAAGGTGGGCAACAATATCAAATCATCAAAGTCTAAGGCATTGTAGGCTCGCAAATGATTTTGATATTGACGATAGGCCTCAGCAAACTCGCCTTCCCCGGCACTTTTTGCCTGTTTAGCGAGGGCATCAGGCAGGATCAAATCGTTCTTCCAGTTGGAAATACAGCTTTGTAGCATCTTAAGTTGGTCTTTATCACCATCGATGGTATCAGCGGTCAAATCGTTTAGCAGCGCCATCGAGTCTTTATCATCAAAGAGTGAAAAACCCGGTTTAAGCCCCAATTCTTTGACATGGGCTTTAATGATGGTTAACCCTAGCGTGTGAAACGTAGAGACTTTTAATCCACGCGCTTCTTTTTTCCCCAAGGTTTGCCCTACTCGCTCTTTCATTTCCCGGGCAGCTTTATTAGTAAAGGTAACCGCCGCGATTTGTCTGGCAGGTAAGTCACATTCACGCACCAAGTAAGCAATTTTATTGGTGATCACGCGAGTTTTTCCACTGCCCGCTCCGGCCAGTACCAAACAGGGACCAGAGACAAACGTCACAGCAGATTGTTGTGCATCATTGAGTTTCATAGGCAGTGGGAATGACGTAATTCGGTTATGAGAAAGATAGTTTTCGTTGCATGTGCTCCGCATCTCTTTAAAATACGTAGCAACTACATGATGACGCGCATTATAAAGGAAATCCTATGCTTGATCCGAAAAAACTGGAAGAAATAGCCAAACAAATTTCTGAAGCCGTACCCCCAGGCGTACGCTCTATGGCTGAAAATGCCGAGTCACGGATAAAGCAGGTTCTTCAATCTCAGCTCGGTAAATTAGACTTAGTTAGTCGCGAAGAATTTGATATTCAAAGCCAGGTATTAATACGTACCCGCGAAAAGCTTGAAGCCATGGAAAGCCGTTTAGCGGCCCTGGAAGCCGAACAAAACGCTAAAATAAAGTAATGCTAAGCATTCTGTGTACGGGTTATATTTGCACTAAAAAGTACGTTATCCTGCAAGTATAACCCGGTCGAGCACCAGTGCGACTGCTAACACCAATCCCACATAATGATTATCTAAAAAGGCTTTAAAGCACGCCATACGCGCTTTGTGTCGGGTTTGATACCTCTGCGCCATAAACAATCCACTACACACACCTAGCCCCGCATACACCACCCAACCGTAATGCAAGCGCATTGCGATAATTGCCAGCAATACCAGTGTTATCACCTGTAATAAACCAATGATAGTGCGATCGTAGCGACCAAATAAAATGGCCGACGATTTTACCCCTATCTTGACATCGTCGTCTCTGTCTACCATGGCATAATAAGTATCGTAAGCAATAGTCCAGCTAAGGTTCGCCACAAAAAGCAACCAGCCTTCAATGGCCACTGTCCCGGTAACAGCTGCAAATGCCATGGGTATGCTCCACCCAAATGCAGCCCCTAACACGGCTTGCGGCATGTGGGTATAGCGTTTCATAAACGGGTAACAAGCGGCTAAGAGTAACGCCACCACCGAAAGCGCAATGGTTTGCCAATTCAGCATTAAAACCAGCAAAAATGAAATAAACACTAACAACGCAAATAACTGAAGCGCCTCTTTTTCCGTAACCGCACCTGAAACAAGGGGACGAGACGCCGTGCGTTTAACACTGCCGTCGACTTTCCTATCAGCATAGTCGTTTATGATGCACCCTGCCGAGCGCATAAGCACCACACCAGCAATGAATATGGCGGTGATGCCAATATCAGGCACGCCATCGGCGGCAATAATCAGCGCCCAAACGGTGGGCCACAACAATAAATATATCCCAATGGGTTTATCCAGTCGGGTAAGTTGTACATATGCTCGCCAGTTTGAGGCCGACAGTGCTATTGCCATGATCACGGCGCCTTTTCGTAAATAGGTGAAGTGGGTAGAAAGATCTCAGCCACCAGCAATTCAAGGTTTTGAAAGTGGAAACACGAGCGACGCCCCCACAGCAAGGTTGACGGTGCGCCAAACAACGATGACATACAGACTTGGCATAGCTCGAATTCGCCACGGCTAAAACGGGCATCGTTAAACAGGCGCTTACCTAGTGGTTGGTTACCTAAGCCGGCAAACTCAGAAGTGACTAACGCTTGTGGGATCACCGAACGCGCGAATACCCAAGGGGTATGGTTATGATGCAAAAAGACTTCTCTTACTCGGTAGTCTTCTGCGGGCCCTTTTAACACATTGGTTTCATTGGCGTGTAAAGGTACATCACCTTCGCCCACTACGTGCACAGCAAAGTCATCGGCCATGCTTTCAATACGCTCGGTTAACGAGCCGGTATCTAGCAGCCAAGATTGGGCCATAGCAGACAACGGGTTAAAAGCAGACACGTCTTGCCACTGTGTGTCTATGCCAACGGGAAATGAATATGCGAGTTCCAACAATACATACACCAATAATTAAGAAGCCGGTATCTTACCATTGGTATTCCATCACGCCCATATGCCCGCGTTTACATACTCATAGTTTTAGATTAATTCGTGTTTATTCGTTAGCTTTTGCTAAACTCTACATTCACTTGGTTTCTAACGCTTTTATTTGCTCATGCGCCCTATGAAAAAGTTATCCGCTCGTTTCTTACTATTACTTAGCCTGTTTACCGGCAGTTTTAGCCTTACCGCTTACGGCCAAACCCCACAGGAATACGCTTTCTTAGGGTTAGAGCCTGATATTATTACCAACTACATCAGCCCGTCTTCGCGCAAACTTGGATATATTCGCGTTACCGTAGAATTGATGATTGAAAATGTGGATATGCTGGAAATTGCCGAGCATCATATGCCGCTGCTGCGGGCCACCACCATTGAGATTTTTGGTCAGCAGCCAGAAGAAAAAGTAAAGTCGCTAACCGGAAGAGAAGATATTCGACTGGCCATCTTAAAAGCCTTGCAGGATCATATGCGTAAAGAAACCGGCGCAACCATTATCAAAGATGTCATCTTCACCAAGTATTTGGCGCAAGGTTAACGGGCTTTTTTGCGGTTCGACCCCAAGGCCAGTAACGCGGCCATGGCACAACCGCTAATTAAGCCCACCGTGTGCGCCGTATTTGCCATGCTCACCCAAAGTACATCAGCATAACCTAACACCAGCCAAACCAGCATAAAACCAACGATTGACCGGGGTATAAACAGCCCCCAAGCCGGTTTTAGCCACCCTGTCCACCAAACAAATCCTAACACCGCATACACCACGCCAGATAAGCCGCCAAATGCCGGCCCACTAACAATCGCCTGCGCCACGTTGGAACTTAACGCCGACACTAAAAAAAGCATTAGTAGCATAGACATGCCAAGCTTACGCTCGATTTGCGCCCCCAGCATACTCCACCACAGTACGTTGAAAATAAAATGTACCGCAGAAAAATGAAGAAACGCTGGTGTGATCAAGCGCCAGTATTCATGGTTTTGCCCCAATTGGGAAAAGGGCTCCATTTTAAGCAGTTGCCCCACTGTACCGAAAAAGCCAAGTATGGATAACACATACACCAAGGTGCACACGGCCAGAATGGTTGCGGTAAAGGGCGCGTCTTTCGCCCATTTAAGCAAAGACGCTAAATTTAAGTTACTGGATTTGGAGGGATGAAGATTTACCCTTTCACCGTTTTCCCAGGCTGCTTGCTGGTATTTAGGGTGTTGTGGTTGTCTGACAAATTCTTCACAGATATTACGTGCCGTCGCAAGATGAGACTCCTGTTCCAGTATGACAAGGTATTCACCGTCTTCTGAATAAGGCGCCACATGAGCTGGCATTTGTTGGCTTGTGAGGTAATTTGCCAGCAGATGGGCATACCCTTCGTTGCGAATTGCGATTAATGGCGAACTCACGTTTAGGCTGTCACTACCGGTTGGGTGAGTTTCCAAGCCTCAAAACCACCATCCATGCTAAATACGGTTTCGTAGCCCTGCTGAACGATGACGTTGGCTGCCTGTTGGCTGCTTACACCATGATAACAGACCACCAGCACCTGCTTTTCTGGCGGAGTGGCGGCCAGAAAATCAGCGAAATTCTCGTTATTCAAGTTTAATGCTGTGGGCATATGTCCGGCGGCAAAAGACTGAGGGTCACGAATGTCCACAATGACAAACTCTTCAAGTCGCTCGGCGGCATCTTGAATACTAATATGCTGAAACTCTGACATGCTAAACTACCAATTAAGAATGACTTTACCGGACTGGCCAGACCCCATAGTATCAAACCCACGCTGAAAGTCATCTATGTCAAACTGGTGGGTAATAATAGGCGAGAGATCTAAACCGCTTTGTAACAGACTAGCCATTTTGTACCAGGTTTCAAACATTTCACGACCGTAAATGCCTTTTATATTTAATCCTTTAAAAATAACCTGATTCCAGTCCACCGAAACATCACTCGGTGGAATACCCAACATGGCCACTTTACCACCATGGTTCATTTTATTGAGCATGTCCCGAAAAGCCACGGGGACACCAGACATTTCCAGGCCCACATCGAAACCTTCACTCATGCCAAGCTCTTCCATTACCTCAGACAATTGTGTGGTTCCCACATTAACCGCGCGGGTAACGCCCATTTTTTCCGCCAACGCAAGACGGTAAGGGTTTAAATCGGTGATCACCACATGGCGAGCGCCCACATGTTTAGCCACCGCTGCCGCCATAATACCAATAGGGCCGGCGCCGGTAATAAGTACGTCTTCACCCACCAAATCGTAAGACAACGCGGTATGCACCGCATTACCGAAAGGATCGAAAATAGCCGCCATGTCATCGCTAATATTATCGGGAATACTAAACGCGTTAAACGCCGGAATAACCAAATACTCGGCAAAGGCACCAGCACGATTAACACCTACACCTTCCGTATTGCGACAAAGGTGACGACGCCCAGCTCGGCAGTTACGGCAGTGACCACAGGTAATATGGCCTTCTCCAGACACTCTGTCACCAATTTTAAAGCCGGCGACTTCTTGCCCCATACCAACCACTTCGCCTACGTACTCGTGACCAACGACCATCGGGACAGGAATGGTATTTTGCGACCACTCATCCCAATTATAGATATGCATGTCGGTGCCACAGATAGCGGTTTTACGGATCTTAATTAATAAATCGTTATGGCCAACTTCCGGTTTAGCCGTGTCTTGCATCCATATACCCGGCTCTCGGTGCGCTTTCACTAATGACTTCATTAGATAACCCCTAGCTCTTTACCCACTTCGATGAAAGCATCAACGGCTTTATCTACATGTGCCAACGTGTGGCCTGCGGACATTTGAGTGCGAATGCGAGCCTCTCCTTTCGGTACCACCGGGTAGGAAAAGCCAATCACGTAAATTCCTTTACTTAATAGCTTGTTTGCCATCTCGCTAGCTAACTTGGCATCGCCCAGCATTACCGGAATAATAGGGTGATCGTTACCTGCCAAAGTAAAGCCAGCTTCTTCCATACGGGTACGGAAATGAGCCGCATTACGCCATAATTGTTCCCGCAAAGCATGGCCATCGGCCATCATGTCGAATACTTTTAACGATGCGGCAACGATAGGCGGTGCCACAGAATTAGAAAACAAATAAGGACGCGAGCGCTGACGTAACCATTCAACCACTTCTTTTTTGCCTGAGGTATAACCGCCTGATGCGCCGCCCATGGCTTTACCTAACGTGCCGGTGATGATATCCACCCGCCCTATTACGTCACAGTATTCATGACTGCCTCGACCATTTTCGCCTAAAAAGCCGGTAGCATGGCAATCATCTACCATTACCATGGCATCGTACTTGTCGGCTAGATCACAAATGCCTTTTAAGTTGGCAATAACGCCATCCATAGAAAACACGCCATCAGTGGCAATCACTTTAAAGCGAGCACCATCTGCATTGGCTTGAATTAGCTGGTCTTCAAGGGAGGTCATGTCATTGTTTAAATAACGATACCGTTTGGCTTTACACAAACGTACGCCGTCTATAATACTGGCGTGATTTAAAGCGTCAGAAATGATGGCATCGCCTGGACCCAGCAGGGTTTCAAATAAACCACCATTGGCATCAAAGCAGGAAGGATAAAGAATAGTATCTTCGGTACCTAAAAAGCCGCTGATTTTTTGTTCCAGTGCCTTATGGATATCTTGGGTACCGCAGATAAAGCGCACTGACGCCATGCCAAAACCGTGACTGTCGAGCCCGTTTTTCGCCGCCTCAATCAATGCTTCATGATTGGCCAAACCCAGGTAATTATTCGCACAGAAGTTGATAACTTCATTACCTTCACCAACAGCGATATCCGCCTGTTGTTGTGATGTAATAACGCGCTCTTCTTTAAACAGCCCGTCTTGCTTCAATTCAGCTAATTGCCCACGTAAATGGGTAATGAATGCCTCTGACATGACGCTCTCCAATGAGAAAAAAACGTATTCTAATGAGAGACAGTGCAAGGGTACACCCTTTTTTTGCATTCCAATGCAAAACTACAGTCAACCCGTGTAAAAGAAGAGAAAAGCCCTTTTAAAAGAGCAAGTTAAAACTCGAATTGATGCTGGCCATCTGTACGGCTATTCTGGCCAACAGGCTTCCACTGGCCGTTGCTGACATTTTTGTCCAGCCGTTCCCATAATTGGGATTCCGGAATGGGCGGACTAATTAAATACCCCTGTGCCTGATGGCACTGAAATTCATTCAAGCGATCTAACTGCTCTTTGGTTTCTACCCCTTCCGCAATCACCGTGCGCCCTAAACTGCGCACCAAAGAAATGCTCGATTTAACAATGTTACTGTCTTCGGGGTTGTCCATCATGCCAGCAATAAAAGATTGATCGATTTTTACATAATCTACCGGTAGCGCTTTAAGATAACTGAACGATGAATAACCAGTACCGAAATCATCAATGGCCACTAGGCAGCCCATATCTTGCAGAGCTTTACAAACATCAATGGCCGAATCCATATCCGAGACCAGCGCGGTTTCGGTTAACTCTAACTCCACTTTTTCCGGGGCCAGTTCATACAAAGATAATTGCTGACGTAAGAAGTGCGGCAATGTGGCATCGGTAAATTGGGCGCCTGAAATATTAATGGCCATTTTAAGGTGGGAATAACCACTGGTACTGAGTTCATTTAATATGCGCAAGGAGCGGGTTAGTACCCAGTAATCAAGCTCTAGCATAAATGGGGTATTTTCTAGCAGCGGAATAAATACGCCCGGCGAGATGTAGCCTTTTACCGGGTGATACCAGCGAATTAACGCTTCAAAGCCTTCTAACTGGAAAGTGCTGATATTCACCTGAGGCTGTAATGCTAGGCTAAACTGGTTTTCTCGCAATGCTACCCGGGCCTCTTGCTCCAGTTCAACTTTACGCATGACCTTAATATTCATCGACGCATCGTAAAGCTTAAACACCGCCCCTTTTTGGGCTTTTGCTTCGTACATGGCGATATCGGCGTGGCGTAGTAATTCCATAGCCGAAGTTTCAGGTTGATTGGTGATGGCGACCCCAATACTGGTAGAAATATAAAAAGTAAGGTGGTCCACATCTAATGGCTTAGTAAAGGCGTTCAACAGCCGTTCTGCTGTTTTTTCTACCTCATCTTTGTCTTTGGCATCATCAAGCAGTACCACAAACTCATCGCCACCAAAGCGCCCCACCAAATGATGCTCTCCCACCGCATGGGTAATACGTTCTGCGGCGGCAAAAATTAGGTGGTCGCCGACATCATGGCCGTGGCTATCATTCACTTTTTTAAAATCGTCAAGATCAAGAAATAGAATTGCCGCCAACCCCCGTTCACGGGTAATCGCTGCCACCTGCTTTTCAATCTGGAAGGTCATCATGGTGCGGTTCGGCAAACCCGTTAACCCATCAAACATGGCCATATTTTCAAGCTGAGCATTGGATGCCGCTAGCTTGGTATCTTGCTCTTCAAGTTGTTTGGCTAAATCGGTGGCCGTATCTTCTAACAAATCGATTTCATCAGGAAATCGCTGCTTGGTTCGCTTGTAGTGTTTAGGGCTTAAATATTTGAATTCTTGGTAATTTTGTTCGGCTAACAAGGGTAGCCGTTCGGCCAGTCGTACCAGTTTTCGTTTGTATTGCTGAATAATCAGTAACAACACTAAGGTGAACAGCGAAAACAAACCAATAGAGGTGCCAATAACCCGATTTTGATATTCGTTGACCGATTCAATACGCTCAGAAATATCGCGAACAAAAACAATGTAATAGTCTTGCGTCACCACTTCCGACATGGGTAACAAACTGACTAACAAGTAGCGATTATCTTGGTTTACCAAGGCGCCCTTTTCCACCATGCTTCTGGTGGTGGCCGTGGCAGGAAGGTTAGACAAAATATCACCGATAAGATCGTAATTATCTTGTGACAAGCGACTAACAATATTTAGCTTTATGTTGTTTGTGGTATAGCCGGCATGTTCCACTACCGCAATGCGATAGGCACTAGAAAACTGCGAGAGCGCCGCTAATAATTCATTAAAACTTGAGCTTAACACCAACACTGCCACTTCTTGCCCGGCAATCATAATGGGGGCCGAAATGTACCGAGAGCATCGGGTGTCACATTGAAACCGATCCTGAGGACGCATGGTATTCCCCGTTTCTCGTTCCATGGTCGGAACAAAATCGGGCATATTTTGCGTATTGCCCAGCAGTAACGAGCCATTCGCCCCAAATAACCACATGTCGCTGATTTGTAAGCTAACATTTAAAGCATCTTTTGATTCTTCCAGCGCTTGTACCAGTTGTTCTTGTGACAGGGTTTCTGTTTTACCCCAGCGTGAAAAGGTCTCTACCCACACCAACAAGCGATCGGATAACAGTTGATCCATTAACCCTAACTGGCGCTGATTTTTAAGTTGAAAGTCTTTATGTTGCTGCTCTATTGATGATTGAGACTGGGCAATAAGCATAACCGCAATAGCCACCGTCACCGACAGCATCATCACGATGACAACGGTAATTAACTTGGTGGTAATTGACAGCCTGACTTTCATTTCAGAACCTGTACATTGCTTGGATTGCCCACATTTGCCAGTATTCCTCGGTGAACGGGGTGTTTCCGGGACTAGGAACGCTTGTCAGCCGTCCGGCGCCATTCACCCAATGGTATTCTGCCTGCACCCGCCATTGAGGAAGCGGCTCCCATTGCACGCCCACGGTGGTAGTTTTCATGTAACCAAAATACGCAGGGATCACCCCTTGTGAACGTTCCTCGAGTTTTTTTCCATCACGGTCGTTTCTGTCAGCTACGAAATAGTCGTACCCGACCAGCACACTAACATTGTTATTAAACATATACCTAAACTGGCCGTATCCGCCTTCACCGTGTTCTTCAAGGAAATAGGATGGACTAAATCCGCCATAATCCTGCTTTGTATTGCGTTGAAATTCGGTAGTAAACTCCCAATTCTCGGAATAATACACTGCAGACAAGGTATAAAACTGTACTGAACGTCCACCATCCACTAAAAAATCGTCGGTCACAGCATTATAAGTAAAATCGGAGTCAAGCCAGCTGGCGCCAACTTGCCAATTTAACGAGGGGGGCTGCCAATACACACTGACTTGCTGAACAAAGTCTTGCTCTAATTTACCTTGGGCAAATTCCCCTAATAACGCTTTTGTTTGGTAATTGCTCATTGGCGCATTGCCGTAACTCCAGTTTAGTCGCAAGTTTCCTTGCTCTGAAGGTCGGCTTAACTGTATCAGTACGCCGTCACTGCCTAACGCCGCATCGCGGAAGTTATCGAAGTAAACCGATTGCGGCAATACGATGGTTGACCGGGTTTGGGGCACGTCTCGGGTAGCAGAATACAACCAATGGGGGCTTTTAAAACGCCCTAGGTGCATGTGGGTGTCCCAATGACCGAGTTTGGGTAAATGCCAGTCGACAAACAGATAATCAAGCCGGGCCCCACGTTCATAGCGATTCCCCCCATTTAAATAGACACCTTGCCCCACCACCGCTAGCGACGAATTAATGTCGTAGCGCATATTCAGGCCAATTTCAGTGAGATCGAAGCTAATTTCGTCATCTTCACTGATAAAGTCGCTGCCGATAGATTGATTGACACCTTGGGCAATAAAACCGTGCCAACTAAAGGATGATTCAGCCAAGCACATACTGGTATAAACAAGAAAAGGAACCGCTATCAACTTGTTGATCTTCATTGTATCGCGACCTCCTGAACACCTGAATGAATGACACCTCGATAGGCATAACCGACGGCGCCTGGCGTACGAGCAACAGCATCAATCATTTCGGCTTCTGAATCGACTGTTACAGGTCTGTCACCTTGACCGGAATAAATAATTTGATTCCATAATCGTTCTAATTGATAGGGAAAGATCCGCAATATTTCCCGACAAAACACTTGGTGTGTAGGGGTATTAGAGCCAAGTACATAAACAGTAATTTTAGTGCCGTCACTCCAATACTGCTGCCGTGCGGAGAATATTTGTCGTACCTCGGTATGGGAAAGTGACGTCTGGGTTAACTCGGGGTTTAAGATCACTTTGACGTCTGTGGCCAAAGCAGGGAAAGCAACACATATGGCAAAGCTGGCGGCGTAAAAACGCAGCATCGTGGCGCAACATCCGGTTCGAAACCACTGCCTGAAAAGGTTGAACAATTGACACCTCATTTTAAGAAATGTGTCTTTGTGACTCTTGCTTACGTTAAGTGTAGATAAACAGTGCTTTTTTCGCGATTTTTTTATCGTAAAAAAGAGCTAACTCCGCTTAATCTAACAACTGGTCAACCAATGCTACTACACTATTGGTTGTAATCCGAGACATCAATTTCTTCCCTTTAGCTCTGCTCCCCCAAGGTAGCTTTTCCCACCCTTTGCCTTTTTGCTCTTCAATACACTCATCGTATACTGAGGCCACGTGTGCAAGGCTGTTATAAGGGCCTGTGCGGCGTGGATTAGAATGCGTATATAAACCAATAACCGGCGTGCCGACAGTGGTAGCCATATGTGCAGGCCCGGTATCAGGGGCGATAACCAAACTAGCATTACGCAAAATCGCCAGCATTTCATGCAGGGTGGTTTGCCCAACAAGGTTTTCATTAATGTTGCCGGTATAAGATAAAATAGCCGTAGCTAGCGATTTATCCATATTCGCGGGCCCGCCACACAAAATAACCGCGACATTTTTAGACCGAAGATAATCTGCCACTTCGGCATAACGCTCTGGTAACCAATTACGTTCTTCTTTGCTGGCAGCAGGGCTAATCACAGCATAACGCCCAAGTCGTTTGGCTAATTCATTGGCCTTTTCTTCTGCTTCTGCGGGCACAGGAATATGCCATTGAGGCGGCTGTTGTGCCGGCACGCCAAGGGCATCGCCAAAATCCATAAAGCCATCAAGTACATGGGCGTGTTTGTGGGGAGCCACCCGTTTATTGGCAAATAGCCAATGCAATTCTTTACTGCGCGCCCAGTCAAAACCAATTCGTTCTTTTGCTTTAATCACCCGGGAGGCGAGATTTGCCCGCAGCGCCACCTGCATCATCAGTAAGGCATCAAAATGCTCGTCTTTTACCGCTTCTTGTAATTGACGTATCGCGGCTTTTCCCTGCTTTTTATCAAACACGATAAAGCGTACATCCGGCAAGGTTTTCATTAATTGATACTCGACCTTACCTATAATCCAAGTAAGCTGTGCATCGGGCCAATGTGTTTTTATCCGATGGACTAACGCTGCTGCATGACAACAATCACCAATGGCAGACAACCTCATCAAACAAATCTTTTTCTTCAAGGAATCACCTCTAAGGCTGAAAACTATGAAATTTTCATTACAATGGACAATTTACCACATTAACGATGTAGCATGACGATAAAACAGATTTCCATGGGCAACGGCCATCATGTCATGATGGATAGCGACGCATATCCAAATTTGACCCTTGATTGGTTTGATCCTGCCTATTGGGAAAGTCAGAATGCGGTGACCGGACAAGCAAAAGGCAGAGGCACGACCCTGTTTGTTAAAGCCAATAATGATACATTGGTTTTGCGTCATTATCAGCGGGGAGGGCTACCTGGCAAAGTATTATCTGATCAATATTTATTTGCTGGGCTAGAAAAAACCCGCCCGTTTAGGGAATTTCGCTTGTTAAAAGCAATGCGGCAACGGGATCTACTTGTTCCCCAACCCATTGCCGTACATGTAAAACGCCAAGGCTGCGTGTATCGGGGCGACTTAATCACCGCCATGATCCCCAATAGCGAGGATCTCCATGCTGTGTTATGCCGTCAGCCCTTGTCATCGAATCAATGGTACGCCGTAGGCAATGCCGTTGCGCAAATGCACGACGCTGGGGTTTATCACCACGACCTGAATGTTAGAAATGTCATGGTGGATAAAGCACAAAAGGTATGGATTATCGATTTTGATCGCTGTGGTTTTAGACAGGGTGATAAATGGAAAAGTGATAACATTGCCCGCTTTTTACGCTCATTAGAGAAAGAAAAAGCCAAGCATGAACAATTTTTCTGGCAGAAAGCCCATTGGGACTCTTTCTTACAAGGTCTCAAAGGGGCATGATGAACAGCGATTTAAATACTGGCTATGGCCAATACGGAACCCATGAGTAAGCCTATGACTATGCACACAAGAGCAATTTATCCCGGCACCTTTGATCCCATTACCAATGGGCATGCCGATCTCATTGAACGTGCCTCACAAATGTTCTCTCATGTGATCGTCGCCATTGCGGCCAACCCCAGTAAAAAACCCCTCTTTACGTTAGCAGAGCGGGTAGAAATGATCACGGAGGTGACCCGAAAGTTGCCCAATGTGGAAGTGCAAGGCTTTACCGGTTTATTGGCAGCATTTGCCGATGAAATTGATGCCACCATATTAATTCGTGGGCTGCGGGCAGTGTCAGATTTCGAGTATGAATTTCAACTCGCGAATATGAACCGGCGGTTAAATCCAAAGTTGGAAAGCGTGTTTTTAACCCCCTCAGAAGAAAACTCTTTTATTTCATCCACCCTGGTGAAAGAGGTTGCTCTGCATAATGGTAAGGTCAGTGAATTTTGTCACCCTGTGGTAGAACAAGCCCTTATCGAACGGTTACGCAACAAAGATCCAAAAGCGTAATTTAACGTTGGCATGAAGGGCAATAAAACGTATTTCGTTGCCCTATAACCACACTTTTAATTGGCGTGTCACATTGCAAGCACTCATCGCCAGCACGACCATACACTTGTAATTGTTGGGCAAAGTAGCCTGGATTACCGTCGCTTTGAGCGAAATCTTTTAACGTTGTCCCACCTTGTTCAATGGCCTTGGCTAGCACGGCTTTTATGGCTTGGGTAAGGACCTCAAGCCGCTTTACACTAACTCGTCCGGCAGCGCGACGGGGGTCAATACCCGCTAAAAATAACGCCTCATTGGCGTAGATATTCCCCACACCCACCACCACAGCGTTATCCATAATAAACGACTTAATCGGTGACTTTCTTCCTTTTGCTAAGGCCACTAAATGGTCAGAATTAAAGGCCTCGGTTAAGGGTTCTGGCCCTAGCTTGGTCAGTAACGGTAAAGTATCGCCAACCGGTTGCCATAAACACGCCCCAAAACGACGAGGATCGTTAAAGCGCAAACACTTACCTGATGCCAGCACGATATCAATATGATCGTGCTTCGCCACGGGATAATTAGCGTCGATTACCCGCAGCTTACCAGACATACCTAAATGCATGACAATACTGCCAAGGTCAGTTTCTATCAGTAGATATTTTGCCCGCCGATGAATCTGTTTAATAACCTGACCAGAGGCCAATTGCACCTCTTGTGGCACCGGCCAGCGCAACCGCTTATCTCTGACAATAACACGGGTAATGGTTTGGTCTTTAAGCCAGGGTGTGATCCCTAAGCGGCTTACCTCAACTTCAGGTAATTCAGGCATACGTTCTCTCTTAGTTAATGTTCCACGGCAGCAACTGGGTCAAAGTGGTATTAGCCAGCGTAAACCACTGGTCGTTGTGGCGTACATACGTTGCCTCTGGCTGAGGATAAAAGGCGAACACTTGTCCATCAGATTGCCCGGCTAACCACACCACCACGATCAATGGCTCCTCAGAGAAGCCCTGAGCCATTGTTGTACTTTCTAACACTGCCTGTTGCCAAGCCCTTAGTTGTGCTTGTGGCGTCGCCTTGATGTCGCCTGACGACGCCACCTGCTGCCAGCTCTGTCCTTGGCGAACGAGTTGGTTTTGGCCTTGCTCAATTTTCAGAATATAGGCATCAGTAGGCACAAGAGGCACGATGGCCTGACTGGCTTGTTGAGGTAGAAATTGATCAATATTGAATAGCGCAATCATAATTAACATGGCAAAGATAACCACGTTATTCATTGCCCGCTGGGAAATTCTGGCCATAGGGTATGGTTTTTAGTTCAATTCAATGAGTACGCTCAAGAGTAACGCAGATATTACCCGAACACCAAACGCAAAAAACCCAGCCAAAGCTGGGTTTTCATGGAGACAAAAGCAAGTTTTATTACTTGATTTTTGCCTCTTTGAACATAACGTGCTTACGTACAACGGGATCAAACTTTTTGATTTCCATTTTACCAGGCATGTTACGTTTGTTTTTATCTGTGGTGTAGAAAAAGCCAGTACCTGCAGAAGAAACTAATTTAATTTTATCACGCATTGTTAGGCTTCCTTAGATTTTCTCACCACGGGCACGCATATCAGTTAATACTGATTCGATACCCTTTTTGTCGATAATACGCATGCCTTTAGCAGACAAACGCAGTTTAACGAAACGGTTTTCGCTCTCAACCCAAAAACGGTGAGATTGAAGGTTCGGCAAAAAGCGACGACGAGTCGCATTGCGCGCGTGCGAACGGTTGTTACCTACCGCTGGACGCTTACCAGTAACTTGGCATACTCTTGACATTGTATTTGTCTCCAGAACTACAAAACTGTCGCGCCAATCGATCCCACCTAATAAGTCTTCTGGGTCAGTTGACGATATAACGATAAATAAGAGGGCGCATTTTATACAGCAAAACGAAGCATAATTCAACAAAAAAGGCCAAAAACCTTTATTGAAACCACTTTTTTTGCTTTACCCGCTATATCTCTAGGTACTCAGGCAACCTACTATGCCTGCACTGAGCACAATTGGGGGCGCATAATAGCACCTAAAAACGATCCTGTAACGATCTGATCGCAGATCTTTCATAAAACTTGTCGATCAGTCGTAAAAAGAGGATCGAGTATTAGTAAAATCAAACAACCGGATTGGGCGATTTAACATTTGACCACCGTCTCGGGAAATTGGTACCCAAGGGAAGGTTCCCCGTCCTTTTGATGGTGTTAAAGTAAACAAATCTAAAGGCACGGAAATATAGAAACCTTTGGTAAAGCTACCTTCACCATAGTCTGCTGACGACGCATCGGTGAATGCCGCGTAGGCGCCAACCACAATGCCGCTGTCAAAGCGTTTCGCAAAGTCGATGTTAACCCCTTTGTCTTTTGCCAAAAACTGCCCAGCACTTATCGTAAGCAAGGTATCTGGCAAAAATTCAGGTTCCCAGTAAACACTGGCAAAGCCGGTAATGACGTCATAATCAAAGAAGTCTGTTTGACTGTCATAGTCACGCTGTTTGGCATAGTTAATATCTACCCCAAAGGCAATATTGCTATCCACAGGACGCCACAATGCTTCACCACCTACACCCCCATACATGGTTTCCAGATAACCACCGTAAACTTGTACGAACCAGTCGTTGTCCAACTGTTCATTCCACTGTAAGAAGGCGCTATCTAACCAGACATCATTGCTTACGTATTCACGCACATAGGTACGTACCCGCGGTAACGTAGAGTCTGCCTGATCGATGGTGTAGTTAAACTTATCAAAGTTGTCGAACAAGGTGGTACGGATGGTAGAAATGGCCGACCAGTTCTCATCAAAGGCATAACCACCACTAAACAGAAGCCCGCCTTGATAGAGATAGAAATCTTCTGCACTACCAAACGTCTGGGTATAGAAGAAATCCGTTGAATAGAAGAATCCACTGGTTTTAGCGGGATCGTATGCCGCTAACACATCGCTATCTGGTGCTTGGCGTGTATACGTATCGGTAATATCCGCTTCAATATCTTCATACTTTGCAGCGACTTTAAAGCGTTTGGCGTCGATGACGGTATCCACAATGGGTAACCTACCGGCGTTTTCCACAATATGGTATGACGCAACGGAATCGGGCAGCTCTGCCGCCGCAATTCGGCCAATACGCTGAGTCGCTTCGTCCTTGTCTCGGTACGCAATTTGGTTACCGTAGAAGATGGCTCTGTCTTCGGTAATATCTGCATCCGATAAGATAAATCCTGAATCATAGGCCAAGGCGCGATAAAGCTGCTTTTTGTCCATTTTAACGAGGCTTTCAGGTGGCGCTACATTGGTGATATCCCTTGGCGGCTTATCAATTTTAACCTGCTTGTAGGTATTCATATTAAAGCGATAGCTCACACCAAAACCAAACGTATTCCCCCGCTGGTAATTCATGGAAAAGTCGAAGCCTTTCCATTTATAAACAGCGCCGATATTCCAGCGAGAATCTTGCTCTAATTCGCCGGCCCGATCTTGGGAATAATCATTACCTTCAAATTCCAGCTTTAAGCTTAAAGGCTCCCAAGGCGTTTGATACTCCAATCCACCAAACACCGCCATTGACCCTTTGAAAAACTGCTCGTAATCAATTTTTCCGCCTTCGCCAGAATACCCGGTAGGACGCTCACAATAACTGTCTTTAATTTTACACAGAGGATTGGTGAAATCGTCTGAGGTACCCAAGTACCCCCAGCCAAGTCCAAGGTGAAGATCAAAAGGACCATACGCTTTAGATGCGGTGACATATTCACTTTCAAAAAAGCCCGTGCCCCCAAAATCGCGAAAACCAAGCGACACCTCAGGCAAATAGTAACTTTCTTTCCAAAGCCTAAACTTCACGTCTAACCCTTTGTCTTTAAGGGTTTGATCGCCGCTAAAGGATTCGACGTCACTGTACAATTGAGTACGCACGTCGGTATACCTAGCCGTGGCTTGCATCCAATCGAAGAGTTGTAAATTCACCGACCAGAATCGATATTCTTCATTGTCGGTATAATTAATATAAAGATCTCCCGCCTTGCCCATACGGGAGGTAGGAGTTTGAATAAGGCCCGTTCCGCCCTGAACCATTTGAGAAGGCGTAACAGACAAGGTTACCGGTTCTTCACTGCGGGCGGTTTGACTGAAAATGGCGGCGGCCACCGCCAGTGCGCAACGGCTGCGCGATACATTCAACAACTTCATGGTAACACCCTGTGAACCGCTAACTCGGCTATCTTTCTGTTTAGTTCATCCACATCCGGTGACAATAGCCAGCTAAAAAGTGGCACATAAATTTGACTGCCCGGCATAACCTGAGAAAAAGACTTACCCCAATACGCAATGTTTTGCTTACTCACTTCACCCCGCGGTGAAATAACATAGACGTAATCAGGATCAGCGTCAGCGCGACGTTCAATACCCTTTGCATACTCAAAAGGTGCCATCGTATTTTGATACTCGTAAGCGCCTGGGGTATTCACCAAACCACTTACCCACACCTCTTGGGGTCGTCCGCGCAAAGACAAGATATAATTACCTGGCTGTAACATGGGGTTTTTAGAGGCATCTAAACGCGCAGCATCAAAATGAATATCCACCGGCAGCCGCTTCGCCAGCTTCCAGCTAGCAATTTGTCGGCCCAATGCACTTAATGCCATGGCTTTTTCATCGGTAGGCTTAAGCGCATAGGCCAAAGCATCAATATCTTGAAGAATTGCTTGTCTTTGGGCTTCCACGGCCTCGGTTTGGGTACTGTAAATCGCACAAGCAGGCCAATACCATTGACCATTCTTACCCACCGTATGTAACACTAACGATAAGCGAACGGGATTAATATAACGATACTGCTGGCCATTTACCGTCACGTTCACTGAAGCCTGTACAGACGACATGGTGGCCAGCAAACAGCAAAAAATCAAAGCACGTTTTATCATTGTGCCACCTCGTCAATTAAGCGCTGCGCCCGACTTAGAAAAACCATCTTAAGAGGTTCGCCAACTGGCGAAACCTGCTGTTCAGACTGCAATAATTCACCGTTTTCTTTGCTAAACCAAAAACGGTTTGTCCACTGTCTGTGAATATCAATATAAGGTGTAACTTGAGGATACGTCACCGATTCCTCCACCATATAAACGGCAAAATCATGATCTAAAATGTTTATTGTGGCATCTCCCATACGCTGCCACTGCGTTTCAATATCAAGCCCATACCCATAGTGTTCAATGTCGGTGGTGTATGTCCAACTAACTGGGCTAATTACACTGTCGGCCAGAGGGTTCGTCCCTTGCCCCTGATGATACACACTGTCGTTTTCAAAGCCGTAAGTGTGAGTGATTAACCCATAATGCATGGTTAATATAGCGTGATCCGCAGAGACCCACTTGTAGGCATTATCTTCAATAAATGCCAGTGCCATGATTACCTGAGCTCGCTCTCCGTGAGTTACCCCAAGTAAATCAGCACGACTTTGCCTGATCTGCTCTGCAGATACGGTGTTGTCCGTTTGGGTAAACGCCAATTTAAGGGTGTCATAATAAGCTTTGTTGGTACTTGAACAGCTGAACATCAGCAAGCACGTAACAAGCATGAAAAAGGTGCGTCGAAAATTACTTATTAGCATCATACGATTTTTGAAATGAGATCACCGGAAGGAGCCATAGAAATAAAAAAGCCGCTCCATAGAGGGGCGGCTTTCAGAATACTGCAAGTTATTACTGTACAGTAGGTAAATAAGTATATGTCACAGTAATAGGAGTAGTAACAGTAATGGTATTAGTACCAGAAACCGTAACTGTATCTGTCACTGTGGTAGTAGTACCGACACAGACGCCGTCTACCAATCCATCATCACCATCACAGCTTGCTTCATCAGAATCATCAACAACAGATGAACCACGGTTGTTACTTACTACTGCAGCCAGTACGCCGATACCAACGACGCCTGTTGCAACGGCGCCGGCAGTTAAACCACCAACAGCTGATGACCCAGAAGCTTCTCCGCCAGATACATCTTGTGCAACTGCACCAAATGCCATAGTGGCACCGATGACTAATGAAATTAATGACTGTTTCATAATTGTCCTTTCTATAAAATCCACCGACGCACTATCCTAAAGCATTTGTCAGAATGAGACTACTCTCTAGGCATAATTAGGTCGTAAAATGAATACGTTTCACATGCTCATCACATGGATCGCCGACGATCTATTTTCAAGGATCGCTTCGGTAGTATAGCAAGGTTGATAATTACATCAATCCTTTCTGTGCTAAAGATACTACTCCGGCATCCCCTACAATAAAATGATCGAGCACGCTGACATCAATTAATGCCAACGCTTGGGAAACGTCCTTGGTCAGCCGAATGTCAGCATCACTAGGTTCTGGTACGCCAGAGGGATGATTATGGACCAAAATAACCGCGGCTGCATTATCGTCAATAACCTGCCTGACAATTTCTCTAGGATACACAGCAGCGGCATTAA
Organism: Alteromonas sp. C1M14; assembly: GCF_018860965.1. Classification (GTDB taxonomy): domain Bacteria; phylum Pseudomonadota; class Gammaproteobacteria; order Enterobacterales; family Alteromonadaceae; genus Alteromonas. Next base: position 11,758 of record NZ_JAHKQF010000018.1, on the reverse strand, counting down.
TTGTGCCTGAAAACAGCAACCTAAAGGCAATAAGGTGATGCTGACTGTTTAAACATAATAACCCAAAGTGCTCTTTTTTCTCGTGCCGTAATGTGGTCAGCAAAAACGTTTTTACCTCACTGACCTGCTGAAACACCGGTTGGCGCTTTAACGGACTTTCGAGCACTCGCTTGGCAATCTCCCATACCACCGTAATCTGGGCATATCGGTTCTCGCCTAAACCGGGCATGTCGCACAGTTGCGCTTGGGTACCATGAATAATATTGCGTAAGGAACCAAACCGGTCGATAAGTGTATTGGCTAACATAAGCGCCCCTTGGCCTCCGGCACTATTGCCAAACAACACCGCTAGTACCTCGGCATCGGATAAGCTTTGCGGGCCTTTTGTCAGTAGTTTTTCCCGTGGCCGTTCAGATAAAGGCCAACATTGTAATTCGGTCATAGCGTCTCCCTTCACATTGCCCACAGAGTACAAACATCACATTCTTGTCTCTACTGGCTTGATTACCAGATCGACTGTTGGCGCTATCGGTGAACTCAAACATCTGGTAGTCTTACTATTATCAAACTGCTCAAATACTAGCCTATGCAATTGTTCAATAAAAAGATTCTGTTGGGTGTAACAGGTGGGATCGCGGCCTATAAAACACCTGATTTAGTACGCAAATTAAAAGCTCAAGGGGCTGATGTTCGGGTGGTATTAACCCATGGCGCGGCAGAATTCGTAAGCCCGTTATCTCTACAGGCCGTATCCGGCAATGTGGTGCACAGTAAACTATTAGATGAGCAAGCTGAAGCTGGCATGGGCCATATTGAACTGGCTAAATGGGCAGATATACTGCTGATTGCACCAGCATCGGCTCATTGTATGGCTAAATTAGCCAATGGTTTAGCAGACGACTTATTATCAACCTTGTATCTAGCCACCACCGCCAAGGTCTTTTTAGCGCCGGCAATGAACCAGCAAATGTGGCGCGCTCCGGCAACTCAGAATAACCTTAACCGTCTACAACACCACGGCATACACTTTATTGGTCCTGCTGAAGGCGAACAAGCCTGCGGTGATACCGGTCCAGGCAGAATGTCAGAACCCGAAGACATTGTGCTTGCGCTAATTAATCAGGTGCCTGTTGGGAAGTTAACCGGCAATAAGGTAGTCATTACTGCAGGTCCTACCCGAGAAGCCATCGACCCGGTACGATATTTATCAAATCATAGCTCAGGTAAAATGGGTTATGCTGTAGCTCAAGCGGCTCATCAAGCAGGAGCCAAGGTAGTGATTGTTTCTGGACCGGTTTCTTTATCGCCCCCTCCCGGCGTAACTTGCCGTTACGTCAATACTGCTGCAGAAATGCTTAGCGCAGTGATGGAAGAGATAACAGATGCTGATATCTTTATTGCCGCAGCTGCCGTGGCCGATTACAGGGTGGCAGAAGTGGCACCAAACAAAATAAAGAAATCCAATGATGAGTTAACACTTACTTTTGTTAAGAACCCTGATATTCTAAAAAACGTTGCCGCTTTACCCCAAGGACCATTTACTGTTGGTTTTGCCGCAGAAAGCCAAGATGTAGAAACCTATGCCCGGGCAAAGTTAACAAACAAAAAACTCGATATGATTGCGGCTAATGATATAACCCAAGAAGGGTTGGGCTTTAACAGTGAAGAGAATGCCCTTCATGTTATTTGGCGCAATGGCGACACGCACCTGCCACCAGATAGCAAGGTTAATATCGCTAGGTCACTAATTACATTAATAACAGAACAGTACAATAAACTGTCAACATAATGGTTATGGTGTCGATAACCTTCTTATTGAGATAAAAACCGTACACCGGCCACTTTAATATGGAATGGGGTAACTTCTTATACCCTGAAACGGAGGAATTACTCGCGTTATGCCTGCAGTTAAAAAAACAAATCGCCGTGCGCAAATATTACAAGCGCTGGCTGGCATGCTGGAATCTCACCAGGGCCAAAGAATAACAACAGCTAAACTCGCAGAAACAGTGGGAGTATCAGAAGCAGCACTTTACCGGCATTTTCCTAGTAAAGCCCGCATGTTTGAAGGCCTGATAGAATTCATTGAAGAAACGTTGTTTTCCCGTATTAATAAAATTCTGAACGAAGAAAAAGATGCTGCCGCTCGATGCCAGCTGATTTTGCACCTTTTATTGGGCTTTGCAGAAAAAAATCCGGGGATTACCCGAATTTTAAATGGCGATGCCTTAATGGGCGAGCAAGACCGACTACGGGCACGGATAGCCAAACTGTTCGAACGTCTTGAAACCCAGCTTAAGCAAATATTGCGAGAGCGAAAGCTACGTGAAGGGAAATCTCTTGCTGCCGAGGAAGGGGTAATTGCAAACCTGATGGTTTGCTATGTTGATGGGCGAATTAACCAGTTTATTCGCAGCGGCTTTACCCGCAAACCCACTGAGCAATTCAACGAACAGTGGCACCTACTTAAACAGGTTTTTATCTAACCTTACAACCTGAACAAATATTAAAGGTAAGGGCTAAGCCCTTACCTTTTTCATATCTAAAACCTACTGCCCAAAGGTGTTACCAAAAAAGTCTCCCTCATTCCATTTCGGGGCTTTCTCTTGCGTGGCCAACGTATATCCAATTTCAGCATTTACCTCCGTAAAGGTTTTCGCCGCATCCCAGTTAAATGGCTGGCTCGTATCATCACTAGGCTTGTGATAATGGGTCGCTAAAAACTGACCAAATGCTTTGCCTCCGTCGATATTCGGGTCTTTTGAGGTCAACCCCGGCACCATAAACACTGCAGGAATTCCCTGTTTTACAAAAGCATAATGATCAGAACGGGTAAATAAAGCCTGCTGGGGCCAGGGATCAGGACTTAGGGTAATACCCGCGTTGCCTGCTGCCTTTTCCACCGAGGCTTTCATGTCACTGTGGCTGGCCCCAAAGGCAATCACATCCGCAAAGGGATAAGTCAGAATAGGCATATCCAAATTCACGTTCGCCACCATAGATTTTAGCGGTACGGTGGGATTACGAGCGAAATAATCGGCCCCAAGTAGTCCTTTTTCTTCTCCGGTAACAGAAACAAACAATACAGAGCGTTTCGGTTTTTCCGCTAACCCACTAAATAACCTCGCTGTTTCCAACATCACCGCCGTGCCCGATGCGTTATCCATGGCCCCATTATTAATGTTGTCTTTTTTCACTGTTTTGGCAAAACCAATGTGGTCAGAATGAGCAGAAAACACCACATATTCATTTTTTAAAACCGGATCTGTGCCTTCAATCATACCTACCACGTTAGGGCTGGATATTTGCGAGTGCAAACTCTGCTTTGACATTTCCACCGTGCCGGGAAGATCAAACCCCTCGGGCACTTTATCTTCTTCTAGCAAGTGATAAATACTTTCAAGAGATTGAGGCGCATGGGCAAATAACGTCTCTGCCGCAGGGCGACTAAGGTAAGCAGAGTTCTTAATTTGGGCAAACGTATTTGCCGGTTCGCCGTTGCTATCTAACCATGCCATACGGGGAGTATGAATGTAATTGAGTAAGCTTTGATAAGGCCTGACTTTTTCTCGAATGGGCGTTGAAAGGGTAATGACACCGATAGCGCCACGTTCAGCTGCATATTTGTTTTTCTGGTAACCGGAAGCCAAATGGGCCCCTTCTTCGCTAGGAAACGACAAGGGTTTACCAGACAAAATCACCACAACTTTGCCAGATACATCCAAATTTTTATAATCATTATGGTTTAGCTCGTCGGCGACGATACCGTAGCCAGCAAAGACCATTTCCCCCTTAAGCGATGACGTCGTCGCCAAGAGATCTGGGCTGGTAATATAGTCTTTGGGGTAATCTAACGTAACCGTATCATCACCAAACTGGAAAGCCAATTTGGGCGAATCCTGTATCAAGCTAGCTTTTCGAAATGGTACCTGCTGGAAATATCCCTCGGTTCCCATCGGCGTTAAACCATATTTAGCAAATTCTGTAGCGATATACAGCGTTGCAATATCATGGCCCCGAGACCCCGTATCTCGCCCTTCAAGTAAATCATCTGCCAGAAAAAACAGATGGGACTTAATACGATTCGTATCCGGGGAAAACTGACTAGAGGTTGTCACCTCGCTTTGGGCAAAAGCCTTTAATGTCATAACAGCCAACAAGCTGCAAAATATCATTTTTCTTATCATAACTATCTTCGTTAGGTGTATAAATCCTAGGCATGTTACCCCAGGCATTCATTTAAGCAAGGTGTATGACATCAGCCTTGATAGTTACTTAGTTTGCGCTAGGCTAATGGTAATCACTACCTACTTTTTTATTATGCCCAGAAGCGCTCAGTACGATATAGATAATATACTGCAACAGGCTGTGGAGATTTTTCTCGAACACAGCTTTCATGGTGCTGTCATGGATGAAATTATCTCCCGTACTGCATTTAATCGCAGGGGGTTCTATTTAGAGTTTGGTTCTAAACAGCAATTTTTGTATAAGGTGCTGAACTATTACCAACAAAATGAACTGCTGCCCATCGTTAGTGAGCTGGAAAACCACCAAGGCATTGTTGCCATCAACACCTTCTTTTTACGTTACATCCCCCTCGTCTATAGCCGAGGATGTTTATTGATTAACTGTGTCTGTGAACTCGGTAAACAAGACGATGTTGTCCGCGAAATGGGTCGGCATTATCTTGATCGCCTACAACTGGATTTTATTGGCTGCCTAGAAAAAGCCCGCTTAGCCAATGAAATAAAAGCCGATGTCAATATTGAGTCGGCGGCACTGCAGCTTACCAGCTATGTTCAGGGTTTTGCCGTTAATGGTATCCTTGCCGAAAGCTCAGAAGAAATGATTATCGCCACAGAAGCCCTACTCACCCCATTGCAGGTTTGACAGAAAACCGTAAAATCAGCCCCCTAAACTAGGTATCAACAGGTGATTTCATGAGTAGTAATGAACCCCTTTATCGTATTCAGTTTGTCAGTAACGGCGAGCGTTATGAGCTTTATGTACGTGAAGTCAGTCAAGGTAGTTTGTTTGGCTTCGTAGAAATCGGTGAGTTTGTTTGGGATACCCACACCAGCTTGGTGTTAGATCCCAGTCACGAAAAATTAAAAGATGAGTTTGCAGATGTAGAACGCACTTATGTGCCCATGCACAATGTGTTGCGCATCGATGCGGTGAAAAAACAAGGTAGTGCAAAGATTACTAAATTGTCCGATAAGGTCACGGCTTTACCAAGCCCGATATATACGCCGAAAAAAGATTAATGTTCAAAAGTAAGTAACCACTTACTTTATTTTTACTCCCTATTTAAACTACACCTTCCTACATTAATATGAAGTTCGAGGGGCTACCTGGCCCCTTACTCTCGTTGTTATTCAAACAGAAGACCATTGAAGGTGAGATAAATTTGCCTATAATACTGTATATACATACAGGTAAAATATTATGGCAAAATCACTGACTTTGATTGAGCAACATCCCGCTGTCTGGCGGGGAAACCAATCCCCTAGCTTATTGGCTAAGCGCGTTCCTACGTGCATAGCCGACTTAGACACGGCGCTATCTGGCGGCTTTCCTGAGTGGGGAGTTATCCGTATTCGTGCCCGTCAAGGCACTGGCGAACTGTCTTTTTTAAAACACTTGGTAGGGCAAAAGCCTGCAGACAAACTCATTACCTTTATTAACGCCCCTGGGCATATTCTTGCTCCGTGGTTAAAAAACTTAGGGGTTGAGCCTATACACTGCTGGCTAATCGATACCACAGACGAATTCAGTAAATGGAGCGCAGAAGAAAGTATCCGTTCAGGTGCCTGCCACTGTGTTTTTTTATGGGTTAATAACCTTTCACCGAAACAAGCTCGCCGTCTTCAGGTGGCCACCGAACAGCATCATTGCCAGGTAATTATTTACGAAGCCCTGTCCTGCTCCAGACGCGCTTTACCCATTCCCTTAGATCTCTCCTTGTATGCCACCGAAGAAGGCCTGAAGGTCGATATTCATAAACAACAAGGCGGATGGGCTAAGGACGACATCTACTTTTCCTTTTCTTACACCCCTAATAATCAAAAACTGCACGATATGATGGGACGCTATGGCTCTTCTGTCACTGCGGCTTCCACACTCAGGGGTTAATTAACATGCTGTGGTTGCACCTACATTTCTATCAATTGTCTCTTGAGCACTGTGCCCAAGCAATAAACAGTGAAGATCCTTGGGTGGTTTACCAAGCATCTTCAAACGAAATTAAACAATTGAACCATTCGGCAAAAAAGGCCGGCATAGAAATAGGTATGGGGCTGGCCGAAGCGGCGGCTCTCACCACTCCGTTACGTATTACTGACTACTGTGAACAAACAGAACGCCAACTGCTTAATTATCTCGCTTGCAGCTTGTATCAATGTGCCGCAGAAATAGCCCTTATTCCTCCCCATTCTTTGACCATTAGAATCGATACCCTGACACGGTATTACGGAGGAGTAAATAACGTGTGGTTTGCCCTTAAGTCGTTATTGAGCCAACTAGAACATCAGTATCATTTTGCCTCGGCTTGGACACCTGAGGCTGCTGAAGCGTTGGCGCGGGCACAAACCAATAGGTTTTTTACACAACAAGCGGATATTAAAAAAGCACTTTATAGCTTACCTTTAAGCCGTTTGCTTTTATCTAGTAAACAACATCACTCTCTGGCCCGTTCGGGGGTCAAACACGTCGGCCAACTTTTCGAATTACCCGGTACAGAATTAGGGAAACGCTTCGACAATAAACTGTTGCAATACTTGTATGCCTGTCGAGGAGAAACCTATCCTCAACGTCTTTTTTATCATCCGCCAGAACAATTCGATGAACACATCACGGTGCCCTTCGAAATAGAAAACACCCAGCATTTGTTGCCTTACATGACTAAAGTCATAGAGCGGATGGGGACATTTCTACGTTTACGTAATAAAGCCACGCAAGCTGTTGAGTTAACCTTGCATTATCGTGAAGCCGAGGCCACCGAACTGACAATACGAAAAGCCACGTTATATTTTTCTGATGACGAATGGCTACAACTAATCACCCTTAAATTGTCCACACTCATTTTGTCTGCCCCTGTTATATCCTTTCAGGTTACTGCCCTAGGCTTGCAGGAAGTCGGTGGTCAAGACAACGATTTTTTCCACAACCGGCGACACATTTTTGCCCGCCAGCAACTAGCAGGAAAGCTGGCAGCCCGACTAGGTGAAAGCAGTATCAACACCCCTAAGTGGCCTTATGATCATCGCATGCAGCCTGATAGCAAAACCATGACTCACCTAACCCGCTATTACAGCGACTTACCCGGAGTCGTATTAAAGCAGCCAGCCCCCTTAAGTGGCACACCGAAAATTGAGTTCGGCCCTGTTCGGGTTGAAACTGCATGGTGGAGTGATGAAAAACATAAAAGGGACTATTACATAGCAAAAAATCAACATGGCCAGCGCATGCAAATTTTTAGGGAAGATAACCGCTGGTTCATTAATGGGTGGTATGTGTAAATGGCCTTTGCCGAGCTGGTTTGCCAAAGCAACTTTAGTTTTTTAAAGGGGGCATCTAGCCCTGAGGAATTAGTCACCACCGCGGCTTTTCTTAACTACCGAGCTATCGCAATAACCGATGAATGCTCGGTAGCGGGCATCGTAAGAGCATACAGTGAAATAAAACGCCATAATCTACCCATTAACCTGATTGTCGGTAGTTACTTTTCCCTCGACACCTCATTTCAGTGCGTACTTTTATGCCCAACAAAACAAGCTTACGCAGAATTATGTCGTATTATCACCAATGCCAGAAGGCGCAGCCCTAAAGGCGAATACCATCTTGCAGAGTGGGATTTAAAATCCATCAAGCACTGCTTCATTATTTGGCTGCCTCAAAATCAAAACAACCAAACTCAACATTGGGGAAAATGGTTATTTACCTATCATAAAGACAGAACCTGGATTGCCGCCCCGCGTTATCTTGATAGTTGGGACAACGAACACTTTGCGCTGGTCGATAACTTACATACAGAGTATGGCTTTCCAATAATCGCCAGCTCCCATGTTCTTTTTCATCACCCAGACAGGCTGCCCCTACAGCATGTATTGCATGCGATAAAAGAAAATACCACCGTAGAAAGTTTAGGCACTAAAGCCCTAGCAAACGGGGAAAGAACATTAAGAAATATCAGTAAACTAGAAAAGCTTTTTCCCCATCAATGGATCACTAATAGCCTAACACTGGCGAACCAGTGCCACTTTACCTTAGATGAACTGCGCTATCAGTATCCAGCAGAAGTGGTACCCAACTCGATGACTCCCATAAACTATTTACGCGAATGTGTTGAAAAAGGCATTCTTAAACGCTTCCCCACAGGGATCAGTAACAACATTCGCGGGATCATTGAAAAAGAAATGAAGCTGATTGAAGCCCAAGGGTATGAATATTTCTTTCTCACCATTTATGACATTGTCCAATATGCGAAACAAAAGCACATTCTTTACCAAGGTAGAGGCTCTGCGGCTAATTCTGTGGTGTGTTATTGCTTGGAAATTACCGCCGTAGATCCAAGACAGATCAACGTACTATTCGAACGTTTTATTTCAAAAGAACGTAATGAACCGCCGGACATTGATGTAGATTTTGAACATAGTCGTCGAGAAGAAATTATTCAGTACATCTATGAAAAATATGGACGGGAACGAACGGCCTTGGCCGCCACCGTGATCACCTTCCGCTTTAAAAGCGCCTTTAGAGAAGTTGGCAAGGCCTTGGGTCTAGCCGAATCCCAGCTTAGCTATACACTAAAAAACATTAATCGGCGGGATAAAACCGTTCCTTGGAAAGCCCAACTAGCAGCTTGTGGCATGGATGTGACGTCAAAAAAAATACGTCAACTCATTGCCCTAGTGGATGATATTTTAGGCTTTCCTCGTCATCTTTCACAGCATGTAGGCGGCTTTGTGATCTCTTCTGGCCCCTTGTACGAATTGGTGCCCGTGGAAAACGCCGCGATGGACGAGCGTACCGTGATCCAATGGGACAAGGACGATTTAGAAACCCTGGGTTTATTAAAAGTAGATATTCTTGCCCTTGGCATGCTTTCAGCCATAAGAAAGACCTTTGATTTGCTAAATCAGCAATTCGATATACCGGTGTCTATTCCGTTTATTACCGCCTTAGGTGACGATCCTCAAGTTTACGACATGATATGTCGTGCCGATACTGTGGGTGTATTTCAAATTGAATCTCGCGCACAAATGACCATGCTACCTCGCCTAAAGCCACGTTGTTATTACGATCTGGTTGTTCAAATCGCCATCGTCAGACCCGGGCCAATACAAGGAGAAATGGTTCACCCTTATTTATTAAGACGACACGGAAAAGAAGCGATCAGTTACCCTTCACAGGCTGTACGCGATGTCTTGTCCCGAACCATGGGAGTACCGATCTTTCAAGAACAAGTAATTCAACTCGCCATGGTTGCCGCTGGCTTTTCCGGGGGAGAAGCAGACGAACTACGCCGCGCCATGGCTAACTGGAAGAAAAACGGACGTATATTCGAATTTAAAGAAAAGCTGATCAATGGAATGACAAGAAAAGGCTATGAAAACCGCTTCGCCGAACAATTGTTTGAACAGATAAAAGGTTTTGGTGGCTATGGTTTCCCTGAATCCCACTCCGCCTCTTTTGCCGTGCTGACTTATGTTTCTTGCTGGTTAAAATATTATTTTCCTGTGGAGTTCTTTGTTGCCTTACTTAATAGCTTGCCTATGGGCTTTTATACTCCCAGCCAATTGATTCAAGACGCAAAGCGCCACAATATAACCATCTTACCGGTATGCATCAATCACTCTGACTATGATCATAGTTTGGTTTATGACCAAGGTAAAAAAGCCATACGTTTAGGCTTTCGTATTGTAAATGGGTTATCCCTAGCAGCAGCAACCTCACTCGTAAAGCACCGCCCAGAGGAAGGTTATCAATCGATACAGGAAGTGCGCCAGACCTATCATCACCAACGAGATATGTCAGCCTTAGCCAGTGCCGATGCGTTTTCGTCTATTGCTGGAAACCGTTATCAAACGCGCTGGGCAATGATGGATAGTCAGGCTTCACTTCCCCTATTTAACACCAATGATGAGCAACTTACCCTAGACGTTGCGCCAAATGAGAAAGACACCCTAATAGAGGATTATGCCTCAACCTCATTGTCGTTACGCACCCATCCTATTGGGTTATTGCTTAAACATAAAAATTTGTCTACGTACACGTTTGCTGAAAATTTGCAGCACAAAAACAATAAGTCAGTGGTACATGTTTTAGGGTGCGTCACCGGCAGACAAGCACCAGGTACAGCATCTGGTGCAACATTTTTTACCTTAGAAGATCATACAGGCAATATGAATGTGGTGGTGTGGCAAGCCACGGCTCGCCATCAGCAGCAAGCCTATCTTAAATCACATATTCTACAGGTGGATGGGATCCTTGAACGCTCGCCGGAAGGTGTTACACATATTATTGCGGGAAAACTGACAGACAGAAGCCAATGGTTAGCGGATTTGGCTGTAAGTTCACGAGATTTCCATTGAAGTTGTTTACTATTTACACTGCTATTGTTTATTATCTAAACATAATACTAATAACATTGAAATCGAATGAATACGGTTATCAGATTACTAACCCTTTCCTACTTACTGATGATGGCCAATCTGGGTAGAGCAGAAACCTTTATCATTGGTGCTCAAGATATCCATTACTACCCCCATTACGATTTTACCTCACAACGAGATAAAGGATTAGCATGGGCAATACTGCAAGCCTTTGCGAAACACTCTGGACATGAGTTTATTTACCATGCCATGCCCATAGTACGTTTACAGCGTGAACTAAAAAAAGGAAGTATAGATTTTGTCTACCCAGATAATCCCGCTTGGTATAACCCTGTCACTGCTGCCAAAGATAAGTATTTTTCGTTACCCATTGTAGAAGCTTTCGGCGGTACCGTTGTACAGAAAAGTCATTTGGGACTGGGGATGGATCAAATAAAATATTTAGGGATCCCTAAAGGGTTCACCCCAGTAAACTGGCAGCAACGTATTGAAGAAAAGCAAATACACGTCGTACATGAAAACAATATAAAAAACTTACTTTTTTATGCGCAAACAGGGAAAGTTCAGGCCGTGAACTTAGAGTTCCACGTGATGCATTATTACGCTAGCAGGGTACCTGAACTAACAAACCTAACGTTAGATTTATCACTCCCTCACAATAATGTAGGCTTTATGCTTTCCACCATAAACCATCCCGCATTATTGCAGCAATTCAACGGCTTTTTGCAAAACCACCAAGCGCTTATCGAAAAGATAAAACAACAATACGACATTAAGTCCCGTTGTGAGGTGATAGCCTACCTGTCTAATACTGATAAATGCTAAACAAACAGATTACTTTCGATGGCCTAAAAGCCGTACTGAGGCCTTTGATAATTAAATTGCCTGTGTTTTTTTATCGTGCCCCAAACGCAAAAAAGGCCACTCGCATGAGTGGCCTTTTTCTTGAATTGGGAGCCTGGCGGTGTGCTACTCTCACATGGGGAAACCCCACACTACCATCGCCGCTAATGCGTTTCACTACTGAGTTCGGAATGGGATCAGGTGGTACCACATCGCTATTGCCGCCAGGCAAAAAACTTTGTTTAACAATTTCGGAAAGCTTGATATCAATGTCAATCAGAGTAACTACTACTCTAACT
>NZ_JAHKQF010000014.1 GCF_018860965.1 Alteromonas sp. C1M14 | reverse complement strand
AATATTGAGATTAAGATGTATCTAACGTATACATCGTATTGATGATACGCGAAACGCGGAGAAATTACATTGAAAAAGAATCAAGCAAAAACCCCGAAAGTCCCTGTTACATGCAGGGTTCCTGTGGAAGTACACAGGAGAGTCGCGGATATTGCCATAAGAGATAACCGCACGATTTCACAAGTGATGGATATGTGTGTAGCAGAAGGTCTAGAAAAGATTGAACAGCGCGTCAATCTTAAAGCGGTGCAGGGGGCGTGATGCTGAGAATTTCACTGAGTGACGGTAGCACCGTGACAAAAATTCGTGACGAACTGTATAGCGTATTAATAAAAAACGTTCCGGTGTTGTGCAAATCAATACGACTGGAGAGTTACGAGTTGGATGAGCAAGCAAACTATTTGATGTATTTGCATGTGGACTCGCTAGCTGTGGCATGTGTTCTGATTACAAAGGAGGATTTTTTAAACATTTATCATGCGATAAAGCCGGAAGTTGTAGACGTGCTGAACGTATTAGGAATAGCGAAAGTGAAAACCGCTGACACGGACCAGGTGCCAGCGGCAGGAACTAACAATGCAATCTCATAGGAATAATCAAATGCAAAGTCAACGTAATTATAACGCTGTTTTACATGCAGCGCATCTTTTGCTGAAAAGCAAACCGCAAGCGGCGGATGAATTCGCAAAAAAGCTGGGGAAATCCCCGAACTCGGTTCGAAACGAACTAAATCCGAATTTGATTGGGCACAAGCTGGGTCTAATCGACGCGTTAGACATGATGAATATAGCCGGAACATACAGCCTGTTGTATCAGATGGCGGCAGCATGCGGGTTTATTGTTGTCCCTGGGCAATATCTAAATGTCGGTGAAGACAGTCGGCTGTTAGATAAATTTTGCAAGTGGCAAGCGGCAGTCGGAAATACATGTCAGAGCATCTTTGATGCTATCGAAGATGACATGATCACCCCACTAGAGCTGAACAATATTACCAAAGCGGGTAATCAGAAGATGATTCAGTGGTTTAACGTTCAACATGCACTAGAACTAGAGGCGCAAAAGCATTATGCAAAACGCTAGCATCGAAGAAAAAGTGGATGTGAACGCATCCATGACAGAAATCAGTCATATGTCATCGGCGCAGGCACAGGTGATCATTCAAAAATTGAAAGCCGAACGCAATATTTTATCGACGCTTGCGAACTGTTTGTTAGCGCTGCAGTTTAAAGACATTAACGATAAGCAACGCCGCAGCCTAACGCATTTAATACGCATTCAGGCATCAATGGTTGGATTGGAGGTGCCAGAAGATGAATAGCACTATTCCCGCGGCAATCCAGCGCACTGGTATAAATCGCGTTAGTACGAACAAAGCAGATGGACAGCATATTAATTTAAAGGCTGGGGTAATTGGGTTGTTTTTTGGTGACGAGTTGGCAGAGGCATTACTAAAACGACAACAACGCAGGGAGCGTAAACATGGCAGAAGTTAAAAGTTTCACAAAAGAAGAAGAACGCATTCTGTTTTCGACACTACGTAAGTTTAGAAGCGTTGAATCTCAGCGTGATCTGAATTGGATGTTGTTTATGCGCTACACAGCGCGACGCGTAGAAACAGTGCATTTGATGAATATCGAACACGCAATGGACGCGCTGGAAAGTGGCTACCTAGATATTGAAAGTCATATGCAGAAAGGCGGCAAAGTAGGTAATGCTCGCGGGTTGAATAAGTCGCAAAAAATTTACTTGGTCGATGGTGCGCGAAAAGCCCTAGAAGCATTACTGCGCATCAATCGAAAAATGAAAGCAGATTTTGCGGGCAAAGCCGTTGACGATAACGCATTGATTTTGAGTAACCAGCGTCAGCGCATGAGCAAACGTGCCTATCAACAGCGTATGACGCACTGGTGTAATCAGGCCGGCATTGTGAAAGCTACCCCGCATTGGTTACGTCATACCTGGGCAGTGCGTCGGTTGCAAAACGCGACAAATGGCGCGGCGTTGCGGGAAGTCCAAGAGGTGCTAGGGCATCGTCATATCACAACTACGCAAATGTATACTCAGCCATCGCGGGACGACATGAAACGTACGATGCAAGAGGCAGCTTTGTAATGTTCAATCATAAAAAATTAGCGCCAATTCGCCAGGCCATAAAAGAACAACGTGAACGGCTATTAGCTGATAAAGCGCGGCGAGAAAAAGAGGACGCAAAGCGCGTTAAGGATCTATGCAATGGATGAATTTACAACATTGAACACAGAACAGCTGGCTACGCTGGAATACACCATCGACATGTTGCGTGACGAACTCAAAACGCAAATAGCGAGAGAGTTGATATTGCGTCAGCACGAATTAAAGCATTTTGGGCTGGGTACACAGCAATTTAGCGATTTAGTCATAACGCTAATGCCCACGTTAGAACGACTCGCAGAGTATCTGATATCACATTTAGTGCTGGAATTGCTTGTTGATATTGCTGTTACTAACTCTAACCCGCCAAAACAATAATTAACGAATTCAGAGGTAAACATGCTGACATTAGATCAGTTGCGCCAACGCATTACGTTGTCGAATTTAGCTGAACGAATCGGTTTAGTTCGTTGCAGTAAAAATGGTGATGTTGAGTTGTGGCGCCGACGTGATGCAGATAGGCCAGAATTATCAATCAGTGTCGAACATCAATACTGGCGTGACGCAAGGGGCGTTGGAGGTGGACACATAATTGATTTAGTGATGTGGGCGTTCGATTTAGATTACCCCACTGCAAACGAAAAATTGCACGATTTATATTATCTGCACTATTTACCAATGCGTGAAGATGATGACGTTCAGGGGAATGGCGATACAGAAAAGCTGTTGTACATCGCGAATAAAAACGCTGAGTACGCCGACAATGCATTTAAATATTTAAACAGCGAGCGAGGCATACCAGACCACGTTATTAAAGCCGGTATTGAAAACAAAACCCTGGGCTGGACGAATTACATAAATCCAAAAGTGTCAGCCGGTGAACCTCACCACGGCGGCGAGGCTGTCAGCTTTAATACATTTCATCCTCATACAAAAATGTTAGCTGCAGTGGATTACCGCTATTACGATGCAGAGCTGAACGGCGGCATGAAAACTAAATCCATGGGTCAAAAAAATGGTGTGTTCTGGATGCTAGACCCGCGGGCGTTGCGGGATGCACAGACCGTTTATGTTGTTGAAGGCCCATTAGATGCGCTCAGCATTGAGTCCGCATTCTGGGGGAATCCTACTGTATGCGCTATTGCGCTTCGAGGTACACAGGTGCAGGTGAACTGGCAGTTGTTCCGTGGCAAGACCATCATGAGTTGCTACGACAAAGACGAGCCAAAGCCTGATAAGAGAAATCCGAATGGACCATACCGCTGTTACTCTGCAGAGGCTGAATGGCGAATTCACGAAGGTTGTTTAGCCGCTGGCGTTGCCTGCTTTTTTGTTGATCGTAGTGAATGGGATTATGGGCAGGATGCTAACGACATATGGAAAGAACATAAAAGCCGACATAAGTTTACTCGCAAAGAGCCGTGGTTAATCCCTGGGCTTGCTGGTAAAGATAACGATGATGAACAGCAGCAACGAGCAAAACCCCGTATTTATTTGCCGCATCACGATCAGCAGCAATACTGGCGCTTTAGGGTAAAGCCCGATTTCATTTCATTCATCAAAATCTCGACAAATGATGACGGCGATACAAAAGAAAGTTTTGATGATGTGGCTGGTTTTAGGGTGGCCGGCGTGAGCCGCGTTGAAATAGCCAGCGCAGCGGCAACAATGAGTGGCGAAGAAGATAACGCACCACGAGTGCAGTTTGTCGCGCTGATCCAAAGTCCCCGCCACAAATCAAATTTACAGCGTAAAGTCATGGAAGATGAGCAGCTGCACAATCTCGACACCTGGCGCAAATTAGGTCCTATTTTCAACGCAAAAATGTTTTCGCGAATGCTGAATATTTTTGAACGTACAATCGGTATTGGATCTGTTAACGCGGCAAATTTTGTTGGGTTGTGCTATCTCAACGGTAAGCCTGTTGTAAACGAAGGCAAAGACTGCTTCTTCACAGAGCCGAAACAACAATGTCCCTATTCTGATTTTGCATTTCCACGGGGCATGCGCGGACATGCAGCGCAGGTTATTGAAGCGTATCAAACGACGTTTAGAGATAACGCGGCATCCCGGGCGCTGATATGGGTTATTGGTGCACAACTGAAACTGTTTTTAGGGTTTTGGCCGCACCTGATTATTCAAGCCGGCAAGGCATCAGGTAAAACCACGCTGCTAAAACGCATTGCCCGTAGCACAGGTCTAAAAATGTTATCTGGTCAATCGATGGGTACTGAATATCGATTGATGACTAGCGTATCTGGTACAAGTCATCCCATATGCTGGGAAGAATTGTCAGCACGTAAGGCCGAAATTATACATCGCGCCGTCTCATTACTGCAGGAATCGTACAATCACACAGAAACAACACGGGGCAGTGCCCAAACTCCATTTCTAATTTCAGCGCCGGTTCTACTGGCCGGGGAAGATGTGCCCGTTGAATCGTTAACCGGTAAAACAGTGCGAACGGATTTAAGTAATCGTAAAGGGCCGCTAATGCCCGAGAACTTGCCAAAATTCCCGATGTACGAATGGATGCAGTGGCTAGCAGAACTCGATAAATCAACAGTTCAGCGTTGTTTTTCTGTATGCCTAGGCAAATGCAATGTCTATTGCCGCTCACGCGATAACGACCGCGGCGCAGAACGTATGAGGGAGAACTATGCCGCACTTATGACCGCTTGGCGTTTAGCCTGCAGTTTTGCTGGTATCGATGACGTAACAGAAGAATTCGAACGCGACCTGATTGCCGAAATGAACGCGCATATAGCAGATACCAACAATGATCGTGACCCGTGGATATGGATTGTTGAAATTGTGATGGATGAAATAGCGGCTGGCAGATATCCATACCCGTACTCATTCGAAAAACAGAATGATTTTACAAGCGAGGGCGCAGATTACCTGTGTATCAGAGTACCGCAAATGATGTCGCATTTATCAACATCCGTGGCATTACGCGAAAAGTACAACAACATGCCCGTAAAAACCCCCCGCGTTTTAAAACAGCAATTAGAACAGGCCGGTTGTATTGAATCTGACGGTAAAGTCAGGTCAATTCAGGGCCAGCGTGTAGCGAATATGCAGCGGCTAAGCATCAAGAAATTAGAGCAGTTCGGGATCACAGTAACAATACCTGAAAACACACGAGCAGATAGAGGCGAATTAGTATGAAAGCGGACTATTTCAACAAAGTGTATCCCGTGGGTACACAGTTCAAATATTTCCCAATAAAGGGGAATTACAAATTCTCAATTGTACGTACCACATCACCGGCATGGGATATCCCCAGCAGTCGACATGCAGTAGTAAAAATAACTGGGCGCAAAGGGGGTATCTGCGTCTCATATCTGAAACAGGACTAACAAGGAATAACCATGCTCACATTTTTGCCAAATTTCGGAAAAATGCCAGTTGAGGCGAATAAAAACGTCAGCGTTATTTTGAATAACGAATCGTTTTATGAAGGGCCGGCCATTGATTTTGACTGGTCAGGAGACAAACCAACATCAGTGCAGGGTTGGAGGGAAATGCAACCTGGTGAAGTGCTGCACAGCGAACACAGGTTACCACACCGCCGTGGCAATAGCCGGTTGATGAAACACAACGGAGGAATCACAGCATGAATGCGGTTATAGGGTTAGTGGGACTAATTATTTTTACTACGCTGGATTTTGAAAATGCGCCTCTTATTGCTGCGTTGATAGTGGTGTTGTTTGTGTTGTTAGTGATTGAACGCCGCAGCCGTCGCAACGAATGCAGCAAAATTTGGAAGGAGGTTCACCGTGGCAACTAAAGGCGTTAATTCCGTCACGCTGGTTGGCAACCTCGGTTCAGACCCCGAGCTACGTTATACCAGAAAAAATGTTGCTGTGTGCTCTGTCTCTCTGGCCACAGCAGAAGTGTACAAAGACAGCAACGGTGTAAAGAGGGAGGAAACCGAATGGCACAAAGTGGTCATCTGGGCCAAACGGGCAGAGATAGTGGCCCAGTTCCGTGCAAAAGGTGATCAGCTCTATGTGCGCGGTAAAAACAAAACCCGTAAATGGACTGACGAAAACGGACAGGATCACTACGTGACCGAAGTTATCGTCGACCAGGACGGAGATATTCAACTGCTCGGTGGCAAAAACCCACAGAGCGTGTAACCAACGCCCGCGGACCAGGCGGGCTTAATTAGCAAAACTAAGGAACTAACAATGACCGATTTTAATCCGTTTTACCTAGAGGGTTCATTGCGCAACCCAAATCGAAAAAGCAGAAAGCCGTTAACCAAGCGCGATAAAGCTGAACGTGAAAAAGCGCTGCGAACCCGCCATGAAATCGAAGATTTCCGGCTGGCAAAGGAGTGTGGGATCAGTTTGGAGGAATTGCGCTCATGAGCACTGAAAAAACATATCAAGAAGTCAGCATTGAATTATGCATCGGCATACATGGCGTATGCATCATTTCAATTATGGGTGACGATCATGACGTTGTAGAACAAGACATATTGAATTGGGACCCCGAAAACTGGCTAGACCGACTGCCTGATCATGTGCAGCCCGTTCAAGGTGTATATGCCATAGATGCCCGGGTTACCTATTTAGATGATATCGATGAATGCAAATATGAAATTGTAGCGACACGCTGGGATGGGATTGAAGATGCCGGCCGAGACAAACAAACAGAAACAAAGGCGGCGTAGTTCAGACATCGATGTGGCCCTAGACGTGCTTTGCCGCTTGGCAAAGCCGGGCCAATGTTTGAACACACGAGAGATAGCCGAAGTTTGCGGGTGCTCACAAGTCACCATTTCACAAATCATGCGAAACGGCCTGAAAAAAGCACGAATAAAAGCGACCAGGCTGCAGCTACAAGATTATTTAGAGGAATAACAATGTTTGAATTCATTGCAGTTATTTTAGTATTCGTTGTTTTTGGTTTTTTTGTTGCCCTGGCGTTTGCCGGAGCCGCAAAAAATGGACAAGAGGATGACGAAGAATGAAAAACTTTAAACAACAAATGATTTAGCACGACGTCCGCTGCGAAAAATTATTTCATTTGGGAATCCTGACTGCACAGGAAATCCTGCGGCCCGATAGCACACCTGGAAGCGTTTCAGATGGTACAACTGCTTAAGCCCGCCAATGAGAAAATAGACCGGCTACTCAGAGCAGACCGATAAAACAAAGCCCGCGTGATGCGGGCTTTTCACATTAATAACAGTGAAAACTGCACTTCAAGACAGCTTTCGCTGTAAATTCTACAGTTTAAAATAGCACTACAATTTACAAACTAACTACAATGATGCATTTCAATACACTACTTAAACTAAAGAGCGCGAATACACGGTTGCCGTTGCAATGTGCCTTCTACTATCTAGGCAAAGAAATCTTTGAATTTAGAAGCAGGCCAACACCAGGCTTGGAGTTGATAAATAATGAATTTATTGGTTTACGCGATATAAAAACAGAAAATTTAAATTTGCGCTTCGACTTAGAGAAAACCTAAACGATATAGTTTAGGGTTATCGGAGTTATTGAGCGTTTGACACTTAGGGTTATTGGGGTTACTATTAACAGACAATCTGTGAAGATTTGAGTAATCATTAAAGAATAAAAAAAGTTTGTTCATTAACCGATATTGGTAGTAACAGGAGATAGTACTTTCTTATGCGCTAACAAACTAACGGCCAAAAATTTTAATGAATTCAAGATATTTGATTGATGTACTGAAAGCTAACGGGTGGTACGAAGTAAAAGTAAGAGGTTCTCATCATTACTTTAAACATCCAGTAATAAAAACCAAAGTCACGGTTCCGCACCCTAAAAAGGACTTACCTATTGGTACGGCAAACCGAATATTGAAAGATGCCCAGATTAAATAATCTGGGTTCATTTTTCTAAACACGGAACTTAACAAGCAATAATAACAATAATAACTGGGAATTTACGGTACAAAATATGCTCACTAAATATCCGATTGCAGTGGAAAAGCCAGACGGCGATACCGCTTACGGAGTGGTGTTCCCTGATATAGCAGGCTGCTATTCCGCCGGCGAAACATTAGATGAGGCGATTAGTAACGCCAAAGAAGCTCTAGAAGGATTTCTTGAGCTTTGTGGAGAGGAAGGCGACGCGATACCAGAGCCAGGGAGTATTGACGCTCACAAAAACGATCCGGATTTTGATAATTATATCTGGTCTTTTATTGAAGTTGATTTAACTCCTTTCTTGGGTAAATCCAAGAAGATTAACGTAACACTGCCAGAGTATCTGATTCATCAAATCGATGCGCTGGCCAATACCAATCCGCAATATAAAACTCGTTCTGGATTTTTAGCTGCAGCTGCTGCACATGAGCTGCAAGCTAGAAGGTAAACGAAGGCTGGACGCTACTAGTTTGCAGAATAAAAGGCCCGCGAATGCGGGCTTTTTATTGCGATTTATATCATTTGTACCTATTTTAAAAGGCTCGAATAATATAAATGGAATGATTTATGGAAGATAAACCCGAATATCAAATACAAAAAGAAATTGAATACAATGATAGTTTGTTGAACGACAACTATGTGATTTTCCCAATGATCGCACTGTTAGCCAGCGTGGTTATATTTTCACTGTGCTTTCTAATTGCAGTCGCTACTATGCCCGGAGGCGCAAAATTAATAAATCACAGTGCAATTGAATTTATACCATCTGTTACCTGGTTAGTATCCGGCATGGCTTTATCTATGATAATCGCCGGGTTAGGTAAGCTGGTTGATTACTGCGACAAGATATATAAAAACAAATGAACAAAGATGAGTTTAATAAGCGGGTTCACTTTCCCGCTTTTTTTTGTTTTGCGCGTCTAAATTTAAATGAACGTACACCAATGCTTTCGAGCGCTTCCTGTATTGCTGTTTTCACCTCATGCGGATTGGCCCCGGTGCTGTGACTAGCGCCGAGGCTGATGTTTGCAACACCATCCACGATGGTTGCTGATGCTGTAAAGTCTCTGGGTAGAGGTTCGCCAGGTGTGCGGATATGCACAACTACAGGTTCCAACTCTACGTGACGCCCTGATTTTTTAGAAATGTAATGGATCATACGTGCCCCGGTATTATTTATAATGTTGGCGGCATGCGTTGCATCCACCCAGTTTCATTAATTTAAATTTTTACGGTGGGCGGTGTTAGGGCAAGAGTCTATTATGATGTTATTATTTTTTCGCATTCGTTGATAAGAATGTGCAGTGCGAGGGTATAATCAGCGCTGGTTTCTTCCATCAGAATTATTAATGCTCGAATAGCAGATAAGTGACAAATTAGGGCGTGCGTTTCCGTATTCATAACTACTCCATTTTACAATCAATACTGTATGAATATTCAGTAATATTAACAGTTGCACAATAATGTTTATGTTAATCAGAATCCACTTTTAATAATAATTTGTTATAAAGTGGATTGTGTATAGCTAATTGCTTTCTAACTGTGATACGAGATATTTAGTAACACTATTTAGTGTTTCGTACCGCACGTTATTACTACACATCAAACACCAATTCCGTATTGTCTTCCATTTCAACCCGTCAATGGCTGAACGTTGGTTGTTTTCGATGGCAACAATGGTTTCTCTACTCAATCCTATGTCGTCAGCTATTTGTTGTTGTGTAAATCCGGCTTCAAGGCGTAGCTGCCTAAGATAAGTTCCATCGAAAGATTCTGGTATTTGTGACATTTATACGTACGGCTTGTGATTGGTCCTAAATCATATATGGAGTATATCCCCTGATATTTCAAAGGTTTGGTCGGGGGTATATGTTTTTGACATTAGACAATTCATGCTTTTACTTCAATGGAATGCATCTATAATGTTGAATTGTAAGGGTTTTATTGTTGTTTCGCTTTTTATTTCTGTCAATTTTCATGTTTATTTTGTCAATTTTTACCGAATTCCTGTCAGATTTCTAACTTTCCGTTTTTTGCTCAACTTTATTTATTTTATTATTTTTTTATAAAAAAGAGATAGTTACAAAAACATCAAGGAAAACCTTGAAAGTTGGGAATGTCAATTTTCATTTTAATAACTGGTCTGAGTTGTCAAAAATAAAAAGCTGAATTTCACGTTTTTGGACAAAGTTGGACATGCAGAAACCCTTTACTTACTTGGGCTAGGAGGGTACAAGGATGTAAATGTCAAAAATTAAGCGGGAAATGCCCCCATAGGAAATTTTTTATGAAAAATCTGATAAAAGAATGGCTGCATTTCAAGTTAATGAATGAAGGTAAGTCATCAGAAACCACAAAAAAGTACGGATATTACCTATCGTTATTGGAACAATTCTGTGATGCCGAAGGAGTTAAAGGCCTAGCAATCACTACAAAACAGATGGAAATGTTTGTGGGTTTGTTTTTGCATAATAAAAAATTAAAGCCCAGCTCACGGCGTACAGCTGTTGCAGCGGTGAAAGGTTTCTACAAGTGGTTGAGTTCAGAAGGTTATATTGCCCATGATCCCACTGTTAGCCTGCCTTATCCCGCATCAGATAAAAAAATCCCTGTTGCTATGGGATTAAAGAATTTTGAAAAACTACTGCAGCAATGTGATCTAGATACGTTTTTAGGTGTGCGTGATGCGGCCATCATAGCGCTACTGGGCGGCTGTGGTTTCCGCGTTGGCGGTATAGCGGGGCTAAATCAGAGCCATATTGTTATCTATGATTACCAGGGTACTGACCGTATGGCGATCCGCGTGTTTGAGAAGGGTAAGAAAGAACGCATGGTGCCTGTCCCGCTAGAAGCACAAATATATTTACGGGTTTATATTGGACACCCAGAACTAAATTCCATCAACCGCACGCTCGCCAATGGTGACCAGGTGCTGTTTGTAAGCGTCCAGAACCGCAAGGTTAACGAGTGGGATTATTACGGCGAGAACCGGCGTATGGGCATACGTTCGATACAGAAGATGATAGAGCAGCGAGGCGAGAAAGCCGGTATACCTGCAGACCAGTGCCATCCACACGCCCTTCGCCATCTCACCGGTACCGAATACGCTGAAAATGACCTGGACCTAATTACTAGGCAAATGCTACTTGGGCACTCAGACCCCAACGCAACAGCAATATATACTCAGATGGCCATGCGCAAACTCACAGAACAAATAGATAAAGCCAACCCACTTGGCAAGGTGAGCTCTGCGGCCGGTGCGCTCATATCACAGCTAAAATAATATAGAAAACATTAACAGAGATGCCTATTCACGGCACACTTGAATCGTGGAAAACAAATAGTGTGTACCAACTATGTTTAATATATCTATGTTTAAAGGGGTGCGTAGCGCCCCCTGAAACTACCCTTTTAAACGGGCAATAGCATACAGGTACGTGGAACTCTTAGTTGCGCATTATATACAAAAAGCGAAACATCACATTAAGCCAGGTACACTACATCAGCCCTGCAGCACTGCACATCTAATGAATAGCGCAACAAAATATAAAAATATCCATCACTAGCTATATAGGCGCCCAAAGAATAGGCATATACAGCTAGGTTTAGTATGATTGTGTAAGGGGTGGGGGCTCGGCATAGATCTGAACAGCCATCAGCAGGTTAGGGTGGGTACCAGCATATCTGCACATGTTTAAAACTCGCTATTTAGGCAATCACTATGAACAAACAAATGAGTGCCAGCCAGAAACTGAAAATCGCAGAGTTGGAACAATTAAATTTACCTAAGCTGTGGCGAGAAATTGCCAGGGCCACAGGACCAGATGTATTTATAAAAATATGGCGTATCGCCAGTGCCCCGGAATACCAGTGGAAAGGTAATTCAATCTACGTACCATCAATAAATAAATATTACGAATACCAACGGGTTCAAATTGCAAAAACACTGCTAGCAAAAAACAAAAGCTGCAGTGAAGTAGCTAAGATTTTAAACGAACACGGCATACCATCTTCGGTATCCACCGTTGAACGCATTGCAAAAAAATACAACTTAAATAACCCGCCCGCCGATATAGAAATACCCAAAGTTACAGGAACCAATTATCAAATGAGCTTATTCTGATCACAAATCAGCATAGCTATAATTTTGCAGGAACTTAACATGACCACATGCATTATCTATGCTCGCGTTTCAACGGTGAAACAAGCCGAAAAGGAATTACCGGTACAAAGCCAAATTGAGAAGTGCCGGCAACATGCTGAATCACTAAATGCAGATATTAAGAAAGTATTTACCGATGAAGGTATTTCCGGCACATCAGATAACCGACCAGCATTCCAACAAGCAATTACATACTGTGAAAACTTCGATGTTGATTATTTTGTCTGTTGGAGTACTTCACGATTTGCACGCAATGCGTTAGAAGCAAAGCTAAACAAGCGACGTTTAGCAAACAGCAATACAAAGATAGCTTACGTATCACAAAACATCGATGACGGCGATTCAGGGTTCATCTATGAAGGGATCCTTGAACTATTTGATGAATATTATTCTCGCCAAGTATCACAAGACACAAAACGTTCAATGATAGCCAATGCCCAAAAGGGTTTTTTTAACGGCGGTTACGTCACATTTGGATATCAGCAAGAATCAGTACCTGGGCAAAAAAAGAAAACGCGGCTAGTGCCGAACCCACTTGAAACAGGAACGGTAAACAGGATTTTTGAATTAAAGCTGGCTAGCTATGGTGGCAAACAGATTGCTGAACTGCTGAATGCAGAAGGGCGTTTAAACCGCGGTAAAAAATGGAATAAAACGACTATTTTAGAATTGCTGCGCAACGAACGTGTTGTCGGCAAAGTGGCCTTTGGCAAAAAGGGGCGCAATGGTGCGTTACCGCGTTCAGAATGGATTATTGTTGATAGCCATGAACCTATTGTAAACATCGAAACATTTAACGCCGTGCAAGCCATGATGGACAAACAAACCAATACTGCAGTACGGGAAGAAGGGTCAGCAAAGAGCACTCGATTCTTCACGGGCATCTTAAAATGCGGAAAATGTGGCCAATCAATGAAGATTGAACGTGCCAAAGGCGCGACTAAGGTTTATTACTACTACAATTGTGGCACTAAAAAAGCCGGGTTAGGATGCGAGAACCGACGAATCAATACAGCCGTGTTCGACCCTTGGATGGTGGACGTTATATGCTCAGAAGTGTTTACAGAGCGAAATTTAAAATACCTAATGCTGCAACTGAATGATTTATGCGGTTCATGGGCACAGAAAAAGCGTGATCGATGCAATGACCTAATTCACCAAATACGAGAAATGGAACGTCGAAACTCACGATTGTATGAAATGCTGGAAGATGCAACAGGCGTTTACAATATACAAGATTTGGCACCACGTCTACGCAGCAACAATGAAGCGATTAGAAAGCTAAATACTGAACTGGCCGTTGCTGAAACTGAAAAACCGCCAACACTCGATATAACCGAAAAAGACCTAACTGAATTAAGCGAATTATTAGTCGACATAATCAAAACAACGAATAATCCTGGGAAAGTGCGAGAGTTTTTTAAAACTTTCTTACATTCTATCATGGTGCAAGATGATGAAATTAAAGTTAAATACCGTCCCGAAGCCTTACTTTCTGCGCATTCTGGGATAGTTCCCAGTAGTGAAAATTGGCTCCCCGCCCCGTCCCTACTGGGAACTATCAACGTTCCATTTGTGCTATTTAGTCGTAAGTTACCGATAAAACTAAGAAAAGCATCATAATCATGATATTTACAAATAGTTCCCCAATACAATTTTGCCCTAACGCTGCTTATGGCCTGCAGTCAAAATAAATAATATGAAGAAAGACAAATTGAAATATTTGGAACCGCGCAACGACATTACATTTCGATGTGATGCGTGCCGCCACGTTTGGGATTCAGAACCAGATGACGTGGTTGAAGATAGCAATCTATCACATCCCTATCGTTATTTTGCTGATTGCCCAGAATGTGGTGACCGTGCGCAACAAATACCCTGGCAACGCGGGTTATTTTCTAGTTATGTAAAAAGTACGGGCCCAAGAACGTTGGAAGGCAAAGCCGCATCAGCTGCTAATTTAGATGGTCACCCCACCCCAGAAGAAGCAATGCGCACTCGATTTAATGCACTGAAACATGGGGCAGCAGCAAAGCAGGCGTTATATTTCCCCGCCCGCCCAGGTCAATACGAGGCCTGTAAAACCTGTGATATTGATTTTGATTATTGTGCTACCCAGGTTGCATGCACTCGTCGAACCGAATTGTTCATGCGGCATTTGATTGCGATAGAAAGTAATGACCCTAGAGTGTTGCGCGAACATCACGCGATCACACAGGCTAACTTGGCTACGTTAATGGATGACATGTTACTTAGCGTTATCAGCAAAGGTGTACTGCTTGAAACGCCAGCTTATGCATTCGATAAGGACGGCGGGTTTCACCTGGCAGAATACACGGATTCTAACACTGGCGAAAAAAAGAAAATCATGGATGCAAAAGCGAATCCGTTGCTTAAACATATTTTCGATTTGATGAGCAAAAACAACTTGTCTTTGTCTGACATGGGCATGACTCAACGAGTACAAGAAGAAAATGAAATTCAGATGGGCCGACTGCAGCAAGATGAAAAACAAAAATCTAGTTTACTCGAGTTCCAACAAAGCCAAGCACAGAGTTTAGATAAACTGCAAGAAATGCTGAAAAACTCGCAGAAAGAACTGGAAAACGACCCAATTTTAATTGAACACAAACAAGCGAACGGTGATGGCTGAACGTGTTACTGCGAAAGAACGCCGCCGACTGCAAAATTTAGCAGAGACGGAAATTTTGCGTTATCAGCATGATCATGCTTTATGGCATAAACATGTGCATGACGTTACGCTCGACCCTATGCAGGTATTAAAGTGTTTGGAAATGGATAAATACCAAAACACGGTTGATAACAGCTGTCGACGCACAGGTAAAACCGCAGTTAAAGAAATGTGGATTCAGAAATACCTGGCATGCAACCCCGATCAAGAACTAGGTATTGTTGCGCCTAAAGAGGCGCAGAGTTTGGTAAATCTTGGTTATCACTTAGATGCCATTCGACGTTCTGACATTCTTAGCAACTTCATCGAATATCGCAACGGTAGAAAGCAAATGAGCGATACATATTATCGCTTTGCAAATCGCAGTGTTGCCCGAGGTTACGGTATTTTTAGTCAAATAGACGGTGGTGACTTAACCATGGCAAGTATTGAGGAAGTTGACGACCTAGATCAAGAACGCTTAAATTCTCGCTTCCTGCTTACCATGGGTTCAACGCGTCGTCTTGGCGCCGATGCAGATGCTAAAAATGACCCTATAATACGTATTACCGGTGTTTTCAAAGGCGCATCGGTACTTTCTAGCCTGCTCGAAACAAAAAAATACCATTTATTACCGACTGTAGATTGCCACCTTGGGGTCCAACTGGGGATCCTGAACGGCAAATTTATTGACGATATGAAAGTACAATTGTCTCCGGAAGAATATATTCGCCAGCTGTTATGCATAAACACATCATCAACAAACCTCATATGGGAAAAATACATACGTGCCGCCATACAAACCGGTGCAAAAGTTAATGCCGATATGGTTATTCCAGAACCCGGAGCCCGCTATAAAAAACGCGGGTTACTAAGTTTTGGTTATGACGCAGCAGGGCATGGTGAATCTGCTAACGCATCGAAGCATGCATTTATTGTTTCGGAACAGGTAGGAAATTACGTTGTTTTCATATTTGCTAAAACATGGGCTCCTGGTACCGATGACACCATTGTTAAAAACGACTTACTTGCATTTTGGCGTTACTTTCGACCAGATTATGCCATTGGCGATGCATACGGCCTTGGTATGCTCACTCAGCTAAACCACGATTTATTTGCCGAGGGTCTTACAGACATTAACATTCGCGCTGTTAATGACGGCGAATCGAACGCCAGTGCCTGGAATGAATGGGCATTTGCACCACTACGATTTGAAGGTTCTATGAAACACAATATGGCGCAAGCGCTCAGAGCAATATTTCACCATTTACATGCTGTTATTCCCTATGTCGACCATTTATCATCAACAGGGTTAGATAGTGAAAGCATGGCCGTTAGTGACATGCAAACATATATAAAGCAGCTATCAAATATACGCCCGGAAGAAACAACAAAAAGTTATTCCAGTTACGTTATGGTTTTGAAAAAAATAGGTGATGATTTGTTTGATGCTGCGATGGCCAGCGTCTGGGGTTTAGCTACTCGCGGCAACCCTAAACCTGCCACCGTTGTTGCAACAACATCACGCAGCCGAGACGAACTACTGGGCACACAAATGTACATTGCGGGGAATTAACATGGGTTTACTTAGTAAAATTACGGGCCGATTTGGGCGCCATTCATCGGGCGATATGGTTGTCACACCAACAGAAGAACAAGAAAGTATTAACGATACCCGCCGTGGAACGACAGTTGATTCTAATAATTACCTGCGCCGCATGTACGATGAAATGTATGTATCGCCAGAATACAAAGCGTCAGTGTTAAGCATTCGTACAATGGATAAACAGGACGGGCGAGTAAAAAAGATTCATCGCCGCATGGCGCGTGACGCAACCAAGGGAGGTATACGCATACATTGGAAAGGTGCAGAAAATAAGCGTATCAGCAAATTGTTTACCCAATGGAAAAAACGAATGGGCCTCGATAACGCACAAAAACTGCAATCCGATGCGAGAGGGGCCGTAATGGAAGGGCAGCTTGCGTTACAGTGGGTTGTTAACGACCGCCGCGAAATGACGTTGGGTTTGCGTATGCCTGGTGAAACCATGTATCCAGACACAGATGCAACAGGCCAGTTCAAAAGCACGCAATCAGCATATAAACAGTTAGATCCCGTTGGCGGTTACCAGATAATTGCTGAATTTGCGTTTTGGCAAATATCAATGGTTCGCCTTGATCCTGATAATTTTGACGATTACGGCGCCCCTGGCCGCCCGTATTTAGATGCATCCCGCAAATCATGGAAGCAACTCACTATGACCGAAGACGATTTAGTGATACGCCGAAGAACACGCGCTCCACAACGTTTTAGCCATGTATTAGAAGGCGCAGAGGATAAAAAATTACAAGCATATAAAAATGAACAGGAAGCGGTAAAAGGTGAGATCACCACTGATTTCTATTCGAATTGTAAAGGCGGTGTCACGGCATTAGGCGGTGATGCGCAGTTAGATGCAATTGCTGATGTTGTTCATCTTCTGGATACGTTCTTTGCTGGCGCGCCCGCACCAAAAGGCCTTTTCGGATATTCGGATGGATTAAACAGGGATATACTCGAAGACCTTAAAAAAGACTACTTCGAAGAAATTGATGGCCTTCAGGATACCTTGTCGCAAGCGTATTACGAAGGGTTCCGTTTGCAGCTGTTGTTAAACGGGATCAATCCTGATGCATATGA
Source organism: Alteromonas sp. C1M14 (assembly GCF_018860965.1). Taxonomy (GTDB): domain Bacteria; phylum Pseudomonadota; class Gammaproteobacteria; order Enterobacterales; family Alteromonadaceae; genus Alteromonas. The sequence continues at coordinate 22,720 of NZ_JAHKQF010000014.1, read as the reverse complement.
TTTCCAAGTGCAATTTTCAGAACGAAAAACAGAGACACGCAATCAAAAAGCGGACCTTGCATTGAAATATCAAGCGATGGGTGTACCTGATTCCCACGTATGGGAAACCGCCGGGCTTGAACCTGAAAATGTAATGGACCGAATTAAAGCACAAAAAAATAGCAAAGACCCATACCCTAGTGAACAGGATGATGACGATGGTACGGTAACTAATGACGGTACCAAACAACGTGTTACCATTACACCTGGCAATCAATCCAAAGGGGAATCGGCCACCCATGTGTCAAACACTTAAACCTCTGGACGACAGGATCATTATTTCTGATGATCCTAGAGAAAACGAATCATTCATTGAAGTAATAGACAAACGCCCGTCGACAACTGCAACAGTGTTGGCTGTTGGCCCTGGCCGCGTACTTAAAAACGGACGGCGCGCACCCATGGGGGTTAGCGTTGGTGATAAAATTTTTATTAGCTGTTATGCCGGATTTCGTTACGAACTTGAAACCGGCACCGTGCGCATTATCCATGAAGCTGATGTTCAGGCCGTGTTATGAGCGAATTATCACGAAAAAAGGCTACGATTCGACGCGCCCAATCATTAGCCCTTACTGCATACCTTACTTTAGACAAAGAAAGTCTTTCGACGTTAAGCGAGCATTACGAAGATAGCCTAACTGAAATACTTGCTGTATTAGCATTTCATGCTGACTCACTGGGTATTATTCGCTTGCAGAATTTACAAGCGTTACGGCGTGATGTTGAATCTGTCATAGATAGTTTGTCTCGATTACAAACCTCACTATTAAATAGCAGTATTGAACAGGGGGCAGAAATTGGAACCCGCGCATTTCAATCACAAAAAACCATTGAATCTGCGTTAGATATTAGTCAGCGTACTACCCATTACGTACAGCAGTTTACGGGAGCCGATGGATTACAGTTATCTGATCGCATATGGATAATTAACGACAGCAATAAAACAGCTATCACCCGGGCAATAAATAGCGCCGTTATTCAAGGTAATTCAGCTAGTGAAGCGGTGGCGCAACTGTTAGCAAATGGAGAAACCCCGCCGACTCAAATGCAAAACAAAGTTCAAAATGCCAGCGAAAGGGAAATAGGCAAAGTGCTAAAAGCTCAATCAAAAGATCCTGACGCTGCATATTGGCAAGCCCGTCGACTATTCCGCACTGAAATTAATCGTGCTTATGGCATGGCGTATCAAAACAGCCTTGTTGATGATGATGACGTAGTAGGAACGCGCTTCATGCTTAGCCCTAATCACCCCCGCGTTGATATTTGCGATATGCATGCAACGGTTAACCGCTATGGCCTTGGCCGTGGCGTTTACCCGAAAGGCAAAAGCCCATGGCCGGCACACCCCAATACACTGAGCTACGAAGAAGCCGTATTTATTGATGAAGTTACCGATGAAGATCGTGCCGGAAAAGAAGACCGCATAAACTGGCTTTCTAACCAACCCGGCAATGTTCGCGTTGGTATTCTTGGCGTGTATAAAAGCAATTTATTGAAAAACGGCGTATTGAAAGAAACAATGATTAATTCAAAAGTCCGAGCTTTGAAAAAACGGTTTGGTTAGTTTTTTGCCCTAACCCTGCTGTTTACACCTTGTCACACTAACAACAGTTATTGTTAGCAGAGTGTGGACATGGGCCAACACAACAATCGTTATATTCAACTTGCCGCACCAACGGATACCCGTACGGTGCGTTTCCTTGCCTCTGCTGTTTCGGTGGATGCCGAACGGCAGACCAGCGTTGTCACGGTTACTCGCACAGGTCAATTTTTTGACCCCCGATATGGTCAATTTGAAATTACGCCAGTTATGCTGCAAAGCATGATTGATAATTTCAATGCCAACGTGTTCGGACAGGACATATATGTGGACCGTGCGCACAAATCATCAGATGGCGCTGCCGGCACAATTAGACGCTTATTCCTGGATGGGAACAAACTGCGTGCAGAGGTGGCGTGGACACCCTTTGGTCAGGATCTGATTAAACGTAAAGGGTATCGCTATCTAAGTGCAGAATTCATTGAGAATTTTGTCACCAATGAACATCCATTCACTGAGCATGGGCCAACCTTATTGGGTGCCGGCCTGGTTGTTCGACCTTGTATTAAAAACCTTGACCGAGTTGAACTTTCTGAAAGCGATGACTTTACCGGCATGCAGCTTATTAGCGAGCAACTTGCAACCGAACTATCTGAGGAATCAAACGTGGAAAAATTAATCCAACTTTTTACCGCTGCGCTTGAAAATAAAAAGCTTAGCGAAACCGCCATCAATAAGTGGGTAGCTACAGCAACCAAAGCACTTGAAAGTGTTTCTGATGAAACACAGCAAAAGCAGCTGATGGCACAACTGCAAGATACGGCTTTATCATTAGCAGAAAGCACCCCTGAATCTGTGCCTAACATTACATTAAATGCATCAACTACCGGATTATCGAAAGAAGATGTTGTTGCGCTAGTGCAACAAATTGAAGACGACCGAATTAAAGTGCTGGAAGGGGTAAAAGCCAAACTGGACGCCAACGTGAAGTTGTTTTCTGAAACCATTAATGGCACTAAATCACTGTCTGAAGACGTAAAAGCGAAGTTACTTAAAGCGTCTGAACTGGTAACCGGTGATATGACTGAAAGCCAGGTTAAAGCCATGGCAACACAGCAAATCACACTGGGTGAAGAACTTGAATCTCAGTCTAAATTAGCCGGTATGGGATTCACTGGCGCTCATGGCCCGATGGGTTCAGTTATGCTTGCATCAGGTCATAATGCCAATGCAATGAAATTAGCCCAGGATGTGCGTAAACAGTTAAAGCTTACATCATCCTTTGCAAATGGCAGTATTCGTTTGTCTGACACTGTAGACCCATTTGTTGATAACGTACTTACACTATTTGATGGTCAGTACAACCAGCAATTAATGCGTGAGCATAAAGTGTTGTCGGGTGAAGAAGGCAGCATCAGCGATACCTCGCTACCTTACGCCTTTCGCCGTGAAGTTATTCGTGAAGCACTCCATGATTTGAATATCCTGCAATTAGTAGCAACTAGCACGGATCCAACCGCGCAAACCACAACACAGATACCCTACGAAGAACGCAAGGCGTTTGCAGGCCGCACTGATGGCTTAGTGTTTGAGCGAGGTGGGATACCAAAAGCCGGCGTGAGTCAAAAAATGGATACTGCATACATTAATGCGATGAAAATTGCGTTTAACGTATCTAATGAAATGATGCATTTTACCCGCGTATCTGGTGTAAACTGGGATGCATGGGGTCGACATGTGGCCACTTGTTCTCGCATTTTACGTGAAATTGTTGTTCGTCGGCTAGCGAACGAAATGTTGCGTATGTCAGATAGCTATCAAGCTGCATCGATTTCAGATGAAGATATCGCGTCACAATTGGACGGTTCTACAAGCGAAATCAAAACAGCTCAGTTCCCCATTGTACGTCCGCATCAAGTTTATGATTTACAGGGCAACCCTGTTGGTACTGCATCTAACCCGCTGGTACTCACTATTAGTGGCACTGTTATTGAAGCGTTTGATGGAACGGGGCAACAAGCCACCGGTACATACTACATCATCACCAATGCTAACTTGGGTTACATTACGCTTGTCAACGAAGCCGGTGAAGCTGTTACACCTACATCATCCACGGCAACAATTAGCTACAGTGCAGCAACTAACGTTGCTAAATTTGATATTGACCTGCCCGCTGAATCTAAGCTGGAAGAACACCTAAACGGATTGTTGCGTAAAATTGGTAGTCGTAAGGCTGTCATGAAGGACGAACGATATATCACGCCTAACTTCTTATTGATGAGTAACACCCTAAATGACACTTGCAGTAATGCTGATCAGTTCGTTGTTAGCTTGAAACGGGATGGCGCAGATACAACTGGCATGGGTGATCTGGAAAAAGTAAAAGGGTTACCTGCATGGGGTACGAACGCACCGGGCATTGATCTGGGAGATGAGCGTATCTTGATGGGTGAACGCGGCACATCGAATTATGTTGTTGCCAAAGCATTCGCCATTGGAGAAATGCAGGAGGGGCGCGATCCTACTACTGGCGAACTGAACGGAACAAAAGAAGCCTACGGTGAAGAATACAACGCAATTCATACGCCTAAGCCTCTGGCTAACCGTTACACGTCTGTATTGGTTTATTCAGCCACGAACCGTTAATTAAACCATTAAAAAAGAAAAAGGCAGGACCATATGGTCCTGCCTTGTTGGGGTATAGCATGAAAAAGTTAATCACAAACAACACCGAGAATTTAAAATTTTACAACAGTGTGTTGATTCATCCTAACGAGTCGAGATTAGTACCTGTAATTGCATCAGCAGTGAAACATCAGTTTGACCCTTCATCCATCATCAGCTTAAAAGTCAGTGAAATTAAAACCCGTTTAAATGTGCTAACAATTGACGAACTCAGCCAGTTAAAAGTTGCTGAAGAATCAAATCAATCTCGACAAAGTGCAATTAAGCTCATTGATGCTGAAATTGAGAAACGCGAATATGATAATGAGCTTAGCGAATTTGCGTTAACATTGTCATCAATCGATAATTTAGATGAACTTCAACTTGAAGTTGCTGATGATGAAGTAAAATTGGCAATGGTAGAACAAGAAATTGAAAGCCGCGCCGAGAAATTAAAAGATGACAATCAGTAAAGACACACTTATTAGTGCAGTAATCGATGCGTTATCTGGAAGTGCAAAACTACTTGATTTCACAAATGAAAGTACATTTTCTGATACCGTTATTGATAATGCTTTAGATGCGTTAGCCAAGTTAGCACCAAACACCGGCGTACAAACACTGACATTACAGCCTAATGTAATGGTTTATCCTGCGCCCGCCGATGCATGGGCATTCAAATCAAGTTCCTGGGGGGTTAAACAATCTGTTGCCCCATGGGAACCCGGCTTTGTATCACGACTGCCAACTATTGAACTGAACAACGGCAATCTTTATTTTAGCTTTGCACCTACTGCTGCGATGATAAACACGCTGGGCTCTGCGTTCACATTTTTTTATTACTCAACGTTCGAATATGACGGTACCGAAATCGCAGTTGAACCTCGCAAGCAGGGGCTGCTATTACTGCTGTGTCAAATGGAGTGTATGAAAGCGTTGACCATCCGCGAAGCGGGCACACAAGTAACAGCGAAGACATCAAACGGGAAAATTCAGTTTGGCAACGCACAAAAGGCCTATGCTGTATTAGAAAGTGAGGCGAAAGCATTGGCTGGAAGCTTATGAGTAATGATGTAGTGCTTGAGTTAAATACCCGATCATTGCTGAACTATTTGCAAAAAAGTCTCGGTTTAATCGATGCTAGCACGGCCAAAATATTACGCCGCGCCGCCATTGAAGGTGCGAGAGAGGCTAAAAGAGCTGCACCAAAAGCTGATTCTACTCTTACCAACTCAATACAAAATAAACAAGTATCACTAAGTCACCAACAAATTGTTGCAGGGGCGCATTATGCTCGATATGTCGAAGAAGGCACAAAACGGGGGGGCTGGGTACCTGATAAAACATTGATGGATTGGATCAGTGTAAAGAATATTACGCCACGAGACAGCGACATGAGTTTGGAAGAACTGGTGTACCTGATACAAACGAAGATTTTTTACAATGGCACGCCGGCCCAGCCATACATGAAACCTGCAGCGGAACAGCTCAGAAAAGTATTGCCCGATATCGCGGTGGGCATATTGAAAACACAACTTGATATTGGGCAGGTAGCCAAATGACACCATCTGACAAACTAAACAAAATAAAATTAAGTTTAGAATCGTTGGTACCTAATGCGTATGTCACTCGCAATTACGAAGAACTAAACACCAAAGAGAGCGAAACCAAGCCAATTTACGCCGTAGTGTCGGCGGGGTTCCCGCGATTTGGAGATTGGTACAACACCGATGATCGCAAACATAAATTTATGATAATCGCCCAACAATGGGTCAGCGACAGTGTGAACGGTGAAGCCCGTGAAGAATTAGAATTTACCATGCTGGAAAACATTACCACCCTGGTACAGAAAGACGGTGAAACGGGAGAAGAAACCAATATAGAAATTACGGAAGCTCACCAATCCCGCCAGATGGATCCTAACCATGCCTGGGTAGTTGCTGAACTGCAATTTAACGACCTTTAATTTTGCCCTAACGCTGACGCGCACATATTGAAACACTAGCCCTATCAGAAAGGGGGGCTAGCATGCCTTATATCATCAAAAATTCGAGTTCCAAACCGGTGCGCAGTGCCGGCATAGATTTCAAACCTGGCGAAAACACGATTCCAGATGCTGAGTTAACTAGCGCTCAACTGGTACAGATTTATGCTGTGCCGGTTCTCACTGTATCTTCAGCTGCTGAATCTAAAGCCGTATCAAACAACACTAAGGATGCCAAATCATGAGTGCTGTGTTTCAAAAATACAAAGTAAAGCGACTTTTATTGACCATGGCGGTTTTCACCACGGGCACGCCAGGCGAAGACTATATAGATAACGGTGATACGCCTGTACTCATACAAACCAAAAATGCTGAACTGACACTCAACATCGACACCATTGATAGAGAGCTGGACGACGCCACCTTGGGTTATAAACCTCAGATGCTTGTTGGTCAGCACTTTGAAATATCCGCAGAAGTTGAAGTAGCAGGAAGTGGCACAGCGGGTGATGCACCGGTGTATGGTGGCGCACTGCGTATTGGTGCATTTGATGAAACTGTTACATCAGGCACCAGCGTTGCGTACGAGCAGATGGACGATGAAACATGGCCAGATGCGACAGTGTATTTTTATCATGCTGGACGTAATCACAAATTACTCGGTGCCCAGACTAACGTTAGTTGGTCATTGGCCAATGGAGGCGTGCCAACGTATACCCTGACAATCAAGGGTATTTATGGCGGAGTATTGGCAGAATCCATGCCAACACCATCATTTAATCAAATCACACCGGTTAAAGTTGGCAGTAAATACACCACATTTTCGTTAGATGGTACCGAATATGCCATGGTGAATTATTCGTGCGACCAAAGCATGGAGGTGAACTACACCGACATACCAGGCTATGAAGGCATCAGTATCGATGACATTAAGCCCGAAGGGTCAATTGAAATTCTGGCGCCAGCTCATGGCGATTTAGACCCCTTTGCGTTAGTTAACGCCGAAGACCCAGCCTATCTATCGTTGTTATGCGCGCACGGCGTGACAGGCGGTAATATCGTCACATTCTCAAACCCTGAAATTCAAATCCTTGGCGTGAGCTATGGCGAGTTTGAAGGAAAACGTACCTTTGTACTGCCTTATGGCTGCATTGGCAAAAACAAAATTACGGTGGCCTGATGAAGCTTAAAATCATATCAAAAGAATCGGTTGTATGGCCGGTCACAGTGAATATTCCCGCAGATGGTGGCAGTAATGAAAAGCACAGCTTTTATGCCAGATTCAAGCGAATGAAGGAATACGAATTTGATCGCTACGCTCAAAAAGGGCAAACCCAGCTATTGCGAAAACTCATTCTAGCCGTCGGAGAAACGGATAAAGATCTTGAGGAAGTCGACGACGAAGATTTACAGGAACTGCTGAGTGACACTAATTACCGCGTTGGTTTATATAACGCCTACCTACGGATGGATGCCGGGGTAGAAGAAAAAAACTCTTAGAGGCCGCTCAATTTTGGGTCGGCCCTGCAGTAACGAACAAGGATAAAGAGGATTTTATCTCGCAACTGCGTGACGGATACGGCATGTCCGAGGCGCAAATTCAGGAGCAATTGCAAGGCGATGATGAATTCAAAGACCGTACGCTCGAATTGTTACCGGAAAATCAGGCAGCATTTTATTGGTTTTTGGATGTTGACGACCTCTGGATTTATTCAGAAGGATATCGTGTGGCGTTGGATGTACGAGCTGTTCTTGCTGACGCAGAAGCAACACAGCGCCATTTCACCAAACAAGACTATATGAAGTTACGATTAATTGGACGTAATGTAGTATCCACCCTGGCAGAACGATACAGTGAGCAAAAGTGATTTAGATATCATGATTAACCTGCTGGCAAATACCAAAGGTATGCGCTCAGAATATCAGCAGGCAATTACTCAGCAAGTAGCGCTGAATAAAGAAATGACGCGTGGACAATCTGCATCTACAGGTCAGGCCGCCGCGTTTACGCTTATTGAATCCAGCGTGAAAAAGCTGGATAGCAATATTCAGCAGCTAGTATCACAACAAAGCCGCCTAAACAAAGAAATTAGTGAATCCCGACAACAGTCTACAACGGCCACAGCAGGGGTCAGTCAGTATGAAAATGCTCTGCGCGATGTTGAGCGTGAAATACAGACTGTAATCAGCCGGCAGGACAGCCTAAACCGCAGCTTAAAAAATACATCATCATCAGGCAAAACCGCATCACAGAATATTAAATCCATCGAAACTAGCAGCCGAGGGTTGGGTGATGCCGTGCGCCCATTAGCTGGATATTTGGCCGGTGCGTTCGGCATTATGGCCGCAACGAATGCGGCGGTTAATATCAAAGACACCTTAGCGGATTACCAGTTGTTTCGCAGCCGGTTACAGTATTTAAGTGATGATACTAATGACTATGCACAAAGCATGGCATTTTTAACATCGTTGGCCGAGGAACACGGCAAAACAATTGTAGATTTAGGGGAAAGTTACACATCACTATCGGCGCTGAGAAAAGGCGATTTGATAGACCAGCAGCAACAGCAGCAGTTAATGATCGGGCTAAGCAACGCCCAAAGCGCATTGGGCGTATCTACTGACCAATTGGGTAATCTGATGTACGGCTTGGGTCAGGCGCTATCTCAACCCACAATTCAAGCGCAGGAATTTAACCAGGTAATGGAACCTTTACCTGGATTAATGCAAAACATAACAAAAGCGGCGGGCTTACAAGGCAAAACCTATCGAGATTTAGTGTTGGAAGGGAAAGTGACCAGCACAATGTTTCGAGATGATTTAATCACGGCGCTATCTGAATATGAAGGGGCTGCATCTGCAAATATCGATACAATTACCGCGCAGGAAAATGCATTAGAAAACCTACGCATTCAAACCGTCGCAGCCTTTGAAGAACCGATTAATAATGTGTATGGCGCATTGCTTGAAACCACCGCAGATAGTATGACATTTTTGCGTGACAATGCTGACACGCTAACAACAGCGATAGAAACACTTACAGCAATAGCGTTGGTGCGTGGTGCTGCAGCAATATCCACGTACGGCATTGAATTGGCGAAATCGACAATTGAACAAGACAACGCGACACAATCAGCAGTGGTAGCGGCAAAACGTCAACACGAATTAAATTTAGCAAACCAAACTGCGGCGCAACGTTCCTTAGCCGTAGCCAGCTCTGACACATTGCGTGCTAACGCGTTAACACGTCTAGCAAAAGCTAATCAGGCTGTTGCAGCGAGTACAGCGGCATTAAATGTGGCCACAACGCAATATACCGTTGTGGGGCGTGCGGCTACAACGGTGGCGCGGGGGTTGTGGGCGGCATTAGGCGGCATACCTGGCGTAATTCTGTTGGGATCATACGCGTTGTATGAATGGGCATCATCCAGCAAAGAGGCAACAAATCAAACCAAAGAACTTGATGAACAGGTTAAAGCGTTGCAGAACACGTTAAATCCATTCAGTAATTACACGCGAACTCAGGCATCCCTGGCATTAACGCGATACACAGGCCTGCTAAAAATCGCGGCTCAACAAGCTGATGAAATGCGTCAACGCTTCAATAATCCGTATTTCAAAACCACCGCTGATGATGTAATCAAAGCTGAAAAGGAAGTAAAAAAATACACGGATACAGTGAATTTTCTGCAAGAGGTATTGGCAAAAGGCGAAAATACCCCCGCACCAACGCAAACCGGTACCAATACGGACGACCTAGATAAATCACGCGAAAACTTACTGTACAACTTAAAGCAACAAACCGATTTGTACGGACAGACTGGTGAGGCTGGCCGTATAGCCTATGAAACAACCTATGGGGCCCTGAAAAAGTTATCTGCTGAGGAAAAAGCCAGCCTGATCCTGGCTGCATCAAAACTGGACGCGAAAAAAGCAGAAACGGACGCAAATAGAACGTTGCAGGCTGAAGTGGACAAACTACTGGCCAAAAATGAAGAAGAAAAGACGTTGTATGGTGATACATCACGGGTTGCCCAATTGCGCTATGACATCGAGCACGGCGCACTACAAAACGTTAATAAAGAATTAAGAGATAAACTGCTGTTGCAAGCCCAAGAGCTTGACAACATGGACAAAGCAAACGCATTGCAGCGAAAAGTTGAAAGCATCGCCGCGGCTAGCATGACGCCTGTCCAGACAGAAACAAACTTACATACTGAAAATATCACAACGTTAGAAACATATCGTGATTCGCTACCCGAAACAGACCTTGCAAAACGACAAGAAATTAATCAGTTGATAGAGGCCGAACAACAGCGGCACAGAGCTGTTATGGGAGAAATCCAGCAACAAACGAACAGCGAATTCGACGCTATGTGGTCAGAATCTTTTGATCGCTTTGCCTCTGGTATGGGCACTGCAACCGCCGATGCTCTATTTGAATCTGAAAATTTGAAAGATGGCGTTTTCAGTGTGCTACAAGCGACGGGTAAACAAGTTGTTGCGACTCTAATAGAAATTGGAGTTAAACGTTTGGCGCTGGCAGCAATTAACTCAACAGCAACCGCGACCGAAGCGACAGTAGCATCATCAGCAATGGCCGGTACCGGAGCGGAAATTACTGCAGCAATGGTACCGGCTGCGACCGCAACGACATTGGCCACAGCCGGTACCAATGGTGTTGGCTCTATAGCAGCGATTGGCGCTGTTGGTGCGGCAATGGCGAGTATGTTTGCCGGATTTTTTGATAATGGCGGCAACATTTCAGCGGGGAAATTTGGTATTGCTGGCGAATTCGGCCCTGAAATTGTCCGCGGGCCGGCATATGTGACTAGTAGAAAAGACACAGCAAAGATATTCGACAACATGGGGAACGGCAATAGTGGAGGCAATAACGTTGTTAACTACACCGACAACTCGGTTTTGAACGTGTCTGGTGGTAGCACAGATGAAATCGTTGAAAAAGTTAAGCCAATGCTGAAAGCGCAGAAGGAAGAAACACTAGCAGAGGTGGGCTATCAGTTTAAGCGCGGACGCGGCATTGTTTACGACGGCTGGAAGGCGGCACGATGACAATACCTATTTTTCCGCAACACATATTACCCAGTTCATTGAATTTTAGAATTGTGGCAAACAGTACTGTTGCGCGATCACAAAATAACATGAGTGAGGTATGGAAACGCCCCGGTGCAATTTGGACATTCAGCGGTACCTGGTCGCGAATCAAATACACCTATGGTCGTGAATTGGGAGTTTTCATTGATGATTTAGATGGTAGCGCAGGCCAGTTTATGATGTGGGATAGCACGCACAAACAACTGGGGGCATGGTCTGGTACTTTGCGCGTTGATGGTGATGATCAGACCGGCGAAATACTCAGCATTCGTGGTGCAGTGCCAAACGCATTAATAGCCCCTGCGGGTGACCGTTTCCAGCTTGATAACTACTTATATAAGTTGATGGAAGACGCTGTTGCAGATGGCGATGGCAACTGTACGCTGCGATTTAAACCGCAACTGTTTTTGACGCCCACAGACAGCACAGAAATCATAACAACTAATCCAATGTGCAAAATGATGCTGTCTGATAACGACCAAGGGCCGAGCTTTGCTAGCCGCAAAATAATCTTGCAAGACTTTAGTATATCTGGCTTTACGAGTATCCGACGATGACAACACGCATATTACATCCAACGATAGAATCATTACTGTCCGGTGAAGAAAAGCGCGCATGCTTAATGGGGTCTATTGTATGGCCATCAGGGATTGTTCGTTTTCACAATGGCCTTGGTACGTTACGTCATGACGGTGAAAATTGGTATGGCGTAGGTGAATTGGGGTCAATATCTGGCATTAAAGAAGGTGACGACAGCACAACCACATTAACGCTGCAAACTGCTGATGCGTCTCAAATTGAAGAAGCCGTGCGTGATGACGCGGCCGGCGGTGAAGTGCGTTTATATTTAGGTGCACTAGATGAGCATATGCGTTTAGCTCATGTGCAATTAATGATGCTTGGAATAGTGAATAAAACTCCTGTTAAGTATTCAGCGCCGCCATCTATATCTGTCGAGGTTGTTAGCTTAACTTCACGCTGGAATCACCCTAAACGCTACACAAAATACAATGCAGCATCGCAACGGGCTATTTACCCTACAGACAGTTTTTTTGACGACGTTGAAAACGTGGCTAAGGGGCCACTAAATTCATACAGTGGCAGTAACGCTGTATCTTCTGGCGGTGCAGCAGGAAATGGCGGTGACAACAAAAGGCTTAACCACAAATGATTGAATCGAAAAGCGCGATTGATGCGTTAACTCAATTTATTTTGGAAAACAAAAATAAACCGTTTATCTGGGGCGAAAATGACTGTTGCCTTTTCGCTGCCAATGCGCTTTTGGCGCAAACGGGGTATGACTACGCGGCCCAATACCGTAATCGCTATACAACTAGATTGGGTGCAGCGAGAGTGTTAGTTAATGATGGCCATAGCGATTTAGTGGATGTATTAACATCGGCATTGGGTGATCCCGTACCTAGATTGATGGCACGGCGGGGTGATGTTGTGCTGGTTGATTATGAGGGGGAACTAACTGCAGGGATCATGTATGGCAATGTGGTAGTGCAGGGGATGAATAAAATTGAAACGGTATCACCGCTGAATATCCAACATGTTTGGAGCGTAAAATAATGCCGCCGGTAATTATTGGTGTAGCTGTTGCCTTTGCCGCTACTGCTGTGGTCACGGTTGGGTATGCAATCGCTATAGGTGTTGCCGTGGCCATTGCTGCTGACGCCATGATGCCTGATGTGTCCGCTGGTCTAGGTGGGGTGGACACAACAAATCAGACACTACGAACCGAAACCAATTCATCACAAATAATGATTGTAGGCGAGGCGGTGACCAGCGGCCCAATCACCAAATATGAAAAGCGCACGTTCAATGAAAAAGAATACCATTTGTTTTGTACACCGCTTGCCGCACACCCTTGTGAATCGGTTGAACTTTACCAGTTGGACGGTGCAGCGCGTGGGAGCTTAACCGGTAACGGTTATCGCATTCTTGTGGAGCTTGGGGACCAAACCACCGCCAATGCCACATTACTATCTGAAATGACCACTGTTGATAATACGTTTGTAGGCTTTGGCATCACGTACGCCTACCACAAATACGAAATTAATACAGAGCTGTTCCCGAACGGCGTACAAGACGTTAAATTCTTGGTTAAGGGGATATCTGTTTATGATCCTCGCAAGGATAGTACGGTAGGTGGTGCAGGCACACATCGAGCTGATGACGAAACAACATGGGAGTGGAGCGACAACGCCGCGCTTATAAATATACATTGGAAACGTTTTGGTGGTGACTATGAAATACCGGTTGAAATGTTTGATATGCAAAACTTGGCATATGAAGCAAACCTTTGCGATGAGCTAGTTACATTTTTAGATAAGGACGGCACGTCTTATACAGAGAAGCGATGGACCTGCAACGGTGTAATTGACTTAAATAAAGGTCAACGTCTGGTTGAAGAAGAACTACTAAAAAGCTGCGGCGGGCGATGGGTCGAAGCTGGGGGTATATTTTATTTACTAACGGCGGCATATCGTGGGCCTGCAACAGTAACGTTAACCGATGATGATCTTATTGATGGCTACGATATAGATAGGACGCCTTACACCGAGTTAGAAGACCGTTGTAATGCGGTATCAGCAACATTCGTTGACCCAAAATCATACTATCAATCGACCACATGCACGGAAATCGAGAGCACCTATTACCAAACCGTACGCGACAAACGCTATTTAATGCATAGCCGTGAACTGGGTTATACAAACTCAGACACCATGTGCCAACGTTTAAACCGCATCTATATGGAACAACTGTCGACGGGCGATACATTAAAAGTTGTGGTGGGGTGGAAAGGGTTGAAGTGCGCCCCGGGAACTGTCGTTAATGTGAATTTTGAAGATGCTCGTATTATCGGCAAAGAATACGAGGTGATGGACTATGATTTCGATGATTCTAATATGGAATGGACGTTAGTTTTAAAAGAGACTGGGCCATCAATATTCGATGATTCGATTATTCCGTCTGAAAAAGACTTATTACCTAATTCTACGATTGATAACACTGTTATCACCCCCCCGTCGGCTGTTAACTACACGCCAACACCAAACGACGGGTACCGGCAAGGTTATTTGTCATGGAATCATGATGCCCCCCTAAGCCTGCGCAGATATGTAGTGCTGATTACACGGTTGCCAGATGATGGTTGGTCTAAAGTTTTTTACCCTGTTGATCCCACAGTTGATATTAATACGTTAGATGTTGGCACGTATCGGGCCGCTGTGTCAGCTCAAAACAGATTTGAAAAAACCAGTGTTGCCGCGGTGCATGATTTTACCGTGGGCGCTACGAGTACACCGGACAGCGCTACAGCAACAATCAGTGTTTTACCAGGTCGCGTGATTATTCATGGCCCAACGTTGCCAAACAACACTGCAACCTACGAATGGCGCTACTACTTTGCTGATGAATTTGATGACGCATTCAAAGCGGGTAAAAACGACACCATCACTGTAACCGATACACCACAAGATGGGACGCTTTACGTTTGGTACCGGTTGATTGATAAAAATCAGCCTGATTCGACCTGGCAAGAAATCGTGGTGCCAAATCTGATCGGTATTGAAGTGCCGCCGATTGATCCTGAAGAAGTGGCGAATTTGATGTTGCCAGGTTTGCCGGCGTCGGTTATTGACACAATTAATAATGTAACCAGCGATATATCTTTATGGTCTACCCAATCAGGTGAATTGGGTGATGACTATAGTGTACTGCTTTATAACGTTACCGAAGCAGTGAGCGCTAGCCACGCAAATCGGCTAGATATCATCGCAGTTAAAGAACAAGTCGGTGACAGCAGTGTGAACGCGCAGGTTGTCGATTATTTCAACGCCCAAATCGGTTATGAAGATGAATTCGGCAATTGGGTGGATGGGCCCCTGGCTCAACGGCTGGTTGAAACGAGCGTCGACACGTTAGACGGTGATTCGATGAGCGTGTATGCCTATTTACAGGCGTTGGAAACTGCATCTGGCGGGTTGGAGGGGCAGTTTCGCCTGGTGATTGACTCTGCAGGACGATGGACGGGCATTTTTGGTACCGATGATGGCGTAACTAGCGATGTAACCATAGCAACGGAAAATCTACACATCACACATTCGGATGGCCGAGAAGCAATGCGGCTGAACACATCCACCAATGAACTTGAATTTTTTGGCAGTGGTGTGTTTAGCGGCACGCTTACATCTGCAAAGAGTATCACCATCGGTGATTCGTTTATGAAAGTTGAAGACCCGGACGGATTCGGGCCGGATGATGTGTGGTACTGGTACGGCCCCCGAATTGTAGATGGTAATGGTGATCCTAACTACGCCGCATTATCCAAATCAAACGCGTATGAGTGGAAGGATACGCAGGCCAACGGAGGTATTGCAGGTAGTTTTCTCGAGGGTCAATTACTGCGACAAAAATATGCCACATCAACAACAACATCGGTGACAGCTGCTGGGCATGTATCGAATGGCAAACCGGTTACGATTAATTGCCAGATTGTGTTCAGGATTCAGTATTCAACGCCTAATCAGTTAGATGGTGAGCCCACGGAACTGCAGTATTGGATAAAGCGCGACAGTACAGTAATAAAGTCGGGTACGTTGCCGTGCAATCGAACGGAGATTGATCCAGGCGGCGAGCCAGGAGTGAACTGGATAACAAAGGATCATTGCGCATTTTCGCCCGCGTTCGTCGATACATCAAATTTAGCGACAACGTATGACTACACACTCGAAGTTTATGACTGGTCACCAGCAGGCACAACGTCATACGCGCTTGAAATCATGACCAACGAAAATCTAATAGGGTGATTCGATGAGCGCATACGTATTTGAATTATCTGATGTTTCAATCGCCAACGGTAGCGATATTTTGTATATCAATAACACGGATAGCGTTTTTGGTGCGATACCTGGCAGCATGGTATGGGTAGATGGTTACAGGCCTCGTTTTGTTGATAGTGTTGATACCACGGCTAACACTGTGAAATTGACAGCAAACTGGGATGGCCTAGCTGTTAACAATGCCCCTGCTACGATAGTGCCGTTACCAACCACGTCGGCTCAATTGAGCGCGATTGATGCTATTAATACGCTCATTGATGCGACTGATGATGTGATCGAGAGTCACGATAATTTTATATCTGGGCAAGCTTCATCTTTGCTGTATCGCATGAATAGCGCCAATGATGTTAGGGCGATTGATTCAGGTTTAAACAAAAAGCTAGTATCGATCAACGGCTTTTCATCAGCCGGCATCGGCCATGATTTGTTTTACCTTGATGAGTCAGATTTGGCATCTTTGGATGATGACTTTACGACATTGGTTACGGCAGACGGTGAGAGGTATAAATCTTTAAACTCAATTGCCAACGATGTTGTTACTGTTGGAACGTCAGGGAATTTTAGTACCATCAATGATGCGGTTGCAGCATTGTCTCGCAAGCAGCGCACACATACGGTTTCCGGCAATGAACCCTACCGCGCGACGATCAGGTTATTATCTGGTTTTGTCATGACAGAGCAACTTTTTGTTGACGCTATAAATCTATCATGGATCACAATTGAGGCCGAGGATAGTGAAGTGGTTATTGATAGGGCCTCACTTGTAAAAAGCTACCCCACATTAGATTACGCTTCAACTCCTGCATTTTTGGCTATAAACAATGGTGAGCTGCCAATTATTGGAGCCCTGTTTAAAATGAATTCAACTGGGAGCACTGATTACAATAAGCAGCACGGTGTTATGGTTGCATGGGGGGGTAAGGCAAGGGTAAAACCCTATTGCGGCGTCAAAAATGCTACCGGTCGCGGATTGTACGGCGTAAATGGATGGGCTTATGCTCGCAATTCTATTTTTTCGGGGGCGGGGAAATATGGATGTCGTCCATCAAATTCTTCTGTTTTTAATGTTCGAGGTTCAGATTTTTCAGGAGCTGGTGATACAGCAATGTATTGTGCAATGTCTCTAGTTGCCGCCCTTGCATGCAATCTTAGTGGTGCCGGCGTAGATGCAGTACAAACTCTTTATGGCAGTTATATTGTTTTATCTGATGCAAATTTAACTAATGCGGGGCGGTACGGCGTATGGGCGCGAGGTGGTTTGATAGAAGGTTACAATATTGATGTGTCAGGGTTTGGTTCCCGAGGTGTTCAGGCAGAGGGTGGGGCTCTAAAATCTGACGGGTTTATTTGTGACAATCCCGGGGGGGTGGTGATAAATGCAGTCCTTGGCGGCGAGGTAACCCTAACAAACGCAGAATTTACTAATGTAGCAGTGAACACAACAGTCGGGGCATATTCCGGAGGTATTGTTCGGTGTCCTGGTATCAGCATTACAGGACCGAACGCTGGAAATCAGCAATACAGCGTGTTAAATGGCGGCACAATTATCGCCCCGCTAACCAGCTATATCGGATCGCAAACACCCAACAAGCAGACCGAGGCGGGCCTAATAGTTTCTGACGGCGTTGTTAAAAATGTCGGTAACGCCAAAGTTTCAGCTGGAACGAATATAGTAACCGTCGATCATGGATTATCTTTTACACCAGATCGTGGACATATCCAAGTTACCCCCAACAACCAAGAGGCATCAACTAATCCGTGGTGGGTTGCAAACGTTAATAGCACATCATTTTCAATCGGCGTATACGCCCCGGGTGGGGTGGCCAGCGATGCATCATTTAATTGGTCGGCAGATATATCATAATAATTGAGGAGAAGTAAAAATGGCTACTATTAGAGAAGATCTGACTTCGGCGGAATTCGAGGCTGCGATCAGCAAAGCAACGCAAATTGCCCGTGGGGAAGCGACGATCCCAGAGGGTTCGGTGCCATCTGGTGTTATCGATACTATCGCCGAGGTCACGGAGGCGGCGTCCGCCGCAGATAGCAAGGCAGTGACGGCGAAGGATACAGCCGATGCAGTAAAAGAACAAGCTGACGGGGTTAGTGCGATCACGTCGGCGGCACCTTCGGCTGCTGGTTTTTTGCTGTCAAAACTGAAAAACAATCTGTCTGATGCGTGTGTATTCATGTGTTCAGATTCGACTGGAAACGCTCCCGACGAATCGCTGTATCTTATAACGCAGTGGTATGCAGCGCAGTTCCAAGAGTATACAGTATTGTATTATCTATGGGATACGGGGACAAACGCATACTTGTCAGCAGAGACTATTCAAACGGGTACGGGCGATAACACGCTTAAAGTTTACAACGCCGCAATCAATGGTAGCCGCCCTAATTACATACTAGGTGAGTTTTTTGATGATGCAGTTAAATCGATACCCAAAGCTGATCTAATAATTTATAACCATGGTCACAATTTGGGCCATTCCGGCACATGGGATACTACCAATCCATTGGATGGCAGGACACAACTGATGCTGGCAGGTATTCTTTCGATACTTGAAGTGCATGAGGGCGCAGGCGTTATTTTTAGTGGTCAGAACCCGCGGCGCGATGATGATTATGCAGACTTGATGCATGCTGCAATAGTTCAAGCGGCCGCTTTAATTGGTGCTGATGTTACTAATTCTTATGAACGTTTTATGGCTGTAGATAAAGACGTGGCTTATTACGAAGACAATATACATCCCAACGCGCTCGGTCACAGTGAGCTAATATATCCCGCGCTTGTTGAAAAACACTATTCAACAACGGGAAAATCCTCAGACTGCTCGCTATTGGAGGAGCGAGCAAATTTATTGGTGAATGGTGATTTTTCGGCGCTGACGTCTGATGAACCGGACGGTTGGACGCTGGTTAATACGGTAACGTCGCAGGATACAGCAAACTACGAAAGCATGAATGGTTACAGCATTAAATTGACATGGACCGGCGAGGGAGGATCACACAATATAAGTCAATCTATACCCGCCGCGCTTGTTCGTCGACTGTGGGGTCGCAGGGTAACATTGGCAGCGCGGGTCTTTATCCCCAATGGCTCACCATCAACTAGCCCTCGTGTAAAAATACAAACAACCGGCGCGTCCGCAACAAGCCGAGATGATGATCAAGGTCACGGAGGTTTTGTGTGGAAATTTATTAGTCTGGACATACCGGAAGATGCAACATTTGTGCAGGCGGTGTTAATCGGCGACGGTTCGACAACTGGCGGCAGTCCGAGCTTTGACAGGGCGATAATGACTGTTGGTGCAACTGCGCATGATCTAGCATATGCATAGGGGTGAGCTATGGCTTTATACGTAACCAAACCAACACAATCAATATCTGTAGATGTTGGCTATCCAGTTGTGATCGATATTACACATGCTGACTTGGGCAGCCATGCTGTTGCATCAACGATTGAAGGCGCGTTTGTTATTGATGACAATATAATGCTGGGCGGGTCGGACGCGCAACCCGTGTTTTTCGGCGCTGATGGCGCGTTGCTTAGGGGTGGGGATGCGCTAGTGCAAGTTGATGAGCGCATAATATCGACGGAAACAGAAACTGTTTTTACTGGCCCGTTTGATCCTATTGCAACGATAACAATAAATGGCGAGGTATTAAACTTTACTGAGGGTTCAATCGCGGCTGCAGAAGGCAGCACTGGGATTACGATCGTGACTAGTGGGTACATCAGTGAAGCTGAAATGTTTGGTGAAACATCGCTACTTGAAGCTTTGGAAACAAAACATTTTGAAATGATTTACGACGGCAACATACAATTGTTCGAGGGGCGCTCGAATCGTGAGGTTTTCAAATTCAAACCTGACGATTCAACGGGCCTACCCATGGATGGGGATTATTTGGATTTGTCTGACCCCAGATTTACGCGGGTTGAGGTCATTAGCGGCGAAAATTCAAAGATATCATCAATAGATGATGGGCGTATGATTAGAGGATCCAGTTTAGTGCCGGAACTGGGTGGTTTAACAGTTAATAATACATCCAGCGTAGAGTTAACAATTGTGTGCTATGCCGAGGGTGACGAAAAAGGATTTGTATTAACAGCGTCAGAAGATGTGCCACTAAGTAAAGCGACTGTGATTAAACGTCGCTATCGCACGATTTAGTCTATTGCCCTAAACTTGCATCGATAAATAATTCACGATATCCGCATAGTTCACTAACGGATATCGTGATGATCCCGCCTTCAGATAAAAATCACATGCCATTCGAACATGGATGGCTGTACCACAATTCTGGCACGCTGGTGCTAGCGTTAATGGTGTTTCTCGTTAATTTTGTTTTTAACGACATGCAATCAAACGATACTCAGCTAAACGCCGAAGTTAAGAACTTGAACATTCAAGTCGCAGAGCTGCGGGCCGTGATAACCCCAGTGATTAACAGTTTCAATCAGGTAAACCAGAAGCGCTATACCATTGATGATGCTGCACGTGATCAGGCGCGGTGGCAGCAGCAACTCGATGAAATGAAAAATCAGATGCGCGAAAACCAAACGACAATGCAGCAAATCAATGATCGGCTGTTTCGAGTGGAGGCGCAATTTTGAACCTCTGGATAAATCGACTGAGTACAGATGATCAAGGCACTCCCGGGCATTTATTTATTGGTCCCTGGGTAGCGCAAACGCTCGAATTGCCCTGGCGGGATAATCAGCAAAACATTAGTTGCATTCCGGCTGGGGAATACCCTATTCGACTAGTCAAAACGCGCAAGCCCATTGGCGGACGTTCGAATCTGTATTTGATTGATAATGTGCCTGGACGTAGCGGTATTTTATTTCATGCGGGTACCTGGGCAGGTGATAAGAGTAAGGGGTTTAAAAGCTCAGTATTAGGTTGTGTGTTGACTGGATATCGCAGCGGCATATATCAAGATCAGCGTGCAATTTTCGACACAAGACGCGCAGTAGGAGACATGTTATCTATTATGGCGGGGAAGGCCGGCACGATTAAAATTACAAATGGCTGGGAGGGTTGATATGCTCGATTGGATTGGCGATACATTGACTGCAGTGTTAAGCGGCGGCGCTACTGGGTTATTGGGTAGTGCAATACAGAGTTTTTCTAACTACAAAACTAAACAATTAGAATTTGAGCAAGAAAATATCAGGCTGGCACACGACGCACAGATGGTGCAGTTAGAGGCGCAAGCGTCAATCAGTATCAGTCAGCAAGAATCAGCAGCTCAAACAGAGAAAAGTGCATTTGAACTACAAACGAGTAGTTATTCGCATGACGTACGATCGTATATGCCTGATGTAGGGGCCCCGTCGTGGATTATTGCAGCGCTCGGTATTGTAGATGTATTGCGTGGATTAATTCGCCCAAGTTTAACTGCGTACATGGCTGTTGCAGCGGCGGTCATTCTGGCGTCGGCAAATAGTTTATTGGGTGACCTAGACCAAATAGCCGCCGCGGAACGGTTACAAACAGCGACAAATATTTGGGCAACAATGCTGTATGTGGCAACAACGATATTCTTCTGGTGGTTTGGACAGCGACCGCCGAAACGCAGTTAATGCATGGTCGCTAACAGTGCATAGCGGATATCGTCACTAGTTATTTCTGATGGTGGTTTACCCGATTTTTCAAGAAACGAAAGCGTGCGCAGTTTCGTTTCTGGGTCCAGCTTATCTTTCATATTGTTAGATTCAGCAACGTCAATCAAGGTGTGTAGCAAGTCGCCTTTTTCTTTTGATGTGTAGGATTTTATTTTGCCCGTCGATGCATAAAATACTTGCGACGATTTCCCGCTTCCAATACGGCCTTTAACAAGTACGTGGCCTGATGAAGCAGATAAAGCAGGCGTTTGTATTCGTGGTGGGGTGAGGGTTAGTGCGTATTTATTGTCATCGTCTATCATCTTGTATGTACCAAACTGTCCGCGACTGAACGCCTTAAAATTCAAAGCATCCATGGAAAAATAACGAACATTGCAGCGATTGAGAATGCCTTCAATATCTGAATTTCTTCGTGGGCCAAGAAGCATTTCAACGTGATTGTATTCAATGGTTTTATTTTTGAAGGTGCAGGTCGCAGGCTCAGACAAAATAACCGCTAATTGTTTGGTGTTGGGATTGTCACATAGGTATGCATCATAATTTGCATCTTGGTTATGTGCACTCAACATATCTTCAAACTCACTAGCACATGTGTATATGTCCAGCATAAATGGCATTCCGTGCCCGCCTAAGAGCCAGCTTAAATTCACATGCTCGGTACGCATGATCAGTGTCAATATTTCAGTGCCAGGCGGTTCATTATTCAGCATACGGCTAACCGAACCGCTGGATATCCCTAATTTCTTGGCCCACGGGTTTGCTTTTCTGCCTGCCAGCATCCACTGCAGGCGGCTGGAAAAATCATTCATATTACATACACGCATAAGTTAATAATTAAACGTTCTAGTAAATCTCAATATTTTGATATAAATCTCATAATATTGAGATTAAGATGT
>NZ_JAHKQF010000011.1 GCF_018860965.1 Alteromonas sp. C1M14 | reverse complement strand
GCTATTTATGGCGGCGTTAGGTGCCAAAGGAAATGGAATGTCTAAGGAAGTTCAAAGAAAGAGTAATCTACTAGCTTCTGCAGTGGCGGGAGCGCTTTCTGTATTATTAGCTTTTATAACAATGGCGCTTTTGGGCTTGGGTTTATCTGACTCAACTGAAGACACAATGCCGAGTTTAGTTCAGGCTTTACTTTTTGGCTGTTTGTTTTCAATATTTAACCTCTTTACATTACGCCTGAGCAAATGGCTTTATTCTTAATCCAGCGGGCACAAGGTTTAAAAAGCAATGTCACATAACAAAAAAATTATGTCGCCCGCAGGCGGGCTGGGACACAAACACGCAGGCGGCTTCGCCATTATCGCCTGCCTGTTTGTGCCCCATATTTAAGTGTTATGTATCTAGGGTGAAATATTGAAGTACAGTGCTTGGGTTTTACTTTTAATGCTTTTTATTGGGTTAGGTATCTTGAAATTAAATCAAGATGAAATATCCGGAACTGACTTAATTCAAAAGGTTGGAGTTATTGAGTCCATAAGTTGTAATTCGGGAAGTAAAGATGGTGCTCCAACTGTTGTGTTAAAAAGAAATGGCAGTTTTTCTTCCTATAAAGTATTAGAAGAGTTTACCCTGAGAACTGATTGTGATGATAAAAATCAGGATTTAATCGGTCGTTCCGTAACCGTCTCTGTTTTACCTAATGAAAATGATCTTGCAATGGCTTATGAGTTTACCCTTGATGGCAGCAAAATTTATTCATTAGATGATGTTGTATCTTCGGACAAAGAAACAGCTTACGCGCTATTTTTAGTTGCTTTGGCAATGCTCTGTTCATTATTCTTTCGTCGGCGAAAAGATACATAACAAGCAATTTAACAGGACTAAAAACAGCGGGCTGTTCGCTTCGCTCCATTTTAGCCCACAATTTTTAGCCCGTTAATTGGGCGTTAGGTGATTATGAGTATCCGTCAAGTAATTTGCAAATTATTAACAATAGCTTTTACTAATCTGGCTTTCGCATCACAAGAAGGTGCTGAAGTGTTTCAAACGTTTTCAATAAACACCGCTGCTGTTTCTGTTAAAGGGGAGAGTAATGAGAATTTAATTAATTCGTTAATCGTAACAGCATTTGGTGATACTCATCAATTAAGTAAAGGACAGCTAGCTGAGCTTGATGGTTTGTCAATTAATGGTATTCAAATATCTGGGGAAACGGGTTACCCAAGTTTAGGAGGTGAAACTGTTTATATAAAATTATTTATGGGATTCACTTCTGGCATAGCAAAGTATAAGTATATTGTTGTGTCTAAAGAAAATGGTTTGTCGATTAAAAACATATAGAATAATCACCTAACAAGCTGTTAAACAAGGACAAAACTCAGTTGGCTTTTTGTCACTTCGTTCCTTATTTTAGCCAACTGCATTTTTCCTGTTAACAGGGCGTTAGGTGCCAAAGGAAATGGAATGTCTAAGGAAGTTCAAAGAAAGAGTAATCTACTAGCTTCTGCAGTGGCGGGAGCGCTTTCTGTATTATTAGCTTTTATAACAATGGCGCTTTTGGGCTTGGGTTTATCTGACTCAACTGAAGACACAATGCCGAGTTTAGTTCAGGCTTTACTTTTTGGCTGTTTGTTTTCAATATTTAACCTCTTTACATTACGCCTGAGCAAATGGCTTTATTCTTAATCCAGCGGGCACAAGGTTTAAAAAGCAATGTCACATAACAATCAAATGTTGGGGACACAAACACGCGGGCTCTGCTTCGCAGTATAGCCCACGGGTTTGTGCCGCCAAATTAGGGCGTTATATGTGCAATCAGGTTTGTGAGTAATCATGACGGATAAAGAACTAAAGATAATTGATTCTATTAAAAACAGCGCTTCAAATGTTGTTGTAGCGGCTTGTTTTCTTAGTGGGATCGCGTTCTTTGATTATTTGCTTTTTATTCCTGCTGTTTCATTTATTTTAATAGGTCTTGCCGTAGTAAAGTGGAGATCTGCTGTAATAGCGTTTTTTGGGCTTATCATTAGCATTTGTTTTATTTTTTACCTTTCTAATGATTTATCTCAACTTGGTTTAACTAAATTAGTTCTTTTTGGCTGGGTTTGCTTTTCATCAGCTCATGCAATTGTAAAATCAATAATGCTAAATAGAGTGCAGAGTAAAACGCACATATAACAAGTCACTCAAAAGGACAAATAACAGTTGGTTTTTGCTTCTTCGTCGCTTATTTTAACCAACTATTATTTGCCTCTTAGTGAGGCGTTATATTCTTAAGGGATACCATGGAAATCCTATTCGTTTTACTGATACCGGCAGTGCTGTGCTGGATGGCTCTGTGCAGGAACTTATTTCATTATTTAGAAGAAAATCATACAGAGACTTTTAAAAGTATAGGCTCACCTTCCCTGCTCATGAACAGCACGCCTTCTAACAATGTAGCCTTTTTAAAGTTCCTTCTTACGCGAAAATGGAATTCCATAGATGATGAACATGTTAAAGAAACTTGCTCAAGCCTTTTCGTATTAGCTATTGCGTTACACGCTCTGTTACTTATTGCATTTAGTGGTTTCTTATATAAAGCATTTAACACATAAAACGATAATAGAAGTATGCTATTAAGTTGCAACAACCTTGGTAAACGCCACCTAGAATGTGTTTGGAAGGAATATAACAAACACATTAAGTCGCTTCGCTGGGACAGTAACACGTGGGCTCCCGTTACTTCGTTCCTTATTATAGCCCACGTGTTATTGCCCCTTCTTGGGGCGTTATGTTTTAGTTGGTAGTTTACAAAATAAATTGAGAAAAAGGAGGTGAAATATGTTCGTTATTTCTCTTACATATATTTGCGAGATGAGTGAAGTTGAAAAGCATTTAAGTAGTCATATTGAATACTTAAATGAGCAATATTCAAATGGTGTTTTTTTAGCTTCTGGCAGAAAAGTACCTCGTACTGGTGGTGTTATCTTAGCTAAAGCTGAAAGTAGAGAGGTTTTAGATCTGATTCTATCTGATGACCCATTTAAAATTCATGGCTTAGCTAACTATGAAGTTACTGAATTCGTTCCTAGTAAAACATCACTGGAGCTAGAGTTTTTAAAGCAAGAATAAAAACATAACAAGAGCTTTAAGCGGAATTAAAACAGTGGGTTCCGCTTCGCTACACATTATTATAACCCACTATTTTAATCCGCTTAAGCAGGTGTTATAAGCCAAAGGAATTGACGAGATGGACTCTCTTTTTATCATATACGCTGTAATAGCAACTTACTTTGCAATAAGCCTAGCCGTATCAGTTTTCTTGGCGAAAAGAGATGACTTAGATACTATGCAAAAAATTGCGCAAATCTTTCTCGTATGGTTAATTCCCTATATAGCTGCAATTGCTCTTTGGCAATTTCACAAAAGCCAAGATCGTCCAATCAAGTCTCATTCAGAGTTTGGTGGCGGCCCCAGAGATAGCAGTGGCGCTGGCTCGGATGGTAATCACTAGCAATGGCTTATAACAAACCAATCAACCGGACCCAAACTCGCTGGCTTGGGCTCGTTCCTCGCCATTATATCCAACAAGTTTGCGCCGTTTATTAGGGGCGTTATGTTTTTCTGCAAGTTAATAGGAATTTTTAACAGGGATTTTAATCGAATGAAGTTTCTCAAATATACAGTGCTAATATTAGTTGTATTAATTATTGGTGCCGTACTTTCGTACCAGAAAATCATTTCAGGGATATTAATACCACAGTATGTTGACTGGGCGTATGAAACAGAAAGAAATGGCTTAGAGTTAGGAGTTCCGTTAAATTCACGAGAATTAGCTTTGGCAGCTGATATAGGAATTCAAAAACCAGAGAAAGTCAGGATTGTACATGTTGATGAAGTTCCATTTCCATACGAAAACTTTGCATTAAAAACATTAGGTGAAGCACTCGGATTCATTGGTGAGGGTATTATCAACAACGCCCAAGTGTTCGGTTACTCAATTTATGTTCGTAATGGTTATGAACTGAATAGGCCAAAGCTTGCTCATGAATTAGTACATGTACTTCAAATTGAACGAACCAGTCTTGACTACATTATCATTAAGCACTTTTCAGATTTAGCAGAATATGGGTACGACAAAGCGCCTTTAGAGGTTGAAGCTTTTAAAGCGAATAAAGAATATACAAATGATTGGTAAACGTGCGCTTTAATAAAAACATAACAAACACTAAAGGCACTCGCACTGCTCGCTGGGACGCTAACACATGGGCTGCGTCACTTCGTTCCTAATTTTAGCCCATGTATTATCGCCCCTTAGTGGGAAGTTATGTTTACAAGGAAGTTGAGTGCCAATTTATATTAAGTACGAAGAATCAAATGAGAAGATCGCCCATCTAGCAAAAAATCATTGGGAACTTCCAATTCAGATTAAAGAACTTGAAAGCTGGTTATTTGAAAACCCTCTAAATTTGTCACCTTCCAAATATGTTGCAGATGTTGGTTTTAGCATTCGTGAAAATGCTTGTGGCGGTGGTGCTATTTTATCACCGGAAGCTATGGCTATAATGGGTGCACTTGGTATCAAGTTGTACTTATCCGAGTACGGTGAGTAATGTAAACATAACAAGAAAATCAACAAGGACTAAAAACAGCGGGCTGTTCGCTTCGCTCCATTTTAGCCCACTATTTTTAGCCTGTTATTTAGGCGTTAGGTGATTATGAGTATCCGTCAAGTAATTTGCACATTATTAACAATAGCTTTTACTAATCTGGCTTTCGCATCACAAGAAGGTGCTGAAGTGTTTCAAACGTTTTCAATAAACACCGCTGCTGTTTCTGTTAAAGGGGAGAGTAATGAGAATTTAATTAATTCGTTAATCGTAACAGCATTTGGTGATACTCATCAATTAAGTAAAGGACAGCTTGATGGTTTGTCAATTAATGGTATTCAAATATCTGGGGAAACGGGTTACCCAAGTTTAGAAGGTGAAACTGTTTATATAAAATTATTTATGGGATTCACTTCTGGCATAGCAAAGTATAAGTATAAGTATATTGTTGTGTCTAAAGAAAATGGTTTGTCGATTAAAAACATATAGAATAATCACCTAACAAGCTGTTAAAAAAGGACAAAACTCAGTTGGCTTTTTGTCACTTCGTTCCTTATTTTAGCCAACTACATTTTACCTGTTAACAGGGCGTTATGCTTTTTAAAAATTATCTTCCGATAATTTTATTTTCACATAGACTATTAATCGTCTATGTGAATAGACTGTCCCGACTCTCCTGAGCAGATATGATCAGAAAGAATTCCGTCCTGATAATCATCACTGTTCTGACGTCGAAACGGAATGGGTGGCTCATTAAAAATATCATCAAGACGATAACGCCATGCGGCCAATTCTTTCTCAGCTACAGCTATTTCCAATTTTCCGGTTCCATAAACAGCATGGGTAGGTAACACATCAAACCCAGGAAAGAAGAGTGCGCCGTGAGTAATTGGAAATAATAATTCGTCCAGTGGTCCATTAATACCTCGAGGTGCATAGTCTTTTTCAGGGCCACCTACCATCACAGAAAGCAAGGCTTGCTTGCCTTTAAAAATTCCATCGCCATAACGATAGTGATTGCCTTCGTCTTTGTATCCGTAGGCAAATCCGTACGCATAAACTCTGTCTATCCAACCTTTTAAAATAGCAGGCATGCCAAACCACCAAAGTGGGAAATGAAATATGACTATATCAGCGGCAAGTAATTTTTGTTGTTCTTTAGTTATATCCTGAGTTTGTTGGTTGGTTGTATAGGCATTCCTAGATTCTTGAATGAATTCGAGCCGATCTTTATTTATTCGGTTGGGAAAGTCGCTTTCGTCAAAAACGGCTTTCCATCCCATGCCGTATAAGTCTGATTTGAGGACGGTGTGGCCTCTTTGCTCTAACGTTTGTATTGTTTCGCTCACGAATTGGCAAGTTAGGGATGTAGGCTCCGGATGCGCATATACAATGAGTGCAGTCTTTGGCATTGTTCTTCTCCTCAGTTCGGTTTAACGAGTTAATCGCTAGGTTTTGTAGAAACGGAGTGCAGCATGCAATAGAATTTGGTATTTGAGAAATTTAAGTTTTTTTAGATAGGGTAAAAAAATATCGATACCAAACGGTTAGATCTCAATTTATTAGCAACGTTGGAGGCATTACTTGAAGAGAAAAATGTCACCAAGGCTGCTGCTCGTTTACATTTAAGTCAGCCTACAGTCAGCGCACAGTTGAGCCGACTGCGGGATATGTTTAATGACCCGTTACTTATTCCGGTCCAGCGAGGAATGATTCCAACGGCAAAAGCTTTGGAGTTACGCTCTCCTTTACATAGTGCGCTAGATCAGGTACGAGGTACTCTGACAACACACCAGCACTTTGAACCTACCCAAGCAAAGTTAACCTTGATATTGACTTGTACCGACTATCTTCAAACTGTACTCGGATTGTCTGTTGTTAAAGAGTTGAGACGAAAAGCTCCAAATATTAGAGTTGGATTACGCAACCTAGAACCAACGAGGTTGAAAGCTCAGATGGCAGATGGCGAAGTGGATCTTGCTTTCATGACACCGAAAGAAGCACCGCCAGACTTACGTTCTCGGTATCTATATGATGAAATCTATGTACTTGTTGGGCGCCGAGCTCATCCGCATATCTTTGATGGGATGATGATTGAAGATTATGTTCAGCTTGAACATGTTGTTGTTTCGCTCAGTGGAAGCAATTTCTACACATCTATTGATCAGATTTTGGAAGCTCAGGGGCAGTCTCGCAAGGTTGTTTTATCGGCTGCTTCATTTCTGCTTATCCCCGATCTCGTCGCTCAATCAAACCTTGTAGCGCTGGTGCCACAACGTTTAGTTGCAGAGCGCAAAGATTTGAAAGTAGTAGAGTCTCCGATTAAGTCGGCAGGATTCTCTGTTGGTATGGTGTGGCATGAGCGCAATCACGGTCACAGTGCACACCGCTGGATACGGGAAGTGATAAGCCAGATGATTACCAAGTAATATAAATGCATAACAAATTACTGCACACGGAAAAATTACTCGCTTCGCTCCTTATTTTCCGGTGAGCAAGGCGTTAGCAACTAATTAGTAAAACGATGATTACATTTGAAGTTTCTAAAGATATATATCTTAAAATGTTACAAGAGAGTGACGCAGCAAAACTGTTTGAGCTAGTTGACAATAATCGTTTACACCTTAGAAAATGGCTACCATGGTTGGATTTCAACAAATCTGTAGACGATTCCTTGTGTTACATTAAAACTAACCATAAACAATATTCGAATAATCTAGGGTTTAACTGCGGAGTTTTCTTTTCAGGTGAACTTGTTGGCATGTGTGGTTACCACCCCATTGATCACCTAAACAAGAAAGTGGTTCTTGGCTACTGGATTGCACAGCAGGCTCAAGGACAAGGTATTATAACTAAATGCGTTGAGTACTTAATCAATTATGCGTTTGACACTCTTAAACTTAACAAAGTGTCTATCCCAGCCGCAGAATACAACTATAAGAGCCAAGCTGTTTCTGAACGATTAGGTTTAGTCAAAGAAGGAATTGAACGAGAAGCCGAGTTTTTGTATGACAAATATGTTAATCACATACATTATTCGGTTCTACGCTCAGAATGGAAACGTTGCTAACAAACTGCTGTAGTCGCTCGCGGGCTCGCTGGGACGCTAACACATGGGCTGCGTCGCTTCGCTCCTAATTATACTAAGCAGGGTGTTAAGTGTCAGTCATGAATAAGCATTGTTGCCAAGAAATGGAAAAATCAGTCACATTGGATTGTGATCAGCATCCGGATATTTATTCATGTCCAGATGTGCTTGTCCGCTACATACCGAAATTCGACGAGTACGGAATAATAATTCATGATGGTGGCTCAGCGGCTAGTGAAATAAAATTTTGTCCATGGTGTGGTAATACGCTCCCAGAATCAAAGCGAGATGCATGGTTTGATGCACTAGAAGAGTTAGGGTTTGATGATCCTAGTGAACAAAATATACCAGCGGAGTTTAATAGTGATGCTTGGCATCGTAACACTTAACAAGTCAATCAAAGTTCGCCTTCGGCTGGACGCGCTAACGCGCGCCCTTTATTGAGGCGTTAGCTTTACGGGAATGTATGGAGAAAATTAAATCGTCTTCCTTAACGGAAGCATTCGAAAAACTTAATGAAGCTGAAAAAATGCTTTTCTTCAAATGCGGCCAAATGATTAAAGCTGATAATGGTAATATGTATCAGGTCGATCTTTTGGCAATCGGAGCTTTTAAAAGGACTTCAGGTAACGCTAAAGGATTTAAGCTCCTTGTTGAATCTAAAAATATGGCAGCATCTCGCTCTCTTTTACGGGTCCAATTAGATACCTTCTTAAGGTTTTCTGCTATCGCACTTGTTGATAATGCAAATGAATTTGCAAGCAAGGTTCTTTCTGGTGAACAAATTAGAAAGTTAAAAGATAGCAAGGGAAAGCAAATGTCTGACGCATATTTAGTAAAAACTCATTCAAAAGAGTACGATTGGCTTCAAAAAGTCTATGACGATTTATGTGGTTATATTCATTTCTCCAACAAACACATTTTTGATTCTTTTGATAGTTTTGATGACGAGAGTAGAAAAATTGAGTTTTCCTTTGGTAATGACGACCATAAGTACCCTGAATATTCTTGGGTGGAGATAGCTGATTGTTTTACAATGTCTTTAAAGATATTATTTTTGTATATCGATGCTTGGGTAGATAGTAAAGCTAACAAGCCAATTAAGCAGGACTAAAAACAGTTTGCTGTTTCGTTCCTCAACATTTTAGCAATCAATTTTTAGCCCCTTATTGGGGCGTTAGCCATCACAAGGATGTTTAAAGTGAAGTTATTTTATTTTTTGGTTGTTTTTATTCTTAGTGGCTGCGCGAGTATACCGCTGAGCACAATGTTGAAATTCAGCTCATTCGAAAAGAGTGATTTTGTAGCACTAGAACCAGCGGATATCAAAGCAAAGATTATACTCGATCAACCTGTCGAAATTGATATTGAGAAAGTTGACTTGGGCCTTGAGGTAGAAACTGAGCAAGGAAGTAGGATCTATAAGTTTCCATTATCGTTACTCGAAAGGCGGGCTATTCCTGCCAAAGAAGATTGGTTCGATTCTGACAAAGCAAAAACAGAATATACTTTCAATTTGAGCGCAGAATCTGTTAAAAATTTTCAAGAAGTCCAGCAGTTACTAACTAATAAAAGTGGTGGGACATTCGGTTTCTCTGTGAGTTCGGGCTTCGAAAACCTACCGAACGATGTTCAGAGTGTGAACTTGTCGATACTTTTGAAGTTGCAGAGCCATGATGATTTCGTTCCTATTTTTGAAGATGCCACAATCGCAATCAAGCGTGATGACTAACAAACACATTAAGTCGCATCGCTGGGACAGTAACACGTGGGCTCTGTCGCTTCGCTCGGATTTTAGCCCACGCATTACTGCCCCTTATGTGGGCGTTAGCTGTATTTTGAGTATGGCATTATCATTAAACCCTAGAGTAAAAGGAATTATTATGAAAAAACTACTTTTAATTTTATCACTTTGTGTTTCTTCTTTTGTTTGGGCTAATGAGTCGGCGGGAGTAACTGCCGCAAAAGAGTGGCTTAAAATAGTTGATGCTGGTAAATATTCTGAAAGCTGGCAAAAATCAGATTCTTTTTTTAAGTCACAGCTAACACAAACTAAATGGGATGCTGCGCTTAAAGGTGTTCGTACACCATTAGGTCAGGTTAAGTCGCGCTCTGAGCTTGGAGCAAAAGCATATTCATCACTGCCGGGCGTTCCTGATGGTGAATATCTAGTCATTCAATTTCAAACCGAATTCCAAAATAAAAAATCAGCAATTGAAACATTAACTCTTAGTAAAAGCAGTGGTAATTGGCTTCCAGTAGGCTATTTTATTAAATAGGCTTTGGTGTACATACAGCTAACAAGACAAATCAAGTACGCTCCTTCGTCGCCGGACACATACTCGCTGGCTGGGCCTCATACTTCGCCAAGTATAGCCAGCAAGTCTGTGCCGCTTATTTGAAACGTTAGGTACACAATCAAGTTTAGGTGCATTATGGATATACGTGTTGGTGAATTGAGAAAAGCAGAAGTTATAGCCTTATTACAAGAACACCATGAGGATATGTTAATTCATTCACCTCCAGAAAGTGTTCACGCATTAGACTTAAGCGGTTTGGAAGTTCCTACTGTAACATTTTGGAGTTTATGGGTTGATCAAAAGCTTGCTGGAATAGGTGCATTAAAAGAACTTGATAAAGAGCATGGAGAAATCAAATCTATGCGTACATCAACTAACTTTTTACGCAAAGGTATTGCACGCCAATTATTAGAGCATATTATTAAAGAATCTACTCTGCGGTCATATAAAAAAGTAAGCTTAGAAACAGGAACTAAAGAAGCCTTTTTACCTGCTCAAAATCTTTACCAACAATTTGGCTTTCAGAAATGTGAGCCTTTTGGTAATTATAAAGAAGATCCTTACAGTATGTTTATGACAAAGGTACTGTTATAAAATGTACCTAACAAGCTAATTAATAAGGACAAAAAACAGTTGGCTGTTTTCGTTCCTCAACATTTTAGCCAACAATTTTTTGCCCATTATTAGGGCGTTATGCGCTCACAAAAATTACGCTGGCAATCCGTAACCCCTGAGGTTACAATAGAGTCATGATTAAGAGTTTTATACATAAAGGCCTTCAGAAGTTTTACGCTAAAGGAACCACGTCAGGAATTCAGAAAAAGCACGAGAATAAGCTTCGTCTTATTCTGTCGAATCTCGATCAAGCCGAAACACCTGATGACATGGATTTACCAGGCCTTTATATGCATAAACTCAAAGGTAACAGAAATGATATTTGGTCTGTCCGGGTAAGTGGAAACTGGAGAGTAACATACCGCTTTGTTGGACGAGATGTTGAAATCGTTAATTACGAGGATTATCACTAATGAATATGCATAACCCTGCGCATCCCGGTGAGATACTCAAAGATCTTGTTATTGATGCTCTAGAACTGACCATTACTGATGTAGCGCAACATTTAGATGTGAGCCGTAAAACATTATCGAAAGTTCTTAATGGTAAAGGGGCTATCACCCCAGAGATGGCTCTTCGTCTTGAACTCGTTTTCGGTAAGCCTTCTGCGGCCCATTGGCTTCGTTTGCAAAATGCTTTTGATTTGTGGCAAACAAGACAACATCAAAGCTCTTTGCATGTCTCACCGTATAATATGGCTGCGGTATAAAACGCGCATAACAAAAAAATCAAGTTCGCCCGCTGCGAACGCGATATCTTTTAAGTCGGATTTTGCGAGTACAGTTAACTAAATGGTTTCACTCTTTTAATTCACCATCTAGTTCTGACATCAGGTTCTCAAGGTCGTATTCAGCCTCGCCACTTTCTTCACCTGCTACAAGTAATTGACGCAAAGTGTTTAATTTGGTCTCCTGTGTTTCTAGCAAGCGGAGAGCTGAACGAATTACTTCGCTTGCTGAACCATATCGACCAGTTTGAATTTGGCTAGCAATAAAGCCATCAAAATGGTCACCAAGGGTAATGCTGGTATTTTTAGCCATTTGCTTTCTCCAAGTACCAATATATACCTAATCATGGTACTTGCGCACTGTAAGTCAATAGCGCATAACAAACGCAGTCGCTAGCGTTCCTTGGGACAAAAATACGTAGGCTCCCTGCGCTTCGCTCCATATTTTAGCCCACGTGTTTCTGCCCCTTATGTGGGTGTTATATGCGGGGCTTACACTTGTATAAACCAAAGTCATTCGGCTGGGTTTGTCCTCAATTGTAACAAGGTATTTGTATTGTCTTGAAATAATTCCTTTTTTGTTTTCTATTTGCGTGTGTTGAAGTCATACTTTTAGGAAAGTATATGTTCGAATGGAATGGCGATAGAAAACAACTTCTATCAGTGTTATGGATTTTTCTCTCAGTTAACTATATCTACTGCGACATATTTTCTCTCCACCACGCAGAGACGCTCAAAGGGTTTATTGCCGGCGAAATCGGAGGTATGAAGCTTACAGAAGAATTTTTGCTTTCCTTTGCGTTTATCATGCAAATCCCCATGGCAATGATAGTTTTGTCACGGGTTTTGGTGTTTCGTATTAACAAGTATCTCAATATTGTTGCAGCTTTAATAACTGGCTCAATACAAAGCTACACCCTTTATATGGGCGGCACTCTTCACTATGTGTTTTTTAGTATCATAGAAATAAGTACCGCTATACTCATACTTTATCTAGCGGTCACTTGGCGCGAAGCGGATGCAGTTAAGATCCGCCCCGCATAACAAGCCACTAAAGGCTCTCGCTTCGCTCACTGGGACGCTAACACATGGGCTGCGTCACTTCGTTCCTAATTTTAACCTATGCATTATCGCCCCTTAGCCGGGTGTTATGTCCTTAGCAAATTAAATCAACATCGGAGGTTGTAGTACTGTGCTAATTTTTCTTCATATTTTTGCAGGCAGCATTGCTTTGCTTACTGGAACCATAAGTTTTTTGGCCAAAAAAGGGGCAAATACGCACAGAAAAGCCGGAAAAGTTTTTGTTAACTCAATGGTGCTTATGACTCTATCAGGTGCATTGTTGGCATTCATTAATGATGAAATGCTAAACATGGTTGCAGGTCTAGTAACATTCTATTTAGTTTGCACAGCTTTCGTTGCTGCCCGCACAGCGACTTTCAAGCCAAACCTGACTAATTTTTCATTAGCATTTTTTGGTCTCCTGGTTGGTGTATATGCCGTTCTAACGGGATTTCATGCATTAAGCCAAGGTATTGCGAAGATTGATGGTAATCCAACTCAGGTCATTATAGTTTTTGGCGCCATTTCACTAATGGCGGCACTTGCAGATACATACCTCCTCAAAAAACAAAAACTAAATAGCAAATCAAGGATAGTACGTCACAGTTGGCGCATTGGTGTCGCAATGTTTATCGCAGCCGCATCCTTTTTCCTTGGTCAATCTCAAATATTCCCAGAAGCAATAAGAAATTCTTTTTTCCTTGTAGCTCCTGTTTTGCTTGTTTTACTTTCAACGACTTATTGGGTTGTACGTGTTCGTGTGTGGGGTTTAAAAAAACGGACATAACAAAAAAATCAAGTTAGCCCGCTGCGCGTGCTGGGACACAATAAAATTTAGGTGATAAATGGACATTCGTATTGGTGAATTAAGAACTAAAGAAGTTATTGCTCTGTTACAAGAGCATGGTGAAATAAAATCAATGCGCACATCAAATAACTATTTACGTAAAGCTATTGCCCGTAAACTTTTGCAACACATTATTAATCAAGCAAATATTCGTTCGTATAAAAAACTGAGCTTAGAAACAGGCACTATGGATGCTTTTATACCCGCGCATAAGCTTTACCAACAATTTGGCTTTCAAGAATGCGATCCATTTGGTAATTATAAAGAAGATCCATATAGTATGTTTATGACAAAGATCATTGCGTAAAGCGTACCTAACAAGGCATTTAAATCTAACTAAAACAGCAAGTTACACTCCAATTCGCTACACAGTATAACCCACAATTTTAGTCCGCTTAATGCGGCGTTATGTTTCAAACAACTCGGTGCACCTAAAATATTACAGTCGATTCTGTAATAAATTTCCCTAACTAAAGACTATTACCTTTGACAATCAGGTAACGTTGTCAATTTCAAAAAAAGTAGTTAATTTAAAAAGGGAAATAGTGATGGAATATATCAATAGTATTTTGGCAAGTGACAACTATGCATTTATTGGCTTCATATTAATTGGGGTATTTATTCTCTGGTTCCTGCCCGCAATGTTTGCTCTAGCCTTCAATAGAAAGCATTTTAAATATATATTGCTTGCATGTATTCCTGCTGGTTTTTCATTGATTGCATGGGGAGGTGTATTGATTTGGGCAATAACTGGTAAAGCTATTGGTAAATATGCAAACAAAGCGAACAGTGAAACTTAAACATAACAAGTTGCTTCATCGGAAAAACTACTCGCTCGCGCTCGCATTTTTACGCTAATAAAGGCGTTATACATAAAATTATATCATTGGCAAAAGAGAAATCATTATGAGTGTTACACGTATAAATAAATTCAAATCCGCAGATGGAAAAGAAGCAGAGCTTTTCGATTTTTTAAAATCTCTAACTCCATATATTACTTCTTCAGAAGGTAACTTATCGTATGAAGTTTTACAAAATAGTGAAGATCAATCTGATTTCGTTATTATAGAAAAATGGGAATCTATTCAATCTCATAAAAATTCAGTTGAATCATTTCCCAAAGAGCAAATGCAATCAGCAATGTCCCTTTTTGGCGGCGCGCCAACAGGAAGCTATTACAGTAATAGTTAAAACCGCGTAACAAGTCACTCAAACCGGAGTGGGCATTCATCAACATCTAAGCTATGGTTTTCAAATTTTGTGGCTGTTTGTTTATTCTTTCTTCGTGGTAGCATGAGAACTAACAAACAACTGTAGCCGTTCGCTAGCGCTCACTGGGACAACAACACGTAAGCTCAGTCGCTTCGCTCCCATTTTAGCCCACGTGTTATTGCCCCTAAACGGGGTGTTAACTGCCTTTAGAGAATTATGGATATACCAGCAGAATTAAAGGGAAATGAAATATCTCTTGAGCACTTACATTTAAGTGACGTTGCTTGGCTTAAAAATGATGCACTTAAATTAGTTGACCATCTGCAAGCTCAGGGGCGCTTCATCCTTGGTGGTGACGTACTGAAGAAAGAAAAAGATGGTTACAGGCACAATTATGATAATTGGTATCTTAATCAAGAAGACGGTGATGCCAAGCAAAGTTCAGAGCATACTCGTAACTTTATAAATGAATATCCCGAAGGTGATTATGCGTTTGTATTCGTTGTCGAATAATCGGCAGTTAACAAGTTTGGCAAGCGAGACAGCTTTATGCGCTGCTTCGCAGCAAAGCTGCCCTTTCCAAAAGCGTTATATTTCCCAATGAATAATCTTAAATTCGCAGTTGTTTTAGTATTTTTAATTGTTCTCTCGTCATTATCTAGAGAGATTAGCAACCCTGCGCCGACAGACATTGAGTTGTCATATCAGCGACAGTACCAAGAGCTAAATCAGAAAGGTTATTTGACAGAAACCGACATAAAACATCTAGATGAACTCAAGGCTCGATACTTACACTCAAATGAGCGAGCAGATAAAATGCAAAAGAGTATCGGTTATAAGTTCCTTTGGGGTATTGTACTTGCGGCGGCTTCTTTTTGGGGGCTTAAGTTTGCTGGCGCAAATATCGCGAGAGTAGCAGTGTTAACTTCGGCAGTAGCTCTGACTAGCTTAACTGCAACAGCCGTTTTTGAAGCGAGCATTTATACTATATTGACGCTAATCGGGGCTGTGTTGGCATTGAAACATAACAAGCAAATTCATCCGACGCCAAACAGCGGCGCGGCTGATTAGGGCGTTAGCTGCCACGGCGTAGTAATGCACAACATCCTGTACATGTGCTCATTTCCGATCTAAACTTGTCCCATATAATGTACAAGAGGGGTGCAAAATGAGAATTGTCTCTTTTACCGAAGCACGAAATGGTCTAAAAGCCGTTTTGGACAATGTAATCAACGATGCAGATACAACAGTAATCACTCGTCGTGACTCTGAGGATGCTGTTGTAATGTCATTAGATTACTACAACAGCCTTATGGAAACCGTTCATCTACTTCGTTCTCCAGCGAACGCTGAACACTTAAATCGTTCAATAGCACAGTTTAAATCGGCAAAAACGATCAAGCGAGAACTTATTGATGAGTAACAGGTTGTTATCATGGACTGATGAAGCTTGGAATAGTTACGTTTATTGGCAGACTCAAGACAAAAAAACCTTGAAACGTATCAATAAGTTAATTTCGGATGTTATGCGTTCTCCATTTGATGGAATTGGAAAACCGGAACCTCTTAAAGAAAATCTTTCAGGTTTCTGGTCCCGCAGAATAGATGACACCAACCGTTTGGTATATGCCGTGGACGATACCGCAATTACGGTTATCTCGTGTCGTTACCATTACTAGTAGGCGGCAGCTAACAAACAAATCAAGTCACTCACTTCGTTCGTTGGGACGCATACATGCAGGGCGGCTTCGCCATTATGCCCCACGTGCCTGCGCCCATTATTGAAAAGTTATACGCAAAAGAAAACCTGTGAGTAAAAAGGAATTTATTGGGCTTGTTGTATTAATTTGCTTATTCAACTTAGTACTCCAAATTTGGTATGTAGGTAATGCGGGCGACTTCATTGCAAAATATGTTGGTTACCCAATAAGCGTTTTCATCATTCCTATTTTCATATCACTATTGCTCCCTTGTGTTACGCTTTCAACTAGTTCAAAGCCCCTAGTGCCAAAACAAAAATTGCTGTTATTTGGTATTCCTTGTTTTGTTTCGGTATGTTTGGTTTTTGGGTTTTACTTAGTATTGCAACATGGCGGTTAATTTTGGCAATTGCGTATAACAAAAAAATTATGTCGCCCGCAGGCGGGCTGGGACACAAACAGGCAGGAGGCTTGGTGAATAACTCTGAATTTATTACCTTAATCGAAGATGTTGTATCGACATCTGCTATTGAAGATACAATAGATAATTTGAAATCACCTCCAGGTAGAAAAGCTGATGAAAACTTGGTTAAACAATCAGCTTGGTTTAATTCATTAAGTGACTCTGATAAGGATATGGTAAAAAGTATTATATCTGACGCTGTAAATGAATCTGCCTTTGGTTTTTTGTGTGTATTAGATGGCGTACGATCTATTTCTGAATCAGGTAGCACTAATAACTTGAAGTTAACTCACGGTAATACTTTGCTAAATGACCCAGAAAAAGAATACTTACATGATTTGTATAAAAACGTATAACAAGCGCATTAAGTCGGAACCAAAACAGCGGGCTATGTTTCGTTCCTCAACATTTTAGTCCACGATTTTTGTCCGCTTATGCGGGCGTTGTTATACGCAATTGGTCAGAATAACTTTTTAACATCGCGATAAAAGTTTTCATGAGAGCCAAGAGCTATCAATTCAAGTATTACAGTGCCATCCTCGTAGCTGTAACCAAGTAAAGTTAACTGCTTGACCATCTTGAATTTGTACACACGAAGAAAGGCTAGGTCGCCTTTTTTCTGCTCACCTATAAGAGGATCAGCCATTAGTTCCTTAACAGCTTTATCCAAGTCTTTTTTCTGATTCTGATGTAACTTCTTTACTGCTCTCTTAAAATTAGCTGTCTGTAAAACACTGGTAATCTTAGCCAAAATCGTAAGGCTCCATTTTTCCAGCCTCTTTTTCAGCTTTGGAGATAATTGCCTGTTTTACGAATTCGTAAGGCAAATCAGGATTATCTTCCATCATTTCACCTATCTTAGCCCAATGCTCTATCTGCTTTGGCATAGTTCGGTTTAGTGCTTTGCCCATAATTGTAGCTTTCTCAACTAGATCTTGGTCTAGTCTTACGCTCGCGGTTGCCATAATATGTCTCCTAATGGTTCGTCATCACATTGTAGCAATGCGCTACAGATGTGGCAAATTGCGTGCAACAAACACATTAAGTCGCTTCGCTGGGACGCATACACGCGGGGCGGCTTCGCCATTGTGCCCCACGTGCCTGCGCCCGTTATTAAAAAGTTAGGCATCAAAAATTAACTACGGATATTTAAAATGAGTAATGTATTTCAAATAACTGGCTGGGATGAAACACCCTATATTGAAAATGAAGATGGCTCGAAAAAAAGTCTCGCAAAAATTACACAAAGCTACAGTGGCGTAATCGAAGGTTCCAGTGAAATTCAATATTTAATGTCTTATCAGTCAGCGGCATCAGCAGTATTTGTAGGCTTTGAGGTGGTTACAGGCAAAGTTAATGGTAAGTCTGGTAGCGTCACTATTCAGCACAATGGTAAATTTGAAAATGGTGTTGCCAGTAGCAATTTTATAATTGTGGCAGGCACTGATGAACTTGCTAACATTGATGGTTCTGGCTCGTTTAAGTCAGGTGAGTCAGGTCAGGCGAACTATGAGTTAACAACAAATGCCTAACAAGGCCAATCACAATCGTCCGTAAAAAGCGCGGACTGGACTCGCTAACGCTCGCCTGTGTTGGCGGCGTTAGCTG
Organism: Alteromonas sp. C1M14; assembly: GCF_018860965.1. GTDB lineage: Bacteria > Pseudomonadota > Gammaproteobacteria > Enterobacterales > Alteromonadaceae > Alteromonas. The sequence continues at coordinate 325,267 of NZ_JAHKQF010000011.1, read as the reverse complement.
CCAAAATGTGAATCAAGCTTATCTAGAAGTTCTAATCCTTTCTTTTGGTCTCCAGTAGCAGCAATCGCCTTAAATCTTACCTCAGTATCAAATTCAGCTATCGCTTGTGTAGACAACTCTTCTATTAATTTGTTTAAACTCAACTTCTTATGCGCAGCCAAAGCCTTCAATCGATTATGCTTATCGTCTGGTAAACGTACAGTTAGAGTAGACATATTAAACTCCTCTCAAATAATCTTCTGGCGCTAACACTTTCAAACCGTCAAATTGTAATTCCGCATTTCGTAGATCTTTTAGGTTATTCGTAATAATGCTCTCAGCATTTCCTGCTACTGCAAGTTCAATGAGAAAATTATCGCCTTCATCTTTTAAATTTGGTCGCCACAAATAATGTATCTGCACCCATTCGCAAACACTAAAAAATGCTGCTAATAACTCATTCACTTCGTCCTCGGTTAGCGGGCACAACTCTTTGATTTTGTCTCGCTTATTTACTGCCTCGTATTCCAAAAATAAGGTCGTGCTAATCAGCGGCTTTAACCGACCCAACAAGCATTGCCGTATCACTTCTCTGGCTGGCCCTGTTTTGCCAATCAGGGCGCTAATAAGTACACTTGTGTCAATAACTACTTTATGCATAAGTCATATGCTAGCGTATATGCTATCACTTTTCAATTTAACAATGGCAGCTAACAAAAAATTAAGTCACTCACTTCGTTCGCTGGGACGCATTAATGCGGGGCGGCTTCGCCATTATGCCCCACATGCCTGCGCCCCTTATTTAAAAGTTATGTATAGATGAGACCATGAGGCAAATTAAGGTTAAAATCCTACCAGGTATGGGTAGCTCAGACGGGAGCTGGGAAATCGTGAATTTTGACGATTTTCTCCTGCGTTATTCACCACGTCTGGCCACGCTTGTCTCGTGCACAAAACAGTTCCCTCCTTTCCATATTTTGAATGAGGAGCTGCTCTCTGGTGGAGCTGACCAAGGTATGGGCGGTGGTTGCTACTGGAAGCCTCTCGAAATCACTGAACAAGAGTACAAAGATATACGGGAAGAGATGCTCACATCGCCATCACATGATCTTGAGTATGATCCTGGTCTTAAGGACCGTAAAACCGTCAATAAATGGTGTGGTGCCGTGCTATCTCATCACAACCCTAGGGGGCGGAATGCCACATAACCAGACAGTCAACCGGATACCAAACGCTTTCTGCTTGTAGTTCCCTCCGCTGCGCTCCGGCGCCGGTTACCTTCGCATTAGTTTGCTAAAGGCTAGCGGTTAACTAGCCTAAGCTTGCTCTCACATCTGCAATGGTGATGAAGAGTTTGTTTTCAGTGTCTTGAAATACTTGAAAACCATAGTGTTCATAGAAATGTTTTGCGCCGTCTTTGGCATCAACAATAACAACTGGAAATGCAACGCTATCACTAGCGGCTAACAGCTTTCTTAGTGCGTCGATAAGCAGCCATTCACCAAATCCTTTCCCCTTATATCGGTCATCGACAGCAAGGCGGGCAATTAGACCACCCGAGGTGGATGATTGGTGCTTTTTTTGTAACTTGTCGGGCAATGCCTTTAAGTCAATTGGCGTCATTGTTAGCGTGTAAAAGCCGATGATATGTAAGTTGTCGTTATCATCTTCCAAGACAAACGTTCTGTTGTTGTCTTTCTTTGCTTGCTGACTCGCCATTAGTTTTAAGTAATTATTGAGAGCTTCGATGCCACAGTTGAATCGGTTTCTATCGTGCTTAGCTTTATCTAGAAGCACCGTATTCATCACTGAGTTTTGCTCTCGTATCGTTCAGAAGCAGCTTTTAGCTTTGAGTTCTGTGTTGCAGGATGGTCTAAAGCGTCCATTAGCAACATAGCATCAGCTTGGCTCAGTTTTAAAGTCTGTTCACGTTCGATGACTTGTTTAGCTTTTTCGATTGCAGCGCTTAGAACAAACGAGTTGATGCTAGACATGCCGGCGATCGCGGCAGCCTTAGTCAGTAAGTCTTGTGTATCGACATCAACTCTAGCGGTGATGCGAGGCAAAGAAGTAGCCATAATGTTATCTCCTGTTGTGTCAAAATGTCACATGTGTATTATTGTCTTAAAGTGTGCAATAAGCAATCTCTGTGTCACTTTGGCACGCAAAACAACAAAGCGTTTAAGACAGATTCCCAATGCTTGGCATTTTTCATTCTATCGTTGGTTTTTGTGTTTACGGTGGTATGGTTAAGCTTTGTGGTAGCTTTGCTCACTCCTCAACGCGACGTTATGTGACAACGGGAAATGAATGACCAAGGATGAAAATAAAAATGAAAGCACTCTGGCGAGAGCTGTGGCAGCAGCCTGCGCGACTGGATTGACTTATGTGACAATGGAATTTCTAGACTTATCAAATCCATCCGAGGATACAGGCTTGCTTCTTCTTCAGGCACTACGTTTCGGGTGTATTTTTATGGCATTCAATTTCATTAGTTCTCGCTTTTTCAAATGGCTATACTCTTAATTTGCCAGGCTATGGTTTTGATAGAATAATGACACATAACAAACCAAGTCAGCGGGAATTTTGCTCGCGGCAAAACGCTCATACCCCCCTGCTTGGGGTGTTATGCCCATGATTAGATTATGAAGATTTATTGCTTAACTATCGGAATATCCTTATTAGTTGGTTCAGCTATTTTACTGTTATATAGGATTCAATTTATATATCGGGCAAAAACAGTAAGTGCGGTTGTTGTAGACAAAATCTTCCGTAACGCGAGTACCGAAACACGTTCAAGTAGAGCGAAGGTGTTGAAGCTCAGCTTCGAGCATCCTGCTTCTGGACCAACGAGTTATGTTTGCGATACCAGCATTCTTACACTGCTCTTTGATGTAAATGACAAATTACAGCTATCAATCGTGGGTAATAAGGTGTTAATAAAACACTGGTTCTATATAATTTTAGCACCAGCAACATTGTTAACTCTTGGCATTCTATGCATTAATGTGTCGTATCAACTTTAGCACTAGGCATAACAAACTAAGTAAGCGGGACAATAACTCGTGGGCTCCCGTCACTTCGTTCCTAATTTTAGCCCATGTGTTTCCGCCCCTAAGCAGGGTGTTATGCACCAAGGAAGATTGGCATTTGAATCCACTCCATAAATCAATATTACAAACTTTACCTAACCCAATGAGTATACCCGAACCACTCGCTATGTTGTTTGATTGGATCGAAAGCAATGGGTTCGCAGAAGATACAGAAATCGGTCGTGTCGGTTATCTTTATCCCAATAATCAAATGAGACATGAATGGACTGACGCTCAAAGACCTGGTGGTACGTTAATAGAGTTTTATGCTGAGGAACAAATTGATGATTTCTACTTTGTTCATAAAGGCATCAAAGATAGGCTACGAATATTTGCTCGTACAGGTGGTGATGGCTCCGTAGCTGCTTTTTGGCTTGATGATAATAATGAACAAAAAATTGTTCATATCGGTTCTGGTTCAGGTTCAACCCTAGCCTGTGTACTAGCTGAGAACGCTGTAGATTTTTTGAGGTTAATAGCCATAGGTTATGATGAGGTTTGCTGGAACGAAGATTTTGATAAAACGCCTTTCGAAAGCTTTAAGGAAAATGAATTTACTGTAAAACCTAATTTAAAGTTTCAAGATTGGGTGACTCATGAGTTCAACACTTCTATTCCAAAAACAGCGTTAGAAATAGTTAAAAATCCTGCGGAGTTTGGCGATGAGAATTCTGGAGATATATTTTGTGAATGGCTCGAAGCAAATGGTGCTTAACAAGTTGCTCAAGTTCGCTCGTAAACTCGCTGGGACGCTAACGTGGGCGGCGTCACTTCGTTCCTAATTTTAGCCCATGTGTTATTGCCCTTGAGCGGAGTGTTATGTGCTTCTAGGATATTAAAAAAGGAATTTTAATGCGCAAGAACAATCAATTAATTATTGCCGGCAGTTTAAGCATCTTGGCAGCATTACTTCATATTAGTTGTATTTTCGGCGGTTCTGACTGGTATCTCTTTTTTGGGGCTGGTCAAAGAATGGCTCAACTCGCGGCTCAGGGCGATCCGTATCCCACAATTGTGACTTTGGTTATTGCTTTAATTCTTAGCGGTTGGGGCTTATATGCTTTTTCTGGTGCAGGCATCATCCTTAAATTACCACTACTAAAAACCTGTTTAACTTTAATCACTGCCATCTATTTATTGCGTGGCATCGCAGGCTTGGTTGGTCCATTTCTAACTTCAGACCCTGTGGTACATCAAAATTCAATAACCTTTTGGTTAGTAAGCTCGATTGTATGCTGTATTTATGGCACGTTTTATTTATTGGGCACAGTAAAGTTATGTTCACAAGGAGAGTATCGATGAAATCTAATATTACCTCATGGGTTATAGGCGGAGTATTTACTCTAATAGTTTTCTTTGGTGGTTTTGCTTCAGCTTTTTATCTAAATTATATATCTTTAGCTAATACATACACTAAAGAGCACGTTGATAACGGTCGTTTCATGCTTTGGGCTTTAAAGCTCTTGGAGGACGGCGAAACTGAAAAAGCCAAAGATTTTCTGCGCAGCCAAGTTACCAACAAAGTATTGATTGTTGAAACTGTGCGCTTACCACCAACGAGTAAAAGAGAGCTGGAACTAATTGATAATTTCTACTCTGAAGTTATAGATTACTTTGATTCTCAAGGTGGTTTTAATGAAACTTGGCAAGTTATGGAAAATGATGTTTGGGTAACAAAACCCACCCCCTCAATGAGTATTCTAGAGGAGTTTAAACGTGAACATAACAATCCGATTAACAAGGGCTAAAAAGGTGCGGGCTTTTTCGCTTCGCTCAAGTTTAGCCCACAATTTTTAGCCGGTTATTGGGGTGTTAAGTTTCATTCTCTGAAGTAGCAAAGAGAGCATACTTATCACTCCTCTTGAAAATCCGTTGATATTGAGGAAGCCGCCCACTGTTCTAGTTCTGCCATGCGACTATTAAGAGCATCGCGAGACATTGAAAGAGCATCCGAACCAGCAATAAGACGGGCCGGGCGTTGACTAAGGCCTGCAGTATTAACAATTAGTTGAGCCAATTTATAGGGGTTTCCTGGCTGCATATGGCTATACGCATCGTACTGTGATTTTTGGTTACTGACAGCATCCGTATAATCTTGATCTATAATCTGACCGTAACGCACTGAAGACTCATCCAGAAAGTCAGTGCGGAAAAAACCGGGTTCAACGATAGTGACATTAATGCCAAAGCGAGCAACTTCCTGCGCAAGGCTTTCGGAAAAGCCCTCAACAGCAAATTTAGATGCGCAATAGATGGATGCTCCATCAAACCCAGTAGCGCCACCAATGGATGAAAGGTTAAGTATATATCCACGTCGTTGTTTGCGCATTTGTGGTAATACTGCTCGAGTTACATGCATCAAACCAAAAACGTTGATGCAAAATTGTGTCTCGATCAACGAAGCCTCAACAGTCTCAAAGTGACCTAACTGCCCGAAACCAGCGTTGTTCACTAGAATATCAATTCTTCCAAACCGCTCAACAGACCTTGCGACAGCCTTTTGTGCAGCATCACTATTTTGCACATCTAGTTCAATACACTCCAAATGATTTGTGTGCGCATTAAGTTGTTCTCTAAGCTTTGTTACATTGCGTGCAGTTGCGACTACATTATCTCCTTGCGCAAGGGCTGCTTTTACTATTTCAACACCTATTCCACGAGATCCACCTGTGATAAACCAAGTTTTTTTCATACGATTAGCTCCAATATTTCAGTAACGGTTAGCCCATGGCTATGGGATGATGTAAATGAAATACTGCCAAAAAAATGCGATAGTACGATATCTTGGTTTTCTTTTATCCTTATACAATCCTCCATTTATTAATAATATTGTTTGTTGGGCGAAAATAGAGAAGGTAGTTATTTAAATGCGTTCGATTAATGACTTAACAGACTTGCTAGTGCAGTTTACACGCAGTGATGGCGTATTTCAGACGCCGGTTCCTCGAATGTCTATCATGCGCTGTTCCGCACCTACAGCACCCGAATTAGTTCTGTACGAACCTGCAATATGCGTAGTCGCTCAAGGCGTCAAAGAAGCAAGGCTTGATGATCAGACTTATCGTTATGATTCTGCCCATTACCTGCTGGGCTCTGTCCGACTTCCAGTTTTTGGCGCTGTCACAAAAGCGACAAAAAGACATCCTTATATTTGTCTTAGATTGGATTTAGATCCCGAAATCATAGCCGAATTGATGATGTTACCTGTCGAAACAAAAATAAATGATGTTATTTCTTCGGGATTAAAACTCGGGGAAATGGATGACCAGCTAGTCGATACAGTGGTGAGGCTAGCGGAAACAATGAATGATCCAAAGAGTATTTCTGTTTTATCTCCATTGGTTGAAAAAGAATTGATTTGGCGACTTCTTCAGCAGCCAGAGACTCATTCTGTTCTTGCTCAAATGGTCACATCAAGCAGTCGGTTACGCCGTATCAGAAAAGCGATTGAATGGATCGAGTTTCATTTCACTGAATCAATATACACTAGAGATCTTGCCGACATGGCATTAATGGGGCTCTCTAATTTTCATAAGCAATTTAAAACGGTTACCGGCACAAGTCCTATCCGCTTTAGAAGTCATTTGCGTTTGATGGCAGCAAGACGCCTTATGGTTGTTGAAGGCTACGATGCAGCAGAGGCTGGGTTCGAAGTGGGTTATCATGAACCTGCACAATTTAGTCGAGAATATTCTAAGCTGTTTGGCTATTCTCCAAAACAGGATGCCAAGCGTTTGAAAAAGAGCTTTCACATGGGTATCAATCAGCTATAAAACTATCTGTTTCCTTTAGAAAAATGTGACAATTACTTATGTAATGTGACACCCGAATACTTACAACGCGCTACTGTCGGACACGTTTTCCTCTGCGCTCGTTGGGACACAAACACCCATGCTCCATTGTGTCGGTAAAATGTCCTATTCATATCCCATAAAAGCCCCAATTCACTCGCCGCTGTATTCGAAGTAGCCCTCGAAGATTTACAGGGTAACCAAGAAAAAAAGGGAGATGAAACCGCCCATAATGAGGAGCTTATGAAACTGAAAGAAAAGGCGCGGAATCAGGAGTTCCGTTAAATTCACGAGAATTAGCTTTAGCAGCTGATATAGGAATTCAAAAACCAGAGAAAGTCAGGATTGTGCATGTTGAAGAAGTTCCGTTTCCATACGAAAATATTGCTTTAAAAACACTAGGTGAAGCACTAGGCTTTATTGGTGAAGGTATCACCAATAACGCTCAGGCTTTCGGGTATTCTATTTATGTTCGTAATGGATATGAACTAAATAGGCCAAAATTGGCTCATGTACTTCAAATCGAACGATCTAGTCTTGACCAAGTGATAACTCAGCACTTCTCTGACATAGCTGAATTTGGTTATGACAAAGCACCTTTAGAAGTCGAGGCTTTTAAAGCAAATATACAGTATGCAGCTGATTGGTGACTAAACATTGTGGTATAAAAACCATAACAAACACATTAACACTTGCTGCGCTCGCTAAGGACCAAAATACGTAGGCTTCCTTCGCTTCGCGAGGTATTGTAACCTAATTATTTTTTCCGCTTATGCGGGCGTTTGGCATTACCAAGATTGAAAGTATGTACGAAATATCACTAGCAGAGGGTTTTGGCCCAATACAGTTTGGCGCGACGCCTAATGAGGTTAAGTCTGCATGGGATTCAGATCTTTATTACGAAGATTGGATGGGAGGAAATTTAGAGAATTTTCTCTACTTTAAAGGCTTACTTGTTGGATTTCGTGGCGAAGTTGAAGGCGGACCAACAGAGAAATCTCATGTTTGTATGTTTCGCATTAAAACAGTTCATTCGTTGATGATTTGGGGGCGAGATATTACTCAAGCCACAAAACAAGAGTTAGAGTCTTTACTTACCCTAACCAAGATGCAGTATACAGTTCTACCAAACGGGATCTTGCAATGTGCAAACCAAGAACTCCAATTTCACTTCAATGAGTCAGGGGTATTGGATGAGGTGTACTTTGCAAACTAAAATCCATAACAAGTTTGTCATGTGGAACCGCCATTCCAACGCTTCGCGTTTCTATGTCGGCCCCATACAAAAGCGTTATGTACCTTAAAGGAAGTTGCATAAACCACGCGATATCTTTTAAATTGGATTTTGCGAAGACAGTTAACGTTTAAGCTTCTGGCACTTTCTAACAAATTACTATTGAGGCTTAAATTTGTTGTCTTTTTAAATGCGGTTGAATCGTAAAGGTCAGCCATTGCTATGGCTCCAACTTAATTTTTAATTAGTCTACTCATAGCAATGTGCATACAAAAACATGGTTGGCATAAAAATAATATAGGGAAATAATTAAATGTTTAAAAAAATGGTTTTGCTTTTCGCGCTTAGTACTCTACTCGGTTGTTCAGGCCATATCAGGGAAAGCTCTTTTATTGGTCAAGATAAGGAAGTAACAAATTATTCCAGTTCTAATATAGATAGTTGGGCAACACGCTTTCCGGAACATACAATCAAACCAATACAGCTGCTAACTAAAGATGACTCTATTTTGCTTCAAGGGCTTCACTTGCAGCACAGTAGTTCTCAAGATGTGATTTTTTTTATTCCAGGCAATGGGATGAAAGTTAGTAACGGTGGAATCGATGCCATTCAAACCCTTGCTAAGTTAGACAAAAGCATTGTAATGTTTGATCGAAGAGGTTTAGGCGCAAGCGGAGGAAAAGCAACCGTATCCTCTCTCGTTAGAGACTCAATTGAGCAATATCATTTCATTAAAAATGAACTACACGCTAAGTCTGTTATTGTACATGGCTTTTCATTAGGAAGTTTTATTGCCGGACAACTTGCGAAAAGTGAGCCTGTTGATGCCCTTGTACTGCATGGTTCGGCCACTAACGTAGATGACTGGATCGACAAATCAATTCCTTGGTATACCAAACCATTTTTAACACTTGAAGTCGATGATGTATTCAAATCAGTTGATAACAAAATTGTTGTTTCTGAATATTATAAAGGGCCTTTATTTGTTATTGGCGCAGAAAATGATGAGCAAGTGCCTGTTGAATTATCCGAGCTATTATTTAATTCAAGTCAGTCTAGTAATAAAAAATTGTTGATAGTTGAAAATGCTAACCATGTAAACATGCTTGAAAACCCTGAAGCCTTATCAACCTATAAAAGCTTCTTAGCTTCAATAGAGTCGCTTTAACACGCTATTCAACAGGGACAAAATACAGTTGGTTTTGTGCTCGTACCTCGCTAAAGCTTAGCCAACTATATTGCTGTCCCTTAACAAGTCATGAATCACGAAAGGTAATTAGCTATGAGATGGTTATTTTGGGCTTTATTATTTCTGTCTTTTCTCTTAATAAATGAGACAACGGTAAACTGGCTATTGGCTGTTGTTGTTGGCGGGTACGCGCCTCAACCAGGTTTTGAGCGAGCTACTCAATATTTCACTCTTCATAGCTTTTTGAGTTCAGCTTCTTTTAGAATCGTTCCTTATGCCGTGCTTTGTGCTGTAGTTCTCTTTTCTAGCCTTAAAAAATCTAGCAGCGGAAAAATTGCAATTTACTGCTCACTTGCTGCGATCTCCCTTTTTCACTTTTGGGGATACTGGGGTATGCAGCATTCGCTTTTCACTTCTGAACACACCTCATCTACTTCAGCATTGGCTATTATCTTTATCCCAATTCATGCAATTTGGCTTAGTGCTGTGCTTGGAGCTTTAGGTTATGGTTTAGCTAAAATCACTAAGTCGGCTTTCAGTCGCGTATAACAAGACAATTATTTGCCCCCTAGTTGGGCATTATAAGGCAAGGACTGAGTTCAGATATGAAAACAATTGGTCTTTTAGGTGGTATGAGCTGGGAAAGCTCGGTTGGATATTACAGAGCAATTAATGAAGGTATTAAACAATCACTTGGTGGTCTACATTCAGCAAAAATAGCAATGTATAGTGTAGATTTTGATCCAATTGAAAAACTACAGCATGAGGGTGATTGGGAAGGCACAGCCAAAATACTGTCAGATGCGGCTATAAAGGTGCAATCTGCAGGAGCAGATTTTTTACTTATATGCACAAACACCATGCATAAAGTAGCACCACAGATAGAAGAATCTATTGATATTCCCTTGCTGCATATAGCGGACGCAACGGCAGATGTTCTTGTAAAAAAAGGAATTAAAACGGTAGGTTTATTAGGAACTGCGTTTACAATGGAACAAGATTTCTATAAAGGTAGATTAAGTGATATCTATGGTTTAACAGTGCTGACGCCTAACGCTGCCGATAGAAAAATTGTTCACGATGTTATTTATAAAGAGCTTTGTTTAGGGAATTTACTTCCAGACTCTAAAGCCGAATATTTGCGAATTATTGAATCTCTAGCTAAACAAGGCGCAGAGGCAGTCATTCTTGGTTGTACTGAAATTGGAATGTTAGTTGACCAAACAGATACTGAAATCGACCTTCTAGACACCACCTATATTCACGCTCAGAAAGCCGTTGAAACTGCAATATAACAAAAACACCCTTTATTGTTCTTGGCTTTCTGCCTTTTAACCAATCATCCTTAGCTAAACAAGGTGTTAGTTAACAAGGAGTACTAACAGTTATGGAGTTGTATTTAGCGATTATTATTTTTGCGGTATCCACCACGGTAACACCTGGCCCAAATAACATTATGATTATGTCTTCCGGTCTAAATTATGGTGTCAAAAATAGTATTCCACATTTGCTAGGGATCTGCTTTGGCTTCCCTGTAATGGTAATTATGGTCGGCTTAGGTTTTAGCGTTGTATTTGAAAAATATCCTTTGTTTCACGAAATAATAAAGGTATTAGGTGTCGCTTATCTTTTGTATTTAGCTTGGCTTATCGCATCATCTTCGCCAACCTCATTAGATATAGGAAAATCTAAGCCCTTAAGCTTTACTCAGGCGGCGTTATTTCAATGGGTGAACCCCAAAGCATGGGTTATGGCTACAGGCGCGGTTTCCGCTTACACCTATATTTCATCAGATATATTCTCCCAAGTGATTTTTATTGCGTTAGCTTTCTTTATTGTTGCTTTTCCTTGTGTTGGAATTTGGTTAGTTTTTGGTGCCGGCCTTAAAAAGTACCTTCGCTCTTCAAAGCACCAAAAAATGTTTAATTTTACTATGGCGGCTTTGTTAGTAGGTTCAATTTTTCCTGTATTAAAAGAGTTAATACTTCAATATGCTGCCTATTAGGAATTCGAAGTAGTACATGAAACATATTGTTCGTTGCGTTAACTCCCATATTACAGCCCCTTAATGGGAAGTTAGGTTTCAATGAGAATAATTTTAGTTCGACATGGTCGCCCAGAGAAATCGGATAATAAACGGGTTAATAGTGCGGGGTTTGCAAATTGGGTAAGAAACTACAATCACTCTTTAGTTGCTGATGATAGCCGCCCGATTACCCCCCTAGCAGCTGATTATGGTGACTATTTTACTGTATCAAGTGATTTACCTCGGGCGATTCACAGCAGTTGGGTTGCTCTCAATAAGTATCCAGACTTACAGTCCGATTTATTTAGAGAGATGGACATCCCTCGATTCAAATTACCTTTTACTATGGGAAGTTGGTCCTGGGTATATCTGAATCGTGCACTTTGGATGTTAGGAAAAAAAGGACGCTTCGAATCGTACCTTGAAGCTAGAGTTCGCGCCAAAACAGCAGCAATGGAACTTATCAAAATTGCGCAACGTGAAGAAAGAGTCATCGTTTTTGCTCATGGTTACTTGAACCTGCATATGAGAAAGCACTTTCGAAAAAAAGGATTTAAACAAATGACTAAATCTAGTGACTATTGGGGGGTATCGATATTTGAAACCTAGCAAAAGCTTTCGAGACAAACAACTTACCAATTCATAAGGCAAATCTGGATTATCTGCTATCATTTCACCAAATTTTGTCCAATGCTCAATCGACTTAGGCCTTGCGTGTATCTATGTGTTTTATCAACTCTATAACGCGCCGCTTTAATAGGAGAAAAAGTACTATGCTCAGATACATAGCAGTAATCATTACATTATTTATTTACCCTGTTAAAGCAGACGACTGGGGTGCGTGTGGGTATATTCCTAAAAAAACCGACCAATACCAACACCCCGAAATGGAAGTGTTTAATAAATGTGCTACCTACAAAAGTGGTATCCTTCAAATATCAGAAGAGCACATAAAAAACTTGGATTTCGACAAATTTGGTTTAGCTTCTTTTTTTTCGTCTGGTCAATATTTCTATGTAAAACCTGATGGCCGCTTTCTGCCGGTCATATTTTACGACAACGGCACAGATTACTTTGAAGAAGGGCTGACACGATCACTAAGAAAGGGAAAGGTAGCCTATTACAACAAGGATTTAGAGCTTGTTTTAGCACCTGGTTATGATTGGGCTTGGCCCTTCCATAACGGTAAGGCCTTAGTCTGTGAAGGTTGTGTTTTAACACCCGACAAATATGGCCACCAGGTTTTAAAAGGTGGCTTGTGGGGCTATATAAACAAACAGGGAGAAGAAGTTGTCCCTGTTAAATATAAAGCTTCTGATATTCCAAACAAGTAAACTATACCCCCTTAAACGAAATTTTAGCCCTCGTGTTTTTAGCGATTAAACACCAATCTTTGGGCAGCGGTAGTATTTTCTATCACATCTTCGCCATTAAACACTTGCTGACCATTTACCCAAGTACCTTCAATACTTGAAGTAAACTCATGCCCATTAAATGGTGTCCATTTACACAAATAGCGGCAATTTTTATGGGTAACGTTAGTGGGCTTTTGCAAATCGACTAAAATAAAATCGGTAAAATAGCCTTCTTTAATGTAGCCACGATTTTCAATAGCGTACCGCTTGGCAGGGTTGTGAGCTGTTTTTTCAACTACCTGTTCTAGCGTTAATTTATGCTGATGCACAAGATCAAACAAACTCAATAAAGCATGTTCAACAAGGGGTAAACCGGCGGGCGCCTGGTTGTAGTCAACCTGCTTTTCTTGCCAAGTATGGGGCGCATGGTCAGTAGCGATGATATCAATTTGATTGGTATGCAATGCTTGGACAATTGCATCACGATCACTGGTTTTTTTAATGGCTGGGTTACATTTTATTTGATTACCTAGCTCGGCATAATCGTCTTGGCTAAACCATAGGTGGTGCACACAGGCTTCAGCAGTAATGCGTTTATTTTCGACCGGACCAGGCGCAAACAAACTCAACTCTTTGGCTGTCGTAATATGCAGCACGTGCAGGTTACTGTTATATTTTTTTGCTAGCGAAACCGCATAAGAGGACGAGGCATAACACGCCTGTTCATCACGAATAATAGGATGATCTGCAATGGTTGGTACATGGCCATTTGCAGTCACTTTTGCAAGATTTTCTGCGATAACGGCGCCACTTTCGCAGTGGGTAACAATTAAGGTGGGGCTATCACGAAAAATAGCATCTAGTGCATCTGGATGCTCTACCAATAAGTCACCTGTAGACGCCCCCATGAACACTTTTACGCCGCAGTGCTGTTTAGTATTTAGTTTTTTGATTTCATCAAGATTGTCCTCTGTAGCCCCAAGGTAGAACGAGTAATTTGCAACGGAGCGCTCTTTTGCAATATCAAATTTTTGCTCTAGCGCGGCGATGGTTGTTGTTGCAGGGCTGACATTTGGCATTTCCATAAAGCTAGTTATACCTCCGGCAACCGCAGCCCGAGATTCGCTTTCAATATTACCTTTGTGCGTTAAGCCTGGCTCACGAAAATGTACTTGATCATCGATCATGCCGGGTAAGAGGTACTTCCCATTGGCATCAACAACGGTATCTTGGGGCGTTGGCGTAATGTTGGTACTGATGCGCTCAAACCTTTGACCGTTAATGCGCACATCACCCTTAACTATCTTGCCATCCGTTACTATGTAAGCGTGTTTAACGAGAAGAGTTTTGCTCATGCTAATGCGTCTCCTAAAATCGTTACCCGCCCTTGTTCAAAATTAACATCAAGGTAAAAACAACTAGGTCGACCGGTGTGACAAGCCCCACCTACTTGGTCTATTTGGCATAAAACCACATCACCATCACAATCGAAGGCTATTGATCGTACATGTTGTGTATGGCCGCTGGTTTCACCCTTTATCCACAGTTGATTTCGACTGCGAGACCAATAAGTCATGCGTTTGGTATCGATGGTTTTAATCAAAGATTCTCTATTCATCCATGCGAACATCAGTATGTCTTTACTGGATGCGTCTTGTGCAATAACAGGAATTAGTCCCTGTTCGTTAAACGCCAGTTGCTCAATGATTTCTGACAACTGAATAGACGTTTGATCGGGTAAATTTTCGAGCCGTTGAAAATATTCACGCTGCATGGTTATTCACTCTTTTAAAAACGCTTTGGTATTGATGGCCTAGTAACAGACAATGAATCCCCCAGTGAGGGGAAAGCCAACACCACTACTGCTCGCCCCAAACTGGAAACGGGTCGTGCAACGTTGCCCAATATCCTCTTCCCTTGAGTAACTCTTCATCTGAAAGTAAACAATCATCAAGAGCTCGGATCATGGCTTGTTTATCCAAATTTTGACCAATGAAGACCAGTTCTTGGCGCATATCGCCAAACGGCTCTACCCATTGTTTTTTGATTTCGTTAATTGACTCTTGATCCGTAGGCCAGTCGTTTTCAGGAACCGCTTTCCAAAACATGCCAGCAAAACCATACCGTGCAATTCCACCAGCCTGACTCCATTGGGCACAAGAAAAAGGCCGAGTCGCTAACCAAAAGTAACCCTTTGAGCGAATTAACTTGCCAAATTTTTCAGTGTTATGAAGTAGTGCATAAAATTTTTCAGGAGCAAAAGGCCGACGTGCCACATAATTAAAACTCGCAATACCATACTCTTCTGTTTCTGGCACATGCTCACCGCGCATTTCTTTTAACCAACCAGGCGCTTGTTCAGCCCGCTCAAAATCGAAAGTGCCGGTATCAAGTACCTCGTTAACATCCACTTTGCCGTCAATAATAGGAATAATTTTGGCGTGGGTGTTCAGCACTTTTAAAATAGCATGAAGCCGCTCTACTTCTGTATCTGCCACCAAGTCTGTTTTACTTATTAGAATAACATCAGCAAACTCAACTTGATCCACCAGCAGGTCGGCTACGCTACGTTCGTCCTCTTCACCTAACGATTCTTGGGTGTCTTGAAGGTACTGAGCTTCGTCATAGTCTTTTAAAAAATTTACCGCATCAACCACGGTAACCATGGTATCTAAACTGGCAATATTAGATAATGACACCCCGTTTTCATCGGCAAAGGTAAAGGTTTCAGCAACAGGAAGGGGCTCTGAAATGCCCGTTGATTCTATAACCAAGTAGTCAAAACGCCCATCTTTGGCTAGTTTGTCAATTTCGATGAGTAAATCTTCTCGCAGAGTGCAACAAATACAACCATTGCTCATTTCCACTAACTTTTCATCACTGCGATTAAGCGATACTTCATTTTTAACAACAGCAGCATCAATATTGATATCACTCATGTCGTTGACAATTACCGCTACTTTTTTTCCGTTGCGGTTATTAAGAATGTGGCTTAGCACCGTGGTTTTTCCTGCCCCAAGAAAGCCAGAAAGTACGGTTACAGGTAACTTTTTGTTCATCGTTTAACGGTCGTCTTATTTCTTTATCGATATGTTATACTATAACATATCAAGGCTCATAAACGATAGAATAAAGATAGCCTTGTTAGAGTATCAATAGAGGGTTGCCTCGCTAGCAACGTTCTTCGTTTAAGGTTAAAATCCACAACCTCAGTAGTTCACATAGGCTCAAAAAACTGATGGTGCCTTGTATCAGCTAGGGTAAATAAAATGAGTGAGTACGCACGGTATTTTAACGGCTACCCGGCCAATGTGGTTGAACAAGCCTTAGGTCTTATACGCAGTAATCAACTGAGTGACTACTTGCTCAAAAAGTACCCCGCCCCTCATCACATAACCACCGATAAACTCCTTTACAACTACGCCACCAATCTTAAAAAACGCTATTTAAAAAACGCTGCGCCTTTTGGTCGTGCAGCTTTTAAAAAGCAAGGGGATATGGTGACAAATGCTTTAGGTACCCACACCTATCGCATGCAAGGTAAAACACGCAAGCATGATTTGGCCATAAATAGCGACTTACTGTATGCCCCCGAACCACTGCTAAAAGCCCTTGTGGTACATGAGCTAGCTCACTTCAAAGAAAAAGAACACAACAAAAGCTTTTATCAGCTTTGCTGCTACATGGAGCCTCATTACCATCAACTCGAATTAGATTTACGGCTATTTTGTGTTGCACTTCGCTTAGATAAAAACCCCTATCAACGCTAACACATCTGCTTAACGGCTATTTTTGGTCATAACGTTCCCCCTTACACAAAAAATTCAAATTAACCACCAAGTTTTCCATCTAAAATATCTATCAATCATATCGGATCATCTCACTTTAATAGTTTTTATGAATCGTTAATAATTCATTCAATCTAATATGGAGAACGAAATGAGCACACTACTTAAAAAGCTAACAAGCGCTAACGCCCAAAGTGCATCGATAAACCTCATTCAAACGCAATGCAACTACGCCGACAATTATTACGGCGATCAAGTCTGCGTTGCGGTGAAAAGTAATATCAACGAACAAGCAAATAGTCTATCTCGTCAGTCAGGAGCTGCAGAATGAAAACCACCATGTCTAAAATAGTATTGAGCTTGGTGACAGCGGGTATGCTGTCTATGAGCGTAAATGCCGATACCCTTACTCGTCAAAATGGAGCACCGGTAGGTGACAACCAAAACTCGCAAACTGCAGGCCCATGGGGCCCTGTATTACTGCAAGATTCCCATTTGATTGAAAAACTCGCTGCCTTTGACCGAGAGCGTATACCTGAGCGTGTGGTTCACGCCCGTGGTGTAGGAATTCACGGCTATTATGAGAACTACGAAAACTTGTCCGAAGATACTATGGCTGCGCCATTCCAAACAGAAGGCAAAAAAACAGAAGTATTCGTACGTTTTTCTTCGGTTGTCCATGGTCACTTGTCACCAGAGACACTGCGCGATCCACGGGGTTTTGCGGTTAAGTTTTATACCGAGCAAGGAAACTGGGATCTGGTTGGCAATAACTTTCCTGTGTTCTTTATTCGCGATGCAATAAAATTTCCCGATATGGTTCATGCATTTAAACCTTCTCCGGTAACAAATAAACAAGAAGGCAAGCGTATTTTCGACTTCTTCTCTCATGTGCCGGAATCGACCCATACGCTAACCATGCTGTTTTCTGATTATGGTACACCCGCCAGCTACCTCAATATGGACGGCTCGGGCGTTCACGCCTTTAAGTTTGTCGATGATGAAGGAAACTATAAATACGTGAAGTTTACCTGGAAAGCGAACCAGCCTATTAAGAACTTCACCAATGAAGAAGCAATGAAAATGCAAGGCATTGACATGCAACCTCACACGACTGATGTGTATACGCGCATAGGTGAGAAAGGTGAAACGGCATCGTGGGATTTATATTTACAAGAACTGGAGCCAGAGCAGTTAGATGACTTCGAATTTAACCCTCTTGATACCACTAAAATTTGGCCGGAATCGTTAGTACCTGCTCGTAAAATTGGACGCCTAGTGTTAAACCGTGTGCCGGATAACTTCTTTGAAGAAACCGAACAGGCGGCGTTTGCTCCTAGCAACCTTATTCCAGGAATTGAACCGTCTGAAGATCGCATGTTACAAGGTCGACTGTTCTCTTATGCTGATACTCAGCGGTACCGCCTTGGTGTGAATGCTTACCGTATTCCCATTAATGCACCGAAAAATGCGGTTATTAATAACCACGAGCAACACGGTAAATTACGTACCACTAGCTCTAATCGTGATGTTAATTATCAGCCAAGTCGTCGCCTTGATTTAAATGAAGATCCAGCGTTTCGTTACTCAAGCAAGCCATTGGCAGGTGTGACACAACAAATACCTTACTATAAAGAGCAAAACTTTAAACAGGCTGGTGAGTTTTTTAGAAACTTAACGAGCGAAGGTCAACAGCACTTAATTAGCAACCTAGGTGGTGCCTTAGGGTCAGTGCCAGAAGAAGAGATTCGAGTAATCATCAGTGCCTTTATGTACAACGCTGATAAAGATTACGGTACAGGCGTCGCTAAAATTGCCATGGCCCCCATGTCGAAAGTTCGCCAAATGGCCAAAGCATTAATGCAACAGCAAGCGGCCCGAGCAGCCAAGGCCCAAGATGTGGCTGAGAGCTTAACGGCGCTAATGCAATAACCAGCTAAAACCAAGCGTGTTCAGTATTGAGCACGCTTACTTTTAATCACGCAGATCATTGAAGTAAACCAAAACGAAGGGGAGAAACATGATGGGGTTAATTAAAAAATCATTAATAGTAAGTGCCGTTTTTCTTGTTGCCTTCACAAGTCATGCAGACAGCAAGCTCGATGCACTTAAGACACAATATTTTGATGCAGCACGAGCTGGCAATCAAACTGTGTTGCAAGCATTCTACCAAGCAGGACTAGACGCTAACGTTGCAGATAATAAAGGTTACACAGCGCTTATACTGGCCGCATACCATGGCCATAGCGACACAGTGACATTTTTAATTAACCAAGCCCACGCCAACCCCTGCCAAGAAGATGCACGTGGCAATACCGCGTTGATGGGAGCCATATTTAAAGGCCATGTAAGTGTTGCAAAACAGCTGGTGTTTGCCGATTGCGATGTTGATGAAACCAACGCTCAAGGCCAAACAGCACTAATGTTTGCCAGCTTATTTGACCGTACCGATATTGTGGAGACTTTGCTAGCCGAAGGCGCGGATCCACAACACAAAGACAAATCGGGAAATTCCGTTGCTGATATCGCCTTATCCCAAGGCAATTATGCGTTGGCAAAGGCCTTAATTAACGCTAAATAATCGTGTTTCAATACACAATAATTTACTAAACCGGCTGCGTTCCTGCGTTACCCGGTTTTGTTTTTTTTCTAATTTAATGATTGTTTGTGTCCAGTTTAGGTATTCTGTTTCCCCTAAAATACAAAACACGGTAAGGTTTTGTTGCTAGTTAACTTATACTTGTACATAGCGATGGTCGATGGATATTGTTGAAATTAATGCAATGATATTAGCCCTGGAATGCGGGGCTTTAAAATTAGAAGATGTGATCAAATGGGCTGATTTGGCCATCATTCATGCTGACGTTCCTGACGACAGACTGTTTGATGTTTCAGTGGCAACATGCCCCAATACCGCAGTAGCCGCCCTACAGGTATTCGGGGCGTCTGATACCCCTTCGCTAGTTGCCAAAAAAGCGTTTATTTATTTCCTAACTGGGCTGAAAAATCATACAACAAGTTATAACATGGTGGCGCAGAAACTGTATGAAATGGCATTTGAACCCAATATAACGATCCCAGATAAAAACGCTGAAAGTCAGATGATGAGCTTTTGGGATGCTTTAGATATCGCCAATGAGGGGGTTTATGGTGATCCTGTGGTAATAAAAAAAGAGATGTTGGCGTTTTTAAAACAATACAGCCACTAAATAATCATGCCATCTTCACGTGCATAGAGAACCTAAAAGAGTTTGTATGAAAATTATTTTATTGGTCTTCGTTAGCGGTGTTTTTAGCTCTTCAATTTACGCTTCGGCCACTGCCAATGAATTTTCGTCTTGCAAGAAAAAGGCGGCATTTGAAATGGCCCAATGCCCTGATAGCAAAACCGAAGAATGTATCGCAAAATCGAAAGAAAAACGTGAGGCCTGTTACCAGCGTATTATAGAGCGCCACGGCCTCAAACCGGCTCGGATACAAGCTAAAAAAGATAAAAAAGAACAAGCCCCCCGTTAAGGCTTCTCTATCCCACCTGCCCGTTCAGAAAACGAAATAAAGCACACTTATTACTGCCCCTTAGTGTGTGTTATGTTTATAATTGAAGGGAATTTTTAACTATTAAAAAGAGCGTAAATTTATCATGACTGAAAACAGTAAACATTCATCCGGTACCGCTTCCGCCCCTTTAACATCAGGTTGTAGCGACACAAGCTGTTGTCCTCCACCACAAGCCCCAATCACCAGAGCCACGCCCAAAATCGGGCGCAACGATCCGTGCGTTTGCGGCAATGGTAAAAAATATAAAAAATGTTGTGGCAAAAACGCGTAGACCATTCGCTCTTATTTAGTCAGGAAAAAGCATGAACGAGCCTGTATCCGCGACAACCGCAGAGGCTATCCAGTACACCGGTTTTTGGCTAAGAGTAGTCGCGAGTATCATCGACACCATAATTCTAACAATCATCACTTTACCGATTCTGGTGGCAGTTTATGGTTGGAGTTATTTTACAAACCAAGACATGGTCGCTGGGCTTACCGATTTTCTTTTAAGCTGGGTGTTTCCGTTGGTCGCCATTATCGCTTTTTGGTTATACCGCCAAGCCACGCCCGGAAAAATAGTGATTTCAGTGCAAATTGTTGATGCTAAAACGGGGCAAAAACCAACATTACCCCAGTTTTTACTTCGCTACCTCGGTTATTTTGTAGCTCTTTTACCTCTGGGCTTGGGCATATTCTGGGTGGCATGGGACACGAAAAAACAAGGCTGGCATGATAAAATGGCAAACACGGTAGTGGTAAGCACGAAACAAAAACCAACGACGAGTGCCTCTTAAATAGCACTGGTCTTAATGCATTTTTTAATCACTTAACGCCAAAAGGTCTCCCTATGAAAAATTCAAATCTCTTGGGTATCATCCTGCTTTGTACATCATTTTGGGTGTCGGCTTCGGAAGGCTTAATAAAACAAGAAAGTTCTTATTCAGTGGCAGAAACGGCTGATCGTTTCGAAGCCATTGCTAAAGATAAAGGGCTGACCCTATTTGCTCGTATCAATCATCAACAAAATGCAGGTACCGTTAATCTTTCCTTAAGACCCACAGAAGTTCTTATTTTTGGGAATCCAAAGGTCGGTACGCCACTAATGCAATGTGCCCAAGATGTGGCCATTGATTTACCGCAAAAAGTGTTAATAAGTGAAGATGAAAACCACCAAGTATGGGTGTCTTATAACAACCCTGAGTATTTAATGAAGCGTCATAATATTAAAAATTGCGATGCAACAATTAAGAAAATATCAGCGGTACTAAGCCAATTATCCACCGCCGCGGCAGGTCAATGAAATACAAAAGCCTCGTGGTTGAAGACACCGGCTCTCCGGCAACAGAAAAAGATATTGAAGCGCTGGAGAAGATATTAGGAACGGCTTTACCCAATGACTATGTGCAGTTTCTTAAAACGTGTAACGGGGCATACCTAGCCTAC
The DNA here is from genome assembly GCF_018860965.1 of Alteromonas sp. C1M14. Taxonomy (GTDB): domain Bacteria; phylum Pseudomonadota; class Gammaproteobacteria; order Enterobacterales; family Alteromonadaceae; genus Alteromonas. Next base: position 303,830 of record NZ_JAHKQF010000011.1, on the reverse strand, counting down.
GATACGCCAGTAGAATTTAAGGACGGTTCCAGTGAATACCTCTGTTTTTGTGAACTGTACAGTGTTAGCAATGAACTGGAATGGTCGAGTAACCCCTTCGAATTAAAGCAGGAACGTGAACATGGCAGCGCTCCAGCGAATCTACTTCCCATCGCTAGAGACGGTGGTGATAGTCGTTTATTTTTAGATCTTAAACATGATTGTAAAGTGGTTGCTTTCGTACAAGGCCTGCCTGCGTGGACTAAGCTTCGACAGCAAGATGCTTGGATAGTGATCGCTGAATCTTTTGACTCATATCTTGCCAAACTAACTCTTAGTGACCAAACCATTGCAGATCATATTAAGAATTTTAACGTTACAGAGCAAAGTGTTGAGGCTACCTTGGAATGGCTGGATTCTATAGGTCAGCAGTGGCGCACCGATCATCAAGCCTCATGGAATAAACGGGTCCCTTTTCATCAAATTTAAGGGTGATATCACCCTACCCTCTGCTTTCCTGCTCCCTTTTTTCACCTGCCTTCTTAGGCCTATTACGACCTTTTTAAATTATGCATATTAAAACCTTAGATTATATTAATAAACATCAACTAACTTCGGTAATGAATAACACCAAGTGGAATAACGTTGAAATAGCACTAAATGAACGGGAAGATTTTGTGCCCCATGTTCGCTATAAACTCATTTATGAGGATAAGCCAAACGGTTTCACTTCGGTTTGGTGGGACGAACTGCTAGTCATTGCACAGAATATTGAATGGCTGGAGGTACAACCGTTCACACTTGAACGGCGTGGCGCACTGGTGGATGATAAAAAAACAGATTACACTGATTTTGTAAGCTCACAGTTAAAAAAATATGCCATCCCTTATTCTATAGAAGACGGTATGTACAGAATTTGGGGTTATTTGCGAGTGGGTAACCCTGTAAAATTTGTATAACAATGGAAGCGACAACAAGTTAAAACTTTACCGGGCAGGAAAAAACGTTTGTTTCCGCCGAGGAAAGTGAAAAACCAAGCACATTAGGAAGCGCTTAAAATGTCGAGTTTAGTACTATTTGATTTTGATAAAACCATCGTCAGCACGGATACAGGGACTGCATACATGAAGTTTATGTTGCTGCGCAGTCCGTTACGACTTATTGCTTGTTTACTCGCCAGCCCACTCGTACTGGTTTTCTTACCCTTTAATAAAACAAAGTGTATTAGTTTCTCCATTTTATTGTGGCTATTCACAGTGGGCATGCCCTTTAGAAAAGTGGCAACACTGAGATCAAAGTTTATGGCCCGTCATTTGGAAAATACGTCCACAGTAGTTTATCAACATGCCGTAGAGCGCATACGTAAACACGTAAAAAACAAAGACCGAGTAGTGGTTGTAAGTGGTGCGTCCCAATGGATGGTTAAAAAGGTATTTGCTCACTTATCACTGCCCCAGGTTGAATTTGCCTGCTCGCAGGAAACGCGCTTTATAGGCGGTATGATCAGCCGCTTTCATTGTTACGCTGAGAACAAAGTAAAACGCATCAAGCCGTGTTTATCTTTTACCAATTATCAATCGATTATAGGTTACTCAGACAGCGCCGTGGATATCCCTTTATTAGCCCTTTGCACTCATCGCTTTATCGTAAACCCTAAGCCTAACTGCCTAAAGAAACTAACCAAATCTTTCAATCAGTCCATGTCGGTAGTAGATTGGGCTTAATGGCCTACCCCGCCGGATTTGTGGCTGTTTTGTGTTTTGGCTTGGTGATATTCACCGTCATTAACGCCATTATTGCAAAAGTTAAAGCAAAGTGATCCCGCTTTTTAGGTAATAAAACAGGGGCTGGCGTTTTAGCAAAAAGGATTTAACCAAGCAGCATGAAGATCACGAAGAAAAGTCTGGATGACGCCGTTGATAAACACATTATTTCAGCGCAGCAAGCTGAAACGCTGTATCAACATTTAAAGGGTGCACCAAGCACTGGCCCTAGCTTTGATTTTACCCATATACTTTATTATCTAGGCGGGCTGATTGCGATCGGTGCAATGACCCTTTTTATGACCTTAGGCTGGGAAGCGTTTGGTGGCTGGGGGATATTTTTTATTTCACTTGGCTACGGAGCCGTAGGCTTAAAGTTAACCCAGGTGTTCCAAAGCAAAGGTTATGGGATCCCCGCCGGTATCTGCGCCACCTTTGCCGTGGCCCTCACGCCCCTTGCCATTTATGGCTTACAGCAGGGCTTAGGTCTATGGCCTAACTCAAGTACTTATCAGGAATATCATCGATACATACAGTGGCATTGGCTTTACATGGAGCTAGGTACACTGGTCAGTGCCGCCATAGTACTTTGGCGATACAAGTACCCTTTTCTTGTTATGCCCATCGCCGTAACGCTGTGGTACATGTCTATGGATATGGCATCCATGTTACTTGAAGGCCATGGCAGTTATGAACAACGAGGGTTAATCACCATGTACTTTGGTATGGCGATGGTCTGCTTGGCATTTTACGTGGATGTTCGTACAAAGGAAGCCGGTGACTACGCTTTTTGGCTGTACTTGTTTGGTGTTATGGCATTTTGGTGCGGGCTAACCTCACAAGATTCCGACAGCGAAGTCGCTAAGTTTCTTTATTTTTGCACTAATTTACTCATGATAATGGTGGGGGTTGTGCTTATGCGACGGGTATTCGTTATTTTTGGCGCCATGGGAGCCTGCCTTTATGTAGGTTACCTTGCCTTTGATGTATTTAAAGACAGCTGGTTTTTTCCAATCTCCCTCACCTTCATCGGACTTGCTATTATCTATCTAGGGGTACTTTGGCAAAAAAATGAAACGGTGATAACGAAAAAGGTACGCCAACGGCTACCGGCTGCGCTGCAGAATTTCCTTGACTCTAAATCTGTTTAATAACAGACTCAAATTCGTCTTTATTCAATTACGGTGACCTATGAAAACCGTTTTTCGGTACCTTGTCATTTTTGCCCTTTTTGTGGCCGCCATGTCATCTTATAGTTATGGAAATCAAATGGGGATGTTTCTGTTTGTCGTCCTTGGCCTGTTTTTGGAAACCGCATTTTGGTTTAAATTGTTTCCCAAAAAACGGCATCAAACCTCCTAAACCCCCTTTTAAACAAATAGCCCCCATCCCCGGTTTTCTTGCAACAACGCCAGGTTTCCCCCTGAGCGCTTATTGGATAAATGCGCGCATATCCTTTAACAGTTGACTAAAGGCATCTTGATTTACGTACATCATGTGTCCGCCTTCATAGTAGGTCATGGTGATTTGTGAACGCTGAAATCCATGACGGGCAAGGGTATATTCTGCGTCAAAAAATGGCGTAACCATATCGTAGTAACCACTTGCCACCAGCAATTTGAGATCTTTATTTTTGCGCATCTCTTTGCTGAGAATACGGGCCACCTTAATGTACTCAGGCTCCTCATAAACGTTAGGTTCAATAGGCGACCAATCCCAATGTTTACTTACTTCAGGGGAGCTTAGGTAATAGGGCCTTGGCAAGGTAACCTTTAAATCTTGTTGCATGTATTCATTGATAGCCACCGCATAGGCACTGCTTATACTTTGACTGGCTACATCAGTGCTAGGTCGACCGGCAACCTGATCAATTTCTTGTTGCGTATAACGGCCATCTAAAAATCCCACGGTCTTGCCTTCTTCTTTTAACAGGGCTTTGGCAAACCGTCCGGAAAGCACGCGTAAGTCCGAGCGCAAAATATAGTCAGACTCTAGCCCTATAAAGCCAGACATCTTCTGGGCAATCTGCTGCTTTTCTTCATCACTGAGCAAGTTACCTTTAAACAATGCGGGCAAATATTCATCCACCGCAAAGGCTCGGCTTCTATCTAAAAAGGCTGCCAATGGCTCCCCTTGTCCAGCTTTGCCATGGTAGTGAGCAATGGCTGACAGTGTGGGGAAAAAAGTAACAAAGGCTAATAAGTTGTCATCTATAGGAGTGCTGCCGGTGTAATCCATGGCTTGGGAAATCATCACAATTCCATTTAGGGCTATGTCTATGCCGTTCGAGCGCAATGCGTTGGCAACGCCCACAGCACGAGGACTTCCATAACTTTCACCAATTAGGTATTTGGCATCATTCCAACGCTGATGCTGGGTGATCCAGATACGAATAAATTCAGCAATAGAGGTGGTATCGGCCTTTAACCCCCAGTAATCTTCAGGCTTACCATTCCCCACTAAACGGCTATACCCTGTACCAATGGGATCGATAAATACCAGGTCGACCTTGTCTAACAGGGTTTGAGGATTATCCGTTAAGGTGTAAGGCGCCGCCCCATCATCTTCTGAAGCATCGCTGACAACCTTCACAACCTTTGGCCCAAGTAATCCCATATGCAACCACATGGAAGAAGAGCCCGGCCCGCCATTAAAAACAAAAGCCACAGGTCGTGAAGTTCCCTTTTTCACATTCGTGCGGATATAACTGGTAGAAAAAAGGTGCCCTGTTACCTCTCCATCCTTATTGGTTAATGGGGTCTCACCGGCAATAACGTTATAATCGACTTTGATGTCATTAAATTTACCTTTATGACTGCTAGTAAATTCAACTAAAGCCGGCACGGCTTTACCTTTTTCCGATGCAGTTTGGGTTTCTGTTTCAGCGGCTTGAACTCGACTTAATAACAGCACCACCCCAACACAAACCATAAAACAACGCGCCATAGAACACCTTAACTTACTCATTATCCCTGCCTATTAAAATGTCACCGCTTAAAAGCCTTAACAATCTGTTATTTATAACGAATTATCTTGTTATTAAAAATCACATTACTTGCCAACATGCTATTTAGCAAGGCAAAACATCTCCCAGATAAAAAGAAGCGGCTTTATCCTAAATTCGGTAAATATTTTTGTATTTCTTTATTTATTCTACCAATAGTCAAAATACGACTCGTTTTTTAATTAAAAATTGGCACTTTAAACGTTCTGATATAGTGTGGCAGATAATGTTATATTTTCGTAACGTTAATGTTAAGGTAAAAATAATGATTAAAGTCAGTGTAATGTATCCAAATGCTAGCGATGTTAAATTTGACATCGATTATTACTGCAATACCCATTTAGCTATCGTGGAAGAATGCCTTGGTGACGCCTTAAAAGGTGGCAACGTCGATTACGGTATAGGCGGTGGACAACCCGGCGAATTAGCGCCTTTCATTGCCATTGGTCATCTTATTTTTGACTCAGTAGCAGAATTTGAACAGTCCTTCGGCCCCCATGCTGAGAAAATCATGGGTGATTTGCCAAATTTCACCAACGCACAACCTCAGATCCAGATTAGTGAAATTAAAGTTTAGTGTATTTTGCTGGGCTTGAAAGAGCCCTCATTCTGAGAATCTTTATACCTGAATAGGTAAGTAAACAACATTTAAGCCCACTGTTTACCTATTTCTTTTCTATGTAATCACGCCATAACTTGCGCTATATCATTGTCCGAAAATCATTTGTTCGGTACGCTAAATAGCATTATTCAATCAGTTCCGACCTCTTAACGGGCCGTTGAAGTAAAACGAAGCATCGAGCATCTCATGTTATCTGCACTTAGAAAGTCTATACAAAACAAACCTTCCATTCATGATATACAAGCAAACATTCTTGCCGGTTTAACCGTAGGCGTTATTGCTTTACCCCTTTCCATGGCGCTGGCTATTGCTAGCGGCGTTCCCCCCCAACACGGCCTTTACACCGCCATTGTTGCCGGGATCATCATTGCTATTACTGGTGGTTCAAAAGTCAATATTTCCGGTCCCACTGCCGCTTTTGTTGTTGTGTTACTTCCCATTGTTCAACAGTTTGGTATTGGAGGGCTTTTGCTAAGTGGCTGTATGGCTGGATTTATTCTGGTTTTTATGGGGGTTGGCAAGCTGGGGCGGTTGATTGAAATTGTGCCCTACCCTGTCATTATCGGGTTTACTGCAGGCATTGGTGTGGTCATTGCTACCTTCCAAATTACAGATTTTCTTGGGCTTACGGTTGCCCCTTCTGAAGGGCACTATATTGATAAGTTGCTGGCCATTGTTTATGCACTGCCCACGTTAGACTGGCGAGAAACCTTAATCGGTGCATTAACACTGGCCATTTTATTAATTTGGCCTAAGTTTCGTTCAAAAGTCCCCGGCCATCTGGTGGCATTAGTTATTGGGAGTGCAGCGGCCTACTTACTTAGTCAGTTACTACCTGATTTTTCTGTTGCCACCATTGGTTCGCGGTTTTCCTACGAACTGGATGGTGCCACAGGGCAAGGGATCCCTCCCATTTTACCCGCCTTTCAATGGCCTTGGAATTTACCCGGCGCCGATGGTCAACCCCTTGGTTTGAGTTTTGAATTAGTCCGTGAATTATTACCTGCCGCCATCACCATTGCTATTTTAGGATCCTTAGAATCGCTACTGTGTGCCGTGGTATCCGATGGTATGTCTGGGAAAAAACATAACCCTAATGATGAACTTATCGGTCAAGGGCTAGGTAACATTGTCGCGCCGTTATTCGGAGGCATCCCCGCCACCGCTGCCATTGCCAGAACAGCAGCCAATGTAAAATCTGGCGGTAACATGCCTCTGTCGGCAGTTATCCATGCCTTGTTTATCCTTATCAGCATACTCGTATTAGCCCCGGTTTTATCCTATATTCCCATGGCATCCATGGCCGCTTTGCTGCTGGTCGTGGCCTGGAATATGAGTGAAGCAAAACACTTTATCCGCTCTATAAAAGTAGCTCCTAAAGGGGATGTCACGGTACTGCTGCTATGCTTTACCCTTACCGTGTTATTCGATATGACCATTGCCGTTGCCCTTGGGATGGGACTCGCCGCCATATTGTTTATTCAAAGAAGTATTAGTCTGACAGAAGTCGCGGCCCGTGAGCAAAATCATGAAGCCTATGCATTGCCTGACGCCATCATCATTTACGACATCAATGGGCCATTATTTTTTGGTTCTGCACAAAAAGCCCTGAAAACCGTCTCTTCGGTTAGGCCCGAAGTGCAAGTGGTGATACTGGATATGACAGAAGTTACCATGTTAGATATGAGCGCCATGGTAGCCATGGAATCAATTGGCGAAGACTTACAAAAACGCAATACAAAATTAGTTATCAATGGCTTACAACCGCGCATGTTGCTAAAACTTCGACGGGCGGGAATTCGCAAGCAAGTGGGCAAGGTCGCCTTTTCTCGCACCCTAGTCGATGGTGTAAAAACCGCTAATAAGATGCTGGTTTCCCGCCATTAGATCCCTTAAAAAAGGGGTAATATAACCTCGGGCAAACAACGTTAAAGGTAAGCAAGATGTCAGGTATCACAGATTTACGCACACTACTTTGTGCCATGCGTCCCGTATTGCTAGACGATGAATTTGTCTTCTGTACGGTAGAAGCCCCTTTAAGCCAGTATCTCGAACTCAACCCCGTGGCCACCTTCTGTGAACAAGAAGGGCTGACCTTGGTGCTAACAAAAGCCGTTGCCCAAAAGGCGAAACTGGCTTTTTCCGGCAGTTATCGTCAGATCACGCTTACGGTACATTCAAGTTTAGATGGGGTGGGATTAACCGCCGCAATTTCTGCCACCTTAGCGGACAAGGGAATAAGTGCAAATGTGATAGCCGCGTATTACCATGATCATATATTTGTTCCTAGCGACAAAGCTCAGCTTGCTCTTATGTCGCTAAAAGAACTCTCCGTTTCGCAATAATCGAATTTATGTAATAAAGGAACTCACTGTGCTACATCGTTCACAGCTTACGCTACTGCCAACCCTCGCCACTCTTGGCGCCCTTTTGATTGGTGGTTGCGATTCAGATTCCGCAGTGTCCCCTCAACAACCTGAACCCGCTAAGGCTATGGCAGACGCCCCAGGCATCAATATTGCCCTATTTAAAGACGGTGCTTTTATTCAGCCGCCAGAAATAGTTGACTGTGAAACCACCGCAGGCACCAAAACCACCTGTTATAAACTGGTAACCGCTGGTACTCCAGGCACCCGAGCACCGGGCCCATTTTGTCCACGAACCATTAACGATTCAGCAGAAACGGCTGGCGGCTGGTTTAGCAAAGATGGTGAGGGAGAGTTAGTGGATCTCACTGGCAATTTTATTGCCAATTTAAGCACCTATTATGATGATCCGAACTGGAAATTGTACGATCCAGACTCAGGCAAGGTTCGCTATACTGCCACCAAAGAAGCCTGCTTCGGTGCTGCACGCCCCGATGTAGAAGCCCAGTACAAACAAAACTGTATAGAATGTGAAATGGCCTACCTTGAAGAGGATTTCTCGTTAACCTACTTGATCCCCACCACGCCAATACCTGCGAATAAAAATCGTATCGAGCGTGTGCGTACCGCGGGCATTGCCTTAGATGGCGCCGAGTTGGCAGGTCCTGCTCCCGTAAACGATATATTGGGAAGCTACACAATTGCCGCCTTTGATGACTGTGGTGGTCATATTAACGCCCACCAAGGTTACCACTATCATGCGGTAACCGGATGTACCGCCACCGACGTGAATCATGATGGCTACGCGCCTTTAATTGGTTATGCGCCTGACGGGTACGCCATTTATGCAATGCGTGATGCCCAAGGAAATGAAGCAGAATCGTTGGATGAATGCCGAGGAACCAGTGATCCCATTCGTGGTTATCATTATCGCGCAGCCAGCCCCAGTGAAAACATGATCATAGGATGCCTTCATGGTGAGACAGTGCGCCCCGCCGGCATGGCTGGTCCGCCACCGGGCGGTCCACCTCCTGGCGGGCGTCCTCCCTTTGGCGCAGGTCCTCCCCCCGGCGCCCCTGATAACGCACCGTCACACTAGTTATGACTAATCGAGATAACAATGAATTTTAAAGGTCGTCACCAGACAATTTTAGGGCCAAGTGCCGTTGCTTTACTGTTACTACTGATAGCCGGTAAAGCAGCTGCACATGCAGGTCCACTTAACAAGGCAGCCATGGCGGTATGCCAAGAAAAACAGCGTTCCGCATCTTGTCAGTATGAAGGGCATCACAACGACTTATATATTGGTACCTGCCAGTACGTTACCGATGAAGACTTAATATGCGTGAGAAACAAGCCAATTCAGCCCATCGATCCTGATAAAAAAGACACCTCATCTTCCCATGAAAAAACGTCCCCCGTTACTGTTCTCCTACAGCAACCTTAATGCACCGTTTTTGCCGGTTGCAGGAGATACGAGCGAGGCTCCTTACCATCCCGGTGATAACCAAAGTTAGCCAAGGAAGCCTTTACCGTCCAAGCTTTTACAGGCCATAGATAAACCGTGGGGGATAGACGCGAGTATGATGCCTAAATAAGGCCAAGCAATAGTGGGTAGAGAGTTAGCCCTCTACAGGGTAGTATGCCCTTTAGCCAAGCATCCTTTTTATTCGTTATAAAATAACAAGACACAAACTATGAAAATAACTATTGTACGGGCTGACTATGCCGATAAAGCCCACCAAAAAGACATTCCTTTTTTATTAAGTGATTATGCCGCAGATCCCATGGGTGGCGGCGCGCCCTTGTCGGAACAGGTATACAGTAACTTAGTAGCAAAGCTTGCTACGCTTCCTCACGCCTTTAGCGTTATTGCCTATGTGGATGGCCAACCGGCGGGTTTAACCAATTGCTTTGAAGCCTTTTCTACCTTTGCCTGTAAGCCAATTATCAATATCCACGACATATGTGTAAGAAAACCCTTTAGAGGGTTAGGTGTCAGCCAAAAGTTGCTTGAGGAAGTAGAGAAGATAGCCACCCATAAAGGGTGCTGTAAAATCACATTAGAGGTATTAAGTAATAATGTGGTCGCTAAAAACGCGTACCAAAAATTTGGTTTTTCCAGTTACCAGTTAGATCCTGAGGCTGGCGAGGCAGTTTTTTGGCAAAAGTCCCTGTAATGTAGCCATTTTAATTACCTCATTTAGAGCGTTCGCCTTTAATGTTGTAATACCCAATTATCATTGATGACAAGGTGCGTTATGAATAAAAACAACACAGGCTTGCTGATTGTCGATATTCAGGGAAACCTAGCTAGGCAAGTACATGATAGCCATGGGTTTATAACGCGTTGTGAAACATTAATTAAAGGGGCGAAAATACTGGGGCTTCCCATTATTATACTGGAACAAAACCCGGAAAAACTGGGCTCTACCATCGAAGAGATCCGGTTACTTTTACCGGATCAACCCCGCCTAGCCAAGTACACCTTTGATGGTTGTTTGTCAGACTCGTTAATGGAAGCGTTGCAATTTACCGAAGTAGAAAACTGGCTAGTTTGCGGTATCGAGGCCCATGTATGCGTATATCAAACGGCAAAAGGAATGGCTAAAGCTGGGCTGGATGTCCATATGGTTTCCGACTGTATTGCCTCTCGCAGCGCAGAAAACCATGCCTTAGCCATCAGCAAGTGTTCAGCATTAGGGCTTTCTATTACCGGCTTAGAAATGTGCCTATTTGAACTCGTAAAAGACTGCCGTGCTGACGAATTCAAACCCATACTCATATTGATAAAATAAACCCGGTAAACGGGTCTATCATAACGAGTAATTGGCAATTTAAGCGCTAACATCATTAGTCGAAAGTTTAAAAGGTTTGCCATTGATCTGATAAATTATTCTCGCGTAACATATCTTCTATTGATGATAAGCGAAGGATAGATAATGAAAAAAGCAATGTTAGGATTAGTCGCGGTGTGTTTCGCCCTTGCCGGTTGTGCGCCAGAAGTGGGAAGCAAAGAATGGTGTGCACAATTAAAAGAAAAACCTAAAGGTGATTGGACTGCAAACGAAGCCACCGATTTTACCAAACACTGTATTTTCCCTAGCAACGATTAGCCTATCTTAAGGTTATAGACGCAAAGCCAGCAAAAGCCGCTTTGCGTCTTTCTATCCTCTCTTTAAGTTACTCTAACTCACGTTATCCCCCACTGAATATAAGCGGCACAGTTTATGAATACACCCGCTACTATTTCCCTATTAATTAAGGAACACTCTTGCTCCGGCTTATCTTTTTTCCTCTGCCAACCCGTATTCACCGCCTTTCAGATACGATGTGCGGTATGCCTAACTTTCGTTTTTCCTCAATACTGGTGTCGCATTTTTGATACACGAAAATAATGACGTCGAGCTAGCTAGCGGAAATTACTGGGATAATAACCCCGTCAATTACAGGAAGCACAATGGCGCAAATTAACGTTGTTGAAGGCGATATCACTCAATTTGAAGTCGATGCTATTGTTAATGCGGCCAACCCTACTTTGCTAGGAGGCGGCGGTGTGGACGGCGCTATTCATCATGCAGCAGGCCCTCAGTTATTCGACTACTGTAAAACGTTGGGGGGATGTGAAACCGGCCAAGCCGTACTGACGCCGGGGTTTGAACTCAATGCTCCGTACATCATCCACACAGTAGGCCCCATTTGGCGAGGCGGATTTAATCAGGAAAGTGCATTATTAGCGAAGTGCTACCGAAACAGCTTAATCTTAGCGGCGCAGAATAATATCAAGAGTATTGCTTTTCCTGCTATCAGTTGCGGCATTTATGGTTACCCTGTGCGGGCTGCCTGCGAATTGGCATTAGGCACAATTCGAACCCATGCTAGTGGTCGACACCTGCCGGAAAAAATCTACTTGGTGTGCTTTGGCGATGATGTTTTATCTGCATATCGTGGGCTTATCGGCTAAATTTACATATCATTCACACACTGACTACTTTAAGATTGCAATTTGTAAAGCAAACTTACCAACGCTGGCCATAGCTAAGCGGGTTCCTTTCTCGTCCACAGGTACATTGTAGGAATTTGTTCGTATAATGCGCCCTTAGCGATGAGGAGATTTCCTGTGCAAAAAGCCAATCACAGTATTATTGAAGACATCTTTGCCTTAATAAGTGCCGGATTGTTTGTTGCATTCGGTATTTACCTGTTTCAGTCTCAGGATCTCATGATTGGCGGTGCCGCCGGCATAGCATTGCTTGCAACTTACGCATTTTCCGTCGATTTTAGTGTTTTGTTTTTTCTCATCAACCTGCCCTTTTATGTGCTGGCGTGGACACAAATTGGTAAGCGCTTCACCATTAATACCTTTATTTCTGTGACTACAATTTCGGTGCTTTCAAAGTTCATACCTAGTGTGGTGAACATTAATCAGGCCGATCCGCTATTCACCGCCGTGTTTGGCGGTATTCTTATTGGCGTAGGCATGCTGATCATGTTTAGGCACAGCTCCAGTTTGGGCGGCATGGGGATTCTGGCGTACTTTTTACAACAAAAATACGGTATTCGCGCCGGCTTTTTACTGTTAACCCTCGACGGCATCATTCTTATGTGCTCCCTTACATTATTGAGCATTCCCCTCGTTTTGCTGTCGATTCTGGCTGCTTTTTGCTTAAATATGGTACTGTCGCTGAATCACCGTCCAGAGCGCTATACCCTTCGTGGACGACAAAAAAACACTGACCCCGAACAGACCAATACTTCCCGCCCACTTTCGCCTCAGCAGCAAAGCTAAAGCAAGGGCTTTTTCTCTGGGTTAGACTGCCTAATACGCTAAGTAAATTCACTCACCTTGTGGCACAATATGACCAAGGATAGGTACGAAAGAGAGGAGTGGTGGGATTGAAAGCAACCATCAAGGATGTGGCGAAACTTGCAGGGGTCTCCTTTAAAACGGTTTCCCGGGTTATCAATAACGAATCAAACGTTAAAGCTGAAACACTGGAAAAGGTTCAGCACGCCATTAATACGTTAAATTATCAGCCCAATCAAGCAGCTAGGAACTTAGCCGCAGTGCAGTCCTACGCCATCGGGTATGTCTACGATAATCCAAATGCGTATTACATTATTGATATGCAAAAAGGGTTGTTAGAAGCCTGTCATGAACGCAACTATGAATTACTTATTTATCCTTGCGATGCTTCAAAGTCGAATATTGCCCATACTCTATTGGGGATGATTTCCCGCTCTAAATTGGCAGGCTTGGTGTTGTCACCTCCCCTTTCTGAAATGCCCGAGGTATTGGCCCAAATTGCGGAATCAGGGGTCCCATTTGTGGGCGTGGTTTCTGGCGACGCTCCGGATATTCCCCAAGGGCGCTGGGTATGTATTGATGATAGGCTAGCGGCAGAGCGTATCGTAGACCACCTGATTGGCTTAGGGCATAAACGTATTGGCTTTTTATCCGGCGATCATTCTCACCGCTCTACCCTTGAACGGGAGCAAGGATATCTTGATGCTTTGGCAAAGCACGGTCTAGCTAACGATCAAGCCTTACGCTTCAATGGCCAATATGCGTTTAATAGTGGAGTGGCAGGCATGAAAACACTACTGTCATTACCAACACCGCCCACTGCCGTTTTTGCCTGTAATGATGAAATTGCCTCTGGAGCACTATTTCATGCCCGCTTGCATGGGCTAAATGTGCCTCAACAACTTGCTATTGCTGGTTTTGAGAATAGTCCGTTTTCATTGCAAACCTGGCCGCCGATTACCACTGCAGCGCAACCCACCAGCGATATTGCGAAACAAGCCGGTGACTTACTAATTAGTACGATCCAAGAGCGCCGCACCCATAAAGACAGAGAAAAACCCAAAACACCTCGATATTTCTGTCCAGAATTAATTATCCGTGATTCAACGGGAAAATAGGCAGTAAAAAAGAAAAGCCAAGCCCTACATTCAGCTAGGCTTGGCCATTGTGTTTACTTTTTCTTTTTCGCAGGCTTGCTAGGTTTTGATCGTACAGGTCTGCTAAAAGCACCAGGGTTAACTCTGGTTCGAGCAAAGCTTGTTCGCATAATGATCCTTAAGACAAATGCGTGAGGATGACCTCACAGGTTGAAGATAAACACGAGACAGTGCTTGCAACCTGATTGAAATACTTTATTCTAAAAAAAAATAAAAGTAAGAATAAACAGTCTAGTAGAAACATGAAATGAAAATAAGAGATTACTACTGGCTTCTCGTATTGCCCTTATTTTGTGACTTGTAGGACACTATTTCAATGACAAACCGTTTAACCTGTAAATATTGTCGTCTAATGGTAACAAGCTCACTTCTGATTCATTTTTCTCGCACCATACTTGGGCCGTTTTTTCCCTCTCGGCTTTTTAGCGATCACAAAACAAGGAGAACCGTTGGATGATCGATACCCCATTTGGTTATGTGACGGTGTTATTGGCCATAGCAAGCAGCTTGTATTGCCTTGAAACCTACGTCAAGTTACGCCTGTTTCGCTATTTGCCGGCCATTGTACTGCTTTATTTTGTGGTGATGGTTTGCGCCAGCATGGGTGTGTGGGAGTCTGGCCCCGTTATCGACAACACCTACAAGGCACTGCGGAACAACTTACTTCCTGCGATGATTTTTCTCATGCTTTTAAATGCCGATTTAAGGCAAATTAAAAAGCTAGGCTGGAAAATGATACTAACGTTTTTACTCGCTAGCATGAGTATTGCCTGCGGCTTTATTCTCACTTTTGCGCTTTTTCACAATGGTCTTGCTGACAATGCATGGAAAACATTTGCAGCACTTTGTGGCAGTTGGATGGGCGGCACAGGGAACTTAGCGGCAGTGCAATTAGCCTTAGATGTACCAGATTCAGCAATGGGCTACACCTTGCTAATAGACTCCATTGACTATGCTCTGTGGGTGATGTTGCTTCTTGCGCTTGTCCCTTTCGCACGGCAATTTAATAGATGGACGGGGGCCGATGATCGCATGTTGGCTGACGTTGGGGCATCGTTGGAACAATCCCAGCAACAATCTTATCCTGTTAGTGGCGGTAATTTATTGTTGATGCTGGCGCTCTCCTGTGGCGTTTCTGCTTGGGCGCAATGGCTGTCTGGCTTTATGCCCTCCTCGGCCTACTTTACGGGTACCGCATGGACAGTCGCCTATGTCACCCTTGCGGGCGTCATTGGTGCCATGTCACCGTTAAAACGCTTTGCCAGCGCAGAGATGCTAGCCATGGTAATGCTAAATTTAATCATTGCTCTTATCGCCTCAAGAGCCAGTTTTGGTGAAATGCTAGAAGCCCCTGTATATATCCTGGCCGGAGGTATGATTTTGCTGATCCACGGCCTTGTGATGGTGCTGTGCGCAAAGCTCTTTAAATTAGATCTCTTTACCTGTGGGCTGGCGTCGTTGGCCAATATTGGTGGCGTGGCTTCAGCGCCAATTCTGGCGGCATCCTACTCGAAAGCTTTAATACCGGTGGGCGTGCTTATGGCCATGCTCGGCTACATTGTCGGCACTGCCGGTGGACTGGCCGTAGGTAGAGTGCTCGCCCTTATTACTCATTGATGAAGGGTTTAGGCTAGCGCCACGTCGAGGATCATCATAATGACAAAGCCAACAAGCAGTGAAAACGTGGCTAAGTTTTGATGTCCTCGGCGATGGGTTTGGGGAATAATTTCATCACTGATAATAAACAGCATTGCCCCGGCAGCAAAAGCCAAAGCCCATGGCATAAAGGTTTCCATGGTGGCCACAGCAAAGGCACCCAGTAAGCCTCCCACCGGTTCAACTAGCCCAGACAATATACCAATACCCGCTGATTTTAAGGGGGTGTACCCTACCGACATCAAGGCCACAGATACGGCTAAACCTTCCGGCAAATTCTGTAACCCAATGCCAATAGCCAGCGTTACACCATTTTTTAGTTCCCCCCCGGCAAACCCTACTCCCACGGCCAAGCCTTCGGGAAAGTTATGTAATGTAATGGCAATAACAAATAGCCAGATCTGACCTAACTGAGTGGACTCACGCCCTTCTTTACCCGTACCAAAATGTTCATGGGGCACATTTTGGTGTATTAAAAATAGGCAACCGGCACCAATAAATACACCCAAACCCACAACAAGGGCGCCAAGCACTGGTTGATGGTAGTCGTTGCCGGCATATTCTAATGCTGGTAAAAGCAAAGAAAAAAAGGTGGCCGCCAACATGATACCTGCGGCCATACTGAGTAGCCCATCTTCGGTTTTAACGGACAACTTTTTAATGGTTAATACGCCAAGGCTTCCAACGGTTGTGCCCATACTGGCACATAAACTCGCCACAAAGCCCATTAACACAACATTTGATGAGTCCATGATGTCTCCGTAAACGTGCTCTTAATTTAAAGACAATCGGCCTCAAGGTAAGCATTACATTAGGCGGTACTGTTCCACCCTATAGGGTATTGATTACACATAACGCACCAATCGCGGTACGCGAGAAGATACCCGCGATAAAAGTTCATAAGATATGGTGCCAGCACAGCGGGCCACTTCATCTACGGGAAGTTGCTGCCCCCATAACTCAACGGGATCACCAGGTTTAGGTATAGGAATATCAGTCACATCCACGGTAATCATATCCATGGATACCCGCCCTGCTAACGACGCTTTTTGCCCGTTGACCACCACAGGGGTACCACTAGGACAATGGCGAGGATAACCATCAGCATAGCCAATGGCCACGGTGGCAATCACCGATGGACGTTTTGCTTGCCAAGTTTGACTATATCCCACCGTATCACCGACCTTAACGGTTCGTACCGAGATAACGCTGGACTGTAAACTCATCACCGGCTGTAACGATAAGCCGCAGTCGTTTTGCAATGGCTGGGCACCATACAGGGCAATACCCAATCGATTCCATTGTGCTCGGGACTGAGGCCAGCCAACCACCGCCGGTGAATTAGCAATACTTACCGCCAAGCCAGTTTGATCACGCAAAGCAAGAAAATCGTCTAATTGTTGCAAATTAAACGGGTTATCGAGGTCATCGGCACAGGCTAGATGGGTAACTAATACCGGCGGATCTCGAAACAAATCTTTGTATTCAGAAAGTAACGGTGGGATCTCATGACACTGAAAACCCAAACGGTGCATACCCGAATCGACTTTCAACCACACCGTCGGGCGCTGATCTGGTGAGCAGGATGCCAACCACTGCAACTGCTGACGTTGGTGTACCACCAGAATGTAATTCTGTTGGCCCGCCACGGCACATTCATAATCTTGATGAGGCCCTTCAAGTACCACTATGGGCACGGTGATCCCCGCGTCGCGAAGTAAAATAGCTTCTTCAACAATGGCCACAGCAAAAGAGGGAGAACGCCCACTAAGAATTCGGGCTACATTAATTGCGCCATGACCATAAGCATCGGCCTTGATCACTGCCATGGACTGCCCTTCTGTCACCATGGCCGATAATAAATCGAAATTATGAAGTAGTGCGTCGGCATGAATGACCGCGCGGGTTTGCCTGCTCAAAAAAAATTTTTCCTTGCTACTGAATAGATGAACACCCTACTATCTTACATGGGCAATAAAATTCCGGCTATACATATTAAATGGAATAATATATTCTACATATTCAAACTAATAAAAATAATGTAATAGGGCAGAATGTTAGGTCACTACGCATTTGCAGATATACTGGTATTTATCGGCTACGGGCTTGTCCTATTAGGCAGTGGCTGGCTATTTAACAGACAAAACCGGTCGGCCAACGATTACTTCCTTGGTGGCAACAGTATTCCTATGTGGATGGTGGCCATTTCCGTGTTGGCCACGTCTCAATCTGCCGCCACCTTCTTAGGCGGGCCTGATCAAGGCTATCGCAACGACCTCACCTACCTATCGACCAACATTGGCGCTTTTATCGCAGCCTATTTTGTTGCAATCTTTCTCATTCCTCGGTTTTACCAACAAAAAGTGTATACCGTCTATGAATTGTTAGAGCAACGATTCGGCGCACGGGCAAAGCGGCTTGCCGGTTTAATGTATTTGTTTGGCCGGGTCTTTGCCAGTGGTGCCCGTCTATACATGGCAGCCCTCGCTGTGGCCATGATTTTATTTGGTAATATTGACGCCTCTAGCGTGATCACCGCCACCCTTATTATCACCGTGTGTGGTTTGGTTTATACCGTGTACGGTGGAATTCGTACGGTCATTTATTCTGATGTGCTGCAAGCCGTTATATACGTAGGTGCAGCCATCGCTGTGATCATAGTTTTATATAACGCCATACCCGCCTCATTTGGTGACATTGTCGCGGCGCTACAAAACCCAGCTCCTGGGGAGACCTCTAAACTACGGCTCATTAATACGGATTGGGATTTCTCCAACAGCGGTGTGTTTAGCTTGCTTTCCGTATTAACAGGCTTCGTTTTACTTAATATTGCCGCCTTTGGCCTTGACCAAGATATGACGCAACGGGTTTTAACCTGCAAAAATGCAAAAGAAGGCAGCAGGGCCATGCTCATGTCTGTGGTCATGGTGATCCCAGTTATGTTGCTGTTTTTGGTCATCGGTTTGTTGTTGTATGTTTATTACCAACGCCCAGATATTATGGCTTCGGGGTTGTCTGACGGACCGGTTCCCTCTTTTGCCGGTGAACCCGTTACCATATTCATGTATTACGTTCTCACCGAAATTCCTGCCGGTGTGCGGGGTTTGGTTACCATTGGAATTTTGGCCGCCGCCTTATCAACATTAAACTCGGGGCTCAATTCCATGGCCAGCGTACTGGTGCAAGATCTTTACCGCCCTTGGCGAGAAGCAAAACATCAGCAAACCCAAGACAGCCATTATGTAAAAGCTGGTCGCTGGGCCATGGTTCTAGTGGCCTCAGCGTTAGGATTTATGGCATGCCTATGTTATTACTGGCAACAGTACACCAATATGCCATTGTTACAATTTGCCCTGGGCGTCATGGTCTTTTCCTACAGCGGATTACTGGGTGTGTATTTCGTCACCTTGTTCTCCCAACGGGGCAGTCAGCGCTCAGTGATTATCGCCCTGATTGTGGGTTTTTTGGTTCCTTTGTCCATGCAGCCATATGTGATCCATACTGTGTTACCCTCACAGTGGCACTTTGAACTAGGCTTTACTTGGCAGCTTGTTATAGGAACCGCCATATCGACTTTAATTTGTGCGTTAGGTCGCACAACAGCGGAGCCGAAAAACTAGTTTTTCGTGTCCCCATTTTTAAGAAGAAAGCTGCAGTACTTTGGTGAAAAAAGCAGTGCAACCTCATAAGGCAAACTATGCAGGCAAAAAAAGTAAGCGGAACTTCTGATTTACTCGCCCAATTGAATAAGATCGTTTCAGAAGGCCGTAACCCAGAAACCATGGACATTGACTTACTGTCGACAGATGCAATTTTACGGAAAATCAATCAGGAAGATGCCAAAGTAGCGAACGCCGTTGCTCAGGAGATCCCGCAAATTGCCAACGCCGTTGATACCATTGTAAGCCGACTCCAAGCCGGTGGACGTTTAGTCTATACCGGAGCGGGTACCAGTGGACGACTGGGGATCTTAGATGCGGTAGAATGCCGTCCTACCTTTAGTGTGCCCGATACTTTGGTTATCGGTATTATTGCTGGTGGAGAAACCGCTATTCAGCATGCGGTAGAAGGGGCTGAGGACAATAAAACCCAAGGCGCTAAAGATATTAAGGCCATTGATTTTTGTGAAAAAGATGTTTTGGTAGGGTTATCTGCCAGTGGCCGTACTCCATATGTTGTTGGAGCATTAGAATACGCAGCCAGCCTTGGCGCTGCCACCATTAGCATTGCCTGTAACCCAGATTCCATTGTCCTCGACGCCGCAAGCATTCCAATTTGCCCTGTGGTAGGTCCTGAATGCCTTACCGGCTCTACCCGCATGAAGTCGGGTACGGCGCAAAAGCTGGTACTCAACATGCTAAGCACCGCCAGCATGATTCGATTAGGTAAAACCTACCAGAATCTAATGGTGGACGTGAACGCAACTAACGAAAAGCTCAAAGCAAGGGCAATTCGTATAGTTATGCAAGCCACTGACTGCACGAAAGAAGAAGCCTCCAAAGCGTTAGAAGATGCTAAACATAACGCTAAAGTTGCCATTATGATGATTTTGACCGATACCAATGCCAGCGAGGCAGAAACGATGCTGGTAACCCACCACGGCTTTCTACGCCGCGCTGTAGAGCAACAATGAGACAAATAGGGTCAAGTGCACTACTTTTGTGGCTGTTGATACTATCAACCACCTTTGCATGCAGGGCGGTGACCCTTGGCGCTGAACGCACCGACGCTTACCTTTCTCTCACAAAGGGTAAACGCATTGGGCTCATCGTCAACCAAACCTCTACCGTGGGTGATAGCCACTTAGTGGATTACCTTCTTGCCAGGAATGTGGATATTCGCAAGGTAATGGCCCCAGAACATGGCTTTCGTGGAGATGCTGGTGCAGGGGAAACCATTACCGACGGGCATGATCCGAAAACCGGTCTTCCCATATTGTCACTTTACGGGAAAACCAAAAAGCCCACGGCGGATATGCTTAAAGATGTGGATATCCTGATTTTCGATATACAGGATGTGGGCGCGCGTTTTTACACCTATATCAGTACATTGCATTTAGTCATGGAAGCGGCAGCCGAACAAGGTAAGCCGCTGATCGTTTTAGATCGGCCGAATCCAAATGGGCGCTTTGTTGATGGTCCGGTGCGTGAAAACGGCTTTCGCTCTTTTGTGGGCATGGATCCCATTCCACTGCTCCATGGCATGACCATGGCAGAACTTGCCCTTATGATAAAAGGTGAAGGCTGGATATCCCAAGCCAAAGCATTGTCACTACACGTGGTGACCATGATGGATTATGACAAGCAACAAGCTTATTCCTTACCCGTTGCGCCAAGTCCCAATTTACCCAATGATCAAGCAATCGCCCTTTATCCGTCGCTGTGTTTATTTGAAGGCACCACGGTTAGCGTAGGTCGAGGAACCCCTTTCCCCTTTCAGGTACTCGGTCACGACAAGGTAAAGCTGGGTGATTTTACATTCCGCCCCCAAAGCCTGCCCACCAGCGCCCCTCACCCGAAATTAGAAGGAAAACAGCTCGCTGGTATGGATTTGCGGCGCTCATCAATAGCGGGCTTTGACTTGTCTCTGCTGTTGTCTGCTCACGCCAAGTTTAAAAAAGCAGGGGTTTTATTCATTGATAGACCCGCCTTCTTCGATAAACTTGCTGGCACAGATAAGTTACGACAAGCCATAGAAGCCGGAGACAGTGAGGCGCAGATTCGTCAGCAATGGCAGCCCGCTTTGATCCATTTTAAACGGCAACAACAACCTTATTTACTTTACTAAATCTATCCGAGGGGCGTCCCGCCCCCAACAGATTAATTCTTTTGTTGTTTGAACTGGGACACCACCTCATTGGTTTTTTCCAGCAACTTGCGTCCCGGTCGTGACGCCTGAGTCAACGCAATAAACAACATATCAATAATTAATTCTTGCGCTGTGCGGGCTAAAATGGACGACAACCGCAATGACGCTTCTTCTGCCACCGAATACAGTTGCACCTGGGCTTTATCTGCAATTTGATTGTGGCCGTATTTTGTAATCGAAATCACCATAGCATGGTTGTTTCTCGCCTCATCAACCACGTTTGCGATTTCCCGGGTGCTACCGGATTCACTAATTGCAACCACCACGTCGTGTTCACCAAAGGTTGACGCCAGTGCCAATTGAATATGGCCGTCGGCTTCTGCCATGGCGGTTATGCCTAGCTTTTGCAATTTATAGGCAAAGTCTTTACACACCAACGCCGACCCGCCGATCCCGCAAATCATTACCCGTTTGGCATTTTTGAGTAATTCTACCGCTCGCTCAAAGGCCACCATTTCATTTAAATTGCGGGTTTCATTTAACACGCTGATCTTACTCGCAACTAGCTTATCAGCCATCTGCTCAAAACCGTCAGATAAGGTAATTTTGCCGTGGATCTGGGTATTGGGAGCCTCTTTATTTAACGAATCAATGACTGCAAGTTTAAACGCTGGGTAGCCTTTATAACCAAGCTTTTGCGCAAACTTCACCACACTCGACTGACTGACACCCACTACATTAGCCAATTCCTGAGACGATAAGTCCCGCACCGCGTTGGGTGAATCCAGTGTAAATGTCGCTAACTTCGATTCACTGGCAGACAATGCGTGTTTTATTGCTTTTATTTTTGTAAATGCAGACATGAATTCATCACTTTAATTATCGGGAACTGAGTTTCGTCCTTGTGTGAGCGGTACACCTGTGACGCTAGGTAATAATAATGCCACTCATCTCAAAGAATTTATTATTCAAATATAAACCAGTTGATGAGAATATCAAAATACCATTAAATAAGCATACGTATTTCTGCGGCATTCTTAGCAATAGAAAACGCAAACTTAAATTAAGGATTTCTCCATGAACGCCCATCCAGATCTGGCGATAGCAGATATTGCGAATAAATTTGATGCTATGCATTGGCAAGTGCTGGATAAGGCGCATCTTACGGCTGAAGATTTAACCACCGTGGTTCGTCCGTTATCTGCCCATCAGGAAATTGCCACCACCTTGTTAGGCCATTCCTATGAAGGTACTCCGATTATTCGTTATTCTTTAGGTTCAGGGCCGCTGACTATTTTAGCGTGGACACAAATGCACGGAGACGAACCCACCGCGACCGCAGCGGTACTCGACTGGCTGCATATTTTGTTAAACAGCGAACCGGTGGGCCTGCCCAAAAACTGGCAAGATTTAGTCACCGTTCATGTGATCCCCATGCTTAACCCCGATGGTGCAGCAAGAAAGACCCGCGTTAATGCCCAGGGCATTGATATCAACCGCGACGCCAAGGCCCTGCAGTCGCCAGAAGGTCGCATTCTTGATCAACAAGTAAAGCAACTCGCTCCCGATGTTGCGTTTAACTTGCATGACCAAAACCCTTATTACACTGCCGGCACTTCAACTAACCCGGCCACCATTGCCTTTCTGGCTCCTGCCTACCATGAAGATAAGCATGTGAATGCCTCGAGACTTCGTGCCAAACAGCTTATCGCCGGTATGGCAGGTACCTTAAATTACTTTATCCCTAACAGTATCGGGCGCTATGACGATACATATTCTTTTCGCTCTTTTGGTGACAACATTGCTGCCAGCGGCGCCAGTACCATACTGATAGAAAGCGGCGCGGCTTTTGACGATCCTCATCGTCAACTGGCCAGAAAGATGAATGTTATTGCGTTACAGTATGGGTTGTTAAGTTTGCTAACAGACACCTATCGAGCCTACTCACTGGCCGATTACTATCGCATTCCCGATAACCGCGAAGATGGCTTATGTGATACGAAACTCAGCCACATAACCTTAGGGCTAAACCCGTCTTACCACGTGGACATCAGCATTAATATCAGTGCTAAAACCGGTAAAAGCAATATCACTGCCATAGGTGATTTACGTACCGTACATGGTTTTAGCGACATCGATGGCCGAGGGCTTACCCTGGCCGACATTAAACCCTACGTGGTCACCTCGCCGTTACAACTTGATGATCTGGCTTATCGTAAATTATTGGCACAAGGCGTGAGCTACTTTGTGGATGCCAATGGCCTGCTCACCCATACCTGTCAATTACCGATCAGAGTTGAAACGGCCCCCTTACCGCAAGTATTCATGCTACCGGGAGAGCGGGCTTTCTTTCTTTTAAAGAACGATAACGGTGTGCAGGCGGCCGTACTCGAAGGCAAGTGGATAACGTTAAATCCGTAAAAAACACTGTTTACGATACATAAGGTAAACGGGGCAATAACATAGCAACAGAAAGCTACACGCGAACAACAGCGACGCCAAGGAAGGTGAAGCGAGAGGTAAAAATACCTGTTCAAAAAGCCAGGTTTTTAACGTGACTCCCGCCACAGGGATCATCAGTAATAGTCTGGCGATAATACCCGACAACATAAAAAATACGATGCTGTTCGCCCCTGCCACCACAAAAGGTTTAGCCCATGCTTGGTAGCGTTTTATATCTAAAACAAACACCAACGTTCCTAACAGAAGCATGGCTAAGCCCGCGCTCAGCACGGTGTAACTTGGTGACCACAATGCTTTATTGATGGGCACCCATAAGCTGAGTATCAACCCCACAACCGTAACGGCTACCCCAACACCCGTTAGTAAGCCACAGCGCATTAATGCAGATTGCTTTAACATCAACCATTGCCCTGCTATAACACCAAACAAACAGGTGCCCACCGCAGGTAACGTACTGAGCATGCCTTCAGGATCAAAAGCAAACGGCTGGGCGTTCGGGTAATACACATGCTTAGCACCAAAAATAGAGTTGTCTAACCAAGCCGATAAGCTATTACCAAACTCCCATAGGCCCATATAATGGTTGCCTTGATTATCGGTATAGGGCAACCATGCCATCGCCGCCCAATAACCGCCTATGGCCACCACCAACATTAAATAATGAGCTACTTTGCCCCACCGATAGACAATAAACGCGGTAACTAAATAAACCAGTGCTAACCGTTGCAATACCCCCATTATGCGCATAGAAAACAGCCGATCATTTAACCAGCTAAAATTAGGATCTAGGGTATTTACGTAAAACAGACTGAGAAAAATACCCAGTGCAAACAAGATAGCACTGCGCTTTATTATCGACAGATAAACCCCGTTAGTCTTAGCGGGATGACGTGCAGAAGAAGACCCAATGGCTAAGGCTACGCCCATAATGAAAACAAAAAAAGGAAACACCAAGTCGGTAGGGGTAAGACCATGCCATTTTGCATGTAATAAGGGCCAATAGACCCATTGCCAACTTCCTGGGTTGTTCACCAGTACCATCAGCACAATGGCTAACCCGCGCATTACATCAACCGCCATCACTCGCTTCATTTATTCCGTCTCATAGTAGATAACTGGGCAATAACAACAGCCTATAGCATCACACTGCTATAACAATTACCAGCAGCATGGAATATTTTATTATTTACATCTTGTTCATCTGTGATAATTTGGTTATTGCGTCTTCGATTCGGTTAATAATTTATGGTTGCTCGTTTATTCTCTCGCTATACCCTGCTTTTACTCACTGCATTGCTAATTGCAAGTTGCGCATCGGACTATCCGTCCATGACGTCGAAAAACCGAAGCGAGCGCATCAAAACCCTCGTGATGCACTTTACCGCCATTGATTACGAGAAAAGCGTCCATGCACTGGTAGATGAGGGCGGGTTAAGCGCCCATTATTTAGTTACCGATCCCTTTGACCCTTCAAATCCATCCGCTGAGGCCAAAGCCATTTCATTGGTTCCCGAAGACAAGCGAGCTTGGCATGCGGGTGTCAGCTATTGGCAAACACGCTCTCATTTAAACGATACATCCATTGGTATTGAAATCGTAAATGTGCCCAAATGTGAGCACGATACAACGACGGGACAAGCAGCCTCAGAACACGGAGCTAATCGACTGTGCTTTTTCCCCGATTATCCAACAGCGCAAATTAATGTTCTTATTGCGCTGGCAAAAGACATTCTCGCCCGCAATCCCGATATCCATCCCACCGGCGTAATCGGTCATTCAGACATCGCCTTTGATAGAAAAAACGATCCAGGTCCTCGCTTTCCTTGGTTTGAACTGTATCAGGCTGGGATTGGCGCCTGGTACGACAATGAAACTAGAATTCGCTACTGGAAAACGTTTAACCAGCAGTTACCCAATATTGGGCTGATGCAGGCAGCATTGCGAGAATATGGCTACGGTGTCATCGAGACCGGTATTTTTGATAGTCCGACCAAAAACGCCCTCTATGCCTTTCAGATGCACTTTGTTCAAGACAATGTGTCCGGCCAACTTAACAGCGAAACGGCAGCGGCACTCTTTGCCTTGATTGAAAAGTATTTTCCTGCCAAAGGCGAAAAGTTGATGGCGCGGTACAAAAAGGAAACCGCCCTTACTCACACCACAGCGACAAAAACACCGTCAATAGGACAGATCGCCCAAGTATTCCCCAGTCAAAACCGGTCGAGTCGAAAAGACGTAAACGATAAAGCAGCCTTTAAAAGTTATAAAGGTAGAGGCGAAATCATACTTAAAGCAGAACAAGATACCCGCGCTACTATTCAGGTAAATGGGCAAACCTTAAATATTGCCACGCCCTTACTCGCGGGAAAAACCTATCATTACAGTTTGAAAAAACGCACAAAAGATGGCGTAAATACCCTGTCAGTGAAAGACGTTTCGCCAGCACAAAACACCGTCAATATTACCGTGCCCTGGCCTGCACTTGTGGACAATACCCAAGCGTGGCAACAACGTTTCAGTCAGGTGGATGCGCTGATTAACGAGGAAATCGATAACGGCTTCCCTGGCGCCGCCCTCTTGGTCATAAAAGACGGACAAATCATCAAACGTGAGGCGTATGGTTATGCGTTGCGCTACGACGCCAACGGTACGGCGTTGCCCTCACAATCACCCATGACTACCTCTACCTTGTTTGATTTGGCTTCTAATACCAAAGTAATGGCCACTACCATGGCCATCATGAAATTGGTTTCGGAAGGAAAAATCAACGTAGATGCCCCCCTTTATCAATACTTGCCTGAATATCGCGACAATGGACGTGAAGCTCGCACCGTACGGGACTTACTGAGCCATCAATCCGGCTACGGCTCTGAAGTGCGCTTCTTTAAGCCAGACAATCCATATGGCCCCGCACTAATGTCTCGAGAGAAAAACAGAACAAACCGTCTACTGGCAACCAAGGTGCCTTTTAAAGAAGGGAATAAACTGGAAGCCAAATACAGTGATACCAACTTTATGCTATTGGGGTATTTGGTTGAGCGGGTAAGTGGTATGTCTCTTGATCGCTATTGCGAACAAGAACTGTATGCCCCGCTGCAACTTAACCACACGGTTTTTAACCCCCTTAAAAAAGGTTTTCGACCCGATCAGATTGCTGCTACCGAGATTAACGGCAACACAAGAAATGGCCATGTCGCGTTTCCGGGGATCCGTACTTATACCCTGCAAGGAGAAGTTCATGATGAAAAAGCTTGGTATAGTATGCAAGGGGTTTCGGGGCATGCTGGGTTATTCTCAAATATTGATGATATAGGCGTGTTATTACAAACTTTATTAAATGGCGGTGGATACAACAATGTGTCCTTGTTCGATGACCAAACCCTAGCGCTGTTTACTGGGCCATCGTCTTTAGATCCCGGCTTTGGGCTAGGCTGGCGGCGGGCAGCCGACGGACGTAACAGTTGGCATTTTGGTCCTTACGCCAGCCATACAGCCTTTGGTCACACCGGTTGGACAGGCACGGCCACGGTTATCGACCCCACCCTAGACTTAGCCATTGTACTATTGACCAACGCCCGCCATACTCCGGTAGTAGAGTCCTCAACCGGTAATTTGGAGTTTACAGGCAAAAAACAGTTTGAAACCGGCAATTATGGCAGTGTTATTACCCGTATCTACGCCGCGGTGCTGCAAAATAATTAGTTAATGCATCCCGTTTCAACGCTCCAATGCCCGATAATTAGGATAAAACTGCTGGCAGGAACTTGTCATTATGGGTAGGCTAACTAAAAACAAGCGTTAGATTTATAAAAATACAACAATAACAGGTAAACGTGCATGGACTGGATTTCAATTATCCCGCCGTTAGTCGCCATTTTCGTGGTGTTTTGGAAAAAAGAAGTGATCATGGCGCTACTGCTGGCCGTGCTTTGTGCTGAAGGGCTCATTCTCTTTAACGGCGCGCAAGGCACGCCATGGTTAGCCCCGGTGAATGCCATCGAACGCACTATCAGTGTTGCCTCAAGCCCCGGCAATACACGCATACTCATATTTTCATTAATGGTAGGAGCCTTACTCGCTTATATTCGCGATTCGGGCGGTGTCACCGCCACCGTAAACTGGTTAATAGGCAAGGGCGTAGCAAAAAGCAAACGTCAGGTGGGCGCATTAACAATGTTCACCGGTATTGCCGTATTTATTGAATCCAACTTAAGCGTACTTACTGCCGGTATTTTTGCACGGGGCCTGTTCGATAAATTTAAAATGAGTCGAGCTCGACTCGCCTATATCATTGATAGCACTAGCGCACCGGTGTGTATTCTTATTTTGCTTAATGGTTGGGGCGCATTTGTACTGGGCTTATTAGACGGCTACGAACTAGAACAAACCTCGGCCAGTATTCTTTGGGGCACGGTGCCATTGAATTTTTACGCCATCATTACCTTGGCGATTGTTGTCTATACCATCTCAAAAGATACCGTCCACGGGCCCATGCGCGACGAAGAAACCGCCATGTCCACCTCGCAAACGGTGTTGGACAGTGAACCGGCAACGAAAGCCCGTTATATGCTCGTCCCGCTTATCACCATGGTGGTGAGTATGGTGGGTTTTATGCTGTGGACAGGAAACGGTGTGCTAGCACAAGGTAACGGCAGTAAATCCGTGTTGTACGCCACTATATTGGCCACAGCCATTGCCTACTTTTTACTGCTTGCACACAAACGCTTTACCCATCATGAAGCCGTTTCCATTGGCTTCAAAGGCATGGGAGAGCTATTGCCCTTAGTCACCATTGTGTTGTTATCACTTACCTTAGGTGCCAGCCTTAAAGAATTAGGCACTGGTGTTTTCGTGGCGGGCATCGTTGGTGAGTACTTACCAATTACATTGATAGTGCCCATGTTATTTTTAGCCGGTGCAGTTATGTCATTCACCACGGGTACCAGTTGGGGCACTTTCGCCATTCTTATTCCTATTGGCGTTCCACTTATTCAAACTTTAGGGCTACCGCCGTCATTGGTGATAGCCGCAATTCTCGGAGGTGGTGTTTTCGGCGATCACTGCTCTCCTATATCAGACACGTCCGCCGTTTCCTCTATCGCGGCTGGGTGCGACTTGCTTACCCATATTCGAACCCAGCTTCCTTACGCATTAACTGCCGGCGGACTTACCCTTATTGCGTATGTCATCGCCAGCATCATCATGATTGGATAACTCTATGCGACTTTTATTTTTATCGCTTTTACTTTGCGTTACCGCAGGGTGCTCTGAGGACAAGGTTCCAGCACCTAAAACCACCACTGAACAAACCGTTGCTCAGCAAGCGGTATCGATGCCCGATTCCTTCGCGGCCGATGCAGCTATGGCTGTACTTAATGAAGGCGGCAATGCGGTGGATGCGGCCATTACAGCCCAATTTGTATTGGCTGTTACCTTCCCCGAAGCCGGCAACATTGGTGGCGGCGGCTTTATGACCATCTATTATGATAAAGCCGCGGCATTTCTCGATTATCGAGAAATGGCACCCGCTGCCGCTCATCGAGATATGTACTTAGACGAGAATGGCGATGTCAACAAGTATGAATCTCTGTTTGGCGCCAAAGCATCAGGTATTCCTGGCTCGGTGGCGGGCATGTGGCAAGCTCATCAACGTTTCGGCAAATTGCCTTGGGCACGTTTGGTGCAGCCCGCGGTAGATTTAGCAAAAGATGGGTTTCACGTCCCCCCTAAATTAGCCGATAAAATCGACCGCTATCTTGCCCGAATGGAAAAAGAAGGCATAACCAGTAACTTCCCCCGTTATTTTAGTGCCGCTAGAGAAGCTGGCGTGCTCTTTAAGCAACCCGAGCTTGCTGATTCTATGATGCGCATCCGTGATGAAGGGGCCAAAGGATTTTACGAAGGAAAAACGGCCAAGGTTATTGCCCAATACATGGCTGAGAACGGCGGTTTGGTTACCGAAGATGACCTACTAAGCTATGAAGCAAAATGGCGCGACCCTATTGTTTATCCTTGGCAAGACTATAAGCTGATCACCGCTCCGCCTCCAAGTTCAGGTGGTGTCGCCGTGGCACAATGGATCAACATGCTTAACGTGGTGCTTGAAACACATAAACTGCCGGCTCATGATAGCGCTGAATACATTCATCTTATGTCAGAAATCGGTAAGCGAGTATTTGCCGATCGCGCTGAATACTTAGGCGATCCGGATTATGTAGAAGTGCCAGTGGCTAAGTTGCTCGATAGCAATTATATCGCCCGTCGCGCTGCTGAAGTTAACCCAGATAGTATTTCGGTAACAGAAGATGTTAAACCCGGCTTGTACGAAAGCCCAGATACCACGCATTTTTCTGTCATGGATAAATGGGGTAATGCCGTTGCTAATACCACCACGATTAACCTCTCTTTTGGTAGCGGTGTTGTTGCCGAAGGTGCCGGTTTCTTGCTGAATGACGAAATGGACGACTTTAGCGCTAAAGCCGGTGTACCCAACTTCTTCGGTGCCATTGGCGGTAAAGCCAACGAAATACAGCCGGGGAAACGTATGCTTTCTTCGATGACCCCCACCATTGTGTTGCAAGGTAACCAGGTTAAATTGGTAACCGGCTCTCCAGGTGGTACCACCATTATCTCCTCGGTAGCTCAATCTATCTTAAACGCATTGTTTTTTGACATGAATGCAGAGCAGTCAGCCAACAGCCCTCGTTTTCATCACCAATTGTGGCCCAAAGACACCATCGCCTATCACAGTGGCTTGGCGCCTGAGGTCGTAGAAAAACTCAAAGCCATGGGTTACACAATGAAACAAAGTAACTTTGGTGACGTGCATCTTATCAAGCGCACCGATAAGGGTTTGGAAGCAGGCTCAGAGGCCCGTGGACGCGGTAAAGCCATCGTTGAAGAGACAACATTGTAATGACGCTGGTCGGGCAGGCTCCCTGCCCGGCGAACAGACATAAAAAAAGCCTGCTTATTGCAGGCTTTTTTTTACGCTGGTCTTAGGCATCAAAGGGATGACGTAAAACCATGGTTTCATTTCGATCCGGACCTGTAGAGATAATATCAATCGGAACCCCGGTAATTGCTTCTATACGGGCAATATAATCTTTCGCTTCTTGCGGGAGCTTTTCAACATCGGTAATACCAAAGGTTGAACCACTCCAGCCAGGCATTTCTTCATACACAGGCGTAACCAAATCGTAGCCATCCGCGGCCATAGGCGGAACGTCTTTTACATTTCCGTCTGCATCTTTATAGCCGGTACAAATGTGTAATGTATCCAAACCATCTAATACATCAAGCTTGGTTAGGCAAAATCCAGTGATGGAGTTTATTTGCACGGCGCGCTTCATGGCTACCGCATCAAACCAACCCGTACGACGTTTACGTCCAGTGGTGGCACCAAATTCATGCCCTTTAATGCCTAAGTGCTGACCAACATCACAATCAAGCTCAGTAGGGAAAGGTCCAGAACCCACACGGGTAGTGTAGGCTTTAACAATACCCAACACGTAATCCAATTTTAACGGGCCAAAACCTGCACCGGTAGCCACACCACCAACAGTAGTGTTAGACGAGGTTACATAAGGATACGTACCGTGGTCGATGTCTAGCAACGTGCCTTGTGCCCCTTCAAACATGATGGGTAAGCCCGCCTTGTCTGCTTTATCTAACTCGTCGGTCACATCCACAACCATCGCTTTAAGTATATCTGCAACGGACAGTGCCTGCTTAAGGGTTTCATCGAAGTCCAACGCTGGCTCGTTATAATATTGAGTCAACGTGAAGTTATGCACATCTAACACTTCCTTAAGCTTAGCGGCAAAATCTTCAGCGTTAAATAAATCGCCAACACGCAGTCCACGACGCGCAACTTTATCTTCGTAGGCTGGCCCGATGCCCCGCCCTGTTGTACCAATTGCTTTTGTGCCACGGGCTTTTTCCCGGGCAACATCCAATGCAATATGATACGGAAGAATTAGCGGGCACGCTTCGCTTATCTTAAGCCGTTCGCGAACAGGTACGCCACGCTCTTCGAGCATGCCAATTTCCGTCATAAGGGCTTCTGGGCTGAGTACTACACCATTACCAATAATACAGGTAACGTTGTCCCGCAGAATACCGGAAGGAATAAGATGAAGAACGGTTTTTTCACCGTCGATTACGAGTGTGTGACCAGCGTTGTGACCGCCCTGATAGCGAACCACGTATTTTGCGCGATCTGTTAACAGGTCAACGACCTTACCTTTACCCTCGTCACCCCATTGAGTGCCGAGTACCACAACATTCTTTGCCATGAAACTAATGCGTAAAAAAATTAGGCATGGATTCTACCAAAAATCTGGCCCTGTGATCATCTGTTTTATGTGCAAAAATGCGTCGGTTCAGCAGAAAATAGGGTTTTCCACCTGCAATGAGGCTTAAAAAAGGTAAAACAAACTCATTGCACCGACAATCACCAACACACCGCCAACTTGGCGCAATTGGTTGCTTGGCTGCTGACTAATGGCCAACAAATACAATCGCCATCGATTTGGCATAAACAACGGCCCTAAGCCCTCAATAATGCAAACGATTGCTAACGCCGACCATAATGTGTCCATTTAATCTCCTCTCTTTTTTGATAGTGTATTATTATCAGTACACTCGTCACTTAGAAAATGTTTCGCCATCGTTGATCGGAGACTTCGGTTTCCCGCAAAATGCCGCCCAACACATTTGACCAGTGACTAAATGTCACAAAGTACTTAAAAATCTGCTATACCAGTATAGGTAAATAGGCGATAAGGATATTTAATGAGATTTCCGCTACAAGGGCACTATGCTCTTGACGTATCCGGTAACCTACTGGAGGTATTCGCCACTGGTGCATGGAATAAGGCAACTGCCGAAGCCTTTGCCGAAGACATACATCGTGTCGCTCAATCTCTTCGCGGTAAGCCCTGGGCGGCCATAATGGATGGCAGAAGATGGGTGTTATCCACCCCCGACTGCCAAAACGTATTGACCAATGCCGTTGCAGATAACATATCAATGGGCCTTGTTCGTTCTGCTTATGTATTGGAACGGGGAATGGTAAAGCGCGCTCAACTTGAACGCACTCACCCTCATTTGCGGGAAGAAGCCATTAATGCGCAGTATGAACGCGCATACTTCAGTAGCTACCTAAATGCATTGTGCTGGCTGGAAGAAGACGGCTTTACTCCCTACCCCAAAAGATAGCGACTAATAAAGCAGACTATATACCTTTCGACGGTATTCAGATTTCAAGCTATCGCCATCGGGCATCGCATTAATCATATCCAGCATTAATTTTTTCGCATCCCCGAAGTTAAGATCCTTCGACAACACAGAAAACAGCAAACTTAACGCTTCAGCAGACTTATGAGCTTGTTGCAATTGCACTGCAAGTTCGACTTTTAACTCTAAATTATCCGGGTTTGCTTCAACCTGAGCGGTGAGCTCTTGTATTTGCGGTGTATCAGCGGCTTTTTCTGCCAGCTCAATTTTTCCTGCCAATGTTTGATAGCGAGAGTCTTGATCCACCAGCTTAACGGTTTCAAGTAACTGTTTTGCTGCATCCACCGACCCGTTTTCTATGAGACAGTCGATGTACATATACTTGGCGTTGATATTATCTTGATTAAGCTCGTAAGCTTGCTTTGCATGGGGGAACGCTGCTGCATAATCACCTTCGTAAATCGCTTCTCCGGCTTTTGCTAACAGGGCGTCTTCAGGCTTTGGTAGATGCTTTTCGAGTAATTCACGAATTTGCGCTTCAGGCTGCACACCGGCGAACCCGTCTACTGGCTGGCCATCTTTGATCACCATCACTGTAGGAAGACTACGAATGCCAAATTGCGCCGCCACCTCTTGTTGTGCATCACAATCCACCCGAGCAAGGAGCAGGCTATCGCCATATTCCGCGGCGATTTTCTCCAGCAACGGAGAAACCGACTTACATTCCTCACTCCACTCTGCCCAGAAATCAATTAACACCACCTTTTCCTGAGAGTCGGTTAAGATGACTTGTTGAAAGTTCTCCGGGGTAATATCTACGGTATTATTTGCAACTAAATTATCCATGACATAGGCCTTTAAAACGATTTGCCCACTAATATGGGTACTTCACGTTGAAATACAAGCAACTCGGTAAACTACTGCGCCGGAGATAATTTCAAGAGTTTCCCTTTGGGCATGTCGGTAAGCAGATAAATATACCCTTCAGGCCCCTCAATCACATCGCGGATCCGTTCGTTTCTATCTTTGAGGTATTCAACCTGTTCCCCGGGCACACCGTCTTGCATATGAATACGGCGCAAATGGGTGAATTTTAGCGACCCCACAAATAAATCGCCTTTCCATTGGGGAAATTTGTCTTTTGAATAAAAGACCATACCACTTGGCGCAATGGAGGGATCCCAATAAAGTATAGGTTGCTCCATGCCTGCCATTTCTGTTTTATCAGAAATGATATCGCCACTGTAATCAATGCCATAAGTAATCTCAGGCCAGCCATAGTTGGCACCTTTTTTAATGAGATTGACTTCATCGCCCCCTTTAGGCCCGTGTTCCATTGCCCATAACTGGCCCGTATCAGGATGCACGGTTAGCCCCTGTACGTTACGGTGGCCGTAACTGTATACCTCAGGCGCTTCCCCTTGTACAAACGGGTTATCATCGGGAACCGAACCGTCGGCATGAATACGCACAATGGTACCCAGATGGTTATTGGTATTTTGTGCTTCATCCATGAATTTATAGCGATCTCCCAAACTAATAAAAAGATCACCTGTGTTGTCAAACGCTAGGCGACAACCAAAGTGAAACCCATTGTCAGCTTGAGGTCGAGAGGTAAAAATGGTGTGTACGTCAATCAATGCGCCATTTTTTACCGTTGCTTTATCCACACTGCTACTGCTTCCGCCTTCTCCAGGTTTGCTATAACAAAAATAGAGGGTCTGATTAGCAGCGTAGTTAGGATCCACAGCAACGCCAAGCATGCCGCCTTGATTAACGGCGGCCACCTCTGGCACAT
Organism: Alteromonas sp. C1M14; assembly: GCF_018860965.1. GTDB lineage: Bacteria > Pseudomonadota > Gammaproteobacteria > Enterobacterales > Alteromonadaceae > Alteromonas. The sequence goes on along the minus strand of NZ_JAHKQF010000011.1, from coordinate 269,167 downwards.
TTTTCAATGGCGCAGAAAGGCCGTTATGACGGTCGAAAAAACGAATGTTTCCCGACCGTTCTGTAATTACCATGCTGTTATCTGGTAAAAATGCCATGCTCCAAGGATGACTCAATTCATCGGTAAGTACTTCTACCGCGATCTCCTCGTCCTGGACCTGAGCCACCGCAGACATGCTCATCGAAGCGAACAATAACGTGTGTAATTTCCATGATCCCAGCATAAGAGCCCCTTTATTGTGGCAACATTGCGCGTAACATCCACGCCGTTTTTTCATGTACTCGCATGCGATCACCCACTAATGCAGCAGACGACTCGTCGTCAGCTTCTTGGGCCAGTTTAAGTACTTCACGGGAGGTTTTTACAACGGCTTCATGGCCAACAGTAAGCAAGCGTACCATCTCAGTCGCTTCGGGTACCCCTTCCACTTCTTTAATAGAACTTAACTCAAAGAAGGTTTTGTACGTGCCCGGTGCGGCAACACCCAAGGTACGAATACGCTCGGCGATTTCATCCACGGCTTCTGCTAGCTCAGTGTAATGCTCTTCAAACATCAAATGTAATTCGCGAAACTGTGGACCTGACACATTCCAGTGAAAATTGTGAGTTTGAAGGTACAACGTGTACGAATCGGCTAACAAACGTTTTAGCCCTTCTGCGATTTCGGTACGATCATTCTCAGAAATACCAATGTCTATGTTACTCATGGTGAAACTCCTTAATAGGTATAGCGAATAGGGAAAATTAAAATCTATACTAATAATACTATCAGCGGCCACTTGCGGATTACTCTGCAAGTACCTTTTTAATGGTGACTCTTGGTACCCATGCCACTGTCTTGATGCTTCACTTCAACGTTAATTTCGTGTTCAACACCATCGGCAAACAGCAGCGTTAAAGGAATGCGGGTACCTTTTTCTAATCCCTTAGACAAACCGATAAGCATAATATGGTCACCACCAGGAACAAATTCATGTTCACTATGAGGCGCGATAACAATGCCATTTTTGAGCTGACGCATACGCATCATACCGTCGGTCATTTCGGTGGTGTGAATTTGCACTTCCTTTGCTATATCTGATGGCGTTTTAACAGAAAGCAAGTGTAACTTACTGTCTGATTGATTGGATAAAGTTAAATAAATGGCCCCCGTTTTGGCCATGGGAAATGTGGCTCTTGCCCAACCATCGCTGACACTAACTTGTGCCAGTGCAGACGTGCAGACGCCAAATAGCAGCCCTAAACACAGGCATACAGGGAAAGATAAACGCACGAGTATACTCCATTACTTACACAATATTCACATAGTAGGAGCAAACGCGCTGGGATGAAAGGCCGAATGATTGATTTACTTCAACTAAACGCCAAAACAGAAAGGTAACACTAGGAGAGAAGAAATGGTGCCGACTGCCGGAGTCGAACTGGCGACCTACTGATTACAAGTCAGTTGCTCTACCAACTGAGCTAAGTCGGCACACTTTCTTAAAACACACTGCGAACAGCGGATGCGTATTGTAACGGCGAAATCATTGATGTCAAGGCTGTATTTGCTTGAGCCGCCTTGCTTCTCGCCCTAATTTGGGAAAATACTCTGCGGGCACGTACTTACCAAGCTCTTCGAGCTTTTCACCTAACCCAGCGTAAGAGGATGCGGTCACATTAATGTGGCCCATTTTTCGTTTCTCCCGCACAGTTTTTCCGTACCAATGAAGATGGCAACCGGAAATTTTAAGAAGATCACGGGAAAAACTACTACAGCCTATAATGTTGACCATGGCACTTGGCCCTATGGCCGAGGTATCACCAAGAGGCAAGCCCACCACCGCTCTGAGGTGATTTTCAAACTGACTGGTGTCGCTGCCTGTCATGGTCCAGTGGCCAGAATTATGCACCCGAGGTGCCAATTCATTCACCATTAGCTTATCGCCGCACTGGAACATTTCCACCGCCAATACACCCACGTAGTTCATGCCATCGGCCAATACCCGAAAAATCTCTTCTGCTTTTTGTTGCAGCTGAGCCGACACATTTGGCGCGGGTGCCACAGACACATGTAACTGCCCCTGATGGTGTAGGTTTTCGGCTAAGGGGTACATTTGGATCTCGCCGTCTTTATCACGCACGCCGATTAATGACAGCTCACGTTCAAAATCAACCATTTGCTCCACGACCAACGGCACGGCTTGTAAATCGAGGTTGCTCAGGGCTTGCTTTAGTTCGGGTAACTGTTCTTCACTGGTTAGCCGCCATTGCCCGTAACCATCGTAACCATCTCTGCTGGCCTTAATGATGAGTTGATGACCAAGGGCAGACACACAATCTTCGAGTTGATCTGTATAGGTCACAACCTGATGGGCAGCGTTGGGAACATTCAACGCATCAAGTAAACGCTTTTCCCGAACTCTGTCTGCCCCCACAAGAATGGCATTCATTGACGGGAATAATTTATCTGTTTTACTGGCGTCTTCGAGTAAGTGCTCTGGCACATGCTCAAATTCCACCGTCAAGGCATCAGAGGCTTCCAACGCTTGGGCCAAGCTAACATCCAGCGGACGTTTACTCACAGGATGCACAACGGTATCGGTGTTCACATCCACAGCCTGCACATCAATACCTAGAGGACATCCCGCCAGATACATCATTTGCGCTAGCTGACCGGCTCCGTAAACCAGAACTCTCATTCATCTAACTCCAAATTGCCGTTACTTAGTACCGTTTCGGTTTGTTTTTGCCTAAATGCGATCACCGCTTCTCGCACCGATTCATCCTGTAAAGCAACGACCTGAGCGGCAAGTAAACCGGCATTGGCAGCACCCGCATCCCCAATGGCGAGGGTGCCTACTGCTACCCCTTTAGGCATTTGCACAATGGACAACAACGAATCGATACCGTTAAGCGCTTTAGATTTTACTGGGCAACCAAATACGGGAAGATGGGTGTGCGCGGCAATCATGCCAGGCAAATGGGCAGCGCCACCAGCCCCTGCAATCACGCAACTGAACCCTTGTTCATGTGCTGATTCTGCAAATTCCACCAATAAGTTTGGTGTGCGATGAGCCGAAACTACCTTCGCCTCAAACTCAACGCCAAATGATTTAAGCATCTGTGCCGCATTTTGCATCGTCGGCCAATCAGACGTAGATCCCATGACAATAGCAACTTTAGCCATCGTATGACTCCCGTAGTATGAGAAACTGATTTAACTTACCCTTGGGCTGAACATTGTCTTTCGGTAAGTCGGAAAGCACGCGATTTTAGCATAAAAAACAATAATACCTACACAAGCCGCATTATTTAGATTAAATTAAATAAAGCATAAACTTATATTTTACAATCATCTATATGGCGCGTATTCACGGCGCAAATACCATGGAGTCCCCATGCAGTCTTTAACGTTCCGCCTTCTGGAGGTATTCCAGAGTATAGTCGACAACGGCTCAATCACCGCAGCGTCGACAGCCCTTTCGCTGTCTCAACCGACCGTGTCATTGCAACTGAAGAAGCTTAGCTCAGTCGTCGGTATGCCCTTATTCGTCCAAACTTACGGTCAGTTAACCCTCACCGAAGCAGGAGAAGCCGTTTATCAGTGTGCCCAAGAAGTGCTGGGCTCTCAGTCCCGATTAGAAAGTCAAATTCAAGCCTTACAGGGGGTGGAAGTTGGGATTCTAAAATTAGCCGTGGTCACCACGGCAAAATATGTCATCCCACCAATACTGAGTCCGTTCTGCAAACATCACCCTAATATTGATGTTCGCTTTACCGTAGGGAATCGAGCCACCATCATCGACCGGCTTCAACACAATTGCGATGATATTTATATCTTTAGCCAACCGCCGAAAGATGAAACCTTGCAGTGCACTCCATTTATGCAAAATCGACTGGTGGTGATTGCGCCACAAGATTACGACGGTCCGGATAATTGCAACTTACAAACCTTGTGCAAATATAAATTTTTACTGCGGGAATTTGGCAGTGGCACTCGACGTGCCGTGCAGGAGTATTGTGACGACAAAGGGATCACCTTTAATAATCCTATGATCATCGAAAGCAATGAGGCCATTCGTCTGGCGGTTACTTCTGGGCTAGGATTAGCCATACTGTCTGAGCACACTTTGGCGCAAACGCCCAAAGATGGCGTTAAAATATTAAATGTGACAGACTTTCCCCTTGTGAACCACTGGCAAGCTGTTACCGTAAAACATCGACAGATAAGTTTGGCGGCGCAAGCGTTTCGTCGAGCTCTATTGAATGTGGAGTAAATAGATGGCAACAAAAAAAGTTGAGAAAGTACTAGATGGCCTCGTCTCAGAGGTTAACTTTTTTCTAAAGCGTGATTCTGCGGCGGGCATTATCCTAATGGCAGCCACCGCACTGGCACTGATTATTGCCAATACACCGCTGAATGTGTATTACAATCAGCTCATTGATATGAAAGTTACCATCGCCGCTGGCACTTTTTCAATCGATAAAGCCTTACTGCTATGGATAAACGATGGCTTAATGGCGATCTTTTTCTTCCACGTTGGGCTAGAATTAAAACGGGAAGTGTGTGAAGGGGAGCTCTCTAACCCTAAAGACATTGTATTACCTGCAGCGGGCGCCGTTGGAGGTATGATCATTCCGGTAGCCATTTACCTGTTTTGTACCTGGGGTTTCGAAGACGCCATGTCTGGATGGGCCATACCCGCCGCCACCGATATCGCCTTTGCCCTTGGCATCATGGCGCTGTTAGGAAGTCGAGTACCTGCAAGTTTAAAAATATTTCTGGTCACCCTCGCCATTATTGATGATATTGGTGCCATCGTTATTATCGCTCTTTTCTACACCAGTAATATCACCCTAACGGCACTGGTTGTGGCCGCAGTGTGCTTACCAGTGCTCTATCTTATGAATAAGCGTAATATGGTTGACCTGCCCGCTTATATTCTTGTGGGAATTGTACTTTGGGTGGCAATGTTGAAATCTGGCGTGCATGCTACGTTAGCCGGTGTTGTATTGGCTGCATTCATTCCCATGCGCGATAACAAAAACCGTGGCTACTCACCTGTCACCCACCTAGAGCACAGCTTAAACAGCACGGTCAGCTTTGCTATTTTACCTATCTTCGCCTTTGCTAACGCGGGTATCGATTTCAGTCAAATAAATGCTGACGGCATCTTCCATCCCGTTACTTTCGGTATTTTCATGGGGTTAGTGGTAGGAAAACAAGCTGGCGTATTTGCCTTTAGCTGGCTTGCGGTCAAGCTGAAACTTGCCAGCTTGCCAAACGACTTGTCGTTTAAGCACATTTACGGCTGTGCCTTGTTATGTGGAGTCGGTTTTACCATGAGCCTCTTTATTGGCTCACTGTCATTTGAAGACACTGGGGTAAACCGTGTTTTTGATGAACGTATCGGTATATTAACGGGCTCATTAGTTTCTGCCCTACTCGGTTACTTGGTGCTGTTCTTAGTGGGCAGTAAAAGCAAGCCGGACAAGGTGGAAGACCCTCAAATACCGTTAGAGCCTTGAGACCGATAATACACCTCTGCCAGCTTATTCAATAGCTGGTAGCGCCTTACCGGTTTACTCAAATAACCGTCCATGCCGGCATTCAGACAGGCTTCTTGATCTTCTGAAAAGGCATTGGCGGTTAGCGCAATAATGGGTAAAGAGCTTAACTTACCGGGTAAAGCTCTTATCCGTTTAGTCGCTTCAAACCCATCCATAACAGGCATCTGACAATCCATCAGTACACAATCTACAGCAATCTGATTAAGGGCTTTTAGCGCTTCTGCACCGTTAGCAACACGCACACATCGGATCTTTTGCGCTTTAAGCATATCCAAAACAATTTGTGCGTTGATGTCATTATCTTCAACAACCAGCACTCTCAAATTGTCCGGCAATTCCGGTAACGATGTGCCGTCAAGGTGGGTATCAACTTTAGCGACGGTAAACGGTAACTTTACAATAAACCGCGTCCCTTCACCTAAGGTAGATTGCACCTCAAGGGTTCCACCCATCAACGCCACCAGCTTTTGGGTAATGGCCAGGCCTAAGCCTGTTCCACCATATAAACGGGTTGTGGAGGTGTCAGCCTGTGCAAACTGTTCAAAAATAGTCTCTAACTTGTCGTTTGCTATGCCCACACCGGTATCTCCCACCATCAGGGTGAAGGTTTCGTCGCTATAACTGACATGAACGGTGATCTCACCTTCTTGGGTAAATTTCACCGCATTACTTAATAGATTATTCACAATCTGCGACAGCTTGCCCATATCGCCATTTACCGCCAATGGCAATGCGGTGAGGTTGGTCATGGAGCAAGTCACCCCTTTGTTAATTGCTACATCTTGATGCAAGTAAAAAGCGGACTCCACTAACTCCTGTAACGAGAATGCAGAGTGATCCAGTTGCATTCGACCGGCTTCAATTTTTGACCAATCTAAAATACTGTCCAAAATCATCAATAGGTTAGCCGCAGATTGAGAAATCATGCTAATACGACGGGCTACCGGATAAGGTAAGGCTTCGTCCATGAGGTTTTCACAAGACCCGATGATGCCATTCATGGGAGTGCGAATTTCATGGGACATATTGGCTAAAAACTGGGATTTTGCTACCCCTGCTGCTTCGGATTCTTTTAACGCTTCGGCCAGCGACCGCGTTTTGTTTTCAATGCGAGATTCTAACGAGGTATTGAGGGTATTTAGCTCCTGGTTTAATCGCTTTTCTTCAACACGTGATGCGTCTAATTCTGCAAAGGCCGCAATCAGGCGCTGTTGAAGTGATTCAAAGGACTTTTCAAGGGCCGCTAATTCCCCAATAGCAAAATAATTAGAAGCCCCTTCAACCCGACGTGTAGTCTGCGGGTTAAAGACCTCAAATTGTCTAATAAGCCGCTTTAAGGGTTCGCTTAAGAAACGAGACAACATATAGCCCACACCGACGCCAAAACAAGCAAACAGCAAAATAAGCTGCAAAACGGTGATCACCGAAGCGTTCGTTAGTGCAAGAAAGGATTTATAGTCAAAGAAAAAGCGCACTTTCCAATCATATGGCTGAATGAGCGCACTTTGTAAGAACCAACTTTTACCTTTGTATTGAACCAGATCTTCGCAGGTTTTTGCTGCACAATCCGGTAGTTCAAGTGTGGTTAATGAATGAATACCTAGTGAAGATGACGCGTAAACCACCCGCCCTTCACTATCTTCAATGAGCATCCGAAAACCGCCAATGTTTTGCCCATCGAACTGACTGAAGGTTTTCAGTGATAGAGAGCCTTCTAGGACCCCCCGCACTTTGCCATACTGGTCCACCACCGGCGACGACACAGCAACAATCGGCTCTTGCCCAAAACCTCGGCCTCTAAAAGCATCAGACAAGTAGCGTTGATGAGAATCCATCACATTTTTAAAATAGGCTCGCTCAGACAAATCTAACATACCTGAACGTTTAACTTGCTCCATTAATGCTAACGGCCAAGCGTGGGTAATGATGCCTTGTTCATTGGTCGTCAAAAACGTAAGAAATTCTGGGCTGTATTGCGCCAGCGAAGCCATCACTTCACCGATGGCAGGGGTATCTTCGCTTAACGATGCATCCAATAGAGACAAGTTTTTAGCTGCTAAGCTGATGGCATCTTGGTTTTCAGTTAAAAAATCACCAATTTGCTCACTTAAAACAAACGTTCGTTGACGCATATAGCTGTCGATTTGCGCTTTTTGTTTACTTTGGTGCTGATGGATAAACGCATAGCTCACCGTGAACACTGACACAAAGAACAGGCCACAAAAACAATATGCTAATAGGTGTTTAAAATTAATTTTGCCCGCGACTTGCTGGGGCTGAAAACGCAGGATAATAAAAAGATAAATAAGATGTGCAATCAGCACACTCATCACCGCGCCCAGCCAAGTAATGGAAGCGGCTGAAATAACGGCTAAAGACATGCCAGAAAAGCGCACACCATAGTCAATAAGTAACACCGGCACGGCGACGAGGGTGAAATAGCCCAGCCCAATCTTTAATGGTTGGCGCAGGTGACGTTTATACCCATATAGTGAGAAAGCCAAAGGCAATGCTGTCAGAAGCAGCACTGGTACAGATACACCATATTGATACAGAGAAGGGGCAAGGATCAGGCATATTGCGGGAATGGCCCACGCCGGCGAAAAAAGCAGCGCCACCAGCATAGCCACAGGTAGGCCGAACAAGGTTAGGCCTTCGCTAAGAAACGGTTTGGGAATAAAGTTAAGGCTACATCCCACTACCGTAAGTAGTAGGATCCAACCAATTGAATTTTGACGCATTATCTCAAACGTTTTCCATTAATAAAGCAACCATTTAGTTCCCTTGATTCATGTAATCGAGGGTTAAATTGGTGAGCAATTTCACACCCAGCTTCATACCGGCATCGTCGACATAGAAATCGGGAGTATGATGAGCCGGTGAGTCCTCTTCAGCCACATCTAAGGGTTTTCCACCTACCCAAAGAAACAAGCCAGGGACTTTTTCTTGGAAAAAAGAAAAATCTTCAGCGCCGGTTACGGCTTTAGCCAACACCGCATTTTCCTGCCCCGCAGTACGTTGCAAAGTAGGCAACATCTGTGCGGTGAGATCAGGATCATTAAAGGTGATGGGATAACTGTAATCCAACGGTAAGGTCAAATCAGCTGTCGCTCCCATACTTTGTGCGATGCCTTTGACTTTACGCTCCATAGCTTCATACATATGCGCTCGGGCATCTTTATCCAGCGTTCGTATGGTTCCTACCAGTTCCACTTCCCGGGGAATGATATTAGAACGATTTCCGCCATGAATAGCACCAACGGTAACCACCGCGGCATCGTCAATCAGTTTAATTTCTCGACTAACAATGGTTTGTAACGCCATGACCATTTGCGCCGCAGTAACAATAGGATCGACACTTTTCCAAGGGTAAGCGCCATGTGCTTGCTCGCCATGGATAACAATTTTAAACGGATCAACCGCTGCCATCGCACCGCCCGGCTTATAACTCACCTTGTTGATATCTAAATTAGAGCTAATATGTAAACCAAATATCACGTCTACATCTGGGTTTTTAAGCACCCCTTCTTTCACCATGACTTCCGCCCCGCCAACTTCGCCAGGAGGCGCGCCTTCTTCTGCAGGCTGAAAGATAAACTTCACTTTACCGGTTAATTCGCCTTTCATTTCGGTGAGAATTTTTGCCGCGCCCATTAGCATAGCCATATGGGTATCGTGGCCACAGGCGTGCATAACCGGCACTGTTTTACCGTCATATTCACCTTGGACTTGCGAGCGCCAAGGCAAATCATTTTCTTCCGGTACAGGTAAAGCATCCATATCTGCGCGAAGCGCTACCACGGGCCCTGGCTTTCCCGTATCCAATATTGCCACAACACCGGTAGACGCAACGCCGGTTTCCACTTCCAAGCCTAAGGAACGTACATATTTTTCGATGTATTTTGCCGTTTCGTATTCACGATTAGACAACTCAGGGTGCTGATGGAAATGATGACGCCATTTTATGACTTCTGGTTCAATACTATCGGCCAATGCATCTACCGATGAATTTGCCTTTGAAGCAGAGGAAAATAACAGTAAGGTAACAATTGGAAGGAGGCTTTTACGCATTATTCTTATTCCCTGAAATATATGGCGTTAACCCTATCCCAAACCACATTTATTTGAAAGAAATGCTTACTAATATTGGGCCTGAGACCGGCAAATCTAGACTTTAGTCTAATGCCGTTGGCACAAAAAAGCGGGTTGATGAGCAACCCGCTTTTCATTTCTCATTACGACACCCGTATTAATTACGCTGTCGCTTCATCGCATCAAAAAACTCATTATTGGTTTTCGTCATGGATAGTTTATTAATTAAAAACTCCATGGCGTCAATTTCTGACATTTCGTGCACAATTTTACGCAAGATCCACATTTTCTGTAGTTCTTCTTGGGATGTCAGTAATTCTTCACGACGGGTACCCGAACGATTAAAGTCGATGGCAGGGAAAACCCGCTTTTCAGCGATTTTACGGTTCAGGTGAAGCTCCATGTTACCGGTACCTTTAAACTCTTCATAGATAACTTCATCCATTTTAGAGCCAGTATCGATAAGCGCAGTAGCAATGATGGTAAGACTTCCGCCTTCCTCAACATTTCGGGCTGCACCAAAGAATCGCTTCGGTTTATGCAATGCGTTCGCGTCCACACCACCGGTCAGGACTTTACCTGACGAAGGAATAACGGTGTTGTAGGCACGGGCAAGACGGGTAATGGAGTCAAGTAAGATAACCACATCTTTTTTGTGCTCAACCAAGCGTTTGGCTTTCTCGATAACCATCTCGGCAACTTGTACGTGACGGCTAGCGGGTTCATCAAAGGTTGATGCCACCACTTCGCCCTGCACCAAACGATGCATTTCGGTCACTTCTTCTGGCCGCTCGTCAATCAGCAATACCATTAATTCACAATCAGGATGATTGGCGGCAATGGACTGAGCGATGTTTTGCAGCAATAGGGTTTTACCGGCTTTAGGCGGCGCAACGATTAAGCCACGCTGACCTTTACCAATGGGTGATGCCAAATCCAGGACACGTGCCGTAATGTCCTCTGTTGAACCATTACCACGCTCCATGCGCATGCGATCGGCAGCGTGTAGAGGAGTAAGGTTTTCAAAGAGGATTTTATTACGGGAGTTTTCTGGCTTGTCGAAATTGACTTCACGGATTTTTAAAAGTGCGAAGTAACGTTCGCTGTCTTTAGGTGGCCTAATCTTGCCTGCGATAGTATCGCCTGTGCGAAGATTGAATCGTCGAATTTGACTGGGAGAGACATAAATGTCATCTGGACCAGCTAGGTAAGAGGAATCAGCTGAACGCAGAAAGCCAAAGCCATCCTGCAGTATTTCCAAAACACCATCGCCGAAGATATCCTCACCGCCTTTGGCGTGGTTCTTCAAGATAGAAAAGATAATGTCTTGTTTTCTGGCGCGAGCCATATTTTCCAGGCCCATTTGTTCGGCCAGAGCGACCAACTCGCTAATCGGTTTATTCTTCAGTTCGGTTAAATTCATACTGGTGGGTCTTTGTGCTTGAAATTCGCTTACGGGACGTTAGTCCCTAATTAAAAAAAATAGTTGGAATTGAGTTTCGCCTAGGTGAGGCGGAAGCAGAACGCGGATCGCGTATAGAGCTAATACAGAAACGTTAGCACCATAATCTATCAACGTCTACTTTTTTCCCACTAAATGTTAAAAAATATTTAAATTATGCCTTCGGCACTGTAAAAAGTCAGTTTAAGAGGGCAAGACACGGGTCACAATTCCATAAGTCCCATCGATTTTCGCCGCGATAGGAAGAATGACCTCATAACCGCTTCCAGGCGCCACAGAAATTGCGCTTTCTTTATCGCTGTATAGCGCGGTTACCCGTTCCATATAGTTATGTGCCGGTGTCATGATTTCAAGGGTATCACCCACTTGAAAACGGTTTTTTACCGCCACCTTAAGCCCTTTTGTCGTTTGCCCTATTACCTCGCCGACAAGTTGACGGGATGTACTTTTAGACTCCCCTCGGTCATATTGCTGGTAGGCATCGTGCCGATGTCGGTTTAAAAAGCCTTCAGTGTAGCCTCGGTTTGCAAGATGCGCTAATTGATCACTCAGGGTAGGATCGAAGGACTTGCCGCTAACTGCATCATCAATGGCTTGACGGTACACTTGAGCAGTACGAGCACAATAGTAAAATGACTTAGTTCTGCCCTCGATTTTAAGTGAATCCACACCGATTTCAACCAGTTTGTGCACATGCTCTACAGCGCGAAGATCCCTAGAGTTCATGATGTAGGTGCCATGTTCATCTTCAAATGCAGGCATTAATTCATCGGGTTTTTGTGGCTCTTGCAGCAAGTAAGCTTGAGCGGTAGCTTCCCCCTGCCCGAGTGTTGGTTCAGGTACAAACTGTCCTACTTCGTTTTCTTTCGCCGGCGCCACCTTGTATTGCCAACGACAAGCGTTGGTACAAGCACCTTGGTTAGCATCCCGTTTATTAATATAGCCTGATAACAAACAGCGCCCAGAATAGGCCATACACAACGCGCCGTGCACAAACACCTCTAATTCGATATCTGGGCAGCGCTGTCTGATCTCAGCGATTTCATTAAGACCAAGCTCACGGGATAAAATAACGCGCTTGATCCCCTGTTGTTGCCAAAACTGGACACTTGCCCAGTTCACCGTATTGGCTTGAACCGACAGATGAATAGGCAGATCAGGAAAATGTTCACGGGTTAGCATAATCACTCCAGGGTCGGACATGATCATGGCATCCGGCTTCAACGCAGCCACTGGCGCTAGATCGGTTAAGAAGGTGTTAAGCTTACTATTGTGAGGCGCAATGTTATTCACAATGTAAAGTTTTCGCTTTAATGCCTGCGTGATTGTTCTGGCTTCGGCCAGTTTTGCTAACGTAAATTCATTGTTTCTAACCCGCAAAGAATAGCGAGGTTGCCCTGCATAGACGGCGTCAGCCCCGTACGCTAGCGCATATTGCATATTTTTGATCGACCCTGCAGGCGACAAACACTCCGGCTTTTTCATTCTGAAACCTTTACAACGAAAAAAGCAGGATGCTAGCAGCAGCGCAGTAAGGTATGCTTAATCTTGATCAACAAAAATAAAAAAACTGCCACCTTAGGTGACAGTTTTTGTTGTTCGGAAGGTAACCGGTTAAAGGTTTTCGTTTAAGAACTCACTTAACTGTGTTTTTGACAGGGCACCAACTTTCGTTGCAGCAACATTACCGTTTTTAAATAACAGCAATGTGGGGATGCCACGAATACCATATTTGGGTGGCGTTTCATTATTTTCATCGACATTCAACTTGCCAACTGTTAATTTGCCTTCAAACTCGGTCGCAACTTCTTCAAGAATCGGTGCGATCATTTTACAGGGGCCACACCATTCGGCCCAAAAGTCAACCAGCACAGGACCAGCAGCATTGATAACATCTGCTTCAAATTTGTCGTCAGTTAACTTGATAATTTTGTCGCTCATTCTTTTCTCCAATATTTGGTCTGCTGCTGATTTGTCTCAGCTTTACCATTAGTGTTATAAGAAACCGTTTTTTAATGCAAGCACAGATAAGCTATAAGCTATGCAAACAACACATTTAACAGAAACACATTTTTCAGATTTGCCGATTAACCCTAAGGTTATTGAAGCATTAAAATCAGCAAACTTCACGCACTGTACGCCCATTCAGGCGCTTGCATTGCCACCCCTTCTAGAAGGGCTGGATATTGCAGGTCAGGCACAAACCGGTACCGGCAAGACCATCGCATTTCTTGCGGCAACTTTCCACTACCTGTTGGAAAAATCGCAAAATGAAAATGGTCAAAAAGCCGGACCCCGTGCCATTATCATGGCGCCTACCCGTGAACTTGCAGTTCAAATCTACAATGATGCCAAGCTACTCAGCGAGCATACCGGACTGTCACTTGGTCTGATATATGGGGGTGAAGGATACCAAAGTCAACGTGACACCTTAGAAGAAGGTGTCGACATTATGATTGGTACCACCGGCCGTATTCTAGATTACTACAAGCAAGGCGTATTTTCCTTGGCTAATATTCAGGTGGCAGTACTTGATGAAGCCGATCGCATGTTTGATCTTGGGTTTATTAAAGATATTCGCTTTTTATTCCGCCGCATGCCTGCGGCGACTGAGCGTTTAAGCATGCTCTTCTCGGCCACGTTAAGTTACCGAGTGCAAGAGTTAGCGTACGAGCATATGAACAACCCAACCCATGTTCAGGTAGAACCTGAACGCATGACAGCCACCCGGGTATCCGAAGAACTGTTTTATCCATCGGATGAAGACAAGATGCTTCTGCTGTTGACGCTATTGGAAGAAGAATGGCCCGATAGAGCCATTGTATTTGCCAATACCAAAAGTGGCTGCGAACGTGTTGCCGACTGGCTAATGGCAGACGGTCATCGGGTTGGTTTGCTCAGTGGTGATGTACCGCAGAAAAAACGCCTGTCCATACTGGAAGACTTTACTAAGAAAAATCTGGATATTCTGGTGGCTACAGATGTGGCGGCTAGAGGCCTACATATTGATAAAGTCACTCACGTGTTTAATTACGACCTACCCGATGATGCGGAAGATTACGTACACCGTATCGGTCGAACCGGACGAGCTGGACAAAGTGGCCAAGCCATTAGTTTTGCCTGTGAAAAGTATGCCCAGAATCTGCCTGCCATTGAGGAATATATTCAGCATACCATTCCGGTAACAGATTTTGATCGCAGTGCACTGTTAGACGACGTTACCCCGCCTAAGCCTCGACGCAGAAGAGCCCCGAGTAATCGCAATGCGTCACGGCGAGGAAAAGGTCGCGGTAATAGCCACCATAATAGAAAACCATCGAAATAAAGAGTTCTATGCAGCCAGTACGTCAACATAATACAGTCATTCAGGGCGAATATTATGCAGCCGTGGACTTAGGTTCCAACAGCTTTCATATGGTGGTGGTGCATGTCGTTAACGGCAGCGTACAAATCATCGGTAAAGTAAAACAAAAAGTCCGCCTGGCTGCTGGCTTAACTGAGCAGATGGAACTGGATGATGAAAGTATGCAAAGAGGTTGGCAGTGCCTGCAAACCTTTTCCGAGCGCTTACAAGACATTCCCCGTTCTAACATCAAGGTAGTGGCCACGGCCACGCTGCGGCTTGCCACCAATGCCCATACCTTTATTCAAAAAGCCGAAACCATTCTTGGCCATAAACTTGAAGTCATTAGTGGTAAAGAAGAAGCCCGACAAATTTATTTAGGCGTGGCTTATACTTCGGCCAACCAGGGTAATACCTTGGTCATTGATATCGGTGGTGCCAGTACTGAAATTATCATTGGTAATGATATGCATCCCATTCACTTAGTGAGTACCGATATGGGCTGCGTGACCTTTATGGAACGCTTTTTTCCTAATGGCCAAATTAGCGCGCAAAACTTTGCCACCGCCCAAGCTCAAGCAAATACGTTACTTGATAATGTGGCAGATACCTTCTTGTGTTTCGATTGGCATAACTGTTTAGGTGCATCAGGTACCCCACAGGCCATCACTGAAATTTTAGTGGCACAAGGGATCAGCGATGCCATCCGTTTAGATTATCTGTATTCACTTCGGGATCAGTGTGTGGCCAGCGCACATATCGACAACCTTGATATAAAAGGACTGGAAGCGTCTCGAAAGGCCATTTTCCCTAGCGGTCTAGCCATTCTTATTTCCCTGTTCGAACGCCTGCATATTCGTGATATGAATATCTCAGGTGGCGCATTACGGGAAGGCCTGATTTACGGCATGCTCGATAACCTACAAGAAAATGACCGGCGTACGCAAACGCTCAATCAAACCATGAAACGCTATCACATTGATCAGCATCATGCTGAATCGGTGAGAGGGCTAGCACTTCGTTTGTGTCATCAACTCTGTGCTCAAACTACCTTGTGTCACCTTGATACCGAAGCGGTGTTAGGGGCAGCTGCGATACTGCATGAAATTGGTTTGCATATCGAATATAAAAAGCACCATGAACATGGGGCGTATATTCTTACCTATATTGATTTACCCGGCTACACCAAACTGCAACGGGGCGCCATCCGAGATCTGGTACAGTGTCATCGCATGAGTATTAAGCCCGAATTGTTTGCCCACTATCATGAAGAAGTTCGCCCCATGTTGGAAAACCTATTACGGGTACTTCGCATTGCGGTGGTGTTATGTTTGCGTCGGCAAAACAAGCATATTCCTGATGTGGAGCTTACCGTAAGCGATGATGTCTGGACCCTCACTTTTCCTAAAGGGTGGCTCAATGCTCACCCTTTGATTAACGCGGAACTGGCTAACGAGACATGGCTACAGCACCGCGTGAGTTGGAAGCTAGTCTGCCAGTAATGCCGCCGCCTGAGGGGCAAAATACGTTAATATGCCATCAGCCCCTGCCCGCTTAAAGGCTAAAAGAGACTCTAATATCACTGCGTCCTCATTCAACCAGCCGTTGTTAAAAGCGGCCTTGTGCATGGCATACTCTCCACTGACCTGATAGGCAAAAGTAGGCACCTTGAGTTCTGATTTACAGCGTCTGACAATATCTAAATAAGGCATACCCGGTTTTACCATCACCATATCAGCGCCCTCTTCAAGATCCTGTTCGATTTCATGAATGGCTTCATCACTGTTCGCCGGGTCCATTTGATAGGTCTTTTTATCGCCACCTTTAATATTGGCCGCGGTGCCAAGGGCATCTCTGAATGGCCCATAGTAGCTGGACGCGTATTTCGCAGAATAGGCCATAATACAGGCATTTGGGTGGCCTTGCTGCTCCAGCGTACGGCGTATTGCGCCAATGCGACCGTCCATCATGTCCGAAGGCGCCACGATATCAGCCCCCGCCTCCACGTGCGATAAGGCTTGTTTAACCAAGACGTCCACGGTGGGATCATTCATCACATACCCGTGGCTGTCGATTAGGCCATCTTGACCGTGAGAGGTAAAGGGATCGAGCGCCACGTCGGTGATCACCATCAGTTCAGGAAATGCCGCTTTGAGTGCGCGGGTTGCTTGCTGGGCCACGCCATTTGCACTGTAAGCTTCTTTTGCACACTCGGTTTTAAGATTGGCTGGCGTCACAGGAAATAACGCGATAGCCGGTACCCCCAGCTTCAATAGTGATTCTGCCTGCTTTAGCAGTAAGTCAATGGATACCCGTTCAATCCCTGGCATGGAAGGCACGGCTTCGCGCTGATTTTCACCCGGTAAAACGAAAACCGGATAAATAAGATCTTTTGCCGTCAACTGGTTTTCTGCAACCATATCTCTTAAGGCATGATTACGACGTAACCTACGCATGCGTTTGGTGGGATAAGAAGAAAAAGTCATGATGCTATTCCCGTGTAATGTTCTGCAACAACCTTATTGCGACCAGATTGCTTGGCTCGGTACAACAAGCTGTCTGCATGTTTAAATAATATAGTTTCTTGATCTTGCGCGGTCACGACAACAGAAGAAACCCCCGCACTCAATGTCATTTGAATGCCTTCCCCGTCAACAATGACAGGCGTATTTTCTACTTTCTGGCGCATGGTCTCTATGACTGTGCGCGCACCTTCTAAATCTGTATTAGGAAGTATTACCCCGAATTCCTCACCACCGTAACGACAAACGTCATCACAAGAACGCTTCAGCACCTGTTGCAATAGTGTGGCTACGTGGCAGATACATGCGTCACCGGCACTGTGCCCATATCTATCATTGATTTGTTTAAAGTGGTCGATATCTAACATGGCTAAACTTAACGCGCTCTTCTCTCTGCGACTACGACGCCCTTCCGCAAGCAAACGTTTATCGAAATAACGACGGTTACGGATCCCGGTAAGCGAGTCGATACTGTTTAATCGTTCGAGTTCTTGATTCGCCTCAGACAGCTCCCGTAAGGCAATTTCTAATTCCAGCGTGCGTTCTTGCACCTTGTACTCTAATTCGTCCTGATATTGCTGCTGCATGGTCATCAGGTCTTCTTGGGCCGACAGCACCGCCCGTTCTTGTACTAATGCTTTTTGGTTAGACGCATACAATTGCTCTCGATGCTGGCTGTAGCCAATGGCGACCACATAGGTCAATAGCAAGGTTTCCATGGTGGCCCCGACCATAAGCAGGTAGTGTATTGGAATGGATGTGGTAATCACGCCAAAGTAGTCAAGGATGGCAATAATCGCACTAACCAGCAAAAATGACCACGCCAAACAATAGTAGCGGGCAATGGTAATCCCTTTTAAGGCTAACCAACAAATAACGGTAAAAGTGGTCAGCACAACACTGGACAACAAAAACAAGAAGGCGCCCATTAATATGTGGTGGGGCAAAAACATGCTGATAATCATGCTACCAATACACACCAAGGCCGCGGCTTTAAGGTAACCATCAAGTTTTTTGTATTCGTGTTTTAGGTTAAACAGTAACCGAGTAAAAAGAATGACAAAAAACACGGCGGCATTAGCCCAAACTGCAATTACGTGTTGCTCGAACCCCAGCTTCTCAATGCCAATATAAGCGTGTAGTAATCCTGCCAAGGTGACTAGCGTGACTAACAAGCAAAAGACATAGGCGGAATAAAACACAAACACGCTTCTACGGGTGGTCAAAAATAAGAAAAATGTACTCAAGCAAATGGCTAATAAGAAACCGTAAAAACAGCCGATGGTAAGATTTAACTCTGCGCTGTAAGCAACAAACTCCGAGGTTTTCCACACCTTTAATGGAATTTTCACCGGCCCACTCGTGACAACCTTTAGAATCACATATATATCGCTTTGAACCGATGGTATGGGAAAAACGATAGAAGGAAGTTGAATTTCTCGATTATGAAATACGGTGCTATCACCAGAAACGGCGATATGTATGGGTAAGGCCTGATGGTCAGTAAAAAAATACGCCGTGACTTGGTCGAGGAGTGGATAGGCAACTTCAAGTAAACTGGGATCATCGGTATCGCTGCCCTCGGGTAAGTGAAAGTAAATCCAGTGCTGCCCCTGTTGTATGCCAAGATTAATAGGGTTAGCCACGGTGATCCACGGCACATCCAGGCTGTCATCTAATCGGGAGATAGAGAACGATTCGAGTTGGCTGTTGGCATACTTCACTTCACTTAAATAGGGCTGGGAATGCCCTGTAGCCATATTTATATGCATGACGTAGGCAAAAAAAACGAGCATAAGCAGGCAGATAACCACCAGCCATTTATCAAAACGGCGTACTATATCCGCATTGAGTATCATCGGTTCCCCTACTCGATCAGTCCAAATAACCTGCAAGTATTAGCATAGCTGATCTGTGCAATCTGTTGTGGTGTTAATTGCAATATTTCAGCAAGGTAACCGCCTATAGAGGGTAAGAACGCAGGCTCGTTGTTTTTTGATTTAGGCTTATGATGCTTAGGAAAAAGATAGGGGGCGTCGGTTTCCATAATGAGCCGCTCTAACGGTAAGGACTGGACAGCATGACGAAGCGCCTCCCCCCGCTTAGGATCACACAACCAACCTGTGATACCGATATATAAGCCACGGGAAATATATGCTTTCATTGCCTCTGCATCGCCGGTAAAACAGTGGCTAATACCACCCACTAAGTCATTGGCCACTGCATCGAGACATGCTAACTGTAGCGTCAATGCATCACGCTCATGAAGGTACACGGGTTTTTTATGCTTTACGGCTAAGTCTAACTGACGTTTAAACACGGCTTCTTGCACATCACGAGCAGAGAAGTCACGGTTAAAATCGAGACCGCATTCACCCACTGCCACCACTCCAGGTGATGACAAATGTTGCTCTAAAACAGTAAAAGCAGAGTCGGTCATTACTTTAGCATTATGAGGATGACAGCCAACCGTATAGCAAAGAGCATGGGGGTAGCGTGCAAATAACTCAGCCGCATCATCCCACTCATCGGGATGGGTCGTAATGACGCAAACACGTTTAACGCCGGCATCTTCGGCCCGTGCAATTATCGCTGCTGCGTCCAATCGCTTATCAAGCAGATTGACTCCAGCGTCAAACCACTTCACCTATTTTATTCGATATACAGCCATGCGGCTGTTCTTACCGCTGCGGCCAAGGTAAAACGACCCAAGTACACCACGTTCAATGGTAATACTGTCGCCTTTACTTACCTTTAAACGGGAACTTTTGTCATTCTCGCGCCAAACCATGCCGTTATCGAGGGTGATAATAGCATCGCCCCGGGGTGAGGAAGTCACTTCCGTTACCATCGCAGACAATACTTTAGGTAGGTTTTCTTCTGCTTGACGCTTAGCTTCTAAGCCAAAATCGTCTGCCACTGCAGTCTGGGGCGCTGGCGCGGGGGTAGACACTGTCGCTGCCACTTCGGGGGCTTGAGGTGCTTGAACCGGCATTGGTTTTGGCCGTTCACTCGCAGCTTCTGCTACCGACTGATCGGCATTGGCATAAATATTCATCGACTCGGTAAGGGCATCAAAACACATCAAACGTTTGAGATCGTTTGGTTCGTTGCTACATTCTTGTAATGCATCAGAAACGGTTTCAGCCTGAGCACTTGCCGACAGCGCTAAAAACAAGGTTAGCCCGGCAACAGAGATTGCATACTTCATTATTGTTCCTTATTCATCATCTTTATTATTGGTGGCCAAATCACTAATTTGTGATGGCACCGAACCGGAAATGTCATTTTCTTCGCTATCGTCCTCTTTCTTGCCGGCATAAAAGCCACCGACAATCACCCCTACTTCAAATAAAAACCACATAGGAATGGCCAGTAGAGTTTGCGAAATCACGTCTGGGGGGGTTAATAGCATACCCATTATGAAGGCACCTACCACCACATAAGGACGCTTTGCTCGTAGCGATTTGGCATCGGTAACGCCGGTCCAACACAGCAAAATAATTGCAATGGGTATTTCAAAGGAAACACCAAAAGCAAAAAATAGCTTCAACACGAAATTTAGGTAACTGGAAATATCCGTGCTTACAGTTACCCCTTCAGGAGCAACACTGTTGAAAAAGGCAAACGCGATGGGAAACACAACAAAGTAAGCGAACGCCATACCCGCATAAAAAAGCATGGTGCTGGAGAACAATAACGGCGCCACGAGTCGCTTTTCGTTTTTATATAAACCCGGAGCCACAAATGCCCACACCTGATACAACACATAGGGAATGGCAATGAAAAACGACAGTACCAATGTGAGTTTAAAGGGAGCAAAGAAAGGCGAGGCCACATCCGTTGCAATCATAGACGTGTTTTCCGGCATGGATTGCAACAGAGGCTTTGCCAATATCTGGTAAAGATCCTGAGCGAAATACGCCAGACATAAGAAAACGAGGAGCACACTGGCCAGCGCTTTTAAAACCCGGCCTCGCAGCTCGATTAAATGTGATATTAATGAATTTGCGTCTGACATTTACTTCTTTTTATAAGGTTCTTGTACCGATTTTGCCGCGTCTTTAAGTTCATCGACACTCTCTTTAAGTTCTGGAGAGATATCTTTTAAACCTTGATCCTCGGCTTTTTTTAAGTTTTCGTGAAGTTCATGAACCCGCAGTTGATGCTCAACTTCCTGTTTGAATCCTGTGGCCATATTCCGCACACTTCGAACAGTATTGATGGTCGAACGCAATGCCCCGGGTAACCGCTCAGGACCCAAAATCAGCAGGGCAAGCACTCCAATGACCAGAATTTCCCAAAAACCAATGTCAAACATCAGGATTTTTCTTTAACGTCTGCCTTAGATTCGGCTTCTACAGATTGCTTATTCTGTTTGGTTTCAACCCGCTTATCGTCAGAAAATTCGGCATCTGCCTCTTCTTCTGTGATAGCTTTTTTGAACCCTTTAACAGCACCGCCTAAATCAGAGCCAATGCTTTTCAGTCTTTTCGTACCGAATAAAAGAACAACAATTACTAAAACAATAAGTAATTGCCAGATGCTGATACCGCCCATATAAATCTCCTTTACATCAAGACATACAGTATGCCACTGCCTGCCCGAGCTTTCACCACATTATTTTCTATTGTGCTTATGAATGTCAAAATTGCAGTACATTCAAATTTTCTATTTTCCTTTGACCTGTGCTGCGTATGGATACATCCTAAGAGTATTCCATGATGAGGTTACAGACTTATTGCTTATGTCATGTATTTTATTTTTGTTGTGCATTGCCATGCCGACAAACGAGCAATATCAGATCCAGCGGGAAGCGCGCCCGGTCACAGCGCCAATTCACAGCGAACCAGAACGTAAGCTCTGGTTTGATAGCTGGCAACAAAATTTAACCCAATCTATGGATTACACCGCCCGTCAGTTAGACAGCTTTTTTGCTATTGAAGGTAGCGACGCTTATCGTGATGCACGGGCGGAAGGTCGCGTAAGCTTAGGATGGGAACCACGAAGTCGAGATTTGAGCGAAGTTGATTTACGTTTTCGCGTACGTGTTAAATTACCAGCACTGGAAAATCGGGTAGATTTAGTATTAAGCGATAACGAAGACAATGACAATCAAAACACCATAAAAGCAGCGCGAGCGCCCATCCAAGGCAATAGAGACAATACCACCATCGCGCTGCGTTACCAAGCAAGTGAAAATGCCCGGTTGTCTTATCGTTTAGGCACCGGACGCCGAGGACAAATTTATGGGAAAGCGCGCTTTCAGGATACGGCGCCCCTGTCTGACACTTTATCCCTGTTTTACGATACCGAACTGTATTATTACAATCGGGACAAATTAGGGGCTGAGATCGGCGCAACGGTGCAATACCTAAGTCAATCCGAACATGTTTTTCGTTTTAACAACCGGTACTACTATCGGGATGATAAAAATGAATGGTTATGGCGTCACGAACTACAATACTTGCAGCCTTTAACCCCTACTTCAGCGGCCATTTATACGTTATTTACCGAAGGTACCCAGCAACCGAGCCGTGCCTTGACCGAGGTTTACACCAGTTTTCGCTTTCGTACCAACCCCACGAGAAATTGGCTATTTTATGAAGTTGAACCTTTTGTTCTATGGTTACGAGAAGAAGACTTCAAACCGTCTTGGGGCGTAGCGCTACGGATAGAGGCCTACTACGGAAATGGCTCATAAAAAAACCTCCAATTGCAGACTAACTGCAAATGGAGGTTTATCAATATAAGGGGCTGATGCTATGTTTGACGTTACGGTCTTAACGCCCGTTCGCCTCTAGCCAAACCGCATACACCAGTGCGCGACGATTCAATAATTTCAGCACACTGCGCCATTGAAGAAGCAAAGGCATCTAGTTTGTCAGAAGTGCCGGTGATCTCAATAGTATAATTACTGCCATTAACATCAAGAATGCGCCCACGGAAGATATCACTGTTACGCTTAACTTCAGCGCGGATATCATCGGTGCGAGTAGCCACTTTGATCAGCATTAGTTCACGCTCGACATGGGCCCCTTCCGTAAGATCCACCACTTTTAACACATCAATAAGTTTATTAACCTGTTTCGTGATTTGCTCAATGACCTTATCATCGCCATGGGTGGTAATGGTCAAACGAGAAAGGCTAGGATCATCGGTAGGCGCAACGCATAAAGAGTCTACGTTGTAACCTCGTTGCGAAAATACGCCAACAATACGTGACAAGGCACCCGGGGCGTTTTCCATTAAAACTGAAATAATTCTCTTCATTATGTACGCTCCGTTTTACTCAAACGCATATCATCCATTGCACCAAACTTCACCTGCATAGGGTAAACGTGCTCGTTCTGGTCTATGGCAATGTCCATAAATACTAGGCGATCGGTATAGCTGAAGCATTTTTCCATCGCGGCGTCGAGTTCATCAAGGCGTTCGACTTTAATACCGACGTGACCATAGGCTTCTGCCAACTTCACAAAATCAGGCATAGAATCCATATAGGAATGAGAGTGACGGCCTTTGTAAATCATATCCTGCCATTGGCGAACCATGCCTAATGCCCGGTTATTAAGAGAAATGATTTTTACCGGCAAGTTGTACTGTAAACAGGTGGACAATTCTTGAATATTCATTTGAATACTACCGTCACCGGTTACCACAACAGAGGTCGCTTCCGGGTGCGCTACCTGCACGCCCATTGCTGCCGGCAAACCAAATCCCATGGTGCCTAAGCCGCCCGAATTGATCCACTGGCGCGGCTTTTTATATGGGTAATATAACGCTGCGAACATCTGATGTTGGCCTACGTCAGAGCTAATATACGCATCACCATTGGTGTGCTTATACAAAGCCTCAATTACTTTTTGCGGCTTAATAACCGTGTCGCCTTGTTCATACTTTAAGCATTCCCGCTTACGCCACTGGGAAATCTGCTGCCACCAGTCGCCTAGCTTTTCTTTCTGGCCCGAGAAATCCTGCCCTTCAAGTTGGCCAAACAGTTGGTCTAGCACTTTATCCACACTACCTACAATGGGAATATGGGCATTAATGGTTTTGGAAATGGAAGCCGGATCGATATCAACATGAATGATTTCGGCATGGGGACAAAACTTTTCCACGTTATTGGTCACACGATCATCAAAACGGGCACCAAGGGCAATAATGCAGTCGGCATTATGCATGGTTTTATTCGCTTCGAGGGTACCGTGCATACCCAACATACCTACAAACTGATCATGGGTACCAGGAAAAGCGCCTAAGCCCATCAGCGTACAGGTAACCGGCGTATTGAGCTTCTCAGCCAATTCGATCACTTTAGCCGATGCTTCACAGGCTACTGCGCCGCCGCCCACATACATCACTGGACGCTCGGCCTTCATAATAGAAGCCACCGCTTTTTTGATTTGCTTCATATGCCCTTTTTCGGTGGGGTTATATGAACGCATGACCACAGATTCAGGAAAAACGTATGGATGGGATTCCTGAACATTCACAATATCTTTAGGTAAATCCACTACCACAGGTCCGGGACGGCCTGAATTAGCAATATAAAAGGCTTTCGCAATGGCTTCAGGAATATCCACAGCCCGCTTAACTAAAAAGCTGTGTTTAACGATTGGGCGAGAACACCCCACCATATCGGTTTCTTGGAATGCATCTTCACCAATTAAAGAAGACGCCACCTGACCGGATAACACGACCATGGGAATGGAATCCATATACGCGGTAGCAATACCGGTAATGGTATTGGTTGCGCCTGGGCCAGAGGTGACAAGGACTGTGCCTGTTTTGCCAGTTGAACGTGCATACCCATCCGCCATATGAGCGGCTGCCTGTTCATGACGCACGAGCACATGCTTGACATCGTCCTGCGCAAATAACGCATCGTAAATGTCTAAAACGGCCCCGCCTGGGTAACCGAATACATGTGTGACTCCCACATCTTTTAGCGCTTCAACCACCATGGCAGCGCCTGACATCATTTTCACAGTCAAATCTCCTGTAAGTTGGACTTGTGTCTTGTAACCTTAGTTTAGATAATTTGCGGAACTTACCGTAGCGCGGACTATAACGAAGGCATTAGAAATTTTAAACAACAAAAAGCACAAAAGTGAGATATATATCCCTATATACGGAATAATTAGGATGAATGTTTCGACCTGAGAGGATTTCACGATATGATTAGGACAGCCGTTTACAGTATTTTTACATCCTGCATGATAACATACCCATGATCGCCGTCACGACTACGATTTCGTTATGAGATGTTGTAAAGCAGTGTATGCCCAATCAACGTCGATGACAGCCTAGCCTTAATATCTATACTGCTTGACGCCCCTGCTATCTTTACTTTCGATATTACCTTACTGGTATGAGTACTGCGGCCATATAACGTCCATTTAAGACTGATTATTGGGGCCGTCTATGCTACTTCCACTACCTTTGAACAGTACCACTTTTTGCTGTTTTTTTCGCTATTTTTTAGCAAAAAAGCCATGAACACCCATAGCATCAAGATAATTGCGGCGATACTTGGTTGTTCATCACATAAAGGAACAAAAAAACCTATTTGCTAGGCTTTTGACTTACCCAGATGGTAATCGCCCCTTCGACAACTACGTTGCCTTTCAAATCGTAGGCCTTAACGTCAACGTTCAGATCTCCCGGTTTCCAAGCGTCACTGGGCACCGTAGCCACACAGCGAATATCAGTCGCTGCTTTTGCCGGATATTTCACCGTCATGCCTTTGGGGATCCAGCGTAAGTGTTTGGGTATAGATGCTTCACACATAAAGCCCATCGCCATTTCCAGGCCGTTACAAATGGCGATCACATGTACCGTACCAATGTGATTTTGCACAATTTTGCGTTTTCTTAAGGTGACTTCACACTGATTGGGTTTCAGTGTTGTAATTAATGGCGAAATTGTTGAAAAATAGGGGGCTCTGCGTGCTGAGTACCAGCTAAATAGTTTCCTCCCAAAAGGCAATTTTAAAAATTTCTGGTATATCTTCAGTAGGTAATTATCAGTCATATGGTGTCTTATTATTGTTCCCATCAATGTGCGTCACATCATGGGGTAGGGTTTCAAGGGCGGCTAACACGACCCTCTGGTTTGACCAGTTAGATTACCCTTACAAATACAGAAAAGCAATGACACCCAAACCCGAAAAAAAGGCGTAAGCAATCAACACAAGTCAGCAAAGACAATGAAAGCGTAGAAATGGAATTAAACGGTAAAGAGGTATGAAAAATTGGAGCGGGAAACGAGATTCGAACTCGCGACCCCAACCTTGGCAAGGTTGTGCTCTACCAACTGAGCTATTCCCGCATTATCTTTTGCGCTGGCTATCTAAACCGTGAAGATGGTAAGAAATGTTAGCCTAGTACGAATTTAAGTAGCAAATTGGAGCGGGAAACGAGATTCGAACTCGCGACCCCAACCTTGGCAAGGTTGTGCTCTACCAACTGAGCTATTCCCGCATAATTTGAGCTATCAGTGCATAGTTGCAAGGTAGCGCTACTTTTTGACCTATCTGCTTGGCAACATAATGAGGTCTTCGCAAAAGTGGTGCGCATTTTACAAAAATTAGCGGGATGCGCAACACTTTATTTGTTTTTTTTCTTAACTGACGGCATTTCGTTTAAATTGTAAACACTTTTTCACGGTAATATTTCATTTCCGCGATAGATTCACGAATATCGTCTAACGCTAGATGAACGCCCTTTTTTTCGAAACCGTCAAGAATGGCAGGTTGCCAACGTTTTACGAGTTCCTTAATGGTGCTGACATCCACACTACGGTAGTGGAAGTAAGCTTCCAGTTCCGGCATGTATTTCACCATGAAACGTCTGTCTTGGCCGATGGTATTACCGCACAGAGGGGATTTACCCGCATCCACATAGTTAGATAAAAATTCAATCGTTTGGGCCGAGGCTTGCGCTTCATTAATGGTGCTTTGGCGGCACCGAGCGGTTAATCCACTTTCACCATGCACCCGGGTACACCATTCGTCCATTCCATCTAAAATCGCGTCGCTTTGATGAACGGCAATCACTGGCCCTTCGGCCAACACATTTAACTGGGCGTCAGTCACAATGGTGGCAATTTCTAATACTTTACAGGTTTCAGGATCGAGCCCGGTCATTTCCATATCGATCCACACTAAATTCGCGTCGTTCTTACACATTCTATTATTCCTCGTGTTTACCGTAGCACCACGGCCTGACAAACGGTATTATTGACCAAGTATACGTTAACTGCGCAGGAAATCGTGGCCAAAAAACCAAAACTCACCCATAAACAAAAACGTCAGGTGGCAGCAAATCGCGTCCGTCGTTTAGGTAATAAAGACGGTGACAATAAACAACAGATAGACAAAACACAACTGCTACCAGGCCGGGTGGTTGGCCGATTTGGCAAACATGCCGATGTGGAAGATGAATCCGGTGGTGTTTATCGTTGTCATATTCGCCGTACCATTGAGTCGGTGGTGTGTGGCGACGATGTATTATTTGACAAGGGCGACGAAAAAGGCAGCAATGGGGTCATTGAAATCGTCAAAGACAGGCGCTCGGTACTTACCCGCCCAGACTTTTACGACGGCGTAAAACCCATTGCCGCTAACATTGACCAAATTATTGTCGTCAGTGCCGTCAAACCTGACTTATCGTTGAATATTATCGATCGCTACTTGGTGGCCTGTGAAGACATTGGGATTTCTCCCATTATCGTGCTCAATAAAACCGAATTACTGTCATCAGAGGCCCTCGAAACGGTGAAGGCTGCGTTGAAGACCTACGAGTCCCTCGGTTACCCAGTGCTTTATACCAGTTGCAAAACCCGAGAAGGAATCGAGAACTTAAACGCCTGCCTAGATGACAAGGTCAGTGTTTTTGTGGGCCAGTCAGGCGTAGGTAAATCCAGTCTCATTAATCAAATCCTACCGGATGCAGAAGAAATTGTCGGTGATATCTCTGATTCATCAGGGCTAGGTCAACACACCACCACCGCTGCCAAACTGCTGCATTTTCCTGCTGGCGGCGATCTCATCGACTCCCCCGGCGTAAGGGAGTTTAGTTTGTGGCACATGCCTGTAGAGCGCATCACTTGGGGATTTATCGAATTTAGAGAGTACCTCGGTGGTTGTAAATTTCGCGACTGCAAACATTTAAATGATCCAGGCTGTTTGCTTAGACAAGCCGTAGAAGAGGGTGAAATCAATGAAGCCCGCTATGCCAGTTATCACAAAATTTTATCCAATATGGATGAGCAAAGGCCCAGCTACACCAAGTCGTACTAAACCGCGATTTACATCCATGCTTATACCGATAGCTGATGGTCAATAACCGGAAATTGGAACACCTTTGGGTCTGACTAAGGTACAATCCGCCCTAACATCGATTTATACTGATTTGGAGTTTGTGTGCTCGACTGGTTGAAAGTTAACTTACAATACATTTTACCAAAACATTTTTTATCCCGCTTAGTGGGTAAGTTCGCGGCTGCTGAAGCTGGCGGTATTACCACAGCGGCGATTAAACTGTTTATCAAGCGTTTCAATGTGGATATGAGTGAAGCCTTACACCAAGATCCCTCGCACTATAAAACCTTCAATGCCTTTTTCACTCGGGCCCTAGCGCCAGAAGCACGTCATATCACTGAGGGCGATGATGTGTTAGTTCATGCTGTCGATGGCGCGGTGAGTCAGTTTGGTGATATTCAGCACGATAGTATTTTCCAAGCTAAAGGTCATGATTACAGCCTAACCACATTACTGGGTGGCAAGCCGGACCTGGCCAAAAGCTTTAAAGACGGTAAGTTTGCTACGGTTTATCTTTCTCCGAAAGATTATCATCGTATACATATGCCTGTGGCGGGCACACTTACCGATATGGTGTATGTACCTGGGGATTTGTTTTCGGTAAACCCCCTTACCGCACAAAATATTCCCGGGCTCTTTGCCCGCAACGAACGCGTTATTGCGTTTTTCGATACCCCGGTGGGTAAAATGGCCATGGTATTAGTCGGTGCAACTATTGTGGCGAGTATCGAGACAGTTTGGTCTGGCACCGTAACGCCCCCTGCCGGTAAGAACGTACAACATTGGCAATATGATAATGACAGTGAAGCCAGCGTTATGCTTGAAAAAGGCGACGAAATGGGGCGTTTCAAGTTAGGTTCCACCATTGTTGTCTGTTTTGAAAAAGACAGTATTGAGTTTGAAGCGATGACTGCGGGCATGGTGACCCGATTAGGAGAGCCTTTCGCCCGTGTTGCTACTTCTGAACACGTATAGCGGATGGATCCTGTTAAACGAAGTCTGATAACGCTTCATATCACCGTTATCCTGCTCGGCGGCACCGGACTTTTTGCCAGTATCATTCCATTGAATGCCACTGACATTACCTTGGGCCGCTCGGTATTTGCCTGTATTGCCTTGGCCATTTTTCTACGATTTACCGGCGAATCTCTGTTTCTAAACAAACCAAAAGATTACGCTTTGGCCACGCTGTTAGGTGTTCTCATGGCCGTCCACTGGGTCACATATTTCGCGGCAATGCAATTTGCAGGCGTTGCCGTAGGCATGATCGCCCTCTTTACCTTTCCGGTGATCACCGTACTTATCGAACCTATGTTCGAAAAAATAAAACTGGTATGGCAGGATATTTTCAGCGCAATGGCGGTGTTTATTGGCGTCGGGTTACTGGTGCCGGAAATTTCCCTTGAAAACGAAGTGACCTTAGGTGTTTTAACCGGCGTGGTTTCAGCATTTTTGTATGCATTTAGAAATTTACTTCATCGACAGTACTTTTCGCATTATTCCGGCGCTAAGGCCATGACCTGGCAAATTTTGGTGGCGGCGTTATGTTTGTTGCCATTTGCTAGCCATGACTTTTACGTTGCGGACCAACACACTTGGTTGTTGCTGGTGCTATTAGGCACTGCCTTTACTGCCCTTCCCCATGCCATGGTCGCTAGCGCATTGATTTATCTGCGCGCGAAAACCTTTTCGCTTATTGCCTGTATGCAGCCCATGTATGGGGTAATTCTTGCAATTATTTTATTAAATGAATCACCCGGCATTAAAGCCCTTATCGGTGGTATTTTAGTAACGTCAGCGTCATTGTACGAAACCATGAACGCGCAAAAATTGCATAATCGGAAAGCATAAATGCGCGTCTTTGCCCATAGAGGTGCCAGTAAAGAGGCGCCGGAAAATACCTTACAGGCATTTGAGCTGGCGGTTAAAGCGGGTGTTCATGGTATTGAGTTTGATGCCCGCCAAGTCGACAATGACATTGTTATCATTCATGACCGTCGACTGGATAGAACC
The DNA here is from genome assembly GCF_018860965.1 of Alteromonas sp. C1M14. Classification (GTDB taxonomy): domain Bacteria; phylum Pseudomonadota; class Gammaproteobacteria; order Enterobacterales; family Alteromonadaceae; genus Alteromonas. Next base: position 238,856 of record NZ_JAHKQF010000011.1, on the reverse strand, counting down.
ACAAACGGGGTAGGTTTGGTTCAGGATAAGACACTTGCCTACATACGCACCCTTGATGCGGGTAATCAGCAACCCATTCCTCTGCTACAAGAAGTACTAAGCGTTGCCCCACCCGGTATGCTGTGTAACATTGAAATCAAACACCTCGATAGCGTTGAGCGTTGGCTAGCGGCTTTCGACACCGCCTGTATTGAAAGTGGCAAAGCCGTTGACGAAATCATTATTTCGTCATTCAATCATCACTGGCTTTGGGCCATTAAACAGCTGCGTCCCACACTCAATATTGCTTTGTTAACCGCAAGTTTTGATGTCAATGCCTTAAGCTTCGCCGAGCCATTTACTCCATGGTCGATTAATATTGCCCTAGACGTAGCCGAACAGACCTACATAGAAGAGATTAAAGCAAAGGGATATAAGGCCTATGTTTACACGGTGGATCACCCGCTAGATATGCAATTACTAAAAAAGTGGGGCGCAGATGGTATTTTTACCAATCGACCGGCGCTAGCCCTAGCAACATTAGGTTAATTGATGGCGCTATTTATTAGCCGCTTGGGCAGAGAACACGCTGCTATTACAGCACCGACATTGCCGGCAAAGACGCATGTTGATCCAATGCCCGGTGACAATCAATAGAGCCCCGATGGCAATGGTGAAGGGTTCGTAATGGTGGCCAAAGATATCCTTGAACCAATAGATGGTCCCACCGGTAAATAGCAGGACTAGCGGATAGTATTGACCATGGTAACGCATTGCGCCGCTGGTAAGTGCTACCCCACCAATAAGCATTGAAATGCTTAAAATGGTACGCTCAAACCAAACTTGTGCAAAAAAGGTTGCGCCAAGTAGCGGCAAAAGCGGCAATAAAACAGGCAAAGCCAAACAATGCACAGCACACAGCCCAGATATCCAGATACCTGCACGGTCTAGTTTATTCGGATTAGTATTGTCCTGAATTTGCGACATTCTACCACTCGCCAGTGAAAGGGACGTTATAATATATCAATACGAGCCAAAGTTAAAACATCAATGGCAAATTTTACATATTATTTAGGCGCCGCCAGCGGTAAATCTCGCTTTTTGCGTTCAGCCATCATACTCGGCCGGGGGCTGAATAGGTCGCTGACAGTGGCCAGACGTATACCTTGAGCTTGTAAATTCGGTAATTTACTTTGTAAAAACCGCAACGTAGCAGGATGAGGATGGGCAATGGCCACCGCAACCCCTTGCTGCCTAGCCATCACTAACAAGCGCTTATATTCCCGTTCCATTGCAGCTTGGGTACGCTCATGATCTAAGAAAACATGCCGTCTTGCCGCCGGGATCCCCGCACTTAAAGCGGCTTCTTCAGCCACTGTTTGGGGTGAGGTACGGCTGTCGATAAAAAACAAGTTATGGGTTTTTATCATTGCCATCAAGATGTGCATGGGGGCGGCTAAGCTAGTTAATCGACTGCCCATATGATTATTCACACCGATGGCATAAGGTACGCTGTTTAATGCCCGTTCGAATAAAGCTTCCATTTGCGCTTCGTACATCCCCACTTTCAATCCGTCAGGCCCCATGGCCTGACCATCAAAAGACTCCATGGGCATGTGCAACATGATGTCTCGGCCTTGGGCATGGGCCAATTCAGATAATTCCTTGGTTAATGGAGCATCGGGAAGGATTGAGAAGGTCACTTCTTTAGGGAGTTCCAGCGCCCTATGGTCTGAGTCGCGATGCCCGATATCATCAATAATCAAGACAATTTTGGGCTCCGTAGCAGCGGCCACAACAGGAAGACAGAAGAGTGTAAGCAACACACTCAAAAACAACGCTAACCGGTCAGTCCACTGACGTTGAGTTTTTTTGAGCAAACAAATTTTTAGCAAGCGCACGCCTATTATAATTGTGGTTATTGCCTTAATGCTATTTAGGCTGTTTCAGTGGTTAACTGCATTCATAGCGAGCATAACAGCCCTTCATTGACATTTAAATTTACAACCGCATTTTTATTTAACTTTTCTGCCACTTAGGGCTCGTTACCTTTGAAGCACAACGGTTGTTAACTATGAAGGATATCAGGATAGGCGTGCAGTGCAGTGGCACCGCCGGTATGCAAAAATATGACACGATCTTCAGCACTAAAATGCCCGGATGCACACTTATCCATTAACCCAGCAAGGGCTTTCCCAGAATAAACCGGATCAGCAAGAATTCCTTCTTGTTGCGCCAAGGTAAGTACCGCATGGTTGCCAGCCTCAGTAGGGATACCGTACGCTTCCCCTTGATAGCCATGCCAAAGGGTAAATTCAGGCTTGGCGCTAAAAGAAAGTTGGCAATCTTGTTGAATCTGCGTCACCAAGGATTGGATATTCGCCAATACGGCTTGATTATCTTGCTTATACACATTGACCCCAACCACCCGTAACGGATTACCTAACATGGCATTGCCCGCCACTAAACCGGCTTGGGTTCCGCCACTGGCACTGGCATGTACAACATACGTCTGCCCATTTGTTTGCGGCGAACATTGGGCAATACATTCTTGCACTGCATTCACATACCCTAACGCACCGACACAATTTGAGCCTCCGGTGGGAATAACATAAGGGTACTGCCCTGCTGCGGTTAACTGGTTAACTAACACATTTATAGTTGGCGCCACGTCGTCGGCACTATCAACACGATGAACCTGTGCTCCAAGTATGTCATCCAGCAGGAGATTGCCGTTTTCGATGTAAACCGGCAATGTACGGGGCACCGATTGACTTAATACCACCACACATTTAAGCCCTTTGGCGGCACATGCAGCAGCAGTTTGTCGCACATGATTTGATTGCAAAGCACCGCTGGTAATGATGACATCAGCGTTTTTGGCAAGCGCATCCCCAAGCAAGAATTCAAGCTTGCGGGTTTTGTTGCCCCCTTGGGCGAGCCCGGTACAATCGTCCCGTTTAATAAAAAGTGCCGGACATTTAGGCCCAAGATGGGCTTGCAAACGAGGCATAGGCATTAAAGGCGTCGGCAAAAATGCCAACGGAATACGGGGAAAACGAATTAAATCCATCAACTTATATATCCAGCCATTGTGAGGGGTTCAAGGCTTTGCCTTTGTGTCGAATCTCAAAATAAAGGTTAGGATTGCTCTGGCCACCACTTTGCCCCACTAAGGCAATAGTTTCACCATCGGCAACGGTATCGCCAGCCTGCTTGAGCAAAGCTTGATTATGCCCATACACGCTCATGTAACCTTTACCATGATCAATAATGGTGACTAAACCAAAGCCCCGTAACCAATCAGAATACAACACTCTACCGTGGGATACTGCCCGCACCGCGCTGCCTTCGGCACCTTCAATGATGATCCCTTTCCATTTTACCTGTCCTTGGCGGCGGGAACCAAATAACTTTCTCACCCGCCCGTTAGCTGGTTTAAGCAATTTCCCTTTGTATCCCGCCAACCCAGCCAATACCGTTTTCGCCGCGGCCGCCCGCTTTTTCGCTTCTTCAATAGCTCGAACTAGGGCTTCTTCATTTTGTTTAAGTGTTGACACCTTTGCTGCATCAGAGGCAATTTTCTGATTGAGCTTTTTCAGCGTCTGTTCTCTATCTTTTTGCCGTGTAAGCAAGATATTGCGTTGTTGCTTTTGTTCTGCCACCAGCTCAGACAGGGCCTGGGCTTTTTCGGCTAACTGGGCTGTCACCTCTTCTAATCGCGCTACGTTATCTTTAAACTCATTAATCGCCTTTACCCGTGCCTTGCTTAAATATTGGTAATAGGTGATAACCCGCTCAAATGAACTTGCCTCATCTTGATAAAACAGCATCTTTGCATAGTCGTAGTTTCCCGCCATAAACGCACTGCGCAGCTGTCCGGCTAACAAGGATTGTTGCTGTAAAATAGCTTCTTTAAGCGACCCTTGCTCTTTTTTAAGCGCCGCCTGTTCGGTGCGGTTGTCAGCCAATGACGACGTGGTGTTATTCAGTAATTTGGCTACCTTACCAATTTCCACCTCTGACGTTTTAAGGGCGTCTTGCAATTCCTCAGCATTGGCTTTATTCGCCGCTAACGTCGCTTGCCTGGCTTTCAGTTCGGCTTGAAGTTGGGCTAACTTCTGTTGTTCTTGTGTTTGCGCACCGGCCCACGACGACACCAATACACACAACACAAAGGCACATAGTTTCATAAAGATGTGGGGCATACGGGTGGCGCTATATTGTTCGGGACTACTCATAAATTAGGTCTAATTAGAGGCCTATCGCCATTTCGTTGCTTTCATAAGTCCATACTATATCAACAAAATACAGGATTCACCTGCATTCACCTTGATAACATCCCCCTCGTAGGCTGGTTTCTGACAATATTTTCTATATACTTTGCAGTCGTTTTATCGTCTTCCATATACATAAGGGTATTTCTGGAATGGAACAGCTCATAGAATTTGCCGGTAATAATATGTTGTTAGCCGGCGCCTGGGTCGCGTTATTTTTTATGCTGATATACAGCTATGTTGCCGGATTCACGTCTGGTGTCAAAGAGGTTAACACCCACGAAACCACGTTATTAATAAATAAAGAAGATGCGGTCATTTTCGACACACGCTCACAAAAAGAGTTTAAAGCTGGCCATATTCTAGGCGCACGCCAAATAAAGCCAGAAGAACTGCGGGCAAAAGATTTTAAAAAGCTTGAAAAGGTGAAAGATAAACCCATTATTGTTGTATGCGCAATGGGAAGTACATCCCGCGGTGTAGCCGCATCATTACTTAAAGACGGCTTTGAGAATGTAAAGGTTCTCAAAGGGGGTATGAACGCCTGGTCAGCGGCGAGCCTTCCGGTCTCAAAATAAGGAGCACGTTGTGAGCAAAGTAGAAATTTACACCAAAGGGCACTGCCCTTACTGCCACCGTGCAAAAGCACTGTTGGCACATAAAGGCGTTGCGTTTGAGGAAATATCCATAGATGGAGATCCTGAACTGCGCCAAGTGATGATAGACAGGGCGAAGGGTGGCTACACTGTTCCCCAAATTTTCATCAACGATACCCTTGTGGGCGGATGCGACGATTTGTTCTCACTCGAATCACAACAAAAACTCGATGCGCTGTTAGCGCAATAAGACACTTGCCCGGAATGCAAGTGACATAAATTAGTAAAATCAGGAATCATCATGGCTGAAGAAAATCAGAACACAAACGGCGCAGAAGCTGGTCAAGCACCTCAATTTAATATTCAACGCATTTATACAAAAGATATCTCTTTTGAGTCTCCTAATGCACCAGCGGTTTTCCAAAAAGAATGGAAACCAGAAATTAAGCTCGATATCGACACCTCTACCGACAAACTCGCTGAAGATGCCTTTGAAGTAGTACTGTCAGTAACGGTAACGGCCACGGTTGCAGACGAAACCGCCTTTCTTTGTGAAGTAGAACAAGCGGGTATCTTTGTGGTATCGCCAGAAATGCCTGATCAAGGAAAAGCCCATCTATTAGGTTCTTACTGTCCTAACCTGCTTTTCCCTTACGCCCGTGAAACGATTTCGAACCTGGTTAACCGCGGTACCTTCCCGCCCCTTAACCTTGCGCCAGTAAACTTTGACGCTATCTTCGCAGCTTACATGCAAAAACGTGCTCAACAAGCGCAGGATGGTAGTCAGAAGCTAGACGCTTAAAGGCGATTATGAATACAGAGTCTATTACTGTACTAGGGGCGGGGTCTTACGGCACCGCCCTTGCTTTTTGTTTGGCCCGAAACCAGCATTCAACCCTGTTATGGGGCAGAGACAGCCAACATATGGCCTCGCTGGCTCAAGATAGGGAAAACAAACGGTATTTACCTGGTGCTCGCTTTCCAGAAAAGTTATGCATCGAACCCGACCTAATAAAAGCCGTTGAGGCCAGTCAGGACATTCTTATTGTGGTGCCTAGCCACGGATTCAGAACCCTGTTGGAAACGCTTAAGCCGTTGTTGAACCCTCAGCACCGTATTATTTGGGCCACGAAAGGCCTCGAGCCAGGTACCGGCCGTTTATTACGAGATGTGGCGCTAGAAGTGTTAGGAGATAGCCATCCCCTAGCGGTTTTGTCGGGCCCTACCTTCGCCAAAGAAATGGCCGCAGGGCTTCCCACTGCAATTTCCCTCTCTTCCACCGATGAAACATTCATTAACGAATTTGCCACTAAACTGCATTGCAGTCGGTCGTTTAGGGTATACAAAAACCCTGATTTCATAGGTGTGCAACTTGGTGGGGCCGTTAAAAATGTGATTGCAATTGGTGCAGGTCTTGCCGATGGGCTAGGTTTTGGCGCTAATGCTAGAACCGCGCTTATCACCCGTGGCCTTGCCGAACTCACCCGCCTTGGTGTGAAAATAGGCGCCCAACCTGAAACCTTTATGGGCATGGCTGGGTTAGGCGATCTGGTGTTAACTTGTACTGATAATCAGTCCCGAAATCGACGATTTGGCCTTGCTCTTGGGCAAGGAAAAGACGTTGAAACCGCCATCAAAGACATCGGTCAGGTGGTAGAAGGGTACCGAAATACAGAAGAAGTGCATGTGTTAGCGCAAAAAAATGGGGTAGAAATGCCCATATGCGAGCAAATTTACGCTGTACTTTACCATGGCAAACCACCAAAAGAAGCGGCCTTAGCCCTTCTCGCCCGCGACCTTAAGAGCGAATAGTGTCGGACGCTAATTACTAGTGTCTTCTACCACAAGAGGACGGCCGCCAGCTTGCTGATATACCGCAGCGGCGGCGGCTAAACTTAGTTGATAACTGCTAATTAGCGTCAACTGAGACTGAAACCAACTGCGCTGCGCCCCTAACAAGTTCAGAAAATCCGTATCCCCGGCTTTGTAGCGTATCTCCGCTAAACGGTAGAGTTGTTCGTTGTTGACCACCGAAGCCTCATCTAACTGATATACACGTTTATAATAGGCATAGTTGGCCAATGCATCTAACAAGTTTTGCGCTGCGCTTAAGGTTGTTGCACGGTAATTATTCCAAGCCAGTTGCAGATCCACATCGGCTATTTTTTCACCGGCATCAATTCTGCCCCCATCGAACAAAGTAATCGCACTGCTGATAGCCGCGCCTAAGCGCCATCCGCTTGCTAAATCTAGAATATCGGTGACCGTTAAATCACCACTTAGCGCCAACCCTGGTAACCCCTGAATACCGGCCTGATACACACTAATATCGGCTTGGCGAAGTGCCACATCAGCTAATTGCACATCGGGTCTAGCCCCAATAACCTTAGCCGGTTGATATAAAGGAATATCCGGCAGGGCTAACTGCGCTAACGGTACGGGTGTAAGCGACACATCTAAAGCCTCTCGCCCTAATAAAGCTGAAATAGCGCGCTGACTAATGGTGATTTGATTGGCCAACCGCAAGCGTTCTGCTTGCGCCCCAAGTAAGGTATTTTGTTGCTGGCTCACCTCGATCCCCGAGGCATCACCGGCTTCAAATCGAATATTGACGAGATCTAACAGCCGTTGGGCGGCATCTAAGTTTTGTTCTGCGATACCAAAACGCTGAGTCAGGGACAACCAATTAAAATACTCGGTGGCCAACAACACCTGCACCTGTAATGCCGCATTACGTTGTGCGAAGTTTTGACTATCGATATCAAGTGAAGCGGCTAACTGAGTAGCAGCCCGACTTCCCCAGACATCAAAGGTGTAACTGACGCCCAGGCGCGCAGAGGAACTGTTCGATGTACCTCCGTTGTCCAGATCTTCGTTACTGGCCCCGCTCAACCCGCCGGTAACACCAATATAATTATCCGCGCGGCTTTGTTCCAGCAACAAGCGGGCCCGCTCTACCCTCAGGCGGGCTTCCTGCAACGACAGGTTGCCTTCTGCCATGGAATCCATTAATTGGCTTAGTTGATTTGATGCAAATACTGTCCACCATTTCTCAGAAACAATAACGTTATCGTTCGGTTGGGTATAGCCTTCCAAATCGGCAGGAAGCTGGCGAGACTTTTGCGCGGAAAAATCCGTGGGCGAATAGGCACAACTGGTTAATAAAACCGTTGCGAATAAACCAATACAAGATTTCACAGACTAGTCCTCACTCAGTGCGTCAATAGGGCTTAGACGAGATGCTTTCAATGCTGGGGCATAGCCAAAAATAACGCCCACACATAACGATGTAACAAAGGCCAGTACCGGCGGTGTCAGCGTATAGGCCACCGAGATGGCAAACTGAGAGACAAGAAAAATGATCCCATACCCCAAAATCACCCCCAGCGCCCCACCTAAAATGCAAACGACCCACGCTTCAATATTGAATTGTTTAAGAATATCGGCGGGTTTCGCCCCCGTCGCCATCCGTAAACCAATTTCTCGTTTACGCTCAGTAACATTCACCAACATGATGTTCATCACCCCAATTCCTCCCACAAACAGAGAAATGGCTGCCACGGAAGCGAGTAACCAGGTTAACGTATTCTGGGTTTCGGTGACCGCTTCAACCAAAGAGTCGGTAGTAAAAACCATAACATCTTCAGTTCCATGGCGCTGAACGAGGGTAGCAAGTACCGCATCTTTAACGGTGGATGCGACATCCGAGCCACTGGCTTTAACGGTGATACCAGTAAGGTAGGCTCTGCCAAATACTTTTAGGCGTCCTGTTGAGATAGGAATAAGGACTTCGTCATCTTGATCGCTACCCCCTGCGCTTGCACCTTTAGCCTTCAAAACGCCGATCACCTGGTACAGGCTGTTAGCCATGAGAACATAGCGCCCGACGGCCTGATATTTGTCATCAAAAAGCGTTTCTGCCACCGTATCGCCAAGTACGACTACAGGGGCATAATGCGTAACGTCATCCTCGGTAAAGAACACACCTTGTGCCATTTCCCAGTCTTTTGCATAAAGATAATCTGGCGTGGTGCCGGTAATACGCCCGGAAAAATCGTTCTGGGCAAAACGAATGGTTTTACGGGATGTTCGCTCTGGTGCCACATAGATAACGCCGGGCAATGACCTAAGGGCTTCGGCATCATCCAGCGTCAGGGTGGCAATCTCTCCGGTGTTACGCATATTACCTCCACCGGGACGCACAGAAATCAAATTTGTACCAATGGCTTCAATTTTTTTCAGTACGTCTTGTTTCCCCCCCTCACCAATGGCCATCATGGTAACCACCGCCGCAACACCAATGATGATGCCGAGCAAAGTTAGCAAGGTACGAAACCAATTTAAACGCAATGCTGAAAAAGCCATGGTGAGAGCGGCAAAACCGGAAATACTCTTAAAAGGTGCAATCACTTTTTCTGCGGTCGTGTGTGCCGGCGTGGCATGATTACTAGTTGAACGTTCTGCGTCGTTGGTATCGGCGACGATCTTGCCGTCCAGTAAATGTATCTGCCGATGAGCATGTTCAGCTACCGCCGCATCATGGGTGATTAAGATCACCGTCACTCCTTCCTCATGCAGATCCTTAAGCAAAGAAAGCAACTGTTCACCACTTGAAGAATCGAGCGCGCCGGTAGGCTCGTCAGCTAAGATCACTTCCGCACCATTAATCAGTGCTCGAGCCACAGACACACGCTGTTGCTGTCCACCGGATAATTCACCCGGTTTGTGTCCTTGGCGATCGCCTAGACCAAGGCGAGCTAATAAAGCCTGCGCTTTTTGTTCTCGTTCCTGAGCAGGGGTATGACTGTAGATGGCGGGTAGGGCTACGTTGTCTAATGCCGATAACGACGGCAGTAATTGATAGCGCTGAAACACAAAACCAAAGGTTTTCAAACGAAGGGCCGACAGTTGATCGTTAGATAATTGGCTAACGTCATGTCCATTAATGGTATAGCTGCCATCACTGGGGGTATCCAGGCAACCCAATATATTCATTAAGGTGGATTTTCCTGAACCCGACTGCCCCATAATTGCAACGAACTCTCCCTTTTCGATAGTCAGGGAAATATCATCTAACGCCTTAACCTGCATGCCTTCTGTTTGGTATTGACGGGTTACATTTTGTAAAGCAATCAATGAAGGTTTAGATGCTGCCACGAGGCCCCCGCGGCATGCGTGGGGTATTCCCCCCTCCAATTCTGCGGTTTCCGTTTTCGCCTTGCGCCCCTGGCGAAGAAAGTTGCCCTGCAACCACTTCATCACCCACTTCAATGCCCGATACTATTTCTATATCGGTTCGGTTACGGATCCCTACTTCCACCGGTGTGCGCACCACGTCCTCACCCTGCTTTAACAATACAAAGGGACGTCGAGGCGGGCCTTTTACTGCAGCAAGAGGCACAATCATGGTGTCTTCTTGTTTCTCTTCTACGAAGAATACCTGACTGGTCATGGAGTCCATCAACACCCCTTGAGGGTTGTCGATATCCACCAGCACCTGATAGAGCACCACATCATTGACCACGGTGGGCGTAGGTAACACTTGTCTTACTGTGGAATGAAAGCGCCGTTCTGTATTACCCAAGGTAGAAAAATACACTGGCATACCTTTACGGATATTATCCACATCGGCTTCTGAGACCTCCGCTCGCAGTGTCATGGTGGTAAGATCCGAAATTTGCAGCAACTCAGGGGCATTTTGATTAGCGTTAAGTGTTTGCCCTTCCCGCACGGCAATAGAAGCAACGGTTCCACTGATAGGGGCGTAAATTTTAGCAAACCCTAAGGTGGCTTTATCGCCCGCTAAAGAAGCCTCATCGGCTTTAATTTGGGCGATGCTGGCGGTTATTTTGGTATCCAGTACTTTCACATCAATGCGGCTGCTAATGGCCACGTCTTCGCTAACCGCATTTTTTGCAAATAAATCTACATTTCGCTTTTGTCTTAGCTCGGCCAGCTCCCTTTCAGCTCTAAGCTGGGCTAATTGGGCTTTTTTCGCCTCTAATGCTGCCTCGGCATTTTGTACTTTTGTTTCAAACACGGTGGCGTCGATTTCCACCAACAGTGCGCCACTGGCAACGGTATCACCTTCTTCCACATGTATTGCTTCTACTTGCCCCGATACCTGAGCACCTACCACCACATATTGTTTGGGCTCGAGTTGGCCGGTGGCAACAATACTTTTTTCTATATCGCCTTTAGCGACAGGCACAAAAAGGTAATTGGTTGTGTCGGAGGAGGATGCAAAGAAATAAACCTTGACCGCATAGCCTACTATTCCTAGTAAGACAATAATGATAAGCCCTTTCAGCCAGCCAGCGCGTCCATTTTTATTCACTTACACATCCTTTCAAAAAAAGAAACACCATACGCAAAGTTGACATAATCTTACGACAGTCTTTACATAAATTTACAAGTAAGAATGATTCTTAATTTGATAATATCATCCCAATTGATTTATCTCGCCTGACTAAACCCCAATTGTCGCCAACTTTCGTACACGAATACCGATACTGCATTGGATAAATTCATACTTCTACTGTCCGGTAGCATCGGAATACGGACTCGCTGCTCAGGTGGTAATGCGCTAATTACCGAGTCGGGTAACCCCCGGGTTTCCGGCCCAAACAATAAGGCATCACCAGGTTGATAGGTTACATCGCTGTGAAATGATTGCCCTTTCGTTGTACAGGCGAACACGCGATTTGGCGCGCAGTTATCTAAATAATCGGTTAATGAGGCATGACGGCGGACATGGGCGAACTCATGATAATCGAGGCCAGCACGACGCACCCGTTTATCGTCCCAGTCAAAGCCTAATGGTTCGATCAGATGGAGCGCGTATCCAGTGTTCGCACACAGACGAATAATATTTCCCGTATTTGGCGGGATTTCAGGTTGGAAAAGTACGATATCAAGCATTCTTACATCACAATTCAACAAATAGCATGCAAGAATAAGGTGAGATGAGCAATGAAACAAGCCTCAACCCGAAGGCATGGCGCCGTTCGGGTTGACTTTAAATGGTGCAACGGGCGTTTAATGTGCGCTGACTACCCGGTCTGTCTGTTTTTGTACAGCCCAGCGTCTTGCTCTTCGTTTTGCTCGTGCGTTCTGGAGCAAGGGTGAAAGCTCTGCAGATTCAGGTTCGACAGTGGCCACTGCGTGCCCGTAAACTGATGATAAATCTTGATTTTCAGAAGCATGTAAGCGCATTTTACGTAACGCTTTATAATTTTGCATAATTTTCTGTCCTTTACCGATGTTCTATTCACCGATTTTATTGATGTTTTTCTAGCCATACCGAAACTTACGGCAAGATACGATATGGCCGGTCTGCCTATAACTAAGCAGAACTCGTACCGAAATCACAATCGTCACAAAAAATTAATATCCTAGTACTTCGAAACTCAGTGTTAGCAAGGCATAGACAGTCATTTCACCGTCAATATGCTAAGTTCGAACTAGGGGGTTGTGGAAAGAAAACACCGAGCCGTTGCGTGTAAAATAGAGACACCTTGTGTAAAAAAGCGCTACTTTTTAGCTTGTTTTTCAGTCAGCGAGTAAGCTGGGCAGTAAAAAACTGGAGGATTTTTGACATTACAGGGATACGAATAGCATCGGCTTCAATCAAGAGTTCATGATAGGCCCCAGGAATTGAGACAACCTCCATGTTAGATGCTAAAGCGGCGATAAGCTTCTGCTTTTTGTTATCAACCACCGTATCTTGCTGGGCACTTAATAGAAGCGCAGGAAGAGTGAGTTCGTCGGCCCGTTGTTGAATTTCGCGCATGGCTGCCATGGCCGCTTTTAGCCAGCTTACGGTGACGCCACCAAGTTGAATATCAGGCACCTGAGCGTACAGTTCTCGGAAAAGTTGATAGCGAGTCTCACTGTGGGTGAGCCTATTGCCAGTGAAACTATGGGGAAGGTAATCTTTTTGGCCGATAAAATAACCGGTTTGCATACCGGCACGTTGATGGCGCCGAGATGCCCACGCCAATAAGCGACGAGATAGCCAATCTGGCAACGCAGGACGGATGCCAAACATGGGTGAACAAAATACCGCTCGCTGAAAACTGTTAGGCAAAGCCAGTATGGTTAACGCACCAATGGCACAACCCATACTATGGGCAAGAAGCAGTCTAGGGCCAGAGGGTTCATTTGGCGTAACGATGTGGGTGAGAAAGTAAGTAAAGTCAGCTACGTAATCTTGAAAATCAGCAACATAGCCAAAATGAGGATTGGTCGTCATTCGCCCTGATAGCCCTTGACCCCGATGATCAAGAATAAACACCGCAAATCCGTTTTGAAACAAATCCCAAATAACTTCTTTATATTTTAAATAAGATTCAATTCGCCCAGAACTGATAACCACGGTGGCCTTGGCATTATCAGGTACACACCAAGCATAGGCGATAGTTAAATCCCCTGCTCCGTCGAAAACTCCCGTGTTGATTTGGGTTTGCCAAAAATGCTCCATCTCTTGGAGCGAGGCTATTAATGTGTGTTCGTTTGAGAGTGTCCAGTCCATTTTTCCCGACCATCTATGGGTAGACGAATGGTGACATTGAGGCCTCCATTATCATTGCGCATGGCCTTAATTTCTCCATGATGCAATTGTACTGCCGCTTTTGCAATGGCTAGTCCTAAGCCTACGCCGCCAGATTCCCGTTCACGGGCAAGACTGGCACGATAAAAAGGCGCAAAAATAGATTCACACTCTTCGGCTGACAATCCGGGACCATCGTCATTAACTTGCAATTCCCAACATCCTGTTTCTACGTTAATGCTAACCTCTATTTGAGATGTGGCATATCGAATAGCATTGCGCACCACATTTTCAATAGCCCGGCACATGAGGATCTCATTCACTATTACTTTTTGTTCAGGGATAGGGGCAATTTGTAAGGTTTTATCTGAGTTTGCAGCTTCAAACTTGGCGTCAGAAAAAATGTTTTCCACTAGCGAAGACAGCTTAATTTCTAGCATTTCCTGATTACCGGCTTCAGCGCGAGTAAGTTGTAGAAGCTGATTAATTAGGACTTCCATACGCTCAGCTTCCCGCTCTATTCTAGCTAATGATGCAGGATCCACGTTCTGCTGATGTGCCAGCCCAAGGGCCATTTGCAAGCGTGCTAAAGGCGAACGTAATTCATGTGAGATATCAGCCAGTAGGCGCTGCTGACCTGACCACATACGTTCTAATTGCGTGGCCATAACATTAAAGTCACGGGCAAGATCCCCTAGTTCGTCGCGGCGCACAGAAGGGCTGCCAACCCGAGTATCCCAACTACCGGCGGCTAATTTTCTGCTGGCTTCTCGTAACTGATGAATGGGCTTAACTAAGGAGCGGGCAAAAAGATATGAAAGCACCACTGACATCACAAGCGCAATAAAGAGGAAATACGTCAACGGACGCTGGGCATCAGGAGGGCCAAGGGGATGAGACACAAACACCGCGACGGCTTTGCCTTTTATTTCTAAATAGACCGGCCCCACCGCTGAAAAACCATCTTTTTCCAACACAATAGGGCTTTTACGATACGCCGCTTGAAGCATGGCGTCCCGCTCCACCTGGAGGATCGGCGGCCCTTGATGAGGAAACAGCTCTTGTTTGTCAATGTCCACAGCGACGATGATGGCACGGGTGATTCTATTGGCATGACCTAAGATATCTTGTACCGAACGATTTCTATCGTTATTTAATCTTAAAAGCAGATTTTCTACGCGATATAACGCCGAGATTTCCCGGTTGTCAGCCGGGCGAATGGTCACGTCCGAGTCAAAAAACTGTACCGCATAGTAGGTCACCAGCCCAGTAACAATAAAGGTTACCCAAAAGCCGAGAAAAAGACGTCCGACTAATTGTCGTGCTGGATTAAACCTAATCCGTTTTGTCATGGTGCCATTCTTAATAAATAACCTGCGCCGCGTATCGTTTTAATTTTTTCTTCCTGCGTGGTTTCAGCAATCTTTTTCCTAAGGTTGCTCACATGCATATCAATACTGCGATCGAAAGCTTGTAATTTTTTACCCAATACTTTTTGACTGATATCTTCTTTTGTAACTAATTGCCCTGCATTGACCATCAGCAAATGCAAAATTGCAAATTCGGTGTTAGTCAACGTAAGCAGTGTATCATGACAGCTAACTGATTGCCGACTGGTGCTCAGGGCAATGTTATTGATGGTAATATCCTGTTGCTGACGAGATTGACTACCTAGTTCAAGACGTCTGAAGATAGCTTTAATACGCGCTACGAGCTCCCGATGATTAAACGGTTTTGGCAGGTAATCGTCAGCCCCGAGTTCAAGACCTAAAATACGGTCGTAATCATCACCACGGGCAGTTAGCATCAATACTGGGGTTAAGTGGCTCATACGAAGCTTTTTCAATACTTCAAAACCATCTAACTGAGGCATCATCACATCCAGCAGGATGAGATCCACGGGTTCACCTGTGGTGGCGACTTCTAGTCCTTCCAACCCATCATTCGCCACAGTAACTTGATACCCAGACCCTTCCAAATACGTTTTTAACATATCGGTGAGTTCTCGGTCATCATCAATAATTAAAATAGACTGTGTCGTCGCTGACGCGGCCATACCATTACCTCCTTCATACTGCCTTATAGTAGATCGCTGATTTTGCGCAACTGACATTGAACGTAAAACAGATAGGGACAAAACGCTATGTGTCATGATTAATTTCCTCCCCAGTAAGCGTTTATTTTACCTGACTACGACCGCCGTAAAGACGAAACTGCGAAAGCTTTACATAAGCTTTACAGTGTACTGGCACAACTTTGCAGACCCAACCCCTACAATTCATTTCAACATGATAAATCAACAGTCCTTACCCCTAATGTATTTGTCACATAAAACGGGGCTTTCAATCGGAGTACTGCTATGAAAAAATGGATAGTTATTACATTGCTGGGATCACTTTTAATTAGCGCCCAGGTCAATGCGAAAACACCGCGGCCAGGTCCAGGTCCACAGGGAATGGCGTTAATGCACGCTTTAAAATCCCTATCCTTAACCAAGGCTCAGCGTCAATCCGTTCGTGAACTTATGCGGGACTTTCGAGAAACCCACGATCTTTCGCCGACAACAGAACCCCCCGCGATGGCTGACGATAAAACGGCTGATTTACCGCTAACAGCAATCACAGAACGGGCGACGGCACATTGGCAAAAAATGAAAAGCCAACGAATAGAGATGGCTTCTTTAGAGCATGACATCTGGTCTTTGCTTACCGATGAGCAAAAACAGCAATATGAAAACCGTGCAAGTGATAAGAAAGGCAAATTTAAAGCCCGCCGTCATCCGCGTAATACTGACGGCCTTGGCATGCCCTTTGATGAATTGGCATTAACTGCACAGCAAACTGAATCCCTCACTGCATTAATTGATGCACAGCGGGCCAATGATGAATCAGCCCGAGAAATGCTGCGCGCCTTACACGAGGAAATTGAAGCTCAGGTATATAACGATGACTTCAATGAAACAGCCCTTGAAACGCTTATCGACAGTTACCAAGATGTGTTTATTAGTGACGCCGCGGGGCGCGCACAAACCCATAAAAAGATTATGGCTTTGCTCACCGATGAACAAAAAGAAGATTTACAAGATATCCGTTTTTTTAGTGGCCCAAAACCTGGAGAGCATAGACCTCACGCTGAAAAGTGAATGAGTGGCTTAGCCTAAAAATTAAAAAACATGCAAGGCCGGTTAATTAACTAACCGGCCTTTTTTCAATATTCGGGCTTAAGACGCACGTAGTCGGTGGAAAAGAACAAGGGTGAGGTAATCATCAAGTCGGCGGTAGCCGATGAACATGCCACTGGTACATTCCACACAGAACACAGGCGTAATAGTGCTTTCACATCAGGATCGTGAGGGGCTGGATTAAGGGGGTCCCAAAAAAAGATAAGCGCATCCAAGCGCCCTTCTGCAATCAATGCCCCAATTTGCTGATCTCCCCCTAAAGGACCGCTGTTGTAGCGCTCTACCGTAAGGCCAGTATTGTCAGCGATTAATCCGCCGGTGGTCCCCGTGGCAACCAAATCACAAACCCGCATACACTCGATATGTGTTTTTACCCATTCTAACAACTCGGCTTTTTTATGGTCATGGGCCACCAGCGCCACTGTTTTTCTATTCATCTTTGTTATTCCTTTTATTATTCTGGCTCGGTCAATATCAGGCAGTTTTTCCGAGCCAGTAAACGATTCTTTGCTCTTTGTTCTGTCAACGCTTGGTCACAATACAAAGGTTAACTATATACCGAATATAACAGCTACGACCAGACAGAAATAAATATACATTTTTATTGCATAATTATTCCATTTAAGTATCATAGCCCACGGTTTAATTAATCTCTGCAGTAGTCGATAGAAAAAAACGGCCACATCCTATGCTGTATTTATCGAAAGACAGAGAATTTGACAGGAAAATCTCATGATTCAAGCAACCAGCAGGTTCGACCAGCAGGTTGACAAGGTAAAACAGTTTAGCTCTCCCCTGGCTGGCTACACACTGTATTGCGAGCTCCGACGATTCGGCCTCGCTTTGCTTTTGCGGTAGCGCACTTTTTACCTTTGTACGCATACGAGTGAAAACAGAATTCCTTTCGTTCGTGTATAAAGGTAGAAAGTGATTTTTTTTCTATCTTTCTAAAAATGTAACCTCATTATGTTAAACGTATCGATTATTGGAGCCAGTGGTTACACAGGCGCACAACTTGTTGACTTAGTACATCGCCATCCAGCCATGTCCTTGAAAGGCACCTATGTTTCACAAAATAGTGCCGATTCAGGTAAATCTGTGGCGGCACTGCACGGGCAATATGCTCATCTATCTCAATATACCCTCACTCCTATGTCTGACGACACCTTAGGCTATCTTGCTGCCGACATGGACTTGGTTTTTCTTGCCACCCCTCACGAAGCCAGCCATAACTGGATGCCGGAACTAAGCAAGGGAAAAGCAAAGATACTGGATCTTTCCGGCGCATTTCGAATTAAAGACACACAGGTGTTCGAAGCCTTTTACGGCTTTGCGCACACGGCAACCGATTGTCTCGAAGACGCCGTATATGGACTGGCCGAATGGTACAGTGATGACATTACCGCAGCCCATATTGTGGCCGTACCCGGTTGTTACCCTACGGCTTCACTGTCCGCGTTAAAACCGTTAATGGAAGCAGGATTACTGGACAGCAACGTACGTCCAGTTATCAATGCCGTATCGGGAGTCAGTGGAGCAGGACGTAAAGCGGCATTAGGCAACAGTTTTTGTGAGGTTAGCTTACAAGCCTATGGCGTATTAGGGCACAGACACACGCCCGAAATAGAAGCCTGGTTGGGTACCGGGGTTATCTTTACCCCTCACTTAGGTAATTTCAAACGGGGTATCTTGGCCACCGTTACCGTTAAAGTAAAAGCCGGTACCTCTCAGCAACAGTTAAATGACGCTTACAAAAATGCTTATCAAGGCCATGACATCGTTCGCCTTCGAGACAGCTTCCCTAAAGTGGATGATGTGGTCAATACCCCCTTTGTGGATCTTAACTGGAAGCTGGATGAAACATCAGGCTATGCGGTTATCACCAGTGCCATTGATAACACCATGAAAGGCGCTGCTTCTCAGGCTATACAATGTGCCAATTTAGTTAGTGGTTTACCGGTCACAGAAGGGTTGATTTAATAATGAAATTATCACCCATCGTCATTAAAGTAGGTGGCGCACTGCTAGAAGATAAAGCCGCAGCCACCCACCTGTTAGACTCGGTAAAGCAAGTGATTGAGCTGCGTCCGGTAGTGATTGTTCATGGTGGAGGCCCTTTGGTAGAGTCTCTTATGCAGTCGTTAAATCTGCCCAGCAAAAAAATCGATGGTTTAAGGGTAACGCCGGACGAGCATATGCCATACATCTGCGGCACATTGGCGGGCAGCGCGAATAAATCGCTTTGTGGTTTAGCAATAAAAAGCGGATTAACGCCAGTGGGATTATCGTTGCTTGATGGCAATATGGTACATTGCGCCCCGTTAGCTGAAAAATACGGAGCCGTGGGTGTGCCCTCTGCCAATGATGCTACCTTACTTAATTTGCTCACCGCTCAATCTATGTTGCCGGTTGTTAGTTCTATTGGTGCCAATGCCACAGGTAGATTACTGAACATAAATGCTGATCAAGCAGCCACAGTCGTGGCACAATTACTGGATGCCGATCTGTTATTATTGTCGAACGTACCCGGCGTGCTTGATGCGCACAAACAGTTAATCAGCACCCTAGATGAAGAAGCAATAGCTTCGTTGGTAAAAGCCGGCGTTATAACCGATGGCATGCAAGTGAAAACCGATGCTGCTCTACTGGCAGCCTCTACACTTGGGCGGGCAGTGACTATTGCCAGCTGGGAAGCAAATATTGCCGATATATTGAATCAGCAAACAGGCACGCGTATAGAAGCGCCGACAGGCCGTATTGCAGGAGAATTGGAATGAAACAGGATTTACTGACTTTCGCAAATTGGACGCCAGAGGGCACAAAAGCCTTGTTGGATTTAGCCGTCAACATTAAGCAGAATCCATCAAAATACAGCCAAGTATTGGCAGGTAAATCAGTGGCAGCATTTTTTGAAAAGCCGTCATTACGTACCCGGGTGAGTTTTGATATTGGCATTAATAAACTTGGCGGACACATGGTGTATCTGGATAGCCAAGGTGGCAACTTAGCCGGTCGTGAAGATGCGGTAGATATGGCCGCCAACCTGGCTTGTTGGGCAGATGCTATTGTCGCCAGAGTGTTCTCGCACACTACCTTAGAGCAGTTTTCTCAAGCGGCGAAAGTGCCCGTGGTTAACGCCTTGTGTGACAAATATCACCCCTGTCAGGGACTTGCCGATTATTTAACGATGTTCGAAGCATTCGGCACGACAGAAGGTCTCACCATGGCCTATATTGGCGATGGCAATAATGTGACGCACTCTTTATTAATTGTGGGCGCATTGTTGGGTTGTAATCAGGTTGTGGTCACTCCCGCAGGCCATGAAACAGATCCAACCATCGTTGCGCAAGCACAAGAAATCGCAGCAAAAACCGGTGTTAAAATAGTACAAAGTAATGATGTTGATGCCGCTATTGGCGCTGATGTACTTTACGCCGATACTTGGTTATCGATGGGTGACGATACCCCTTTAGATGCCATTAAAGATAAATTTATGCCCTATCAGGTCAACGAAGCCCTGATGGAAAAAACCGGCGCCAAATATGTGATGCATTGCCAACCTGCCCATAGAGATCTGGAGATTACCGGCTCTTTAATCGACAGTGATATGTCGTTGCTGATGCAAGAAGCAGAAAATAGAATGCACGCGCAAAATGCTATCTTAACCAAATTACTCGGTTCCTAAGAGGACAAATTTAAATGAAAAAAGTGAATAAAGTCGTCCTTGCCTATTCTGGCGGGCTTGATACATCAGCCATCATTCCATGGCTAAAAGAAAACTATGACTGCGAAGTGGTAGCCTTTGCCGCTGATGTGGGTCAGGGTGATGAAGAACTGGAAGGCTTGCACGAAAAAGCCATCGCCTCTGGCGCCAGCGAATGCTACATCGTCGACCTAAAAGAAGAATTTGTTAAGGATTATATTTATCCTACTATCACCACCGGTGCGGTCTATGAAGGCGAGTACTTACTGGGTACGTCTATGGCACGTCCTGTTATCGCCAAAGCGCAGGTCGAAATTGCCCGTAAAGTGGGTGCTGATGCTTTATGTCATGGCTGCACAGGTAAAGGGAATGACCAGGTTCGTTTTGAAAGTACCTTTGCTGCGTTAGCACCAGATCTTCATGTAGTTGCGCCGTGGCGTGAATGGGATATGGTATCCCGTGAAGACCTACTCGCTTACCTTGCTGAGCGCAATATTTCGACCACTGCGTCGGCTACCAAAATTTATAGCCGTGACGCCAATGCGTGGCATATTTCCCATGAAGGTGGCGAGCTAGAAGATCCTTGGCAAGAGCCCACTAAGCAAATTTGGACCATGACCGTGGATCCAGAAGATGCGCCGGATCAACCTGAACGTGTCACCTTGTCTTTCAAAGAAGGCGCTCTGACACACGTAAACGATGAAGCATTATCACCTTATCAAGCACTGGTAAAACTGAACGAAATTGCTGCCGCCCACGGTGTAGGCCGCATTGATATCGTTGAGAACCGTCTGGTGGGCATGAAGTCTCGGGGTTGTTATGAAACTCCCGGTGGTACTGTTATGTTAAAAGCCTACAAAGCACTGGAAACCATGGTGTTGGATAAAGCTTCGTTTAAGTATCGTGAACAACTGGCGTTAGAATTTTCCCACGTGATGTACGATGGTCGCTGGTTCACACCGTTAAGCGAAGCCTTACTCGCTGGCGCAGGTTCCTTTGCCAAGCGGGTTACGGGCGACATCGTAATAAAATTGTACAAAGGTCAAGCCACTGTTACCCAACGTCGTTCACCTAACAGCCTGTATTCTGAAGACTTCGCTACCTTTGGTGCAGATGATGTATACGACCAAAAACATGCTGAAGGCTTTATCCGCCTATTCAGTCTGTCTAGTCGTATCGAAGCACTTAAAAAGCAGCAGTAACAGGAGAATATCATGGCATTGTGGGGTGGCCGCTTCGCGGCTGACAGCAGCAGTATGTTTCGGCAGGTGAATGATTCCCTGCCCTTTGATCGTGTAATGGCATCTCAGGATATCCAAGGCTCGATAATCTGGTCTCGTGGCTTGAAAAAAGCCGGTGTTCTCACCGACGATGAACAAGCCCAGCTTGAAGCCGCATTAACTGAGCTAAAAGCACAAGCCGATGCCGGCACGCTGGATTTTGATGCGAGTCCTGAAGAGGACATTCATAGCTTCGTAGAAGCGGCACTGATCGACCAACTTGGGGATATCGGCCGTAAGCTTCATACCGGACGTAGCCGAAATGACCAGGTTGCCACTGACTTTCGCTTGTGGGTTCGTGAGCATGTCGAGTCGTTAAAAGACGATCTAATCGCACTGATTCGGTCACTGTTAAACACGGCAAGTCGTCACCAGGAAGCCATTATTCCTGGCTACACGCACCTGCAACGTGCTCAGCCCATTCACTTTGCCCATTGGTGCTTAGCTTACGTCGAAATGTTTAAACGTGACTTAAGTCGCCTTACTGATATGCAAACCCGTCTAAATCAATGTCCTTTAGGCTCTGGCGCACTGGCAGGAACCACTTATCCTGTTGACCGCGACACCATTGCTGAAGAATTGGGGTTTGCTTCTCCGTGTCTTAATAGCTTAGACGCCGTTTCAGATCGTGACTTCGTTCTCGAACTGCTATTTTGTGCCTCTACCAGCATGATGCATATGTCTCGCTTGGCAGAAGACTTAATCTTCTACAATTCTGGCGAAGCGGGCTTCTTGCAATTAGGTGATTCTGTTACTTCAGGTTCATCCTTAATGCCACAGAAGAAAAACCCCGATGCACTAGAACTTATGCGTGGTAAATGCGGCCGAGTGTTTGGTCATTTGCAGGCGCTTCTGGTTACCATGAAAGGTCTACCCCTGGCTTACAACAAAGACATGCAGGAAGACAAAGAAGGGGCCATCGACGCCGTTAATCAATGGCATTGCTGTTTGTGTATTGCCGCCGAAGTACTCGACTCTATGAGCCTTAACGAAGCCCGTTGTCGCGAAGCCGCCACACAAGGCTATGCCAATGCGACCGAGCTAGCTGACTACTTGGTCGGCAAAGGTATTCCATTTCGTACAGGTCACGACATTGCTGGACAGGTGGTACTCAAAGCCATTGATGCAGGGTGTGCCATTGAAGCCTTGACTTTACCTGACTTACAGGCCGTCTGTGACAAAATTGATGACGATGTTTACCCGGTATTACAACTAGAGTTTGGTGTAAACCAACGTAATATTTTGGGTGGCACCAGCAAAGAAACGGTGACCAAGGCGCTTTACCAAGAACTGGAAAGCTTGGACAAACTGGGGTAGTAAATAGCAATGGTGTTAGCTCATCATGAGGGCGTTAAGCTGTTTCGCAGCTCATTGCCCTACATTAATGCACATCGCGGTAAAACCTTCGTTCTCATGTTTGGGGGCGAAGCCATCGAACATGATAATTTCGCCCATATCATCCATGACATTGCCCTTTTAGCCAGTTTAGGCGTGCGTTTAGTGCTTGTGCACGGCGCTCGCCCGCAAATTGACGAACGGGTAAAATTACGGGGTATTGAAGGGCGGTTCAAAGGCGGGATCCGCATTACTGACAAGCAAACCTTAGAATGTGTAAAGGATGCCGCAGGCTCGGTACGCAGCCATGTGGAAGCATTGCTTACCATGGGGTTGCCAAACTCGCCGATGCACGGCGCCCAAATACGGGTATGTACAGGTAACCTTGTGGTCGCCAAACCCATGGGGGTGCGCGGCGGTATTGATTTTGAAAATACCGGACTCGTACGACGTATTGATACCACCGGGATTAACGACCATTTGAGTGATGGCTCCATTGTGCTGCTTTCGCCTATGGGCTATTCCACCACGGGCGAAGTGTTTAACTTGTCCCATGAAGATGTGGCCACTCAGGCGGCCATTGCGTTAAAAGCTGATAAGCTTATCGTGTTTTCCAAAGATGATGGCATTCATCACAACGACGGTAAGCTATTGCGCACCATTGAGCGTCCTCAGCTTGAGCAGCTCATCTTTGAAGAAGAAATTCAAACCGAGCCTACCGTACTAAGCGCATTGACCACCAGTGTTGCTGCAGGCATTCCTAGAGCCCATTGCATCAGCTATGAAACTGATGGTGCACTACTTCAAGAGTTGTTTACTCGTGATGGCGCAGGGTCGTTGGTGTTAGAGCATCATTATGAACAACTGCGAGGGGCAACCATTGAGGACGTGGGCGGGATCATTAATTTGATTAAACCCTTAGAAGAAAGTGGTGCTTTGGTTAAGCGCTCTAGAGAGCGCTTAGAAAACGAAATAAATCAATTCATCATTATTGTTCGTGACGGCATGATCATCGCGTGTGCGGCGGTTTATTTTTACCCTGAGGAGGGGAAAGCGGAACTGGCTTGCGTTGCAACCCATCACGACTACCGAGGGAAAAATCGCGCAGAGCGGATTTTAGAAGAAGTAAAACGCCGAGCACTCGATTCAGGTATTCACACCCTTTTTGTGCTGACAACCCTCACCGCTCATTGGTTTTTAGAGCATGGCTTCATGCCAGCTGACTTAAGTGCTCTGCCAGAGGCTAAAAAAGAGCTTTACAACTTTCAGCGCAAATCTAAGGTTTTCACCCTCGCACTTAAGTAAAAGCAGTTCCTCTGCTTTTACTTTCTTTATTTCTTTCCATCATGTCTTTTTCGCGGAATCAACCCTTCGCGAAACAGTCACACAAAGAAAAGAGCGGCCAATCCATTGCCCGCAAACAGGCTCTAAAAAATCTATTAGATAACCTGTCTTATCAATCTCTATGCCAGATCAAAAATAACATTATATATCATGTATTTATGGATTTTACGTGACCATTAACGGTAAATTATCTTATTGGTTTGTAGCTAACTACCGACACCTATTGACCCACTATTTACACGGCACAACTGGCAAGGACGAAAGGCTGAATTTTTGCGTTAGCAAACCAAACTTTGGTTAAAATTAAAGCAAAAATCGATGAAGAGCTTTGTTATTGCTGTAACAAATCCGCGACGCTAGCGTATAGCTATTTGTTTTATAGACAAAAAAGCCGTGAATGAATCACGGCTTAATAAGAGGTTTGGTGCGTCTAAATACTAACGCGCTTGTAGGGCCGATATTCAGCTTTCCAAAAATTACTTTCAATGCTGTCTTTTAACGCATCATCTGACATTTCTAATGCCAAGCCTTGCTGCATCGCCACTTTGGCCACAGCAAAGGCAATGTCTCTGCTCAAGCTACCGATTTCAGTTAACGGCGGCAGCAAGCTACCGACTCCGCTATTTGCCATCGGTGACGCCAATGCCAACGCGTTGCTCGCGGCCATCAGCATTTCATCACTGATACGCTTGGCTTTACTAGCAATAACCCCTAAGCCAATTCCGGGAAAGATATAACTGTTATTACATTGGGCTACAGGATAGGTTTGGCCATTAAATTCTACCGGCTTAAACGGGCTTCCTGTGGCAACCACAACCTCACCGTCAGTCCATTCAATAACCTGTTCAGGGCGCGCTTCCACTTGGCGAGAAGGGTTACTCAATGGGAAAATTATGGGAAGTTCACTGTAGCTTTTCATCGCCCGAATGACTTGCTCGGTAAACAAACCTGGCTGACCAGATACCCCAATCAGTACATCGGGTTTTGCACAGTGCACCACATCTAACAACGACGGGTATTCACCGGAAAATGTCCATTGAGACACGGTGTCTTCAGATTGCTGAAGTTTCGCCTGAAAATCCCGTAGCCCCTCCATGCCTTCGGTTAACAAGCCGTATCGGTCGACCATAAACACCTGTTTACGGGCCTGAGCATCGCTTAAACCTTCAAAAATCATTTGCGAGATAAGCATTTCTGCAATACCACAACCAGCCGAACCGGCGCCGACAAATACCACATTCATTTCAGATAACTTGCGATGAGTGGTTCGACAAGCCGCTAATATGGTACCCAGTGTTACCGCTGCCGTGCCTTGTATATCGTCGTTAAAACAGCAAATTTGATTACGATAACGCTGCAACAAGGGCATGGCGTTGGGTTGAGCAAAGTCTTCAAACTGGATCATGACTTCCGGCCAACGACGTTTAACCGCATGAATAAACATGTCTACAAACTCGTCATACTCGTCCTGCGAGATACGAGGATGACGGGCGCCCATGTACATAGGATCGTTAAGCAGTTTTTCGTTATTGGTGCCCACATCCAACATAACAGGTAAGGTGTAGGCTGGGCTGATGCCACCACAAGCGGTGTACAAGGAGAGCTTTCCAATTGGGATCCCCATTCCACCGATACCCTGATCGCCTAGACCAAGAATACGTTCACCGTCGGTTACCACAATCACTTTGACTTTTCGTTTCGTCGCATTACGCACGATGTCATCAAGCAAATGCCGTTCTTCATAAGAAACAAATAAGCCTCGAGAGCTACGATAAATATCAGAAAACTGCTCACAGGCATCGCCCACGGTGGGGGTATAAATGATGGGCATCATTTCTTCAATATGTGACTGGACCAAGCGGTAAAACAAGGTTTCGTTATTATCTTGGATGGCACGCAAATAAATATGCTTATTTAGCGCTTCATCAAAGGATTTATATTGTAGAAAAGCCCGTTCTACTTGCTCTTCGATAGACTCATACCGAGGCGGCAACAACCCGGTAAGGTTAAACGATGCCCGTTCTCGCGCCGTGAAGGCACTGCCTTTATTCAGCAGTGGCGTTTCGAGTAAGGAAGGTCCTGCATGGGGAATGTATAAATATCGGTTTGACTCTTCTGACATTTTGTATCCGATGTATTAAAAAAATAGTGCTATTAATAATAAAGCCCGACCATAACGGCATGAATATTTGTACTTATTAGAATATTTCTTCTGATTCGGGCATGGCGTTTTCTTCACTCTGAGCAGGATCAATGACATCATCATCCAGTACAAATACTTTTGGCTGGGTACCCTGCTTAAAATATTCAAAGAGTGTCGTATGGTCTGTGCGCCGAGTCAACTTACCAGTGGTACGATCAATGCGAACCCGAACAATACCATCAGGAATGGGCATAGGTTGTTCTGGCACACCATCGAGAACCTTTTGCATAAACCGAATCCATGCAGGTTCTGCAGCTTTAGCGCCATCCTCACCGCCAATCATGGCATTACCGAACCAATTGAACTTCTCAGGATTACGATTAATCAGATTTTGATTGCGCGTAGCCCGGCCTAGATTTCTATTCATATCGTCAAAGCCAACCCATGCGGTAGCAACGATACCACGGTGAAAACCGGTAAACCACGTATCTCGTGCATCATTGGTGGTGCCCGTTTTGCCCGCTAAGTCATCACGCTGCAAAATATTTCGAGCACGCCAACCCGTTCCCATCCAATAGGTTTTTTTATTCCAACTGCCATTGGCTCTAACGCCGGTGCGCATCATATCGGCCACTAAAAAGGCATTTTGTGCACTGATCACCTGGGGCGCTGAACGCTTGCTCACCACCTCGTCGCCATTATCCGGGATCTTATTGTCCAGACCACCAGCGGCATTGAGTTGAGCCTCCAACAAATCTTCGACATTTTCTTGTTGAGAGACAACATTGCCTGCCTCGTCTTTACAGGGGTTACATGCCCAGGTAGGTGTACCTTGCCATAAGGTTTCTCCATGTTCATTTAACACCCTATCTACAAAATACGGCGTCACAAGGTAGCCACCATTGGCAATGACTGACATTGCCCTTGCCACTTCTAATGGTGTGTGAGCACCAGAACCAAGAGCCACGGTTTCATCATTGGGGATCTCATCTGGGTCAAAACCAAATTTTGCAAGATGCGCTCTGGCTTTCTGCAAGCCAACGCCTCTGAGCAAACGTACAGAGACCACGTTTTTCGATTTACCCAATGCCACGCGCATACGAATAGGGCCATCATATTCTGGAGGCGAATTTTGCGGACGCCAAGCGACGCCGGTGGCCGCGTTCCATTGATTAATCGGTGCATCGTTGATGATGGAAGCCAAAGTATAACCATTTTCTAATGCCGCAGAATAAATGAAAGGCTTAATGTTTGACCCCACTTGACGCTTTGCTTGTGTGGCTCGGTTAAATTGACTTTGATAGAAGCTGTAGCCCCCTACCACGGCTTCTACCGCACCATTTTCTGGGTTTAATGCGATAAGGGCTCCACTTACAGAAGGCACCTGAGACAAGCGCCATTGGTCATCTTGTTTACGAATATAAATGACAGCGCCTTGCGCAAGAATATCAGACGCCACTTTCGGATCCGCGCCCTGTCTAGAGTCAGTAATGTA
Organism: Alteromonas sp. C1M14; assembly: GCF_018860965.1. GTDB lineage: Bacteria > Pseudomonadota > Gammaproteobacteria > Enterobacterales > Alteromonadaceae > Alteromonas. The sequence goes on along the minus strand of NZ_JAHKQF010000011.1, from coordinate 210,972 downwards.
TGGCCGCGCCCAATCAAGCCCCTCCCAAGCAAGGGTGTGTTCCACCCCGTTAAGATCCAGCACCACGGCAGATTGCTCTGCCACCTCAGTGACCACAGCCGGCACCAGAGGATGGAAATGGGGGACACTGTCTAACGCGGCTTTGATATCGTCTAAGGTCCAATCTGATTTTGCTTTGCGGGTTAGGGTCGATAACGGTTCATCGTTACCTGATGGCATTGTGTCTTCGTCGGCCTGAGGGGCATTCCACAGCCAATTAACCGGACCACGGTAACCATGTCTCTCGTCGTAATCATGTAAATTTCGCACAACCGCTTGCTGTGCTGCAATTTGCATTTGTGAGGTGGCCGTTGCGTACACTTGGTAGCCGCCGGTTTCTGCTTCGTCCTTACCGTAAATCTCAACCATTTCATTGTAGATATAATCTGCCAGATAGGGCGCATCCAGCCCAATTTCAGCGCCGTGTTTCACCGCGGTGACTGGCGCTTGACTGGCAGAAGTGAATTCGTCTTTAGTAATAAAGCCTTCATCTAGCATCCGCAACAGCACAATGCGGCGTCTTTCTACCGAGCGGTCTGGGCGACTAATTGGATTAAGTACCGATGGAGCTTGTGGTAACCCAGCGATGGTGGCAATTTGTGCTAACGTAAGTTCTTTTAGACTTTTGCCATAATACACCTGAGCGGCAGCACCAAAACCAAAGGCTCTATGCCCAAGCTCTATTTTATTTAGATAAAGCTCGAGAATTTCCTCTTTGCTAAGGACTTGCTCCATATGAATGGCAATAAATATCTCTTTGATCTTACGCATAAAGGTTTTGTCTCGTGACAAGAAAAACCCTCGAGCAAGCTGCATTGTTAGGGTACTGGCCCCTTGTTGCTTCTCGCCAGTTAACACCAAATTTAACGCCGCTCTTGCCACGCCGATTGGATCAATACCATAATGGTCATAAAAACGGCTATCTTCCGTTGCTAGCACAGCATCGATTAATTTTTGCGGAACATCCTCAAGTTTTACAGGGATCCGCCGTTTAACTCCATATTGGGAGATTAGTTTTCCATCATTTGTGTAAATACGCATGGGAGTCTGAAGACGCACGTCCTTCAGAACAGTGACGCTGGGCAGGTCTGGTTTGATATAAAAATAAAGACCAAATAATGCGGCTAGCCCAAGGATGCCGCCTATAATGAAAAATAAAAAGAGGGATTTGATGTACTTCACGAAGTTTACGCTACCAAGAATGTTGAGTCGTTCCGACTTAGAAAATTATACCTATGTACCTTATATAGAACCATACAGTTTAAAACTTTTAAGATACATTCTACTTTAGAGCACAAATTTCCAAAATTCCGGACGCCAGCAAATGAAATCGCCGTTAAAGAAAAAGCTGCCACCTATTGTGGGCCTTGATATAGGGACTCGTCAAATAAAAGCCGTTTTAATTGAACGCACGGCCAAAGGTTTTGTGTTACAGGCTTATGCCTGCGAACCCATTACAAAAAATGCCTTTTCCGAACGAGAAATTAAAGACTTCGACGCCGTAAGCCTCGCCCTGAAGAAAATAAAACTCGCATTAAAAACAAAATCAAAGCCCGCAGCAATAGCGGTGGCAGGCTCTTCCGTACTCACCAAAGTGGTGACCATGGAAACCGGTCTTACCGACTATGAGCTAGAAGGGCAAATTGAAATAGAAGCCGACAGTCTTATCCCCTACCCTCTCGAAGAAGTGTATCTGGATTTTGAAGAGATAGATGAAAACTCCGCTCAACCGGGTAAAACCAACGTTTTACTCACTGCGGCACATAAGGATTTAGTGGATAGCCGCATCACCTTAGTACGTGAGGTTCCCTTCGAGCCAAAGGTGGTAGATGTTGAAGGATACGCCCTTGGCAATGCACTATACTACTTTTATCCAATTGATAACGAAGAAGAAAAGGTATGTTGCATTCATCTTGGCGCCTCGTTATTGCAGCTTTGCGTTTGGCAGGCAGGCGAAGTAATCTATACCAAAGAACATGCTTTCGGCCTTAATATGTTGATGCAGGATCTCGCCGCTATCAATATGTTGGAAGTCACAGAGGCAGAACAACAAGCCATCGCCGGAACGCTACCAGGGAATTGGCAGGAAGACACCTTGCCAATCTTTGCCGCTAACTTGCAGCAACAGATAAACAGGGCCATACAGATGTATGTGTCGGCCACCCATGGCGAGCGACCAGAACGCATTGTATTTTGTGGCGGCGGGGCAACCATACCGGCACTAACCGAAATATTAAAACAAGATTTAGACATGGAAGTAGAAATTTTTAATCCTTTCGATGGCATGACCATCAACCCTAAACTTGATGCAGACCGTTTAGCCAAGATTGCGCCCCAGTTAGTCTTAGCCGCAGGTCTTGCAAGCCGGAGTTTTAGTGAATGGCACATGTAAACCTGCTTCCATGGCGCGAAAAACAGCGCCAATTACAAAAACAAAATTACCTTGCCATGCTGGGTGCCGTGGCGTTAATTGTTGGGGCAATATGCTGGGGTATCGGTAAAGGCATCGATAATCAAATTAGCAACCAACATGCACGCAACCAATTCTTACAACAGCAAATAAGCGTACTCGACAGTCAAATTGCCGAAATTCAAAAAATAAAAGAAAGTAAAAAAGCCATTGAACAACGCATGGCACTTATCGAGCAATTGCAAATTAGCCGCAATGTCGCCCCCTCGGTTTTCGACGAACTTGCCCGTATTGTGCCTGCCGGCGTGTCCTTTCAAACCATGAAGCGCATGGGCAATCAAATTGAAATTACCGGTTTAAGTGATTCGAACAACCGGCTATCCGATTTTATGCGCCGTCTTGAAAACTCTGAGGTATTCACCGGTGGAGAATTATCCTCCATTAAAGCTGATACGTCGGCCAGTGACGCTGTCAGTGACTTCACCTTGAAATTTAGGATCAGTCCTGAAATCTCACCGCCCCTTGACCAACCGGAAAAAGGAGCTAAGTAATGAGTTTCGATTTTAGTAAGCTGAAAGAACTTAACGAACTGGACTTTGAACAAGTCGCCATTTGGTCTAAAGAAGTTAAAATTGTGGTGGCCTTGTTTGTCATGATAGTGGTGGGCGCTTTAGGCTATTGGTTTATCGTCAAACCCAAGCTTCCCGTTCTTGACCAAGCGGAAGTACAAGAACAAGAGCTTAAACTGCAATTTCAAGCAAAGTACCGAATTGCGGTTAACTTACAAACTTATAAAGCCCAGCTCAAGCAAATCGAAGATGATTTCTCCTCCATGTTACGTTCACTGCCTACCAGTAATGAAACACCAGGGCTTTTAGATGATATTACCTATGTGGGTATTACATCGGGCCTCACCTTTAAATTACTTAACTGGCAACAAGAAATCCCCAAAGAGTTTTACACTGAACTGCCTATTCAAATTGAAGTGTCAGGGGGGTACCACAATTTTGGCGCCTTTGTTTCAGAAATCGCCGATCTACCCCGAATTGTGACCTTACACGACTTTGAAATAAATCATGAAGGGAACCGCCTTAACCTACAGATGCAGGCAAAAACCTATCGCACATCCTTGTCTGGTCAGGAAGGAGAGCAGCAGTGATGAAACTAAGTAATCCTTTATTTATGGTTGCTGGGCTGGCTCTTCTAATCAGTGGCTGTGCCCCTCAAACCGACGATTTGTTGGCCTATACCGAGGAAGTCAGAGCCACCACTAAAGCCCAGGTAGATCCATACCCAGAATTTACCTCTCAACCGGCATTTAAATACACAGCATCGGATCTGCGTAGCCCGTTTGCCCGTCCTGCCGATAGAACAACCCCTTTTGTGGCTGCAAATAAAAATAATTGTATTCAACCCGATTTTGACCGAAAAAAAGAAAAATTAGAGAAGTATGGTCTTGATTCCCTGACGTTATCTGGCACATTTACTATTCAGGGTGTACGCTGGGTATTGTTTAAAACAAACGAAGGTGCTCTGCTCAAAGCCCGTAAGGGAGACCATGTTGGATTATTCTATGGCGAGATAAAAACCATCAACGACCAGTCCATCATTATTGAACAATTGCTGCCCGACGGAGCGGGATGCTGGCAACGGGAAAAAACCACGCTGACGATGAATACGTCAGCAGGAGATAATAAGAATGTATAAGCGATACCTTTTCAATAAATTTTTTCAGATTAAATCAGCCTCATATTCGTTGGCGGGACGCCAGTTTATTGCTTTTGCTTTTACAGCACTTTGTTGTAGTCCAGCCTTGGGTCAAGAATCTGAAACCGTACTGCTTGATCCCTACGCTGAAGCAGAAAACGTTTTTACTTCTACCTTAACCAATATCGACTTTTCCCGAGAAGCCAATAACCTCGCAATCACCACTCTCACTTTCGATAATGACACCGCAGAGCCTCAACTTATCGAAGCTCAGGGCCAACTCACCATATTATTACCGGCCACCCAATTAGCGGAAGATCAGCTTGTGGAACTTACCGTGGTTCAGTTTGGTACCAGTGTAGAATCCATCGAAACCTATCAGGAAGACGAAGGTGCCAAATTGGTCATTCGTTACGACGGTGCTGTGGTTGCCCGTCACCGCAAGCAAGACAATACGCTGCGGGTCGAAATACAACCGATGACCCAAGAAGAATTAGCAGAACTGGACAACAACCCTGAATATTCAGGTACGCCTATTTCTCTTGATTTTCAAGACGTTCCCGTTAGACAGGTGTTGCAAATTATCGCCCAAACCAATGGCTTTAACTTAGTGACCACTGACACCGTAGCGGGGAACATTACCATTCGTTTAGAAGGGGTTCCTTGGGATCAGGCGCTGGCTATGATTTTGAAGATCAAAGGCCTAGATAAACGCATGGAAGGAAATATTTTACTGGTAGCGCCTGCCGAAGAATTGGCCGCCCGTGAAACCGCAGAATTACAAAATACAAAACAAATATCAGATTTAGCGCCATTACACACCGCCAACATCACCATTAATTACGCAAAAGCAGAAACCTTGGCTGCCATATTGAAATCTCAGGATGGCGGCATTTTATCCGCTCGTGGTTCAGTGTCTGTTGATGAACGAACCAACACCTTGCTGTTAAAAGATACCTTGGTTTCCATTGATGAAGCCCGCTCAGTCATCAAAGCATTAGATATTCCCGTTAAACAGGTACTAATAGAGTCACGTATGGTAACGGTTCGAGACAATGTAGACGAACAACTGGGCGTGCGCTGGGGCTTTACCGATACCCAAAGTAATGGCTCGATTTCTGGTACGCTAGAAGGTACGGAATCGGCATCTGCTGGGGTTGTTCCCGATCTTACCGACCGACTCAACGTTAATTTGCCTGTGAGCAGTTCGTCAGCAGCAACCATTGGTTTTCAAATTGCCGAATTGGTTGATGGCACTATTTTAGATTTAGAACTCTCTGCGCTAGAAACAGAAAACAAAGGGGAAATTATTGCCAGTCCTCGTATTACCGTGGCCAATCAACACGAAGCCTATATTGAGCAAGGTACAGAAATCCCCTATGTTCAGGCTACATCAAGTGGTGCCACGTCAGTGGAATTTAAGAAGGCGGTGCTTAGCTTGAAGGTCACCCCTCATATTACGCCGGACAACCGTATTATTCTTGATTTGGTGGTCACTCAAGATACCCGCGGGGAAACCGTCGATACTTCTACCGGTCCTGCGGTGGCCATTGACACTCAAGAAATTCAAACCCAAGTATTAGTGGATAATGGCGAAACCGTAGTACTAGGCGGCATATTCCAGCAAACCAATACTGACGATGTGTATAAAGTGCCGCTTTTTGGCGATCTACCGGTAATTGGCCGGTTATTTAAAAATCAGTCCACCGTGTACGAAAAGCGTGAATTATTGATATTTGTTACACCGAAAATTGTCACTGAATCATTATAAAGGCTGTTTTTGGGCATATTCATGTAAAGAAAACCACGTCTATACCTAGGATAGGCCCATTTTCAAAGCCTAACCTACTGATTTAAAAGTATATGGATTAAAACAGCAACAAAACTTGCATCGCTGCCCGTGAAACTGAGATAATCGCGCTCTCGAAATTAAAGCGAGGTTTAAAGCGTGGTATCCGTTAAAGATATAAAACGGGTACGAGTGAACGGGTAGTAAAGAAAGCGAGACCGCTGCCCTTAACAGTATAAAAGTTGTGATATAAGCAAATATGGCTGAAAAACGTAATATCTTTCTAATTGGCCCCATGGGTGCCGGCAAAAGCACCATTGGCAGACACCTTGCAGACGAACTTCACCTTGATTTTTTTGATTCTGACCAAGAAATAGAGCGCCGTACAGGTGCGGACATTACCTGGATTTTTGACCTTGAAGGTGAAGACGGGTTCCGCAAGCGTGAAGAGGGAGTCATTAACGATCTCACAGACAGACAAGGGATTGTACTGGCAACCGGAGGCGGCTCAGTAACCAATAAAGCTGTTCGCAACCGGCTTTCTGCTCGAGGCATTGTAGTATACCTACAAACAACGATTGATAAGCAGGTAGCCCGCACCCAGCGTGACAAACGTCGTCCGCTACTGCAAAACGGCGAACCAGAGCAAGTCTTACGGGAATTAGCTGAACAACGTAATCCCTTGTACGAAGAAGTGGCTGATTACATTGTTGATACTGATGACCAGTCAGCTCGCGCTGTAGCTAATCAAATAATCAGTAAAATCGGATTGTAGTGAATTAACTCAGGGAGCTGCGTGATGTCGATGTTAACTGTAGAACTCGGAGATCGTAGCTACCCGATTCGTATCGAAGCGGGTCTACTGTCTCAACCCAATTTACTTGCCCCTTATATTAAAGGTCCCTTAGCTGTCATTGTTACCAATGACATCGTTGCCCCTTTATATCTAGAAAAAGTCAAAGCCCTTTGCGGTAACGTAAAGGTAGAAAGCATTATTGTTCCCGATGGTGAACAACACAAATCTTTACATCAATTTGAATTTATCATGACCCGCCTGCTAGAAATGAACGCAGCACGGGACACCACGTTAATCGCCCTAGGCGGCGGTGTCATTGGTGATTTATGTGGATTTGTTGCAGCGTCTTATCAACGGGGCGTTCCTTTCATTCAAGTACCTACCACGCTATTGTCACAGGTGGATTCCTCGGTTGGCGGTAAAACTGCCGTTAACCATCCGTTAGGAAAAAACATGATTGGGGCGTTTTACCAACCGGTATTTGTCGCCATCGATACAGATTCATTGACCACCCTTCCCCCTCGGGAATTTTCTGCTGGCATGGCAGAAGTGATCAAATACGGCATAATCTATGACGAAGTCTTCTTCAAATGGCTAGAACGCCACGCCGATGAACTGAAAAGCCTTGATACCAAAACCCTTACCGAAGGCATTTTTCGCTGCTGTGAAATTAAAGCCGATGTGGTGGCCAAGGATGAGCGAGAAGGTGGATTGCGTGCCATACTGAACCTAGGTCACACCTTTGGTCACGCCATTGAAGCCGAACAAGGTTATGGTAACTGGCTACACGGAGAAGCCGTGGCAGCTGGTATGGTGCTTGCTTGTTATACCGCAGAAGCACTTGACTGGATGAATTCGTCAGAAAGCCGACGCATAGTAACGCTTCTGTCATCATTTAATTTGCCTGTCTCTGGGCCAGATGCAATGACAAAAGACGCGTATATGAAACATATGCGACGAGACAAGAAGGTTGAAGCGGGTAATATTCGGTTTGTTATCCCCCAAGGAATAGGACATGCAGTTGTGACTAAAGACGTCAGTGACGAAATTTTAAGCCAAATTTTAAACTGACATTCCATCAGCCTGACAACATTGCTGATGTCGTTTCTGGTCAATGTGTAACGCCAGTAATCAGCAGAGGGTATTAAAGTGCAATCTGAATTGCATGATCGACTAGAGTATCTAGTCAATTATTCGTCACAACTTATTTTTGTCAGCGGTGATACCGTTGCACAACAGAAGAAAACACTGGAATCATTTGTATTCCAGCAACAAGACGAAACAGAAATCGCGTATTTAGCCGCAGATTCGTCCATGGAACTGCCCGATTATCGTCGGCAGTTGTGTCGGCAATTACTCGGTACACTGGTGGGTAGCTTTGTTCGCCCGTTAAATGAGTTGCTGGCTGGCCTTAATGAACATGTCGGTCCTATTCTTATTACCATTACCCAGGCCGAGCACATACCTGATGCCTTGTTGCAGGAACTATGGGATCTTGTTCTGCAAAGCCGTTTTGCCGGCAACAAGCAGCACCTAAATGTGTTGTTGTTTGGTGAAACCGCATGGGCAGAAAATGCGAAACAGTGGCTCCCGGCTAAAAATACCGATACGCCTCTGCTAATCAGTAGTAAGTCAGTGGCGGCTCAACAACCCGGCTCAGAGTTAGATACTATGATTGAAAACCGACGACAGGCATTTCACGAGCACCTAGCAAAACGTAACGGCTACGATGAGCAGATTGAAACCAAGCAACGGATTTCGTTAGGCTCGCCATTATTTTTGTCCATTATTGCCATCTTATTTTTAACAGTTTTTGGTGCGCTAATTTACTGGCAATACAGTGACGATATCGACGCATTGTTCAATCCCATTGAGAGCAACCCACCTGAAACCCTTGCCGTTGAACCAGGCTCGGCCTACGATCAACTGCAAGATGAACAAGCAGAGTCAGATGATATGCCTGTCGCCTCATGGGACGAAGCGGTGGCAGCGATGGATGAGGGGACACCTAATGCTCCCGTTGACGACACCGACGAAGATCTACTTAGTTTTATCGAAAATGTCAGCAATGATGATCCAGCATTAAACGATGCGACCGACACGAGCCAATCAGAAGAGCCCGAATCGGTTGCCGACTCAGCCACGTCTTCCCTAGACGAGGAAAATGGCGCCTCCTCCACCGACGCACGCCAGGCTAAAACCATTGCTCAACGGGCAGTCGATGCCATCGATTCTCTACCCGGTACATCAACAGAAATTGCGCCAACGCCACTGTCAGTTTCTAAGCCAGATTTTATCGCACCGACAAGTACTCAACAGTCCACGACTGAGGAGCAATCGGCGATCCAAGCGGCAGATGAAAAAGAAGCGCTTGAGGAACCCTCTACGGCGCTTGCCAGCACAGTGGAACAAGAAATTGCCGTGACGTTACCAAAACAACCTGCTAGCCGTGCAGCAAGTCCTTCCCCTAGCGAAGCTCCAACCGAGAACACCGCTCTTGCGGTTGACGCCCATGACTATGACAATGAAACATTACTGAGCCTCATGGCCCCTAAAGATTATGTGATTCAGCTAGCCGGCCTTAAAAATGAAGCCTTGATGATGGATTTTGTAAAAGATAATAACCTTGGTGATCATGTTTGGATCTATCGCACCAAGCGCTATGGAGGGGATTGGTTTGTCCTAATCTATAATCAACGCTTTGCTAGCTTTTCTCAAGCCAATGCAGCAAGAACTGACCTTCCCCCTTTCCAAGGTAAAGATAAAGCCTTTATTAAACGTGGGCGAAATATAATTGAAGAAATCAACGTGGTAGCAAACTAATGGCGGTATCTATTTGGGTCGATGCCGACGCCTGCCCTGTGGCAATAAAAGAAATTCTCTTTAAGGCTGGGCCACGGGCCAAAACCCGTATCACTTTTGTCGCGAACCATGCCATCCGGGTACCGCCTTCCCCTTGGCTGACTCGTATTCAAGTCGAAAAGGGTTTTGATATTGCCGACAACGAAATCGTGCAGCGGGTAAACGACAATGACTTGGTGATCACGTCAGATATTCCTTTAGCCGACGAAGTGATTGCAAAAGGCGCGCTTGTGGTAACCCCACGGGGCGAACCGCTCACCAAGGAAAACATCCGTTCCCGACTCAATATTCGAGACTTTATGGATACCATGCGAGCAAGTGGTGTTCAAACTTCGGGGCCTCCGCCGTTATCGCAACGGGAACGTCAGGCCTTTGCCAATACCCTCGATCGCTTTTTAGCTCATGCTGGATAAAACATCAGCAATTAGAGCATTATTGCTGTAAGTATGGCCGTTTAAGCGCAAGGTAAGCGATTGCAGGTTGTGGCGATGATCGATGACAGATACAATCAATAAATGTTTGGTTGTCTGTGGTTTATTTCAACGGGCGTGAAGACTAAGCAAACAATACTGTCCTAAAACACGTTTAAAACGTGATGTGCGCGTGGGTTAAATTCAAAGAGCATGATGCAGAAAAAAAACCGGGCCTTTCTGAAGTGGGCCGGCGGAAAGTACAGCCTGGTAGAAGCCATCAATGCCAAACTCCCAACCGGCAATCGGCTAATTGAACCTTTCGTAGGCGCGGGTTCGGTTTTCTTGAATACGGATTTTAAGCGCTACCTGCTTAACGATATTAATCCTGATTTAATTAATCTTTATAATTTTTTAAAAGCCCAACCCGACGCGGTGATTCATGATGCTGCCCGTTTTTTTACCCATGATCATAACTGTGAAGCTACCTACTACGCCTTACGTGAAGAATTTAATCAAACCTCCGATGAATACTACCGTGCCATCTTATTTATTTATTTGAACAGGCATGGTTTTAATGGTCTGTGTCGGTATAGTTTGGCAGGGCGCTTCAACGTGCCTTTCGGACGCTATAAAAAACCTTACTTTCCCCACGACGAAATGCTGTTTTTTGCAGAAAAGTCTCAAAAAGCGGTGTTCACCTGTCTACCATTTGAAAAAATATTTGGTCGGGCTAGGCGAGGAAATGTCATTTATTGCGATCCGCCCTATGCCCCGGTGAGTAAAACCGCGGCCTTTACCAGCTATGCCTCTTCTAGTTTTGGTCTCGACGCCCAACATAAGCTGGCCACACTGGCCGTGCGTGCATCCCATAAGCGAGGGATCCCCGTTTTAATTTCTAACCATGATTTGCCTGTTACGCGACAGCTTTATACCACGGCAGACATTTCGGAATTATCGGTAAGACGTTCAATCAGTCAAAATGGCGCTACGCGCAAGCCGGTGGCAGAAATACTGGCGTATTTCACTCCCAATCTTAACGTGCCCGTGAGCAAAAAAAGAGCGCCCAAAACCCGAGCTCGGAAAAAACAAGGCGTATTAAAAAGTATCAGTTAATGATTACGTTAACCAGTAACGCTAATAACACCACCAGCACCGCCACAAAAACAACCCCAATGATAATGTAGCCAGCTATTTGGCCAGAGTTAAAATCTCGCTCATAGTTTTGTTGGCTTTGAACCCCAAATGCACTGGCCAGCACACTGAGAATCATTGCCACCACACCGGGCTTCGATGACATCCCTGCAAACGGAAAGCGCTGCTTTTGGCTGATTATCGCTCTCATCATGTGCTCCTAACGTCCGTCTACGGGAGTAAATTCTCGGTCAGATTTGTGGTGAAGTAATTCGAGGAGGTCGAAAAGATGAAACTGAATAGAGGGAGACTTCCCAGAAAGCCACTTTAACCAACTGACTCCCACGTTGGTATTCATTAAGCAAAACTGAGAGTTAGTAGACAAGGGTTCTTGGATTTCCGTCTCAACCGTTGTTTGACAATTGTTGGCGGTATAAACAAGGGGAGACAGGACACAGGTGCTGAGTATACTGAAAGCAAGCGCAGCATAAAGCGGACAAGATAAACAACGTCGATAGATAATCGTGAGGGTTTTTCTTAAGCGCATCCCATGTACCACCGGTTAAAAAACCATCTCATTATAACCCGATTCACTTTTAGGACAAGGAGTACTTTAATTCACCTAATTCCAAGATAAAAACCCGAAGCACCAAGGCTTCGGGTTTTGCTTTCAACGTTATACAAATTTTTGGGATCGTATTTACTTACAGTTCGAAATCCATGCCGTAAGCCACGACAAACTTCACCGAATCGTTATCGTATGCATCCGCACCCGAGTCGTCTAAGTCAGTGCCTGTAATGGCAAAACTGAAGCCATCTTTTGCAATTGAAACTGCCCAATCGGCATAGCCATCGGGTACGCCATTGAAGGCTTCTGCGAAATCACCTTGATGGTAACCCACGTGCAAACCCAATTCGGCACCACTCGCCACCGGCATTGCGTAATCTAAAGAAACATAAGAGGCCTGACCAAAACCGAAGTCCTGCCCTTCCCCTTCATCGGCTTCTGTATTTGCTAGCAAGTAAAGTGAAACACTGAATGCGCCGTACCCTACCGTACCGTAAATTTCACCAAAATCGAATTCTGCGACAGAGTCATAGTTGTAGTACAGGTACCCTACGTCATAGGTGAAATCCCCGGATTCTCCGGAAAAACCAAAGTACAAATCATGCTCGTAGGAATACACATCATCTGCACCATAGTTGACATTCGACGCCCAAGTACCGGCATAAAAGCCGCTTTCGTGAGCGTAATCGATGCCCCCTTGTACCGCAGCTTCGTTGGTAGTTTGCGTAAGACCACGCCAAATATAGTTATTGGTTACACTAACATTGGCACTCAGCTCTGCAAAAGAAGGCGCAGAAGTCAATAAGGCAGTTGACGAAACGGCTACCGCTAGCAACGTTTTTTTGATAGAAATTTTCATGTGTTCTCCGTTAAATTTAGTATTATTTTGCGCAAATTACGTATAGACGTTCATTGCGTTTTCTGTCTTATTGTTATTATGTGGTTTTACTCAGTAACGCAAAACCGATGCCCAAATGTACTAATTTGTTAAACTCCGCGATAAAGTTGTTAACCGCATGATTAAAAACATCTTTTATTGCTAATGAATAATCTCTCTAAACGTATCGATTTTGAGGCACCACTTTGGCGCGCACCAAGATGGAACGTCCTCCCAAACTTGGTGCAGCTTAGAGTCAAGACAAATCCCTTTTCACAAGGTATGATTCAGGCTGGTTTTTCAATACCGGTAAGAGGTAAACAGGTATGGCTGAATTTTTAATTGCGCCTTCAATATTGTCTGCAGATTTTGCGCGCTTAGGAGAGGACGTTGAAGCTGTGCTTAAAGGGGGGGCGGACGTCGTACACTTTGATGTAATGGACAATCATTATGTCCCTAACCTTACGTTTGGACCTATGATTTGTTCAGCCCTAAGAGAATACGGTATCACTGCCCCCATTGACGTTCATCTGATGGTATCTCCTGTAGATGATCTCATTGAACAATTTGCCAAAGCTGGGGCCAGTTACATTAGTTTTCATCCCGAGGCGAGCCAACACATCGATCGTTCTTTGCAATTGATCGCCGACAATGGCTGCCAACCTGGGTTGGTGTTTAACCCAGCAACGCCACTACACTATCTTGACCACGTAATGGACAAGCTTCACCATATACTTATTATGTCCGTCAATCCCGGCTTTCCCGGTCAGGCTTTTATCCCCTCGACCTTAGATAAACTTCGGCAGGTGAAAGAAAAAGTGCAACAAAGCGGGCGAAATATACGAATTGAAATTGACGGTGGAGTAAAAGTCGATAACATTCGTTCCATTGCAGAAGCGGGTGCAGATATGTTTGTCGCAGGTTCCGCCATTTTCAATGCCCCGAATTATCAGCATGTCATCACGCAAATGCGGGAAGAGTTGGAAAAATCCCGTAAATAAGCTTAATTTCAGCGTTTCAATCAGGTAATAAAGTAATGAGCAACAAACCTATCGTACTTAGTGGCTGTCAGCCTTCAGGTCAATTGACTATCGGAAATTACATGGGCGCATTGAAGCAGTGGGTGTCCATGCAGGATGACTATGACTGCCTATATATGTTGGTGGATCTTCACGCCATTACTGTGCGCCAAGAGCCGAAAGCCCTGCGCGAAGCCTGTCTAGACGGCTTAGCCCTTTACCTTGCCTGTGGCATCGACCCGCAAAAAAGTACCTTGTTTGTTCAATCTCATGTGCCCGAGCATACTCAGTTAGCCTGGATCTTAAATTGCTATACCCAAATGGGTGAGCTCAATCGGATGACACAATTTAAAGATAAATCGGCAAAGAATGTCAGCAATATTAATGCAGGTTTACTGACTTATCCGGCATTGATGGCAGCTGATATCTTACTGTATCAGGCCAATCAGGTACCGGTGGGCGACGATCAAAAACAGCATTTAGAATTGGCCCGTGACGTTGCCACCCGAATGAACAACATTTATGGCAACGTGTTTACCATCCCTGAACCTTATATTCCTGAATTCGGTGCTCGCATCATGAGCCTTCAGGAACCGGGTAAGAAGATGTCAAAGTCTGACGATAACGTGAATAACTTTATCGGCCTACTGGAAGATCCTAAAAAAATAGCCAAAAAAATAAAGCGGGCCGTGACCGATTCTGACGACCAAGCACGTATTTATTTTAATCCTCAGGAAAAACCCGGCGTATCCAATCTACTCACGCTGCTTTCGTTAGCCACGGGCAAGAAAGTGGATGACTTAGTGGGTGATTACGAAGATAAAATGTATGGCCACCTTAAAGGTGATGTAGCCGATGCCGTGGTGGCTTTGCTTACGCCAGTACAAGAGCGATTCCGGGCTATCCGAGAAGATCGAAGCTACCTTGATCAAGTCATGAAACAAGGTGCCCAAAAAGCTTCGGCCAAAGCCGCCGTCACGTTAGCAAACGTCTATGACACATTAGGCTTTATTCCCCGCCCCCGTTAATTGGCGCAAGCAGACAAGGGCTCAGTCGTTGCTATTATTAATCGATAACTTCGATTCATTCACCCATAATCTCGCCCGGTACTTTACAGAGCTGGGCCAGACGGTGCAGGTGGTGCGCAATGATGCCATCACCTTGGCGGAGATTGCCCAGATGTCACCCAGCATGCTGGTGTTTTCACCGGGCCCCTGTACCCCCAACGAAGCCGGCATTACCTTGGCGGCAATCAAAAGGTTTGCCGGCAACATTCCTCTATTCGGGGTTTGCTTAGGCCATCAATCCATTGGCCAGGCTTTCGGCGCAAAAGTGGTACAAGCTAATGATATTAAACATGGCAAAACCTCGCTGCTGACTCATCAAAGTACGGGGCTTTTTCGCCATCTACCCAGTCGTTATCACGTCACCCGCTACCATTCGCTGGTTATCGCGCCAGATTCCCTCCCCGATACGTTTACCGTGGATGCATGGTGTGACGCATCCTCAGGACAGCGGGAAATTATGGCCGTGAGCCACCGCGCTTTACCCATATGGGGCGTACAGTTTCATCCCGAATCGCTATTAACAGAACATGGTCACGACTTGCTAAGCGCGTTTATCTGCCAAGCAGAGCAATTTAATCAGCAATTAGCGGCAACAAAAGCTCAAAAAATTCTGCCTACCGGCCGATAACCAAGTTATATTATTTAAATGAATGAGCCTCAACGTTGTTTTATTCCGTATCTGAAGCCCTTTGCACCGGGCCAATTAACCGCCGGAGCCCCACTCTCGTGAAAGCAGCAAAACCCTCATTGCCGCCTGTAGAAGAGCGATTCGATAATCTGCTTATTACTCCTGCACGGGTTTCGCAGATGATGGGCAGACGTAGCCCTGGGGAAGTGAGTTTTGCTGAATCGGAACAAAATAACGCGCGACGACGGTTACTTCAGGTAGAAAAAGTCGCCATCAAAAATAAGCAGATTAAAGCAGACACTGACGCGTCTTATTTAGATCGTGTCAATGCGGCGCTACATCAACGTGTATTCAACCTTATACAAAGTCATTTTACTCAGCCTGATACGTTAGCAAAAGAGGTATTAGGTCTCGATGAGAACGTTGCGTCATTGCTGGATATTTTGTCAGTGAAATCCACTGCAATTTCGCGCATTGAACCTCATGCTGGCGCACTACCTTGGTTGTTTGACGAATTGCTGACGGTGGTGAATTCCCCTAAGTTCCGACGTCGAGATGCCCGGGGCAAAATCATTTTGGTGGAATCGTTGCGCACTGCGTTAAGCTTTTTGGGTATTGATAACCTCAGGCTGTTGTTGCCCAGCATGATTTTGCGCAAGGCCTTGCCTAAAATTACTGACCCCTTTCCCGACATTAAAAACCAACTCATGCAATATGCCCAGGGTACGGCGTTAACGCTGCGAGCCATCGCCCCTCAATACAATGTGAAAGCCCATGAAGCATTTGCCTTAGGTATTTTTTCACAATTGGGCCGATGCGCGATTATTCGGCTTTACTTTAAGTATTTCGAGCAGGTGCAGTTGGATTTATTACGGGAAGCTGAAGACGATAGAGACACGGCTCTGCACGCCGCACTGACAAAATTACCGGCCTCAGCAAACTACCTGATTGCCATTCAAAATATGTATGCAGATAACTTAAATGCAGATATCGTAGCCCATATGCATTTTAAGCATTTAGAACTCGCTCCTACCTATTCAGCCAGTGCGGTATCGACAAACAGCAACGAAAGCCTGCCGGGCCTATTATCTAGCGCACAAAAATACACCGCAGTAAGGATGCTTCACCAAAGTAAATTTATAGAAAAGCAGGAAATTCCCTCGGTATTAGCAAGCAGTGGCCTCACTCGCCCGCAACGAGATATCTTAAAGAAAATCGATATTTTTCAGCTTCCCCTGACCGAAAATACCAAGGCAGATTAATTTTTTTATGGATATTCATTCAAGGTGATGAATATCCATCGTTTTTTGTCCTTATAGCCATAACCTTCCCCTCTTTACTTATCAACAAATAGAATAGCGATTGGGCTTGTATCTAAATAGTTATTCACTTTTCTTGCAAAACAAGCCAAAGACCGCGAGAAACAAGGCCTCCAGCCAATTAGCTATGGTTACAAATTGCCACGAGAAATGGCATACTAGTAGGCTAACTTGTCCTATTCGCATCCACTAACTACATGCAAGAAGCCTACTGGATGCCTGATAACAGAGGTAAATAGAATGAAAGTAACTCGCGCTACCTTCGATGAAGTCATGGTACCAAACTATAATCCAGCGAACATGGTGCCTGTCCGTGGTGAAGGTTCTCGCGTCTGGGATCAGAACGGCGACGAATATATTGATTTTGCAGGCGGTATTGCGGTGAACGTACTGGGTCATTGCCACCCAGCCCTTGTGGGTGCGCTAACAGAACAAGGCAACAAATTATGGCATTTAAGTAACGTTTTCACCAACGAGCCCGCTTTACGTTTGGCGAAAAAGCTTACCGACGCCACTTTTGCAGAGCGCGTCTATTTTGCTAACTCAGGGGCTGAATCTAACGAAGCGGCGCTTAAATTAGCGCGCCGTTACGTGCTAGAACAATTTGGCGAGAATAAAAACGAAATCATTGCCTTTAATAAGGGCTTCCACGGACGTACATTCTTCACCGTCACCGTAGGTGGCCAAGCGGCTTATTCTGATGGCTTTGGCCCTAAACCAGGAGCCGTGCTTCATTGTGACTACAATGATCTGGAAGCATTTGAAAAGCTGATCAGCGAAAAAACCTGTGCGGTTATGATGGAGCCTTTACAAGGTGAAGGCGGTATTATTTCGCCAGATCCTGATTTTATCAAAGGCGTGCGTGCGTTATGTGATAAGCACAATGCCCTGCTGATCTTTGATGAGGTGCAATCTGGTGTCGGCCGTACCGGCCATCTTTATGCCTACATGGGGCTTGATGTGGTTCCTGATATTTTAACCACGGCCAAAGCCTTAGGGGGCGGTTTTCCCATTGGTGCTATGTTAACCACGGCAGCTATCGCCGCCCACCTAAAACCTGGTACTCACGGCAGCACCTATGGCGGAAACCCGCTGGCATGTGCAGTGGCTGAAGCCGCTTTAGATGTGGTTAACACCCCAGAAGTACTGAATGGTGTCACCGAAAAAGAAGCCTTATTCCGCGCCCTACTTGACGATATTAACGATAAATATCAAGTCTTTGAAGAAGTCAGAGGCAAGGGGTTGTTACTTGGTGCTGCGTTAAATAAAAAGTACGAAGGCCGGGCCCGTGATTTTCTTGTTGCAGCCACTAACGAAAAACTTATGTGTTTAGTCGCGGGGGCTAACGTGGTGCGTTTTGCGCCATCTCTGATTGTCACAGAAAACGATATCCGCGATGGCATGGCTCGCTTCGAACGTGCCGTTGCGCACGTCGTTAGCGCCTAACTCCAGATTAAAAAGCGAGCGACTATGTATATTATTCGCCCCATCTCAGCACAGGATTACTCGGCACTGCATCAGGTCGCCGTGGAATCCGGTGTGGGATTTACCTCTTTACCGGTAAACGAAACCTTATTAAGAAACAAGATCTCGCGGGCTGAAGCTGCGTTTTCTTCCACGGTGAACGCGCCGGGCAATCAGTCTTATCTTTTCGTACTGGAAGATACCACCACCAATACGGTAGTGGGAACCACCGGTATCGAAGCCGCTGTGGGCCTAGATGATGCGTTCTACCATTATCACGTAGGTAAAGTGGTGCATGCTTCCCGTGAACTTAATATCCACAACACCGTAGATATTTTATCGGTATGTAATGACTACACCGGTGTTACTGAAATATGCACGCTGTTTCTGCGGGAGCAGGCCCGTGGCGGCATCAACGGGCGTTTTTTATCAAAAATACGTTTTCTATTTATGATGGAACACCGCGAGCGCTTTTCAGAAACCATCATTGCAGAAATGCGTGGTGTCAATGACGAACAAGGGCGTTCACCATTTTGGGCTTGGCTGGAAGAGCATTTCTTTTCGCTGGATTTCCCCACCGCCGATTACCTTACCGGCATCGGGAATAAGCGTTTCATTGCTGAATTAATGCCCAAATACCCGATATATGTCAATTTGTTAAGCAAAGAAGCTCAAGCAGTAATTGGTAAAGTGCATGACAAAACGCGCCCTGCCCTGCAACTGTTGCAAGAGGAAGGATTCGGTTATCGCGGGTATGTTGATATTTTTGATGCCGGGCCCACCGTAGAAGCTAACCTTAGTCATATCCGAACTGCACAGGCCAGCCGAAAACTGCCGGTAGTAATTGACGACCAAACGGCCGCTCAAGGCGGCCAAACCTGCTACATCATTAACACGTCAGTCAAAGATTTTCGCGCCGTTGCCACAGATTTGGCGGTAAGCGAAACCAACAATGTAGCAGTAATATCCAGACAAGCCGCCAAGGCGCTTAATATAAATGATGGTGATATGGTGCGTTTCGCGCCCATCCACTATCGAGACTAACGACAGGTACCATACATGCAAACGACACTCTTCATTAATGGTGAGTGGATCGCGGGACAAGGACACACTATTGAATCCGTCGATCCGGCAAAAAACCAGGTCATTTGGGAAGGCCAATCTGCCACCCCAGAGCAAGTAGACTTAGCGATCAAAGCGGCACGGCAAAGTGCTCCGCTTTGGGCATCTCAATCCGTTGAGCAGCGACTAGCCATTATCAAGGCTTATGGTGAACTACTCGGGCAAAACAAAGCGGCCTTAAGCAAGCTTATTGCGAAGGAAACGGGCAAGCCGGAGTGGGAAACCGCCACCGAAGTGGGCGCCATGATAGGAAAGATTGGTATTTCAGAAAAAGCCTATCAGGAGCGAACCGGTACAGTAGAAAACCCCATGCCGGTAGGCCAGGCATTTATTCGCCACAAGCCCCATGGTGTGGTTGCCGTATTTGGCCCGTATAACTTTCCCGGTCATTTACCCAACGGACATATTGTGCCGGCCTTGTTAGCAGGAAACACCATAGTCTTTAAGCCTAGCGATCTGACTCCTGCAGTGGCGGCCTTTATGGTGGACTTATGGGCTCAAGCAGGTTTACCGGCCGGCGTACTAAACCTCGTTCAAGGGGAAGTCGACACCGGTAAAGCATTAGCCTCTCACCATGATATTGACGGTTTGTTTTTCACTGGCAGTTCCCGTACAGGTAAGATCCTTCACGAGCAATTTGCCGGTCATCCGGGCAAAATACTGGCCTTAGAAATGGGGGGCAATAATCCTCTCATAGTAAAAGATGCGCCGGACACTGATGCCGTTGTTCATGACATCGTGCAATCGGCGTTTGTTACCTCAGGCCAGCGCTGCACCTGTGCACGACGCTTATTTTTGCCTTCTGGCAATGACGGAGACAAAGTTCTAGCACGCCTTATTGCAGTGACAAAACAGATTAAAGTCGGCAATTACGACGATGCAGACCAGCCTTTCATGGGGGCAATGATTTCATCCTCTGCGGCTAAAATGATGGCAGATGCACAACGGCAATTAGAAAGCTTAGGCGCCCATGTTCTTGTACGTCTGACCCAACCTGACACGACTAAGGGCTTTGCCACACCAGGCATTATTGATGTTACCGAGATACTTCCTTCACTGCCAGATGAAGAACATTTCGGTCCCTTGTTGAAAGTGATTCGTTATGATGATTTCGACAGTGCCATTTGTGAGGCGAACAATACCCGTTATGGTCTTTCTGCTGGGTTTATTGGCGACAAAGAAGATGACTACCGTTACTTCTTCGACCGTATTCGGGCCGGTATTGTTAACTGGAACCGTCCCATTACCGGAGCAAGCAGTGCGGCGCCCTTTGGTGGGGTAGGCGAAAGCGGCAACCATAGAGCCAGCGCCTATTATGCGGCAGACTACTGTGCGTACCCTGTGGCTTCGGTGGAGCTGGATAAAGTGACACTGCCTGGTGCGTTAAGCCCCGGTTTAACCTTGTAGTTTCAAGGAGTATTGTTGTTATGCATACGAACATAGATACCTTGTTTGCCCATCTGTGGGACAAATATGTTGCTATCACACCGTCAGCCCATAAGATTCATTCCCTGCTAGCCGGAGAAGAAGGTCGTGAGCAAATCGTCAACGACCATGTGGCGTTTAGAACCTTTAATTTGGGCAAAACCAACTTAGAGAAACTGGCAGCCCATTTTCTTGCCTTAGGTTATGAGGCCAAAGGGGACTATAACTTTGAAGCCAAAAAGCTGACCGCTCAACATTTCGAACATCCTGATGACACCAAACCCAAGGTATTTA
Organism: Alteromonas sp. C1M14; assembly: GCF_018860965.1. Taxonomy (GTDB): domain Bacteria; phylum Pseudomonadota; class Gammaproteobacteria; order Enterobacterales; family Alteromonadaceae; genus Alteromonas. The sequence goes on along the minus strand of NZ_JAHKQF010000011.1, from coordinate 190,042 downwards.
TCAGTGAGTTGCGGGTTGAGGAGTTATCGCAAACTGCCCAGGATATTATTGTCGGTTTAGTTAACTCAATGAATGCTCATGCCGTGGACAGTGACGATTTTCTTTATTCTGGTCGCCATTGGGCGTTAACCAAAGAAGACTACGATACCCTTTTGAATGAATCTGAATATGCTGCTTGGCTAGCTGCTTGGGGGTTTCAGGCTAATCATTTTACCGTTAGCGTGAATTATTTAGCTCAGTACCAATCTCTCGCCCAGGTGAATGCCTTGCTAAAAAGTGCCGGCTTTGTGCTAAATACATCCGGCGGAGAAATCAAAGGTGGTGAAGACGTTTTCTTAGCTCAGTCATCGACCATGGCCGATAAGGCGGTAGTCACCATGGGCAGTGAGCAGGTGGAGATCCCTTCATGTTTCTACGAGTTTGCTCAGCGCTATACCATGCCCAATGGTCGTCGCTATCAAGGCTTTGTTGCGGCATCAGCGGATAAAATTTTCGAAAGCACTAATGCCAAATAATGCAAAAACGTGGGTTGGGCATCACCAAGTAGCCACAACCCACCCTTCGCTATCCATATTCACTAAATAATCCCGCGTAACGGCAACCTTGCCATAAACTGCCCAAAGGGCGCAGGTTTATCAAAATAAAACCCCTGCAGTAAATCCACTCGGGCTTCTCGCAATACCGGCAGATATTCTGACAACTCGACCCCTTCTACCACCGTATGCATTTTCAACCGTCGTAACATGGCAATAATCCCTTGAAACAACGCCAAGGCTTTTTCGTCGCGGTGAATATCTTTTAGTAAGCTACGATCCAATTTAATCGTAGAAAAAGAAAACATGCACAAATAACTGAGCGCCGAAAAACCACTTCCAAAATCATCTAAGGCTAAGGCGAATCCATACCGGCGTAGCGTGTTCAAAGCTGCAATTGCTTGCTCTTCATTTTGCATGAAAATAGATTCTGTCAGTTCAATTTCGATATTTTTCGCCGCCACATTATGTTCGCGACAAATGGCCACAGCCTGACTAGGAAAACCAGGATCAAGTAACTGATTTGCGCTGATATTGACGGCCAATTGTACGGGCTCCCGCTCTTCATCCATCACTTTTATGTACTCGCATGCTCGATGCAATGCTTGCAGTCCAATGGAGAAGTCGAGCCTATGGGTTTCAGCCAAGGGAATAAACACACCCGGCGATATATTCCCGTGTAATGCAGAATGCCAGCGGCATAAAAGCTCACCGCATTTTAGCGTACCGTGTATGTCATATTTACCTTGGATGAAAAAGTCCAATTGATCATGCTCGATGGTTTTTCGCAAGTCCGCCAATAAGCTGACCTGAGCTTTCATGCTCTCCCATAAACCTTGCTCGTAAATATTCACACAGCCCTTGCCGTGGATCTTAGCCTGATACATTGCTGCATCAGCATTTTGTATTAACCTTTCCACTGATTGCCCGTGGCATGGAAAAGAAGCAATACCAATACTTGCTGACAGTCGCAGCTCTGTACTTTGAGATTCTATTTTTAAGTTTTCAATGCCCTCGATTACCGACAATCCAATTTTCTCTGCGCGTTTGACGTCGCAGCTTGGTAGCACAATGACAAATTCATCGCCCCCCCATCGGGTAACAATTTTGTCGATAACTGGCACCTGCTCCATGATTTTCGCCACCCGGCGTAAACATAGATCGCCAAGCTCGTGACCCGCCCCATCATTGATTTGTTTAAAGCCATCTAAATCTATGAACATCAGTGAGAACTTCTGTTCGCCACTAAGGTACTTGTCCAATACATCATTAAGACCTGTGCGGTTAAATAATCCGGTGAGTTCATCGTGCATTGCCAGTTGCCGTAATAGGCTTTCGCTCATTTTGCGGTCAGAAATGTCTCTTAAGGTGGCAATAATGTAGGGCTTGTTCTGGTATCGATTTTCAAATTTAGCTAATGCTACATCGACAGGTAGCTTGCGCCCTCCAGCCAATGTGAGGTTAGTTTCAAAGCGCACTTCTTTATCTTGCAATTGCGTTAATTTATCGCTTGATTCATCTAATACATCAAACAGGGCCCAGCCAAAACAGGTCGTTTTATCTTTTAAACTTAACAAGCGCTGACCCGCGTTATTACACTCGGTTATTTTTAAGTCGTTAGATAACACCAACATGGGCTCTTTAGAACTGGCAAACGCCGATGCCATAAGGTGAAACGACTGCTCAGCTTCCCGTTCGTGGGTAATGTCCCGAATGGTTCCTACAATACGGATGGCGGAACCGTTGCCATCTCTTTCTAATACACGCCCCCGCAACCGCATCCACAGAAACTGACCTTTGATGCGATAGCGAAAGGACAGTTCTAACCTGTCTTGATCGCAATGCAACACCAGCGCCCATTGAAACTCGAGATTGGAGATATCTTCCTCGTGCACATGACGAAGTAAGCTGAAGGTGTTACTGCTCCAATGGAATTCTTTGATGGATTTATAAGAAAAGGCGCGGATAGCAAACTGATCGTCTTTCGCATTCCATTCCCAAAAAGACTCCTGGGCCGCCCATAATGCCAGCTTCAACCGACTTTCGGTCTGTTTACTGTCTTGAAGCGCATCGTACAGTTCATTGCTTTTTTCAGACAATAGGGTTTCAGCCTGCTTGCGGGCTTTTTTCTCCCGAGACAAACGACGCTTTAAAAAATCCACGTCATCTCGGCTATTCTTTTCTGACACGTTACTGTTCCACTCTAATACTAAATTCGTATGTATGAGGTTGATCAAGCTTAATAAGCTGTCGAGAAATACGCTGGCCAAAATGCGCAGCGGCGCCATCCATCAATCCTTCGGCTAGAGAGTATAGATCCCGCGAGGAGTAGTAGCGCAAGCGCATACAATTATCAGTTTGAGAAATCACATTAAAGGTGGGGAGATCCGCATCGGGGTACAGTTTGCGAACCTGAACATGAATATCATTATCTAGCACAGATAACGCGTCTAGAATTCCAGTTCTGCCGGTCATAACCTGACCATGGGCAGACGCTAACTTAGTAAAAAGATACAGCCCAAAGTCGTACAATAGTGCGTCTAGGGGCTTACCGGTTTTATCCACTAAAACCGTCAGTAGTTTTTGCATATCTGAAAACGGATAATATCCAACGGCAGTATAGGCACCGTCGTTATCCAGATTAGCTTCCACAATCACTTCATCAGCAAACTCTGGAGACACTTTCTCCTCAAGCATCTCCACCAATGTTGTAAAAACAATCCCTAGCATAACCTTTCCCCGAGTAAATTTTATTCTCTCTCAGGTTGAGTTTAGTCCAAGGTTGGGTTTCGACAACTTATTAATTGGTATGAATTATTGCTCGCTAGTGTCATCCGTTTCTTGGTGTGTAGCTTCAATGGTGACAGCGTCAACCCGCTGTAATCCCCGAGGAAGTTTGTTGCCTCGCCGGCCGCGCTCACCATAATAATGGGCCAAATCCGAGGGCGATAAAGCCATACTACGTTTACCGGCATGTATTTTCACCGAGGCCCCTTCCGGCACCACCGCAATACTGGTCACAAACTCTTCACGGTTTTTTGCTCGAGCTGCTGAAATATTGATTAGCTTATTCCCTTTCCCTTTTGAAAGGCTTGGCAAATCTCGTAACGGAAACAGCAACATACGCCCTTCGTTGCTAATAGAGAGACACCAGTCAGATTCAATATCATTCACCGGTTGTGGTGTTATCACCTTCGCGGCAGAAGGTAAGGTTAAAAACGCTTTCCCCGCTTTGTTCTTACTTATCATGTCAGAAAACTTGCCTACGAATCCGTAACCGGCATCAGATGCCACCAGATAGCGCTGGTTTTCTTCTCCCATGAGGACATCAGTTACCTGCTCACCGCCCACCACACTAAAGCGGCCGGTCAGCGGCTCGCCCTGACTACGGGCAGACGGTAAACCATGGGCATCACAAGAGAAAGTACGACCTGAAGAGTCAACAAACACCACAGGCTGATTGCTGCGCCCTTTGGCGCTGGCAAGATATCCGTCACCAGCTTTATAACTTAATGCCGTTGGGTCGACATCATGGCCTTTCGCACAACGGGCCCAGCCTTTTTCAGACACCACCACCGTCACCGGTTCGGAGGGGATAAGTTCTTTTTCAGACAACGCTTTGGCTTCAGTACGCATAACGATGGGCGAGCGTCTATCGTCGCCGTATTTTTCCGCATCGGCCAAAATTTCTTTTTTGATTAGGGTTTTTAAACGGCGATCTGAACCAAGCAGGGTTTCCAGTTTTTTACGTTCTTCCTCAAGTTCATCTTGTTCGCCACGGATCTTAATTTCTTCAAGCTTGGCAAGATGACGAAGCTTTAACTCGAGTATGGCCTCAGCTTGCTTATCAGACAACGAAAAACGTTGCATCAATTCGGCTTTCGGGCGCTCGTAAGTACGAATAATTTCAATGACTTCGTCAATATTTAAAAACGCGACCATCAAACCTTCAAGGATATGTAGGCGTGCCAGTACCTTATCCAATCGATACTGCAATCGCCGAGTCACCGTATCTTTCCGACACACCAACCATTCGGTCAGTATGGTGCGCAAATCTTTAACCTGAGGGCGACCATCAAGACCAATCATATTAAGATTGACGCGATAGCTTTTTTCCAGATCCGTGGTGGCAAAAAGATGCTGCATAAGCTGATCGTTATCCACCCGATTAGAACGTGGGGTTACCACCAGCCGTGTCGGGTTTTCGTGATCTGACTCGTCCCGCAAATCACTCACCATCGGCAGTTTTTTCGCCTGCATTTGCCCCGCTATCTGTTCTAACACTTTGGCACCGGAAGCTTGGTGCGGCAGGGCCGTTATGACAATGTCACCATTTTCTTCATGAAAAACAGCACGCATTTTTATGGAACCACGGCCGGTCTCATAAAGTTTACGTATATCTTCTCGCGGCGTAATAATTTCAGCATCAGTGGGGTAGTCAGGCCCCAACACATGTTCGGCAATGTCGTCCAAATTGGCTTTACTGTTGTCTAACAGCATGGCGCAGGCGTTGGCCACTTCTCTGACATTGTGAGGCGGAATATCGGTGGCCATTCCCACGGCAATACCGGTAACCCCATTCAATAAAATATGCGGCAACCGAGCCGGTAACACTTTGGGCTCTTGCAAAGTGCCATCAAAATTGGGCATCCAATCTACCGTGCCCTGACCTAACTCACTGAGCAATACCTCACTAAATCGTGATAAGCGGGCCTCGGTATAACGCATGGCAGCAAAGGATTTGGGATCATCTGGTGCTCCCCAGTTTCCCTGTCCGTCGACTAGCGGGTAGCGATAAGAAAAAGGTTGAGCCATCAACACCATAGCTTCATAACAAGCAGAGTCGCCATGGGGGTGGAATTTACCGAGTACATCCCCCACGGTTCTGGCAGACTTTTTATATTTCGCGGTAGCACTTAGTCCTAAATCAGACATGGCGTAAATAATACGCCGTTGAACTGGCTTCAACCCGTCTGATATATGGGGTAACGCCCTATCCATAATGACGTACATAGAGTAGTTCAGATAGGCATCTTCGGTAAATCGGCGTAGGGGAAGTTGCTCAACGCCATCTCGGTTGATGAATATTTCGTCGCTCATGCGTTATTTTCGTTTTATTTTAAGTTCACTGCTTTTCATCCATTGTGAGCCAATGCAACTGAATTCGCAATACATGAGCGCATTCCCATTTCAGATGCTGTCCACGGTAACAAATAACCACTGATTTTAGGTTGAGAATTTTGTACAAATGGCAGATGAGATGCTTTAATAGACCAATATTTTTGTTTCTAAATAAATACCTATGCCCGCAAACCTGTTGTGTCGGTTCAGTGTTATTCTCTTGTGCTTTTTATGTATTGCGCCAACTCAGGCTCAATCTACCCTACAGCTTATTAACGAGAATGTTGAATCGGATCTTTCTAATAATTTCGAAATTTACTACGAAACTGACGCAGCTAAATTAACCATTAGCGAAGTTATCAGCAGGCGCGCCGATTTTCGATGGTTTACCTCTGGTAATGCAAATCTTGGATTTCAGAATAAAGGCATGTGGTTAGTCACCCGCTTTAGTAATGCCAGTAACATCAACGACTGGGTTTTTACCATAAACTTTAGCCAACTTGATAAAGTAGATATGTATTTGGTTCAAGGTGATCAGGTACTGCAGCAGTCGCATCAAGGCAAGCTACAACCTGAACAAATCTACCGGATCCCCACCATGCGTGCCCGTCTTCCGGTAGATACGCCACTGGAACTGTATGTGAGGGTAGAAAGTGCGTCATCTAGCCTTATCGTGCCCCTATCGGTACAACCCGAACCAATCCACAGTTACAACACCCAATTAGACAGTCTGTTATGGGGGCTATTTTATGGCGGCCTATTTATCTTGGCGGTGTACAACTTTGTCTTATTCTTAGGCGCCAAAGAGCCCAGTTTACTGGCCTATGTCGGCTATGTTTTAGCGGTAATACTGTGGCAGTTTGTTTGGGGTGGGCATATTCATCTTTTATTCCCCCAAGGGGTTCAACCGTGGTTTGCCGCCCATACCGAACTTATATTTCTGTTGATCGGTATTAGTGCCGGGGTATTTACCATTACCTTCTTGGAAACCCGTGTGCATTCACCTAATGCGCACCCAGTGATCACCACGCTGTTGGTTATTCAGGGCATTATCGCCCTAGGATGCATATTTAACCTGTTGCCCCATATCTGGAAAAACAACTTGGTGTATGGCATCGGGTTGGTGGCTATTTGCAGTTATATTTATGCCGGCTTTGAAGCCTTCATGAATTACTTCAAGCCCGCTCGTTACTTTATTTTTGCTTGGAGCATGCTCGCTTTTGGGGCCTTAATTGCCATGCTAAGCTTTATCGGCTTACTGCCTTCCAACCAATTCACCACCTATTGCTTCCAAGTTTGCGTATTTTTAGAGGCGGGCCTTTTTTCCATCGCACTAATGGAAAAAAGTCGTGGCCAATTAGAAGCGGAAGTGGCGCAAGCGACCAATGATCTGCGCAACAACATGGAGTTAATCGAGGAACAAAACGCCCGCTTAGACATTGCACGAAAAGACGCCATAAACGCCAGTAATGTTAAATCGCAATTTTTGGCCAATATGAGTCATGAAATACGCACGCCGTTAAATGCAATATTAGGGTTTAGTAAAGAATTAACCCATGCTGCCTTGCCGGTAGAACAGCAAGAACAGGTGCGTATTATCAACACCGCCGCCGATAACCTGTTAGGTATCGTTAACGACGTACTCGATTTTTCCAAAATTGAAGCGGGTAAGTTGGAAATTAACAATCAACCATTTTCTCCGAATCAATTGCTTGAAGACATGGTTACCCTCATGTCTAAATCTGCGCACTCAAAACGGCTTGAATTTGTTTTTGAATTATCACCGCTACCTGAAAAGCTCATCGGTGACATGTTTCGTATCAAACAGATATTGAACAACCTACTCAGCAATGCACTGAAATTTACCCCCTCTGGCGCCATTACACTTGCAGTAAGTGGCCATTCTCTACCCCACGGTATTTATGAAATGGCCTTTCGCATTGAAGACACGGGTATTGGTATTAGTCGACAGGATAAGAAAAAACTCTTTAGTGCATTTTCTCAGGTTGATGATGCCCTAAACCGCAATTATCAGGGCACCGGGCTAGGGTTGGTGATATGTCGGGAACTGGTGCGTCTTATGCGCGGAGAGCTGGATCTTACCAGCACACCCGGGCTAGGCAGCTCATTTAACGTTACCCTACGGGCCAATCAACTCAGTCAGAAATACATTTTATCTCCCCACTCCGACTGGATAGGAAAACGGGTTGTTCTGGTGGATCCGTTGCCGGCCACCCGCCGGGCATCCGCTGCCATTCTTACTCGATTAGGGGCGAATGTCACCAGTGTGGAATCCTTGGCATTTTTAAAAACCCTACAATTTCAAGCCGATCTGCTGTTTGCCACTGTGCCTCTCACCAAGTTAGACATGCGTAATGCGTACTTAAGCGAACTGGTAAACTTCCCCGCGAAAAAACGCATACTTTGGTATTCAGGCCCAGAACCGTTTAATCAATATCCTAGCTTAACCCAGCATTTTCACGAGCAGATACGCATGCCCCTAACGGTAACTAAATTAGAAGGCATACTTCATCAGAAATCGGCTAAACGTCAAAATCCGTTGCAGGAAAAGGTAAATACCTTACCGAAAACACGTATTCTTGCTGTTGATGACATGGATATGAACCTGAAACTACTCCACGCATGGCTCGACCATTCACCGGTAAGCCTCACCACCTCCATGAGCGGCCAAGACGCGGTTAATCGCTGTCAAAGTGACGAATTTGACCTTATTTTGATGGACGTACAGATGCCGGGAATGGACGGATTACAAGCCTCACGCCTTATTCGCAAAACTGCACTGAATATGGGCACCCCCATTATTGCCGTTACCGCCCACGCGTTTAAAGAAGAGCAAGAACGGCTACTGGCGTCGGGCATGGATGATTATTTACCCAAACCCATGGAAATGGGAGAGCTTTTGGATTTAATCAAACGCTGGTGCCAACATGCAGAGCCTGCGGCTTTATCGTTGCCAACACTGGATTGGCAACTGGCAGTTAAACGTACCAATCAGCAACCGGAAACCGCCAAGATGCTGCTCAATGATTTTATTAAGCTGCTACCGGATTGTACGGCACAGTTGCAGGTATTGTGGGACGAGAAAGATTACGGAGGTCTGCAAGCTGAAGTGCACAAACTGCACGGAGCCTGTTGTTACACGGGAGCACCTAAATTACAGGCGATTGCCTCAGAATTAGAGTCGGCGCTAAAACAAGATCAACACTTTTTAGTTGATGAGCATCTTAGCGCCTTACTTAAAGAAGTGCAGGTATTACTAACTGAAGCCCAGCGCTTTTTAGAGGATATGAACTTTAAAGCGCCTTAAATAGAGTCCATATTGCGCGTCTGTCTAGCCGTTTGACATTGGCGTAGTAAAGCCACAAAAGCGCTTGGCTCACGATCGATATCTGTGCCAGAGATATAAATATCGTAGCCAAGCAATTCACGCAATTGGGTCATTCTATTGGCTAACATGGCTTTCACCCCTGTAAAGGTTTCGCCATTTTCAAGTACATAATGCTTGTCATCAAACTGGGCTTGGCTAAAACAATCCCCTGAAGCGCAATCGTTTCCCCGTTGATGTATCAACAAAGGGCGTTGCTCCATTAATAGGTGAGTTGCTAACCGAGGAGAGATCCCCGCCAAAAATGCGCCGTAGTCTTTAATTCTTATCCCCACCGCATCTAATTGGGTGTGTGAAAGTCCCTCTTGAATACGCGGGCAATCGATTCGCTGAATATTATCCCAATGTAACAACCAATTGCCTCGCCGATGGTGATAGCGAATTTCATCCGGTGAAATTTCCATACTAAAAGGCGGCTCCCGCAGCTTAAAGTAACCAATTAGCAAGGTAACAATAGACGCACTGGTGAGAAAAATTCCAGCCAAAAACAACCATTCAGGTAGCATGGTTATCCACAACGCAGAGACAACTAAGCCAACCACACCAATAACCAATGTGGTTATGCCATTCCCCTTTGAGGTGGCGCGAACAAAAATCGGATCGTTGTCAGTTCCAGACATAAAAGTACACCAAAAACATCAATAGCCCCCAAATAACGATATATCGCATGCGGCGGCATTTGGGACAGTCAGTTTGCCACCAGGACTTCTTTTGCGACGCATTACCGCGCTTAATACGGTTGTCCATGCCACTCTCTTTACTGAAATAACTTATCTATTTACAACCCATCTAATGGGTCAATAGTGTACATCACAAGTATAAACAACATACACCATTGTTTATTCGCTAACTTCCCTCTACACCTTGGCGGTATTTTGCTAAACTACGCCGGTTAATACTTTTTTTAAGAGCGCTATGTCACACTTCACTGGTCATCATATTCTTTCGGTAAATCAATTTGAACGGGAAGCTATCGAAAAAATCTTTACTGTGGCTCATTCTATGGAGCCGTATGCCCGTCGGCAGAAAAGAACGAGTGTTCTAACCGGCGCGATTTTGGGTAATTTATTTTTCGAACCGAGTACTCGCACCCGGGTAAGTTTCGGTACAGCCTTTAATTTGCTTGGTGGCGAAGTCAGAGAAACCACTGGCATGAGTAATTCGGCGTTAGCCAAGGGCGAATCATTATACGACACCGCTCGAGTGCTGAGTGGTTATTCAGATATCATTGCCATGCGTCATCCTCAAGCGGGCTCGGTAAAAGAATTTGCCGAAGGCAGCCGAGTACCGGTAATTAACGGCGGCGATGGTGCCAATGAACACCCTACTCAAGCCTTACTTGATTTGTACACCATTCAACGAGAGCTAGAATATAACGGTAAGGGCATTGATGGCTTACATATCGCGATGATCGGCGATCTGCGCTATGGTCGCACCGTGCATTCATTATCGAAATTACTGTGTCTGTATAAAAACATTCATTTCACACTGATTTCACCGGCCGAGCTTGCCATGCCTGACAACGTCATTGCCGCCATAGAAAACGCCGGTCACCGTTTAACCGTCACCGATCATATTGATGGCATGGTGGATGCCGATATCTGTTATCAAACTCGTATTCAAGAAGAGCGCTTCCCATCCCAGGATGAAGCCAACAAGTATCGCGGGCGTTTTCGCTTAAACCAAACCATTTACACCCGCCACTTCCAATCGAAAACGGTAATCATGCATCCCCTTCCCCGTGATTCACGTACGGAAGCAAACGAATTGGATAATGATTTAAATTCCAACCCAAATCTGGCAATCTTTCGCCAAACCGACAATGGCGTTCTAGTGAGAATGGCCCTATTTGCGATTACACTGGGTGTTGAGCATCTGGTTAGCAAATACGAACACGATGTTGTCTGGTATACCAACAAGAGTTAATAATTATGACGTCTAAATCTGAGATCCTGTTTTCACGGGCACAAAAAACCATTCCCGGTGGCGTAAACTCGCCAGTTCGCGCATTTAAAGCCGTTGGTGGCACGCCTCGCTTTATGAAAAAAGCGGATGGACCATATATCTGGGATGCCGACGACAACAAATATATTGATTATGTGCAATCTTGGGGCCCTATGGTTCTAGGTCACAATAATGCCGCCATTCGCAATGCGGTTATCGAGGCCGCACAAAATGGCCTAAGTTTCGGTGCCCCCACCGAAGCGGAAATTATTATGGCTGAACGGGTTACCCAACTTGTTCCTTCCATGGAAATGGTGCGCATGGTCAATTCGGGCACTGAAGCCACCATGTCAGCGATTCGCCTTGCCAGAGGCTACACCGGCAGAAATAAACTCGTCAAATTTGAAGGTTGTTACCACGGCCATGCTGACTCCTTACTGGTAAAAGCCGGTTCAGGCGCTCTCACACTAGGCGTGCCTAGCTCACCGGGCGTACCGGCAGATGTCGCCCAACATACCCTAACGGTTGAATATAACAACTTGGAAAGTGTGGCAGAAACCTTCCGCACCCATGGTGACGATATTGCCTGTATTATTGTCGAGCCCGTTGCCGGTAACATGAACTGTATTCCTCCCGTACCGGGCTTTCTTGAAGGGCTAAGAAGCATTTGTGACACCTACGGCGCGGTGCTGATTTTTGATGAAGTGATGACCGGCTTCCGCGTTGCCAAAGGCGGCGCGCAAGCAAGATATAATATCCAACCCGACCTCACCTGTTTAGGAAAGGTCATTGGTGGCGGTATGCCTGTGGGCGCGTTTGGCGGCAAGCGAAAAATCTTAGAACATATTGCTCCCACCGGACCGGTGTATCAAGCGGGAACCTTGTCTGGCAACCCCGTAGCCATGGCCGCCGGTTTAGCCGCCTTGGCGCAACTGGACGACGACGCCATGTACGAAGAGATTTTCACGCAAACAGCTGCCTTAGCCGCCGGTTTTGAAGCTTTAGGGAAACGTCACGGTATACCATTGTCCACCAATGTGGCCGGTAGTATGTTTGGGCTGTTTTTTACGGATATAGAGCGCGTAACTAACTATACCCAAGCCATAAACTGTAATCAGGCTCAGTTTAAAACCTTCTATCATGGCATGCTTGAACAAGGCGTTTACCTTGCTCCTGCTTCCTACGAAGCCGGTTTCGTGTCAAAACTTCATACCCCCGATGTGATAGAAAAGACGCTGCAAGCCGCCGACCATGTACTCAGTCGACTATAATGTGTATTCATAAGGTGCGGTAACTGTGATGATGATCTGGCTAGTTTGCATTATTTTGGTTGTATACAGCGTGGCGACCACCGTCATTTTGCTAAGGTGGAAGAAAAAGCTGCATACCCTAAAAAAAGAACTGGCCTGTACTACCCCGCAACCTGCACCGGTTGTTAATTCAGAGCATGAGCGTGAAGCTAGCTATCTGGATAAAGCCAACGAGGCAATGCAACTCAATAAGACCTTTCAAAAGTTTGTCCCTCGCCAATTCGTTGAGCATTTTGCCAAACATGGCGGGGCAGGCACCTTAGAACTGGGTCACGCCGATGAAGATGACGTGGCCATCTTGTTTAGTGATATCCGTGGCTTTACCAGTTTGTCTGAGCGACTCAGTCCGCAGGAATTAATGGGTTTTTTAAACTCCTACTTCCTTAGAATGAATGATCCTATTCATCATAATCATGGCTTTATCGACAAATTTATTGGTGACGCCATCATGGCGTTATTTGATCATCCCGGCGGGACGCCCAAAGACAAAGCGAAAGATGCCATTCAGGCCGCCATCGATTTGCGCAAAGCCTTGGTTATGTATAATTCTCATCGGGATAATTGCGAATATGTGCCCATCAATATGGGGATCGGCATACATTACGGGCCGGTGATCATGGGAACCGTTGGTTCTGATGACAGAATGGATACCACGGTAATCGGTGACAGTGTGAATATTGCTTACCGATTAGAGTCACTAACACCGGCATACGATGCCGATATCATTGTCAGTGCCCAAACCCTTGAAGCCGTAGGAGCCGATTACGCCATCAAAACCCGCCTGCTTGACTGGGTTAGAGTAAAAGGTCGGCGTGCGCCTATCGAAGTCTACGAAGTGTTAGATCATCTTGCCCCCGAAGAGCAAGAAAAGCGACTGGCGATCCAGTCTTATATCACGGCCGGATTAGCGTGCCGTATTCGCCGAGAATGGGAAGATGCATTAGCCCATTTTATTAAAGCAAGATCCATCAACCCTGATGACCGGCTCGCCCAGCACCATATCGACATTTGTTTACAGTACCAAGGTATGATGTTTGATGAAAGCTGGGATGGTGCCTACGATTTAGAGCGCTAATAACGGGGCGTTAAGCAAATTAACTGCTTGCCTGCTGACGTATGAAGGTTACTGAGGGGGCAAAAAATGCGGCGCCGGTTTCGGCACAGGTATAGTCTAACCATCGGTCGTAATCCCCGTCTCCAGTACCGAACACCTGACTGTGAAGCATTAATTTAAACGGTTGCGCACTGGCTGCACAACTGACGAAAAACAACCCCTGCGTCGTTAAATCGCCATAAGGCATGCCTTGCTTAATTAAGCCTGGCAGCTTGTCTGCTTGGTTGAGCGTATTAGCCCGTACACAATGGGACATGGCGTTTTGTTCAGGACTCGGCAGATTGTGTTCTCGGGTGGTGCCCATCACTTGTTCCTGCTGACGTTGAGAAAGGCTTTCCCAACGACGTAAATCGTGGCGAAAACGCTGGATATGCACATAACTCCCACCGATAAATTCACTTTCGTCTTGTTCAATAATCGCGACCTTGCGACGTAACATTCCTCGTGGGTTATCCGTAGCGTAAATGTACCCATTAAGATCACGGCCATCCAAATAACGAAATCCACGGATCTGCTCGACCAATTCCACATGAATGCGCAATAAGTCCATCACCTCCATCGCCACCGCATGGCAAATATCAAGGCGATCGGCCCGGATTTGGATAAACAAGTCCCAAGGGGTGGCTGGCGCCGTTCTATCTTCACACTGCATATCAGGAAAAGGCGCTAACTCGCTAGGCAACAACCCCGGGTACAATTCAGACCAAAAGGTTGACCCCACCGCCACCATACCCGTTAACATGGCTTCGTAATGCTCGTTATCGTATGCATCAAAGATATCTAGTACGCGAGCCAGCTTCCCTCTTATGGTGTCCACATCTTCGTCGACAACATTCAATAAAAGATATTGGGCATGTAAATTGGGCTCGGCGCACACCCCTTTTTGAGGTTGAGTCATAAATCCTTCCCATCATCCGTGGGTTATTGTTTTTCGGGTATGTGTTACCAGTGTGGCTTAAAAACGGGCATTTTGTCCAATAATTCAACAAGATGAACGTTCTGCACCAAAGTATACACTAGGCAGACGGCACAGGGGAGAATATAGCCCTGTTGTAAGAGTTACAATGACATTGTAATTCCTGTTTAGTTCGACCCGCCTTCACTTATTCAAGTTATTGATTTTAATAAACTTTAAAAGCGGAATCTTCTTTGCTTCCCATCAAGCAGTGCAAAAGTCACTGTGTTTCTTTAACGCAGCAATTCTACTATCACCGCAAAAGGTACGATTATGGCTGAATCTTTTAAATATAACCAAAAGCAAGGCGCTGGCGGCGAACTTCATCAAACTGCAGATAATCACCACCCCACCATGACAACCGCCCAAGGTTGCCCTGTTAGTGACGACCAAAACTCCTTAACAGCCGGCGTTCGCGGTCCAGCAGCATTAGAAGACCATGTAATGCGAGAAAAGATATTCCATTTCGACCATGAACGGATCCCTGAGCGCGTCGTTCATGCCCGCGGCTATGGTGCCCATGGTTACTTTGAAACGGTCGAGGCCATACCTGAGCTAACCCAAGCGGATTTATTTCAGCGCAAAGGAGAAAAAACCCCAGTATTTGCACGCTTTTCAACGGTGGCGGGAAATCAAGGCTCTCCGGATCTTGCCCGTGATGTCCGTGGTTTTGCAGTAAAATTTTACACTCAGCAAGGTAATTGGGATCTTGTGGGCAACAACATGCCCGTGTTTTTTATTCAAGATGCCATTAAGTTCCCCGATTTGATACACGCTGCCAAGCAAGAGCCCGACCGTGGCTTTCCTCAGGCTCAAACTGCCCATGATAATTTTTGGGATTTTGTGAGTTTATCACCCGAGTCCACGCATATGCTGATGTGGATCATGTCAGATCGGGCTATTCCTCGCTCGTTACGCTTTATGGAAGGCTTTGGTGTACACACGTTTAAGTTCATCAACGAACAAGGTGAAATGAAATATGTAAAATTTCACTGGAAGCCCAAAGGCGGTATGCAGTCGGTGGTATGGAATGAGGCACTAAAAATCAATGGTGCCGATCCTGACTTCCACCGCCGAGATATGTGGGCGGCGATACAGGCTGGAGATTATCCAGAGTGGGAATTGGGCGTGCAGGTATTTGATCAAACCTTCGCCGATAATTTTGAATTTGATGTGCTTGATGCCACCAAGCTAATCCCAGAGGAACAAGTGCCGGTGAAGGTTATTGGTAAAATGGTGCTTGATCGGGTGGTGGATAACTTTTTCGCTGAAACTGAGCAAGTGGCTTTTTGCACACAAAATATTGTTCCTGGTATCGACTTTACGAACGATCCACTGTTGCAGGGCCGTAACTTTTCATACCTTGATACCCAACTTAAGCGGTTAGGCTCAACCAACTTCACCCACATTCCAGTCAATGCTCCTAAATGCCCCATGCACCATTTTCAACAAGATGGTCACATGGCAATGCATAACCCCAAAGGCAGAGCCAACTATGAACCTAACTCGTGGGCAGGGAATGAAAGCAATCCTCGGGAGTGCCCTTCAAAAGGCTTTACTTCCCATGCTGATAACGTAGACGGAGAAAAGCTTAGGCACCGCTCTGACACCTTTAGCGATCACTACAGCCAAGCAAGGCAGTTTTTACACAGCCAAACTCAGGTTGAACAAAAGCATATGCAAGATGCTTTTGTGTTCGAGCTATCCAAGGTAGCGCATTTAGCGATTCGCGAACGAGTAGTCAGCCACCTGCTGAACGTGGACAGTGATTTTGCCAATGCGGTAGCAGAAGGGCTTGGCTTTAATGAGATGCCCGCTGCCGCTGACGCGGCCATGGCAACCCGGCAGGACTTACCCGTTTCAGACGCCTTAAGTATTTTGAAAAATGCCCCCGCTAGTTTTCGGGGTCGAAAGTTAGGGATCCTTCTTACTGATGGCTTTAGCGGCAAGCTATTTAATCAGGTCATCGATGCCCTTAAAGCAAAAGGCGCGATGTATGAAGTCGTTGCACCCACTATTGGCGGCGCCATCTCCGATGATGGAACCCTTGTGAAGGCACAGCAAAAAATCGACGGTGGACCGTCGGTCTTGTATGACGCCGTTTTGCTTCTTACCTCTAAGGAGGGAGCACAAAGTTTAACTACCAAACCAGAAGCAAAAGACTTCTTAGTCGATGCCCACGCTCATCAAAAATTCATCGGTTTTACGCCGGATGTCATGAGCTTAGTCACATCAGCGGGCTTAGCCGATGACCTGGATGAGGGCTGGATAAATCTTAAAGACCAAGCTCCCCAGGCTTTTGTGTCCCAATTGTCTACACTAAGAGTCTGGGATAGATAATATTGTGCGCTGTGTATATCCCAAGCTTTATGCACAGCATTTTTCTTTTTGTCCGTTAGGACTCAACTGAAAGAGACAGCATTATGAACACTCCATTTAGTATTGTTACCATCGTTAAAGGGCGTATTCGTCAGTTGTCCAACCTTATAAACAGTTTAGAGCACTCAGAGCACTTGCCCGAAGAGTTGATCATTGTCTGGATGGCGCCACCTTGTAGTGAATCTTTATTAAGCAGTGACAAGTTTGAAATTCGTCACCGGTTTGCTACCTGCGACGAATTACCTATCGCCAAGGCCCGTAACAAAGGCTTTAGAGCCTGTACCACCCCCATTACCCTGTATATGGATGTTGACTGTATTTGTCCTCCAGATTTATTAGGCAAAGTCTGTCATAGCGTGAAAGACGGGAAAATAGTTACCGCCGGCGTCACTGAGTTTGAATATGTACTAGATGACGTCAATATGAAAATGTTGGCTCAGTTGTCTCAGCAACATGGCTTGGCTGGCCGCCCGTTACATTTCGATCACTTTGATACCCGATTCTTTGCCATCACCCGCAATGACTATCAGGCCCTAGGTGGATTCGACCAACATTACACCGGTTATGGTATTGGAGATATCGACTTTGCCACCACATGCAGCAAACAAGGTATGGCGTTGGTGCGTATAGCTGGAACGGTTTTTACCCAATTTCATCCTCATTATTACCCGCCGGTAAATCATCTTTGCGATATTGTTAGTAATGCCCAAACCTATCGACAAAAATGGGGCGTATACCCACGCTGTGATGCATTACAGGGTTTAGTAGACGCAGGTTTTCTCAATGCCGATTACCGCCAAAAAGGGATAAAGGTAAACACGGTTCCGGATGAAGATGACCTTAAACATCATTTAGTGACCGCCCCCCCTCGGTTAATGCAGTCGGCCTAATCCTAACCTGCGTGAGAAAATAAACACCATAAACGAAAAAACCCCGCATTAGCGGGGTTTGAGTCGAGGTGAGTCGGGCATTATTGTTATTGTTTTGATTGCCCGATCGAAACTTCGTTTTTGAAGACTAGCGACCTGAAGTGAAATCTGGATATGCTTCCAAACCACACTCGCTAACGTCAACACCTTCAAATTCTTCTTCTTCTGAAACTCGGACGCCCATGATGGCTTTAATGATAACCCAAGTGATCAGACTGGTAACGAATACCCAGATAAAGATAGTTGCAGCACCTAACAACTGACCGGTAATGGTAGAGCCTTCGTTGGTAAAAGGTACCAAGATAAGACCTAACAAACCTACCACACCGTGAACAGAGATAGCGCCCACAGGATCATCAATTTTCAGTTTATCAAGGAATACGATAGACAGTACCACCAGCAATCCACCTAAAGCACCGAACAAGGTAGCTAACAGCGGTGTAGGCGTTGAAGGTTCAGCCGTAATGGCTACCAGACCAGCAAGAGCACCGTTAAGTACCATGGTTAGGTCAGCTTTACCGAACATGATGCGCGCTAGAATTAGGGCAGCGATAGCACCACCGGCAGCAGCTGCATTGGTGTTCATAAATACAACCGCGACTGCGTTAGCGTTTTCTACCGAAGAAGTCGCTAACACTGAACCGCCGTTAAAACCAAACCAACCCATCCATAAAATAAATGTACCTAAAGTAGCTAGTGGTAAGTTTGCGCCTGGGATAGCATTAACTTTACCGTCTGCGGTGTATTTACCTTTACGAGGACCAAGAACCAGTACGCCCGCCAATGCGGCAGCGGCACCAGCCATATGTACAATACCGGAACCGGCAAAGTCAGAGAAGCCCATATCACCAAGTACATACATACCGAAAACGGCATCGCCGTTCCAGGTCCATGACCCTTCCATAGGATAGATAAAGCCCGTCATAACCACGGCAAAGGCAAGGAATGCCCACAGCTTCATACGTTCAGCAACCGCACCCGATACAATCGACATGGCTGTGGCAACAAATACAACCTGGAAGTAAAAATCGGCTGAAGGCGCGTAAGTGGCCGCATCTTCAATCACGCCTGTGGCGCCATCACCAACGATACCATCAAGGAAAATACCGCCGCCGTACATAATGTCATAACCGCAGATCATGTACATGGTACAGGCGATAGCAAACAGGGTTACGTTTTTGGTTAATATTTCAGTTGTGTTCTTAGCGCGGACAAGGCCCGCTTCCAACATTGCAAAACCGGCTGCCATCCACATGACGAGCGCTCCGCAAATCAGGAAATAAAAGGTATCTAATGCATACCCAAGTTCAAATGTGATTTCCATTATTTTCTCCGCAATTCTTCTTGTGTAGTTTTACAGCGCGTCTGCGTCAGCTTCGCCTGTACGTATACGAACAGCATGCTCAAGACTGTAAACAAATACTTTACCGTCTCCAATTTTGCCTGTTTTCGCTGCGCCTACGATAGCTTCAACCAAACGTTCAACTTGATCGTCCTGAACGGCAATCTCAAGCTTTACCTTTGGTAGGAAATCGACCTGATACTCAGCTCCACGGTATAATTCGGTATGACCTTTTTGTCGTCCAAACCCTTTCACTTCGGTAACGGTAAGGCCGTCGATACCGATCTCTGAAATGGCTTCACGAACATCATCGAGCTTAAATGGCTTGATGATAGCTGTGACTAGTTTCATGTGTTGCTCCCAAATAATGATTATTTTGTTTTCGCACGTAGCGGGGTAAAGACCACAACACAAGTCCTGTGCCACAAATTAAAAAATAGATTTTTCAAGATGTTACTTCTAAAAGAAAATAAAATGTAACAATTTTTCGCACCAAATCAGGGCAACTGGTTGCAAATGCACCATAGTGAAGCATGATGTTATTTTGACGTGAATTTTCTCAATGGAACTCTTTTCCAAGAGCGCGGTCTTTGAAGGGTATGGAAATTTATAATGACACTTTTTTCTCACCCCACCGCTCTCCTCCGGCCGTAGTTAAAACATCGAAAAACCGCAGGGTGTGGTTTTTTTCGCTTTTATTTCATCTGGGGTTAATCATTATTGTTATCAGCCGGCACCAAGATACCGAATTACCGAACCAGCCCTTGCCTGCCCCGATCAAAGCCAAGCTGTATACTCCAGCGAAGCCGGCGGTGCCGCCGCCAGCCCCAGCACCGATTGAAGAAGAAAAAACCGTTCCAAGTATTGAAGAGGAATTACCCGTACCTGAAGTTGATAAAACGCCAGAGGAAATCACCGCGCCCCCGCAAAGCGCTGACAATAATCAGGCCAGCTCGGCTTCGCCTCCTTCCCCTGCAACCGATATTTCAACTGCCCCTGAACCGAGTGTTCCAGAAGCGGCGGCACCAACGGAAAAGCAACCGGCTCCTTCGGTCACAACGAATACCGGCCCCAGCACAGCTAACCCCCTCACCTCACGGCAGGCGTTAGATGCATTTTTTAGTCGCCAACAAGAAGATAAGTTACAAGAACAAGCCGAAGACGTCGCACGGGAGTATCGACAGAAGCATAAATCTCCACATATTGTGGATCCTCGTAAAAATAAAACGGAAGAAGAATATCGCAACGGCCCACCACCTAAATTGGTGGACTGCAGTAATACGGCCAGTAAATCATTGAGTATCCTGTCGCAGTTTACTGGCGGAAACATGAAATGCTCAACCCGTGGCGCCGAATTCGAAAAATACATCGATGCGCGATTGAAAAAAGACGACTCTGTACGCAAGCCGCCCTCATAAACACGGTTGCCTCAGCGACAGACTCCCGATAATCTATCGCTCTACTTATTTTTTGGAAATTTTCTTTTGGCTGCAGCAAACTTACTAGCCCTTATCGATGATATCGCCACGCTATTAGATGACATATCAGTGATGTCGAAAGTGGCAGCGCAAAAAACCGCAGGAGTACTTGGCGACGACTTGGCGTTAAATGCCAATCAGGTACAGGGAGTGAGAGCCGAACGGGAACTACCTGTGGTATGGGCGGTGGCTAAAGGCTCATTACTAAACAAGGTTATTATTGTACCAGCAGCCCTGCTTATTAGTGCTTTTGTGCCGGTACTGATCACTGTACTACTCATTTTAGGCGGTTTATTTTTGTGTTTTGAAGGGGCTGAAAAAGTATTTCACCGCCTTTTCCATCATGCTGACGAAAAAGAAAGAGCCGCACGACTGGAAAAACTATCACAACAGCAAACTGATTTGGTTGCCCTAGAAAAAGATAAAATTAAAGGGGCTATTCGAACCGATTTTATTCTTTCTGCAGAAATTGTGGTGATTGCCCTGGGCAGTGTGCAAGAAGCAAGCTTTGCAACCCAAGTTGGCGTGCTCTGTGCGCTTAGCGTGGCAATTACTGCCGGCGTATACGGGCTTGTGGCCGGGATCGTAAAAATGGATGACGTAGGCTTATATATGCTACGGAAATCGTTAACCGGCTCGTTTAACACTTTTCAGCGTGTTGCCGGACGGGCATTGCTGGTGAGCGCGCCTTTATTAATGAAAGCGTTAGCATTTATTGGTACGGTGGCCATGTTCCTTGTAGGCGGTGGGATCCTCACCCACAACATTCCTTTTTTACACCATATTAGCAGTGGCTTAGTTACAAACAACCCCATTGTGGACGGGGTATTACCCCTTTTAATTGACGGCGTTGTAGGCTTAGTCGCCGGGGCACTGATTGTTTTCGTCATCGCTTGGTTACCAAGTAAAAAATCTGCAGCGACTTAACACCACAGTTAGCTTGTATTAAGAAACCGGGCTTAGGGGCATTACGCCATAACCCGGTTTTGTAATCCTTTTTGACTCAATTCTTCTTCCACCACATCTTTTTCATTTAGCAGCACGACAGCTCAATTGGTCTAATTGACGATTTGTATTTAAAAATTCACCAATCTTTGGTTTTTTTTACTGCTCCTGAACTTATATATTGCACATAAAATAAAATAAACCGTACAAAATCATAGCCTTATAAAACCTCCACAAGATGGCACAACTATCGCTAAAGGTTATAAAGGTTAAACGACTCAACAAAATGTATTCAATTGACCGCTCAGCCACACAACATCAGTGCTAGAACACGGTATTCGCGTTTATTTCTGAGACCGGGGCTTTAGCAACGATTGGTATGAAACAGGTTATGGGTTTATTGAATGAACAAGGTTGCGCATACCATGCACGACCATAGAACAAGGAGCGTACAAATGATGCCGGCTACTTCTTTACTTTTTATTGCGTTAAGTCCCGTTGGTGCTTTCTTAGCCAGCGCCTTACTCGTTAGCGGTCTGCGACTCATTGCAAACCGCATACACTGATCCCAACGTTCTCCCGTAGGGCCTTCCTTTCAAGCCGTGCTGATAACACAGGTAATCTATATCGATGATATGTTTCACACGGCTCGAAGGGCTTTTTTCCTGAGGCTTTGCATACCGGGCCACAGGCTTTTTACAATAGCCACAGCTTAATGGTTGTTCTTACGCCATTAAACTGTCTAGTTGAGGGCAATCGTTAGCCACACCAAACGGTGATCCGAAGAACGGGAACGATCTTCTACCAGCCGATAGAGGGGACTGGCTTGCGAAGGCCAAAACACGGCCCCCTCTTCGATGGTAAATTGACTTGAAGGCAATACATAATCCGCTCGCGCCCCCCAATTTGCCGTATAGTACTGGGCATAGCCGTTATCGGGTTGACTGAGTTTCCCACCGGCACTAGTCGGAGTAAAAGTGCTGTTTACGTATGGAGACGCCAATAGCTGTTTAATGGCGGAAGGGGTATCGTTGGGGCGATCTGGTGATGCATTTTGGTCACCTAAAATTACAAAGGGGCTATTGGCCTCAATACCACCATAAATCCCTCTATCATCGTAAATATAATCTCCCTTGCCCGGCGAAATATAATCAAGCCAGAACCGAATTTCATCGTGATTGCGTCTGCCGTTTCGGTCTTCGTCGCCATCAAATACCGGTGGTGTAGGATGACTTGCTAGCACGTGTATCACCTGGCCATTTACTTCTACCGGCACATCCCAATGAGATTTAGACGATAAACGTAACGAATGCCATTCTTGGGCGGTAAAAAAGGGCGCTTGGGTTGCGGGATCTATTGGCGCCATGGCATCAGGCATATCCGCCCACAAGAATCGTTGGAACGTACGAATTTGCTCACGCACTAACGGATAACGAGACAACAGCACCATGCCATAATGACCCGGATATAATCCAAACCCTTGGGCATCAGCGCCATACCCTTGGCGTTTTCCATCATTGTTTAAATCAAATAAGGTGGGCAAGCCCGTATTCACCTGCCCATAAAAATAGTAGGGATAGTCTATGGGATCCCGGCCCTGTTGCGGTTGCTGTAAATAATTATTGATAAACGCTTCCACGCCCGCTTTAGGATCATCAATAAAATCAAATTCATTAAGTAAAATAATATCCGGGCGAGTGCGCTGAATAATTTCGGCGATATTTTGTATTTGGCTATTTTCACCGCTGGCCAGTTGCGCCATTAATACTTGAGGGCCTATAGGAGTGGCATTTTCGTCTTCGGTTTCACTAGCGTAATTTTGCGCTTCCATACTGACATTAAACGTCGCAATGGTCAGCTCAGTGGGCTTATTTTGATCCTGCTCTGGTTGTTGCGCACTGCAACCCGCGAACATGATCATGCTTAATAGCAGAAAATACCTTTTCATTTCATTGGCCTTTATGGATCTCATTTACATGTTTACTTAACAGCAAACCTTACCAACAATGAGGCATCGCCACGGACGCGGCTGTGCCTAACATTACTTGAATCGATGTGCCGGTATCATCCTTTTGCCAAAACACAAAATCAACCGGTTTTCAGTCAGTTTAGCTATTGGTTAATCACTGCCAAACAGTCGCTCCCACCAGCTTTTTTTCTCGCTATCTGGTGTTATAGGACGACCAAAACAATCTTGTCTTGGCGGCGGCAGAACATCAAGGATGGCCGGTACACTAAGGGAGTCGGGACAACCTGCGGTAACAACCGCGCCAGTGTTTTTGTCGAAATGGGCAATACCCAGTCCTTCTGGAAAACGCCGGGAGAGCGACTTGGGCACCTGCATGCCTTGGTAGTTTACAAACACCGGTAAAGCACCGCCCGCTCCGGTAAGTAAAATGGGCTTATTGTCATCATTACCGACCCAAACCGTAACCACATGATTACGGTCAAAACCACTAAACCAACTGTCGCGATAGTCGTCGGTGGTGCCGGTTTTTCCTGCCATATTAATGGATGGGAAAGCCCGTCCTACTCGCTTAGCGGTGCCTTCGGTGGTCACCTTGTACAAGGCATAATTTAATAGATAGGTCGCCGCTTCATCCACCCGCTGAGAATAAAACTCGGCGTGCTGCCACACCAAGCGATCATTGGCCGATACCACTGACGTAACCGTGTGTAAGGGGATATAACGCCCGTTGTTAGAGATGGTTTGATACATCTGATTGGTTTCTATGGGTGACAAGGTCATCGCCCCTAAGGTCATCGACGGCACTTGCATAAAGTCACTTTCCACACCCAATCGTTTAATGGTGTCAGATACCGCTTCAAGACCCACGCCCATGCCTAAGTTGACTGTGGGCACATTCAGCGATTCAACCAGCCCCTGAATCAAGGGCACCTGTCCGCGGAATTTTTTATCCGCATTTAACGGCGACCAAGACTGCCCATTGGCATTTTCCAATGTGATGGGCTCATCGGCTAATGGCGTGGCCAAATTAAACGAGGCAGGATCTTCAAGGGCCGTCAGATACACCGCCGGTTTTATCAGCGACCCAACTTGCCGACGGGCATCTAAAGCACGGTTAAAACCTTTAAAACTGGCGTCCCTGTCACCTACAATGGCACGAATTTCTCCGCTGGCAATGTCGGTCACTAACATGGCTCCTTGTAGATGGGCCTCTCTATCACTTTGTAAGCCATCTAAGGTTTGCTTAACCGCTTGTTCAGCCCGGCGCTGTGCGTAGATGTCCAGGGTTGTGAACACTTTCACCCCTGAATCTCGCAGTGCCGGATCGGCTAAAATTACCGACAACTCACGGCGCACTTTATCCATAAATGCTGGATGCTTACCACTTGCCAAACTGGCCCCTGATGCCAAACCTAGCGGTGCATTAATGTATGTCTCGTATTGTGTGCGATTGATTTCATTAGCATCAAATAAAATACGCAGCACCAGATTTCTGCGCTCCAATACCCGCTCTTCATAGCGGCGAGGATTGTAATAAGATGGCCCTTTAATCATTGCCACCAAGGTGGCAATTTCTGGCGGACTTAATTCGTTTGCCGGACGGTCAAAATAAAAATAACTGGCTAAACCAAAGCCATGTACGGCCATATCCCCATTTTGGCCAAGGAAAACCTCATTTAAATAAGCCTGCAAGATATCGTCTTTGCTATATCGCGCATCGATAATTAACGCCATTAAGGCTTCTTTGATTTTCCGCGAAATGGCTTTTTCTCGGGTGAGGTATAAGTTTTTAACTAGCTGTTGGGTAAGGGTACTGCCGCCCTGAACTGTCCTGCCGGCGCGAATATTCGCCACCAAAGCGCGAAGAATAGAAAGAGGGGCGACACCATGATGTTGATAAAAATCTTTATCTTCCACCAGAATAAGGGCTTTGGGTAGCAGCGCAGGGATTTCACTAAGTTTCACCAGCATGCGGTCTTCTCGGCTGCTACTCACCATGCGGGTAACTAACCAAGGCTCTAAGCGAATTTTAGCGACACTTTCGTTGGCGCTGTTATCCACAATGCTGTGAATACGGCTTCCCCGCCATGTAACGGTTATTTTACGTAATGGCTCATCGCCGTCAGCAAAACTAAATGCACGACGTTGAACTATCAGAGTGTCACCGGAAACGGTGTACTCGCCACTGCTATCTGGGCGGCTTACCCGGCGATAACCAAGCAATTTCAGCTCATCAATAACTTCTTTTTCGGTAATTTCCAATTCGGTGGATAGCACTAAAGGCCGAGCAAAAATTTGCGCAGGCACCTCCCACTTATTCCCCGTGAAGGTATGTTTGATTTGCGCATCGAGATAAATCATATAGCCCACCAGGGCAACCAGCCCCACCAAGCACAGTTTAATCAGTAAACCGCTTAAGCGACGGTTTGGTTTAGCGCCTATTTTTTTGGATTTCTTTGCTTTTGTCTGTTTTTTAGCCACTTATCATGCCAGTATAAGTAATGTCAGAGACGATTTTGCTGTTTTCTTTGCACAATTTCCAGCAAGGTTTACACTCGAGGTACTGATAACCGCATCGCCTAATGATGTATTTTAGGTATCTATCCAGATGGTCATACTGACCGACTAGGAGATTATATGAAAATATCTCTCGATATTGATCTCACCCCGCAGGAAGCCCGCGAATTTATAGGCTGGCCGGACATGAGCAAAATTCACGAAGCAACCCTCTCACAACTTAATGAACAAATCAAAAGTGGTGATCAAGAAGCCATGATGTCATTGCTAAAACCCTTCCTTGATGGCAGTCAGCACGCGTTTTCCTACTACCAAACCTTGCTCGAAACAATGGCGGCCTCAGCAACAAAAAAATAATGATGGAGGTGTCTTGTGCACGAACAGGACAAAGAAGATATTTTGGACACGCTTAACCAGTATGCGCAGCAGTTTAACACGATGGTCCATGACATTCTGACCAAAAAACACAGCAGCGAGGAGACCGCCGCCATGTTTGATCCCGAAAAACTCAGCGCCCTACTTTCCGGCGATGCGGTAGAGGTAGATTCAGCCAAGCTCATTCAAACGCAAATGGATTTTATGCGTCAGCAAACCCAATTATGGCAACAAGCCACAAAGGCCATGTTAGGTGAGCAATCCCACCCAGTGATGGAAGAAGAAAAAGGCGACCGGCGCTTTTCTCACTCAGACTGGCAGGACAATCCTGTTTTTAGCTATATGAAGCAAGCCTACCTGATTAACTCTAAAATGTTGCAAAGCATGATTTCTTCGATGCATTTTAAAGATCCCAAATCAGAAGAACAGGTGAAGTTTTACACCCGTCAGTATATTAATTCCGTATCACCCACTAACTATTTGCTGTCTAACCCTGAAGTCTGTGAAGAGATCCTCAAGACCAAGGGACAAAACATGGTTAAAGGCATTGAAAATTTCATGCGGGATTTAGAAAAAAGCCCCCTTGAAGCCTTTAAAATTACCCAAACCGATATGGATGCCTTTACGTTAGGGGAAAATTTGGCAACCACTGACGGCAAGGTTGTTTATCAAAATGCGCTCATGCAATTGATTCACTACACACCGAAACACGCCAAAACCTGCGGCACGCCCTTGTTGTTTGTTCCTCCCTTCATTAATAAATACTACATTCTCGATCTAGAAGAGAAAAAGTCCGTGGTCAATGGGTTACTTGATGCTGGTTTTTCCGTATTTATGATTTCGTGGGTAAACCCTGATGCCGACTTAGCCGACCAAGATTTTGTCGACTACATGAAAAAAGGGCCCATTGAAGCTTTAGATGTGGTGTGCGAGATCACCGGTAGAAACAAAGTACACCTAGCAGGCTTCTGCGTGGGCGGCACATTATTGAGCATGGCCAGTGCTTATTTACGTGCAAAAAAAGATGACCGTATTGAATCGCTGACGTTACTCACCACCCTTTTGGATTTCAGTGAACCCGGTGAAATCGGCAATTACTTAACCGAAGACGCCCTGCCCATTATGGAACAAAATGCCGACATGAAGGGGGTATATGACGGTCGTATACTGGGGTTAAGCTTCAGTTTGTTAAGAGAAAATAATCTATTTTGGTCGTATTTTATTAATAATTATTTGAAGGGCAAAGACCCTGCTGCTTTCGACATTCTATTTTGGAATAGCGATGCGACGAATATTACAGCGTCTTGTTTTAAACAATACATACGTACCATGTACTGGGAAAACCAGCTTAAAGAACCTGGCAGTATCAAAATCGACGACATTCCCATTGATCTTGCCAACATCGATATTCCAGTATTCTTCCTGGCCACGTTAGCCGACCATATCGTGTTGTGGCAAGGTGCCTACAAAGGAACCAAACTGGTAAGCGGTGACGTGGACTTTGTCCTTGCAGGCTCAGGTCATTTAGCCGGTGTAATTAATCCTCCAGAGACAGGAAAGTACCCACACTGGACGAATGCGTCGCTACCCGACTCCCCTAGCGAATGGTTTGATGGTGCGACAAAACATGAAGGTTCATGGTGGCCTTACTGGCATCAATGGTTACATAAACACCGTAAAACTAAAGTGAATGCTCCCCAACCTGGTAGCCATAAGGGGTATCCGGCTATTGAGGCTGCGCCGGGCAGCTATGTGAAAAAACAACTAGGCTAGATGGTAAAGCCGGGCGTAATCACATTGATCACGCCCCGTTTACTCATTTAATGTATCAATAATCACTGCAAAAAATTACGACTCTTCGTTGTTTGCTTTAGCGATAGACAAGACACGTTGACGCAGGCTTTCATCAGTTTGCACCTGCTGTGCAATAGTGGTGTAGGTATCTACTTCTAGCCCAGTTTTCTCAATTTCAGCGACCATTTCACTTTGTGCGGCCTGCTGAATTTCCTGTACTTTCTCTGCGCTGACATCGCCGCTGAGTTCAGACTGATATTTATCTGCGACATCGCTTACAGCGCTCATCGCCATAGTGAATTTTTCTAACGTGGCATCATCATAGCTAGCTGATTCCACCATCGACTCATCGGGTTTTTCCATGGTCATAGTATCCTGAGCTGCCTGTGCACCAAAGCTGATTGTAGAAGCCACAGCAAGACTCAGTACTAATGATTTAACAAATGTAGACATCGATATTCTCCAGTTAATTCCCAAAAGCCCCATCGGGCGCTCACACTGGTTACAGCGATTACCATGCCAATGATGTTAACTCTATATAATACAATGGATTAGCAAAAAGCACTTGGCAGAACTCCGCTTTTTAACCTTAAGAGTGTCGCTAATTTTCACACCCCCCTAGTTGCCACACGAGGTGATAGTGCGCTACTCTCAATGCCCCAACTAAGGAGGTAACATTATGATCACCATAAAGAAGTATCCCAATCGCCGACTGTACGATACCTCCCGTAGCCAATATGTGAACCTCGATTACATTAAAACCCTGATTAATGAACGCCAAGACTTCCAAGTAATTGACTCTAAAACAGAAAATGACATTAGCAAGTCGTTGCTGCTACAAATTATTAGTGAATCTGAAGCAAACGAAAACCAGTCATTGCTGACCAACACCTTGTTAAAGCAACTTATTCGTTACTACGATACCGACATGCAATCTTATTTGCGCCAATATCTTGAGCAATCCTTAGTGACCTTTATTGATCAACAAGATCAGGTACAAGGCATGATGAAAAACATGATGGAAAGCACCCCATTTGGCTTGTTCAACAAGATCGTAGAACAGAATATGGAAACCTGGAAAAAATCGCAGAAATAGCCGCCAGCCCCCAACACAGCAACATCTTCTGCACTGCAGCATAAAAACCAATATGCTTATTAGTTTAAAATCTAAGCTTTTTTGCTGCAGCGCAACATTTCTAGTTGATCTTCTCTCCACCATTGGCTAATATCTAACCAATCCTGCTGCAGTGCAGCAATTATTTAAACGTAATGGGTCGGGAGATAAGTATGTTTGGTAAGTTTTCAGAGCAGCTAAAAAGTACCAGTAAACCGGTACACACTATGTTTGCCGTGAATACGAAAACCCTAGAGAGTTTATCTCAGCATCAAACAACACTTTTTGCAGGGCTGTTAAGTGACGGCGTGCGTTATATGAATGCGGTTGCTAAACAAACTGAAATGAAGGCGGTACTGAGTGCCAATGCTGAACTTGCTGAATCGGTAAGAGATCGCATGACCAGCGCGTCTAAAGACACCTATTCTACTCTCAATGCGATGCGCGAAGAGATGACCGAGGCAGTTAAAGCCTCTTTATCCATGCCGGTAGAGGCTAGCGCTCCAGTTGCAGAAAAAGCCACCGCAACCAAAAAAATGCCTGTTGCCAAGTCAGCACCGGTGAAGAAACAATCAGAAGCTAAAGCGCCCGCAGTCAAAAAGGCCGCCTCCCAGTCGACACCCGATGTAAGCAAGGCTGCGCCAGCGACTGAAAAGGATGCGCCATCTCCTGCCGTTGACGCCAAAGAAGCCGCGCCGACAGCTGAAAAAAAAGCGTCGACGCCGGCAGCAGAAGCTAAGGCCAAACCGACGGCCTCGGCGAAGAAACCAACAACCCGTGCCCGCCGCACGACGACTAAAAAGCCTGCGGCTACGAAATCAACTAATTAACTTTACTTAGAACCTGGAGACAGACAATGTTTGAACAAATGAATGAGCAAATGCAAACTGCAATGAAACCCGTTACTGATCTTGCCGCATTAAACATGAGCACGATTCAGGAATTGGCAGAAAAGCAAAACAGCTTATATAAGTCGCTTTTATCTGAAGGCATGTCCTATTTCGAAAAAGCCTCTCAACAGAAAGATTTGATGAGCTTGGCCGAAACGAATAAAGCTTACGTTGAATCCATGCAAGAAACCGTTGCCGATGTGGCAAAAAGCTCTTATACCGTGATTTCTGAGGCGCAGCAAAAAGCCGGCGAAATGTTCAAGGGATTAAGCGACGACATGACAGCGAAATTCCAAGAAGCGTCAAAAGCTTAATAATTTTACAAGGCGACGTCTGTCGCCTTGATTCCTCTCTTGTTATGAACCTCTTATTCCCCAATAGGTCCTAGCCCCAGTCAGTTTTTGAGGATAAATGTAATGAATTACCAGACCTACGATTATTTCACCCGCGGCGCGTACATCATGCATGAGGGCTTAAGTCTGTTGAATGATATTACGAACCATCCTTCCAACCTTTTTTCTCATACCATTCCCGGTCGCATTACCCGCGCTTCGCTGGAAACTGCCATGCGGCTGACCCAACGCTACGAAAAACTGGGGTTTAATATTGATGAAATTAAAATCGATAATAAACGAGTCAAGGTTAAAGAAGATATTGCGCTAAGCAAGCCGTTTTGTGAGCTTATTCACTTTAATCGGATAGGCGTAAAAGACGACCACAAAGTCTTATTGGTTGCTCCCCTTTCTGGCCACTTTGCCACCTTACTGAAAGGAACCGTGGAAGCCTTGCTACCGGACCATGAAATTTATGTGACGGACTGGACTGACGCCCGTGAAGTACCGTTAGATGAAGGGCCATTTACGTTCGATTGTTATGTTTCGTACTTAATCGACTTTATGGAGCATTTAGGACCGAATACTCACCTTATGGCCATTTGCCAACCCACCGTACAAGCCCTTATTGCCACCGCAATTATGGCCGAACGCAAAAGCGAAGCAACACCGAAAACCCTCACACTTATGGCGGGACCTTTAGATTGTTCTAAAAACCCCACCCGTGTAAATGAGTTTTCCCAAAAGCACCCAATGAGTTGGTTTAGAAACGTGGCGATCATGAAGGTACCCCATGGTTACCCTGGCGAAGGTCGAGATGTATATCCTGGCTTTATGCAGCTAGGGGGCTTTATTAGCATGAACCAACAATCGCACCTGAAAAAATATCAGAATTTCTTTCAAAACTTGGTGTTTGGCGAAGAAGAAGATGCCGATCGCTTTCGCGCCTTCTATGACGAATACATGGCGGTGCTTGATATTCCTGCTGAGTTTTATCTTGAAACCATCGAGCGGGTATTTAAGAATAATGAAATTCCACGCGGGGCCATTACCTACCAGGGCAACCCCGTCAATTTTGAAGCCATCGACAATACCCCTTTACTTACAGTGGAAGGCGCTGATGACGACATTTGCGGCCTTGGTCAAACCCAAGCGGCCCACGATATCTGTAAAAATATACCCAACGCTATGCGCAAACATCATGTGCAACAAGGCGCGGGACACTACGGTATTTTTAGCGGCTCAAAGTTTAGACAAAGTGTCCGCCCTCTCATCACTCACTTCATACATAAATACGAGTAAATCAGCGCTTTTTTACCCTCATAAAATGCCGCTTTTTCATAGGGAGTCATCGTGCTCCCTGTACAAATCATCAATTTCATTCGCACCGAGTCCTATTGATGATGTAGCATTGCCCCATAATCATTAAAGGTAAGCGCTATGTCTCAATGGATATCAGGTAAATTTAAATTATCGTTGCTGTCTTTCTTCACCCTGCTTGGGTCGGCCCATGCCGCAGATTTTGAAACCTGTAAGGTACAACTTGCCGCGAAGGCAGTGCAAAAAGGTGTCGCCCAAGACGTTGCAGAAAAAGTATTTGCAGATATTCACTACCAACCCAAAGTCATTAAACTGGATCGCAGCCAGCCTGAATTTGTACAAACCTTCCCAGGTTACTACGGCAAGCGTGTTACCACCTGGCGAATTAACAAAGGCCGGGAGATGTACGATAAGCATCGTGATTTCCTGCATCAGTTGACGACAAAGTACGGTGTTCCCGCTCATTATCTGGTCGCCTTTTGGGGGCTGGAAACCAACTTTGGTGGCTATAAAGGTACCATGAACGTACTGGATTCCTTAACGACCCTCGCCTGCGATGAAAGACGCAGTCGCTTTTTTACTGGCGAACTGATCACCGCAATAAAGTTACTGCAAAGAGAGTCTTTAGCCCAAGATAAAATGGTGGGTTCATGGGCGGGTGCCATGGGACATACCCAATTTATGCCATCGGCATATATGCACTATGCCATTGACGGCGATGGTGACGGGCAAGTCAACTTATGGGATAGCGAACAGGATGCTTTGGCCTCTGCCGCAAACTTTTTAGCACAATTAGGCTGGCAACCCGGTTATCGGTGGGGACGAGAAGTTAATCTGCCTGAGGACTTCGATTATCGGCAGGCTGGATATGCCAATAAACGCGCATTGAAGGAATGGAATAAGCTCGGTATCACTAAAGCAGACGGTACAGCGTTAGGTAACACCGACGAACTAGGCTATATCGTGGTTCCCGCCGGTCATACTGGCCCAGCGTTTATTGCCTATCCCAATTTCCGAACCATTATGCGGTGGAATAATTCTGAATTCTACGCCATTGCGGTAGGAAAACTGGCAGATCAAATTGCTGGCGAAGCGGGCCTTGTTAAACCACTGCCTGATTTACCGGCCTACAACAGAAGCGATATTATTGCGCTGCAGGCTGCTTTAAATAATTTAGGTCATGATGTGGGAAAACCAGACGGTATTATCGGCCCTGCCACCCGCGCGGGAATACGCGAATATCAAATCGACAATAACATGATAGCGGATGGGTTTCCCGGCTTAGCTATCATGACAAAAATCGGCGTATTACCGGAGACCGAAAGCCAAGGATGACCTTCGGCCACCCGCTGGCTAGTACATATGTTGCCCGCCATTTATGGATAAGGTAGAGCCCGTAATAAAGCCCGCTTCGTCTCCCACTAAAAAGAGTACGCTGCGGGCAATATCTTCCGGTTTACCTAGTCGGCCCACCGGAATGGTGGCGATGATTTTTTTCAATACTTCTTCTGGCACCGCCCTTACCATATCGGTATCCACATACCCAGGCGCAATAGCATTTACGGTGATCCCTTTACCCGCGCCTTCTAATGCCAAAGCTTTAGTGAAGCCATGGATGCCGGATTTCGCCGCGGCGTAATTGACCTGGCCATATTGCCCAGCTTGTCCGTTTACAGAGCCTATGTTCACGATACGTCCGAATTGATTGGCACGCATGGTATCAATCACTGCTCGACATGTGTTAAAACACGAGGCTAAATTGGTTTGAATAACGGCATCCCATTGCTCAAAGGACATGCGATGCATGGTGCCATCTCGAGTGATACCCGCATTGTTAACCAGTACTTCCACCGGACCAAAATCCTCGGTTATCTGGTCAATTGCTGATTTTGTTTTATTGAAATCTGAAACATCGAATTTAAATGCGGGGATAGCAGTTCGTTCCGTAAACGCCTTTGCCGCTTCATCGTTACCACCATAATTCGCTACGACTATATAACCTGCGTCTTTTAAAGCGACACATACCGCTTCACCAATTCCTCTGGTGCCACCTGTTACCAGTGCAACTTTGCTCATTTTATCTTCCTTTTTTGTTGACGTTTATTTGTACAACAAATTTAATATAAGCATGCATATGAAGATTTTGACAATTTTTAACCGGATCTAGATCAATAGTCTTTACGATGGCAAATTATCAAGAACAAATAGTCTTTTAAAAGTACATAATTAACATGGTGTTAAGGAAGATTCGACCCTACTACCTACGGAACTGGTCAGAGCATTAAGTTTTTGTGTCAGGCCCTTAGTTTTTTGGTTTTATCGATTTACCTGGGGTGGCCTCCATGGGACGATCGGGCCAGCGGTGTTTGGGATAACGGCCTTTCATTTCTTTTTGTACGGCGAAATAACTTCCCTGCCAAAAAGATCCAAGATCCGCGGTTTTCTGAATAGGCCTTCCTGCCGGAGACAGCAGTTCCACTGTCACCGTTTTTTGTCCATTTGCCAGAGTAATGGGGGCGTTACAACCAAACATTTCTTGTAACCGTACCGATAACAAAACTTCGCCATCGGCACGATAGGTTAGTTTTCGCTTTTCGCCTCCGGGCACCGTTAACTTAGGTGGCAGTAAGCTATCTAAGGCATATTGTTGACTCCACGGCAGTGACTCATGACATAGTGCCGACCACGGCAGCTTGGCTAAATCATCATACTGTTTGCAATGGGTAAGACGGGGAGTTAAGACTTCTGCGTCTATTAACCTAACCATGGTGTCCGCTTGTCGCCATGGCGGTGCTTCATCATAGGCCTGTGATTGCGGAAGATTAAGATCACAGGCCAGTTTGTAGCGATACCACCATTGCAAATCACTGGACGACAATGGTAAGTCGTTCATTTGCAATGAGCGGATCTGTTGGTACCAAGCTTCCCCCCATACCTTCGACGACACCTTTCCTACAGGCTCGCTAGATAGCACAATGGCGCTGAAACACACCACCTTACGCGCTTCCATCTGTTTTTTTGCAGCATTAAATGTAACCTGGGTACGACTTAAAAAGGCATCTGGGTAGAGTAATCTCAGATCGGTTTCGGTTATAGGCTCTGCCACGTCAATTTTGACATCACTGCCCGTTAACTGCCCAGACAATACCACCAACCAATCGTCATTGAATCTCTCACCCTGGGGCATCACAGCCCCTCGACCACAGGCCAATTTGTATTCCTGCTGCTGCCGTTTAAATGCCACTCGCTGGGGAAACGCCAGTGCCAAACACAGAGCAAGCAAACGCGAGGGTAACGCCGTTAATGACATGGAGAGGGTTATGGACAGCTTCGCGCTATAACGCTTGGCCTGACGAAGTACACGACTTTGGCTCCCTCCATCCAGGGTTTTGATCCCTTCAGACAAACACTTGGAGCTCATTAAGGCCAAGCTTTCTTCTGCCAAGGCCGCGCAAAAACAGGCAACCTGAGGCAGGTTTTCTAAATCTGGAGAAGCTGCCAACACTTGGGATTGATACAACATATGCGCCAGTGCAGGCGAGGTTGGAAAAGCCAGTAATTTTTTGCCGTAAGGGGTAATTTGATGGTGCGCATTTACTGCATTCATGGCTTTTAGCGATGCCAAACCCAATTCAATTTGTGTTTGTGAGGGTTGGGTCATTAGCGCCATTTCCGGCAAGGAAGTGCCCCATCCCAGAGCGTCTAGCAATAACGTAGAAATATCTTCCCGCTGAATTTGCGGAACGGGCTGTCTAGCAAGACGTGATTGCTGCTCTTCGCTCCATAAACGGTACACTTTTCCCGCTTGCAAACGCCCCGCCCTGCCTTTTCGTTGAGTGGCGGAAGCTTGAGATATCATTTGCGTAGTAAGCTGAACCAGACCGGTAGCGGGATGATATTTTGCAGCGTTTTCTAAACCCGAGTCCACCACCACCGTCACTCCCTCTATGGTTAAACTGGTTTCAGCGATATTCGTGGCTAGGATCACTTTTCGCCGCCCCCGGGGATCAGGCTTGATCGCCGCATCCTGTTCGCTTTTAGTCATCCGCCCGTACAAGGTATGGATCATCACATCTAATGAGGCGCGATTAGCGGCCAGGTGCTGCGCCACCTTTCGAATCATGGCAGCACCGGGCAAAAAAACCAGAATATCGCCTTCGTCAGTGGCCAGACTATTGGCCACCACCGATACCACTTTGCTTACCGTTTCTCGGGCTTCTGTATTGCCGATATATACCTCGGTGACCGGAAACTGCCGCCCTTCTGTGGTAAGTAATCGCGCTTGGGGTATCAGCGCTGTTATTTCTTCCACATCCAAGGTAGCCGACATCACCACCAAAGATAAATCCTCTCGAAGCCCCTCTTGGACCTCTAAAGCCAAAGCCAGTCCAAAATCACTGTGGATGCTTCGCTCATGAAACTCATCGAAAACAATGGCAGCAACACCACTTAGCTCAGGATCTTGGGTGATTCGCCGAGACAACACCCCTTCAGTAACTATCTCTAATCGAGTGTGAGCACTTACTTTACTTTCACCACGAATACGATAGCCTACGGTTTCACCCACACTTTCACCTAATTGGGCGGCCAAATAAGTAGCAAGATTTCGTACCACTACCCGACGGGGTTGCAGTAAGATAATTTTATCTGAGGTATGTTCTAGCAGCGCAAGGGGCAGAACGGTAGATTTACCCGCTCCAGGAGGGGCGCCCACAATCACGTTTTGCCCTCCAAGGGCCTTTACTAATGCTGGAATTAGCGTACTTGCAGGTAAATGGCTGTTCCTAACTGACATAAACGTCGTATCGACCTAATAGGGAAGTGTTAATCTGCTTATTTTACCTGCCTGTAGACCCATTGCACAAACGCAGATAACCCGACGTTGATAATTAAGGAGACACCTATGCGTTGTTTTATTGGCCTAGACTTAGGGCCCTCCACTAAACTGGCGCTTTGTGAATGGCAACAACGGGCCTTTCCGCAAGTAAAAAACCGAAAAGTCAGCAACGACTCGTTAGGATCATCCTTTCCTTACGCGATCCCTGCGGCCAATTATCATCTGACACTGTGCTTCTTAGGCCAGCTTTCCCCTCGGCAGCACGAAAGCCTGATAGCCAACTTGGATGCCATTTCTCACCCGCCCTTTTCCGTCACCCTTAACCACGCGGGATTTTGGCAACGGCCAAAAATATTGTTTGCCGCCCCCACAGAGACCCCCTCCTTGTTGCCCGAGCTAGCGAAGAAAATCCGAAAGGCCGCTAGAGGCGCTGGCATCGCCATGGAAAAGCAAGAATTCAAACCCCACGTGACTGTGGCTAGAAAAGCCACCAGCGAGCTTTTACCGCCATTAACCTTGCCAGAAATTACCGTGCCATTTGATGCCTTTCACCTATTTGAATCGGTTTCCACTTCCTCGGGGGTGTGTTATCCCATACGGCAATCTTGGGAACTACAGCCTGATTTATCCATTCGAGAGCGTTTACGGCAAGGCATCTATTAATTTCTTAACATTGGGGCTTTACAGCGCGCCTTTGCATGGGTAAAACAAAGGCATCAAAAATTACGTCAACGAAACTAATGAAACAAACTTATCGCCTAGTCATTGATTGCCCAGATCAAATTGGTCTTGTGGCCCGGGTTTCACAATTTTTAGCTGAGCACGGTGCAACCATTGTCGAAGCTAATCACCACACCGATTTACAAACCGGCCGTTTTTTCATGCGTCATGAAATTGGTGCAGATACTTTGCAATTAGGTTACGACGAATTCATACAGGCATTTACTCCTGTGGCGAACGAATTTCAAATGAATTGGCGCTTAACTGACTCTCAAGTTAAGCAAAGGGTCGCACTGCTTGCTAGCCTCGAATCGCACTGTTTGGTCAATCTGCTGCACCGCTGGCACACCGGAGAGTTAGCTTGCGATATTCCGGTGATCATTGGTAATCATCCGCAGATGAAGCAATTTGCCGATTGGTACAAGGTACCTTTCCATTGGGTAGACTTTAAAGCACTAGGTAAAGAACAAGCCTTCTCACAAATCGAAACCCTGTTAGATGAATATAAAATAGATTTGACCGTACTTGCCCGCTTTATGCAGATCCTACCCGACCATGTGTGTCAGAAGCTGCAAGGTAAGGCGATTAATATCCATCATAGCTTCCTACCTTCCTTTGCTGGAGCTCGCCCTTATCAACAAGCCTACGATCGCGGTGTGAAACTAATCGGAGCCACCTGCCATTATGTCACCAAAGATCTCGATGAAGGGCCGATTATTGAGCAAAGCGTCAAACGTATCAGCCACAGTGATTCCGCTGCCGATATGGTAAGAAAAGGAAAAGACTGTGAAGTTACCGCACTCGCCAATGGTGTACGATATCATTTAGAAGACAGAGTGATTATTCACCGCAACAAAACGGTGGTGTTTGCTTAAACAAAGGTTGGGACTTTGCGCTGAAAAAATAAAAGGTTAGGTTCGCAATGACGAACCTAACCGACAACCATTACAAACTCAGTACTGCCAGTTTTGCAGAACTATAAGGCGTACTTTCTTGACTGATCCACACCTCGTTATCCGGTCCGTGACATACTCCTTCAACCTGAGTAAATTCAGCCAATGGGAACACCGACTCAACGTCGTAATTTGCTGATACTACGGCCACAAAAGGCTTAAACATACCCAGTGCATTACTACGGTAGCCCACTAGCACGAACTGTTGTAGTTTGTCACTCCAATCGACGCCTGTTACCACACCTGGCAGCCCTTCTACATTGGCGATAGGGGTAAGTAACTGCTCACTTTTGTCTACATCCACTTGGTAGATATGAGAGGTTTCTGTACCCCAACTTTTTGAGAATATAAGTATTTTTCCATCGCGCATGGTCATGGCTTCACCATCGTAATCATGGCTATAAGGAATGTTCTCGTCGGTTTTATTGCCTTCATAGGCAACCCGAATAGTGGAAGAGACATCACCTGTGGATGCCGAAACCTGATATATTTTGAGATCTTTTCGCTTGCCGGCGTTATTGCCGATATCGCCGATATATAAAAACTCGTCGTCACCGGTTATGGTTTCCCAGTCTTTATTTTTGGCATCTAACGTTACTCTACCGGTGATCTCACCTTGCTTATCAATAACGAACAATTCAGGGGCATTACCAGAGTCGTTAATACTAAACGCGCTACCGTCACGACAAAAAAGGCCTGAGGTTTCACCTAAATCAGGGTTTAAGGTATGAACTTGAGTAACGGTTACCTGGGGGCTTGGTACCGAAGATACGCTGCAACTTGCAACAAAGAAAAAAGGAATAATACTTAAAAAATAACGACTCACCGGTTACATTTTCCATTTAAATAAACGAGTACACAGCTTTCACTGAAGTTCTACAAGGTGAAAACCAACTTATTGATAATACGAAAAAGCAGAATTTGTATATAAAGTCAGCGTAAACTGCTCATGCGTAGCAATCGCGTTGCAGAATTGATCCATCATAAATAATCCGCTTGTAACAGGACTTAGTATATACCAGTACCATTACAATAAAATGCCATTGGTCAAAACAATTGTGCCAGCCACGGCAACCAGAAGGAACTCACCGTGTCAGATCCCTTACTTAGTTTAGTCAGTGTCGGTGTCTTATCGATTTTTTGTCAATTTTTAGCCTATAAAATACGACTCCCCGCTATTTTACCGTTACTGATAACAGGCATTATTGTGGGGCCGGTGTTCAATGTACTTGATCCTGATGCCCTTTTCGGTGACTTATTGTTTCCTGTGGTTTCTTTGTCGGTGGCCATTATTTTGTTTGAAGGGTCGCTTACGCTTAAGTTTAGTGATATTGCCGGTCATGGCAACATGGTACGCAATTTATGCAGTATCGGAGTGCTTGTTACTTGGTTAGTGGCCGCCGTCGCGGCTCATTATTGTCTGGATTTATCATGGCAGTTATCGGCCTTATTCGGCGCCCTCGTAACCGTAACCGGGCCAACCGTTATCGTCCCCATGGTACGTACCGTGCGCCCTAAAACCAACCTTGCTAACATACTTAGGTGGGAGGGGATCATCATCGATCCTATCGGTGCCTTATTAGCAGTTTTGGTATACGAGTATATTGTGGCCTCTCAAGAAACCGCGCTACTGCACACCTTCATCGCCTTTGGTAAAACCGTAGGAATGGGCTCCTTACTTGGCTTAGCCGTTGGCTACCTTATGGGTGTCGCTTTACGTAAAAACGTTATCCCCCATTACTTGCAAAACACAGCGGTACTCACCGTTATTCTGGCAGTGTTTGCTGCCTCCAATTATGTAGCTCATGAATCCGGTTTATTAGCGGTAACCATTGCGGGTATGGTGCTAGCGAACATGAAAGGAGTAGATGTCGAAGATATTCTCGAATTTAAAGAAACCCTAAGTGTGCTGCTGATTTCTGGATTATTCATCATTCTGGCATCGAGACTTAATTTAGATGCGGTATTTGATGTGGGCTCAGGCGTACTCATTGTGCTTGCAGCTATCTTGTTTGTTGCACGACCCCTGTCTGTGCTGGCCTCATCCATGGGAACGGGGCTCAATTGGCGAGAAATGGCCCTGTTAAGTTGGATAGCCCCTCGGGGAATAGTAGCGGCCGCAGTTTCTGCTCTGTTTTCCCTAAAATTAGAAGAGATTGGCTACGAGGGTGCAAGTGTTATTGTGCCCATTGTGTTCATTGTGATTATCACCACCGTAGTCGTTCAAAGTTTGTCGGCAAAACATGTTGCCCAACTACTTAAAATGCGCGCACCCGCTCCCATTGGCTTTCTGATTTTTGGGGGAAGTAAATTTAGCCGATTACTGGCAAAAGAGCTTATCAAACATGATCTACCTGTATGTATAGCCGATACCAATTGGGACGCCATTAAAGCCACACGTATGATGGAAATTCCCGCTTACTTTGGTAATCCCATGTCGGATCATGCTTCACGCAAGCTAGCAATGGATACGTTTGGCACCGTACTGATCATGTCGCCCTATAAGCAACTTAATCCGATGATCGCGTATCACTTCGAATACACCATGGGCAAAGACCGTGTATGGGGCCTATCAAGCAACGAGCAAACCACTCGGCCTAGTCACCAGGTGAGTACCCAGTACGCGCAAAAGCTCACACTTTTTGATGAGGGCGTAACCTACGGATACCTCGCCTCGGCCATCGCCAAAGGTGCTGCGGTTAAAACAACGGGGTTAAGTGATGAATTTACGTTTGAAGATTATGAGAAAACGTATAAAGACCGGGCAATACCCTTGATCGCGTTAGATCAAAACAATCGCACTCATGCGTTTTTAGATGGTCAGTCTCTTGTACCTGAAGCAGGATGGAAAGTGATTAGTTTGGTGATCCCTACCAGCGAACCTGTGTGAAGATAAAACTGGCACCCTGCCCACGGGCAGAGTGCCGTTCCCTGGAATTAACGTGTAATCAAGCGCTCCCCTCTATTATTATTATTGGATGCGATTTTGTTTTTTTTATTCTTGAAGCACAACGTCGGCGTATATAAAGCAATAACAAGACCATAATTTAAATAATCATTAATATCAATTAGTTGAGTAACAATTGATACCCAATAGATGGTCTCACACATTATGGAGCGCACCACTACCGTGCAGTAGTTTGTTCAATGGCACCAACTTCGGTCAAAAGGATTTCATCACTGATATTGTCGCTTCCACCGCACCTTTATTGGCAATTAACACTTCATAACCTGCTTCCCCCGCTTTAATGGCTTCCTCGGGGCGTTGCAAATACGTTCTGCACTGAGATGTTAATCCAGCTTGATCATTAACAATGATCAACGCACCACTTTGCTTAAGGCTGTCGCAAATTACTGGGTTATTGTATGTGTAAGGCCCCATGATAATAGGCAATTTATGGGCGGCCGGCTCTAAAGCGTTGTGCCCTCCTTTGTCGGCTAAACTGCCGCCAACAAACGCCATGTTGGCAATCTCATAGGCTTTATTTAATTGCCCCATTTCATCAACCAGTACCACGTCAGCCTCCGATGTGATAGTGGGCGCATGGGAAGTGCACACAAGCTGTAGCGATTGATTTTCAATAAGCTTTTTAACACTGCTAAAGCGCTCGGGGTGACGAGGCACTAGGATCAACAGTAGGGTGGGAAAGTCGGGTTTAAGACTGATGACCGTATCGAGCAGTGCCTGTTCTTCACCTTCATGGGTACTCCCACCAATAATAATTGGACGATGATCTTTGTGTATCCCATGAAACGACGACTTATGGATGGTATCTGGCGCTTTTTGATCGAACTTTATGTTGTTGGTTAAGGTTAACTTACTCGGCGCTATTCCTAAAAAAAGGTAATTATCATAATCGCGCTGACCTTGAGCACACACATGACCGACTTTATCCAACATAGGTGTAAAAAGTAACCCGATCTTTTTATAGCGACGAGCTGAACGTGTGGTCATGCGCCCATTAATAACAACCACAGGAATGCTTTGTCGCCAACAGCAATGAATAAGGTTTGGCCACAATTCAACCTCAGTAATAAGCACCATTTTAGGGGCAACCCGCTTTAACATGCTATTCATGGCGATGGACACATCGTAGGGCAAATAAAAGTGGTTTACTCCATCACCAAAAATAGCTCTTACCCTTGCAGAGCCAGTGGCCGTTGTTGTGGTGATGGTGACTGAGGTGTTCGGTTCGTCTGCCATTATGCGTTTGATCAATACCGAGGCCGCAACAACTTCTCCTACGGACACACAATGAAACAAGTATCCCCCCTTATTTTGAGGCCTACTAACAATACCGAAACGTTCGAAGCGACCGTGCTCGCCAGTATGTTCTTTCTTTTGCTTACGAAACAGAAAATTAAGAAGTGCAAAGGGAATTAATACCAGTAGCAGTAAAGAATACAGATAGCGTACGGCCTCTTGCCTGAACGTCAACCGCGCGGCGGCCTGCTGTTTTGTCATCGTTGACTACGTCCTATAATAAAAATGGGGAGTATCTCATTACCATATCGCTCCTATTGTAATGACCTATGGATAACCGTCCAAGGCAAAACCGCTATATATGCCGTAAAAGCCAACAGCGACGAGTATTTTTAAGACTTACAAGTAAGTTACCTTGGCACCAATTCTAGGGGCGCTAAAACCAATCGTATTTAACTATTACAAAGATGAAATTTCATTATTAAAAATTCAGTAACCACTGTAGTACTGTGTTGGCATCACTAAGTTAACCT
The DNA here is from genome assembly GCF_018860965.1 of Alteromonas sp. C1M14. Classification (GTDB taxonomy): domain Bacteria; phylum Pseudomonadota; class Gammaproteobacteria; order Enterobacterales; family Alteromonadaceae; genus Alteromonas. Next base: position 147,028 of record NZ_JAHKQF010000011.1, on the reverse strand, counting down.
AGAAATTAAGAGCTTCTTAACGATGAAAACTGTTCTTGCCCTTATTACCACTTTTTTCTGTAGCGTCGTATTTGCAGATGACTGCGCCACAACCATAGAAAGCGCCGACACCATGCGATTCAATAAAGCCTCTATCGACGTACCGGCCCATTGCACTAGCTTCACCCTTACCCTGAATAATACCGGCACCTTGGCCAAAAACATTATGGGCCACAACTGGGTATTAACCAAAGCCTCTGATGCAAAAAGCGTCGTCAAAGATGGGGCGTCACAGGGGCTAGCAAATAATTATTTGTCACCCAATGATCCTCGGGTTATCGCCAATACGCGGATAACCGGTGGCAAAGAAAGCGCATCGGTGACGTTTGATGTCAGTAAATTAACCAAAGAGGAAAGCTACTTATATTTTTGTTCCTTTCCTGGGCATATGAGCATGCTTAAAGGAAGCTTACGACTTATCTAACCTAAAAGCCTTACATTCACACTCAATAACGTTGATCGTTAAGCTAGACATCAACGTTATAATCGTACCCCTTCTTATATTAAATGCGGCGTTTTTTAGCGGACTGAATTTATGCTGCTAAAATAAGGGGGCGAGGCGGTTTTTAACTGTCTTTGACTTGTACGTGTAAGGAAGTTCTATTGACCAAAGCAGCAAAGCCAGAAAATGAATTGGACAGGCTTAAAGCGTTACAACGCTTAGAAATTCTGGATTCACAACCAGAAGAAAGGTATGACCGCATTACCCGAATTGCCACGCAAATATTTGGGTGCACTTATTCATCTATTTCTCTTATTGATGCGCATCGACAGTGGTTTAAATCTGGCGTCAATTTAGGCATCAGCGAAACTCACAGAGATATCGCCTTTTGCGCGCATACGATTACCACCTGCGAAATGTTAGTGGTTCCCGATACACTTTTAGCCCCTGACTTTGCCAAAAACCCCCTTGTTACCGGCCCGCCACACGTGCGTTTTTATGCCGGCGTTAAAGTAGAGTTTGATGGCTACCCCATGGGCGCATTATGTGTGTTTGATGACTCACCTCGACAATTTAGTGCACACCATGAGTCGGTACTAAGAGATCTTGGCAAACTTGTAGAAGCAGAATTTGAGCGAGAGTCGCTGTCCATACTCTCTAACAAGCTTGCCGAGCAACAATTACAGTTAGAAGAAAAGCAAAAATTAACCCGTGTTCGCAGTGTTATTTTAGAACAAGTCGTGAACGCCGAAACCCTGTCTTTGGCCTTACATTACATAGTAGAAGCCATTGAAAGCGAATATATCAATCAGCGCTGCAGCATCCTGCTTTTAAAAGGGAATAAATTAAGAATGGGGGCCGCACCTTCACTTCCCGACTTTTACAATAAACTCGTGGACGGTATTGAAATTGGTATAGGTCAAGGTTCTTGTGGCACCGCTGCATTTACCAATAAACTGACGATCGCAGCAGATATCAGCCAGCATCCCTATTGGGAAGCCTGGCGTGATGTAGCAAAACAAGCCCATTTAGGATCATGTTGGTCACAACCCATCTGCGGTGTAAATGGCGAAGTATTTGGCACTTTCGCGGTTTATCATGACTCGCCGGCAGCCCCGTCTGAAGATGAATTAATTCGTATACAACAGTTTGCCCATATCGCCAGTATTGCTATTGAACGAGAACAGGCCAACGAAGTCATTTGGCGACAAGCGAATTACGATGTATTGACTGGGCTACCTAATCGCAATTTAATGGAAGAGCACCTCAAGCATGCAATAAAAAATGCCAACCGCTCACAAACTAAAGTGGCAGTGATGCTGCTTGATTTAGATAACTTCAAAGACATCAACGATACCCTTGGACACGACTTTGGTGACAAGCTTCTAATTGAATGTGGACGCAAAATACAAAGTTGTATTCGTCAAAACGACACCGTAGCTCGGTTAGGTGGAGACGAATTTGTTCTTATTTTTAGTGATGTTCTGGCCGACACCGATTTAGACCGCATTATACAGTGTTTACTAACTAGCATTTCTAGCCCTCAGATCATCGACCAAGAGCGTATTCATACCAGTGTCAGTATTGGAGTAACCATTTACCCTGATGACGCCAACGATGTCACCAGTATTCTTAAAAATGCGGATCAAGCGATGTATGGCGCTAAAGCTTTGGGTAAGAATAGCTATTACTTCTATACCAAAAGTCTTCACGATGAAGCGTTAAAGCGACTTACCTTGCTGAACGATTTACGCTATGCCATCGAAAATGAACAGCTGTATATCGAATATCAACCTATTATCAATTTGCAAAATAAAAGGGTAACCAAAGCAGAAGCCCTCATTCGTTGGCAGCACCCCACTAATGGCTTAATCCGACCCGATGAATTTATTCCTATTGCAGAAGAGTCGGGCTTAATTATAGAAATCAGCAATTGGGTGTTTCAACAAGTCTGTGATGATGTAAAAGCATGGCGTGAGCGTTACTGCCATGATTTACAGCTCAGTATTAATACCTCGCCGAGCCATTACTTTAGTGAAGAGCCAAATATTATGGACTGGCTTAATACTTTATTAGCCTCGGGTACGCCATCTGATGCCATTACGTTAGAAATTACTGAAAGCCTGCTTATGGATGCAGATGACAAAGTCTCGCAAAAGCTATTTCATTTTCGTCAAGCTGGCGTGAGTATTGCCCTAGACGATTTTGGTACTGGCTATTCATCGATTTCTTATTTGAAGAAATACCCTACCGATTACATAAAAATTGACAGAAGTTTCGTTCATTCGATGACAGAAGTGAGTAACGATAAAGTGCTCTGCGAAGCCATTATTTTAATGGCGAAAAAACTGGGTATCGAAGTGGTAGCCGAAGGTATCGAAACCAAAGAGCAACTGGCAATTCTTACCAGTATGGGATGCCACTATGGCCAAGGCTATCTATTTGCCAAACCCCTTGGCAAAAACGCGTTTGAGGCGTTTTTAGGGGAACATCAAGCTACAAACAATAATCCCATGTCGAAGTAGATGATTCCCGAGGCAAAAAACAGGCATAAAAAAACCGCTACAGTGTAGCGGTTTTTTTTAATACGTTGAGTGCTTACGCTTCTGCAACGATTACCAGTTTTACGGAAGTCATTACATCAGAGTGTAATTGCAGGTCAATATCGTATTCACCTGTTTCACGTAAAGTACCAGTAGGCAATTTAACTTCAGCTTTAGTTACTTCTACACCGGCAGCAGTTACTGCATCTGCGATGTCACGAGTACCAACAGAACCGAACAATTTGCCTTCATCGCCAGCAGGTGCTGCAATGGTTACTTCGCCAAGCTCAGCAACTTTATCAGCACGCGCTTGTGCAGCATTTAACTCTTCAGCGATTTTCGCTTCCAGATCTGCACGACGAGCTTCAAACTTTTCGATGTTTGATTTGGTTGCAGGAACTGCTTTTCCTTGAGGGAATAAGAAGTTACGTGCATAACCAGCTTTAACGTTTACCTGGTCACCCAGACCGCCAAGGTTGGCGATTTTGTCTAGTAAGATGATATCCATCTAAATTTCCTCTTTCGCCAATTACTTGTTGTGAGAATCTGTGTACGGCAGCAGCGCAAGGAAGCGCGCACGCTTAATAGCTGTAGACAGCTGACGCTGATATTTAGCGCTTGTACCAGTAATACGGCTAGGAACGATTTTACCGCTCTCAGTGATATAGTTTTTCAGTGTAGCAATATCTTTATAATCGATTTGCTCAACACCTTCTGCAGAGAAACGGCAGAACTTACGACGTCTGAAAAAGCGAGCCATGATTGATCTCCTTACGCGTTATCTTCAGTGGTTTCAGGTTTCTTTTCTGCGCGCTCAGTGCGAGGTGCAGAATCGTCACGACGCTCACGACGTTCTTCCTTCATCATAGGAGAAGGTTCAGTCACAGCGTTTTTAGTGCGCATAACCAGATTACGTAGGATCACATCGTTGAAACGGAAAGCATTTTCCAGTTCGTCAACGGCTTCAGCAGTGGCTTCAGCGTTAATCAGAACATAGTGTGCTTTATGAAGCTTCTCGATTGGGTATGCCAATTGACGACGACCCCAGTCTTCTAAACGATGAATTTCACCACCGTCTTGCTTCAAAATAGTGGTATAACGTTCGATCATACCAGGTACTTGTTCACTCTGATCAGGGTGAACCATAAATACGATTTCGTAATGACGCATTACACGCTCCTTACGGTTGTAGCCTCGACAGTACAGCCAGACTGTATGGAGACAAGGAACTTAAGTGAGATAGCTGTAAGGGCGCGCATTATATAGATCAATTGTTCACTACACAAGCAATTACAGCCAGTATTTTTACCGTAACAGAAAAGCCGATAACGGGCTGACTAGCTCACCACTAAAATCGTCACGCCCGCTAACGCAACCAGAGACCACACGACCGTGCTACGGTGAATTTTATCGCCCATTAGTGCAGCCACTCCAAGGGAAAATATGGCACTAGTGGCAATCAGGGTTTGCACTATGCCCGCTTTGGCATTGGCAAAGCCCAGCATCTGCAGATACATGGCAAATACGGTACCCAGCAAGGTGGCAACGCCAAGCATGCACCAGACCTTTTTTCCCGGGTTGTGCTTAGGCAACCAAGATTCACGTCGTAAACCCATCAACAAAACGACGATAACAATGCCGCCGGCGAGTCGCCAACACGCCGCCTCGGTAGCAGCCATCTCATAGCGGGTAAGAATATCGCGACTAATAACCGCTCCTACCGCCTGACACACTGCGGCCCCAGATGCGAACAAATAACCGGTAGAAGGTACAATATGAGGTGATGTCTTGCGGGTAGATTTGATCACCATATCAACGGACAAAATAACCACCGCCACCCCTACCCATTGCCATGCATTTAACCATTCGGCAATCCACGCCATGGCTAACAAGGCAGCAAAAATGGGAGCCAGTGTTTCTGTGACCAACACCGACTGGCTGTCGCCAATACGCTTTAAGGCTAAAAAGAAACAGGTATCACCCACGCCAATACCAATCACGCCACTTAACAATAACCAACCATAGGCACTCACGGGCAATGATGATGTAGGCACAAAAAACACACATATGAGGCCAAGTAGAATAAGTGTGACGACCCCTTTCCACAAGTTCATACAAAGGGCAGAGAAACCGCCACCGGCCTGACGGAATAAGCGCGCCGCAATGGCCCAACACAGCGCAGTAGAAAGAGCAGCTAGTTCGCCGATCATAATTGTCTTGATGTTAATTTGGAAAACCGGAATGCTACCAGAAAGCGAGGGCCGGTAGCACGTATTCTATGCTAAGCCTTTAGATATTCTCGTTACGTTCTGTTATTTACCCATACGTTACAAACACCACACCTGCTTATGGGCGTATTCAGTGGTAAGATAATGCCATCACACAGTGCTTTGCCCAATGCCTCGCGTAGAAAGAAAAAAACTCTAACGCACCGAATTAACTACACTAGGTTTACTCCCGGGAAGCTCACTGACCGGCTAGGCACATCAATTAGGAGAGACGAATGGGAAATAAAAGTATTCGGCTTAATTCGCTTTCGGCGACGCAGCGTCATCCCATTGCCAAGCGCCGCCAATTTATGAAGTTGGGTGCGGCTGGGCTTGCTCTTGCGGCTTTTCCCAGTGTTGGCCTAGCACAGGCCAAGCGAGAAATACGGGTGGGCATACAGCTTTATACCCTTCGCGATATGATGGCCGAGAATGTGCCTGCGGTGCTTAAATTAGTGGCCGCACAAGGGTATAAAGAGCTGGAGTTTGCGGGGTATTATGGCCATTCTCCCCGCGAACTGCGTAAGATTATCGATGGTGAGGGCCTTTCTGCGCCATCAAGCCATATTTCTTTAGATGCCTTACGACGCGGCGGTATTCACAGGCTTATCGACACCGCACAGGAAGTGGGCCACAAATACTTGGTGATCCCGTACTTAACTGAAGCCCAGCGAGGCTCGTCCATAGATGTCTACAAACAGCTGGCTGAGGAATGTAATCAATGGGGAGAGATATGCAACAGTGAAGGGCTGACGCTGGCATATCATAACCACTATTTTGAATTTCAAAAAGTGGATGGCGTAGAGCCATACGATATTTTGCTTAACGAAGTACAAGAACAAAACATGACCATGGAGATAGATCTTTATTGGATGATAAAAGCCCAAAAAGACCCCATCAGTTATTTTAAAAAATACCCCTATCGTTTTAAGCTTTGGCACGTAAAAGACATGGACGTGGATGGACAATTTGCCGATGTCGGCACTGGCACCATCAACTTCGCCTCTATTTTCAAAAATGCCAAACTCGCGGGGGCTGAGCACTATTTTGTAGAAAGGGATACAACGGATGACGCCATCCAAACCCTGCAACAAGGCTTTAAAGCGGTATCAGCACTGCTTAAATAAGCAATAAAAAACGCCCGTTAAAAACGGGCGTTTTGGTTAGTGTTATGGTTGCGTTTACGCAGACTTTTTAAGGTAGTCTCGAATGACGTAATGTAAAATACCGCCATGCTCGAAATAGGTAAATTCATTGGCCGTATCGATGCGCACATCCATGGCGAACGTCTGGCTTTCGCCGCTATCAGAAGTCACCGTCACGTTCACCTCTTTTTGACCTTTTGTTACCCCTTCGATGGCAAAGCTTTCATCACCCCGTAACCCAAGAGAGTCGGCGCTCTCGTCAGGTTTAAACTGTAAAGGCAAAATACCCATACCAATAAGGTTAGAACGGTGAATACGCTCGTAACTTTCAGCAAGTACGGCTTTTACCCCCAACAGTGATGGCCCTTTCGCCGCCCAGTCTCTACTTGAACCTGTTCCGTATTCTTTACCACCAATCACAATGGCCGGCACCGCATCATCTTTGTAGCGCATGGCTGCGTGGAAAATCGACATTTCCTCGCCACTAGGAAAATGGGTGGTCGCGCTGCCTGTGGTGCCAGGCGCTAATTGATTTTTCAACCTCACATTAGCAAAGGTACCCCGCATCATTACTTCATGATTGCCTCGACGAGAACCATAAGAATTAAAGTCTTTAGGTGTCACTCCCTGCGCTTGCAGATACTCTCCAGCGGGGCTGTCCGCGGCAATAGAGCCTGCCGGCGAAATATGGTCGGTGGTAATAGAGTCTCCCACCTTCACCAAACAACGGGCGCCTTCTATACTGGTCAGCGCCGCGGGCTTATCTTCCATGCTGGCAAAAAACGGGGGATGCTTAATGTATGTAGAATCGGGCCAGTCATAGACCGACGATTTCGACATATTTAAGTTGTTCCAAATGTCATTCCCTTTAAATACATCAGCGTATTTTTTCTTAAACAAATCAGCCGACACATGGCTGTTAATCAGCGCTTGGATTTCCTCTTCGGTAGGCCAGATATCTTTTAAATAAACGGGCTTACCGTCTTTACTTTTGCCAATGGGCTCACGGGTAATGTCGGTGCGCATATTCCCCGCGAGGGCATAGGCGACCACCAGCGGAGGCGAGGCTAAATAGTTGGCCGCTACATCTGGGTGAATACGCCCTTCAAAATTACGGTTCCCCGATAACACAGAGGTCACGGTAAGCTTGGCTTTTCGCACCGCTTGGCTAATTGCTTCGGGTAAAGGGCCTGAATTACCAATACAGGTGGTACAGCCATAGCCTACTAGGTTAAAGCCCAGCTTTTCCAACGGCGCCATTAGCCCTGCATTTTCTAAATATTGGGTAACCACCTGTGAACCAGGTGCTAGTGAGGTTTTAACCCAGGGTTTTCTCGTTAAACCAAGCTCTACCGCTTTTTTAGCCACTAACCCTGCACTCATCAGTACTGACGGATTAGACGTATTGGTACAACTGGTAATAGCGGCAATAACAATAGCGCCGTCATCTAAATTAAATTTGTCGCCATTAAACTCAACGTATGAATCCTGTTCTTCATCTACCTCGGCCATGTCGCCGCCTTCAGCGACGAATTTGGCTTCCTCTTCCACCACTTTCACATCAATTTGCGATTGATACCATGAGGTAAAAGCCTGTGCGGCTTCATCTAAAGCAATGCGATCTTGCGGACGTTTAGGGCCGGCCAATGATGGTACTACATTGCCTAAATCCAGCTCTAGGGTTTCATGATATACCGCGTCTTTTGAGTGATCGTCGTGCCATAACCCTGCTGCTTTAGCGTACGTTTCAACTAAAGCGATATGGGATTCATCTCGACCTGTGAGGCGCAGATAATCTAAAGCCACATCGTCCACGGGGAAAATACCGCAAGTAGCACCGTATTCCGGAGCCATATTGGCAATAGTGGCTCTATCGGCGGTAGTAAGGTGCTTAATTCCCGGCCCGTAAAACTCGACAAATTTACCGACAACACCATGAGCGCGAAGCTGCTCGGTTATGGTTAACACCATATCGGTGGCGGTCACGCCGGCTGCCAATTTACCGTCTAGTTTGAACCCTACTACCGAGGGGCGCACCATGGTAACCGGCTGTCCTAGCATGGCCGCTTCCGCCTCGATACCACCCACACCCCAGCCTAGTACGCCAAGCCCATTAATCATGGTGGTATGGGAATCGGTGCCAACTAGGGTATCGGGGTAAACCCATTTTTCACCGTCTTTTTCAAGGGTAAATGCACAGCGGGCCAAGTATTCTAAGTTAACCTGATGGACAATTCCTCGACCTGGGGGAACCACTTTGAAGTTATCAAAAGAAGACTGGCCCCACTTAAGAAACTGGTAACGTTCTTGGTTTCGTTCTATCTCGATGTCTGTGTTTTTCTTAAAGGCTTCGTCGGAGGCAAAATAATCGACCATTACCGAGTGGTCGATAACCAACTCCACTGGGTTTAGCGGGTTGATCGCCTCGGCTTTCCCACCTAACCGATTCACGGCATCGCGCATGGCGGCTAGATCTACTATAGCGGGCACACCGGTGAAATCTTGTAAAATTACGCGGGCCGGCACGAAGGCAATTTCATGTTGAGTCTTATCGTTGGTATCCCACTTCGCCACGGCTTCAATATCTTCACTGGTGACAAACTCCTTATCCTCATGACGGATAAGATTTTCAAGGAGAATTTTAATACAGAAGGGCAAACGTTCTAAGTCGAATTGCTCAGCAATTTTGTCAAAACTGACCGCTTGATAAGCATTGCCAGCAGCTTCTATTTCAGTAAGTTGACGGTATTTCATATGCACACTTTTCCTTCCTGTTCCTAGACTGACCAGTCAGTTTAAGAATAAATGATTACGCATACATACGGGTGACCATGGTGAAATAGTTCACCTTAATAATGTAAGGTTATTTTGGCTATTTACTTAACAAAAAAGCTGCATTTTTTTAACGTAACCGTTATGCTGGTATACTATGTTTCACAAAGTTAAAACACCCATGAGCAAAGCCCCTCACCCCCTTATCGATAAGTTGGAACTGCAACCTCATCCTGAGGGTGGGTACTATCGGCAGATCCATCGTTCTGAACAAGAAGTTAACTCACCGGTTCATAGCTTGAGTCGTCCAGCAATTACGCATATATACTTTTTGTTATTGGCCGGCCAAGTCAGTCGCTTTCACCGAGTTCTGCACGATGAAGTTTGGAGCCATTACGCCGGAGCGCCGTTGAGGTTGTACCATATTCACCAGCAACAACTACGTGAACAACGGCTCGGTGGAGAATCCCACGATTTTGCCGCCGTGGTGCCTGCAGGGGATTTTCAGGCCGCTGAGTCCACCGGAGAATACAGCTTTGTTGGCTGTAGTGTGGCGCCGGGTTTTGATTTTGCCGATTTTAGTTTTATTGATGAGCCCTCGTTAAAGCAATGGATAGAAGTGGCCCACCCCGATATGACCAAATTTATTTAAATGATGTATATTGATGGATCTAATGGGTATGACACGCCGTAATAACAGCAGGTAACAACGCGATAATTCAGTAGGTATATGGCATGACCCCGAAGACGCTTATTTTCGATATAAATGAAACTCTGTTAGATATGGACGAGGTAAAATCCGCCGTTGCCGATGCATTGGGAAGCGATGCGCTGGTACCGTTATGGTTTTCAACCTTGCTGCATTATTCGTTGGTAGAAACAACGTGTGAGCGATTTCATGATTTCAGTGACATCGGGGCCGCGGCCATGGTGATGGTAGGTCATTCCCAGGGGATTGCCCTCGATTTGAATACCGCACGTTCACATATTGTACCTGCGATGACCAGCATCCCTCCCCATGACGATGTAATTAAAGGCTTAAGCCAACTTAAAGAGGCCGGTTTTACCCTCGTTGCCTTATCAAACTCTTCCAAGTCAGGCCTAACAAAGCAACTGGATAACGCCAAAATCAGTACTTTTTTTAATTACATTCTGAGTGTTGAATCCATACGAAAATACAAACCTAGCCCTTCGGTATATCATTGGGCTTGTAACCAAACTGAAGCTAAACCTGACGAAACCATGATGGTGGCTGCCCACGGCTGGGATACCAGTGGTGCCAAAGCCGCTGGCTTACAAAGCGCTTTTGTTACCCGGCCAGGAAAAATGGAATATCCCTTAGGCATTCCCGCAGATATTACGGTAACGGACATCCAACATTTAGCAGACATATTGATTCGTTAACCTAACTCCCCTCTGCTTTATTGGTTTAATGGGGTTTAAGTCACGTCTGTGGCTGATTATCTATGATGACGCTGGTATCATTACGCCTCATTTATTGTGAGACCGTTGTAGTGATTACATTTTCCCATAGAGCACAGGCGATTACGCCTTTTTACGCCATGGCTTTTTCCGAAAAAGCGAGCGCATTGGAAAAACAGGGCCACCCTGTTATCAGGCTTAATATTGGAGAACCTGACTTTGGCGCTCCTCCTCCGGTAGCCGAGGCCATGCAAGAAATCGTTAAGCATGGCGACTTACCCTATACCTCAGCGCTGGGCTTGCCTGCATTAAGAGAGGCTATTGCCAATTTTTATCAGTTACGCCACCAAGTCACCGTTAACCCCATTAATGTAGTCGTAACCGCCGGTGCGTCTGCAGCACTATTACTGGTTTGCGCAGCCTTAATAAATGACGGCGACAAAGTAATGCTGGCCGATCCTGCGTACCCCTGTAATCGTCAGTTTATACGCTGCTTTGGCGGCGAGCTTGCAAGCGTAACGACCAATGCGAAAACCCGTTTCCAATTAAGTGCACAAAGCGTGCAAGCCAACTGGGATGACACCATTAAAGGGGTAATGCTTGCGTCCCCATCTAATCCTACCGGCACCTCAGTACTGCCCCAAGATATGGACGCCATTCTTAACTTTGCAAAAACCAAAGGGGCTTGGCGTATTGTAGATGAAATCTACTTAAACTTGAGTCATGGCCAAGTACCGCATACCGCACTAGCGTATGACAAAGACGCCATTGTGATTAACAGCTTTTCAAAATATTTTGGTATGACCGGATGGCGGTTAGGTTGGTGCGTTGTGCCGGATGAAATGATCCCCATCATGGAGCGTTTGGCGCAGAATCTGTATATCTGCCCATCTACGCCTGCCCAGCATGCAGCATTAGCCTGTTTTACACCTGAAACCCTCACAGTGTGCGAGCGCCGAAGAGACATACTCATTCATCGCCGCCACCGAGTACTGGCGGGTTTGGAAAAAATTGGCCTCAGTGTGGATGTAAAACCAGATGGCGCATTTTATGTTTATATTAATGTGACCCAAACAGGGTTAACAGCAATGGCCTTTTGTGAACAATTATTACAGCAACAATTTGTGGCGTTGACCCCCGGCAACGACTTTGGCGAAGCCACAGGGGATCACTACGTGCGTTTATCTTTTGCCGCCGCCGAACATGAATTGGACGAAGGCATAGCCCGTATTGGTCAGTTTTTACAAAGCCTGTAGGGCAAAATTTTCTGCCAACTAGTCATCAAACAAATCGATACTGCCTGAGGCTTGCGCGTCAACATTGATGCGCATTGCCAACTCGGCTTCACGCTCGGTGATGGTGCTGTTGTTTACAGTGCGTATTCGCTTCATCAGCACCGAGCCATCTGATGGCGTGAAATACACTTTACGGGCGTAGGTTTTCATTAAGTCACTGCTAAGAATAGGAATATTTTCTGTTTTTAGGAAGTCGAGCACAAAGGTTGTGTTGGTGGCACCAATGTCATTTTGTACAAAGCCGGGTAAGACTTTCGCGCCGCCAAATACTTTGGCTACTAATCGCTTTCTTTCTGCGCCAAGGCGTAAACAATCGTTAATTAACACTTCCATGGCATGAATACCGTAACGGTGTGCATGAGACGCATTTTTACAAACCGATTTATTACTGGGCAACATGAAATGATTCATGCCTCCAATTTCCGTGATGGGATCGAAAATGCAGGCGGCGACACAAGAACCTAACACCGTAACGATAAGTTTATCTTCTTGGGTAACATAGTACTGCCCCGGCAAAATTTTGGTGGCTTCGCGACCAAAACGACTGTCGTAGTAAAAAGCGGGTTGATTAAAATCGCGATCGACCACGAGTGCCTCGTTTACCTAACTGGCTTATAAATGGTTTTCCCCACTGGACGGATAATATTCGACGCAGAAGAAAAATGCTCGGAATGACCGGCAATATACATTCCGTCATCGTTTAAATGGCTGACTAACCGCGCTAACACTTTATTTTGTGTTGGTTTATCAAAATAGATCATCACGTTACGGCAAAAAATAACATCCATTGTATTTTTAAAGCCATAGTCTGAATCGGTTAAATTAATTTGTCTAAATTGCACCATTTTGCGCAATTCGTCCACCACGCGCACCTTGCCTAACTTGGAACCTTTTCCCTTGTAAAAGAACTGCTTTTGACGCTCTTTAGGTAATTTGGCAATTTGCTCGGCTTTATACACACCGGCTTTGGCAGTGGCTAATACTTTACTGTCGATATCCGAAGCATAAATTTTGATTCCAGAAGAAAAGGTGCCTGTTATTTCTGCCACCGTCATGGCGATGGAATAAGGCTCTTCGCCTGTACTACTCGCCGCACACCAAATGGCTTTGGTATCTGGATGGGAACGTAAATAAGATGCCAAGGCCTCAAAATGATGAGGCTCTCGAAAAAATGACGTTAAGTTTGTGGTTAATGCATTCACAAATTCTTGTTGCTCGGGCTTGTCCCGTTCGACCAAGCCCAAGTAATCCCGAAAAGAGCTCAACCCAAGGGCCCGCAGCCGTCTTGATAGCCGGCTATACACCATGGTAACTTTCGAATCTTGTAGGCGTATACCGGCAATCTTAAATACCGTGGCTCGCACCCGTTCAAAGTCGTCCTGACTATAGGTATATTCTCTATCGACTTTTTCAGCGGATGCCACCGTCATGTTAGAAAGACTCCCACTCACTTTCTACAGGCACACTTGGTTTGAGCGAGCCTGGCGCATTAACGGCTTTTACGCGCATGGCGGGTTTGGGTATTCCATTCATGCCATTAATTCTTGGCCGAGATGGCGCACTAGGTGGCGTCAATACATGATCAGCCCCCTGCTCTAGCTTAAACATTGCTACACGCTCAGATAAGTTTGCCGCTTGTTGCTGTAAGCTATCTGCGGCAGCGGCGGCTTCTTCAACTAAAGCGGCATTTTGCTGGGTCATTTCATCCATGTTATTCACCGCTTTACCCACTTCTTCAATACTGGTTGCCTGCTCTGAGGAAGCTGCAGAGATTTCTGACATGATGTCATTAACCCGTTTGATGGCGGTGACCACCTCTGACATGGTGTCGCCAGATTTATTCACCAACGAATTCCCGTCGTTTATTTTCGACACTGAATCAGAAATCAGTTCTTTAATTTCTTTAGCCGCTTCAGCAGAGCGCTGGGCTAGGGTTCGGACTTCCGACGCCACCACCGCAAAGCCGCGGCCTTGCTCGCCAGCTCGGGCGGCTTCCACCGCCGCGTTCAAAGCAAGAATGTTAGTTTGGAAGGCAATACCGTCAATCACGCCGATAATGTCAGAAATTTCCTGCGCCGAGGTATTGATCGCCCCCATCGTCGTGACCACCTGGCGAATAAGATCGCCCCCCTCATTAGCCACGGTAGAGGCTTGCGAGGCTAGCATGTTGGCCTGCTCGGCATTTTCTGCGTTTAGCCGCACGGTACCGGTTAGCTCTTCCATCGAAGACGCGGTTTGTTCCAAGCTAGATGCTTGCTGCTCTGTTCTACTAGAAAGATCGGCATTACCCGTGGCGATTTCGGAAGAAGCGGTATTAATGGTATCGACGGCTTCATTAATACTACCTATGGTACTGCTAATTTCAGTGGCAAAGGAATTAATGGCATCCCCGAGCACCTGAAACTCCCCTTGGAATTCTTCATCTATGCGCTGTGTTAAGTCACCGGAGGACATCGACGTCATAACCGCTTTAATAATGCCGATGATACTTTTTAGATCGCTGACAAACTGGTTGATTGATTCACCCAGCTCCGCATAATCCCCCTCAAAATTAAGGGCTTGAGTGTCTAGATTCCCTTTAACCAATTCACTCATGGTTTGCTTGATATCGTTCACCGCTGTGGTACGAGCGGTAATATCTGTGGCGTATTTTACCACTCGATATGGCTTGCCGTTTTGATCTAAAATGGGATTATAAGAGGCTTGGATCCACACTTCATTGCCTGCTTTACCAATGCGCTTAAACTCATCGGCAAAATAGACTCCCTTGCTGAGTTGTTCCCAGAACGAACGATATTCCGCTGTTTTTTGGTATTCAGAATCGATGAATATGCTGTGATGCTTGCCCTTAATCTCGTCCAACGAATACCCCATGGTAGAGAGGAAGTTTTCGTTGGCATCTAAAATATTTCCGTTTAAATCGAACTCAATAACCGCTTGAGTTCGGTTAAGTGCTGCGATTTGACCACCGTAGTATGCATTCTTAATTTTCTCGGCGGTAATATCGGTGGCAAATTTAACCACTCTAACCACGTTGCCTTGTTCATCATAAACAGGGTTATAAGAAGCTTGGATCCAAATTTCCCCGCCGTCTTTGCGAATTCGGCAGTATTCACCAGAACACACCTGGCCTCGCTCTAGGTTCCGCCAGAAATCTCGATATTCCGCCGATGACGCAAATTCCGTTGAAACAAATAACCGATGATGTTGACCTTTGATTTCATCAAGCTCGTAACCTAATGCATTACAAAAATTGTCATTAGCGGTAAGAATGGTTCCGTCAGGCTTAAATTCGATAACTGCTTGCACTCGATGAAGCGCATCGGTAATCGCGCTTTGCATCATGGCCGCATCGTTGTCTTGAAGCTCAACACTGTATGCGGTGGTTTCACCTTTAACGTTGCTAAGGCGGCTGACCACCACTTTGATTTGTTTACAAGGAAGGGCGATGGCTAATTCTGCATTGACCGGGTTTTGCAGCACGGCTTGCTGCAGTTGCGCACCGTTAATTCCCAAAGCAGTCAGGTTACTTCCCACGACATTGAGGGCGGAAAACCCGCCATGTAGGCTAGACAGTTCTTTTTCTAGCCCAGCTAACAGTGACTTGGCAGCCCGGTTTGCAACAACCACATTAAATTGGGCATCGACAATTAATAAATTTGCTGACGAAGCATCAAGGGCCTGGATACTTTCCAGCGAACCCACCACGGCGTCATCATTTCCACTCAACCACTTAAACATTCCCATGCCTATTCTCCTGCACTAACCGGATTGCTCTCGATTAAACCGAGCTCATTACTGGTTATTAAACTTTCAATATTGACCAGAATGATCATGGTTTCATCCACGTCAGCAAGGCCATGTAAATAACGACTGTCGAAGGCCACACCAAACTCTGGGGGCGGCAAGACTTCTTCATCTGTTAACTGGATCACGTCTGACACGCCATCGACAACGATACCGACGATGCGATCATGGACATTGAGCATGATCACAATGGTAAACTCGTTGTACGTTACGTCACCGACGTTGAATTTAATTCGTAAATCAACCACGGGTACGATATCGCCACGAAGGTTCATAACGCCTTTGATGAAGTCTGGGGCGTTGGCGATTTTCGTTACCTGCTCATAGCCACGTATCTCTTTTACCGTGGTGATATCAAGGGCATAGTTTTCCTCACCTAACACGAAGCTTAAAAACTCCCTGTTGTGGCCTCCCATCAGCGAATTCTGTGCGGCAGCGTTACCCATTGTCTGTCTCCTTTATTTCCATCTAGCAGGCGAGTACAGCGTTAACCTTTTAGCTGGGTGTTCAGTGGCTCAAGAAACTGACTTGCCGCTACGTAAGCGAGACAAATCCGTTCTTTTTTGTTGATATCCAATCATTCGATACTATTTTGTGGTCGATCTATTTAGTCGACGATTTAAAAAAGCGCGACCTTTTACGGTATAGCCTGTTTGTCACCGATTTTTATTCGTGACTAAGCCACACACTTGCTTTTCAATCATGTGGTTAATGATTAAACAGTATGACGAGAATTCCATTTCGCGAAATTATACTTTTGAATACAGAAAGGCTTTTAGAGCAGAAACGACAATGGCGACAAGATCCAAAATAATCATTAAAAATCAACAATATAAAAATTTACGCTTTCACTAAAAACAGACAGGCGAAATGGTTAGTATATATATTCATACGGTATTAACCGGTTAAATACCCATCAAGAGCGGTTAAAAAACCAAGGCCTATATATGCATTTGCTGCTGTTAAACGGCGGTGTCAAAAGCCTAGCAAGTAAAGTGTAGGACAAAACGGTGATATTGCCTCCCACTGGATGCGGGAGGCGAAAAGAGAGTAAGGCTAACCCCTTAGGTATTACCAGGGTAACACTCAAGAACAGACATGGGTTGCTCAGAATGACAGCGATATTCAAAGTCAGTGATACCGGCCGGACAGAAAAAACGATCCCATTGTTTTAACTGGGTTATTTCATCCCCTACCCTTATTTCACCGTGTCCTTGGGTTACAATGCCATAGAAGAAGGCGGCTTCTTGCCGTTGAAATTGACTATTTACAGTGGCTCTGCGAACGGTAAAGCATGGGGTATCTTTAGCGCCGATTAACAGCTCTAGTTCATTGCCGTTACTGTCTTGGTGCAACACCGATGGATGACAACGGAATTCGCTATCCACCTCCTCTTTATCCACTGGGTCAAAATTGAACACATCGAGGGCGGTTTCAATATCCCGCCCCATAAACCGTGCTTGTTCTGGAATTTCGTAACCACAACGCTCGAATTCAAAACGGACAGCCAGATCTGAAGGCTCCATGATTTCCAGCATTAAAATGCCTTCGCCTAAGGCATGAGGACGTCCACCTGGAATAAGAAACACATCACCGGGTTTAACGGGTATTTTGTCAAAACAGCTTTCGATGGCAGCAATGTTTTGCGTTTCTATCCATTCTTTTAGCTGCTCTCTGCTTGGGGAACGTTGAAACCCAGCATAGATATACGGTGTTTCTACGTCTTCTCGAGTTTGCAAAATAACGTAAGCTTCGGTTTTCCCTCGGGGCATGCCTAAACGAGTTTGAGAAAACTCACGAGTAGGGTGGGCTTGAAAATGCAAACGGGTAGAACTATCGAGATATTTAACAAGAGGAATATCATCTAGCGCACGATCACCGTTTTCATCTTCACCTAAGAAGTAAGCCTGCTTTGCTTGCAACAACTCTTTAAACGGAATCTTGGTGCCAGACTCGTCGGGCACCATTGCCAGTCCTTCGCTTATATGTTCTCGACCCACATTTCGCGCTTCCACCGTAGAACCAATCCAGTCTTCTGGGAAACTAGAATCGCGAGGGGTCTCCTTGCCTTCAATGGCATCGAGGAGTTTTCCGCCTTGGTAAGTTCGCCACACGCGATTTGCGGTGAATTTAATAATTTGATTCATGCTAACTTTTCCATTGCCTGAATTGAAAATACGGCCCCTCTCATACAAAGGAGGGGCCAATATGCACAGCCTGAGCAATCAGGCGTTGAAAAATACCTTGGGTTCTACCTTACGAAAGGGTATCTAAAATACCGTTAACACTCATGTAACTCATAATTAGCGCAAAACCAAATATCAGTACAAGCAGCCCATTCGTGGTGGCAGAAAAAGCATGTTCTTTCATTAAGCTACGCTTGTTGCCAATGTATAAAATACTGGCCACTGTGGCTGGCAGCACTAACGCACCGAACGCCTGAGAGGCCACCATGACCATGATAGGTTTGGCATCAAATATAGGTACGACCAACCCTAACAAAGAGATTGCCAACGCAATAAGACGGTAAATAGGCCGGGTTAAATCGGTTTTCCGTTGATGGTAATCGTCTAGCAACCAAGGTAACAGTGCCACATTAGGAAATTGCGACGACACCCCAGCGGCAATCAGCCCAAGGGTAAAAATTGTTACTGCGGCAGCTCCAGCTAACGGCTCCAACAAGTTGATCATCTGTGTAACGTGGGTAAGTTGAATGCCCTTAGCATACAAAGCGCCGGCACCAGCCGCCATAATGGAGGCACTCACCACAAACATCAAAAAGGCTGAGAATAATGCATCGGTTTTTTGCGTGCGCAAATCAGCCATGGTCCAATTTGCCTCTTGAACCAAAATAGAACGTAAGATAAACAAACCTGAAAACACCGTGGTCCCTACCATAGAGGCAATCACTAAAAATGCATTTTTATCAGGACCGGTTTCTGGCACTGTTGGCACCAAGCCTTTAAGAATAGTGAGCGCTGGCGGCATTAACATAATAAAGTTAATTAAAAAGCACACCGCCATAATGGCCACAAAGACTGCCAACACTTTTTGGAATACGTCGACTTTTCCGATAAGAAAAATAACATACACAAATACAATAAAGAAAATGGCAAAATAAAGCGGAGCGATACCCCCATCAACAAAGGTTTTTGACCACTCATAACAAACATCGGCCAAAATACCCATTACTCCCATCACGCTGCCACAAATTTGGGTGGTGAGTGCAACAATAAAAAAGAGGCTTACTGATGGATGAATGTGTTGTTTAAACGCTTGTAAGGCTGTCACCCCCGTCACAAGGGTAAACTTACCAAACAGTTGAATAAGAAAATAAGTAATGGCACAGGAAATTAGAATGGTCCAAAGCAAAGACATGCCATAATCTGCGCCGGCTTTCGCCATTGCGGTAACACTGCCCGTTCCTACAGTAAAACCAAATAGAAAAATGCCAGGCAATAGACGTTTTATTATCGTATTTATTTTATCCATAAAGCAGGTACCGCATAGTTTATTCGGCGCCGTCAAAGGCGCTTGGACAGTGCTCTTATCACACCACGAATTTCAGCCAAACCTTTCAAACGTCCGATGCCGGAATAACCCGGGTTAACGGTTTTACCAATGTCATCCATCATTTGATGGCCATGGTCAGGACGAATAAAAATCTCTTCACTGTCAGGCTCGTCCTGACGTCTGCGCTCTTCTGCTAGCAAGGCATCAATCACAGACACCATATCGACGTCGCTGTCCAAATGGCTGGCTTCATAGAACGAACGCTGTTCTTCGGGATCACGAGACACGCCCCGTAAATGAGAGAAATGGATCTGAGGACCAAACTGAGCCGCCATGGCCGGCAAGTCGTTGTCTGGGCGACTACTATAGGTACCAACACATAGGGTCATACCGTTAGATGGGCTTGGTAAGGTTTCAAATAGAATCTTTAAATCTGCAGCAGTACACACTATTCGTGGTAACCCAAGCATGTCTCTGGGTGGATCATCTGGGTGTATGGCAAGCTTCACCCCAAGTGCTTCTGCCCGAGGCAGAACTTTGGCCAAAAACGAAAACAGGTTACTTCTTAAGGTTTGGGCACTCACATCTTTATAGTTGGCCAACATGGCGCGAAAATCTGCGATACCGTAGCTGTCGGTCATGCGCCCTGGCAGCCCAGCAATAATATTGTTGGTGAGTTGCTCTCGCTGAGCCTCATCCATGTTCTCGAACACGCTTTTAGCTTGTGCGATTTCATCTTCGCTATATTCACACTCAGCATTTTCACGCTGTAAAATGAACAAATCGAAGGCAGCAAACTTGGGCTGGTCGAAGCGCAAGGCATAGGCCCCGTTCGGCAATCGATACTGTAAGTCGGTTCGGGTCCAGTCGATAACGGGCATGAAGTTATAGCAGATGGTTTTCACCCCACAAGCTGCTAGGTTCTCCATACTGGTGATCCAGTTTTCTACATATTTTTCGTGACCTGGACGAGCCAATTTAATGTCTTCATGTACAGGAATACTTTCAACCACTGTCCAGCGTAGTGGGGCCATGCCGGGTTCACAGGCTTCGATAACCTTTTTATAAGACTGAATCTCTTCTTTTGTCCATACCTCTCCCGCCGGCACATGGTGCAAAGCACTCACAATGTCGGTGGCACCGGTTTGTCTTATTTCATCAATGGTGACAGGGTCGTTTGGCCCAAACCATCTCCATGACTCACGCATAATACACTCGCTATTTCAAAGAGTTAAAAAAGGTTTTCAACGCAGCTTCTATGCCCGAGGCAGCAATGCTGCGTTGATATTCTCGGGCTTGCTCCATAAACCCTTTGTGTTCATAAAAGCCAAACTTGTTAGCTTCAGCAATGGTTAGTAGGTTGGCTATGTCGCCAGACTCTTGTTGAACCCAGGCGCTTAAGGGCTCTTTTTGCGGATCATTGAGCACATTATTTTTCACCGCTTTATCAACAAAACACGCCCATGCTGCTAGCGCAAAGGCAAGGTAAGACACATCGGCTTGCTGATTAAGCCCATCGTCAATAGCGGGGAACCATCGCTGCTGAATTTTCTGAGAACTGTCACTGCCTACTTGCAATACCCGATAGGGCAAATGGTGATTACGAAAACGGGTAAATACATCTTCAATATAGGCATCACCACTGATACTTGACGGGACATGGGTGACTGGCAATACATTCAAACGCAAGGCTTCATCGGCAAAACGCGCCAACAAAGGACGGGCAACGGCTTCATGAATATAATCATCACCCATGAGGTATCCCATCATGGCTAACATGGAATGACTGGCGTTTAAAAAGCGCAATTTCACCTTTTCAAACGCACTGATATCGGAAACAAACAACGCGCCAGCTTGTTCCAGTGGGGGCTTTTTGCCCGCAAAGTTATCTTCAATAATCCATTGGGTGAAGGGCTCGGCAGACACAGGCGCGGCATCGTGTACGGTCAGCATGGGAGATAACTGATTAACTAAAGCGTCATCGGTGGCGGGGGTAACCCGATCGACCATTGAGGAGGCAAAAGCGACTTGTTCATTTACCCAGCGTTGGGTGTCGGGGCCATGCTTTGCTAACATTAATGCCACCCCTTCTCGTAACCGTTCTCCCCCACTGTTGAGGTTATCGCAACACAAGATCGTCAGAGGTTGACCAGAACTTTGATGGCGTTTTATCAGCGCTGCGGCCAAAAATCCGTAAGTGGTTTTTGGTGCCTCTAAAGAGGTGAGATCGTGAGAAATATCCGGATGGGAGTCATCTACTTTGCCATTGCCAAGACAATAACCTTTTTCTGTGATGGTGGTGGTAACCAATTCAGTGGTCGCTTGGGCGACAGCATTTATTACGTCTTGTGGTGTTTGTGGGGCCACCAATATTGTTTGAATTGCTCCCACTACTCGCAGTTGGGTTTGTTCGCCAACTTCGGCCAGGGTATAGAGGTAATCTTGTGGGGCAAGGTTGTCACGCATCCTAGCTGAACGCATAGAAACGCCCACAATTCCCCAGGTTTTTTCCCCTGCGTTAAGCAGCGTATCGAAGTAAGCCGCTTGATGAGCACGGTGAAAATTGCCCACGCCGAAATGCACAATGCCTGCAGAAATATCGGCTTTCCCGTAGTTAGGCGTTTCTACTTCGGAAGGCAAGGCTACTAGCGTTTGTCGCGATAATCTGTCCATTTCCCGCCTCATTAAATTCATGGTTATTTGGAAAAAACGCACAAAAATTTAGCGTGAAATAGAAAAATTGATATGACCAATAAAAATAAATTAACAGACAAATCACGCTAAATTAACAATCGCGATTATGACCAAACAGAGTAAGTTTAACAAGACGCAGGTAACAATAATTTTCGGAAAATGGCTAAAATCGGTAGACCAAGGTTACTCACCAATTTTAGCCAGCCGCCGAATTAGGCTAGTTTGATGTTTGTGGGATGTCTTTGAGAATGGCAATAATTTCCTGGTTATTACTAAGCTTAGCCAGGTCGATAAGATAGCCTTTTTCCATCTCTGTCATGCTTTGGTCTGCTAACATTTCTTTCACTGTTTGGGTTTCGCCGTTGACGATGGCCGTTTTCAAACCCATGTAGTTTTCGATGCTGCCACTATTTTGCTTCATATTTAGCCCCTTAGTCAGTGTCGAATTTACGCACAAGTGTCACCCGCAATTGGCATGACACATACTTTACTTTGCTTACTTACCTGTACGTTTGATGTGGCTTACAAGGTCAACTTAGATAACTTGAACAAACCGAAGCGTTTGAAAAGGAGCGTGATTTTACAATGGTAAGGCCGTGGTATTAACGGGAGATTTCAGTACAAATGAAGAATGCACTCCGCTTACCCCATCAATTCGGGTGAGTTTATGCAATAAAAACTGCTGGAAGTCGTCCATATCTTTCACAATCACTTTAAGCACGTAATCGGCGCTTTGACCGGTAATAAGATGACACTCAAGCACTTCTTTGCATTGGGCAATGCTTTTTTCAAATGTGGCGAAACGCTCGGGGGTATGTTTATCCATCACTATCTGAATAATAGACAGCAGGGTTAGGCCCAGTTTTCGAGCATTCACCATCCCCACGTATCCGTCAATCAAACCGCTTTCTTCTAATTGACGCACCCGCCGTAAACAGGGTGAAGGAGACAAATTAATGGCATCGGCTAACTCTTGGTTAGAGATCCGCCCCTGCTTTTGAATTATTTCAAGAATTTTCTTATCGTAACCATCCAAATCCATAAAACACCCTTGCACAAATAGTATATTTCAACAAAACAAACTATAGCGCAATAATATGCTTAAGCACCAAGAAAATTATCATACCTTCGCAATCATCTATGCATACAAACAGGGTATGCTTTGTACATATCGTTAATACAGCAGCGGAACCTAACATGATTGCTCAACCTCATACCAAATATCAGCGCTTTGAAGGCGTAAAATTACCAGACAGACAGTGGCCGAATAAGCACATTGACTGCGCACCCATTTGGATGAGTACGGATCTACGAGACGGCAATCAAGCGCTGATCGATCCCATGTCCATTGAAACCAAATTGCGCTTTTTTAAAAAGCTCGTTGAAATAGGCTTTAAGCAAATTGAAGTGGGGTTTCCGTCTGCTTCGGATATCGATTTTTCCTTTGTGCGCTTACTGATTGAAGAAAACCACATCCCTGATGATGTGACCATAGAAGTATTAGTCCAGGCCCGCTATGACTTAATTGAACGCACGGTGGAAAGTTTACGGGGTGCCAAGCAAGCCATCTTGCATATGTATAATCCCATTGCCCCGGCTTTCCGGGAAATTGTGTATAAGAAGGACAAGGCCGGTGTGAAGGAAATCGCCACTCAGGGCACAACCTGGGTGAAAACACTGACAGCGCAAGCACCAGAGGTAAATTGGACCTATCAGTATTCGCCGGAAGTGTTTTCCAGCACCGAAATCGAGTTTGCCAAGGAAGTGTGTGATGCCGTAGTCGCGGTTTGGCAACCTACCGTCGAAAACAAAATCATCATCAATTTACCGGCGACGGTAGAAATGAATACTCCCAATACCTATGCCGACCAAATTGAATGGATGCATCGACATTTAGCCCAGCGGGAACATATCGTGCTAAGTGTTCACCCCCACAATGACAGAGGCACCGCCGTGGCCGCAGCAGAGCTTGCCGTTATGGCGGGCGCGGATCGGGTAGAAGGCTGCTTATTTGGCAATGGTGAACGCACCGGTAATGTGGATCTTGTTACCTTGGCCATGAACCTGTATACCCAAGGGGTACAGCCGAATCTGGATTTTTCGCAAATCGATCAGGTAAGAAAGTTAGTAGAAGAGTGCAATCAGTTGCCTGTTCATCCCCGTCATCCTTATGCTGGCGAGCTGGTTTATACCGCCTTTTCTGGCTCGCACCAAGATGCTATTAAAAAAGGGCTGGCGGTGCAGCAACCTGATGGGATTTGGCAAGTGCCCTATTTACCGGTGGATCCTGCCGATGTTGGGCGCAACTACGATGCGGTAGTACGGGTAAACAGTCAATCGGGGAAAGGCGGCGTTAGCTTCTTGTTAAACCGCGAAACTGGCTTGCAATTACCCCGCAAATTACAAATTGAATTTAGCCGTGTTGTGCAACAGCGCAACGACACCACAGGCAAAGAAATGAATGCGTCTGATATTGTCGCGTTGTTTGAACAAACCTACCTTACCGCGCCCCAAGGTATAGAATACCGAGTGAGTGAACTACGCACTACACAAGACAATCAACAACACATTACTATTGACGTTGTGGTTGATGATGAGCCAATTGCGCTAAAAGGTACTGGCAACGGCCCTATTGACGCCGCGGCCAATGCCATAAGTAAACTTGTTGGTGAAACCGTAGAGGTCATTGACTATCACGAACATAGCTTGGGGGAAGGCTCTGGGGTATCGGCGGTCTGTTATTTAGAAATGAAAACCGCCTCGCAAGGTACCCGCTTTGGCGTGGCTAAAGACAGCAACATTATGACGGCAGCCTTAAAAGCCATGCTAAGGGGAATAGGCAGCACCGTGATCCAAGAGGCCTAAACGGCCCCTTACACTCAACCGGTTTACTGGATAGCGTCTAAAAAAGGCCCTTTAAACCGGTTGAAATCTTCGATTTGAGGAAGATGCCCTAACCCACTCAACTCTACGACCGAAATACGGCTATTTCTTTGCTTCACTTCATCGCCTAGCTTGTCATAGCGACCAAGTTCACGCTGAACATCGGCCCGTTTGTTTGCCCGCCCTGGCGCCGTACGATCTCGGGTACCTAAAATCAACGTGGTAGGCACCTGGATATTGCCAAATTCTTCGATCACCGGTTGGGTGAAAATCATGTCGTAAGTCAACGCATTAACCCGGGCAAGTTGCTGCCAATCAGGCCCTTTAATCCAACCTTGCAAAAACGCCGCATGGCGAGCAAAGTCGTCATTCCACTTGCCATCGTAATAGTTCTTTTTCTGATAATTCACAATCATCTCAGGTTGTTTTTTCAACTCGCTTTGATACACAGTTTCGATATCGGTGTAGGTTTCATAAAGCAGGTAGTTTTCTAATCCAATGGGGTTAACAAGGACCAGTTTTTCACTTATTTGGGGAAACAACAACGTAAAACGGGTGGCGACCATACCGCCCATCGAATGCCCAACAATAATACTGTGCTGAATGTTCAAAGATGCCATTAATTGGCGAGTGTTGTTCGCTAACACGGCAAAACTGTATTGATAGTGGGTGGGTTTAGAGGATTTACCAAAACCGATTTGATCGGGGATAAGTACACCGTATCCCTGGCTATGAAGTAATTCAGCGGTTTGTTGCCAATATGCGCCATTGAAATTTTTGCCATGTAACAGCGTTACTACGGGCTTACCTTCGTCGGGTTTTAAATACATATAGGCCATAGATAAATCCTCCCCTTGTGAGGACAGACGAAAGGTGTTGACCTCAAAAGGGTAAGACAAGGACGTCAGACGTTTATCATAAGCGGGCACCTCAGCGGCGTGGGCAACGCCAATGCACTGCATTAAAAACACGCTAAGAAAACACATAATACGTTTCATGGAATCTCCCAAAAAGTATTTTAAATAAAATATAAAACCCTTTTTACACCATGACTCCACCACAAGACCAAAAGATCAGGCAGAAAGTTAAAATCAGCGGTTCGTTGACCTACCCATAGGGTTTACCTTATTTCCCTAAATACTTAAGCACTCGCCTTAGCTTTAAATACCCACCGTTCCAAAAACCAAATTGCAATTAACGACAAGGCAAATAACGGCAGCAGCATAGCTAGAATAATTAGCCCGGTGATCACCCCGCCATGGACTTGCGTGCGCGGCGGCGCGCCAAGTTGACCTTCAGGACGGCGCACTAACCACATATATAGCCCACTGATACTAAGTACAATAAGCCCTAATGCCGTTGTTACTCCTAACAATTGGTTAAACCAACCAAACAAATGGCCTTCGTGAGCGGCAATGGCATAGCCAATAATACGATCTAAACGGGCTTTGTCTTCAAAGGTGCGCCGTTCAAGTACCCTTCCCTCGTTATCTAACCAAACGGTTTCCCGTTTAGGTCGATTTTGTACCATAGAATCCACTTTCCATTCTTGTTTGCTGTGATCAGCAACCGATAAATAAGTGGGGTATGGCAATTGAAGTGCGGTGGCGTTATTCAGCACATGGGCTGGCAGGGTCTGGGTATCACTAATCATGGCTCCCCACACCTTCCGTTTACTGGCCGGCCCGGTAGTCCAGTCTTGTTCTACCTGTTGCTGGGCATACCAGGTTCTTACCTGTTTAAATGCACTGCCCCATACCGTTGTCCACGGCAACCCAGATATAAGAAAAAACAGGATAAAAACAAGCAGCCAAGCCCCCACCACTTTATGGAAATCCAGCCAAAATCGGCGTCCTGTGGACGCCATTTTAAAGCGCAGGGCGCCCACGCCTTTACGCCACTTCTTTGGCCACCAAAGTAATAAGCCGGTAAGCACAAGTACAATGGCCCAGTTACCTGCTAATTCGACTAATATCGCGCCGTTGTCTCCCACCAGCAGCTCGCCATGTAAGGTTTTAAACCACTGACTAATAAACGAGTTATCTGAACGGGTATCCAATACATGTAGCGAGTAAGGATCCACATAGACCAGCCATTTGGCCCCTTGATACTGCACGGCAATCTGAACCGCTTCACGAGGAGACTGAGGCAGGCGATAGGTCACAAAACGACTACCGGGTAACGCCGTTAGCGCCGCCTGTAGTTGTTGCGACGCATCGGCCCGGGGTTGCCCCTGTGGCTCTACGATATAGTGCCGTTCTTGCCAATTATCCAGTTGCGGTTTAAATAGGTACACCGCGCCAGATACCGCCAGCACTAGAATAAAGGGAATACAAAATATCCCCGCGTAAAAGTGCCAGCGCCATACCGCCTGATGAAAATGCCTGCTTGTAGTCATAATTACATGTCGTACTCGAAGGAAAGGTACGCGGTTCTACCGGGATACGGGTGGGCCACGTAAGCAATGTCGTTAGCTAGGTTGTCAATGCCAAAGCGAAACTGTAGATGTTCATTCCACTTATAGCGAGAGCTAACCCCAAGCCAGGTATAACTATCAATTGCGCCATACACGTTACTGGCGTGATCGGTGTTGGTTAAGGTGCCATAACTGTTACTGGCATACTGTACACTTACCCCTAGGGTGAGGTTTTCAGTAGCGTTGTAATCGAGTAACAAATTACCTCGCCAATGGGGAATACGCGGGTAGTCATTGCCCACGAGTAACTCATTGGCTGCATTTTCTTCTATTTCTGAGTGGGTGTAGGTAACGTTAAGCTTCACATTCATGCCGTCTAGCAACCAATTGTCCTGATTGGCAATAAACTCCGCCCCTTTGGTTAACACTTTATCGATGGGAATGAATGTGGATAAGCTTTGACCACCAGCTAATGTCGTAGACTGAGATTCAATAACATTACGGATGTTATCTACAAATAAATTAACCCGTAGTAAGCCATCGGAGAGGTTTCGCTGCACCATTAAATTATGATGTAAGCCATCTTCAGGAAGGAGTGATGCATTAGACACACTCACACTGTTGTAAGCTTTGTATTGGCTAAATAGCTCTTCCACAATGGGAAAGCGATAGGCCTTGGCCCACGAGTAGCGTATTTGCCAATTTTCGTCGGGTAAATAACTGACGCTAAGTTTAGGCGAAAACTTGCGCTGAGTGGTGGTGGGCACATCCGTTTCTTCCACTACGCCACTTTCAATAGTGGAGTAATAACCGCCAAAGCTGTCGAACATCTCATAACGAAGACCGGCATTCACCGTCCACTGAGGGGTGGCATACCAATCTAGCTGACTGTACAAGGCTTTGGTTTCGGTTTTTCCCCCACTGGTACTGGTTAGTTCTGCGTTATCTTTATAAGCGTAATGATCGCTGTCGTACAAATTATAATTTAACTCGTAGGATGCAAAATCCACCCCTGAAATTACGCTAATATCGGCGCCAACATCTGGCATCATGGTTAACTTTATTCCGCCAGTAAACCAGCCTGAATCATCATAATCGGCAATTTGACCTGAACCATCGTACAAGGAGGAATTGGGATTATATTGTGAAGTCCCTTGCTGATCTTTGAGAATAGCAAAGTGATTTACATTGGCTTCTAGCGCGGTTCTGTCATTAATGTCACCTCGCACACGCAACCCCACAGACAAGCTTTTACGCTCTAACTCGCTGACAGAAAATCGCGAACCGGCAATGGTAAAAGCGGTACCATCTTGCACCACATCGCCACTGTATACCAACTGGCCATCGGCATTTTTGACATAACTATTGGGGCTTTTTTTGTCACTATTACGGTCTTCATAAGCCACATTTAATAACGCAAACCATTGGTTCCATTCGTGACCTAACTTCAACTTAACGTTATCGGTGGTTTCTTCTACCGGGCCGGTATCACCAAAGAATAATTGGGATTCGCCATACTGGTTATCCCCCTCTAACGCACCGCTTACCTCTTGGCTGTCGGCAGTCACCTCGGATACGGCACCATAGTAATAACTTTGTGGCTGAGAAACGTTATTTAGGTGGTTATAAGACACATAAACGCTGGTGTTACCGTATTTATTGCCGGCGGAAATAAAGCTTTTGTTACCTGTTAGCGAATCGTCGTAACCATACGCATCAAACTGTTGCTGAAATACCGTGGCATCCACATGCAATTCTGCTTCTTGGGGAATAGCCGTTTCTATGCGCACCACACCACCCATGGCATTACCACTATATTGGGCATCAAAAGGCCCATAAATCACTTCTACATCGGCAATTTCGCTGGCTGACACCATTGTCCAGCGCGGCGCACCGCTCCAACGAGACTGCAAAAGATAGTGTAAGGGCACCCCATCGGCAAACACCATGGAACGACTGGTTTGAAACATGTTAGCACTACGAATACCTAAGGTACCGTTAGCGTCACCAATATACCGGCGACGAATAGTAAGGCTTGGCTGATATTTCACGAGATCTTCGGTGGTTACCAGATTCGCGGCTTCTAAATCAGAAGGGGTAAGATGAGAACTAGGGGAAACACCTTGCTCTTGGGAAAGACTTCCGGAACTCCAAATAACAACATTTTCTATGTCATCGTCGGCGGGCATTTCATCTGTAGAAGCAAATACCTGAAAACTAAACGGCAACAAAGCCATCCATGATGCAGCAACGTTAAATTTTTTCATTAATAAAGTGGGGTCAGACAAAAAAGGGGGGGTAGTATTTAGAAAATGTCGCGGCGGTTCAATGCGACAAATTGACGCGCCTGTATACACAAACACGCCTGTTTTTAGCTTAAGCTTTTTGAATGAGGATTATCAGGCGGCAGTGGTATATTGCGTTTGTTACCATGGATAATGCCAACGCCCTCAGAATGAAAACAATGAACAAGCCCACCTACATTAACCTTATAGGTGCTTGATAATGACTGAAGCTTAGGTTGCCAGTGCTAGCGAAAAACCTGCGATTAAACCCACGGGGGTAAAATTTCTGTATAAGTTGGCCGCCGAATCTGTTACAAGAAAGAAAAAAGAGCTTAAAAAGCCTCGTTTATCGGTAACTTGCCTAAAACAGTTCTACCCTTCCGCACTTTTTTGACGCCCTTATTTAGTGGCTCAGATTGTATCTAAAATAAAAACAACACGGTGATTATGAATACACTAACACGGGTAAAAATAGGCTATGCAGTATTGTCTAGCGCATTGGGATTAACGCTGTCTGCAAACAGTTACGGGGCGATTGACCCGGCGAAAATGGATGGGTCGGATACCGCGAAAATCGAACAAAATATGGCATCCCAAGTGCAACCAAATATCATCGTTGTTATGACCGACGATCAAGGTCAGTGGACGGTAGGCGCATACGGTAATGAGGCAGTGCAAACGCCTAATTTAGATTACATGGCCAAAACCGGCGTAATGTTTGAAAATGCCATGACCCCAGCACCGGTGTGCTCTGCCGCTCGAGCCAGCTTTCAAACCGGTAAAACGCCCTCTCAGCACGGTGTGTATGACTTTCTTAGCTCTGGCCAAGATAATCCTGAATGGTTAAAAGGTGAAACCACCCTTGGGCAACGTTTACAACAGGAAGGCTATAAAACCGCCATGTTAGGGAAATGGCATGCCACAGAAGAATTTGAAAATCCGCCGGTAAGAGGTTATGACCGCTGGTTTTCCCATAACTCTTACACCGAACAATCTTGGGTTAACTCTTACATTCACATGGGCGAGGTACACTGGAATATTGATGGCGAAAAAGTGGTTTTACCTGGTACCCAGTCCCGTTACCTAACGGAAGAAGCAGTTAAATTTATGGATAGCAGTGGCGACCAGCCCTTTTTCATTAATTTAAACTATACCGAACCCCATTTTCCTTTTGACGACTTTCCCGAACGCTTGGTTGACCGATACCGCCCCATTGCACAAAAAATGATAGCCAAAGGCGGCAGTTCAGATTTACTAAAAAATACCGATTACAACTTGGTGCCAGAAGATCATGAAGAACGGTTAGCCCAGTATTTAGCGGGCGTATCGTTAATTGATGACAATATAGGCCGCCTGTTGGATGCCATCGATAGCCGAGGCCTTGCCGACAACACGGTGCTCATCTTTTTGTCTGACCATGGGCTTTTAATGGGGCAATATGGCGTGTACGGAAAGGTTAATGCCACCTTCCCGTATAATTTTTACGAAGAAACCATACGTGTGCCCTTTATTGTGAAAGGGCCTGCGGACCTTGTTCAACCCCGGCAGGTACGGGGCGAGTTTGTAGACTTGCTGGACTTAAATAAAACCATTTTAGATTTTGCGGCTAAAAAGGACGAAACGCCGCAGGAAACCGGCGGCCCTGGCGCAACCCTTCGTCCCTTATTATTGGGTAAACGGGAAGTAAACTGGCGCAACTTACAATTTTCAGAACGGGGCAACGGGCGTATGGTAACTAATGGCCACTGGAAATTGGTGCGTTACTACAAAAAAGATCAAACCCCCATTGATAACTGGTACGACTTAAGCCACCCCATGGGTGAGCGTTATATCTCAACACCACCCCGAGAAGCTGTACAAACGTTGCTGATTTCGGCCTTAGAAACCCATTTTGCCACTTACTCGACCCCCGAACACGACGGTAAACATGTATGGGATCAGCCGCCATTGAATTTTGGATCTGAGCGTTTACGTGAGAAAGCCATGTGGCAGTAGGTTAAGCGCACATAATGCAGAGAAAGGTTCTCTGCATTATTTGGATTAAACCAACCTATTTGTTTGCTTTGTCGTAAGGGCAAAGACATTGCTATGCAAAACATCTAGCATTTCTTGTTAGGCGGCCAAATTGACTTTGTCACTCCAATAGTGAGTTACACTTTACTTTTAGCGCTGCCTTTTTATTCATCATCTTTTTCTATCTTAAGAAAAAATAACGCAATAAATGCAAAAATAACAATAGCGGCTTTGACTATGGTAGGTATAGGCAGAAAGCTGCTAAAACCTGCAATCGCGCCAATTGCACAGACTTTGAAAAGAGGCTTGAACATTATCATGCCAAATTAGGTATACATAGCTAAAGCGGAATAAGTACCTCCTAAAGTACCTAACATTCCACCTATTAAACCACCTATTAGTATGCCTGCAGGTCCGCCTACAGCTCCAACAGACGCGCCAACCGCTAACCCAGCAAGACCGACCCATCGCCCCCAACTCGCGCCAGGGATTCCCCAAGCGATAGTATCACTGCCACCACTTACGCTTTGCATTTCAACTGTTGTTAAAGTTTGCATAGTTATACTCCAGTGATTTAAAAGATTCATAACAACCCATGCTTCTTCTTTAAAATGCATCAGAATAGAACCTAGCAAAACTGTACATAGGATGGGATCTGCCGCCGTTAAGTTTTGATTCGGAGCGTTTACGAGAAAAGAAAGCCTACTTAATGCAGCCTCTCTTGATAGGGATGAAAGAGTTACTCAAATAATCAATAGATTCTTAATTACTAGCCCTACGTACTCTTATGAAATAAAAAGTAGGCTAAATTGTCTACAGTGAAATATCAGACAAACGTGAAGAAATGGGTATTCAAATGAATATTGGCTCAGATGAGTTTTTGGAAGATTGGGTAAAGGAGCAGGCGTGCCTCACTGAATAGGCTATTTCTCTTTCAGATATGCAGTGCAACCCTTTCGTCTACTGACCGATATATTCATCCCCAAAATGCTAACCCACGGCAACGCAGCTTTGCAAACCCAGAAAAAACACGGAGCGGCCATTCGGCAAAATGGACGTTCCAAATATCAAGGCTTAGCCTTCGTGAATACAAGCTAGATACTTATGGCTGACCGCAAAACGAGGGCTAAGGTAAAACGCTAAACAATGAAATCCGATGATTGGGCCTGAATGTCATCAGATCGGTTGGCCAGTTTACAAAAATTAGAATTCTCATAAATTAGATCATTATTACTTTAGCTTGAAAGAGTGAGAATTCAGTTCTTGAAAAACACTCTATTATTAATGCTGTGACAATCTCAGTAATTTTTGCAGTAAACGCCTATTAATAAATCCTTTCGGTGTAAAAAAAACGTTATTTAATGGTGCTAAACACCTTTTGTGCCGAACAACTAATTAGCAAAAAGCCGGTGGCAGATTCCACCCCAGCCAGCATACGTAAATGCCCCGTAGGCTCTACACTGCCTAAGCCTAACGTTGTAATTGTGGTTAAGGAAAAATAAAAGATATCTGTTACTGTGCTTAACTCCTTAAAGCCCCCCAAACCGAGACTAATCCCCAGTAAATAGCTACACATAAATAGCCCTGCAATAATTATTTGGCTTATTACTGCAATCAATACCACGCAAGGTGTAACTACCATTTGCTTACTGGTTTTCACCATTATTTTTTCTGCAAGATATGAAATATTGACAAGGTGTAAAAACACCCCAAAGACCAACGTAACTATGGAAATTAACCATGCTAAAATCATAATTTCTGCTCCATCGGTATGAATATTGTAACTCCCCCGTTAGCTAAGCTTTCACTAAATCAAACAAGCAAATATCTCATGGAAGGCGTGTCAAATAAGTAAAAGTTACATAAGCGGGTTTAACTATTGGCGACATCCACAGTTACTCTTTACATCACATTATTTTTTAGATGTTGTTTATACCTACGCAGATACCTCAATTTGGTTTAGCGAAAACGTGGCCCAAAAAATCGTAAGGGGAAGCGCGGGGTGAATACCGTGCCAACCACCGGCGTTTTCACGCGAGCAGCGAAAATATCGAGGAAGGTTTGAATATGAACAAAACAGCAAAACTTTACAGAATGGTAACCAATGACCATATTTGCCCTTATGGACTGCGCTCGAAAGATTTACTTGAACGCAAAGGGTATACCGTTGACGATCATCCCTTAACGAATAGAGAACAAACCGATAATTTTAAAGCCCAATACAAGGTTGAAACGACCCCCCAAACTTTTATTGATGATAAACGCATTGGTGGCTACGACGAACTACGTGAATATTTTGGCAAAGACAAAGCAGGCCAAACAGGCACCACTTATACCCCGGTCATCGCTATATTTTCGGTGGCTCTAGCACTTTCGTTGGCATTTCAGTTTGCCGTGGCCGGTAGTTATATTTCGCTGCGCACACTTATGCTATTTATCGCGTTTTCTATGACTTTGCTGGCGGTACAAAAACTCAAAGATCTCTACAGCTTTACCTCATCGTTTATTACTTACGATTTACTGGCAATGAAATGGCTACGCTAC
Source organism: Alteromonas sp. C1M14 (assembly GCF_018860965.1). Lineage (GTDB taxonomy): Bacteria > Pseudomonadota > Gammaproteobacteria > Enterobacterales > Alteromonadaceae > Alteromonas. The sequence continues at coordinate 112,948 of NZ_JAHKQF010000011.1, read as the reverse complement.
GGTTATATTTACCCGTTTATTGAAGCCTATGCAGGTATTGCCATGGTGGCGCAATTACCCGCCCTTGCAGTAGCACCATTTTCCTTATTTATTGGTACGGTGGGCGCTATTTCGGTAGTAAAAGCGGTATACATTGATAAACGTGAATTAACTTGCGCCTGTGTAGGTGGCGACAGCAATGTGCCGTTGGGGTTTGTGTCCTTGTCTGAAAACCTCTTTATGATAGCAGGTGCCCTGCTGATGTTTGCCATATAGGTACTCATTTAACGGAACCTCCAACAACAAAAAAAGCGGCTAACTAGCCGCTTTTTTTAAGAGCTTTTTACTAACAACACTTATTTTGCAATAACACCGCACGCCACGCGCGCACCGCCACCGCCCAGCTTGTTAGGCGTATCTGAATAGTTGTCGCCACCGGCGTGAATAATGATTGCTTTACCTTCAATATCTTCCCGTTCCAGTTCTGGGGCAAAAACCGGGTGGGTAGCTGTGCCATCCTCAGCCACAAATAAGGTGGGCAAGTCGCCTTCGTGGCCATCTTCCGACCAAGGCACATTATGTTCACCGGTGTTTTCTGGGTCGAAATGCCCGCCGGCAGCACCACCTAACACTTTTTCACCGTCTTTCATGGCAGATGAGCAATCGCCGTTCTGGTGAATATGAAAACCGTGTATGCCTGGTGTTAAGCCTGACAAATCTGGCGTAAAGACAACACCATCGTCGTCGACGTCTTTAACTAAAATGGTGCCTATGGTTTCATCGGTTTTGAGATTTTTCATGATCACCGCATTTTCGTTGTGATGCTCCGCGAAACTGGCCGTACTAAGGGCAAGAGATACCGCGCCTACTAAGGCAGGTAAACTAAAGCGTTTCATGGTGTTCTCCTTCTTTTTTAGATCTACATGTAACTGTAATAAGCCGGCAAAACCTTACTGCAATGTTTGCCGTTGTTAAGAAAGGAGCACGAACCACACCAACAATCTATAAACCTCCACACCCCTTGTTCGCTATGGGCTAAGGCAATATGCCGCAAATATATCAGGCACGACAAAGCCAAGCTATCGCTTCTCTTTAACAGGTTAATTGAAAATATTACGCAAAAGGAGTGAGGGCATAAGCCGCTTAAAACGGCCTAAGCACTAGTTAGCAATCAGGCGCATAAACTGCGCCTCAGATAACACCTCTTGTTCCAGCAAAGCTTGAGCAACAACGTGAATGGATTGCCAATGCTCGGCGATCAAGTCATCTGTTGTTTGCGTGGCGTCATCCATCCATTGCTTAATTAGGGTTTCGGTTTGTTGCTGAAAGTAGGTGTCTTTTGCTATGTCTTTTAACGCCGTAATATCCATGTTGTAGCTATCAGGATGCATGCCGTATTTGGCAATGGCAGACCAGGCCGACCACATGGCATTTCTTAAGTCGCTACTTGCCCCTGTATCAAGCCCATCGTCACCAAACTGTTTCACCTGCGCTGCCCGCCCGGCCAGCGCCACACAAGTACGGGAAAACCAGAACTGCTTGGTGTAGTCCACAACTTGATCATTACTGTAAGCCACCATGCCCAGCGATTGTTCTCGGGGCACCACACTAATTTGCTCAATCACCCGCTCAGGCATAAGCACTTTGGAAATGACCGCGTGACCCGCTTCATGATAGGCGGTTTCTGCCAGCATTTTTTCGCAGTTGTCTAACGAACGTTTGGCACCGTATTTAAGAATATTAATTTCTTCTACCAGCATCGACTGGGAAATGTGACTTAAACCCTCGCTAAGTTTTCGCAGTACCGCTTCGCGATGAATTTTCTCCAAATCAGCACCGCTCATGCCCGCAGTAAGGGACACGATCAGCGCCGTATTGATCTCTTTAGCGTAACCTTCATAGGTTAAGAATTTATTGATAAACCAATGGCGAGCCGTTTTATCTAAATAGGGCACCCGAATATGCAAATCGAGTCGCCCTGAGCGTAACAAGGCGTCATCCAATTTCTCCATACGATTGGTGGCTGCCACAATGAACACCGGCGCCCGACTTTGATTAAAGCCATCAATCTCTGTAAGCAGGCCATTAATAAGGGCATCGGCTCTTGGCCCCGCTTCTCCCCGTTTAGGTAAGGCGTCAATTTCATCAATAAATAGAATACAAGGGGCGTACTTTCTTACCCGTTGAAACAGGTTTTTTATAAAGCCATCTGCTAATAATTCGTTACCGGTACAGGTGGCAATAGGCATGCCCGCTTCACTGGCCAGTGCCCTGGCAAGGGTGGTTTTTCCTGTGCCTGGCGGGCCATGAAGTATCATCCCTTTCGGCGGCGACACACCGGCTTGGGCTAACTCATCACCATGGCGAATAATATTGATGGTTTCTTTTAGCCGCGCTTTAACTAACTCGTGGCCAGCAATATCATCAAAACCTAATTGAGGCATATCTAATACAATGCCGCCACTTTCATTGACGTCGTTAACATGTACCAATAATTCGCTTTTAGGCTCGACGAACGACACCGTCAGCAAATCATTGCTCTGGTGACAATTTACATTGGTAAAAAAGACTTGGTGTCGAATTTTAAGTGCCCGAATATGAGACCCGCTACTTTCACTTTCAAGCAAAGCCGATACGTCCTCGTTTAGGGACACATTTACCCGCTTGATATCGGCTTGGGGATGGGTACGAAGGTAGTCAGTTATCGGGTCGATAACTTTGCTGCTAATGTTCGCTTTAATGTCGCGAATGTCGAAAAAAGGCGCAAAGGTGGTTAGCAATAATCGAATCACCTTGTCATCAAGGGACGCAACCTGAAGTCGGCTTTTATCGGTAAAGTGCTTGAGATCCCCTGCCAGTTGCTTTTGTGCCACTTGCAGCAACTCATCCACACCCAAGGTTTTAAAAAGGACAATACTTCCTTGGGATAATCGAGATAACAGTTCGGGTGGAATGGCTTTTACTTGGCGGTCGCGCTCTATTTTTGTTTCATCTCGTAATTGGGTCATCATGGCCGCGCGGGCCTGTTCCGGCCGACTTTCTATACTCTGCAAGTAATCAGGCTTTTCGTATACCGCACTGCCAAGGTTAGAGGTAAACACCACAATCGTTTGGCGAAAGTCCACCTCACGCTGTGTGTATTCGTCGGTGATAAAACCTGCCGACAGCATGCGTAACAATGCCAAAAGCACCTGGGTATGGGCTTTTTCAAATTCATCAAACACAATCACCGATTTAGGGTGCTTTTCTACAAAACTGGTGAGATCGCCAGGTGCAGAATCATCGTATGTTTTTTTCGCCCCGACTAAACCAAAGCTCTCGTTCGCATTGGCGTACTGGGTCATATCAAATAACTTATACTGATAGTCACCACTTAGATTATGGGCAAATTGTTCAGCTAAAAAGGTTTTACCCGATGCGGGAGGACCGGCAAAGAAAAACAACCCTTGAGGGCGATTTTGTGGCGGCTGCCACAGCCCTTTTACCAGACTATCGATAAGAAACTCTACCGCGTGATCTTGCCCGTATACCTCAGTTAGCAAAGTCTTTTTAAGTTGCTCATAGCTATGTAATTGGTCACGATAATCAGAGCCATGTTTCGGTAAATCAAACAGCTCAGTATCGTTTATCCAGTCGTCACTAGATGCTAAGGGACGCAGGCTATCTAGCATAGATGAAAGCTGCGAAGAGAACGGTAAGACCGGGCGTGCCACCATACTTTGAACTGTATCATCGCTTAAATCTCGACGATTTTTATCCGCCATAAATTCAATAGTGACATCGGCAGGCAATAATATGTTTCTAAGCTTTTTATATAACACATTGTTATCGTTCACCACGTGGGGGAGTAAACATAAAAATGCTGAGGCTACATGTTCACGAAAAAGCTTGTCGCAGTCTTCATTAAGGGCAATGTATTTAGCGAAAAGCAGTAGTGTTCTCAAAGAGGCGATCCTTCATCAAGGGATAGTGGAAAAGAGCGTATAGTGTCACGCCACGGCCGTATTTTACAGTTTTACCCGCAATATAAGGTATTATTCAATATAACCTGCTTACTTTTAATAGTTTGAATTATGGTTATTTTTTGCGTTTAATGAATCTATTATTCCCGCTAGCTTGGTCCTTTCGGGTTTATATATTCCCATCAGCAATCACTTACATGCACGTCCAAGTTTAAGAGGAATGAGTTATGAGTTTAATGCAGGATTATTCTGTTCTTCTCGGCCAAATCGCTGAACAACACGAAAACTGGTCAGTCAAAACCGAATCGCCTTTTACTATCAGTCGGCACGCCCAAGAGCACACCTTGCCCTTGTCGATCAGTGTTTATGGTAGCGACGCTAAAGCCCATCTGTTTTTTAATATTTACGACGACGGCCCATTTACCGGATTGGCTAAGAAAGTGCTGCATGCCCAGCAAAAAGAAAAAATTCAGAAAGAAGATGAAGACTCAGGCTTAGTTATTATCATCGATACCGATGGCTTTGCCGTTGTTTTTGATGCTACCGACGTAAAAACCACCGACTTTGCTGCCCAGTTTAATCAAATTATAGAAACCGCAGATAAGCTACTTATGCAACTGGTGGCAAGTGCTCACGATACCGTTAAAGATATGCCTGATGAGCCTGCGGCAAGCCCAAGCACTGCACAAGCACCACAGATAGCCCAAGGTAATGCCAGCAGTGTGGATGAAGTGGTTCAGCAATACCTAAAAGAAAAAGACTACAAGTACAATCATGATGAAAAAAATAAGCGCTTTATTTTTGGGTTTTCAACGGAGAACTATGTCAATCGCAATGCCGACCAAAGCTTGCAAATTGTTATAGATTACTCTGATGACGATTTATTGCGATTCGAAACCCCGTGGTTATATAAATTCGATTTTAAGCAAACCGAATACAGCTTGATTGCTTCGGTGATGGCGTGGTTTCAGTTTGAATTCAAATTTTTATCCATGTCTCTTGATCCTTCCGACGGTGAATTGAAAATTTCTATCGATATTCCCCTAGGTAAAGGCACCATTCATACCACCCAAGTACATCGGATGGTGGCGTTTATTCTGCAATTTTCAGAAAGCACCTACAAAGAGCTATTTTCCATCTTACTTACCGACAGCAAAGCCGCTGAAAAACAGCTTAAAAAGCTTATTGATGATCATAAAGCCACCATAGAAAATCGTACTTGGTTAAAGTCGTTAGAATCGAAATTAAGTTCCCTTACCGACGAACAAAAACAGGCCATAGAAGCGATTTTGGAACAAGGCGAACATACTAGCGATCAAAACGGAATATAATGGGCATGACGGATGTAAAGGAGCGTAAGGTTAGCTGGTTTAAGAAGGCATTATCTAGTCGCCATGAAGTTGAACTGATTGGTTGGACTTTGTTTTTTGGTGCGGTGACATTTTCGCTTTTTTGGTTAACGGTGCAGTGGCAATTGCTTCCCGACGCGCTGTTAAAGCCACATTTATCGCAAGAAGATACAGGGCTTTTTGACGCCCTAGGTGGTTGGGCTTTAGGGTTTGCTGGTGCCATGGTAGCAATTCGTATTGCCGGGCTGGCAAAAACGATTCAAGAAAACGACTCCATCAGAGAACAAGTCAAAATGATGGAAGCGCAGGTTGAGCAAGTCTCCAGACTTAACTCATCACTAAACCAGTCGATTATCGATGCTAAACGGGCGTGTGCGGCAGTGATCTTGTTTGCGAAAGAATTAGAAAGGGGCGGCCAGCTCACTTATGGAGATAATTATCTGTGGAACGTTTTTAACAAGCGCCCAACCAATCAGGATTTGTCAGATAAGTTAGAAAAAAGAAAAGAGGCATTGCAAGAAAAGCTAGAAGAAAAACTAGCACACCTGGTAAAAACCATCGAAGAAAGCTTTCAGAACTCGGCATTTCGCGACGTCCTGCGCTTTATCGAGCAACACGCAGCCAATCAAAAAGGCACTACCATCATAAAAAATGGTAGTGAGGGAAAATCGTTTATCTCCCTGTTCTTTAAACACTATCATGAGGGCTTCGAAGCCAAAGACAGCAAGCAAAAAGAACTGATTGATGTGGTTAAAAAGAACGAAGTGTTTTTTGAAATACTGGATATTGTAAAAGGGCTAGGCACGCGCAACTTTGGTATTGGCGTAATGGAACTTCGTGCATTAGATCTCATTGAACATTACAAAAAAGATCTACTACGTTTATTAAAAGCCGAAGGGGCTCCTTTCTCGTCTGATGAAACTAAAGAATTTCAAATTTCTGATGCGGCGTGGCTTTTATTAGGGTTGCTTTTGTACCGGACAAAATCGGAATCTCTGGCAAGTACTGACAATGCCGGATTTGTCACCCTTGCTTTAATTCTTGGGTCGTTACCCACAAAAGATACCGTTAAACAATACCTAGAAAGTAAGCGCGCTGAAGTAGAGAAACCTTACTCGGAAGCAGGCAGAACTTTGCTATCTAAAGAAATTGAAGAGTTAGCGCAAAGCCTCTACTTTCTTGAAGGCGAAGAACTTACCGACCTAGAAGATCTCATCAAAGAGTGCTGTCAAAACACAGAGTTTCTTACCGTACTTACCGCCAATATTGGTGTAAGCCAAGAATATGTGAACCTGAAAACAGACAAGGATAGCTTCGATTTTAGAAGTAATGAAACTCGCAGCGAAGAAGACGGCAATAGCGAAGATGCAGCGACTGAAGGCAACGACAACAGAGCGCCTGATCTGGAAAAAGCATCGGACAAAAAAGCCAAAAACTAGCCTGTTCGTCACTGTAAATTAACCGCATATAAAAGGGTTTTGCGTTAACGCTATCTTAGGTGCGCGCTCAGCCCTTTATTTGCAAACTCACCACTGATACCATAATGTCCTCGTTTTAGTGAGCCTTTGCCTAACACGACTAAAGGAATGCGCTTTACACCATCATCTTAGCATTCATTTGTGGCTAGCGTCGGTATTGACTCACCACCTTCTTTGACACCTCGCGTTTTTCATATCGCACTTCTCATATAGCTAAATAACGGAATTTTATGCGTTCATATATCACCTTCTTCACGGTTTCAGTTCTGCTTTTACTCACCGGATGCACGAATGATCATGTGGTCTTTAATCCCGACATAGGAGAGCACCGTTTATACAATAGAATTCAGGCAGTGGAATTATCTTCCCCAGAAATCAACTCACAAGATTTTCACGTTAATAGCTACGCGGAATATAAGGTAAACGACCTGCAAGATGACCGTTTAACACTGCATATTGAGCCTCACCGTTTAGACATGAGCATAGACTCGCAAAAATTTAGCACCGCAGAAGCTGAGGGGCTTCCTCCGGCTTTACTAACCCAAATGTCTGCCGGTGTCGACATGATTATTAACAGCGAAACCGGTGCCCTGATTGATGTGAATAGCCAGCAACAAAGCCTAAAAGATAATCTACAAAAAGTCCTAGGCGGCAGTTTGGGAAGTATGATGGATCAAATCAGTCAACCTAACCTCACCGTATCGTTAAGCCCCGAGAAAGGGTGGCAAACTAGCGGCGACTTCAAAGGCATTCCCGAGGTTACCTTTACCGTTACAAAAGTAACCGATAGTGATATTTGGGTTAGCTTTGAAGGCAAATCAGGTAGTGACCAGGTCGCAGGGCTGGCACAGGTAGAGCGCGCGTCTGGATGGATAGTGAATCAGGTTGTCACCACCAATATCGAAAAAACCATTCAAGGCAAGGCAATTGTTCTGCGTTCAACAGAAGTCATCAACAAGGTTGATGATGGACATATCGCCTATTTACCCGTGATGCGATCTCAATGGTCGAATAGGTGGACAGAAATAACAGACTCAACACCAACCACAAAAATTGCCCCCATTAGCGATGCTAGCAAGGTTTTTAGTCAACGAGATGGTATCGTGGAAATAGACGACGGTGAGTTGTCTTTAGAGCTAACTCATGCGGTAAACAAGGATGGTTCTTTAGGTAAGGTAGTCATTAGCGAGCCACAAATTTTTGATATAAGTGGTCAGTTAATAACGTCTCCTTCTCAACTGAGCGAGACCTACTCTTACAATAACTACAAAGAAACTGGAAAAATAAGCACCACCCAAATTCGCTTTACCGGCCCAGGAGATTTATCCGATATCACCGACACCGTGGGCAGCGTAAAAACCCAAGTTGCTTGGTACCCAGACGCTTCCTTCCTGGTAGATGTGCCATTGAATGACGACCACACCGGCCACTTTAGTGATAAAGGCATAACCATCGATATTACGCCCACCGAGGATAGCAACGTTTATGCACTTACCTTTAAAGGACAAGCAAAAGACCGCCTTTTCTTTAACTTATCAAAGCAGCAATCCATCGAAGTGCAATTTCGGGCTTATCCTGAAGCGCCCCAGTGGCTTACTGCCGAAGAAAGCAATATGCGCTATCAGGCAAGCCCTTATGAAGAAGCCTACCGCGTGTTGATGCGTGGTGACGAATTTCCCTCGTCGCTAAGCTTTGTTTTAGAACGCGCCGTAGATAAGCCTGTGGCGACGCAACAAATCACGTTTTATACCGACGACGCAAAACGTTTTAACCCCAATATCGAACCGCAAACATCCTACCTGTTTGAACATAACCCGCCCGATACAAACCTAGAAAGCATGACCTCAACCCGTGTTAAACACGGCCAACTAAAACTAACGCTGGGGCAATCACAAATTGATTTTTGTTCAGCAACCCTTTCACCAAAGGCGGAAGAAGCCGGCTCACCATTAATTTTTGCAGCGGGTGAAGATAAAAATAGCTTTGACCACCCAAGGGCATTATTACTGCAAACTGAAGATGGAGTAAGACAGTACTTTTATGGTTTAGGCGAGCGAAAAGTGTCCCTGTCTTGTGCAAAAACCCGCGCTTGGAAGACTACCTCATTTCCGTTCAATGAATCGACTCCCTGGGTAGTGCCAATGGATGCCTTGTCACACGATGAAAACTTCAACACGGTGGGGGATATTTTTGCTGTTTATCGCTTTTTGGATGCCAAAGGCAAAGCCCTTAGCCTAATGCCCTTAGACAAAGAAGAGGTGGTATCTCCGTCTACTCCAGTTAAGGCTGTTTTGTTTCCTAATAACACCTTGCGCATTGCCGGGGTACCCAAAACCGTACAAACCGCTGTCATCATTGATCAACCCATTGACCATGAGTTTAATGTGACGTTTTCTGATTTACCCACAGGCGGTGAATAAATGAAAACCTTATTAAAATACAGCTTGATCGTTATTTGGGCGTTCCCCATGGTGGCCTTTAGCGCCACTGAATACTTGGACGTAAATTTAAGCCCCACGAAAAATGAAATCAATTATCGCTACCACTACGAAAGCGATGTTCAGCCCAATGATGATGGCGTATATACCCTTCCGGTGTTTGATGAAGCCGGCGAGTTAATCGTTACCTTTCAAAGCACTAAACCCGTTATTGCTCGGGGTACCTTTACCGGTACACAAGTGGCAGAAGAACGAAAACTAGGGCTGTTATCACGGGTACTTTATCATTTAGGCGACGGCTTTAATGGCCGAGCAGAAATGCGCAATAAAAAGGGCTACTTGCAAGAGGAAGTCCCTTACATAAATGGTAAACGAGATGGCGTTGCCAAACAGTATTACGACAACGGCGCCCTTAATGCGACCACCCATTATAAACAGAACAAAGAAGTCCTCACCACCAAACGCTGGAGCCGCGACGGGGTATTAGTGCGTGAAACCCAGCGGACTGAAAACGGTGAGTTTGTCAAAGAAAGAGAATGGACCACCGAAGGTGTGCTACGCCAAGAAACCGTACCCATCGATATCGATGGTTATCCCTCAGGCTTGCAAGAAACCACATGGGAACTGGGCGAAGTGAAAACGTTTATTGCAGCTGGGGTACGGGATCCGCATCGTGGATTTTATCCCACTGCCAACCTCCCTTATATACTGGTGAAACGAGAGCGCAAGGAAGAGGGTCAATTGATCTCACTAAAAGAAGTGAATCACTACGGCAAAGAAGGCCAACAACGCCTTTACCATGAAGGGTTTTCTATTATTGAAAATATGTCCGATGGTAAGCGAAATGGTATGTACAGCGAAGGCGATGAAGGCAATGAAGCCATAAAGGGCATGTACAAAAACGGTGTTAAAGTAGGCCAGTGGCGCGACACCAATTCAGATGGCGATATTATTCTAGAAACCTATTCAAATTCGGGAAATTTAGATGGGGTACGTACCGTACAAAACCGTGATACCCAAGCGCTCATTGTTACAGAGCACTATGTCGATGGAACAAAACACGGCGAATATGCCGCGTTCGATAGCGATGGAAACAAAGAAACCTTTGGCATGTACAACCAAGGTAAAAAAGACGGCGCTTGGGTAGAAAAAGACGGTAACCGCATTTGGCATGGCACGTACCAACAAGGCCACAAAGTGGAACGCTGGCTCGGCTATAACCTTCAAGGTTATAGGATTTTTGATTTACATTATAAAAACGGCAAATTAGACGGCCCTCAATATGCCTTTGCCGATAATGGCGCACTGACCTTATTCGAAGAGCGCAAAAATGGTGCCCGAGACGGTAAACGCCTAGTTTATGAAAACGGCATCAAAACCAGCGAAAATAACTATAAAAACGGAGAAAGACAACCCTAATCTGGCCGCTAGGGCGTGCGGTGTGTATTAACCTCACGTCCTGCCCTTTGCCTCCCCGCCATACCACTTTTTGTAGAGAACATGTAAACGCAATTGGTAATGATTATCATTTGGTGTATTATCCTGCCCGTTTTTCAACATCTGCATGACTAGACCAAAAACATAATAACGTTAATTGCAGTTCACTTCCTTTGTAAAAATATGGAGCACTCAATGGATAATTCGCGGCTTGCCTTCAAGAAAAGTCAACTCACCCTCGCCTGTTCTGCCGCTTTAATGCTAAGCAGCTTTTCCTCTTTTGCCGCTGATGACAGCGATGAAAAAACAGAAGACAGTCTTGAAGTGATTAGTGTCGTTGGACATAAAATTAATGAACTCAACACCGAAAACAATGGCGGCGCTCTAGGCAATCGCTCGGTGCTAGATACCCCCTTTTCTGTGGATGTTATCTCGTTAGAGGATATGGAAATACGTCAGGTAAATACCCTTGATAGCTTATTTAGCCGTGAAGCTTCGGTTTCGGTAGATGGCAGTGCCTATAGTGCTTTTGGAAATACCCTGCGTGTTCGAGGTTTGTCCTTGGATTATACCCAAAGTTTTAAAGTTAATGGGTTGTCTGTTAACAGCTTTAGTGGCGAACTGCCATACGAAGCCTTCGAACAGGTTACCTTATTGAAAGGTTCTACCGGCTTTATGTATGGCATGGCCGCTCCCGGCGGGATTGTTAACTATGAAACCAAAAGAGCCACGGGTGACTTTGTTAGTGCAAATATTGGTTTTCGTAGTGACACTTTATTAAGTGGCCACGTCGATGCTAGCACACGCTTTGGTGAGAATGACGATTACGGCGTTAGAATTAACTTGGTCAAAGAACAAGGCGACACTTATATTGATGGCGGTAGTATTGATCGAGAAACCGCATCTTTAGCCTTTGATGCCAACCTCACAGACTCTTTAGTCTGGACAGTGGATCTTATTTACAATGATCGATTGGTCGAAGACTCTTGGACCTATCTCTACAACTCGTTAGATAGCACAGACTCACTGCCAGATACAGTTAGCGGTACCCGCAATTTGGCCGTAGACGGTACATTCGATAAATATAAAAATATCATTGCTCTAACCAGTTTGAACTGGACCATTAATGATAACTGGGTAGCACATATTGATTATGATTACTCAAAAAATGAGACTCGCTGGGTAAAGAATCTCGACTACTTACTAAATAGTGAAGGGGATTTTGAGGCCAATTTATATGAACAATATTTCGATGTTGCGTACACCCAGCTGCAGGGCATATTAAGCGGTGACGTTCAAACCGGCAGCATTACTCACAATATTGTGATTGGTGCATCCCACCAAAAAGCCACCACTTACCGTAACGACGGAGGGGAATACGGTCGCTTAGTCACCTATGACTACGGCATAGACAACCTATTCAATGATGTGGATTTACCCACTTATTCAGCCGATTTACAAAAAGATGTTCGTGTTGCCTGGATTGACACCCAAGATTCTGTTTTTGTGAGTGACTTCATTCAACTTAGCGACGAATGGGAAGCGTTGGTAGGCGTGCGTTCTAATGGTATTGAACATACACCAAGTGAGTACTTTTCTAGCCACGATCACTATGATGATACGGCCATTACTCCCACTTTCGCATTGATGTTTAAGCCGAATGCTGACACCACCTATTACGCCAGCTATGTTGAATCCATTGAAGGGCAAACCTCTACCGTCGGCGATAGCTATGAAAATGCCGATGAGCTGTTAGCCCCCTTAGAAAGCTTACAGTACGAATTGGGTATGAAAACCTCCGGCGATGGTTGGTCATTGACCTCAGCACTCTTTCGTATAGAGCGCGGCGCAACCTTAGTCACAGAAGATAATTATTTAGTACAAGAAGGGATCAGTATTTATCAAGGGCTCGAATTTAGTGCTGCCGTGGATATTACTGAGAATTTAGCCCTGTATGGTGAAGCCATGCTACTAGATACAGAATACGATAAAACCAGTGATAGTACGGTAGGTAACAGAGTAGCCGGTACGCCAAAATCTCAATTTAGCTTACAAACCAACTACAATGTAGCAACCGTACCTGGTTTAACGGTTAACCTAGGTGCAAAGTATCACGGTAGAACCACATTAGACGCTAACAATTACTGGGAGTTACCTTCATACACCATCGTATATGGTGGCGGTAGCTACACCACCAAAGTCAATGATATTCCCATTACGCTAATCGGTACGGTGGACAACCTGTTCGACAAAGAGTATTGGGCCGCAGCCGATTCTTCTGGAGGCATAAGAATTGGCGAGCCACGTACCGTGGCATTAAAAGTAAAAGTCGACTTTTAATCGTTCACTCGGTTAAAAAAACACAGCCCAACAAACGCTGCCTTTGTTGGGCTTTTTTGTTGCAGAACGCAGCTAAGCGTGTGAAATACAACCAACCTCACTCTTTCACTATGGTAAATTGGTAATAGGGTTTTTTGATTATCTTAAAAATAGCCGAGAACGTTTATGAAACACACACTACTTTTTATCTTCACTTTATTTGCCTTTAGCGCCGTCGCTAAAACAGAATCCCCCATCGCTTTTGTGATACATGGCGGCGCAGGCACCATCACCAAAGCCAGTTTGTCGGACGAACAAGAGGCACAATATCGGGCTAAGTTAACCGAGTCGGTAAAAGCCGGTTATGGGGTATTGGAAAATGGCGGCAGTAGCGAACAAGCCGTGATTACCGCGATTCAAGTAATGGAGGCCTCGCCTTTATTTAATGCCGGCTATGGCGCGGTATTTACTTGGGATGGCGAACACGAGCTTGATGCTTCTATAATGCGCGGTAAAGATAGACAAGCCGGCGCCGTTGCGGGTGTAAAGCGCACTAAAAGCCCTATTGCCGCGGCGCAGTTAGTTATGAATGAGTCGGTTCACGTTATGCTTAGCGGGGCTGGTGCAGATGATTTTGCTCAGGCTAATGGGCTTGAGATGACCACCAATAACACCTTTGACACCCAGCGACGCAAAGACGCTCTAGAAAAAGTGAAGCAAAATATTTTAAAGAACCATCACGCCATGAATATTGATCCTGACGTGGTGGACTATAAATTTGGTACGGTGGGGGCCGTGGCGTTAGATAAACAAGGAAACCTAGCCGCAGGCACCTCCACCGGTGGCATGACGGCTAAGCGTTGGGGCCGTATTGGCGACTCCCCAATCATTGGTGCTGGCACCTGGGCTGATAACGAAAGCTGTGCGGTATCGGCAACGGGCCACGGCGAGTACTTTATTCGTAACCATGTGGCCGCCGATATTTGTAGCCGCGTAAAATACGCAGGCTTAACCGTTGAGCAAGCCGGTGATGAGGTCATTCACAAGGTATTATCCCCTGAAGCAGGGTCTGGTGGCGTGATCATATTAGACAGAAAAGGGAACATTGCCATGCCCTTTAATTCTGAAGGCATGTATCGCGCTAGCATCGATACCTCAGGCAAGGTAACTGTGGCCATCTATGGTGACGAAGGCGAGTAAGCAATTAGGCCCGATCCCAATTAATTTAGCTTTTCTCATCCCGCCACTAAATTGGCAAACGCTACCTGAGTGCTATCTCACTCAAGGTAGCGTGATGGGCTACTGTCCATAATCAACAATGGCTATGTCTTAATAAAGCCGTTAACTACGCTTGCTAATTGCAACGGTTTTCCCATCTAGACGTTCCACTTTTAATCCATAACTAAGCTTAAGTGCATCAAAAAACACTTGGGGTTCACCAACACGAAAAATACCACTAAATTTCAGATCCTTAACAGCATCATCCGTAACGATCACCTGTTCAGGAATGTAACGACTCACCTCCGCCGCCACATCCACCAGCGCCATATCGCTAAAGTCGTGAAAACCATCCTGCCATGAGAGTTCTTGGCGTTGTTGCTTTTCTGACACCAAAGAAATGAGATCAGCAGATAATTGTGCCCCATCCCTTTGATGTGGAAGTACGATTTGCTGCCCCGCGGTTAGCGAAAGACTATCGTCGTTATTACTCTGGGTGATCAAAACCCGTTGTTCCTCGCCACTCGCAGCTGTATTTAAGGCGACTTTTGCCACGTCAACGATGCCTTCAGTCACCATAAGCTTAAAATTATCAGCTAAATAGCGAATCAAAAATTCAGTGCCCACAACCCGCACCCGATCCTGATTTGTATAAACCCAAAAAGGGCGTTGTTTGTTGGCCGCCACATCAAAATACACTTCACCTTTTAGCAGTTTTACAATGCGATTGTCGTCACTAAAGGTTACTTCTATACGGCTGTCGGTATTGAGTGTGACCACACTGCCATCATCTAAGGTAACCGCTTTAGATTCGCCCACACGGGTATAAAACTGTTGGGTTTCAATGGGTTTTGAAAACATAAAGATAAAAGCAAAAAACGCAAAGGCAGCAAAGCTCATCGCCAAAGCCGCCCCCCATATTTTGGGCTGTCGACGGCGCTCTTTCATTACCTGACGGTGTTGTTTCGCCGCTTCGGACATCGCGGGCGCGAGATCGTTTAGGCTATTTAGCGACATGGACAGCTTTGCCATTCGTTTTATTTCGGCAGCGTGGCGAGGGCTTCGGCTCACCCACTCTTTAAAGGCTTCCATATCGGCGCGAGTGCAATCACCTGTTTCCAATTGGGCAATCCACGCACACGCCTCAGCAGTAATATCGCTGTGCGCTTCCATATTCAAACCGTCTGAATGGCGATTGGTCATGATACCCCCTTTCTGGCTAATGTAGAGGGCTGGGTCAACTGACTCACCGGTTCATCTCCTTGTGTCCGTTTTAACATATAGTCATTACAACGCTTTAAACCATTACTTACGTGTTTTTCGATGGTGCTTATTGAAATACCCAGCTGTGCGGAAATCTCTTTGTGGGAATAACCATAGACTTTTTTCATCACAAACACTTTCTGGCACTGCTCGGGCAATTGGGCAATGGCTTCACGAAATAGCTCCATTTCATCCGTGGTGTCCCACTGTTCTTCTAAAGAAGAAGCGCTTACGGCGTTGTATTCTTTAGGAATATAATCGTCGATAAAATCAATTAACGAACGGGAATCTTTATCCAATTTTTTGCGAATTAAATTTCGCGTCACACCAAACAAAAAAGCCTTAGGCTCTTGAATGTCCTTTTGCTTTTCTGCTTCTAGGGCGCGCATCACCGTTTCTTGGCAGATATCTTCAATATCACACCGATTTGACATAAAACGCCGCAAGTATTTTTTAATAATGGATTCCTGTTGTCGGAATATCCTTAAAATAGGTGTCACATCATTGTCCGCCTGGTTCTTTCCCTGCATTTTGTAAACCGCTTTTCGTTATGTTTAAACGAGCAGAAAAACCGATTTTCATCAGTGTAAAATTTCTGCAACCTCACGGCAAAGGCATATTTTTATTGTTCATTTTATTCGCCTCGTAAGTTAAGTGCCTTGGCAGGAAAAAAACCGCTAGTACTTAGCGGATTTTTTTTTATATAGGCACTACAAGGGGCATGTAAACATTAATTTTATGCAAAGAGAGTGACACTGTGACCAACCCCCATGCGACACGCCATCAGTTTGACCAGGTTTTCGTTCCCTCCTATCAACCGGCGTCTGCCATTCCCGTTAAGGGTCAAGGCAGTCGTGTTTGGGATCAGGCGGGCAAAGAGTATATCGACTTTGCTGGAGGCATTGCGGTAAACGCACTGGGACATTGCCACCCAGCACTTACCGACGCCTTAGCTGCACAAGGCAACAAACTGTGGCACCTGAGCAATGTATTTACCAATGAACCCGCTATTCGTTTAGCCACTAAACTTACCGCTGCCACCTTTGCCGACAAAGTGTACTTTGCCAATTCCGGTGCCGAGGCCAACGAAGGGGCATTTAAATTGGCTCGCCGCTATGCGATGAACAAGTACGGCTCACAAAAAAGCCAAATTATCGCCTTTAAAAAAGGCTTTCACGGGCGCACCTTTTTTACTGTATCTGTAGGGGGACAACCAGCCTATTCAGATGGGTTCGGCCCCAAACCCGGGGCCATTGATCACGCCATTTACAACGACTTAGCCAGTCTTGAAGCCTTGATCAGCGACACCACCTGCGCCGTTGTTCTTGAGCCCATTCAAGGGGAAGGTGGCATCATTACGCCAACGCTTGAGTTTTTGCAGGGTGTCAAAGCACTATGCCAACGTCACAATGCCTTACTGATATTTGATGAAGTACAAACCGGCGTGGGGCGTACCGGTAAACTCTACGGTTATATGCACACCGGCGTGACTCCAGATATTCTCACTACGGCCAAAGCCTTAGGCGCTGGCTTCCCCATCGCGGCCATGCTAACCACTACGGCCATCGCTAAACATTTACAGCCGGGAACCCATGGCAGCACATTTGGCGGCAACCCACTCGCCTGCGCCGTAGCCGAAGCGGCTTTCGACATTATTAATCAGCCACACCTTTTGGCTGGCGTAACTGAGCGCGAGACCTTGTTTCGCCAAGGTCTCACTAGGCTTGCCAATCAATACGATGTGTTTACCAACGTGCGCGGCCAGGGCTTGCTGATTGGCGCACAATTGGCCGCCCGTTACAGTGGGCAAGCGCGGCAACTCATGACTTACGCCATGGACGCCGGTGTCATGTGCTTAGTGGCAGGGGCAGACGTGGTGCGCTTTACACCGTCGTTGATCATTCCTAAACAAGATATCAGCGAAGGATTACAGCGCTTTGAACAAGCAATACAACGCTGGCTGGCAGTTCAATAACATGGTAGTGATCAGGCCAATTATCGACACCGATATCGATGCTCTGCTTTTCATTGCACAGCAAGCCGGCTCAGGCTTTACCTCCCTGCCGGCCGACGCCGATTATCTCGCCAGCAAAATAGCCTTGGCGCAACAATCCATGGGCAGTCGTGTAAAGCAGCCAGACAACGAGCATTACCTATTTGTACTCGAAGACCAACACTCACAACGCCTTATTGGCACCTGTGGAATCAAAGCCTGTGCCGGTGCCAGCAGTCCGCTATATCACTTTAAGCAGTGCACCGATGTGCAAATTAGCCAACAGCTCCAGGTTAGCCGTCAACACCCGGTATTGCATCTGTCAACCGACTACAGTGCCTATTCAGAAGTGGGCAGTTTGTACCTGCACCCGCAAGCGCGACAACGCTTTTTAGGTCGCCTCCTTGCGCAGTGTCGTTATCTATTTATGCAGCAACACCCCGAGCGCTTTACCAGCAACGTCATTGCCCAGCTGCGCGGTTGCTGCGACGAACAAGATCAGTCGCCATTTTGGCAGTGGATGCAACAACACTTTTACCACTGCGATTTCGCCACCGTAGATACCCTGACTGGCAAGGGCGAAAAACAATTTATTGCCGAACTCGCTCCCCGTCATCCGGTGTATGTCCACACCCTACCCGACGCAGCGCAAGCTGCCATTGGCCAGGTTCACAAGCACACGATACCAGCGCGTAAAATGCTAGAGCGAGAAGGCTTTGTGTTTAATCACTATATTGACTTGTTCGACGCAGGTCCCAGTTTGATCGCCCCTTTACAGGCATTAAAAAGTGTCCGCAACAGTGCCCAGCTGCCTTGTAAAATTGTTAACAACAATGCCTCAAGCCCAGCAACCCACACCTTAACGAACACGGCGCTTGCAGCGTTTAGGGCCACAATGGGCCACGCTAGGGTGGACATCAATAATGGCCAAGTCTACATCTGCGAGCAGGTTGCCCGATTACTACAGCTCAACAGTGGCGATCCCATTCGCTTTTCACCACTTAGCTAATCAAGGATTGTTAGATGATTAACGCAAACTTTATAAATAATCAGTGGCTCCGTGGCAGCGGCCAGAGTTTCGACTCTATAGACGCGGCCAAAAACCATGTGTTGGACCGTGTTTGTGCTGCCTCCATCGCAGAGGTAGATAGTGCGGTAGAGGCCGCCACAGCTGCCTTTGAACCATGGCGGGCATGTTCATTAGCTCAGCGCATCGGCTTTGTTCAAGCCTTTTTGCAACAGCTAAAAGACAACGCCGAGTCCTTGGCCCAATTGATTGCCGCCGAAACGGGAAAGCCGTTGTGGGAGGCGACCGGCGAAGTATCCGCAATGGTTGGTAAAATTGATATCAGTATTGCCGCTTACCACGAACGCACTGGCAGTCGCCACAATGGTGACTTCTCTGTCACCCATAAACCCCATGGTGTGGTGGCGGTATTTGGCCCGTATAATTTTCCCGGCCACCTGCCTAACGGACATATAGTACCGGCCTTAATTGCCGGCAATACCCTAGTGCTAAAACCCAGTGAACTCACGCCCTTAGTGGCCGTAGAAATGGTGCGTTTATGGTCTGAGGCAGGCTTGCCGAAAGGGGTGCTAAACCTGGTACAAGGCATGGCAGAAGTAGGCCAAGCACTGGCATCACACAACAAAGTTAACGGCGTATTTTTTACCGGCAGTTCGGCCACTGGCCAACGTATTCATCAATTGGCGGCAGGGCAAACACAACGTATTTTGGCGCTGGAAATGGGCGGAAATAACCCACTTGTGGTCAGCGATGTGGCCGATATGGACGCCGCCGTGTACCACATAATCCAGTCGGCCTTTATCTCGTCGGGGCAGCGTTGCACCTGTGCGCGACGCTTACTGCTACCTGAGGGTAAACACGGCGATGCAATACTTAGCCGTCTTGTTTCTAAAACCCAGGAAATTTTGCCCGCGGTGTACGATGCCCAGCCACAGCCCTTTATCAGCTCTTTGGTCAGCCATCAAACTGCCGTGCAACTGCTAGAGGTGCAAGCTTCACTGCAACAGCAAGGAGCATCTGTGTTAGTACCAATGACATTGTGCGTACCCAACACGGGCCTGCTCAGTCCGGGCATCGTCGATATTTCGTCGATTTATCAAAACGTAGCCGATGAAGAGCACTTTGGCCCTTTACTCAAAGTGATCCGTTACCGGGATTTTGATCAAGCCCTTGCACTGGCAAACGATACCCGTTTTGGCTTGTCTGCTGGCTTGCTCAGTGACCATGCCGACCAATTTGCTTATTTTAAACAGCACATCAACGCCGGCATTGTTAACTGGAACTCCCCCACTACGGGCGCTAAAGGCGACGCCCCCTTTGGCGGCATTGGCGCCAGTGGCAATCATCGTCCCGGTGCTTACTACGCTGCCGACTATTGCGCCTATCCGGTGGCCACCGTCGCTAAAGACACCCTTAGCCTACCTAGCACTCAACCACCTGGCTTACCCTTTTAACCCTTTAAGGTAGATCCTATGACCTATTCCATTCACTCATTTTTTCACACCTTGTGGCAAGACTATTTGCAGTTGTCACCCTCTGCAGAAAAGGTTCACCAGGTGATTCAAAGCTGCGATAACAACGCCGACGTACGCAACGATCACGTGGCCTTTCGCACCTTTAACCTCGCGCCCATAAACCTCGACCGCTTAACTCCACTTCTAGTAGAAATGGGCTATATCGAAAAAGGCAGTTACGACTTCCCCGGTAAACACTTGCGTGCCAAACACTTCGAATACCCCAACAATACCCAGCCCAAAATATTTATTAGCGAATTGCTCACCGAGGCCCTATCCACTGCCAATCGAGTATTGATAAAAAAATTAGTTAGCCAAATTAGTGCAGAAAAAATCAATACCTGTTCGGTATTTTACGCCGGCCGTTTATGGCCCTTGCGCTACGACGAGTACCAACAACTTCTTTGTGAGTCAGAATATGCAGCTTGGACCGCCGCGTGGGGGTTTCACGCCAACCACTTTACGGTAAGTGTGAATCATCTCGAACAGATCACCAGCTTGCCCCAACTCAATACGCTGCTCAAAGACAATGGCTTTGTACTCAACCAATCTGGCGGTGAAATCAAAGGGGGAGCCGAGGTATTGTTAGCCCAATCTTCAACCATGGCAGACAGGGTAAAGTGTACCTTTAGCGACGGTGATCACCTTATACCGGGGTGCTTTTATGAGTTTGCCCAACGCTTTACCAATGCCTCAGGCCAGCGCTATGAAGGGTTTATTGCCGCCTCGGCAGATAAAATCTTTGAAAGTACCGACGCGCAATAACCCTTACATATACGTGTTTAGTGATACCCATCCGCCTTGTTAAGGTGAATGGGTATTGCCAGCGTTTATTCTCGACTTGCCCAAACCACCCGCAAGCCAATTCGCAAAAGGGTAAAATCGCCATAGGGCGGTGTCATGGTTGTTTCGCCCTTGGCGTTAGTGTTGATAACCTCCACCGTTAAGTAGCGGTTTTGCTCTACCTCTTCGGTAACGGCAAAAATGTAAGGAGGAACGCCACCAGCGTAATTAGACACTTCATATTCACTCTGAATTTCAATGCCTTGGGTGATAACCGGCGTGTCACCTTGGTGGTAGTCATAACTGGTTAGGTGGGCGGGTTTAATCCATGTACGAGCTGTATCGCCAATTAAAATAGTGCCCCATTCAGGCTCGCCGTCACCCTGCTCGGCATGCCAATCCTCGTCAATAATATGCACGCCAACAATCGCGTTTTTGATGTACATCTGCGAGTCTTGGCTATATTCATCATCCAGCACAAAGGTGTAGCGATAACGATCGCCCGGATAGGCCAGTGGCAGACCGCCCGACTGAGCTTGTTCACCATTAAACACAGCCATCTCATAGGCCTTGGCAACCTCTTTGGCCTCACTGGGTAGGCAAACCATTAATGCCGCGCAAGTAACCACAATAAACTGTAATACTTTCATTTTTTCACCTCAAAAAAATAAAGGCAATCTGCACTGCAGAATTGCCTTTTAAATAGGGAGTTAGTGCTGATTGTTTTTGTTATTCAACACAGCGAATGACTCAGCCACCAGCTTAATCAGCCTGTGGCTGCTTTAGCCTATAGCTGGACGCTTTACTGATGTCTCCGCTGCCTTTGTATGTGGCTTGCATTGGGTACGGGTAAATGGGCTTGGTGCGCATTACCGCCATATCCTTAGCATCTTTTTTAGTGGCCACTATGTACTCAGGCGCCTGTTTTTCTGCCATCCACTTCTCGAGTACCGCCATGCCATCCATCACATTGGGCCCAGTGGCGTCATAGCCGCAATGGGTTACGCCGGGCAAGAGATACATTTGCGCAAAGTCTTGGGTAGCCTCAACGCCGCCCATAAACTGCATTACATCCTCGTACCACTTAATACTGGCATGGGCGGGGATAGCCGCATCAGACCAACCGTGTAACACAATCATCTTGCCGCCACTATCGCGAAACTCGCGCAAGTCAGGGTTGTCAGCATCCATTAATGGCGTTATTTCGGTTAAGCGGGCTTTTTCCTGTTCGTAGGAAAAATCCCGCCAGTTATCAATGCCCGATTCATTGGGATAAGCCACGTACTTCATGTATTCGGTGGCGGCATAATAATGTACTGGCTTCATGGGGCTACCAGGGATGGGCATAACCCACCACGGCCACTCAATTTCAGATCCAATGGGCAAGCCACCGTAGAGCTCATTGCCCTGACTGTCGTAAGAAGCGGCGTACAATTGCGTTACCGTATCGACCTGCGCTTCGGTAAGGCACTTTTCGTGATCATTCACCTCACAAGACAAGCTTTTAGGATCAAACTCACAGCGACGAGGATCATCAATAACACCGTCAGTAACACCGTCTAACGCGTCACATGCAGCCACCGCGCTGTCGTGAATAAACCCTGCATAGCTGGCATCCATAATCGGCATGTCGTTCTCATCGAGAACCGCCTTGGCGTTATCCATACAATTGATCAAATTGACCTTGGTGTAATTAATGGTTGGTCCGCGGGCAATCACCCCGTCAAAGTCTTGTGGATAGCGCTGGGCGGCCATCACTCCAGCTTGTCCGCCCTTTGAGCAACCAGCAATAATCGAATACTCCTCGGACTCGCCGTAATAACTGGCAATAATGGCCTTCGCCGCCACCGCTAATACGTGGTTAGCGCGGTAAGCAAAATCAATTTTTCCTTGCAGATTAGACTTGGCCCACTTGCCGTCAAAGCCAATACCACTGTGGCCACCGTCATGGGTTAGCGTAGCGTAATTGCGCACTAGGCCGGCCATAGTACGGTGAGTTTGCACCGCGCCGCAAAAACCGTCGCAGGCACTCAATAAAAACCGCTGATTCCAGTTTTCTTGTGCAGGCAAGCGAATTTGAAAACGAATAGTGGGCGAGATATACCCTTCGACGTTACAGTGAGCGGGCAGTTTTTCCACGTGACGGTCTACAGGCGCAGCCATCAAAATACTGTATTTGTAGGTCATGAGCTGGTCTTGCTCGCTCAGGGATTGATCCCGCACATAGGTGGCGCTAGTGATACTGGTGGCGGCATCACCGTTTTCTAGTTGCGAAAAATCGACAAATTTCAACATGCCACAGGCTTTGTCTTCGGCGCTCTGCGCCATGCTGTAAGAGGCGTTACACAGCGTCAATAAAGCCGCTGTGGCAAGCCCACCCATTTGGGTTAACCAGCGTTTTAACCGCTTGTTTTTCATCATTATAAATGTACTCCCATATAATCAGTTGTCAGATTCAAAAACAGTGTCACGCCAAGGCTCAATCCCCGTTCATCGACGTAAAAGTCAGGTGAATGATGGTCGGCAACCATGCTAAGTGGCATATCGGGATCTTTACTGCCAATCAGTAAATACAAACCCGGCACTTGTTGTTGGAAAAAAGAAAAATCTTCGGCGGCGGTTTTAGCCTTAGTCAGCTTGACCTTACCGGTTCCAGCGGTGCGCAGGAGTGTGGGTAACATGCGATCCATTAGCGCTGGAGGATTGAAGGTGACGGGATAATTGTCACGTAAGGGTAATTCCACTTGCGCAGTAACATTCATACTTTCGGCAATGAGATTCACCTTACGGGGCACGGCCTCATACATATGCTGCCTCGCCTTGTGATTAAGGGTACGTATGGTGCCGCTCATGGTGACCGACTCAGCGATTACATTGCTGCGTACGCCACCTTGAATGGTGCCCACCGTTAGTACCGCGGCTTCATCAATCAGGCGAATTTCACGGCTAACTATGGTTTGCAAGCCCATAATCACCTGTGCACTAGCAACGATGGGATCCACGCCCAGCCAAGGGAACGCACCGTGGGCAGGTTTACCGTGAAGGGTAATTTTAAAGGGATCTACGGCGGCCAGTAAGCCACCGGGTTTGTATTTAACCATGCCGATATCGGTATGCGCGTTGAGGTGCAGTGCAAAGATAACATCCACGTCATCAACCACGCCTTGCTCCACCATGAGTTTGGCACCACCGGCTTCTCCGTTGGGGGGCCCTTCTTCCGCCGGCTGAAAAATAAATTTTACTTTGCCGATAAGTTTGTCACGGTTCTCACTTAATATTTTAGCGGCCCCTAACAACATGGCGACGTGGGCATCGTGGCCACAGGCGTGCATCACTGGCGTGGGCTTGCCGTCAACCTCGGTGACAACGTTAGAAGCAAAGGGCAAATCGAGGCTTTCTTTAATGGGTAAGGCATCCATATCGGCGCGCAATGCCACCACAGGTCCCGGCTTACCAGAGTCCAGCACCGCCACCACACCGGTGTGTGCCACCTTGGTTTGTAGGGTCAGGCCAAAGGGTTCAAGTGCTTGAATGATGTACTCTGCGGTTTGAAACTCGCGGTTAGATAGCTCAGGATGTTGGTGAAGGTAACGCCGCCAACGCACCACTTCAGGTTGTACCTCAGCGGCAAGTTGCTGGGCTAATGTTGTATTTACCTCGGCAATTGCGGGCGTTTTTGTTGGTAATGACTGTGCGCTAGCCCACCGCCAAGAGCAACTCACAACCATAAAAACACTAAACCACAGTGCCTTACTTAGATGTTGATATTGAAGTTTCATCCGGTTTCCCCGCGTCAGTTAAGCAATAGCAAACAGTGGTGAGTACACACCACTGTTTACTAATGGGGTTACCAGGTTTTAGTAAGCTGTAAACCTACCGTACGGCCAATAATGGTCGCATTGGCAGAATCGTAAGCTTCGGGAACAGGATCATCCACCCCTGTACTGGCGTCGATGAAAGGGGCATCTTCATTAAACAGGTTGGCCACCTGCAAACTTACATGCATCCCAGACAAGACACCATCACCGTATGGGGATAAATCCAAGCCAAGGGCAAGATCAACGGTAGTCCAGCTATCGACTTTAATTGGCGAATCCGAGACCGCCACGGTGTCACCGGTGTCCACGTAGCAAATATCACACTCGTAGCTATCGGTATAATTCACAGTAAGGTTTAGGTCGTAGTTCTCCCACTCTGCCCAGAACCCCTGACGTGCTCGTAATTTTACCGGCGTTCCGGTGGCGGTGTATTTGCCTAATTGATCTTCATAACCGGTGCCCGGAGCACCTTGCAAGGCATATTCAGTTAGGTAGGTACCGGTAAAATACACCCCAGCTTCTGCTGCCCCTAAATCAAAATCATAGCTAATGTTGTAGTCGATACCTCGCTCTCTTAGCGATGCAATATTCATTTGCGTTGCATTTACAATCATCACCACATCAGCCGCTGAATCGGCGATCCCCGCTAGACCAAAAGTACCGATGTACTTTTCTTTGTCGAGCTGCGCTTGTACTTCTTCTTCACTGGGGTTGAGGATCAAGGCATCGATATACGGGCTCGTGCCAGAATCAAACAAATCCGTGAGAATTTCGTTGAAGGTCCCCGATTGAATACGCTGGATACGATCATCAACCTGAATATCGAAGTAGCTGGCAGTAATGCTTAAACCAGGCGCAAAATCTGGCGTATAGGTAAAGCCTAAAGTCCAGGTTTCTGCTTGCTCTGGCTCTAAAATGCCCTTACCGGCACCACCTGAATTAATTAATAAGGAAAATGAACATTGTTCACCGGCAACACCCGGTGTTCCCACAATACCGTTGTAAGTGATAATGTCGTTGTCACAGGGGCCATAGCGGCTTACATTGAGGGTATAAGACGAATTGCCGCCCGAGGTAGGTTGTGGCGAATCATCTTCGTAACGCATGGGCGGCGCATGAAATGAGGTGCCCCACGACCCTTTTAAGGTAAAGGCTTCGGTGAGCCGATAATCAAAACTCACTTTAGGATCGAAGGTATCATAGTTACCTGAACCGCTGAATTTTTCATAGCGACCTGCAACGGACACATCAAAATCTTCCGTAACCGGTACCAAGGCTTCTAAATAACCAGAGTAAGCATCCCGCTGGGTTTCTTCAAAAGCCCCCTCAGTAGTGGCAATATACATGGTATTACTGCGCAGGTATCCGTCGATGGTTTCCTGACGAAAGTCAATACCGGCAGCCATCATCAAATCACCGGCAGGTAAGCGCATTAGAGTGCCGTCGGCTTTAAAGGTGGCCTGTAGAACCGATGAATCGTATTCCAGTTTTTCATAGCCGTAGTATTGAGCAATTTGGGCGTCAGACAAGGGCTCGGTAGAAAAGGGATTTAACGGAATAACCGAGTCATCACAGCCGGGCACCGCCATATTACCTAAGGCACAAGCGATAAGATCGGTGCCTGTGGTCATGCGCATAGATGTTTGATAACGCTCTTGGGAATCACTGGCATAAGAAACAATCGCTTCGCCGTACCAGTCGTTGAACAGGTCAAACTTAAGTCCTAATTGACCGCTAACGTGGCTCACTGAAGCTTCCGCCTGCTGAACCACATCTTCATAGACCTTACCGAAGTAAATTCCCGCGCCGCCGGTTAAACTCGGATCGATATCCTCGATGTAATAGGGACTGGCGCTAGTTAACGGGTACTCGGTTAATACCGCATAGCCCATATCGTAAGTATTGGTGCGATCGGTATAGCGGATATCACCGTAAAGCTGTACCTCATCCGTTAAGTCTTGATCAAAAGAGGCGTAAATACTGTGGCGCTCAACATCGGGAAGAATATCGCGACCTTCATACACGTTGTAGGTACTTTGGTAATCATCACCCACTAAGTTTAAATCAGCATTGGTGAGATTATCGTTCGCGCCCTCGGGCACAATTGCCCCCACCGTGGCATTCACGCCCGCGGTTCCATTGGCAAAAATACGTGCTACAGGATCAAAACTTATTGAATGTTTGGTCCAATCAACACCGCCAAAACGGGTAAAATCCGTTCCTTGAGAATAGCGATCTCGGTCGGTCATTCGTACTGCACTACGCTTATAGTATTCTGCCCCTACCACGGCATTACCACTGTCCCAATTAAAACCGTGGATATGACTAAATGAGGTTTCATCACCACCGCCTTCGGTTGCAGTACCCACCTTAATTTTAGTCACTGGCGCATCGATATAGCGGGAAGTGACAAAATTCACCACCCCTCCCACCGCATCAGAACCATAAATCGCTGACGCCCCATCTTGGAGAATTTCTACTCGGGATATGGCTGACATTGGCAGAGTGGTCAGATCAACAAAATCGCCGTATTGACCAGAGTTGGCTAACCGCCGCCCATTGACTAACACCAAGGTAGATAGTGCGCCTAACCCACGTAAATTAACCCCCTGGCCACCGGAAAGGTTGGCATTGGACACCCCGGTATCTTGGCCACTTTGCACCGAGTCTGACATACCGACGCCGCCGCCTAGATTGGAAGGGATTTCTCGTAAATAGTCCGCCAGCGTAGAACGGCCGCTGTTTTCAATTGCAGTGGTGTCGATGGTTTTGACTTCTCCCCCCACCACACTTGCACCACGGATATTCGAGCCGGTGATAACAATTTTTTCTAGATCACTGGTCTCGCTAGGGGCTTCATTAGACTGCGCTAGAACGGGTTGACCTATCAGCACACCACTAATCAGTGCACTTAACACCCTTAATTTAAACGGTCTGTATTCCTTCATTTGTGGTTCCTCATTAGTGTATTTGCACTGAGTTTCATTCGCACTTTACTTGCCTCGACAGTGTCGAAATGCGTTATAAAAGAGGCTCAGGTGATGTATGCAATACCCCCCAACAGTAGGGTTGTGCAGTTAAGAAAGGGCACTATCTACTGAAGTTGAGTGTTCATTGAGGTAGTCTGTTGTTGACGAAAAAACCGCCATAGGAAGAAAAAAAAGATTAGAGGGAAACGGGGTAAAAACGAAATAACAGCAAGCTCCTAACCCTACCACTCCACATTGAAGCTTAGGGACAAGCTTCGCCCTAAACTATTGTGATTGGAAAAGTCATAGGCTTCGGGAATGGCATCATCGATGCCGGTGCCGGCATCCACAAACGGCGCTTCGGTATCAAAGAGATTTTGTACCCATAGGTTCACTGTGGCGGCCCGTGTTTCCCAAGCAAGTTGCCACTGCACGCCTAGATCCCAAGTAAGCCAATCATCAATATCAATGGCTTGCGAAGACTCAACAATCGCGCCTGTGTCGTCGGTGATGTAACACACCGTGCATTTATAGCTACTGACATAATGACTAACAAGACGCGCACTTACATTGTCAAAGTGCCAGCGCAGGCCTTGTTTGGATCGAAAAGCGACTGGTGCACCAGAAGATAAATACCGATTGCGATAATTGACATAGGGTTTACCGGAAGACGCTTTGGTGGCGTATTCAATAAAATAACTACCGGAAAAAAAGGCCTCCCACGATGTCCCCTCGTATGCAAAATCAAAATCGATCCCCTGTTCTCGCAATGCACCAATGTTACGCTGGGTCGCATCAACGATCATCGCCACATCTTCGGCGCTATCGGCAATCCCGCCTTGTCCATAAGTACCTAAGTATTTAGCCGAGTCCATTATCGTCTGTACCGCTTCTACAGAGGGATCAACTATCAGCGCAGAATCGTAGGTATCACCGGTGGCAAAAAATGCCGCTAATATTTGGTTGAAGGTTCCCGATTGTATACGTTGGATACGGTTGTCTACTTGAATGTTAAAGTAACTGACAGAAGCGTTAAAGCCGGGAAAAGCATCACTACGATAATGCAATCCGATAGACCAATTTTGTGATTCTTCGGGTTTGAGTTTATCTGGCCCTGCCCCGCCGGATATAACCAACACCGTCATGGAACATTGCTGGTCGGTAGCACCTGGCGAGCCAATAAGGCCGTTAAAGGCGACGAGTTCGCTATCACAGGGACCAAACCGACTTTGATTTAGCGTATAAGCTGCATTTCCGCCGGGTGTAAGTTGAGGAGAGTCGTCTTCGTAACGTAGCGCTGGCGCATGAAATGACGTCCCCCAAGCACCTTGTAATGTCCATTGTTTGGCGAAGCGCCAATCCACACCTAACTTAGGATCAAAGGTATTGTAATTACCGGTGCCGGCAAAATCCTCGAAACGGGCCGCCAACTGAATATCAATTGTCTGTGACAGGGGCACAACGGCTTCACCAAAAACGGATAAGGTATTACGTTTAGTCTCATTGAAGGTGTCTGATAAGCTGTTGATGGACAACATCTGTGTTTGCAGTTCACCCTTAATTTTTTCCTGTCTGAAATCTACCCCAAAGGCCACCTTGAGTTCACCATGGGGCTGAGGCAACAAGGTACCATCAAGTTTTAGGGAGGTTTGCAATACGGAAGAATCAAAAACTAAATTTTCGTATCCGTAGAGTTGTGCCATCAACTCATCAGACATGGCTTGGGTACTAAAAGGGTTATAGGACAATATACTGTCATCACAATTTTCTATGTCAGTATTGCCCAAGCTGCAAGCCAATATTCCCTCGTCATTACCATCTCGCAGCCCGTATTTTATACGGCGTTGTTGGTCGCGGGCAAAGGACGCAATACCTTGCAATTGCCAATGGTCAGCCAAGTCGTAATACAAGCCGACAGAGCCACTATGATGGCGCACCGAAGAAATACTGGTTTCACCGGCAGCGGTTTCCACTTTGCCAAAGGTGATCCCACCGTCATCGCGCATTAAATCAGGACTCAGATCCCCAATATAGTAGGGGCTACTAGGCAGCAATACGGAGGAATTTATAATTGGGTAACCTAAATGATAGGTAGATGTGCGGTAGTTCGACATCCCTTGTACCCGCAGTAACATTTGGCTACTAAGATCTTGCTCCCACTGGCCATACATTCCGTAACGTTCAATATCCGGCAGTAGATCCTTGCCTTCATAGACGTTGTAATCGCTGGTATAGCCCTGGTTAACCGGCAACAATTGCTCGGCGCTAAGGTCACCATTACTGCCTAAGGGCACCACAGCACCTACTTCGGCATTAGAGCCTGACACCCCGTATTTAAAAATGGTGGTGACTGGGTTCGCATTAAGTGACAAAGCCTGCCAGTTATTCCCACCAAACGCGGTAAAATCACTACCATTAGCATAGTATTGTCGCGACGTCATGCCCACTGCGGTGCGTGAATAAAGCTCGGCCCCTAAAGTAAGGCTACCGCTGTTCCAAAAAGTAGAAAAGGCATGGCTAAGTTGTTTTTCAGTGCCGCCACCGGCCGTTGCGGTGCCCACCGAGACATGGGTTTGAGCCCGCTGCAGTTGCTTTTTGGTGACAATATTCACCACACCTGCCACGGCATCCGAACCATATATGGCCGACGCACCATCAAGGAGAATTTCAATTTTATCCACAACGACTAAAGGAATGTGGCTAATATCCACATAGTCACCATATTGACCAGAGCTAGCCATACGTCGTCCATTGACCAGCACCAGCGTAGAAAGGGCCCCAACGCCCCGTAAATTAACCCCTTGTCCGGCGGAAAAATTTGCTTGGTCGGGTCCAAAATCCTGGCCGCTTAACGTTGCCTCGGCCGTGCCAACACCCGCGGTGAGATTTAGCGGATGGCGCTGTAAATAATCTGCAATACTGAATGCATTGCTGGCGGCCAATTCCTCGCTGCTAATGGACAATACATTCCCCCCCACCAAGGTTGCACCACGTATATTTGACCCGGTTACCAACAATGTTTCTAAAGAAAATGCCGATTTTTCTTCAGAGGCTTGAACAGGCTTCGGAAGTTGAGGAGGGACAAGGCGTTTAACCGCCGTCCTATTGAGGCCAAAATCAGGCTCGATGGTGATCATCCCAGCCGCAGAGATATGACCTTGCAAAGGAGTCTTGTCCAATAATAAGGCTAATGCTTGCGGTAAAGTGAAGCGACCGTTCACGGCATTGGTTTGCACATTTTGAATTAAACTGGATGGAAATATTACCGATGCATTGGCCTGTCTTGCCAATATTTTGATGGCTTGATCTGCGGATTGCTGAGGAATTTCAAATGCAAATTTCTGCGCTGTTTTAGCCCTTACCTGCACGGATAATGAGGCACCACAAACCACCAGTGTAAAACCGATTAACACACTTCTTGTAAGTAGCTTTTGCGCTATCTCACCTAAGCCCCTCGTAAGCCTATTCTCCTTTATGATTGCACATGACTTTCCATTACCACATCGACCTTCTCCCTTAGCTCGGTACTTAGTTGATGTTGACTTAAATACGCCACCTGATGAAACATTTTCATTGCCATTTCATCTGGATGGTTATGCAAGGTTAAAAAGGGCCTAATGAGTGCAGCGGCCAACTGTGGGTTGTGTTGGTCAACCTGTAGCACGACCTTCGCTAACAATGCATAACCACGCCCATCAGGATGATGGAACCCACGTGGATTACCCTCACAGAAGGTTTGTACAAGGGCCTTTACGCGGTTGGGATTGGTTACATCAAAATGGGCATGACGCAACAACTTGCTCACCCGTTCTATACTGTTTTTGGTGTGACACAATGCTTGCAATTTGAACCACTTATTCATGGCCCGCGAAGCGTATTGCCACTGGGGCTGCAATGCATCAAGAGTCTGCAATGCCTTATCAGGCTGACAAACAACTAATGCATCGAGTATACCAAGTTGCTCATTCATATCCTGGGAGGTTTCGCAGCGACGAATTAAACGCCCCTGTTCTTTTTCATCAAAATGATTAAACAACAACGCGAGCAATTGTTTGTACAATACACGCCACAAGGCACGTTGCTGAACGTCGCCTTCAGCACAAGCCTTTTTAGCGTTTTTTAACAACCGTTTAAAGGCATGCTCATTAGCCGCGACAATACAACGATTCAACCAAATACGGGCGGTTTCTAAGGCTACGATATTGCCGCCGAAGCGATCCACCAGCCAATGAGCGGGAGGAAGTTGCAGCATTTGTGCGAGAAGCTCTGGTGCCACCTTTTGCTCGCAAAGGCGACTAATGGTGTGGATATAACCGGTAAGCGAATAGCGCTGTTTAGATAAGTTGGCGTTTCCAGCTAACCCACAAAGTATAACGGCGGCCCACTGTTGTTGGGTCAACCAACGCACCACGGCGTCCTGAGCTCCCAAGATAATCATCCGGCGTTGCTCATCGTTTAAGTGCATATCGCACTCTACCGGTGCAGATAAATCACACAACATAGCCACCACGGGTTTACTGCCTCTTAGGGGAAAGAACCAGGTTTGTTTTTTTTCATCCAGCATCAACTTTTGTGGTTGAGAAACAATCCGCCCAAGACTGTGATCCCAATGCAGCAACTCAATCCAAAGGGGCATCTTCAATACCGGAGTTTCATTGGTGCTAATTTGTGTAACTGTGAGTTGCAGTTCCTTCCGTTGGTGATCACAATCCATCTCGCAGACCAAGGTTGGCGTGCCCTGGTAATCAAACCAATGAATAAGCCCACCGATATCACGATTAGAGTGGCGTTGTAACACGCAGAGCAAGTCTTCACAGGTTGCCCCTCGACCATCAAAGCAACGTAAGAAATCCCGCATTCCCTGCTTAAAACCTTCATCCCCCATCAGCCGCCACGCCATTCGAATAATCTCAGCTCCCTTCTCATATACCGTGCTGGTATAAAAGTTGTCTATGGCCCTTACCATTGCTGGCCTTGGGGCATGACCAAAGGGACCTTTATCTTCGCTAAATTGGCGAAAAAGCAACATTTTAACGGCCTCTAGGCGGGCAGTGATGGGACTAAAGATATCGGCACTAAAGCACTGATCCCGAAACACTGTTAGCCCCTCTTTTAAAGTCAACTGAAACCAGTCGCGCACCGTCACCCGATTCCCCGTCCAATTGTGAAAGTACTCATGGGCAATCACCGAGGCGATTTGGTAGTAGTCTTCATCGCAGGCCGTTGCAGGATCCGCGAGCACGTACTCAGAGTTAAAAATGTTTAGCCCTTTGTTTTCCATCGCCTCAACGTTAAAAAAATCAGTGGCAAGAATTTGATAGGTGGACAAGTCATAACTTAGGCCATAGGTTTGTTCGTCCCATTGCATGGCCTTTTGCAAGGCCTGTAACGCATAATCCCCCCAACGGGATTGACCGGGTAAAGTGTATAGCGCCAAATCAATAGGGAGGTTATCCCCACTGATAAACTGCGCCCGATTACACTCTAATTGCCCCGCCACTACAGCGAACAAATAACAGGGCTTGGCAAACGGGTCGTGCCAGGTGGCCCAGTGCTGATTTTCGCCTTGTCGTCCCGCGGCAATCCGATTGCCGTTGCTCAGTAGCACCGGACAGTCTTTAATAGGGGCGTGTAACGTAACGGTATACACACTAAGTACATCGGGTCGGTCGGGGTAGTAGGTGATCTTGCGAAATCCTTCCGCTTCACATTGACTACAAAACACCCCATCAGCCACATAAAGCCCCTCTAATTCGAGGTTTTGCTGTGGGCAGATTTCGCATTCTATGGTGAGTTGGAACTCCCCTGGCGGCACGGCAATAGACAAGGTAGAGGGTGTTAATTGATAGTCATGGATAGCTTGACCATTTAGGTATACCCCTGTCAGGTGCTGACCTTCACCATTAAGCATCAACCACGACTGTGCCGGGTCTGTGGACACCACATTCATACGATTGCGCACCCGGGTTACCTCGGCATCGAGCCAAAGAGTTAACTCGATACGAGGAATTTGAAAAGGGAACCTTTGATACGCCCCTTTTCGACGATAAACCGGCGCAACAGTGTCTGAAAATACATCCATAGACAGAGGCTCAATACTCATACAGCACAGATTTAAAGTTTTCCGCCTTATCGATATCGCCTGTTCCCTTGTACTGGGGAATAAGAGGATAAGGGTACACGGGGCGAGTACGCACCACCGCGTCTTTTTCATCGAGCTTAGCCGTTATTAATTTGTCTGGAGCGGTTCCGCTTTCCAACCAGCGCTCTAAGGCGGCCATGCCATCAACAGTGCCTGGTCCTGGTCCTGATGAATCACAATGCGATACGCCGGGTAGCAGGAACATTCGAGCAAATTTCTCGACCTCTTGATTGCCCCCCATAAAGCGACTCACCTCTTCGTACCACTTTACTGAGGCATGTGCCGGAATAGCGGCATCTGCCCAGCCGTGCAGCACAATCATTTTGCCACCGCGGTCGCGAAACAAGCGCAAGTCTGGGTTGTCGGCATCAAAATGAATCGCAATTTCAGCTAAGCGATTTTGCTCTTGCTGGTAGTTAAAATCGCGCCAGTTCGCGAGCTTTTTTTCTGTTGGATAAGCGATGTATTTCATGTATTCGGTGGCGGCGTAATAGTGCCAAGGTTTTTCCGGGCTGCCCGCTTCGGGCAATACCCAGTAGTACCATTCTGTTTCTGAACCCATGGGCAAACCACCGTATAAAACTTCGCCATTACTGCCTATTGAGGGAGCATATAATTCTTCGACTGCGCGCACCTGCTGGGCCGTTAAGCACTGGCCTTGCACACCGGCATCACAGGCCAAGGTGGCCGGATCAAATTGACACAAACGGGGATCGGTAATTAGCCCGTCTTTTAGGCCATCGGCTTCATCACAAGAGGCCATGGCCGCTGCGCGAATAGTATCTAAATAGGACACATCCATAAGCGCTTGCTCATTCGGCCCCATTATAGCTTTGGCATTATCCATACAGCTGATCAAATTGACCTTGGTGTAATTGATGGTAGGCCCGCGGGCGATAACACCGTCAAAATCTTCAGGGTAGCGCTGGGCGGCCATCACACCGGCCTGACCGCCTTTTGAGCAACCGGCAATAATGGAGTATTTAGCTGGTTGTTGATAGTAAGCCTTCACCAAAGCTTTGCCGACGATGGCCAATACATGATTAGCACGATGGGCAAAATCAATTTTTTCACCTAAATTGCCCTTGGCCCACACCGCATCAAAGCCATAAGCGGAATGCCCGCCATCATGGGTTAGCGTGGCGTATTGCCGCGCTAAGCCAGCCATAGCGCGGTGGGTTTCCACCTCGCCACAAAAGCCATCACAGGAGGCCAACAAATAGCGACCGTTCCAGTCTTCACTAATTGGCAGGCGAATTTGAAATTTAATGGTGGGATTAACATAGCCGTCTAAAATGCAATGGGCCGGCAAGGTGCGCGTGGCCTTTGGAATTGGCGCGGCCATCAGTTCGCTAAACATGTGGGTCAGCGCGGCATCGTCTTCGCTTAATGCTTGCCCTGACACGTAGCGCGCATGGGTTACCTTAGCCGCCGCATTGCCCTCGTCTAACTGGGAAAAGTCCATCCACTCCATGGCGCTGCAGCGCGCTTCATTTGATGAGGCCCAGGCCGAAGATGTTACTATTGAGCCAAGCACAAGACTGATAAAAAACAGGACTCTCCCGTGTAGGCTGAGTCTGGCGTGGGTGTTATCCATGAATAATTTCCTCTGAGTTTATTATTGCGCTACTAAACAGGTACCTCGAGCGCCAAAAAACCGCTATATAACCTGTGGGATAATCGCTGAATAAACGTGCTAATTGGCCTTTTTCTTAACCAGTTGGTAGCTCAGCAAGGAAGTTATAAACACCGCTAAAATCATCAAGGTGGCAAGAGCATTAATTTGCGGGCTAACCCCCATACGCACCGACGAGAACACCACCATGGGCAGTGTTGTGGCGCTGGGCCCAGAAACAAAGCTGGCAATCACTAAATCGTCTAAGGAAAGGGTAAAAGCTAACATCCAACCGGCTATCAGGGCTGGCGCGATAATTGGCAAGGTAATGGTGCAAAACGTCGTTAACGTTCCAGCGCCAAGATCTCTAGCGGCATCTTCTAAACGTAAATCAACGTCTCGCAAGCGACTGCTTATAATGATGGTAACAAAAGCCATGCAAAAGGTGACGTGGGCAATCCAGATGGTCAACATGCCACGACCTTCCGGCCAATTGACCAGTTCATTCATATTCACAAACAGCAGTAGCATGGATAAACCGGTGATCACATCAGGCATTACCAAGGGCGCGGTAATCATGCCCATAAACAAGTAACGCCCTTTAAAGTGACCACACCGAGTGAGTGCCACGCTGGCCAGGGTACCTAAAAACACCGCCATCGTGGCCGAGGAAACCGCTAATTTTAAACTTGTCCATACCGCAGACATTAACGCCTCATTGGCAAATAACTCGACATACCAATGCACGGAAAACTCAGACCAAACATTCACCCGCTCAGAGCCATTAAACGAATAAAAAATTAAAGTCACAATGGGCGTATACAGAAATAACACCCCCAAGACCATGGTGCTAGCGGATAAACTCGGCCAGTGGATGCGATTGAGTTTCATGGCTATTGTCCTCGCTGATCGGTCGATTTTAGGTCTTGAAAGCGCTGCAGCAAAATAATCGGCAACAACAGCATTACCAGTAATACAGTGGCCACCGCAGACGCCACCGGCCAGTCGCGATTGGCGAAAAACTCCGTCCACAACACCTTGCCGATCATCAGCACATTCGAGCCACCGAGCAGTTCAGGCACCACAAATTCACCGACAATGGGAATAAACACCAGCAAACCACCGGCAATAACACCCTGCATGGCCAAGGGTAAAACAATGGTGACAAAACGCGTAACCGTGCCCGCCCCTAAGTCCGCGGCGGCGTCGAGCAATCGACCATCAAGCTTAATTAGGTGGCTGTACAGAGGTAAGATAAAAAAGGGTAAATAGCAGTACACGATGCCGATGTACACCGCCACCTCGGTATTAAGGATCCGCAGTGGACTGTCAATAATGCCCAGTGCCATGAGGCATTGATTAAGGGGTCCTTGGCTGCGCAAAATACCCATCCACGCGTAGATCCTAATTAAAAAACTGGTCCAAGAAGGCAACACCACCAGCATTAAATATAGGTTGCGTCGGCCGGTCGGGGCTTTGGCAATAAACCATGCCATGGGAAAGCCAATGAGAATACACAAACAGGTTGACCAAAACGCAATGTTCAAAGAATTAAGCAGTGCCGCCGGGTACAGCTCATCTCCTAATAACCAAAGATAATTACTAAAATCGAGGATGATATTCCAGCGCCCGTCTTCGGCGGTAACGATATCAGAATAAGGAGGTTGGGCGATTTTCGGCTCGGTAAGGGAAATGCCAAACACAATCAAAAAGGGCACTAGGAAAAACACGAGTAACCACAAATAGGGTGGCAAAATAACTAGGCCTTTTTGCACGTACTGACGCCACTTCATCATTGTGCTTCCGTCACCACAGTGGCATCGGGAGCCCAATACACCCAAACTTTTTCGCCCCATTGGTAAGGCAATGCCATGGTGCGCTGGCTGTTGAGTAGATTGACAATAAACACAAAGCCCGATGACAACTTCACGTGGTAAACCGATTGTGCTCCCATATAGGCAATATCGACAATTTCCCCCTCGCTCAAGTTTTCACTTTGCGCCGGACGATGCCGCGATAAAGCCGCCTTCTCGGGGCGTATGGCCACGCTTAATTGCTGCCCTATGTGACACGTCAGGCCATGACCAATATAGATATTGCCGCTGAGTTCGGCACAATGTAAATGCACGGCATCAATGCGGTCTCTTTCCACGACCCCTCTTAGCACATTGACTGAGCCGATAAATTCAGCAACAAATCGAGAATTAGGTTGTTCATAAATTTCCTGGGGCGTGCCAACCTGACGTATGCGTCCGGCATCCATAATGGCCACGCGATCAGCCATGGTCATGGCCTCTTCTTGATCATGAGTCACCATGACACAGGTTACGCCGAGATCCTCGATGATGCGGGTTATTTCCAGTTGCATATGCGCACGTAACTTTTTATCTAAGGCCCCCATGGGCTCATCTAACAACAATAATTTAGGGCCCTTAATTAAGGCCCGAGCGAGGGCAACCCGCTGTTGCTGCCCACCAGACAACTGACTTGGCTTTCTGCCACTTAAATGCGCCATTTGCACGCGTTCTAGCATGTCGTCGACCTTAATAGCGATCTCACGACCTTTCATGCCTGCGCGTTTTAAACCATAGGCAAGATTTTGCGCCACTGTCATGTGGGGAAACAGCGCATAGGATTGAAACATCATATTGATTGGTCGTTGCTCAGCCGGTAAGCCGTTTAAGCACTCGCCATCTAAATGGATCTGTCCTTCTGTGGCTTGGTCAAAACCGCCGAGTAATCGCAACAAAGTAGACTTGCCACATCCAGAAGAGCCCAGCAGCGCAAATATTTCGCCTTGCTTCACTGTTAAATCGATGCCATCAACCGCAGTGAAATCACCAAAGCGCTTAACGATACCGTTAAGATTTAAAAAAGAGGGATGACTGGCAACAGGCTCCGACATCATAACTACTCCGCTCATTGTCCGGTGAGAATTTCGGTCCACGCACGATTGATAACCCGATCAACACGAGGGTTAATTGGTCGCGCCGGAAACAGGTTTTCACGCTGTGCCTTGGTGGGATAAATCGCCGTATCGTTGGCGATAATTGGCAGCGTCATTGGCCGCGATGCAGTAATGGGGTTGGCGTACCAAATATCATTGGTATTGCGCGCCGCAATATCTGGGCGCATCATAAATTTGATAAACGCCAACGCTTCTTGCGGGTTTTTCGCATCGCTGGGGATCCCCAACATATCCACCCACATCAAAGCCCCTTCTTTGGGAATAATATACTCAATAGTTTGTGGTTGAGCGGCACTGGCAGCACTGATTTTGGCTTGTAATATATCCCCAGACCAACCCACCACCACGCAGATTTCACCCGTGGCGAGGTCGTCAATATATTTAGAAGAATGAAAATAGGTAATATGAGGCGCCAAGCGCATTAATAATTGCTTGGCTTGGCCCTGATAATTCTTAGGGTTGTTTGAGTGAGTCGGTAATCCAAGATAATTGAGCACCAAAGGAAAAATATCGGTAGGGGAGTCTAAAAACGCCACCCCACAAGTACTGAGTTTAGCGAGATTTTGCGGGTTGAACACAAGCTCCCAAGAATCCAACGGCGCATCTTCACCCAATACCTCCAGTACCTTGCTGCGATTAAAGCCGATTCCGGTTGTGCCCCACATATAAGGCACGCCGTACTGGTTATTAGGGTCGAGTTCGCCTAGCGCGGTCATTAACATTGGATCTAACTGGCTAAAATCCGCAAGTTGCGTTTTGTCTAAAGGTAAATAAATGCCCGCTTTTATTTGGCGCGCCATAAAGTCAGCAGAGCTTACCACCACGTCATAGCCAGACTGACCGGCCAGTAATTTACCTTCCAGAACCTGATTGGAATCCACCAGGTCGTAGATCACTCGTATTCCTGTGGTTTTCTCAAAATCGGACAGCACATTTTCGCCGATATAGTGATTCCAGTTATACACATTAACGTGTTTCGCCACCGCAACCCTTGACCAGCTAATAGCGCTACACGCTATTACAAGCACGGCTAAAAACATCGGCATGGGTGAGTGAGAAAACGAGTTTTTCATAGTACCTACATATCCGTTATCCGGTGACTAAAAATCCCCGGGAATACCACCCCGGGGAAGGAGACGCGATTGTTGTTTCGCAGGGAAGAGAAACATGTCATTGCAGTCATAACAGAAGTTCGCTGAGCGATAAAAAACCGCTATAAGCAGACGTAAAAATTAATTGAGCACCTTTTCTGCCACCTCATCGAAGGTGAGTTTGATACGGGCAAACAATTCGTCAATTTGCCCACAGCTAATCACTAGCGGGGGGGATAACACCATGGTGGAGCCCACATGACGCATTACAATGCCGTTTTTGATCGCAAGGTCGCGACACAAAGTACCCACTCGCCCCTTGTCGGGGAAAAACTCATGGGCGGTTTTGTCAGCCATCAGTTCAAAGGCTCCGAGCAAGCCCACGCCCCTAGCCTCACCAATGAGTGGATGGTCACCAAGTTTGCGTATTTGTTGCTGAAAATAAGGGCCAACCTCAGCTTTAACCTTGTCGACAATGCCCTCGTTGCGCAGAATATTCACATTGGCTAGGGCCACGGCGGCGGCAACCGGATGGCCTGAATAGGTAAAGCCATGGTTAAACTCGCCGCCCTTGGTTTTTAAGACCTCAGCCACCCGATCGGCAGTCAATACGCCGCCGATGGGCATATAACCGCTAGACAAGCCCTTGGCGATGGGCATTAAGTCTGCCTCTACATCAAAGTATTCAGAGCCAAACCATTCACCGGTGCGGCCAAAGCCGCAAATGACCTCATCGCAAACCAGCAAGATATTGTATTGCTGGCAAATGCGTTTTATCTCGGGCCAGTACGTCGCGGGGGGAATAATGACTCCCCCTGCACCTTGAATGGGCTCGGCAATGAAGGCCGCTACCTTGTCTTCGCCAAGGGCGATGATCTTGGCTTCGAGTTGTAGCGCTATTTGCTTGCCAAAGACTTGTGGATCACGGTCAAAGCCCTCGCCAAACCAGTACGGTTGGTCAATGTGCTCAATACCGGGGATCGGCAAACCACCTTGCTTGTGCATGGCACTCATGCCACCTAAGCTAGCCCCCGCTACCGTGGAGCCGTGATACGCATTGTGGCGGGAAATAATGACCTGTTTACTAGCCAAGCCTTGGCAGGCCCAGTAATGTCTCGCCATACGCAATACCGTATCGTTCGCTTCTGAGCCCGAGTTACAGTAAAACACGTTGTTGATATGCTTTGGCGCCACTTCACTTAGGATTTCGGATAGCGCAATGGCCGGCGGTGTGGTGCACTGAAAAAAGCTGTTGTAGTAAGGTAGTTGCTGCATTTGAGACATAGCGGCATCAACCAACTCTTGGCGGCTATAGCCTACATTGACACACCACAATCCCGCCATGCCATCTATCAGTTCTTGTCCTTGCGTATCATAAATATAGATGCCCTCGGCACGGTCGATAATACGCGTGCCTTTTGCTGCTAACTCACCACTGTTAGTAAAGGGATGAATAAAGTGCTGAGCATCCAATTGGGCCAAGTGCGCTGTAGTGTTGTGCATGGTTATTGTCCTTGTTTAGTTGCTTGATAGCGGCCACAAGCCGCGCCAAACTGGCTGAAAATATGTCGATAGAAAGGGTTATTGTGGGTTTGCCATTCAGGGTGCCATTGCACCCCTAACAAAAACCGTTCGGGGTCGCGACAAGAGATCGCTTCAATCAGTCCATCGTCGCTAACGGCCTCTTGTTGCAAGCCATTGCCAAGACGATCTATGCCCTGTTGATGAAGAGAGTTAACTTTTACTCGGCTGAACTTGCCTTGAGCGGCTAACCACCCCTTTGGCGAAAGCTCCACCCAGTGCGCAGGGGCATATTGCGCCGCCAAGCTCGCGGTTTTATCTTCACCATGGGTAGCTAGCTCGGGCACATGGGATAATTGTTGGTGTAGGCTGCCACCAAAGGCCACATTAATTTCTTGCATACCTCGGCATAAACCTAGCACCGGCATACCGCGGGCAAAGGCAGCGCTGATCAACGGCAAGGCCAGTGCATCGCGGTCTTCATCTAAGTCGTCGCTGTTTAAGGCCTGTTGCTGA
Source organism: Alteromonas sp. C1M14 (assembly GCF_018860965.1). GTDB lineage: Bacteria > Pseudomonadota > Gammaproteobacteria > Enterobacterales > Alteromonadaceae > Alteromonas. The sequence continues at coordinate 71,548 of NZ_JAHKQF010000011.1, read as the reverse complement.
TAACGGGCAGGCGCAACATTGGAATAGCTGCCGGGCAAAAGCACACCATCAATGGCGGCCAGCACAGTGTCGAGGCCTTGGTTGTGTTCAAAAGCAGGAATGAGCACCACAGCGGCGTTTAGCTCAGTGACCACCGTCCTGATGTATTTCTCTCCCACACAATGACTCACATGGGGAGCAATCATTTTACGATCGCAGGGCATACCAATTAGCATCGTTCCTCTACTCCTACATCCCGTAATGCACACCTTAAAGTGGCACTAAAAACACTCATAATAAGAAGAAGTTCGATGGCAAGAAAAAAACCGCTATAGCCGAGGAAAACTAGACGCCACGGGGGATTTAGCGTTGACATTATAAACGGGTGCTCTATTATCTGGTCACAGGGAAGAACATTGCAGTCTATTTTTTCATTGTTTCCGGAGCTTGACTCTGGAGCTTTCGTATAGGAAATAGACATGTGTAAATTGCCGTCCCAAGCCACTTCAACACTTTCTACAAGCGCCCTTTCGGCGTGCAACTCCATCGACTTACTGCTGCCCGATATCAATGGCATTTTACGAGGCAAACGCGTTACCGCCAGTGCCCTAGAAAAAGTATTGAGTAAAGGCGTTTACCTACCCATTTCCCTGTTTGGGACCAATGTGAATGGCGATACCGTCAACGATACAGGTTTAGGTTTGAGTATTGGTGAGCCCGACGCAATCTGTTGCGCCGTTAATCAAGTGGTTACACCTGTTCCTTGGTCGCCAGGACGGGGGCAGTTACTTATGACCATGTTAGATGAGCAACACCAACCATTCGCTATCAACCCTAGAGCGATCTTACAGCGCCTGTGGCAGCAGCTAAAACAACTCGGCTATGCACCGGTGATTGCCGTTGAGCTAGAGTTTTATTTACTTACGCCAGAATCGCAAAACACTGAGTTAGCGGCTCCCATTAACCCCTATACCCAGCGCACCGACGACACTACCCAGGTGTATTACATGGATGATCTCGATGCCTATTCACAGTTTACCGACGCGGTTCAAGCCGCCTGTCAGGCTCAAGACATTCCCGCTGATGCTGCGGTAGTGGAGTACGCGCCGGGCCAATTTGAAATAAACCTCAGTCATAGCGATGACATAGTCAAAGCCTGTGATGATGCCATCTTGCTCAAGCGCACCATTAAAAACGTTGCACGGCAACACAACTATATTGCCTCATTTATGGCGAAACCCTTTGCCCAACAGGCCGGTTCGGGGATGCACATTCATGTGAGTCTTTATGACGACAACGACAATGTGCTGCACAACCAAGACACTTTGCACAATGTTATTGGCGGCTTACAACACTCCATGGCCGATGCTATGCTGCTGTTTGCCCCTCATGCCAATTCTTATCGCCGCTTTCAAGCGGATATGTATGTGCCCATGGGTCCAACCTGGGGCTATAACAATCGCACCGTGGCGCTGCGCATTCCCGCCGAGGGCGGCAAAAACTTGCGTATTGAGCACCGCATTGCCGGCGCTGACGCCAACCCTTACTTGGTAACTGCTGCGGTAATGGCCGGCATTATCGACGGTCTTGTCAAGCAGCGCAGCTGTACGAGTGCTAGCAGTGGCGATGCCACACAACAGGTGACGCATAACAACCCTCGCTATTGGCACCAAGCGATTCAAAGCTTTAGCACAAGCCAATGGATACGCGAGTACTTTGGCAAACAATTCCAGCAAATATTTAGCAAAGTCAAACTCAGTGAACTCAATGAGTTTGAACAACAGATAACCCCCACCGAAATCAAGTGGTATCTGCACACCCTATAACCTGTTAACTTTTTTTGAGGATTTCCTATGCATTACCATCGCGACTATTGGGAAACTAAAGCGCAACAAATGGCGTTTCCCAGTTATGCAATTATCGACGGAACCCGTGTTCAGGCCACAAGCGGCGCTTCTTACGCCAATCGCAGTGCTATCGATCAATCCATACTGTGCCACATTCCCGATTGTGACAGCCGTGATATCCACAAGGCTGTAAATGCTGCCAGAGACAGTTTCAACAGTGGTTGTTGGTCTGCATTGGCGCCAGCAAAGCGCAAAAAGGTGTTGCTCAAATTGGCGGCGCTGATTACCGCCCATGCTGAAGAGCTGGCGTTACTAGAAACCTTGGACATGGGCAAACCCATTACCGATAGCCTTAGTGTTGACATTCCCAGCTCCGCCAATGCCATTGCGTGGCACGCCGAAGCCATAGACAAATTGTACGACGAAATCGCCCCCTGTAGCGGCGATGAACTCGGTTTGATCACCCGTGAGCCATTAGGCGTGGTGGCGGCTATCGTGCCGTGGAACTTTCCGCTAAATATGGCCTGTTGGAAATTAGGCCCGGCGCTGGCAACGGGCAATAGCGTGGTGTTAAAACCTTCGGAAAAGTCGCCATTAACGGCCATTAAACTTACTGAACTGGCCTTAGAAGCGGGTATTCCCCCTGGCGTCCTCAATGTGGTCACCGGCTATGGCCAAGCCGCTGGCGAACCCTTGGTTCGCCATATGGATGTGGACGGTTTAGTATTTACGGGGTCAACACCTGTAGGTAAGCACTTACTTAGTCTTGCTGGGCAAACCAATATGAAACGCACCTTTGTAGAGTGCGGCGGTAAAAGCGCCAATATTGTTTTTGCCGACGCCGAGGATCTCGACCTAGCGGCAAAAACCGCCGCCGCGGCAATTTTTTACAACCAAGGTGAGGTCTGTACCGCGGGCTCTCGACTACTTGTAGAGGCTTCCATCGCCGACGAATTTATCGATAAAGTCATCAGTGCGGCGGCGGCATTTGCACCAAAGCACCCACTTGATCCCAATTGCAGCATGGGCGCGATAGTCGACGAACAACAGTTTGTGCGCATTCAAAATTATATTAACGACGCCCAAGAACAAGGGGCCACACTCGCTCATACGCTGTCGGCGGCGGCGCCATCAAACGGATATTACATACCGCCAACAATACTCACTGGGGTAACACCAGACATGCGTATCGCGCAACAGGAAGTCTTTGGTCCGGTACTCAGTTGCATCACCTTTACCAGCGATGCAGAGGCCTTGGCCATTGCCAATGATACCCCTTTCGGCCTAGCGGCGGGTGTGTGGACGCAAAACCTCAAACGCGCCCACAAGGTTGCCAAGGGTCTGCGCGCCGGCTCGGTTTGGGTGAACAATTACTTTGGTGGTGATATGACTGCGCCCTTTGGCGGCTTTAAGCAATCGGGTAATGGCCGCGATAAATCTCTTCACGCCATGGAGAAATACACCGAACTAAAAGCAACTTGGATAAATCTGGCTTAACTATTGAGCAAGCCGGTGATGAGGTGATCCACAACGTAGGGTCTTCTGAAGCCGGCTCTGTGGGAGTTATCGTTTTAGGTTATGAGGAAACATTGCCATGCCCTTTCATTCTGAAGGCATGGTTCGACCTAGCATCGATACCTCTGGCAAGGTGACCGTGGCCATCTTATTCCTGCAAGAATACCAACTACAAAGCCAGTGAAGTGAGCTAGGTGGCTGGTATTAATGGTGATCAACCCTGCAGAAAATTCACCTAGGACGAAGATACCTAAGAGTGTGAATACCGTGTTGAAGTGCCGAAGCCTAACGTAATAAGCAATGGCATAGGCAAGCAATGTAAATGCGCCTCCCGACATTCCCACTAGCGAGTCAAAAGATGTATGCCAAAAGCAGTGAACAACATAAGTCACCCAATGAGAAAACACTGCCCCAACGAATAAAAGAAAAAACAGATGCCTTTTTTTACCTTGCGGTATGAAAGAAGCAAATAACAAAGTCAACGTGCCATTAAGTGCCCAGTGTTGTGTATCTTGGTGTATGAATGGGCCGGTTAGAAATCGCCAGGAAGACATCAACTCGATATTAGGGTAATAGTTTCCTGCAACCATCACTAAGTTTTCAAAACTACCAAAGTAATCGGTTAAATAGTGTTGAAGTAAAAAAATGCCGAAAAAGAAAAAAACGAAAATCTCGGCCAGTTTTTTAAATGCCTTTTTAAAAGCATAAATAAATGTGACCTTCTGTTTACAGCATTTTAGCGAGAGTATGCTTAAAACCCTATCGACCACGGCGAGCAGAAAGAGTAAATCAAAAGCCACAATATACTTTAGAGAATCATCAATGTTGCTTACCTGCAACAACACTGAAACCAAAAACGTACAGGCAAGCAAAATGACCACGTCTATTCGTGCTTTTCGGCAAAACGCAGCGTAAAACTTGTGGCCTAAAACACCATGGTGGGTGGGTAATACAAAGCCGCTGTGATCAGCAATCAGCCAGCCATCGATAGGCCGCCATTTTTTCACAAACCTATCCACATCTTTAATATCAAGCGTGACACCGCCGGGCTGCATTACTTTCATAGCTAACTTCACCTTAATTTCAATCGCCGAATAACCACGACACATTCCGGTTGGAGAAGCGCATTTAATCCTGCATAAGATAAACACACGCTAAAACAGCGCCCGTTGCAATTAGCCCCACACCGGTAAAGCCAACAGCAAAAGCAGCACCGGCAATGGCGGCCTCTGCAATAGCGCCACGCTCAGGACTTAGCCCACCGGTGATATTCTCTAACTCACTTACAGGTAGTTCCTGCATATTTTCCTCCGACCTTACTAGACTGTTATTTAAAAAGTTACGTTCAAAATCCTTAGCCGCGTTATCTGGCTCCGCTTCCCTAGGAAAGTAGGTCACTATATTAAAAAAATAGCCCTCTAATAACTGGCCAAAAAAACAGAAAAACCGGCACGATAAGACCCTTCATGCAATGGAGAAACACATCAAGCTAAAAGCAACTGGGGTAAATCTGGCTTAACTATTGAGCAAGCCGGCGATGAGGGGAGCCACAACGTAGGATCTTCTGAAGCCGGCTCTGTGGGAGTTATCGTTTTAGGTTATGAGGAAACATTACCATGCCCTTTCATTCTGAAGGCATGTATCGCGCTAGCATCGATACCTCAGGCAAGGTAACTGTGGCCATCTATGGTGACGAAGGCGAGTAAGCAATTAGCCCCGATCCCAAGTAATTTAGCTTTTCTCATCCCGCCACTAAATTGGCAAACGCTACCTGAGTGCTATCTCACTCAAGGTAGCGTGATGGGCTACTGCCCATAATCAACAATGGCTATGTCTTAAAAGCCGTTAACTACGCTTGCTAATTGCACCACTGCCTCTGACATGGCACGCCGTCATTATTTCCATCCATTTTTGTATTAGGACAATTTCTTAGAAAGTATGTTGCTTCTGCACAAGAAGTCATCTGAGAACAATAGGTTCTACCATCACATCTAAATTGCAGACTAGGTTTCTTAGGTTTAGTGAAGCTTGGAGTTGTAGGTGTGGAAAAGTTCGAGTTGGTAAAGCTGGAAGAGGAGCCTGTGACAGACGATACACCACCGTTAATATAAGCAACGCCCACAATAATAATAAGACCTAATACTTGTAGCTTGAAGGGGCCTTTTGCGTCTTGCCAATGAACAATCAGGTAAAAAAAAGCTACGGGGGCAATAAATAAGACCGCAAGCCCCCATAAAATCCCTGTTCTAAAAGCCGAAATCAGCAGACCGATTCCGCCTAAAATAAATATTCCAAATCCAACATAAAAAACTACGTCACTCACTCTGTGTTCCTTTTTAAAGCTATAGCGTTGCTAGTATTGTCCATTAGGGTATCTACAAATATAGTGACGCCAAATGACAATATCTCTCAATTAGCCTTTGAGCCTACAAACTAGTGATAACTTATTTCAATATCTTGGGCTTGATTTAAACATCCAAAAGTAAAGTCATGAGCCTACCCTTGATAGCTACCACAAAGCCTAGAGACGATTTTTTGTATCGCCTAGGTGCCAAGCTTACTGCCCAATTTGGTCTGTTTTATCGGTGTTATATAGGTATTGCTAAGGCAGTATGATATGAAGCTTCCCGTATTTATAATCGAGGGTAACAATGAAATCTTTGAGTAAATCATAACCAATTAATCCCACAACCCGTTTACCTTTTATGCGGGAAAGACTTTCGTATCGGCTTTCTAAATTCGTTTTTTGCCCTTCTGCTGGAAAACTAATTTTTACATTGTCAATTTCGTAAGGGCCAAATTTGACCAATGATGAGGTCGCAACTTCATTGACACCAAAACCGTTAGCACCAAACGACGTTGACGTGCCTTCAACCTTATCTAGCAGCCCGACTTTTGAGGCCGTTCGGCGATCAATTAACACTGTCCCCGCGTTGCCCGTATCTACTAATAACCACAGTGACACGCCGTCAATTTCGATTTGCGCGATAGGCATTCCCGTTCCCTTTTGCGACACAGATTTCACGTTTGCCGCTTCTCCCATATCTACCGTATCTCGCGTTAATAGGCGCATTTTTTTATGAGGGTAATCGAGTTGTACAATGAAGTTGTAGAAAAAACCTGCCCCTAACAACATACCATTGGTGTGATGACCTAAACTGCTTTCTACCAGCCGATCTAGTTCAAATTCACTGCCGAAAATATCTACCGTGACATTGCGGTAAGTCCGCTTTTTCTCGACCTTATGCACGCCCTTAATGTTAACAAAGGGCCCTTTGTCGAAAGACAGTTCGTGCTTGCCGATAAAAGCCTTATTAATGCTGTCGATTTGAGAGCCAGAGTCCAAGATAGCCCTAGATTCAATCCCTTCAATGGTGACAGGAATAAAGACATGGCCATTGTCCAAAGTAAAGTCTGTCCAGGCGCTAACCGCGCTGAATACGTTAAAAGAAAATAGAAAAAGAAGGAGTGATAGATATCGCGTCATAAAATTCCCTTTAAACAAGCGACTTATATCTAGCAAGTCTAATTATTTATAATTAGCATAAGGTCTGTTCACGATCAATTTGAGCAATGTAAGTTTATCGTAAAAGTGGCTTTTTGCATTTAATGATGAAAGTATTTTTACCTTGTTCTATTTCATCACCGAATTGGACTTTAATATTTTGAAAATGAAGTTTGATAGTAGATAGAAATTAAATGCACTTTCATAAAAGTAAATAATAGCGAACCTAAACCCGAATAAGGGATAGGCCACAATATTTATTAATTGGAGAGTAAATTACTGTATAGCAAAAACACTAATTGGTTTTAGTGACTTCACTAAAAACCCCGTCGGATAGGGCGATGAGAAGTGAGCTATATTTTAAATACGCCTTAATTCACAACCTTCACAGGCTGTTTGAAGTTCATGATACCTAGATAAATCCAACCACCCAATAATGTAAAACCAAGTGCAAATGAGAATACAGAACTTACTAACATAGAGCGTTCTTGTTGCCTTGCTAATCTAGCAGCAAATAACGCAGGCAAAACTGCCGTAAAAACTAAAATATAAGGTATCATCACATTTATCTGCATTTACTTCTCTTAATTAATGATTATAAATGTACGACAATTAGTATGATTTTCTTCGTCTTGCATAAAAGTGAAAGACTACTTTTGTTTGTCTTTGGCTTCTATGCTTTCTTCGATACTTGGTTGTTCAATATTGGCTTGCGCAACTAGCTTTTCCCGTTCAGCTTTAGAGATATAACTCGGCTTATTACTCTTATGAATTTTAGCATTGGCCTTTTTATCTTTTTTCTGAAGTTTTTTGATGATTTTTTTACGACGGTTCACAACCAATCCCCTTAAATGGTTTCGTTTATTTTGCTTATTATACAGTCATCCCAGCTAAAGCAGGTCACTACCGAAATGACGAATAGCATTTATTGCATACCGGAAATTTTTAATTCACGTATTAACGGCCTCTTATACGTTAAAAATTGCGTTCGGCACACTTGTTGATTACTTATTAGGCTATGGTTTTCAGTCTCTGAAAAGAGACTGGGCTTAGTAAGAAGGTAGGTGAAATTTGTCCCTATAGGAAGATTGTTCAATTTTTGCCGCTTTATAGACGGTAAGACGGTTTCCTAGCCCTATCAAGAAGAGGTTAATCAGCTAGTACTTGATGCTAAGTAACAAGGATATGTATCAACAAATTTCCCTGGTTGTCGAAAATCCATTGAACAAATTAACCCCTCAGTTAGTCAAAAGACATTATTTAATAATATCATTCGACAACACTTGGGTTGGCTAGTGGTGTGGTGGGGTGTTTTCGGCGGCTTAATTGGTTTAGTTGCTGCACTCTTACCTTTTTAATCATTGAACACAAAAGCGAATACAATGAAACAAAGCAGTCAGGCAATACTCTACCATGTTCACGATCCTATGTGCAGTTGGTGCTGGGCCTTTAGACCCACATGGCAAAAGGTAAAACAACAACTTCCTCACAATATTGAAGTACGTTATTTATTGGGTGGGTTAGCGCCAGACTCCAATGAACCTATGCCTAATGCGATGAAAACCGCCATTAGCGGCTATTGGAAAACCATTCAGCAACGAGTGCCAGGCACACCATTTAATTTTGATTTTTGGACTCAATGCGAACCACGACGCTCAACCTACCCTGCGTGTCGCGCCGTTATTGCGGCGAGAAACCAAGATCACAGCAAAGAAAGCGCCATGATAAAAGGGATCCAAGAAGCTTATTACCTGCACGCAAAGAATCCATCTGACGATGCCGTACTAATTGACTTAGCCGCTTCCCTTGGGCTAAATAGCCAACGCTTTGCTAGCGATTTAAATAGCCTTAGTACACAGAATGCGTTAGCTGCTGAAATTAGGTTAGGCCAAGACATCGGCGCTCAAGGCTTTCCCAGCTTAATATTAAAAACCGCCACTGGGTATCAATATATTATGCTCGATTACAATAACCCCGATGCCATACTGACCCAACTAAACAGCCTGTCTTAAGGGCCAAAGTAGAGAGCAAAACCAAGGTCGTAGATAGCTTTAATACCTCCTAACCTTCGTGATGATGGGAACAGTGAAATCGCTATCGGAAATTTAAATGTATACTTGTACCCAGAAAATAAAGGCAATTGAAGATAATATAAGTACCGGTACATTTAACTTTTGAGGGAACGTTAATCTTGATGACCGAGTGCGCTTCCATGTCATTACCACACCAGTATAAGACATAGCAGTAAGCGCTACGCCAAAAATAAACCACAGCATTTTTAACCAAAATCCGCCGAAGTCACCAAAATGCAGAGGGTCTGCATACTCATTGATGTAAGCTTGGGTAGGAATTGTAGCAGGAGAATACTTTTCAATTACACGAAAAGATTGTGGATCGATATAAACTCTGTGCGCTCTGTTGCGAATAACTGGGTTGCTATAGCTTACACCTCGTAGCTGTATCGCGTTTCTGTTAGATAATGAGTTATAAAAAGCGGTTATTTCCCAATTTTGATGGGCATTTTGAGATTCTGTTATTATGTGTCGAAATTCATCCACACTGAGTATGCCTGTTACGTCCTTACTTGTACTTTCAATAGTAGGATTAGCAACTTCCAACCTAACCCCAGCAACAGCATTACCAAATTCATATAAATACCAAGCACCTGTAATGGCCATCAATGCAGTAAACCAAAGTCCCCAAAGGCCTAGAAATTTATGTAAATCACTAATAAAAACTCGTTTTCCTTGATGCAAACGCACTCGCCACAGTGCTTTACGCCAATTTCGTGTAGTTTTAATACCGGTGTAAATTGAAATAAGTAAAATGAGTGACAATGGGCCTACAATCAGTAAGCCTGGAAATGCCGGCATAAACAAATAACGGTGAAAATCTCGAAAGAAACGTTGGGTGGTCAATCGAGGGATATCACCTTTTACTTCATACGTCCAAGGATCAACCTGAACAAACCGGTTGTGTAATCGGTCATTCTCTATTACCACTCTAAATGAGAGATACTCCGAGTCTAATTTAACCATCGAAACAATAGGGCTATCAGGGTAAGTAGCAACAACCGATTGATAAATTCCAACCCAATCATCAACCTGCATATGCGCAGAAGCATTATCGGGTTTATGACTTGCACGTAGCTCTGGAAAAATAAGCCAATCTATTTCATTCGATAAGGTGGCGATGGTTCCTGTAAGCAGCACAACAAACATAACAATAGCCAACTGAAATCCAACCCAAGCGTGCAGGTTGTATAGTGTTCTTAGACCTCGTTTTTTTGCCATAATTTTTTGCCTTGATAATAACGTCTACAGCATGTTTAAAACGCACCGTTATATCAAAAGCGGTCAAAAGTGCTTATGAATAATAATGACGAGTTGTATGCGCACAAATACTTAACTAATCAATGTGATTAGTTAAGTATTATGATATTTCAAATGATGAGTTAGTTAAAAGTCGAAAGAAACCGACCCAAATACAGTCCGTGGTGCACCAATACTAATACGCAGATCGCCGCCGCTTGCCGAATAATATTCCTCATCTAACACGTTTTTCAGCGCTAATTGAAGACGTAGTGAATTGTTTGCACCCAAACCGTTAACGTTTAACGTGTACCATGCAGATAGATCAACCAGTGTATAGGCATCTAGTTTATAGGTGTTGTTATCGTCACCGTAGCGATCGCCAACATAAAAAGCACCGGCACCGACACCAACACCTTCAAAATTTCCGCCTTGAAATTCATAAGATGCCCATAGGTTAAAAGTATTTTCCGCAACATTTCTAGGTCGATTACTACTGTTCGCGCCAGTCCCAATTTCAGCATCAAGATATGCATAACCAGCAATAACATTCATTCCGGCGGTAGGCTGCCCAGAAACTGAAATTTCTGCACCTTGAGAGGTTTGACCTTCGATCAGAATAGGCAGGTCGTTTGCATCGGTAGATAAAACATTGGTTTTTTTAATATCGTAAACGGCCGCACTAGTTTGTAAGTTACCGTCGAAAAACTCGGCTTTAAAGCCTATTTCGTACTGCTGAGAATCTTCAGGTTCAAACGCTTCATTAGCACCAGATAACGGGTTGGCACTTATATTAGGTTCAAATGCCGTAGAGTAACTTCCAAAAACAGACATCGTCTCGTTTAAGTTATAATTGACTGAAAACTGTGGAGAAAACTGATCAGCTTCTTCAACAGGGGTATCCCCTCCTAATTCAAACGAATCGTAACGCAAACCAACTAAAATACTCAATTTATCGTTGATCTCAATGTAGTCATTTACAAACAGACCGCTGTTCTTTTCGATGGCAGTTAATAACGTTGCACCTTCTGTACTAAGGCTATCAGGTAAATTTCCGTAGATAGGGTTGGTTACGTTAAAAAGCGCGCCGTCCCCGCCAATAGCTTCTGAGACTCCATTGGTAAAATCAGTGCTGATAAAAAAACGTGTTATTTCACTGTCTCTATAATCTGCTCCTAAAGCGATACGATGGCCCATATTACCTAGCTTAATATCACCGATAAGCAAAGCGTTTGCATAATAAACGTCTACGTCTTGTTGTTGACTACCGTCAGTGCGCCTGATGAGAAATACTTGATCAGTAGGATCATCAAATACAGCAACTGTTGTCGCTACGCCTATAATTGATGCGATATCTGCAGGATTTTGAAAAACAATAAATCCGTCTTCGGTTACTGGTCCATCTGCATCAAAAATAGCCGCAGCTAGCGGTCTTGCCTGCAGATCATTTGAAGAACTCGCTTCAATTGCACCACTCACTTTTATTTGCCATTCATCATTTAATGCGTGACTCAATGTTGCTTCAGCAAAGTTAAAGTCACTTTCGAATACTTCAAAGGCTTCACCAAATCGGCGAGACAATGGAATATCTAATAACTCGTTGATGACATCTCTACCATTTTCGGTCGGAACCGTAATTGTCCCTCGGTCAAGAGGGCGACTTTCATCTCGATATTCGTAAGAGAAATCTAGCGCAGTGTCTTCACTAAACTTAATCGCACTTGAAATAGAAATTGTATCTCGCGAAATATCAGTAAGATCACGAAACGACTCTGCGTCTTGTGTGGAAGCCACCACTCTTACGCCAACGTTGTCAGAAATAGGTTGAGATATATCTAACTGGAGAAATTTATCATTAAATGATCCATATCTGGCTTCGCCAGCAATGCGAGACTCAACGAGTGGTTTTTTAGTGACTACATCAACAAGGCCACCTGGCTCTACCTGCCCATAAGTGATAGAAGCTGGACCTCGAACTACTTGGGTGTACTCTACATTCGCCAAGTTGGTTTTGAAATTAGTCGCTCTTCTAAAACCGTTTCGATAAACCGTATTTCGTCTAAAACCACGAATAAGAAAATCATCATTCGTGCCACCAAACCCATCACCTAAAGAAATTCCAGGACTGTTACGCAAAGCTTCGCTTAGATCTGTAATCTTCTGATCTAAAACGACTTGTTCGGGAATGATATTTACAACTCTAGGCATATCTAAGAAATCGACTGGAAAACCAGTTAGGCTATCTGTGCTCTCTATGACGTATCTTTTTTGATTGGTACCATTGACGGTAATCCTCTCGATTTCTGAGGTATCATAATCTTGTGCAACAGATGAAAACGCAATTATGGCTGCCAAATAGCTTGGTCGGAATTTCATTATCCTATCCTAGTAAAAATAGTTCGGTTTGTTATGGTTATAAAAGCAGAGCGTTTATAATAAAAATAAGAACTATTATCATATCAATTCCCCAAAATATTTACACTTAATTTATAGATACTGACATCCAACTTACATTTCTATCTGAAGGGGCGTGGAGTGTATGCTTTAAAACGTATTGTTGTAGTAGGTAGGGTTATCTATATCTTAAAGTAAGGTGCGGCGGCACCGCCGAGCCTTAACATCAACGTCGTCTCTTCCTCTCTAGCCAAACGGTATAATCGTTATAAGTCAGCCGCGTTCCTTCCCGCACTGGCGAATAAGCAATCGCTTTTGGCTGTTTTGCTAATCCATAAATTTGTCATGTTCACGACATCACCTGTCGGTTTCATCCCTCCCCCACCTGCTTATTTGAACTTTTTGCTAGCGTTCAAATCCCCCTGCTGCCTTTGTAGCGGGAAATAATTACTACATAAAAGAATATTAGGGAATTCCATGAAAAATAACATATTCAAAGCCAGCCTATGTGCGATGGCTGTAGCAGGAGTATTGAGTTCTGGTATTGCATCAGCGGCAGACAATACTTCCGGTACTATTCAAGGAACCATTGCTACTGCAACCGCAAATACGTATCAAAATTACCACGTTGAAATTCTTAACCCTGCAACAGGATTCAAAAAGTCCATTAGTATTGGAGAAAATGGTGACTACCGTTTACCTAAACTTAGCGCAGGTGCTTATACTGTAAGAATTTTTGAAGGTAATGAAGTTAAGCTAGAGCGCACCGTTAACGTTGCAATTAGCCGCGATACCATTGTTGATTTAAAAAATGATATTGAACGTATCGCCGTTACCGGGCGTAAAGTCTATCTGGATACCAATTCAGCGGAATCTGGACTCAATATTTCAGCGGAAAGTCTAGCTAAAATCCCTGTACCTCGCGATGTCACCAGTGTTGCGATGTTAGCGCCTGGGGTCACCCTTGGCGATACCAGCTTTGGCGATAGCGGACAAACATTTGCTTCTTTTGGTGGCGCATCCGTTGCAGAAAATGCTTTTTATATCAACGGCTTGAATGTAACCAATTTCCGTAATGGTTTAGGTGGCAGTGGCATTCCCTTTGAATTTTATGACAGTTTTGAAGTTAAAACTGGTGGCTACTCTGCCGAATTTGGACGTTCCACCGGCGGTGTGGTTAACGCAGTCACTAAACGCGGTACCAACGAATTCCACGCCGGCGCATCCGCCTACTGGGAACCAAACAGTCTTCGAGATACCGCCCCAGATGTACGTTATCGCGATGGCAGTATTTATATTAATAATGCAGACGATTACCAGCACAGCATGGAAACCAACCTTTATGCTAGTGGTGCGCTGATCAAAGATAAGCTGTTCTTCTACGGTATATACACGCTGCGCGACATCAAAAGCAGCGGAATGCTAGCCGGTTCCCAAGATGTTTCCGAATACCAATCTGATGATCCATTCTGGGGGTTAAAAGTAGATTGGCAAATTAATGATGATCATTCTTTAGCCTTAACTGCCTTTTCCGATGAAACCACCAATCCAACCTATAGTTATGATGCTTCAGGCGAGTTGAAAGGGATCACCGAGGAATCTCGCGGTGGCGATAACTTTATTGTGAACTATAAAGGTTATTTGACCGATACCTTCTCTGTTTCAGCACTTTATGGCGTTAACAAATACTCACTAACGACAGAGTCAGATGCCGATGTTAATTGCCCGTTGATTGTGGATGTGCGCTCTGATGCAACAACCACTTATCCTGGATGTTGGGTCAACTCCATAGCCGAGAAGGGTGATGATAAGCGTAAAGCCACCCGTATTGATTTCGAATGGCAACTGGATGACCACCTGATCCGTTTTGGATATGATCGTGAAGAAAATACCTCTTTCAGCCAACAAAACTATTCCGGTGGTGCTTATTACCTTTATACGGATGCACTGTCGGGTGCAGAGTTAAACAATGGCGGTATTGTGCCTGATGGGGTTAACCAAGTTGTCCAGATCCGCCAACTGACCAACGTTGGTAGCTTTGAAACCATATCCAGCGCCTACTACCTAGAAGATACCTGGAATGCGACGGATGACATTACTGTCACAGCCGGTCTTCGAAATGAAACCTTCAACAACAAAAACGTAAATGGTGAGTCCTTCATTAAAGTCGATGATCAGTGGGCGCCTCGCTTGGGCATTATCTGGGATGTTAACGGTGACGGAAATTCCCGCTTATACGGAAACTTCGGGCGTTACTATCTACCCGTGGCTAACAACACCAACGTGCGTTTAGCCGGTTCAGAAGACGATCGTTCACGTTTTTACGCTTTGGATGCAGTTAATGCTGATGGCACACCGGTTTATGATCCAGCAAATGAAATTGGCGGCGAGTTAATTAACTCCAACGGACAAGTCAAAGATCCTTTGCAAATCGTTGACCAAACCATTAAACCCATGTACCAGGATGAATACATCATTGGTTATGAAACCGTGGTAGCTGATGACTGGTCAATGGGGCTTCGTACTGTTTATCGTGACCTAAAAACTGCCATGGACGATATTTGTAATATCGATGACGTTATGGTCGCCAAAGGGTATGAGAACAACCATACCGGCTGTGTTCTAACCAACCCTGGAACCGATATCAGCATTTCTTACAGTGACGCAGATGGCAACCTGGTTCCGGTAAATGTTTCCGCGGAAGAACTAGGTTTTGATGAAGCGACCCGTAAATACCTGGCCCTTGAGTATAACTTTGCCAAAACTTGGGATGGCGTATGGTCATTGCAAGGATCATACGTATGGTCTCACTCTTGGGGTAATGCAGAAGGTTATGTGAAATCTGATAACGGTCAGGATGATGCTGGCTTGACGCAAGATTTCGATCTACCTGAGCTAATGGATGGCGCTTACGGCAACTTGCCAAATGATCGTCGTCATACCGTGAAACTATTTGGTTCTTACGCGATTAATGAGCAATGGTTGTTAGGTATTAACTACCTGCTCCAATCTGGTCGTCCAATCAACGGTTATGGTGTGGGCCACCCAGATGGTACGCCAGCATACGGTGATACCTTCTATTTAGATGGCACTAATTTTGTACCAAGAGGCAGCTTCGGTCGCACAGATTGGGTAAGCAAAGTGGATTTATCACTAGAATACACCCCTGAATGGGACGTTGCTGACCTTTCTTTCCGTGCGGATATATTCAACCTGTTCGATCAGAGTAGTGTAACGCAAGTATATGAAACGGCAGAACAAAGTGTTGGTGTTGAAGATCGTAAGTTCTTATTACCAACGGGCTTCCAAACACCACGTAGTGTTCGGTTAAGCGCCAGCATCCGTTTCTAAATTAACGTTTGCTGTAGGGGTAATACCGTCATTGTCTAACAGTGCCGGTTTTATCCCGCCAAACAGGCGTTTAGTCACAACAAACTAATCCCGCTCCATTTAGTTTGTATGATGACCCAGTCGGCTTAATAACCCGGCCAATACACGTTTTTAAACAACGTATTGCACCCTAGACATTTTAGCTGCATCAACTCGATGCAGCTTTTTTTTTATCTTTTTATTTCTAG
This sequence comes from Alteromonas sp. C1M14, assembly GCF_018860965.1. Lineage (GTDB taxonomy): Bacteria > Pseudomonadota > Gammaproteobacteria > Enterobacterales > Alteromonadaceae > Alteromonas. The sequence continues at coordinate 55,419 of NZ_JAHKQF010000011.1, read as the reverse complement.
CCTTACACCCCTTTACAAAATATTTTCGTAACTGACCTTAACATTACGATTTTTAGTCTCTTTTTTACTGATATTCGCTAACACCTCCCCTATATTCCAGCGCTCAAGGTTCGTATTGGAGTTTAAATGTATCAGTGTATTGTCGTTGATGATGAACCCTTAGCTCAGCAACGTGTTGTGAGTTTTGTTGAACAGCAACCGGGGTGGGAAGTGATTGCTAAGGCATCAGAATACAATGAAGCAAAAGAACTATTAATTAATCATCAGCCCCACGTTTGTTTTATGGACATCAGTATTATTGGGGGCAGTGGAATCGAACTGGTTAATGAACTGGCCCAACAGATCGATTGTCGATGGATTTTCACCACGGCACACAGCCATTTTGCTATTCAGGCATTTGAAGTAGATGCGCTAGATTATTTACTCAAACCTTTTGAAAACAAACGTATAATTAATGCTCTAACAAAAGCGGAAAAACAAATAGCCGACAAGGTAACCCATCGCTCTGAGATGTTGGCCATTAAATCCATTGGCTCGGTAGAGTTTGTCAATGCAGAAGATATTCTTTGGGCAAAAGGCGCGTCGAACTATGTGGAATTACATTGTCAGGACAAAGTCTTATTGCATCGCGAAACCTTATCCCGACTTGAGCGCCAGCTTAATCCAAGCAAATTTGTACGGGTGCACCGTTCCTCATTGGTTAATTTACAAAAAATCAAAAGCTTGAGCAGTGAATTGGGACGTTACTCATTACTGCACTTGCATAACGGGGACGAGGTTAAAATCGGCTCTGCCTATAAAAGTCATTTGTTTCGAGTCTTAGGGCTGGATCTAAGTCAGAGATAGATATTTTCCATGAGCTTATTAACAATATGGTCAAATGTGAATCCACCAGAAAAATACACCAAACAACAGAAACCTTCATTCTGGTTATTACACTCTTTAGGTTGGTTGCTATATGCCATTATTTTAACCATCGATAATGTGGCGTTTATCGGTAGTGAAAAATTAAATGACAAACTGGTTATTCTGCCATTGTTAATCAGCGGCTTATTCGCTTTTATGCTAACGCTGCCGCTGCGTTACCTCTACCATCGTTTGTGGTCGCTTAGCCCGGCCAGACTGTTTATTACCGCCACCTTATGCAGTTTTGCCATTGCTTTAATGTGGACGCCGCTAAAAAACATGATCATCTGGGACTGGGAAGATCACTATTCTGTTTGGCTAACTCTCACTGGCCACTTTGACGGGCAACATCAACTCCACCATCTGTTTATGACAATTAGCTATGCGTTTTTCATGGTGATGGTTTGGAGTAGTTTATATTTTGGCATCAACTACCATTATCGTCTGGTAGAAGAAAAGGAACAGCATTTCCTCGCCGTGACGATGTCGCAAAAAGCACAGATAAAAATGTTGCGCTATCAAATTAATCCGCATTTTTTATTTAATACGTTAAATGGCATTTCTTCGCTGGTATTGCAGGGAAAAAAGGACATCGCCAACGCCATGTTGGCCCAGCTTTCAACGTTTTTTCGTTATTCATTGGACAATGACCCGGAAAAGAAAATCACCCTTGAGGAGGAGTTACGGGCGTTAGCCTTATATCTGGATATTGAAAAAGCGCGCTTTGGAGATCGTCTGAGTATTGTGTTTGAAGTGAATTCTGATACTAAAATGTTACTGGTGCCCAGTTTGATCCTTCAACCTTTGGTAGAAAATGCAATCAAACATGGCATTTCCAAAATGAAGACAGGCGGCGAAATTCGCATTAAAGCCTACTGCGAAAAGGAACACTTAATTCTTCAAGTTGCCGATAATGGCCCCTTTACCCACTTGGATCAGAATAAGCAAAACGAACCGGGAATTGGCTTAAAAAACATTGATGAACGACTCAATGTGATTTACCCCCTCCAACATCAATTAAAACTGAGTGTAGCCGAGCCCCACGGCTTCATGGTAACCACCTCATTGCCAATAGAACGGGCGCTGTAATACTAGAACCGTCGTAGCGCTGAGTGTGGCGCTGGTTGTTGTGCCTCGGTGTGGGTAGCAATCATTTTCCCTCGGCATCCCATTGTGTCCCTATCCATGACATTTTCAATGCCCCAAGGCGTTTATCCCTACTGTATCGCACCGTTATATAGATTTAACTGCCAACGGCAATCACATTTTTTCGATTCTCATTTAGTTCATCAGGCCAGTTTCAAGGTGATGTATTTACGCTGATAATAGCCAAGGCAGTACGTTGAGAGTTTTATTAAAAATGGGTTAATCGTATGAACGAATTGAATTTAGAAGAAATTAAAGTAATAGATACGATTTCGTCTAATACTTGCTAAGCCTTATTCCTCATCTAGAAAAATAGCGATGAATAACATTTAGGAGGTATAACTCAATGATTAAATTAACGCGCTTCGTAACGGGCTTGATTACTATCATATGCCTTGTCGCAACAGTACTTTCTGCCTTTAACGGCGAAACAATTTTAACTTCACCTTATCTCATCACAGCCTTATTGTTCAACATTTTGCAAATGCAGTTTGAATGCAAATTAGCGAAATAACCCAAGAGCGATCTGCTGCCACAACAAACATGTGTTCTTGTCCCAAATAACCTTCCGATTTTTTAAGAAAGACTTCCCAAGTTGTTTGCTGAAGCTCAGACCAAGCAGAATCAGTTAAAATAACTTTAGTAAAACACGAAACGCCTTTGCTATTTAACCAAGAAGTTAGCTTTTGAATATGAGTTTTATCTTCAAATGAAGCCACTACCCACTCACTAGTTTCATCAACTTCAGAATCCCAAACAACTTCGTGCAGATGAGGTTCAACTAGTTTTCTTATATCTCGGTTTCGCAATGCTTGTTTAAGAAGATTGACCATCCATAGTTACCTAACTTCCCACTAAGGGGCGATAACACATTGGCTAAAATTAGGAACGAAGTGACGCAGCCCATGTGTTAGCGTCCCAGCGAGCCCGCGAGCGGCTGCAGCAGTTTGTTATACGCGTTTCTCAACTTTCCATGGCGGATTTAAACGGTTCTCACCTGCCCAGTAAAGTTTGATTTTATTACCAGACGGATCTTTAAGTACTGCTTCTTTCCACAAGTATCGTTGTTCTGTCGGCTGTTGTTCAAACTGAAAACCTTTCTCAATCAACTCAGCACACAGTTCATCAAGTTTTTCATGCTCGAAGTAAATCACAGAACTGTTTTCAAATTCACCGGATTCAAGTGATAAGGAAAAAGTAGAATTCCCATCTGGGCAAGAAAACCTTGCGTAATGGGGCGTATCGACAATTTGAGTGAAGCCAAGTTTTAGATAAAAGTTAACAGCAACATCCATATCTTCTACTGGTAAGGTGATCTGGTTAAGTTCCATTTAAATTCCTAGCTTATAACTTCTAGATAAGGGGCGCAGACATGTGGGCTAAAATCCGAACGAAGTGAGCCAGCCCACATGTTTGCGTCCCAGCCCGCGCAGCGGGCGAACTTAATTTTTTTGTTATGTGCTGACGCAATTTAATAGTTACCTAGGTACTACAAAAAAGAAAGATAAAACCAACAAAAGCAAGACACTTACGGAGCTACCAATAAGCTTGCTACTTGAATGCGATTTACCTTTAGCCAGCAGAGCCTTTCTAACAAAAACATGACCTACAAATACTGAGGCTACCGCAATTAGGCTTATGGTAACTACCAGATTGATGAGCGAGTTAAGTGTTTCTTCCATGTCTAAAATCCTTTTTTACTACCAAAGCACATAACTTTTCAATAACGGGCGCAGACATGTGGGGCATAATGGCGAAGCCGCCCCGCGTGTATGCGTCCCAGCGAACGAAGTGAGTGTGTTGATTGAGTTGTTAGGTGCGCTCATAAACATACCTAAGTTCGCTGCTAAATAAAGGTTTGTAAACTGTGATTTTGATTTCTTGGTCCAACTGACAATAGCTTTCACATCTCACCATAATGAATGTTCCGTCCTGAAGTTTCACCTTAGCTAAATCTATCTTACGGATACTTCTGTTACCACCTCCAAGTGGGCGTTGAGAAATAGAGTAAACTTTGCCTTCTAGAGTGCCACTTTCGATTCCTGTCACAACTGTAAACTGAAATAGAATAGCCAGAAGAATAAGTATTAGAGCTGGGATACCTAGAATAAAAATTGGTTTATTAGTGAGTAAATATGTAGGTTTTCCCATAAGCACCTAACTTCCCACTAAGGGGCGATAACACATGGGCTAAAATTAGGAACGAAGTGACGCAGCCCATGTTTTAGCGTCCCAGCGAGCGAAGCGAGAGCCTTGAGTGGTTTGTTATGTGCCATTGCCTATATGCCCATCATAGCTACAAACCATTTTGGCCAGAACGCGCCAAATACTATACAGCTTATTATCGAGATCAATAGCGGCCTTAAATCTCTGAACCAAAGCGAAAGTGCCAAGCTAACAATACTTGTCCAACCCCATGGTAATGCAATCGAAAAAAGAAAGCCGAAAGGCAAAATAATTATCATGTTGAAAAAGTCAGCGATTGGGCGCCAATTCACATTTGGCTCAGGAATGTACGTGTAATTCCAATAAAGCATAGAAACAATTGAGGCAACCAAAGCAGCAACTAGACTACTTGCAACCCAACATAGAGATATCTTTTTTCTACTTGCACCGAATTCCATTTTCACCTTTTGGCACATAACGCCCAATTAACGGGCTAAAAATAGTGGGCTAAAATGGAGCGAAGCGAACAGCCCGCTGTTTTTAGTCCTGTTTAATTGCTTGTTAGGCATTTGCTAATAGAATACGCCGTAAAGAAAACGACCAGGGGTTTCAACAGCAAAATATGCCGAAATAATAGTACCTATATATGCTCCAACCATACAATGAGTATGACGTTTAATATTACCTTTACGAATAGAAATAACACCAACGGGAATACAAACAATAACCAATATAGAAAAAAGATGTAACCACGTAAAGCTACCTGTTGGCATTATAAAAAGAGAACTAATAGCTGTAATAAGCATTAAAATAGCCCAAACTTTCCCGATACGCTTGTGAGTTAAAGTACCTTTTTCTAAAAATAAGTTTATAGCACCTAAAACTAAGGAAGGTATAACGGCTAGTAGATGTATATAAATATCCATATTAACTCTAAATGCCTAACACCCCGCTTAGGGGCAATAACACGTGGGCTAAAATTTGGAGCGAAGCGACTGAGCCCACGTGTTATTGTCCCAGGGAGCTTGAGAGCGGCTTGATGTGTTTGTTAGCCATCACGCTTGATTGCGATTGTGGCATCCTCAAAAATCGGAACGAAATCATCATGGCTCTGCAATTTCAAAAGTATTGACAGGTTCACACTCTGAACATCGTTCGGTAGGTTTTCGAAGCCCGAACTGACAGAGAAACCGAATTTCCCACCACTTTTGTTAGTTAGTAACTGCTGGACTTCTTTAAAATTTTTAACAGATTCTGAGCTCAAATTGAAAGTGTATTCTGTTTTTGCTTCGTCAGAATCGAACCAATCTTCTTTGGCAGGAATAGCCCGCCTTTCGAGTAACGATAATGGAAACTTATAGATCCTACTTCCTTGCTCAGTTTCTACCTCAAGCCCCAAGTCAACTTTCTCAATATCAATTTCGACAGGTTGATCGAGTATAATCTTTGCTTTGATATCCGCTGGTTCTAGTGCTACAAAATCACTCTTTTCGAATGAACTGAATTTCAACATTGTGCTCAGCGGTATACTCGCGCAGCCACTAAGAATAAAAACAACCAAAAAACAAAATAACTTCACTTTAAACATCCTTGTGATGGCTAACAATTTATTATACGGAAAAAATCCTTAATGCAGTGCGGAGTATTTCCGTATATCACATTATTAAACCCCAACTTTTGCATAAAAAATACACAGCATCAATATCTTACTCGTTTACGCTGTAGTTATTTTATTAAGTGCCGCATGGTTACGACTTATCTCACATTTAATAAATTTATAGGTAAGAAGATGGCGAGTGTTCTAGAGCTTGAACTTACACAAGTACTCTTCGATCATAAAAGTGTTAAAACAACTATCCGAAACTATAGATTGTTGCCCATTAGGGTAAAACCTTCTAAATAGTTGGTCAAAATAAGCAACGAAGAAGCAAAAACCAACTGATTTTTGTCCTACTTAAATGACCAGATTAAACCAATCTGTTTTCAGCGAGGTAGCTCTGTTACACGTTAACTTTCATGGCTTATTTCGTTCAACGCGGCTAATTTTTTTTCGAAACTCTTTTGCCGACAATGCGCCCATACATACCAGATAGCCATAATTACGGTTGTGCCTCCCGTTACCAAAAACAGCAAGGTATATTCTCTTTCTTCGGCTGCTTTGGCGAGCGAGAAAGCCGTATTGAAAACAACAACAATAAGCACGGCCAGCCATGCAGAGTGTTTATTAACAAACGCAATACGTGCGTTGTTTTTAAACTGTTTTTTCAATTTTTGAACGTGGTCAGTGGTTTGCACATTGCTGTTAAAAGCGGCAACTCTCCGCAACCACAACTGATACCCTAATAACGGGATGACCAACAGCATAAGACCAAAATATAATCCGCGAACACTGATAGGAAATTCATCCCAGTAGAGTATAAACATCCACACGGCCGGAATGATTGAAAGGCAGTCCATTAAAAAATAAAGTCGCTGCTTTTTTGTTTGGCTTTTAAAGGTATTTCGTACTTCATCCACATCAATTTGAGAAACAGGCTGAGCTTGCCAAAGCGCGCTAAGGCTTTTATCGCTGTTATCGTCAGCGCCTTTATTAAACTTATTCATCTGAATCACCTTCTAATACACTTGCTTTAGCTCGCTTTAAAATTACGCCAACATGAGATTTGGTTAAACCGCATATGTCGGCTATTTCATCGTAAGATAAGCCTTCTAAGGAAAGGGTAAGTACCTGCCGGGGTTGCACCGGCAATGCACGAACTTTAGTTAATAACAGCGCTAAAGATTGTTGTTGGCTAGCGGCCTGTTCAGGAGAACTATGCGCAGTTTGCTCAACGATAAGATCGTCGTTGAATTCATCGGTATCGATACGCTTTACCTGATTCGCCACATGAGTAACAGCACGGTTATGGGCAATTTTAAGAATATAGGTTTTAACAGCGCTATCACCTTTAAATCGAACAAGCCCTTGCCACACGGCAATGGCGATTTCTTGCAGCAACTCTTGCTGTAAAGCGTGATTAGCCTCATAACTGTTCGCAACACGGCTCAATAAACTGCCGTATTTTGCAAATACATCCTCAAATCCTTGCTCCAAGTTCACATCCTCAATATTTCTTATTATACGTTGGCTTATTCACATTATTTTTGCCGGGTACGCACTTTACGTAGCGAACAACGATGTTCGAAATATCGGGTGCTTACTATGAATAGTCTTCCAACTTAAAAAAAAATTACATTCATGCGTAATTTTTTTTTAAGTACAAAGACTAGTTAAAAGAAGGTTATCGACACACCTTCACTGACCACAACCTTTCTATCTAGGAGTAGACCATGACTACATTAAGTATTATTTTACTTGTTGGCTTTATTGCTACCATCGCCTTAGGTGCAAGTTATCTTGATGCCAAGTTTCAGTGGCGCTTAAACGATTGGTTTAATGGCACCTGTAGCAACCCTTTCATTGCGAATGAATCATCACAGAAACAACAGCTTATTGAGAAAAAAGATAAACAAATAGCGGCATTGGTTGAGCGCATTGAAACCCTTGAAGCTCTTGTGACTGAGCCAGCTTACGAGCTGAATCAAAAAATCAATGCGCTAAAATAGACCTGCGACATATAAAGCCAAAGGCCTTAAAAATAGGTAACTAAACCTAGCTGTACTAGCTCAAAACAACAAGCTAAGCGTTCATCCTCGATGCTTTGCGTAAGGCCATTAAATCTAAATTTAGTTGCTTAGAAATAGACATAAGCAACGCTATTTCTTTTTCAATGAGCGGTAGCGAATTAAGTTCGAATGCCGACTGTGTTATCCATGCAGGCTCTATTAAATTTTCTCTATACGAAATAAAAAACACGGCCTTATTATCGATAAACTCGCATTCTAATTTTGATGCATTAACGTTTTTCACGAACAGAGCGTGGAGCGTTAATAACTGCTCCATCATCACAGGCGATAGTATATATCGAGCTAAAACTTGATCGGTTGAAAAAACCTCAAAGACCTTTTCGAAAGCAACATTTTCAAGCGCAACTTTTTTGGTCGATTTTGAAGCCTTAGTAAACCAGTTAGCCAATTTACCTAAATCTTGCTTTACGATTGTATGAGAGTCGAAACTGAATGGCATAGTGAGCACGACAACACAACCTTGAAACGAAGTTGAGCGTCCATTCCTCCCCCCTCGTTCCAGTAATACTTCACTAAATTCAAAGCCTATATTATCCACACTGCCGCTGATACTATCTTCCGTTTTCAGATAGTCAAAATGCGGGGTAAGCGCCCACTTTTTTATTTCATCTTTCGTAAAAGAGGCGTTCAGCGAATAGTCAAAATTACCGTACATTTTAACAATAAGAGGCAGTACATTACGTTTATAAAAGTGAATATAGTCAAGCGCAGGTTTGTACGCCCAACCTGTACCTATAAAAAATGTGATGACAATAATAGAAAAGTAACTGCCATCTGCCCCAAGCGCTACGAGTAAACACGCGACAATTACCGAGAGTGGTAGAATTTTTATATTTACAAGTCGACGACGTTTTTTGAACTTGTCGTGAAAATCGACTCTTTGCTGCTCTATAGCCGCGAGGTTAGGCTTTATTTTTTGTTCAAATGTTTCTTTTAGCGCGTCTGACGCCGTAATGTTAAAATCGACTTTTCTTTGACGCCTAAACCTTAATTTAAACGCCTCTAAATAAGTCGTTAATTCTTTGAGGGGAAACGCTAACTCGTTCATCTAAGAACCAAGCATATCAGATGCACTAACCGGGGCTCTTTCAGTCTCGGCTATTTCAAAGAATGCTATCTTTTTTACACCAACTATTGCGGCAATGATATTGCCGGGAAATACCTGAGTCGCGTTTCTCAACACGCGATTAGCACTGTTGAAATTGCGTCTTGCTGCAGAGATATGTGCTTCGACGTCTGCATATGTTCTTTGTGCTTCAGTCATTGCTGCATCAGATTTAAGTTCAGGATAGTTTTCTACTGCAACCATTAAGCCTGACATCGCATGCTCTAAATGCCCTTCGAGCTTGAAACGCTGTCCACTTTCATTCGATGCGTTCATGACGTTAGTTCGCAAGCGCGTTATTTCCTCAAGCAACGTTTTTTCGTGGTCTAGGTACTTTTTCGCAATTGCTAATATATTGGGTATTAGATCTGTACGTTTTTTGAGTTGAACATCGATGCCAGAGTAGGCTTCTTCTACGGCATTTCGCTTTGTAATGATAGATACATACCAAGAGTAAAAGACGATGATAAATATCGCTAAAAGCGTAAGTGAAAGCCAGTTGCTTGCAAAAAAAATCTGCACGTTTATTCCTTTTTTTAGTGTTAATTCCATTCCTATATGCAGTAATTTAAAGGATTTTTTAAATCAAATATAGTCTATTCAAAATAACGCATCTGTTTTAGAAGCGCCTATGCAGTAATCTTTCTACCTTAGCGTGCAAAACGCTACCGAATCTTTGAATGTAAGTCACTGCGCCTGTCTTAGCCTGCTTCTTCAAATATACAGCCGTTGCACAATATCTGCGGCCATAGCACGGTGGATGATTTGCATGATTTTGCTTAAATGCTTGGGATACCTGGCAAAGAGCGATGGATAAATCCATTATAAATGCGTTTAGTATTTGGAAATGGTGGTAGCGGCGCTAGATACAAAAAACCCCGCAATTGCTTGCAGGGCTTGATGTAAGAATGGTGCCTCGACCCGGGATCGAACCAGGGACACGCGGATTTTCAATCCGCTGCTCTACCAACTGAGCTATCGAGGCAAAATCTGTTTAGCGATAAAGGCGTTTAGTGCCTGTTGCGCTGTGGGTGCGTATTAAACGGATTTACGCGTTACAAGTCAACCATTTTTCTTGGTTTTTTATTCAACTGCACACACTTTATTCAATTTTATCGAAAAAACGGCAATCTGCGCAGAAATCATACGCCAAAATCGCTACTTTGGCGGTGGAACATAGCCTTCTATAGACGGCTCTACACCGTCAAACAAAAAGGCTTCCATTTGCTCTTCCAAGAACTTTCGGTCTGTGGGGGCCATCATATTCAGCTTTTTTTCATTAATTAGCATGGTTTGCTTTTTTTGCCATTCAGCAAAGGCTTCTTTAGATATATTGTCGTAAATACGTTTACCCAATTCGCCAGGATATAACTGAAAATCCAGTCCTTCAGCGTCTTTTTTAAGATGCTGACAAAATACTTGTCTGCTCATGGTGCCTCCTTCTTTTAGGATCACAGTTTATAGGATTTGCTTGATCTGCGAGATAATTTTTTGCGTCGGTGCAGCAATACCTACGCCCAGCGGCGCATCAAGTTCGAACCAACGCTGCTGACTTTCTAACACATGGCGGCTTAAAAGCTGTTTTGCAATAACTAGGTAAGGGCTAATCTCTAAATGGAAATGACTAAAGGTATGCCGAAAGGGCGCTAAAGGTTTTATCTCGGCCGCTTCAATAGGTAGCCCTTCTATGGCGTCTGCCACCGCTAGATCGGTTTCCAAAAAGCCATACAGTCCGCCCCATAAACCACTTGGTGGGCGCTGAGTCATCAAAATACTTTGCTGATGTAACACCGCAATCATGGTGGTGGTTTTCACCGGCAAAGCTTTTTTGGGTTTCTTACCCGGAAATTCGCTTTGCCGCCCTTGGGCATAAGCCAAGCACTCACTTTGCAACGGACAATGATCACAATGGGGTTTACTGCGGGTACAAACCATCGCCCCTAAATCCATCATGGCCTGAGTATAATGATGACACCGTTTATCCGGGGTATTTTGCTCCGCATAGATCCAAAGTTGATTTTCCACCGCCTTTTGTCCCGGCCAGCCTTCAACGGCATAGTACCGCGCCAACACCCGTTTCACGTTGCCGTCCAATATCGGTAAATTCTGCCCGCCAGCAATGGATAATATCGCCCCAGCCGTAGAACGGCCGATACCGGGCAATGCCACCACCTCATCCAGCGTTGAAGGAAAAACGCCGTTGTAACTATCCACAATCACATTAGCCGCTTTGTGTAAATTTCTAGCTCTGGCGTAATAACCTAAACCCGTCCAGTGATCTAGCACTTCATCTTGTGAGGCTGCCGCTAACGCTTCCACGGTAGGAAAGCTATTCATAAACCGCTGGTAGTAGGGAATAACCGCAGTCACCTGGGTTTGCTGCAGCATGATCTCCGACACCCATACACCATAATGGGTAATGTTTTGCTGCCATGGCAAGTGCTTACGACCGTGTTCATCGAACCAACGAAGCACACGCTGGGAAAAAGGCTTTGTCATTTTTACTTTTAACATCAGTGTATAAGGTTCCTATGATAACATGGCGTTGATTTTCTCGAAGCATCAGTTGTGGAGTAAGCGTGTCGAACCCTTGTTTATTTTTACCCGGTACTTTATGTGATGAGCGTGTCTGGCTTCCCATTTGGCAGCGTCTTGATATTCAACGTCGTTACGTTCCGCTTCAGTGGGCAACAAGCAAAAACGATATGCTTGCTCTCACCGGCGACCGCGTGTTGGATGATGAAAAAGTACACTTAACCGGGTTTTCCATGGGCGGCTATATCGCGGCATTATGGGCCTGTGAACATCCTGAGCACGTTGCCTCGTTAACCGTTATTGGTTGGGACCCCCATGGTTTAAACCAGCATGAAGTTCAACGCCGCAAGCAGTTAATCTCGATGTTGAAAAAAGGGCAGTTTCATCCCGACAAACCCGACTATCTGCGCCGCTTTATTCATCCTGATCATTTGCAAAGCCCCCATGTGGCCGATATTATGCGAGACATGGGCAAAGATTTGGGCGCAGCAACACTGCTGGCTCACACCGAAGCCACCACGCCCCGCCCTTCTCTTATAACAGCCTTGTCTAACGCCCCATTTCCCATTAACTTTATTGTGGGTGATGAAGATCAGCTTGTTAGCATCAAGGCAATACGCGAGGCAGCGAAGCTCCTCAATAAAGGTAATCTATTTACCATCGAGCAATCCGCTCACATGTGCGTGTTAGAACAACCGGAATTGGTAAGCCAGTATTTACAACGCATTTACCAGTAAGGGCCGCAGAAAGGTTAAATTTGCAGTATTATTAACCACATTTTATTGCATTCGGGCTGCCAATGGGCATAATGCCGCACCTGTATATTCCGACAATAGTGACGCTAGCAAAAGCCATCATTTAAGCGCCGTTATTTATATCATGTGATAAGCAACATCAGGCAAGGTTATGGGTCAGTTTAAAAATCAGCAAGAAGCCGAAGCGGCTGGTGTTTACATCAGTAAAATTAGAAGTTTTGTGAAACGTGAAGGCCGGCTAACAAACGGTCAGGCTAAGGCCCTAGAATCTCATTGGCCTACAATGGGCGTAGAGTTTCAAGATGCCCCGTTAGACATGGAAGCAGTGTTTGGTCGCAAAGCCCCGGTCGTCTTAGAAATTGGGTTTGGCATGGGCAAGTCATTGGTAGAAATGGCAGAAAACGACCCAGACACCAATTTTTTTGGCATTGAAGTGCATCGCCCAGGCGTTGGCGCCTGTTTATCAGAAGCCGGCGAACGTGGCCTCACCAATTTACGCGTGATGGAATACGATGCCGTAGAAGTATTTAAGAAAATGCTGCCAGATCAAAGCCTCGCCAGAGTGCAATTATATTTTCCTGATCCTTGGCACAAAAAACGCCACCATAAACGTCGTATTGTACAATTGCCTTTTGCGCAAATGGTTAGGGAAAAACTGGCCATTGGTGGTAAGTTTCATATGGCCACCGACTGGGAACCTTATGCTGAATATATGGCGGAAGTAATGAATACCGCGCCAGGCTTTGCCAATACCGCCCCAGAAGGTAACTATGTTGCACGGCCAGAATACCGACCAATAACAAAATTTGAAGTTCGTGGACAAAAACTAGGACACGGCGTTTGGGATCTCATTTACCAACGTACAGAATAATAAAAAAAACGGAATAGTTTTAATGCTAAGCTCGCAAAGCCAACTTCTAAAAAGAAACCTAGACTTATTTGAAAACGGAAAATGGTTGTTTATTAATCCCGCTGATGCCTATTTCAGTGACGAATTAACAACCTTCGATGTCACGTTTCTATACCAATATTTTGATGTTTTCTCTGAAAGCGTCAGGGTTATTCCAAGCTGTGAATTTGATAGTCGAGACGTCAGTAGCGCAGCCAATGGCTTTTGTATCGAACAAAAAGCCGGCTTGCACCGCCATATGTTTAGCCCCTTTATCAAAAAAGGGGAGTCTTACACCGATATCCTCATTTACCTGCCGAAATCTAAAGCCCACGCGATTATGCTGATTTCTATGGCCCATGCGGCCTTGTCTGACGATGGGCGCTTACACATCGTAGGAGAAAATAAAGGAGGCATCAAAAGCATAGGGAAAGCCATTTCCCACATTGGTACTGCACACAAAGTGGATTCGGCTCGCCATTGTTCGCTCATTACCCTTACCCCTAATGCAAAAGCGCAACCTTTTAATATTGACGATTGGCTGGATGAATCCGCATTTGAAGTGGATGGCTTTAATTGGCAGGTTGTGTCGTTACCGGGTGTTTTTAGCCACGGAGAATTAGACGAGGGTACTCGGCTATTACTAGAAAAATGCTCTCACAGAATGCGCGGTAAAGTACTGGATTTTGCCTGTGGCGCAGGGGTGATTGGTTCCTGCTTATTAGGCCGTTTTCCTCATATTGAGCTTACCTTGCTTGACGTCAGTGCCCTTGCTTTGTATTGCGCGGCCAAAACCTTGGCCACGAATAATCAGTCTGCCAATTTAATCGCAGCCAATGGATTGCACGGTGTGTCACAAAAGTTTACCCATATAGTGACGAACCCGCCGTTTCATACTGGAGTGAAAACCGATTACACCATTACCCGGCGCTTCATTGCAGACAGTGCAAAATGCCTTGCCTCTAAAGGCACCGTACAACTGGTCGCGAACCGCTTTCTGCCCTATCCGGGATTACTTGCCGATGTCTTTCCAAGTACTCATACCGTGGCGCAAAACAGTCAATTTTCTGTGTATTTAAGCGTTTCTGCGTAGGCAGATTTATTACCTTGTGATAACGTCTAATACACTCACGGCCACAGACACTCTAGCTGCGGTTTGTAAAAACAGCTTAGTTAGGTAAGCCCGTTAGGAGAAACTACGTGAAAATTGTTTTCGCCATTTCAGAAGTTGAAGACCTGGTAAAAACGGGAGGCCTGGCAGATGTGGGAAAAGCATTGCCTCTTGCTTTACGTGACGCCGGAGAAGACGTTACCATCATCATGCCTTACTACAAGGCGATAGCAGAAGAATACGCCTTGGCTGACGCCTGCCCACAACAAACGCTCTTCGCCGAAGGCAAGGTTTATCATTACAGCGTAAAACAACTCAGCTGGAATGATATCACTATATATTTCATCGATTATCCCGATTATTTTCACCGAGACGGATTGTACAGCAACACATACGACGCTTTTGATGACAACGCAGAACGTTTCAGTTTTTTCTGTGGCAGTGCGCTACATGCTTTACAAGACTTGGGCATTCAGCCAGATATCATTCATTGTCATGACTGGCATACCGCCATCTTGCCATTTTTGCTACGCAATGAGCAAACTGGCTATTTCGCACAAACCCAAACCGTTTTCACGATTCACAATGCCGCCTTTCAAGGCATACACAAGCTAGATGATATTCCGTTTTTGCGTCATCACCCAGCTATCTTGTCTCAGGTACACGGTGGCTATATTAATATGCTTCAAACAGGCATTGCGTACGCCACAAAAATCACCACTGTTAGTCCAAACTACGCAAAAGAACTACTCACAGATTTAGGTTCCCATGGTCTCCATGAACGCCTCGTCACCCGCAAGCGTGATTTAGTGGGGATCCTTAACGGCTGCGATTATGGTCAGTGGAATCCAGCAGACGACCATTTTCTCCCGATCAACTACACCAAAGATTCGCTGCACGACAAAAAAGCCTGCAAGCAGGCCCTTCAGCGTGAATGCGATCTTCCTGACAATACCGACGTACCGCTAATTGGCATGGTTTGCCGTTTAACCGAACAAAAGGGTTTCGGTTATATCATGCCCATTCTCGACGAGTTGATGCATCACAACGTGCAAATGGTAATTGTGGGTACGGGCGATCCTTCGGTTTGTATGGATCTCAACGAATTTGCCCAAAACCACCCTTCACAATTTGCCTTTGTGAATGGATTTAGCATTCAACATGCTCACTTAGTCGAAGCCGGTGCCGACTTTTTCCTCATGCCATCGCAATTTGAACCGTGTGGATTAAATCAAATGTATAGCCTAGCGTACGGCACTATACCCATTGTGCGTGCCGTAGGGGGATTGAAAGACACCGTGATCGATCAGGTTGCAGATAAGCACCATTCCACCGGGTTTGTTTTTGATGAACCAACGCCAGCAGCTTTGCTTAGTTGCCTGCGCAGAGCCTTACTTTTTTACTATGAACATCCCGTCGGTTTACGAGAAATGCAAATACGGGGCATGACCACCCGTTTTACATGGGAAGATGCGGCGAAAGCCTACCTACAGCTATATCGAACAATGGTTTAAGACAGAATTAAAGGCTAATTGTTAAAGCTGCTTTATTTTTGTCTATTTATCAGCCACTATTGATACTAGAAACGCGCACAACGTGAACAAATAATAATGACCACATCTGCTGTGCAGCTATCGATTAAGAGCTTATTGCTGTGGGTAATCATGTCGATTGCTGCCCTTGCCTCCATACTGCCTGCTTGTTACTCAACGTATACACAGTTGAATCACTACACTGCTATGCAAAAGCAGGAAGTGGAAATGCTCGTAAACATGGTCGCCGCTTTTATTAGCGAAGATCTTAGCGAACCCTATTCTGATTCAAACAAACATCTGGTAAATCGCAAGCTTAAAAGCTTACGTGCCGCGCCACAGGTTCTCAATGTTCATATTTATAAACAAACGACACCCTACGAGCTCACCTTACATAGCAGCTATACAAAAGAAGGGGAAACCCGCACTAACTCCCATGCCCAGTCTATTGCCAGCTTTTTCCAGCCTGTTGTTATAGACGATAAAATAGAAGTCTCTCGTCCAATTGAAAATGAACGTGGCACCACCGCCGGTTATATTTTCTTGCAAGCAAGCACCGATGCCCATACTAAAATGGCCATGCAAACCATCATTCAAAATGTCGTGGTGACGTTGTTAGTGCTAACGGCCAGTTTTATCGCCGCGTTAAAATTTCAAAACGTTATCACCTACCCAATTCGAAAATTAGCTGACTTTTTAAACTTAACTTCACGCCAAAGAGATTACTCATCGCGAACTCAACCCTCCAACATTATTGAACTGACCGTGCTTAGCGATGCGGTAAATGTCATGCTAAACCGTATTCAAGAATATATGCACAAACAAAAGATGGCAGAAGAGCAACATCGAAAGCTCAATGCATCGTTAGAAGACATGGTTAATCAGCGTACCCTAGCCCTTAAAGATGCCAACCAAGAGCTTATCCAAACCCTTGAAAAACTACATCAATTTCAACGTCAAATTGTGCAGAACGAAAAAATGGCCTCTTTAGGCGATATGGTCGCCGGCGTGGCCCACGAAGTAAACACACCGATTGGCCTTGGTGTCACTGCTTCAACGATGATGTTGGACAGACTGACGATTATTCAAAAAGAATTCGAGAGTAAAACGTTAAAAGCCAGTACAATGGCGCGGTTCATTAGTGAAAGTCAGGAAAACCTGAATATTATCTACCGGAACTTAAACCGGGCCGCAGAGTTAATATCCAGTTTCAAACAAGTTGCCGTGGATCAGTCGTCAGAAGCAAACCGAACATTTTGCTTTGCACAACTGGTTAATGAGATACTACTGTCATTACGACCAAGGCTGAAAAAACTCCAGCACAATATTCGAGTAGAATGCGATCCAACGCTGGAAGTTGAATCTAAGGCTGGGCCAATTAACCAGATCCTAATAAACCTTATCATGAATTCGGTGATACATGGTTTTGAAGACATGGAGCATGGTGAAATCGATATTGTGGCTCAGATGGAATCGCCAACAACATTGAAACTAATTTACAAAGATAATGGCAAGGGAATACCCAACGATATACGAAAACGTATATTCGACCCATTTGTTACCACTAAACGAGGGCAAGGTGGTTCCGGTTTGGGCATGCATTTGGTGTATAACCTGGTAACACAGGCACTTAATGGCACCATTTCACTGACCAGTGAAGAGGGTAAAGGTGTCGAATTTGTCATTGTTTTTCCTGTTCAAAGCTCTGATTCAGGAAATTTAACGTTAAATAATGAATAAGCCCTTGTAATTTTTCTACAAATCCTTATACCGTAGACAAGTTATTCTGTAACGTCTTTAAAAATACGGTTACGAATATTACAATTTGTCAGAAGCTAGCTTAATCGATTGTAAAAGAGTGTAAAACACCATGCAGACGCCAAATATATTAATTGTTGAAGATGAAGTGGTAACACGTACCACACTAAAGAGCTTGTTTGAAGCTGAAGGCTATAGCGTATTTGAGGCCGAAAATGGCAATCAAATGCACGATTTTTTTGAGAACCATGCGATAAATTTGGTGATCATGGATATCAATCTGCCTGGTAAAAACGGTCTTATACTGGCTCGCGAAGTTCGCGACCGTAAAAACGTGGGCTTAATTTTCCTTACCGGTCGCGACAATGACGTTGACCGAATCCTCGGCCTTGAAATTGGTGCTGATGATTACCTAACAAAACCGTTTAATCCTCGTGAGTTAACCATACGTGCTCGTAACCTATTGGCCCGTACCACTAACTCTGCTGAAGACGACGACTTACCCAGTCGCGTTAGCTTCAACGGTTGGACATTAGATGGCGACAGTCGCTCACTCATTTCTCCGAGTAACACAGAGTTCCGTTTACCACGCTCTGAGTTTCGTGCATTGCATTTGTTCTTGAGCAATCCGGGCAAAATTCTTACCCGTGAGCAGCTCATTATGGAAATGACAGGCCGTGAACTGCGTCCAAACGACCGTACAGTTGACGTGACTATTCGCCGAATTCGTAAACACTTCGAGTCTGAGCCTAGTGATGAAGAATTGATTGTTACTATTCACGGTGAAGGCTACCGGTTCTGCGGCTCTGTAGACAGTTAAGCAATCCATTAGCCAATGACAAAAAAAAACGCAGCCCTTGGGCTGCGTTTTTATTTTTCACTTAATGTTGCTAACGGCTAATTAATTTCCCGCAACACGCATTTCGCTTAAGAGTACTGAGCCGGTTTGCACACCGCCTCGTACATCCCGCTCTGCGCCAATGGCTTGAATGTTGGCAAACATATCAGACAAGTTCCCGGCGATAGTCACCTCATGAACAGGGTATTGAATAACACCATTTTCTACCCAGAAACCGGCTGCACCACGCGAGTAATCGCCGGTAACAGTATTCACGCCCTGCCCCATTAACTCAGTCACTAACAAGCCAGTACCCATGGTTTTTAAGAGTTCGGCATCAGATTGTCCGGTATCACCGATAATCCAATTATGAATACCACCAGCATGACCGTTGGAAACCACACCGAGCTTACGTGCCGAGTACGTTGTGTATAGATAATGAGCCAGACACCCATTTTCTACAATGGTCATATCTTTTGTGGCCACACCTTCAGCATCAAAACTCGAACTTGCCAAGGCCCCTTTTAAATGGGGTTTCTCTTCGATGTTCAGCCATTCAGGGAAGACTTGGTGACCCAATTTATCCAGCAAAAACGACGAACGGCGATAAAGACTGCCACCACTAATCGCACTAACATAGTGTCCAAACAACGATGAAGACACATCACGATGCAATAATACCGGTACTTTACCGGTTGCTATTTTACGGGCGCCAAGTCGTGATACCGTCGCCTCGGCCGCTTCCTGCCCTACTTCTAAGGGAGTTTTTAGCTTATGCGCCTGGCGGTCTACGGTATAGGCGTAATCCCGTTGCATATCACCATCTTGGGCGCCAATCATCATGCAGCTAAGGCTATAGCGACTGCTTGGATAACCGGTATTAATACCGTGGGTGTTTCCGTACACACGCATGCCCATATTGGCGTTGTACGACGCACCGTCCGAGTTAGTGATACGTGCATCGTATGCCATGGCCGCACGCTCTGTTTCTATGGCCAACTCGATACCCTTTTTAGGGTCAAGAACCGTCGGATGATATAAATCTAAATCAGGAAATTCAGTGGCAATAAGATCTTCGTCGGCTAAACCGGTACAAGGATCTTCGCTGGTATAGCGAGCAATATCCACCGCTTTTGCCACAGTAAGGGCCAGGGCTTCTTTACTAAGATCTGCCGTAGAGGCGCTGCCTTTGTGTTTTCCCACGTAAACACTAATACCTAGGCCGCCGTCATTATTAAATTCTACATTTTCTACATCGCCCATGCGGGAGGAAACCGCGATGCCTTGAACCTTCGACATACTGGCCTCAGCCTGTGTGGCACCTTTACTTAATGCCATTTTTAGTACGTCGTCGACAATGTTCTGAATTTGAGCTATTTGCTTTTCTATTTGCATAGTCAGTTTCGCTATTTCTGTGTGTATGTCACAATAACCGAATATTGCATTGTAACATTTATGAGTGCCCAATGAGCGACAACAAGCGTGATTCTGACGAAGAAAACTTATTTGAGAATATCCAGCAAGATGACGAGGCGGATTTTGTCAGTAAAACTGAATTAAAACGTCAGTCGGCTGCACGACAAAAACTTGGTGAAAGCTTGGTGAATCTCACCCCCGCCCATCTCGCGACCATCCCCCTTGATGAGGAACTGGAAAAAGCGGTGACCATCGCCCAAGCTATCAACCGCAAAAAAGACGGCTATCGCAGACAATTACAGTTTATTGGTAAACTGATGCGCCATCGCGATACCACGGATATTGAAACCGCGCTGGCGAAGCTCTCCATGACTCATCAGGCCACCAATGCCGCCTTTCATGAATTGGAGAAAGCCCGAGAATCCATTATTCAAGAAGGTGATGATGGGATTCAGCGGCTAATTGAGGCACACCCGGCATTAAACCGACAGAAACTCAGGCAGTTTCATCGCCAAATAAAAAAGGAACAAGAAAAAAATGCCCCGCCAAAGGCGTTCAGAGAATTGTTCCAGTACCTCAAAGACGTGATCCATCACGGCGAATAATGGTTTTTTAAGCAAACAAAAACGCGCTTATAATAAGCGCGTTTTTTTTTAATGCTAAAGATACATCGCAAGCTAATTAAGCCGTACCACCTACGGTTAGCTCATCCACTTTCAGTGTGGGCTGTCCCACTCCGACAGGCACAGACTGGCCATCTTTGCCACATACACCAACACCGCGATCTAACGCCACATCATTGCCGATCATGGATATTTTTTGCATCACCTCTGGGCCATTTCCAATCAGTGTGGCCCCTTTTACCGGTGCGGTAATTTTTCCATTTTCGATTAAATAGGCTTCTGCACTAGAAAACACGAATTTACCCGAGGTAATGTCTACCTGTCCGCCGGCAAAGTTGGGTGCGTAAATGCCTTTGTCGATAGAGGCGATAATCTCTTGGGGATCATGACTACCTGCCATCATGTAGGTGTTTGTCATCCGTGGCATGGGTAAATGAGCAAAAGACTCACGTCGGCCATTCCCCGTGGGTTTTACGCCCATTAAACGAGCGTTCATTTTATCCTGCATATAACCTTTAAGTATGCCATCCTCAATCAACACATTGTGCTGAGTTGGGGTGCCTTCATCGTCTACCGACAATGAACCTCGGCGATCATGCATGGTGCCATCATCCACCACAGTTACGCCCTTAGCCGCTACGCGCTCGCCTATACGGCCACTGAAGGTGGAAGCCCCTTTACGGTTGAAATCCCCTTCGAGTCCATGTCCTACGGCTTCGTGTAGCAACACACCAGGCCAGCCATTGCCTAGCACCACCGGCATAGCACCGGCTGGTGACGCCACCGCTTCCATGTTCACCCGGGCCATATGCAAGGCTTCGTCAGCCAGCACTTCGTAGTAAGGTCTACCGTCTTTGTCAGCAGAAAAGAAACTGTAAGCGTGTCGACCACCGGCTCCTGCACTTCCCCGTTCCCGGCGTTCACCCTTTTCAATAAGTACAGAGCAATTTAACCGAACTAAAGGACGAATGTCTGCCGCTAAGGTGCCATCAGTGGCGGCAACCAGTATTTCTTCGTACACCCCACTTAAACTCACCACGACTTGGTTAATTCCAGGCTCTTTTGCACGGATATAGCTATCTGCGGCTCGCAATAAGGCGATTTTTTCCGCATCTTCCATGGCCAGTAACGGGTTATTAGCCTTGTAGCGGGCTTCAACGGAAGTCGCTTGTAGGCCAGCCACATGGTGCTTTCCACCTTCAGGGGCAATCGTACGCGCGGCTTTACAGGCGTTAAGCAACGCCTGTTCACTAATTTCATCTGAATAAGCAAAACCGGTTTTCTCACCGCTAATAGCTCTTACGCCAACGCCGCGCTCAATATTATAACTACCCTCTTTAATAATGCCGTCTTCTAACACCCAGCTTTCATGCTGGCTGGACTGAAAATACAAATCAGCATAATCATTATCGTGATGATAAATCTGTCCCAGTGCTTTCTCTAACGATGTCAGATCTAAGCCGGAATCGGACAATAAATGGGTTTTAACGTTATTTAACAAAATGGCTCCTGAATCGGTTGTGTTCACTCACTGGCATGTTGGCTTTAAGGGTCGCCCGTGTTGCTATATCCAACGACGCGCATACCATACCCGGCATGGTTTTACGTTCAGCAAGTACCTCTCCCCAAGGAGACACAATAAGACTATGGCCATATGTCTCTCTTTGGTTAGCATGAACACCGGTTTGATTAGCACCAACAACAAAGCACTGTTTTTCGATTGCTCGGCTGCGTACCAGCGTTGTCCAGTGTGCTTCGCCGGTTCGCTGTGTAAAAGCTGCAGGAAGAACGAGAATATCCACATCTCCCATGGCAGTGAATAAGCCCGGAAAACGAACATCATAACACACCGCAAGGCCAATCCGACCTAATGGTGTATCCACTACCACCACGTTTTCTCCCGGTTGTGTATATTTTGATTCACGGTAAGCTCGGGTCGTGTCATTCACCGCCGCATCAAACATATGGATTTTCTGATATTCAGCCAGAAGTTGCCCTTCTGGACCATAGAACAAACAAGAGGCCGTAAATAAATCGTCGCTGTCGCATGCCAGTGGAATAGTGCCCGCCACAAGATAACAACCAAAGGTTTTTGCCAGTTTAGCTAACGCCTGCTGAATTGGCCCATCGCCTTTCGGTTCGGCCACGTCCAGTAATACACCGTCACGGGTACCAAAGCAGGCAAAGCATTCAGGCAGTACCACCAAAAAAGGGGACTTCTCATCGTGGGGAAGCTGGGCTAGGCTTTCTTCTACAAAACGTAGATTCTCTTCTATATCCGGTGACGATGTCATTTGCAGTGCAACCGCATTAACCATTTATGTCCTCCCCGCTTTCCTGTTTTGATCCCTGCTCGGTGATGGTATTCGCACCGGAGGTCTCATTTGTTGTGGTTTGAGTTGGTAAACTAATTTCTTTGCTCTTTCTACCCATTTCTTCAATAACCGGTTCGCTTAAGGTGCCGGAAACGTGATAATTAACGTTGGAAATCACCTTCGCTGACGTTAGTACTTTGTCTAAGGCCAGCGCGGCAAGCGCAGTGGGCGGCGTTGCCAAAAAATACACCAATATGGGTAAATTCCCTGTCACGTTAGGAGTAAATTCTACGTTGTAATTTAGCTGGCTGGTTACCAAGTCTGTATAACCGTTGATATTCATTTCCCCAGCACCACCGTCCACAGAGGTGTCATCGGTGTAGGCCTTGCCGTGCTCAATAGACAAACTGCCACTCATACCATCGTAGAAAAACCCTTTAGAAAATACATCCCTAAAATCCAAACTTAATTTGCGAACTAACGAGTTCAAACTAAAGATGGTGAATATACGTGACCCTTTGTCGCTAACTTCGCTTAAGTAGCCATCAGACAAAGACCACTCTACGTTACCAGCCAAGCTTTCCACGTCGAAATCCATGGGGGATTTAGCCCAGTTAACATCAAATTGTACGGATGCGCCAGAATCTTTTATACCGCTATGCATGCCCCAAGCCGATAACAGTTTACCCACGTCATTACTTTTGATCGTGCCATCTAACGAAGTAATATTTTGTTGCCCTTGATATTGCCATTTGCCAATCGCAGAAATATGCCCATGTTTGCTATCAGCTTTAAACTGGCGAATAGCAAATCCATCGTCTGCTTTTGCTACATCCAAGGTGAGTTCACCCAATTCTTTGTCTGCAATCTGACAAGAGGAGCAATGAAAATACAGCGGCGGTAGGGTATCGGCGTCCCAACTTTCTGAAGCTTCAGTGGTACTCGGTGCCCAGTCTTCAAAACGCAGGTAATCGGCTTCTACCGATACTCCTCGAGTTAACCAATCGTGATAAAAATTCACCGAGGCTCGGGCTTCCACCGCATTGATTTCCAGAAGCCAATCGTTGTTACTCTGCTTTGCGGTAACATTGGCGTTGTGTAACTGCTGTCCTGCGACAATCAAGTTATCCGCGGTAATAAATACCCGTTCTGGGACGGAAAATAGCCCTGGCTTGTCGGTGTTAGACGACTCCCCTGCACCATTGATCAATAACGAGATGGCATCGTACCATTTAGAGGTATCCACAGTATCAAGGGTGGCCGACACACTAAACCCAATGCCCATACCCACAAAATCGCTTTCACCCAACGCTAGGTGAGCACGGGAAAATTGTTTTTCCTGATGGGGAAGCACCCCTTCAAAGCGCACCTCATCACCTAAACTGGCGTGGATAGTCGACGCCTGCTCATCACCTTCGCTAACAATGTTAAGCAACACTGTTTCATCACGTTGTTTAGCCAAGGGTGCCGGTAAGCGAGAACTAAGCCCTACTAAGGGGGCGGATACCGTCGCCCGATAACTAAATCCGTCGCTAGGAATACGCAATGCAACCACGGCTTGCCAATCGGATGTGCCGTCGATGTAATCGTTATAGCCTGGGTTAAAATGATTTATCAACGGGGCGGCATCCCAGTGTCCATCGAGGTTAATGTTGACCAAATAAGCCTCATCTTCACTGCCACATTGAAAAGAAAGAGACACCGGTTGGTCCAGTAATTCAGCACTTAACGACGACCCATTAATTTTCTGGTTTTCAAAGCTGATTTCACCAGCGGTGTGCTGAAAAGTCATATCAGTACTGGCAACATACACGCGGTTATCGTTTAAGTAGGCGGTACCACTGGCAACCACATGACTACCGTCAAAGGGAATATCAAGGTGTAAATCGGCGGCAACGGTGCCCTCAACCACCACGTCTTTATCTAGTACTCGACCTAATGACGCCGATAAACTGCTATCAAGCATCAGCGCTGCGACGTCATCCCCGCTGCCCTCACCGTGGGCGGTAATCACCAATTTGGACTGCTTTTTAAATGCCGGTATGGTGGCAACCATGTTTGATACGGCAATATCTTTGAGCTGCCCGCCCGGGCTTGTCATGGTAAGGCCGCCATTTTCGAACAGTAAGGTAAGATCAAGTTGTTCTAATGCGGGCCATTTATCGGAAAACATAAAGGTACTGTCAGACACACTAACCTTCGTCTGGAAAATCCCTTCGTTATTAGCAAAGGGAAAGTCGCTCCCTTTTCCTTGCCATAGTATGGTGGCTTTATCTATGTTACCGGGCCCCACAATAGCGCGCTTTAAAAAAGCGGTGGTTTGCGTGCCCATCAAAGGCGCTGGTAATAGATTCTCAATGCCTTTAACAGGCCGCTCGGCAATGTCTATGCGCAGAGATAAATCTTTGCTACTAGCGTTTAAACTAAATTCTGAATTTAGCGACAACACCGGCGAATCAACGACCAAGTCATCGCTTTGTACATACCAGTTGTTGTCTGGCACATTTTTGAAGATATACACCTTGGCGCCCATATGGGTAAAAGGAATATCTTCTGGCAGTAATTGGGTAATATTCAACTGGGCATTATCGGCAGCTAATGTCACTACGCCTTGATTTTTGTGCCAATAAATCTCGGCATCAATGGCGTCAAAACCGGGTATTTTTCCATCTTGTTGCCAGCTTACGTCAATAAGTTTGGCCGCCAGTTCTAGGCCCTTGGATTTCCATTGTAACTGTAACGTCGCCAACTCTCCGGTGGGATTAAGATCACGCACATTGTCATCGGCGGTATCATCGGTGAACAGGGGTAATAGCACTAGAAAAGGATTCACCGGCGCAGGCTTCACGGTATTAACAAGAATATCGCCCTGCTGGTTTACTGTACCAACCAAATCGGTAATTAAACTTTGATCGTTAGAATCAAAAATCAGTTGGTCGACTCGAAAATGCCAGGCGTCGCCCACCGGCAATGCTTGAATGCTGCCGCCTCTGATCCCTGAATGAAAGATCACCGAGTCTTCGTCGCCCCAGGCTAACTTACTGTCATGGAACTCGGTATATAGCGCACTAAATGCACTGTTTTGTACTTCAGCCCAAATCTCGAAATTTGCACGACTTTCCTTTAGCGGTCGACGGGTAGACAACATGCCACTGACCCAGGGCGAAATATCCAAATCTTCGGCTTTGGCATACAGCACACCGTTTAATTCATCCGGCGAACCGGTAAGATCAAAAATAAACGAAGCAGAGTTGTTTGCCAGTTCTTTAACCCGCACTGCACCTGTGCCTTGGTGTCGACTATCGGCGTTTATCCAATTGAGTGACTCAACTTGCAACACCTCCCGCTTACCACCCCGCACGATAGTCACATCGCCCTCGCGAAGGGAAAAACGTTGAAGCTGTTCTAAAAAGAGGCTTTTTAACGCATCAACCACAGGAAAGTCACTTTCCCCAGCGCTATCGAGGCGATCTGCATCCACTTCCAAGGTGACAGATTCGAGGGTAAACACATTTGAAGAGAGCATGCGCGAACGCAAACTTTCCCAGAAATCCAGTTGCATATGCACGGTGTCAATTT
The DNA here is from genome assembly GCF_018860965.1 of Alteromonas sp. C1M14. GTDB lineage: Bacteria > Pseudomonadota > Gammaproteobacteria > Enterobacterales > Alteromonadaceae > Alteromonas. The sequence continues at coordinate 29,058 of NZ_JAHKQF010000011.1, read as the reverse complement.
CTAGTGCCACCGGGGAAGAATCGTTACTGGCTAGGGCTACATGACTGAGAATAATACTGGGGCCTTGCTTTTCCCAGCTCGCCCGCACGCTGCCTATTTGAAGTTCAACGCCGTATTTGTCATTTACGTAGTTTTCTAATAGGTCTTTATTGTGGTCGACATAAGGCAGGGCGTAACGCATCGCGCTTAGCGCAACAGCAAACAACACCAGAAGGATTGCCAATAGCAACCACAATTTTTTTACCAGGTATGTAGCTACCTTACCTGTTTTTGTCACTGAATAAATACCGCCCTACATCATCACTACGTCATATTTATCCTGGTTATAAAGCGGTTCAGTCTGCACTTTGATTTGCTTGGACACGAACACTTCCAGCTCTGCCAGAACATGAGATTCTTCACCTAGCAACGCTTCTGCAACGCTCGGTGATGCATAAATGACAAACATATCTGCGTCGTACGCTCGGTTAACCCTTACCACTTCTCTCATTATTTCAAAACAAATGGTCTCGATGGTTTTAACCGAACCACGGCCCTTACACACCGGGCATTCACCGCATAATGTATGTTCAAGACTCTCCCGTGTCCGTTTCCGTGTCATTTCTATCAGACCCAAAGCGGTAAAGCCATGGATGTTAATTTTTGCCCTATCCTTGGTGGTGGCTGTTTCCAGACTATTTAAGACACGTCTTTTGTGGTCCGGTTCCGACATATCGATAAAGTCGATTAGGATCATACCGCCTAAGTTACGCAGCCGAAGCTGTCGGGCAATGGCTAGGGTCGCTTCTATGTTGGTATTGAAGATGGTTTCTTCTAAATTCCGATGACCCACAAAGGCGCCAGTATTAATATCGATGGTCGTCATGGCTTCGGTTTGATCTATTATCAAATAGCCACCGGATTTAAGATCGACACGTCGACTAAGGGCGCGCTGAATTTCGTTTTCCACATCGTACAAATCGAATATAGGCCGCTCGCCCTGATAGTATTCCAGCTTACTTTGCAATTCGGGCACGTATTCGGCCGTAAACTCTCGCAATTCTTGAAACGACAAATTCGAGTCGATTCGAATTCGATCTAATTCTGTACCTACAAAATCTCGAATCACGCGTCGTGCTAAGGGCAAATCTTCATACAGCACATTGGATTTTTTGCGTTTCATTCGCTGCTGTATTTTATTCCAAAGTCGGCGAAGAAAAGCCGCATCAGAAGACAGTTCATTTTGATTAACCCCTTCTGCGGCAGTACGCAAAATGAAACCACCATCCTCATCACAGTATTCTTGAACAAGGGCTTTAAGGCGTTCTCGTTCGGCTTCATCTTCAATACGTTGGCTTACCCCTACGTGGGTAACACTAGGCATAAACACCAGGTAACGTGATGGGATCGTGATATCGGTGGTTAAACGGGCACCTTTCGTACCAATGGGGTCTTTGACCACCTGCACGACAATATCCTGTCCATCCCTAACCAACTCTCTAATATCTTGTTTTTGGATATAAGTACTGTTTACTTCATCGGCTACTTCGTTATTAATTAGAATGTCCGACGCGTGTAAAAAGGCGGCTTTATCTAGGCCTATATCCACAAAAGCCGCTTGCATACCCGGTAGAACACGGCTGACCTTGCCACGATAAATATTGCCCACCAGCCCCTTTTTAGTATGACGCTCAACATGGATCTCTTGGAGGATGCCGTTTTCAATCAGTGCTACCCGAGATTCCGACGGCGTAACGTTAATTAGCAGTTCTGCGCTCACGATATAATCCCAAATTCTTCTAACAGACAACGGGTTTCATATAATGGCAACCCGATGACTGAACTGACACTGCCTGAGACCTTGCGAACAAACTGTCCGCCAGCCCCCTGAATTGCGTAACTGCCTGCCTTGTCTGCAGGCTCACCAGATTCCCAGTATGCGGCAATCTGGGCGTCGGTGACAGGGGCAAAGTACACCTTTGTGCATACACACAGGTTTTTCTGCGTATTTGCATCACAAACACTCACGGCAGTAAGAACCTCGTGTTGGTTATCTGACAATGCTCGCAACATGGCAAAACAGTCATCCCTGTCTGCGGGTTTCCCCAGCGGCTTGCCGTTAAAGGCGATTAACGTATCACTGGCCAATACCACCCGCTCGTTGGGTTCGTTTGCCAGGCGCTGCCACGCGGCCATGGCTTTTTCTTTTGCCAATCGCGTTACCAAAGCGTGGGGGGATTCATCTGGTCTGGGCGATTCGTCGATGTCCACCGGGAATTGTCGATGAGCTACGCCGATTTGTGTGAGTAAGGCTTTACGTCGTGCGGATGCTGATGCCAGCACCAATTCTTTAGCCATGTTGCCCCCGCTAGCTAATGTTAAGTTGTCGCCGGGCTTTTCGTAGCAGCCAGAAAATCCACGGCCATAGCACCATGGAACTGGCCACCGGCCATAAATAACTTAACTGGAAGGGAATACCTGTTAATAGGTGCTGTAACCAAAAAAGGACGGCGTGATAAAGAGCGCTAATTAGGCCGATAATAATTGCTTGCTGCCACACAGAGTAATTGCGCAGCCGTTGGTAGTTGGCGGCCAAGGTATACACAGACACACTTAAGGCAAAACAATGGATCCCCAATGCCGTACCTAACAGAATATCCATGGCAATACCGGTAACAAACGCCACCCCCACATTGACCCGATGGGGCAAGGCCATAGACCAATAAGATAATACGATGAGTACCCAATCCGGTCGGTAGGTATCAATTTGAATCGGCAATGGCATAATTTGTAATACCAATGCGATAATAATGGTTGCGGCGATTACCGGATGACGGGTTTTAATCACGCTGGGGCTCCTGAGGTGGAAGCACCGGCTCTGATGAAGGCAAGGTTTGTGGTGAACTCGGTGACAATAACAATAAGTACTTCAGCCGATCCAGCTTAGCTAATGGTGTGGCGGTCACACTCGCAAATGGGCGGCTTTCGTCTCTGACAACCTGGGTAACCTGAGCCACTGGATACCCTTCAGGGAAGATATCGCCTAACCCTGATGACACCAACATATCCCCTACTTCCACATCAACGCTATGGGGAACATGTTCTAACAGTAATTCGTCTAACGAGCCCGTGCCACTGGCAATAAATCGAATATCATTACGCGCCGAGCGAACGGGTATGGCGTGGGTGACATCTGTAATTAGCACCACTCGACTGTTGGTGGTGCCCACTTCCATTACCTGCCCCACAATGCCCCTTTCATCCAACACGGTTTGCGACAAATAAACGCCATCGATGGCTCCTTTGTTTATCACAATCTGTTGACTAAAGGGGTTATTGTCCACCGCCATTAACTCTGCCACGGTTTTTTTCATCGCCGTGTTTACCGGCGCATCTAGCAATTTCCGTAACGTGACGTTTTCTGATTGCAGCAGTTCAAAACGTTGCAAACGCTCACGCATCAATAAAACCTGATTGGTAAGACGCCGGTTTTCCGCTACTAAATCTTCATGGGAAGTTAAACGCTGAGCGCTGGCATTTAGCATAAGACTGGGTAAATTTGCCAAGTATTGCAAAGGACTCATTAGGGAGTTCATGTAAACCCGAGACGATTGAAATGCATCGAGTTTATGATCGGCAAAAATAAGGATCACAGACATCGCCAGCGCCATAGTTAGCCGGAGATTCAGGGAGGGGCCGCGAGAGAATATGGTATCCATAAAAACAGCAGGGCAACCCTAAGGTTGCCCGTCAGTATTGTTTATTCGTAGCTGAACAGGTCGCCGCCGTGAAGGTCAATCATATCGAATGCCTTACCGCCTCCCCGCGCTACACAAGTCAATGGATCGTCTGCGATGACAACAGGAATACCTGTTTCTTCCATCAACAAGCGGTCGAGATCTTTTAGCAATGCACCACCACCGGTCAGTACCATGCCTCTTTCAGAAATGTCTGACGCTAATTCCGGCGGCGATTGTTCAAGAGCAACCATAACCGCAGAAACAATTCCAGTTAAGGGTTCCTGTAGCGCTTCTAAAATTTCATTTGAGTTAAGAATAAACCCTCGAGGTACACCCTCAGCAAGGTTTCGACCCCGCACTTCGATTTCACGCACTTCATCACCTGGGTAAGCGGCGCCAATCTCGTGCTTAATACGCTCGGCTGTGGCTTCACCAATCAATGAGCCAAAGTTACGGCGAATATAATTAATGATGGCTTCATCAAATTTATCACCACCAATACGTACCGAAGAGGAATACACCACACCATTTAAAGAGATAATGGCCACTTCTGTGGTACCACCACCGATATCCACTACCATGGAGCCTGTGGCTTCAGAAACAGGTAAACCTGCACCAATGGCTGCGGCCATCGGTTCATCAATAAGAAAGACTTCCCGTGCCCCCGCACCAAGTGCAGACTCTTTAATAGCCCGACGTTCTACTTGGGTAGAGCCACAAGGCACACACACCAGTACCCGAGGACTGGGACGAAGAAAGTTATTGTCGTGCACTTGCTTGATAAAATGCTGAAGCATTTTTTCTGTGACGAAGAAATCGGCTATAACACCGTCTTTCATCGGTCTAATTGCACGGATATTACCAGGGGTACGCCCTAGCATACGCTTGGCATCTGCACCGACTGCGGCAACACTTTTAGGGCCAGAAGCCCGCTCTTGACGAATGGCAACAACCGAAGGTTCATTCAACACGATACCTTGGTCTTTAACGTAGATGAGCGTATTTGCCGTTCCGAGGTCGATGGACAAGTCGTTGGAGAACATGCCTCGAAGCTTTTTAAACATGAAATGCCAGTTCCTGTTATTGCGCCTGCACACCGTTAATAGGTATGGTTTTTGGCGTGACTGCAAAATGAAGATAAATATCCGCACACTTTAACAATGAGGGCCAGTTTCAGCAAGCAAATACCCCGTTCAAGGAGATAAAATGCTGCTTCTGATATCACCGGCGTTTACAAGCAGCAAAAAGCGATGAAAAAAACATCAAACTGCTTGTATTTTCCACCTTTAAAAGGCGAAGCTCTTGTTTGCGCTGAATGCGCTTTAGACCGGCGCAATTTGTAACAGTTCCCTTAAGCGAGACTTTTTATCCCACCGGAATAACTTTTACCGCGCTAAGGTTATCAACAAGGGGTTAGCATCCTTGATCTTGCACTTCGATGGTAGGGCGTCCATTTATTGCGCCAGGCTCAGTGTAAATAACTTGGCACTGCTCAGAAACATTAGCGGTATAGGTTTGGTTTTTAGGCGTGATAACAAAAGAGCCTGGGGCGGGAAGATCCAATGTTACATCCCAATATTTATCGCTTATATCGGCCCACATAGTTAATCGGGTCATATTAGTGCGCTGGGCATCGGGATATCCGTACTCGGTATCGATAACGATATCATGAATAGTAATTTGGGTATTCTTATTGCCGGAATAAGGCAGGTTTTGCGTGCCCGCAATGGCTGATTTGGCATAAACCAGTTGAATACCACTGTCTAGTGAGGCCCGTACATTTTGTAAGGTCGACTGACTGCCCATTTGCTTTTCCATAAGCCCTGGCACTGCCGTTACCGCCAGTAACCCTAGGATCACCATCACAATAACCAGTTCAATGAAGGTAAAACCTCGCTGTACCATATTCACTACCTCTGCTGTCGAAAATCCATTTGCAGCCATTATGGTAGAAGCCGGCACCTCGTTGGTTATATCTTAATCACCTTTGTTAGTTAAAATAATAACTTACTCATTAAAGGTAACCTTGCCGGTATAAATAGCATAATCGAAGAAGTCACCGGCACTGAGGCGAAAACGACAATAGGCGTTCACCGGCTCAGCATTAACAAGCTCACCTTCAAAGTACTCTCCGCGCACCAGAAAGCCATCTATTTTCATCGGTTGGTTTAACAGCATCTGCCATAATTTTTTACATCCTGCGCTGCTATTTTCCACCTTCGGCCAGCCGCCATAGGCCATGCGTACGGGTCGGCGATCCACTTCCAAACCTTCGTCATTATAGTGTACTAACATTATCATTTGCGGCTGATTCTCGGCGTCCCATTGCCAGTGCGCACTTACCGCACTATCTTCAAGCATGACACCAAACTCCATCAGCCTTTGACCTTTCAAATTTGGCTCAGACTCATACAGGTACACAATTATCGAGCCCATCACCAACGCAAACAGGATGGTAAGTACAACACCGATAGTTAAATTGCGCTGTTCTTTGGCAGCAGCGTGTGATTTTTTCATTTTCAACGTCCTTAAAGCTCATTTCTTATTATTATGATCTTGCTTAGAAAAAAGCATGATGGGAAAACAGATCGTTCACGGTTTTATTCACTTTACCGTACAATAGAGTAACTTTGTTATTTAAGGATGAGATTAGTGTCGCCTATTCCCTATTCCCCTGGCAATATCTCACAACTTCGCAAGATGTTTTCACATCGTATCGCCTATCCAGAGGCGCTAATACAAATCAATGCGCCAACAAGCACACCTAAACAAAAGCGCCAAGCACTAAAACAGCTGGTTACCTTATCTGCACCGTGCTGGATAGAGCCCGAATTTTTTGTTGCAGGCCCGGCCACCGTCACTTTTAACCGTTTTGTCTTCGCTAATCATAACGTTACTTTACTGGCACAGTCGCCTATAGAGATTGGAGAAGGGGTATTTATTGGGCCCAATGCCGTGTTATCCACGTACCCGCTTGCCATTAACGGTGTCGTTTCTCGGGAAATAGACAAAATTAGCATTGGTCACAACGCATGGATTGGCGCGAATGCGATCATACTACCTGGAGTGCATGTGGGTTGTAACGCAATCGTAGGCGCGAATGCCGTTGTTTATGAAGATGTTCCTGATAACACCGTGGTGACGGGCGCTCCGGCTTCTATGCACAGAATGATCACAGAATAACCGTCGTTAATTTCCAAGGTTCTAGGATATTTGGCAAGTTATTTCGGCATTTTTGGAAATAATCATTCCACGTTTACCACATATATTTCCCTCCTGTTAATGAGTAAATTACATCCTCAACTTTTTGTTAACGTAACGTGGACCCGCAATGAAATACGTACCAAGCTCAGCCAAAGTCGGCTTAGCGTTATTTAGCTTAGCCGTTTCTCCTTTTTCTTCAGCCATCGAACTGTACAGTCACGGTGAAGGTGACGACCTCACCAAGGTATCTTTAGGTGGCTACGCCAAGGTTGATGTTCGCTATGTAAACGGTGACGTTGCTTATCAAGACTACTGGGTAGGAAACTTCCCCGGTGGTGAAGCCACAGAAACCTCACACACTGGCTTCAATGTAAGAGAATCTCGAGTAAATATGGCAATTCAACACGGTGAAGTTACCGGCTTTGTTGAAATTGACTTTTACGGCGGTGGCGGAAACGAAGTGATCTCAAATTCCTCGAACGTACGATTACGTCACCTTTATATCTCGTATCAAAATTGGATGGTGGGCCAAAACTGGAGCACCTTCATGCCGTTAAAGGCAATTCCTGAAACGTTAGATTTCGGCGGCCCTCATGTCGGTGAAGTGTTTGTCCGTGCAGTACAGGTAAGATATACCACGGGTAATTGGCAGTTTGCCATCGAAAACCCCGAGACCTGGGGCGACGGTGACACAGGCACCCCCTCTAGTGCCTTAGGCCTTACCGGTGATGAAGCCGATGCCGATGAAGACACGCCAGATTTTGTGGCCCGTTATAATTACGAAGCCGACTGGGGCTCTGTATCACTGGGGGGCTTGCTACGCACCATCGATCAAGGTGGCATCGACGAAATTAGTACCTCGGTGAATCTTAGCGGCCGTATCAATTCTATTGGCAAAGATGATTTTCGATTTCAGGTGACGGTAGGCGAGCCAGGACGCTACGCTGCCACGGCCATGACCACGGATATTGTGCAAGATCCAGTGACCGAGGAAACCGTGGTGGAAGAAACCACGGCCTTTACCGTGGCTTACCGCCATTTTTGGACTGATACTGTGCGTTCTACCGTATTTTATGGTGGTGCTGAAACAGATGTTACCGAGCTGCGCCGTGCTCATTGGGGCGTGAACCTAATGGATTCTCTCACCGATCATCTTAATGTGGGTGTAGAAGTGGGTAACTATGCAATAAAAGATAAAAGCATCGATAATATCGATTCAAACTATCTGCAGTTTTCTGCCCAATTTACTTTCTAGCATTTAGCCACCGCTCGCTCTATGCCATAGGGCGAGCTTCTCCACCGATTCGCGACAATGCCTCAGTAAAAATAATTTTCTTTGTTATGCAATGCGGTGCGCAAATACTCCACCAGCAAATTGAGTTTATTATCTGGCTGACGGGTTTTCGGATAAACCGCATAGATCCCAAGTTTTTTGGCCACAAAGGGCGCCAATAAAGGTACCAATGTGCCTTGTTGTAAATCTTCAAAAACCAATGCTTTGGGCAAATAGGCTATGCCAAAACCACTTATCGCCGCTTCTTTTAACGAATTAAGGGTGTTGGTGTGGAATCGTCCGTGCACCTGTACTTTTACCTTTTCACCTTCCACCAAAAAAGGCCAGTTATCAGGGCCGCTACCTTCATATTTATAAATAAGACAATGGTGATCCACTAATTCGGTAGGATGTTGGGGTACGCCTTTTTCGGTTAAGTATGCCGCACTGGCACACAACACCCACTGTGAGTCTATAAGACGACGAGCAATCAAGGAGGAATCTTCTAGTAGGGCAGTACGTATCGCTAAATCAAACCCTTCGTCTAGTAAGTCGACGACGCGGTTTGTCACTGATAGCTCAACTTCCACACCTGGGTATTGTTGACAAAAATCCGTCAATGCCCGGTTCAGCACCAAGTTCGCCGTTACCACTGGCATGGTAATTTTTATTTTCCCTTTTATGTCACTGCCGTAACCAGACACCGCATCTCTGGCACTTTGTAGCGCTTCTTCAGCCACCTTCGCTTTGCTATACAGGGCATGCCCCGCATCTGTCAGACTAAGCTTTCTCGTGGTGCGATAAAGCAATTGCACATTTAGTGCTTTTTCTAGGCGGGTAATACGCTTGCTTACTACAGACAGGGTAATATCGTATTTGGCAGCAACCTTAGAGAATGTGCCTTCTTCCACTACCCAAACAAATAACAGTATATCGTCGGCCTTAACCATATCAGCAGCTCGATTATGATTACATCAAAAAAGGAAATAATCATATCACAAATAGGTGTATATTAATGAACTCATCAAATGTAGAGTTCCCTACAAGTTATTAACTCGCATTTAACATCGACCACTATGCTTTTCAAAAGCATCAGTCATCCGTAAAAACTCAGGAGATGCAAGATGAGTGAACTCGCCCTTGGTTTGTTGGCGCTCGCGCCTATAGGGTTATCTGCCGTATTATTACTGGGCCTGCAGTGGCCGGCGAAAAAAGCCATGCCTGCAGTACTCGGATTGACCATCTTGCTGGGTTTATTTGTCTGGGACATGACAGGTACGCGAGTTATGGCCTCAATTATTCAAGGGCTCATTGTCACTGTGTCTGTGATGTGGATTGTGTTTGGCGCCATCTTTTTGCTTAACACCCTTAAATTCACCGGTGCAATTCAAACCATTCGCCAAGGCTTTGCCACCATTTCACCAGACCGACGGGTGCAGGCCATTATCATCGCCTGGTGTTTCGGTACCTTTTTAGAGGGTGCCTCAGGATTTGGTACCCCCGCCGCAATCGCCGCCCCTCTTATGGTTGCCATAGGTTTTCCGGCTATGGCGGCGGTTATGATTGGTATGATGATCCAAAGTACACCGGTATCCTTCGGTGCGGTAGGCACACCTATTGTGATTGGCGTAAGCAATGGGTTAGACCAAGCGTCCATCGCAGTGAAACTTCAAGAGCAGGGTTGGTCATGGGAACAGTTTATCCAGCTCATCACCGCGGATGTGGCCATTATTCACGGCATCATAGGTACCTTAATGCCGTTATTTATGATCATTATGATGACCCGTTTTTTCGGTAAAAATCGTAGTTGGAAAGAAGGATTTGCAGCCGCGCCTTTTGCTATCTTTGCTGGTGTAACCTTTACCCTTCCCTACACGTTAACCGGTATTTTCTTGGGTCCAGAATTTCCGGCGTTAATCGGTGGTTTATGTAGTTTATTTGTAGTGGTATTTGCAGCAAAACGCGGCTTTCTGTTACCTAAAACCCCGTGGGATTTCGATGAAAAAAGCACGTGGCCGGCAAACTGGTCTGGTGCAATAGAGTTAAAAGCCGAAGATCTGGTTGGCGGCAAACCTATGTCCCAAGTAAAAGCGTGGCTGCCCTACCTTATCGTTGCGGCCCTGTTAGTCATTTCCCGTGTTTTTCCTACCATTAAAAGCTTCTTGGCAAATTTAAATGTCAGCTTTACCGACATTTTGCAACAAAGTGGTATTAGCGCCAGTATTGCACCGCTTTATTTACCTGGTGGTTTACTCATGTTAGGTGCCTTCGCAGCAATTTTATTGCAGTGTCGCTCTGGCAACAGAAGAAAAGCCTTTAGCTCGGCATTTAGCGAGTCATCCAAGACCATTATCGGTGCAGGATTTGTCCTCATGTTTACCATTCCCATGGTGAGATTGTTCATCAACTCTGGGGTAAACATGTCAGATATCGTTAGTATGCCAATGGCCAGCGCCCAACTTTTTGTCAATGCATTTGGTGATGCCTTCCCGCTTATAAGTCCAACCATTGGCGCATTAGGGGCCTTTATCGCTGGCTCTAATACCATATCCAATATGATGTTCAGTCAGTTTCAGTATGAAGTGGCGACCAACCTGCAATTGTCACCCGCACTTATCGTTTCAGCCCAAGCTGTGGGTGCCGCCGCCGGTAATATGATTGCCATTCATAATGTGGTTGCCGCCAGTGCAACGGTAGGCCTGCTCGGGCAGGAAGGTGCCACCCTACGGAAAACAGTATTACCCACTTTGTACTACGTTGCCTTCGCCGGTGGGTTGGTCATGCTTGCACTATATGGATTGAATTTATCAGGCCCTCTGGCCTAAGTTAATTCACTGTTCGCGCTCCGACGTCGTCGGAGCCTCTTTGTTATTTGGCAGCCTCGTTTCATACGGGGCTGAGGAGTATTTTATGTCTCAACACCCTGTTATCAGTCAACTTATCGGCGTCCTTTCAGAACGCCACGTCACCACCGGCGATCGTAAAACCGAGCACTATCGGTCTGGCTGGCGATCGGGGCAAGGACAGGCATTGGCGGTGGTTTTTCCACAGTCTCTGGTTCAGTTGTGGCGGGTATTGCAAGTATGTGTCGATAATAACTGCATTATTATTATGCAAGCGGCAAAAACCGGTTTAACCGAAGGCTCTACGCCATCAGGGGACGACTACGATCGGGAAGTGGTGGTTATCAATACCTTGGCCATGAACCAACTGATGCTGCTGGGTAAAGGCGAACAAGTGATCAGCTTGCCCGGCTCTACCCTGTATCAACTAGAAAAAGCCCTTACCCCTCTAAACCGTGCTCCCCACTCTGTTATTGGGTCTTCGTGTTTAGGGGCATCTATTGTGGGCGGCATCGCCAATAATTCTGGCGGAGCGCTGGTAAAACGTGGGCCGGCTTACACTGAATTATCGTTATTTGCTCGGGTTGACGAAAACGGCGAATTACATTTGGTCAATCACCTCGAATTAGACCTAGGTGAGACCCCTGAAGAAATCCTCTCGAACTTGGAAAACCAGCGTTTTGATCGCGATAAGATTGAAACCACCGGCAAGGCCAGTGCAACGGACTATCAAGACTTACTTCGAGATGTAAACGCAGATACACCGAGCCGGTACAACGCAGACACATCCCGCCTTTTCGAATCCAGCGGCTGTGCCGGTAAAATCGCCGTGTTTGCAGTAAGGTTAGATACTTACCCAGTGGCGAAAAAAGAACAAACCTTTTATATCGGCACCAACAACCCCGATACCCTCACCCAATTGCGCCGTCATATTCTTAGCGAATTTAAGAACATGCCGGAAGTCGGTGAATACCTTCACAGTGAAATATTCGATATCGCGCGGGATTACGGCAAAGACACCTTTTTAGCCGTAAAACATTTAGGTACCGACAGACTACCTAAAATGTTTGCTGCTAAAGGACGTATCGACGCGGTGCTCAATAAACTTAGCTTCGTTCCCCACTACCTAACAGACCGGGTAATGCAAGGGGTCGCCAAACTTTTTCCCAATCACTTACCGGAAAAAATGATCGATTTTAGAGAGAAATACGAACATCACTTAATACTGAAAATGAGTGATGATGGCATTGCAGAAGCCCAAGCCTACTTGGCCGAGTTTTTCTCACAGAACCCACAAGCGGGCGGTTATTTCGAGTGTAACGCAGAAGAAACCAGTGCGGCATTTTTACATCGTTTTGCGGCGGCTGGGGCAGCTATTCGCTATCAATTACTGCATGAAAAAGAAGTGGGTGATATTTTAGCGCTAGATATCGCACTGCGTCGAAATGAAATGCATTGGGAAGAAGAATTACCCCCGCACATCGCCGATAAAATCGAGAAAAAACTGTATTACGGACATTTTTTCTGTCACGTTTTCCACCAAGATTATGTGTTGAAAAAAGGCGTCAATGCCAAAGCGGTGAAAAAGGATATGCTGGCGCTGCTTGATTCTAGAGGGGCTAAATACCCTGCTGAACATAATGTGGGCCATTTGTATGAAGCAGAAGACGGACTGAGAAACTTCTACCGCCAACTGGATCCCACCAATACCTTTAATCCAGGCATTGGAAAAATGGAAAAAACTCAACGCAACTGTTCTTGTTGCGGCTAAAAAATAGGGTGTGCCATTGCTGCGCACCCTGATTTACCATTTCAATCTATCATCCTGACAACACCCACAGCCATTACTGTGGGTGGCGTTTTATGTATTCCATCTGTAGTAGCAACGCCCCCCGAACCAATACGCTTGATCCATTTAGCACCAATAACGGCCAAGCCTGAGCCAATGGCATGGTTAAACCGAAAAGCAGGGTGCTCACGTCTTTAATTAATATGCTTCGAAATAACGAAAAAGACAGGGCGCCTACTTGTCGATGGCGACGTAAGGTGAGCAATTGATGCAATGTCCCCTGAATCAATATTAAGGTGACAATAAGCATTAACACATTGGCCCCAATCTGAGCGATGGCCGGATAGGGGCGAAATGGCATGGAGGCAAACCCCGCGCAAAGAGCGATAGAAGCCAATATGGCCACAAAACCGGTAAAGGGAGTTTTACGGGCCTGCCAAATCTGCCATAAGATAATTAACGTAAGCAACAGAGCACCGCAGCGGGTCCATACCAAGTAATGATTAAAGGGAACAACGGCAATACCGAAAATGAAATTGGCATAAAACGCAAAGTAGCTCGAACCAAACTGGTTTAACGATAAGCTTTGTGTGGCAACAAGCCCCTCACGGCGGCGTTGGCTTATGCCCCCAATTTGACGCCATAAGCCATACCAAGTCAGCACAAATAGTACCGAACTAATCACCCCTGCTAGATGGTATAACATGCAATGCAACTTCTATGACGAAACCCTCGTCATACTAGCATGGATGCTCTGCCACATTAAAAGTCGGCTTTTATACCTAGGTAATAATTGCGCCCCGGCGCTGGCTCAAAATACCCCCGCGCGTCCACCTCACGATCTGAATTGGCATTAATGCGCACATTGGCGAAATACGCTTCATCAAACACATTACGCACACCCACCTGCAATGCTAAGTGTTCAGAGAAGCGATACCCTACTCGGCCATTCACCAACCAGTAGCTGTCTATCTCGGTGGTATTACTGTTTTCGGCGTAAACGCTACCGTTGTATGTGCCTTCCAGCTCAACGCGCCACTGGTCGTTATGCCAATTCAGCTGATTAACCCACTGTGTTTGTGGTAAGCCAGGCATTTGCTTGCCGGCAATATCCTCTTCAGAGACCGAAACAAAATCGTCAAACTCGTAGTCTGCCAAAGTTAACGCGCTACGCCACTGCCATTGTTGGTTCATCTGCCATTGTATGGCCGCTTCTAACCCTTCTCGATTGGTGGCCCCCGCATTTTCATAAAAAGTGCGTCCATCAATCTCATAAGCAATGAGTTCGTCGGTAACCCGAATGGAAAACAAGGCCACATCGTAACTTAAATCAGCAAACCCTCCACGCAGTCCCAGTTCTCGGCTGATGGTATCTTGTGGTGATAATTCAGGGTTAAATCCCGTCCCTTGGGGGTTGGCAAATTCGGTAAACGTTGGAGATTCATAAGCCGTTGCCACATTGGCATACCCTTGATGTTGCTCGCTAAAGCGGTAGCTTATCCCCACACTGCCATTGAGTTGACTGTATTTACGCTCACCGGATCCCACATCGCCTAAACCCAGCGCATCGTCGATGGTCATTTTTAACGAGTCATAACGCCCCCCTAAAGAAACAATCAAGCGATCGCTGGCCAGCCAATCGGCAATGACAAACACGCTGGCAGAATCTGCTGTTTGCTCTTCATCCGCGGTTTGACCGGTGACAAGGTTATCGCTAGACACACCAAAGCGGGTTCGATCATCTCGCTGACGTCGAAATTCGGTGCCAGCGGTATAGCGAACAGGGATGTTGTCAGCTTGCCAATCCTGGCTTAACTGTAAACCACCGCCAAAGAACACCCTGTCGTATTTGATCAAGCTGCTTCCAGGAAAGGGTAACTGTTGCGTAAAGTCTCGCCAAGAAACAAAAGTATTGGCTGACCAATAGCCATTGGCGAGGCTTTCATCGCGATACACCACCCCCACGGTTTGTTGTTCTACCTGCTGTCCAGCATCAAGTAACTTAGCCATGTACGCCGCTTGCTGCCGATCTTCGGCCACTTGTGCCGCAGTTAGGCCACCCGGATCTTCAGAGGTGGGCATATCCATTAAAGAGGTTAATAACGTCACACTGCGTTCGTCATCAAAGCGGTAACTGAACTTGCCCGATAGCGTGCTCTTTTGCACCGCGCTTTGCTCTCGTGAGCCGGCAAAATCTAAATGACTCACACTGACAAACCCGCTGGCCGACTCGCTGCTGCCTCCGGCTTGCAGATTCACTTTATAAAAGTCATCACTGCCTACATCCACATTCAATTTAACCCCTTGCAGGGTTTCACCGCTCTGGGTGACAACATCGATGGCCCCACCTGCGCCATTTCCGTATTGAACCGATGCAGCTCCGCGAATGACCTGTATTTGGTTCACCGCATTCATATCAATACCATCTACCTGAGTTTGTCCATCAGGTAAGGTAAACGGAATACCATCTACCTGTAATTGTAATCCCCGTACCCCAAAGGCTGCCCGAGAGCCAAATCCTCGAATGGAAATACGCAAATTCTGGGCAAAGTTATAACGGTTTTGAAAATACACCCCAGGCACAAATTGCAACGCTTCATCTAGCTGTAAGGCTTCTTGTAACTGAATTTCGTTTTCAACATTCACCACTGACATTGCCCCTGGCGTTTCGTATAACTCACGGGCCAGACGGGCAGACGTCACCTCGATAATTTCTACGTTCTGGGCGTCACTTTCGTTGGCCACCGCAGCGGTCGCCAATAGACTTAAACTAAAAGGCAATGCGATGGCGGGGGAACAAAAAAGGGGGCTACAAGTTCTCATGAATACTGCCTTAATGTGGGAAATGTAAATGATTAAGTTATTTTTACGATTAACGTTCACAGGTTCAACCGCTGAATCGGACATGCTCACAATTCAATGAGTCAATACCGCAGTGGTTTAATGGGTTTTATATACAAAAACTGATTTGCAGTGACGTCGGTAAATTCGCTGGCACTGCCAGTCTTATCGGGCCATTGCACGACAATTTTGTCTGCCTGTGTTGCCGTACCTAAACCAAAATGCAATGTAGAAGGCGTGCCAGATAAAAAGCCTCCGCCGCCACGCACTTCCTGTAATTGGGTAACGTCACCGGCGGTCACATACACTTTTGCACCTAATGCGCGGCTGTTATTACCGTCGGTGCGTAAGGTAATAGAAAGGAAATTGCCATTCCCGTTATCGTTGTGGCGATTACGATACAACAAGGGTTTTTCCTGATGATTGCTCACTAATATGTCTACATCACCGTCGCGATCATAGTCCATACACACCACGGCTCGGCCTGAAAGGGTATCGGTAATGCCCCATTCTTTCCCTTGCTCGGTAAATGTGCCGTCCTGATTAGACATAAACAAACGACTACGGGAACGCTCAAATTCTGCCACCGAGTGTTTTAATTTTCGGTAGGCCAGTGGATGTCCGAACTGCTGACTTAACGGCTGTGGTAAATCGAATCCGTTGACATGGAACAGATCAAGCCAGCCATCATTGTTAAAGTCGGCAAAGCATGTTCCCCACGCCCATAAACCATTTTCAATACCCGCCTGGGCCGACACATCGGTAAGTCTTCCCTTGTCATTGCGGTAAAGACGATTGCCTGTGGTTCCCCAACTGCCCTCTGGCTGTCCGTTTGGATCCCAGATACTGGTAACAAACCAATCGAGATAACCATCGTTATCGTAATCAGCCACTGCAGCGCCCATACCATTTTTGTCGGTGATTTCGTGCTCACTGGTCACTTTTTTAAAGTGGCCATTACCCACACTTTGATATACCTGGCTAGTCTCAAAATCGGCGGCAAAGAGCAGATCTAGCCAGCCATCATTGTTGATGTCAGAAAAGTTACTGGTAAAGGTAAAATCGGCGCCCCCGATTAAATTGATTAATCCGGCGGTTTCGTCCCTGCCAGTAAAATTAAGATTGTCAGCGGTACTGGTGTTTTCCCATAAATGATTAGGCTGTTCTCCACCTAATCCAGGGCCACGCCAATGGTTGGTTAGCATATCGATGTCACCGTCTTTGTCATAGTCGGCAAAGCCAAAAGACCAGCTGGTAAACTGAACTTGTAAGCCGATGCTGTCACTGATCTGATAACCGGTATTGTTTTGATTAAGAAATAAAGTCGGCACTTGGGCATCTTGGTTGCCCCCTTGCTGCCCGGCCAGTGAAGGCAAAGAATCATGCAGCAAATTGGAGGTGATAATATCCAAGTCACCGTCACCATCGATATCCACCATGGCTGCGCCGTTGCTTAATTCCTTGCCGGTGATCCCCCACGCTTTACTAATATCGGTAAAGCGGCCATTGCGTTGGTTGCGATAAAGTACGTCCGTTTTGGCATCACCGGTAACATAAAAAATATCCGGCCAGCAGTCACCATTCACATCGCCAGCCGCCACACCGCCACTAAAAATAAGACGCTGGGCTGATGACAGGGAATATTGATCCCAATTGATGTGGTGACGATGGGTAAGCCCAGCATCTAACGCCACTTCCTCAAACCCCTGCGGCTCCTGTTGCGACGGTTCCATTACTGGGTTTTCCACAGCACACCCGAACGCTTTATCTGTTAGCAGCTCGGCGGCTAATCTAGCATTTGTTGAATCATGATTTGATAACCTTGCCATGGGTGCTTTAGGCAGTAGTTCCACTGGCTTTGGCGGCCCAACAGGCGAGCGAAACTCGGCGACTAAGCGATTATCGTCTGGCCCGATGGCACTTTGAGACGGGATCCACTGAGACATACATTGCTTGTCATTAAGGCACGGGTCCGTAAGGCTTTGCAAAAAGGCAATGATATCGGTTAATTGCGAAGCCGACATAGCGACCCCTTGGGGGAGTAAGCTGGTTTGTTTTTGTTGCTCGCTAATTAAATGCGCAAGGGCATCTTGGGTTAATTCCCGACTATTCGATAATAAATCAGTCACATAAGTTAATTGTGGGTTGTCAGAAAAACTAAAATCGTAATTGGCGATGGATTTTGCAGGATCAAGATGATGTTGGATCACCGATGCCAAATCATAAAATGCGCCAGTATGGGTATAAGGCGCGGTATCGGCCACATTTAACAGTGACGGCGTACGAAAGCCATAACGATCCTCGTCACGTTGGGTCACCCCACGTCGGCCAAAATCTTCGCCATCAGGCTGTTTGCCCCGACCAAATTGGGGCACCGCAATATTGTGAAATTTCTCATCGGTAAAGGTGGGTGGCGCATGACAGTTTATACAACCTACTCCGCCTTGTTCAGGGCGTTGTAAAAACAGCAACGCCCCCCGCTTCTGACTTAAAGATAACGCCTCGCGATTGCCGTCGACATAAGCAAACCAAGGGGCATCGATGAGGATTTGTGTCGACTGATAATAAGAAATGGCAGTTTCTATATTATCGAAGGTGATCAAGGTATCACTGTCGCCTTTTGGCGTGTTAAACGCTTGCCTAAATAAAGCCAGGTAGCGATTTTCAGTGTCATTTTTTTTCAGCCGTTCAATAAGGGCATGCCTAACGCCCTCATTGGTACTATTTGCGGCAAACGAATGACCTCGCATCTCATCGGTAGAAACAACAGGAAACCGGACTTGCGTTGCCAGCAAATCTTCACCTGCTGACTCATCTCCCTGCCATAAGTGGCTGTCTGGAGTACGATGAGACTGGTTTTTCCCGTGAGAAGCTAAATCCGAATCTAATACAAAAATGCGCCCATCATAAAACATGGAGCGGTTATACAAAGACGCATTAAATGTGGTTTGAGAATGCCGAGCCACATTGGGAGCGCCGTTAGCTTTTGGATCTTTTGAATCCTGCCAGTTGTGCCAACGCCCCAATCCCACCACATTGTCTTCATAGGGGGACTCGCCAACCGGTAAACTCAACCCATCACCACCCGCTAAGTACGGGTGGTGACAACTGGCACAGGCTACGTCCTGATTACCACTTAAGGATTTACTGAAAAACAGTTCCATCCCTAAGTCAAACATGGCAGATTGCTTATCCGGCGTATTTACCTCGATAGAAAAATGGTAAGTTTCTCCTAGGTTCTGCAAGACTTGCTGCAGTGCTAGCTCTTCCTCGTGGCTGATTGCCGCTTGAGTTAAAGCTGGGCTAAGGCCCAAAAACACACCGATTCCTAGCAAAAACTTACCCACTGCCACGTCACACTCTCCTTAACCCTGATTTAACGCGCTGCAGCTTGCACCGCGAAGAGTTTGGTTATTAACAAAGCGGATCTCCACCCCTTCCTCATCGGGTTTTATGCGGTTTATTTTCAACTCCCCTTTATAAAGGTTTTGGGTTTCACCTTCTTCACTACCAATATGTTGGCAATTGGGACTGTAATACGCCGCGTACTCCTGTTTATCTTCTGCACTTTTTTCAAACACCGTAATTACGCCGGTACCACATTCGGCCATGGCGTAAATTTCATCCTTATCTTCATAAACTTGGACACGCTCGTCTTTTTCATCGTTGATCCAGTGAATGTGTTTGTCTGGTGTACGAATAAAAAATCCACCCTGACAACTCACACCGGTCACCGGCTTTGCCGCTCCCCAGCTAGATGTGCTAACAAGAGCCAAAACGAGGGCCGGTAAGCAAAGCATGGTTTTTTGTTTTGTGAACGTCATATTAATACCTCTTTATCTGCGGGGTTTGCCGAAGCCAATCCAAGAATTAAATGATCCTGCTACCACAATCTCATCACCATCAATGGCAAGGGGCAGTGCAGGTAAATTTCGTGGTGCCGGTCCCGACATCACAACACCGCTATCTTTAGGGTTAAAAACAGACTGATGACACGGACACATATAGTGCTCATCATCGCTAACCCACCCGGTTACCGGACAACCGGCATGGGTGCAAATGGCGGAATAGGCAACAATGCCATTGGCAGAAAGTGCTTTGGTTTTCTCGGATAAGTCACCCTCGGGTAACTTTTGCAGCAAAATCTGGTTGTAACGGGAACCATCTCTTACAATTTCATTCTGTGTATCAAATGGTAATATCAGTTGCTGTTTATCAAGCTCGTTTAAATCGGATACTTTGATAATTTGCCCACGTTTTTTCTTACTAAAATAGGTCAACCTATCACCGGGTTGTGGGGGCAGGCGCTCTGGCTTTTCAGCGGCA
Source organism: Alteromonas sp. C1M14 (assembly GCF_018860965.1). Lineage (GTDB taxonomy): Bacteria > Pseudomonadota > Gammaproteobacteria > Enterobacterales > Alteromonadaceae > Alteromonas. The sequence goes on along the minus strand of NZ_JAHKQF010000011.1, from coordinate 9,063 downwards.
GATGCACTTCCGGCTAAAGCGAGGTTGGCCACTGGGATCGCCAAAGTCATATATTTAAGCATGTCCCGGCGGAAGTTATCTTCAGGGCCCTTGTAGGACGCTTCCTGACACTGACATGAAAACCCTTTATCTTTTGGCGCCGTCTTATCTGATGCACGATTACTCATAGGTAAACCTCAAAACAATAAAATCTTATCAACTACAAACCTTGAGAAAGAAAGCAGGGAAGCCCTGCTTTCATCTGCATGCACAACACTAGTCTGAAAGGGCAAATACCCAGATCACACCACCTTCTGGTACATCGGAAATCCATTCGCCAGATTCGTCTTTCTCGGCTAAGACACTGTTAGTCCACTGGGCATCCACACCGTAGCCTGCGGTGATAGCAATATATTGCTTGCCATCAACTTCGTAGCTAACAGGGGGCGCAATCGCCGTGGAATTGAGCGGAAACTCCCACAATACCTCACCGGTTTTTTCGTCGAAGGCCCGCAACATACGGTCGTTTGTGCCGGCACTAAAGACAAGTCCACCAGCGGTAGAAAGTACCGGCCCCCAGTTCATGGTTTTGCCATAATCATGCTGCCAAACTTTCTCTCGGGTATTGATATTCCATGCCTGAAGCTGGCCTACGCCTTTTGTCGGATCATCCACATACACATCCAGATCCGGAATATCGATCCCAGCCCAGAATTGACCGGATGCCGGTTCAACATCATCTTGGAATTTACCTAAGAACGAATTACACACATTGTCGTTGGCAGGAACATAGACAACACCGGTTTCGGGGTTGTAAGACTCGTAAGGCCAGTTTTTCCCGCCCCACAAGCTAGGGCAATAATCCACTCGCTTACCGGTGACTGGAACATGGTCATAGTCGTAGGTTGGACGACCGGTTTTCTCGTCAAGAGATTTAAAGGCGTTGTTTTTAACGAAGGGTTTGCCTTCAACGTAGCTGATTTCACCTTTATCATCCCGCTCTAACCAGTACATGTAGCCGTTTCGTTGCGGAGAAACCAGCCCTTTTACTGTTTTGCCGTCTTTCTTGAAATCAACCAGCATGGGCGCATTCATCGCTGCCCAATCCCACGAATCATTAAAGTGATACTGGTAATGACCCACGATATCGCCGTTGTCCGGATCCATGGCAATGGATGATGCCACGTAGAGGTTGTCTCCTGGACGTTGATCTCCTAACCAAGGCGACCCATTACCCACCCCCCAGTAAAGCACATCAGCTTCGGGATCATAGTTTCCTGGCATCCACATACTACCGCCGCCATATTTCCACGCATCAGGCCGCTTTCCTTCTTTTTTCCAGGTCTCATGGCCAGGTTCACCTGGGCCAGGTACGCTATAGGTGCGCCAAGCTTGCTCACAGGTGTCGGCATCCATGGCTTCAAGGAAGCCTCGCACGCCATATTCTCCACCTGAAGGACCCACAAGAATTTTCCCTTTAACTGGGGTGGGCGCAGAAGTGATATACGCCCCTACGCTCCAGTCGCCGACTTCAGCCTGACAGATTCTTTCACCGGTTTTGGCATCAAGGGCGTTTAAGGTGCCATCTAAGCCTGCCACATAGACTTTATCTTCCCACAGGGCGACACCGCGACTGGTGTTGTGCATTACCGATAAATCGTATGGGTTATCATGTTTGTAACGCCAAAATACCTGACCGGTTTTCGCATCAAGGGCGATAACATGATTGTATGGCGTAGCAACAAACATTACGCCATCATTCACTAAAGCCGGCGCTTCATGTCCTGAATCCACATTGGTGGAATAGGTCCAAACCGGAGTAAGTTTCTTCACGTTTTTCTTGTTAATTTCATTCAGCTTACTGAACATCCAGCCTTCATAGTTGCCCTTCGGTAGCAACCAGTCTTTAGGATCAGCTTCGTTTAAGCGCTTTTGGGTGACAGGAGCATAACCTTCGATTTCTTTGGTTAATTTAGTTAGCCCCGCCGCCGTGGCTAATGAACCAGTCATTAGCGTTGCGATGCCAATGCAGCAGCTTAGGTAATTTAGTTTTGGAGTACTGTTTTTCTTCATTGTGTGCCTCTGAGGGTCGTTTGTTACAGACCTAGACAGAAGAACAATTAACATGCCAATAACATTTAAAATTCAAAATATTTATATATTACTGATATATATGGTTATTTTACCATTTTCAGAAAATTCATGGGGCGGCAATATTTGAAGTTAGTGTGAAAGACGAAACAAGTGTCGCAGGGCAAATGCGACAATGAGACACGTTTGACGCACATTTTCTCGCTCCTTTCATGGCAGGTTTCGAGGGTATTTTGCTTGGTTAGCACGACACCTTATTATCAAAGCTTACAGCTCTGTTGGACTAAAAACTGATAAGCCATTAATAATAATAGAAATATTTAAAATACAGAGCCAGTTTTAATAATGAATAGATGTGCCCGGTAAAGGCAATTCTGCCTTTTGCTTTAATCTTTGCGTAATTGTTACAGAAATTGCATTAAAACGTTAATCTGCTATTGTGGTGAAAAGCTGTACAGTAAGAGCGACTGCGACTCATCGCGAGAAGTACCCAAAAATATAATGATAACGGAGTAAATTAAAGATGAATCAGACTTCGGGTTCTATGGACAGCTACGGCGCACAATCTTTTATGTCTGCAGAATTTAGGCAACGTAATATTCAACCTTCCGATTGCATAGCCCGCTCGTGGAAAAGAAGCTTACTTAAATATGGCCTAGACCCCAATAAGGCCGGCGAAATAGAAGTTCTGTCATCCTCTGAAATGCGCCAACAATTGCAACAACAAGAGGATTATCTCAACATTGCCCGTCAAGGTCTTACCGGTCTGTCAAAGCGTATTGTTGATGCTGGCTATTCGGTGGTATTAACTGACGAGACCGGCCTTACCTTAGCCACAAACCTTCCCCAAGGAGAAAAAGCCCGTAGTAAGGAATCCGGCTTATTGATAGGAGCCCGTTGGGCTGAAAATATGGTCGGGACCAACGGTATTGGCACCTGCTTGGTAGAAAAAGAATCGTTGATTGTTCATCAAGATGAACACTTTTATCCCAGCCATAAACAGCTAAGCTGTTCTGTCACTCCTATTTTTGATCCCATGGGTGAATTACGGGGTTGCCTCAATGCGTCTTGTTTGGGTGCCGATAAAGCCAAGGATAATCAGTTTTTGACCCTGCAGATGGTAATGATGTACGGCAGGATGATCGAAAACAGTTATTTTAGAAAAACCTACAGAAATCAGATCACCTTAAATATTCGTCCTGCTGAAAGCTTTTTCGATCTCGCTCAAGAACAATTACTAGCCGTTAATGAACGAGGCGTAATCATAGGCGCGAATCGCTCTTCCTTTTTTGAGTATAGTTCTCTGTTACCGGCAAACCAATCCCTTCCAGGAAGCAAACTCGAAGAGATCATCGGTATTTCAATTGACGAACTACTCACCAAAACCAACGGTGGCAGTAACGTTATTAAGCTTTACTCTCCCTTACTATTAGAAGAAATTGAACTCGCGTTACGGGTACCGGGCAACAAAACCTTTGTGCTGAATAAGCAAACTCGCCCCTCAGCCATCGCCAAAAAAGGGAGCTTTGGCAAACACCCTTCATTGGAAGAGCTTAGCGGTAATGATCCGCGGATGGGAAAAATCGTTCGACAGATTTCACAGGTTTTAAATAAGGATATTCCTGTACTGATTACCGGCGAGACAGGCACGGGTAAAGAAGCCTTTGCCAGAGCAATCCATCAAGCCAGTGGCCGCGCTAACGGGCCTTTTGTTGCGTTAAACTGTGCGGCAATTCCTGAAACCCTAATAGAAAGTGAGTTATTCGGCTATCGCAGCGGCACCTTTACTGGCGCCAATAAAAAGGGCATGACCGGCAAATTAGAATTGGCCAATGGCGGTACCCTCTTTCTTGATGAAATTGGCGATATGCCGGTTCAGCTACAAACTCGATTACTACGGGTCTTGGCAGAACGTGAAAGCATGCCGTTAGGCTCCAGTGAGCCCATTGCCTTAGACTTACAAATTATTTCGGCTACCCACCAAAACCTTAAAGAACGTATCGAACAAAAAGCATTTCGCGAGGATTTTTACTACCGTTTAAATGGTATGCCGGTCAAGCTACCTGCTCTTAGGGATAGAACAGATAAAGAAAGTATTATCGCCAGTGTTATTCATCGAGAACTCAAGCATGAAGGTGAATACACCCTGACCGAGCAAGTGCTGGAGATACTGAAACAGTATCATTGGCCCGGTAATATCCGCCAATTAATGAGTGTTCTTAAGTATGCTGCCGCAGTAAGCGAAAATAACGAAATCAACGTTGAGTGCCTACCTGATGACGTGCTTGAAAACACATCCATGCCCTGCGATCCCCCACAAGAGATAAATGCAGAAGAAACCAAGGCAGAGCATAATCCCTTATCTAAATATGCCGGATCCCATGAAGGGCAATTACTGCTCGATACGTTAAAAAAACACCGATGGAATATCACCATGGTATCTGAAGAGTTAAATATCTGTCGTTCTACGGTATATCGAAAAATGAAGAAATTTAACATCATTCAACCTAATGACGTCTATTAAATTACGTCATTAATTATCGCTCCACCTAAAAGCCCGTTATAAAAATCAATTTATAACGGGCTTTTTCATTTCTATCGAAATAACACTCCATGTGTCGCAGACTGTAGCAATTAAATGCAACAATAGTGTCAGAATAAAATTCAAATAAAACAACAAAGAATATTAAAAACCCTTAATTATTAACAATTAATAACATATTAAAAAATAAATTTAACATGGCATATAGTTTGCCATTCTCTAAATGGATAACACAGCTATTTCCATTAAGAGGACACATAAAAATGAAATTAAACAAACTCTATTTAGCCACATCAAGCTTAGCGCTTCTCTATTTTTCACCCGCCGCCATTGCTCAACAAGAAAGTCGCATACAACTTTCAGGTGCCGTTATGCAAAGTTGGCAAGCGGGCATGGAAGTAGAAGGCGCTGCCGCAGATCCAGGGAATGCCAATGCTGACTCCGGTTTTCATAGATTCCGTTTTGCCATCAATATTAATGTCCAAGTTACCGAGCGAGTGTCGGTCTTTGCCGAGCTGGCAGAAGAACCAAACGACTGGAATGATAGTAGTGCGGCGGTCAGTCAGGATCTTGCTTGGATCCAATTTCAATTCAACGATGACATGGGCGTAAGACTGGGCAACCTTATTTCTACCACACAGAACTTCATACGCTATTCAGATGGAGCTGCCGTGCAAAGCAACCCCTTTGTGGGTAATAGTTTGGTAGATATGATTACCGCTGAAGAAGGGCTATGGTTCTACGGGGTACACAATACCGCTAATGACCATTCGATCACCTGGGATGCGGTGGTTTCTACACCAGACTTCTTTGCCGATTTCACCGATGGCCGTGGCTACAATTATGGTTTACGCGGCACCTATAATTTACCTAGCGGATTATCCTTTGGCGGCGGTATGTTCTCCACCAACCACGACATAGACGCGGTAACCGGAAAGACCGCAGGCACCCTTATCGCGGTAGGCGATGGAGATAACTATCAATTCGCCAGCTCCGCACCTAATGCCCGTGTTACCCACCCGTTAATTGTGCCTGGTGTAGACGCGTTTATCTGGCAAGCCGATGTTCAGTACAAAACTGACACCGTATTGCTACACGGCCTGTTTGGCTCAGCCAAAGACGACTACAGCTGGGCAGATGGACAAGGAACGTTCCAAACCAACTACATTGAGCAAGATGCTGAGATGGCATTCTGGTCTATCGAAGGTCGCTATATGATAAACGAGGATCTGTATGTAGCTGCACGGTATGCAGAATCTGACAACGAAAGCGCAGGGATTAGCGACAACAACACGGCGAGCCGTCTTCAGTTAGGCGGGGGTTGGTGGATGAACGATTCTACCCTCTTTAAAGCTGAATATGTTAAACAAGAAGAGGAACAGTATTCTGGTGGTGGCACCGCACAATTTGGCGCAGAAGGAGGGGCCGAATGGGACGGTGTGATTATTGAGGCTTCGGTGACCTTCTAACCATATAAGGGTAATCTTACCTAATTTATCAACCCACCTATCATTGCCGTCAAAGAACATCCTTCTTTGGCGGCAAATTCGTTCAAACACACATCGATTTTAGTTATTTAAAAAGAAGATTTTCCGCGTCATTATTAATAAAGACAACGCGACTTGTTGAGGCGCTATCTATAGTTATATTATAAATAACGTGTTTACTATTAGCCGTGGGAAATTGATTGTGTAAGGCTGCTTCTTCAATGGTTGTGTAAACATCGGATGAATTCACAACATAGATGGAATTACCTTCACTTATTTTTGAAATAATGGCATAAGCTTTATCGATAAAAATTGATAACGATTCCTCAACAGCGAAATCACATAGAACAAGATTATCCTCATCATAACCACCGCTATAAATACTACTACATTCGTTTTTTAGCTGGCTAAAAAAACCCGTATCGAGTTCATTTAAATAGGGATGATCTATTTCAAAAATAGGCATATTGATTCGGTTTAATTTTTTCTTAAAACGACTCATACATAAAGTACTACGGTTAATTATTAAAACAGTATTATGTGGGTAATGACCACAACCTTAAAAGCCGCCACTTCTTAGTGACGGCACAACTTAAGCGTAAAAAACACCTCAACAATAGAACATTGAGGCGGGTTGAGTTCAGCCGTTAGCTTTGAATATAAGCCACATGTGTACGGGTGTACTCGTACAGGCCATATTTACCATCTGCGCCACCAATGCCAGATTTGCGAGCACCGGCATGGAAGCCTTGCATGGCTTCAAAATTCTCACGATTAATATAGGTTTCACCATAATCGAGCATATTAATGGCGCGCATAGCAGTAGATAAATTCTGTGTATACACTGACGAGGTAAGACCGTATTCAGATGCATTCGCTAATTCCACCGCTTCCTCTAAGCTATCTACAACCTGAACCGGTAAAACGGGGCCAAAAATCTCTTTTTTCATGATTTCCATATCGGAATGGCAACCCGCTAAAACGGTGGGTTCATAGTGAAAACCACTGTCTAAATCTGCCACCTTGCCGCCAGTAACAACCTGCGCGCCTTCCCGCTTTGCGGTTTCAACCATGCTAACTACTTTATCTAAACTCGCTTGGTTAATTAACGGCCCCATTTCTAAATCTTTTTGAGTCATGGGGTTACCGAAGCGAGTGGCCTTCATGGCTTCACTAAGTTTGCTAATAAATGTATCGGCTACCGCAGCATGTACATAAATACGCTCGGCACAGTTACATACTTGACCGGTATTAATCACTCGCGATGCTTTAATGGCCTCAACAGCAAGATCCAAGTCTGCATCCTCTAACACAATTGCTGGCGCCTTACCGCCTAACTCAAGGTTAAGCTTAGTCACATTGGGGGCAGCCGCCGCCATAATGGCAGATCCTGTGGCAACGCTACCGGTAAAGCTAATCATGTCTATTTTATTACTGGTTGTTAATGCTTCGCCGACCTGCTGTCCGGTACCACACACAACATTAAAGACCCCTTTCGGTAAACCCACTTCGTTAAGTAATCGGGTAAACTCAAAGCAATTATTCGGCGTTTCTTCACTGGGTTTAATGACAATAGTATTACCCGTAATTAAAGCCGGTGCCATCTTTCTGGCAATCAAGAAGAAGGGAAAGTTCCACGGTAAAATACCCGCCACCACGCCTAACGGTTTTCTAAACAAAAAGATGTTTTCACCCGGGCGATCACTGGTAATAATATCGCCTTCTATACGTCGCGCCCAACCGGCCATATAATCGAGGTAATCCGCGGTGAAATTCACTTCCACCGTGGCTAAATCTAAGACTTTACCTTGCTCTTGGGTAATGATGGAGGCCAAACGGTCTACGTTTTGACGCAGCTTATCAGCAATGCGATTAAGATATTGTGCGCGCTCGATAGCAGGCGTAGCAGCCCACCCTTTTTGCGCAGCTTTTGCAGCATCGATGGCCTGTTGAATTTCAGTTGCGCTGGCATTCGGTACTTTTGATAAAACAGTGCCGTCAGCGGGATTTGTAACTTCAATATAGGATGCTGATTCTGCTTGAAATTCACCATTGATGTAATTTTGATATACAGGTATCTCAGACATAAGCAATTCTCTCTGTTGAACGATGAAAAAAATAAAAAGCCAAAAGCGTTTTCTTTTTGCGCAGCTAAAAGCGAAAAAGAAAAATCGTCAATCAAGCCGTCTATGCTTCGATTTGCAATCACCACACCATTTGTTAACAATTCGTTTAAAAATAGACTAACTAACTGTAATTTATAATTTAATTCCTTTTTTTAGGTTGGCTATCCAGCTGCCTATTGTTTTTTAACCCCCCTTGGACATAAGACACTTGCATCACTTGTCGCATGGCAAATGTCGCATTTTGCAATAGCTGCCACACCACCTTGCACGCCACACAAAGCGACCGATTATGCCTTCGCTAAAAGCAGCATTAAGCAGAAGAATAAAAATTGAGCCTCATCAGTTAGTTAGAACATCAAAATAGAGAGAAAGAAGACGTTATTGAAAAATGACTAAAACATGCCCTTATTGGTACGACAACTGCTACTGCATTTTACGAGTACAAAATAACAATCGATAAAGAGGTAACATGGCGATGTCATTAAAATACTGCAACTTACCCGTACTATTCACCTTGCTGTTGTTTTCAAAGGTTTCCCCAGCTCAAGAGAAAATCATCTGGCAACACCAGTATGATTATGTGGCCATAAAAACCGCCACCCAGGTAGATGCAAGCCCGTATTCTACCGACATTACCCTGCCCCTTGTGACACAAGCCCTACGCTCACTTAAATATCAAGAAACCGATAAGTCCATTTTTTCATTGTCGAAAAATCAACAGCCTGATTTGGTGTTTTCTCAAAATACGGCCAATGCTTTAGCCAGCAGATTGTACGACGGGGTGTCCCAGTTAGGAGCCGATGAAGTCGTCGTCTTTTCCATTAGTGAACAAGCACCA
>NZ_JAHKQF010000003.1:912-1155 GCF_018860965.1 Alteromonas sp. C1M14 | reverse complement strand
CCTTGCCGGTATTAAACCTGGACGCCCTTTCTAACCTTAACAGCGCCACCCCTATCATCAGTGGCACATGTGATGAAATCGGCGCGGTGATCAACATCGAAGTGACCGACAGCGACGAGGTTACCCAGACTTTTACCACTGACGTATTGCCAGATGGCACCTTTGCCATTGAACTGCCCGCCGATGCCGCCGAAGGGTTATTGGATGTGAATGTATCCGTCTTAGACAGCGCCGGCAATGTGG
>NZ_JAHKQF010000003.1:0-801 GCF_018860965.1 Alteromonas sp. C1M14 | reverse complement strand
TAAACCTGGACGCCCTTTCCAACTTAAACAGTGCCACCCCTATCATTAGCGGCACGTGCGATGAAATTGGTGCCTCGATCACCATCGAAGTAACCGACAGCGACGACGTCACTCAGACTTTTACTACCGACGTATTGCCGGATGGGACGTTTTCCATTGCGCTGCCTGCCGATGCCGCCGAAGGGCTATTGGATGTGAATGTATCCGTCTTGGATAGCGCCGGCAATGTCGCCTCCGTCAGTACCAGCGGTTTAATTGACTTAACCTTACCGGTATTAAACCTAGACGCCCTTTCTAACCTTAACAGCGCTACGCCCATTATCAGCGGGACCTGCGATGAAATTGGCGCTTCGATCAACATCGAAGTGACTGACAGTGACGAGGTTACCCAGACTTTTACCACTGACGTATTGCCGGATGGCACCTTTGCCATTGAACTGCCCGCCGATGCTGCAGAAGGCTTGTTGGATGTGAATGTATCGGTGCTCGACAGCGCCGGCAATGTGGCCTCGGTAAGCACCAGCGGCTTAATTGATTTAACCTTGCCGGTATTAAACCTAGATGCCCTTTCTAACTTAAACAGCGCCACGCCTATCATCAGTGGCACATGCGATGAAATTGGCGCTTCGATCAACATTGAAGTGACTGACAGTGACGACGTTACTCAGACTTTTACCACTGACGTATTGCCGGATGGCACCTTTGCCATTGAACTGCCCGCCGATGCCGCCGAAGGCTTGTTGGATGTGAATGTATCGGTGCTCGACAGCGCCGGCAATGTGGCCTCCGTCAGTACCAGCG
>NZ_JAHKQF010000002.1:505837-605573 GCF_018860965.1 Alteromonas sp. C1M14 | reverse complement strand
CATCAGTCACGCTGATGGATACCGTTTCACCTGTGGTTAAATTGGTATCGCCAGATATCGTAGGCGTATTATTCGTGGGATCACCTACATTAGTTAAAGTAATTGACGCTTCATTAGTGACGGTGCCCGTTTGGGATATGACGTTTATATTACCCGCATCATCGGTTACCGAGATGTCGGCGATAAAGTCACCCTGAGCCAGATTACTAGGTATTGCAGTGCTAAAAGTACCGTTATCTTGAACTTGAGTGGTAATCGTCTGATTGTTACCTAGTGCATCGGTTAAACTTATGGTAACGATGTCTCCTGAAGGTAAATCTGTATTCCCAGAAATTATTTGAGTGCTTTCATCAGTCGTAGTGACATTATCTACCGTTAATGTCGGCAGAGTTAAGTCAATGGTACCGGTTGCCGTAATGGTGGTGGTGTTTCCAGCCGTATCCGTTGCTGATACGGTTATTGTATAATCTCCTTCAACCATTTCCGATAAAGGGGATGCAGAGAAACTGCCATCATCCGCAACAGGTATAATGATTGTTTGCGCATTTCCGCCAGCATCGGTTATTACAATGGTTACTTCACTTCCCGCTGTAAGGTCAGTTTCACCCGATATTTCAGGAAAGGCGGAGTCTGTCGCGCCAAGTTCATTGACTAAAATAGTGGGGAAAGTCGTATCAATAATTAGTGTGTCGGATACTTCGACTACGTCGCCATTTGGTGCAGGGGCGGAAACCACTAGGTTAAATCTACCATCTTCAAGTGGATCTATCTGAGTTGAAAAAGAACCATCCTCTTGTACTGAGATAACCGTAATCGCCTCGTTCCCTTGGTCATCGGTGATTGTTATAGTAATAGGTGTGCCATTACTGAGATCGGATTCCCCTGAAATGATTGGGGTAGCAGTGTTTGATTCGCCTAGAGGTTGTAGCGTAATTGTACCGCTACCTGCTTCGATGGCATTGCTAGCAAAATCGGTGGTTGGCCTAACTGGAGATGTGGTTTCATAGGCAAATTCCGGTGCTCCAATATTTTCTACAACACGAATAATTTGCACAAAGGAGGAACCGGTATTTTGAACCGTATTATCGGTTTGCTGTAAATCTATCGAAGTTTCCACAAAAACATCTGAAGAACGCTCGCTAAGCGGAACGGGGTCTTGAGTGAATGTGTCTATTGAGGGCAATAGATCTGCATTTTCCAACTGTTGGCCCAACGTGGCCAGACTGTCATCATAAACTATAAATTCGCCGCCCTCGGTAGCGCTTTCTTCCGGTAATGTCGACGCCAAAATAGTTGAACTGTCTGGAGGGATGGATGCTACTTTGCCGTCTGTTGTAACAATGTTAGCAGCCCCATTTTGCGCGTACAGCTGCGCATTATCAGGAATTGAATCCCCTGATTGAACTTGCACAATTTCACCATTTTCATTTTGATAGAATAACTCACCTGACACCGCAGCTAATTGTAAGGCCACAATAAATCTCCACTTAATCGACTATTAATAAACGTAGTCGATAATTATTAGTTCGCTATCGTACTTAAGTCCGATATTGCTAATAAAAGGCTGATTTACAAAAATAAAAATATAGATTTTTTTTACTTTCTGTTTATTTGCGCAATTAAAGATCTGGGTCTAGGCTTGAAATGAAATTTAAATATTCCTTATGTTGGGAGTGCCTATCTTGGTTCGGAAGAGCAGTTTTTCTTTAATAGTAAGTTTCCGATTGTTTTCTTTACTGACGTGTGTGTTAGTAGGTGGTGTAGCTGCAAAAAATGCGTATTCTGCGCCAAGTGATCTCCAGTATGTCCTGAGTCACGCTATAGATAATAATCCTGATGTGCAGCGCAGTTGGCGCGAGTTTATGATTGCTGGAGAAGATAAAAAACAAGTGGAAGCCGGTTGGCGACCATCGGTTGACGTGTCCGCTGGTATCAATTATATCAAACGTAATTATGGCACTGACCGTGGATACGCGTTTAACGATGCGCAAATAACGGTTTCACAATTATTGTTCGACGGTTTTTTTACCTCGAGCGAAATCCAACGCTTTAATGAGGCGAGAAAAGTACGATATTTTGAATTACTCGCAACTATTGAAAATACTGCATATGAAGTTGTGGCCACTTACACAGATGTACAGCAGTTTCGTGAATTGCTTACTATCGCGGAAGAAAACTTGCGCACTCATGTTAGTGTCTATAAACAGATAGAAGAAAGTGTTAACGCTGGTGTAGCTCGGCGTGCTGATCTTGAACAAATCAAAGGGCGTTTATCCTTAGCCGAATCAAATGTGATGACTGCCCAGGCTAATCTTCATGATGTTTCTGCAAGATTTTTACGACTTGTGGGTATGATACCGCCGGAACGTCTTGCGCCACTTAACGTATTCCGTCCTGTAGGCATAGTTGAAGAACCGCTAAAAACTATTATCTTCAAAGCTTACGAGCGAAACCCAACCTTCTTGGCTGCCTATTTCGACATTAATGCGCAACAATACTCGGTCACCGCAGCGCGAAGTAATTATTATCCTAAGGTCAATGTAGTAGCCAGTTATGGTAGTCAAAATAGGGATGATGATGGTTTAGACAATCGCTTGACAGAAGGGAGTATAGGGTTACAACTAACTTACAACCTTTATAATGGCGGAAGCGATAGGTCTCGGATCCGTGCTGCATTATTCGAGGTAGATAGAGCCAAAGATGTCCGTGAAACTGTATGTCGCGATATACGGCAGAGTTTGCAAATCTCTTACAACGAAATACAAAATCTTGAAACCCGTTTACCCGCGTTGAATGAGCATCGCCTTTCATCCCATCGAGTTCGTACCGCTTATCTTGATCAATTTAAAATTGGGCAAAGAACATTGCTTGATTTACTTGATGCTGAAAATGAAGCTTATGAAGCTAGCAGAGCATATAGAGAAGCTGTTTTTACAGAACTTAAAGCGTATTTTTCTATACTTTCCATACAAGGGGATTTGACTCGCACTTTAAATGTGAAGTACCAATTTGCTAAAGATCAACAACAAGAAATTGCTGAAATTGATCCTGCTCCTCGGTATTTTGATCCGGAATTTGTTTGTCCTGCATTAAGCATTAATGCGGCTACTTCCCAGCAAAATATCTTAACCCGAGATTCTGACAATGACGGTATCACAGACCTCTGGGATGAGTGTGCAAATACGCCGACTGGTTACGTTACGGGCGATGATGGCTGTCACCAAACTGAATCCTCTCAAAGCACTTCAACACTATCCAAAAGATCGTACCAACAACAGACTGCACTACAAAAAATTACCATTAGTGTGCCATTTGCTCCCAATTCATCGGTTATTGAACCCTCTTATGAAGCGTTGTTTTTACCTATTATAGAGGCCCTTGAACGTAACCCTGAAGCCGGTGTGATCATTGAAGGGCACGCCTCCTTGGATGGAAGTGCTGCATATAATAAAAAACTGTCTACGCGACGAGCACTTAGCGTTGTTACTTGGTTAGTGGATTACATGGGGGTATCTCCTCACCGGATTACAGGCCGAGGAATGGGAGAAGCACATCCATTGCAAGAAGGAACCGACGTTGCAGCAAATACAATGAATCGGCGCATTGAAGCTCTTATTGTTAATTTAGATGATCATGCTGACATGTTTGAACGCTAAGCATTTTACTATAAGGGTCATACTTTATGTCCAACCATCCTATGGATGAAACTGGCCATCATAGTGGCGGTGTACTTATGGATTGCCTTGGCGTGATTTGTAAGTACCATAAAATACCGATGTCTCGGGATGCGGTGTTAGCAGGTTTGCCTATGAAAAGTGGAACGCTTTCACCTTCCGCACTCGGGAGGGCGGCCACCCGATTGGGATTAACATCGAAAACCACCAAGCGTGAATTAAATCAAATTAATCCCGCTTTGCTGCCGGCTATTTTGATTTTAAAAAATGAAAAAGCCTGTGTTCTGCATGCCTATAATGCCGCCACCCATATGGCTGAGGTGGTGTTTCCTGATTCCAGTGATTCGGTTGAAGAAATTGAGTTAACAACACTTGAATCGGACTTTACACAATATGTGATATTTGTTCGACCTGCCCATCGGACACACCATAAACAAAGTATTTCCGCACGTATTGATAGAACCAATTGGTTTTGGGGCGTCATAAAAGATGTTTCACCACTTTATAAAGACGTAATTTTAGCGTCAGTATTTATTAGTTTTTTATCCATCGCATTACCCCTGTTTGTAATGAATGTATACGACCGGGTGGTGCCAAATGCAGCGATTGAAACCCTTTGGGTGCTTGTGATCGGGGTGTTGCTTGCGCTGATGGCCGACTTTTTTCTTAGAATGCTTCGTCATTTTTTCGTGGAATTGGCCGCCAGTCGTATCGATGTGACGTTATCGTCAGCAATTCTTCAGCAAGTGCTAGGGTTTAAATTAAAAGAACGCCCAAAATCATCTGGTGCTTTCGTTAATCGGGTCCAATCTTTTGATGCCATTAAAGGGTTTCTTAACTCTGTAACATTAGTCTCGGTTGTTGACCTGCCTTTTGCCTTACTTTTCTTAGCGATTATCTGTTTTGTTGACATGTATTTGGCTATTCCAATAGTACTTGGCGGCACATTACTTATTTTATACGGATTATATGTTCAGAAAACCCTAGAAGGGCTTTCAAACGCCATGAGTGATATCACCGCAACGAAACACGGTTTACTTACCGAAGCGATGAATGCGTTTGAGGATGTTAAATACACTGGTGTCCAACATCACCTGCAGTTTGAATGGGAAAAGCAATCAATTTACCTGGCAAAAACCAACGCAAAGCTACGTTTGGCGGCCACTTCAGTGAGCAATTTAGCGTTATATGTGCAGCAATCTGTGGGTGTGGTGATCATGTTGATTGGCGTGTATTTAATTATTGAAGGTCAAATTACGCAAGGAGGGCTAATCGCTGCCTATTTGTTATCAAGTCGGGCCATGGGGCCCTTATCAATGGCTGCAAGTTTACTGGCTCAATATCATCAAGCGAAAACGGCATTAGAAAACCTAGACGATTTGATGATACGAGAACAAGATATTAACCCAGAAAAAAAATGGACTGCGCATCAACCGCTAAATAATGAAATAGAATTTAAACATGTATCCTTTACCTATCCAGAACAACGAATTCCAGCGGTGAAGCAGCTCTCATTAACAATCAAAGCTGGCGAGCATGTTGCCATATTGGGTAAAAATGGTTCAGGTAAAACCAGTATCAATACTCTGTTGATGAAAGGGTATAGTGTGGATAGCGGGTTGATTACCCTAGATGGTATTGATATCGAGCAATATGAGCCGATGGCTCTACGTAAAGCCATCGGCTATATGCCTCAGCAGTTTAATTTATTATCTGGCACGCTAAAAGAGAACATTACCGCATTTGATGATGATGTGGATGAAGCCGTTATCTGGGAAACCTTGGACGCTTGTGGAATGACCGACTTTGTTAATAATCATCCTGACGGACTGAATATGCAAATAGGTGAAAACGGACAATATTTGTCGGGCGGCAGACGACAAGCCGTAGCGTTGGCACGGGCCATGGTACGAAATCCTTCTCTTTATCTTCTCGATGAGCCAACAGCAGCAATGGATTCGGCGACAGAAAAGCAAGTCTGTGCACTTATGAAGCGAAAAATAGCGCATAAAACCCTGATCCTTGTCACTCATCGACAAGCACTCTTATCGCTAGTTGATCGCATTATCGTTGTTGATAAAGGGTGCTGTATCGCTGATGGCGCCAGAGATGAGATATTAGCAAAGTTAACCTCACTGGCTTCGCGGCAAGAACCAACTAAGCAGCGGGCGTAGATTATGGCGAACAAATTACAACGATTGTTTAGAAATTGGATGGCACCACCGCCTGGTCATGATTGGGTGCTTGAGGCTGAGTGGGCACGCATTCAACAGAAGCCGTTAAAAGCAAAGGCGATGTTATATTGCACCGCTTTTTTCCTATTGATGTTGCTCGTTTGGGCTTACTTTGCACCTATCGATGAGGTTGCGCGGGGGGAAGGAAAGGTTATTCCTGCAAGCAAGTTGCAGGTTGTACAGTCATTCGATGGTGGTATTGTTCAGTCAATCTTAGTGAAAGAAGGGCAAGTGGTAGAGGAAGGTGACGTATTACTGAAAATTGATCCCACCCGGTTTTTGTCAAATTTGCAGGAAAACAGTACCCAATACAACGCGGTTGCAGCAAAAGTACAGCGTTTAACCGCGTTACTGCAAGATTTGCCTTTGACGTTTCCTGACCAACTTGCCAGCGACGCATTTACCATTGTAGAAAACGAAAAACGGCTATATGAATCAAGTAAAAATGAATTAAGAGAAGTTATGCGTGGCTTTGACAATCGCATCGCACAGCGCAAACAGGAAGTCGCGGGTACTTCTGCGGAACTTGCGCAATATAAAGAGGCGCTATTGCTGACTCGACAAGAACTTGATGTGACCAAGCCGCTGTTAAGTTCTGGTGCCGTTTCTCAGATGGATATTCTACGTATCGACAGACAGGTGGTGGAATTATCTGGCTCTGTACAGCGTACACTCGCCGTGTTAGCGAGCACCAAGGCCGCATTAAAAGAAGAGATTAATAGTAAAGAAGAAAGTCGCTTGCGGTTCACAAGTAAGTGGAATCAGGAACTGGCGGAATCCCTAGCGAAACTGGCAGGGTTAAAAGAGTCGCAAGCTAGTTTAAGCGATGTGGTTGAGCAAGCGGCACTGCGCTCGCCGGTGAAAGGGACGGTACAGCGATTGCTGGTGAATACAATTGGTGGCGTGGTGACACCCGGTAGCCAAGTAGCCGAGATTATTCCCTATGATGATCAACTGATAGTGGAAGCTAAAATTTCACCGAAAGACATTGCGTTTATTCGAATTGGCCAAAAAGCCATTTTAAAATTCAGTGCCTACGATTACGCAATATTTGGGGGAATGGAGGCACAAGTTGAGCATATTAGTGCAGATACAATCACTGATGAACAAGATAACACCTACTATATTATTCGGCTTCACACGGTTAAAGCCATTTCTGACACCACCATAGATATCATTCCCGGAATGACCGTACAAGTCGATGTCATTACTGGCAAACGAACCGTTTTACAGTTTATTTTGAAGCCGTTGCTCAGGGTAACGTCTTCAGCATTTCAGGAGCGATAGCCATGGAACACAAGTTGATAGCAAATCAAGCGCTAGATCATTGTTCTCTATTAGCCATGGGCGCACATGTTTACCATGATATGGATGAATCCACTGATAGTCATGATGACGTTTTTTACTGGGTGCATACGAGCTCAAACCACTGGCTGGAACAGGTCAACCGCTGCGTTGCTACAGGAAAAGTGGTTATTCTGATGACTGCAAATCTTACGTTAGAAGAGTTACAGCTTGCCATGCAAGCTGGCGCACGAGGATATTGCGCAGACAATATTCCACTAAATGAAATTATTGATTTGATTAGTGCGGTAGAACAAGGCGGAATTTGGATCCCTGGGGGGATGTTAGGCTCGTTAATCGCATTGTTATCTCAACATCCCGCATATTCCCGCGTTGAGGAACACATGTTGCCTTTGTCAGACAGAGAGAAGCAGGTTGTCAACGAAGTGCTTACCGGGGCCTCAAACCTTACTATAGCTAATAATCTTTCTATTACGGTTAGAACGGTAAAAGACCATATGGCGTCGATATTTAAGAAGCTCGCGGTGAAAGATAGAGTACAACTGCTTTTGAAATTAGGGCAGTTTAGATAACTGAAACCTTATTTTGTGTGAAAAAAGGTTTTAAAAGGAGTCCATTTTCCCTCATTGCGCCGAGTGGCGGCCATCCTTTGCCACATTCAAGTAAATCAATAAATTTGTTGATACCTCAAAAAGTCTAGCTAAAACAGTATTTTTTAGCCTTTCTTATGATCCTTCGAAATGGTTCACGATTTTTATATTAAAGTTTTGTGACAGTGAAAAGCTGTAACAAATGTGTCATTTGCCTGCGGTAGCCTACACGCGTTTTCAAATAAAGATTCCAGACTACAGTCTATTGGAGAAGCACATGACACTTAAAGGTTTATTCAACGTATCTACCATCGCTTTAGCTTTATCGCTAGCGGGTTGTGGCGGTGATATTAATGTCACACCAACTACTATTGATAACAGCACGACAACAACGACAAACACAACAGGTTCCTCAGATTCCTCAGATGACGATACTAACCTGTGTGCATCTTATGAAAGCGACGGTGATACGTTACAAGGAGCGTATGATAGCAGTAACGATATCTGCACCTATGATACTAGTTTTGCCAGTGCTTCGAATGCCATCACTGAAGACATTACACTTTCCAATGAAGTCGTACACTATTTCAAAAGCTCACTGGTTATGGGTGAGAGCTGTGATACATCACAGGGATGTTCCATTGAAGTCGATGGCCCGACATTGACTGTGGAAGCTGGAACAACCATCGTTTTTGATAATTCCTCGTCACGAGTTCAAATTAACCGTGGTGCCAATATTGAAGCTGAAGGTTCTTACGACGCGCCAATTACTTTCACCTCGGCAAACACAATTGACGCCCTCGACTCTGTGGGTGCAGGTCCTTCTCCACAAGATTGGGGCGGAATCATGATTGATGGGTTTGGTATTACTGACCAGTGTACAGATGCAGAGCGAGCTGCCGAAAATTGTAATGCAGAATCTGAAGGTGCGGTAACTTACTATGGTGGTTCTGATAACACCGACGACAGCGGTACGCTGAAGTTTGTAAAAATTCACTATGCCGGCGGTTTGCCAGCGGGTGCGGAAACCGGTAACGACCTTAACTCTTTAAGTTTATTTGCCGTTGGCTCTGCTACTGATATTGATTATATCGATATTTATGCAGGTTACGATGACGGCATCGAGTTATTCGGTGGTGCGGTGAACCTGAAGCACATTGTTGTTACCGATACCCAAGATGACTCTATTGATATTGATGCAGGCTGGCAAGGAAATGCGCAGTACTTGTTCATCAAACACGGTACGGTTGTGAACTCTAGTGGTGAAACGATTGCGATGGGTAACGGCGGGTTTGAATCTGACGGTGAAAAAGGTGATACCTCTGCTGAAGCACCCGCTTCCGCTCCTCAGATTGCGAATGTGACGGTGATCACCACGGATGACATCTCTGTTCGTGATAGCGATCCTTCAATTGGTATTAAATTGGACGACGCAATTTCCGCCACCTGGTATAACACTATTCTTCAGAAAGTAGCGGCGACACAAACCTGGTGTATCAATTATTCCAGTGATGCTGCTGATAACATTGTTACTAATACCACAGCCATGAAGACTTCTTATGCAGCCTGTGCTCAGTTGGCCGCCACGGGTAACGAAACCGTTTCTACAGATAGCGGATCGGTTACCATTGAAGGCTGGTTTACTGAAGATGGTACAAGTGTTGTCGGAAACGGTTCTGATACCGTGCTAGCAGACAATGGGTTTTCTACGTCATCTGAATTGGCCATCACTCCTACAGACATGACAACCATTGATGCGGACTTCTTTGAGACTACAGACTTTATCGGTGCTGTTTCACCAACAGACACTTCTTCAGATTGGTACAACTGGGTGAGCGATGCGTTCGCCAACGCAGACGACGAGTAACCAATTTGAATCGAATTAAATAGGCGCCCAGTTGCGCCTTTTTATTCATTAGTGTGTGGGTATGAAAGATGAAGACTCCTTTTAGAGCGAATAAAATTGCAATGGCCATCGGCACCTGCTTGCTCTCTAGTTCTATGCTAGTGCAAGCTCAGGAAGACGAGGTAATTGAAGAAGTTGTTGCCACAGGGACACGTCTGCAAGGTACAGCTGCAGCTGTTATTGAAGAGCGCAAAAATCAGGCATTCGTTGCGGATATTCTCGGTGCCGAGCAAATTTCCCGAACCGGCGATAGCGATGCGGCTTCCGCTTTACGTCGAGTGACTGGTTTAACCTTGGTCGACGGCAAGTTTATCTACGTGCGTGGGTTAGGTGAACGATATTCAAGTGCTCGCTTAAATGGCGCGAGTATCCCAAGTCCAGATTTAACCCGCAACGTTATTCCGTTAGATATTTTCCCATCTAACGTCATTGAAAGTTTGGCGGTCCAAAAAGCGTATTCACCTGATATGCCAGCGGCATTTGGTGGTGGTAATGTAGATATCCGCACCAAATCCATTCCCAGCCAATTTGTTGCTGGGTTTCAATTAGGCATTGAGGGTGATAGCAATAATTCTGATGGCTATACCTATAACCGAAATGATGACGGTCAGCCCCAAGCATTATCCAATGCAATAGTGCATTACCAAGGTGATTTCTCACTGCGAAATATTATCGAACGTGATGCATTAGTGACTAACGAACTTGGTACATCGGCAGAGCAAGCCACTGCCATTAATAATAGCCTGTTACAAAGCCTGCCGCGAAACATCAGCCTTTCTAACGAATCGTTAGATCCTAACTATTCAGCGCAGGCTTACATTGGGAATAGTTTTGATGACGATTATTTCGGTGGCACATTCGGCTTTCTTGCTTCTGTAGCTTATGACAACCGTTGGACTTATACCGACCGTCGTAATGCGGTAATCAGTGCAGATCTTATCGACAACTGTTCTGAACAGTTAGATGACGCTGGCGATGTAATAAATAGTTGTTTTGATAGCTTGGTCGATTCTGAAGTGACCAACCAAAATGAGCGATACAATGGCATGTTTACGGCGGGCTACCGCTGGAAAACCCATAGCATTAGCTACAGTAAAATTTATATTCAAGATAACGAAGACGAGTCTGAAATTTTAGTCTCGCAAAACCCGTCGCAAAACGTGACCATTGCTCAAGATAACACGGCTGAGTATGAACAGCAGTTTACCTTTGAAAAGCGTAACCTTGATGTAGACCAGTTCAGTGGCCAGCATACATTCCTCGACTACTGGGGGATAGGCGTTGACTGGCAGTATACCGAATCGCAAGTAGAAACGGATATCCCTTTAGACGCCACCTATAGCTTTAACAATAATTACGATGGCAACGGTAATTTCGTAAGCTCGGATATCAACGGCGGGAATGGTCAAGCGGAATATACCTTCGTGCAAATGGATGACTTCATGAAGAGCTACGGTGGTAATGTCACTTTGCCCTTTACCGTGGGTCGTTTTGAGGTAGAACTGAAAGGGGGCTGGGACTTTATGGACCGAGCCCGGTATTACACCACCTCCAGTTTCTTTGTAAACAATAACGGCGCCTCTATTGAAGTTATCAATGGTGAAGACGATTTACTTAATGCCGCCTCTTACCTGACCGATAGTTTTATTGATGACAATAACTTACTGATCACCTTCAATGAACCAGAAGCACCTGAAGCGGATGACTATACGGCGGCACAGAAAATTGAAGCAGGTTATGGCGCTTTTGATATTTTCTACGACAATACGTGGCGTATCAGTGGTGGTTTAAGGTATGAATCGTTTAAACAGGTTGCGCTAGAATCTTCCAGTTTGATTTTCGACGCGGATGATCTTGAAACTTTCTACAACGCACAAGACATTGTCGATAGAACCATCAACGATGACGATATCTACACCTCTCTTAGTTTGACTTACATTGGCGGTGAAGATTATCAACTTCGTTTTGGTTATGGTGAAACGGTTGTACGCCCTGATTTACGTGAAGTTGTGCCCGTAGGCTATTTCGATCCGCTGACTGATATCCGTACCACCGGAAGTATTACTCTTCAATCAAGTCAATTAAAGAACTATGACATTCGTTATGAATTGTATGGTGATAATGGGGATAACCTAGCACTGTCCTTATTTTACAAAGACATCACTAATCCAATTGAAACCGTATTGAGCGTAGGTGATTCATCGTACACCGCAAGCTTTACCAACGGAACTTCGGCCGAATTGTACGGTTTAGAAGCAGAATGGTTATATGACTTAGGTTGGTTAGCAAGTGGCTTCTTTACCTCTGGAAACATTACGTTAAGTGATTCTGAGGTTACCATCGAAGCTGCTGATGCAGGAAACTTGACCAATACCGTTAAGCGCTTAAATGGGCATTCACAGTATGTGGCTAACTTGCAGTTGAACTATGATTCAGCCAATGGCGAGCACAGTGCCTCTGTGGTTTACAACGTATTTGGTGAGCGTATTTTGGCATCAGGGATAAATGGCCGTGAAGATGCTTTTGAGCAACCCTTCCATTCATTAGATGTCGTTTACTCTTACTATCCTGATTTCAATAGTACCATTAAGGTTCGTCTAAGAAACATACTTGGTGAAGATCAAGAAGTCACACAAAATGACATCATTGTGCGAAGTCGTACCATAGGAACAACCCTTAAGTTGTCTTATCAATACGAGTTCTAGCATGTATCTAGGTAAGCTCTTAAAACATCCGGTGTGCATGAAACCATCGGATGTTTTTGTTTTACTTACACTGCCATTTCTCTATTAATAGCTTTTGATGCTTGTTGGTTACCTATACCAAAATAATCCATAAAATAGCCGGCATTCAATTTGTCTTGCCATACAACCACAATTTCAAGCAATCGATAACGTTGCAGCAAACCATATCTAAATGGTCATTTCTTTACATACCTGTAGTCTGTGACGATACATTCTGTGCTAATAGAAACACAAAAGGACACGTAAACCATTAATTCTGGCAGGGTTATGTATTGTTACGCGACATGTATATTTTTACAGTTGTTTAAGTGTCGTTATTGGCCACATATAGTAATATGCAAAGAAATAATACATTGTCGTTTTAATAAGTGCGGTGGAAATCACTACATGGAACGGCTTGAAGGAGTGAGTAAATTGTGGATACCAACCTGATTATAATGGTGTTGATTGGTATAGGGTGTGTAGCAACATTGGTATGCATGGGCGCAATAGCAAAGCTATTTTCCTTGAAATCTGCCCATGCGCTGGCGATGCAGTCATTACAGGCAGAGTTAAACACAGTCGCGAGTGCGCTAACCGCCAGTGAGGTCAAAAACACGGAATATGAGCAACAAATCGTCTCGTTGCAGCAAAGTGAAGCCGCTTTAGCCCAAGCGAATATCGTTATTGCAGCACGGAAAGCGGAATTTGAAGCGACGGAAAAAAACCTATTTACTGCCATGGAAGAGCTGAGTGTGGCGAAAGCTAAAATCGCACAGCAAGAGGTATCGTTAACCGAATTCGCTCGTGTAGAAAAAGCACTGCAACTGCAGTTAGAAACCAATACTGACCTACAAGCATCGGTTAAAACAAAAGAGTCACGTATCGAGTCCCTAATTGCAGAGCTTCGAGAGCAAGAACAAAAAGCGTCTAAACTACGTACTCAGCTTGAAAAACAGGCTGAACATAATGAGCAGGTTGTCCGTGACCTTAAAGATACCAAAGCACTGATGTTGCAGGAGTTTAAAGCGTTGGCCAGCGACGTACTTGAACAAAAAGGAAAAGATTTCCGTTCTCAGCATCAGGAGTCATTGGAAAAAATACTGTCGCCATTTAAATCTGAAATCGGCGAGTTTAAACGTCAAGTGGAAGCAAGCCAGAAAGAGGAACTCGTTCATCGCAGTAAACTGGGCGAAGAACTAAAACAGTTGCGCCTGTTAAACCAAAAAATCACCGATGACGCTGATAATTTAACCAAAGCGCTTAAAGGGGAAAAAAAGCTTCAAGGGAATTGGGGAGAAATACAGCTAGAGCGTATTTTAGAGTCCAGTGGCCTAGTTAAGGGGCAAGAGTACGAGCGTGAAGCGAATTTTAAAACCGAAGAAGGGAAAAACCAGCGTCCAGATTTCATCGTTAAGTTACCCGAAGGGAAACACTTGATCATCGATTCAAAAGTGTCGCTAAATGCCTTTTTAAATTACTGCCAAGCGGAAACAGTAGAGGCGCAGGAATTATCGTTAAAACAGCATGTTGGGGCAATGAAACAACATGTAAGAACGCTGAACGAAAAAGATTATCCTTCGCTAACTGGCTTACAATCCCCCGATTTTGTTTTTATGTTTGTGCCCATTGAGCCCGCATTTAACGTAGCACTACAGGCTGACTTTGGCATGTTCGAAGAGGCGTTTGCTAAGCACATTGTGATTGTTACCCCCACCACTTTGCTGGCTACCCTAAAGACCGTAGCAAGCATTTGGACCATTGAAAAACAAAATAAGAAAGCGGCAGAGCTGGCAGAAAGAGCAGGGCATGTGTACGACAAATTACGAGGTTTCCTAGAAAAGATGGAAAAACTCGGAGGACAGTTACATGCAGCCAGAGATTCTTATGATGACGCCATGAAAACCCTTAGAACTGGCAGTGGTAATTTAGTGCGCCAAGCGGAACAGTTTAAAGCACTGGGAGTACGGGTAAAAAAAGACATTCCAGAGGTGATCTTAGCAAAATCCGATATAGCGGATTCACTCACCATGGAGTCAGATGTAGAGTCGTGATTTAAGCGCGGTGACGCTGTTGGCATTTACCGGTTAGTTTGCGCTGTGATAATAACTAAGCGAGAACCGGCTTTTTTCCATTATCGTTATCTAACGGTTAGCCTCCACGAGGTAAAAATGGTGGCCCAACTAGTGTGTGTTAACAATGTGACCATTATTTGGTTATTTACACCATTGGTGGTGGCGAATTTTACCTTCAGTTTGCGCTGGTACGCGTTAGGATTTTCTATGCGACTGATTTAATTGATTATTTAAACTTGGCATCAGGGTTGCCTTATCAATGATGAACGCAACGTTAAACATCTTCATTAATTGATAAAGGAAATAATCATGAACGTAATGACTCGGTCTATGGCTGTTATTGGTGTGACTTTTGGTTTGGTTGGTTTCGCTAACGCTAACACTAACGCTGAATTAGTGGCGGCTGATGGCTCTGCGACATCCAACATTTGTGTGTCAGCTGCTCAGGGTAGTAAATACAAATTAAAAAGTGCAATGGAAACGGCACGGGTCGACAAGGAATACGTTCTTGAAAAACTAAGTTGTAACGGAATGCCGATTGAAGCATTTGTGGAACAATACAGCGAAAACCCAAAAAGTATTATGACGTATATTACAAATGGCCGTTACCGCAGTGATGAATACATTGCACGCATGAATACTAATCTGTAGCGCTACTTTGAATTACTCGAACCCTGCCATGATTTGCTCACATGTTAATTAGTGTGCTGTCATGGAGGGTTTCATTGTATGGGAGAGTTAGCGCCCGCCGCGAAGCTATTTTTTACCTGCCTTATAACACCGATAAAACTCCTCCCCATAAGGCAAAATAGCCACCACACAAACCGCGAACAGTACGGTAAAGATATAACTTGTTGGTAGCGCTGGATCTTTTAGTTCCAGTACCAACGAAGCCTGTGTATTTCCTATTCCGAACAAAGATAAAAACGAGTTCCAATGAGTGGCAATTACCAATATCAGCGCCATAAGCGGGATCATTTCTAAAAAACTATGTACGTGCTGCTCTATGGGGGAAACGTAGCGTTTTTCACTGGCATAACTAACATCCCAGAGGGCCGTCAGCTCGTGGACAATAAACAGCGTTGCAGTAACAAGGATCACCAATGCGTTAACCTCAAAAAAAAGCACCATCAACAAGGGGATCCCTACTTCTGCAAACATCAAAATGTGGATCGCCGATTCTTTTAACCCTGAGGTGGTAGCGATGTGACTGTTGCGATGACAAAGCCAGTCAGCAAACCCCGCAAGCAGCCACACAGGCATAATAAAGTACATAAGAATAATCTGGGTAGGGTCGAGCATAGCAAAGCCTTCATTTTGTGGGTCGTGCTTATTACTACCAACGCCACCGAAAATGGATTACTGCATATTCTTAGACACAAAAGAGGAGGGGTCATTCTCTAGGTCAATCACTCAGGATTACACGTATTTTTGTAATTATTTCATCAAGACTGACCCTTGTTAGGGGCGAATAACCCGGCAGTTACTGGCTTGTACGAAATGGCCTGAGCATTGCTGCTGTGTAAGATAGCAGCATTACTTTGCAATTAATGACTAAAGGAGCCAAGGCATGACTACAAATCATGGTAATCAGATTAAAGATGACAATATGTATGAAACACTGCGTGAAAAAGGATACAGCAAAGAAAAGGCAGCGAGGATAGCAAACGCCCAGAGTGATCCTAGTCAGCATCCAGCGGAAAAAGGCGGACATGGAAAAAAATATGAAAAAAGAACCAAACATGCCCTTTATGAAAAGGCGAAAGAGATAGGCATAGCGGGTCGTTCGAAAATGAATAAAGCAGAACTTATTGATGCCCTTCGAAATCATGGATTTTAAAAGGTTAGTGCGCAAATTTATCATATATGCTTTTTCGTTATCACAGAAGGTAAGAAACACATAGATATTCTCTTTATACTTGATCAATAATGTTAAAAAATTGTAGAAAAACAATCGTCTATGCCACCTTCAATATAGGGTTAAACTGTGTTTTTAAAACGTAACTTCGCAGCCATATCGCTAATACAAGGTGACGACTTAAAGCATGTTGTTCATTTAGAGAATTATTATGAAATTAGAATCTATAGCGTTGCATGAAGGATATAAATCAGAAGAAACCACGAAAGCGGCTGCTGTTCCTATTTATCAGACCACGTCTTACACATTCGATGATACACAGCACGGTGCCGATTTATTTAACCTTGCAGTTCCAGGCAACATCTACACCCGTATTATGAACCCCACGACCGATGTATTAGAAAAACGGGTGGCTGCTATGGAGGGAGGGATTGCGGCCCTGGCCGTGGCTTCAGGGATGTCGGCGATCACCTATGCCATACAGTGCATCACGCAAATGGGCGATAATATTGTCAGTACCAGTCAACTTTACGGTGGAACATACAACCTATTTGCTCATTCGTTACCACGCCAAGGTGTAGAGGTTCGTATGGTCTCTCACGACGACTTTGCGGGGTTTGAAGCGGCAATTGATGACAACACAAAAGCCATTTTTTGTGAGTCCATTGGCAACCCTGCGGGCAATATTGTTGATATTACTCGCTTGGCAGAGATTGCTCATAAGCATGGTATTCCTGTCATTGTTGATAATACCGTTGCCACGCCGTTTTTATGTCGACCTTTCGAGTTGGGAGCGGACATTGTGGTGCACTCTTTAACAAAATATATTGGCGGTCACGGTACATCCATTGGTGGTGCTATTGTAGATTCGGGTAAATTCGACTGGGTGGCGAATAAGAAACGCTTTCCTATGCTCAATGAGCCAGACCCGTCATACCATGACGTGGTTTACACCGAAGCTTTAGGCGAAGCGGCTTATATAGGGCGTTGTCGAGTGGTCCCATTGAGAAACACCGGCGCTGCGATTTCACCAATGAACGCGTTTCAAATTATGCAAGGACTCGAAACACTGGGACTACGCATGGAAAGACATTGTGCAAATGCCGAAAAACTGGCTAATTACCTAAATGATCATCCCAAGGTCGAGTGGGTAAATTATGCCGCATTACCTGCGAGTCCGTATAATGAAACCTGCAAAAAAATCACGAAGGGTAAAGCGTCCGGCATCTTAAGCTTCGGCATTACGGGAGGTTTACCTGCCTGCACACGCTTCATTGATGCGTTACAGATGATTTTAAGACTGGTCAATATTGGCGACGCAAAATCATTGGCATGTCATCCGGCATCAACAACACACCGCCAACTTAATGCTGAAGAATTGGCAAAAGCCGGCGTTAGTGAAGATTTAGTTAGGATCTCGGTTGGTATCGAGCACATAGACGACATTATTGCTGATGTGGCTCAAGCCTTGGATAAAGCTTAATTAAACATACAAGAGGAGCATGTCCATTAACGCTGGCCTGCTCCTTTTTCTGATCAACAAAGGCATACTGGCTTCTGCATAAAAAAAGATTGTGATACGAACATCATTAAGGTAAAACAAATTCGTTTTATTTGTTAACCAATTGAGGTGACCAGTGTCTAAGCGCACACAGTATCATGGATTATTTTGTTTAGTTTTTTGTTTGCTAATGGCCAACCCTGTGTTGTGTTATGGGAAAGTGAGTGCCGAAGCAATTCCAAGTAGTCATCTGGAGCTTACAGATGGTGTGCTGTTAGGCAATGAGAATAGGCTTATTTCGAACGTCCCTCCCTCTTATAACTTTGATCTAAATGATTGGAGTTTGTCCTTACCTATTGATTCAAATAACGACGAAAAAGCCGATCTCATTTACGAAAACGTCCTTTCTGACAGCTTTCAATTAACGCCATTTTTTTATACAGCAAAGGATGGTGGAATGGTGTTTACCTCGCCGAATCATGGGGCAAAAACATCAAAAAATACTAAATACACTCGAACCGAACTAAGAGAAATGCTTCGCCGTGGCAATGTGAAGATTAAAACCCAAGGGGTAACCGAAAACAATTGGGTATTTGATGTCGCTGATCGCGCCACTAAACAAAAAGCAGGAGCCGTAGAAGGCAGTTTAGAAGCAACTTTGGCGGTGAATCATGTGTCGGTGTCTGGCGATAAAAGCAAAGTAGGGCGAGTCATTATTGGCCAAATACACGCTACCGATGATGAGCCCATTCGGTTGTATTATCGCAAACTTCCTCATAACAGGAAGGGCGCAGTTTATTTTGCCCATGAGATCAACGGCGGCGATGATATATGGGTTAATTTAGTCGGCTCACGGCGCAATGGCGCATCAAACCCTGAAGAGGGCATTGCACTGGATGAAAAGTTTAGCTACAAAATAAGTGTTGTTAATTCCACGTTGATGGTCACGCTTATTCGCGAAGGTAAAAAAAATATTACTCGCGCGTTAACGATGCATAAAAGTGGCTATGAAAAACGTGATCAATACATGTACTTTAAAGCTGGGGTCTATAACCAAAATAATAGTGGTGATAAGGATGATTATGTTCAGGCCACTTTCTATTACCTCAATAATATCCATCGCTAACGAGAGTATTTTTATTCATTGAGTAACGCCATGTTCGCCAAGCGCTAAGCCTGGCTTGCTGCCTCCCGTAGGCTTTTGCATCCCTGTATGTAAGCTTGCAACCTTTCTTTCCTATCTACCGCGTTTTAATCAAGTCACAGGGTTGCGTTAACACTTTGTGTCATTCCTTTATTATGTATTGGTAATAAGGTCGTACCTCTTTACAAGGTGAAAATTACATAATTCATGTGAACCAATTGTTACCATAAGATATAAAATTGGTGGAAAATGTTACTTCTTTATGTTTATATACTCCGCAGGTTAACAAAGCTGTCTTAATAATAAGAAAAATTGGTAATACGATTAGGCTTTATTGGTTATGGGTGAAGGACACCTTGGATCGCAAGAAAGCCGTTATCTGAAGGGAAAGACCATAATGGAGATTTTTCACATGTTGTTTAACGTAAAAAATAATAATTCCTTAACAAATAGGAATGCCCGTCGTCCAACGTTTCCGCTAAATCCTGCTGCAAGATGGGTAAAAGCGGCAGTACTAGCTGGTATGGCAGGGTCAACTGCTTTTTCTGTAAATGCCCAGCAAGCGCAGGATGCACAAATTAGCGAGCAAGAAGATGATGGCGTTGAAGTTATTAACGTTGTAGGGACACGTAAAACAATTCAAGACCAAATCGCGATTAAACGTGAGTCGACGACTGTTGTTGATGGTCTCTCTGCAGAAGATATCGGTGATTTGCCTGCGTTATCTATCGGTGAAGCCCTTGAGTCTATTACGGGCGCAGCCTCGCACCGGGAAAACGGTGGTGCCACCGAAATTACCATTCGTGGCTTAGGTCCGTTTTTGAGTGCTACCCATATCAATGGACGAGAAGCCACCAACGGCAGTGGCGACCGTTCGGTTAACTTTTCTCAATTCCCTTCAGAGTTAATGAAGAAGGTGGCCATTTATAAAACCCAAGATGCCTCAATGATTGAAGGTGGTGTTGCGGGTGTAATTTCATTAGAAACAATTCAACCGTTAGATTACGGAAAACAACGTTTCCAAGCTGAGGTCAAAGGTAACTACAACCCTGATGAAGGGAATGTAGAGAACTCTTTACAAGGTGACTTAGGGTATCGCGGTACAATAAGCTATGTAGATCAGTTCGAGTTTGATAACGGCCAGTCTTTAGGGATCTCTGTCGGGTTCCAACGTCAAGACATTAGCCAACCTGAAGCCGAGTATCGTAGCTCAAGCCCTACTGGCTCTTCATTATGGGCGTGTTTAAATGATCCGTCTGTCACTAACGAAGGCTTTTACAAAACGTCGGCTGGCGACTGTGAAGATCAGATTGGCGACAACGCATCTTCTAACCAAGGCTATAACACAACCATCGATCCAGAAACGGGTGAAGCCATTAGTGCAGGCATTCCTTATGCGTGGACGGGCAGTAGCCGTAGTTATCGTCAGAACGAAACCTCTGATGAACGGGATGCATTGTTTGTTGCTGCACAGTTTCAACCATCAGAATATTGGGATGTGAATGTTGACGCCCAATTTTCCAGTCGGACACAAGCGGAATCACGACACGATCTTATCTTCTTGCAAAAGCGTGCCATACCCGGTTTAACTGGCCCTACGTTGGTTACCAATGATGTAGGCGGTATTTTGCACTGGGAAGGACAAGATCGTATTGAATCCTCAGGTGAAGAATTTTCTCGTGAAGAAGATTATCAAGCCTTTGGTATCAACATTGAGCATTTTGCAACAGATAACCTCACTTTGAATTTTGATTTGGGCTATTCAAAAACAGAACGTGAAGAGTTTCAAATATCAAACCGAGCTCGTACGGTGGATCGCCAGTCATTTTCTTGGGACATGGGCGAGAATATTCCTCATTTCACCGTTACTGATCTTGATTTGACAGATATTTCTAACTTCACTGATAGTTTACGTACCCGTATTGACCATGAAAATGCCAGAGATAATGTGGTTAAGTCGGCAAGAGTTGATTTCGATTACCTACTAGATAGCGATGTTTTCGTCAGTATCGAAGGTGGCTTACGTGCTTCAGAGTTAACTTTCGTACAATACGGTGGCTCTCAAGGCAACGGCTCGCGTACAGAGTACAACCTCGATACATCGAATACTGATGCATTAGATGTTCTACAAAACTGTGAAAAAGACTTCCCAGAAAGCGGATTTTTATCCAGTGTTTCAGACGGTAACCTGATAACCAACACGGATAGCAGCGGAAATGTCATTGAAAGTGGTACAGGATCATCTTGGGCCACTTATGACAACGTCTGTTTCTCTCAAGCGGTAGCAGCTTCTAATGGCGGCGCATTTGAATACCCTGAACTGGAATATGTTAACGCCGGTACTATTGATGTAACGGAAAGAACCTACGCGGCGTATCTGATGGCTAACTACGATACTGAGATGATGGGACGTTATATTCGCGGTAATTTCGGTTTAAGGGTAGTAGATACTGATGTTACCTCCATTGGCTTTAGAAATTCCTTTGAAGTCACCGTAGACGAGTTAGGCATACTGACACTCGTGTCAGATGATGCTTTAGAGCGCATTGAAGGTGGCGGTGGATACACCGAATTACTGCCTAGCTTTAACTTCGTGATGGACTACAGCGACGACATTTTATTACGGGCTGGTATCTATCGTGGTATGTCTCGGGCCGATCCTTCTGATTTAGGCTATAGCCGTACCTTCCAAACGGATGATGAAGTGGCACCTACATCAGTGGCTGATCTTATTGTTGGGGTGAACGGGTCTGGTAACCCAGATACTAAACCATTGATGTCTTGGAACTATGATGCTGCCATCGAGTGGTATCCTAACGAAGATTCTATCTTTGCATTCGGTGTATACTTCAAACAGTTTAATGGTGGGTTCCAGCAACAAACAGTACTGGAAGATTTCGTCATTGATGGCGACACCTATGCTCTGCCTATTACTAATTCGGTAACAACAGATAAAAGCAGTAATATTCTGGGGATTGAAACCTCGGTGGCTTATCGTTGGGATAACGGATTAGGCATTAAACTTGGTTACAACTATGCTGACACTGACTTTGAATTTGAAGACAGTAATTATGGTAATACGTACGTAACGGGTTTAGACGGAGAGCTGACGCAACTAACCCAGGGCATTATTCCTGCCGCTTCAGTACCTGGTTTCTCGAAGCATGTATTTAGTTCGCAACTTTATTATCAAATTGGCGATTTAGATGCAGCGGTTATTTACAAATACCGTAGTGAGTACTTCCAGCCATACACCAGTAACGGAACGCGGTTACGTTATGTTGATGCTGTAGGTGTATGGGAAGCCCGTGCATCTTATAAAATTAACGAGCACGTACGTGTGAAGGTTGAAGCCATTAACTTGTTTAGTGCGCCAAAATCTCAAGATTATTACGTACAAGGTAACTTAGGCGAAGTGAATGACTACGGTCCTCGTTTATTCGCAGGTGTTAGCTTTAAATATTAATCTTTATTAAAAATAGAAAAGACGAGAAGGTATTTCTCGTCTTTTTTGTTTTCATTACCGTGCAATCCTGCGGTGATATTTCTTTATTCTTATTCGGGCTATCGCGCTTTTTGTGTAACAGGCAAGGGCGGCGTTTTAGTCGTATTCACCTAGTTTTTGCTGGCATATTCAAGAAGTTGATTGATAATCATGGGTGTGGATATCCCCATTCAATTAAAAAACGAATAATGTTTTTAAATTTGCTTAAATAAACGAGCAAAATTTATCTAATTTAGCGGTTAATTGTTCTTAATTGTTCTAAATATGCGCAAATAAGCGTATTTAGGTTGAACCTTGATGCCCATCAATTTAGTATGCTGGCCGAATTTTTAACCATGAGTTTTTTATGAAGCAACGATTATTTGTACGCACTTCCTTAGCGGTCACATTAACCGGTCTTTTTTCTTCTTCTGTATTTGCAGCAGGATTTCAAGTTAATGAACACAGTGCTAATGGATTAGGTCGAGCCATGGCGGGGCAGGCGGCTTTGCCTGAAAATGCCACTATCCTTGCTACCAACCCCGCCGCGATTACTGCGTTTCGTACTTCCCAGTTTAGTGCTCAAGTAAGCTATTTGGATCCAGAAATTGATATTCGCGGTGAGATGAGCACCAACATCAGTGAACCTGTAGATGCAAGTGAAGAAAATATCGCTGAGTCAGCCATTATTCCTTCATTATTTTATACTTCGGTGATTAACGACAAACTTTCTTGGGGGCTCGGGTTATTCACTAGCTACGGTTTGGCCACAGATTATAGCGATAGCTACAATGCATTGAACTACGCTGATGAAGCTGAGATATTTTCATTCACGGTGAACCCTGCAATCGCCTATAAAGTAACCGACACTTTAAGTCTTGGACTTGGTCTTAATATTACTTATGCCGATGCTAAAATCAGCACCTCTATCCCTCAAGTCTTTGGCACGGCAATAGGTAACGCTGAGCTTGGTAACTTAACTATTGTGGAAATGTCCGGTGACGATATTGGTTACGGCTGGAATGTTGGCGTATTTTGGGAGCCTACCCGTGATACCAACGTCGGTTTAAGCTACCGCGCTGAAACTCAATTAGAGTTGGAAGGCGAGATAAAATCAGATCTCGGTGTTTTGATCCCAGAAGTGGATGCGTTGTATAACCAAGGTGGCTCATTAGATTTGAACTTTGCTGCCATTACTGAACTTGCAGTAAGCCAAAAGCTTAACGAAAAATGGTCTGTACAGGCCAGCGTGAACTACACCGATTGGAGCACGTTTGATAAGTTAGAAGCCAACCTCGATAGTGGTTATACCTTATTGTTGAAAGAAGAAGACTTTGAAGATACTTGGCGTTGGAGTGCCGGTGTGACTTATCAATATGATGAGCAACTGACACTTCGTGCTGGGTATGCTTATGATGAAGGTGCGGTAAGTTATGCGCATCGCTCATTGAGTATTCCTGATACGGATCGTCATTGGGTAAGTGTTGGCGGAACCTACAAAATCACCGAAAGCACCAATGTGGATTTAGCCTATGTTTACATCAAAGGCCGTGAGGCGGATGTCTATCAAGAGGAAACGTTAGGCTCAATTACTACTGCGTTGACGGCAACAGAACATGCAACAGCGCAAATATTCAGTGTGCAGGTCAATACAGCATTTTAACGTTAACTGAAATTAGAAAAGGCTGCCAACGGGCAGCCTTTTTTTTTAATTACGCTTTGGTTACGGCGCGCATAACTTCGTAATGGGCCATGGATAAATGATACAAAGAGCTGGCAGGCATTAATGGGTCAAGGATAGTCCCGTTGGTATCAATACTATCGACATACTGATTAGTACGAGCCGGGTGGCCAAAGCCATCGACGAGGCCATTGATAGCGAGGATGGCATCTTCGCCGTAGTCTTCACTATTTGGGTGACGCTCGGCCATTACTAACGCGGCTTTGATCCATTCTGTCATCGGCCAACAACGACTGGTATTTGCCGGTGATGAGCCGTCGGGTTTTACCGTATCAATTAACCATTTTCCGCCTTCAGGTAATCCGAATTCCTTGGCTTTAGCATAAAGCGCGTCACAGTAAGTCGACATATCTTGACCAGAAATTTGTTCGTACCGATTGAGTAACCATACCCATTCCATTAAATGACCGGGTTCAATGATATCGCCTTTTTCCGGGCTTATTTTCCAGCTCGGTGTGAAGTATTCACGAATAACGCCATACTCACTGTCGAAAAAATGGTTTTCAAATAGCGCAAATATCTTGTCAGCAAATTGTTTCCAATACGGATCTTGTGTAAACAGGTACAACTGCATAAAGGCTTCGAATAAGTGCATATGAGGGTTTTGTCTACGCACATCATGGGCATAAGTCCCTTCTAGCCACCCGCCGTGTTCGCTGGCAAGTGTCTTATCAAAGTGGTCGGTGAGACGACGGGCCTTATCAAGGGCACTGTTATCCCCTAATGCATCAAATTGCCAGGCATAGGCCAGTAAGAAAAAAGCAATGTCGTAAAGGTCAGAATCGTTGTTTTTAATTTGATTGTTTGCGTCTATAGACATGGGATAGTACCCAGGTAGGTAATCGCCGCAAACAGAATCGATATACTTGTTTATGCCTTTAACAAAGGTAGGGCCTTGAGGTAAAAAGCCTTGTTTATAGCCGTAACACATTGAAAATAACTGTCTCGCTTGAACACG
Organism: Alteromonas sp. C1M14; assembly: GCF_018860965.1. Lineage (GTDB taxonomy): Bacteria > Pseudomonadota > Gammaproteobacteria > Enterobacterales > Alteromonadaceae > Alteromonas. The sequence goes on along the minus strand of NZ_JAHKQF010000002.1, from coordinate 580,380 downwards.
AATACGTTTATCTGCTTGCCAGTCTGCTACGCCATCTGCCGTAAAACGCTCAATTGCGGCGCCATTACTGGCAAACCCTTCACTACACCATTTATCGTACACTGACTGGGTAAGCCACTGGTCAAAACGTGTTGCAGCGAGATTAAATCTATTCTCCATAGATACCATATTTAATTGTTACCTTACTATTTCGTCATTGCGCTGTTGGGAAAAACGGTGCGTCAACAGACCGCGCTTGAATTTAGGTTGATAAAACAGGAGTCGGGATGAGTACGCATTTCCTGAACCTAACAAAAGGAGACCGTATTGTTATGAAAAAATACGGTTTATGCAATCGCTTCTGTAGCATTCTATGTTTTGATAAGACTGAGAAAATACGGCGGTTTAATTAGTAATCAATAAATAACTGGCACAAAAAAAAGCCGGGATGAGTACCGGCATAAAAAGTCCTACGATTACGTCGAGGAGAACCCTCTATCATTAAGGCTTACAGTGGAATGCCTCAATGTTCGTTAATCTTAATGCAAATAATTACTATTTGCAACTGTAGCAAGGGATTATATTTCATGAGTCTAGGATAGGGGATTGCTGACTATAGAATCGATAGGGTATTTGCTTATGAGATTTGAAAAATCAGCAAAAATTTAGAGTTGATTATCTTGCTAATTATATATTGGAGGCCAATACTTTATATTAGTAAAAACTAATGTAGAGTGTTGGAGAGATGATATGAACCTGATATACCCTAAGAAAGTCGCTTTGTTTACATGGGGATTGACGATAGCAACAATGGCTTTTAATAGTATTGGCGCCACAAGTGAAGATAACCAAATGGCGCAAGCTAGAGCAAAAGCCAGTGCGCTTGGTGGCAGCTTAAAAAGTGCATTACAAACCGCGATTGCAAATGGGGGAGTTGAAAATGGGATCGTTGTTTGTCATGAGGTTGCCGGTTCATTAGCGGCTAAGCTAAGCGATGAAAATTGGCAAGTAGGGCGCACCAGTTTAAAAGTCCGTAATATTAAAAATACGCCAGAACCTTGGGCCAGTGCTAACTTGCAAGTGTTTGCCGAGCAATTGACTGCAATGCCCTCTCGTATACCCGAGGCAAGCTATCGCGATCCGCAAACAGGACAATTTACCTATATGCGCGCCATTGTCACCCAGCCTGTTTGTACCGCCTGTCACGGCAACGACATTCAAAACAATGTGATGGAGAAAATTCAGTCTCTTTACCCGCATGATCAGGCGACTGGGTTTAAAACCGGAGACTTGCGAGGTGCGTTTATTGTTACCTATACACCTTAAGATGACCCCTAATGTGTCTAGCTAGGCCCTGACTATAGCCTCTATAAAAAGAGGCCATAGGGTAACGAGTTAACAGGTAATGTCTATTGTCATCAACACCGATTAACGATAAGGCGTAGCGTGAGCTGAGGAACGGAAGATGGCATTTAATAGCATCACGTTAAGGCCGTTAAGGAAGGCTCGGCTTGTGGGATCCTGCGTAAACCCAATAACCATGCCATTACCAGTGGGCTGGTATAGTAAGAAGGGTTTGTATGCCAATTGTCGCTGATTTTCTTTCCAAATATATCCAGAAGCAAGGAGGTTTTTTTCTTCTTCATACCAAGCAAGGTTTTTGCCTGAGCTTAAGGTAATTGGTGAGAATATGGTGTTACCTGTGACCAACGCCGTAACCTGAGGGTTAACCCCTGCGGTAAGCCAGTGTTCTTGATCTACTGCGACATTGGCTAAAATACCTGCCACATAATCTGGCACGCGATGATGATCTTCTATACGTTGGATAAACTCCGCTTTACTGGCAATACGACTGCCTTGTACCCAGCCATCAGATGCGCCACCCGGCGGGGGGGGAGCGTCTTCCTCGTTCAGCTGGTATTCCAGTTGAGTCGCCAACAATCCACTTTCGGGAGAGGCGGCGTAGGCGGTAGCATTGGCTAACGTCACTAAAACCCCACCTTGTTCGACCCAACGTTTTAGATTTTCCGCCCCTTGTTTTCCTAATGCGCGGGTGTAGTTACCATCGGGTAAGATAATCACCTGATAATGGTTTAGATTACGGGAAGCAAGCATTGAGGTACGAATGGCGGTAACCGGATAATTGAATTGTTGCTCGAGGATAAAACGAGTACTACCTGCACTAAGTGAGCGGGTTGGCGTATCCCAGGCTATGGCAATATTGGGGGCCACCATGGTCGCTGTGCGAGCACTCCCAAAATTGGGCCCTTGGGTGACCCAGCTGCTATCAATACCAGTGACTATGGCACCACTTTCTAAAGCCAATGCCGCTACTTGTTGATGTATGGCTGGAGTATTGGCTTTGGTTTCGATAACCAATGTGCCTGCAGGGAATGGCTCGCCGCTCTCAAGGGTTATGGCGGCATCCACGCTTTTAAGTTTTACACCCGCTTTTAATGCGCCGGTAAGGAATCGGCCGGCGGCGCTGTCTCCCCAGGGAACCAGGTAGGCAACCTGAGCGTCGGTATTGGTAACGTAACCTTCAAGGGGAGTCTCTGCGGTAACGGTGATGCTATCCACTTTCACCTGCTTGCTACAGGCTGCGGTGTCGATATTAAAAAGTAGCGGCAATGACCATGCGGTTACGTCGTAAATTTGGTCATTGAGTTTTCGAGCCCGTCGACGTTCTTGTTCTTCAATAAAATCGTCAGCCATATCCACTTGTTGGGTAAAGGTGGTTTTAACATAAAGGCCGCGGGGCTGAGCGGTATCAATAATATAGCTGCCTTTGTCATATCGGGTACCGCAGGCTTTAAAGCTTTCGGTTGCCTGGGTGACTTCGACGCCATGTTGGGCCATTAACTGAGCTAGATGGTGGCTACCTGCGCGATCCTGTTGTACGGGAATAATGAAGGTGCGCTCCTCATCTTTTTTGCCCGCATTGATGGCATTAATTTGATACTGGTAGAAGTCGGATAAGATTTTTTCTCGATTAACCGCGGCCGCTTCAAGGGTAGCTAATGAGGCGACAAAGTGTTTTTGTACCGGCTCGCGATAATGATTTACTTTGCCGTCTTTGTCTCGAAAGACCATACCTCGGGTGGAGGCTACTTCATAGGTGGCCGCCGAAGCCCCATAAAATGTTGGCCAACTGTCACCATAACCAGGATAGAAAGCGTCAAATACTTCGCGGGTGAAATAGTCAAAACCAAAGCGGTCGAAGTGCTTGGCGTTGTTTTTACCGATAAGGGTGTTATTTTCCAGTTGCCCTTGTTGCATATGGGGGTTGATAGGGTTTGCCGAAGGTACAAAGAAATAACTGGCGTCGCCGCCCATTTCGTGTAAATCAATCACAACCGTGGGTTTAAAGTGGTTTAATATTGCAATTCGACCCGCGGTTTCCGGTTGGGTAATGGCTAGCCAATCCCGATTCATATCAAAGAGGTAGTGGTTACTGCGACCACGAGGCCAGGGTTCATTTTGATCAACACTTAATCTATCGGCACTGTCTTGCAGGCCCAAGTTGCCATAATAAAAGTTGGTAAACCGTGTGCGGCCATCTGGGTTTTGCAATGGATCAATAAACACCAGGGTGTTGGCGAGTACGGTGTTAACAAGAGGGTCGTCTTGGGCGGCAAGTAAATGATAAGCCGTCATCATCGCCGTGTCGGTACTGCTTAATTCGTTTCCGTGCACACCATGTTCTAACCATACTGACGATGGCAAAGTCGCGATGAGTTTTTTCGCCTCGGCAGATGAGGTGACTCGAGGGTCTGCCAGTTGATTCATTTGTTCGGCAAAGGTATCTAACTGGCCAATATACTGTTTGGCGCCGATGGCCACATAAATCAATTCTCGGCCTTCCCAGCTTTTGCCGTAGGAGGCAACCCTCACCTGTTCAGGCGCCGCTTCTGCTAGGGCATGAAAATAGCGCAACATATCGCTATGGGTGGTGATTCGTTCGCCGATGCGGTAGCCAAGCACTGACTCAATACTTGGGATGGCCGGTGAGTATGTAGCGCCGGGCCACATGGCGTCTTTAATATCAGAAGCGGGCGAAGAATATTCATCTCCAACGGCAGGAAAATTAATAAGAAATAATGTGGCCAAGGTGCAGGCCAGATGACGGAATGTGTGCATGGTTATTTATAATAGTAATGGAAATTAACATTGAGTGTAGCAATTTAAAACTCCGCCACAAAGTCAATACTTTGCCCTGAACAAAGATTTATTATCAAGGAACTAGTTGATGGGTTATGCTTATTAACTCTTGTATGTAAAAGATTTTTTAGGTCAGGATGTAAGTATGCCGATAGCGAGCGGTTTTTAGTGACAGAAATAGTGAAATTGCACACGGGTAGAGAAAAAGTAATCGCTTTTTTTATTATCTCTTTAAGTTACTTGTGCTTAGGGTTGGTGAGCACCTGGATTGCGATTCCACCAGGATACGCTTCTGTGGTTTGGCCCGCGGCGGGCGTTGCTTTACTTGCGACATTATATATTGGTGTACTGTCGTTGCCTGCAATAGCACTAGGTGCCGCACTTTTAAATCATTTTATTTCTTTTCAGTATGCCGATGGAGGAGGCAACCTTCTTCTTTCTTTTATCATTGGCAGTATCGCCGCTTTTCAAGCCTATCTTGGCCGTATTTTAATTTTATCCGCCCTTTCTGCCCCATTTAAATTTAGCCGTATTACCGTGGTTGTTCGGTTTATTATTTGCGGTGCGTTAATCAGCAGTCTCACCAGTGCCACCCTTAGTAATATTGTGTTGTGGTCGCAGGGGATTATTTCTGATGATGAATGGTTTAAAAGTTGGATAAGCTGGTACGTTGGCGATGCCATCGGTATTGTTTTTTCAGCGCCATGGTTGCTTGTGTTATTACCTAAAACCTTATCTTCTGTGGTACCTAAGGGCAGTTTTGTGCTTAAGTGCTTGGTTACCATCGGGGCTTGTACTGCGATTTTGGTGGTACTAATGACGTCCACTGAGAAGGAAAAGCATAAGACGGAGTTAGCCGTCAATTCAGATATTCTAGCCAATGCCCTTAGTGCTCAATTAGATAAAATCACCGATGTTTTGCAAGGTTTGGCAGGCTTTGTTCGTATTCAACATCAAATTACGCCGATGGAATTTCGAGCATACACCCAGGGATTGCTAAAACGAAACAAAGCGATACATGGGTTGTCATGGAATGAACGGGTGGCCCCAGAAGACCTAGACAGTTACCTTGCCACCATGTCAGCGCTGTATGAAAATTTCGACGATGATATTGGCTTTCGCCTTTCCCAGTTTACGCCCTCTAGTAGCGCATTATCAAAGAGCAACGAATCGGTTCACGTCATTGTTTCTTTTATTGAGCCCATCGATCTCAATCGCCGAGCCCTTGGGCTGGACGTCTATTCGCAAACGTCCCGTAAAGCCGCATTGGATCAAGCATGGTATACCCATCAACTTTATCCCACCGCCTCAATTGATTTAATTCAAGGAGAGGGAAGCCAAAAGGGGGTACTGGTCTTTTCGCCCGCCGGTAAAATGCCGTTATCTAATCATGTAGGGTATGCCACAGCCATACTTCGGTTAGAAGATTTGGCGATGCAGGCCTTTGATAAACGGGTTATCGGCCAAACTGGAATGGTGTTGTTTGATCCTGATGCAACATCAAATTCAGCTATTTTATATAGCGAAAATATAGAGGACAGCGAAATAGCAAATCTCACTGCCGGGTGGCGCGCCGGTAATAAAGCCGGAGATATCCAAGCTGAGAGCCCCTTTTCATTGCTGGAGGTAAGACGTATACCCGTTGGTGGGCATAACTGGATCTTGATGCAGGTGAGTCATGATCCATTTCTTTATCAGCCTTGGGGAATACATGTACTGCTTGCCGGGGCGGTGTTATTTGCTGGTTTATTGGGATGGTTTGTGATCATCGTTGCGGGCCATACCGATGAGATTGAATTTGAAGTAGAACGGCGCACCAATGCGTTAACAAAGGCAAATGAGCGCTTAGTGGCATCGGAGCGCGCCCAGGCCGATGCGGTAAAAGAAGCAAAACGTTCAAATAAAGCCAAGAGTGAATTCTTGGCGAATATGAGTCATGAAATTCGCACGCCACTAAATGCCATTTTGGGACTCAGTCGCTTAGGTCTTAACCAACAGCCCGAACCTAGCGTTAGTGAAAAGTTGAGAAAGATCAATCATTCAGGTGAGCTTCTATTAGCCATTATTAATGACATTCTTGATTTTTCTAAGATTGAAGCGCAAAAATTAGAGCTACACAGTGTGGTGTTTTCCGTCAGTGACATCATCAGTCAATTGCGAGACTTGTTTGTAGCGCAAGCTCAGACAAAAGGGATTTCGCTACAGTTTAAATTTGAGGGAAAACCACAACCTTGGTTGAAAGGTGACTCGCTAAGGCTAAGGCAAATATTAGTCAACCTGCTTAGTAACGCCATTAAATTTACTAACCAAGGTCGTGTCAGTTTACTGTGCCGATTTGAAGCCATATCAGATAAACAGTGCTGGCTTGTTATTGAGGTGGCTGATACTGGCATTGGTATGTCTGCGTCCCAACAAAAAGGGATCTTTGACGCCTTTATTCAGGGCGACTCCTCCACAAGCCGAAAATACGGTGGTACCGGCCTTGGTATGTCAATTAGTCATCGTCTCGCTATCGCCATGGGCGGCACTATTACCTGTACGAGTAAGATTACAGAAGGGAGTTTATTTCGCGTTCGCTTGCCCATGGTCATCCCTCAGCACTTTGAAATTAAAATCGCTCAACGGGAAAAGAATATTCTGACCACAACCGAACCGAGCGCGCTAAGAGGTCATATCTTGGTGGTTGAAGACAACGAAATAAATCAAGAAGTGGTGGGAGAACATCTACGCCAACTGGGATTAAACGTTAGCGTTGCTGAAAACGGTGCGCTGGCGGTGGTGGCGGTAAATGAGCAACATTTTGATCTTATCTTAATGGATATCCAGATGCCGGTGATGGATGGGTATCGTGCGGCGCAAAAAATACGTGAGCAAGGATTTAAAACGCCAATTATTGCCCTTACCGCGGCGGCTATGGTGGAAGATCGACATAAAGCGTTAGCATGCGGTATGAACGATCACTTAAGCAAACCGTTTAAAAGTGATGATATGTATCACGCGTTGGTTAAGTGGCTAAGAAAGCCAATGGTATAAGTTAATGTTGCCCCATATCACGCTTAGGTGACATTTTTTGTAATTTACGCTGTAAGGTTCGTCGATGAATGCCTAACGCTTTTGCCGTCGCTGATATATTCCCATCGTGTTCGTCTAATACTCGCTGAATATGTTCCCATTCAGCCTGTGCTGGGGTCATGGGGCGCAAGGACTCTGTATCTAAAGGAATGTCACCATTACCTAAGCGCTGGATAATGGTGCTAGAGTTTACCGGTTTTGTTAGGTAGTCGGTGGCACCAAGCTTCATCGCTTTTACCGTGGTGGGAATACTGGCATAGCCACTGATAACAATAAGGTGGCTAGGGCGAAAATGTGCATTTAACCGCTCAATATAATCTAGGCCAATCTCATCGCCTAACATCATATCTAGCAAGATGCCAAAGACGTGGCGAGTGGGTTCGGCCAGAGCTGCAGCTGCACTATCAAAAGACGAAACACAAAACTGCCCTTCACGGGACAGGCGTCTGGCTAACACCTGAGTCATTCTTAAGTCATCGTCGATGATCATAATTTCTTGTGTCATGTGTTCACCGGTAATGTGACGGTTGTTTCTAGCAAAGGTGACGCAGGCCCCTCTGCAATCCGCCATGTTACGCTACCTTTAAATTTCTCGATGGTCGCATTACTGAGAACTGCCCCCATTCCTGCTCCTTTGTCACTTTCCACAAGCTGAGTTCCTAGCATATTAAGGGCAGTCTGGTTAAGGTTTTGTACTGGGTTTTTTAACACCAGTATCCAGTGATGGGCGGTACTGGCGGTGGCAGCCTGAACCGCACCATGGCCTTCGCTATAGGCGTTTTCACAAGCATTAATAACAATGTTAGTCAGTGCCGGTAAGAGGGTTCTGTCGGCGACAAGGGTTTTGTTTTCGTCTTGAATTAACCAATCAATTTCGGCTTCAGGGCGCGCTAAAGCGAGGCTATAACGCAGTGCGTCAAGCAGCTCATGGCTATGGTAATGAGTGATCCTAGACTCGCGTACATCGTCGGCCACTTCCCGCCATGCTGACAATAGCTGGGTTAACCGGTCTACTTGATCTTGGGTTTCTTTAATGTATGTGGGGTCTTGGGTTTCTTCAAACTCTTCCAGTAAAAGGCTAATGGTTTGAATGGGGGTGGCGGCGTCATGGGTGAGCTGAGCTGCTGCGGTGCCAATGGCCAGCAATTGCTCATTCCGTAGTTGTTGTTCACGAAGCTGTCTGATGGCGCTGTTTTGTTGGTTTAGTTGCCAACGAAAATAGCCAATCACAGCGGCCAATAAAAAGCTTGTGAGTATAAAGCCCCACACCATATTAGCGGCATGTTGAGCCATGCCATGTTGCGTAATTTGACTATCAGTACTTAGCTGAAAAAGCTGTGCCAGGGTACTGACGATGAGGGTAAAGGTTGCACTGGGTAAAGGCAGTAACACCAATCCTACCACCAAAGGCACCAAGAGAATAATGGCAAAAGGGTTGGTTGCAGCGCCATAATGGGCGATAAGGATGTTTACGGCGATGATTTCGGCAATCACCATTAGCAGAGAAAGCCACGCTATGGGTGGCTTTCGTCCGGATATAAAAATATAAAGTAATAAAGTCATCGACGCCGTAATTGGTGCTCAGATTATTAAAATTGCCAGGTTACGCCCACATCAATCGAACGCCCCCGACCAGCAATCTGACTAAAACCATTGCTACTGTCAGCTTTGAATTGTGCGATATTAACACCCCCTAAAGGTTGTTCATAATATTCATCCAATAGGTTTTGAATGTCAAAGCGGAATGTAAAGGACGCAATGTTATACGAGGTGTTGAGGTTAATAACAGAATACGCCGATGTGGTATTTTCTTTGCGGCGCGCATCTACATCGGTTTTGCTATCGGCCCAAAGCCAACTCAACGACGCGGTTAAGGCGTCCATTTCATACTGTACTGTCATTCTGTTTTGTAACGGTAGGATTTGGTATAAATCGCTACTATCGTCTTTGCGCTCGCCTTTTTGCCAGTCGAGCCGGTTTAGTAAGGTAAGACGACCGTATTCGTTATCTACCAGTTCGCCGGCAGCGCTAATACTCGCGCCCATAAGCTTGGCATCTAGGTTAGTAAACTGTAGCAAGTTACGTTCGCCTGAGTCTAAACCCGAACTGTTAAATTGGCCGATGACGTCAGCATCAATATAGTCCTCAACATCGGTATACCAGGCATTGATTTCTGCACGCCATAATTGCTTATCAATTTGATAGGCAGCGGTAACGGTGTGTGCCGTTTCCGGTTTTAAATTAATGTCGCCCACGTAGCCATTGCCGTCGCCAAACCAGCCTATCATTGACATGGCCATGGTGCTGGTGCCCCAGGTGTAGCGTTCATACAGGTTCGGCGCTCGGTTTTTCTGTGCTAGGCCGAATTGTAGTTGGCTGTCATTGGGAAGTTTGCGGGTTGCCGTTAACGTAATGTCTGTTAGGGTGTCAGTTTGTTTGCGTTCGGCTGCATTGAAGGCCTCGGCCGCCGCTACATTACTGCTCATCATCGACATACTTGAGTCGACATAAGGTTGTACTTCACCGGTATCGGTTGTCACATATTCGATACGTGCGCCTGCCAAGTATTGCCAGTTACCTGTGTCGGCTGATTGCCATTCGATAAAGCCAGCTAATCGGGTGCGCTCACCATCGTTAATATTGACATAGTCATTGGGGCCCATCATGGCTGAGCCCTCTACTGCTGGCCACCAGTCATCTAATGAGTTTTTAAACCATTCTTGACCAAACCGCATAAGTGAGCCGTTATCTAACGGTATGTCAAAATGCAAGGTAACGGCATCGTCTCTGCTTTCTGTAAGCATGGGCATCATGCCCGTTTTCTCGTCGCTAAAAAAGCCCATCTCATGATCTACATTGCGCGTGCTTACCATTGCATCAAGGTTAAACAATGAAAATTGCCGTTCATACCGCGCTTTGACCGTAGTGCTATTATTATCCGTCATATCCATGTATTGATTAGGAAAGCCTTGATAAGGAATTGACTGATGATGAATGCTTAGTTGAATGCGTTGTTTTTCATCTCGGTAGCCAGCTGAAACGGCATGGTTTTGCGTTTTATAAAGAGTATCAAGGACTTTATTACCATTGCCGTCTTCGTAACTTTTGGCTTCGACCTGGGCCCCTACGTATTTAATATACCATTGGTCATTAGCGACGATGGCTTCGGCATCAAGGTGATTGGCATCATCGTTACTTTGATAAAAATAGCCTAAACGGCCTGACTGCCAGGTAAATTCAGAGGAATCAGAAAACTCAGGAACTAACGTCGACACCTCAATGACCCCAGCAATATTATCGCCGCCGCGACTTACGGGAGATACGCCGGGTAATACGGTTAAGGCATGCACTTCATTAGCTGCCACATATGAGAGCGGCGGATTCATTTGGTTGCCGCATGCAGCAGTGGTGGGGGCGCCATCGGTCAACAGCTGAATTCTATCTCCCATCATCCCGTTCAATACGGGCAGGGCAGAGGCGCCACCAGCACTTGAAAATTGCACTCCCGATTCTTCTAATTTTGATTGAATGCTATCGTGGTGATTTAGAAATAGAGGGCTGGTGGAAATTTCAATGACTTCCACATCATCGGTAGTCTGAGCCATTGCGCAGGATAAAAACAGCGGAGATAATGAAAATAAAGCAATAGTAGATTGATTCACCGAATATTTCCTGATTATTGAAAAGGCCGGTATTTTAGTGCGCGGATATTGTTCGGGCTATGCGACAGATTGTCGCACCTGTATCATCAAACTCATTGAAACCTATCAGCGTGAACGCCATACTGTTGTAAATTATGAAGTTAAAAACGTTGCGGCTTCGCTATCATACTAAGGGCGACTTGCTGTTTAAGCGATTCCGTTATAGTTTTTAACGATAAACTTATTCCCCCAGGTGTAATGTGGTGTCTTCAGCGAACAATATTCAAATTAAAGTCCTAGAGAAAGAGCAACTTAAGCATGCGGTGGTGTTCTCTGGCATTAGTCCAAAAGCAATGCGTCGGGTTTTTGCTGCTTGGTCTCTTTTTTCGGTAATAGTGGCGATTATCGTTGTACTTGCTCCTGGACTCAGTCAAACATTTCAACTCACAGTGTTTGGTATTCTTATTGCCTTCACCCTGGCCATGTTTGCCCAAAGCCGAATAGCTGAAGGCTGGCCTGCGTTAATCGGCGCAGACAATGAGGTTTGTGTTGTCCGAGATCCCCCTAAGCGAGAATTTATTTGTGTACCCAAAAGCTTGGTGAAGACGATAGAACCTACGCTTATAAAGCCAAATAAAAAAGCCCTGGCGCTTATCTTAGATACGGAACGGTTATCTGAAGAAGATGCCAAAATACTGAACAAAGCGGTTTGGCCTCGAGACGACAGACTTTTGGCTCTTGCTCATTTTATCTCTCGGGATAAAGCTTGTAAGAAAGTCTCTGCATTTTTGGCATTGTCTTAACCCTGCAACGTCATAGATGCTATAACGTTCTTTATCACGCCTTGCACAATAAATGACCATGTTCGGGCGAAATGGTGGCACGATGGCGTATTTGCGCGCTTTTTCTCGTCTCTTTTAGGAAAGTTGTTTTCTTAAATCATTTAATGGTAAGGTTGTCTTACCAATTTTTCTAGGTTTGCATTAGCCTGTATACAAAGCATTTTTTTATTTTTTCTGCGTATAGCGTAAAGAATATTTAAACCTTGTCCTTTCAAAAGGGAAGCGTTTTGTCGAGCTATGTCATATTGGCTTGCATTCTGCTTTAATTAATTCGAGAGTCAAAGCTGAGCGTTGTTTTTGAGCCTTGAGTTTTCTTTAGTAAGGGTGTCTACCCTGTGAAAGATAAGTGTGAGAGAAGAAAAACAAGGAGGCAATAATGACCCCACGTATGATATTGCGAATTCTTGTGGTGGAAGATGATCCTGTACTCGCCAGTCCTTTGACTAGCTACATAGCCGGGTTGGGTTGGGATGTGGATTTCGCCGCCAGTGGTAAATTAGCGCTGCGATTTTGTGCCAAGACAGATTACGATGCGATTGTAGTGGATGAAGCTATGCCAGATCTTTCTGGGGCCGAAATCTGCAATAAAATTAAAGCTCAATCAGATACGCCAGTGTTACTGATGACATCCAACCAACATAGTGAGCAGATGATGTCGTGCAACGCAGACGACTGTGTTGCTGACCCCAGTGATTACAGAGAAATCGCTCACCGTTGCCAGCATCTCAAAGAACGAGAAAAGCTACCCATTTCTGCTTAAAACCCGTTTAACTTACAATTGGGTTTGTCATCACGTAAATTGTTTTTCCCGAATAAGCATCAGCGTATGTTTATTCGGGAACATCGCCTACCTTTTCCCCGTCAATTTTAATTTTGTGTATAGCGGAAAGTGATCAGAGCCGTAGCCGGGTAATCGTTTTATGGTGACTAATTCAAATTCCTTACTGTGAAAAACATGATCAAGTGGCCAGCGTATGATGGGGTACTTAGCATGAAACGTGTTAAAGAAGCCTCGTCCAATTCGAGGGTCTTGAGCACCACTAATTTTACGAAAAATTCGCGTCGTGGGTGACCAAGCGACGTCGTTTAAATCGCCGGTAACGATTACCGGACATGTCTGTTTGGCACACTCATGACCCACTAACTTTAATTCTCTATCCCGTGGCGCTGCCGACTCATTTTCGGTAGGGCTGGGCGGCTTTGGATGGACAAAGTAAACTTTCACCGGCTGTCCCGCTAAGTTAAGGTAAATTTCCATGGATGGCACGTCAGACTCTACGATAAATCTTAGTTTTTCGTCACTGAAAGGCTTTTTGCTGAAAAGGTGCATGCCGTACAAGTTTTCTAGTGGGCAAGCCATTCGATAGGGATAATCCTTTTCAAGTGAGCGAAGGCCTCGCTCCCATTTCTTGTTAGTTTCTAGGGTAACTAAAATGTCAGGTTGATATTGTTCTACCAAGTCAATGAGGCCGGCAACATTGTCATTTGGCATATACACATTGCTTGTAAGAATGCTGAGGGTGTCATCACTGCTGTTACTGTCATCAACCTGTTTTACCTGTTTAGGCCAAATACAGGTATATGGCAGTACCCATGCTAATTGATACCCTAATGCAATCAACAACATCAACTGCATGAACGTCGACAGCAGCGGATAGGGGGCATAGCTAAACATCCACATCAGCAAGGTGGCGGTATAAATAAATGCTAATTGTACACGGGGAAATTCCCATACCCGAATTAGCCAATGCTTACCCGGTAAATGGGGTGCAACAGTGGTAAATAGGCATAAAACCGTTACCACACTAAGGAATATCATCATTACATCAATCTCGGTGAGTTATTATTCAAGTTTGCAGGACAGACCTTCATCTATAGCCTTCAATACCCTGATGCGATCACTTTTTGCTGATAGGGAGGGGGAACATCATACTGAGTAAATACTACCCGGGTTTACGAAATCTTTGCAGGGTAAAGTGATAGATTTCTCTATTCTTACAAGGTTAAATCATTGTTATCAGTAACTTAAGTTTGTTGGTATGGTATTGGCTTTAACTAATGTGCATTGTTAACTAAGGAGAACGAAACATGAAACGTTCAATTTTATCTTTATTAGTAGCAGGTACATTGGCCACCACCGCACATGCCGGTTCTATGAATGACGATAACGCATGGGAAAAAGGTGCGAAAGACGCGTGGATCGATGGTAAAGCAGAGGCCACCCTATTGTTTAACGGTAACCTGAATTCATTTGATATTAATACCGATGTTCAGGACGGTGCCGTTATTTTGACCGGCAAAGTCGAAAATTCTGTGGATAAAAAGCTGGCAGAAGAATTAGTCGCTAACATTGATGGCGTGTCAGATGTAGATAATCAGTTGACGGTCGTGGAAGACATGGGACGAATGAAAAGTCATGACTCAGACGATATGCACAGCGATAGCGCCATGGGGAATGACGAAGACGACACTAGCGAATTAACTGATGCAAAAATCGCTACCGTAATTAAAACCCGGTTACTCATGGATACAGACATTTCGGGATTCGACATTGATGTTGATGTGGAAAACGGTATGGTCACCTTATCGGGTACTGTGGATTCAGATGCAGAGCGAGACCTTGCTGTGGAAATAGCGAAAAACGCTGACGACGTGAAAGACGTGGAAGATAGCCTTACCGTAGAGCGGGAAGAAACCGCTATGCAAACCGAATAGCTTTTATCCTGCCATTAAAAAATAGCGCCTTCGGGCGCTTTTTTTATTGTCTTGGAGAGAGAAATATTGATCACACGTCACTATTATCCCCTAAAGGGATAATGTGTCCTTGCTCTACAGGTGAAAGAACAAATTATATGAAGTTATTTAAACCAAAACCGAAACCTGAACCCGCAACCCATTTCGAACAGCGTCTTCGTAAACAACCGGTGTTTAACTGGTTTGATAGGTATAAAGATACCGATACGCCAACCATGAAGGTGTCCTCTTACGGGTTCTCTGATGTAAGAAGTCAATAGCCTAAATCGGCAATTTATTCCCACCTCGCGTGTTTTTTACTCATCGCTGCGTGTAAGTCGGAAAAAGCTGTAATCATCTGTTTTTTTATATATTAAAAAACAGATGGTTACAGCTTTTTTTAATTGTCTTAGCTGGTACGTTGTATGCAACATTCTGAGGTATCAATAGTGGGTAACAAGCACGGTCATTCGTGCCAGCGAAAGGGGCAAATGATGGATTATCGTAAACTGTTAATTTTCGTGGTTCTTGTAGGGTGCAGTGTGGTGGTTGTGGGCGCTAATACGGATGTTAGCTTGACTGACAGAGGGGAGCAAAATGAACGGCGTCAACCTAAAGGGCCTGCCAAGATAAGTGAATTGGAATCCTATCTTGCACAACTGTCATTCGATGAGGAAAAGAAATTTCATAAAATTCGTCAACAGCGAATTGAGCATTATTTACAGTTGGCACGTAAGTATCAAAAGAGCGATTGGCAATACAATCGGGATGACGCACTTACACGTGCGAAAAACATTCTGGAGCATCATGAAAGGATGACTAATGGCAGTTACGCAAGTTTATAAACACACCTTGCTTGGCGGTATGGTTTTGGCCTTAGTGGCTTGTGCCAACGGGCCAGGGCAGGACCAGACAGAACAAAGCGTGAATCAGTCGACGGGTACTCAGGTACCCGTTTCTCGTGTGGATACCTTATCAAAGGGAAAGTCGGTTACCATTGAAACGAGTCAGGGAAGTCTTGACGTAGCCCCTACCGTGGTGAGTGTAGGCGATGAACAGCAAAACGATCCCAGCGGAGATATTGTCTACAATGACCCATGGGAAAGCGTCAACCGAGCTATTTTTTCGTTTAATCATTTTACCTATCAGTACGCTCTTTTGCCGCTTTCAGACGGTTACCGTTACGTGGTGCCAGGAGGCGTAAGAGATAAAATTGGCAATGCATTTGATAATCTAAGGGAGCCGCTTAATCTATTAAACAATACTTTCTCTGGTGAACTTGATGAAGCAGGAACGAATCTTGGCCGCTTTTTAATTAACTCAACGGTGGGTTTATTAGGCCTTTTTGACCCCGCAACGGACTGGTTTGATATTGCGCCGCAAAAGCAAACCATTGCCAATACGCTACAGCATTACGATATCAACGCTGGGCCTTACCTTGTTCTCCCCATCCTTGGTCCAAGCGATTCTCGGGGAGCATTTTCCACGCTTACCGAAGGGGTCATCCATCCTGTTAATTACGTAGCCGACCCCCCTGAAACTTACCAACTTCGTATTGTTGACGGCGTTGATGATTTTTCCAGCCAATCAGATGTTTATCGCTCGCTCTACGAGCAGGCCGATGATCCATACATTTATTTCAGAAATCAGTACATTCAGGGGCAGCGCCGTGACGAACTCTTCGAACTTAGCGAACAAGAGCAAGAATAACCCTAGTATTACCGCCAAGATAAGCCGAGGCATTGTGACATACCGGTGGTTCATCATCGTAGCGTTTATGCTGCTCGCTGGTGGATTAACACCCTATATTCAGCAATTTAAAATTGACGCTTCGGCTGACACCTTACTGGTTAAAGACAACAAATTGTATATTCAAAGCCAGGTCGCCAATGAAACCTTCTCGCCGGAGGAATTTATTTTGGTGGCCTATGTGCCCAAAAATCATGCTTTATTTAGCCAGCAAACCTTTGACGATATTGCGTTGTTGTCGCAAAAACTCGGTAACATCGAGCGGGTTGCTTCGGTAACCTCGATTTTAAATGTACCGCTTATAGACAGCGCCGATGCCTTATCTGGCTCAGATGACGTAAACGGGTTAACGTGGGAAAAGCAGCGCTACGGGCCTGAGAAAATGCAGTCTCTTATTAGTGGTCATCCTATCTTTACCGATTTACTTATCAATCGGCAGAACACCGCCACAGCCATTCAAGTGGTGTTCAAACCCGATCCGACTTTAGCCCGCATTGACAGCCGGATTACCGAAATTCAACAAAAAGTCCTTGATGATGAGCCCTTATCCGAGGCCGATAAAACTGAAATCGCCTCTTTGAAGCGCGAAGGGGATCCAATTCGCCAAAGGTTAACCATTCAAAGACAGCAAGAAATAGCCCAAATAGAAGAAATTACGGCAAGTGTGGCTGACCGTGCTGATACTTATATGGGGGGCGCATATGTGGTAGGCCAACACCTCATTGATATCATCAAATCTGATTTGATCACATTTGGAACCGCCATTGTCTTAGTGATCGTACTGTTGCTTGCACTGTTATACCGTTCGCTGAAGTGGGTGTTTTTTCCTGTTCTGTCCTGTGCTTTAAGTGTACTTCTGACCATGAGTTTGTTTGGCTTATTGGATATGCGAACCACGGTGATTTCTGCTAATTTTATCGCCCTTCAGTTAATTTTGACCTTGGCGGTGATGATCCACCTTATTGGTGCTTATCGCAGTATTAGCCATGGGAATACGGATTTAACCCAGCATCAACGTATCGTGGCCACGTTACAGGAGAAATTGTCGCCTTGTTTTTATGCAACTTTGACTACATCGGTTGGGTTTGGTGCGCTCATTTTCTCTGGGCTGCAACCGGTGGTGGCTTTTGGCTGGATGATGTTAGTGGCCATGGTGGTTACCATGTTGGTTAGCCTCTTACTTTTTCCCGCATTGCTCTCCTTTTTGCCTGCGGCGAAAGAAAAAGCGGATTTTTCTTTTATATCCCATGTCCTTACTTGGCTACGAGGCGTCTCTTTACGAGCTCCATGGCCAGTTAGCATTGTTGTTATCGCCCTTTTCGCTATTACTGCGTTAGGTATTACGCGCTTAAATGTTGAAAATTCCTTTATTAACTACTTCAGTAAAGATACCCAAGTTTATAGTGAGTTAGCTTTCATCGATAAGGAATTTGGGGGCTCGACGGCCCTTGATATTATTGTCACGTTAAACAACGCAGGGAAGGGGAGCGACGAAGATTTAGTGCTCACGGCGCAGTCCGTTGCCCAAATGCAACTGGTGCAAAAAGCCATTGATGCTTTTGATGCTACCGGCAGTGTTACCTCGGTGGTTAATTTCACTACATTGGCCAAACAACTAAATGGGGGGAAGCCGTTAACTGAATACGAACTTACCACCATTTATCGTTTGCTAGATGAAAAAGTGGCAAATCAATTGGTCGGTGCTTACTTGGCGGTTGATGACGGGACGTTTCGGATTGCCACCCGAGTTCAGGATACTACCGAAGGACTAGACCGACAGCACTTTATGACCCAGCTTAAACAAGACATGCAAGCTGTCGGACTAGAAGATAACCAGTATCAGCTAACCAATTTGTTCGTACTTTATCAGGATATATTAAGTCGGTTATTCGATTCGCAAATAAAAACACTGGGGATCGTGTATGTGGTGTTAGGTGTTGTTCTGCTTATTATATTCCGTTCAGTCAAAGTGGCACTTATTGCGCTTGTGCCAAATGTACTGACAACCCTTGGCATCTTGGGCGTAATTGGTTGGTTAGGTATCTCTCTTGATATTATGACCATCACCATAGCTGCAATTGCCATGGGCATAGCCGTGGATGACACCATCCACTTTTTGCATAGTTACCTTTCGGCAGGTAAAGCGCCTTCGGCGTCATCGGCGAGCAAACAAGCGTTTGAGCACTCAGGACGTGCCATACTTTATACCTCGGTGATTATCGCCACAGGTTTTTCTTTGTTTGGGTTTTCTGACTTTCTTCCCAGTGTGTATTTTGGCCTGTTAGCGTCATTGGCCATGTTAATGGCATTAGTCACTGATTTAACGTTACTACCGGCTCTGTTAAACCGCTTTGTGGGTAAAAAAAACGGTAGATTCATGATGTAGAGATAGAAATTAAGATACAAAAAAACCAGGCAATTGCCTGGTTTTTTTAAATGGCTAAAAACTAGCAGTCTTCATCTTCTGCGTTCATGCCTTCTTTCACATCTTCGCAGGTGTCCTCGACGGCATTACCTGCATCGGTCATTACCTCATCGACTTCTTCGCCAGCATTTTCAGCATTGTTGTCGCCACATGCGGCTAGTGAGAGTGCAAAGGAAGCTGCCAATAGTGTTTTTAACATTAGTGAATAGTATTTCATGTCCTTTCTCCTTTTCCAAAAAAATTTAAGTTAGGCGCGCGGCGCCTTTCCTCTGAATGCATTTGCAATCAAAGAGATAACAAGTAAAGCTACAAACACAAAGAATAAAAATTGCGCGATGCCCGTAGCGGCGCCGGCGATTCCACCGAACCCAAAAATGGCAGCGATAATAGCGATAATGAAAAATGTAATTGCCCAACCTAGCATAACTTTTTCCTCTATTTGCTTATGTGAATGTCCCTTTAACTTATGCTTGAACTATGCCACCTTTATCTTGTTGAAATATAGGAGTTATTTTTAATTCGTCTCAGCTGCTAAGGTGTCTAGCAGACAAGAGTTACAAATACGCTGCATTTTTTACACGGCAGATTCACACCCTTTTACCGAAAACACGGTATGATAGGGTTTCGCCTCTGTTTAGAGGTGTACCAGATACAGTTAAGTGAGAACTAAATTACTATGACAAAGAAACATTCTGCTTTTATCGGTCTTATGCAACGAGCAAGAAACGTTAAGCGTTGGCCCCTTATGGCACAGTTTCAAGAAGAAATGCTGTCTACCCATGTATACGAAGCGGCAGTGGTGGCCCATATGCTCGGCGCCATTGCTAAAGATGTGTATAACGAAGACGTGGATCCAGATCGGGTAGCCGCTATGGCGATATTTCACGAAGGCAGTGAAATTGCAGGCATGAGTGATATTCCTAGTCCAGTCAAATATCACGATCCTGAAACAACCATAGCAATTAAAAAACTCGAGCGTCGGTTTGAAGCTATGTTGCTGCAAACGGTACCTGAACCGCTACGGCAACGGTATCAGCCGCTTATCGAGCAAGATAAAGAAGATATTCATGTTGCGTTAGCGAAAGCGGCAGATGTGCTGTGTGCGTACCTTAAGTGTGATTATGAGTTATCAAAGTCTAATTCTGAATTTGCCAATGCGATGCACGAGATGGAAGTACAACTGAAAAAGTATAAAGATACCTTTGCGTGCGTAGATTATTTTTGCCAAGTATTCTTAGAAGATGCCAAGGGTACCCTTGATGAACAAACCCGAGATCTCGACTGGGTAGAACGAGCAAATACAATAAACATCAAAGAATAAAATCTACCAGCAATGTTGTCTGTAATAACGGATGCTTAGTTGTCTATTTTAGGCAGAAACCTGTTTGGCTAACATCATAAGCTCATCGTGGCATTGAAGCATTCTGGAACGAACTTTACGTAATGCTTGAGCACATTCGTTTGATACATCTGCATCAAGTGCATCGTCGAAACTTTGCAAAATACGGTTTTCTATGTGGTTTAACCGCTTAGACAACGCGGCCTCTTTGTCTGTGGCGAGGGCGTTTTGCAGGGTTTCATAATCATTTTTTATTTTTTGTCCCCACGCCAAACGTGTATTCGGCGCGAGATCAGAGCGGTGTTGAAATGGGCTCAAGTCTCTAATGGCTAGACGTTTCTCTTCAACCATTCGCGTACACATTGCTCTAACCCGATCATAGCGAGTGCGGGTGATACCCTGTTGGTAAAAAATTAACCCGTCATTAAGTACATTGATTATTTCCGGTAGCATAGTATTTCGTTGATAGCGTGATGACATTACGATCTCTTCCTCACATCTTTACATCTAAAACTCGAACACCCTCTTTGATAAATTGCACATCACACGCCAATTTCACATTAACGATAATTAATTTGTATGTCATTGTATTAGCAGGTTATTTGATGGGTATGGATCTTTTTCTTTGTTAACGGTTGTTGGCGAGGCTTAGGGCTTCGCCGTTATTACATGGCGCTGTGTAAAAAGGTAAAGGGCATAGGCCTCGTTACTCAACTGGATGGGACAGCACCGTAGACACATCGAACGCCTTGGCATCAGGGCGACTGGTGGCGTCGGACATTCTTACCAAAATAGAATAGTACACATCCTTCATCACTTCGGTCTCGATAGTCATACCACTATTAGTGGGAAACGGTTGTGCGATTTCTGTACATCCAGACATTGAGCATTGTTCATTTTGGAACACCGACAAGGCGTTGTTTTTACTCTTTTCGGCTTCCACAGTATGTTTACCTAACGCGGCTTTGCGTTCCACGTCCGTTTTCACAATCGTGACCCAGGAATACTTTTGCTGTTGCGCGATTTGAGCGGCGCGAAACAAGGTATACTCTTGAACCTTGGAGGCATCGGTAGATTCTGTAGCGCGGAACATGATTCGATACTCGGTATCAGAAAGTTGCACAGAGGAGTAGCCATACCCTTCGTGTGTGCTGGCCGACTGAAAGGGGGTGGCAGTAGAATCGGGTAAATTAACACATCCCATAAGCACGAACGAGGAAGCCGCGGTTAACGCGAATATTCCTCGGCGCAGGCGCAATTGAAAAAAAGTCATATCCATATTACAGATCCTAGCCAATAAAATTGAAAAATGCCGTACGCGCAAAAGTAAACAATGCCTGCTTGCGCCTCGACTTTGGTTGATTACTGGTTAAGCCTTTACATGCGCCGGCGGCAAAAATAGACAGCAGAGCAGCGGGTCTGGCAATCAGCAATCGGGACTTTAATTTAACATGCTCTAGCGCATAGTCACTTCTTCTTTGCGCTATTATGTATTTTTCTTGCGCCTTGTCCCTATGTTGTAATTCTGATTTTAGAAAAAGCTGCATGGTTAATCCTCATTGTGTGCCTTTATTCCCACTTGGGCTAGCACTGCACGAAGTGCTGGCATGAGCGTGACATGCCGATAAGCGCTGCGAGCAACGATAAATGCACCAAAAGCGGCGGCCAGATTGAGAGCAAAGGTAATTAGGGCAATCACACCAAAATGCAATCCGGCTTTATGCAAACCGGTGGTGATGGCCAAGTTGATGACAAGCCAACAGAAACAAGCGAAAACGAACGCACCAAGGGTGGCCAAACTCATAATGATAAGAGATTTTTGCGCCAACTTTACTTCCGCACCAACCCATTCCGATAATGAAGCGATTTCGGATTGCTTTTGTCCAAAAGCGAATTTGGCACTTTCAACGACTTCTTCGATGGACGGTTCATGTTCATAAGATGTGTCCGCCCGGCCAGAATCACTGGCCGGGCGAGTTGAGCTTTTGTCGTCCTTAAGACTCGCCGTTTCAGGCGTTTCATGTGCGGACGTCATGGTTTATTTCTTCCGCATTAACGACGTTACCAGCATACCGGCAGCGAAGGCGATACCTGCGGTTGCAATGGGGTTTTCAATCGCGTATTTGCGAACACCTGAAGTCTTCCACTTCGCGTCTAACTGTGCTTTGCGTTCAGCCATATTTTCCGCTGAATCTGCCGCTGTTGAACGTAGGTTTTCTTCCGCTTTGGCCGCTGAGCTTGCTAGTTTGTCTACCGACGTGTGCAGTGTCTCTTGTGCCTTGTCCGTAAACGGATGGGTTGCTTCACTTGCTGAATTACCCGTGTTTGGTGTCTTAGGTGTGGCAGTGGTTGTAGCCATGATCTAAATCTCCTTGCTAAGTGAATTCATAATGACTGATGCAACTGCAATACCAATAAGTGTAGTTTATTAAGTATATGATAATTATGGGTTAAATATTCCTGCGGCGAAGGTGTTTTAAGGTGAAGACAATTTATTACAAAGTAATTGTAATATTTGCAGGAAGAAGGAAAAGATGACTTCTTTGCAACCAGAAATGGCGGGCACTTAATTTAACAGGTTAGCCAAATCGTCTTTATTGACCGGTTTTAGTAATGTTCCCGCTATGGCTACGTCGCCAATTTCGTTGGCGTCAGGTTCTCGGCCACTGACAATATAAACTCGTAACTCGGGGCACTGGGGATGCAATTGTGCCGCCAATTCAAGCCCGCCCATATCGGGTAAAGATAAATCCAATAAGGCGACATCAAACAACTGTTGTCCGCTGCGCTCCATGGCCTCTTGTCCGTTGTGGGCAACCGTCACCTCATGACCGAGATGGTTGAGTAATAGAGCCATTAGTTCTGCCGCATCATGATCATCTTCCACCAGAAGCACCCGTTTGGCGGCGGTGTTGTTATCAGGGCTCGGTGCCGGTTGGAGCCGATCTTCGACAGGTTTTTGGGGGCTATCCGCTTTAGGGGTTGTGATGAGGTATCTGTCCAGTACCTTCAACAAAGCGGTCTTGTCGATAGGTTTACCCAATACGTCGTCAAAACCTTCATCGAGCAGAGATTGGCGTAGCCCTTTTCTACTCGCGGCGGTTATCGCCACCACCGCCACGTTACAACGATGTTGACGCATAGCGTTTAAAGACTCTATCCCATTCATCACCGGCATGTGAATGTCCATTAGTACCAGGTGGAAAGGCTTGCCAGCCCGTTCTGCTTCCAGCACGGCTTCCAGTGCTTTGACGCCATTTTCAGCATAGGAAACAGAGGCATGACATTGGCTAACCATATAGCCGGTAAGACGACGTAATTCGCGTAAATCATCGACAATAAGCACGCGGCCAGTTACATGCAGATTTCGTTTATCATGTTGATTAATACTCGGTGCTGCAAGGGTGAGAAATTCCCTAGGCTGTTCTCGAATTTCACCGGGATCCAGGGTAAAAGAAAAAATACTGCCTTTGCCGACTTCCGAATCAACATCAATGGTACCGCCCATTTTGTAAACTAACTCACGGCAAATCGCTAAGCCCAGTCCAGCGCCGCCATGGTTAGCGCGCACAACATCTTCAATTTGCTCAAATGGATGGAAAATGGCATCGAGTTTATCTGGAGGCATCCCGATACCCGAGTCTTTCACCCGAAACAGTAACAGTTCTTTGCCATCAATAGGTCGTACAGGGAGGGTTTCTACCGTGACAGTGATTAAACCCGAATCGGTAAATTTTACGGCGTTACTGATTAAATTAATCAGAATTTGTCGCAAGCGGGTAGGGTCCACATCGATGTTAATCGGCACCTCGGTCTCTGAGCAAATGGCCATGGACAGCCCTTTATCTTTGGCCGCCAAATTCATCAGAGAGTGCACATCGGTCATAAATGCACTGAGGTTAATGTTTCGTGGGGCCAGTTCAAGCTTATTCGCCATGATCCTAGACATGTCGAGTAAATCGTTCAGTAAGCTAAGTAGATGTTTACCATTGGTGTGAATAATGGAAAGCTCTTGGCTCATATGATGATTTTCTTCGTCATCGAGGAGCAATTCGGTGTAGCCGAGTATTGAGGTAAGGGGAGTGCGAAGTTCGTGGCCTAAATGAGCCAAAAATTTATCTTTGGCTTTATTTTGTTGCTCGATCTTATGTCGTTCTATACGCTCATTTTCAATTTCACGGCGAACCATGGCATAACGCATGGTGCGCATAAAACGAGGCGATTCAATTTCACTTTTCGTGAGGTAATCGGCGGCACCTGCGCGCATCACCATTTCGTCGACTTGATTATCCGACTGGCCGGTAAGAATGACCACAGGCACCGTAATGCGGGCTTGTTTAAATTTGGCTAACACATCGAGGGCATTTTCTGCCCCCAAGATAAAATCGAGTAAACAAATGTCGAAGGTTTTTTTCTGCAACACTTCGATGGCTTCGGAGCCATTAGTTACCCAGGTTATGTGGAACCGAGGCTCCGGACACTGAGACATATAGTCGGCAGTGAGAAAATAATCGTCCTCGTCATCTTCTACCAGTAAAACACGGATGACCTCAGCCACTGTAACCCCTATTAACCACTAATCGTGTGGTAATTCAACAAACTCTATCCAATAGCGACCGAGGGCGCGCATTAAATCAACCAGTCCTTCAAAATTAACTGGTTTGGTTATGTATGATGCACACCCTAAATCGTAACCCCGTAACATATCTTCTTCTTCTTTCGAGGTCGTTAGGATCACAACGGGGATCCCTCTTAGTGATGGGTCACCTTTGATTTCTTGCAAGGCTTCCCGTCCATCTTTGCGTGGCATGTTTAAATCTAACAGTATGAGACTGGGCCTCGGTGAGGTTTTAGGATCGCTGTATTTGCCTTCACGTCGCAGAAAAGCAAGAAGTTCTACGCCATCTTCTACACAATATAAATTGTTCAATACCCGGCTTTCTTTGAGGGCATCAAGGGTAAGCAATCTATCATCTTCATCGTCATCGGCCATGAGAATATTGATTGGGGTCGCATTTTTAAGAGACATTGCTAACAATTCCTTCATTTTGGGTGGCAAACGGCTCACCATTTACCGGTATGATAATCACAAACCGCGTGCCTTTGCCAGGCTCACTGAATGCATTAATCTGTCCGTTGTGTCGCTCCACAATGCGCCGACAAACTGCCAGCCCAATGCCGGTGCCTTTAAAGGCAGAGCGTCCGTGTAATCGTTGGAAGGGAGCAAAGATTTTTTCAGCAAAAGATTGCTCAAAACCAATACCGTTATCTTCTATTGTAATGGCCACCCAATCAAAATTGTCACGGACTAATATGGGGGATAACTCTTCCTCAGAAGGAGCCCGTACTTTAATGTTAATAATGGGTGCTTTATCTTCGTTACGGAATTTTAACGCGTTGGAAAGCAGGTTCTGCATTAATTGTTCTATTTGGGATTTGTCGCACTGTAAGGTGGGCAAATCGTCAATTTGTATAGTGGCGCCACTTTCTTCTATGGCAATCTCGAGATCGCTGCATATGTTGTCCATGATATGATTTAACGACACTTGCTCAAATTCTTTGCCCCGCGTTGATACCCGTGAGAACGACAATAGATCGCTAATTAGCATCGACATGCGCTCCGCTGCATTGAGCATACGCTTAAGAAAATCTTTACCACGTTCGTCCATAATACCTTCATAGCCCGCTTCTAAACGGTTACCGAAGGCGCGAATTTTTCTTAATGGTTCTTGAAGATCATGAGAGGCCACGAACGCAAAGTCTTCTAACTCACGATTACTACGTGCTAGCTCATCGGCAAAGATCCGCAATTCTTGGGTCCGTTCCGAAATTTTATCTTCTAATTCCTCGTTGTATTCTTCTAGCGCCTCTTGATGACGCATGTTTTCTCTTACGTTTATTTTGAGTAAAAACAAAATGGCAAACACCAATAGACCGGTGGTAACACCGGAAATAATAAGGGTATTGACCGAATCTTTGCGCAGCTTCATCAGGTTGCTTAAGTGTGTCTGTTGCATTTCCTTTTCAGAGTGGGCAACTAACTTGTAGCGTTCTTCAAATTGATCATATAAGCCCAACCCCACATCGGTATTAACAATGGCCAATGCCGTCTGATACTCGCCGTCTTTGGTTAACTCGACGGTTTTGATAAGCCCATTCACTTTGGCTTTGGTTAACCGCAACAACTCGTCGATATTACTGTCTTGGTTGGGTTGTTCTGATGTGAGTGCGGCGGTTTCCACATCGTCAATAAGTTGGTTTAACTTATCTAGCGTACTGGTGTAATCATCGAGGTAAGCTTCATCGCGGGTGAGCAAATATCCACGTTGTCCTGATTCCGCCCTAAGCACCGCCATATGCAGTTGGTTGGTAACATTAATTACGCGATTGGTGGCGAATAAACGGGCCTCGAGGGTGGTTAGTTCATCCAAGGTGTTAATCACATAAAACGCGTTACCTGTGATAACAACAAGCACTATGATGACAAGGGCAATCCAACTATAAAATGACTGAATAAGTTTATTTAGCATGCTGATTATTCCGCACTGTTAGCGCCTAATGACGCCATCATTTGGGCGAGGGTATGGCTACAGTCTTTTGTGCTATGGATAATTTTGTCTAGTGCAACAGTGGCTTTTTCCACCGGTATCTCGCCATTTAGGGCCATTTTTACCAATTCGGCCTGCATGGATATACGGTTTAACGGTTTGCGGGCATCGTGTACCCATTTTGCAATTGTCGCTAACTCGTCGTCGTTCATTTGCTACTCCCTAGGCGTCGTCTTTGCTCAGATCACCGTATGCATGAAGCCGGTTATACAAGGTTTTTGTGCTGATCCCTAACATTTCGGCAGCTAAGGTCTTGTTGCCATTCACCTTTTCCAAGGTTGCATAAATCAGTTCTTTTTCTACATCTTCAATGGTGCGTCCTGCTGCTAACGCCGGGGTGGTCGATTGCTTTTTAGCGAAAGGCGATTCGATGGTTTTCGGCAACTCAATTTCACTACGCTCAGGATCGCTCATAATGCCAGCGCGATGGACAAAGTGGCGTAATTCTCTAACGTTACCCGGCCAATCATAGGCGGTGAGGGTATCAAGTTGAGACTCTTCCCATTTAAACTGGGTTTGGTTGTCGCGATTAAATTCGTCTATAAAGTGGGTGGCAAGTAAGGCAATATCTTCCCGACGTTCTCGTAACGGGGGAATCGTGATGGGAAAGACAGCCAATCTAAAATAGATATCTTCACGAAGTACTTTGCTTTCGGCGATTTCTTCCATTTTTCGGTTAGTGGCAGACACAACTCGGCAATTTACGGGAATGGTTTTAGTGCCACCCACACGAATAACCACTTTGTTCTCTAAAACCCGCAATAGATTGGGTTGCATGTCGATGGGCATTTCGGTGATCTCGTCGAGAAACAAGGTACCGCCCTCGGCTTGTTCAAATACCCCTTCTTTTTTGCCAACCGCACCGGTGAACGCCCCTTTTTCGTGGCCAAACAGTTCGCTACCGATTAATTCTTTTGAAAATGCGCCACAGTTGGTGGCGATATAAGCGCCGGTACTTTGAGATGCGGCGTGTATGGCTGCTGCAACCACTTCTTTACCTGCACCGCTTTCGCCAAGCAACATCACATTGGCGCTGGTTCTGCTAACCCGTTCAATGAGCTTGTAGAGTTCTTGCATACAGGCAGACTCACCAATTAAATGCCCAAAGTGTTTTTTGATCTTTGGCGCTTGGGATGATTTAGGTTGTTTTTTGCCCGATAAGACCGCTTCAATATCTTCCCGTTGGATGGGCTTAACCAGATAATCGATATTAGGGCCGCACAAGCCTTTGATAATACCCTTTACTGATGGGTGTCCTGTAATAAGGGTAATTCGCGGCTGCTTAGGTAGCTTATTAAGTTCATCAAAAAGGTGAGCACCACTGCCATCAGGCAGCATAAAGTCAAGAAGGACATGGTCGAAAGTTTCTTTTGTTAACCATTCTCTGGCTTCGGCAAGATTGCAGGCTGTTAAGACCTCATGGCCAAGAAACTCGATAATAGTACAAGCCACTTCTGAAAATTCAGGATCATCATCAACCAGTAAAACTGTCAGCACAGCACGTTCCTTTTTTATAAATTTTATTTCGTTGTACGTAGTACAAGATTCAACAGGGTTAAGATCACTGAAAAATCCTTTCCTTAGCCTAGCGTTAGCAACGCTAAGCGTTAGCGTAATAGGCAACCCGAATAGCGACGAAATTATCCCTTAAGGCTTGTGGGTATAAAATTCCCATATCGTGAAAAAAGCACCATTTCATGGATTTACGCTATTGCTGTTCACTATACTAACTTATTGAATAATAGCCATTAGGTTATTTTTTCCTTTTCCATTGTATGGCACGAAACTGGCAGTAGCTTGCATAACTTTGCAAAATTAGGATAACGGATAAATGGATTCTTCAACCGCTAAACCCTCTATGACACTTAATGAGCTGCTTGGACGAATGCAGTCTCACGGCGAAGAGGAATCAGTGTCCTTTGGGACACTGCTGTTTACCATGGAAAAGCGGGGGTTTGGCCCTATGTTAGCGGTTCCGGCATTTATTTGTTCCACACCAATAGGGGCATTACCCGGTGTGCCGTCAATGACGGGCATTACCATTATGCTTATCGCTATTCAAATGCTGGTGTCTAAGCAGCACCCTTGGTTGCCAGGGCCTATCCGTGATATTCCAGTAAGTCGGGCAAAGTTAAACAGTGGTATTCGACGCATGAAACCTTGGATGGCGCGCATAGATCGCTTTCTTGTGCCACGATGGTTGTTCGTTCAACATCCTGTTTTTCGTAGCCTTGTAGCTGTAAGTTGTGCGTTGTGCGGGTTATCGATGATACCACTGGAAATCGTGCCTTTTGTGGGTTTTATTCCGGCACTGTCGGTATTGGTAATGGCCATTGGTTTGACTACCGATGACGGCGCGGTGGCGTCAGTGGGACTGATTGCAGCATTAAGTGGCTTAATGCTTGGCACGCAGCAAGTCTACACTTTGGTCAGCTGATCTTACCGTGACAATCTACGTTTATTGCTAAAAGATGATTGCATCAGTGTGGTGATGTTTTTGGCCGGCGTAGGCTTGCCATACAAATAGCCTTGAGCAAAGTGACAGTCAAGTTTTGTAAGCAATTGAGCCTGGGCTTTGGTTTCCACGCCCTCTGCAATGACATCAATATCTAAGTTTCTGCACAAGGACACAATACTTTCTACAATTTTAGCCGTACGGCTGTTCGGCTCGAGATCCCGAATAAACGACTGATCGAGTTTTACGGTATTAATATCAAGCTCTCGAAGATAGGCAAAGGAACTCATACCCGTACCAAAATCATCGATGGATGTCTTTATCCCCATTTCTCTAAATGCGGTCAATACCCGTTTACTGACCTCGATATCCACCATGGTGGCGCTTTCCGTGAGTTCAAATTCCAGCAAGGCCGGATCAATATTGGTGGTTTCCAGACAGTGTTTTATAAAGGGAATAAACTCGCTATCCATTAGGTTGTAGGCCGATAAATTCACCGAAACAGGAACAAAGTGACCTTGAGATGACCAGGATTGTATTTGGGCAACGGCTTGCTCCACGGTATATCGCGTAAACGCGTGAACAATGCCGCTTTGTTCGATAAGGTCGATAAATAACGCCGGCACTAACAAACCTTCATCTGGATGTTGCCAACGGACAATGGCTTCAACACCTATTAAACGACCGCTGCCAATTTCTGCTTTTGGTTGGTAGTAGAGGATGAATTCTTGGTTTTGTAACGCAGAACGTAACTGACTACGAAGGGTAACTTTAATGGTACTGTTTAAGGCTAGGCGATCGCTGTACATTTGCACGCCCAAGCGCAGTTTCTTAGCACGATGCATGGCATTTTCAGCGTTGCGAACGAGCGTGTCGGGGCGTTGTCCGTGGTCTGGTAAACAAGCGACACCGATGCTACAGCCAATTTCAAATGCACTGTTACCAATTTGCAGGGGGTCTCGGCAGTCGTATAGCAATCGAAAGGCATGGCTTAAAACATCTTCTTGGAGAATGTCTGGTTGCCAAATGACAAATTCATCGCTGCGATAGCGATAGGTATAAGCAGTGGGGCCGGCTAAGGTTTTTAACCGCTGGGCAAAGGCGAACAACATACGATCACCCATTTCATGACCAAGGGCGTCATTAATATCTCTAAACCGGTCGAGGTCGAAAAAAAACAGCGCGCCATGAGCGAGATTGAAGTGTTTGCTGGCCAGCAGAGCATGACGATTTAGCAGATGGGTTAGTGGGTCTTGTAACGCTAATTGCTCTAGGGTTTGGTTCGCTTTTTCGAATCGTTTCGCGATGAAGGCAGACATGATCATGGCTACCCAAACGGCGAGACCAAAAAGGATAAATCCCGCTAACGTTAGCTGATTAATGATCCTCGAAGAAATGCCAGAAAGTTCATAGGCTTGCCAAACTATTACCACAGCCTTTGGCGATTGTTGGGTGGTGTATTTTTTTACATAATAACGGCGCTTGTTAAGCGCGAAAAAGCTATCACTATTTACCGTAGTCGCTAGCGAAAGTAGGGTGGGTAGAGGTTTTTGTTGCGGATAAACTTGGGTGTTACCCATGCTTACTAACACCACGTCAGGTGGCATAGACATCGCCGCTAAGGGAGTATCATTCGCTATCCGGGCAAGAACATGTTTGGCATGGCGATGGAAAGTGTCCTTTTCAAAGGCTTGCTCCATCTCTAATAAAATACCATGGCCAATAAAGCAAAGTGTACTGATAAGAATAAACGATAGGCTCACGGTACCGAGCATAAGGCGTTTTCTTAAGTTAGCCTTGCTGTGCTGTAAAATCACTTTATGAGGCATACGTTAACCTATCACAAAGGACAAAGCTAAACGAAATAATGAAGACAACTTTTCCAGTGCGTAAAGTGAGGATCTTTGAATATGAAGTGTAGTCGGTAACAGCAAAACCGGCCCTTTATTATTATAATTATTTTTAGGTGATGTTAGTTATACCCTGTAAGTTGTTGGCAAGCAACGCTTTAGCCGGTATGAAAAACGTAAAGTGAATGCTTTAGGGCGCCGATCCCACGTTAATGCCGTCAGCAGTAGGAAGCTGCATCGTTTGGTAGCGCAGTTCGCCGATAAATGCACGGGCTGCGGGCCCTAGTCTGTCGCCATCTTCAAATAGAAGATACAGCATGGCTTTGCGTACACCATGGCTTTTTAAGGGAAGGGGCTTTAAAAGTCCTTGATCTAGTTGAGGGCGAATGAATGCAACGGGCAGCCACGCAAACCCCATTCCTTGGCTCAAAATATCAATGGAGGTTCTTAAATGACTCACCGTCCATCGTTGATCTGCAGACAGCCAACCCGCGTCAACTTTTCCCTCGCTTGAAGAGTCTCTAACCACAATTTGTCGGTGTGATTTTAAATCTTCAATGGAAATGGTGCGGTTTAGATGATGTAAAGGATGTTCGGGGTGAGCCACCGCAATAAATTCGATTTCGCACAACTGTTCACTGAAACCGGACTCAAGGGGAAAGGGGGAGATAGCGATGTCAACTTCTGCAGCTTTTAACAGCGCATTGGCGCCGCTTAACACCGATTCCATCAGCTCAATGCGAAGTAACGGAAAGTTTTGTGATACACAGTGGAGCACGTTGTATAACACGGTGGGGGGAAAAATAATGTCAACGGCTACTTTTAATTCGGTTTCCGTGCCGTGATGTAAACTCGCCGCCACTGCTTCTAATTTATGTGCTTCTTCAAGCAGTGTGTTGGCTCGGCGAAGCATTAATTTCCCTGCGGGTGTCAGCTTTACTTTACGGCCGTCATTCGTAAACAGGGTAATACCCAGCCCATTTTCAAGTTTTTGCACAGCATGGTGTACACTAGACTGACTTTTATGCACTTGCTGAGCCGCTTGATTAAAGCCACCCGCATCAACGACGGCTTTAAACATGCGCCATTGTTCTAATGTGGCTTTTAGCATGACTAGGTTGCGAGTTAAAAAAGAATGGCGCTATGCTACATTCTTTCAGAAATTAAAGGAATAATTAGTCGACCCGTTGAGGGGCATTTCCCTTGTTTTAGCCAACTGGCCTCACTTAAAAATGCTGTTTAATTTGGGTGATATTGCAGGTGATAACGGTAACGTTAGTATATCCCATATTTAACAGCTGTTCGGCACTGAGCTGAGCACGTACACCGGATGCACAATGGATATAAATGGGCTTGCCCTCGTCGAGAAATTGTTCAAGCATTTTCATTTCTAACACCCCTCGAGGGATGTTAAGGGCACCGTCAACGGGCTCGTTTTGTACTTCAGCCGGCTCTCTGACGTCAATGAGACAACCTTGGTTGTTACTCATCTCTTCGGCGGCGAGGGCGGCGGTGATAGTTCTAATGGGATAAGAAATAGCGGCTAATCTTTGCTGAATATTTTTTAACATTGAAACTCAGTGACTTTACTAAGATGTAAGATATACCTTATGTATTGGTGTTAAAAATGTAAAGAGATTATGCTCTACAAAATAGTTTTGCGATGAATGAGCTTGATAAAAAAGTGCCTGTCGCATTAAATGTCATACTTTTTTATTATTACAAGACGCAATAACGATGATAACTGATGTAAATACCCATGCAATGTTGGCGCATGCCGCAGACGCTGAGCGTTACCTAAAGCAATTGGCCAATAAAACACGACTAATGGTCATGTGTTCGTTATTGGAAGAAGAACTCTCAGTCACCGATTTATTGAAACGGATCCCTGTGACGCAACCGGTTTTGTCTCAGCATTTAGCACTGCTTCGAGATGCGAAAATGGTGGCTACCCGTCGTGATGGCCAGACGATTTATTACCGCCTGGCAGACGATAGAGTGACGCAAACCATTGAGTTACTTTATCGCTTTTTTTGCGCTTAACAAATTAGTCTTGTTGGTTAAGCGCCAACGTTGCTTTGGCTTCCAACGTATTCAAGTACTCCCTGTTCTCCATTTTATCTTCTTCAAAATCCGGGAGTGCCATCACCGAATCGTGACAAAGATTCACATGAATTTTATGTGTGGACCAATCGATGGTTTCAACACAATTAGGGGGAAGCGCCACTTTTTTCCCCCCTGGCAACCAGTTACGGGTGTCAACAATGAGTAGTTTGATCGCCCAATTGTCTGGGTCGATAATAAAATCGGTAATGTGTCCGGTATCTTCATCGGTGGTGGCAACATCGTATCCGTGGACTTCTTCACAGGAACGTAAGTGATTCACACCTTGGTTCTCGAGTTTTGATATCTCCTGTTGAAACGATTGTTGATCGGCCAATTCTGTGGGGTGAGAGAAGTCGCCCCATGCCCCTGGACCAACCCAGTAATATCCGTAACCGAAATATTTAAACAACATTTCTTCGTACTCTCGAGAAACCGGCTTATGTTCGTCAATAGTCGGGCTGTCTTTGAGGGCTTGCTTGCTCATAGACACCACAAGGGTTTCGTCATCATGGTTGATGGCGCTAAGGGAAATAGGCGACAGCACCACTTTTCTGCCCAGTGGTAGCCATTTGTTTGTGTCGGCAACAAAATAGCGAAGAAAAAAGTTCTGGTCATCAAACAGAACATCTTTGCAACGACCAATATCACCATCCGTTGCATGTATACCAAAATCGGTGAGGCGTTTATAAGTAATCATTCCTGTCTCCTTATATCATCTATCGATGTGTTCGGTGGTTAGGTAAAGAAAGATCACATTTGTCAGTATAGAAGATGTCACGCAAAGCGGGAGGATTTTACTCTGATTGGCAGTGGAAATGGCAGCGGTGATGCTGCCATGAACAAGAACAACTGGGTTTGAAAACTAGGCTACGTCAAAACTCTCATCATCATAATCATCGTCGAATTCAGACTGATTACTCGCGGCGCTATGTAGGGTGTAAAAGTGGCGCTTGTCCCGCGCTAGATGAACGTATTTTTGCCAGGCTTTTTCTATCCCATTGCTGGCTTGCACTTTACCTGAAATAAAGTCGATAAAGTGTTTTTCATCGCTGGTTTCAGCCTGCATTTCTCCCTTCTCTAGTGCCACTAAGGAGTTGCCGAATTTTGTAAGTAAATCGGCCTCTGGAATGCTGAAATCACCAGATTTTCGAAAGCCATAAGGGAACTTACGACGATCAGTGAACGGTTTGTTAGATAAACGAATGTTAAAAGTATTCATGGTGTGGTCTCTTTGGCGGATTCAACTGTGCAGACTTTTAACCAAGAAGGAAATTGAAGGGAAACAAAAAATTTTTTCCTTAAAGATAAATTTTTTTTAAATTGTACGTTCTGTGTCTCAATTACCTAAAATAACCGTCCTAGCTCCCCAAAATAGGGAAAGAAAGCAGTCACACGCCATCAAAGTGGGAAAATTCATCGTCACCACAATTAAAATTTGTTTTCCATTTTTGAGTGCCTATTGATAATGGAAAAGTGGCAATCACTTTGATAGAACTTTGAGACAACAATGAGTAAAGACTACCGTCACCAAAGAGAGGAGTGGGATCCTATAGAGGATGTTCATCTCCAAGGTAAAAAAGGCCCAAGCAAACAGCTTCAGGTTAAAGATAAGATTAAGCGGGATCATCAGCGTCGGGAGAAGCAACGCCGACATCATCAGGAGGTATCGTGAGCACTGATGTACGTTGTGGTTTTATCCTCCCTTTTATTTGCTGCGTTTTAACGGTTTTTATTTTACTTAAATAATAAGCTGTGCCAAGGTAGGCTTCGCTACGTGATTCGTTGTGAAGCTTCTATGGACATTCGTTTTCTATCTACTTTTCTTGAAGTTGCCAAAACCCGACATTTTGGGAAAGCGGCTGAAAATTTATACCTTACTCAATCTGCGGTGAGTGCCCGTATTAAATTGGTTGAAGAGTATTTTCAAACCACCTTATTTATTCGTCATCGTAACAGCATTCAACTAACGCCCGCGGGCGAAAAATTATTGCCCTTTGCTCATCAATTGAACGATACCCTACGAGATGCAAAACGTGAATTGCAGCTTGAGTCTGGTGAGTTTGTGGTTTGTGGGGCAACCCAATTGGCCAGCGAGCTAGGCTTTACGTCAATGCTAGCGTCAATTCATCAAGCTTTTCCAGATTGGTCGGTGAAGGCAGAGGTATTAACCTTAGAAAGTTTATCCCGCCAGTTGCATGAGCGCAGTATTGACGTGGCGCTGTCGTCTGAACCCCTTAAGTCTGAGGAAATTCAAGCGGTCAAACTACTGCATGTACCTTTATCCCTTTATGCGTGTAATACCTCAGAAAGCACCCCAGGCGGGAAGAACTATGTTTCTATAGAGTGGGGAGCGAAAATACGTAACGCCTTGTATCACAGTTCTTTTCATCTGCGTGATGCACGGTTACGGACAAATTCTTTGCGATTAGCGATTAATAGTTTGAAAGAAGAGGGGGGCTTTGCAGTGTTACCAGACTCGGTGGCAACATCCCTTCGTGGTGATAACGATATCACTTGTGTCCACTCCTTCGATGAAGTGCAAACGGCGGTCTACATTAATAGCATGAAAAATGTGAAACGGGCGAGCTTACAGACGTTGCTGGATATCTTTTCCACTTAACAGCAAACGCAGGCAAAACGCTGACAGGCAAAAAATCGGTCTGTATCGAGAAATAACAAATTTGTACCTTCCCCTTGTTGCTGGGGCAAGTGGCCCAATATAGAGCAGTAATGAAACCTGTGAGCGCCAGTAATTTTAGCTGGGTAAACAAAGAGCGTTATTGAGGGTTTTTGCCTTTATTCCCTGGCGCGACGGTAGCACAACCTAGCGTCTCTTTGTGTACCCGAGGTTGATAAAACCTTAAGGATAATTATGTCTTCTTTACCACCACTTCTCGATGTTAATGCTGATGAACGTATGCACGCGACCATCAATTCTATGGTTGATTTAAAAGAGGTGTGGATCCTCAAAGATGATGATGGCTGTGTCATGCTTACCTCGGATGACGAAGATGGCGTGCCTATCTGGCCTGACGAAACCCTTGCCAAGTTATGGGCTACCGATGAATGGTCCCATTGTCAAACTATGCGTATTACTTTGGACGATTGGCTGGGTAAGTGGACGCCAGGACTGATGAAAGACGAATTGATGATAATGGTGTGTCCCGTTCCAGCTGAAGAAGGGGAGGTAATTACCCCTGAGTACTTGGCGGAACGCCTCCTTGCCCGCAAAGGCTGATCTGTTCGCTCACGGTGCGCGTTTATAATAGGGTTAGTCACCGTCAGTGAGGTTAATTATGTTAACGCAACAACCAACAATGGAAGACTTGTTCACCCAATTGGGGTTAAAAAATTCACCGCAGGCCATCAATCAATTTATTGACAAGCATCGCGGTATGAATAGTAAGCGTCATATTGAAGAAGCACCGT
Source organism: Alteromonas sp. C1M14 (assembly GCF_018860965.1). Lineage (GTDB taxonomy): Bacteria > Pseudomonadota > Gammaproteobacteria > Enterobacterales > Alteromonadaceae > Alteromonas. The sequence goes on along the minus strand of NZ_JAHKQF010000002.1, from coordinate 543,991 downwards.
TTTGGAATGATTCACAAGCTACGTTTCTGCGTAGCGCATTATTAGAAGATGCGGATTGGGTAGAGGTTATCGACCAGCTAAATACCCAGCTACACGTCGATAACCCATAGCTGTTGCGCAAAGCTTCCCGCGCAACAGTGGTGCTGCATGGCCGCTTTGCGCTGCCACGAAGGGGGTTACCTCCCCCTTTTTTTAACTGGCTCCGTTTCTTAGTTTCTGCTTTGTCATATTTTCTAACAAAATTTTCTGCCGTACACCTTAGAGGCTTTGTGATACATTTTGAGATTAGGTAACTTGTTACCTGACATCTAACGACAGCAAGTAAAAATACTATTTCCCATAGGTTTTCCTTGTATCACAAAAATAAAAAGGACATTAAATGAAGCGAAAAATTGCAGTTGGTGCCTCGGTCGCCTTGCTGAGTTGTAGTAACACGGTGTTGGCAAAAGAAGGCATGTTTACTCCTGAACAGCTTCCCGCCATTGCGAAAGATTTGAATGCCACTGGGTTACAAATATCAACGGACAAACTGAGCGATTTAACCGGCTTCCCCATGGGCGCCATCGTTTCTTTAGGCGGCTGCTCGGCATCCTTCGTCTCTGAGTCGGGGCTTGCCGTTACCAATCATCATTGTGCACGGGGCTCGGTGCAATATAACAGCAGCCCAGAACATAATTACCTAAAGGACGGCTTTTTAGCACAGTCTTTTGAGCAGGAATTACCGGCTGCACCGGGTACGAGAATGTTTGTCACCGTTGATTTCGCTGACGTAACCGAGCAAGTTCTTGGTGATTTAGGGGATAACATCCAAGGCCGAGAGCGTTATGATGCCATCGAACAAAAACGCAAAGCGCTGATAGCCGAATGTGAAGCTGAAGATGGATACCGCTGCTCGGTGCCTGCATTTTTCCAAGGATTAGAATACAAGCTGATCAAACAGATGGAAATTCGAGATGTTAGGCTTGCCTATGCACCTGCAGATTCCATTGGTAAGTACGGCGGCGATATCGATAACTGGATGTGGCCTCGTCATACCGGAGACTTCTCTTTTTATCGTGCTTATGTGAACAAAGACGGCAAGCCGGCTGATTACAGCAAGGACAATGTCCCGTATCAGCCTGAGCACGTCTTAACTGTATCTGCTGGGGGGCTTAAAGATGGCGACTTTGTCATGGCGGCAGGGTACCCAGGCTCAACCAATCGCTATGCTCGATTAGCGCAAGTCTCCTACACCTTTGATTGGCTATATCCTACCTATGTGGCGTTAGTAGACAAATGGATCAACACCATTAATGCATCTTCTGAAGAGGGCAGTGATGCGCGAATTAAATATGAATCCTTGCTAGCGAGCTTGAACAACTTTCATAAAAATACCCTGGGTCAATTAGCAGGGGCAAAGCGGGTGAAACTTATCGACCGCCGCGCCGAGCGGGAAGGGGCGTTAAATCAGTGGTTGCAAGACAACAACAAACAGGCGCTGATCGACAATTTAACCGCTCTTGATGAGATTACCGAACAACGTATTTTGATGAACAAGAAAAATTTCTGGTATAACAACTTGTTGCGAGCACAATTGTTATCGTCAGCACAAACCTTATACAGAAATGCTATTGAACGGGAAAAACCTGATGAACTCAGGGAGCCCGGTTATCAACAACGTGACCAGTTGCGATTGGAAGAAAGCCTTAAACGGGTAGATCGTCGCTTTGATGCAAAGGTAGACAAAGCCGTATGGCAAACAATGATCGCCATGTACATGGAACAACCGGCAAAAAGCCATGTGGAAGTATTTGATACGATGCTCGGATTAACCGATGGTTTTGATAAGCAAGCATTGGCGAAAACCCTTGATGACTTCTATACCAAGACGGCATTAGAAGATAGCGATACTCGCTTAGAATGGTTGACTGCAGATAAACAAGCCTTCGAGGAAAGTGACGACCCGTTTATTCGGCTAGCGGTGGCCTTGTATGATACCGAAATGGCCATCGAAGATGAAAGCAAACGTCTCGCGGGTGAAGCCGCTGCGTTAAAACCACAATATATGAGCGCGATTATTGATTGGCAAAAAGCTCAGGGTAGTCTTGCCTATCCCGATGCTAACAGTACTTTGCGGGTGACCTATGGTAATGTAATGGGAGGCTCTCCTAAAGACGGCCTTATCTATGAACCGTTTACCCGCTTAGAAGGCATTGTTGAAAAAGACACCGGTGAATCGCCTTTTGATGCACCGGCAAAACAATTGTCGCTTATCAAAGATAAAAAATACGGTCCGTATGTCCTTGATAGTATCGGTAGCGTACCAGTGAATTTCCTTACTGACTTAGACTCTACCGGCGGTAATTCAGGTTCTGCCACACTAAACAGTAAAGCCGAGTTAGTTGGATTATTGTTTGACGGTACCTTCGAAAGTGTTAATTCAGATTGGGATTTTGATAAAAAAACCACTCGAACGATTCATGTAGACACCCGCTATATGTTGTGGGTAATGAAATACGTTGATGGTGCTACCAATCTTATCGATGAGATGACAATCGCAAAATAAATGTCGTTATCCATAAAGCGGTCTGGGGCTGCCCGACCGCTTATTTCCACGAGTTTCCTTACCCCTTTGGGTTTAGCCAACTCAATAGCCATAGTGCAACGTTAAATTCGAAAGCGAAATAACAGGAGTTTATTATTAGTATGTTGTCCCCCGGCAAAAATGATTTATGGTTTTTGCCACTTGGTGGCACTGGGGAAATAGGCATGAACCTTAACCTCTACGGTCATGATGGACGTTGGTTAATGGTGGATTGCGGCGTGTCATTTAATGCCCCTTTACATCCTGTAAAGACGGCTTGTACTAATGAAAAAGAGCGAAGCGAAAACCTACATAATATTGTTGCTCCGGATCCGCGCTTTATTGTGGAGCACAAGGAAGCGCTGTCTGGTCTTGTGCTGACCCATGCCCATGAAGACCATTTAGGTGCTGTGCCTTATCTGTGGCCACGATTGCGTTGTCCGGTTTATGCAACGGCCTTTACAGCAGAAGTGTTACGCAGAAAGTTAGTGCAGGTGGGTCTGGACAATAAAGTCCCCTTGATTGAAGTGGACGCAGATAAATTATTGCAAGTGGGGCCTTTCTCTGTGCGCTGGCTAGCGATAACCCATTCTATTCCCGATCCATTCGCGTTACATATCAGTACGCCGGCAGGAAACGTCTTGCATACGGCGGACTGGAAAATCGATGCCCAACCCGTAGCCGGTCAACCCTTTCAACATACCTTATACCAGTCACTAGGTGATACGCCAGTTTTGGCAATGGTGGGCGACTCTACTAATGCCTTAAAGCCGGGTATGTCAGTGTCTGAGCGAAGTTGCTTCGATGGATTGTTGGCCACCATTAAGCCACTGACTGGCCGGGTAGTGGTAAGTTGTTTTGCTAGTAATATTGCACGTCTTATCAGTCTTGCCCGAGTCGCAAAGAAAACGAACCGTTATATGGCCTTGGTGGGTCGCTCTTTGGTTAATATGTACAGCATAGCGAAATCACAGGGGATCTGGCCTGAGGATCTGGTGTTGGCTGATGTTAACCACATGGGGTATTTACCGCCAGAAGAAGTCTTGCTGGTGGCCACAGGAAGTCAGGGCGAACCCCGAGCGGCGCTATCACGCTTGGCGCTAGATAGTCATCCTCAATTAGAATTATCATCCGGCGACCACGTGGTGTTTTCCAGTATTATTATTCCGGGCAATGAAGAGGCGGTGCACCGCTTACTCCAACGTTTTAAAGCAAAAGGTGTTGATGTGGTACTCAGTGAGCAGAGTCCTTTACCCATTCATGCGAGTGGGCATCCTTGTGCCGAAGAATTAAAACTCATGTATCATTGGGTAAAACCCGATATCGCAATTCCGGTGCATGGCGAAAATGCGCATATTCAGGCACACTGCGCCATCGCTAAGGAAAGCGGTGTTCGAAAAACCTATGCTGGTAACAATGGCGATCTTTATCGCTTATCACCTCAAGCCGGTATACGGCGACAGTTAGTCAAGACCGGTCGTATCTCCTTGCAAAAATAGGCATTAGTATGCTTATGCAGGGCGAATAATCAGTGACTAGTTTGCGGATTGTGTTATTGTTTCGTGGGCATTCGGTTAATTTGATCTAGAGTGTGTATTACGCCTGTTGAAATATTCAAAAATGATCGCAAATTTGGTTTCTTATCCTTTAACACGCTTAATTATCTATTTTGGGTTACTGGCCTCATTACTTTTTCCTGAGGCCTACGGCAAGCCTCGTATTGAGGATCCTGCGTTTCTACAACTGGGCACCGATGCAGGTTTAGCACAAGATAATGTGCAGGACATCGTTAGAGACAGAGACGGCTTTGTGTGGGTGGCAACAGAAGGAGGCTTGAGTCGTTTTGACGGCTATCGGTTTATTACCATCCCCGGCCCAGACGATTTATTCGTTAATAATGCGATCACTAATCTTTTTGTAGATAGTCACAATCGATTATGGGTTTCTACCTATAATGAAGGTATTTTTTTCTACGACCTCGACAAAAATGCTTATTCCCACGTAGCCAGAATTCACTATCAGGATCAGCCCGAATGGATCCAGTCCAGTGACGCGTTTGAAGAACTGCCGAACGGAGACGTTGTGGTGGCCATGGAACAAGAGATTATTCGCGTTGATCCCACCACTGGAAAACATTCGGTGTTATATCGCCTGGGCAATGAGGATATTGCGGATAGCCATATTATCCGTGATATTTTGGTGATCAAAGAACACCTTTTGATTGCCACGTCTAAGGGCGTGGAGATTCTGTCCCTTACCCACCCTAGTGACCCTCCTAAACCTCTACCGTATTTGCCACCAGGTTCTGAAAACTTACTCAATATCAATGCTAAAGTCTTGTTTGCCCCCGCGCCTGATTTACTGCTCATCGGCACGGTGGGTGGCCTGTACCAAGTTTCCTTGGAAAGGGTATTGTCACCCGCGTCTGTGCAACAACCGCCCCAAGGGAAGGTTGTCTTGCCGGAACGAAATATTTGGGTGCTGCGTCAAGGCGATAAAAACAATTACTGGTTAGGTACGGATAAAGGGCTTTTCAAACTCAGTGGAACGAATGGGCGTTGGCAATACGAACATGTCTTATACCCAACCACTGGACTAGTAGAACTCGCCGATAAAACCATTCGTACGTTATTGCCCGACGAGCAAGGTAATTTGTGGTTAGGCAGTGTGTACGGCGGCCTGCTTTTCTGGTATGCCCAACCCTTAGGCATTGAAACGGTGCAAAACACCATACGGGATGATAAACGCGTATTAACTGACAATACCGTGTGGTCTTTTTATCAAGAAGACGGTGACACGTTATGGGTAGGTACAGAAAACGGCCTGACCAAGTACCAACTTAGTAATGGCGCCAGTTCTTTGTTTTTATATCAGCAGGATATGGCAGAACGGGACGAAATTATTTCTATTCAGGCCATTTACCCAGCCGATGACGACCACCTTATTTTAGAAACCTATCAGGGGCTTCGACTTTTTAACAAATCTTCCGGTATGCTTTCGCCATTACCTGTGGCCGACGATTTCAGTCGCGACGTGTTTCTAGATTGGAATTTCGGTAGCGCCGCTGACGAACAAGGACGGATTTACTTCCTTGCTGACGATTTTTACCGCTACGATTATCACACCGAAAAAGTGGAGCAGGTACCCCTTGAATCACTTGGTTATAATGCCCAGTTTGCCGACGGTTTTTTAGGTACTTCCAGTCACTATCCTGGAGAAATATTTCTTGCACTGAGAAATGCGCTGGTGATGATCAATACACAAACTTTTGCTGTCAGGCAGGTGTTTAAGTTCTCCAGCGAGCAGCGCAGTTATTTGCAGTCGGTATCGTCTTTTGTGGTAGACGATACCAATACCCTTTGGTTAGGTTTTCCAAGTTACGGGCTGATGGGCGTTGACGCTGACACCTTTGCGCCTAAGGTTCACTATACCGCTAATTCCCGCCTCGAATCGGACATTGTTTATAGTCTCACTGCCGATGATAGTGGTCAGTTATGGTTTAGTTCACATGGTTATTTTTCTTTACTCGATCCACTTACCGATTCCACTCGCACTTTTAAATCTGGTGAAGATATTCGTGTCTCAGAATTTAATGATGGTGCTGTGTATCGTTTAGATGACGGACGGTTAGTATTTGGTGCGACATCCGGTTTAATTATTTTTGACCCCACCTACCTTACTGCCCAAGCCTTAAAACGGGCACAAAATGTGAAAAAAATGGCGATCAGTGGTGTATCGTTAGAGTCAAGAAGGCTAAAACAGCCTATGCGAAACCTCAGTGGCGAGCATATGGATTTTAGGTCAGACGATTATGGCATCACCATTCGATTTTCGGCATTGTCGCCTAGTTACGGTAGAAACACCGCATTTCGCTATAAATTGGTTCATGAAGACACGGTGGTCAGTGAGTCGTTAACGAAACGAGGGGGGGTTACCTTTGCGTTTCTTGCGCCAGGGAAGTATCACTTTGAAGTTGCCCCCCTTAAACAGGCCAATGATGTATTGTTATTGCCTGCCATGCTGTCATTTACGATTCCTTATCCTCCGTTACGTTCGCCTCTAGCCTACACGTTGTACGGTGCATTGGCGTTAATCCTTACCGGGGCATATCTATATCACCGTCAACGCCAACTTACACGTTTACAACAAGCCCAACAGGAAGTGCGATTATTTGGGAATGCGTTTCAGCATACCCGAGATTGGGTCATGATTTTTAATAGCGAGTTGGTTCCCGTTGCGGCTAATCCCGCTTGCTGTCAGGTTTTTGGCCTCGAAAATGATAAACGTCTCCATAGGCAACTACAAAGGTTGTTCGAGAATTCACCGAAACTGGGGCAGCGTTTAAAAGATAAGTTAACCAGCCTAACGGCAGGGGATTTCTGGAAAAGTGAAGAACGTTTGATTGGCACTGATGGGAAGCACTATGACATCCTTGTTGAGTTGTCTGCTGCACAAGCCCTGAGCGATGACAGTGAACCAGAGCATTATCTCTTGGTGATGTCAGACATTTCCGATCAAAAATACGCCGAACGAAAATTAATAAAAATTGCTAACTACGACAGCCTGACAGGATTAGTAAATAGAACCTTGCTGCTAGAGCGCCTTGAACTTGCTATTGCACAGGGCGACAACACGGTGGCCGTATTGTTTGTCGATTTAGACCGATTTAAAGGCATTAATGACTCTTTGGGGCATGATTACGGTGATCAACTGCTACGTATTGTCGCCAATAGAATGCTTAACTTAGCGAATACCACAGATACGGTATCCCGTCTTGGCGGTGATGAGTTCGTTATTGTGCTTGAAAAGATAAAAAATAAACGGGTCGTGCGAGAGTTTGTAGATGCATTAATTAAAGCTGTAGAAACGCCGATCTCACTTGGTAGCGAAATAGTCAGGGTGTCCGCGAGTGTGGGTGTCAGTTTCTATCCTGACGACGCCCAAGAGCCTGCAGAACTGCTTAAACAAGCCGATGTCGCCATGTATACCGCGAAAAAAGATGTGGTGTATGGGTTTAGTTATTACACCGAAGAAATGGACGATAAAGTGCGACGGCGCTTGTCGTTGGAAAATAGGGTAAAACGGGCTTACCAGGAACATAGCTTTTTTAATCATTACCAGCCTATTGTGAATGTTATCACCGGCGACACTGCAGGTTTAGAGTTATTACTGCGATGTCATTTGTCGTCGCCGCCCTTGTATCCCTCAGAGTTTATACCGGTTTTAGAAGAGCTACGTTATATCATTGATATCACACGGGACGCCATGAAGCGCGCCGTGATAGATTTACAATCATGGTATAGCACTGGGTTTCGGGGGTATGTGGCCGTGAACCTCTCGGCGCTGCATTTTAAGATGGAATTTGACGTTGATGGGGTAATTGCCATGTTAGATGAAGCTGGATTACCCCGAAGTGCCATGCGCTTTGAACTAACCGAAAGTGTATTAATGGATGATACTGGCGCCACATTACGACAAATTAACCGTTTCTTAGAAGCGGGATTTTTGCTCGCCCTAGACGATTTTGGTACTGGATATTCATCATTAAGTTACTTAAAAGTATTCCCGCTTAACATTATTAAAATTGATAAAAGCTTTGTCGATGATATTAACCCAGAGCACGATAATGACGCCTTGGTGATGACCACCATAAATCTGGCTACAAATTTAGATATGGGGTGTATTGCCGAAGGAGTAGAGACACAAGTTCAAGCTGATTACTTGAAAGCAAACGGTTGTTACTTACATCAGGGGTATTTATATTCACGGCCGGTGGCAGCAGACCAGGTTCCCCATTTGTTAACGAAGACCTGGTCGACTCATTCAGCCGATGATTAATCGGCTAGCGCTTAATTTGTGATGGCAAAGGTAAGGTGCGTATTCGTACCCCAGTCGCCGCAAAAATCGCATTTGTTAATGCAGGTATAAATGGCGGTGTAGGGGGTTCACCTACGCCCGCGGCAGGTGCTTCACTGTCTACAATATCCACCGTGATATCTTGAGGAGCATGTTGAATGCGAGCCACTTGATAATTATGGAAGTTAGACTGCGTGATAGCGCCATCTTGAGCCGAAATTTGCCCTAAAGCACAACTTAGCCCGTAAATAGCGCCACCTTCGCACTGTGCTTTTACATGCTCAGTGTTCACAATGGTACCTGCATCGATGCTGATATAGGTAGCAGGAATGCGCCAACTGCCATCGTCATCAACTTCCACCTCAACAATGGTGGCCACGTAGCTTAAAAATGAGCGGTGGGCTGCCAGACCAAGAAAGCGTTTTTGCTTTTTACGTTCATCCCAATTGGCTAACTTACACACCCGTTCAATGACATTGATTAAACGGCTTGTATCCACGGGGAATTTTTCTATGGGATCTCCATAGTTGTCATATTCGGCACCTTCAGAAGCCAGATCGATAATACGCCCGGGGCCGATTAACGATAACAGGTAGGCTTTGCTGTCCTGTTGTGCTTTGGCAGCTAATTCATCGGCAAAGCTGTGAATGGCAAATGCATGAAAGATATTACACACACTTCGTAGCCAACCAATTCGTACGTGGCTAACCGCTTCACCTTTTTCCAATTGCATATTTTCAATGGCAAAGGGGTTATCTGTAAAACCTAACCGCAGTTCGCCGGCACTAGGGGTGGTTACCCCTTTAGCAAACGTGGATGAGATGGACGGGAAGGCCGTGCAGTGTTGCCATGCTAATGTTTTACCGCTGCTGTCTTGTACCGCCTTAATATGCTGGGCACTCACACTATGATAATACCCATGTTGAATATCGTCTTCCCGCCGCCAGATGAGTTTAACCGGTTGGTTTACCTGTTGTGATAGCAGAGCGGCTTCATTGGAATAATCCGGTTTAGATTTACGACCAAACCCTCCACCTAGTAAGGTGACATTTACGGTCACATTTTCTTCGGGGATACCTAAAATACCAGCGACGTTGCTTCTGGCTGATTGTGGGTGTTGTGTACATGCCCATATCTCCGCTTTGTCACCGACTACATTCGCCGTGGCGGCGGGGGGTTCCATAGGAGCCTGAGCTAATAACGGCGCAAAGTACGTGGCCTCTATAATGTCATCAGCCGCCGCAATGGTGGCCGGAGCATCGCCTTTTTTGCGAATGATCTCGCCCCCAGCCTGGGCAGACGCGATAAGCGCAGCTTTTTCTGTTTCAAATTGATACTGGCTATGCTCGTTCTTTGACCATTCAATTACGAGGGCTTTTGCTCCCTGCATGGCAGCCCAGGTATGGGTGGCCAACACGGCAACACCGCCTAAAGGTTTGAACAAAGGCGGCTCGGTTAATGCGGGCATGGTGATGATGTGTTTTACACCGGGCACTTGTTTGGCTTTGCTATCATCCACAGACACTGGGGTGGTGTATAAAACTGGGGGCCGAACAATCACTGCCACTAGCATATTATCTAGCTGCACATCCTGGCCGTAAACCGTAGCGCCTTTAACCACAGCGGGTAAATCTATGCTCGCTACCCCTTTCCCCACGAATTTCCATGCACTGCGTGCTTTTGGTGTTACCGTTTCGGGTTCGGGAACGGGTAAGGTAGCGGCTACGGGAACTATTGCGGCAAAGTCAATTTTTTTGCCTGAGTTTTGGTCGCGCACGGTGTGCTGGTCACAGACACAATCATCCGCACTAATGCCCCAGCCTTTTGCCGCAGCTTGCCTAAGCATAAGAGCCGCTGTGGCGCCTGCAATTTGTAGTCTGTCGATATTACGTCGAATACTGCGTGACCCATCGGTGTTTTGGTCACCGTATTTTTTATCGCCGGTGGCTTGAATCACATTGATTCGCTGCCAATCGGCATCCAATTCATCGGCAATGATTTGAGCAATGGCAGTACGAACCTGTTGACCCATTTCTGAACGGTGGCAAGTAATATTAACCGTGCCATCCACGGCTACATCTATAAACACACTGGGGGTCAGTGTTTCAGGTGTACTGCTATTATCTTGTGCTGCAAACACGTGTTTGCCTGGTAACAGAGTTACCGCCAGCGATAATCCGCCAGTAGAGGCAGTGGCTTTTAAAAACGAACGTCGGGACAGGGTATCTTGGCTCATGAGTTGCTCCCTGCCGCCTTTTTAATCGCTTTACGAATGCGAGGGTAGGTTCCACATCGGCATATGTTTCCAGACATGTTCTGGTCGATCTCAAGATCCGTAGGAGAGGGATTCTTTGCTAATAGCGAAGCGGCCTGCATGATTTGACCACTTTGACAATAACCACATTGGGGGACGTTTTCTTCGGCCCAAGATATTTGTAGTGGATGACTGTCTGTGTCGTCTAGGCCTTCAATGGTGGTGATGGTCATACCGTCGGTGGCTGACATGGGTAAAACGCAAGAACGGGTGGCTTCGCCATTGATGTGAACGGTACACGCACCGCATAGTGCCATTCCGCATCCATACTTGGTTCCTTTCATGTTCAATTCATCGCGCAGAAACCAAAGTAAAGGCATCTGCGGGTCACCGTTGAATTGATGTTCTTTTCCATTAATCGTAATTTTCATGATGTAGCTGCCTCTTTTTTGTCCACAACAGCAGGTTTATTGATAAAGCGCAACGATACTGCGGCCAGCGCATGTTTTTTCGTGACTGTTTTGATATGGTCTAGCTGCTGATTGTTTATTACCGTACATTAAATGCACCTGTTTAGGTATTTAAAATCATCGAATAGGGTGAACTTTGCTGTTTAAGTACGCGTAAAACCTCAAAATTGCATAACGAGATTGTGAATTTGATGTTAAACTTATTTCACAATATCAATAAACGTGGAAGACGCATAAATGAAATTTCCCGTCGTGTCTGAAAACCAGAATGTGAAGTATACGCCCCTTGCCATGCTATACCATTGGGAAAATACCCGCCCTGATGATGTCTATCTTACTCAACCGGTAGATGGCGAGTATAAACAGTATACGTTTGCCCAAGTGGCCGATATGGCAAGACGCATCGCTGCGGCATTGGCTTTAAGGAAACTCAGTGCAGGCAGTCGAATTGGGGTGTTTGCGAAGAACTGTGCCGAATGGTTTATTTTGGATCTGGGGATCATGATGGCGGGGCACGTATCTGTTCCCGTTTTTGCTTCAGCCGGTGGTGAAACGTTAAATTACGTGATCCGTCATGGCGATATAAAGCTGTTGTTTATTGGTAAGCTCGATAAACCCGCTATGCAACTTCCGACTATTCCAGAGTCGGTTCCCACAGTGGCCTTGCCGTATGTGGGGATCCCTGCCCATACCCAGTGGAATGATTTTATCAATTGTGACCCCATTGCACACTCGCCTGATCGTGAGTTTGATGACATCATGATCATCATCTATACCTCGGGTAGTACCGGTGAACCCAAAGGGGTTGTGCACAGCTTTAGAACCTTGTGTTGGGCAGCAGCCAACTCTATCGATAGCATTACATTTGGTCACACCGACAGAATGATGAGCTATTTACCCTTGGCCCATATTACCGAACGGGTATTGGTGGAAGTGGGAAGTTTTTATTCTGGCGGACAAGTGTTCTTCGTTGAATCCTTAGATACGTTTCAACGGGACGTGGCCCACTGTCAGCCTACCTTGTTTGTTTCGGTGCCACGCTTGTGGACAAAGTTCCAGCAAGGAATATTGGCGAAAATGCCACAGAAAAAACTGTCTGTGTTGCTTAAAATTCCGTTTGTCCGTGGTGTTGTACAAAACAAAATAAAAGAAGGCCTCGGGTTAGGCCAAACACGGTTATTCGCCAGTGGTTCTGCGCCCTTGGCTCCAGCGGTCATCAAGTGGTTTTATAGTGTGGGCATACCTATCTGTGAAGGATGGGGAATGACGGAAAATTGCGCCTATGGCACGGCCTGCTTACCTTTCAATAAAGAAAAGATTGGAAAAATAGGACAACCCTATAAAGGGGTGGATATCACGTTAAGTGATGAACATGAAATCTTGGTGAAATCGCCTTGTAACATGGTGTCTTATTATTTAGATCCTGCAAAAACAGCGGCCGCCTTTAATGATGATGGTTATTTACGCACAGGAGATAAAGGGGATATTGACGCTGAAGGGTTTGTCCGTATTACCGGTAGACTCAAAGATATCTTTAAAACAGAGAAAGGGAAGTACGTAACACCTGCGCCCATTGAAGCCCGCATTATGGAAAATGCCGCCATAGAGCAGGTTTGTGTTGTTGGCACAGGCTTGCCGCAACCCATCGCGCTGGTGGTATTAACTGAAGAAGCCCAAAAACAGGCAAAAGATGAGCTAGATACGCGCCTAAGCAGCACCTTACAAGCCACCAATTCAATGCTTGAAAGTCATCAAAAGTTGGATCGAATTTTAGTGATTGATGAAGAATGGTCCATTGACAATGATTTGCTTACACCAACGCTGAAAGTTAAGCGTCATGTTTTGGAATCTCGATATCGCGATGTGATCTTAGCTTCCTATACACAATCGGTGGAATGGGTGACGATAAATCCTCGCTAGCCAAAACACGGTGCGCTGGTCTATTATTTATCCAACTTAGACGCCGTAAACATACTGGCGTCATAATGTCATTCTACCGGCAAGGAACGCAAAAAATGGTAAAAATACTCGCGCTAGCGTCATTGGCTTTTACTCAAACGGCCATGGCGGATGTGAATGCCTATCAACAGGCGGCTACCCAATTTTGTAATAAAGTGAAAATGTGCATTACCGAAGAAGTTAAAAAGGAGACTGGCGGGGAAGTACCGGCACAAATGAAAGCCATTATTGACAGTATGACGTCTAAGATGTGTGAGCAATACATACCAGAACAAATAATGGGTGATCCATCACAGTATGCAGAAATGATTGAAGCGGGTACCCAATGTTTGGAAGATTTAGCTGCAGTGCCTTGTGAACAAATGAGCCGTGCAGATGAGCCCGCTTCATGCAAAGAAGCCCAGTCGGTTGCAGATAAACTGGGCTTGGATACATCGACTTAACCGGTTTGCTATGCGCCCGGGTAGCGGGTTACAAGTGCTTGGTAAACTTGCTCGCTGTAATCGGAGGCGTTGATATCCAATGTCTCTAGTACTTCTACTAAGTGTTCGTTGTCTTCCTTTTGGTGCCATATTTTAATATAGCTACCGTCTTTATAACCATTATCCTGACGGAAAAAGTTAAGTACATTTTTACCCACATATTGGCGGAACAATTCGTCACTACTCATTTCACATTGTTGCACAATATACATAAACAACGGCACGCTAAAACGCTTTGCCGCACATAACCCGGTCATCAACTCCAAATTATCCAGTAGAGATTGTTTTTCAGGATAGTAGTCTTTGCTATCAAATTTTACCTGTGTGGTCGATTGGGCGAGCTGAGCTGACAAGGCATTGGCAGTGGCTTGTATATCGCCTTTATAATCGATAATGCTGGCAGAGAGCGCAAAATGCCAAATATCCACTAATTCCATTTGCAACTGGGGAAGATCCCGTTGCTGGGCTTTCCACCATTTCCACCCATGGTGCTCAATGGCTTCTACCGACTCCACCATCGCAGCACGAAGATACCCGTAGCCTGCAGATAACCATGAGGTGTTTACCTTACAGTTCATTTTATTCTGAAGAGACAGCATGGTTGCCAGCTGTTGTTGACTGAGCATATTCATTTTCCATTAGTAAAATAAGTGGTGGATTGTAGCGAAACAGACAAAAAGAAGGAAGTACATGGCGATGAATCATCATTGTGCATTTTAATGGTGCGCTTGCACCAAAACATCTAAGCAACGGTGAAGGGATAAGGCGGTGTGTTTTTCTAACATTATGATTTTGTTAGATTTGTTTAGTTGGCACGTAAGATGCCTAATAAAAATGTGTTATTTGTGCTCACGCTTGGCGGTAACCCGATTCGGTGCCAGGCAACGCCGCAAAACGGTTGTCATGAGTGAGCCCATAACCTTGCCCATACAGATTTTTCGTGTCCTGAGGTCTGTATGGGTTTTTTTCTTCAATTATTCCCCACCGCATTTATCAACAAAAATACCCAGAGTCATGGATGGACAACCTAAGATAGAATAACATAGGTAAAAAACACGTCTTTAGGATGAACATTGTTAGCGCTATATCCTTCAAATAAACTCGAACACTTGAGTTATTTACTTGCAACGCTACTTGAGCAGCAACCTTCACAGGTATTTGAACCACAAACAATCCTTGTTGAAAGCCCTGGAATGCAACATTGGCTGAACATGGCATTGGCTCGGGAGCGAGGTGTCGCTATGAATCTGCACTATCCGTTACCCGTGCGTTTTATGTGGGATACCGCGAGGCGAATACTTGGTGAGGAGCGCGTGCCTAGGCAATCACCCTATCGCAGAGAAGTGTTGGTCTGGCGTATCGACGGCATCATTCAAAGTGATACCTTTTGTGAGCAACAGCTAGCAGAGCCGGTGTGCCGGTATTGGCAGGATAAAGGCGATGAAAACCAGGCAAGCTTACAACGTCTACAATTTTCTACCGCGCTGGCTGATGTGTACGAACAATATTTGTTATACCGGCCAGAGTGGATATTTGCGTGGGAAAACCATGAGCTGGTTACGGACAACCGGTCTGATGAAGCTTGGCAGGCTTTTATTTGGCGGGAGCTAGTCAAACAAAACCCTGACCATCCGGCTAAATTGCACGCAGAAACAATAGCGCGACTTTCCTCGGCAACTAACGCCCATTTATTGCCAGAGAATATTGTGGTGTTTGCCATCAATACCATGGCGCCTCAGTTAGTCGATTTTCTGGATGCGCTGTCTCACCATACTCATATTCATCTCTTTCACTTAAACCCCAGTGTTAATTACTGGGGTGACGTTAAAAGCAACAAGGAACAAGCCAAGCTATTACGTACTGAAGGATTATCACAATGGCAAAATGCAAATCAGGAAAACCCATTTTTGGGCAACTTAGGCCAGCAAGGGCGGGATCTCTTTAATCTTCTTACGCCTTTAAGCTCATATGAAATAGCAGCATTTGATGTAGAGCCCCCTGGAGAAGCTGACAACGACGTACAGCTTTTACATGCGCTACAGCAAGATATTTTGCATGCTAGAGCGGCGGAGGGGCACTTTACCCCTCAAAGCGATGACAACAGTGTAACCGTAGTCAGCGCTCATACCCCCCTTCGGGAGGTGGAAGCCCTTCATGACCACTTGCTGCGATTGCTTGAGGCTAACCACGAAGAGGGACTTAAACCCGCTGATATTGTGGTGATGTGTCCTGCAATTGAAAATTATGCCCCCTTCATCGATGCGGTTTTTCAGCGCGTCGGGGCGCCCAAAGAAGATGCGAATGAAACGGTTCGCATCCCTTGTTCCATTGCAGACCGAGCCCCGTTAGATGCAGAGCCAGTAATTGCTGCTTTTATGGAGTTACTTAACCTGCCAGATAGCCGTTTTGAAGTGAGTCGTATCATTGATTATCTGCGCTTACCGCCAGTACAGCGTAAATTTGGTATTAGCGAAGGGGATCTTGATATTATTAGCCATTGGCTTGAACAAGCCCATGTGCATTGGGGGCGAGATAAGGGGCATAAAGCGGCGCTAATAGGACAATCGGTTTCAGAAACTTATACCTGGGCGTGGGGATTAAAACGGTTGTTGCTTGGCATGGTGCTAACGGATACGCCTCAAATTAATGATGGCATTTTGACCGTTCCTGAAGTTGAGGGGCAGCACACGGTGTTATTGGGCAGGTTGATGCAACTTCTAGAGCAATTATCGACGTTTGCCTCATCCCTCGACGAAAAGCGCACGGCAACACAATGGCATCAATTTTTAGATGAAATGCGCCAAGGGTGCTTTGAACCGTCACAAGAGGATCAGGGGAGTTGGGAGGCCATTGCCCGGGCTACTGCCGATTTAGTGATACATTGCGAGCAAGCGGGCTACGAGCATCAACTTACGTTAGCGCAAGTACGGGGGATCTTAGTACGTATTTTTAGCACCCCTGACGCAGCTAATCACTTTATGACTGGACAAGTGACTTTTTGTTCAATGATGCCCATGCGAAGTATCCCGTTTAAAGTGGTATGCATTTTAGGATTAAACGACGGCGAGTTTCCCCGTCAGTCTTCGCCGATTAGCTTAGATCTCATGGCGGTATCAACGCGAAAACAGGGTGATCGTTCTCGTCGGTTAGAAGATCGATATTTGTTTCTTGAAGCCTTAATTTCTGCCAGACATTACTTGTATCTTAGTTATCAAGGAAACCGCAGCAAAGATAACAAGCCCCGACAACCTAGCTTGGTGTTGTCGGAACTGCTTGATGTGTTGAGCGCCAGTTATGGCGTTAAAGAACCCTTGGTAAGAACGTTACCGTTACACCCCTTTAGTCCCGAAAACTATTGGGGAGATTGGGTAGGGTTTGATCCAGGTTGGTTTCGATTGGCAAAAGGCTTACTACACCAAGAAACCGCCTCCTCACCCTTGTTGTCGCCAGTATCGGCAGATAGCAAGAGCGGCGTGTTGAAGGTAGATGCATTAGCTCGGGCTTTCGATCACCCTCTAAAAACTTTTGCCAATGAAAAACTGTCGGTGTACCTAGAGCAAAATCAACCGGTGTTGTCAGATGCAGAGCCCTTTGGGGACAACGCATTATTGCGCTACAAAGTGTTAAAAGAATTTGCAGGTTCCAATTTACAGGGGGCTGATCCTTCGATTATAGAGCAGCATTTTATGCTGAGTGGCGATTTACCCGATACCCCGTTGACCCCGCAACTACTCGATACTTGGTCTCAAGGCGCTAGAGCACTGACAGATAAGTTTGGAACCCATATGGCAAAGCCCCATACCATCAGTGTGGACTGTAATGGTCTGATTTTGGAAGCTCAAGCCTGGCAGGGAGCAGAGGGGTTACAGTTAATGCTATACGGCGGTGATAACAACAAGCAGCACCTGATGCAGTATCTTACCTTGTTGTGTTTTAATGCAAATGGGAATGCATTACCGCTAGATACGTACTTTTTGAAATGGACCAAGGGACAGTTTAATGTGCATTGTCGTCACTACGAGCCGTTTCCCACCGATGTCGCTCAACACCTGCTTATGGAGATCTGTAAACTTTATCAGTCATTCCTTACGGCGCCGGTTCCGGCGTTTATCGACTTAACCGTGAGCCTATTAGAGGCGTTTGCTAAATGGCAAAAAAGCCATGACGATGGCTTGATGTTTTCTCAGTGGTTGTTAAGTGAGGACGGACAGGCGAGATGGCAAAGCTGTTTAGCCAGTAGCTATATGAAAATAGGCTTAAACGAAGATGCGTATGTACGCTGGTTTTTTCCTAACGGGCTAGATGTTTCACACTTCCCGAGTCAGCCTCTTTGTCATGTGTTTGAGCCGTTACTCCTTAATAAAAAGGATAAGAAATTAAAATGACAGGACACGTTGATAACAGTCAGCCTCTTGATGTTTTGAATATGCCCTTACAGGGACGACATCTAATAGAAGCCAGCGCAGGGACAGGGAAGACGTTTAATATTACCCGCATCTATTTACGTCTATTGTTAGAAAAATCCCTTTGTGTCCAACAAATTCTGGTGATGACCTACACCAATGCAGCCACTGAAGAGATTAAAGGGCGGGTGGCAGAAACCCTGCGCGAAGCGCGAGGAGTGTGGCGGGATGTGCTTGCATCGCCATCCTTATTAGCTGAGCAGGACCCTACATACCAGGGGTTGTATCAGGTCGCACCGGGTGAAGACGGGTTACAGAAACTTGAGGCTGCGCTACTTGAGCTAGACGAAGCTTCGGTTTTTACCATTCACGGGTTTTGCAATAAAGTGATATCAGAACTGGCCTTTGCCAGCGGTTCATCTATGGCGCTGACGCTAGAGACTGACACTCAAGAATTTTGGCAAGCCGCGGCGCAAGACTGGGTGCGTAAAACCGCCAGTAACGAGGAAGCTTATGCCATATTGGTTGCAAATGGTTGGCACATCCCCGAGCGTTTTATTCGTGACTTTGAAAAGCCCCTACAAAGTGATTTGAAAGTAGAAATGTGGGATGCGCCTACGATTGAGAAGGATCACCTGGCAAGCTTGGAACGGTTTAAAACCAGCAAACAAGATATATTTGCACAGTTGTTTGCACAAATGAAGCAATGGGAAGGGGTGCTTAGCGAACACTTAATTGAGTCAAAAAGTGGAAAAGATAGGCTTCAACGAGAGCGTGAGTGGCAAGCCTTATTAGATTGGCTTTCTCAAGGTATTGCCGTCCCTCCCAGTAAAGAGGCAGAGAATTTCACCAAAGCACAACGATACAGCCGCCATAGCCATAAAGAGCAACTGAAAGACATTCTTTACCCTGTGTATGAATTAATAAAAGAAATTACAGGGGCGCACAAAGCGCGGGAAGAAAAACGCAAAGCCAAATTAGATGCCATTGCCACTTATCAATTGGTGGCAGAGGGGTTTGACTATATTCGTCAACATGTAGCCACCGCCAAGCAACGGTTAGGCATACTGGATTTTGATGATTTAATTAAAACCTTAGCACAACAAGTGACCCAGGAAGGCTCGTTACTACGGGAAGCTCTACGAGAGCG
This sequence comes from Alteromonas sp. C1M14, assembly GCF_018860965.1. Classification (GTDB taxonomy): domain Bacteria; phylum Pseudomonadota; class Gammaproteobacteria; order Enterobacterales; family Alteromonadaceae; genus Alteromonas. Next base: position 524,854 of record NZ_JAHKQF010000002.1, on the reverse strand, counting down.
CTATCCTGTGGCTTTAATTGATGAATTTCAGGATACTGACGCCAGTCAATATCAAATTCTGTCGCAGGTCTATTCACCGGGTGGCACTGAGCACCTTTTAATGATGATAGGCGATCCTAAACAAGCCATATATGGTTTTCGTGGCGGCGATATATTTACTTACCTAAAAGCCGGTCGCCAAGCCGATTATCGTTGGGTGATGGACACGAACTGGCGTTCCGTCGCCCCCATGGTGAATGCTTATAACCGGCTTTTTTATGGCGACCAACTTGCGGGGGCGGCACGGGATGTATTTGGATTTGGTATTCAGTATATTCCGGTCAATTCCACACCTCATGCGAAAGCCGCTGGGTTGCCATTAGAAGATCTTAAATCACGTCAGGCGCTGAATTTTGTGGTTTATGAGCCAGAAGAAGACGACGACGTGCTCTCAGAAGGGCTCACCGATCAGTTGGTGGCCTGGACAAGCCACGAAATACATCGATTATTGGCTGAAGCGAAGTTGGGAGAGCAGAGGGTTCAGCCTGCTGATATTGCCATCTTGGTGCGTTCGGGTACAGAAGCGCAACTGATTCAGTCCGGCTTAAAAAAAGTGGGATTAAGTGCCGTATATTTGAGTACCAATACCCCTCTTTTTTCAGCCGAAGAAGCCGCTGACTTATATCGGGTACTCGATGGTATTTGGCATTGTGACGATAAGTCTCGGCTTTGCGGTGCACTATCGAGCCCCTTGTTAGGCTATGACCACAACACGATTGTGGCCATGCTGCACGATGAGGATGATGCTTTGTGGGAGGCATGTATGGCGCGTATCCTCAAATTAAGAGAGGTGTGGGTAAAGCAGGGGTGTATGGCTGTGGTGTTGATGATGCTACGCCGCTGGTTTGTCTTACGGGACACCCAAACCGAACGGCATCTCACCAATTACCTGCATCTTGCTGAATCCCTAGAAAGAACGGCATCGGTTACACCACGGCCAGAGCAACTCTTGTTGTGGCTACATCAAAACATCTTAGATCCCCAAGGGGGAGAAGATCTTGTCCAGCGACTAGAAAGCGATGCAAAGCTTATTCAAATTGTTACGATGCATGGTTCGAAAGGTCTAGAATACCCCATTGTCTTTGTTCCGTTTGCGAACAAGTACAAAGATCCGGCAAAATCCGGTAATCGCCAAGCTCATGGTTTTCGTTATTTTGATGAGCGAACCGATACGCAACGACTACAACTTGGTTATTCTGAAGAGGCAGAGCAGAACGTCAGGGCTCAAGGGCGAGCAGAGGAAATGCGTTTATTGTATGTAGCCATTACCCGCGCAGCCCACCGATGTTACCTTGGCGTGGCGCCCTTTAAACACAGCGAGCAATCCGCTCTGGCCAAAGCATTAGGTCTTGACGGGCCGAATCAATGGGTCGCCGCCATCAGTAAGATCATCGACGAACAGGGCATGCATACCACGGTACTGGATGCAGGCATGTTGCCCGTTAGCCAACAAGGTGACGAGATGGCTAAAGAAACCCGTTCGTTACGTATTGCCCAGTTTACCGGTTCGGTAAAAGATAATTGGCGCTTGTATTCGTTCAGTGCGTTAGCGCGTCAGCAGGTGGCGGTTAAGCACACGCAGCGGGATGAAGAGATTGTGGATAATCTATTAGAGCCAGAAGCTAGATCAGCGGAACATCTCTTTCGTTTTGCCATGGAAAAAGGCGCTAATGCCGGTAACCTGTTGCATGACCTATTGGAGATGACTGATTTTACTGAGCCCGCGTGGCTTACTCACCGTGAAATGGGAACGCGATTAAACTTAAATGATCAGGCGTTTGATGCCCTCGCGGAATGGATGGATGAAGTATTAGCCACGCCCTTATCTTCGTCGCTATGCCTTAATGCCTTGCCGGCATCCCAAACCCTTAAAGAGTCAGAGTTTTACTTTCCAATTAATCAGGCTAATTGGCGCACCTTAAAGCAACTCCTGAATGAACATCGGCTAACACTTAGCCCAAATCACGCTATCCCAGTGCCTAATGTGTCCACGCCGCAACTTGAAGGCATGATGCATGGCTTTATCGATTTGTTATTTGAATATGAAGGCCGCTTTTATGTGGCAGATTATAAATCCACTCATCTGGGTTATGATTTTGGCCACTATAGCCAAGACGCCATGATCAACAATAATCAAAAGCATCTGTATGATTTGCAGTATTTGTTGTACGCACTAGCGTTACATCGACATTTGAAAAACCATTTACCTGACTATACGCCCAGCCTGCATTTTGGTGGCGTGTATTATTTGTATTTACGGGGTATGCATCCTAACAATCAGGCATCTGAAGGGGTGTTTTATACGCCTGTGAGTGAAGAACAACTGCATGCCCTTGATGATTTATTCAGTGGCATACAGGATGAGGCTTGTTAATGAAATCCTTCAATCTTATTTGTCAGCAACTCGACGATATCGAAGCCATTGATTACTATCTTGCCCAGCACTTAAGCCAACGGGTCGAGCCTGAACATAGCCATAAGGTTTTTTATCTGATTGTCGCCTTGTCTTATTTTCAGCGCCACGGTCACACCTGTCTTAGCCTGCAGGCTATCGCCGATAAAACCTTATTTGCTAACAATGACGATGCTTCACCTAAAGACGGTATTCACTTTGACGGACTCACCGAGCTTATCAAACTGGCTCGGTATTTAACTGAGCATGAGCAAACAAGCGCATACTTTATGTACCAACATGGGCGCTTATATACCCGCCGTTACTGGGACTTTGAAACCACCGTAGCCAAACAAGTAATGTGCCGTTTGCAAAGCCGTCCCTTAAGCGATGACGGGTTACAGCGGCTAAAACCTATTTGGGCTAAACTGTATTCTTGTGAGCAAAGTGCCCAGCAAGATTGGCAGCAACTGGCCACGGCTTGCGCTATTACTCAGCAATTCGCGGTGATCAACGGCGGGCCGGGGACCGGTAAAACGTATACGGTTACCCGTCTATTATTGGCGTTACAAGCGGCAGCCGACTCTCCCTTAAATATAAGACTTGCGGCCCCCACGGGAAAGGCGGCTCAACGACTCACCGAATCGGTAAAAAAGAGCTTACTCGATATCAACGGTGATGACGTGGACAAGCTGAAGGCCTCGATCACCACCGAAGCCAGTACGCTGCATCGCTTATTGGGGGTTAGGCCTTTACAGATCACACCGAAACATCATAAAGACAACCCGATTCATTGTGATGTGCTTATTATCGACGAAGCGTCTATGGTTGATCTTGCTCTTATGGCTCGGGTGCTTAGCGCCCTTCAACCCACTACCCGTGTGTATCTTGTCGGTGATGCAGACCAGCTACCGGCGGTTGAGTCAGGCAACGTATTAGAAGCCCTCGTAGGGGAAGATAACGTAAGTACGGCAAGTGTAGGCAAAGTGCAAGCCCATCATTTACAAGCGTTGTGCCCTCATTTACCTGCATTAGCGGTGGATGACACCGCGCTGTCGTCGGTATTTACTTTGCAGGTCAGCCAGCGCTTTAGCGGTAAATTAGCATTGGCCGCCAAGGGCATTAAAGAAGGGAACGCGGAGGCACTAGAAGCGCAAATCAGCCAAATGGGGAGTAAAGGTAAAGAGATAGCGATCCAGCCGGATGTCACTCAAATGCCCTTTGTTGACGATATCTCCCTAGCCAGATTAATTGATAAGAGCTTTAAACCTTTATTTGATGCCTCCACGCCAAACGCGGCCTTAGACGCCTTGTCCTATTGTCGATGGTTGTCGCCGGTGCGACAAGGTGAGGGGGGCGTGGAATGGCTAAATCGTGAAGTCGAGAAACGCTTTTTGTCTTCGATTTATTTGGGGAATGGTCAGCATTATCATGGCCGGCCGGTGATGGTAACTCAGAATGATTATGTACAGCGCTTGTTCAATGGTGATACCGGTGTTATTTGGCGAGGGAACGACGGCCAATTGCGGGCGTATTTTACCGATAATGGAAACGTCAGGTCGATTAGTTTAGCGCGTCTCCCTAAGGTGGAGACCGTTTATGCCATGACCATTCATAAATCTCAGGGATCAGAGTTTGAACATGTGGTCATTTGGTTGCCCAAAAGCACAGGTAAGGCGGCAACCTTATTTACCCGCGAGCTTCTATACACCGGGCTCACCCGAGCGAAAAAAGGCTGTTTGCTAGTGGGTTCAACCGCACGCCTTCGGGAGGTTGTTACGATCCAAACACGGCGTTTTTCAGGGTTATACCATCGTATTTTGACTGACTGGCAGGCGAATCACTCTGCGGAAAAATAAAATAGGCAGTCAGATTTAGCCAGTTCAGGGTTTTTGGACAGTAAAAATAGGGTGGTAGTTTGGTTGACCGTTAGGCAATTATCGTTAGCGCTGAAAAAAGTGCTGACTTGCTCTCGGTTACTGCGTCCTACTATTCGGAAATGATCTAACCGATTATGATCTACCCAACCTAAGGTATCACCAGGTTGTAAGGTAACAAAACTACAACTTTCAATATCATTTCTTAGGGTGCAATTTACGCCGAAAACCGGTTTGTCTGAATAGGTTAATGCGGCGCTGCGCCTTAGCTCAAGGCGTCGTGGTTGAGAAATTGTTTGCACCTCGGTTTGCCCTTGTACGGATTTATCCTGCCACAAAGCCAGTAACCCCTTGGTCAGTTTCTCGTTTGTTTTTGTCGCCGCATTTTGCGGTGTGTAAACCGACACCACAGGCCCTTCTAATGGTAAATCGGTTAAAGCACCTATGATGATAGGCGAGTGAATCAAGGTATCACAGAAGTAAGAACCTAAAGCAACATGTGCCGGCGTCTTGTTCATCGAGAGTGCGAAACTTGGCACACCGGATGCGGTATCGTGGAGATTGATCACACATTCCGGAGAGAGTCCATCAAGTAACCGATATAGATTATTAGCAGGATGGCTGTCTTGATATAGAAAGGGTTCGCGAAAGCAACGGTTTAGGTCTCGTTTTCCAGGCTCAAAAGGATGGGAAAACAGAGGGGGGAGGGCCGCTGCGTCCACCGACACAATCACGATCTTAATGTTGGTGGCGGGGAGGATATTTTTGTGTAATACATCAAGTACCGTACGCAGGCTGGTGGGCTCGTCACCGTGCAATAAGGTAACGATGACACGACATACCGAAGACATGCCTTTAATGTGTAACACCGCCGGCCCGGGCAATCCTTCTACCACTTCTTGGCAGGAACTGGGTATTTGTCCACAGTCCAAGTTGTAAATATGGTAGAAGCCATCTTGTTTTACGGCTTGATTCCAAAGGGTGGGCGTCATAAGTGTGTCCAAATAGCAAAAACAATGAAAGCATAGGATTGAGCATAGACGCTGGTGATTATGATGCGTTGACGCAGATCAACGGTGAATTTGTTTGTGCCAATGTGATGACTAAACAATGTCTTTTATCGTAAATTGACTCTTGTTCAACGTGTGTGATTGCAAAATGCTCGTGTTTCCCTGTAGGGTAAATATTCAACAAAAATCACACACTTTCTTGGGCATTCATAACGCTCAGAATCCTTTCCAGTAGTACTTAGCAATTAATTTGTTTTAAAAACACAGTGGACGTGCCTTTCTAGGCATCAACTAAAATAATAATGTGGAGAATGCGTGTTGCGTACAATCATTACTTTGATATTTCTTACGGTGAGTTGCAATTTATGGGCGGCTTTACCTCGTATAGCTGATTTTACAGAAGGGATGGAAGCCCATGATGGCTTTTTACCTTTTTACTATGATAGCGCGACGGATAAAGTTTATTTAAATGTGGATAAACTTGATAGTGAAATGCTGTTTCTCAGTAGCTTACCCCAAGGGGTCGGCTCTAATGATATTGGCCTTGATAGAGGCCAATTGGGTGTTAACCATATTATTAAATTTGAGCGCCATGGTAATAAAGTATTGATGAAAGCGTTAAATACGCGCTATCGCTCCGATACCACAAATATGGCTGAACAAGCGAGTATCGATGAGGCGTTTGCCGACTCTGTACTTAGTGGTTTTACAGTAGTGGCCGCGTCTGACAATGGTGTGTTAATTGACTATACGCCTTACCTCCTAAGTGATGTGCATGGTGTGGCAAAACGCTTAAAGCAAAAAAAACAGGGCAATTATAAAGCGGATAGTAGCCGTAGTGCGGTTTTTACTCCTAGAAGCAAAGCCTTCCCTAAAAACACAGAGTTAGAGTCGATTGTTACGTACGGCGGCACCCAACCTGGTGAATATGTGCAGCAAGTTACGCCGTCACCTAATAGCATAACCGTGCATCTACATCATTCATTTGTGGCTTTGCCGGAACCTGGCTATACCCCACGGGCTTACCATCCTTACTCTGGGTATTGGAAGAAAGGCTATTTTGACTATGCCACCGCCATTACTGAGCCGACTGAGGTGAAATTCATAACACGGCATCGTTTGTTTAAAAAAGACATTAATGCGAAGGTCAGTGAAGCTGTTGAACCCATTATCTATTATTTAGATCCTGGTGTTCCTGAGCCTGTTATGAGTGCGCTAAAAGAAGGGGCAAGTTGGTGGAATCAAGCCTTTGAAGCGATTGGTTACAAAGATGCGTTTCAGGTAAAAGTCCTTCCAGAGGGGGCTGATCCCATGGATGTGCGCTACAACATGATTAACTGGGTACATCGTGCAACACGGGGTTGGTCTTACGGGTCGTCGATAAGAGATCCACGTACCGGTGAAATCATTAAAGGTAATGTTACCTTAGGCTCTTTAAGGGTGCGCCAAGACTACCTTATTGCGCTTGGTTTGATGAGCCCTTTTGATGGCAAGCAAAGTACCGATGAAGAAAAGGAAATGGCGTTAGCCCGGATCCGTCAGCTCTCTGCTCACGAAGTTGGCCATACCCTTGGCCTTGCTCATAACTTTGCCGCCAGCGAATATGGCCGTGAATCGGTAATGGATTATCCCCATCCACGGTTGACCATGAAAAACGGTAAAATCTCTTTAGAAGGCGCTTACGATTCCGGTATAGGCAAATGGGATATTCATGCCATTGCTTATGGCTATCAAGATTTCCCCACTGCGAAAGCCGAGGAAGAAGGTTTAGCGGCTATTATTGCCCAATCAAGAGAAGACGGTTTGGCATTTAAAACGGATTGGGATACCCGTTCATCGGTTCATCCTGCAAGTAGTGGCCACATGTGGGACAACGGCGATTCGCCCCTTGATGCTTTCGATGACATGGTTGCAATCCGCAAACATGCACTAAGTACCGTTGGCTTAAATTCCATACCTGATCAAGCCAGCTTGTCTTCGATAGAAGATGTGTTGGTGCCTATTTATCTGTTACATCGTTATCAGTTAGAAGCCGTCGCAAAGCAGGTGGGTGGATTAAACTATGAATACGAACGTAAAGGGGATTACGATAAACCTAAGGGCGTGAGTATTGTTCCAGCTTCTGAGCAAAAGCGGGCAATTAAACAATTATTATTAGCCACCACGCCGGCATTCTTAAGTATACCGGATAAGCTAAAAGCGTTGATCCCACCAACCGCGTTTGGTGATGATATCACCCGAGAGCAGTTTAAAAGTCGAATGGGTTTAGCCTTCGATCCCGTTACTGCAGCAGAATCAGCAGCAGACTTTAGCTTTTCGTTGTTGTTAACTCCGCAACGTCTTAATCGCATCGAATGGCAGTCTACCCAAGAAAAAGGCCTACCTGATGTTGGCGACATTGTTGAGCGTATTATGGCAACCCATTGGTATGACAGTGATGGTGACAGCGATGGACTGAACAAGCGTCTTCGTTTAGTCGCCCTTAATGCTGTTATGAAGGCGGCGACATCACCGGATTTAGCACCAGACATCAAGCTCTCCATAGACGATAAACTGTGGGAGTTTGCAGAATGGTTAGATGACAACGATGATGTAACTGGAAGCCATACTCTTGAAGATTGGTTGAAGGTGTACTTTGAAAGCGGTCAATGGCCTGGCGCGTTTTCGGTAAAACCGTTACCACCAGGATCCCCTATATAATAGGACAATAGTATAATAGGACAATAGCGCTGATGTTAGAGACCTAACGTCAGCGCTTTTTTTTTACCCTTTAGCTTAAACTAACGTATCGAGTAAAGACCTTATATAATTGTGTTCCGCTTAAAACTGACGCCGAAGGAAAATGCAGCATCGGTATCAGATCGCACGGTGCGCACACTTCAAAACAGCCCTTAGGGTTATCTAATTCATCAATATTGAGTACTCTGGCCAGTACTTCTCCTTTTTTAACATGATCGCCAGGTTTAGCGCAGTACTCCACCATTCCGCCCCATTGTGTATAGAGGGTTTTATAGTCGCTTAGGGCAACGCCTAGTCGCTGCATCACGGTAGGCTTAAGGGGCTCGCCAAGTAAACACCCCTTATTGCTCAAGTAGGTTAAGATGCTTTGGCTATCTACCTTGCCTTCGGAAAATTGAATCACCTCTTGACTCCCCATTTCCAGGGTAAAGCCCACTACTGAGAAATCATAAGGTTTGTTAAACCGAGCTTGTAAGCAATCTTGTAATGTCCACCAGGGGCAAAATGTGGCTTCGTCTAATGCGCCGGCGAATTGATTCGGTATGAAAATGCAATGAGGAAAATTAAATTGTAGGGCGGCTTCTTTAGCATATTCGGGAATATAAATGTGTCGGGTAGAGACCGGCCCATTATGTAAATCCAATACAATATCGGCTTTCACTGCAAGTTGTTGTAATTTAAGGTTCAATTGCTGTGCTAAACCAAGACCCCAAGGCGACGATAACTTATCGGTAATGCAATCAGCCCAGTATTGTCTAAATCGGTCTCTTATGGCGTCTGCCGGCTCGTCTGGTGTGACGGTTTCTGCAAAGGCAAGTACCTTGTTTTTATCGTAAAAATAGCCTCGATTCCAATTGGTACCGTTAACAGGATCAAATCGGCCTAAGGTGTATTCACCAGCTTTTATATTGGTGCCAACGGGGTTACAGTTTGGCACTAAAATAATTTCACCGGCGATCACTTGGGTCTTTAAGGCTTGGATAAGCTGATAAATAACCACATTTCCCTGTACTTCCGCACCATGGATAGAGCTCTGAATATAAACCGTAGGGCCGGGCTGTTCACCCTGTAGCCGGTACACAGGGACATTCATATTTCGGCCAGAGGCGTTTTGCGCCACTACCATATGGCTTTTCGTTATTGTCGTTTTCATGTTGCTGATGCAGACCCTCCGCAAACGGTACAATTGGGGTGACGGGGAACGGTAAAATTTTGCCATTGAAACGTGAGGCCATCGAAGAGTTGCAGTTGGCCTTGGGGCAATGTGCCAAACCCGGTTAATGTTTGCAATACTAGGTGGGCCTGAGCTAAGCCTATCATTCCTACCACTGGACTGAGGATCCCTGCTTCTGTGCAGCTAAGCGGTGTCATATTGAACATACGTGACACACAGCCATAACAAGAGGTCTTCTGGGCAGGAACACTAACAAATAATTGACCCTCAAAGCGTATTGCTGCACCACTTACTAAGGGTTTGCCTTCTTGCCAGCATAGGCGATTGATTTGTATTCGGCTATCAAGGTTGTCGGTACAATCCACTATCACATTGTGTTTGGCCACAAGGGTTGCTAGATCATGGTCACAAAGGCGCTTGTCGACAGTGTGAATACAACATTCGGGGTTAAGCGCATTGAGCTGGGACTTCGCAGCATCAACCTTCTTCTCGCCACAATGGCTAGAGGTATACAAGATTTGTCGTGGTAAGTTGTGCGCGTCCACAACATCGTCATCAACCAAGGTTAAGGCGCCCACACCACTGGCACATAAGCTTTGTGATAGTGCAGTGCCTAAGCCCCCAAGGCCAATAATTAACACGGCAGACTCACAGAGGGTTTCTTGACCTTGCAGATCAAATTGGGGGAGTACAATGTGTCGGTTATATCGCATGACTTGTGCATGCGTTAATGTATCTGGCATAGTAACGGCAAATTTAGTAAATAGTAATAGACGTCGTCCAAAGTGTGGCGACGAGTTAAACGAAGGTTACCTTAGCATAATTGATGCAAAGTAGCCTTGGTTCGAATCGACTTTCAGGAAACATCATGTCATCGTCAGCAACCTCACTTAATATTGCCATTCTTACCCTTTCTGACACACGTACATTAGAAAGTGATACGTCCGGAGCGTATCTTGTTGAAGCCGTTTCCTCATCAGGCCATCAGGTGGTGGCCCGGGATTTAATCAAAGACGATATCTACTTACAACGGGCGGTCGTGTCGCAATGGATAGCCGATGAGAACGTCCACGTTATACTTCTAACCGGCGGCACAGGTTTTACCTATCGGGATTCAACGCCTGAAGCCGTGTCCGTCTTGTTCGATAAAACCGTTGATGGATTTGGCGAATTATTCCGCTACCTTAGCTACCAAGAAATCGGCACCTCGACGATTCAATCTCGGGCACTGGCAGGGTTTGCAAATCGCACGGCTATTTTCTGTTTGCCAGGAAGCACGGGGGCCTGCAGAACAGCATGGGAAGGTATCATTCAGTCGCAACTTGATTCGACTTTCAAGCCCTGTAATTTCGTTAAACACCTTACCGGAGAACTATGATGTCAGCGTTTAGTCACCTTAATGCGCAAGGTGAAGCGAACATGGTAGATGTGTCAGCCAAACCCAACTCTACCCGCACGGCGTTAGCGGAAGGTTATCTTTACGTGTCTGAGGACGTGATAGAAGGGATCGCCGCACAAACCGTAAAAAAAGGGGATGTTTTTGCTGTTGCGAGGGTGGCGGGTATTCAAGGGGCCAAACGCTGCGCAGATTTAATTCCGTTATGTCATCCATTGCCGCTGGCAAAGGTAGATATTAACTTTACAGTAGATGAAACCAACAGTCGTATTGGTGTGACTTGTTTATGTAAAGTGACAGGAAAAACTGGCGTAGAAATGGAAGCGTTAACAGGGGTCAACGTGGCGCTGCTGACTTTATTTGATATGTGTAAGGCTATCGATCCTGGCATGCGTATCGATAATGTCAGGGTGATGAGCAAGCAAGGCGGAAAAACCGGCGATTGGCAGGCAGAACCAAACCTATGATCAACATTAAAACCTTTGCTCAAGTGCGGGAAGTAACCCAAGAAGCCGGGTTTTCCTTGCCACTAGAAAAAGCCAATAGTACGGTTGCCGACGTAAAAGTGACGTTAAGAATGCGTGCCCCATGTTGGGGTGAAGCTCTTGATGATGGCGTGCTGTGTGCCGTTAATCAGGTATTGTGCGATGATAGTCACCCTGTAGCAGAAGGCGATGAAGTTGCTTTCTTTCCACCGGTAACGGGAGGCTAAATGGGCGCCTGTATCACATCTACCCCGTTGACTATCACGGCTTATCATGAGGCATTGCAACGGGCCGTGCCTAAAGCGGGTGCTATTGTGACTTTCACCGGTCAGGTACGGGATTACAACCAGCAAGGGCCCATATCGGGGATCCACTTAGAACATTATCCGGGCATGACAGAAAATGCACTCACAAAGCTTGTTACCCAAGCCATTGCTCGGTTTTCTCTCCTTGATGCCCACGTTGTACACCGCATAGGCGACATCAACAATTATGCACCCATTGTTTGGGTAGGCACGGCAGCCAGTCACAGAAAAGCCGCCTTTGACGGGGCCTGTTATGTCATGGACCTGTTAAAGCAGTCGGTGCCGTTGTGGAAAAAAGAATATCAGGGTGAGCAAGGGGTGTGGGTGCAGACGAAAGCGTCAGACGATCACGCCGCGATGGCATGGCTAAAAGAATCACCGAAGGGTGAGGAGAAGTAACAGGAAAATGGGTCTGCAAAGGGTATTGTTATTGATAATTAGCCTAGGGGTTAGTGGGCAGTCCTTTGGTCAGTCTTCGCAGGTTAATATTGCTGTGGCAGCTAATTTTGCCGAGCCGGTGAAAGAAATTGCACAGAATTTTCATCGCCAAACCGGCATAAAGCCTGTGATTTCCATTGGTTCTAGTGGCACGCTTTTCGCCCAAATTAGCCATGGTGCCCCCTTTGATTTATTTCTCTCAGCAGATGCGCTGCGTCCGGAAAAGCTCGTACAACAAGGGAAGGCGAGTGATCTTCATACCTACGCCAAAGGTCGGTTAGCGCTGGTGACGCGGGGGAAGTCCTTGGCATCGTTAAATGCCTTTTTTACTCACCCCCAATTTACCAAGCCGGTGGCTATCGCGAACCCTAAATTAGCCCCTTACGGCGTGGCGGCGATGGAAACCCTAGCGCATTTTTTTAACGATAATGAGCCTTGGCCGTTTACCCTTGTACAAGGCAAGAGCGTTGCACAAACATACCAGTATTTTCAAGCGGGTAACGTAGATGTTGCGTTAGTCGCCCTGTCGCTAACTGCAAAAACGCAGGGGGACGTCTTTGCCATACCTAGCCAATATCATAGCCCTATCGTACAAAAGTTAGTCTTACTCAAAGGGGCTGACCATACGGATGAGGCTAAACGCTTTATCGATTACCTCTTGTCGCCGCAAATACAGTCTACCCTGCAGGAATGGGGCTATGCACCAGTCACGGATGAGTAAGTATGAGCGATGACATAACGGCTATCATGCTTACGCTTAAGCTAGCATGCATAACCAGCATTATTTTATTGATAATCGCTACACCTTTAGCGTGGAAATTAGCCCGGTGGCAACATAAAGCCAAACATTATGTGTTAGCTGTGGTGGCGCTGCCCTTAATTTTACCGCCTACGGTATTGGGTTTTTATTTGTTGCTTCTGTTTTCTCCACAAAATGCGGTGGGGCAGATTTGGCAAGATTTCACCGGTCAACAATTAGCATTCTCTTTTTCCGGGCTAGTGTTGGGTTCTGTGGTTTACTCTCTCCCTTTTGCGGTTCAGCCCTTATATGCAAGCTTCGTCCAATTAGATGGTCGATACTTAGACGTTGCCACGACGTTGGGTATGTCCAAATGGAGCCGTTTTCGCCGCATTGTGATCCCCTCATGCAAGCCTGCATTCATGGTAGCCTTAGGGCTGACATTTGCCCATACCATTGGTGAATTTGGTGTGGTACTTATGATTGGGGGCAATATTCCCGGAGAAACCCAAGTGCTTTCCATTGCATTGTTTGAGCATGTTGAGGCATTAGAGTACGAGCAGGCTCATGCGCTCGCGTTTGGCATGTTGGTGTTTTCGTTTATGATGATGGCCCTACTGTATCGGTTTAATCGCGGTGGAGGGACGTCGTGGACATTAAAGTAACCGGTCATTGGAAGGAGTTCAATTTAACTGTTGCATTGAACTTGCCCCAAGACTGCGCGTTTGTGGGGCTTAGCGGCCCATCTGGTGCGGGGAAATCTACGTTAATGCGCTGTTTGGCGGGCTTGTCAGAGAGGGCAACGGTGGCGGGAGGCTGGCAGCAAACCATCATCGGCGAGGGCCGTACCGGTCTTGTGTTTCAAGATAGCCTGTTGTTTTCCCATTTATCAGTAAAAGGCAACCTTGATTTGGCTATGGAATATGCAGCCAAAACGCGGTTTACCCTCGATGACGTGACACGGGGTTGCCATTGTCAGCACCTTTTAGCGCGAATGCCCCATACGTTATCTGGTGGTGAAGCCCAGCGGGTAGCCATCGCAAGAGCGATCCTTAACTCGCCAGATATGCTCCTTTTAGACGAACCGGTAAGTGCCTTAGACAACAGCTTAAAACATGAGGTATTAAAGTACCTTAGTGCATTAGCCGAAAAGGGAATGAAAATAGTGATGGTGTCCCACGATCTCCATGACATTGCCTTGTATTGTGATGCCATGGCGTGGTTGGAGAATGGATGTATTTCTAGCCAAGGAGAGGTGGAGCAGGTGTTGGCGACGTTAGCCGATACGGTGGCGTCCTATGAAGGACAATTCTCCGTGTTAAAAGGTGAAGTGGTTAATCATTTGCCAGCGCAAAACTGTTATCAAATACGTGTTGGGGAGCAGGTGGTTTATGCCCGAAAACCGGTGATCCAAAAAAATAGAGCAACCCTGACGGTGGATGCGCGAGACGTAAGCCTCGACCGAGAGCATGCTTTAGCGTCATCCATTGTGAATAGTTTACCTTGCCATATTGAAGCCATTCATTGCAGCGAGGATAAAAAAGCGATGGTAACCTTGCGCTGTAATGATGTTCAGTTATTTGCTGTTATCAGTACGCTGTCGTTAGAACGACTGGGCTTTGAGGTGGGCGAGCCAGTAACAGCTCGCTTCAAACTTCGCTAGATATTGGCATTAAATTACCCGAGAGTAACGGTGTGTTTTAGATGCGTCCTGTAGATAGCTATCAAAGGTCATACAGACAATACGGATAAAAAGACGGGCATGGTCAGCCACTTCGATGCCTTGGGCCGTAATGTTAACAATACCATCTTGCTCGAATTCCCGAAGAGCCATTAATTCGTTGGCAAAATGGGAATGAAAGTCGACACCGAATTGGTGCTCGACATCAGCAAACGAAAGGGTGAGATTGCACATTAGCTGCTGAATAATATAGCGGCGAAGGTGATCTTCATCGGTCAGAAATACCCCTTTAACTGCCGGGTCTTGGTTATTATCTAGCTTTTCATAATACGCGTTTAACGTTTTCGGGTTTTGCAAATATGCGTTGCCCACGGCGCTGATAGATGACACGCCAAGTCCGAGAAGATCAAGTTCGCCGCCCGTGGTGTAGCCTTGGAAGTTTCGGTGTAATTGACCTTTTGCTTGAGCCACGGCAAGTTCATCGGTAGGTAGACTAAAATGATCCATACCAATTAACACGTATCCCACTTCGGTTAAACTTTCCATCGCCTGCCTCATAAGACGGGTTTTTTCCACCGCAGAAGGCAACCAGTTGTCTTTAATCTTATGCTGCGCCGCAAAGCGTGAAGGTAGGTGGGCGTAACTGAAAAGGGAGATCCGCTCAGGCGCCATTTTTTTTACCTCAGCGAGGGTTTGGGCAAACGTGTCCGGCGTTTGATGTGGGAGCCCATAAATTAAGTCTAAATTGACCGACTTAAACCCATTATTTTGAGCAAATTTAGTTAAAAGCGCCACATGCTCGGTGCTTTGTACACGGTTTATGGCTTGTTGTACTTTATAGTCTGTGTCTTGCACGCCAATACTTAAGCGATTGTAACCAATACTTGCCAAGTGCCTTAACTGGGCGGTGGTCATTCGTCGAGGGTCGATTTCTATACCAATTTCTGCGTCTTCAGCGAGAGTAAAATTAGCGGTAATTAACCCCATCAGGCGAACCTGTTGGGTCTCGGTTAAAAAGCTTGGCGTGCCACCGCCTAAGTGGATCTGATGTACTTGCGTGTCTGCGAAGTGGTTCGCTTTTTGGCGGATCTCTTTTTCTAAGTAATCTAGGTAGCGATCGGCTTTTTCTCTATGCCGCGTAACGATTTTATTGCAACCACAGTAATAGCAAAGTTGGTGACAAAACGGGATATGAATATAAAGGGACAAGCCTTTGGTTTTAGATTGGGCCAGTGCGGCAACTAAAGGATCTGCAGCAGTGATATCATCAAATTCCAAAGCAGTGGGATAAGAGGTATACCGTGGACCATTAATATTATATTTAGATAATAAGGTTTGATTAAATAAATCGCTCACAGACATAAGGCTCTCTCATTCATAGGTACAGAATCAGTGTATAAGGGAGAGCGGGGGAATATATTGATCTCGTGCAATAATTTGCAGCTTTTATTTTAAAATACGGTGGGATTTCACATTTAAATGATTTGCTAGATATTGAGCACTGCCTGTTACTGAGGTTTTGTACTCATTACCGGTGCCGGTAATGATTTAAATAACCGTGGTTTATTCGCGTCTGCAAGGAAGCTACCGGAAGCATGACCTGGCTGCTGAATGGTCACCGAGGGCAAAATGGACGTGGCGTTTAACGGTTGTCGTGTTTTTTTGTCTAACTGATAGGATACCGAGGTGCTTCGAGGTTTGCTGGTTGCGCTGTATTCATCTGCTGCAACGTAGGCTGACACATTAACGGTGCATACAAGCATCACATATTGCATTAGCTTTTTCATTGCCTTTACCTCTACCTACCTGTGAAAAATGAGGTCACAGGGTATCTGTTATGGATTAACCACTATTAAATGGGAAAGCGGTAAAAAAAAGAATCATCACAGCAATACGCAGGTATTTTAAATAATACTAAAGTTTACCTGTGAGCTAGCTCATATAGGGCTGCTATTTTTCTTCTGTCTAATTTGATAAAGAAAAAAGCGGCGTTGCCGCCGCTTTTTAGTGCAGACAGGTGTCTGCTACCATGTTGAAATGGTGTAAAAACCTGGCATTTTTTTTATTATAATCGCTTGGCTAATACGTCTGCGATAGGGCTATCCTGATGTCCGCTTTCTGACACCCAGGCCTGTAAAGTTTTGCCGTCATCTTCTGGCGAGCTCAAGTCATCTTTGGGCATCTTTTTAACTAACAAAGTGCCGGCTTCAACTGCGTTGTTTAAAATAGCAGTACGGATCAAGCTGTTGCCGCCGCACGTAATGCCTGAATAGTAATCTCGTAGCTTCAAGCGGTAATCAGATTCGACTAAACGAATTTTTTTACGCAATTCGCCTTTGTCATTGGCTTGTACAATCGTACAAATATTGGCTAGTGCGTCGTTGATGTCTGCTTGTGCAGTACCTGTAAACCCTAAACCTAAAGCAGCAAGAGCAAGAGAAGTCTTAACGATTTTCAACATGGTTAATTCCTCGATAAAGTTGAATGATGTTGTTTGTTCGAGATCAATTAAACGTTAAAAAGGCATGGCAGAAAATAACTACGCAAATACTAAAGTATAAGTGGTTATACTTTAGGAGGTAGATAAAGGAATGAGTAAAATATTTCAATTTGTTGTATTTGAAGGCTTTAACTCTATCTTGAGTGTTTTTTGCGCTAATTTTAGGAAGAGAAAATTTATTATATTTTACTCTGTCTCTAAATAGCATTTATATTTTTGGTTTTATTTTTAACCCGCCATTGACTGAGGGTGTGCTGTAAGGTTATGAAAATAAACATTATAATTTTTTAATGGGAAATGGTGTGCAGGCTGGTAAGCGAATGCACACCATGATTTTTATATGAAAATACACGTATTTATATTGATAACAAAGTGCGCGTTGGGTTATTCGTTATCCTCAGCGGCGTCTTCTAACGCTTCTCCTGCGGTTTGAATGTCCTTTCCGGCCCCTTCCATGGTGGCGCATCCGCCCAAAAGGCCACCAATGAATGATGTTAAGACGAACATATAACGAACACGTAATCGTTTGCTACTTGCGAGTGCTTTCATAAGGAGATCCTCATTGTTGATCAGAATTAGTTTGTTTCGATGCGGATATCATGGCATCCAGTGTCTTTCCACCTTTGGCATCAAAATCCAATGTTCTGATGGGGAAGGGGATTAAAATACCCGCATCGCTGAGAGTTTGACGGATAGTGACCACGGCATCGTGGCGTACTTCCATAAAGTTATGGGGCCCAGGGTACTTCATCCAAAACCAGACCAATAAATTGACGCTACTGTCACCAAAAGAAGAAGCGAACACATCAGTCTCCTCTTTTTTGATCACATAATCTTTTTTATTCAACGCTTCGACTAACACCTCTCGGGCATGTTGCGGATCATCGGCGTAAGAGATCCCCACTGGAACTTCTAATCGTCGGTAGCCAATTACGCTATAGTTGGTGAGAATATTTCTAAACAATATTTTATTGGGAATGATTTCCCGTTGACCGAAAAATGTTGCCACTAAGGTATTGCGAAGGTTTATGGCCTCGACTTTACCGAATACCCCGTCTGCTTCAATAACGTCACCAATCTCAAAGGGTTTTCTTATTCCCATTGCTATGCCGGCAATAAAATTTTCAGTGAGATCTTGAAAGGCAAAGCCGATGGCCAACCCGACAATTCCCGCCCCAGCGAGTAAGGAGGTGACGGTGCCTTGTAAACCAACAAAATCAAGGGCGATAAATAGCCCGGCGCTAATAAACGCTGCTTTTAAAATAGAAGTGAGAAGGTCAGCGATTTGGCGAGATTCGAATGCACGTCGAAGCCCACGCTTGACAAATTTGCCCAATAAATTGGCGAGTAAACCAAAAACAACTGCAATAAAAATAGCGACGACAATATTAGGTAGGTGCTTAATGCCTTGCTCGAGCCACATTTGCAGCTTTTCGTTGATTAAAGACGACACTTCATCTATTTGTGGAAATTCCATGGAGTACTCTTCGCGTAGGACGTTAACCAATGATAACTTCCTATTCAAAAACCATACCCTCTTCGAGGTGCATTTAACTTGTTGATAAAATACAAAAAATATCCATGTTGGCTTTTGTGATAAGGCGGGGTATGTAAAATTTTCTTTTGGTTAGAGTAAAAAGCACAGGCATTGGCGACGCTGTGTAAAGCTTGCTTACCGCTGGTGCTTTAGTGATCCATCGGGATCCCTTGCTTATAATGGTACGAAAGGCGAAATTACATTGGATAGCATAAAAGGGGTTTTTAAAAATGACACAGACACTTGCCCATACTGAGATTGCCCAGTTGGTCGCGCAATTAAACCAACATAAAGAGGAAGGCGCCCATTGGCACCAAGACGGAGACAGACTGGTAAAAACCTTCACCTTTAACAATTTTATTGCTGCCTTTGGCTGGATGAGCCAAGTCGCTATGTGGGCGGAAAAGCTTAATCATCATCCTGAATGGAAGAATGTGTATAACCGTGTTGAGGTTGTATTAACCACTCATGATGCCAAAGGATTAACCGAACGGGATTTTTTATTAGCGCAGAAAATGGATAAGCTGGCGTCAAATTGACTGCATAGTAGGCGGTATGCTGGTTTATTGTCCATGTAGTCAAAAAAATGCAATATTCTTTGCATCTTCCCTTGCTATGGCTTAACGCCTATGTATAATACGCACCACTCAAGGGCAAGGCGGAAACGCTAAGCCAATGAAGTAATACGGACGCGGGATGGAGCAG
>NZ_JAHKQF010000002.1:0-505749 GCF_018860965.1 Alteromonas sp. C1M14 | reverse complement strand
CCAGCTCCCGCAACCAATTCTAACTAACACAATCCGTTGTTAGTTACAAAAATCCTCTGATTTTTCACTAATTTTTTAATTTCGTCTTCTTCATTTAGTTTAATCTTAATTATTTCATAAGTTTTTTGCCTTCTTATCCATACCGATTGAAGAAAAGTCCTTAGATGCATTCTTTCTTCTAAAACGGTCTGTCCACCACCGTGTAAACACATTGGCCTTTTCTGGAAGCCGTTTACCCGATGGATAAAGCAGAGAAAACGAGATTTGAGATGGCGGCATTGTTGAAATTGTTGTAATTTTAATACAGCTTACGCCAATTAACTTGAGGTACCGGAGTGTGGATTTAATGTGTGTTTGTTGGTTTAACTGGCATAGCCAAGCATCGGTTCAATAGAAAAACGTGATAGACCGGCGATAGGAAAAAGGTATTATTTGACACCTTGTTGTTATTTTACATACTTAATAATTGCCTGAGTTAACTGCCAACTTATATTTATAATCATTCATAACTGATAGCCTATATATAGACTAATTGACTAACCTAGGCGCATCATGACTGAATGGCTGTTTTCTGTATTTGTCATTCCAGATACATCTTTATTGCTCACTGGATACTATTCTGTGCCTTTGGTGGCGCTATCTGTTTGTATCGCTATTGTCGCCTCTTATACTGGCTTTCGTGTTGCCAGCCAAACTTCAGAATCTCATCATTTCATCCGTCGTCAAATACTTCTCGCATTAGGCAGCCTTGCTTTTGGTGTGGGGATTTGGGCTATGCATTTTATCGGCATGCTCGCCTTTGAATTGTGCGCGCCGGTTTCCTACGACGGACTGGTTACTTTCTTATCTTTTATTCCCGGCGTGTTTGCAGCCTTTGTGGCTTTGCGCAGTTTGGGGAGTGCCGAAGTCAATATAAAGCAGATTTGTCTTGCGGGCGGATTAATGGGCGGTGGCATCGGTGCTATGCATTACTCAGGCATGGCCGCCATGACCATGACACCACTGTTGCGATATGACATGTTTTATTTTTCACTTTCTATTGTCGTCGCCATTTTATTAGCCATCTTGTCACTGTGGATTAAATACGGG
Organism: Alteromonas sp. C1M14; assembly: GCF_018860965.1. Taxonomy (GTDB): domain Bacteria; phylum Pseudomonadota; class Gammaproteobacteria; order Enterobacterales; family Alteromonadaceae; genus Alteromonas. Next base: position 504,660 of record NZ_JAHKQF010000002.1, on the reverse strand, counting down.
CTTAGCAAATTTATGGTAAGCCGTAAATTACCGGGTTTGACTTTCTTAGCAAGTCTTGTAATGGGATTAGCCATTACCAGCATGCACTATTTTGGGATGTTAGCTGCCCGATTTGTGGCGCCAGAGGGCATGGAAACCAGTCTACAATCAGGCAGCATTAGTTATGTACTGGCTGGCTACGTCAGCTTTTTTACGTTAGTGATGATTGGCTTGGTACTGTTTCTTACGCTTTTGTTTCGTTATATGGATATTTCTGAAAAAGCCGAAAGTAGTCATCGTACCCAACTGGCTTTAATGGACACCGCGGTAGATGGGATCCTGACCATCGACGAAGATAGCCGAGTGTTAACGATGAATAAGGCCATTACCCGTATCTTAGGGTGGGAACTTGACACCTTGTGTGGTCAATCTATTCATAAACTGATCCCCCGGGATAAACGAAGTAAATATAACGATCAGTTTTTTAAACAACAAGAAATGCCCAACGGTGAACAAATTATCGGTGTGAGCCGAGATGTGCATGCGTTAAACAGTGACGGCGAAGAAGTGCCCGTGCGTGTGGGGGTGGGACATGCCCAGCAAGGCAATAAAAATGTATTTGTCGTCATTATCGGTGATAACCGTTCACGGATGGAAATGGAGCAAACCATTCGAGAAAACGAAGCGAAATTTCGTTCATTTTTCCATAATATTCCAGGGGTCGCGTACCGGAGTATGAATACCCCAGGTGGCGCCATTGAATTTATTAGTGAGGCCGTAGCCGATCTAACCGGCTATCCCTCACATGCTTTCACCCACAAAGGTCAGCATTTGTCGTTAGCTGATTTTGTTTACGAGCCTGACTTAGCACTTTTCCAACAAGCCAGAAAACAGGAAGCTGAGTTTCTTATTGAATATCGTATTGTTGCAAAAAACAATGAGATCAAGTGGGTGAGAGAGTACGGTTGCGTGGTCAGCAGCGAAGCATGTAAAAAGAGTTGGGTTGACGGATTCATCATGGATATTACTTCCCGTAAAGCCATAGAAGAAGAGCTAGAAAGAGCCAAGGAATCTGCAGAGCAAGCGGCGGCATCCCGGGCTAGCTTCTTGGCAAATATGAGCCATGAAATCAGAACCCCCATGAATGCGATCATTGGTTTTAGCGATATATTACTGGATGAAAAACTCACCGATGGCCAATATAAGCACCTTACCACCATTAATCGCTCGGCGCGTTCATTGCTGCATTTGCTCAATGACATACTCGATAGTGCGAAACTAGATAAAGGTAAGTTAGAAATCGAATATCGTGATTTTTCACTTACCGAAGAAATCGATACGGTGGTGTCTACCTTTTGGCTAGAAGCCAAAAAGAAAGGACTGGATTTACATGTCAATGTGTCTTCGTCGGTCTCCGATATTTACCACGGTGCCCCCGAACGTATTCGACAGGTGCTGGGCAATTTGATCAGTAACGCCGTGAAATTTACGGCTAAAGGAAAGGTTGATGTTGCCGTTTATCGCCAAGCCTCTGGCAATATATCATTTTCTGTAAGTGATAGTGGTATTGGTATGACCCAATCCCAGTTAGATAAAGTGTTTGATGCCTTTGCCCAAGCCGATGCCTCCATGAGTAGAAAATACGGTGGCACTGGACTGGGTACCACCATTAGTAAACAACTGGTGGAGCTTATGGGCGGCGAAATCAGCGCCACCAGCGAACCTAACACAGGCACTAATTTTACTTTTACCCTGCCATTGAAACCGGTCGCTAGCCGTCGTGTACACCACAACAAGTTGGTTTCCTTACCACCGATGAATATTTTGGTGGTGGATGACATCAGTCAAAATGTCGACCTAGTGAGTTTGTTGTTAAAACGAGCTGGCCATGAGGTGGAGGTGGCTGAACATGGGCAGCGGGCCCTAGAGAAGATGAAGACCCAGCCCTTTGATGTAGTGTTGATGGATTTACAGATGCCAGTCATGGACGGTTTAACGGCAGCTAAAGTTTGGCGTCAGTATGAAGCGGAAAATCAACTTGAGCGGCTGCCCATCGTGGCCCTTACCGCTAGCGTATTAGTGCAAGATAAACTGGACGCCATAGAGGCGGGCATGGAAGGCTTCGCTAACAAACCCATTGATTTTCCGGTATTACAAACAGAAATTGCTCGAGTGTTAGGCTTTATAAACATGGATGAGCAAAGTGATCATTCATCCACTGCGAAGCAGCCCAATAGTCACATAGATTATGCCCGTGGAGAGCAACTATGGGGAGGCAAAGAAGAATTTGAACGTGAAATACATAAGTTTATTGAAAGCGCGCCAACATGGCTTAGCAGTCTAAAAGATGCTCTCAAGCAGAAAGCATATGACCAATTAGAAAAACAGTTACATGGTTTAAAAGGCGTTTGTGGCAATTTAGGGCTAACCTATTTAATGGTGCTGTTTGAAGAATATGAGCGGGAAATTCCTTCTCAGTCTCTTTGTGATGTGGATATTGCAGACTTAGCGGAAGCCGTATCAAAGGTAGAACAAATTCTTGATAACAAAAACACTGTCGACACAAATGACGCTGATCTTACTGGTAATGCCTTGTGTGAAGTATTGCCGCCACTCAAGCAGTTGCTTGTGTTAACAAAAGAGAATCGTCTGGATGAAACGGTATACAAAGCGTGTGAAGAGTTGCATTTCGGTTCGCTACATTCTCGGGTAAATCGTGTATTGCAGGATATCGATGACTTTGAATTTGAGCGTGGGGCAGCGCAATTAGTACAAATTATTGAAGAGCTGGAAACGAGCGAATAGACATGAACGAAGTAGATAAAGCCCGGCTTTTGATAGTAGATGATGAACCGGTTAATTTGCGTGTGTTAAAACAATTACTTGGCCAAGACTATACACTTTACTTTGCTAAAAATGGGCCTGAAGCGATTAAGTTGGCCGAAGAGCAACATCCCGATTTAATCCTCATGGATGTAATGATGCCCGTTATGACGGGGTTTGACGCCTGTAAGCAAATGAAGGCCACAGAGTCGTTGCGTAATATTCCTATCATATTTGTTACTGCGCTAAATGATGCCACTGACGAAGCTGAAGGTTTTGCGGTGGGAGGCGTTGATTATATTACCAAGCCCATTTCTCCTCCGGTAGTAAAGGCGAGGGTGAAAACCCATTTGTCATTGGCACAAACCGATCAGTTACGACGTACCCGTTTACAAGTGGTGCAACGCTTAGGGCGGGCGGCGGAATACAAAGATAATGAAACGGGTATGCATGTTTTGCGTATGAGTCATTATGCAAAAATTCTCGCCGAAGCCGTAGGGTTTTCTGCCGTGCGCGCCGAGTTGTTGCTACATGCTGCACCCATGCATGATATCGGCAAGATAGGTATTCCTGATAGCATTATGATGAAGCCGGGAAAGCTGACTGATGAGGAGTTTGCCATCATGAAAAAGCACCCTGAAATTGGCGCAGAAATTCTAGGCGATGCGGACTCGCAACTGATTGGTTTGGCGAAGGTGGTATCGTTAACCCACCATGAAAAATGGGATGGCTCAGGGTATCCTAAAGGACTTAGTGGTGACGACATTCCCATAGAAGGGCGTATTGTGGCTTTGGCCGATGTGTTTGATGCGTTAACCAGCAAGCGACCTTATAAAGAAGCCTGGACGGTAGAACGGAGTTTGGAATATATAGAATCACAAAGTGGTGTGCATTTCGATCCGGCGCTTGTGCCCCTTGTTAGGCAAAATATCGATGCTATTTTATCGATCAAAGCCCACTTCTGCGATAACGAATAAGTGTAGCTGGGTAAGTTGCTATCTGTGCAAAGTATCAGTATAATGCGTGCCACGTAGTTCTAGGGCGGGCTGATTTCAGTGCCAATGCTGAGATTTACGCGACTACGATGTTTTTGCAAACAATGAAGCACACTTTGTGTTTGAACGACCCCGTTAGTTTGCATCTGCCTTTGGCAGAAGGGTTCAGATTTTTACAAAAAGCCCCGCTAGTCCGGGGCTTTTTGTTGTATTTAATCAGTTCTGACCTTATATCAAGGTTAGATTCAGTAGTTGGGCGTTTCGCCCTTTTTTCATTTTTGGAGGTAAGGATTGGCAAAGCTTGAAGAAAAACTGACCGACATGCTTGAGCCTGGTGTAGAAGCCTTAGGTTACGAGTTGGTGGGTGTGGAGTTTGTCCGTGCAGGCAAACATTCCATTCTTCGTGTTTTCATCGATCATGAAAACGGCGTTTCCGTCGATGATTGTGCTGAGGTCAGTTATCAGGCGAGTGCCATTTTGGACGTTGAAGATCCTATTAATACGGAATATAACCTGGAAATATCATCACCGGGTTTAGACCGTCCGCTGTTTAAAGCGAGTCACTACGATGACGCAATAGGTGAAATCATTCAGGCCAAACTTACGGTCCCGATGGACAACCGACGTAATTTCAAAGGCAAGTTGCTGGCATGTGAAAACGGCATGATCAGTATTGAGGTTGATGGCCAGCAGTTCCAGTTAGCTGTGGCGAATATCGAAAAAGCAAACATTGTTCCCACATTTGACTAATGGAACAGCACCCGCTTTCGAGTAATGAAAGCATCAGTGAGGCGAAAATGAATAAAGAAATTTTGTTAGTGGCGGAAGCCGTTTCAAATGAAAAACAAGTGCCTAGAGAAAAGATCTTTGAAGCACTGGAATTTGCTATCGCAAGCGCAACCAAGAAGAAAAACGAAGGTGAAATAGAAGTACGCGTTAGCATCGATAGAACGACCGGTGATTTTGATACTTTTCGTCGTTGGGCAGTGATCCCTGATGATCAGGAACAAGAAAACCCGTACGCAGAAATTACCTTGTCGGCCGCGCAGGTTGACGAACCCGACCTGCAATTGGGCGATTATATCGAAGAGCAAATTGAATCTATAAAGTTTGACCGTATTACTACCCAGACCGCCAAGCAAGTTATTGTGCAAAAAGTGCGTGAAGCAGAACGGGCACAAATGGTCGCTGAATACGAAGATAGAGTTGGTGATCTGGTTACCGGTACAGTTAAAAAGGTGAATCGAGACAACATTATCATCGATTTAGGAAATAATGCGGAAGGCGTTATTTATCGTGATGATATGTTACCTCGTGAAACGTTCCGTCCAGGCGACAGAGTGCGTGGCTTATTATACGTTATTCGCCCTGAAGCCCGCGGTGCACAGCTATTTATTAGCCGTACTCACCCAGATATGCTGGTGGAACTGTTCCGCTTAGAAGTACCGGAAATTGCAGAAGAAACACTGGAAATTAAATCTGCTGCCCGTGACCCAGGTTCAAGAGCAAAAATTGCAGTAAAAACCAACGATAAGCGTTTAGATCCTGTGGGCGCGTGTGTTGGCATGCGTGGATCTCGTGTACAAGCGGTTTCTGGCGAACTCGGTGGTGAGCGTGTGGATATCGTTTTATGGGATGAAAATCCAGCCCAGTTCGTTATTAACGCTATGGCGCCCGCTGAAGTGGCCTCTATTGTGGTAGACGAAGATAGTCACACCATGGATGTTGCTGTGGAGCAGGATAATCTTGCTCAAGCCATCGGCAGAAGCGGTCAGAACGTACGCCTAGCTAGTCAATTGACTGGATGGGAATTGAACGTAATGACCATTGATGACCTAAACAAAAAACACGAAGAAGAAACTGCAAAAGTACTTCAGGTTTTTGTTTCAGGATTGGATATTGATGAAGACTTCGCAGCCGTATTAGCGGATGAAGGGTTCAGTACGTTAGAAGAAATTGCGTATGTGCCTGTGAATGAATTACTGGCCATTGATGGCCTAGACGAAGATACCATCGAAGAATTACGAACCCGTGCACGGGCAGCATTAACAACTCGTGCATTGGCGAATGAAGAGTCTTTAGAAGGTTCAGAACCTACAGAGGCATTACTTAGCCTCGAAGGTATGAACAAACACATTGCCTATGTCCTTGCTAGCCGTGGAATTACTGACCTTGAAGAGCTGGCTGAGCAGGGAACAGATGATATTAGTGATATCGAAGGATTGACCGAGGAAGACGCCGGGAAACTGATTATGGCGGCACGGAATATTGTCTGGTTTGGTGAAGAAGAAGGTCAATAAGGGGAAAAAGACAAAAATGGCAGAAGTATCGATTGAAAAGCTCGCCAGTGATATTGGAACGACCGTTGACCGACTGGTAACTCAGTTTAAAGATGCCGGTATTACAAAGGCAGTAAATGATTCTGTAACTGAGGATGAAAAGCGCCAGTTGCTTGACCACCTTAGTAAACAACACGGCACGTCCAGTGAACCTACTCGTATGACACTGAAGCGTAAGACAACCAGTACGTTAAGCGTGGGTAAGTCTAAGTCAGTTAAAGTAGAAGTGCGTAAGAAGCGCACTTATGTAAAACGCACCGACGTTGACGAGCAGCAAGCAGAAGAGGAAGCACGTTTGGAAGAAGAACGCGCCAAACTTGAAGCTGAGCAAAAAGCCGCGGAAGAAGCAGCCAAAGAAGCCGAACGCAAGGCGGCTGAAGAAAAAGCGCGAGTAGAAGCAGAAGCGAAGAAAAAAGCTGAGCAAGCGCGGGCACAGAAAGAAGCTGCTGAAAAAGCACGTAAGGAAGAGTCTGTGAAGCAAGCTGAAGAGCCAGAATTATCGGCAGAAGAAAAAGCTGAGCAAGAAAAAGCCCGTCAGGAAGAAGAGCGTTTGCGCAAGCAACAGGAAGAAGAAACCCAAAGAAAACTCGAAGAAGAAGCGAAACGTGCAGCAGAAGAAGCGCGTAAGTTAGCTGAAGAGAATGAACGTCGCTGGAAAGAAGAAGAAGAACGTCGTAAGCGGGAAGAAGCTGCTGACGTTCATATGCATTCAAACCGCTATGCTCAGGAAGCCGAAGACGAAGAAGACATGCAAGTAGAGCGTTCTTCTAGACGTCGTAAGAAATCTAAGAGAAATGCGGGAGAACATTTGAAGCAAGGTTTTAATAAGCCGGCACAACCTGTCGAGCGAGTGGTGAAATTAGGCGCCACAATTACGGTAGGCGAATTAGCAAACCGTCTGGCTATTAAGTCAACTGAAGTCATTAAAACCATGATGAAAATGGGTGAAATGGCGACAATTAACCAAGTACTTGATCAAGATACTGCGGTACTCATCATTGAAGAAATGGGTCACAAGTATGAACTTGTGAACGATAACGCCCTTGAAGATGAATTGATGGCTGAAAGCCGTGGTGGCGATAAAGTTACCCGAGCACCTGTGGTAACCATTATGGGTCACGTTGACCATGGTAAAACCTCGCTGCTTGATTATATTCGTCGTGCCAAAGTTGCCGATGGCGAAGCCGGCGGGATCACCCAGCATATCGGTGCCTATAAAGTGCATACTGATAATGGCGATATCACGTTCTTAGATACACCAGGACACGCGGCCTTTACTGCTATGCGTGCACGGGGTGCCACAGCAACGGATATCGTTGTGTTAGTGGTGGCAGCCGATGATGGTGTAATGCCGCAAACAAAAGAAGCGATTCAACACGCCCGCGCAGCAGGTGTACCTTTGATTGTTGCGGTAAACAAAATGGATAAAGAAGCGGCTGATCCGGATCGGGTGAAAACAGAACTGTCTCAACTGGAAGTTATTTCTGAAGAGTGGGGCGGTGAACACCAGTTCTGTAATGTGTCAGCGAAAACCGGTATGGGCGTAGATGATTTGCTTGAAGCGATCAATCTACAAGCCGAAGTCCTAGACTTTAAAGCGGTTGCTATTGGTCCAGGACGAGGCATTGTTATTGAATCTCGCTTGGATAAAGGACGTGGTCCGATTGCTTCTGTCTTGATCCAAGAAGGTGAAGTGCGCAGCGGCGACATTTTACTTTGTGGTGAAGAGTACGGACGTGTTCGTGCTATGCGCGATGAAAACGGTCAAGAAGTGAAAGTAGCAGGTCCATCGACACCAGTAGAAGTACTTGGTTTATCCGGTGTGCCAGTGGCTGGTGAAGATGCCGTAGTGGTACAGGACGAGCGTAAAGCCCGTGAAGTTGCTGCGAAGCGTCATCAGAAGAAGCGGGAACTAAAACTGGCTCGCCAGCAAAAAGCGAAACTGGAAAACATGTTTGCCAATATGGAATCCGGTGATGTTAGCGAATTGAACATTGTGCTTAAAGCTGACGTACAAGGTTCTGTGGAAGCCATTTCTGAATCGCTGATCAAGCTATCTAACACCGAAGTGAAAGTGAACATTGTGGGTAGTGGCGTTGGTGGTATTACAGAAACCGATGCGACCTTAGCGGCAGCATCTGGCGCGATTATTCTTGGTTTTAACGTTCGTGCCGATGCAACTGCACGTCGCGTAATTGAAAACGAAGAAATTGACCTTCGTTATTACAGCGTCATCTATAATTTGATTGACGAGGTAAAAGCGGCCATGAGCGGTATGCTAGCCCCTGAATTCCGTCAGGAAATCATTGGTCTTGCTGAAGTACGTGATGTATTTAAATCGCCTAAATTGGGTGCTATCGCCGGCTGTATGGTAACTGAAGGTAATGTTAAACGTAGTAACCCGATTCGGGTACTTCGTGAAAACGTGGTTATCTATGAAGGTGAACTAGAATCCTTGCGTCGCTTTAAAGACGATGTCAATGAAGTTCGTAACGGAATGGAATGTGGTATCGGCGTTAAAAACTATAACGACGTTAAAGTGGGTGACCAAATCGAAGTATTCGAAATTATTGAGGTTGCTCGCCAGATTTAGTGCTCAAAGCATGTAATGTAAAGCGGGGGCAACAGCCCCCGTTTTTGTCCCTGTATACGAATGTACAGGAATAAGGAGTGTATGATGGCACGGGAATTTTCTCGTACAGACAGAGTGGCGCAACAGGTTCATAAAGAAGTTGCCAGCATTCTGCAAAATGAATATAAACATCGAGTTGGCGACATGCCGCTCATTACTATTTCCGATGTGGATGTATCTCGGGATCTGGCTCATGCGAAAATCTTCGTTACCATTTATGGTGCTGAAGAAGCCGAAGCCAAAGCACATACCAAGCAACTAGTGGAAAGCAAAGGTTTTATTCGCTCTTTGTTAGCCAAGCGTTTGCGTATGCGTAGTGTGCCCGATCTTCATTTCTTTAGAGATGAATCCATACTTGAAGGTATGCGTATTTCCAACCTTGTGGCGGAAACCATCGCTAAAGACGAAGAAAAAAAACAGAAAGACGAAGAGTAGGACTACATGGGAAGACGTCGCAAGGGCCGGGCTATTAACGGTATCTTATTGCTTGATAAGCCGACTGGAGGCTCATCTAACCATATTTTGCAACAAGTGCGTGGTTTATATAAAGCGGCGAAAGCCGGTCATACAGGCGCCTTAGATCCTTTAGCCAGTGGTATGCTGCCTATTTGTTTAGGTGAGGCTACCAAGTTTTCTCAGTTTTTATTGGAAGCGGATAAAACCTACGAAGTGACCATGCATTTGGGGGTCAGAACCTCTACTTCCGATGCTGATGGCGACGTGGTGGAAGAAAAACCGGTAACGGTGGATGAGCATGCTGTGGTGGAGGTGTGCAAGCAGTTCGAAGGTAAAAGTAAGCAAATACCATCCATGTTTTCGGCCTTAAAGTATCAGGGAAAACCGCTGTATCACTATGCTCGCCAAGGTATTACCGTGGAACGAGAAGCGCGGGATATCACCATTTATTCCCTCGATGTTTTACATGTTGCGCTGCCCGATGTACAAATGCGGGTTCGTTGCAGTAAAGGAACCTACATTCGTTCGTTAGTCGACGATATTGGCCAACAGTTAGGATGCGGTGCTTATGTAACCCGTTTACATCGCACTGAAGTAGCCAGTTACCCCACTGAAAAAATGGTCAGTCTTGAAGACGTTATTGCCTTAGAAGCGTCTTTAGAGGAAGACCAATTTACCCCTTTAGACGATTTATTGTTACCCATGGACACGGCAGTATTGTCGTTGACAGCGGTAGTCATCGACGACTTGGGTCTGCATCGATTTGAACATGGACAAAGTGTGGCACCCAGTCCAGATGAATCGTTTAAGCAAGGCCAAATGTACCGTGTTTATGCTGAGCAAGATGGGGCACAACTTTTCATTGGTGTTGGTGAAGGGGTCGTCGCGCCAAAAGACCAGCCGCGGGCCGGAAAAAACGATGTGTTTGTTTCACCCAAGCGCCGGGTAATGTATTAAGCGCTAGCTAAGGATTTTTCTTGCGTATCGTCTCGGCCTCGTTATAATACGCGCTCTCATAATTTCGCTGAATTAGTGATCGGCGAAATTTAATTTAACCAGGAGATTATTATGTCACTAAGTAAAGAAGAAACAGCGAAAATCGTTGCTGAATACGGCGTAAAAGAAGGTGATACTGGTTCACCTGAAGTACAAGTTGCATTGTTGACACACAACATCAACAAATTGCAAGGTCACTTCTCTGATCATAAGAAAGATCACCACTCTCGTCGTGGTCTGTTACGCATGGTTAGCCAGCGTCGTAAACTGCTTGATTACTTAAAAGGTAAAAATGCAGAGCGTTATCTTGATCTTATCAAGCGTTTGGGCCTACGTCGCTAAGACACGGCTGCAAACAAAAAAAGCGCCTTAAGGCGCTTTTTTTGTATCTGCACATGGGGCCGTTAAACTTAAGCCCCGTGGTGTTATCCCCGTTAACGGGGCTACTACTGGGTGACAGTAGCCTGAGGTGCAGGTTGGCTTACCACCTTGGTGGCAATTTCACGTATCTCGCTTTCTAACTGATTAATTCGACTAGCAAGGCTATTATTTCTGTTTTCTAATACAGATAATTTGTCGGTGAGGTTTTTCACTTGTTGGGTTTGACTATTCTTGTCACTGACAGCCTGCTCTAGTTGAACATTTAACGCTAACATCTCATCCGCTAACCCACTAATCTGGTCATTTAACGATGCCAATTGATTTTGTTGGGTTTGGATATTTTCTTTCACACCGGTAATGGACGAGGTGAGGGTTGAGTCTGTTTTGGTCAGCTTTTCACCTAACTCAGTGATTTCTTTTTGATTACGACGCCAGGCCGATGCCCACAGCTTGTCCATCTGTTCCCACAGTTCATTGCTTTTATCGGTCAGTTCACTCACTTTAACCTGCAATGCAACGGTAGATTCACCAATTTCCTCACCGGTGGCAGACAATCGCTTTTCTAACTGTAAAATACGGGCTTCCGCTTGACTGGCTTCTGTTTTTTGCTGTTGCAGTAGCGTATACAGATAGTAACAACCGCCGCAAGCAGCTAATGCAATCAAGGCGATGAACACAAGCCAAATTCCGCTAATCCCTGTTGACGGAGGCGTCGGCGACGTTTTCTTGTCTGATGGTGAAGGGGCATGCGTGGTTTTAGCATTACTAGCATGAGGGTGTTTTTTTTGCTGATAATCACGACGATCTTCTTCATCCAATCGAATGGTTGGAAAATCATCGTTTCTTGAATCGTTAGACATACTTTCTCTTTTGATAACAGAACTACAAAAATATCAGGTGATTGCCGTAGAATGGTAGCGTGAATCCATAATCAATACCATTCCTTATAAAAAATAACAAGGTGTAAACCTTCGCTATATTTTTTAGGCGTGATCCCTTGTTATCACGCTACGAGGGCTATTTATCATCGCCTAACCACTGTACCCGATACAAATCTCTACGTCGATCGAGATAATTACGAACAGACCCTTCATTTTGTAGTTTGGTCAGTTTGTCTAAATCGAGATCGACAATTAAGGTCATTTCCGTGTTCGGCGTGGTTTCTGACACAATTGCATCATGGGGAAATGAAAAGTCTGACGGTGAAAATACCGCTGTTTGCCCGTATTGAATGTCAACATTATCGACTTTGGGTAAATTTCCCACGCTGCCGGCGATAACCACATAGCACTCATTCTCAATGGCTCTGGCTTGAGCACAGCGACGTACCCGCAAATAACCATTTTTTGTGTCTGTCCAAAAAGGAACAAACAGAATTTGCATTTCTTGTTCGGACTGAATTCGCGCGAGTTCGGGAAATTCAACGTCATAGCATATCAGAATACCAATTTTTCCAAAATCCGTATCGAACACGCTTAAAGCGTTACCCCCTTTCATAATCCAGTCTTTTTTCTCATGGGGGGTAGGGTGGATTTTATATTGGCTTTCTACGGTGCCATCCCGCCGACAAAGATAGCTTACATTGTACAGCTCATCGTCTTCAACGACGGGCATGGAACCGGCGATGATCGTAATATTATAACTTACCGCGAGATGAGACATGGCGGTGAGAATTTCGTCGGAATAGGTGGCTAAATGCCAAATGGCATCAATGGATTCTTCTGATGGGCTTAGCCCCATAAGCGGTGCGTTAAAAAATTCAGGGAACAGCGCCACATCACATTTGTAATCAGACAAGGCATCAACAAAATACTCTACTTGCTGTAGCAACTCTTCGACATTTTCGAAGTACCGCATTTGCCATTGAATACAACCAATTCTGGCACTGGATTTACGCCCACCAAACAACCTCGGCTTTCCTGGTTCATAATAAATATTATGCCATTGCAGTAAGGTGGCATAGCCTCTAGAGGCTTTGTCTTCAGGTAAATAGGCTTGCAGTACTTGCTTGACTTCAAAGCCGTTGGATAATTGAAAGGTTAAGATAGGATCATAGATATCCTTTGATTTTACCGCTTCAATGTATTCGTAAGGCGTCATTGTGGCGCTGTGCCGCCCGTAATTAGGGATCCGGCCTCCGGCCATGATCGACTGTAGATTTAGATTGCGACACAACTCTTTGCGGGCTTCATAAAGTCGCCGACCTAATCGTAAGCCTCGGTAGTCTGGGCACACGATGACTTCTACGCCGTAAAGCACATCACCGTTAGGATCATGGGTGGTTAAATAAGCATCACCAGTAATTTCATCATAGGTATGTTTGTCATCGAACTGGTCGTAATCAACGATAACGGATATGGCAAATGCTACCACCTTGCCTTTGTCTTCAATACAGATTTGCCCTTCTGGGAAGGTGGTGACCTGGGCTTTGTAGTTCTTATAAGGCCAGGCGCCTCCCACATGCGCATAAACGATATCCATAAGGTCTTTTACATCATCGTAATCCTCTAACTTAAGATTACGCAATTCCAAGTGATGTTCGGTTTCTTCATTTACGGGAATGTCGTGGCTCATAAAATACTACTCTCTTACTGAATTGTACCGTGATATACACAGTGACAGACTAGCTGTGTGTGTCAATACACATTAACTTAAGTGCACGTTGGTAATCCAGTTTTGATATTGCATCGATGATATTTGCGCTATTTTCATCACCAAATCGTTGTGACAGCATGGATGCGTAAGGGTGAATTTCATCTACCTTTAAATAGGCTCTACATCGCAATTGATTGATGAGGTGGTCGATGGATTGAGTGGGGGTTATCGTTTTCTGTTTTACCTTTGGTAAGATTTGCTTCAAGGCTTCACCGACTTTATCAATGGTATCGTTTATGATCTCATTAAGTGACTGTATCGACACCGTCTTGCCTTGTGTTACGAGCGCTTCAATGGCTTCTGATTGCTCGGCAAGTCGTGTTGCCCCTACCGACCGTGAAAGGCCTTTTAAGGTGTGTAGGTGACGTCGCAAAGTTTCGTTGTCATAGTCTTCGGCTAGCTTGTCTTTGAGTTCTTGTAAGTGGCGATAGAAGTTTTCCAGTAGTCCAAGGTATATAGCGGCACTATTGCCAAGACGCTGAAGGGCGGCTTCTATGGCGAAGTCATGGGGCATATTGTCAATAATGGCCGACATCGTGAGGGGATCGTCATTTTGCGGCGATGGTGAATTATTCACTTGTATATTGTTTTGATATCGATGGGGGAGCGCTTCGGCCAGGGTTTGATACAAGGTGTCTCGAACAATGGGCTTGGAAATATGACCATCCATACCGGCCATCACCACACGCTCTTTATCTGCCGCCATTACCGCTGCGGACATGGCGAAAATAGGCACATTTTTACCTGCCGTAGAACTGCGTATTTTTGATGCTGCTGTGAACCCATCCATCACCGGCATTTGCAGATCCATAAGCACTAAATCCGTAGGTGAGCGCTTAAATTCACGTACGCCTTCCTCTCCGTTATTGGCGACGATCACACGAATACCCACGGCGCTAAGTAAGGCTTTGGCCACAAACTGGTTGGTGGTGTTGTCTTCCACCACCAACACTGAGGTGTTATGAAAGTGGATGCTGCCATCTACGGCCGCGCTTTCTCCTAATGTATCACCGGCTTTTTTCTGTAAATACTGGTAGGCGTCTTCAATATCCGGAATTAAAAAAGGTGCACAAAGCCAGGTAACGGGCACTAATAACTGGTTGTGGCTACAGTGCCCTGCAATATCATCCTCGGTATGCAAGATAATAATGCCGGTGGTAATGTTGTAGGCTGAAAACGTGGGTAGTTTTTGGATCACGTTGGGACGAATGGCTTTACTAAGCCCGGTAAGGTCGATGACCAAAACATCACACTTTATGGTTTTTAAGGTGGCAGAAAGGGAGAGGTCTGAAGGCAGGTAGAGCCGTTTGTTTTTTATCCCTAGTGCCTGGTCTAGGTCGGCTTCAATTCCTTGGTTATCGCTGACGATAACCACATCGGTATTGGTTTTTGTTCTCGACAGAAGGCTGTCGGCTTTTGTGTTTTTGGTCAACGGAACCTTTAAGGTAAATGTACTGCCTTTGTTCACCGTGCTTGAGACTAAAAGCTCGCCATTTAGCAGGCCGGCTAAACGTCGACAAATAGATAGTCCTAACCCGGTTCCACCGAAGCGACGGCTAATAGAGCTGTCTGCCTGAGAGAAGGATTTAAACAGCGCGGTGAGTTTCTGTTCTTCAATGCCAATACCGGTATCTTCAATCACGAACGAAACAATATGCGCACCAGAAACGGGATTGACCTTTGCTGATACACTACAGTCTATATAGCCTTTTTCCGTGAATTTGATGGCATTGCCCAGCAAATTGTTAAGAATCTGTCCGATACGCGGCGCATCACCGAGCACAAAGCGAGGCACGCTCGCATCAACAGAGGCGCTAATAGACAGCCCCTTTTGCACTGCGGTTGTTTGAAAAAGATGTAATACGTTAGATAGCACGCGGTAAAGGTCAAATGGCTCGTGATTAATATCAAATTTACCCGCTTCTAGTTTTGAATAATCGAGAATATCGTTAAGCAACTGCAGTAACGAGCGGGAGGATGTTTGGATTTTTTTTAAGTATTCTCGTTGATTATCGGCCATATCCATATCAAGGACCATATCGGTAAGGGCGATAATTGCATTCATGGGGGTACGAATTTCGTGACTCATATTGGCTAGAAATTCCGTTTTCAAACGATTGGCTTCTTCGGCTTTGTCTTTCAAGGCTAACAGGTTTTCCTGCATACTTTTTAAAGGCGTGATATCTAAAAACGAGCCAATAATCTTAGATACGATACCGTTTGAATCACGTTCGAAGATAACATCTTGTCCCATTACCCATAACCAATGTCCCCGAGCATGCTGTACTCTGTATTGAATACTAAATGGTTCGGCTTCCCCCTGGTCCCGTAAGATTTGTCGCAGATGAATGCGTAACCGGCGGCGATCATCGGGATGAATGATGCTCGATATACCACCTTTAAGGGCTATGAGGTCGTCGTAACTATAACCGGTTATGGCGGTATACCTGTCGTTGATAAACAGATTTCCCCGTTCTTGGGTATCAAAAATATAAACACCTGCGATGGACGCATTGATTGCCCGTCGGGTCATACTTTCTTGTTTTATAAGTTGGTCTTCGTATTTTTTTTGTAAGGTGATGTCTTCGAACATGACGACCAATTGATTGGTTGTCACTTTAAACAAATACAGCCGCAAGTTTTGATGGCTATCGGAATTGAGGCGACGCACCGTTGTACGTAAGGTGCCTTCACCGCATATGGCTTGTTCTTTCATCATGGCTAATAGGCGGGGATCGGATAAAAAGAAGCCGGTATCGCTACCCAACAGGGTATGTGCCATCTGATTGTCTGTGGTGAGGGTTAGCACATCATGCGTGACGTCATAAATATGGATCCCCATGGGCAAATTGTGAAGAATGTTATCGGTGATGGATTGACTGTTGGCTAATGCTTTTTCTGTTTCCAGTTTGTCTGCAATATCTCTGAGTGATAAAAACAAAATGTCTGTATCGAAGCGGGCTTTTTTAAGGCTTATTTCGAGGGGGATGAATGAGCCTGATTGATGCACGCCATAAATCGTTTTCGGTAAATTGATGACTTGGGGTTCATCCTCTGTGCAGGGGAGGTGCTGCTGATGACCGGTGAGAAAATCTTGATCTATGATACCGGTAATCGGCTTGTTTTCGATGTTTGACTTTTCATAGCCCAAAATATCACAGGCTTTATTATTGGCGATTTTAATTTTGCCATCTTGGTTCAAAACCAAGATCCCCACATCCGCACTGTCTGTGCTATCTCGCAATATGGTTTCTTTTAACCGTTCTTGATCAGTGTGGATCGACGGGGAAGGGCTTTTTATCTCTTCCGTGGTGTTTTTTTTACCAAATAACGAGGTTGTGGATTGCGCAGAGAGTAGATCCGCACTATACATTCTATAAAGAAGTAAGCAGAAAGTAATGGCACTTGCCAATTCTGCCCAATGTTGAATGTTCGCTAGGGTAGATGTTGTAGCGAATAATGTTAACCCGTGACTCAACCCAAGTAAAAATAGAAACACACAAAGTATGGGCAGGATTTTGGCGCTTTTTCGATCGTTTTTATAACCAATGAAGTACAAAAGCGCACATGCAATGCCGATATAGCTGAAGGTGAACACAGCATCTGACACCATGGTCTGTAATGGTTTATCCGGCGCAAATAGCGCGCATATGTTTGTAGAGAGGTAATCAGTGCAAACCGAATGGGTGAGTGTAACTGACATACTGTCCTATTAAGAGGGTGATAACTTCATAATAGAAAGCGTAGTGCATAACTGCTAATAATGAACGGTAATTGAAATAGGATTTCAAATATGTCTCTATCGAAGTATCGTGTGTTAATCATTGATGATGACATTACGACTATAAGGCTTATTGCCGAAGCGCTATCGCCAGATTACGATGTTATTATTGCTACGAGTGCTGAAGATGGCTTGAAGCAAGCATTGGTGGCCCAACCTTATCTGATTTTGCTGGATGTATTGATGCCAAGAATTAATGGGTTTACGTTATGTAAACAATTAAAATCTAATGCGCATACATTGAATATACCGGTAATATTTGTCACCGCCCTTACGGAAGTAGATGAGCAAACTAAAGGCTTTGAATTAGGGGCAGTAGATTACATCACCAAACCCATTGAAGTACCTCTGCTTCGCGCTCGTGTGCGCACTCACACCCGCTTATATCAACAAACATTGCAACTTGAGTCTTTAGCCGCAACGGATTCGCTTACCGGTTTAGCTAATCGTAGAAAGTTCGACGACGTTATGAGCATTGAGTTAGGTCGTTGTCATCGGGCGAGAAACTCGTTGGCTTTTCTCATGATCGATATTGACGACTTTAAAGCGTACAACGACCATTACGGCCACGGCAAAGGTGACGATTGTTTAGGCTTGGTATCTCGTATTTTGAAACAATCCGCACGACGAGCAACGGATCTTGTTTGTCGTTTAGGGGGAGAAGAGTTCGGAATCGTTCTTACCGAAACCGATAAAGAAGGGGCGCTAAGTATGGCTGAGGCGATTTTATCGGCGTTTCAAGAACAGAAAATTAGCCACGAGTCATCACAAAATGGTTTTCTCTCAGTTAGCATTGGTGCCACCGTGGTAGATATGAGCCTTCATTCAAATATTGATGTGACGGTGAGGGAAATTGTAGATAAAGCTGACAATGCGTTATATCTAGCCAAATCCAAAGGAAGGAACCGAGTGGAATTTGTTTCGGTGTTACCCGCAGCGCCGTAAACCCTTTGCCAAAGGCAGTACCTTAACGGTACTGCCGATAGCTCACTTTATCTTCTAGTTACCCTTTTTACTGTCGCCCTTCAGCATGGTCAACCAACTTTCATGATCTTGGATAACCTGATTGGCATAGGCAGTGGCGGTATCAATGAGTTCATCTCGACAGTCAGCAAGGGTCTTGAGCACACGGTGTTCGAAACTAACAGAGCGCCTGTCTCCGCGGGCATGGGCTAAGGCCAGCGATTCACCACATAATTGGGCAAAATCCACAAACCCACCTTCTACACTACGATTTCCAATGCCAATATCTTCTGGCGAGATGCAAACGCGGGCATGGTGACGAGAACGAACAAGCCAGTGATGGTCTTGCCACTCTACTTCATCGAGCAAAAGGTCTGGCCGGCGCTGCATTTTGCGCTGACAACGTGCAGTTAAGTGTGCGGGATTAAGGCGGTTGACCGGCGTTAGGTTAGGGAAGAAGGCCAATGGCGCCGCTTCTCGTTGCTGTTTAACTTCAACGATGTGCGAGCGTGCAAAGCTTTCCTCGTTGTGTGGTTTAGATGGCCCAACTAAAAAATAAAAGCGTTTAAGGTTGTTGGAGCCGGTGCCGGCCTGATTTCTTTCCACAATATCAATGACGTCTTCATCCATATAGGGAGAAAAGGCTTTATATACCTCTTGATAGTAGTGGGAGGCAAGAGGAGAGAACTTTTCTGAATTGCGTCGAAACCCTAAGCCCTCTTCGCCCATTTGTACAGCCTTTGCCAAGGCGCTTTTGGTTAGGAAGTCGGGCCCGCCTGCCGCTCTTTCGCAGGCTTTGCGATAATATTTATGTAAACGAGTACCGGGTACGATGTCATCGACCGCATCATCTAATGTGGCAGGATCATCATGTACCCGCTGAATTACCATTAAATAGCCATCAATAAACGCATCTAGCGCCAAGAACGCATGATCTTCATCAATGGTGGGTTTATTGGTTGTATTTTTTTCGCTGTGATATTTACCACTTTTAATGCCTTGGCAATGATCCTTGGCCAACATGACTGACACCATAAAGCGTAATATATCCCATCCCGCATGGCCGAC
Organism: Alteromonas sp. C1M14; assembly: GCF_018860965.1. Classification (GTDB taxonomy): domain Bacteria; phylum Pseudomonadota; class Gammaproteobacteria; order Enterobacterales; family Alteromonadaceae; genus Alteromonas. The sequence continues at coordinate 485,592 of NZ_JAHKQF010000002.1, read as the reverse complement.
ACAGGCATCATCATAGTCATTGGGGGCAAAAATAACTTCATCACCATGAGAGCCTTCTTCGGTCATAAAGCCAAAGTTAGCGGTATGGCAATCGCCCACGACGCAGGTGAGTGGCAAAGTATGTAATGCCTCGGGCAAAGAAACATGCTTAGCCGCCAGATCGGCATAGAAAAGATGAGCACTTCCTCTAAAAAAAAGAAAAGGAGCCGATGCCATTTTGGCATGCTTACTTAACATGGCATCGGGGCCCCGGCCGTCCATTTGCTCTGTTAGCGTGTGGATGAAGGCTTCGCGGTCTGTCTGTGGTACGGGTGTTTCTGTCATCATAGTATCACTTGCTATTCATTTTTAAGTTTGGCAGAATTCTATTTCGTTTTTACGCTCAATATTTGTGAGTTCAATCAGAAAAATTGATTATATCATTCAACATTACCAATTATCTTTTTTTCCTGATTCACACTATTCTAATTACCAGTTAAGGGAAACAAGGTTACGCCACTTTGGCAAACTAAGTTTCTTTTTAAATCGTAACTAACGTGTCCAATAGCACCTGAGTTTATCGGCGCGAAAGACACAAAATAAACTAACTTAATGGAGAATAACAATGGCATTGATCAACACTGCTATCAAACCTTTTAAAGCTAATGCGTTTAAAGACGGTGAACTCGTTGAAGTAAGCAGCGAAGATATCAAAGGTAAATGGGCTGTATTTGTATTCTATCCTGCTGACTTTACTTTCGTATGTCCTACTGAACTTGGCGATATTGCTGACAAGTACGAAGAACTGCAATCACGCGGTGTAGAAGTTTTCTCTGTATCTACAGACACGCACTTTACACACGCTGCATGGCATCAGTCTTCAGACACCATTGGTAAAATTAAATTTGCCATGATTGGCGACCCAACAGGTGAAATCACTCGCAACTTCGATTGTATGCGTGAAGACATGGGTCTTGCTGACCGTGGTACGTTCATTGTTGACCCAGACGGCATCGTACAAGCAATGGAAATCACTGCAGAAGGCATCGGCCGTGAAGCAGACGACGTAGTTCGTAAAGTGAAAGCGGCACAGTATGTTGCTTCTCACCCAGGTGAAGTTTGCCCAGCAAAATGGAAAGAAGGCGAAGCAACACTTGCTCCTTCATTAGACCTTGTAGGTAAAATCTAAGGGATTTCTTACCAACAATCGTAAGCAGGTGCAGGCGTAAAGCCTGCACCCATTAAACACAAAGCAAAAGGCAGAATTACCGTGTTAACTCAAGAAATTTTACAAGCATTGAAAGGCTACACTGCGTCAATGCAGAAAGATGTCACTTTTGTTCTTCAAACTGGCGAGCACAGTAAAAAAGGCGAATTGGTTGAATTTCTGTCTGGCATTGCGAGTGTAAGCGACAAGATTACGTTGGAAGAACGGGATACAAATGGCGTACTAAGAAGTGCGACTAGCTTTCTACTGGAAGCTGACGGTGAAGATACTGGTATTCGTTTTTCCGGCATCCCAGGCGGGCATGAGTTTAACTCTCTCGTACTGGCCTTACTTCACGCGTCAGGCACAGAATTAAAAGTCGACGACAATATTCAAAATATCGTTAAGGCTGTTGATGAACCACTTAATTTCGAAGTGTTTATCAGTCTTAGCTGTCACAACTGTCCAGATGTGGTGCAAGCATTGAATCAATTTGCCTTGCTCAACCCGAATATTACATCTGAGATGATAGACGGTGGTGTCTATCCACAGTTAATTGAAGAACGAGATATCCAAGGTGTGCCAAGCGTATACCTAAATGGCGAATTGTTTGCCAATGGTAAAGTGGATGCGTCTGTTTTAATTGACAAACTTATCGAACGTGACGCTAGCCTGAAAGAGGCCAACAAAGGCCAAGCTATGCCAATGCAAGACGTAACCGTTATTGGCGGTGGTCCAGCAGGTGTCAGTGCGGCAATCTACAGCGCACGTAAAGGGTTAAAAGTGACCATAGTTGCCGATCGCTTCGGTGGTCAGGTTAAAGATACCATGGGCATCGAAAACCTTATTTCAGTACCGAAAACCACAGGTCCTGAATTAGTGGGTAACTTGTTATCCCACATGAACGATTATGACATTACGTTAAAAGAACACGTAAAAGTTGAAAATATTGAACGCGGTGACACAAAAATTGTTGCGTTATCGTCAGGTGAAGAAATTCACACCCGAACTATTATCGTAGCCACTGGGGCACGCTGGAGAGAATTGGGCGTACCGGGTGAGAAAGAAAATATCGGTAATGGCGTGGCTTATTGTCCACACTGTGACGGTCCTTTCTTTAAAGGTAAAGATGTTGCTGTTATCGGTGGCGGAAATTCAGGTATTGAAGCGGCACTCGATTTAGCCGGTATCGTTAAATCGGTTACTGTGTTTGAATTTATGCCCGACTTGAAAGCCGATAAAGTGCTGGTCGAACAGGCAGAAAAGCGAGACAACATCACAATATTGCGAAACGTAGCTACCAATCAGATCGTTGCTGAAAATGGTAAAGTAACGGGGATTGATTACAAAAACCGTGAAACGGGTGAAGACACAGTATTACCCCTGGCCGGCGTATTTGTGCAGATTGGCTTGGTTCCAAACAGCCAGTTCTTGCAAGGCGTGGTTGAGATGACAGGTCACGGCGAAATTATTGTAGATAACAAGTGTGTGACTTCAGAAGAAGGGATATTTGCAGCAGGGGACGTCACCACCGTTCCTTACAAACAAATTGTTATCTCTATGGGCGAAGGTGCTAAAGCTTCATTGTCAGCCTTTGAATACTTACTGACTCATTAAGCCTCTGCGTTCTAACCGCAATAACCAAAACAAAGTCCGGCAAGGGTAACCTTGGCGGACTTTTTTATTTGAACAATTGGTTTGTCAGCATCAAACCTGTACTAACCACGCTTCTTGTTGTAAGCCAAATAACGTTAGAAAATAGTTCGCATCACAATTTCCCATAGCCAGCATGATGGTCTTGCACTGACTTTTTGCTCGAATACTTTTTGTTCGTAGCAACTCGAGTCGTTCGTCGGCGTGGTTATCAAACTGAGAGTCTATAATCTCATCAATTTTAGTAGAGGCGCGCCAGTGTTGAAGAATATAACCGAGTAAACGGTTATAGATGGTCAACATTCGCTTGTCTTTTAAACCCTGTTTAAGGGTTGTGGTTCCCACTAATTGTTGAAAGCCCTGCTGGGTTTCGTTTATGGCAGATGCTTCAAGCGCCGTTAATTCACGACGAATACTGTCTAGCAATCGAATATGGGGGGCCGTGGCAAGATCGCCGGGCGCCAGCATTTCGATATCACTAATTAGAATTTCCAGATTCACCAGATGGCGGTGGGTTTGCGCTGTCATCTTTAATGCACATAGTCAAAATAACCTAATCACCAAAGCATACCATGAAATGGGCGTTTGCCATTAATGGAGGAAAGGCCACTGAAAAGGCTTTTCTTTGGTTGTCGGTTGGCATTTTTATTGACATAGGGGGAAGGATCATATAAAAACCGACCAGTTGGTTTGTTTGGGGTAAATATGACAGATTCAAAAGCAGCATCGTCGCGATTACGTATTTTGGCCGCGGCAACGGCAATTGCGGTAGAGCAAGGTCCAAAGCAATTAACCTTAAATAACGTGGCGCAAAAATGCGGGATGAGCAAAGGTGGTGTGATGCATCACTTTCCAAATAAAGATGCCTTATTACAAGGTATGACAAATAAAATGCTTAAAATGGTTAGCGACGATAGTGAGTTGTTAGCGAAGAAACACGACGACAGGCTAACAATCACCAACATAATGCGCACCAGAAAAGTCACGCATGAGAAGATTGGTTTGCATGAAGCTAAGATTTTATTAGTTGCCGCCATTGAAAACCCTGCGTTGTTAGCGCCCATGTCGGCTATGATGCAAGAAAAGAAAAAAGCGGTAATGAGCGAGTCGGCCAGCGAAGAAAGTATTTTACTGTGGCTTGCTGCTGATGGGTTGAGTTTTCAGGAATTATTGGGAATAAGCCCTTTTGATGAAAGTGAACGTAATAGACTTCGAGAAAAATTAATTAATATGGCCATTGCATTGGAAGGAGACCGCAGTGAATAACACGGCAAGAAAAATGGGTATGTTCGTCATGTTATTGACGTCACTGATAGGTTTAGCAAGCTGTAGTGGAGAAGCTCAGGTGCAACAAACCTCCGCTCCGCCGTTAGTCCAGGTTTATACGGTAAATGGGGATGATCAAACTATTGTCCGCCACTTTGTGGCACGAGTCGATGCCCTTAGCACCGTTGATATGGCTTTTCAGGTGGCCGGTCGAATTAACTTTTTGGTGGAAAGACAGGGCGTGGTGATACCAGAAGGAGAGCTACTTGCCTCGTTGGATCCCCAAGACTATGCATTGGCGCTAAAGCAAGCGCAAGCGTCTTATCGAAAGGCAGCGTCTGACTTTGAGCGGGGCAAACAATTACAAAATGATAATTACATCAGTAAAAGTGATTATGATTCTCTGCAAACCAGTTTTGAAAATGCTGAATTAGCGGTAGAAAATGCGCGTTTGAATATTGATTACACTGAACTTCGTGCCCCCTTTGATGCCTTGATCACCAATCGTGTAGTAGAAAAATTCTCTTATGTTCAGCCAAACCAAGCGGTGCTGCGTGTGCAAAATATCAATTTTTTGCGGATCCATGTAAACGTACCTGAACAGTTGATGCGTTATGCCGTAGACAAAAACCCCGCTTATCAGGTGTTTTTAGAAAACGAAAGAGGCGAACTCATACTAAACAGTGATGGCGAACCGGTTATGTTGAGTTATTTGGAAAACAAAACCGAGATTAATGAGAATACCCAAACCTACCAAGTAACATTCAAACTTCCTCGAGAAGATGGGCTGGAATTACTGCCGGGTATGGTGTTAACCGCCCGTATTGTCATTGCCAATCCGGTAGGGCCTGCAGGGCTTTGGGTTCCTATTACTGCTATTGATTCTACGGGTGAAGCGGATTTTGCAATTTGGCGTATCGACAATGGCAAAGTGTATTATCAACCGGTAGATGTGGGTTTAATTCGTGACGGGAAAGCGCAAGTGATTGAAGGTTTGACCCCAGACACTAAGGTGGTTGCCGCTGGCATAGGCGCTCTACAAAACGGCATGGATGTACGGGAGTTCACCAAGGAGTCTCCGGTATTATGAGAATTGCCACGTATTCCATTCATAACCCGTTAACCGTTTGGTTGCTGATGGTTATCTTCCTCGTTGGCGGTCTGATGGGGGTGGTCCAAATCGGTAAATTGGAAGATCCTGCATTCGCCATCAAGTCGGCCATTGTCACCACCAGTTATCCAGGTGCCACTGCTGAAGAAGTCGAGCAAGAGATCACGGAGCCCTTAGAGTCAACTATTCAACAATTGGCACAATTAGGGGATATTAACTCCCGCTCCTTGCCGGGAAAGTCACAAATTACCGTAGAAATTCGTGATGATTTTAATAGCGATAATTTGCAACAAGCCTGGGATGAACTAAGACGTAAAGTCAGTGCGGCGGCTTTAACACTGCCTTCGGGGGCGAGTACGCCGGTGGTCAATGATGATTTCGGTGATGTTTACGGCATGTTTTACGCGGTTGTGGCTGAAGGTTTTTCCAATCGACAAAAACAAGAGCTTGCTACACGATTGCGTCGTGAAGTGCTTACCGTGCCAGGTGTGACTCAGGCACAACTAGCCGGTGTGCCCGAAGAAACCATTTATGTTGAAGTAACCCAAGAGCAATTGGCGAGCCTTGGCATTTCCATGTCTTCCATCGCCAGTGTTTTCCAAACTGAAAGCACCATTGCCGATGCTGGGAGTATGCGATTAGACGAGCGCCGTATACGTCTAGTGGTGCCGGCAGGGGATGATTCAGAGCAGACCATCCGTAATCTGAAGTTTGGTGTGCCCGGTACAACGGAACAATTGCATGTGGGCGACATTGCCCGCGTGTATCGTGTGGAATCAGAAAGCCCTACACAGGTTGTGCATCACAACGGTAAAGAGGCTTTTAGTCTTGCCATAGCGGGTCGCAGCGACTTGAATATTGTGGATATTGGTCACGATGTGGAAGCCCATCTAGATGAACTACGGAAAAAATTACCACTCGGGGTAGACATTCTGCCTATCTATGAACAGCACAAAGTGGTGGATACGGCGATTAGTGACTTTCTTGTCAACCTGGCGGCATCGGTAGCCATTGTGGTGGCTGTGTTATTGCTTGTTATGGGGTGGCGCGTTGGTGTCGTTGTGGGGATGACACTGTTATTAACGGTACTGGGCACGGTATTGATGATGTGGATCTTCGAGATCCAAATGGAGCGTATCTCCTTAGGTGCACTAATCATTGCCATGGGAATGTTAGTTGATAACGCCATTGTTATCGCCGAGTCGATGTTGCTTGGCATGCACAAAGGTAAAGATTCTACTGTTGCCGCGGAAGAAGCGGCGCAGCAAACGCAATATCCTCTTCTTGCGGCAACGGTAATTGGAATATTAGCCTTCGCAGGTATCGGCTTGTCTCAAGACAGCACCGGTGATTTTATGTTTTCACTGTTCGCTGTGATATGCATTTCGCTGCTACTTAGCTGGGTATTAGCCGTTACGGTTACTCCGTTACTTGGTCATTACTTGTTTGATAAACGTAATGGTAGTGCTGATGATGATCACTATGCTGGCAAGGGATATCGGGCATATAAAGGCTTGCTGGTTACCGCTTTAAACTACCCTAAAGTAACCGTGTTATTACTTGTGGTAACCACGGTGGTCAGTGTGATGGGATTTGGCTTGGTGAAGCAGTCTTTCTTCCCACCGTCTAACACGCCAATTTTCTATATTGATTTTACCTTACCGCAAGGCAGCGATATTCGTGCCACTGAAGCTGATATCGCCGATATTGAAAAGCGCGTCTTGGAACAAGATGAAGTCACCACGGTGTCCAGTTTCATCGGTATGGGCGCCAGTCGGTTTATGTTGACTTATGCGCCGGATTTGCCAAACCCGTCTTACGGCCAATTAATTGTGCGCACACAGGATAGAGAGCAAATTCCTGCTGTTATGACAAGATTAAGCGGAGAAATTCGTCAGCGTTATCCACAAGCGGAAATTTTCTTTAAACGATTGTTTTTTGGTCCGGCCACAGGGGCACAAATTGAAGCACGGTTTAAAGGTAAAGAGCCTGATGTACTAAGAAAGCTCGCGGCGGAAGCTGAGAATATCATGAACGGCGAACCGGCCATCAAAGATGTGCGTCAAGATTGGCGTCAGCGTGAATTTACCATTTACCCTGTTGTGGATGAACAAAAGGCGAAGATTGTAGGCTTATCCAGAACGGATATCACCGACGCATTGAAATTTGCCACCGAAGGGCTAACGGCAGGGATCTACCGAGATAAAGACCGCCAAATTCCAGTGGTAATACGGCCACCGGTTTCTGAGCGGCAAAACATGGAATGGTTACGCGATCGCCTGATTTGGAGTGAAACCCTGCAAGATTTTGTGCCAGTAACTCAGGTTGTAACAGATTTCGATGTGCAAGCGCATGAAGGTATGATCAAACGTCGTAATCGTGTACGTACGTTGACTGTCCAAGCGGAGCCTGCACAAGGTTATACCGCAGCAGAAGCCCGCGCTACGGTTGTTGAAAGCCTGGCCAACCTGCCAATGCCAGAGGGGTATTCGTTGGAGTGGGGCGGAGAATTTGAAAGTTCACGGGATGCTCAGGCAGCACTTGGTAAGCAACTACCACTAAGCTTCTTGAGTATGATCCTTATCACTATTCTATTATTTAACGCCCTTCGTCAGGCGCTACTGATTTGGTTTATTGTTCCTATGGCCATTTGTGGTGTGACCGCGGGCTTGGTGTTTACCGGGTTTCCCTTTAGTTTTACGGCCCTTTTAGGGTTATTGAGTCTATCGGGAATGTTGATAAAAAATGCCATTGTGCTGGTGGATGAAGCTGATTTGCGGCGTAATGCGGGTGGGCCCCTTCGAGAGGTCATTGTAGGCGCTAGTTTAAGCCGTGTTCGACCTGTTGTGTTGGCGGTATTAACCACGGTGCTGGGGATGATCCCATTGTTATGGGATGCGTTTTTCGCCAGTATGGCGGTGACCATCATGTCGGGCTTAACCTTTGCAACATTGCTCACATTGGTGGCTGTACCGGTACTGTATTCTTTGTTTTTTAAAAGCAAAGCAACTAACCCCTAGTTGTTTTTTGGTGCCTGATGTTCCTCAGGCACCAAAATTTCCCTTTGTAGTTACAAATGAAAATGAATAGCTTTTACATCTTCGTTGAAGCTTAGTAGTATAAGGCGCTCAAAAATCGGTTGGCGATCTAAAAAAGATGGTCACGTTGGAATGAGTAGCCGTAAATGATAATGACAGTTTGTATTGCCCTGGCAGGTACTTTGCTAAGCCTTGGCTTGTTCTATCAAAGTTGGAAGGTACAGTCGTTGGGCTTCCTGTGGGGAGGTGTTGGCGCTTTTCTTGTCTCTGTGTGTCTTTGGTCTGTCTCTCAAGGGTGGGAGTTTGGCGTGGTTTACGGCCTTTGCATACCGGGCGTGTTGGTGTGGCCATTCATCCTACAAAATCAAGTATTGCTGCGAGGGCCAAATCAAATGCCGACACCAAGGCCTGTTGATTTTAGTCGTCAACGGGTGCTCAGCCATTTAGGTCATTACGGTGTTAGCCTCGTATTATTGATGATCACTAGCGTTCTGTTGAGCTTAACGGTTAGCTTACGACTGCCCTTTACCATCCAAGGCCAATTAGCCACTTGCATCATTCTTATTCCATTGGTTTGGGGAGGATTGCTTTACCATTACTTCGCAGTAAAAAGTAAACCCAAAGCCGTGGCATTAAATCTTGTTGTAATCGCGGTATGCGCACTCTGTCTTCTTTTTTTACCGGCATTTTAGGAAGTAATACGTGGATAAAATAACAAAACAAAACGCGTTGAACGGGCATACTTGGATTGGCGTTTTTCTGAGTGTTGGTTTGTATCTGGTGTGTCTGTCAGGCACGCTAGCGGTGTTTTATCAAGAGTTTGAGCGATGGGAACAGCCAGAAATCACCGAGATGCAGGATGTATCGCCTGACGTGGTGGAAAGGGCCATGGGCCAATTCATGGCCGCTCACCCTCAAGAAACCGACCATTTCTATGTGGTGTTTCCTACGTCGGGGATCCCGCGTTTAGTGGTGGAAAACGATCATGCTGCGTATTTCGCTGATCAAGAAGGCAATTTAATCGACGAAGAGAACGTCAAGTTCACCAACATGCTCGTTGATTTACACCTTTATTTAAATTTGCCTGCCAGTTGGGGAATGATTTTAGTGGGGGCATTGGGTGCGATGATTTGTGGCTTGGTGATTACCGGGATCATCGCCCACAAACGGATCAGTAAAGACGCGTTTAAATTACGCCGTAAAGGTAGCGGCCAGCAAGCACAGACTGATTTGCATAATCGTATTGGGCTTTGGGCTGCGCCATTTCATCTTATTATAGGCGTAACAGGTGCATACTTTGGTATGGCTGGCGTGTTACTAACCTTGGTGTCGCAACTGTACTTTGATGGCGACCGTGATGCCGCCACCGCGCAGATTTTTACGCCAGACCCGGTGCTAGAACAAACCATTGATGTACCTGATATCAAAAAAGCCGTTGACCAGATGGCGACATTGGCTCCGGATCACCAGCCTATATTTTTAGCTGTTCATGAGGTGAATTCGTCAGATCAGTTTATTGAGATATTCGCCAAAGTACCCGGCAAATTAATCTACTCAGAAAATTATCGATTTGATACTAAGGGTAATTATTTAGGCACGGCGGGGTACGAAAATGGCAATTGGGGAAAGCAGGCCGTGTACGCCATGTATAGGTTACATTTTGGTGACTTTGCCGGTATCCCCAGCAAACTGCTATATTTTGTGTTGGGAATAATGCTGACTGTGTTGTGTATTTCTGGTGTGGAAATTTGGTTGGCTAAAAAAGCAAACCCGCCTGTGTTGAGTCGACTTTGGGCGGCCACGGTGTGGGGGAGTATCGCTGCACTTGCCATCACCGCGATAGTGGATTTATTCACCACGTTACCGCTGGTAGCCGTTTTTTGGCTATTGCTTGCCTTGTGTTGTATTTGTGCGATGACGCTGCCGACAATGACAAAACCGCGTTGGCAGCAGTTATCTGGTGTTTCTGTAATAGCACTATTGGCTTGTTATACCCTTTATCACGGTAGTGATGCCTTTAACTTACCTGCACTGCAAATTAATCTACTGCTGTTAGGATTTGCAGGGTGGGTGATGTGGCGAGGTCACACCTTATTAAAACGGCAGCGGTAAGGCGGTAACCATAGAGCATAAAAAAAGGGGCAGTGATACTGCCCCTTTTTTATGCTTGTTAGGCCGTAAAACACTACCTAGGTTGTTTACCAACATTTTTGTGGTTGGCCTTAGGGGTTCTTGTTTTACGCTCTTTAAAGCCTTTAGGTGGTAATCCTGTGTGTTTGGTCAGCGCCCGTTCGCCCCGCCGTCCTTTTTGTGCTTTTTGGCGCTTTTCTTGGGCCGATTCAGGTGGCACTAAGTGTTGTGGGCCTCGGCCAATTAAATCTTCTCGTCCCATCTTAACCAGAGCCTGGCGTATCTGGGCGAAATTCTTAGGATCATGGTAGCGCAACATCGCTTTATGTAGGCGACGGTGAATTTCTCCTTTGGCAGAAGGTACATGCTCACTGCCTTTCGTTACCTTACGCAAAGAGTTTACCTCGGTATGATACATGGTTGTGGCCGTTGCCATGGGAGAAGGATAAAAATTCTGTACTTGATCCAGTTTAAAACGGTTTTCTTTAAGCCAGATAGCGAGACTCAGCATATCTTCATCGGTGGTACCCGGATGAGAGGCAATAAAGTAAGGGATAAGATACTGCTTTTTACCAGCTTCTTGGGAATATTTATCAAACAGTTCTTTAAATTGATAATAGCTGCCCATCCCTGGCTTCATCATTTTGCTTAATGGGCCATCTTCGGTGTGCTCTGGGGCTATTTTTAAATAACCGCCAGTATGATGTAGTGCCAATTCTTTTACGTATTCAGGATCTTCAACCGCTAGGTCATAACGTACGCCAGAGGCAATAAGCACTTTCTTAATGCCTGGAAGATTACGGGCGCGACGATATAAATCGATAGTGGGTTTATGATCCGTGTCCATGTGGGCACAAATGCTGGGATAGACACAAGAAGGTCGACGACAGGTGGCCTCTGCTTTCGGACTTTTACAGCGTAGCCGATACATATTCGCAGTAGGACCACCAAGATCAGATATGACCCCAGTAAACCCAGGCACCGTATCACGTATTTGCTCTATTTCACGAATAATCGAATCTTCCGAGCGGCTTTGAATAATACGGCCTTCATGCTCGGTAATGGAACAGAAGGTACACCCACCGTAGCATCCACGCATAATGTTAATGGAAAACCGAATCATCTCGTAGGCCGGAATTTTTGCATCACCATAGACAGGGTGAGGCACCCGCTGGTATGGCAAATCAAACACCGCGTCCATTTCTTCGGTTTCTAAGGGCATGGCTGGCGGATTGATCCAGATGTGTCTGTCACCATGGCGTTGCAATAGCGCGCGGGCACAGCCGGGATTGGTTTCTTGGTGCAGAATACGGGACGTATGGGCATACAAGGTTTTGTTATCCCGCACCACTTCATAGGCCGGTAGCTTCACATATACCTTTTCCCAGGGTTTTCTGCGTTCTGCAGGCTGAATAACGATGGGTTGCGCTTCGGTTGCTGTCGGTGAAGTGGCGTTCTCGGCGTCTTTGTCACAATCAGGGATCTCCTGATAAGGTGAGGGGATAGCATCAATTTTGCCGGGCCGATCTAACGATGTGGAATCCACGCCTTGCCATTCGGGGAGTGGCGTTTTCACAATGATGGCTGTACCACGCACATCGCGAATATCATCGATGGCTTCGCCTGCGGCCATACGATGAGTCACTTCCACTAAGGGGCGTTCAGCGTTGCCGAAAAACAACATATCGGCTTTACTGTCAAACAATACCGAACGGCGAACCTTTTCTGACCAGTAGTCATAATGGGCAATACGGCGCAAGCTTGCCTCAATACCGCCTACAATCACCGGCACGCCTTTAAAAGCTTCGCGGCAGCGCTGGGAGTATACGGTAACGGCACGATCTGGCCGTTTACCGCCAATGTTGTCCGGTGTATAGGCATCGTCATGACGAATTTTTTTATCCGCTGTGTAGCGGTTTATCATAGAATCCATGTTGCCGGCAGTAACGCCGAAGTAAAGATTCGGGCGCCCCAACTTCATAAAGTCGTCTTTGCTGGTCCAATCGGGTTGGGAAATAATCCCCACGCGAAAACCATGGGCTTCAAGAACCCGTCCCACCACAGCCATGCCAAAACTAGGGTGATCCACATAGGCGTCACCGGTTACGAGGATCACATCGCAGCTGTCCCAACCCAGCTCGTCCATTTCTGCTTTAGACATGGGCAGAAACGGCGCCGCACCATAGCAATGCGCCCAGTACTTAGGATATGAGAAAAGGCCACGATCTGCCTTAATGGTAGCTTGCATGTAATTCAACCGACAACGAAGTAAAGGGGGGATTATAACAGTTTCAGGAAAGGACAAGATAGTTAAATACAGAAAAAGCGTGTCTTAAAAGGCACGCTTTTGCCGGTTGTCTGCTTGGAATTGCCAGTTGGGGAGGCAAAAAATTAAGCAGACGTACTGATGCCAACACTGGAAGTGAGTTTATCCATCAGACTGCCTGACGCAGAACCGAGTTGTTCTGTTGATGAATAGGCCAGTGTTTGACTGTTTGCTGCAGGCGGCGGGGGCATATTGCCTTGCGGGCCACCTCTAGAGACATGTTGCTCATGTTTTTGCTGGAAAAAATCAGTCAAATTAATGCCGTTGTCGGCAGCGAAAGATTGCATTGAAGAAGGGGCGGTAGCCGCTAGTGTTTCAGCATCAAATTCGCCAGATGACTCCATATCCATGATGCTTTCCATAAAGGCCTTTACATCTTCATCATCGCCAGAGTCTGCCATGTAATCTGATAATTCATCAGCTTGCTTTGGTGGGGGAGGCGGTGGCTGTGATTGAGCACTGTTAACCCCTCCCATCGTGTTGGCTTGCATTAAACCATTAAATTGTGAAATTTCCATAATTAACTCCCGTGTTTTCGCCCTAATGGCAATAAATATAGAGCAACCTATGTTCCGCTGCGTGTCAGTAAAGTGTAAAGATGGTAAATGCACTGTCAGCTTGCGAGGGTGTGGTATTCTTTCGGTAACAAAGCGGAGGATATTTAATGGGCTATTGGTTGTTTAAGTCGGAGCCAGATACATTTGGCATTGACGATTTGGCAGGTCGGCCAAATAAAACGGAACCTTGGGACGGCGTTAGAAATTATCAAGCACGTAACTTCTTGCGAGATAAGGTAAAACAAGGGGATAAGGTTTTCATTTACCATTCTAGTTGCAAGCATGTAGGCATAGCTGGTGTGGCTAGGGTAAGCCGTGAGGCTTATGCGGACCCAACACAGTTTAACCCTGAAAGTCACTATTATGACCCCAAGTCCACAGAAGATAATCCACGGTGGTATTGTGTGGATGTTACCTTTGTTGAAAAATGTCCTGATATCTTGCCGTTATCGGTTATTAAAGCCTTGCCTAGCATAACGGACTTACCGTTAGTGAAAAAAGGTAATCGATTATCTATTATGCCAGTGGAAAAACAGGAATGGGATTTGTTATATCAAGCTGCTATGGCAGCGGATTGAAAGCATTATCCCCGGCCTATTTGCGAACAAATGAAAGTCGCTTTGCAAGACGGCAAGGCTAAAAAAGGAATAACGATGCTAAAACCGTTACTGATGCTAGTTTTTGTTGCCGCCTTAAATGGGTGTGCAAACCAAAAGGCCACCGAAGAAGTCGGTTCAGCTGCCATTAAACAGGTAGAATTTGACTGTGAAAGAGGACAATCACTTAGCGTGGCCTATTATATTGATAGGGACATTGCCATCGTAAAGCGTGCTAACGAAGAAATAACCTTGACCCAGCAACCAGCAGCATCTGGCTTTTATTATACCAATGGACCGACAACACTGCGGGGTAAAGGGGATAAAATAACGCTAACGATTGGGCGTATGGCTGCAATTGACTGTCTAGCTCGATAATTTGCCAGTTGTGTAATCACAACCCACTAGCTGAACGATGCTTTTCGCATCCACAAAGTCGGGCATGGTAAAGCCTACTGCGTTATTCATATCCCGGTTTTTGACTAGAGAATCGCAATAATTTGCCGCACGGGGTAGGTCTTGGTCAAACAAAAAACTAGCCGCATTGCCTTTAAGATCATAGACCACCTTAAAATAACCCGACGGTATTTGATGGCTTTCGTCTGCGCCGGGTAACCCAGGCTCGTTTTTCCCATAAAGGGTGCCAGTAATAACATACAGAGGCTTTCTAAAGCTTACCGCGTGTCTTACTGCTTCTTCTAAATCGGCCCATGCGCCTTGATTCAAGGCTGATTTTTGCGGCGTGATATTCGAAAGATAATTTAACTCTCGCCAATGCTTATTGCCGGCAAAACTAGCAAGAGGGGCGAGGTGGCCCCTATCCACATGTAACTGACTGTATGCCCCTTTATAATCGTCTTCTTCAAGACTTTCGTTGTCGTCAATCAAGGGATCATTTCCCCAGTCTCGTCCCGGTGAGTCGCCAAAATTTAAAACACTGACTTTATAGGCAACCCAATCTGCAAACTTGGTTGTGGCGTCGTTGCTAATTGCATAGGTATGGTTGAACACCACGTCATTATTTTTAATGGATAAACTAGGGCAGGTTAAAGGGCAGTGTACACTTCGTATATCAGCAAATACGTTGGCACTAACACAACTAAGAGAAAGAAAAAGCAGGCAAGCTTTCATTGATTATAAGTCCTGATTGGGGCATTAACGACAAACTCAACACGCCCGTACGGGCGTTGTGGTGGGCAAATATATAAGCAAACTGAACGTTTGGACAGGTAAATTTTACCAATAGCTAATAAGAAGTGGGTTGATGGGAATTGCTATACACACTGGGGGTAAAAAATTACAGGTAGGTAAGGACGATTATAGATCATAGATGTAGCAAACACATATGCAGTGGGTTTTGCATTTCACCCACTGCAAAAGACAATAAATACCATTTGATGAATTTATCAGACTATATTTTTAAAACTTCTGTTTCAAAGGTCTTAATGATCTTGGTCCACCAATCGAAGTTATCTTCTAACGTTTCGACGGTGATCCCATAATCCATGTTAATGATCATGTCTAAATTTGGATCGCCATCGCTATCTAAATAAGCTTTTCCAAATTTTCTTAGTCTATTGTATTCATTGACGTCAGATAGGGAGGCATCAACTCCGCTCCAGGCAGCAACAAACTGTATTTCGTCACAGTTTCTGCCGTCGCTACAGCCATAAAAAAATATTCCATATTTATTACCATCGATTCTTCCAGTGATCATAGGATCACCCGACGAATCTTTCTTTAAATTAGCACTGCCAAATCCTTTTGCAATGTTTAAGATTTCATAGGGATCTTCAGCAGTAATAAGATCGGCAGCGTGTGCTTCTGGTGCTAAAGATAGCATCTGCACACAGCTTGCAGCTACCATCAAAGACGCATATTTTTTTTTCATTTTTAAATTTCCGTATAACACCCATTTAGCTGTTTATCGATAGATTTGCGGGTGAGTTACAAATCTACCCTATTATTGAGTAAACCTTCGGAAATCACGGGCTGGCGCCGCGTTCACTACCTCTGTTCCTCTTTATAGCTGTAGCTTACTTTATAATCAATGTGTTTTACCACATAAAATTCAGTATGTTATCCATAGAAGCTGATGCTGTAATCGAGATACAAGGCCGTTTTTATATATTTGCTGTGTTTAACGGGGCTAATGGTTGTTAAAAATTAAGGAACGATGAACGCCGATTCCTGCTAACGTACCTGACGCTGCCGCTAAGGTGCCATTTTGCATTGGGTTGGACATATCCCCAGCAACAAAGACTCCTTTGATAGCACTTTCTTTTAATGGATCGACCTCTACAATTTGACCTAAAGGGGAGGAAGTTAGGGTTAATGATAAATCGCTAACAATAGGGTTTAACACTTGTATTTGCGGAATAATATAAAGACCCCCTAAAGAGAGCGTTCTACCGTCACTTAACGCCACATGTTCAAGTTGCTGTTGGTTACCTAAAACCTTCACGATTTCGGCGTCTTCTATTTTTACGCCTCGTAGTTTTAAAACCCTTTCCAGTTCTCTATCTGGCTTAAATTTATGTTGAGTGAATAGGGTCGTTGCGCCCCAGTCAGGCAACATTGCTGCTTGGTGAAAGGACATGTCTGAGGTTGCCAATACACCAAGGTTTGTTTCACTTAATTCATAGCCATGACAATAAGGGCAGTGAACCACATTTTTTCCCCAATATTGAGCTAACCCTTCAATTGAAGGCAAGTTGTCTTTTACTCCCATTGCTAGAACCATTCGTCGTGATGTGACATTTTCCTTAGTTGTTTTAACCGAAAAACCTAAGGCTTCGGGTATCACTTTTTCGACAAAACCTTCCATTAAAGTGAAAGTAGGGTAGGCGAAAAGTTGTTGGAGTGCGCGAGTTCTTATTTGTTGAGGGCGCTCGCCGTCAAGGCCGAACACGCCATGGGAGTGGGAAGAAAATCGATTTCTGGGTGTATTTGCATCAATCACTAACACAGTGCGTCGGGCTCTGACTAACTGCATAGCTGCCGATAAACCCGCAAAGCTACCACCAATAATAACGACATCATATTGCATAACATACTCCTTATGTAACTTTTAATGTTTCGAGAGGTTAGCATGGGTTATGTAACATTAAAAGTTTCGTGTTAAGCTAGAGCAAATTTATGCTGAGTTTGAATATGAGAAAAGACAGCCGATTATCCCGTGCGCTGCATGCGTTAATTCATTTAGCCCAATACGATAAACCGGTGACATCTGAAGAGATCGGTAAAATGCTAAGAACCAATCCTGTCGTTGTGCGGCGAACGATGGGTTTGTTGCGCGAGCACGGGTATGTAAAATCAGTGAAAGGACATCATGGGGGCTGGACGTTAAATTGTTCGTTGCACCATGTTACCTTGCTTGATATTCATCACTGTTTGGGCGAACAGAGTGTTTTTACCATAGGGCTTACCGATGAAAATACTCACTGCTTAATTGAACAAGCTGTAAATCAGACGCTAAAAGAGGCCATGGATGAGGCCGAGTTGATATTAATAAATCGCTTTAAAGAAGTAAGCCTTGCTGATCTCAGTGAGAAATTTATGATTGAATTTACCCAATTACAGGATGAACCTCATTCAACGAATTAGGATTAAACAGTATCCGTTTTCGGCTATGTTGCAAGACAGTGATACCGTTGGTTTGAAGCGACTAAGAATTTCCTCCCGATTTCTATACCTCAAGTATGGCTTCACTTACTCAAATCAGTTAGTTTAAGTCAGAGAGAGGCTTCAACATTATTTTGACGTCATTAACTATATGTTGTGTCCGCTAACTTTGAAGGTTTTACTACATGGAAGTTTTTTACATTTATTACGTTTTAGTCATTGTGAAGCGAATAATATGCTTCCACTGGCTTATGAAAAGCTAGAAGAATTCAAACAAAAATCTGTCTAGTAACGTCTGGTCGATTCACCCTGCATCTATTTTGAGCCTTAGTTTTATAATTTTCGGTGGTATTTTGACCAATGAACTAATACGATAAAACACTTGGAGAACATCAAATTCAGCTTACAGGCTTAGGGAATTAAAATGGAAAGGATGACGAAGTTTAGATTGATCCTATTTTGGGCGAAATTCGCAGCTGTATTGTTTACTCTCCCCAGCGCTGCACAAAGTTTTAACACACACCAAGCCGACCTAGACAGCTATTTAACAGCCCTTAGTAACAACAACAAGGTCATGACTGCAGTGTATGTAACAGAGAGTGGCGTTCCACGCTATGAGCACTATGCGGGATTGGCGTCGATTGAAGACAATATTCCAATCTCGGCTAAAACACGATTTCGCATTGGCTCAGTGACTAAGACATTTACAGCCGTACTAATAATGCAGCTTATCGAAAATAATAAACTCAGTTTGGATACAAAACTAAACCAGTTCTATCCTGACATTCCCAACGCAACGCAAATCACAATTAAGCATTTGCTGAGTCACCGTTCAGGAATATTTAACTTTACCAGCGACCCGGACTACACGAGTTTTAAGATGACGCCGCAAACAGAAGAGCAGCTTGTTGCAAGGATTCAGGGGTATCAGCCCGAGTTTAGCCCTGGTAGTAAACATAAGTATTCCAACTCTAACTACGTGCTTTTAGGTTTCATCATTGAGTCGCTTTACGACAAGCCGCTGAAAGAAGTTATTGCTACAAATATTACTCAACCCTTAAATCTGAATAGTACCTATTACGGCAATAGCAGTGAAATTGAAGAAAATGAAGCCTCTTCTTATCATTACAACGGAAAGTGGGTCAGGCAGCCAGAAACGCACATGAGTGTGCCTCACGGAGCAGGGGCAATTGTTTCTACAGCAAAAGATACCAATCAGTTTTTTACTGCATTATTTGAAGGCAAACTGGTATCAACTGACTCACTAAGTGCCATGATGAAGCTTGAGGATGGTTATGGTTTAGGTATGAGTGTGGCCCCGTTTGGCGAGAAGAAATTTTACGGCCATTTTGGTGGTATTGACGGATTTGTCTCCGCAGCTGGTTACAATACGGAAGACGGGCTAAACATAACTGTACTAAGCAATGCGTTAAACTATAACTTTAACGATGTATTGATTACAGTCCTAAAAAGTATGTATGGTCTTTCAATCGATATTCCTGATTTTTCTGCAAAACCTATAACGTTAAGTGAAAAGTTTCTAAGCTCATTCGAAGGTCAATTTGCGAGCTCACAAGTACCTATTAAAATTCGCTTCTGGGTTGAAAATGGAAGGTTGATGAGTCAAGGCGAGGGCCAAGGTGCTCTTCCACTAACAGCGTATTCAGAAACAGAATTTCGTTTTGATCGTGCTGGTATCGTTATTAACTTCGACGAACCTAATGACTCTTCAAGTCATTCAAACGGATTTGTTCTCAGCCAAGGCGGTGGTAAATATGAATTCAAACGCCAGCAATAGTATTTAATTTTACCGACTGATTGAGGTGAAAGTTAATTGCCGTCTTTTGCTTGAGTAATGAGCAGTCTTGATTTGACGAACCTCTATGTGCATGTTGGAAGCTAACAAAAGCTCATTAACTTAAACAATCAGCATACATGACAAAAATCCAACTTAACAAGTCTGACAGTCCGCTCTTTGTCTAAGTGCGCCTGTCAATCTGACTGCCATACTTAAGTCTACTATTCTACAGGAGACAACTCATGGCAATTAAAGTCCATACACCTTGGAACAAAAATCGTATTATCGGTCAGAAAAAGCCTCTTCAGATATCACATATATGGGGTATACGGATTCGCTTAGAGCTTGAAGGACGAACGCGTGATCTCGCACTGTTCAACCTTGGGCTTGATAGCAAACTACGAGGTTGTGACCTCGTTAAACTCAAAGTTTCTGATGTTGTTTGCGGACGTTCAGTTCTAAGACGCACGCATGTCGTTCAACAAAAAACAGGTAGTCCTGTCCAATTTGAAATAACACCAAAATGCCTAATTCGATGAATGAGCCCTGAATTGTAAAAGTGAAAGAGCAAGTAGAGTTCTATTTTCTTATATCTGTTAACACCAAGCGACTTTGTCGTAGTCTTTAATTACCAAGGGAAATTGACGGTTATCTTTAATAGCATTCTTTGGATGCTTTTTCCATTTTAGGAATGCTAAAGATGATTGTGTTGAATTCGGCTTATTTAACGAGTTTTAAAGACGGTTTTTCATCCATAGACAAAATTGTCGGGGAACCAAAACTACTTCGAATTATATAAATCTTATCGGGTTCATTCTTATCCTTATCTAAATATATCCCCCCGTCAATGAGAATAGCTATACCTCCATCATTACCCGTTAATTTATGAGGAGCTTCATAATAATACCCGTCTTCATCTTCATAAATTGGGAGATATGTCCCCTTTGGAAAATTCAGATCAATTAAAAAGATATTCGATTCACCAAATGAGAAGGAAGATTCGATATCAATTTTACTGTAGGGCGGCGACGAAGTGATTGGCACTATATTTGCGCAACCAACAATTAATTGAGAAAGTAGAATTAAAGGCGTTAGCTTAGCTAAAATTGAAATCATATGAAATCCGTTAATATAATGTCATCAACTTATACTATACAAATATTAATGGCTCCTAGCAATGATGTGGCTTTAACCTTTTATTTTTCATAGAAATTGCCAGATTATAACTACCTTATGTCTACAATTCACAAGAAAGATTTCTGGACTTCCCAGAGTTTACTAGACACCCAATGAGTTACATTGTAACTTCTAATTAGAGGTGTTTTATGAGCAAAGGCAAACGGTATACCCAAGAATTTAAAATAGAAGCTGTTAAACAAATTACTGAACGTGGTTATTCAGTTGCTGAAGTATCAGAACGATTAGGTATTTGTACTAAAACCTTATATCACTGGCGCAGCCAGCTATCAGATAAACCTAAATCGGTTAAATCTTCAGAAGAACAGCTTAAGATCGCTAAACTTGAGGCTGAATTGAAACGTGTCACGGAGGAGCGGGATATTCTAAAAAAGGCCGCAAGGTACTTTGCCAGCCACCCCGAGTAAAGTACGGCTTCATTCGAGAACACCAAAATGAGTTTTCCATCACTTCGATGTGCCGCCTTTTTAAGCTGCATCGTAGTGGTTTTTATGCGTGGTTAAAAAAACCTTTAAGCGATAGAGCGCTTGAAGATAATCGCTTGTTGAAACTCATCAAAGAATTCTACGTAGCCAGCGGCGGCACGTATGGTAGCCCTTGGATACATGCTGACTTACGTGAAGCCGGTGAGCAATGCAGCGTAAATCGTGTAGCTAAGATCATGCGACAACATAAGCTTAAAGCGCAAATTGGGTATAAGCGCCGCCATATTAAAGGCGGTAAGACTTCGCGAATTGCAGATAACTTATTAGCGCGTCAATTTAACCCACCTGCGCCGAATCAATCGTGGGTAAGCGACATAACTTACATAAGAACCTATGAAGGTTTTTTATATGTGGCAACAGTGATGGATTTATTCTCTCGGCGTATTGTGGGTTGGTCGATGGATAAAAATATGGATAAGCACCTTGTTATAAATGCACTGTTGATGGCTGTATATCAACGTCAACCGAAGGCTGAGGTAATGGTTCATAGTGATCAAGGTAGTCAATACGGTAGCGCTGATTATCTCGCATTTATGAAAGAACATAATCTTGTGCCTTCAATGAGCCGCGCTGGGAACTGTCATGATAATGCGGTGCTGAAAGCTTTTTTGCGACAATTAAAAAGCGAATAATTAAGCGTAAGATATATTCGACACGCGAAGATGCGAAAGCTGAGATATTCAATTTTATAGAAATGTTTTACAATCCAAAAAAGCGCCATTCACACACAGGCGGTGTTTCACCTGCTAAGTTTGAGGAAGCGTATTATTCTGAGTTAAAAACTGTCTAGTGAAAGCTGGGAAGTCCAGTTATCTTTAGAATGTGCACGCTGTTCGTGATCGACAAACTGTGTGACGGCATTGAGAAGCCCAAATGCGGTGTTCTGAGAAGAGGTTAATTGTGCACCCATGCCTCTGCCCTGATACAGGCTTAAAATGGCTGCCTGATTGCGCTCACGCGCTTTTACCGATAGCGTTGTAGTATCGCTATCGAATAGCGAGCCCAGGAAGCGAGAAGCGCTTCGATTAGTTAGCTTGCGTTCTGACAGGTTCTTCATTTGATAACTAAATTCATCCCAAGCAGACACTGACAAGCCGAGTTTTTGTTTTACCTCAGTGGCATTGAACTGAGTGCTGTGCGGCACTTTGACTGCACCATGATTATCGCGAGTTGCAATGGCAAGGGTGTTATTACAGACCACGCGGACACTGGTAAATTGGGCCGTTGTGGCCATCGTGCCATCGCAAGCAGTGGCGAGCAGAACATACCCGTTAACGGTATCTTTACCTTTTACATGTGTAGTTTGCCCGGTTTTTGCCAAAGCCCAAAGTTTTCTACCTCCCTTTAAAACACCAGCGGTTTCCATCTCAAAGCCGAATTGCTCGGTCAAATCACGGTAGAATTCCATGATGGCCTTGGGTTGTACTACCTGATAGCGCTGACTAACAACAGACAACGGAGAGTGCGAATCAGAGCGATACAAGACTTTATATCCCTGTGCTTCTCTTGTTAAAGGCAAGCGCATCGTCGGAGAGCCAGGTAGTGTATTGCAATCAAACAAAACAGGAGCTTCATTAATTTGCCAGTCCATACCGGCGGCGATTATCCATTCATTTAATGGACGATTTGCAGGTATTGTATTACCAAGCCGATGCCAAGGCGTTTCACCCGTGTAGGCCATAGTTTCAACTAAATGTGCCATAACAATTTCCTTGAATGTTATTGAGAGGACGTCGATAGAGGATGAAAGTCATCGTCTTCACTTGACGGCGTTGAGTGCTCATAAACGTACTCATCGTCCTTGCTCGCCGTGCTATCACTGAAGGTGTGTTTACAATCAAGGCATTTGTAGTTGTTAAGGATCTTGTCATCAATCATTGAACCGAGTTGCGTACCCGTACTACCGCCTAGCATTGCGCCACTTATCCCGGCAATGATGAGGCCTGCTGTGCCGCCTATCACTAATCCCGGAGGGCCAAAGAAGCGACCGATAGAGGAGCCCACACGAATGCCTTGCATGGCAAGGTGTGCACCTGCAAGACTACCTAGCGTGCCGCAGGTAGAACGGCCATAGTTTCTAACGCCAACTCGTGAAGAGCGGCAATTGGGACAGATTATTGTCATATCAAACCTCATTAAAATGTATAAAAAGACGCGCAGGGTGGCGCATCTATGAGGTGATATAGGTTTTCAATTTCATTGAAATTTATTCACAGTGAAGGTGAACAGAAAAACAATCGTTAAATATGCTGGATGTGATATGTTAACAATCCTGTCTTAGCGCAATGGAATATGTAGATGTCTAAGTCACTTGTTTCAAAAGTGGACAAATTGGATCGTACTCGCCTGGCTAAAAACTTCTTTCTTCGCGACGTCCTGTACTCAGAAACCGCTGGAGTCAACGGTATAGAAAATACCCCTGACGACTCATCCCTTGCAGTTGAGGCCAGTTCAAAACTATGTAAAACGGAACTGGAGCCCTTTCAGGGTGTTTGGGGCGGTTTTCGTATGAGTTCTGAATTTAAATGGTATCAAGAAAATTAGCTAGGTTGTAACCCCGATAGAACAGAGCAAAAGTCGTATATAAAAAGCGAGATAAAACGCAAGTGTTTCAGAGTCTTACCGCCTTCTCGGTGTTGTGCGATTTGTGAGTCAAAACTGAATATTAATAGGTATCCATAATGCTTAGAGACTATACGAAATATCGGTTTGAAGGCACATCTTATACTAAAAACCGCCTAGCATTGGCGGTGGTGAAAGCATACTTAAGGCTTCATAAGCCGACCTTGTCAGCGTTGCAAAATGCCTTTCCTAAAAAGCTTCAAGGAAGTGCGGGGGTCTTTTGTACCTATCAAGAATTCAACGCAAAGAAACGGCAATCCACTGATATCGAAAACAGCTACTTTTCTGCAGAAAATGAAAGACTAGTTACTCATGACGAACAGGAAATATTGGTATCTAATCAGTGGGGGGGAGAAAACACTAATCGGTTTATCACACATGCGGCTTCACTGGGGTTAGACATTCAGCCGGAAGTAGCACCATTAACGAATGGAGAGATTATTCAGCAATTCCTGCATAAACCCGCTTTTGCCCGAAGTTATCAGACATGGCCAGACGAAATCTTAGATGCTTTCTGCGATATTATTCGATTGGCAAATAGTAATGGATTAGACGTATTTACCGTAAAGATGGAAGCAGGCAACGCATTTCGGATAGGAAGACGTGAACAAGGCGATCTCAAAGCAAAATCAGTGTTTGCAACCTTTGATCCGGTAGCCAATAAAATAAATTATAGGCAACGCTTTGGGTATAAAGATAATTACTTTAAAGAAGAACTTAGCCCGACTACTTTTAATCGGTTAAGCGAAAAGTCCGACCTACAGCAGTTTAACCTCGATTATCCAATAACAAGAGAGCCATATTGGCCCACTGACTATAAAGATAGTGACAATACAGTTATGAATGCAAGAATATGGAAAGTTTCTCATAGCCCGAATTCGTTCAATGAAGACACCTTAAGTTGGCTTTCAAGTAACTGTCTCCTATCGGTGCATCAAGACACGGGAAATCGTAGCGCGGACTGCTTTAGGGCGATAAATATAGGAGATATCGTTAACCTTGGCCATGGAAATACTGTTTATCGGTTAGTCAGAGTGATTTCTGATATTGAGTATGTATCTGGCTCTGAGTTAGATGAGCAATGGATGATGCGCAGGTACGAAATCATTGAGAGTCTGGAGCAACCGGTCAAATATACTTACGAGGATAAGTACAAACGGTGGTCGCCGCGCTATAACGGCACATCTTGGGAAGTACCCGTCAAAGAGTATTCGTTGTTTGAGCAGGATATCTTAAGACGGTATTACGATTTAACGTTATCTGATTTGGGTATTGAAATGGAACATGCTAGCGATGAAACGCAAGAACCTACTGCTTCGAGCCAAAACTTGGACATGCCTTTAAACCAGATCTTGTTTGGTCCGCCTGGCACCGGCAAAACCTATCGAACAATAGAATTAGCAGTCAGAGCCGCTGAGCCTGACTTTACGCCACAAGGGCATAACCGAGATTTACAGCGTCAGTCCTTTAAAGAGAAATACGATGAATTGGTTTCGCAAGAACGCATTCGCTTTGTAACATTTCACCAAAGCTATGGGTACGAAGAGTTTGTTGAAGGCCTCAGCGCTAAAACTGAGGGGGATCAGATCAGTTATTACGAAAAAGACGGTGTATTTAAAGCCATTTGCGATGACGCCAAAAAATACCGCGTAGCTAATAGCACATCAGCTGTTGCAGAGTTTGAAGCGCGGTGGCAACAATTTTCAGATAAATTAGCAGAGTCTGAATCAGGAATAAAAATTAATAATCTAGGTGGCACAACTCATTTCACGATAACGGATGTAAGCAATAATACTATTCGTTTTGATAAGAACCGAGGGAGCTCTGTTCATTCATTATTCGTCAAATCCTTAAGGGCGCTTTACAACAATGAAAAAGAAATAAAGGGCGGATTGAAACCCTACTACGGGGCACTTATAAAATACCTTTCTGAGCTCTCGGTTGAATCTGTTGAAGGTAAAAGTGAGCGCAAAAACTTTGTTTTGGTCATCGATGAAATCAATCGTGGCAATATTTCTAAAGTCTTTGGAGAGTTAATAACCTTAATTGAGCCGTCAAAGCGACTAGGCCGCGATGAGCATATTAAAGTAACGCTGCCTTATTCTGGATATCCTTTCTCTGTACCCGACAACTTGTATTTGATTGGCACAATGAATACTGCAGACAGATCGTTGGCGTTAATGGATACTGCCCTGAGGCGTCGATTTGATTTCATAGAAATGATGCCCGATACCAGCGTTCTGGAAGATGAATCAGGGAACGCCTATTCAATCTTGGTTGATGGCAAACGGATCGATTTAGTAAAGCTTTTGAAAACACTTAACGAGCGTATAGCTGCGCTTTACGATAGAGAGCATACCCTCGGGCATGCTTTCTTTATGCCTGTGATTAACGCGATAAAGCTTAATGATCACGTTAGTGCATTAGCTGAGCTTGGAAAGACATTTCAGAATAAAATTATCCCGTTACTTGCTGAGTACTTCTTCGAAGACTGGCAGAAAATTCGTTTAGTGCTGGCTGATAACCAAAAAGAACAAATGGGCATCGAACCCATTATCCCAAGGCAGCCGGTCAACTACCATAATTTGTTTGGTGAAAAAGAAGAATTTGGTGAGTTTGACGATCAGCTTTACGAATATCAGGTAACCCCTGTTGGAGTACCAATATGGGATGAAGCGGAAACTTACACCGTAATGTATTCTAGTAATCAGGATGCAGGGTAATTTAACGTGGCGTTTGTAAAATCAAATCAGAAACGGCATAGCCTGACAGTGTTTGAATACGGTTTGATTAGTGCCAGTGATAAGGCAAACACAGTTGCTCGTGTACAAAAGATATCTTGCCAGGCTTTTGAATATTTAAAAAAGATCTGCTTAAGCGATGAAGTTGATTCTGCTTATTTGAAACTAAAAGTCGCTAATGGCATGGAAGTTTTGCAAATGCAGAACTACGCCGGAGTAATCATTTGTCCTGATGGTACTCAGATAGAAGTACTACCCAAAATCGCAAAATTGGATACGAATGCCGACAATGCTGAAGAGGCACGACTGTCGCTTTTAATGATGCTGAAAACCTTAAAGCACTTTCGTCATATCGAAACCGAAGTCGCCAGTATTAAAAAACAAAAAATGCCTTTGCTAGAGGTCTTTATCGCCCAATTCTTGGGTTCAGTGAACCTCCTTGTTAAAAAGGGCATTAAAAATGACTATGTTCGTGAACAGAATAATAGTGCTTTTTTGAAAGGCAAGTTACTTCACAGTCATCAACTTAAGCATAACTTTGTTAATCGGCATCGGTTTTATGTGGAATATGATGCGTACGAGGCGGATCAGCCTGCCAATAGGTTGATTCGCTCTGCGCTTCAAGCAGTATCAAAGTGGGCGGTAGTCAGTAAAAATAAAAAACTTGTGCAAGAGCTTTCTTTTGCTTTTGAAGCTGTGCCATACAGCTGCGATTATCATAGTGACTTCTCGGCAATTAAATTGCACCGGGGCATGCAGCATTACGATGTACCTCTTAAATGGGCAAGGCTGATTCTGGAAGGTTTTTCACCTCAGTCGATGACAGGCAGGCATGACGCTTATTCATTGTTGTTTCCCATGGAAGCAGTGTTTGAAAGTTTCGTTGCTAAATACCTGGCTAAACATGTTCCAAAATCAGCAAAACTCACCAGTCAAGTGCAAAGAGAATCATTAGTAAGTTATGGTGCACGGCAATATTTCCGCTTGAAACCGGATTTGTATTTAAAAAGCTCTGGTGGAACGGCAACCATAATGGATACGAAATGGAAGCTAATTGATCAGAGCAAAAGCTCAGGTTCTGATAAGTTTGGCTTATCGCAAAGTGATTTTTATCAAATGCTAGGGTACGGGTATAAGTACCTCAACAGTGAAGGTTTGCTTATCCTTATTTACCCGCGTACCGAGTCATTCCAAGCGCCATTGGAGCATTATTTTTCTTACGACCCAGAACATAAGTTAAGGCTGAAAGTCGTGCCTTTCGACGTAAGGCCAAACTGCCATGAACGTATCGCCTTTAATGAGCTGGGATTTATTTGAGCTCTGTTGTGGCAATTTTAGGGCGATAGAAAATTCCTTGTGTTGAACCTTTTCCTTTTAGTTTTGTCATTTCAAATATGGAAGATAATCCGGCGACCACACCGGTTACCTTGGCTGAGCCATAAGTACGTGGATCAAAATCGGGTTTAGCCCTCTTCAAAAAGCTACCAGCAGGACCTACGTTAACCCAGCCATCATCATTCTGATAAAGTTCCCACGCTTTTAAAAGAACTGGGATGAGTTCTTCTGCGCCATTGGCAGAAACAGCATTATCCGCCTTTGGTGTATCACTATTTGATACCGGTTCAGCGCCTAAGTTTTCGGTGAAGATGAAATCATCACAGGCATTACGAAACGATACCGGTGTTTTCTTCTCTCCCACACCAAACACAAACTTTTCCGACTCTCTTAAACGAGAGGCCAGCTTGGTAAAGTCGCTGTCACTGGAAACCAGTGCAAAGGCATCAATTCGGTCTGAATAAAGTAAGTCCATGGCATCAATAATCATCGATGCATCGGTAGAGTTCTTTCCGGTGGTATAGGCAAATTGTTGAATAGGCTGGATCGCCAGTTCATTAAGCGGCTTCTTCCAGTTCTTTAAGGTCTCGGCAGACCAATCACCGTAAGCCCGTTTTATTAGTACGTGACCGTGCGCTGATATTTCATCCAGTATGGGCGATAATTTGGTTAATTGTGCATTATCCGCATCAATCAGTACAGCCACTTTTTTATGAACATCCAGGTCTTTCATCTCTATCCTTGTTTACTCGGTATAACGGCATTTCGGAAAGTTGGAACACCCCCAAAACGTATTACCATTATTAGGGCCACGTTT
The DNA here is from genome assembly GCF_018860965.1 of Alteromonas sp. C1M14. Classification (GTDB taxonomy): domain Bacteria; phylum Pseudomonadota; class Gammaproteobacteria; order Enterobacterales; family Alteromonadaceae; genus Alteromonas. The sequence continues at coordinate 457,110 of NZ_JAHKQF010000002.1, read as the reverse complement.
CGCCGTTCTTTCTACTAACTCACCAGAACATTTTGGGCATACCTTGGGTTTTTCAATAGTCATTTGAGGTGAAACCTGCACATCATTTACCAGTGCTAATAGTTTAGGACCATCAATCAGCTCAATAGATTTGCCTGCTGCAAAGTCGATTGCTTGTTGGGTAAAGGTGCCAGAACTAATGATAATAAAGTGGTTAGCCTGATGCGCAGTCAGCACACCAAACATTTCCCGCACCACATTTACGCCAACCTTTTGCGTTTTCCATCGTTTGCATTGCACCAAGGTAAGGAGGTCACCTTTTCGAAGTTCTAAATCAATGCCGCCATCAGCACCATACCCGCCTTCAGTTACACTGTATCCTTGCCTGCGATAGGCTTCGGCCACCAACTCTTCAAAGTTACGCCAATGCAATTCACGCACACTTTGAATATTGCGCTGGGTATCCAGTTGTTTAGCCCTACGGCGAGCATTTAAAAACGCAAAGGGGGCGGCAAGCAATATCATGGCAGCAATATAAGGGGCGGGGATCACAAAGGCTTTAAATACCATGGAGGTGATTTGATTATCGGTTTGAATGGATGGCAACACATGCGCCATCATCACATAGGCAATGACGGATACCAGAACCGACATCCACCAGGGTAATTCTACCAGCAGGTCAATAAAAGTGGCTTTGTTTTTTGGCATTCACAAACATCCTTGTTTTAACTACCAAAAGTATACTATCTTGCGATGGTGAATAAGGTATAGATCTCTATTATGTAGTATAAGGCTACAGCCCCGCTGTTAGAAAAAATAAGCGTGTCTCGCAAGACCGCGTATTAGCTATAACCCATGTCAAATGTTGCGTAACGAAGTAGTTTACTTATGTGGAAAAGTATCTTTCTACGGTCACTTAAACCATAAATCGACCAGTCTTATCTGACGTTTTATTAATTTAGAATTATGTGTGATGAGAGGAAACAATGTCTCAATAATCAATTGCGCAAATTCAAAACATGGTTTGTATTGTTACACCGAATGTAAAGCCAACTACTATAAGTGCAGTAAATCAGCATCCTTTAAAGTAAACATAAAGACTAGGCAGTGTACTAGGATTTTGTGGTGCTGGCTAAACTATCGTGTAATTGCTTTTGTACTTCTTTTAATTTATCAGTTTTGTTGATTACTCCTCAATTTTCTCATACTCTAGCTCTGATCACAGTTAGAGAAAAAGTAATGAGTGACGAAATATTGACAATTCAAGAGCTTGCTAGCTATTTGAAGCTTAATGAAAAAACAGCTTATAGATTAGCCAGTGAAGGTAAACTACCTGGCTTTAAGGTAGGTGGGTCTTGGCGTTTTAAGAAAGAAGATATCGAACAATGGATACTGCTAAAAAAGCAAGAAAATAAGAATGTCAATTAGCATAACACCACATCAAGCGAAGTATTTCGCCCATGAATTAACCATTAGACATGCCGAGAACGGCGTGGACAAGCTATCGCAGTCTTTGTTTGATGCAAGTGTAGACTTAAACCCACATCAAATTCATGCAGCTCTTTTTGCGTTGAACAATCCTCTTAGTAAAGGGGTTGTCCTTGCAGATGAAGTTGGTTTAGGTAAAACAATCGAGGCTGGTTTAGTTCTTTCACAATATTGGGCTGAACGTAAACGTAGAATTTTGATTATTTGCCCAGCCTCCCTTAGACGACAATGGGCTCAAGAGCTTGCCGACAAATTTAATTTACCCTCGCAAGTGTTGGATGCAAAAACTTGGCGCAACTCAGTCAATCAAGGACAGCCGAACCCATTAGCCAATAGCCTAATTTCTATTATGTCGTATCATTATGCTTCTCGAATGGAAACGCAGCTCATGCTGGAACCATGGGATATAGTGGTTATCGACGAGGCGCATAAACTTCGTAATGCCCACCGTCCGAGTAATAAGATGGGGCAAGCTTTACGAGAAGCGCTAGAAGGAAGTAAAAAACTATTACTAACAGCAACGCCATTACAAAACTCCTTAATGGAGCTATTCGGCCTGTCTACAATCATTGACGAGCAAATTTTTGGCGACGAGCGAAGCTTTAAACAGCAATTTGTTAATAATGAAAAGGCGTTAGTTCATCTTAAGAAACGCTTGTCTGGCTTTATCCAACGAACATTAAGAAAAGATGTATTGGAATATGTTCGTTATACCCAACGACAAACAATCACCGTCCCGTTTCGCCCTTCATTAGCTGAAATAGAACTTTACGAAGGGATCAGTGCATTATTAGAAAAGGAGGAAAGCTACGCACTCCCGAGGAGTCAAAGACATCTAACAGGTCTGATATTAAGAAAGTTACTCGCTTCTAGTTCGTATGCTGTCCTTAACACTTTAGAAACAATTAAGCGAAGGCTTGTTGAGTTAAAAGTTCAATCAACATCAGAACTAAATCTCATTAATGAGCTTATAGATGGGGATGATTTAGACCAAGAATACAGCGAGTACTCTGATGATTCTGTTTTAAGCAGAGCTGAAAGTGATATTGATTTCGAATTGCTTGATGCTGAAATTAATGAGCTTGAACAGTATATAGAACAAGCCAAGAGCATAACTACGGATAGCAAAACAAACGCATTGCTCTCTGCGCTAACACAAGGTTTCAATAAGATGGAAACCTTAGGAGCTCCACGAAAAGCCATCATTTTTACAGAGTCAAAACGAACACAAGAGTATCTAGCTAGGTTTTTGGAAGCGAATGGTTTTGCTGACAAGCTGGTGACTTTTAGCGGTAGTAATAATCACCCTGAGGCCACGCGTATTTATCATCAGTGGTTAATTGAGAATCAAGAAAGTGATAAAATAACGGGCTCGCCTCAGGTCGATCGAAGAAGTGCGTTAATTGATTTTTTCCGTAATGAAGCGGAGATTATGATTGCAACCGAGGCTGCCGCAGAAGGTGTTAACTTACAGTTCTGTTCTTTGCTAATTAACTACGACCTACCCTGGAACCCACAACGGGTAGAACAAAGGATTGGGCGTTGCCATCGTTATGGACAACAATTTGATGTAGTTGTCATTAACTTTCTAAATGAAGCCAATAAAGCAGATCAACGCGTTTTAGAATTACTTACTGAAAAGTTCCATCTCTTTAACGGTGTATTTGGTGCTTCCGATGACATTTTAGGAAGTATTGAATCTGGCATCGACTTCGAAAAGCGCATCCAACGTATATATGAAACTTGTCGCCTCTCGGACGAAATCGAAGCAGCTTTTGATCAATTACAAAAAGAACTTGAAGCAGAAATAAACCAAAAGATGCGAGAAACCCAGCAATTACTTTTGGAAAACTTTGATGAAGACATTCATGACTTGTTAAAAATTCAACTGGATCAGGCTCAGCAAAGGTTGGATAAAGTTGGCCGATGGTTTTGGCAATTAACTTCCTTTGAGCTTTCAGACAAAGCAAAATTAAATGAAAATCTTCATAGTTTCGAGTTATTTGAACCTTGCAACGGTGTGGCTACTGGCCTCTATCAATTAGTAAGAAGAGGAGCGAATAGTAACGCAAACGATAAATTGCACAACGCTCACATATATCGCATCACCCACCCATTAGGTGAATGGGTTATCAATACAGCCTTAAATCGTAGCTTAGAGTCGGCAGATATCATATTTGATTATTCATCGCATCAAACAAAAATCAGTATGCTAGAGCCATTTATTGGGTGCTCTGGTGTATTGAGGCTACTTAAATTTAGTGTTGACTCTCTGGAGCGAAGTGAAGATCACCTATTATTCGCAACCATTGATAGCCAAGGTAATTCACTCCCTGCCGAAGTTGCGCAGAAACTAATGTTGTTGAGTGGGCAAATTATCACCGAAACAAGTGAAGCAGAGTTAAAAATTCAAAATTCAAAGCAGTATTCACAATTATCGTTGGAACTTGAAGAATCTCGCTTGGCTATAGAAAAACAGGTTAACGATCGCAACCTTACCTTTTTTGAGCAAGAGGTGAATAAGCTTGATACTTGGGCAGACGACTTAAAAGATGGTTTAGAGCAATCTATTAAAGAGCTTGACAAGCAAATCAAACAAGTTCGTCGTGAAGCTAAAATTGCACCAACTTTAGAAGAAAAGTTGAACTTACAAAAACAACAACGGCAGCTTGAAAGCTTAAGAAATAAAAGCAGGCGAGAGCTGTTCGACCGACAAGATGAAGTAGATGATAAAAGGGAGTCACTGATTACTACCCTAGAAGGGAAATTAAATAAAAAAACTTCCCAAGAAATATTATTTACGATTCACTGGAAACTTTTATAAGGAAATTTCAATTGGCAGCATTACAACCACAATTTATTATTCCGCTGAAAGAACTACTTCGGCAGCGCTATGTTCCGCATTTGCCACCATTGCTTGGGCAAGGTGGGCGGGAAGATCTACCCGAAAAGCAAATTGCACGTGCGTTCAGTGCGTATGTGTTGCAAACACGTTTTGGCATAGATGCAAAGCTGGCTGCGCAGTTAGTATTAGACGACTACAACGACCAAGGCATAGATGCGCTTTACTTTGACGAAAAAACACGTACCTTATTTATTGTGCAATCAAAGTTTAAGTCCCGCGAGCAATTTCTGTTACCTGAAGCCCAAACAATGATGACGGGCGTTGAATTATTGCTCGATAAAAACTTTGATGTATTCAATCAAAACTTTAACAATAAACACGAATATATTGAAAGTGCGCTAGATGAGTGCGATAGCATACAAGTACTGATTGCATATACGGGGAGTGGTATAGCGGGTACAGCAACCAATGAAATGCAACGCAAGCTTGCTGCATTAGTTGAGCGTGGTGAAGCGCAATTACAAATGCAGGTTGATGAGTTTTCTGCACAGGATGTTGAAGAAGCTTTGCGTGAAGAGCAAGCTATCTCAGCAGTAAATGAAAAAGTAGCAGTTTATAAATGCTCAACAACCACTGAACCTAGAAATGCAGTGTTTGGTGTAGCCAAAGTCAATGAGCTAGTCAGTCTACACCAAAAGCATGGCAAAGCACTTTACGAGAAAAATATTCGCTACTTCATCGGTGCTGGCCGACGTGGGGTCAACAGCGCAATCAAGCAAACATTGCTCGACAACCCAAAAGACTTCTTTTTTTTAAACAACGGTATCACTATGGTTGGTAACCATGTGGAACCAAAGCGTTTACAAAATAAAGGTGGTCCTCGGAACATTCATGTACTGGGACTATCCGTCGTTAACGGTGCACAAACAATAGCCAGTGCAGCGCAATTTATGCGTGAAAATCCAGATGCTGATATCAGCGAAGCCCAAGTGATGGTAACTATTATCAACACAGGTAACGATACATTTCATAAGCAAGTAACTAAAGCTCGTAACTTGCAAAATCCAGTCGATTTAGCCAACTTTGCTGCGCTGGATGATACCCAGGAACGTTTACGTCAAGAGATGAAAATGTTCGGTGTGGAATACCTTTACCGCCCACAGCAAATCGCAGCGGCCGGTATTCGTAGCATTGCTATTGATACTTTGTCAAAAGCATTAGCCTGTATGCAAGCCAATGTACGTGTGCCTTATCAACTAAAGGTTGAGCCAAGTAAGTTTACCAACCCAGAAAGTGCTGAATACCAGGCTATTTTTAGTTCAGATTTACAGGGATCTATCGCCATTAACGCAGTGAATTGCTACTTGGCGATACAAGGTTTATGCACTGCAGCAGAGCGCAGTAATCTAAGCCCTGAAAAATTGGTATACCGTCATTTTACCTACTGCATATCCACGCTATTAATGGCGCAGTTTAAAAACACAATTTCCGCTGTTGAAATTACCTCGCAAGAAGCATTTGAAAGATTAATTAGCCGAGCCTTTGATGAACTTCGTCAGCAATTCTTTGATAGTTTTAGGACATTAGCATTCGGTAGTGTGCCGCACGCTTATTTTAAACGCCTTAGCGATACCGCAAGGTTAATGCAAACAGTGTGGATTCTTCACTTAAACTTGGCAGAACACCGAGCAGTGATAGCAAAACAAGAGCGCCAAGACGCGAACGATCCACACAACCAGAATTTATTCAGTTTCTTAGCTGATAAGGCAAAGCGGCAGCAAGCCCAGCCGTCCGTAAGGCAAAGACAACCTGCTTAAAGTCGACATTCAAGGCTTAGAAAAATAAACGAGATTAAAGAAGATAATCAATGAGTAAAACAAAATTAGAACTCACATGGATTGGCAAAAACGAGCGTAAAAAGCTTGAACCACGCATTTTGTTAGAAAACCCTAACAAATCATATCATGCCAGCCAAAAAGTTACCGAAAACGATATTTTCGATAATAAACTGATTTTTGGCGATAACCTGTTAGCTTTAAAAGCTTTAGAGCAAGATTATGCCGGCAAAGTTAAATGTGTTTTTATCGACCCACCATACAATACGTTTAGTGCTTTTAATCATTACGATGACGGTGTTGAACATTCAATTTGGCTGAGCATGATGCGCGAGCGACTGGAATTACTCAGAGACTTGCTACAAGAAGATGGAGTTCTTTTTATTAGTATTGATGACAATGAATCACATTACTTAAAAGTTATTTGTGATGAATTGTTTGGCAGAAATTGCTTTGTAAGTAATATCGTTTGGAGAGCAGCAGATTCTTCAAATAATGATGCTAAACAGTTTTCAATTGATCACAATCACATACTTGTTTATTCAAAGAATCCCGGTTGGCTATCTTATGCTTTAGAACGCACTGAAGCTGCGAATGCCCACTATAAAAACCCAGATAATGATCCTAGAGGACCATGGTTCTCAGGTAATGTATCATCACCTAAACCGCGACCAAATTTAACTTATGACGTAACCTCACCGTCAGGAGAATCAATTTCACCGCCCAAGAATGGTTGGCGATGGAATAAAGAAAGAATGGCAGCAATGATTGAAACTGGTGAAATTTCATTTACGCCAGATGGAAAGAAACTGTTCAAAAAAACTTATTTAGCAGATCAAAAAGGGTTAGCGCCTTCATCTCTCTGGGATGAAATAGATGATACTGGTCACAATAGACAAGCTAAATATGAGTTGAAAAAACTTTTTCCTGATACAAAAACGTCTGATCTTTTTGCCACACCAAAACCAGAGCGCTTGATAAAAAAAATCCTCAATGTCGCCACTAGACCGGGGGATCTTGTTCTTGATTCCTTTGCCGGTTCTGGCACAACTGGTGCTGTCGCTCATAAAATGGGCCGGCGTTGGATCATGGTTGAATTAGGTAATCACTGCGATGATGTGATAATTCCAAGGTTAAAGCAGGTTCTGAACGGAACGGATCAAGGCGGTATTTCTAAGTCTGTAAACTGGCAAGGTGGAGGTGGCTTTCGTTACTACAAACTTGCACCGTCTTTGATTGTTAAAGACAAGTTTGGCTTGGAAGTGATCAATAAAGAGTATAACCCAGAAATGCTTGCCGAAGCAGTTTGTAAGTTGGAAGGCTTTACTTATGCTCCATCAGAAGTTGACTGGTGGGATCATGGTTACTCAACTGAGACAGATCATATTTACGTTACCACGCAGAGTCTGTCAGTTGAAAAGTTAGAAGGGCTTTCTGAAGAAGTAGGCAGTGACCGAACTTTACTCGTAATGTGTGGCGCATTTCGCTGCGAAGCGAATCGCTTTGCTAATTTAACTCTGAAAAAATTGCCTAAGACTATTTTAGCTAAGTGCGAATGGGGACGTGACGACTATTCTCTGAATGTTGAAAATTTAACCGATGATTCTTCAGCAGATGATAACGATCAAGAACAACATTAACTGCTTAAAGGATAGAAAAAATAATGATTATGGATTTATCAAGCCTCAAACCTGAACAGTTGCGCTCTATTAATGATGTGATTAGTCGCCTAAGTTTACGTAAACCTCAGCAAGACTCGATACGAGCTTTAGCCGTAGCAGTTGCCGCGTCTGAGCATAAGTTACTTGAACCTAGCCGTGATTTACCTGAAGTGCTTGAAACTTTAAAAGTTCAATTTCCAACACTCAGCGACTTTGAACGTGACTTTCCATCCTTGTGTTTTGCCTTAGCTACGGGTGTGGGCAAAACTCGCTTAATGGGAGCCTTTATTACCTATTTGTATCAAGTGCATGGCATACGCAATTATTTTGTTCTCGCACCTAACTTAACCATTTATGAAAAGCTGATTAAAGACTTCTCACCGGCATCACCCAAGTATGTTTTTAAAGGCATTAACGACTTTGTGTTAGCGCCGCCAGAAGTAATCACTGGTGACAACTATGAAAGCCGCGGCGCACAAGTGATGGGTGATTTTTTTGGCTCAGTACGGATTAACGTATTCAATATCGCCAAAATCAACACAGAGGTGCGTGGTGGTAAAGCTCCACGTATTAAACGCTTGGCCGAAACCTTAGGTGAAAGCTATTTTGAGTATCTATCGAATCTGACTGATTTAGTGCTGTTAATGGATGAGTCGCACCGCTACCGCGCGGATGCAGGTATGCGCGCGCTGAATGAACTTAATCCGCTATTCGCACTTGAGTTAACGGCGACACCGTTCACTGAATCCAACCGTGGCCCAGTGCATTTTAAGAATGTGGTTATTGATTATCCATTGGCCTGTGCAATGGATGATGGTTTTGTTAAAGAACCCGCAGTAGTCACTCAACGTAACTTTGATGCAAGTCAGTACGATAAAGACGAACTGGATACCATTAAATTGATGGATGGTATTCGTCTACACGAGCAAACCAAAGTAGATTTAACTACTTATGCTTATGAAAACGATACTAAGTTGGTTAAGCCTTTTATGTTGGTTATTGCGCGTGATACCACCCATGCAGCAGAACTTTTAAGCAAGCTCGAAAGTGTGTTTGATGGTCGTTACGCTGGCAAGGTCATTCAGGTTGATAGCAGTAAAAAAGAAGAAGAAACCATTCAAGCACTGCTCAACGTTGAGCATGTGGATGAGCCTACTGAGATTGTAATTCACGTAAACATGCTCAAAGAAGGATGGGACGTAACCAACCTGTACACCATAGTACCGCTGCGTGCTGCTAATGCACGAACCTTAATCGAACAATCGATTGGCCGTGGTTTGCGTTTGCCTTATGGTAAACGTACTGGTGTTGAAGCCGTCGATACCCTAAGTATCGTCGCACATGACAAGTTCCAAGAGATTATTGATGAGGCCAATGACCCGAACAACCCGCTTCGCTTGAAAACGCGTGAACTAGATCGCATAGAAGACGACGTTACCAAGCAAAGTGTCCAGGTGAAATCAAATTTAGAGCAACAACTTTCTGGTTCAGGCGTAACTGCAGCCGGACCAGATGGTAACCGTGATGTACAAGAACCTAAAGCAACCTATGCCACGCCGAACGAACAAGCTGTTGCCCGCACAGCATTGAACGTTATAAAGCAATATCAAACACGCCCTATCGATGCACCAACCAGCAAAGCTCTGATAACGACTGAGGTAAAGGCACAGATTACCGAGCATGTAAAAGCTCAGTTAACTCAAGAGCAACGGGAGTTATTTACCAAAGAATCACTGGATGTTGATGCGATTGTTGAGCAAGTCACCCAACTGACGGTTGATAACACCATAGATATTCCGCGTATTATTGTTTCACCATCAGGAGAAGTGCGCACCGGTTATCATCCGTTTGATTTAAACATTACAGTAATTAAAGACCTAAAGCCTATCGACCGAACGCTATTACAACATAGCTTGCAAGACAATCATCAAACTATTCGTGGAGAAGGGGATTCGGGTAACTACGAACCAGTAAAGCAGAACTACATTTTAAAGAAATTGTTCGACTACGACGATATCCCTTACGATGAGCAAGCTGAATTTTTGTTTGACCTAGCAACTCAAGCAGTCAATACACTGGCGTCTGAAAACGAGGAAGATGTAGTTGATAACATTCTGCAAAACCAAAGTGATGCAATTGCGAAGTTAATTCATGCGCAACTAAACAATCACTTCTTTGAAGAAGCAACCGAGTACGTCGTTGATGTGCGTAGTGGCTTCAGTACCTTACGAGACTGTGCGTACACTATAGCGCAAGATCAGCCGCTGCAAAACTACCGTGATACAGTGCGTGATGTTAGTCGCATCAAACAAATGCTCTTTAATGGTTTTAGCCGTTGTTTATACCCATTACAAAAGTTTGATTCAGACACTGAACGCCGCTTTGCAGTGATATTAGAACGTGATTGTGAAAAGTGGTTTAAACCAGCTAAAGGTCAGTTCAAGATGTACTACAAGCGTGGAAATGAGCACCCTGAATATGTGCCTGACTTCATTGCAGAAACAAGCGAGTATGTATTAATGATTGAGACTAAGAGTACTCAGCACCAAAACCAAGATGGAAGTTGGAATGAGGAAGTCACAGAAAAAGCACGTAGTGGTGTGAAATGGTGTAATCAGGCTAGTGATTATCTTGCCAAACATGGTGGTAAACCATGGAAGTACTTGTTAATTCCGCATGACTCAGTTAAAGAAGCTAACTCGCTAGACTATTTTATACAGCAATGTGGCTTTGAGGAATAAAAAAGGACTTAACTTCATCATTACAGGGAAGAATAATGAAAATGAATATAAGACAACAAATAGTTGACTGGTTGCATACAAAGCCATTTTGGCAACAGTGTGCAGCCGACATTATCTTAAGAAATAATGCAATAACTCCTGATGTGATAGCGCAACTCAAGGAGTTGGTAAAATCTGCAAGGGGGCAATCAACAGACTCTAGAGTCGATTTTTCTTTTTTTCACGGATACAGTGAGAATAATGATTTTGCTAAGATCAATTCAATAAGTGATGTTGAAGGAATAGATAATATTTCATCTTATCGCCCTCTAAAGTTTGGCCCAAATATGACTGTCGTATATGGCCATAATGGTTCGGGAAAATCTGGCTACACTAGGATTTTGAAGAAGCTCTGTGGACACCCTAGCGCATCAGAATTGAGGCCAAACATATACCAACCTTTACCTGCGGTAAGTAAATGCAAAGTAAGTCTAGCCCACGAAGGAAAAAACCATGAACTTGAATGGCAGGCGAACGAAAATCCAATCAAACTGCTTGAAGCTGTAGATATCTTTGATGCTGTATCTGGACAGTTTTATCTTGAACAAGAAAATGAAGTTTCTTATGTTCCATTGGATGTGTCGTTTTTTGAACAGCTCGTCGCATTATTTGATAGCGTAAAAGATGCCCTTGAATCGGAGAAGAAGCAGTTAAATTCCAATCTTCCGACTAAACCAAGTCAATACTCTGAAACAAAGCACGTTCAGGCGATGTATGGACGTTTACACAAAGACGCGGCCGAACAAAAGCTAGAAGACTTTTTTACTTTTACAGATGAAGATGAAAAGCTGAAAGGTGATTTAGAACAGCGTTTAAATACAGATCCTAAAAAGTTAGTTACTTCTAAAAATAATTTAATTAAACAGCTTGAAGTTACTCTGACAAAAATTAAAAAGGCTGCTGAATTAGTAAATACGCAAAGCTGCTCTTCATTCGTCAGCCTATACCAAGACAAAGAATTAAAGCGTAAAGTTGCATCAGAAGGGGCGCAGGCTGTTATAGATGGCTCTGATATCAAAGGTGTAGGAACTGCAACCTGGAAAGCGTTATGGCTAGCGGCAAGAGAATTTTCTACAGCTGAGGCTTATAAGAGCGATGAGTTTCCTTATGTTGATGATGATGCAAAATGTGTCTTATGCCACCAAAATTTAACAGCTGAAGCTAAACTCCGATTTCAGTCATTTGAATCATTCATAAAGGGAGCACTAGAAAAAGAGGCAGCCTTGTCCGATAAAGCTTTTTCTGATGTTGTGGCGTTGCTTCCCAAAGAAGCCAAAGCCGAAGAGCTTACGACTCAATTGAGCGCAGCAGGACTGAATGAAGAAAAATGGTTACCTATTTTTCGACAGACATGGAGCCTAATAACTAAGAGAAGCGAAGCTTTAATAAAAAGACCAAACGAAAACCTTGAACCGTTTGAATATGATTCCAATATTTTTAATGACCTTTATACATTAGTTGATAAGTTAAAAGCTGAAGTCGTTCAGCATGAAGAAGATGCAAGAAACTTTAACTCAATAGCCGTTCAGAGTGAATTAGTATCGCTAAAAGCAAAGCTCTGGTCATCAAGTTATTTACCGCAGATAAAACAGGAAGTTATCCGTTTACAAAAAATTGAAAACTACGGTCTATGGATAAAATTAACATCAACTATAGCGGTAACTCGTAAAGGTAATGAAGTAGCTGCAAAAATGATTACTGAGTCATACGTTTCAAGGTTCAACGATGAACTTAGCTTACTCGGAGCATCACAGATAAAAGTTGAATTAGTTAAAGGGAAAGGTGGTAAGGGCAAAGTTAAGCACAAATTACAACTCAGTGGTGTGACCCCACAATATTCAAGAAAGAAAACAAGTGAAATTTTAAGTGATGGTGAACAAAGGGTTGTTAGTTTGGCTGCTTTTTTTGCCGACGTAACAGGTAAACCCCATATGGCTCCATTCGTTTTTGACGATCCCATCTCTTCATTGGATGTAGATTATGAGTGGGAAGTTGCTCGCAGATTAGTTGAATTGTCTGATTCCAGGCAGGTGCTCGTGTTTAGTCATAGGCTATCGTTACTTGGAGCATTGGAAGAGTTAAGTAAGAAAGCGTGGAGTGATACTGATAGGAAAGTAAAATTTTCACAAGTATGTATTGAAAGTTTTAATGGAAAACATGGTTGTGTAGCAGAAATGGATGGCTTTTCTGTGAACACTAAAGCCGCCAACAATAAACTTATAAGCTCACTTGGTGAAACAAAGAGTGCATTTGAAAAGCACCAGGATCAGGCTGTATTTAAACTACAGATTCAAGGTATTTGTTCAGAGTTTAGAAAGTTGGTTGAACGCACAGTTGAAGACGATTTACTTGATCAAATCGTCAGAAGGCATAGACGAGGACTACAGACTGATAACAGACTAATTAAGTTACCCAGAATTGGCCTGGCCGATTGTCAGTTCCTTGATGGGCTAATGAGCAAGTATTCCTGCTATGAGCACAGCCATTCAAGAGAGGCTCCAAAGTTTCTCCCGTCGTTTGATGAACTAAATAAAGATTTAGAAATGTTGAAAAAATGGAGAGAGACATTTAAGAAGCGACTAGTTCACATGAACTAGCTCAGCTCAGGCCTGATCTTAAAAATCTCGAAAGTATTACTGTTTTTCCAAATGAATTGCCAGAGGTATATTCAGAAAACCATCATGTGAATTAGTAATACTTTAAGCTATCAAAGATTAAATATCTCTGATAAATATACCTCTCTTTGTAGCCTCATCAATATGATCACTCCAACATTGCATCATCTCTCATCTCTCATCTCTCATCTCTCATCTCTCATCTCTCATTTCTCATCTCTCATCTCTCGTCTCTGCCGAAGGTACGTAGCTCGGTTATAGGCAGCGCGAACTTCATTTGAGTCAGAATGGGCTAGTGCCGCTTCTACTATATCGTAATTAAAATCGCTTTCATTTAACGTCGTGCTTGCTAAGGCTCTTAAGCCGTGCGATACCAAGCGCCTCTCAAATCCCATGCGTTTAAGTGCAGAGTTGGCTGTTTGGGCATTAGTGTGCATTTTTCGGTTTCTATCTGCTGGGAATATGTATTTAAGTGTCCCACTAATTGGTTTAATCTCTGCTAATAGGCCTAACATTTGAGTAGAAAGTGGTACTGAATGCGGTTTCTTTTTCTTCATTCGTTCGGCTGGTATATTCCAAAGCTTTTCATCCCAGTCTATTTCTTCCCAGCGAGCACCGGCAGCTTCTGAAGGTCGTACCATCGTGTGTAACTGCCATTCAATCAAGTAGCGTGTTACTTTTTTAATGCTCGCTGAATGTATAGCTTTCATTAGCTCGGGAAGCTCTTCCGGTTTAAGCGTAAGCATGTGCTTTTTCTTAGGTGAGCTGAATGCTTCTTTTATGCCAGCCAGTGGATTAGCATCAATAAACCCTACATTCGTCGCATAGGTCATGATTTCATTAACCCGTTGGCACAAACGCTTGATTGTTTCTAAGTTACCTTTAGCAGCAATGGGGTTTAATACTTCTATTACCATTGGAGCTTTAAGTTTTCGAATAGGGCGCTTACCTAATTCCTTGAACAAGTGGTTTTCAAGCGAGCGCCAAATATCGTCACCGTAGTCTTGTGTTACTTGCGTTCTTTTAACTTCCATCCATTTAGCTGCAACCGACTCAAAAGTGTTTTCGAGCTCTGCCTTCTCTGACATGATAGTGTCGGCTCTGTGCTCTTGGGGATCAATGTCTTTGGCGAGTAACTCACGTGCTTGTGCAGCTTCTTTTCTGGCATCAGCAAGCGTAACGTCGGGATAGCTGCCTAGGCTTAAATTAGCGCGCTTTTTTGTGTAAGGGCGAGAGTAATTGAATAACCATAGTTTAGCGCCGCTGGGGCGCACTCGTAACTGTAAACCACCGCCATCGGCAAGGTTGTATTCTTTGTCTTTTGGACGTGCCTTTTTTATTTCTGTATCACTTAAGGGGCGGGTGGTTCTGGCCATTGTAACATTGTCTCCGTACACATGATTTTGTGTTACTAATAGTGTTACTAAAAAGCGTGGATTTTACAATATGTCCTCGGACGTAACGGGACTGAATTGGTGTTAAGTTACTGAATTTAGGCAATAAAAAAGACGTCCTAGGACGTCTTAGTATTTGAAAGTGGTGGAGCTGGCGGGATTTGAACCCGCGTCCAGAAAATGTCTACCTTTGGTACTACATGCTTAGTTTGTCTTTTCTTTAACTACTTTAGACCCCGACAAACAGGGTTCCTGGTAGCTGTCCTGATACTATTTCGCGGTTCAACCTCAGGAAAGTTTCCCTCGCTAGTCTACTTATATGACCTTCCAAAATCCTGGCTAGCAGACAGAGCTTAGGTGGAAGGGCCTATACCGGTTATTAAGCGGCTAGTGCGTAGTTTTCGTCGTTTGCGACTATTTAATGCGGCTTTTTTAAGAGGCCAGCCGCACCTCTGCATGCACCTCCGGCTTCCTAGATCCTGTCGAATCCTAATCAGCCCCTTGGGTGTTTCGTCTGTTACCAGACTAAGTAAAACCTACTGAATGGTTTACCCTATTCAATATTGGGCGGATTCTAACGCAATCAAGGGGGGATAACAAATTTATTAAAGGCTTGATGGAATAATTGCTTATTCTGTATCCAATCGTTGATGTAACGCATATTTGCGCAAAAAATTCGGTTATTTAACAAGATTCTGTTGACGATTTGGATTAAAGTAACCCTTGCATCACTGAAAGAAACGGACACATGCAACAGAATCAATCCGACATATATTCACCCTACACGCTACCTTGCGGAATAACGTTAAAAAATCGACTTGCAAAAGCGGCCATGGAAGAAAATATGGCAGGCATTAATATGCAGCCGGATCATGGGCTCTTTTCTTTATATCGATATTGGGCCCACGGTGGGTTAGGGATGATTATCACCGGCAATGTTATGGTGGATGATCGGGCGCTCACCGGGCCTGGTACCGTGGTAATGCCCTTGGTGGGGGAACTTGACGGCTTTAAGCGTTGGTCTTCGGTCATTAAGTCGGGTGGTGCCAAAGCCATTATGCAGCTTAATCATCCAGGTCGACAAATGCCCAAAAGCATTAGTTGCACAGCCTTAGCACCTTCGGCCATACCATTAAAGTTAGGTCGTTACAGTAAAGGTTTTGCTCGCCCCGTGGCGATGACCTGCGAACAAATTCATGATGTTACTCATCGATTTGCCCAAGCGGCGAAAAGAGCCAAAGAGGCAGGGTTTGACGGTGTCGAAATTCATGCTGCTCACGGCTATCTGTTGAGCCAATTTTTATCGCCGTTGTCCAATCAGCGCCAAGACGAGTGGGGCGGAAGCCTTAAAAACCGCGCACGGTTATTACTCAACGTGGTATGCCAAGTACGAGCCCAATGCGGTAATGATTTTATCGTCATGGTTAAACTTAATAGCGGTGATTTCCAGCGCGGAGGGTTAAGTCCAGATGAAGCCAGTGTTGTGGTTGATTTGCTCGATAAACTGAACGTGGATCTACTGGAATTATCCGGTGGCAATTACGAATCGCCGGCAATGCAGGGGCGGGGAGAAAAGGAATCCGAACTGGGTAAAAACGCTTATTTTTTGTCTTTTGCAAAGGAAATAAGTAGTCGTGTGACCATGCCGATCATGACCACCGGCGGCATTACTAGCAAACGAACGGCGCAGAAGGCCATCGCTGATGGCTGTGCAGTCGTTGGGATGGCGAGTGCCCTAGCTTTTACGCCCGATTTAGTGAAAAAATGGCAACAGAAAGAAGACTACCTAGGTGTGAACCCTACATGTAATTGGAAAGACGATACGTTGGCATCGTTGGTTGTTATGGCAAAAGTAAGAAGACAATTACGCCGACTTGGCAACGATTTAACCACCATGCGAAACCCCACTAACGTGTGGAGTTTATTGCTTGATATACTGCATCGACACAAAATGATTTCGCACTACAAAAAATACCTGCATAAACAAAATCATCAAGTGGCGATGCCGGCGCGTTCCGTTAAACGTTATGTTTCATCACACGCTGTTTCTGACGTTCCCAGTCGCGATCTTTAAGTGAGTCACGTTTATCGTGCTCTTGCTTACCTTTCGCAAGGTACATTTCCAGTTTAACCCAACATTTTTTCCAGTACATCGCAGTGGCCACAACAGAATAGCCCTGTCGCTCTCGTGCGCCGATGAGTTTATCGAGTTCCCGTTTATTAAGCAGAAGCTTTTTCGCTCGTTCCGGTTCGCAGACTACGTGGGTAGAGGCCTGATTAAGCGGCGTAATGCGACAGCCTACTAAATAAGCCTCGCCATTTTGCAAAATAACGTACGCATCGGTAATGTTAATTTTGCCTTGGCGAATACTTTTTAATTCCCAGCCTTGCAAGGATATCCCAGCTTCAAACTTTTCTTGAAGATGATAGTCGTGGCGCGCTTTTTTGTTAAGCGCGATTGTACCTGTGGTGTTTTGCTTTGATTTATTCTTTTTCATGCCCGCCATTATACATTTTGCAAAATGATTGTCTTTTACTTTCCGAGTGAGGAAGAAAAACCGTTGGTTACTGTAACCTGTGTTAACCGGTATATGGGGTAATTTGGGTAAACTTAAAGGGTAGGTGAGGATAAAGTCTCGTGATAAACTTATCTAATCAGATGTATAAATAACGTAAGTGATAATCTATGCCGAGTATCCAACGCAGCGCATTAGTGGCGCACAGCGCTCAGGCCATGTTTGATTTGGTCAATGACGTTGCGTCATACCCTGAATTTCTTCCTGGCTGTACAGATAGCAAAGTTCTGGAACAGCATGATGATAAAATGAAAGCCTCTTTGCTGGTATCGAAAGCAGGTGTGAAACAATGGTTTACCACGTTGAACACCTTACATGCGCCAAGTCGTATCGATATGCAGTTGGTTGATGGTCCTTTTAAGCATTTGAAAGGCGGTTGGACGTTTTCGCCACTCTCAGACACCGCGTGCAAAATCGAGCTACAACTCGATTTCGAATTCAATAATAAGTTAACCCAATTTGCTTTTGGTAAGATTTTCAGCGGCCTTGCATCAAGCATGGTCAAAGCCTTCACCGAGCGCGCCAAGCAGGTGTATTAATGGAAAAGTTGTTAACGGTGGAAGTGGCTTATGCATTACCTCATAAGCAATCATTAATCGAAGTGGCAATAGGTGACGGTGCAACGGTGGAAGAGACCATTAATGCATCAGATATTTTGACACTGTATCCCGATATTGATTTATCGAAAACCAAGGTAGGGGTGTGGAATCGGGTGGCTCGGCTGACTGAGCAAGTCAAAGATGGCGATCGTATAGAGATTTATCGCCCCTTAATTGCCGACCCGAAAGAGATAAGAAAACGGCGGGCAGAAAAAGCGGTGGAAGAAGGCCGCGCTGATAAAGTAACCGGCGGCCGTCCTAACGCGCTTAAAAGTAAGAAGTAAAAGCTAGCGGTCTCGTAACGACCCCACTTCAAGGAACGGAGCCGCGTCGATATCTTCAGCATCCATCATCGCTGCAATGCGCTGCATTGTAGCGACCATCTGGCTTTGCTCCCAGTCTTTCATATTATTAAAGCGATCTATGAAATGTTCCTGAAGTGGACGAGGGGCATTTTCTAACGAGGCTTCCCCTTTCTCGGTAAGATAGACACCCACCTTTCGTTTGTCCGTGGTACTGCGTATACGGGTTACCAACTCACGAGCTTCAATGCGATCTAATATATTGGTAATTGTGGCCGGGCTCAAATTGATGCTGTCGGCAATTTCGCGCACCATAATACCCGGTCGTTCTTGAATGTTCTGCATTACCAACAGCTGTGGCCCGGTCAGGCCCACATCTTTGCTCAATTGTTTGCTTCGTAAATCTACCGCACGTATTACTTTACGTAGGGCAACGAGCAACTCTTCTTCTTTTCTCATCGCGGGTTCCGTCATATAAAATCAGGTTACACTAACCTGTGTAAAAAATGCTGATGCTTATGATAATGATCAATAACGTCATTAATAACGGCCAACTTCGACCAACCCATAATGTCGTATCCCTGACCACCTTCACTCAGGTGCACATCGGCGCGATAGTACGTGTCATCTTCCTCTGTGTCTAGCGTACCGTTGAGATCCGGCTGCGATGTTGGGGTTAAATGTACAGCATATATAAAATCGGGCTGATCATTAATGCGCACAGTAAGAATCAAGGCTTGATCGAGCTGCGTAATATCCACAGTAAATTGTAATTGCTCAAACTCAGCTTTTACATCATTAAATGCAGGCTTTACCGTGGTGTCAATAAAACGACTGACACTTTTACGGTTAGGAAAGGAAACAATGTTTTCTAACCGGGTTCGCCAGTTTTTATCGCCTTCGCCCTGAGGTGACTGTAAGGCACTGATTTGTAGACTTTCTCGCTTATAATCTTCAACGCGTAATGCTTTTAGCAAGCCATAAATAGCAACTAACAATATGATGGAAAAGGGTAGCGCAGCCACAATAGTCATGGTCTGTAAGGCGTCTAAACCGCCAGCAAATAACAGTACAGCAGCCACCACTCCAACGGCTACAGCCCAATAAATTCGCTGCCATAAGGGGGTGTCGTTGCGCCCATTAGAGCACAACATATCCACCACCATGGCGCCAGAGTCACATGAGGTAACGAAAAAGATAATTACCATCAGTACAGCAAGTAGGGTGAGCACCTCACTGAATGGGAAATATTCAAGAAAAACGAACAAAGCAACGGAGGTATCTTTGTCCACCATCGTGGCGAGCCCAATTTTACCCTGCACCAGTATTAAATCGATAGCTGAGTTTCCAAATACCGTCATCCACAATAAGGTAAACACAGTCGGTATAAGTAGCACTCCAATCACGAATTCACGGATGGTTCTGCCATAAGATATCCGCGCTATGAATAAACCAACAAACGGTGCCCACGCCAGCCACCAACCCCAATAAAAGATGGTCCAGCCACCAATCCAGTCGGTTTTTTCGTAAGCGAAGAGATTTAAGGTGTTGCGCACTATGTCTGACACATAAGCGCCCATATTTTGAATATAGGCTTGCAACAAAAAGACCGTAGGGCCAAGAACAAGTATAAAGATTACTAACGATACCGCTAACAGCAAATTGGCCTCTGACAATCGGCGTATGCCTTTATCTAGCCCGGTGGTGACAGACACAATTGCAATGGCTACCACGCCCATCATAAGCAGTATTTGCACCGTGGTGTTTGAAGGAATATGAAATACATAGGCCAGCCCCGCGTTAATTTGCGCAGCGCCAAAGCCTAGGGACGTCGAGACCCCGAAAATGGTAGACGTCACGGCAAAAATATCCACCAAATGGCCAGGCCAACCATAAATCTTGTCACCAATGATTGGATACAGTGCCGAACGCAGGGTCAAAGGCAGTTGATGCCGATATGAAAAATACCCAAGTACCAGTGCCACCGCGGCATAAATTCCCCAGGGGTGCACACCCCAATGGAAAAACGTGGTTTTCATGGCTTCTTTTACCGCCGCAATACTGCCGGGATCTGCCGTTGGCGGAGCAAGGAAATGCATTACTGGTTCTGCCACACCAAAAAACATCAAGCCGATCCCCATTCCAGCTGCAAACAACATGGATAGCCAGGTGAAACGACTAAACTCAGGCGTGGCATGGTCGGGGCCAAGACGAATGTCGCCGTAGCGTGAGAAGCCTAATATCACTACAGTGAGCAAGATAATGGCAACAGTGAGTATATAAAACCATCCACCGTTCTCGGTTACTGATGCCTGCATAGATTGGAAAAATGCATTTGCCGTTTCAGGAAATAAGGCGGCAAAAATCAGGATGATAAGAATAGTAATAGACGATGTGATAAATACCGGTTTATTCAACATGGCTTTATCGGCCGTGTTTTGAGTCACTGTGTATCCCCTTGTAAAGAAATTTACCTATCGTACTAAAGTACCATCATTACGTAGAAAAAAATCATGATGTTGATAGATAATAAATACTGCTATAATAATTAGAGTTGAACGTTATTTTTCGGTATTTTTGTACGCTTATCGCTCTTGATACCTGAAATATTTAACAAATAAAAGAACAAAATTGTTAGAAGCAAAGTATATCTTCTTGTTGGGTCTAAATAAACGACCTGAAAATAGCTCCACCTAAAATATTTACTCATCGAAGTAAAAAATTGTTTAACAAAGGAACACACATGCAAAAAACTCATTTAAGCTGTGCCATTTTAGCGGCACTGGCTTCTTCTTCGGTATATGCCCAAGAAGAACAAAGCAAAGCGAAGATTGAGACCATTGAAGTTACTGCAACTAAACGTACTGAATCTATTCAAGACGTGCCAGTGGCAGTAAGTGCTCTTAATGGTGACACTCTAGAAAACTTAGGTATAGACAGTTTTCAAGATTACGTCGAATTTCTCCCTAATGTTGTATTCCAAGGTACCGGTCCTGGACAAAACGAAATTTACATTCGTGGTGCAGCAACCACCCAATCGAACATTATGTTGTCGTCTGTTCAGGCCTTACAGCCCTCGGTTGCTTTTTATGTTGATGAACAGCCTGTTTCCATGGCGGGGCGTAATTTAGATGTATACGCCACCGATATCCAGCGGGTAGAGGTATTACCTGGACCCCAAGGCACATTATTTGGTGCCAGTTCCCAAGCGGGTACGGTTCGTATGATCACCAAGAAGCCGGATCACAATGCATTTGCTGCTGGCTTTGATACCAATATTGGCTTTACCCGTGGCGGTGAGATGAGTAATGCGGTGGAAGCCTATTTCAATATGCCGATTACTGATGACTTAGCGGTACGTGTTGCCGCTTACAACGACCGCCAAGGTGGTTGGATAGACAATGTACTCAATGTACCAGGGGAAGGTGGGTATATAGGTAGTGCTCAGGTTATCAGCAGAATTTCAGGTGGTGTATTAAGTGATCCGGTGGCGATGGATGCTAACCGAATTACTAACCCTGATATCTCTACTGCTGCGCAGGCTGATGTGGTATCTCCAAAAAATGATGCACTGGTTGAAGATGATTATAACGATGCGCTGTACGCCGGTGCCCGTTTTGGTTTGTCATATCATATCAATGATGACTGGGATTTGTTGGTACAGCATACGCAACAAACCCTAGAGACCGAGGGTGTGTTTGCTTATGATCCCACCCTTGAAGGGCAAAGCTCCACAACCCGTTTCCAACCTGAAGAAAATACCGATGAATTTGGTTTAACCACTTGGACCCTTGAAGGCCGTTTGGAGAAGCTGGATGTTGTTTACACCGGTGGCTATCTTGACAGAGAAATTGATACCCTAGCCGATTACACGGGCTACACCAACGGTGGTCTGTTTTCTGCGTATTACGTGTGTAACTACAATTCAGGGGATCCTGAGTCGGAAGACCGTTGTTTAGATCCTACTAAATTTTATCAAGAAGACACCACTACCACGCGGATGACCCATGAACTGCGGTTTAATACCACCATGGATGAACCATGGCGTGTTACTGCTGGGTTATTTTATGACGATCAAGAAGTGGCGACCATTGGCCAGTTCAACATTGCCAGCACTGAAAAATTCGATAATTTAAGCACCACCTTAGTGGGGACAGAAGGCATTAATAGTGATGGCGGCCCATTCCCATCAGATATTAGCTTCGTTAACGATATTACCCACACCATCGAACAGATTGCCGTGTTTGGTCAATTTGAGTACGACATTACCGACACCTTAACAGCAAGTATTGGTGCCCGTTGGTATCAAATTGATGACGAATACAAGGGCTCAACGTCTACTGTAGACGTTTCCCGTCGAGTGAAAGCCTTTGGTTCTTTAGATGCCGATGAGCTTACCGCTGTGGGTGAAGATCCTGCGTTAGTTGCAGAAGCGATTGCAAATAACCAACTTGAAGTTGGCTTGCTTGACTCTGACGGAGTCTTGACCGTAGACGATACCATCTTCAAATTCTCCTTAGATTGGAAAGTTCATGAAGATATCTTGTTGTTTGCTAATTACTCAGAGGGCTTCCGTCCACCGGTAACAAACCGTGTAGGGGGTGGTCTAGCCTCTAATCAGTCGGGTAAATTTGAAAATTTCCGTATTCCCGTTTATTCCACTACAGATACACTGGATAACTACGAAATTGGTATGAAAGGTGATTTCTTCGATGGTCAAGTTCGTGTGAACGCCACCGCTTATTATTCTGAAATCACAGATTTACAAACGTCCCGTTTCGACCCCACTAATATTTCCTTCTTGGTGTTTACCGATAACGTAGGTGATGCTGAAATTCGTGGGTTAGATGCCGACATCATGTGGCTGGCTTCGGATAATTTGGTCATAAGCAGTGCCTTTAGCCTCTTGGATACCGAGCTAACACGGGTTAACTCAGAGCTTGAAGGTATTTCTTCAGGGGTAGGGTCTGAATTGCCGTATTCTGCTAAGTTCTCAGGAAATATTAACGCCCGCTATTTCTTTGAAGTAGCCGGTGGTAAGCAGGGTTATGTGAATGCCTCTGTAAGTTACACGGGTGATCGTCTTGCCGGCATGGTAATGGACGCTTATGTAATGGAAGATGCTACGCAACTTATTTATGGCACAGGTTCAGGGCTTGAAATTGAAGACGAAGCTGCGGTCTACGAAGGTGTGACTTACACCGATGCAGACGGTGAAAGCTTCCGTGGTGGTCGTTATGTCCAAGAGGCCTATGTGCTGACTAACATTGCCGTGGGTGTGACCAACGACGAATGGAAAGCGGAACTGTACGTGGATAACGTGTTTGATGAAAATGCGATATTAAACATCGACACCCAACAGTTTACACCTAAGGTGGTGACAAACCGACCTCGTACCATTGGTATGCGATTCTCTTACGATTACTATTAATCGTTACTTTGCATAACCATACAACGGCAAGCTTTCGAGTTTGCCGTTTTTTTCGTTTTGGGGCATGCTCATACAATGACAGAAAATACCTCTTCTTTACTTAATGATGCTAAGCAGGCATTAATGCAATCGCGGTTTAGCGATGCCATCAACTTATGCGAACGTATCTGCGCATTACCAGACACCCATTCCCATCATAAAGATGCTCTTTATTTGAAAGCGGTGGCCCAGCGCTTAAATCGGCAGATCGGACAGGCGCTAACAACCCTAACGGCGTTATTGGATCGCTATCCAGATTATGGTCGAGGGTATCAAGAGCAAGGATATTGTTTTAAACAATGTGGCGAAGAACGCAACATGGCATCGGCTTTTTATCGTGCAACCCGTTTCAACCCAGCGTTACTGCCAGCATGGCGAGAACTAGAAGGCTTTTATCAGCGTAATAAACAATCCCAAGCGCTCACCCTTGCCAAACAACATATCGCCCATTTAGCGTCTCTTCCCAAACCCCTTTTAGGTGCATTAGATCTTATGCACGACGGCCAAGTTCACAAAGCAGAAAAGGTGTGTCGAGATTTTCTTAAACAGCATAAGCATCATCCTGATGCCATGATGTTATTAGCAGAAATTGGACTAAAACTAAAAGTTTACCATGATGCTGAATTTCTTTTGGAAAGCTGTGTGGCGTTGTACCCCGACAACGATGCCGCGGCGACCGCCTATCAAAGTATGTTAGGGAAATTGGGTAAATATCCTCAAGGGGTGGCATTAGCCCGCCGCAGGTTAGCAAAGAATAAAGACAGTGTGGCCATTCAAGGGGCCTTGGCTAATGCATTAGTCGGCCTTGGCGAGTTAGATGAGGCGGTGGCACTTTACCGTACCATCATTAAAAAGCAGCCGAGTCATATCGCGCTAAGAGTACAACTTGGTCATGCACTAAAGGCAAAAGGTGACAGCGCCGAAGCGATTGATGCCTATGAGCAAGCGGTAGCCTTGGAACCTGACTATGGCGATGCGTACTGGAGTTTAGCCAATACCAAAACGTATTTATTTGACGAATCGATGATTGCGCAGATGAAGCATTATGAAAGCGCCCAAACCACTTCATTAGATGCCCAGATTCATCTGTGCTTTGCGTTAGGTAAGGCCTACGAAGACCATCAGGATCATGCTTCCTCTTTTCATTATTATGAAAAAGGCAATGGCCTAAAACACCGTACACAACAATTTGATATTAAACGCACAGAACAGGCCATACAGGCGCAAAAAGACGCCTGTACGCAAAAAATGTTTACCCATAAATTGGGGTGCCAGGCACAAGATCCTATCTTTATCGTCGGTTTGCCTCGGGCGGGGTCCACCTTACTAGAGCAAATTTTAGCTTCCCATTCCCAGGTAGATGGCACCATGGAATTGCATGATATTTTGTCTATTGCGTCCAGCCTAAGTAACCAGTCTGTGCCATACCCGTTTAATTTGGCTTCATTAAGTGATGAAACCTGCGCGGCACTAGGCAAACAATATATTGAGCAAACAAAAGCCTATCGTGGCTCTGCGCCCTTTTTTATCGATAAAATGCCAAATAACTTTATTCATATTGGATTAATTAAACGCATTTTGCCTAATGCGAAAATTATCGATGCACGTCGAGATCCTAAGGCCTGTTGCTTTAGCGGTTTTAAGCAGCTTTTTTTCGATGGCCAAGAGTTCAGTTACTCGCTCACCGACATCGGTCGTTACTACAACAGTTATGTTTCACTGATGGAGCACTGGCATAACCTATTTCCCCAACAGATTTTAACGGTACAGCATGAAGCGGTTATCGACGATCTGGAAGGGCAGGTGAGGCGTATTCTTGATTATTGTCAGTTACCGTTTGAGCCGGCGTGCTTAGCGTTTTACAACACCCGTAGAGTGATCAAAACGCCCAGTTCCGAGCAAGTTAGACAACCAATTTATCGCTCTGGTATGACCCAATGGGAAGGGTATAAACCCTTCCTCGGGCCGTTACTCACGATCATTGATAACAACGAAAGTACCTAGTATTTGCGTCGTTGTAAGCCCGTTTCGGCCAAGATCTTGGCCGAAATTTCTTCAATGGAATAGCGGGTTGAATTTAAAAAGGGGATCTTTTCTCGCCGATAAAGGTTTTCCACTTCTCGTAACTCCATGCGACACTGCTTAATAGACGCGTAGCGGCTATTGGCTTTGCGTTCAGAACGGATTTGACTAAGACGCTCGGGTTCGATGGTAAGACCAAATAACTTGCGTTTAAACTGCCTCAACGCCGGTGGCATTTTAAGAATGTCGCCGATGTCTTCTTCGGTAAATGGGTAATTTGCGGCTTTAATACCGTACTGTAATGCCAAATATAAGCTGGTAGGGGTTTTGCCAGAGCGAGAAACACCCACCAAAATAATGTCGGCTTCATCATAGTTTCGAATACTACTACCATCATCGTTAGCTAACGCGTAATTTACCGCTTCAATACGAATATCATAGGTCTTCTCATGAATACTGTGAGTGCGGTGCTTCTCGGGTTTAGACGGCACACCGAGCACTTTTTCCACGGGCGCAACAAATTGATCGAGAAAATTATAATTAATTCCCACCGAACGGGCGATAATTTTCCTAATTTCCACATTCACAATTGTATAAAAAACGAGCGGCCTCTCTCCGGTATCTTGAAAACTTTCAGATATTTTTTCTAAAACCTTATAGGCCTGTTCTTCGTTTTCAACGAAGGGGATCGTGGTGTGGTTGAACTGGATGGGGAATAGAGACAGCAAGGCGTGGCCGAAGACTTCGGCAGTGATGGCAGTACCGTCTGAAATATAATATGCCGTGCGCAAAACAGATCCTTAATTTTGTAGTAATTTTCTTACGAAATGAAGAAAGATTTTACTTTCAATTTTTCCCCATTCTAAGATGAAACAGTCGAAAAGCTAGTCTGCTTTGAACCAAGTAGCAGCATCCTCGGCAACTAACATAACGGGTCTGGGTAAACTAGGCCACATGAATTTAGAAAAAGCTGGAGGCTTTGCGGTGCAAGAATATGTACTTTGGTATCAAGAATTGGGGATGCATGATGTAGGTCGCGTTGGCGGCAAGAATGCATCGTTGGGTGAAATGATTTCAAACTTAGCAAACGCAGGTGTTCAAGTACCGGGCGGATTTGCAACCACTGCTGAGGCCTTCAATGAGTTTCTTGATCAAAGTGGCTTAGAAGCGCGCATTCATGAAGTATTGGATTCACTGGATGTAGACGACGTTAATGCCTTGGCCGAAGCTGGTAAAGAAATTCGTCAGTGGATCATTGATACGCCGTTTCAGAGCGAATTAGAAAATGCTATCCGTGGTGCGTTTGAAAGTTTACAAGGCGACGCAGGTAACGAGGCCTCTTTTGCTGTGCGCTCTTCAGCGACCGCAGAAGATATGCCAGATGCGTCATTTGCAGGGCAGCAAGAAACCTTTCTTAATGTAAAAGGTTACGAGTCCGTTCTGGTTGCCATTAAGCACGTTTTCGCTTCCTTGTTTAACGACCGAGCCATTTCTTATCGTGTACACCAAGGTTACGATCACAAGGGTGTGGCCTTATCAGCAGGCATACAGCGCATGGTGCGCAGTGATGTGGCCTCTTCTGGTGTCATGTTCACCATCGATACTGAATCAGGTTTCGACGATGTGGTGTTCATTACCAGTTCTTTCGGATTGGGTGAAATGGTGGTCCAAGGAGCCGTTAACCCCGATGAATTTTATGTCCACAAGCCTACGTTAGACAAAGGTAACCCAGCCATACTACGCCGCAATTTAGGCAGTAAGCTGATCAAGATGATTTATTCTGATGATCAAGCCCACGGTAAACAGGTTTCCATTGTGGATATCGATAAAGCTGACAGTATGCGTTTCTCATTAAACGATGAGGAAGTGCAAGAGTTGGCTAAACAAGCCATGATCATCGAAAAGCACTACAAGCGTCCAATGGATATTGAATGGGCGAAGGATGGGACTGACGGTAAACTGTATATCGTGCAGGCCAGACCCGAAACCGTACGTAGTCGAGAAGACAGCCAATCTATTGAGCGCTACCAGCTAAAAGACAATGGTAGCATCGTGTGTGAAGGTCGTGCTATCGGACATAAAATTGGCTCAGGCGAAGCGAAGGTTTTAGGTTCCATTGAAGAAATGGACAAGATCCAAGCTGGTGATGTGCTAGTCACAGACATGACGGATCCAGATTGGGAACCTATCATGAAAAAAGCCTCTGCGATTGTGACCAACCGAGGAGGACGTACCTGTCATGCTGCTATTATTGCCCGTGAATTGGGGATCCCAGCGGTTGTAGGTTGTGGCAACGCCACCGACTCCATTAGCAACGGCGATAAGGTGACGGTTTCTTGTGCTCAAGGCGACACTGGGTACATCTATAGCAACGAGCTGGAATTTGATGTGGTGACATCTCGTATTGATGCCATGCCTGATTTACCGTTAAAAGTAATGATGAACGTGGGTAATCCAGATCGGGCATTTGATTTCGCTCGCTTGCCGAGTGCTGGCGTCGGCTTGGCCCGTCTTGAGTTTATCATCAACCGAATGATCGGCGTTCACCCTAAAGCGTTGTTGAATTTTGATGATCAAGCTGAAGAGTTAAAAGAAGAAATCAGTGAAATGATTGCGGGTTACGAATCGCCCAAAGAATACTACATTCAGAAGCTTGTAGAAGGGATTGCCACCATTGGTGCGGCGTTCTCGCCGAAAAAAGTTATCGTACGTATGTCCGATTTCAAATCCAATGAATACTTTAATTTGGTCGGCGGTCACCAATACGAGCCAGACGAAGAAAACCCTATGTTAGGTTTCCGTGGTGCTAGCCGCTATATTTCTGAAGACTTCCGTGATTGTTTTGCCCTTGAGTGCGAAGCGGTAAAACGGGTAAGAAATATAATGGGCCTCACTAACGTAGAAATTATGATCCCCTTTGTACGTACTCTTGAAGAAGGTCGTCAAGTTATAGAGCTACTAAGAGAAGAAGGGTTGGTGCAGGGCGAAAATGGCCTTCGGGTTATTATGATGTGTGAATTACCGTCAAATGCCTTACTCGCAGACCAGTTCCTTGACATCTTTGATGGCTTCTCCATTGGCTCGAACGACTTAACCCAGTTAACGTTAGGTCTTGATCGTGATTCAGGGGTGATTGCCCACTTGTTTGATGAACGAGATGAAGCAGTAAAAGCGTTACTGTCAATGGCCATTAGAACGGCGAAGAAACGGGGCAAGTATGTAGGAATATGTGGTCAGGGACCGTCTGATCACGAAGATTTTGCCGCATGGTTAGTGGAAGAAGGTATCGATTCCGTATCCCTTAACCCAGACACAGTGGTTGAAACTTGGTTATACCTTGCTGAAAAGCATGGATAAAGACTAAAAACTAAAAAAGCCGCTTCATTGAAGCGGCTTTTTTTTATCGTAATTTGCGAGCTAAAAGAAAACTATCGAGCTTGCGCGCACCGCGCTGCATGCCCGTTTGCACGTGTTTTAACCAAACTCTAGCACGGGGGATATCGTAGCTAAGTACCACCAGACCAGCCAAGACTAACAAGGTGGAGCCTGGAATGACCGTCAGTACAACGCCTGCCAAAGCGAGAATGGCACCCAAGGTAATGCGTAGCGGTTTTAACATAACGGTGTCCTATTTCATCAGTTACGTCTAGAATAGGGGATCTAGAATAAAAACCAAGTATAAACCTGTAAGAAAGTGTAAAGTATGACAGAACAAAACTCTCAAGAAATCTCCGAGCAAGCCCGCGGCGACTGGGTTAGAAGCCAGTTGCAACATGCCAGTAAACATCTGGCTGAAAACGGCGTTGTCGTCAATTCAGTGGATCATGGAAAGAGCCGCTATCTCATGCCGTATTTTGCAATATGGCATGTTAAATCATTAGAAAATAAAGCTTATTGGGCGCTAAGCGGCGATTTACCCGCTGACTTTATTGCGGGTGATAATGCCAATACTGCCCAAGATGCGTTGCGTCATTTTGCCTTAAGTTGGCAGATAAAAGCAGAGAATATTGAACGCTCCAATGTGGCAGATGAAACCCAATTGAAGTTTGCCGGTATCTTACGTAATCGGGCGGAAAAAATGCACGACTTTGCTGAGCACGATAAATTGTGGCAGGCCTCGTAAGGCCCGCCGCATTAATGGGGTACGAAATAAAACTAAGAGATCATTTCCCAGTACCCCTTATTAATGAGTAATGCCAGTATACTCAGCAATGATTCTTGCTCTTCGCTGTTGCCAAGCCAGGCTTCATCTATTGGCGCTCCCCGTAGAATTTCCCACATCACCTGCTCAAGAACCTTTGGGGTATGAAATGCCTCGCCGTTAACGTAGAAAGTAAAATTTGTACTATTTTGGTTTTCATTAAACACGGGTTTACAGCCGAGAAGTCGGATAATTTCGCCGCCATTTTCAAGCAAAGTACGTACTTCGTCAGTTGTAACAGGCACAGGTGTATCGCTTTCTGGCAGGTGCTGCATGCTAAGCAAACTCATAAGCGCGTGGTCACTGTCTGGTGAGCTAATAAGGTCAATTATCATTTCACGTAGCGTACTGACTTCTGTGGGTGAAATCATACCCGGGTGACGGGGTTGGGTTAGGTTTGGATCGCTGTACCTAACGGGCTGACAGTGTGCCGCGGTCAATTCATCGGTGACGTGCTGTAATATCTGGTGCTGATCCGGTGCGCGAAAGCCAACGGAATAGGTCAAACAATCTTCTAAAGCCTGGCCATCGTGAGGCCAGCCCGGAGGGATATACAGAATATCGCCGGGCTCTAATACCACGTCTATTTGTGGGGCAAACCCCGCGATTTGTTGTAGATCCTTATGGGGATAACGAGGGGTGTAGTTGCCGGGTGCCCCCACTTGCCACGCCCGTTTTCCTTTCCCTTGAATAAGAAAAACATCGTATTGGTCGGTGTGAGGTCCCACGCCAGCCCCTTTAACGGCGTAGCTTATCATCACATCATCCATTCGCCAGTATGGAATAAAGTTAAATGCTTCCATCAGCCCGTTGATGTCGTCACTGTAACGGTCGACACCTTGCACTAGCAATGTCCACTTACCCTGACAAACAGTGTTGTAGTCATCGAAGGGGCCATGATAAACGTGCCATTGTTCGTCGTCATGAACACTGACAATACGACTATCTACGTCGTCTTCTTGAGCTAGCCCTGCTAAGTCGTTTTCGTCTATGGGATCAGAAAAGGCGGTTAATCCTTGGCGAATAACCAATGGTTTTTTTTGCCAATATTCGTTAAGAAATGTGGCAATATCAAAGTCTGACGATAATGTATACATGATGCGTTTAAGATGGTTCCATTAGGAGTGTGTGGGCAACGAGGTTATCGCCCACAACGAAGCTCTCAGAAAATGCGAGGGAATCGGTTTTACTATCTAGAATTTGTCCCCGGGTTCTTGCGCATACCGAAATGGTGCCGGGGGTACTGGCTTGTTCAAGCCGAGACGCGCGGTTAACGGTTTTACCCCATATATCAAAATGGGGTTTATGTGCGCCAATAATACCTCCGGTTACCGATCCGGTGGCAATGCCAATACGAATATTACAGCCGAGGTTTCTTTTTTCTACCAATGAGTTAAAACTGCGTAGTAGCGCTTTTGCAAATAAACACATGGTAACGGTTTGGTCGGTGTTTTCCTCAGGGGTGTGTAAATAGGTGAGCGGCACGCCGATGGCTGCCATGTATTCATCACCGTTAGTTTTGATTTTTTCTATCCCAAGGCGCAGTGCATGGGCATCGAATAAATGATAGATATCATCGAGAATGCGCACGATATCAGCATCATCATAAGTCTCACTCAGAGTGGTATAGCCTTGTAAATCAGCAAACAATACCGATACGTTATCGATTTTCTCGGTATGGCCTAGCGGCCAATGCTCGTTAGGCGAACCAGGGGCACTGGGTAACATACTTCGTAATAATGCACGGTTTCTTTTTTCAGATAGCATTAAAGCTTCGGCTTGGCGTTCTATTTTACCCCGCACTAGTCGCAGCATGATGATGCCACTGACTACAAGGATCACCCCATTGGCTAGCCGCAAGGTTGCGAAAGTATGAGTGGTATTAAAAACGATCATGGCTTCAACCATGAGGTATAGAGCGGCATAACTGTATTCTGCTATTCGACGGGCGTTTTTTTCATGGCGTGAAAACAGAAAACCACTGGTGATCATACCCACGAGTAAAAACTGTTGTAGCCCGGTGTCTTGATGCCAAAGTAACGATAAGAGGGTAAAGAGCGCCATACAACTGCCCACAAAAATAAACCGCGCCGATTTCGCTGCATACGGGTTTTTTTGATAGGTAAGAATAAGAATACTGATGAAAAGTAAGCCGTGGGTGGCAATTAAAACCAAGATAGAAAAGGAGAAATCTTTAAGTAGAAAGACAACCGCTAGGGTATAGAGCACCAAACTAGCCACAATGGCTGCCGATAACCGTCTTATAAGTTTGATAACTGTTTGATTCGCGATTTCTTTAAATGTATTCACACAATCCCTGGGCGAAAATGACGAAGGCTGCGTTGGCAGCCTTCATATTAGAAATACCTGTTGGTAAATCATATACCCTGAGAATTAATCCGGCAACTGGTCTACTAAACGGATTGCATCGCCAATATAGTTGGCAGGGGTCAAGGTTTTCAATTCCGCTTTTATATTATCAGGCAGGGCGAGGCCATCAATAAATTCTGCAATAACGTGAGCGTTAACCTTTTTACCACGGGTGAGTTCTTTTAGTTTTTCGTATGGTTTCTCAATACCATAGCGACGCATTACCGTTTGGATTGGCTCTGCTAGCAACTCCCAGTTATTATCCAACTCGCGGGCTAAACTGGCTTCGTTTACTTCAAGTTTACTGATGCCTTTTAAGGTGGCTTGATAGGCAATAACTGCATAGCCAACCCCCACGCCTAGGTTTCGCAATACGGTGGAGTCTGTTAAATCTCGTTGCCAACGGGAAACCGGTAATTTTGCTGCAAGGTGATTAAAGATTGCGTTGGCTAAACCTAAGTTACCTTCAGAGTTTTCAAAATCAATGGGGTTCACTTTATGAGGCATGGTTGATGAACCGATTTCCCCAGCAATGGTTTTTTGTTTAAAGTGTCCCAAGGCAATATAGCCCCAAACATCACGGTCGAAATCTAACAAGATGGTATTAAAGCGAGCGACGGCGTCAAACAATTCAGCAATATAGTCATGGGGTTCAATTTGCGTGGTGTATGGGTTCCACGTTAGGCCTAAACTCGTCACAAATTGTTCTGCCACGCTGTGCCAATCGGTTTGCGAATAAGCAGAAAGGTGGGCGTTATAGTTACCCACAGCACCATTAATTTTACCTAGCAGGGTAACGGCGGCTATTTGATCACGCTGACGAATCAAACGCATGGCAACGTTGGCCATTTCTTTACCCATGGTGGTAGGACTGGCTGGCTGACCGTGAGTTCGGGCCATCATAGGAATGGTTTTATATGCTTTTGCTAGTCGGGTTAGTTCACTTATTAGCTTGTCGCAATAGGGCAGAATAACCTGGTCACGGGCTTCAGTTAGCATCAGGCCATGGGACAGATTATTGATATCTTCAGAAGTACAAGCAAAATGGATGAATTCACTGACTGCGTTTAGCTCGGCGTTATCTGCCACTTGTTCTTTTAAGAAATACTCCACCGCCTTAACATCATGGTTGGTGGTGCGTTCGATTTCTTTGATGCGCATGGCTTCATCCACACCAAAAGACGCAACAATATTATCAAGTACGGCGTTGGCCTTTTCGCTAAACCCAGGAACTTCGTCAATGGCCTGATGTTTCGACAACATCTGTAACCAGCGAACCTCAACTTGGACACGGTATTTTAATAATCCGTACTCGCTAAATATGCTACGCAATTCAGTGCTTTTGCTTGCGTAACGTCCATCCACAGGGGAAATTGCGGTTAACTGAGTCAGTTCCACCTTTAGCTCCTCAACTAATTAATTAATCTCAATGCCATTGTGGCACTGTGTAAAATTTGTTTACGACTAAACAGAATTTGGCGACGACGGCCACCCATTTGACGCCACATTACCCCAGCTCTAACGCCGGCTAGTAAAAGGGCTCTTACCCGTTGCTGATTAAGCGGTCGGCTAAGATACTCGGTATTTCCAGCAACCTGAATTTTGGGGGCCAATGGGCTGATTATATCGCTGTAAATGCTGGCCAATGCGCCGATGATCTGTGTGTTATCAAATTCCACATGAGCAAGTTGCCGTTGCACATGGGAGATACGTTGGCTGAGTTCTGCTAATGCATCGGTTTTAGCACTGAGTTTACGTTCAAGACTTAACAGGCTTGCCACATAACGGGTAAGTTCAGCGTCTTTATTACTGCTGCGACCAGATAATTGGGTTACGATTGAACGGTAGCCCACGGTGAGGTTACTCAGACGTCCAAAAACATGCTGTGGCGATTCCGGTTCGGTAACCAAGATACTGGATAGACTAGCTTCACAAGCTTCTGCATCCACGTTACCGGTTCGAGCAACCTGCTGGACCAATGCAGCTGCCTGACAAACGCCCGCAAGCGCGATATGTTGCTCTATTTTAGGATCTAACATCAGCGCTGATAACTCTCTATTATGCCACCACCGAGACAGACTTCTCGCTGATAAAATACCGCAGATTGGCCTGGCGTGACGGCTTTTTGTGGGGTGTCGAAAATGACCTCAATATGATCATCGTCTAACGGCGTAATGGTACAAGGAATATCCTGCTGACGATATCGGGTTTTTACAACCGCTCGCATGGGGGCTGTGACATTTTGACGATCTACCCAGTGCAGTTGCTTCGCTACTAACCCTTTTGAATAGAGGCGAGGGTGGTCAGCACCTTGGCCCACAATCAATACGTTACGTGCGACATCTTTGTCTACCACATACCATGGGTCGTCACCATAGTCGGCCAAACCACCAATATGGAGCCCTTTGCGTTGCCCTAAAGTGTGGTACATGAGCCCTTCGTGTTCACCGATAACATCACCATCGGCAGTTTCTATTATGCCAGGTTGAGCGGGGAGGTATCGCGACAGGAAGTCTTTGAATTTACGTTCACCGATAAAACAAATGCCCGTGGAGTCTTTTTTATCTGCGGTCACTAGGCCTTGTTCTTCGGCGATTTCCCGTACTCGAGGTTTTTCTAGCTCCCCAACCGGGAACAGGGTTTTGGCGATATGCTCTTCACCCAGGGTGTAAAGAAAATAACTTTGGTCTTTGTTGCCGTCTAAGCCCCGAAGCATTTGCCAGTGACCATCGGTGAACCGACGGCGTACGTAATGGCCTGTGGCAATAAAGTCTGCACCTAGATCTTCGGCAGCAAACTCAAGAAAGGCTTTGAATTTGATTTCTTTATTACACATGATGTCGGGATTAGGGGTGCGTCCCGCTTTATATTCTTGCAAAAAGTACTTAAACACATTATCCCAGTACTCAGCTGCAAAATTAATGGTGTGTAACTCGATACCCAGTTTGTCAGCCACTGCCTGTGCGTCAGCTAAATCCTCTGCGGCAGAGCAATACTCATCATCATCATCCTCTTCCCAGTTTTTCATGAAAAGGCCTTCTACCTGATACCCTTGCTGCTGCAATAAATACGCAGAAACCGACGAGTCCACACCGCCTGACATACCAACGATGACTTTTTGTGAAGCAGGAGATTGTTTTTCAACTGATGACATAGCTACTCTTTACCGGGTTTTAGTTTAAGTCTGAACAATGAAACAGGGCGCGGATTCTATCAGATATCAATACATATGGCACGGCGGATCATAGGGTTATCTGTTCTAATATGTACTGTTTTTTTATGCTTGATAACCGTGCTGAATCACAGGCATGGGTGGCTTAAAGCGTGATGTACTCACCGTTTCCAATTCCGTCTATGGTCCAGCTACCTATTCGATAACGAATGAGCCGCAGGGTAGGGTAACCAACATGGGCTGTCATGCGACGCAC
Organism: Alteromonas sp. C1M14; assembly: GCF_018860965.1. Taxonomy (GTDB): domain Bacteria; phylum Pseudomonadota; class Gammaproteobacteria; order Enterobacterales; family Alteromonadaceae; genus Alteromonas. The sequence goes on along the minus strand of NZ_JAHKQF010000002.1, from coordinate 421,545 downwards.
TTGGCGGTTTTTACCTTCCGTTAGGGTAATAGACAACCAAGTGGTCGGAATATGTTGCCTGAAACGGACAGGCGGTGTGCGAGGCCACACAGACGGCGTCTCGATAACAGAGACTTTAGCTGGCCGAGTAAGGCCGTCTTTCAGTGTTACCCCGTGGCGCAGCGCGTCAAGAGCCTTGGCGTCGGGCGTGCCTTCTACCTGAACCCAATAGGTTTTTGAGGTTTTTTGCTTTGGGTTTGCTAATCGGTGTTGTAGTTTGCCATCGTCAGTTAGTACCAGTAGCCCTTCGGAGTCGCGATCTAAGCGTCCTGCGGCATAAACACCGGGCACAGGAATATAATCTTTGAGGGTTTGCCTGCCAGCTTGATCCGTAAATTGGGTAAGCACGTTGAAGGGCTTATTAAACAGAATTACTGTGCTGTTGGCTTTCACGGAAGACTCCTAAATATCGGGGCGTTTTACCAATTTGGTAGATGCATATACAAAGCAGTGCTTATAAGGTTTTTTTTAATAAAAGCAACAAAGGCGCAAAAAAAATCACCAAAAACCCGCTTTTTTAGATGGATCTTTATAGGTAATACGATGGTATGACTTGTAACTCATACGTTCGACCCTATACTATTGTGCGCGGTAATTCTGCATTTATATGCATTTATAAGCATAAAGCAGAGGTAATCTCACATAATCAGTCGAGATCGTGGGCGAGGGATCTCGAAAGACGCGCACTATAACCGTGTTTGTGATGGTTACACTTTTACCGAGATGTTCAGCGCACTGCGTAGCTGAGCGAAATGGATTAAATCTGGTAGCTCTTTACCGACAACTTTGAGGTATATAATGACCAAAGCTAAGTCGACTATCATCTATACCAAGACTGATGAAGCGCCAATGCTGGCGACATACTCTTTCCTGCCAATCATTGAGAAATTTACTGGTGCAGCTGGCATTGACATTGAACTGAGTGATATTTCTCTGGCCGGGCGAATCCTTGCCGCTTTCCCCGACTATTTGAACGACGATCAAAAAGTAACTGATGCGTTGTCTGAGTTAGGTGCGCTTACACAGAACCCTGATGCGAATATCATCAAGTTGCCTAACGTTAGTGCGTCTATTCCTCAGTTGCGTGCAGCAATTAAAGAATTGAATGCCAAAGGTTTTAATGTTCCTCCGTTTCCGGAAGATCCGAAAACTGACGAAGAAAAAGAGATTCGCGAGCGCTATGGAAAAATCCTTGGCTCTGCGGTAAACCCTGTATTGCGCGAAGGTAATTCAGATCGTCGTGCACCTACGGCGGTAAAGAATTTTGCTCGTAAACACCCGCATTCAATGGGTGCCTGGAGCCAGGCTTCTCAGTCTCACGTAGCGCACATGCGTGAAGGGGATTTCTACTCAAGTGAAAAGTCTACTACTGTGGATAAAGACGGTTACGTCAGCATTGAATTCACAGGTAAAGATGGTACTAAGAAAACCTTAAAACCACGGGTTGATTTACTCGCCGGCGAAGTTATCGACGGTATGTACATGAGTAAAAAAGCCTTGTGTAAGTTTTTTGAAGAACAGATAGAAGATGCGAAAAACACTGGCATCCTATTTTCTTTGCACGTAAAAGCCACCATGATGAAGGTGTCTCACCCCATCGTATTCGGTCACTGTGTAAAAGTATTCTATAAAGAACTCTTCGAAAAATATGGTGATTTGTTTAAAGAGTTGGGTGTAAACCCCAACAACGGTTTAGGTAGCGTGTACGATAAAATCTCCACATTGCCTGAATCTCAGCGTTCTGAAATTGAGCGTGACATCAACGCGTGCTATGCGGATCGTCCTCCCATTGCGATGGTAAATTCAGACAAGGGTATCTCTAACCTTCACGTTCCTTCAGACGTTATCGTTGATGCCTCTATGCCTGCAATGATCAGAAACAGTGGGCAAATGTGGGGACCGGATGGAAAATCTCATGACACCAAAGCGGTGATCCCTGAGTCTACTTACGCCACCATTTATCAAGAAGCCATTAACTTCTGTAAGACGCACGGTGCGTTTGACCCAACCACGATGGGAACTGTACCTAACGTTGGTTTGATGGCGCAAAAAGCAGAAGAATACGGTTCCCATGACAAAACTTTCGAAATAGAAAGCGATGGTAAAGTGGAAATTGTTGATCAGGACGGCAATGTACTGATTGAACATGAAGTGGAAGAGGGTGATATCTGGCGTATGTGTCAGGCCAAAGATGCCCCGATTCAAGATTGGGTGAAACTGGCGGTAACCCGCGCCCGTCAATCAGGTATGCCAGCGATTTTCTGGTTAGATGAAGAACGTGCTCATGACGCCCAATTGATTTTGAAAGTTGAAAAATACTTAAAAGATCACGATACCAATGGTTTGAATATTCAAATCATGTCCCCTGTACGAGCGATTCGTTACAGCATGGAACGGGCGATTCGTGGATTAGACACCATTTCTGTGACAGGTAACGTATTACGTGATTACCTCACCGACTTGTTCCCAATTCTTGAATTAGGCACCAGTGCAAAAATGTTGTCTGTAGTGCCATTAATGGCAGGCGGCGGTCTGTATGAAACCGGTGCCGGTGGTTCAGCGCCTAAGCACGTGCAACAATTCGTAGAAGAAGGGCATTTACGTTGGGATTCACTGGGTGAGTTCTTAGCGTTGGCAGTTTCGTTGGAAGATATGGCTATCAAGCATGACAATCCAAAAGCGAAAGTCATTGCCACGGCATTAGATAAAGCCACTGAAAAACTGCTTAATACCGGTAAGTCGCCACAGCGTAAAGCGGGCCAACTGGATAACCGTGGAAGTCATGTATGGTTAGCGCTGTACTGGGCAGAAGAAATGGTTAACCAAACTGATGATGCTGATCTTGCTGCACAATTTAAAGCGACCCATGAAGCATTGGTGGCTAACGTAGACAAGATTGTTGCAGAAATCGATGCGACCCAAGGCAAAGCAACGGATATCGGTGGTTATTATCTTCCTGATGAAGAGAAATTGGCCGCTGCAATGTCACCTAGCGAAACCTTGCGTGAAGTGTTAGCAAAATAAGTTTGACGCTTTTAATAAAAAAACCGGCCTTGGGCCGGTTTTTTTTTACCTAAATTAGGGTGTTTCTTTATATTGTAGAAAATAAAAAGGGCCTTGTACTGCAATCAGTAAAGGCCCTGGAGTATCAGGTATAAATTTTAACGTTCTGGTTCGTCTACAACCCCGATGTTTTCAGCGTGAAGGCCTTTAGGGCCTTGCTGTACATCGAAGGTTACTTCCTGGCCAGCCTTGAGGGACCGATACCCTTCCATTTGAATGGTTGAGTAGTGTGCGAAGATATCTTCACCACCGTCTTCAGGAACGATAAATCCGAATCCTTTTGCGTTGTTAAACCATTTAACTTTACCTACCGCCATACTTCGACTTCCTCTTAATCCTTGAACTCATAATACTATGCCCCCACAATAGAATTATTGGGAGCACGATGGCTATGTGCGTCACTCACATGGCCATAGTAAAACTGTAGATATTTTAACCATTGCATGTCAAGCCTATTTTGCAGATTATTTAAAATTAAAAAATGCTGCGATTCGGCGCTAAGGCACTATTATTGTATTATGAGTAGAGACAACGCCATTAGTATTGATAAAGAAAAACAGAAACAGGCAGAGCGTCAAAAGACGCAACCGCCTCCTATGTATAAAGTGTTTTTGAACAATGACGACTACACGCCAATGGATTTTGTGGTAGAAGTACTCATGCATTTTTTTACCATGGATGCAGAGAAAGCCAATCAAACTATGCTAACTGTTCATTACCAAGGCCGTGCCGTTTGTGGCATATTCACTGCTGAGATAGCAGAAACCAAGGTGATGCAGGTCAATCAGTATGCACGTAAGCATCAACACCCGCTTATGTGTACGATGGAACAGGCATAAGTCTAATAACAGAGGGCGAGCGATATGTTGAATAAAGAATTAGAGCAAACGTTGAACGAAGCTTTCGTGTTTGCCAGAGAACACCGTCATGAGTTTATGACAGTGGAACATTTGTTACTGGCGCTCATGGACAATTCCGCTGCCCGTGAAGCCATGAAGGCATGTGGCGCGAATATCGATTTGATAAAAAGCGAATTGATAGAGTTTGTGAAAGACACAACGCCACTGATTATGGACGATCAAACCAACGAGCGGGAAACCCAGCCTACCTTGGGCTTTCAACGTGTTCTACAAAGAGCAGTTTTTCACGTACAGTCGTCTGGCAAAGACGAAGTGACCGGCGCCAATGTATTAGTCGCTATTTTCTCTGAGCAAGAGTCCCATGCGGTTTATATTCTCAAGAAAGCCGATGTGACCCGCCTCGACGTGGTGAATTTCATCAGTCATGGTGTTAGTAAAAACGAAGATGAAAGTCCGGCAAGTGGCGAAAGCGTAGAAGAAAGTGCCGAGGGCGAAGAGTCTGGTTCTGCATTAAGTAAATATTCCACAGACCTAAATCGTCAAGCTAAAGAAGGGAAGATTGATCCCCTTATTGGTCGCGATTCGGAAGTAGAACGCACCATTCAAATATTATGTCGTCGACGTAAGAATAACCCATTGTTAGTGGGTGAAGCCGGGGTGGGTAAAACCGCCATCGCTGAAGGGCTTGCCTATCGTATTGTGAATCAAGATGTTCCTGAGGTTATTGCCAACAGTACCGTTTATTCACTGGATCTTGGCGGATTGCTGGCCGGTACCAAATACCGGGGTGATTTTGAAAAACGATTAAAAGCGATTTTAAAAGAACTTAGCAAAGACGAAGATGCGATTTTATTCATTGATGAAATTCATACCATCATTGGAGCAGGTGCAGCTTCGGGGGGAGTGATGGATGCTTCCAACTTACTCAAGCCTAAACTCAGTTCCGGTGAACTGCGTTGTATCGGTTCAACGACGTACCAAGAATACCAAGGCATTTTTGAAAAAGATCGGGCCCTCGCTCGTCGATTCCAAAAAGTCGACGTGGTGGAGCCCTCAGTGAGCGATACGACGAAAATCCTGCAAGGGTTGAAGTCACGGTATGAAGAACATCACAGTGTTCGGTTTACCCAAAAAGCGTTGCAAGCGGCAGCGGAATTGTCTGCTAAGTATATCAACGAACGCCATCTACCGGATAAAGCCATTGATGTAATGGATGAAGCCGGGGCAAGTCAGCGCTTGTTGCCGATTTCTAAACGTAAGAAAACCATCAATGTGGGTGATATAGAGCAAATCATTGCCAAAATGGCGCGGATCCCTGAAAAATCGGTTTCTGCTTCTGATCGCGAAGCCCTTAAGCATTTAGGCCGAGATTTGAAAATGATGGTATTTGGCCAAGATAAAGCCATAGAAACCCTCACCGATGCCATTCACTTATCACGGGCGGGCTTAGGCACAGAAGAAAAACCCATCGGTAGTTTCTTGTTTGCCGGACCTACGGGTGTTGGAAAGACAGAAGTGACTCAGCAACTAGCGAAAATTATGGGCGTAGAGCTTGTCCGCTTTGATATGTCTGAATACATGGAGCGACACGCTGTTAGTCGTCTTATCGGTGCACCACCGGGCTATGTGGGCTTCGAACAGGGTGGTTTGCTTACTGATGCTGTTATCAAAAATCCGTACTCTGTAGTGCTGCTTGATGAAATTGAAAAAGCGCACAGCGATATCTACAACATTTTGTTGCAGGTTATGGATCACGGTACATTAACTGACAACAATGGGCGTAAAGTCGATTTTCGTAACGTGGTTGTGGTGATGACCACCAATGCCGGTGTGCAAGAAACCGTGCGTAAATCAATCGGCTTTAAACAGCAAGACCACAGTCACGATGCGTTATCGGAAATTAATAAGGTCTTTTCACCTGAGTTCCGCAACCGTCTTGACGGCATCATTTGGTTTAACCACCTCGATACAGACGTGATCTTGCAAGTGGTCGATAAGTTTATTATTGAATTGCAGGCCCAGTTGGACACCAAAGGCGTTTCACTTGAAGTAACGGCTGCCGCTCGCGCTTACCTAGCGGAAAAAGGCTACGATAAATCCATGGGCGCTAGACCCATGTCTCGCTTAATTAAAGAGGAAATCAAAAAAGAGTTGGCCAATGAATTATTGTTTGGCGAATTAAACAAAGGTGGAAATGTGAAAGTGGATCTCGGTGAGAATAAACTTGAGTTTTCCTTTTTCGGTATAGAATCTCAGAATAAAGAAGCTGAGTCTAACTAAGCTGATTGATAGAAAGTTAATGGAAACGAAAAAGCCCGGTTTGTCCGGGCTTTTTTGAGATTCTAACTTTCTACTGAGTGTTATCTCGCGCGATACACGATACGACCTTTAGATAGATCATAGGGTGTCATCTCTACTGTCACCTTATCGCCAGTCAGAATACGAATATAGTTCTTTCGCATTTTGCCGGATATATGGGCTGTCACTACGTGACCATTTTCAAGTTCAACGCGGAATTGTGTACTAGGAAGGGTATCTACAACCGTTCCTTCCATTTCGATAGAATCTTCTTTTGCCATGAAAAGCAATTACCTCAGTAAGTCAAAATTTTGCCGCGCAGACATTAACCAATAATTAGGCTTGTGTAAAGTACTGAATATCAATTCGACGGGTTTTTTTGCCATTTATTTTGCAAAAAGCGTTCGTGGGGCAAAAATTTGGTTTTGTAGTTCATTTTTTGACACGCATCGACCTGATAGCCTAAATACAAAAAGTCATAATTTTTTGCTTGGCCATGGGTGATTTGTTGCAGGATCATCCAAGTGCCCATAGAAGCGTGGGCCAGTTCTGGGGCAAAAAAGGTATACAGTGCGGAGAAGGCCCGTTCACCCCCTTCTTGTTCGATATGGTCGGTGATGGCCACGGCGACCAGTTCGTTATCAAGATAGGCTTCAATAAAAATGGGAGGCTTCCAAGCACATTCAATTAACCCTTTATATTGCTCGACACTAGCAGGATACATGCTGCCGTCTTGATGCCGAGTGTTGATATAGCGTTCATATAATGGGTAGTACTTGTCGTTGGTGGTGTAACTAAGCTGGGTATTAAGGTGTTTATTCTTGTTTAAAAGCCTTCGCTGACTGCGAGATGGCGAAAAATCCTTAATAGGAATGCGTATAGACTGGCAGGCATCGCAGGACGGACAGTGGGGACGATAAATTAAATTGCCGCTGCGGCGAAAGCCCGCGCGAATGAGCTGACTATAGCGAGTGGCCAGATCTTGCTCTCTTTCAGTATACACGAGTAATTGTTCTTCTTTTTCCGGAAGATAACTGCAATTAAAGCTTTGGGTTAGGCCAAATTTCATGGCGTTATAATTCCGCTTTCCCAACATTGCTGATAGCGCGCAGAGAGTTTTCCATCTTCCGCAAGGGTTACATTGTGTTGGTGTAAACGAGGGATAAACTCATCTCGAGCAAGGGATTTCGCACCCAAAGAACTTAAATGTTCGGTGGGTAATTGACAATCAATGAAAGCAAGGCCGTGCCGTTTCATATGCTGAACGAGTGCAAACATGGCAAGTTTTGACGTGTTTGGTGCCAAATGAAACATGGATTCACCACAAAATACCTCACCCACAGCCACACCATACAAGCCGCCAACCAAGGTGCCGTCTACATGACACACTTCCACCGAGTGAGCGAGTCCTGCTTGATGTAGTTGACAATAGGCTTGGATCATATCTTCTGTTATCCAAGTCTCGTTGCTCATGGTTTGCTGTTCAGGGTGACGCCGAGGAATGGATGAACACGCTCTGATCACATTGGTAAACTGACGATTTAAGGACACCACGTATTGCCCTTGCCGGGCTAGCTTTCTTAAGCTTCGAGAAGCGTGAAATTCATCAAGTTCGATAATGGCGCGAGGGTCTGGGGACCACCACAATATAGGCTCATCTTCACTAAACCAGGGGAAAATCCCGTTTGAATAGGCTTGGAATAACATGGGAACACTTAAGGTCCCTCCGTACGCCAGCAACCCATTTGGGTCTTGTAAAGCGTTTGCTACGTCGGGGAAGGGCGTGGTCTCAGATAAATAGGGTAGCGTAGTCATACATAGGGTGGGCAGAAACCTGCCCACATTACCTCGTGTTAGCCTTGTTCTGGACGAAGTCCATCAAGGAATTTTTCTGCATCTAGAGCTGCCATACATCCGGTTCCTGCTGATGTGATAGCTTGGCGATAAACGTGGTCGCTCACATCTCCTGCGGCAAAAATACCTTCTACAGAGGTTTGAGTCGCGTTACCCTGTAAGCCACTTTGCACCGTGATGTAACCATCTTTCATGGCTAGCTGATCAGCAAAAATATCGGTGTTAGGTTTGTGACCGATGGCAATAAATAAGCCCATTACATCAATGTCTTCTTTATTTCCGCTTTCAGTATCGGCAACACGTATGCCCGTAACACCCATTTCATCGCCGAGCACTTCATCAAGGGTGCGATTTAAATGGAGTACGACATTTCCGTTTGCAGCTTTTTCCCGTAAACGTTGTTCTAGTATTTTCTCACTTCTGAAGGTATCACGGCGATGTATTACATGAACTTCTGAGGCGATATTAGACAAGTAGAGGGCTTCTTCAACTGCGGTATTACCGCCGCCTACCACCGCGACTTTTTGATTGCGATAGAAAAAACCGTCACAGGTGGCGCAGGCTGATACTCCCTTGCCTTTGAAGGCATCTTCGGAGGGTAGCCCTAAATACTTGGCTGACGCGCCAGTGGCGATGATTAAAGCATCACAGGTATAAGTGCCTGAATCTCCGAATAGCGTATAAGGGCGCTTAGAAAAATCGACTTTATTTACATGGTCAAAAATAATTTCAGTGTTAAATTTTTCTGCGTGCTTTTGCATGCGCACCATGAGGTCAGGGCCGGTAAGTCCTTCTGGATCACCAGGCCAGTTTTCTACTTCAGTGGTGGTGGTTAACTGTCCGCCTTGCTGTATACCGGTAAGAAGCACCGGTTCTAGATTTGCCCTGGCGGCATAAACGGCAGCAGAATAACCTGCTGGTCCGGAACCAAGGATAAGAAGACGTACGTGTCTGCTTTCTGCCATTATTTTCTCCAATATGAATGTCTGACAACACTGCCAGCTAAATTGTGTATTGTCCTTAACATAGGGCTGTATATCCCATATTCAAGCTATTTGGTTACTTCCTTTTTTGCATGCTAAATGGGGTTGCAGGGTTATTTCCCTTGTTTAGTGAGCTATAATCATCATTATACGGTATTATGAGTAATAGATTCGCAGGGGTAAATGGCCATCCTGTGATTTATTTTTGTTACAAAGGGCATTTCTGGCATACCCGGGAGATTCACTATGTCGCAATCGGTATTCACACTTTTTCGAGACGGGCAAGAGTATATGAAAACTTGGCCTGTAAAGCGGGAACTCTACGGTTTTTTTCCTGAATGCCGTGTGGTCAGTGCCACCAAATTAGCTATCAAGGTGATGCCGCCGTTAGCTGTACTTGCCTGCACAACGATGTTCAATACCCTTGGCGATACCTACCTTCCTCAAATTATTGCGATTGGTTTGTTTTTTATCAGCCTTCCATTACAAGGATTACTGTGGCTTGGACACCGCTCTAACCAGCTGTTGCCTCCCCAGTTAAAAAGCTGGTATCAAGAAGTGCATAGTAAAATGCGGGCAGAGGGTTGCCAACTTCAGTCTATGAGGTCTAAGCCTCAATACAAAGAGTTAGCCGTAACCCTTAAAACCGCGTTTACTGAGCTCGATAAAGTTTTTACGCAAAAGTGGTTTGATTAACTATCAAGATCATCTAGAGCAGGGGCTTAGGGTTTTAATACTAGGGTGTTGTTACACCGGCGACATAAATAGCGAGCACCCCTGAGTACTTTATTATGCCGTCGTAGGGTAAGAGGCACGTCCCCACATTCACATTGATACATCATCGTATTTGTTTGTACATTGGTTAGATCAAAACTGTGTGTAGTTTTGGCTGGCACATGAAATACATCCTGCATAATAAGCTGCCATTCTCGGCCATGGGGTTTTACCCGGCCAAATAATTGATAGGTTAAGAGGTGACTGATTTCATGGGGGATCACGTCGTCGAAGAACCCTTGCCGGTTTTCAACAAATAAAATGGGATGTAGATTTATACGGTTTTGCTGTAAAAACGCGGTACCGGCATTCCTGCCGCTTCTTCGGTAACTAACAGCGGGTAGGGGGAAGCTTTTGTTAAAATATTCCTGTGCTACACGATAAAGGCGGCAGACTAGTTGGTCTACCGCCTCTTTATCTTTGTCTGAGACCGGACTGCTCAGCTTATTCCACTCCACATGCCAAGCATAAGGAATAGACACCTTGAGGATCGTTTAGTCGCGTAGCCGTTTTGGCCTCTGACATAACTTGCTCAACCATTTTAATAAGCGGGCTGTCACTGTCTGCAAATTGTGCTTTTGCACCCCATACCATAGCTTGCCCGAAAAACTCCTGCCAAAATTGCTCTTGAGCAGACATAGGTTGCTGGACATAGTAGGTTTCATAATCGTCGATTTTTGCTAATTGGGCGGCAGAAGCGATTGCGTCATCAAGATCACCGAGTTCATCAACAAGGCCAATTTCTTTTGCTTGACTACCTATCCATACCCGGCCTTGGCCAATTTTATCTACCTGTGCTGGCGTCATATTACGGCCCTCAGCAACAATATTGATAAACTGCTGATAGGTGTTTTCCACGTTCCGTTGCAATATATCTCCGAAACGGGGGTCGAGTTTACGCAGAGGAGACATGCCGGCTATGTCCGTAGATGCCACACCATCTGTGTTGATCCCAAGGTATCCTAGGCTATCTTCGAATGTGAAAAACATGCCAAACACACCGATAGAGCCTGTGATCGTGCTTTGTGATGCAAAAATCTTATCAGCCGCGGCTGAAATAAGATAACCACCGGATGCCGCGTATGTGCTCATGGATACCACCACGGGTTTTCCTGCCTTTTGCAATTCAAGCACTTCCTGGCGAATGATCTCAGAGGCAAATGCACTACCTCCTGGAGAGTCAACCTGCATGACAACGGCTTTAACTGTGCTGTCTAAACGAGCTTCACGGAGTAAACGTGCGGTGCTGTCACCGCCAATGGTGCCCGCTTTTTGTTCGCCATTTAATATCTCACCTTTGGCCACAACAATGGCGATTTTGTCCTGCTGGGAAGGTAAATGTGGAAGAGGAGGGTTCACCACGTGTAGATAGGTACTAAAGGGCGTGACGTTGTATCCTTTCCCGCTTTCGTCGGTTCCCACTAAAGCGGTGATCTCTTTACGCACATCTTCACGGGTTTTTAATGCGTCAACCCATCCATTGTCCAATGCATAGTTCGCAAAATTCGCACCGGACTGTTCAAATTTCTCAAGCAACACATCTAAGCTTTCATCAAAATTATCAACATTGATGCCTCTGGCTTTTGCCACATCACTTTTATAAGAGTTCCAGTAAGCATCAAGCCAAGCACGATTAGCGATTTTTGCCTCTTCAGACATATCATTGCGTATAAAAGGTTCTACCGCCGATTTATAGGTGCCAACGCGGAAGATATGGGTGGTGACTTTTAGCTTTTCTAGTGCATCTTTGAAGTACATACCAAAGCGACCATAGCCCTCAAACATGACACCGCCCATAGGGTTAAGGTAGATGTGATCAGCATGGGCTGCGAGGTAATATTGATTTTGGCTAAAATAATCACCAATTGCATAGATGGGTTTCACGGTTTTGAAATCGTCTAATGCTTTGCCTACAGTGCGCATTTTATCAAGGCCACCGCCCTGCAAACCAGACAAGTCGAGGATCATGGCCTTGATACGACTATCTTCTTTCGCATTCTCTATAACTTTAACCACATCCCGGACGAGTAGTTCGGGGTTCTCTGGTTTTTCATTAAAGGCATTTTGCATAAACTCTGCAAAAGGATCGACATGTTCTTTTTCAATTACCAGGTTGCCATCTAATTGCAGAAGTAATGCGCTATTATTTTTGACGGCAACGGGTGATTCACTGCTTGCGATTGCCACGATAATGGCGATAAGAATAAAAAGAAAAATCAGGTTAAAAAATAACTTTCTGGAAAAGTTTAAAACTGTCCATAGCCCTACAAACAACGATTTCGTCCAGCTTCCATTTGCCGCCATACCATTAATACCTCTAACAACGTTTTATAACATGTTAACCAAACCACTGAAGAACGCTAAGTAAATTTGTAATGAAATGTAATTGCTTGGCGTTTTCTACTGGTTATTAGTCGTAGATTGAATCAAGCATACAGTAAAGACTGTGTGTCATCATCTGTACCATCGTCGGGCTTTAACGACTCCGGTGCAAGTATGCTGTCGGTATAACGCCATTCAAATACGGCGATTGGCGCGTGTTTTAATTTACGCGGGCTTTGCTTGCCACCATCGTTGCTATCTAATTAATTATACTTGCTGGCGTTGCGCAAAAATTTTGCTATTTCCTGCACATTAATATTGCCGTTAGCCTATAGCATTTTAGGATTGTGCTACGTAGGATAATACTTTGATATTATGAAAGGAGAGCGGCATTGGACGCACTGGAATTATTATTGAATCGTCGGTCTCATCCTAGACTGAAAGCACCCGCACCGTCGGGGCGGGCTTTGGACAATATTCTGCAGGCGGCGCTACGAGCACCGGATCACGCCAGTTTATCACCCTGGCGGTTTATTGTGTGCGAAGGCGACGGGCTGGTTAAACTTGGCGCGCTATTTGAACAGTCTGCCATTGGGCACCAAAAGCCGGATAAAGAAATAGAGAGGGCACCTAAGTTACCATTGCGCGCACCTATGGTTATTGTGGCAATCACTGAGTACAAAGCCCATGAAAAAGTCCCTCGCGAAGAGCAGTTAGCGTCAACCGCCTGCGCGGTCATGGCCATGCAGATGGCGGCTCAGGCTCAAGGGTTTAATGGTATATGGCGAACGGGGGCTTATGCCCATTGCCCAATGGTACGAGAAGCCTTGGGATTGGCTTTGGAAGATGAGATTACCGGTTTCTTATATTTAGGCACCCCCATGTTTGAAACACCAGAGAAGGCCCCTTTAGATAGCCGTGAATTTGTCACTTTTTGGCAATAGCTAAAACCTGAACTGACGCGGTTAACCGCGTCAGTTCTGTTAGTGGTGCAAGTTAGTCAACTTGCACAATCTTCATCGCGTTAGTCGCCCCAATTTTCTCCATTTCATCGCCATAGGTCATAATGACGCTATCACCTTGTGACACGACGCCAATGGCTTTAAGTGCCGCCATAGTGTCATGCTTTAATTGGCCCGGTTCGCTGTTGCGAGAATCGAAGAACACCGGTTGCACACCACGGTAGAGAGCCATGATATTTAGCGTGGCATGATGACGAGACATGGCAATAATGGGTAGAGAGGTGGTAATACGAGACATCAATTTCGGTGTATTTCCGCTTTCCGTTAACGCAACAATGGCTTTAATGCTTGGAAGGTGATTTGCGGCATATACGGCGGACAATGCCGTTGTTTCACTCACGGTAGAGAAAACATCGTCCATTCTGTGTTTAGACAGTTTGATACTAGGGTGAGTTTCTGCGCCTTCACACACTCTCGCCATTGCTTGTACGGTTTCTACTGGGAAGCTACCCGCCGCTGTTTCTGCGGACAGCATAACCGCATCGGTACCATCTAAAACCGCGTTTGCCACATCCATTACTTCGGCACGGGTAGGCATGGGGCTGTTTATCATCGATTCCATCATTTGGGTGGCGGTGATCACCACTTTGTTCAATTGACGAGAGCGGGAAATCAGTTTCTTTTGCTTGCCCACTAATTCGGCGTCACCAATCTCTACACCAAGATCACCCCGGGCCACCATTACCGCATCGGAGGCACTGATAATATCGTCGATGGCTTCGTCGGTGGCAACGGCTTCTGCGCGTTCAACCTTTGCGCAAATTAAAGCGCGGCAGCCTGCTTCTCTGGCCAGTTCTCGGGCGTAATTTAAATCTGCACCACAGCGAGGGAAAGAAACCGCTAAGTAATCCACATCTATCTTTGCAGCGGTTTTAATATCTTGCTTGTCTTTTTCGGTCAGGGCCTCGGCTGAAAGCCCACCGCCTTGGCGGTTAATGCCTTTATTATTCGACAACTTACCGCCTACCGTCACTTGGGTATGGACTTTTCTGCCTACCACATCCGTGACTTTAAGTTGGATTCGGCCGTCATCAAGAAGAAGAATGTCGCCGGCTTCCACATCATCAGGTAGCGCTTTGTAGTCAATGCCCACGGCGTGGATGTTGCCTTTATCTTTATCCATTTCTGCATCAAGCACAAATGGCGCGCCAACATCAAGATGAATGGCTCCCTCTTCAAATCGGGCAACCCGTATTTTCGGCCCTTGAAGATCACCTAAAATGGCGACGTATTTGTTTAGGTTTTTCGCTGCCTGACGAACTTTGTTCGCTCGTTCGATATGATCTTGGGCCTGACCATGGGAAAAATTCATGCGTACCACATTGGCGCCAGCAGCAATAACTGCCTCGATGGTTTCTAAGGTATCAGTGGCTGGACCTAGGGTGGCAAGTATCTTTGTTCTTCTAGTCATAATTATAAATCACTTAATCTTCGTCGTTATAGGATTAGCGTTATTGTTCGACAACATTGTTGAAAAAACGTTCTAATCTCGTTGCTGTAATAGGTTTACGTAATTTTATTACAGAATAGTAGTTCAATTTGACAAAAATGTGAATGCAAAGCGCTTTATTTGTTGCTGGCCTTACCAGTTGAAAAGGGGTAGGTGCCGCTCGAAAAAGCGGCACGAAATGGCTTAATCTCGTTTGTCGAACCGTGAACCCCGTAATGTATCTTTTACTCGTTTGAGGTTTTCTCTGAACTTATTACCTCTGCGCAACGTAAAGCCAGTAGCAAGAACATCAATTAACGTTAACTGTGCAATGCGAGATGCCATGGGCATATACATGTCAGTATCTTCCGGTACTTCCAAAGACAGTACATGAGTAGACTCTCTTGCTAACGGACTATCCGCTGATGTGATGCCAACCACAGTGGCGTCATTATTTTTCGCGATTTGTGCAATTTCTACAAGGCTTTTGGTACGGCCTGTGTGAGAGATAAGCACCACCACATCTCCGGCTGAACAATTCATGCAGCTCATACGTTGCATTAATATGTCTTCAAAGTAGACCACAGGAACGTTGAAACGGAAAAACTTGTTTAACGCATCGTGGGCAACTGAAGCAGAAGCGCCGAGCCCAAAGAAGGAAATTTTCTGGGCTTGGGTGAGTAGGTCGACTACGCGGTTGACGGTGGCAACATCGATGGATTGCTTTGCCACTTCCAGTGAGGCCATGGTGGATTCAAAGATCTTGTTGGTGTATTCACCAGGGCCATCGCTTTCATCCACATGTCGGTTAACGTATGGTGTACCATTAGCTAGGCTTTGAGCTAAATGCAGTTTAAAATCTGGGTAGCCTTTGGTGTCAAGTCGGCGACAAAATCGGTTGACCGTCGGCTCACTGACATCCGACATTTTTGCCAAAGTTGCTATACTCGAATGAATCGCCGTTTGTGGATTAGCAAGTATAACCTCTGCGACTTTTCGTTCTGATTTGCTGAACACAGCTTTGTTTTGAGTTATTTTTTCAAGAATATTCATACAGATATAAAAAAGTAGGGTAAAATTGATGTCATTAATTCCCTCTATACTACCCGTTGTGTACCGGGTGACAAGAAAAATGTAATTTTTTGACAATTAAAGCGGTTAAATGGTGGGTATTCAGGTAAAAAATACCACTCTCGTGGTGCGTGGCTTACAAAAGTTGTAATTTTACTACATTTGGTGTTAACTATGTGCCTCAAAATCGGGAACAGTGAACGGATGTTGCCTGTCTGAATACTTGTTCTTTCAAATTATCATTAAGAAAGGTCGACGAATATGGTAATGGATAATTCCTTTGAACCCTGTGATTTTGTGCTTTTTGGCACCCTCGGGGATCTCTCACGACGGAAACTATTGCCGTCCTTATACCAGCTTGAAAAAGCTGAACTCATTCATCCTGAAACTACCATCATTGGAGTAGCTCGCCAGGAAATGGAAATTGAGGACTACAAAAAAGAAGTCCGTAAAAATATTGAAAAGTTTGGTGAAAAAAGTATCTGTGAAGAAACATGGAAACGTTTAGAAGCCCGACTTAACTATGCATGCGTTGATATGAAAGCCATCGAAACCTATTGTGTGTTTGATGGCTTGGTGGATTCTAATCGCACCATGGTTTGCTACCTTGCTACGCCGCCTTCTATTTATGGCGATATTTGTCGTGGCTTGCACAACTGTAACATTATCGACAGCTCTGTTCGGGTGGTGCTTGAAAAGCCCATCGGGCACGATTTACATTCTTCAAAAACCATCAATGATCAGGTTTCAGAATATTTCCACGAATCCCAAATTTATCGTATAGACCATTATCTGGGTAAAGAAACGGTTCTGAATCTTATTTCTCTTCGTTTCGCAAACTCTATTTTTGCCACCAATTGGGATCACAATTCCATCGATCATGTACAGATTAGTGTTGCTGAATCTGTGGGCATTGAAGGTCGCTGGGGCTACTTTGACGATGCGGGACAAATGCGCGATATGGTGCAAAACCATCTGTTGCAAATTTTGAGTTTGGTTGCCATGGAGCCGCCCGCAACATTAGATGCCGATAGCATTCGTGATGAAAAACTTAAAGTACTCAAAGCCCTGCGCCCCATTAATGTGACCAATATTAATGATGCCACGGTAAGAGGCCAGTACACCGCCGGGTTTGTTAAAGGTCAGGAAGTACCTGGGTATCTGGAAGAAGAAGATGCCAACACCAAAAGCCGCACCGAGACTTTTGTGGCAATCAAAGCCGATATCGACAACTGGCGTTGGGCAGGTGTGCCTTTCTACTTGCGTACCGGTAAACGTTTACCGACTAAAGTGTCTGAGGTTGTTATTTATTTCAAACGTCAGCCTCATAATTTATTTAGTGACAGTTTTCAGAATTTGCCACCTAACAAATTAGTGATTCGTTTACAGCCTGATGAAGGTGTAGAAATCACAGTGATGAATAAGGTGCCAGGATTAACCAGTTCAGGCTCGATGGATTTGCAAAAATCCAAACTGGATTTGAGCTTCTCTGATGCATTTGGTGATGAGCGTATCCCTGATGCCTATGAAAAACTGTTGTTGGAAGTCATGTTGGGTAACCAAGCACTCTTCGTACGCCGTGATGAAATTGAACAGGCGTGGACTTGGGTCGATTCAATTTTAGAGGCATGGAAACACAACAATGAACCTCCTGAACCGTATCAGGCAGGAACATGGGGGCCTGTGGCGTCTATTGGTCTGTTAGCCCGGGCAAACCGTAGTTGGTATGAAAGTAAAATAACCCGGAAGAAAAAATAACATGGCATTGATTACAGAAGCATTTGATACACCCGAGGGGTTAACTGACAGCTTCGCATCAACCTTGATTGCTCTGCTTGAAGCCGCGATAGAAGCCCGAGGTCGGGCGAGCTTGGTGGTGAGCGGTGGTCGTACGCCGATTGCTTTATTTAAACAACTTAGCCTTAGTGATATTCCTTGGAGTCAGGTGGATATTACCCTCGCTGATGAACGCTGGGTTGATGAAGAAGATGACGCAAGCAATACAAAGTTAGTGAAAGCGCATTTGCTGCAAAATTATGCGAGTAAAGCGAATTTCGTTACTTTAAAAACCGCAGATAAAGACGCTAACGAGGGTATCTCGGAAGCGGAAAGCCGCTTGTCTAGTCTTTCCCAGCCGTTTGATGCGCTGATATTGGGTATGGGAGAAGACGGTCACACGGCTTCGTTGTTCCCTTGCTCTGAGCAAATTAAAGATGGGCTGAATCTGTCTAGCGGTATGGTTTGTATTGCCGTCCAGCCGCAAACTGCACCGCATCAGCGGATATCGTTGACACTGCCAGCGCTATTGAATAGTCGCAATATCTTCCTACATTTGACCGGCGAGAAGAAAAAAGCCGTTCTTGAAGATGCCATTGCCAACGCGACCGAAATCGAAAAACCCATTACTGCCGTTATTAATCACGCAGATGTAACGCTAATGTGGGCACCTTAGGAGAAGTGTATGAATTCTCAAATTGCTGAAATTACGCAACGAATTATTGAACGCAGTACAAAAACCCGTAAAGCGTATTTAGATAAAATTGATAAAGCACGCCGTGCAGGGCCACATCGTGGTGTGTTGTCTTGTGGTAATTTGGCTCACGGCTTTGCGGCTTGTGGTACGGAAGATAAGTCTGATCTGCGTTCCATGACGAAAGCAAATATTGCCATTATCTCTTCCTATAACGACATGTTATCGGCCCATCAACCTTATGAAGCTTATCCTGCAATTCTTAAAGAAGCTATTCGTGAAGTAGGCAGTGTTGCCCAGTTTGCCGGTGGCGTACCAGCTATGTGTGACGGTGTTACACAGGGTAATCCTGGTATGGATCTTAGCCTGATGAGCCGTGATGTCATTGCCCAAGCTACCGCTGTAGGCTTGTCACACAATATGTTTGACGGCGCATTGATGCTGGGTATTTGCGATAAAATCGTACCGGGTTTATTGATGGGATCATTGGCGTTTGGTCATTTACCCACGGTATTTATACCCGCTGGCCCTATGCCTTCAGGCTTGCCGAATAAAGAAAAGGCACGGGTTCGACAAGAATTCGCGCAAGGAAAACTTGGCCGAGATGCACTGTTAGAAGCTGAATCCCAGTCCTATCATTCTGCCGGTACTTGTACATTCTACGGTACTGCAAACTCCAACCAGTTGGTTGTTGAAACCATGGGGTTACACTTGCCCGGTTCTTCGTTTGTGAATCCAGGCACGCCGTTACGAGATGCTTTAACCCGTGCCGCAGCGGTACAGGCCACCCGATTAACGGATTTAAGCGACAATTACTCGCCAATAGGTCACATTGTTGATGAAAAAGCCATTGTCAATGGCATTGTCGCGTTGCTTGCAACCGGTGGGTCAACGAACCATACCATGCACTTAGTTGCCGTTGCTCGCGCTGCAGGCATCATTATCAACTGGGATGATTTCTCTGACATTTCTAACGCAGTGCCGTTGCTGACCCGTATTTACCCTAATGGCTCAGCCGATATCAATCACTTTGTGGCTGCTGGCGGTATGGCGCTGCTGTTTAAGCAACTTTTAGATGCTGGTTTGATCCACAACGACGTGAAGACGATTTGTGGCGATGGCTTGGACCGTTATACCAAAGAGCCTATCTTAAACGATGGCGAGCTTGAATGGCGAGATGGGCCTGTCAAATCCCATGACAAAGAAGTCATCGCAACGGTAGACGAACCGTTCAAACCTGATGGCGGCGTGTGTGTATTAAAAGGTAATTTAGGCCGTGGCGTAATGAAAACCTCAGCGTTACGCTCTCCAGTTTGTCACATTAAAGCGCCGGCTGTGGTATTTGAAGACCAATTCGAATTAGATGCCTCCTTTAAATCAGGTGAACTGGATAAAGACTGTATCATCGTAGTGCGATTCCAAGGGCCTTCAGCCATTGGTATGCCAGAACTTCATCGTCTCACTCCGCCATTAGGGGTACTTCAGGACCGCGGCTTTAATGTGGCGCTAGTGACTGACGGTAGAATGTCTGGCGCCTCTGGTAAGGTGCCGGCCGCTATCCATGTCACACCAGAAGCCTATAAAGGCGGTTTGTTAGCGAAAGTACAATCTGGCGACATGATCGAGTTAAACACGGTTTCCGGCGAACTCACACTGTTGGTTGACGAAGAAACCCTATCGGCACGCTCGCCTGCTGAGGCTAACCTTACTCATCATCAAATCGGTATGGGACGGGAAATGTTCTCAGGCTTTAGAGCCATCCTTTCTGGCGCGGAAGAAGGGGCATGTTCGTTGTTTGCTGATCAGGAGCAAGCGCTATGACCCAAAGGTTTGTCGCCGATGTCGGCGGCACCAACATTCGGTTGGCGAGAGTAACGGAAAAGGGCGTTGATAATATTATCAAATATCAATGTCGGGATTTCGCCAGTCTTGATGTGGCCATAAAGCAATATTTCACCGATTTACCTCAATATACCTTCAGCCAAGGTTGTATTGCCATTGCCTGTCCGGTTTTAGGTGATGAGGTTGTGATGACAAATCATAGCTGGGCATTTTCCCAACGTGCCCTAAAAAAGCAGCTTAATTTGTCCCATTTATTTGTTATCAACGATTTTACCGCTGTTGCCCATTCTTTACCGGTACTTGATAGCACACAGGTGATACAAATTGGTGAAGGCACCCCGGTGGAAAATGGCAATATTGCTGTTTTTGGCCCAGGTACGGGCTTAGGGGTAGAGCATATCACCATGACCTCCTCGGGTTGGCAAACACTAGATGGCGAAGGTGGTCATGTAGATTTTGCTCCGGTTGATGAGGTGGATGTGGTGATTTGGCGCTACTTGCAATCTCAGTTCGCCAGAGCGTCGGCGGAAGAAGTGATGTCTGGTCGGGGAATACTAAATATATACCGCGCACTCGCGACGGATGCTAACGCAACGGTGCGTTTTAGCGATCCGGCGGACATTACCGAAAACGCCATGCAAGGACAGTGTGATATTTGCGTGCGCACTGTGTCTCAGTTTTGTCGGATTATGGGCAGTTTTGCCGGTAATCTAGCACTGAATATGGCAACCACCGGCGGCGTTTTCATCGGCGGCGGCATTGCGCTGCGCTTTGCCGATTATCTTAAATCCAGCGACTTTCGCCAGCGATTCGAAGATAAAGGACAAATGAGCCATTACGTTAAGCCTATTCCTACGTACCTTATTGCTGAACCTGATCATGGATTATTAGGTGCGTCTGCATATTTGAAACAACATACTGCGAGTTAATTATGACAACGAATTGGAAATATTCACCGGCGGACATTTTTGCAGCTGGCCCTGTGGTCCCGGTTTTAGTAATCAAAGATGTGGAAAAAGCGGTACCACTAGCAAAAGCATTGATGGCGGGCGGGATCAAAGTATTGGAAGTGACCCTTCGTACTGCGGTTGCCTTGGAAGTCATTAAAAAAATCGCAGATGAAGTCCCTGATGCTATTGTCGGCGCAGGCACAGTAACTAACGCCCAGCAACTTAAACAAGTGGTTGAAGCGGGAGCGAAATTTGCGATTAGTCCTGGTTTAACAGCTCCTCTGTTGAAAGCAGGTGCAGAAGGAAACATACCATTAATTCCTGGTATATCTTCGATTTCTGATCTAATGACAGCGAAAGATGCGGGTTATGATCATCTTAAGTTTTTTCCAGCTGAAGCCTCAGGTGGTGTGAAGGCAATTAAATCTATCGGCGGTCCGTTCCCTGATGTGGCTTTTTGCCCAACAGGGGGAATTGGCCCAGGTAATTATAACGATTATTTGAGCTTACCGAATGTACGTTGCGTGGGTGGTTCATGGTTAGCGCCAGACGACGCCATTGCCAACGATGACTGGGATGCCATTACCCAACTGGCTAAAGATGCATGCGCAGGTGCAAAGTTAGCATAAATTACATGGGTAAAGCGCCAAGCTAGATTGTAAAACCGCGTTCACTTAACGCGGTTTTTTTTGCATAAAATATCGGTAGGCTATTCGATTATTTTCTTTTTGTGCGAAATTTAACCCCAGTTGAATTAACCTAGGATCCTGGACATATTGTAACCCCTGCTTTAACACCGAAAGCGCATCGTCAGTACGCTGAATATTATCCAGTGCTAATGCGTAGAGATACCAGTTTTGCGCATTATTAGGCGCAAGCTTGGCTGCCTTTTCAAACGCCGTCACAGCTTTTGTCTTTTGTTGTTGTCGAATTAAAAACAGACCATAACTGTAATGGAGTAAAGGGTTGTCAGGCAACAGTGTTAACCCCTGTTGTAATACGGCTTGCTCTTTTTCTAACTGGTGTTGTGCTCGGTAAATTTCCGCCAAATTGATATAACTGGCTGCAAAATAGGGGTCAATACGTAGACTTTGCTGAAGCAAGGCTACTGCCTGCTTATTGTTTCCTTGCTGGAAATGTAGCAAGCTTTGGTTGAGGTTGCCCTCGCCACGCCACTGATTGACTGCATTTGCTTGGTAGAGTTCCTTTAACGCAGAAAGGTAGGCCTCATCTTTTAATCTAAGTCCCACAAGGTGAGTAGCCGCGGCCACCCGTATCGCCCGGTATTTGTCTTTCAACAGCAAATGATAGCTTTTTAGTCGCTCTGTGGGGGGAAGTAATTGCCCTATTTGTGCTACCGCGAGTCGAATAAGTGGCTCGGGATGGGTAATTAGAGCGGCAACCTCTTGATCATCTAAGGCTTGTACCACCTGAGGCAAGTAGGTGATCACTGTGGCCCGTTTTATGACAGGTAAATCTTGTGCGCTGATAAGCGTAAATACCTGTTTTTTTGTTAACTTAACGCCGTCCATTAATGCCATGTAGCCCTTTTCATTTACGCTGGCAGGGCGTTGACGGACTGGATGCCATTGGTTAATGGCGTTATCGGCCCACCCATTGGTTTTCTCGGCGTGGCAATTTAAACAGGCGTTGGGACTACCGGTTTGTTGACTGCTTTGAGGGTGGGGGACGCTAAAACTATGATCTCGACGTGCATCTACGCCCATGAAGGTAGTCTGTGGCATATGACAATTCACGCATTGGCCTGCCGCGCTATCTAGCGGATGATGGGTGTGCGCAGTGGTTTGATAGGCGGCAGGTGCATGGCACTGCAGACATAACCCATTACCTTCAACTTTTACCTTCATAGTGTGGGGGTTGTGGCAATCGAGACAATTCACGCCAGCTGCAAACATTTTACTTTGCAAAAATGAGCCGTAGACATACACCTCTTCTTTAATCTGACCATCCGCATGATAAAGAGGAGGGGTAAGAAATGTAGGGCTAAACTGGTCTAAAAAGGCGCTGTTAGGGTCAATACCGTCACCTAGCGGAGAGCGAAGTGAGTGACAACCAAAACAGGTCTCCATAAAAGCATTGTCTCGTGGTGGACCCTGCCAATGGGCAATGTTTTCCCCGTTCGACCTAAGCCATTGTCCAAGGGCTTTTTGATCATGCTTGCTTATTAGCGAAGGGGATGTTGATTTTGTTTGTGACCCATGGGCGGACATATCACCATGGCAAGATTGACAAGACACATTGATTTGAGAAAAGTGAGTATCAAATTGATTGGTACTGCTACTGAAGTTTCTTTTTAGCCCTGAAGAATGACAATCGGCACACATGCCATTCCAATTTTGTAGTGGTTGCTGCCAATGTAGACGATCGGCCTTTTGAATATCTTCATCAGGGTGTAAGGGATACCATTTTTGTCCGCCTTCTGTGTCAGGACGGGCGTCCCATGCGAAGGGAAATACCTGTAGTTTGCCATTATTTCCCGGCACCAAATACTCTTGTAATGGATAGTGGCCAAAGACGTACTTTACGGTATAACGCGTGGTTGTGGTGCCTTCAGTAAAATCAATAGTGAAGGTATCGTTTTGTTTTTGAAAGTGGGCGGTCTGACTAAAATGGCTAACGGTAACATCGTCGAAATTTGCCAACACCGTAGCCGGGCTCGCTTGGGCCATGGCCTTGCCGTGATCGGATGCTTGCCATTGTTGAACGATGTCATTATGACAGGACTGGCAGGTTTTAAATTCTTCACCCTTTGCAGAAAGTGATGACGTTAAAAGTAGCAGCAACAGAGCAAAATGACGTGTACACAGAAAGGTGAATAGGCGATATATCAAAAGGATACTTCCATGTGGCTGGTAATTTATAAAAATTGGCGCGCCACACTTGTAAATATTATGTTACTTCATGATACCGAGTATTCGCCCCGTTGTTAAGTGCCGCTTATCCCATCATGAAGTGATTGAAGGGGAAGGACGAAACGACTGTGTAAGATGTCGTTAAAGCCCAGCCACAATTTGTGTCATTAAATGATCTTGCCCTGGCGCTAAAGTAATGCCGTTGGTAATGGCTGTTTCTACGCACAACATATGCTTAAAGCCAAAGGCATCCATGTCAGCTATAGATGCGGCGCCTTGCCACGGATTCCAGACCACCATGGAATCATTCCCCATAGAGGTTACCCGTGTTAGGGGGATATTATTGTCTGCAATGGTTACATCCGGTGATGGATGCTGATGAATACGATCGGTTTCGCCTTCAATGATATAGTGAGTAGGAGAGGGCTTTACTGCCCAGCTTTCTAGCTTGTCTTTGTAGTCGCCTTCTATACCCATTATGGAGGTTTGAGTGATATCAGGTACAGCAAAGTAGGTGTGAAGCGCGCCATTAAACGTGAAGGGAACCACGCCGCTATTTTGCGTGCGTAGTGTAACGGACAACTGTTTACCTACCAAAATATCGTAACTGACTGTGCAGTCGTATTCGAAGCCTTCGCCACGGCTATACGAGGGGCTAAGTACAATACGGGTGCCTGCCTCGGTCTCTTCGGTAAGTTGTATTTGCCATACTTGGGTGCGCAGAAAACCGTGGGAAGGCAACGTGCCTTTCTCTTCACCGTGATCGTCGGAAAACCACGGCCAACAGATGGGGATACCACCGCGAATCGGGCGTTCACCATTTAAATAGGCATGGGGGCTAAGCCATAACCGATTTTGATTGTCGGTTTTAGGAGTAAACGATAGTACATGGGCGCCATACAAACTGATACGGCTTGAGGCAAAGGCATTTTCCACATTAAGAAATGTAATTCCCGCCGATTCTTCCACGGTGATAGTGGCTGGCAAACTCATGATATGTCTCCTTGACAAAAAATCTCTTCGCTTTTCATTGTGCATGGAAAAGAAAAAAGGTGCGATAACTAATCGCACCTTTTCGTTGTTTAAGCGACCATGGCGGACTACTTAGAAATGTGCTCGACGAGATCCAATACCTTATTGGAATAACCCCATTCGTTATCATACCAAGAAACCACTTTAACGAAGGTATCGGTAAGTGCTATCCCTGCGCCTGCATCGAATATGGAGGTGCGCGCGTCGCCAAGAAAATCGTTAGAAACCACCGCTTCTTCGGTGTAACCCAAGATACCTTTAAGATCACCTTCAGAAGCGCTTTTCATTGCTTCGCAAATGGCTTCATAGCTAGCAGGTTTGGCTAGGTTAACGGTTAGATCCACAACAGAAACGTTAGGTGTAGGCACGCGGAACGCCATACCGGTTAATTTTCCGTTAAGTTCAGGAATCACTTTGCCCACAGCTTTTGCTGCCCCGGTGGAAGAAGGAATGATGTTTTGGCCTGCACCACGACCGCCACGCCAGTCTTTATGGGACGGCCCATCTACTGTACGTTGCGTGGCCGTTGTGGCGTGTACGGTAGTCATTAACCCGTCGACAATGCCGAATGTATCATTCAATACTTTAGCAACGGGGGCTAAACAGTTGGTGGTACAAGATGCATTAGAAACAATGCTTTCATCGTTATAGTCTGTGTGGTTAACGCCCATCACGAACATTGGCGTGTCATCTTTCGATGGCGCAGACATTACCACTTTCTTAGCGCCAGCTTCGATGTGCGCCGATGCTGTTTCTTTAGTTAAGAATAAACCGGTGCTTTCAACTACCACGTCGACATTGACATCACCCCAAGCCAAATCGGCAGGATTTTTTTCTGATGTAATACGGATAGCTTGTCCATTAACCACTAACTGGTTGTTGTCAATGGCAATGTCACCGTCAAATTTACCGTGCGTAGAATCATACTTCAGCATATAGGCGATGTAGTCAGTGTCGAGTAAGTCATTAATTGCAACAACTTCTAAATCATCACGCTGCTGTGCTGCGCGCATTACTAAACGACCGATGCGTCCAAAACCATTGATACCGATGCGTATTGTCATGTCATACCTCTAAAATTTGGTACTGGTGAAAAAAAATTACGTAAAGTATGGATCAAATTGGCATAATTGGCAAAGTAAAAAGCCAATAATGTTGCAAAATTACAATATTAAGCTATGTCATGCTTATCGGTTTCTACTACTACCTTTTTGGCCGAAAATGGTCAAAAATACCCTGTTGACTTGAATGACTGGAACAATTCCACCATAGTCATCCCTAGCAAACAGGAAAAGAAACTATGACAACTTCCGCCCTACAACAACTACTTGAAATGCGAGGGATCGAAACCCACTACCTTGACGCCTGGGGTAAACCCGAGACGATTTCTGAATCAAGCCAGGTTAAATTGCTTAATGCGCTTGGTTACGACACTAGCAGCGATTCTGCCATTGAAAACCAACTTCATGAAGAAGCCAGAAAAATCTGGCAGACGCCACTAAACCCTGTACAGGTTTTACGCCAAGCTGATGCTTTGCCATTTTTGATACGGTTACCCATTGAATTGGTAACTGATACTTATACTGTAGTCCTGTCCACGGAAGATGGACAGGCGTTTAACTACACTTTTACGCCAGTGGACGAAAGTTTGATCAATGTGGGGCATTTTCAGGATGGTGAGTTCCATGAATATGGGGTAACGATGCCTCAATCCGTTCCCCTTGGTTATCACCAACTCACTTTATATGTAGAGGATGATGACGAAGCGCTCGCTACCATGCGACTCATTGTGGCGCCCCAAGCTTGTTATACGCCTGAAGATATCGCGGCTGGCAAAAAGGTGTGGGGGTTAAGTGTTCAATTGTATTGCTTACGCTCCCATAACAACTGGGGCATGGGGGATTTCTCTGATCTTATCGAACTGGTGAAAAAAGCTGGGGAAACCGGCGCAGACTTTATCGGTTTAAACCCGATCCACGCCCTGTATCCGGCTAACCCTGAAGCCTGTAGTCCTTACGGGCCGTCCTCACGCCGCTGGTTGAATTTTCTGTATCTTGATGTCACTGCCATGCCTTGTTTTGACGATTTAGCAGTGCAAAAATTGGTTAATACATCAGAGTTTCAACAACGTATACAGGCTGCCCGTGATGCAGATTTTGTAAATTACACAGAAGTTGCGGCGATAAAAATCGCGGCCTTAAGTGCGTTGTTTGATGTGTACTACGAAAAATACCTGACCACAGACACAAGCCAGAATGAAAGGTTCACGGCCTTTGTGGAAGCGGGAGGAGAAAGCCTTAATATGTTAGCGGTATATGACACCATGCAGGAGTTTTTATCGCAAAACGATGAACCATCATGGGGCTGGCCGGTTTTTCCTACTGCATTTAACGAATATCATAAGGATGATGTTGCCTCATTCGAGAAAAAACATAAAAAGCGGGTGACTTTTTACCTGTTTTTACAATGGCAAGCGGCTTTGCAATTAGAGGCGGCCAGTGTCGCGGCTAAAGAAGCCGGAATGGCGATTGGGCTATATCGCGATCTCGCAGTAGGAGTAAGTGAAGGAAGTGCGGAGATATGGGGAAACAAAGACTTATACTGTATTGATGCGTCAGTAGGAGCGCCACCTGATGTTTTAGGCCCCCTTGGTCAAAACTGGGGACTACCTCCCATGGATCCGGTTAAACTGTACGAACAGGGTTATCAACCCATTATTGATTTGTTTTCCTCAAACATGGCCGGTGGTGGCGCGCTGCGCATCGATCATGTCATGGCACTATTACGTTTGTGGTGGGTACCCAAAGACACGGACGCTAAAGAAGGCGGCTATGTATACTATCCGGTAGACGATTTGCTAGGGATCCTCGCGTTAGAAAGTCATCGCCATCAAAGTTTAGTTATTGGCGAAGATTTAGGTACAGTGCCGGAAGAAATTCGCGCAAAATTGGCCGAAAATGGCATTTATTCCTATCGCGTGTTTTTCTTTGAGCAGGCACCGGATGGTGGCTTTTATTCTCCCGCTGATTACCCAGTGCAGTCCATGTCTACGCTTACCACCCACGACATGCCAACCTTAACGGGTTTTTGGCATTGTTTAGATCTGGAATTGGGCAAGCAATTAGGCTTGTATCCCACCGATGCTATACTTCAACGGCTATATGGTGAAAGACACCATGATAAACAGGCAATTTTGGACTCTTTACATGGTCATCATTCTATTAGCGATAATATCAGTAGGGATGTTAATTATACGGGCATGAGTACCGAATTAAATCATGGGATGCAGTTACATATGGCCCAGGGAGCGAGCGCGTTACTTAGCCTGCAATTGGAAGACTGGTTGCAAATGGATAAGCCTGTTAATGTACCTGGGACGTTTAATGAATATCCTAACTGGCGTAGAAAATTATCCCAACCGCTAGAAGCGCTATTTGAAAATCGGGACATCACTGCATTGGCGACTAACTTAACAGCGTCGAGAAAACGGGCCAGTACCGATTAGCGGCCGCGCCACCGCAGCGAGAAACCCAAACCCGTTTGCTGTGCATCGGGTTTTTAGGAGTACCACATGGTAGTAGAACAACAGCTAGCACATGCACGCTGTGCACAACCGTTTTCCATCCTTGGCCCTAAACAGACGGCAAAAGGACTCAAGATCGCTGTTTATATCCCTGATGCTGTGTCTGTTACAGTGCAAGGGCTAGGAAAAACAAAAAATCTTGGTCGATTAACATTAAGCCAAGAGCCTCATCTATTTAGCGGCGTTATTAAGGGATTGTCTTCTACGCAACGTTATCAGCTCACGGTAGCCACAAGCAGTGACGAGTATACGGTGATTGACCCGTACCAGTTTCAGCAGGAGGCCTATCACAGTGTCCATTTCATCGACCGCGAACCGGATAATTTATATCGTCAGGCTGGGGCACAACTCGTCGAGATAGACGGTGTGTCGTGCACCCATTTTACTGTCTATGCGCCTAATGCATCTGCCGTGTCGGTAATCGGCGATTTCAATCGATGGGACGGACGGTGTCATCCCATGCAACAAACCGATTTGGGCTTTTGGGTGTTAATTATCCCCGCTATAGGCGAGGGCGAACGGTATAAATATCAAATTAAGGATGCATGGGGAAATGACTTACCCCATAAGGCCGATCCTCTCGGCTTTGCTGCAGAGCAATACCCATCTCATGCTTCGAAAGTGTTCAATCATGGTAACTATCAGTGGCAAGATAGCCGCTGGATGGTGCAACGCCAGAGCGATAAATACAGCCAACCCATGAGTATTTATGAAGTGCATCTTGGATCCTGGCGCCGTCCGAATGACACGTCGCAACAACGTTATCTTAGTTATCGTGAATTAACCGAAACCTTAATTCCTTATGTCAAAGAAATGGGTTATACCCACTTAGAATTGCTGCCGGTTTCTGAATTTCCCTTTGATGGTTCTTGGGGCTATCAGCCCGTAGGACTGTTCGCGCCAACGAGCCGTTTTGGCTCTCCCGATGAATTTAAGTACTTTGTCGACTGCTGTCATCAGGCGGATATTGGCGTAATCATCGATTGGGTACCAGCGCATTTTCCTGAAGATGCCCATGGTTTGGCCCGTTTCGACGG
Source organism: Alteromonas sp. C1M14 (assembly GCF_018860965.1). Taxonomy (GTDB): domain Bacteria; phylum Pseudomonadota; class Gammaproteobacteria; order Enterobacterales; family Alteromonadaceae; genus Alteromonas. The sequence goes on along the minus strand of NZ_JAHKQF010000002.1, from coordinate 392,043 downwards.
AAGCCACGTATACGAATATGATGATCCGCGCCGGGGTTGGCACCCAGATTGGAACTCGTGTATCTATGATTTCGGTAAAGATACGGTTCGCCAATTTTTAGTAGCCAATGCATTATTTTGGTTAGATAAATTCCATATCGATGGACTCCGTGTAGACGCCGTAGCGTCCATGCTCTACCTCGATTATTCCCGTAATGAGGGAGAGTGGGTTCCCAATGTGGATGGTGGCAATGAAAATTACGAAGCCATTAGTTTACTGAAGTGGATGAACGAAGAAGTATACCGACACTTTCCGGGTGCTATGACCATTGCCGAAGAGTCCACGTCTTTTCCACAGGTGTCAAAGCCAGTATACCAAGGGGGGTTGGGTTTCGGTTTTAAATGGAACATGGGCTGGATGCACGACACCTTGCATTACATCAGTAAAGATCCCGCTTACCGCAAATATCATCATGGTGAAATTACCTTCAGTATGGTTTACGCCTTTGATGAAAACTTTGTATTACCGATTTCCCATGATGAGGTGGTTCATGGCAAGGGGAGTCTCATAGGTAAAATGCCGGGAGATGAATGGCAACAAGCGGCTAATCTGCGTTGTTATGCGGCATTTATGTACGCTCATCCGGGCAAAAAGCTCAACTTTATGGGCAATGAGATAGGCCAGTTTAAAGAATGGGATCACGATAGTCAGATTGATTGGTCATTGCTAAATTACGATAAACATAAAGCGATACAGACGCTCTATCGAGATTTAAATCATCTTTATCGCTCAGTGCCGGCACTGTATGAACAAGACCATCACCATGAAGGGTTTAGTTGGATTGATCACAACTATGCAGAGTTAAGTGTGTTGTCTTTCGTGAGAAAAGCGAAAAAGAACAAACAGCAGGTTATCGTGGTATGTAATTTCACACCCACTCCACACAATCGCTTTCGGGTAGGAGTGGAGAAGAGGGGAGAATATTCTCTTATCCTCAACACAGATGACAGCAAATACTGGGGGAGCGGGTACCCAATGCTTACGCAGGCAACCGCTGAGAGCGTACCGTGGAATGATAAACCCTTTTCCATTGAAATTGCGCTTCCCCCGTTATCTACCGTGTATTGGATTGGCATATAGGAGCGACTTCAATCGTGCAGCATGATTTAATCAATACTTGGCCGCTAGAAAAGGGGACACCGTCGCCTTTAGGGGCTGCGCTTAACGCCAACGGATGTAATTTTGCAGTTTATTGTCCTGATGCCCAAGCGGTGATCCTCTGTCTTTACCAAAGTGACACTGAAGAGCCCCAGGTTGAGCTATTACTTACCGCTAAAACCGGTGATATTTGGCATGGGTTTGTACCCGATATCAAAGAAGGGCAACTCTACGGGTACCGGGTGGAACGCAAAGAGGGATTGTTGCATATTAGTGTGGCCGATAAACTGCTCATTGACCCATATGCACAAAAGCTGAGTCGCCCTTTACACTGGAATGCACGGCAGTATGAAAACGACTCTCACTTTATGATCCCCAAAGCCGTGGTGGTGGCCCCATCGCCTCCTTGTGAGCATAACAAGCCCCATTACCAGCCCCACGAACGAATTATTTATGAGGCCCACGTAAAAGGGCTGACAAAGTTACACCCAGAGATCCCTGAAGACGATAGGGGCACCTATGTGGGCGCGGCCCATGAAGCCGTAATTGCTCATCTATTGGAACTTGGCGTTACCACTGTACAGTTTATGCCTATCGCCGCTTACATGGCAGAACCGTATATTACAGAAAAAGGGTTAACCAATTATTGGGGCTATAACCCAGTTAATTTTTTTGCGCCCGAGCCTCGCTATGCAAAAGCGGATGCTTTGACCGAGGTCAAGTCCTTGGTGCAGGCTTATCATGATGCAGGGTTAGAAGTCATAATCGATGTGGTCTTTAACCATACCGCAGAAGGGGGCGATGGCGGTCCGGTTTTGTCATTTAAAGGGTTTTGTCCTCATCAGGCCTATTTACTTGAGCAAGCGCCATCAGGAAAACTGGTATATAGCAATCATTCTGGGTGTGGAAATACGGTAAATACTGCTCAGCCAATGATGATGACCATGATCATGGATGCCATGCGGCACTGGATCACAGCGATAGGTGTAGATGGTTTTCGTTTTGATTTGGCGGTTAGTTTAGGTCGAGATCCTCAGCATTTTTCTGCCCAGTCTGGTTTGCTGCGCGCCATTAGCCAAGATCCGGTGTTAAAAAATGTCATTTTAATTGCCGAACCGTGGGACATTGGTCCTGGGGGATATCAGTTAGGCGCGTTTCCCGTGCCATGGTTGGAAACCAGCGACCGTTACCGCGATACGGTGCGGGCATATTGGCGCGGCGATCATGCCTTTACCGCAGAATTTGCTACACGGTTGATGGGGTCAACGGACATCTTTCACAAAGGGGTCAGGCCCATTACAACGTCGGTGAATAATATTACCTACCATGATGGATTTACCCTGCATGATCTAGTGAGTTATGCCGAGCGACATAATGAAAAAAATGGTGAAAATAACCGCGATGGACATGGGCATAATCTGTCGGCCAATTACGGTATAGAAGGGGAAACCCAAGACGACTATATTTTGGCGTTACGGGAGAAGCAAAAGCGCAATATGTTTGTAACCTTGTTATTTTCCCAAGGCACACCGCATATTCTTGGCGGTGACGAACTTAGCCGAACCCAACAGGGTAACAATAACGCTTACTGCCAAGATAACCCTATTAGCTGGTTTGACTGGACGTTAAACAAACGGCAAACGGATTTTTTGCATTTTTGCCAATATATTATTGAATTGCGCAAAAACAGTCCCTTGTTATCCCACCTACAAATGGAAGATGACACCTTTCAATTGGATATTAATGTTTCTGCTATCCGCTGGTACAAACCCGACGGTCAGGATAAAGAGTCTGAAGATTGGCAGTCGCCCAACAGTCAGACATTTGGCGTGGAAATTCGGGGAGTAGCGCAAGATGAAGGGGAAACGGAACATTGGTTTTTATGCTTCAATGCTAGCGATCAAGACCGACGATTTAATTTGCCAAGCCTTTCCCCCCGGGGAGCGTGGAAACTCATTGTGGATACCCGCTATGAATCACTAAAAGCGCAACCTGAAATTTGCATCCAACGGGTCTTTTTACAAGCTGCCAAAAGCGTGGTGATGTTTAAATTTACCCAATGTTTAGCTTAACGAGGTTTACCGTTGGTTAGCAGACAAGCAAATAGTGGGATTTATTAAACAAATCGTTGAAAAAACACCACATGTATAGTGTTAGGAATAAAGACGGGTGGTATCATCCGCAGCCATCTGTAACGTAAGGTGACATCAATGTATAAAGAAGATGGAAAGCAAGCTGAATCCAAGTGTGATATCGGCTTTATCGGATTAGGTGTAATGGGCGCTAACCTAACCCTTAATTTGGTGGATCATGGCTATCGGGTAGCCTGTTTTGATCTTGACCAAGCTAAGGTCGATGGCATTATCGAAAAGGACGTCGAAGAACGCGGAGAGCAGCCGGCTCGGGTCGAAGGCTGTAGTTCGTACACAGAACTGCTCAGCAAGTTAACCTCTCCTCGCATGATCATGCTTTCTGTGCCAGCTGGGGCACCGGTAGATCACGTTTGTTCACATCTTATTGATGCTGGTATTCAAGCTGATGATATTGTGGTCGATACGGGGAACAGTTTATGGACTGACTCTGTAGAGCGAGAAGAGCAATATAAAAGCAAGTTTATCTTTTTCTCTACAGCCGTGTCAGGAGGAGAAGTCGGCGCTCGATTCGGCCCTTCTTTGATGCCATCTGGCAATCCTTATGCGTGGACACGTATCGAGCCTGTACTTAAAGCCATCGCAGCAAAAGTTGACGCTAACACCGGCTTACCCATTGAATCTTTTACCCCCGGCAAACCGGTTTTAGAGGGTGAACCTTGCGCTACCTATATTGGTCCTGTAGGCGCAGGCCATTATGTGAAAATGGTACACAATGGCATTGAATACGCTGATATGCAGTTGATTTGTGAAACCTACCAGATAATGCGTACAGCGTTGACCATGTCACCGGCGGAAATTGCCGCCATCTTTAGACGCTGGAATGCAGGTAAACTCAATAGTTATTTAATAGAAATCAGTGCAGAAGTTCTGGAACAGATGGATCCTGAAACCGGTATGCCGTTGGTGGATGTCATTCTTGATAAAGCAGGACAAAAAGGCACGGGCCTGTGGACAGCGGTGAGTGCGTTGCAGGTGGGAAGCCCGGCGCAAACAATTACCTCGGCGGTGTTTGCCAGAAGTATTTCTAGTTTAAAAGACGAGCGCGTAGCGGCAAGTAAAGTGTTACAAGGCCCTGAAGTTAAAGCCCTGTCTGATGCAGAAAAGCAAACTACTATTGATCAGCTAGAGCATGCTTTATATTGCTCTAAAATCTGTGCTTACGCCCAAGGCTTTCAACTTATGGCCGTAGCATCAAAAGAGCATCAATGGGAACTGGATTTTGGTGGTATTGCCCGTATTTGGCGTGCTGGTTGTATTATTCGTGCCGTCTTTTTGCAGTCCATTGCCAAAGCTTACGAAAATAATGAAGAATTGGACAACTTGTTACTTGATCCTTTTTTCTCCCAACAGATTACCCAATACCAGTCAGACTGGCGTCAATCGTTGGCCCAGGCGACGTTAGCGGGGATCCCTTGTCCAGCAATGATGTCTGCGCTCAGCTACTATGATGCTTATCGTACCGCTGTATTACCGGCAAATCTGTTGCAAGGACAGCGAGATTATTTTGGCGCACATACTTATCAGCGTGTTGACAAACCGGCGGGTAAGAAATTCCACCTTGATTGGAGCGACCCTCAAAGGCCGCAAATAGCGACGAAAAAATAAAAGGTGCACAATGGGTAACTTTGCAGATACAGATTGGAAAGCTTCTTTATCGGATGAAGAATATCGAGTCACGCGCCGTGCGGGTACGGAGTCGCCATTCTCAGGCGCTTTGCTCAATGAGCGACGGAACGGAGAGTATCTGTGCAAATGTTGCGGGTGTGTGTTGTTCACCTCAGATGCAAAATTTGATGCGGGATGTGGTTGGCCCGCTTTTGATGCCCAAACCGCTCACAACAATGTGGGTTATCGGGAAGACAATACCTTTGGCATGAAGCGGGTGGAGATATATTGCAAATCCTGTGATGCCCATCTTGGTCATGTTTTTAATGATGGTCCCACAGATACCGGACAACGGTATTGTGTGAATTCCCTGTCTATGTCGTTTAAAGATGACGATAATGAGATCACCCCAGGGTAGGGATAAGAGTTTCACATCTGGTTAAAAAATAAACACCACGAGGCTAGCCCGTGGTGTTTTTTTATGGGCGTTTACCGTGTTTACCCACAATCTTCCTCTATTTTGTGAAAGTTGCTTACAAAGTGGGTAAACAGGTCGTCGTCGTCAAAATAGAGAAAGAAACCTTGCTGAATGAAAATCTTCTCACTGTCTAGTTCTCTGCAAGCGCCTAGTTTTCGTTAACGCGAACAGGGCATCATCTGCGTTATCTTCTTAAATCATCCCTGTCTGGTACCGTGCGTAAGTGAGAACAAGGCTTGGAAGTTGCGCATTTCTACCCCCTTTGTTGGAAAATTACTAAAGAATGTCATGCTTTGCCATGAAAGTGGCTAAAAATGAAATTTTTCAACAGTTTGGCCTTCATCCTCCCTTTACATAGAATGGGGCGGTCCATGCAGAACGCACGTTTTCTTAACTCGTGTACCCTACACATTTTTAATGACTGCGTGGTTGAACAAAAACTTTTAGTCGACGAAGGCAAAGGCATGAATCAACAGTTTGAACAGGAATTGCAAGATAGCTGGCAGGAACGTCAGGAGTACGCCGAGATGATGCTGCCATTAATAGGCAAGCTTTATCGTAATCATTCGGTAGAAATCTCAGTTTATGGACGCTCTCTTCTTGGGGCCAGTGTTATTGACATAGTGAAAGCGCACCGCAAGGTACGTTTGCATGAGGGAATAAAACTTCGCCTGCGTGAAAGCTACCCAATTCTAGAAGCCCTGACGACCATGTCACTTGCGCCGACGCAAATAGACATCGGCAAATTGGCCTTTGATTTTCATTACGGAAGCGCCGTAGATAAAACCGATTTGACGGCTTATTTACGTGAAACCTTAGCCTCGGTGGTGGACAAAGATGACGGTCAAGCACCGCAAGACGTGGTGCTTTATGGGTTCGGTCGTATTGGTCGGTTACTCGCTCGTCTTATGATCGAGCGACAAGGCAAAGCCAATAAATTACGTTTACGGGCGGTGGTAGTACGTGGCGGTAAAGACGGCGATCTGGAAAAACGCGCCAGCCTATTAAGACGGGATTCAGTTCATGGCCCGTTCAACGGCAGTATCACTGTGGATCACGAACGACAAGCAATAAAAGCAAACGGATCTTATATTCAAGTCATCTATGCTAACAGTCCTGATGAAGTAGACTATACCCAGTATGGTATTGATAACGCTATTATTGTTGATAATACCGGTATGTGGCGAGACACCGAAGGCTTGGGTTTACACCTTAAAGCAAAGGGTGCCAGCAAAGCTTTGCTGACAGCCCCTGGTAAAGGTGAGATCAAGAACGTGGTGTATGGCGTTAACAATGATGACATTCTACCTAGTGATACCATTCTTTCTGCCGCTAGTTGTACCACCAATGCCATCACTCCGGTCTTAAAGGCGTTGGATGAAGAGTACGGTATTGAGTCGGGCCATGTTGAGACAGTACATAGCTTTACCAATGATCAAAACCTTATCGACAACTACCATAAAGCAGACCGCCGGGGGCGTAGTGCACCGCTTAACATGGTGATCACCGAAACTGGCGCGGCTAAAGCTGTGGCAAAAGCGTACCCTAAATTAGCGGGTAAACTGACGGGGAATGCCATACGGGTACCAACGCCTAACGTTTCCTTAGCTATCCTTAATTTAAATTTAGCGAAAGGTACTGACAAGTTGGCCGTGAATGAATTTTTGCGTGATACCGCGCTGTTTTCATCCTTGCAACATCAAATTGATTACACCGCCAGCAAAGAAATTGTTTCTACTGATTTAGTGGGTTCGCGAGCAGCCAGTGTGGTGGATTCTCAGGCGACCATTGTTGCCGATAATCGCCTTACCTTGTACGTTTGGTACGATAACGAATTTGGCTACAGTTGCCAGGTTATGCGAGTCGTCCGTGATATGGCAGGGATCACGTTCCCAACGTTACCTGCATAGCAATTTTATCGCAGGCGTTTTCCCGGTGCAGGTCTCTGCACCGGATTTTTCGTTTTATGTATGTTTCTCATCCACTTGATCCCCCCTGTCATCGGTAAACATGGTATTTCTGCTCTGGTCTATGATAAATTACACGGCAAAAATACATAAGGCACGGCAGAAAAATGCATATATCGAGTCAGTTCGACAGCGGCAACATTACTGTTATCGACGCGACCTCTCCTGACAATATTACCCTGAGTATCAACAAAGATAATCAGTCAGATTTTTATCAGTGGTTCCATTTTCGCTTGTATGGCGACGCTTTCACCACCTATCAAATTACCCTCACTGATTTAGCTAAATCCGCCTACCCACAAGGCTGGGAAGAGTATAATGTTCTTGCATCATATGACCGCAAAACCTGGTTTCGTGTTGCCAGTACCTTTGATGGCGATAATTTGCGTTTTGCATTAACCCTTGAACAGCCTGCGGTGTACTTTGCATACTTTATTCCCTATAGCTATGAGCGCCATTTAGATCTCATCGGTGATGCGCAAATGTCATTGCTATGTGAGCACCATTTATTGGGGCAGACATTAGATGGTCGCGATCTCAATATGTTGGTGATTGGTGAGCCATTACCCGAAAAGAAAAAAATCTGGATCACCGCACGCCAGCATCCTGGCGAGACCATGGCACAATGGTGTGCTGAAGGTTTACTGTATCGGTTGTTAGATGAAGAAGACGGATTAGCCCGGCAGTTACTCGATGACGCAGTGTTTTATATTATTCCTAATATGAATCCTGATGGGGCAGCCCGAGGTCATCTGCGCACCAATGCAGTGGGAACAAATCTTAATCGTGAATGGGCGGCGCCAAGTGCAGAAAAAAGCCCAGAAGTGTTGTATGTTCTTAATGCGATGAAAGAGATTGGCGTGGATATGTACCTTGATCTCCATGGTGACGAAGCCTTACCGTACAATTTCGTGGCTGGCAGTGAAGGCATTCCTGGTTATGATGAGCGATTAAAACAATTAGAAGAAACGTTTAAAGCGGCATTGCTTAATGCAACGCCAGAATTTCAAGATCAATATGGCTATCCGAAGGACAAGCCTAACCAAGCAAATCTAACGGTGGCGTCTAATGCCGTAGGTCACCAGTTTGCTTGTTTGGCTTATACCCTTGAGATGCCGTTTAAAGATAATAAAAATCTACCCGATCCGGTGTACGGCTGGTCTGTTCAGCGTTGTCGCCAGCTCGGTGAGGATTTACTGATTGCCGTTCGTGCTGTAGTGTCATCACTACGCTAAAAACAAGATAAAATAACAACAATATGTTGAGGGGATTGGAGTTTGGAAGGCTTATATAATTTTCTGGTGTCACTTGATGGCATGCTAGGGGGAGCGGGGTGGTTTCCGTTCGTGTTACTTGGAGTGGGTTTATTTTTTACTGTTTATCTTAAATTTCCACAAATCCGTTTTTTCAAACATGCGTGGTTGGTGGTAACGGGGAAATACGATAAAGAAGGGGAAGAAGGAGATACGACCCATTTTAGAGCCTTAACCACCGCGTTATCGGGTACCGTAGGAACGGGTAATATCAGTGGTGTGGCATTCGCAATCTTTCTTGGTGGTCCCGCCGCTTTGTTCTGGATGTGGGCCACCGCGTTTTTGGGGATGACCACCAAATTTGTCGAAGTGACCTTGTCGCATAAGTACCGTGTCAAAACGGAAGATGGCACCATGGCTGGTGGCCCCATGTATTACATGGATCGCCGGTTAAACATGAAATGGTTGGCCGTGGCCTTTGCCATTGCAACGGTGATCAGTTCTTTTGGTACGGGTAACCTGCCGCAAAGTAACGGTATTGCCCAAAGTCTTGAAGCTACTTTTGGTATCGATCCTATTATTGTCGGTAGTGTTTTAGGTATTTTACTGGCTTTGGTTATCTTAGGCGGTATCCAACGTATTGCCGCGTTCACAGCCAAAGTCGTGCCCATCATGGCCATTATTTATCTGATTGGCGCACTGGCGGTAATCTTTGCCAATATCGAAAATATCGGGCCATCGTTTGCTGCGGTTATTGGCGATGCATTTTCCGGTTCTGCGGCAGCAGGCGGCTTCTTAGGGGCGTCGTTAGCCTATGCGTTTAACCGCGGTGTTAACCGAGGTTTATTTTCAAATGAAGCCGGTCAGGGGTCTGCACCTATTGCTCACGCAGCCGCCAAAACCAGCGAACCTGCGTCTGAGGGCATGGTGTCGTTACTCGAACCTTTCATTGATACCATTCTTATCTGTACGGTAACCGGGCTAGTGATATTGTCTTCTGGGGTATGGAAAGAAAAGCATGAAAATGTTTTTGACCGTTCAGATATGTATTTTGTCCAAGGTCAATTCGATGACACCAACAGTACCGATAGAGACGCACTGTACAAATATTTAAATGGTTTTAGTGACAGTGACGTTGTGCCCTATACCGGTTCAGTGTCGGTGGTCAACGGGACGGCGGTAAGTAAAGGGTTTACCTTAATTAACTCCCGCTCCGTTGCCGAAGATGTGTCCTATTCTCTTAGTGGAGAGGATCCCTTTACCGGTACGTTACAGATCAAAGATGGTAAGCCGGTTAAAGATAATCTGGTGATTGAAGGTAAGTCGTTGGTGCATTCAGCGGCACTTACTACCATTGCTTTTAATCGCGGTTATTTTGGCAATTATGGACAATATATTGTTTCTATCGGTTTAATGCTATTTGCGTTCTCAACGGCAATTGCGTGGTCTTATTATGGTGATAGAGCGATGACCTACTTATTAGGTCCCCGCTCAGTGATGCCGTATCGCGTTATCTATGTTGCTGGGTTCGTCTGGGCATCGTTTAGCGATACTACGCTAGTGTGGGCGTTATCCGCTGTGGCTATCGTGGTTATGACACTACCGAATCTGTTTGGTATAGTCATGCTCAGTAAAGAAATGAAACAAACCGTGAATGAATACTGGGAAAAAGTCCGCAACGAAAAGTAGTGGGCAGGGCTTGACGGACAAGTCACGTCGAGCCTTTAAAAGGACACTGATGTGTCCTTTTTTATTATTTAATCCATGGTCTTGAATGATCACTCGAACAACAGGAGCCACAATGGCACTTACTGATTGTCCAGCATGTAATAAGAAAATCTCTGATAAATCACAAGAATGTCCTCATTGTCAGTTCAAGGTTGGCGATGCGTCATCAGAGGATATATTGCGTAAGCAAAATTTAAATATGTATAAAAAGAAACACCGCATTCAGAACCATTCGTTGCTAGCGGTACTGCTTTTTGTCACCGGTTTTGGTTTTATGTATTGGGGCGGCACCCAGCCTGGTGAGTTGCAACATAACCTCGCTATTATCGCCACGGTAATCGGCTTTTTGTGGTATGTTGTCAACCGAGTCAGACTTGTCATTATTAAACGATTTTCATCATGAATATAGATGCGTTATTAGCGGCGATGACACCAACGGTTTATGCCCGTTTGCGTCAAGCAGTAGAAACGGGAAAATGGCCCGACGGTACAGTGCTGTCTGAAGAACAGCGAGAAAGCTCTATGCAGGCTGTTTTACTTTATCAGTCCAAAATCGAGAAGTCCTCTGAGCACATGACCGTAAATGATAAAGGTGAGATTGTGCATAAGAGTAAAAGAGAGTTCCGCGAAGCATTGAATCCGGAACAGGACACTAACAGTATAGCCCGGTTTAAACAGGATGATATTTAGTCGTATATTTTCCCCTGCGTATTCACATCGTGATCCGCAAAAGCGTATTTTAGCCATTGCTAACCTATCTCCGGATAAAGGCAACGAAAAATCGGTATTACACGAGTTGGCGTTTAATGACGAAAGTGCGTCAGTGAGTATCGCCGCGTTAGAAAAGCTCGATTCCTTTGCGCTATGGTTAAAAATGTCGCAAATAGCCAAAGATGCCCAATTGCGTCGTAAAGCGAATCAGTATGTAGAAAATGCATTATTGAATAACCATAACGATCAAATTCCACTCCATGAGCTGAGTGAATATTTGGTAAAACAAGCGCCGGTGGAACTGGTTAGAAAAATTCTACAAAGCCCGGTGGCAAAAAGTCTCGCCGATGACGTTATTCTTACCTTGCTAGAAAAGGCGGCGAAGGGGGACTTTACGCAACAATACTTTGTTAATTTCGCTTCTCCCGCAATACAAGCTCATATTATAGCCAATGAGTCCGACGAAGCTGTGCTGAATCGGTTACTTAAAAAAACCAATGAGGCAGGGGTAAAAACACAGCTGGAAAACCGCTTGGTTGAATTAAAGCTGAAAAAAGAAAAGCCCATTGAAGTGGAAAAAGACACCACCTTGTTGTTGTCTAAATTACAGGCGGTAACCAGTAAACTTGACTATCAAGATGTCGCTGCACGTATTGCCGAATATGAAGCTCAATTTAACCTGTTGCAACAAGATTTCCCTGTCTTGTCAGCGGATAAAAAGCTTGCCTTTGAAGAAAAATATCATCGCTTGATGCAGAAAGCCCATGGCCATTGTGATCAAGTAAAAGAAAAATGGGACGCTCAGCAAGCCAAACAACGGCTGCATGCCCAGTACAGCGAAGCTCAACAAAAATGCCAAAGCGCGCAGGAAAAAGTGTCTTGGTTGTATCAAGAACGCCTGTGCGAGGCAACATTGGCTGAGGTTGAAGGGATCAACGACCAGGTACGTGAACTTGAAGATCATTTACCTCAATTTGAAACCTCGGTGAGTGCTCAACACTACACGACGTTAAAGACCGCCATTTTAGCACTGGCTTCTCGCCTTGAGCGGTTCTCAGCCCAGCAACAAATTGGTAAGCGTGTGCACCATTTCTTGGTTGAAGCGGAAGCATTAGGTGCAAAAATTGAAGCCAATGCCGAGGCTGATATTGTCCAGGCCTTCACTTCAATAAAACAGCAATGGCGTAACGATACATCGCTGCTTGATACCTTGCCTACGGATTGGAAAAAGCGCTGGAATCGGGTGGAAAAGCAAGTTAAAAGCCTTAATCATGCAACGGATGCCAAACGGGAACAGTCGCTAAAAGCTTGTCGTCGACTCCTGTCCATTATCACCAGTTTGCTTGATAAGGGGCGTTTTCGTAGCGCAATGGGGCGTTTTCGCGACTTAGAAAGCCTGTATAACGAAATGGATGAGGTGGGCCAAGGAAAACTCGAGCGTCGATTTGCGCAAATCAAAGACGACATTTCCCATCTTGAAGGTTGGCAGAGCTATTTGGCGGCGCCGCGCAAACCTGCACTGCTTAACCAGGCGCAAACCCTAGCGGCAGAACCCGCCGCTGATATCGCCCAACGAAGTGAAACAATTAAGTTGCTGCGTCAGCAATGGCAGTCCCTTTCTGCGGGGATGGATAAAGATGAACAAGACGTGGCTTTCGATGAGGCACTTGAACAAGCATTTGCACCTTGCCGAGCCTTTTATGCTGAGCAGGAAAAAGTACGTGAACAAAACGTACGTCATCGGGAAGCCCTTATTGCAACGCTCGGTTCGTTAGATACTGAGGTTGATGATCTTGGTGCCCTGGCCAAGCAAGTCGAAAAATTGAAAGTGCAGTGGCGAGATGCCGGGGCGGTGGATAAAAGCCAGTACGAGGAACTTAAAATCCAATGGTTAAATACATTAACGCCAATACAAGAATGCATTAACCAATGGTATGGGAAAAACCGGGAACAAAAACAAGCTATCATTAAACAGGCAAAAGCGTTATTAGAAAACCAGGATAGCGAAGACAAAGGCACCCAAGCGAAACAATTGCAGCAAGCCTGGAAAAAGATTGGCAATGCAGGGCGACGCTATGAAACAAAACTATGGCAGGTGTTTAAAGAAACCAATGATGCCATATTTGACGGTTTAAAGTCTCGCCGACAAGCCGAACAGCAACAAGATGATGAACAGGTTCAGGCACTTATAGCCAAGCTTGATGCGATTGAGGTAAATAATAACGCCATGGATGTGGAAACGGTGATCTTAGACGTTGTCACGAAAATGGAAGCCTTGCCCAAAGCAAAACGTTCAGGATTAGAAAAACGCATCGCTAAACTGCGATTGGCGGTTGCTAATGGCAAGGAAAACCAAAAGCAAGCGAGTAAACAACAACAACTTTCCCAGTTGCAGCAACTTATCAGCGCATGGGTAGACAACAATGAGGTTGAGTCTATATCGCAATGGCGGGAAATAGGCAAAAACTGGCAGCAAATCATTCGCGTCGGTAAACCGGATGAAAATCGAACACGAAGTTGGTATGCAACTGTGTTAGAAATTCTTACTGGTTTACCTAGCCCACAAGCTGAAGCGGGTAGCAGGCAGCAGGTACAACTGGCCATGTTAAGCGATAAAATGGAACGTGGCGAGGCGCTAACTCTATCTGAAGGCTTATCCGCGTGGTTAGCCTATGGCCAACCTTCCCAAGATGAGGTTGCTCGGCTGAATGTGGTTTTAGATGAAGTGAAGTCGCAACCGGCTCTGTTAGTGGCATTACACTGATGCAAGTGCAAATTGAATATGTGTTTCCTTCCGAACCGGTGGCATACCGTTTTCTTAATACGGTAAAGTATTTTGATGCCGAAGATATTCGGGTGAAACGGGGGCGAAGTGCAAGTCATGTTGTTATCCGCTATCGGTATGCCAATAGCGGTTTTGATGACACCGCAGCTCGCCTAGATGATCTTGCCCGAGAGATGTACGGCGAAGAATGTCGTTAAATGTATCGAGGCGCCCTTAGTCCACACTAAGTGTCGCCTGATAACCGGCATATTTTCTAATGTTAATAACTCGGTCATCATCGAGTAACAAATATTGCCCTTTAATACCCAACAAACGACCGCTAAATGAAGGGGTTTTGTCTAAGTTTATCGACTTAACTTTTTCAGGGTACTGGAGTACAGGAAACGTGATATCAACGGGGCGGCTATCCACGAACGATACGGCATCCTCCCCTTGGGACGCTTGGAGCTGGGCAAGAGGCGCCGCGATGTCGTCTAGCAGTGCCTTTTTCACACTCAGTAAATCTTGCTCCTCAGGCTTGCCTTTTAACATGGTGCGCCAGTTTGTTTTATCACCAATATGCGCCTTACAGAGCATTTCTACCTGTCCACTGGTAAGGCGATCTTTCACCTTTAAAAATATTAATGCTTGGGTTGCTCCCTGATCCATCCACCGACTAGATACTGTCTCACTGATGTGACGGGTGATACCGATTTTTAAGTTACCGGTATTGGCCAAATACACATAATGTTCACTAAAACAGTATTTTTCTCCCCATTCTGGCTCTCTGCATGTGCCTTCGTGGTAATGACACTTTTCCGGCTTGATGATACAACTATCGCATTGGGCAAGGGTGATAAGGCAGCGGTAGCAATAACCTTGGTTAAAACTCTTGTTGGTTTTTTTGTCGCAATGTACACACCGAATTTCACCTAACGCGGTGACGGTAATGGTGTGACCAATAAGTTCGTTCATGTGAACGAGTTCATTACCTAGCGGTAAGTGATACTGGACTAGGTGAGTATCATCTGCACTCACCTGCATTTTACGTAATTCGCCTGTTCGTTCTGTCATAGTGGTGTTGTTTTCCTAAGCGCTTAGTTCGCCGCGCAAATTTGATATGAGTTGGGTTTTTAATTCATCAATACTCAGTGATTGACTTAACAGGTAGTGTAATTTGGCTAACGCCGCTTCAGGGGTCATATCGCGACCAGACAAGACACCGGCTTCTTTTAAATTGTTGCCGGTGGCATAGCCGCCCATGTTCACTCTTCCCCGTAGGCATTGAGTACAGTTGAGTACCACAATATCCCGTTGTTCTGCGTATTTCAGTTGGGCCAGAAGGGCGCTTTGTTGCGGGGCGTTACCCACGCCATAGCTTAGTAAAATAAGCGCGTTAACTGGTTGCTGTAACGTATTTTTAATAACTTCTGGTGCAATACCCGGATAAAGACTGACTAATCCGATGGGTTGGGACGTTACTGTGGCGACGGTTAGCGGCAGATTGCTGGAAAGCGCGAGTTCTCCAGCGCGCAAACGAATGTTGATTCCCGCTTCCAGCAATGGGGGAAAGTTAGGGGAATCAAAGGCGTTAAAGCCGTCTGCATCCACTTTGCGACTGCGGTTCCCTCGCAGTAAGCGATTGTTAAAAAATAAACTGACTTCGGCGATGGGATAGTTAGCCGCCACGTATAAGGCATTTAATAGGTTTACCTGACCATCAGAGCGTAATTCTGCGAGGGGAATTTGAGATCCCGTCACTATCACTGGCTTTGACAAGTTCTCAAGCATAAAGCTTAACGCTGACGCCGTGTACGCCATGGTGTCTGTGCCATGAAGAATAATAAAGCCGTCATACTTATTGTAGTTTTGTGCAATGTCATTGGCAATCAGTTGCCAATGAGAAGGTGCCATATCGGAAGAATCGATAAGATCGTCATATTCATGAAGGGTGAAATTAGGCATCTCGGCGCGATGAAATTCAGGCATCTTAGCCAGTGTATCCCCAAGAAAGCCAGGCGCGGGCACATACCCTTGAGTTGAAGGTTTCATGCCAATGGTACCACCTGTATAGGCGATATAAATATGCTTTTTCATGAGGGCTCCTTTTTGCGCCGTATTGTAACAGCCTGGTGACGCAAGTCATCCACAAGGAGATTAATACCGAGGGCGTTATCTTATTTTATGGAGACGTGGACGTAGAGAGAAGAAAAAACGGGTTGATAACTAGCCCTGTTTGGCTGGCTATCAACCCGTTAGAGGTATCATTGACTGGATTTATTTAACTTCTTTACCGGCAGCTTGTTGATCAGCATGATAGCTTGATCTCACCATAGGTCCGCATGCGGCATGAACAAAGCCGATGTCTTTTGCGTAGTCGCCAAGGGCATCAAATTCGTCAGGATGTACATAGCGTTTTACTGGGTAGTGGTGACGAGAAGGTTGTAAATACTGGCCTAAGGTCAACATATCTACCCCATGTGCACGTAAATCACGCAGAACCCCTTGGATCTCTTCGTTTTCTTCACCCATGCCCATCATCAAACCCGATTTTGTTTTGACCTCAGGATGCTGAGCTTTGAATTTTTTAAGCAGATCTAATGACCATTGGTAGTTGGCGCCTGGACGACATTCTCGATACAAGCGAGGAATGGTTTCAAGGTTATGGTTAAACACATCAGGCACCCCTTGTTTGAATATTTCTAATGCCCGGTCCATGCGGCCACGGAAGTCTGGCACCAAGACTTCAATTGTCGTACTTGGGCTATGTTCTCGAATGGCGTTAATACAATCGACAAAATGCTGAGCGCCACCATCTCGCAAATCGTCACGATCCACAGAGGTGATAACCACATAGTTAAGCTTCATTTCAGCGATGGTACGGGCCAGTTTTTCCGGCTCTTCAGCACTTGGGGGTAAAGGTTTACCGTGAGCGACATCACAAAACGGACAGCGTCGGGTACAAATATCGCCTAAAATCATGAACGTCGCGGTGCCATGATTAAAGCATTCAGCAAGGTTCGGACATGAAGCTTCTTCACATACCGAGTGTAATTTATTTTTCCGTAAGGTCTGCTTTATAGAATCGATACGATCCGTTGTTCGTGGTAACTTAATTTTTATCCACGATGGCTTGCGCAACATTTCGGCTTTCTCTGTCGGAACAATGGTGACAGGAATATGTTTTACTTTTTCATCATCCCGGAGTTTTATTCCGGCTTTAGGACGTGCGTTACTCATCAAAACCTTCTTTATAAATAGACTGCTCAATGCTCAGATTTTTTAGCAGTTGATGCGTGAGAGCAGGGCCCGTTTCAGATAGGGATTCAGGGCCGTGCAGACGTGATGTATCGGTCATTTCTAACCCGGCATAACCACAAGGGTTAATTCGAGAAAAAGGCGTGAGATCCATATTAACATTTAATGCCAAACCATGAAATGAGCAGCCACGACGTATTCGTAATCCTAAGGAACAAATTTTTTGTTCATTCACGTAAACCCCTGGCGCATCTTTTTTAGGGTAGGCGTCAATATCATACTCTGCCAGTAAGGCAACCACGGCATCTTCCATGGCGCTAACAAGTTGGCGTACGCCAATTTTACGGCGTCGAATGTCCAGCATCAAATAAATAACCTGTTGCCCTGGACCGTGATAGGTGACTTGGCCGCCGCGGTCCACATTGACAATGGGGATGTCTCCTGCCATCAGAATATGTTCTGCTTTACCGGCCTGACCTTGGGTAAACACCGGATCATGTTCCACTAACCATATTTCATCTGTGGTTGCAGACGTACGGTTGTCGGTAAATGACTGCATACGTTGCCACACCGGAGAATAAGCTTGGCGATGGAGTTGCCGTACTATTACCGTATTGTGTAACACGTCCACTATAGGACTACCCGAACCAATTCCAGTTTCGCCAGTTCTTTGTATATGGTTTCCATATGGGTCTTGCTAGTAACACGTACGCTAACCGACACCGAGTGGTAATTACCCTTGGTGCTAGGCTTTACTGTAGGCGAGTAATCACCTGGCGCGTGTTCTTGCAGACAGCCAATGACGTGAGAGGGTAAATCGTCATGGGCAATGCCCATTACCTTGAACGTTTGAAAACAGGGAAAATCCAGTAACTCATCAAACCGGGTATCCATGGAGATATCCTTACATGTAGCTAAACAAAACGGCCAGATTATAACAATCTGGCCGTTTCTGAACTAGTGAAATATGTTGGCTTTATTCATCCCAGCCTAATTGCAGCATGAGGTAATCGACGATGCGGTCGAAAAATCCGCCTTCATTGACTTCCTGGAGGGCAACGAGTGGGTATTGAGCCACGTCGCTACCATCGAGCTGGAGATATAAGGTGCCAACAACTTGGCCTTTGGCAAGTGGAGCTTCAAGCTTTTTATCTAATTCAAAGTTAGCTTCAAGTTTACCGGCTTGCCCTCTTGGAATAGTAATGGGGGTAGATTGATTAATTCCAAGATCTACGGTTTCTCTATCACCCATGTAAATGCGGTGAGAAACAAAGCTGTCGCCGGCTTTGTAGGGAGTGACCGTTTCGTAGAAACGAAAACCGTAGCGCAACAGCTTTTTGTTTTCTTCTTTACGGGCGCGCTCGCTGTCGGTACCCATAACCACGGAAATTAAACGCATATCACCTTGTTTTGCCGAGGTGATCAGGCTGTATCCCGCATCGGAAGTGTGACCGGTTTTGATACCATCCACGTTCAGGCTTTGATCCCATAGTAAGCTATTACGGTTATATTGCTTGATGCCGTTATAGGTAAATTCTTTCTCGCCGTAAATAGCATAAATGTCGGGGGTTTCGGCCACTAACGCTTGGGCCAATTTCGCCATGTCACGAGGCGTGACGTAATGGTCTGGATCATGTAAACCATGGCTATTTACAAAGTGAGAAGACGTCATACCTAACGCTTGTGCGTGGGCATTCATCATACTGGCAAAAGCGCTTTCAGAGCCAGCAATATGTTCGGCCATGGCGACGCAGGCATCGTTACCAGATTGAATGATGATCCCCTTGATAAGGTCTTCAACTTTAACTTGTGTACCCACTTCGATAAACATCTTCGAGGAATCGGGGAAATTCTTGGCCCACGCATTTTCCGAGATGGTGACCATGTCGTCCATGCTGATGTTACCGGCTTCAAGTTCTTTACCAATGACATAGGAGGTCATCATTTTAGTTAAACTGGCAGGGGGCAATTGCATGTCAGCATTTTTTTCAGCAATGACCTGGCCGGTTTCGTTATCCATCAGCACAAAACCTTCGGCTGCAACGCTTGGAGCAGGGGGAATAACAACGTTGGCTCGAGCCGGTGCCAAGCTGATAATAAACAGCGATAAAATAAGGGATAGCAAGACGGACGGATTAGCGCACTTTATATTTTTATACATGGGAGTATTGGTACCGTATTTTTTAAAACAAACTAGAAGGAATTTTAACGTAAGCCCTCGTGTTGGACTAGGTTTTATCGCAAAAGTTTAGCGTAAATGTCAGTATGAATTGTTATTTCCTCGTCAGTCCCGCGATGTGACCCGATGAATGCCCGTTTTTGCGAGTATTCATAAGTTTTCACGGATTTGATAAGCGCCGGGATAGCCATTTTTCTTTAAGTCTTCTAACAATAGTTGCACTTTAAACTTATCTCTTAATGGCCCTAAACGTAATTTATAAATATTATCGATAAGGGGAGTGATGGCAGGAACGTTATACAGATTCGACAATAAGGTCGATACTGACTGGGCACGGGTTTCATCACTGACGGCCGCCACCTGAATATAAATATCTTCAGCGCTAGCAGTAGTGTCAGCATCCGGTGTTTGCGGCGTTAACCCCGCGTATTGCTGATAAGAAACCGTGGGGCCGTTACCCACAGTAACCTGATTATTTTCATCGAAATAGATCACTTCTAATTTGACTTTAGTCGTGCCATTTTGATGGTAGCCCAGCTTTTTTGCCGCGGCGTAAGATAAATCAATAATGCGATTATCGTGAAAGGGGCCGCGGTCATTAACCCGAACGATGGCGGTTTTGCCATTTTCTAAATTGGTGACTTTTACGTAGCTTGGTAAAGGTAGCGTTTTATGGGCTGCTGTCATGGCGAACATGTCATAGGTTTCGCCGTTAGAAGTCAGGTGACCGTGAAATTTTTGTCCATACCATGAAGCGAACCCCGTTGCTTCGTATCCTTTGCCTGTTTGCAGGGGGAAATAACGTTTCCCTAGTACCTCGTAGGGTCTGCTGTTGAAGGCTTTATAGGGTTCATACTTAGGTTCGGCGTTGGTATAGGTTGGTTCGTCATAAACAAACGTAGGCGCAGAGTCGCTATGCTGGGCGTAGCGACTACTAGACTGACAACCTGTCAGCATGAATGCAGTAATTAAGCAAAACCAAAATTGTGTGCGCATTTATCGGGATAAAAATCGTTTTTGTGTGCCGATTGCCATAAGAATGCCAAACCCTGCCATCAAAGTCACCATGGATGTACCACCAAAACTTACTAAAGGAAGGGGAACCCCTACCACTGGCAGTAATCCTGAAACCATTCCCATGTTAACAAACACATAAACAAAGAAGGTGAGGGTGATGGAACCGGCTAGCAGTTTACTGTAGGCATCTTGTGCCCGGTTCGCAATAATAAGACCGCGAATAATGATAAACAGATAAATACTGAGTAAACCCAATACACCGATGAGCCCAAATTCTTCGCTAAATACGGCGAATATGAAGTCGGTGTGACGTTCGGGTAGAAATTCAAGTTGGGACTGGGTGCCTTGTAGCCAACCTTTGCCTTCCAGTCCACCAGAGCCAATGGCAATTTTCGACTGGATGATGTGATAACCTGAACCAAGGGGATCGGATTCTGGATTTAAAAAAGTGGTGACCCGTTGTTTTTGGTAGTCCTGCATTAAGAAAAACCACATGATCGGCGCAAAGGCGCCAGCCATAGTGGTTAAAAGTGCAATAAGACGCCAACTCATACCGGCAAGAAAAATAGCAAAAATCCCTGAACTGGCAATCAATAATGAGGTACCTAAATCAGGTTGTTTGGCAATCAATACAGTGGGTACCATGACCAGCAAAAAGCCACCCACAATCTGGATTAAACGAGGGGGAAGGGGAAACTTACTAATGTACCAAGCGACCATCATAGGTACCGCCAGTTTCATTAATTCAGACGGCTGGAAACGAACAAATTTAAGATCTAACCAGCGCTGAGCCCCTTTGCCTACGTCACCAAAAAGCAATACAGCAATCAGCATTAATAAGCCAACGATATAAGCATAGGTAGAGAGTCGTCGATACGCCATTGGAGGCACTTGTGCCATAAACAGCATGACCCCCATGGCGATAACTAAACGGGTGGCTTGTCTTTCCATTTGTAGAGGATCTTGGCCTGAAGCTGAATAAAGGGTATATAACCCTACTGTCATCAGTACCAGTAGACCCAGCAGCAACCATCCATCAACATGAAAACGTTGCCAAAACGTGGTTTGATTTTGGTTCAGTGTGGTGCGTTTCACGGTGTACCTGCGGTTGCGTTGTCATTGCTTTCATCGGTTTTCGGTTGCATAAAATCATGATCGCGAAAATAAAAATCCATCACCTGACGGGCCACAGGGGCGGCATTACTGCTACCACCACCAGCGTTCTCTACCACAACGGTAACCGACACTTCTGGATCATCAAACGGTGCAAATGCCACAAACATGGCGTTATCACGTAAATGCTCTGAAACATTGTCGGCATCGTAAGATTCATTTTGCCCCACAGAGAAAAGCTGGGCTGTGCCAGATTTGCCGCCAGATTGATAGGGAGCATCAGAAAAAGAATGCCGACCGGTGCCTTCATCGCCATGATTCACATTATGCATGGCCCCTAACATGAGATCCCAGTTTGCATCATCGACCACCGAGATAGGGCGCATGGTTTTAGGCGGCGAGATGCTCTCCTCGCCTTGCTTGTTTTTTACTCCACGAATAATCTGCGGAACATAGCGTTCGCCATGATTAATAAGCGTATTAATGGCCTGATTTAATTGGATAGGGGTTGCCGTCCAATAGCTTTGTCCAATGCCAACCGGAATGGTATCGCCGATGTACCAGGGTTGATTAAAACGGGCGCGTTTCCAGCCTCGGCTAGGCATATTGGCCGACGACTCTTCGTATAAATCAATACCGGTGTAATCACCAAAGCCAAATTGGGTCATGGCATCACTGATTTTATCAATACCCAGTTTATAGGCGAGGTCGTAATAGAAGGTGTCGCAGGACACGGTAACAGCCCGCACCACATTTACTTTACCATGGCCCCACTTTTTCCAGTCACGCCAAACGTGACTGACATTGGGTAATTTGTATCGTCCAGTATCATTGATGGTTGTTTCCGGCGTAATAACACCGTCTTCGAGGCCTACTACGCCTAGTAACGGCTTGATGGTTGACGCCGGAGGGTATTGGCCTTGAGTTGCACGGTTAATCAATGGCCGGTCGGTGGAATTTAATAACGCAGAATAATTTTTTCGACTTATGCCGTGAACAAATAAATTAGGATCATAACTTGGGCTTGAAAACAACGCTAACACTCCGCCAGTTTTCGGGGAGGTAATAACAACCGTGCCCCGTTTGCCGTTTAACGATTGCTTTGCCGCCAGTTGTAAGGGTAAATCGATATTTAATACAATATCTTTACCTGGTACGGGGGGATCAATACTCAATGTACGAATAATACGCCCTTGACTATTAACTTCGACTTGCTGATAACCCACTTGGCCATGTAGTTCTTCTTCATGGTATTTTTCGATACCTAGTTTGCCGATATCGTATGTGGCGGCATAGTTGGCTTCCTGGCCAGCTTCCACTAGCTTTTGCAGATCTTTCTTATTAATTTTAGCAACATAGCCAAGCACGTGGGTTAAGGTATCGCCATAAGGATAGTAGCGAGAAAGTCGCGCTTCGATGGAAACCCCATGAAACCGGTGTTGTTGGGCTGAAAAACGGGCAACTTCTTCTTCGGTAAGGGATGTACGCAAAGCAATGGGTTTAAAGCGGCGTTGACCTCGGTACGTGCGAAGAAAGTTTTCCTTTTCTTCCTCTGTGATCCCCATCAGCCGAGAAAGCTCGGCGAGGGTGTCGTCTAAGTTATCAACCTCTTCTGGCACCACTTCTAAACTAAATACGGGGCGATTTTCTGCCAAGATGGTGCCATTTCTGTCGTATATAAGGCCCCGATTAGGTGCGATGGGAACGACTTTTATTCGGTTACCGTTAGATCGGGTTTGATAGACATCGTGTTGCTTTACTTGCAACATATAAAGGTTGCTTACGACGATCCCCAGCATGACAAGTACAATGAGCAATGAGATAGCTGCCCGCCGGGCAAAGAGATTGGATTCCGCGCTATGATCGCGAATAGTTTGTCTTTTACGTCCCATTGCTATTCTCGGTGATACGGATGATTTTGTGTCACCGACCAAGCACGATATAAGCTTTCAGCTACCACGATACGAACCAAGGGATGGGGAAGGGTAAGCGGAGAGAGGGACCAGCGTTGTTCTGATGCTTTGATGCAAGCAGGGGCTAAGCCTTCGGGCCCACCAATGAGTAAACTCACATCTCTGCCGTCCATCTTCCAGGTGTCGAGCTGTTTGGCAAGTTGGGGGGTTGTCCAAGGTTTGCCTGTGACTTCCAAAGTAACGATGCGGTGGTTTTTGGGCACCGCCGCAAGCATGGCATCGCCTTCTTTTTGAAGAATACGGGGTATGTCAGCATTCTTACCCCGCTTACCTGCTGAAATTTCGACGAAACTGACGGGTAAGTCCGCGGGAAATCGGCGCGTAAATTCTTCTACGCCCCGCGTAACCCAATCTGGCATTTTTGTGCCCACAGCGACTATTTGTATTTTCACCGTATTACAACATCCCGGTACATTATGAACGTGAAGGGCTTAAACGAGGGCGTACAAACATTTTAACGTGATTTTTTGCGCAAACGTTTGAACTTACTCGCCCCACAATTTCTCAAGTTGATAAAAGTCGCGGGTTTCATCCTGCATTACATGCACAATAATATCGCCTAAATCTACCAACACCCATTCACCTGTCTCTTTGCCTTCCATATTAAGAGGTGCGTGACCGGCTTGTTTCATTTCTACCTGTAGGTTCTCCGCAATGGCCACCACATGGCGCTTGGAATTACCTGAACAAATGATCATGGTGTCGGTAATGGTCGATTTTCCCTTAACATCAAGTTCGATTACGTCTCGGGCTTTTAAATCATCAATTTTGTCCAAGACAAATTGTTTGAACTGTTTACTGTCCAAAAGTTCTCCTTAAAATTACAAAAAAATTGCGTTACCGCTTAACTATAGCGAATTGTAACGCAATCTGTCTAAAGTACGTTAGTTAAGGTCTTCAATAACCGGGATGGTATTAACGGGCACCCCCATAAATAGCATGCAAAGATGGGCAAGTTTAATAAAAGGGTGAACAACCACATTCTGTTTAAATGCCAAGTCAGCGCGTTCAATATGACCTCGGATTGCCTTTAAGGCTTCAGGGGTTAATCGCCCAAGGGCTGCCTGATAAACAGATTGCCGATTTTTCCAAATTCCCATGCGCATCCAATTTATGGGCTCATGATTTAATTGCAAAGACTGTAATTTGGTCAGCGTTTGCCATTCTCGAATGAATGCCCAAATCACGATATTAGGTTCTAAACCTTCACTCTCTAGGCGATAGAGCATTTTTATACATCGGGACTGTTCGCCAGCAAGCATGACATCGATTAACTGAAAAATGTTGAACCGTGACTGGTCTACCATGGCAGCTTCGACTTGATCTGACGACAGCCTTTGATTTGGATAAATTAATGCCAGCTTTTCAATTTCTTGTTTGGCTGCAAGCAAGTTGCCCTCACACATATCTGCAAGCATTTTAACGCAGGTGGGATCGCTTTGAAGGCCATATTTATTCAGCGTTTGTTGGATCCAATTCGACAATTGCTTGTCTTCTAACGGGTAGCAAAGTGAATGTACGCCAATGGCATCTAAGGCTTTAAACCACTTACTGCGCTGCACATCTTTTCCAATCCGCGGACCATGAATCAACAACAGTAAATCATCACTCAGTGATGACGCCACGGTTTGTAGCACCTGGCTACCTTCTTTACCTGGCTTGCCGGTGGGCAGCTCTAATTCAATGAGTTGCTGAGATGAAAAGAGGGATAGGGCTTGGGTGGCTTCAACGAGTTGGTGCCAGTTAAATGTGTTATCGGCAACCAATACGGTACGTTCAGTAAACCCGGCGTCTTTTGCTTTAAGGCGCAGGGCATCTATCATCTCAAATTTTTGTTGAGGTTCGTCTCCAAACAACAAATAGCAAGGTTTGAGTTGACGGGATAATTCCTGTTCGAACCGGTTTGGATACACTTGCATGGTTAATTATAACTCAGGGGTAGACTGAGAAGCTTGTGTGGTCAAACGTCGAATGATTTTATCCGCGGCCTCATCACGCATTTCGCTAAGTACTAACTCGAGTTCTCGAGATTTGGCTAGCACCTGTTCAGGATCGTCTTGATAATCCCTTAATACTTCAAAATACGCTTTGATAGGCGCCTTATCGGGGAAGGTTACCGTGTAACCGACCCCATAGATAAGTTCGTATTCTGCTACCTGGCCGGAAGCAAAGAGCGACAATAAACGGCGCTCTAATTGTTCCGGTTGAATGTCAATATGTACCGATGTGTCAGGAGACGGACTGTCCGCAATGCTGCCACCTTGAATGTTATATACCTTAAGTCGCTTTTTAAGCGCTCGGGCTAACGGCGAGTGCGCTTGGGCCGAGGACATTGCCACATAATTTACAGAGGGCGGTAAGGCTTGGTTACCGCGCAAATGAAAACCACAACTTGTCAAAGACAAGAGGGTGGCGATGAAACATAAACGTATCAGTGGCTTATACATATTAGTTAGCTACTATATTAACCAGCTTACCTGGCACAACAATTACCTTACGGATTTGTTTGCCTTCGATAAACTGTTGTACATTGGGTTGCGCTAAGGCGTCAGCTTCAACGGCCTCTTTGGCAGCGTCGGCAGGCACCGTCATTTTGGCACGAACTTTACCGTTTACTTGCACAACAATGAGTTTTTCCGCTTCTACCATGGCATTTTTATCAGCAACTGGCCATGGCGCTTGCTCGATGGTAGTGCTGTGTCCCAGTTTAAGCCAAAGATGATGACAAATATGAGGCGTGATAGGGTTTAGCAACCGTAACATCGCTTCGATGGCCTCGCGCATCACTTCATGATCTGAGGCCGAGTCCTGCGGGGCTTTTTGTAAGTGGTTTAACAGTTCCATCACCGCTGCCACGGCGGTGTTAAATGTTTGCCGGCGACCAAGATCGTCGGTGACTTTAGCAATGGTTTTATGCACCTCACGACGCAAAGCCTGCTGCTGTTTGTTCAAACTACTAGCATCAACGGCCAGTGGCGAGCCAGACACTTGAATATGTTCGTTAACCAACTTCCAAATACGTTTTAAGAAGCGATTCGCTCCTTCAACGCCGGAATCTACCCATTCGAGGGTTTGTTCTGGTGGTGCTGCAAACATGGTAAACAATCGCACCGTATCTGCCCCGTACAGATCAATCACGGCCTGAGGATCGATACCATTGTTTTTAGACTTGGACATTTTCGTCATGCCGCCGTGTTGTACAGGCGTGCCGTCTTTAGTTAACCAAGCTTTGATGATGCGACCTTTTTCGTCTTTCTCGGTAGACACATTCAGCGGCGAGTACCAGGTTTTTTTGCCTGATTCGTCTTCGCTGTAATAAGAGTCTGCCAATACCATACCTTGGCACAACAACCGTTTAAAAGGTTCATCCGAGTTCACTAAACCTTCATCACGCAATAATTTATGGAAGAAGCGCGAGTACAAAAGGTGCAAAATAGCGTGTTCGATACCACCAATGTATTGGTCTACGGGCAACCAGTAGTTCGCTTGGGTAGGATCAAGCATTGCCGTATCATTTTGTGCACAGGCATAACGGGCGTAATACCAGGAAGATTCCATGAAGGTGTCAAAGGTATCGGTTTCCCGGAAGGCGGTTTGTCCTTCATAGCTGGCTTTAGACCACTCAGGATCCGCTTTTATGGGCGAGATAACACCGTCCATTTCCACATCTTCGGGTAACACAACGGGAAGCTCATTTTCAGGCACGGGTACCGACTCACCATTCTCAAGATTCAGAATGGGGATAGGTGCACCCCAGTAACGTTGACGGCTTACCCCCCAGTCGCGCAGACGATAATTGACTTTTTTACTGCCGCATCCTTTATTGATGAGTTCATCAGCGATGGCGTTAAAGGCATCATCAAAAGACAGGCCATTAAAATTGCCTGAGTTTATTAAACTACCTTTTTCGGTGAAAGCGGCTTGGGTAAGATCGCAAGGCTCATCACTTTTACTGCTCGGCGCAATCACCTGTTTTATTGATAGGCCATATTTGGTGGCAAACTCCCAATCACGTTGGTCATGACCGGGAACCGCCATAACGGCTCCTGAGCCGTAATCCATCAGTACAAAATTGGCTACCCAAACGGGGACTTCTTCACCCGTTAACGGGTGAATGGCTGTTAGGCCCGTATCACAGCCTTTTTTCTCCATGGTTGCCAGTTCAGCTTCGGCTACCTTGGTATTTTTACATTCTTCAATGAAAGCCGCCAATTCTGGGTTATTGGTTGCGGCAAATTCAGCAATGGGGTGTTGTGCTGCTACACCTACATAGGTAACACCAAAAAAGGTGTCGGGA
Source organism: Alteromonas sp. C1M14 (assembly GCF_018860965.1). Classification (GTDB taxonomy): domain Bacteria; phylum Pseudomonadota; class Gammaproteobacteria; order Enterobacterales; family Alteromonadaceae; genus Alteromonas. The sequence goes on along the minus strand of NZ_JAHKQF010000002.1, from coordinate 364,409 downwards.
CGGGTAGTGTATACAGTCAGTGAATTAACCTCGCCGGCAGGGGTAGACAGGTTAAAGGTGATTTCCACACCTTCAGAACGCCCAATCCAGTTTGCTTGCATGGCGCGGACTTGATCTGGCCAGTCATCCAATTGCTCTAAATCTTGGAGCAATTCGTCGGCATAGTCGGTGATTTTGATAAACCACTGGGGAATTTCTTTTTGTTCGACTAAGGCACCTGAACGCCAACCACGTCCGTCAATTACTTGTTCATTGGCCAAAACCGTTTGGTCTACAGGATCCCAATTCACCGTTGAGTTTTTCTTGTAAACAAGGCCTTTTTCGTACAACCGAGTGAAAAACCATTGTTCCCAGCGGTAATAGTCGGGTTTACAGGTAGCCACTTCTCGATCCCAATCGTAACCAAAACCTAGTGACTTAAGCTGACCTTTCATGTAATCGATATTAGAATAGGTCCAGTTTGCCGGTGCGGTGTTATTGTTTATTGCTGCATTTTCTGCAGGTAAACCAAAGGCATCCCAACCCATAGGTTGTAGGACGTTTTTGCCCTGCATACGCTGAAAACGGCTAATGACATCACCAATGGTGTAGTTTCTAACGTGCCCCATATGGAGTCGGCCACTGGGATAGGGAAACATGGAAAGACAATAGAATTTGTCCTTCTCTTCGTCTTCTACCGCTTTGAATGATTGATTTGCATCCCAGTATTGCTGGACATTTTGTTCTATTTCTTTGGGGTTGTACTGATTTTCGGCCATTGTAAATAAGGCTTCCGCGTTAATATTGATGACTTCGTGATAAGCCGCATAGAATACCCCACCGGCCCACATTGTCACAATAGCAGCGCGACTTTTTTATCTTCGTATGCTGAGTTTTTAGGCGCTTTTGGCCGTATTTTTTACAAACGGGTGTGATGGCCCGTGGATAGCACCCTGTTTTAAGGTAATTTAAGGGTATCCGACGGAGCAAAAATCCGCTTTTACGATGGCTGAAAGGTTTGACAGCGGCCGGTAATTCGCGTTTCATTTACAAAAAATGGGTTTTCAGGAAGTTATGACCGTTAGAGGTACAATCACCCCCCTTAATGCGAAGGCGCTTTCACCGGGCCTAAATCGCAGGCAGATTAACCAAGCATTAAAAGACAGTGAAGCCATGTCGGTGGCATTCATTGGTCAAGAGCGAGCGCGTGAAGCCCTCGCTTTTGGCTTGGGCGTAGACACAAAAGGCTACAACCTATATGTGATGGGCGAGCCCTCCACGGGACGCTTTAGTTTGGTCAAAGATTTTATCGAACGCCAAATAGCCACATTACCGCCCCCCGAGGACTGGGTTTATTTAAATAATTTTGATGAAGAGCGCGAACCCGTGGTGTTGCGAATGGCACCTGGTGAAGGCCGTGAACTGGTTAAAGACATCAGTGGGCTAATCGATGATTTGCTCGATACATTTCCTGCTGCATTTGACAACCCAGGATATCAACGTAAAAAATCCGCCATCAAAAAAGCATTTGAAAAACGCTACGATGAAGCCATCGACAGTGTCGAGCGTTATGCCCAAGCCCATGAAGTCGCGTTGTATGACGAGTCTAATGCCATTTCATTTGCCCCCATTGTGAACGGGAAGCCAATTACGGACGACGAATTTGCGGCGTTAGATGCAGATAAACGGCAGTACTTTTACGACCTTATTGATGATTTAGAAAACCGTCTTAGCGAAAGTTTGCTGGGGTTGCCTGCCTGGAAAAGAGCCTGCTCTGAAAAAATTCGCCAGCTTGACAAAGACACTGCCGAATTAGGCATAAAGCCGCTACTGAAAAATTTAGAACATAAATATGCTAACCAATTAGGGGTGCTTAAAACCCTGCGTAAAATGCGCACCCATTTGGTTGAAACGATTGTGTCGCTGCTAGCAGAAGAAAACAAAGACGAGAAGCCAGATGACATCGACCGGCGTCTCTATTTGGAAGAACAATATTTACCTAATGTGTTGGTGGGCCACTTATTAGAAGACAGCGCGCCTGTGGTGTATGAAGCAAACCCGACATATCAAAATTTATTTGGCAAAATTGAATACACCAATATTCATGGCAGCGTGTATACCAACTACCGCATGATCCGCCCCGGTGCTTTGCATAAAGCAAACGGTGGCTATTTATTGTTAGACGCTGACCAGGTTATTGAACAACCCTTTGTATGGGAAGCGTTGAAATTGGCCATAAAATCCGGTTCATTAAAAATGGATCTCCCGCAACAGGATGTGGGAATGGTGAATGCGATAACGTTAAATCCGCAACCTGTGGATTTAAAAGTAAAGGTCATTTTGCTGGGTAGTCGAGATTTGTATTATACGCTGCAAGATTACGACGACGAATTTGATGAATTATTTAGGGTTCTGGTGGATTTTGACTATGAAATCCCGGTAACTCGACAATCAACATTTGATTTTGTTGGCAAGGTAAGACACCAAGTAGAAGCCGCAGGCTTATCCGGTATTGCACCAAAAGCGATGTACCGGCTAGTCGAATATTCGTTAAGAATGGCGGAGCACCAAGAAAAATTATCAGCTCATTTTGCCCAGGTAATAGAGTTGATTCATGAGGCCCGCTATTTTGCGTTTCAGCAAAAGTCGTCCCAACTTGAATTGGCACATATCGAAACAGCCCTTAACGCCAAAAAGCGCCGTACCGGGCGAGTAAGCCATGCATTACTTAATGATATCAAAGAAGGTCATGTACTGATTGCCACCGAAGGAAAGGCCGTGGGCAAGGTCAATGGCCTTACCGTGCTTGAAGTAGGCGGCACGGCTTTTGGTACACCGGCAAGGATCACCGCAACGGTGTACGCCGGTGCCAATGGGGTGGTGGATATCGAGCGTGAAGTCGAGTTAGGTCAGCCTATCCATTCTAAAGGGGTGATGTTATTAACGGGGTATCTGGGCAATAAATATGCCCAGCATTTTCCGTTAACCTTGTCGGCCAATATTGCCCTTGAACAATCTTACGGACACATTGATGGCGACAGCGCATCCCTCGCCGAATTAATAGCGCTAATCTCGTCGTTAACGGAGATCCCCGCCACCCAGTCGTTGGCTGTAACAGGCTCGATTAACCAATATGGTGAAGTTCAAGCGGTGGGGGGGGTAAATGAAAAAATCGAGGGCTTTTTCGATTTATGCCAGCACCGAGGCCTTAACGGTGAACAAGGTGTGGTGATCCCCAAATCCAATGCCATTAATTTGGTGTTAGATAAAGGGGTTGTAGATGCGGTTAAAAAAGGCTTGTTTCATATTTATACCGTGGAAACCGTCGATGAAGCCGTGTGTTTAGTGTTACAAAAAGAAGCGGGAGAAATGTCTACCCGTGGCCGTTATCAAAAAAATACAGTGAACTACCATGCGGTAAACCGGTTGTACAACATCGCCTTGATGGTAAATGGGGGAGACGATGATTAATTTTGGCAATAACAATAAGGTTATAAATTTATGAGAGTAACGCGTAACTTTGCGGCGGCAGTAGGAATACTTACAATGTGCCTCAGTGGGAAAGGGTTTGCTAGTACACCGGTGTTGACGTTACAAGAGGCTAATCGCTTAGTGGCAATGCCTTTACACTGTGCGCAAGAAGAGTATCCCAATAAATTAAATCAAGTATTAGATGATGCCTCGTATTTGAAAAGTCCGAAAGCATTACACCCTGCATTTTATGGCTGTTTCGATTGGCATTCTAGTGTTCACGGTCATTGGATGATGGTATCTCTATTGCGCCATTTTCCTGAGTTAGCAAACAGTGACGAAATTCGCCAGAAGCTAAAACAAAACCTTACTGCACAGAATATCCAAGGGGAAATAGCGTATTTTTCTATGCCTCACAGTGGGACTTTTGAACGCACTTATGGCTGGGCTTGGCTGCTTAAATTAGCCGAGGAATTGGATAAATGGGATGATCCCTTGGCGAAAGAATTGGCGCAAAACCTACAGCCATTAACGGCACTTATCGTTACTAAATATTCTGAGTTCCTACCAAAATTAGTGTACCCCAATAGAACGGGCGAGCATCCGAATACCGCTTTTGCTTTGTCCATGGCTTATGATTTTGCCCTTCAAACTGACAATCAACCTTTTGCTGATTTATTATCGAATAGAGCAAAACATTGGTATGGAGATGATAAATCATGCCCGTTAAGCTGGGAGCCAAATGGATTTGATTTTTTATCCCCATGCTTTGAAGAATTGGACGTGATGCGCAAGGTTTTGGCGCCAGCGGAATTTACCACATGGGCGGATAATTTCTTGCCGGGCTTGTCACAAAAGGGGTTTGAGCTTACGCCAGCAAAAGTGAGCGACCGAACCGACGGAAAGCTGATACATTTGGATGGTTTGAATTTTAGCCGTGGCTGGGTGCTCTATGGTTTGATAAGTGAATTTCCTGAGCGATATGGTCACTTACAATCCATCGCCGATACCCATGTGACTTACTCTTTGCCGGCTATTGTGGATGGCAACTATGAAGGCACTCATTGGCTAGGTAGTTTTGCGGTGTATGCGTTACAGCATGCAGCCCTTACCCAGCCTTAATCTATCAGTAGAAACCATGCCGTCGATAATGCCTACCTTGATAGGGTAAATCGGCGGCACATTGGTATCCACAAGGAATTACTTCGGGGGCATTCTTAGCCCGCCATCAAGACGGATCGTCTCTCCATTAAGATAACTGTTCTTCCAAATGTGGGTGACCAGTGCAGCAAATTCATCCGGTAAACCTAAACGCTGAGGGAAGGGCACGTTACTGCTAAGACCGTCCTGTACGGCCTGTGGCATTGCCAACAATAAAGGTGTTCCCATTACGCCCGGTGCCACGGTGTTAACACGAATTCCTAAGGGCGCGAGGTCGCGGGCCATGGGGAGGGTCATACCGATAATGCCAGCCTTGCTGGCCGCATAGGCGGTTTGGCCTATTTGTCCTTCATACCCTGCAATTGACGCGGTGTTAATAATAACGCCCCGTTCCCCCTGGTTATTTGGTGATTGGATTGCCATTATTTCTGCGGCTAATCGACTCACATTGAATGTGCCCAGCAGATTAATATCGATGGTTTGGCGGTATTTATCTAACGGGGCAGCTTGACCTCCCTTGTCTAAAGTGCGCATGGCGGGCGCAATGCCGGCGCAATTTAAGCAAAGGCCTAACTGACCAAAGGTGTTTTGAGCGCCTTGCAGTGCATGTTTAACGTCGCCCTCATTGGTCACGTCCACTTTGAAGAAACGGGCTTTATCGCTGTCTAACGCGACAATACATTGATTGCCTTGTTCTTCACTGATATCCAGCAAAGCCACATTTACGCCCCGTGCAAGTAAATAACGGGCTGTGGCATAACCGAGGCCTGACGCACCGCCGGTGATAACGGCGGTTGAGAGAATTGGATCCATGTGCTTATTCCTATTACCTTTACGTTAACGTAAGTGTAACCGGACAGTCTCAATTGACAAGACTTTGCCAATTGGAAGACTTAAAAAGGATCTATTGCTTTGGCAACTGTATTTTACGTTCTTCGGTAGGGCGGTAAATCACAAGCATATGGCCAATCACCTGGACTTTGACGGCATTGGTCTCACGAACGATGGCGTCCATGATCAATACTTTTTCTTCTTTGTCGTCGGTAGGCACCTTAACTTTTATTAATTCATGATGATTAAGCGCGTTGTCGATCTCGGCTACAACCCCTTCTGTGAGGCCGTTTGCGCCAAGTTGCACAACGGGTTTAATGGCGTGGGCGAGGCCCTTTAAAAATTGCTTTTGTTTATTTGAAAGTTTCATTTATCCGTATTTCTTACAATTAAAATAACGTTATACCTTGAAATAACGTATTCTAACGCCATCTTCGAAACAATCCTAATGACAATGTGTTGGAATGACAAAAAAGAAACATTCAGCCAGTTCTAAACGCTGGTTAAAAGAACATTTTGATGACCATTACGTCCAGCAAGCACAAAAGCAAGGCTGGCGGTCTCGTGCGGTTTTTAAGTTGGAAGAAATTCAAACGAAAGACCGTCTGATTAAACCTGGCATGACTGTGGTGGATCTTGGCGCCGCGCCTGGCGGCTGGTCTCAACTCGCTTCTCAACTAGTTGGCGATAAAGGGCAGGTCATCGCGTGCGATATTCTTGCCATGGATCCCATCGTCGGCGTTGACTTTTTACAAGGGGATTTCCGTGATGAAGCGGTTCTGGAAACTTTATTGAACAGAATCGACGGAAAAACCGTAGACGTTGTGCTGTCCGATATGGCGCCAAACATGAGTGGTAACAACTCAGTGGATCAAAACCGGTCTATGTATTTGTGTGAGTTGGCCTTAGATATGTGTCATCAAGTGCTGAAACCTAAGGGAAGTTTTGTTATCAAAGTTTTTCAGGGGGAAGGATTTGATGAGTACTTTAGAGCATTGCGCAGCGCGTTTAGCAGTATAAAAACCCGCAAGCCGGATTCGTCACGGGCGCGATCTCGGGAAGTGTATTTGGTGGCTACCGGGTACAAAGTGTAGTACGCTGTAATGTGACGAAGTATGGAATGCATTTCGTACGGAATTAAAAGAGTGCAAACAGTTTAATAGAGATTGTCTGCTTCCCGTGGAATGGAAAGGCAAATTGTTGTCATCGAATCCCGGATTTTCCGGTTTTATTAGAGGTTAGTAGCTTGAGCGATATGGCAAAAAATTTAATCTTATGGTTAGTTATCGCCGTTGTGTTGATGTCGGTTTTCCAGAGTTTTTCTCCGGGTGAATCCACGCGTACGCAGACGGACTATACAACATTCCTGAAAGAAGCAAATCAGGGTAACGTGCGTGAAGTGCGCATCGACAGTGATGCCCGCGAAATACGCGGTACTCGACGGAACGGGGAGTCTTTTGTGACGTACATTCCCTATTTCGATGATCAACTGATTTCTGATTTAGTTAAAAAAGACGTGCGTATCTTAGGTGAACCCCCTGAGAAACCCTCCATTCTTACGTCTATCTTTATTTCATGGTTCCCCATGCTGCTACTTATTGCGGTTTGGATTTTCTTTATGCGTCAAATGCAGGGCGGCGGTGGCCGTGGTGCTATGTCGTTTGGGAAAAGTAAAGCCCGGTTATTGGGTGAAGACCAAATTAAAACCACTTTTGCTGACGTTGCAGGCTGTGACGAAGCAAAAGAGGATGTCTCTGAACTAGTTGATTTCTTGCGTGACCCGTCAAAATTCCAGAAATTGGGCGGCAAGATTCCAAAAGGCGTACTAATGGTAGGCCCTCCTGGTACGGGTAAAACCCTACTGGCTAAGGCTATTGCTGGGGAAGCAAAGGTACCATTTTTCACCATTTCAGGGTCTGATTTTGTAGAGATGTTTGTGGGCGTGGGTGCATCCCGGGTTCGTGACATGTTCGAACAAGCGAAAAAAGCCGCTCCGTGTATCATCTTTATTGATGAAATCGACGCGGTTGGCCGCCAACGTGGCGCCGGTTTAGGTGGCGGTCACGACGAGCGCGAGCAAACCCTTAACCAGATGTTGGTTGAGATGGATGGCTTTGAAGGTCATGAAGGCATCATTGTTATTGCCGCGACCAACCGTCCAGATGTGCTTGACCCTGCCTTGTTACGCCCAGGTCGTTTCGATCGCCAAGTGGTTGTTGGTTTACCCGATATCCGCGGTCGCGAGCAAATATTGAAAGTGCATATGCGTAAGGTACCGATTGCCGATAACGTAGAAGCGTCAGTGATTGCCCGTGGTACACCTGGATTTTCCGGTGCTGACCTAGCTAACTTAGTAAACGAAGCGGCGTTATTTGCTGCACGAGCTAATAAGCGTCTTGTGGCAATGGAAGAGTTTGATAAAGCAAAAGACAAGATCATGATGGGCGCTGAGCGTAAATCTATGGTGATGTCTGAAGATGAAAAAGCCATGACGGCTTATCATGAAGCCGGCCACGCCATTGTGGGCCGAATGGTGCCAGAGCACGATCCGGTTTATAAAGTGTCGATCATTCCGCGAGGCCGAGCCCTAGGTGTGACTATGTATCTACCCGAGCAAGACAGGGTAAGTCATTCTAAGCAGCACCTTGAAAGCATGATTTCGAGTCTGTTTGGTGGTCGTATTGCCGAGCAAATTATCTTTGGCGACGACAAAGTCACCACCGGCGCATCTAATGACATTGAGCGCGCAACGGAGATTGCTCGTAAAATGGTTACCCAGTGGGGACTTTCCAGTAAGATGGGCCCAATGTTGTACGCAGAAGATGAAGGTGAAGTCTTCTTGGGTAAATCCATGTCGAAAGCGTCAAATATGTCTGATGACACAGCCCGCGCTATTGATGCTGAAATAAAGGCAATCATCGACAGTAATTACGACCGCGCGCACAATATTCTTGAAGAAAACATCGACATCCTTCACACCATGAAAGATGCGTTGATGAAATACGAGACCATTGATGCCAAGCAAATCGATGATTTAATGGCAAGACGGGAAGTACGTCCACCGGCAGATTGGGATGACCGAGCGCCGAAAGGTGACGACAATCCTCCAGGCGGTAAGCCGAGTCGCGAAGGGGAAATCAAAGACGATGGCGTCGATAAGCCATCCGTAGGTAAGCCAGGCGACCTGCCAAGTTAACACAAAAAATAAACGCCAGCTTAAGCTGGCGTTTTTAATCCTGCTTCTATCACTCAATCGTTATCAACAATGACAGATATACGTTATGCACTTTAAACATACTGAAGTAGATCTTTTGACTTCCCATGTAATGGGTATACTCAACGTAACGCCAGACTCCTTCTCTGATGGGGGCCGGTATAACTCGGTGGAAAAGGCATTAGATAAAGCCAAGCAAATGGTAGAGGCCGGTGCCACCTTTATTGATATTGGCGGTGAATCAACCCGTCCTGGCGCACCTGCAATTACTGAACAAGAAGAGTTAGATCGGGTTATCCCTGTGGTTGAACGCCTTTCTAACACTTTAGAATGTGTGTTGTCCGTTGATACCAGTAATCCGGTTGTGATGACGCAAGCGGTATCCGCCGGCGTTGGGCTCATTAACGATGTCCGTGCGTTGCAAGTGCCTGGGGCGTTAGAAGCCGCCGCTAAGGCTCAAGTCCCCGTGTGTCTTATGCACATGAAAGGTGAGCCGACTACCATGCAGGCCGCGCCGTCTTATGAAGATGTGGCAGATGATGTCATCAATTTTCTGCTGGCGAGGGTAGATGCGTGTAAACAAGCTGGCATCGATGACGATAAAATTTTATTAGATCCTGGTTTTGGTTTTGGTAAAACCCTCGATCATAATTATCAATTATTGGCTGAACTTGGTCGTATCCAACATTTAGGCTATCCACTGCTAGTGGGGATGTCTCGTAAATCGATGATTGGCGCGTTGACGGGTAAGCCAGTAGAACAACGCTTAGCAGGGAGTATTGCATTGGCCACCCTTGGTGCCCATATGGGGGCCAAAATCATTCGCGTACACGACGTGGATGAAACCGTGGATGCAATAAAAATTGTGACAAAAATTCAACAAATAAAAGAAACAATTCAAGGAGCCTGAAATGGGTCAGCGCAAATTTTTTGGTACAGACGGTATTCGGGGTAAAGTGGGCGAAAGTGCCATCCATCCCGAATTTGTGACCAAACTGGGCTGGGCTGCCGGAAAAGTTCTGGCAGGTCATGGTACGAATAAGGTACTGATTGGTAAAGATACACGTATTTCAGGTTATATGCTGGAGTCGGCGTTAGAGGCTGGTTTATCTGCAGCTGGCATTAATATAGGGCTGCTCGGTCCCATGCCAACCCCCGCTATTGCTTATTTAACTAAGACTTTCCGTTCTGAGGCGGGCATTGTTATCTCTGCGTCTCACAACCCGTATTACGACAACGGTATCAAGTTTTTTTCTGCCGATGGGTATAAATTAGATGACGATATCGAATTGGCAATTGAGTCCATGCTCGAAGAGCCGATGACTTGTGTTGCCTCTAATAAATTAGGTAAAGCAACGCGCATTACCGATGCTGCAGGCCGCTATATTGAATTTTGTAAAGGCTCATTTCCTTCTGATTTGTCGCTAAAAGGCATGAAAATCGTGGTTGATTGTGCCCACGGGGCGACTTATCACATCGCGCCTAATGTTTTGTCAGAGCTAGGGGCAGATGTGATTGAAATTGGTACTTCTCCTGATGGCCTAAACATCAACGATAAAGTGGGTGCCACGGCTATGAAGGCCACGGTGGATAAAGTAAAAGAAACCGGCGCTGATATGGGTTTCGCTTTAGACGGTGATGGTGACCGGATTATGCTTGTTGACCATCTGGGGAATGTCCTCGATGGGGATCAGATCTTGTACATCGTTGCTCGGGACGCGCTAAAATCTGGACGTTTATCCGGTGGTGTAGTGGGTACCTTAATGAGTAATCTCGGCTTAGAAGTAGGGCTGAGTAAATTGGGCATACCTTTTGCGAGAAGTGCGGTGGGCGACCGTTATGTGATGGAACTGTTACAGCAAAAAGGCTGGGCAATTGGTGGTGAAAACAGTGGCCATATTTTAAACTTAAATATTGCATCTACTGGTGATGGTATTGTTGCTGGATTACAGGTCATCACTGCCATGTTACGCGCGGGTATGAACCTTCACGAACTGAGCGGCGGTTTTGAGGTTTTCCCACAGACGCTGATCAACGTTCGTTATGATGACAGTGCAGGCAACCCACTTGAAAGCGAAGACGTAAAAATGGCTGCTAAAGAAGCAGAGACCTCATTAGGTAAAACTGGGCGAGTATTGCTACGTAAGAGTGGTACTGAACCGCTTATTCGCGTTATGGTAGAGACTGATGACGAAATGCATTCACTAAAATGGGCCGAATTTATCGCCGATGCTGTACGTAAAGTGGCCAATTAGTTGATTCGTTTAAAATAAAGCAATTAGGGGGCTTGTATATTATGACCGGAATCGTTAATATCACGCCCGCTTCAGTACAGGGTTAAGACTGACGTGAATACAGCAAAAAGAAATTACCTCGTAGCAGGTAACTGGAAAATGAATGGAAGCCGTTCTTTAGTTAACGAATTTGTCGACGCTTTTAACGGTGTTAATTTCGATAATGTTGATGTAGCGCTGTGTCCACCTTCTCTATTTATTTCTGCGTTTAGCGAAAGCAATATAGCGTTGGGTGCACAGGATGTTAGCCATTGTGAAAATGGTGCGCATACCGGTGATTTATCGGTCAGCATGTTAAATGAATTTGGCTGTAAATACTGCATTGTTGGTCACTCTGAACGTCGAGAAGATCACGGTGAATCAAGCCGTACTGTCGCTGAAAAAGCCCAAAAAGTTCTCGATGGGGGGTTAGTACCCATCATCTGTTGTGGTGAACCACTATCAGTAAGAGAAAGCGGCAAAGTAAATGAATTTGTAGAATCTCAGTTGCAAGAGATTTTCGATGTCATTGATAGCAAAGAGTTAGTGAATGCGGTTATTGCTTACGAGCCTATATGGGCTATTGGTACAGGTAAGACGGCATCGCCACAAGAAGCTCAAGACATTCACGAATTTATTCGCAGTTATATTGCAACAAAGGATGCTTCACTCGCAGCTAAGATACAAATTCTGTATGGCGGTAGTGTGAAGCCAGATAATGCCAAAGAGTTATTTGCTCAACCCGATATCGACGGTGGATTGATAGGCGGAGCAAGTCTTAAGGCGAAAGATTTTATTTCAATTTGCCAAGCGGCATCTTGACGAGGTTATTATGTTATACGAAGTGCTTTTAGTCTCTTACCTAATTGTTGCAATCGGGCTCATTGGTTTTGTATTAATCCAACAGGGTAAGGGTGCCAACATGGGCGCGTCGTTTGGTGGCGGTGGCTCTAACACTGTATTCGGTTCCAGTGGTTCAGGAAACTTCATGACAAAAACAACAGCAACCCTTGCTACTTTGTTTTTCGTTTTAAGTTTGTTTCTTGGAAATATTACTGCGAATAAAGAAAAAGCCGTAGACGAATGGCAGGAACTTGAAGTTCCAGTAGAACAGCAATCAGCGCCGACGGACAGCGATGTGCCGATGACAGACGTACCGGCGGCTCAGGAAAGTGATGTACCTGTTGAGCAATCTCAAGAGCAGCAGGACAGCATTCCTAACTAAACAGTTTTTGCGGAAGTGGTGGAATTGGTAGACACGCCATCTTGAGGGGGTGGTGACTTCGGTCGTGCGGGTTCAAGTCCCGCTTTCCGCACCAAATAAAAAAAGGCTGCAACTTACAGGTTGCAGCCTTTTTTGTTGGGTTTAAAAAGTACAAAGCGCTCGGTAGCGAACTCCAAGGTAGTGAGCTTCCTTTTTTGCCCACGATGAAATAAAAACTCATATGTAGGTATATAAACCAGCAAGTTTGCATCATAATTGCTTTACTATAAGGGAACCGACTAAAAAGGAGAAAGTTATGGATATCTTACGCATTATTTTGTCAATTTTACTGCCGCCACTGGGTGTATTCTTACAAGTGGGGATTGGCGTTCAATTCTGGATCAATATTGTGCTGACCCTGTTAGGTTATATTCCAGGTATTGTCCACGCGGTGTATATTATTGCCACGCGCTAAGACAAGCGAATGGCCGTCTTATAGGCGGCCATAAGTTTTCTTTTATTCCTCTCATCGCTAGCGTGCTCTAACGCTAACTGATACATATTCGCGGCTTGCTTGTTTAATACCACGGTGTACTCTGAAGACACCTGATGTTGAATTTTATCAATGCAATAAAGCAAGTGCGTCATTACCGCTGCATGCTGTGCGCCGGCTTCACTGATTTCACAAAACCCTTTATCCACAATGCTCGCGAAACTGGCGGTTCGTCTTAAGATCCATATATTCGATGTGGTATGAACCAGCGCTGACGGCGGAAAACGCTTTTTGGCCAAATGAATGCATGCCGACGTTAGTCTGTCTGCACTCGTTCGCGCAGTTTCAGGATCGTTTATCCCAGGAGACAGTGCCCGAAGGGCAATATCAACGAGTTGAGAAAGAGAGAACTCCGGATCTTGTATGGCACTTCTTTGTGTGCCTAAAAAAATGTGCCGTTGGTAAGATGCAAATGCTTTTTGCGTAATAGGATGAAGGCTATGAATCGTCATCACCTTATCGTTTAATGCAACGTAATCACCGCCCCGCACATGAATTTCGACGCCAGTCACATAGGTTTGTGGAAACCGCATTAACCCTTCGTAATCAATAGCGTTTATATAGCCACTTTGGGTAGGGGGCACCACGGTGGTATACGGGCCCGTTTTGATCAGGTCGGGACTGATAGCTGTGACATCATCATTACTTTTGTGAGCAGGAAAAAGGCTATTGATATGGAAAATAGCCGATTGATAACAACGCTCGATAATCTTATCGGCCTGAATGAAGGTGGCGATGTGATGGATAAAATAGATAAGCAACAAAGTATCTATTATTCCAAACATCAATACTGTTAGCGCATACACCGATGCGACCAAAATACTGGTTTCTTCTACGCCTAAGCGGTGAATAGCCAATAAACAAAACACAAAGGTTGACGTTAAAGCACCCAGTACACATTGGGTTCCCCGATCATCCATAAAGGTTTGAATTAACCGTGGCCCAAATTGTTTCGATGCCATTGTGAGAGAGACCAAGGTCATGGAAAACGCGATACTGGTTGCGGTAATAGTGGCAGAGGCCACCGTTGTGGTTAATTGCGCTGCAGATTGGGCTGTGATTGTCCATCCCCAAAGCGGGGCCGTGGTATTTGGCTGTATCAGCGGGACAATAAGGTATAACACACTGCCCAGTAATAACGCGGGGATGATCATGCAGGCAGGAATAAACCAGTAGCTTACCCGTAGTTTTTCCCAATAGGTACGCACCATGGTGCCTAGTGTAATGAGCAGTTTATTCATTCGTTACCTTGCTAAAATAGGGTTCATTACCCTGTTGTTACAACCATTGGTTTGTCTTACGTGTAAAGACGCGGGCTAATCTGGCGAGGTTAATACCTGCAAGTTCTTCTTCGATACGATAAAGCGAATTTCGCTGGCATGGCGAATTTCACCATCTACCGCATAGGGGGTCTCTTGGGCTAGTGAAAGGGTAATCGAGCGTGCTTGTTGGTGACAAATACGTTCAGATGCTTGTTTGGTTTGTTTATCTGCTAGGACCAATTCTGCCAATGACAGTAATTGGTTATCTTCTTCGTCTTGTGGAAGTAACCACGTAATATCAGCTTTGCCATCGGTAATATCTGGTTGTTCTCCCCCTTGGGCCAAGGCCGTCGTTAATGGGGCCGCATTAGCAATAACGAAACTTGGCGTGGTTATTTCCTGTTCTTGTTGCTCGTCGTCAAAGCGTACGCGAAGATCCATGACCTCATTGGCTGAAATGGCCTTCCATAATCCACGTAAGTAAGCGAACTGTCCGCCTTCGTTTTTTTCGTTGCGATCTGCCGCCGCTATCATTTGCTGTTCAAAGCCGAGGGCTGCCACCATCAATACCAGTTCGTCGTTACAGGAGGCGGTATCCATGATGGTGGTATGTCCGTTAATGATAATATCGCATGCAGTTTGGATGGGAATGATTCTGCTAAGGTAACCATGCAAAACTTGGCTAAGGGCATTGGCGGTGCCTAATGGAATTACCCCCAGGGTGGTTTTCGTATTAACACAAACACTGGCCACTTCGGTTACGGTGCCGTCTCCGCCACAGGCAACCAGCACATCTGCGCCGTCGTTGAGGGCCTCTAGGCCACGTTGCTTGGCATCAATATCAATGGTGGTTTCTAACACGGTGACCCGAAAATGAGGGTTGAGTAATGACAGGATCAAGGGCTTCTCTTGTTTCCATTTTCCGCCCCCTGCCACAGGGTTAGCAATAATCGCTAAGGATTGGGTGAATTTTATGTGACCACCTTGTTTTATCTTGGTTAGCGCGGCGAGTTGTTTTTTGTTGAGCCTAGCGGTACTGCGGATTTGCTGTATTTGGCCCATGGCATCATCAATGGAAAGCTGAGGATTTTTCGCTAACAAATATGCGGCTACAATTAGAACGGAACGACCTCTACCAAGGGCGCAATGAACGACGACCTTTCTGTCATCCTTTATTTGTTGCGCAATCCAATTAATGGCGGTATTGAGTTGTTCGGTGGTGGGGCTAGTATGATCAAGTACCGGAATATTAAGATAATGACAGTCCATGAATTGAGCAGACCAATCCAGTCCGTCGAACTCGGCGGTTACATCGAGGATAGCGGTGACACCTTGTTGCTTTAGTGTCTCTACATCATTATTGGATAACCGACATGCAAGAAATAGATCGGTTTCGATGCGCTGAATGGCAGGGACTTCATCGTGTTTACGTGCCCACGCGTTATAAGCGCCTGTGCCGAGTAAAAAAGGAATAAATAGCCAGCGAATATAAAAGGGAATGGTACCGTCTTCCCGTTTTCTAAACAGGCTGGGGTAATTAAAAATGTAGGCAAAAGAAACTGCGCTAAGAGAAAAAAATATCCAGCCGAAAATCACTTTTAACGGCCAATAGGGGATAAACCAGGTGGCGAAAGCGGCAATAACAGCGCCAATCAGGTAATACTTGACCATTTTCATACTTATCTCTCCATGTTATTCGGCTGTTTTCTTGAACCAAGTAATGAATACGCCGTACCTATTAATGCAATACGGTTTATATGGAAACTGGATTGCTTCGTTTTAGATAAAATTGTGCAAAGAGACAAACATCATGGACCAAGGGTGGAAAGGTAAGTTAGTGAATTTTGTCTGGTTTCAGACGATCTGGTTTTGCGCAATCGTGTTTGAAAATCAGTTTTTGTGGTTAATGCTCTTTCTTATCGTAGGATACATCGCCGTTTTGCCCTGTCGTTTACAAAGTGTGATTTTTGGTGTGGCGATTGGACTGTATGGTGTACTCGTAGACGGTACCTTAGCTGCCCTCGGTTTCTATCAGTTTTCAGCGGAAGTTAGCGCGCTGATCCCCTTGTGGTTGGTGGTGCTGTGGGTGGCGTTCGGCTATATGCTGCGGATCAGTTTAACTTACTTGCGAGACAGATATTTGTTAGCCGCATTCCTTGGGGCGGTGTCAGGGCCTTTAAGCTACTTCGCCGCCGCAAAATTAGGGGCGGTTACCTTTCTTTTTCCCACGGCGATGACGTTAGTCGTCATCGCCTTCATCTGGGCGTTTACCGTACCACTTTGGTTATACATTGATGTTTGGCAACAAAAACGATTTGCACCAATTCAATACAATTAAATGCGGGGACAGTTATGACATCAACGGTATTGATCACCGGAGGAAACAGAGGCATAGGTCTAGAGATTGTGCGCGGGTTTGCCAAGGAAGGGTGCAAGGTGCTTTTAGGATGCAGAAATGAAGACGATGGCTTGGCAGCGAAAAAAGACATTGTAGGTGCTGACATTCAAGTTATCGAGTTAAACCTGAATAACGAACAGCAAATTATTGAAAGTGTGACAAGGGCACAAGCTATTTATGGCGATATCGATATTTTGGTCAACAACGCGGGGTTCTTAGAAGATAATGATTGGCAGAATGTGGAGCTTGAAGAGATTAAGCGAGCCATGCAAGTGCACGTTTATGGGCCTTTATGTCTAATTCAGCAAGTATTACCTGCTATGGTTGAAAAAAACTATGGGCGAATTGTGAATCTTTCTTCGGGCTATGGGTCCTTCGAACAGGGCATAAATGGGCCAACCGCCTATTCTGTGAGTAAAGCGGCTCTAAACGCCCTTACCGTTAACATTGCCAATAGTGTGGATGCCGCCAACGTAAAAATTAATAGCATGACGCCAGGCTGGGTACATACGCGCTTAGGAGGAAAGGATGCGCCCCGAACGCCGGAAGAAGGGGCAAAGACAGCGGTTTGGCTAGGGCTTTTAGAAGACGATGGTCCAACTGGCAAGTTTTTTCGCGACCAAGACGAGATTTCTTGGTAACTGGCGCAGCTACTCATACTGTTACTTTGGGATGGGCTATGGGGAACGCCCCATAGCGAACCGAGTTTTATTGTATGGCTTCTATTACTTTACTGCTATTGGCCGATAGTGCATCGCGCACTGAGGTGACGGATTGCTCTCGTTTCAGGTTTACCACAAGGGCAAATTTGCCACGTCGAATCGCTGAACGTACGGTCTGGACGATTTCGTCACGATCGGGACGTAAGCCAATTAACCCTGCCACAAATAGTCCGATAAACAAGCCAGGACTGATTAACGCGATGTAGGTGAACATAGGGTTATTTTGTGTGAGGGCAGGGCCAAAATTGACGAGGATAAAAGCGAAGATTAATCCGGTAATTATACCCGCCGCCCCTAAAATCAGGTGGGAGTGCCATAGTCGCTTACCAATTTTCTCACTGGCCTTTTCAAGTTTCGCATTAAAGCCTTCGTCCTTAGGATGAATAAGGGTTAGTTGCTGTGGTGACAGGTCAGTTTGGGACTGCAGTGTTTGTATTCCCATTGCAACTTGCTGTTGATCGTCAAATATGGCCGCTATTTGGGTATTTTTAGCCCCAACAATGGCATCAACATTCGGTGTAGTTAGATCACTCATAGATCACCCGTTTAATAAGCCCGAGAAGTTAAATCTAACAAAGAAGCCGTTTACGCACCTTTACCCTAACTCCACGGGGATAAGAAAAAATTTGTGTTATTACACATCACTAATGTCAAGTGAATACAAATTCTATACCGAATAAATATGTTGTTGATTTGTATATGTTTTGCCATAAATTTGGCCATATTCAAAACAGCGCATAGGCTATTTAATGAAGTATTTTCTAGTGTTATGAAAAATTTTCTCACTTTCACTGTGCTGTTTTGGGCGTCTTAAATAAAGCGGAGATGCTTGGAATACCGACTGTTGCTAACTCGTACAACTGTGCCATGAGGAGTTAGGGCGGCTTTGCCAACGCCTGATACCGCTTAAATTACCTTCACCCGAAGTCATTTTACTTAAACGAAATTTGAATACCTTGTGTAGTTATTGCATGAAGTCGACCGCGCTAAATTAAGCCCGATAGGATAAATAACGATCTTTTTTCTTTCTGCAATCGTAGGTTACACGAATGATTGTGCGTGAATACCGTACACAGTTAGATTCATGTGTAACTATTCAGGCGTTCAAAAACTTTAATCAAAAGTATTATAAAGTCGAGATTTAGTCTATTTTCACTTTGAGAGTTGTTTTTTTAACTAATTGAATAATATCTTTTTAATTTGTGTTTTCCCAAGGTGAGTGGGATTCAGCGTGGAATGTAAAGAAAATCCATCTGAGATACCGTAAACACACGTTTCCACAAACCCGCCTTGATAATTAAGATTAGATACTGATATAATTAGAACTCAAATTAATAGAGTGAAAATAAAAGGCGCACATAAGCGCCTTTTATTTATGTTTTAGAAAAGTGGGAGCGCATTAGTTTTTATGCAATTTGAAGCATATATATCGTTAGGCATTTATTTCATTGCCATGTTGGGCATAGGGCTTTTTGCCTATCGTCAGTCGACCAGTGATATCTCAGGATACATTCTTGGTGGACGCCAAGTCAGTCCACAGGTAACTGCGTTGTCTGCAGGGGCGTCAGACATGAGTGGATGGATGCTGATGGGGTTGCCCGGTGCCATGTTCGTTTCTGGTTTTGATGCGCTTTATATCGCCATTGGACTGGTTGTCGGTGCGTTAGCGAACTATCTACTAGTGGCACCAAAATTACGGGTTTACACCGAAGTCGCTGACGATTCGCTTACCGTTCCGGAGTTTTTTGCCAAACGTTTCGGTCAGTCAAACGCCACCGTAAGAATGGTGTCGGCTGCAATTATTGTTTTATTTTTTACCTTGTACACATCCGCTGGATTAGTGGCAGGGGGTAAGTTATTTGAAAGCGCGTTTAATGTTGAGTACCAATGGGGCCTTATCATTACGCTAGCGGTGGTGGTGTCATATACGCTGTTAGGCGGTTTTCTGGCCGTTAGCATGACGGATTTTGTGCAGGGGTGCATTATGTTTGTCGCCCTTGTATTGGTGCCGTTAGTTGCATTTAGCGAGTTCGATAGCGTTAGCCAGATGACTGGCGCTGCGTATACGTCGATACCGAGTTTGCCGGAATCGTGGAAAACGGTATCAGCCATTGGCCTTATCTCTAGCCTTTCTTGGGGCTTAGGGTATTTCGGACAACCGCACATTATTGTTCGGTTTATGGCGATACGGTCTGTTAAATCTATTTCCACCGCGCGCAATATTGGCATGTCGTGGATGACAGTGACGATTATTGGCGCATTAGCGACCGGATTTGTAGGCATCGCTTATGCCAACCAGTTTGGTTTGAGCGTGGAAGATCCTGAGACCATATTTATCGTGTTTTCTCAGTTGTTATTTCATCCGTTAGTCAGCGGATTTTTGATGGCCGCTATTTTAGCCGCCATTATGAGCACCATTTCGTCCCAATTATTGGTGTCGGCGAGTTCATTAACCGAAGACATTTATCGCGTAATGTCTAAAAAGAATAATGATGGACAGTCCACTGTGAATATTGGCCGGTTAGGCGTTGGTGGGGTCGCGTTAGCGGCGTTGGCTCTGGCCTGGGACTCGTCAAATACAATTTTATCGCTGGTAAGTAACGCATGGGCAGGATTTGGCGCTGCGTTTGGGCCGTTAGTTTTGGCTTGTCTGTACAAAAAGGATCTTACTCATAATGCCGCGTTGGCAGGCATTATTAGCGGTGCAGCAACAGTTTTATTTTGGATTTATGCGCCTGTTCTAGCGGACGGCGAGACACTCAGTAGTGTCGTTTATGAAATTATTCCCGGCTTCATAGTCAGTTCTATGACCTTGTGGCTTGTCTCGGCATGCAGCCAGGCGCCATCGTCTGAAGTTCAGGCGATGTTTAGCGAAACGAACCGGGAACTTGCGAATCAACAATCTTAAGGTGAATTTAAGTATGAACAAAAATTGGAAACGCATCGTGGTTAAAGTTGGGAGTGCTCTTATTTCCCCTAACCGCAAAGGATGCAGTAGCCATTATCTTCTTAGTATCGCGCAGTTTATCGTGAAATGTCGCGCCATGGGCACTCAGGTTGTGCTTGTTTCCTCAGGTTCAGTGGCCGCGGGAGCTCACCAGTTCCCCGACTGTGAGCGTTCTGACATCACTATTAAAAAAGCCATGGCCGCTGCCGGCCAAACAGAAATGATTGCAACTTGGGATCGATTATTTGATTTTCCCTCGGCGCAAATTCTGCTGACTCACGCTGATCTCCGTGATAGAGAGCGCTATGTGAGTATTCGTGATACCACGTTTAGTTTACTTGAGCACAATATACTGCCCATTATTAACGAAAACGACACCGTAACGACGGATAAATTGAAAGTTGGCGACAACGATAATCTGTCAGCCATGGTGGCATCTGCGGCAGACGCCGATGCATTAATTATTTGTTCTGATGTGGATGGGCTTTATGATAAAAACCCCCATACTCATGATGACGCAACCTTATTATCTAAGGTTGATAATATTGATGCTGATATTTATGCCATGGCGGGCGGCGCAGTCAAAGGCGGTGTAGGAACCGGCGGCATGCGTACGAAAATTGAAGCGGCAGAAAAAGCGGTTTCTCATGGTATCGATACATATATTATTAACGGTTTTACTGAATTGTCATTTAATATGTTACTTAATGGCAAAAATCCAGGAACCCATTTTACTGCTTATGAAAAACCCATGGCGGAAAATGAACACTGGATGCGGCACACAACCCGCGCTCAGGGCGAAGTCATTGTTGAAAATGAGTTTGCGCCTGCATTGTGTGACAACGCAGAGTCATTGACCAGTAAAGAGATTTTGGACGTTAAAGGCGAGTTCTCAGTGGGTGATACCATTATTGTCAGAAAAGACGATGGCACCAAACTGGTAAAAGCACGCTCTAATTACAGCAGTTGCTTATTGAACTTTATTGCCAATCAAGAAGATGATGATTTTGCCTCTGAGTTTGAAGAAAAAACGGGGCCGATTATTTCGAAAAAGAATTTAGCTAACCTGGAGAAAGAATGAGTTTAATTACATCCTTAGCAAAAAACGCAAAGCAAGCCGCACGAACCCTTGCCGTACTGGACGAATCTGCCAAAGACGCGGTGCTCAAAGACATGGCGGCAGCGATTCGTAACAGCAAGGACGCAATTAAGCAGGTAAACGAAAAAGAAGTGGCCCGGGCCAAAGAGGCTCAGCTTGACGCTGCCATGATTGACCGTTTAATTCTGGACGACGCGCGCATTGAAGCCATGGCTGAAGGCATTGAAGTGATCATTGATTTGGATGATCCGGTGGGTAAAGAACGTGTTATCGGTACCCGTCCTAATGGTATCGAAATCAAAAAGATGCGTATTCCATTAGGTTTGGTATGCATGATTTACGAAGCCCGCCCTAACGTCACCGCAGATGCCGGCGCATTGTGCTTTAAATCAGGCAATGCGGTTATCCTAAGAGGCGGTAAAGAAGCCTTAGACACAAGTCTGGCCATTGCCGGGTTGATGCAGGATGTGCTAGAACAACACGATTTGCCTAAGGCGCTTATTAGTGTGGTTCCTGATCCCGACCGGGCATTGATGCAGGAATTAATGGAGCAGCGAGATTCAATCGATGTGATTATTCCTCGTGGTGGGGAAGGCCTCATCAACTATGTTACCGATAATTCTAAAGTGCCGGTTATCCAGCACTTTAAAGGGGTGTGTCATCTATACGTAGACAAGGACGCCGATCTAGACAAAGCACTGGCATTATTACTTAACGGTAAAACCCAGCGTACTGGGGTGTGTAATGCACTTGAAGGATTACTGGTACACCAGGCGGTTGCCGGTGATTTCTTACCCCAAGTCGCCAAAGCGTTGGCAGAACATGATGTACGCATCCATGTGAACGAAGCAGGGGCCAGTTACTTCACAAATCCAGATGTGATTGGTGAAGAGGGCTACGGCGAAGAGTACTTGGGTCTAGAAATCGCAATCCGTGTGGTTGATGATTTCGACGCTGCCTTGTCTCATATTGCCGATTTCGGTAGTAACCATACTGAGGTTATTTGCACCGAGAACGCGCAGTCAGCACAAATGTTCCAGCGCGCCGTTGATGCCTCTGTAGTAATGGTAAACGCATCATCCCGTTTCTCTGACGGTAGTCAATTAGGGCTTGGTGCTGAAATTGGTATTGCCACCACTAAGTTGCATGCCTACGGTCCTATGGGACTGGAGTCGTTGACCGCTGAGAAGTACCTTGTGAATGGTACAGGCCAAGTGCGTGATTAGATTCAATTTGTTCATCGGTTAGCATTGTGAAATGTAAGCCGAATTGAGATACTAGAAAACCGAGCGCCTTGCTCGGTTTTTTTTCAACTCAAGAGTTACCCAAACATGATGACAGATGTCGGCGTCGACTTGACGCTTGTGTGGCAAGATATCGGTGATTTTATCCAGACCAATAAACTGGTGGCCTCCGCCATCATGGTGATTAGCTTTTTGGCGGTTAAAAGACTGCTTTTACGGTTGCTCAAAAGACGTAGTAAGAAAACCGGCGAAGATAGACGTCATTCCATCAATATTATCGAGCAACTGGGTAATGCCATATTACTCATTTTGTTGATGATGCTGTGGGCCTCTGAGATCCAAAGCTTGGCCATTTCAATTGCCGCATTTATGGTTGCCATCGTGCTTGCTACCCGGGAGTTTATTCAATGCTTTATGGGCTTTATTTATTATCTTGGCGCGCGACCATTTCGTGTGGGCGACTGGATCCAAATGAATAATGTGCAAGGGGAAGTGGTGGAAATGGATTGGGCAAAAACCGCGTTGTTGGAAGTGGATCCCGAGTCCTATAATTACACCGGTAAACACTTGTACATCCCAAATAGTCAACTTGTAACCCAAGCGGTAAGAAACTTAAATTTTCTAAGACGTTACACGTTGCATTCATTCAAACTGGTATTAGAACCTGAGACCAACCCTTATGCCTTGCTTCCCGAATTCAGGGAACGCACGTTGGCCCACTGTGAACATTTTCGCGAAGTTGCCGATAGGTACAAAAGCCTTATCGAGCGGCACATGGATGCTGAATTTATTGATATAGACCCGGATATCGCCATAGAAACCAATCAATTTGCGAAATTGCGTATTACCATCTCGCTATTTTGTCCCATTGAAGAAGCCCATGAATTGCAGCAGAAAATCTCTCAGGATTGGATGGAATTGTGGCATGAAAAGATCATCAGCGAAGAAAATATCCGCGCCAAAAAACCCTTTAAAGATCGGTAAAAGGTTATGTTTTCACCCAATGCCGTTGTTGGGAAAAGTGGCTACTTAAAAACGCCATTTGGTCGGCCAAAATTCGACGGTTCATTAAGTAAAACCGTTCGTAAATATTAGGCCTGAAGGGCACGGCAAGCAGGGGCATGTTAGCTTCTTCTGGGGTGCGAGCCCCTTTAGCATGGTTGCAGCGCGCGCAGGCAGTCGCCACATTAGTCCACCTGTCTTTTCCTCCACGGGAACGAGGAATGATGTGGTCGCGGGTTAATAGCGACGGACGAAAGGTTTGCCCGCAATATAGGCAAAGATGATTGTCTCGACGAAACAAATAGCGATTATTCAACGCTATTTTGCCGTTCAAATCGGTTACCTTACCGTCGCAGGCGATAATACTGGAAAGGGTAAGTCGGCTTTGATTACCCTGATGATCCCAACCTCCATGCAAGGTTAAGGAACGCTGTCCCAATTCAAATAATACCTTTTGTTGACAGTAAAGCCTTGCGGCTTCTTCTGGTAAAATCCACTCTTGGGGCATGCCTGCTTTGTTTAGTCTGAGCACGAGCATAGCGGATATCTCCTGAATAATGACAGATACAGCTTACTGTTTATTATTGCAATATGATGAAAAAACAGCCAAATGCCAAGTTAATAATTTATTTCACTACACACAAAGCCCTAATGTTGGTAAATAATGAAAATGTGCTGTGTATTTCATAATGGCAATACTTGGCGTTCGCGGCTATACTATGCGCCGCGTTTAAAAGCGAAATATATATTAAAGAAAAAGGACAAATAGTGACTCCTATTACTCATTCATTTCAGTATGGACAGCATACTGTTACTTTAGAAACGGGCGTAATCGCTCGTCAGGCAACGGCCGCAGTTATCGCTAGCATGGATGACACATCCGTGATGGTTACCGTAGTTGGTAAAAAAGACGCAAAAGCTGATCAGGATTTTTTCCCGTTAACGGTTAATTATCAGGAAAAGGCTTATGCCGCAGGTAAAATTCCAGGTGGTTTTTTCAAGCGTGAAGGACGTCCTTCAGAAGGCGAAACCCTTATCGCGCGACTTATTGACCGCCCAATTCGTCCGTTATTCCCAGAAGGGTTTTTTAACGAAGTACAAATTGTCGTAACTGTACTTTCAGCAAACCCAGAAATACCCACTGATGTTATTTCATTGATTGGTACTTCTGCGGCATTAGCGATCTCTGGTATTCCATTCAATGGCCCAGTTGGTGCAGCCCGTGTTGGTTACACTGATGGCGAATATATTCTAAATACCCGCAATTCAGAACAAGCAGAAAGCCAATTAGATTTAGTGGTTGCGGGTACTGAAAGTGCGGTATTGATGGTTGAATCTGAAGCCAGTATTTTGCCAGAAGATGTCATGCTTGGTGCAGTAATGTACGGCCATGAGCAATCTCAGGCTGTGGTTAATGCTGTAAAAGCGTTTGCCGCAGAAGTGGCAACCCCAGCATGGGATTGGAAACCACAAGCAGAAAACACAGAGCTTAAAGCAAAAGTAAAAGCGTTAGCCGAAGCCGGTATGACAGAGGCGTATCAAATCTCTGACAAACTGGCACGTAAAGATGCGGTTACTGCGGTTACTGAACAAGCATTGGCAAAAATCTTAGAAGAAAATCCAGAGCAAGATGCTAAAGAAGCGTCTGATCTTCTTCATGATCTAGAAAGTGATGTTGTACGTTCACGGATCTTAGATGGCAAGCCACGTATTGATGGTCGTGACCCTGCGATGATTCGTGCTCTTGATGTATCGACTGGCGTATTACCTCGTACTCACGGTTCTGCTGTGTTTACCCGTGGTGAAACCCAAGCATTGGTTGTTGCGACCTTAGGTACAGAACGTGATGCGCAAATGATTGACGAGCTTCAAGGTAAGCGCGACAGCAAATTCATGTTGCATTATAACTTCCCTCCGTATTGTGTGGGTGAAACGGGCTTTATCGGTTCACCTAAGCGTCGTGAAATTGGTCACGGTCGTTTAGCAAAACGTGGTATTCAAGCTGTAATGCCTTCTGATGAAGATTTCCCGTATGTAGTACGTGTGGTTTCTGAAATCACCGAGTCTAACGGTTCATCGTCTATGGCGTCTGTATGTGGTACCTCGTTGGCGTTAATGGATGCGGGTGTACCAATCAAAGCCTCTGTAGCGGGTATCGCTATGGGATTGGTGAAGAGCGATGAAAACTTTGTTGTTCTTTCTGATATCTTAGGTGATGAAGATCACTTGGGTGATATGGACTTTAAAGTAGCGGGTACCACTGACGGTATCACAGCGTTACAAATGGATATCAAAATCGAAGGTATCACCAAAGAAATTATGCAAATTGCGCTTAAGCAAGCCAAAGAAGCCCGTTTGCATATTCTTAAAGTGATGGATGAAGCCATTACCGGTCACCGTGAAGAATTGAGCGAATTTGCGCCACGTATCTATACTATGAAAATCGATCAGGACAAGATCCGCGATGTGATTGGTAAAGGTGGTGCGATGATTCGTCAAATCACAGAAGAATCGGATACTAATATCGAAATCGAAGATGACGGAACCATCAAGATTTTCGCTACCGAGCGTGCGAAAGCCGATATTGCTATTAGCAAAATTGAGCAAGTAACTGCTGAAATTGAAGTGGGTAAAACCTATAACGGTAAAATTACTCGTATCGTTGATTTTGGTGCCTTTGTGGAAGTATTACCGGGTAAAGAAGGCCTGGTACACATTTCTCAGATTGCCCATGAACGTGTTAACAAAGTAACTGATTACCTTAAAGAAGGTGAAATGGTTGACGTTAAAGTAATGGAAATCGACCGCCAAAATCGTGTGCGTTTAAGCATTAAAGAATTGCTTGAAAAACCTGCACCAAAAGAAGATAAAGGAGAGTAAGGATCCTATTTAGGATGTAATACTCTGTTTATTTACCATTGTAAAAAGGCGCATTAGCGCCTTTTTTGTTGGAGAAAACGAATGACCGAAGACACCCAAACTCGTATTGAAGCTGCAGCGTTTAGGCGTTTGCTTGAACATTTAGATAACAACAAACAGGTGCAAAACATCGACTTGATGATCTTGGCAGATTTCTGTCGTAACTGTCTGGCCAAATGGTACAGTGCAGCGGCGGCGGATGAAGGCGAGCATATTGACTATGACGCAGCCAGAGAAATCATTTATAAAATGCCTTACAGTGAGTGGAAAGAACACCATCAGGCACCGGCTACGCAAGCCCAATTAGATGCCATGGCCGCGAAGAAAAAAGCCTAATGTAATTAGGCTTTATCTGTTGTGCCATCATGGCGAAGACGAAAAGCGTGGGGAAGTAAGTCTCCGACGGTGTGTTTTTCAATATGACCTTTGGCAGTGACCATGTATACGGGTGTGGCGTCTTCGGCAAACTCGGCCAGTTTTTGTCGACACCCGCCACAAGGAAAACATAGTTCCTCGTTGGGACTGGCAATGACCACGGCTTTTATTATTTTAGTGCCGTCAGTTACCATGCTGCCTATGGCCGTGGCTTCGGCGCATTGTCCTAGGGGATAGGCTGCATTTTCTACGTTACACCCTGAAAAAATACGATCATCTTGTGTAAGTACGGCAGCCCCTACCTGAAAGCCAGAGTAGGGGGCATGGGCATTTTTTTGCGCATTTTGAGCTGAATTAATAAGTTGTGTTATTATTTTACTTTCCATTACATCTCTCTGGTGGGTTTAGGCTTTACTTTTTAAACCAAATCAGCGAAGGTGGCAGTCATCGCTACCTGTCCAAGTGGACAGTGCCTTTTCTTGCCAACTATTTCATAGCGAGTGATATCATTTTTAACATGCGAAACTTCATTAGTCTCACTTTTTTTTCTCTCATTTCAGTTTCAATTGTAGGATGCGCAAGTACTCCTCAGGTGGAACAAAAAGCGGAAATGGGTAACTTACTACTTGCCGAACCTGCGCCGGTAAATCCTCGCTCGCAAATGGCCATTGCCCGTTACAATCAAGTGTTAACCAATGGCTCCATACCCGATGAAGACAGGGCAGAATTATTGTATCAACGGGGGATGTTATACGACAGTGTAGGGCTGGCCGGCCTGGCTCAATTCGATTATACCCAGGCATTGCAACTTAAGCCCGATATGGCGGAAGTTTATAATTCCATTGGTATTCATTTTGTTCAGCAAATGAACTTCATTCAGGCATATGAAGCATTTGATTCTACTTTGGATATTGACTCGGACTACGATTTTGCGTTTTTGAATCGAGGCATCGCATTGTACTATGGCGGACGGGCAGATTTAGCCGTAGCTGATCTTTCCACCTTCCAAACCAAGGATGAATCTGATCCTTTCCGTGTACTGTGGACCTACTTTGCGAAAGCAGACATTGATGAAGTTGATGCACAGGCGTATTTACTGTCAGTGAAACCCACCCTCAATAGCGACCATTGGGCCGTGAAACTGGTGGATTTATTCTTAGGTACTGCTTCGGAGAACGATTTGCTTAACTCCCTTATTGAAGGGGTGTCTAGCCAATCGGCACTGACAGACCGTCTGTGTGAAGCCTACTTTTATTTAGGTAAATATCACAGTGCTCTTGGCAATAAAGGTATTGCATCAAACTATTTCAAATTAGCGCTCAGCACCAACGTGTATGATTACATCGAGCATCGCTATGCACGAATAGAGCTCAATAGATTAAGAACTCCGTCCGGCGACGAGCAATAATCCTATCCTATGCGAGGATTATTCGTTGCGCTGCTAGCGCTTTTGCTAGTTGGTTCGGATTCAGGGCGGTACATCCCGCAACTGTTACGCAATGCGGGTAGTGCTGATGATCCTGCGCCCTTACTGTGGCTAGCAGCTCAAAAAGGCAGTCAGCAAGCCCAAGATAGATTAGTGGCATTTGCGTCGATAACACAGTCCGAATACTGGTTAAATAAATTGGTTTCTTTGGATAATGCTGATGCGGCTTGGGCACTGTATAAGTCCACCGATGCGGCCATGTCAGACAAAAAATTAATGCGTCTTGCAGCCATTGGTAATGTACCAGAAGCACAAATGCAATATGCCTTCACAACTGACGACCCCGTAGAAAGAGAGAAATGGCTTAAGCGTTCTGCCGAACAGGGATACTTGCCGGGTCAAGCTGCGTTAGCCGATTGGTATTTATTAAACGGTGCTGCTGAAAAAGCCTTACCTTGGTTTCGTGTCACTGCGAATGATTACCCTCAAAGTGCCTTTCAATACGGTCGTATGTTGTGGGACGAAGGTAAGAAAGACGCCGCAAGAAAGTGGATTTCTCAAGCTGCTGATGCCGGTCTTGATATCGCCCAAAAAGTTCAGCATGTACTTTCATCATACACTCAGTATAAGGCCACTAGTGTGCCTGCTATATCCCGTAATAACGCCCAGTGTCATCAAAAAATTGGCGTGTTTGCATCTAGCTTAGCCACCTTGGTAAAAGCCGATGAGTTGGTCACCAATTACGAAAAAGATCGGCGTTTACAATCTCTTCCCATGTGTATTGATCGTCCAGTTTGGTTAACGCCAGACAGCTTAAAATGTGACGCTGAAAATAATGGTGCAGGGCGGCTAGATTGTGACGTACGTCCCTTGGCCACCGCGGTGAGAAAGCGTGGGCTAACCCATGCCGTGGTGGTGGGTGAACTAGGCAAGGCTAATGTAAACAATGGGGTGATGTTTCTAGATCTTACTGATGCCTATTCGGTATTTGTGCACGAATTAGCGCATTTTGCGGGTTTCGTCGATGAGTATGCTTTGGGCAAGGAAGCAGCAAAACGTTATTGCGGTGCGCCAGAAGCGCCAAACCTTATTTTCGATGGCAAGATTAGTTATGCCCCGTTGTCTACCTTACAAAATTGGCAAACCCTGCAGCCTGGGGTTGGGATCTGGCCTGCGCAAACTTGTGCCCGTAGTGAAATAAGAGCGTATAAACCGTCAGGACATATCACCTTTCTTGAACACCACGACAGTGGCGATATTCCCCCTATTTATCTTGCACTGTGGCGACAACAACTGGCAGATCCCAAAACCCAAAGGCCGGTTTTTATGAATCTATTTCAAGCCTTTCAAAAAGCAGGGCAAACCACAAAAGCGAAAGAATGGTTAACCCGTTACGAAGCATTTCGCGACGCACAAGGCGTCGCTTCATCCTCATATCTTTTTAATTAACCCGGTAGCTGGCCTTATCTTTTTTCTAAATCTGGTTTTAGCTGATCAACCCACATCGCGGTAGCGCCACATATGGCCACGGGCATAACAATAAAGTTAACCAGCGGGATCAACGAAAAAAGGCTAACGCCCACGCCAAAAGAAAAACACTTGCCTTTATGCATTTCTAAATGAGAACGCATGGTTTTAAACGGTACCTTATGATTATCGTAAGGGTAATCACAATATTGTATGGCCATCATCCACGCATTGAACATAAACCACAGTACCTGACCGATAACGGGGATAAGTAAAAACAAGACAAGGAAAAAGAGGGCGCGGGGTACATACCAGGCAAATTTGGAAAATTCACGCCCTAACATACGCGGGACATCTTTGAGTAGTGACATCAGGCTTTCATCGCCAATTTCCTGGCCAGTTAAATGTCGTTCAAGTTTCTCTGATAAAATGCCATTAAATGGCGCGGCTATCCAATTAGCTAAGGTGCCGAAGATAAGGGCAAATACCAGCAATACCGTGATAACGGCGAGGGGCCACAAAAAGAAACTCAGTACCCTCTTAAGCCAGTCGAGCCATGCGGGTATCAGTGACATTAACCAGTCAATTCCCAGGGCTATTTCGCCATAGAGAAAATAGAATGCGACAGAAAACAGCAGAATATTCACTGCTAAGGGAATAAAAACAAACCGTTTTATGCCTTTGATTGTAATGAGACTAAATCCTGACAGGAAATAACTCAGGCCAGATTTACTTTGCATTAGTGCTCCACGATGCTGTATACAAAAAGGACAAATTTAGATGGCAATGCCCCAAAATGATAAGGGGAGAGTTTACCATACTGTGAAAGTATACTTTGAGTGAACCTGTTGATGAAAACACAATTGTTACACTGTGTGAGTTTTGGTAGAGTCGTGGCAATAATCATGGCCATTTTTTAGCGCTGACATCTGTGGTAAATAAAAATAACTCTAAACGCCTCCACGCTTTTCCATTGGATCGCCTTTTTGCTGTGGCAATAAAGCCGAGGTCAGTGCCATGCGTTTAAAATCCATTAAGCTGGCGGGCTTTAAATCGTTTGTGGATCCCACCACCATTCCTTTTGTGGGTGAGATGACCGCCGTTGTGGGCCCTAATGGCTGCGGAAAATCTAACGTTATTGACGCTGTACGTTGGGTGCTAGGGGAAAGTTCGGCTAAAAACCTTCGTGGTGATGCCATGACTGATGTGATTTTCAATGGCTCCTCTGCCCGCAAACCAGTGGGTCAGTGCAGTGTAGAGCTTATTTTTGATAATACGTCGGGGCGCATTGGTGGCGAGTTTGCTAATTACGCAGAATTGTCAGTAAAACGCTTGGTTACCCGAGACGCCCAATCCTTTTATTACCTCAATGGAACCAAATGCCGGCGCCGGGATGTCACGGATTTGTTTTTAGGCACGGGATTAGGCCCGCGTAGCTACGCCATCATCGAACAAGGAATGATTTCCCGTTTAATTGAATCTAAACCTCAGGAACTACGGGTTTTCATCGAGGAAGCGGCGGGGATCTCTAAATACAAAGAAAGACGCCGGGAAACCGAAAATCGTATTCGTCATACCCAAGATAACCTTGAACGATTAGACGATGTAAGAGGTGAGCTTGGTCGTCAGCTTGAAAAATTGCAGCGCCAAGCGGTAGCGGCCCAGCGCTACAAAGAACTTAAAGCCCGAGAGCGACAATTAAAAAGCGAATTGTCGGTGATCCGCTACCTGAAGCACAGTGGCAAAATAACCCAACTGGAAAATGATCGGGCGCAAATTCAACACGAAATAGACGAATTAGTATCCCAGCAGCGAGGGGATGAAGCCGGCATCGAAAAGTACCGAAGCCAAGGGCAAAGTTGTAAATTATTGCTCGAAGATTTGCAGCAACAGTTGTTTTCTGTGTCCAATCAAATCACCCGGTTGGAACAAGATGCGTTACATAGCCAGCAACGTGAAAAGCAACTGACAAAAGAACTCGATGATCTGTCAGCTCGAAAAGCCCTTCTTCTAACGTCATTGGAAGAAGGCAACAAGGCGCTAGCAGGTGCGCAGAATAAACTTGCCACTGTCGAACCCCAATTAGCGATCCAAGAAGCCGCCTTAGAACAAGCGTATGAGCACAATGAGCATGCGGAAAACACCCTAAGAGCGTTTACTCATCAGCGCCGGGAACAAGAGCGACAATATCTTGGCCTTAAGCAACAAGTACAACACCTGCACAGTAAAATACAATCGGTGACGCAAATGCAACTGCGTACCACTGAGCGGTTAAGTGAATTACGACAAGAGGCGGGCGAAAGCCATATAGAGACGTTAAAGCAGCAATGTACAGCGCTTTTAGACGAGATAGCCATGGCTGCTGAAAAAGTCGCCATCACAGAAGATGAATTGGCCTTGGCTGAAGACGCGGTGGTATCACTGCGGGAAAAATACAATGTCGCCGATGCAGGGTATTCCCAAAAACAGCGAGAATTACAGCAGGCCGAGTCTAAACACGCAGCGCTGATGGCGTTGCAGGAAGATGCCGAAACCGAAGCCGCTACCTTACCTGAAGGCGTGATGGCATTTTGGCAGGCGATAAAAGTTAAACCTGGCTTTGAACCCTTGTTCGAACACCTAACCTATTGGTTATTAAACCCTGTGGTGGCAAAAGAATATTCACTGGAAACCTTGGTGGCCTCAAGGGAATATCTTCCAACAGGGCGGCGTATATTGCCCATGTCAGACAATAAGGCACCCACCGAAGGTTCGGTGGCCGCCTGTCTCGACGGTGATTTTATTCCCACTTTTTTAAACCGCATCTTGGTAGCCGAAGATGTAAAACAGGCCCAGCAACTATTGCAACGTAATCCAACCTGTTTTGCTGTGATAACCGAAACGGGTGAATGGATAAGTGAAGCGGGTTTTATACAAGGAATGGCGACACAAAATAGTGATGGCGCCATTGCTCGTTTAGCTAAAATTGCCCAGCTTGACACCCATATCGGCCAATTAAGTGATGAGGTTCAGCGGCTTCGAGAACAACGTGAAGAAGCATCTGAACGTGTTAATCAAGCAAAATTGCGCCGTGATAATGCCCGTCAACAACGTATGCAGGTAATTAATAATAAAGATAAATTGTCCCATCAACATGGGCTACTACAACAGCAATGGGATGCCGCCGAAGCCCGTCGTCGTAAGCTAGACAGCGAAATTGAAAAATACCAACAACAATTAGCCGACGAGGATGCGCAACTTTCGCTGACTTCAGCCCAGTTAGAAGAACAGGAAGAGGCCCTGATGTATGCCGAAGAAGCAGAACAAGAAAGTGCCTCCACCCGTGAATCCTTAGATGCCAACGTTAAGCACAGCCGGCACACCATCGATCAACACAAATCCAGGGTGCATGAATTACAGTTAACTTTGCAACAACAGCAAAGCCAGCTAGCTATGTACCAACAACAGGTTACGCGTAACCAAGAGCAGCTAGCCGATTACGAACAGCGAATTAGTGATTTAAATAAAGAAAAGCAAACACTTAGCCAACCAAAGGCGTTAAGCGAAGCGCAGTTGCAGGCTTTGCTGCTTGAGCGAGAAGCGCTAGAAGAAAAACGGCTGACTAACCAAGCTAAGTTAACCGAAATTGACGCATTACTTAGCGAAGCCCAGAAGGGGCAACAAGGCATTCTTGGTCAAATTCAACAACGCCAAGGGAAAATAGATAGCCTAAATATTGAGATAGAAGGGACGAAAGTAAGAGCCGCTTCGGTTCTTGAACAATTAACGGAAACTGGGCAAACCCTCAAAGCATTGCTTCCTACGCTCGAAGAAGGGGCGGATGAACAACGCTGGCAGCAAACGCTAGAAAAGACTACCGCAGCCATCAGTCGATTAGGGGCGGTGAATTTGGCCGCAGTGGAAGAGTACGACACGCAGGCAGAACGAAAAGCCCACCTTGATACACAATTTACTGATCTCACCGATGCCCTTGATACGTTACAAGGAGCAATTCGAAAAATTGATAAAGAAACCCGTCAACGTTTTGCTAACACCTTCGAGAAGGTGAACGAGGGATTAAAAACACTGTTTCCGAAAGTTTTCGGTGGAGGCTCAGCCTATTTAGCGCTTACCGATGACGATTTACTGGAAACCGGCGTCACCATCATGGCACGGCCACCGGGCAAGAAAAATAGTACAATTCACCTGTTAAGCGGTGGAGAAAAAGCCTTAACCGCTTTATCATTGGTGTTTGCGATTTTTAGGCTGAATCCTGCGCCATTTTGTTTACTTGACGAAGTGGATGCGCCGCTGGATGATGCAAACGTGGGACGTTTCTGTAATCTGGTGTCAGAAATGTCTGATTCGGTACAATTTATTTATATCACCCACAATAAAATAGCGATGGAAATGGCAACCCACCTAACTGGCGTAACAATGGCAGAACCGGGTGTATCACGAATGGTTGCAGTGGATGTGGATGAGGCCATGGCCTTCGTAGAAGCATAACAAAGGGCGAAAAAACAAAATGGATGAGCTACGACTATCACTCCTTATTTTAGGTACGTGTTTTATTCTTGCAGTGTTGGCACACGGGATTTGGAAAATACGCAAATCCAGCCAATCCGGTAAAAAACAACGTATAGAGCCTCGGGATTGGGAACAACAGGTGGCAACGCAAGATGACGACGAGTCCCATGACGATTATGATGATCTTGGTTTAGGTAAAGTACGAGTGGTGTCGTCCGCTGCCAGCCCCGTCAGCGCTGATGAAGCTAACAGTGATGCCGAGGATCAAGACGTGCATGCTGATAGCCAAGGGCAAAGTGACAATACGCATTCGTCGATGGATGACGATGAGACGCTAGTGACACCTGCGCCAGAGCCAGAACCGGTGAAATTATATGGTTCGGTGATCACCAACCCTAAACCCCATTTACAAGCTTCTCGGGGCACAACCGAAGACGTCCATGGTAGCGAGCCAATTCCAAAACCCCCTGAATTTTTAATTAAAAAAGAAGATCGCACAACATCTGCCGCTGATGACGATGGATTTAGCTTAGATAGTCCTGAAGTTAGCACCAGTGGTACGGATACCCCGACATCAAAAGAAACCCGTAAGACAAAGAAACGCAGTACGATAAAACGTCGTCAAGAACCTAAAATTGGCGACGATCAAATGAATATTAACTTTGATGACTCAACCTCCAAAGCACCAGTGAGCCCTTCGTCGTCCGCTTCTGCAAACCATGCAGAGCAAGAGCAGGAAGTGTTGGTTATCAACGTCAAAGCCCAAGACGATGCCCCTATATCCGGTGCTTCACTGTTACCCTTGTTACTTACTTTAGGCTTTAAGTTCGGCGATCAGGATATATTTCACCGCCATGTAAATTCCAATGGCAAAGGACCGGTTTTATTCAGTTTAGCCAATATGTTTAAACCGGGTGTTTTCGATATTGATAACCTTGAAAATTTTTCCACCCAAGGCGTATCTTTATTTATGATCCTACCTATCGAAGGCGATGCGCATCAGGTCTTTAACATGATGCACAACGCGGCCCGTAAAATAGCAGACGAATTTAACGGTAGCATTCTCGATGGCCGCCGCAGTGTATTGACCAAGCAAGGTCTACAACAATACATGGAAAAAATCCGCGAGTTTGAGCGCAAAAGAATGATTGCCCGTCATTAATCCTTTATCGCCGTCAATTGACGGCTGCCACATTGTTTAGAGAAATTTATGTCGTCAGAGAACTCATCTGTTACCGACCGTATTGCGTTTTTGCGCGATACGATCAGCGAGTACAACTATCAATATTATGTTCAGGATTCTCCCAGTGTACCGGACGCCGAATACGACCGTTTATTCAAGGAATTACAACAGTTAGAGGCTGATTATCCCGCATTACGTTCTGCCGACTCGCCAACACAAAAAGTAGGCGGTCAGCCGTTATCTGCATTTACTCAAGTGACCCACGACGTGCCAATGTTGTCGCTGGACAATGCCTTTGATGAAGCCGCTATGTTTGCCTTTGAAAAGCGGGTAACAGACAGACTAAAAGACACCCGCCCCTTAATGTATAGTTGTGAGCCCAAATTAGACGGGCTGGCGGTAAGTATTTTATATGAAAACGGTGTGTTGGTGCGCGCGGCCACCCGTGGCGATGGCCAAGTAGGGGAAAATATTACCCAGAACGTCAAGACCATTGGCAATGTCCCTTTGCGGTTGCGAGGCGATGATTTGCCAGAGCGAATTGAGGTGCGCGGTGAAGTGTTTATGCCAAAAGCAGGCTTTGCTGCCCTGAATGAAAAACAAAAACAAAAAGGCGACAAGGTTTTTGCTAATCCTCGAAATGCTGCTGCGGGCAGTTTACGTCAATTAGATAGCCGCATTACGGCAAAACGTCCACTGATGTTTTACGCCTATTCATTGGGCGTGGTCTACCCAGAAAGCTTTAGTTTGGCAGCAAGTCACAGTGATCGTTTGCATACATTATCACAGTGGGGATTACCCATTTGCCCTGACATTTCCGTGGCTCAGGGGGCTAAGGGTTGCCTCGATTATTATCACCAAATACTCAATGCTCGTGATGATCTGGCTTACGATATCGATGGGGTGGTATTTAAAGTGGATGCGATTGCGTTGCAGCAAGCGCTTGGGTTTGTTGCACGGGCGCCACGGTGGGCCATTGCCCACAAGTTTCCAGCCCAAGAAGAAATTACGCGATTGCTCGATGTTGAATTTCAAGTCGGACGTACCGGCGCGATTACACCGGTAGCGCGTTTAGAGCCCATCTTTGTCGGTGGCGTGACGGTGTCCAATGCCACCTTACACAATCAGGATGAAATTCAACGGCTGGGGGTTCGTATTGGCGATACAGTGGTGGTGCGTCGAGCAGGCGATGTGATCCCCCAAGTTGTCTCTGTTGTGACAGAAAGGCGCCCAGAGGATGCCAAACAGGTGGTTTTTCCTACTCAGTGTCCAATTTGTGGGTCAAAGGTTGAGAAACTTGCCGAAGAAGCCGTAGCACGATGTACTGGCGGTTTGGTGTGTGGTGCCCAGCGCAAACAGGCCTTGAAGCATTTTGCGTCTCGTAAAGCGCTAGATATTGATGGTTTAGGCGATAAATTAGTCGAACAATTGGTGGATGCCGAGTTGGTGAAAAGTCCGGCGGATTTTTTTCATTTAGATCTCAGTGGACTTATTCAATTAGAGCGTATGGCAGAAAAGTCTGCGTCTAATTTACTTAAATCATTGGCACAATCCACAGAAACTACATTTGCACGCTTTTTATATGCATTAGGGATCCGTGAGGTCGGAGAGGCCACCGCCAGCAATTTAGCGTTGCACTTTGGTGATATTGATAGCTTGCAACATGCCAGTATTGAGGCACTCAAAGAGGTCGAAGATGTGGGTGAGATTGTCGCCAATCACATTTTTAATTTCCTCCACGAGCCTCACAACCGTGAAATTATTGATGCCTTGTTGGAAGCCGGCGTGCACTGGCCAACGGTTAAACCTGTTGTGGTGGATGATTTGCCTTTAGAGGGGCAGACCTGCGTGCTAACGGGAACGTTGTCAACAATGGGCCGGGGAGATGCAAAAGCGCTGCTGCAACAACTTGGCGCGAAGGTGACCGGCTCGGTTTCTGCAAAAACGGACTTTCTGGTGGCCGGCGACAAAGCCGGTTCAAAACTCACAAAAGCCCAGTCTTTGGATGTGGATGTATGGGATGAGGATAAACTTATCACCGTGCTGACTGACCACGGCGTATACCCAGGGTAACGACTAAAACGCTATTTTTTAGCCCGTTGTTGACGGGCTTCTTTTCTTGCCCGCCAGGATTTCACCACTGAAAACCGCCATAACCAGTTCAAACCAAAGTAGCCGGTTAAACCCGAAACCACAGAACAAATAGCACATCCCACCAGAAAGGCCGGCCCGATGGTGCTGATACTTTCGATAACCCAATGCCAACTAAATTGCAGTTCAAAATGCTGGGGTTGAGTGCCAAGTACAGTGGTACCAACCTTGTATGCGCCATAGAAAATAGGGGGCATGGTAAAGGGGTTGGTTATCCATACTGTCGCCACTGAAAGAGGGAGGTTAGCACGAAAGGGAATGGCCGTGGCGGCGGACAACCACATTTGAAAAGGCACAGGCCAGAAGGCGAAAAATAAGCCAATTCCAAAAGCGTTTGCGGCTGAGCGGCGATTAAGATGCCATAGGTTAGGTTCATGTAAAACCGTGCCAAAGATCCGTAGCGCTTTGTTGCGTTTGATCGTTTGATGGTCAGGCAAAAATCGACGTATAAATTTTCTTGGCATAAACAGTTAATTTCACATTAAACGAATGAAAACAACAACATGAAGCAGTACTCCATGGCGTATATGAGCGCGTTCTGTGTTACCGCTATATCAGCCAGATGGTGGCCGGAACTTCCAGGCTCTAGTTGGCTTATTATGTCGGCAATAGTCGTTGCTGTCATCCACATCCCTTCGATAAATAAAGTGGTCTGCTCATTGGTACGCCGCTTTGTCTGGAACAGATTGCCAAGGGCGGCTTATCACGTTAAACCCGAACATACTATGTTCGTTTTATGTTTATTTAGCGGGATGCTCTCTGGAATGATTTGGATGGCAAGTGTAGGGCATTGGCACTTAGGTTGGCAACTCCCAGAATCCAAAATTCAACAAGATGTCATACTTACGGGTCGAATTGTCGAAATTCGCCCCTATGAGGCTCATCAACAAGTACTTTTAGCTGTGGATGCGCTCGATGGCGATGCCTTTAATGGTAATGCATGGTTGTATATTGATAATGGGATAGGGCGTTTTCAACTTCATCAAAGGGTACAATTTCAAACTAGGCTAAAACCGGCCAGTACCTTGGTAAACCCCGCCAGCGATAAACGCAGTATGTTGGTCGCTAAACGGATCACCTTAACCGGACAGGTGGTCAAATCTGATGCTAGTCGTTTGCTTTCTCCTGCCCGTAGTTGGCATTATCTGTGGTCACAACGATTAATCCAGTTGGGGTATTCCCGTTATTTAGTGGCATTGTTAACGGGTAATCGTCAGTATTTCCATTTAGAAGACTGGGCACGTTTAAGGGTAACGGGCACCGCCCACTTGTTTTCCATCTCAGGCATGCACGTGGGGATGGTCGCCATGTGGTCTTCACTGTTCTCAGCCCTTTGCGTTGCAGCGATTGTACGACTCAGTCAAACCCATTTTAATCACCTTAATATGCACCCTTTGGTGCTTTTTCTGGCATTAAGTTTAAGTGGGGTTTACGCCACGCTGGCCAATTGGCAAGTTCCTGTTACCCGAGCATGGATAGGACTTGGTCTCCTTTCAGCATTATGGTTAAGCCACCGTCATTGGACCTATTTACAGCGCTATGTGGTAATGGTGTTGCTTTGTATTGTGATATTTCCTTTTAGTGTGTTTGGTTCTAGCTTTTATTTAAGTGCTGGCGCAGTGGCACTGCTTATTTTTATCACTTGGCGATTAAAAAAGCCTACAGAAACCCTGTTGGGGAAGTGCTGGTATGTTGGCAAACTCCAGTTGGCCATGTCGTTAGTGCTCATCCCTATTACCGCCTTGTTTTTCGATAATGCCTCGCTGTTGGTCGCACCGGTTAATCTGTTGGCTATTCCTTGGGTAACACTGCTTGTGCCCGTGGGTTTATGCGGTTTGCTGATATGCGCGGTCTACCGAACCACTAACCCATTACTTGATTGGGCCGATGCAGGCCTTAGCGCACTTATTGAGGTGTTAACGTGGGTCCAACCTTTTATGTTGTCCTACGAAGGGTTACCTTTTTCAGCCAGCAGTATTGGGTGCTTTTTCATCGCCATGATGTTGCTTTGGTTGCCGCCCTTTCCTTATCGATGGCGATGCTGCCTAACCTTATTGTTGCCAACCTTGACCTATGTGGTGCCACCCTCTACGAGAAACTGGCATGTACATATCTTCGATGTAGGGCAGGGTAATGGAATGATAGTGAGCAAAGGTGAGCGGGGCATATTAGTGGATACCGGGCCTTCTTATGAATATAGCGATGCCTACACCCGTATTATAAAGCCAGCGCTGCCTAGATTGGGTATCAACACCCTCGCACGGATCATAATAACCCACGGTGATGACGATCATGCCGGAGGCGTAGCGAGCGCTTTGCAGGAGGGGGTGTCTGTAAACGGTTGGTCACCTGAGTTGTTAACAAATACTAGCGGCTGTACCCAAGGTCAGGGGTTTGCATGGCAAGGCCTGACCTTTCAAATGTATTGGCCCAAAGCCCTTAATCGTACAGATGGTAATGGTTTTTCTTGTGTATTTACTGTATCAGACGGGCACAATACCGTGCTGTTTCCAGGGGACATTCCTAAAGCGGTGGAATATGAATTGTTGTATGCCTCTGCACCTATACAGGCTCAGCTATTGATCGCACCACATCATGGCAGTAGTACGTCATCAAGCCGTGCATTTATCGAGGCGGTAGCGCCTGATTTTACCGTGTTTTCCACCGGCTATTATCATCGATGGCGACTGCCACATGATCAGGTGGTAAAACGCTATGAACAAACAGGCAGCAAACTCATTAACACGGCTAAGCATGGCTACGTGCGCTTTACTTTTGATGGGGCTGAGATTGAGATGTATAGCCAAGGGGCCGGTTGGCATCAACGCTGGTACGACGGCCGTTGGTATCGTCCATCAGGTTACGGGATGCCGGAATAAACTAGGGGTTGGGCACATCAACCGTGGCATCGGCATATTGAATTACCACAATATCAACCCATTTAAGCTTGTTAATGGGAAGAAACTCATTGTTTGTCCTGTGAAGGTGGGAATTTTCTAAATTCCAAGTACAATACTCTCGAGTTCTAAATAAGTGATTATAGTTCATGCAAAAATCCGATCCGAATGCGAGTAATAATCGCCGTTTCTTTAGTTATCTTCGGAAATATAAAGTTGAATTTTTCATCGCCGTTATTGGCATGATTGGGTATTCCGCCCTCGACACCTTCGTTATTTCAAACCTTAAGCCACTCATTGATGATTCTTTGGGTAATGGCGACACCGATTTTCTTCGTATGGCGGCCATTGCCATTGTGCCCTTGTTTATTTTACGGGGTGTGTTTAATTTTATGGGGACTTACACCCTAAATTGGATTGGTGCAAAAGTGGTAATGACCATGCGCCAGCAGTTATTTGAAAAGTATATTCATTTACCGGTGTCGTTTCATGATCAGCAAGCCGTAGGGGCGCTCATCAGTAAGGTCACCTATGACACTGAGCAAGTTGCTAACGCTGCCAGTAAAGCGCTACTGACCCTAGTGAGGGAAGGGGCGTTTGTTATTGGTTTGTTGGTCGTCATGCTTTATCAATCTTGGCAATTGTCGTTAATTTTCTTAATTATTGGTCCTTTGGTCGCCATTATTGTTGCGGTGGTCAGTAAACGTTTTAGAAAAGTCAGCCGTAATATTCAGCAGTCTATGGGCAATGTCACTGCGGCCGTGGAGCAGGCGGTGAAAGGCCATAAAGTGATCTTGATGTTTGGTGGACAAGATTATGAACGGGACCGATTTGCCCGTAAAAATAATCATAACCGTCAGCAAACGATGAAACTGGCGGTGACACAAATTTTAAGTGTGTCTTCGATTCAGGTCATCGCCTCCATTGCCCTTGCTGTGGTTTTATTCATGGCCAGTCTACCGTCCATTATGGCTAGCCTGACGCCGGGCACCTTCATCAGTGTGGTTTTTTATATGGTAATGCTACTTAAACCATTAAAACAATTGACCACGGTGAATAACGAATATCAACGGGGAATGGCGGCCTGCAACAGTATTTTCGCTGTGTTAGATGAAGATATCGAAGTTAACACCGGTGATAAGCAGATCGCACGAGCCAGTGGCCATATTGTGTTTGATGATGTGACATTTACTTACCCGGGCAAAGAGCGCCCTGCGCTTACCCATGTGTCATTTGAGGCGAAGCCGGGCCAAACCATCGCCCTTGTGGGTAAATCTGGCAGTGGTAAGTCGACTATTTCATCGTTAATTACCCGTTTTTATATGCCCCAACAAGGCGTTATTTCACTAGATGGGACTAACATTAACGAGGTCGAGCTGCGTTCGTTGCGTAAGCAATTTGCCACGGTCTCGCAGCACGTGACTTTGTTTAACGATACCATTGCCAACAACATCGCCTACGGCGTGACCGAAAAAGTAAGCAAAGCAGACATTATACAAGCAGCTGAAATGGCCCATGTGACGGAATTTGTGGATATGCTCGACCATGGCCTTGATACTGTCATCGGTGAAAATGGTTTGATGTTGTCCGGTGGTCAACGACAACGAATTGCAATTGCACGGGCAATTTTAGCGCGCGCGCCAGTGCTTATTTTAGATGAAGCAACCTCGGCGTTAGATACCGAATCAGAAAAGCTTATTCAAGATGCGCTTGAGAAGCTGCAACAGTCTTGTACGTCCATAGTGGTGGCCCATCGATTATCAACCATTGAAAAAGCTGACGAGATTATCGTGATCGATCAAGGTCAGATTTTAGAACAAGGTCGACATGATGAATTGCTGGCTAAGCGGGGCCATTATGCTTCATTACATGCCTTGCAATTTGGTGAGCCTGCATAGTCATGCATATAGACAAAATGTGGTACACCAGTGATAAACGGGTATGGTTGCTGTGGCCACTGACCTTGTTGTTCGGCTTGTTAAGTTGTATACGCCGTTGGCTGTATCGAGTGGGTATCAAAAAGCGCCACCAAGGGCCGGCGTTTACTATTGTGGTGGGGAATATTACCGTAGGCGGCAATGGCAAAACCCCAGTGGTGATCGCGTTGGTGGAATACTTTAAAAGCCAGGGTATTGCCGTCGGTGTGCTTAGCCGAGGTTTTGGCGGTAGCCAGACTCACTTTCCTCATCATGTACAAGCTAGCAATCGTCCAGACGAGGTCGGGGATGAGCCTAAACTGATAGCTGCGCGTACTGACGTACCGGTTGTCATCGACCCCAAAAGGGCAAGAGGGGCCGACCATTTAGCTCATGTATTAGGCTGTGATGTGATTGTGTGTGATGACGGATTACAGCACTATGGGTTACACCGAGATGTTGAACTGGTGGTGATGGATAATCGTGGTGTAGGTAATGGCCACCTATTACCAATGGGGCCCCTAAGAGAGGGGCTGTGGCGATTAGATACGGTGCACGGAATCATTATTAACGGCGACAAGTCAGCGCTGTCACCGGCCATCACTCAACGTGCTTGTCCAGTGTATCAAATGGCACTAAAAGGCAATCAGTTCGTTAATCTAAAAAGTGGCGAGCGCGTAGATGTCGGTTATTTTAATGATAAAAAATCCGCCGTAGCGTTAGCTGGAATAGGCAACCCCCAACGGTTTTTTAGCCATTTGTCGTCCATGGGGTTGGTGTTAGATGACACCTTCGTTTTTCCAGACCATCATGTATTTAGTGCTGCTGACATTCCAACTCGTACGGTTTTAATGACTGAGAAAGACGCAGTAAAAGTGGCGCCGCTAGCCCATCATGACTGTTGGTATTTACCGGTTGATGCCCAGCTTCCACCTTCATTTTATACGTTTATCGATACGCGGTTATCCGCTGCTGATATCGCTTTTAAAAAGGATCACCTATGAGCTTTGATATTAAACTGCTAGATGTACTGGCCTGTCCTGTGTGTAAAGGCAAGTTGGTGCTGTCAAAAGATAAAAAGAGTTTGCTGTGTCGGTTTGACCGCCTTAATTTTGCCATTGAAGAAGGGATCCCGGTGCTTATTGAATCTAAAGCGACCACATTGTCGTTGGAAGAACTGGAAGCATCAAGATAATGGCCTTTACCGTGATTATTCCGGCCCGCTATGGCTCATCCCGTTTCCCGGGAAAACCGCTGGCTGATATCCAAGGGCAACCGATGATCACCCACGTGGTTGCCAGAGCGCAAGAAGCTGGCGCCGAGCGCATTATTGTCGCCACCGACGATAAACGAATAGCGTCAGTGGCAGAACACCATGCAGAAGTCGCCCTCACCGCTGCGACACACGAATCTGGTACAGAAAGGTTATCAGAAGTGATTTCTACCTTACATATTGCCGATGATACGGTGGTGGTGAATGTGCAAGGGGATGAGCCTTTTGTGCCGGCTCAGAACATCCGTCAGGTCGCATTGAACTTGGCAAAGGATGATCGCATTGCCATCGCGACGCTAGCAACGCCCATTACCGACATGGAAGAAGTTCTTAACCCAAATGCGGTTAAGGTGGTGGTTAATGCACGAAAAGAAGCGTTATATTTTTCACGTTCCCCCATTCCTTTTCAGCGTGCAACAATGATGACTGACCCCAGCAAAGCTGATCCAAGTTGTTATTTACGTCATATTGGATTGTACGCATACAAAGCCGCTTATGTGTCTCAATACGTTCACTATGCTCCCTCGGCCCTGGAGCATATCGAATCATTAGAGCAACTACGTGCGCTGTGGTATGGCGATATTATTCATGTTGATGAAGCTGTAGCTCCCCCTCCTATCGGTATCGACACCCCGGAAGACTTACAG
The DNA here is from genome assembly GCF_018860965.1 of Alteromonas sp. C1M14. GTDB lineage: Bacteria > Pseudomonadota > Gammaproteobacteria > Enterobacterales > Alteromonadaceae > Alteromonas. The sequence goes on along the minus strand of NZ_JAHKQF010000002.1, from coordinate 320,286 downwards.
CGCTTAATATCATCGTCCTGATGCGGGTTTAAATATGGGGCAAGATTTAAAGACTTTTAGCAAGGAGAGGCAAATGAATGTAGTTATCACCGGCGGTAATCGCGGCATTGGCTTGGCGCTAGTGAGCGCGCTTTTGGCCCGTAATTACAATGTCTATGTGACATGTCGAAATAGCTCTGATGCTTTAAACAGTACGAATGCTACGGTGATCTCTGGCGTCGATGTGTCCAAACCGGAAAGTTTAGAAAAAGCGTTACAGCCCCTAAAAGATGTGCCCATAGATTGGCTCATTAATAATGCTGGAGTACTCGGTAACGAATCAATTAGGGACTGGGAACCTGCTACCATCGATTACCAATTTAGGGTGAATGCGCTGGGGCCATTGTTAGTGACACAAATTCTATTATCGAATCTGTCTGAAGGCGGAAAAATTGGTCTAATGACCAGCAGAATGGGCTCGATGACAGACAATGGTTCCGGCGGTTATTACGGCTACCGCATGTCAAAGGCGGCATTAAATGCAGCTGGTGTGTCTTTGGCCCACGATCTTAAAGCAAAAGGCATTGCCGTGGCTTTGCTCCATCCAGGTTTTGTGCAAACAGAGATGGTCAACAATGCAGGTGATATTACACCAGAACAGGCGGCTTCAGGCCTGGTGCAACGGTTAGATGAATTAACCTTGGAAACCACCGGGCAATTTTTCCATAGCAACGGAGACGTCCTGCCTTGGTAAACAGGTTAGTTCAGCAGTTTGGGCTGTGGTGTGTGTTACTTTGTGTGTCCTTACCGAGTTTGGGAAAGGACACTTATCACTGGTCTATTGGTCCTTCATTACCTGCGCCTGTCCAAGAGATTTATCCTACGGTGCACAACGACGCCATTTATGTTGTGGGCGGACTACAAGATCAAAACAGTGAATTTCGGGTGTCAAACGCTGTTTACCGCCTTAAAAAGGGGGCCACAACGTGGGAGACCCTCCCTCCTTTTCCTGTTGCCGCCCATCACGTCATGCTGGTATCAACGGGGGCTCAGTTATGGGCCTTCGGTGGTTTCACTGCCTCTGCGCAAGGTTCTTGGGCTAATTCTGCCCAAGTCTACCTCTTCGATGAAGTCAGCCAGACATGGCATGCACACAGCTCCATGCCAGTTAAATTATCTGAAACCATTGCGGCGGTAATCATGGGCGATGTGCATCTTGCCGGTGGTAGAACCACTAAATCTGATAATTTTTCTTGGCGTCATCACCTCGACTCTGACTGGCATGGCGTATTTGACACCACGGCAGGGATTTGGCAAACAGCTGCGCCCTTGCCCTCAGCAAGAAATAGTGCCTGCAGTGTGGTGATTGCCGGTAAATGGCACGTTATAGGGGGGCGCACAGTAGAACAGGGTAACACCGGGGCACATGATATCTTCGACCCAGTTGAAGATGAGTGGATCGAAGCTAAACCCCTTCCTGTTGCCGCTGGCGGCATCGGTTGTGCTCGCTATGGTGATAGCATCTACGTGTTTGGTGGTGAGTATTTTGCAAAATCAGGTAGTGGTGTCTTTTCTAAAGTCTGGCGCTATGAAATAAAACGAAAACGTTGGCGTGATGTCTCTGTTATGCCCATCCCCCGCCATGGATTAGGTGTGGTGACATTTGATGGCGCTATGTGGTTAATTGGCGGCGCTGGCGAAGCGGGAGCCAATGACACCCGTAATACGGTTAGTAAACTGGTTTTAAATCCATAGATGGCGGGCGTGCTTTTTAGATACACGCCCGGTTTTTTATTTGCTAGGGAGTAACGGATTGCTCTTCTTCTGGGCTTAATACTCCCCAGATATCATGTTCATCGGCATGAATGATTTCGGCCCAAACCCGTTCCCCGGGCGAGACATCAAAGACCCCATTGAGATGGACAACGCCATCGACTTCAGGCGCGTCGGCGTAGGTTCGACCTACCGCGCCTTCGCTATCAACGCTGTCGATTACCACTAGGTATTCTTTGCCAATGCGCTGCTTTAGACGTTGGGCGCTAATTTCACCTTGCACTTCCATAAACCGCGCCAATCGCGCTTGCTTTACGTCTTCGGCAACGGGATCCGGCAATGCGTTAGCCTTGGCACCTTCAACAGGGCTATAGGTAAAGCAACCGACTCTATCTAACTGGGCTTCGCGGATAAAAGTAAGTAGTTCCTCGAATTCTTCATCGGTTTCACCAGGAAAGCCGACAATAAATGTCGAGCGAATGATCAATTCAGGACAGGTTTCCCGCCATGCTTTAATACGCTCGATGGTGCGTTCAGCACTGCCAGGACGTTTCATTAGCTTAAGGATACGTTTATTGGCATGTTGGAAGGGAATATCCAAATAAGGGAGTAGGCGACCTTCGTTCATAAGTGGAATGAGATCATCAACATGGGGGTAGGGATAGACATAGTGTAATCGCACCCACATATCCAACTCGCCCAACTTTTCGCACAATTGCTGCATATGGGCTTTTACCGGTACGCCATTCCAAAACCCTGTACGGTGTTTTATATCCACGCCATAGGCACTGGTGTCTTGAGAAATGACCAGTAGTTCGCTGACGCCGGCATTTTTCAACCGTTGAGCTTCATCTAATATTTCGCCGACAGGCCGGCTGACGAGGTCACCGCGCATGGAAGGAATAATGCAAAACGTACAACGATGATTACAACCTTCTGATATTTTCAGGTAGGCATAGTGCCGTGGTGTCAGTTTAATACCGTGATCGGGAACCAAGTGTTCAAAGGGATTATGCGCCGGCTTAGGTAGATGGCTATGGACTTGCTCTACTACGGTTTCATAGGCATGAGGACCGGTTATTGCCAGCACATTCGGGTGAACTTCACGAATTTCGTCTTCTTTGATCCCAAGACAGCCGGTGACGATGACCTTACCGTTTTCATTTAACGCCTCTCCGATGGTGTCTAAGGATTCTTGTACCGCCGAATCAATAAACCCACAGGTGTTAACGATAACCAGATCTGCATCGTTATAAGTTGGTACTACATCGTAACCTTCTGTTCGTAATTGGGTGAGGATGCGCTCTGAGTCCACCAGGTTTTTCGGGCAGCCTAAGCTGATGAAGCCGATGCGGGCATTGTTGGCTGTCTTTGACTGCGCTGCGGCCTGCCGTGATTGGGCATCGAGTACCTTCACTGGCGTTTCTAATGTGGTGGTGTTATTGGGAATAAATTTTTCTACGGTCATAATGCTTGGAAGTAAAACGTTAATGACGGGATTATATCATTAATGTACCACTGTGCTGCATGTAACTTTTCTAGGTTACTGTTATTATCTTGGTTGATAAATTCTGACACGAAATCCACGGCGTTAAGCAAAGAGAGATGAAATGAATATTTATGTGGTCGGTGAAACAGGTATTGCCCTCGAAAAGATCTTGCCTGTTATGGCAGAATTGAGAACGGCGTTATCCGAAGATGCAATACGCAAACAAATCAGGCGACAAATGGCCGATGGCTATGAAATGCTTGCCGTTGTTGATGCTGGACAAGCCGTGGCCGTATGTGGATTTGTGACCAAAGAAAAATTAGCTTGGGGTAAACATATCTACATTGATGATTTAGTCACGGTGGCCGACGCCCAGAGCAAAGGGGCTGGTCATCTATTGCTTGATACCGTGATCAAGTTAGCTAAAGAGCGGGGATGCGCCTCGGTTCACCTAGATTCTGGGGTACAGCGGTTTGCCGCTCATCGCTTCTATCTTCGTCACAACTTCGATATTACCAGTCATCATTTTGCGCTAAACCTGTAATGGTAAACATGTTGTTGCCACTGCATTGTTACGATCACAAAGGTCGTATTATGCCGCCACGGTGGTTATATACCTTACTTTTGTTGTTATGCACAGATTGGTTGGCGCTGATATTTTCACTCGCGAGTATGGGGCAAACGTCTCAGTTGCTGTCGATTCTGTATCCAGACAAAGCGGTGTTAGGCAGTCGCTTACTGGCAACCTTACCGTTTTTAGTCGTGTTGTTGTTTTTGGGCAATCGTTCTCGATTGTGGAATAAAGGGTGTTATCGATGGCGGTGGGCAATAAAACCCTTGCTTTATGTGGGCATCATAAGCAGCATCGGCGCGCAACTTTCTACCATGGCGCGAGAGTGGTGGGAGTTTCACTGGACCCCAGCCGTTTTTTTGTTGCTCAATGTGGTTTTGTTAGTTAGCGTGGTACGCAGTCGACACCTGTCTTTTATGGTTAAAGACTGGTGTCATCGAGACCAAACCCATTCAGCACTTCACAACGCTACTGACGCTGATGAGACAAGGCTTGGTTAAAGTAGTTGGCAACACTGATGCTACTGTCATTGACTAATCTTTCGTAGCAAATTCCGGCAAATGCATAGGAGCGTTCTCCTACATCAAGAACCACAAAGGGGGCGTCGGGGTTTGACTCATCATAGCGCCACTGGCCGCCTGCCACTTGACGATAACACTCGCCGATGTAAGCGCCGTATATATTACAGATGGTAAATACCGAACTGTCTTCTAGGGCATTATCTTGGTACTTATCTAGAAAAAGCAGCAGGATGTCATCCACTAACGCAATACTCGAGGGTGAAGAGTCTAACTCTACATTAAATTCTTCACTTGCCGTTTTAATCGCATCATTGGCACATTCTGTCATCAGTGTGGATAATTCAGTCTGTTCCATGGGTGACTCCTTATTATTGTTTTACCAATGTTACGCACATCAGCAAATAGGTTAATAACTAAATATTACGCGTTTTCACGACATGTGGATAGTCGATTTACCACTGACGCTGCGGCGAACATGCCAAAGGTGGCGGTGACAGTTACCACGGCACCAAATCCCCCCGCACAATCGAGTTTAGTGCCGCCCTCTAAAGCTGACTTGTTAAAACAGACACTGCCATCAGGTTGAGGATAACGAAGTTGTTCTGTGGAATAAATACATTCCACACCAAAGCGTCGTTTAGGGTTTTTCGTAAAGTTGTAAAAACGACGTAGTTCGCTACGCACCTTGGCGGCAAGAGGATCTTGTATGGTCTTTGCCAGATCGCCTCGGGTAATTAACGTCGGATCTATTTGACCGCCAGCGCCGCCGATGGTCACGATATGTTGTTTGTTGCGCTTACAGCAAGCGATAATGGCGGCCTTGGCCTTTACGCTGTCAGTGGCCTCCACCACACTATCAAACTGGGGGTTGATGTAGTCTCGCACGTTATCCGGGGTAACAAAATCTTCAATAATGGTAACATTACATTGAGGATTAATTTGCTGTACTCGCTCTTTAAGTACGGCGACTTTGGGTTCACCTACCGTGCTATCTAGGGCATGAATTTGACGGTTGATATTCGTGGTACATACATCGTCTAAATCGATAAGGGTGAGGGAGCCTACTCCTGAGCGGGCCAAAGCTTCGGCGCTCCAAGAACCCACACCACCTACGCCAATTACGCAAACATGTGCTTGTTGGAGGCGACTAAGGCCATGTTCTCCGTATAAACGTGTAATACCACCAAAACGTTGTTTTTCACTCATAATAATTTTTAACTGTTACGCCGTGTTTGAATCGAAAAAGATAGCTTGCTTATGGTGGGGTATTCTATCGTAAAACACCCAGCTAGTAAGGGCGACAAAGACAAATATTAGCAATTTCGTTTTTAATTGATTGAACCCGCTTTGGTACTCGCATACTATTTGGTTATTAAAGGAAAACACAATAGCATCAAACAGGAAGGTCAATGAAACCAGTTATATTAGCAGGGGGATCAGGCAGTCGCTTGTGGCCCAAATCTCGCGCTGCATTACCTAAGCAGTTTCTTGCGCTTACTTCAGAACATACCATGTTGCAGGAAACGGTTTCCCGTTTGAATGGAACAGATTGCGAAAACCCTATTTTCATCTGCAACGAAGCTCATCGCTTTTTGGTGGCGGAACAACTACGGGTTGATAACATTTCCCACGATGGCATTTTACTTGAACCGGTAGGACGGAACACGGCCCCGGCCATTGCTTTAGCGGCCTTACATGCAACTAAAAATGGCGAGGACCCGGTATTACTTGTGCTGGCAGCCGATCACCTGATTAAGAACAAACCGGCGTTTCATGAGGCTATTGAAAAAGCCGAATTACTTGCCGAGTCTGGAAGTTTAGTAACATTCGGTATCGTGCCGGACCAGCCCCATACGGGCTACGGGTATATTAAAGCCGGTGATACCAAAGGCGGTGGTTTTGAGGTGGCTGAGTTCGTAGAAAAACCCGATTTACCTACCGCAGAAAAATACGTCAGTTCTGGCAAATATTTTTGGAATAGCGGCATGTTTATGTTCAAGGCCAGTCGCTATATCGAAGAACTCGAGAAATTTAATCCAGAAATTCTTTCTGTATGCCGTAAGGCCATTGAAACAGAAGCCTCTGACCTAGACTTTATTCGCGTTGATGCCGATATTTTTGCACTGTGCCCAGATGATTCCATCGATTATGCCGTTATGGAGCGTACACACAATGCGGCCATGATCCCCTTAAATGCGGATTGGTCTGATGTGGGCAGTTGGTCGTCATTGTGGGAAACATCAGAAAAAGATACCCGGGGTAATGTGGTAGTCGGTGATGCCATTCTTGAAGGCGTGAATAACAGCTATGTCAATGCGGAACAGCGATTAATTGCCGTTATCGGGTTAGACAACGTTGTGGTGGTTGAAACCAAAGACGCCATTATGGTGGCACATAAAGAACAAGTACAAAATATCAAGAAGGTGGTCAATCGGCTTAAAAAAGAAAAGCGGCCAGAGTTTGAATTCCACCGAGAAGTGTTCCGTCCTTGGGGAAGTTATGACGCTATTGATAGCGGCCAACGATTCCAAGTAAAGCGTATTAAAGTGAAGCCGGGCGAAAAGCTTTCAGTACAAATGCATCACCACCGTGCAGAGCACTGGGTGGTCGTAGCAGGTACCGCAAAAGTTACGCTGGGAGAAAACACCGTGCTACTTACTGAAAATGAATCTACCTATATTCCCATCGGAGAGGTCCATTCGTTAGAAAACCCCGGTAAAATAACCTTGGAACTTATCGAAGTGCAGTCGGGTACCTATTTAGGTGAAGACGATATTGTACGTTTTTCTGACCGTTACGGCAGAACTAAAAAAGAGGAAGATAAACAGTGAGCCAGCCCATTAGTTGTTTTAAGGCGTACGATATACGTGGTGAACTGAACATACAGTTAACAGAAGCGGTTGCCTATCGCATTGGCCGTGGTTTTGCTCAAGAACTTAATGCGAAAACTGTGGTGGTTGGAGGCGACGTGCGATTGACCTCAGCACCGCTTAAGCTAGCGTTAGCCGCAGGTCTTATCGACGGAGGGGCGAAGGTTATTGACCTTGGCATGACAGGCACAGAAGAGATTTATTTTGCCACCAAACATCTTGGTGTCGATGGGGGCGTTGAAGTCACCGCCAGCCATAATCCGATTAATTATAATGGTATGAAACTGGTAAAGGCGGGATCGGTTCCCATTAGTGGTGATACTGGACTTAATCGTATCAAGTTGGCAGCCGAAACCTTTAGTGATGACGAAGTTCACACGCGTCTTATGCATTATACCGGTGGTGAAGTGATTAATGATGACGCCTTCTTTGCGGGCCATTGTCACGTAAAAACCGCGGCCTTGATAGCCAGTTCCTGTTACGAACAACAAGATTGTTTATCAGATTATGCTGAACATGTAGTGTCTTATATCGATGTTAATAAATTAAAACCGCTGAAAATTGTGGTGAATGCGGGCAATGGGGCCGCAGGTAAGGCCCTTGATGCTATAGAAGCCATTTTTAATAACCAAAATGTGCCCGTTGAATTTATTAAAATACATCATCAACCCGACGGTCAGTTTCCCAATGGGATCCCAAACCCTCTACTGGTAGAGAATCGTGCTGATACCGCAGAAGCGGTGAAAAAGCATGGTGCTGATTTTGGTATTGCTTGGGATGGTGATTTTGACCGTTGTTTTCTATTCGATGCAGACGGACGTTTTATCGAAGGTTATTACATCGTGGGCTTATTAGCCCAGGCTTTCATTGATAAGGAACCTGCAGCAAAAATTATCTATGACCCCCGGGTTTTTTGGAATACACAAGACATTATCAAAAAAGCAGGTGGCACCCCTATTATGTGTAAAACCGGCCATGCCTTTATTAAAGAGCGCATGCGCAAAGAAGATGCGGTGTATGGTGGTGAAATGAGTGCCCACCATTATTTTCGAGATTTTGCCTATTGCGACTCAGGAATGATCCCTTGGTTACTCATCGCAGAACTTGTCTCCACCCAGGCAATTCCATTATCTGAAATGGTAGATACCCGTATCAGTGCGTTTCCTTCATCAGGTGAAATAAATAGTGTACTTAACGATGCCGATGCCGCTATCGAGCGGATCAAAGCCAACTATGAAAAGGCTGCCTTAGTGGTGGATAAAACCGATGGCATTGGTTATGAATTTGCCCAATGGCGGTTTAACTTAAGAAAGTCGAATACTGAGCCGGTTGTTCGCTTAAATGTTGAATCAAAAGGTGATGTGGCGTTAATGGAAAATAAAACGGCTGAACTGGTGGCATTAATCCGAGACGAATAAGCTGGATTAATGGATAAAAAAGCCTCTTTTAAAGAGGCTTTTTTTTAGAACAATAAGATAATCATCCAACCGTGACTTAATACCACCACAGTTGTTAGCGCCATCCTTAACGTAATATAACTGACAATTTCTTCTTTGGTGAGCGTTAAGCTTTGTTTATCGTAGAAAAGCACGCCGAGGTAGCATAAAGACAATAACCCTAATACAAAGGGGTGGCCTGCTAGAACCAGGCATAGCCATCCAAGCAACGTCGGTAGCATGGCGATATATAATTGTGCTCCGTACTCCCGCTTTGACAGAGCATCCCACCAGTAGATACCACCGAAAAATGACAATAATACTGCAGAGTACTGGGTAAAATACCGCGCACTTGTAGTCAGTGGTAGCCAATCTAACGAGCCTACCAAGGGGAGTAAGATAAACGGGATCAAGCCCGCAGTACCTAAATAGACAACAGAGTAGGGCATATACGTCTCCAAAAAAAATAGCGCCTTAAGGCGCTATTTTATCATGGATTAATCAATTATTTATCCAGCGGTGTAAATTTACGTTTGCTATGACCGGTATACATCTGACGAGGACGACCAATTTTTTGGCCTTTGTCGCTCATCATTTCGTGCCAGTGTGAAATCCAGCCAACGGTACGAGACAATGCAAAAATACAGGTAAACATGTTGGTAGGAATACCAATTGCTTTAAGGATGATACCAGAATAGAAATCAACGTTCGGGAACAGTTTTTTCTCTGAGAAATAATCATCGCTTAATGCAATACGTTCCAGCTCCATTGCCACGTCAAGAAGGGGATCTTTAACATCCAGCTCTTTTAGTACTTCGTAGCAACTATCACGCATTACCGTCGCGCGGGGATCATAGTTTTTATAAACCCGATGCCCAAAGCCCATGAGACGGAACGGATCGCTTTTATCTTTCGCACGCTCGATAAACTCGGGAATACGATCAACACTGCCAATTTCTTCCAGCATGTTCAGGCACGCTTCGTTTGCGCCACCATGAGCAGGACCCCACAAAGAGGCCACACCTGCTGCGATACACGCATAAGGGTTGGCACCAGAAGATCCGGCTAAACGAACGGTAGACGTTGACGCGTTTTGCTCGTGATCCGCATGCAATGTAAAGATGCGATCCATAGCACGTTCAACTGCAGGGCTGATTTTATATTCTTCAGCTGGCACAGAGAACATCATGTTCAAGAAATTACCGGCGTAGCTTAAATCATTACGTGGATAAACGAATGGTTGGCCGATATTGTACTTATAGCACATGGCTACTAGTGTAGGCATTTTGGCAATAAGACGATGGGCACTGCGAATACGTTGTTCCGGGTTCGAAACATCTAAATCACTGTGATAGAAAGAAGACATCGCGCCTACGGTACCACAAAGCATTGCCATGGGATGCGCGTCGTTACGGAAACCATGGAAGAACATGTTAATTTGTTCGTGAACCATGGTATGACGGGTAATCGTTTCACGGAATTCGTCATATTCTTCGTTCGTTGGCGCTTCACCGTTTAGGAGCATGTAGCACACTTCTAGATAAGATGCGTCACGTGCGAGTTCTTCAATAGGGTAGCCGCGATGAAGCAGTACACCTTTCGCACCGTCGATATAAGTGATGGAAGACTCACATGAGCCTGTGGCCATGAAGCCTGGGTCGAAAGTAAAATACCCATTGGCGCCTAATGAACGTACATCAATTACATCTTGACCTTCGGTGCCGGACAAAATCGGTAATTCGATTTCAATATCACCGGCTTTCAGAATGGCCTTCTGATCTGCCATATATGCTCTCCTCAGAAATGTTTCTTTGGCAACGTTCTCACCACAAATCGGGTGAGTTTGTTGTAAAAAGTGGCGTAGTTTTACTTTATTATGCAGGGGAAAGTCAATTTAATTGCATAATTGTATAATAAATATTCTCATTAATTTTACGTTATATTGGTTAATTACAGTAGGGCACAGCGCGTATTTCTCCTTAAGTATTCAGATTATTTGAATTTTTCATAGTTAACTTTAGTAAAATTTATACGCAATTACACGGCCAGCAAAAACATATCATATAAAAATTGATTACATCTAATTCATCTAACGGTCGCGCGATACCGTTGTGTTATAGTTAACATACGGGTTGCAGGGACACAGATTGTAATTTAACCGTGATCAAACGTGCATTTTATTTTACAAATCGAGATTGTAACGTTGAATTATCACTCCCAAGGAAGGTATAAGACTAAAGTCCTAATACGGTACAAAAAATTGTAATTGTACAATGCGCTGGATATACTCAGCGGTGCTTGATTCAACATCAAATTACAATGTTAACCAGGCAACACATAATTCACAAATTGTTAACAAACTCAATGGACGAGATAATTAACAGGTAAAATAACTGAATTACTTAGTCAGGACATAAAAACAACGGGTAATTCTTATCCCTACGGATCAAACAGGCATAAATTGTGAAAAAGCAAAGACCAGTAAATTTAGACCTCAATACAATTAAATTTCCTCCTTCTGCTGTTTCTTCAATTCTCCATCGCATTACCGGCGTAGCCATGTTTTTCGCACTCTTGTTTGTCATTTGGGCATGGGCAGTTTCTGTTTCATCGCCAGAAGGATTTGCAAACGTGCAAACAATCATGGATGGAGTTATTGGAAAGCTCATTGCTATCGGAACAGCTTCTGCACTCATCTACCACATTCTTGGCGGTATCCGTCACGTAATTATGGATATGGGGCATTGGGAAGAACTTGAGTCAGGAAACAACAGCGCACGAGCCATCATGGCATTGTGGATAGTACTGACCGTCGTACTGGGAGTCGTATTATGGTAACTAACCAGGCAAGTATGAAACGAAATGGTGTTCAGGATTTCGTAACACTTCGCACCACCGCAGCCATTATCACTGCATTTTCTTTGTTCATGGCGTGGTTTTTTATTTCTACAGACGAATTAACCTACTCAGTATGGCACGGTTTATTCTCTGGTCTTGGGATGAAAGTATTCACTTTCGCTACCTTGGTTGCTGTCATGTTTCACGTTCGTGTGGGCCTGTGGCAGGTTTTGACTGATTATGTGAAGTCGCCAGGATTACGCGCTGTTTTACAGTTCGCCCTTAACCTAACTGCTTTCGTTTACGTTGTGGTTGGTTTGTTTGTTTTGTGGGGTATCTAATATGAATAATATGAATTTACCAGTGCATGAATTTGACGCTGTTGTTATTGGTGCTGGTGGCGCGGGAATGCGCGCGGCACTGCAGATCTCTGAGTCAGGTAAATCCTGCGCCTTATTATCAAAAGTTTTTCCTACCCGCTCTCATACTGTTTCTGCTCAGGGCGGTATTACAGTAGCGCTGGGTAATTCCCATGAAGATAACTGGGAATGGCACATGTATGACACCGTTAAAGGGTCTGATTACATCGGTGACCAAGATGCCATCGAGTATATGTGTAAAACTGGGCCTGAAGCCATTATCGAAATGGAAAATATGGGGCTGCCTTTTTCCCGTTTTGAAAACGGAAAAGTGTATCAGCGTCCTTTCGGTGGCCAATCAAGAAATTTTGGTGGTGAACAAGCCGCACGAACAGCGGCAGCGGCTGACCGTACAGGTCATGCATTGTTACACCTCCTTTATCAGCAGAATGTAAAAAACAAAACCAAAGTTTTTTCTGAATGGTACGCTTTAGATTTGGTGAAAAACCAAGATGGTGATGTAGTCGGCTGTACAGCAATCGATATTGAAACCGGTGAAGTGGTTTACTTCAAATCACGGGCAGTAGTACTTGCCACAGGTGGCGCAGGACGTATATTCGCTTCAACCACCAATGCTCACATTAACACCGGTGACGGTGTAGGCATGGCATTACGAGCTGGCGTATCAGTTCAGGATATGGAAATGTGGCAATTCCACCCAACGGGTATCGCGGGAGCCGGTACACTGGTTACCGAAGGTTGCCGTGGTGAAGGTGGATATTTGCTTAATAAAGACGGTGAACGTTTTATGGAACGTTACGCGCCGAATGCAAAAGATTTGGCCGGTCGTGACGTTGTCGCCCGTTCCATGATGACTGAGATTCGTGAAGGTCGTGGTTGTGAAGGTCCTTGGGGCACACACATTAAATTGAAACTAGACCACTTAGGTAAAGATGTATTGGAATCACGGTTACCCGGTATCCTTGAATTATCCAGAACATTTGCGCACGTTGATCCAGTTAAAGAACCTATTCCGGTAATTCCAACTTGTCACTATATGATGGGTGGTATTCCTACCAATGTTGATGGCCAATGTCTTACTGTTGACGAAACAGGTAAAGAAACAGTAGTTAACGGTTTGTTTGCCTGTGGTGAGATTGCTTGCGTATCGGTACACGGTGCCAACCGTCTTGGTGGTAACTCATTGCTTGACCTAGTGGTATTTGGTCGTGCAACTGGCTTACATCTTGGTGAAAAGCTTGCCGAAATGGAGCCTTCTCGCGATGCGTCAGACTCTGATCTTGACCTTGCAATGGCACGTTTCAATCGTTGGGAAACTTCAGAAAAAGGCAAAGGCGAAGATCCGGTGCAAATTAAGAAAGACATGCAAGAATGCATGCAGCTTAATTTCTCCGTATTCCGCGAAGGTGATGCTATGGCCGAAGGTCTTTCTCAGCTTAAAGAAATCAGAGAACGCCTTAAACATGCACGTCTTGATGATAAGAGTTCAGATTTTAACACTCAGCGTATCGAGTGTTTAGAACTGGATAACCTTATGGAGACAGCATACAGTACCGCCGTTGCTGCAAATTATCGTACAGAGAGCCGTGGCGCACACAGCCGCTTTGACTTCCCTGATCGTGATGATGAAAACTGGTTATGTCACACCATTTATAACCCAGAAACAGAATCGATGATCAAACGTGATGTCAATATGGCGCCGAAATTACGGGAAGCATTCCCGCCTAAAGTGCGTTCGTACTAAGAGAGGCAAGTATCATGCAATTAAGTTTTTCAATTTATCGTTACAACCCAGAGGTTGATGACGCGCCAAGAATGCAGGATTACTCCCTGGAAGTTGAAGAAGGGCGTGACATGATGGTACTGGATGCACTGCTGCAATTAAAAGAGCAGGATCCGTCGCTGTCATTCCGTCGCTCATGCCGTGAAGGTGTGTGTGGTTCCGATGGCGTGAACATGAATGGTAAAAACGGTTTGGCGTGTATTACGCCACTGTCAGCCTTAGGAAAAGGTAAAATTACGGTCAGACCACTACCGGGATTACCCGTAGTAAGAGATTTAGTGGTTGATATGACGCAGTTTTATACCCAGTATGAAAAGGTAAAACCGTTTCTTATTAACGATAGCAAGCAGCCGCCAGCAAGAGAGCACCTTCAATCTCCAGAAGAACGTGCTAAGTTAGATGGCCTGTATGAATGTATACTGTGTGCATGTTGTTCAACATCATGCCCGTCGTTCTGGTGGAACCCGGATAAATTTATCGGTCCAGCAGGCTTGTTACATGCATATCGTTTTCTAGTGGATAGCCGTGATACAGCTACCGACGAACGTCTTGGCGACCTAGATGATGCATTCAGCGTCTTCCGTTGTCATGGCATCATGAACTGTGTCAGTGTATGTCCTAAAGGTTTGAACCCAACGAAAGCCATCGGCCAAATTAAGTCGATGTTGCTCCAGCGGGCTGTTTAGTACCAAAATCTGACGCTTATCTAAGTTCAGATTGATTTTTCTAAATGGCCATCCGTGTGGGATGGCTATTTTTTTATATATACGGGATAAACGGTTGGTTCTTATGAAAATAACCGCCATAATATAACACCGTGTTTAAAGTTATTCCTAAACGTAGCAAGGCACTATAATGCATGAAAGCGTGATGAAAGCGTGGTGGGATTCTTCGCATATGGCGGGCTCAAATGCTGCCTATGTGGAAGAGTTGTATGAAATGTACCTCGATAACCCACAAAACGTCTCTGAAACCTGGCGACAGGTTTTTGATACCCTACCTAAAGTTGAAGGCGTAGAGTTAGAAAGTAATCATACGTCTATTCGTAACCAATTCAGGCAGTTAGCTGCCCTCGGACCCACAGCGCGTATGTCTTCGTCGGCGTCAAAAGAAGGCTCAGCGCCTTCTGACGAAAGACAAGTCAAGGTGCTACAGCTGATTAATGCTTACCGGTTCCGTGGTCATCAAAATGCTAATCTTGATCCCTTAGGACTTTGGAAACAGCCTAAAGTCCGTGATCTAGAATTATCTCACCACAGCCTCTCTGAAGCTGACTTCGATACCACATTTAACGTCGGCTCCTACGCCATTGGTCAAGACACCATGTCGTTGGGTGAGTTGTACAAATCGTTAAATCGTACGTATTGCGGGTCGTTGGGTGCAGAATACATGCACATCACCGACACCGAACAGAAACGATGGTTACAGCAACGCATCGAATCCTGTGAAGCCAGACCGCAAATCAGCAAAGAGCAGAAAGTCGCTATCTTAAAAGGACTCACTGCCGCTGATGGTATGGAAAAATACATCGGCGCCAAGTTCCCTGGCGCAAAGCGTTTCTCATTGGAAGGGGGCGATGCCCTAATACCCATGTTGAAAGGGCTGATTACCGATGCAGGTTCTGCCGGCACTAAAGAAGTCGTTGTGGGCATGGCTCACCGCGGACGCTTAAATGTCTTGGTTAACGTGTTAGGTAAAAATCCATCAGTTTTATTTGATGAATTTGCTGGCAAACATGACAACACCCTAGGTTCCGGTGATGTCAAGTACCACGCTGGCTTCTCGTCTGACTTTGCTACGCCAGGCGGCAATGTTCACTTAGCATTAGCGTTTAACCCGTCCCATTTAGAAATCGTTAACCCTGTTGTGATGGGGTCGGTACGTGCTCGTATCGATCGTCGTAATGATGACTTTTCTAAAGTGCTACCTATTACCATTCATGGTGATTCGGCTATTGCTGGACAAGGTGTGGTACAAGAAACCTTCAATATGTCTCAAACTCGCGGTTTCGCCGTGGGTGGTACAGTACGTATTGTTATTAATAATCAGGTTGGCTTTACCACGTCAAAAACCGAAGATACGCGATCTACTCAGTATTGTACTGATATCGCTAAAATGGTGCAGGCACCAATCTTCCACGTTAATTCCGACGATCCTGAAGCGGTCATGTTTGTGACCAAGCTGGCGTTAGATTATCGCAATAAATTTAAAAAAGACGTTGTCATTGATTTGGTTTGTTATCGTCGTCATGGTCACAATGAATCTGATGAACCTAACGCCACACAACCTTTGATGTATCAAAAAATCAAAAAGCATCCTGTTCCTCGTCAAATCTACGCGGATCAGTTAATGGCTGAAGGCTCTCTTGAGACAAGGGATGCAGAGAAAATGCTTGAGGATTATCGAGCAGCTTTAGATCACGGTGCATGTGTAGTAGAAGAGTGGCGTCCAATGACTGAACATTCAGTGGATTGGACTCCTCATATTGGTCATGATTGGGATGCGCCTTACGACGGCAGCTTGTCTGTTGAGAAACTAAAGTCATTGGGTGAAGCGTTAACCAGTTACCCAGAAGATTTTAAACTCCATTCTCGGGTAAATAAGGTTTATCAAGATCGTAAAGCCATGGCAGCTGGGGAAAAGCTCCTCGACTGGGGGATGGCAGAAAACCTAGCCTATGCGTCTATTGTTGATGATGGCAGTAACATTCGTATGACCGGCCAGGATTCTGGGCGCGGAACTTTCTTCCATCGTCACGCCGTACTGCACAATCAAAACGATGCTGGTACGTTTATGCCATTGCAAAATATCCGTGATGGGCAAGGGGAAATCGAAATTTACGATTCCGTCTTGTCAGAAGAAGCGGTAATGGCGTTTGAATATGGTTATGCCACTGCAGAGCCCAGTTGTTTAACCATTTGGGAAGCGCAGTTTGGTGATTTCGCTAACGGCGCCCAGGTTGTATTTGATCAATTCTTAAGTTCAGGGGAAGCCAAGTGGGGCCGTTTGTGCGGTTTGACTGTGTTGCTTCCTCATGGCTACGAAGGTCAGGGACCTGAGCATAGCTCAGCGAGACTAGAGCGTTTCTTACAATCATGTGCTGATCATAACTGGCAAGTTTGTGTGCCTTCAACGCCGGCTCAGGTGTTTAATATGATTCGCCGTCAGGTTGTGCGCCCTATGCGTAAACCACTCATTGTTATGTCACCTAAATCACTCTTACGTCATCCTTTGGCAGTATCTTCTTTAGAAGAACTGGCTGAAGGTGTGTTTAAGAATGTGATTGGTGAAGTAGACGATCTTGATCCTGCGAAGGTAGAGCGCGTCGTTATGTGTTCAGGTAAAGTTTATTACGACTTGCTTGACCAACGACGGAAAAACGAACAAACCAACGTAGCAATCATCAGATTAGAGCAACTCTATCCGTTCCCTCAGGAAGAGTGTGCGAAGATCGTTGCACAGTATAGCCATGTAAAAGACTGGGTGTGGTGTCAGGAAGAACCTCAAAATCAAGGGGCCTGGTACAGCAGTCAGCATCATTTCTGGCAGGCCATCCCAGATGGCGCAAAACTCACTTATGCAGGGCGTGAAGCCTCGGCTTCTCCTGCAGTAGGCTACTTATCCGTTCACAACCAGCAACAAAAAACTCTGGTTGAAAACGCACTCACGATTAAATAAGGAACAGTAATGACCATTGAGATAAAAGTTCCGGTCTTGCCCGAATCAGTTGCCGATGCCTCCATTGCAACTTGGCATGTTAAAGCCGGTGACACTGTAAAACGCGATCAAAACCTCGTTGATATTGAAACTGATAAGGTTGTGTTAGAAGTTGTCGCGCCTGCAGATGGCGTAATCGGTGAGATTCTGAATGAAGAAGGGGCCACTGTTCTAGGTGAGCAAGTCATTGCTAAATTAGAAGAAGGTGCCGCTTCAGCTAAGCAAGAAGCTGCCCCTGCTAGCGATAAAAAGGCCGATGCTCCTGCAGCAAAAGAAGACAGCAAACCAGCTCCAAGCGGTAAAACCAGTGATGTTAAAGTGCCGGTATTACCTGAATCAGTCGCTGACGCTACAATTGCCACTTGGCATGTGGGTGTGGGTGAAGCCGTTAGTCGTGATCAAAACTTAGTTGATATCGAAACGGATAAAGTTGTACTTGAAGTTGTTGCCCCAGCAGACGGTTCTTTGTCTGAAATTCTGGCTCAAGAAGGCGAAACAGTGACAGCTGAAGCTGTGATTGCTAAATTTGTAGAAGGTGCGGGTGCAAGTGCGCCAGCATCTGCGTCTGCTGATGACGGTGATGACGCCGAAGACAGCGATGCGCTTAGTCCATCTGTTCGTCGCTTGTTAGCGGAGAAAGGGGTAGATGCGGCGAAGGTGAAAGGCACAGGTAAAAACGGTCGCATCACCAAAGAAGACGTTGAGCAATACCTTAAGAGCGGCAGCAGTCAAGCAACGCCAAAAGCGGCAGCAACACCTGCTGCTGCTAGCTTACCTGCCGGTGAGCGCACAGAGAAACGTGTTCCTATGACCCGTCTTCGTAAAACCATTGCGAACCGGTTATTAGAAGCGAAAAACTCCACCGCCATGTTGACCACGTTTAACGAAGTTAACATGAAACCTATCATGGAATTGCGTAAGCAGTATCAAGAAAGCTTCGAAAAGCGTCACGGTATTCGCTTAGGCTTCATGTCTTTCTATGTTAAAGCGGTGACCGAAGCATTAAAACGTTTCCCTGAAGTAAATGCTTCTATTGATGGTGACGATATTTGCTATCATAATTACTTTGATATCTCTATCGCTGTGTCTACACCACGTGGTCTGGTAACACCTGTACTTAAGGATACCGACAACTTGGGTATGGCCGGGGTAGAGAAAGGCATAAAAGAACTGGCACTTAAAGGCCGTGATGGTAAATTATCCATGGCGGAACTGCAGGGTGGTAACTTCACTATCACAAATGGTGGTGTATTTGGTTCTTTGATGTCTACGCCAATTATTAATCCGCCACAAAGTGCTATTCTTGGTATGCATAAAATCCAAGATCGCCCAATGGCAGTTAATGGTAAAGTGGAAATACTTCCTATGATGTACCTGGCCCTGTCTTATGACCACCGCATTGTGGATGGTAAAGAGTCAGTTGGCTTCTTGGTTACAGTGAAGGAAATGCTGGAAGATCCCACACGTTTATTATTAGACGTTTAATTCTTCCCAATAATCAGTGCAGATAGGTTAGCCAATAGACTGACTTATCTGACATCAAGCCGGTAATAGCGATATATTACCGGCTTAATTAATCAAGTCGTGGAAGCGGCTTTTGTCTTACTAAAAATCGGATAGAAACACCATGAATTTGCATGAATACCAAGGTAAGCAGCTATTCAAAGAATATGGCTTACCTGTTTCTGAAGGATACGCATCAGATACACCAGAAGGGGCTGTTGAAGCGGCCGACCGTATCGGCGGTGACGAATGGGTTGTTAAATGTCAGGTCCATGCTGGCGGTCGCGGTAAAGCGGGCGGCGTTAAACTTGTCAAAGATAAAGAAGACATTCGCGCTTTTGCAGAAAAGTGGCTTGGCAAAAACTTGGTGACATTCCAAACGGATGAAAAAGGTCAGCCAGTTAGTAAAGTGCTTGTAGAAACTTGCACAGACATTGCCAACGAACTGTATTTAGGTGCTGTTGTAGACCGTGGTACACGCCGCGTTGTTTTCATGGCTTCCACAGAAGGCGGTGTTGAAATTGAAACCGTTGCTGAAGAAACGCCAGAAAAAATCCTTAAAGCTGAAATCGATCCTATCGTTGGCCCTCAGCCTTATCAAGCCCGTGAAATGGCCTTTAAACTAGGTCTAGAAGGGGTTCAGGTTAAGCAGTTCACTAAGATCTTCCTTGGCCTAGCCAAGATGTTTGAAGACCTAGACCTTGCATTGATTGAAATTAACCCACTGGTAATCAAAGCAGACGGTGATTTACATTGTCTTGATGCCAAATTGGGTGTTGACGGAAACGCGTTATACCGTCAGAAAAAAGTAAAAGAAATGCACGATCCTTCTCAGGAAGATGCCCGTGAAGCTCACGCAGCCCAATACGAACTTAACTACGTAGCCCTAGACGGCAACGTTGGTTGCATGGTTAATGGTGCTGGTCTTGCAATGGGAACAATGGATATTGTTAACTTGCACGGCGGAAAGCCAGCTAACTTCCTTGATGTTGGTGGCGGCGCAACGAAAGAACGTGTTGCAGAAGCCTTTAAAATCATTTTGTCTGACAGCAATGTAAAAGCTGTTTTAGTTAATATCTTCGGTGGTATCGTCCGTTGTGACATGATTGCTGAAGGTATTATTGGCGCAGTAAAAGAAGTCGGCGTAGAAGTGCCGGTTGTTGTGCGTCTAGAAGGTACCAATGCTGAACTTGGCCGTGATGTTTTAGCGAACTCTGGTCTTGATATCATTGCTGCTGAATCGCTAACGGATGCCGCACAAAAAGTTGTTGCTGCAGCGGAGGGCAAATAATGTCTGTTTTAATTAACAAAGATACAAAAGTAATTTGCCAGGGTTTTACTGGCGGACAGGGTACATTTCACTCTGAACAGGCTATTGCTTATGGTACGCAAATGGTTGGCGGTGTTACGCCAGGCAAAGGCGGCACCGAGCACTTAGGTCTGCCGGTTTTTAACACCGTTCGTGAAGCGGTGGAAGCTACTGGCGCGACAGCGTCTGTTATTTATGTACCAGCACCTTTCTGTAAAGATTCAATCGTTGAAGCCGCTGATGCCGGCATCGAGTTGATTGTTTGTATCACAGAAGGTATTCCTACTCTTGATATGCTTTACGTAAAAGAATACGTAAATGCGAAAGGCGTACGTATGATCGGTCCTAACTGCCCAGGTGTTATCACTCCGGGCGAGTGTAAGATTGGTATCATGCCTGGTCATATCCATAAGCCAGGTAAAGTGGGTATTGTTTCTCGCTCTGGTACATTGACCTATGAAGCGGTTAAGCAAACTACTGATGAAGGCTTTGGACAGTCTACTTGTGTTGGTATTGGTGGTGATCCTATCCCAGGTTCAAACTTCATCGATATTTTGACCATGTTCCAAGATGATCCCCAAACAGAAGCCATCGTGATGATTGGTGAAATTGGTGGTACTGCAGAAGAAGAAGCGGCTGCATTCATCAAAGAAAACGTGACCAAGCCTGTCGTATCTTACATTGCCGGTGTAACTGCACCTCCAGGTAAGCGTATGGGTCATGCCGGTGCGATTATCGCTGGCGGTAAAGGTACTGCTGATGACAAATTTGCTGCCTTAGAAGCTGCAGGTGTTAAAACTGTACGTTCATTAGCCGATATTGGCAAAGCATTGCGTGAAGCCACAGGTTGGTAAGCACAGTGTGTTTGATAAAAAAACCCGCATTTTAGCGGGTTTTTTTGTGCTTGGCGCTTTCAAAGTTAGCCATAGGCTTTGCTTACATAGTGTTGGCATAATTTTTTCTTGCCAATAACGTAACAAGAAGAGCCGATAGGGTAGTGAATGGTTTTTTTGATTACCTTGATAGGTTTTTTCTAACATCTATTCCTTGTTTATTAAGCTATTTTTAGTATCTAGGCGGGCGTAACGCGAAAACGAAAAGTTGGTGGTGAACCTAATCAATTAGGTAATGGAGGCCGTGATGAAATCAGCGTTGGTGGTTGAAGGTGGTGCAATGAGGGGCATTTTTGCAGCAGGGGTGTTGGATAAATTTATGGAGGCCAATTATTTCCCTTTCGATTTTGGTATTGGTGTTTCTGCCGGTGCGACGAATCTATCTACCTACGTTACCCGTGCCCATGGCTTAAGCAGAACCATTATTACTGAGTTTGCAACCCGCCGTGAATTCTATAGCCCTTTACGCTTTGTTCAGGGGGGCCACATGACTGATGTACATTGGTTATGGCATCATGCGAAAAAGAATCTGTCTTTACCTGTGCCTAATGCAAAAAGTGCCTTTCCTTTATATGTGGGGATCACGAATGCCGATACTGGCCAGTGTGAATACCATGTCGCTAATACGGATAATATCGATGGGTTAATGGTGGCCTCCTGCGCTATACCTACTGCTTACAGAGACCAACCCATCATAAATAATCAGCGTTACGTCGATGGTGGTGTAGCTGATGCCATACCGGTGAAAAAAGCGTATCAGTTAGGGGCGCGCCGAATAACCGTTATTTTGTCCCAACCTCGTGGTTTTATTAAACCCCCAATGAAGTCAATCTGGTTACTAGAAAGGCTGTACGGCCATCAACCTGCATTATTAGATACCATGATCAATCGTTATGAATCCTACAATGGGGCGCTTGATTTTATTGCAAACCCACCAGAGGATTGTGACGTCACTGTGATTGCACCGAGTCGCAGCTTTTGTGTAAAACGTTTGACAATGAATAAGGCAAAGTTGTTAAAAGGTTATGCCCAAGGGCGCCGGATGGCTAGACGCGCGTTACTTGCTAATGTCGCCTAAAAACGAATTATATTGGTATCAATTAAAGGCTTTTGCGATACTTTCGCTATTTTTTATCGAGGTTAGTATAAATGGCGTCAAATCACCCTTTTAGTATTGGGCTGCTAAATCCTAAAAACCCTACAAACGTCGCGTCTGTTCTTCGGGCTGCGGGTTGTTATCAAGCAAGCAGCGTATTTTACACAGGCCAACGTTATGGTTATGCAAAAGCGTTCAATGCAGACACCCAAGGCATGCACAAGGTGATCCCCAATGTGGGTGTTCCTGATTTGCAACAGGTAAAGCCTAAGGGAGCAAAAGCGGTAATCGTGGAACTCGTAGAAGGTGCCCAACCTCTGCCACATTATCAGCATCCAGATAACGCTTTCTACATTTTTGGTCCTGAAGATGGATCAGTAAGCGATGATGTGTTGGCGTGGGCAGATGATGTGGTCTATATCCCCACTAAAGGGTGTATGAACTTAGCTGCAACGGTTAATGTGGTTTTATATGACCGGTTAGCAAAAAGTGACTTTGAAGCCAGCGACGAGAAAATTCGGGCATCTAGGGATAAAAACAACCGAACACGGGTTCTACACAAACCCCATGATTAGCGTGTCTTACACTAAACGGGCTGGGGTTTGTAACTTATTGGCAACGATCTGATGGGTATAAGATTATAAAACTGTCAGTATTTTTTACGATCTTATGATCCAAAAAACTTACGTGCATTGAGATTGATTTTTATCTCACTTTATTGCAAATAAATTTTCAACTTTCTACTTTATCTCCATATCATCATCTAGACTAAAGAGTATTAATCTTTAGTCTATAAAAACTCTTCAAAAACAATGCGTTGAATAGAAATCGTGCAATCTTTACGTTACTAGCTATTAACTAGGCCTCTCGGGGCTGCAAATGTTAACGTGAGGTTTCATTCCCTAAAATAATAAAATTTTCCTTTTATTTGTGAAAGTGGTCTAAAAATTGATACCAATTACCTACAAAAGTGAAAATCTACATAAGATTCGCACAATCTATTCATTGTAAGCGTGTAGTTTCGTTTTGAGTTTTGAAGTAATTTTGTTCCCTAGACTTAATTTTTGTCGCAGCGTGGCGGTGTGTATTGCACAATTTTCGCCCGTTTTTAGGGTGGCAGCCAGGAAGACTCAGTAATTAAAATAAAAATATCGCTTAAAAATCGTTGGGAGTCAGAGTGAAACGTCGCTTGTTAAACGCTTTTAGAAAAGTGCATCAAGTACCGGGTGTCAAACAGATGGTGAAGCCTCTTATCAGGCGTAAAATGAACAAAGCCATCGATGAAGCAGCCAGTCACTTTTTCGAACACTTTACTCTTGTTGTTGCTACCGAAGAGAAAGATCAAATCACGTGTTTCAAGACACGCCATCAAGTTTATTGTGAAGAGATGGGATTTGAAGAAGTTCGTCAGACGAAGATGGAATATGATGAGTTTGATGAGTACGCCATTAGTTGCTATATCAAACATAAAGCCACGGGGGATTGTGCCGGTACAATACGTGTCGTTATGCCTCAACACAGTGGTCAACTCTTACCTGTAGAGCAGAACTGTCCTGATGCCATTCGTATGGATGAGAACAGCCCCACAAGGTTTGCACGACATTCTGTGTGTGAAATTTCCCGTCTAGCTATCCCTAAGCGATTCCGTCGGCGGCAATCCGATATGAAGTTATCACCGGTTACCGGAAAGTCCCTCGGTAAGAATATTAGAAAGGCAAACAATAACCGAAATTACCCCTACCTAACCCTCGCGCTGTATTTCTTTGCCGCGACTATATGTGTGCTGCGGGATGTGGAAAACGTGTACGTGATGATGGAACCTAAACTCGCCAGAAGCTTGCGTATGTTAGGGATAGAGTTTAACCAAATAAGTCATGTTATTGAGTATCATGGCGAACGGGCTGCATATCGCTTATCACCCGAAGAATTTTTACAGCAAATTTCCCCGTCTCTACATCGCTTTTATCATAAAATCACCAAAGAACTCGAAGGTATTCCAAGTTTTGGTACCATTCACAAACCCAAACCTTCTCCCCTTACTGTCAAGCAGCAAAAAACTCGGGCGGCCTAAATTAGCGCGTCGGTAGCAAACATGACTTTATTGCATGTTTGCTCCTTTTTCCTGTGATTTCCCCCCATTATTGACTTTTTATATGTGTCAGTATTTTTTACACGTGATGCTTTACCGTGGTGCGATAGGAAAGGGAGCCTTACGGGCTTTTAAAATCGGCGGAGAACTACCTTCTATTTTGGTGCGCCCATATCGCGGTTAATCCACTGGATGCGGTAAAATTGAGCGGCTAGTAACTGGGGGGGTAATTAATCGTAGTGAGCACACCGACGACAGGGTATAATCGAATCCTTCCATTGCAAACAACATAAGATAAGGGGTAAGGGCGAATGGCGGAGACGGACAACCATCCGACCAATTTTATTCGGCAAATTATTGAAAAAGATTTGGCAGCAGGTGTGCACGATACAATCAAGACACGCTTTCCTCCCGAACCAAACGGTTTTCTACACATCGGCCATGCAAAATCAATTTGTTTGAATTTCGGTGTCGCCGCCGATTATCAGGGCACCTGTAATCTGCGCTTTGACGATACCAATCCGGTAAAAGAAGACATCGCGTATGTCAATGCAATCAAAGAAGATGTGAACTGGCTCGGTTTTCAATGGGACGGTGATGCACGATATTCTTCAGATTACTTTGAAAAATTACATGGTTATGCCCTCGAACTTATCGACAAAGGGTTAGCTTATGTGGATTTCTCCAGTCAGGACGAAATGAGAGAAATGCGGGGCACGCTTACTCAACCTGGTAAGAATAGTCCTTATCGGGATACAGATGCCGATACCAATCGACGTGAATTCGAAAAAATGACCGCTGGGGAATACGCCGAAGGTCAGTGTAGTTTGCGTGCAAAAATCGATATGGCTTCGCCCTTTATGTGTTTGCGAGACCCAGTTATCTATCGTGTGAAATTTGCTCATCACCATCAAACCGGTGATAAATGGTGTGTTTATCCCATGTATGATTTCACTCATTGTATTTCTGATGCCATTGAGGGAATTACTCACTCTTTATGTACGCTGGAATTCCAAGATAACCGACGTTTGTATGACTGGGTGATTGACAATATCAGTATCGACTGTACTCCCAGACAATATGAATTTTCACGGCTTAATCTTGAGTACACTGTGTTAAGTAAACGTCGACTCATTCAGCTCGTGGAAGAAAACCATGTAGATGGGTGGGATGATCCCCGTATGCCCACCGTGGCAGGATTGCGCCGTCGGGGTTATACCCCAGCTTCAGTACGCGAATTCTGTAAACGTATAGGGGTAACAAAAATGGATAACATGGTGGAAATGGGCATGCTTGAAGCCTGTATCCGCGATGACTTAAATGTAGCCGCGCCCCGGGCGATGGCTGTACTTAACCCCATTAAAGTTGTTATTGAAAATTATCCTGAAGGTCAGGTAGAAACCCTTAACGCCCCTAATCATCCTAATGATGAATCAATGGGCAAGCGTCAGATTACCTTTAGCCGTGAAGTATGGATTGAAGCCGACGATTTTAGAGAGTCTGCAAATAAAAAATTCAAGCGCTTAGTGCTAGATAAAGAAGTAAGATTACGTAATGCTTACGTTGTCAAAGCCGTACGGGTTGATAAAGACGAAGAAGGCAATGTAACCGTCGTATATTGCCAATATGATCCAGACACACTGGGTAAAGATCCGGCAGATGGTCGCAAAGTAAAAGGTGTGATCCATTGGGTTGATGCTATGTCAGGTGAAGATGCAGAGTTTCGTCTTTATGATCGGCTCTTCAATGTACCTAACCCTGGGGCGGAAGAGAATTTTACCGATGTAATTAATCCAGATTCTCTTGTGGTTAAAAAAGGTGTGGTAGAAGCCGGACTGAACGTAAATCCTTCTGCTGGCGGATGGCAGTTTGAGCGCACCGGGTATTTCTGCCTTGATAAAACGGCCTCTAGCGAATGCAAAGTGTTTAATCGCACCGTGGGTCTGCGGGACACATGGGCCAAAATAGGCGACTAAGCCATTGCCTATCAAGCATATAAAAAAGCCGCTTTAGAACGCGGCTTTTTTTATACAAGAAATATTTATTTAGGCTGACAATCTAAGGTTTGCCCGTTAACGGTGGCGCTATCTTTGCCCATCAAATATAAATAGGCGGGCATAATTTGTTGTGGGGTTTTTAGTGTTTGTGGATCTTCTGCGGGGAAGGCACTTGCGCGCATGGCCGTGCGGGTTGCCCCAGGATTAATGCAATTAAAGCGAATCGATTGATTTTCATATTCACAGGCTAACACCTGCATCATACCTTCAGTGGCAAATTTAGATACTGCATAGGTCCCCCAAAATGCGCGTCCTTTACGGCCAACACTAGAACTGGTAAATATCACAGAGGGGTGTTCAGCTTTTAATAACGCCGGCATTAATGCTTGGGTCATTAATGCGGTAGCATTGACGTTAACCTGCATAACCGTTAGCCATTCATCTTCTGGAATATCAGCAAAAACACTTAAGTGACCCAATTGAGAGGCATTGTGAAGAACCCCATCAAGTTGGCCAAACTGGTCGATGATCGTTTGTGTCATGTCTTGATAATGTTTTTTAGTTGCGCCTTTTAAATCTAACGGAATAATCGCAGGCTCACGGCTCCCTTCACTAACTATACTGTCATACACGGCTTCGAGCTTAGATACCGTTCTTCCCAGCAATATACAGGTAGCGCCATGACGCGCATAGGTTTTGGCGGCCTCTGCTCCAATACCATCACCGGCGCCGGTAATGAGAATGGTCTTGTTGTTCAAAAGCGCTGCAGGCGCTTGGTAACTATTGTGCATACAAACAAAAACCTTTTACTAACCGAAAAAAAATCATAATAACAAAAATCTGGCTATTATTAATGACTACCATGCCCTTTGTCGAGTGGCGATAGAAAAGCATCTCGTAACAAATAAATGTACGATTTGTTAACAAAACTTTGCAAAATAATCGCAAACCCCATAATATTGAGCTATATACAACTGGTCATACGAGTTTGCATCCATGCTCATAACTGTCATGCTGACAAGCATAAGTGCGTAAATCCGTGTGAATACAGACAATAACGATAAAGTTAATTTAGGGGGTTTAATGAGAAAACTCATGATTAGTACCAGTGTTGCCCTGGCACTGGGTTTAGCGGGTTGCGGTGGCTCGAACGACACACTGGAAGATATTATTGCTGACACGCCAGTGGAAACAGCTTTTTCTAGAATTGTTTTCGATCCTAGCAATGGCAACCTCAACATTCCTAACGATATCCTGATGTTGCCGGGGGACGATGGCTTTTTCGACTATACATTGAATATCCCCGTTGAGGACGCAAACGATTTTAGTGATCCCATCAATGCGATGAATGTGGTGGATGGTTGGTCCACGCAACAACCGTTCGTCATTGATGTAGAAACCCCTGATGGCGTAGCACTCGATGCGTCAACGTTGTCTGCCGGCGTGCACCTGTATGAAGCAACCCTAGGCCTTGATCAAAGCGATCCTGATTGCGCTACCGCCTCATTGCCTTCATCTGGATGTAAACTGAATGGTGCGCTGCAATATGGTGAAGACTTTGTGCTGTCCTTAGTGGATGATGACACAATTTCAGTGGTGCCATTGAAGCCACTTAAGGCTGCTCAGGGTTATATGTTGGTGGTCACCACCGATTTGAAAGATTCTTCCGGTAAAGCGGTGAAGGGCTCAACTTCTTGGGAACTCGTGCGCCAAGATATCAATACCTTGCCATTAAGTACTGATGATCAATTATTATTACAAACATTGGTTAACACTCTAGTTGATCCAATTATTGACGCTGGGTACGCAAGAGAAGATATTTCTTACGTGTCTGCGTTTACTACGCAAAGTACCGATATTGCACTGAAAACCATCAAGTCGGTCATGGTGGCAGAATATGCTGCCCGAGCTGCAGCCGGTGATCCAAGCGCAGCAGAGTCGCTGCCAGTGGTCTCTATTTTCGATTCCACTGAGGATCCCACAGCCCTTGAAAAACTCTCACTGATTGATGACGACACCTTAACGGGTGCCGTTTCTCTTGGTATCGACAGTTTACCTGATGCATTAAGTGGTTATATTCCCACTATCGAAGCGACCCTCGCTGGGGGCGGGTTTGATAGCCTTAAGTCCTGTTCAGGTTTAGTGGCCACTTATTCTGGGGCACTAGCTGAAAGTTGGGGGGCATTAAACGATTTTGCTGTGGCAATTTCATCAGAAATTTTGGCCGAAACCGGTGCACTGTGTGTGGCAGCCCGTTACGATGGAGGGATCACCTTACCGTATTATCTCAGTGAACCTTCGACAGAAGATCCAACTGCACCTTTAACCACTTTTTGGCAAGCCTCATGTGACAGCGGCATCATACTGGCAAGCTTATCAGATGACGTTCTAGGCAGCGCGGTACCTGGGCCCAATTATACCTTGTGTGACCAAATCGGTTTGGCTGATCTTCGGGTTAATGGCGAAATGATCGATAGCGCGCGGAATATAACGAAGTTTAATCCGCTACCAGAAAGTCGTGTACAAAATTCCTTAAACGTACAGGTTACGGTGCCGGATATTGAAACGGCGGCAGCCCTTGGTTATAGCCTTAGCGAACCGGCGACTGGCTGGCCTGTGGCTATCTTAATGCATGGGATCACCAGTCAAAAAGAAGATATGCTTGCCATTAGTGGCGCTTTATCTGTTGCGGGCATAGCTACGATAGCCATAGATCAGCCGTTACATGGTGAGCGGGGCTATGATGTGGATGGTGACGGCAGTGATGACATCAATGCCACCAATATCAGCGCTACCCATTTTATGAATTTAAGTTCGTTGCCTACGGCAAGAGACAATGTACGTCAAAGTGTGGCTGATTTACTTGGCTTGCGTCTTGGTCTAAATGCCATTGATGATCAAACCGCTCAACAAGTGGCCACTTTTGATATGTCGAAGGTGTATTTTATGGGGGTATCGTTAGGTGCTATTGCCGGCAGTGAATTTGCGTCGTTAACTAACGACTCCATGGATGGCGACCTTGCGGCATTAAATGGGCTTTACACCGTGCAAGCCGCTTCATTAGAGTCACCGGGAGGCGGCTTAGCGCAATTTTTAATTGAATCGCCCTCCTTTGGGCCCCTTATAAAAGGCTTATTGTTATCCCAAGCGTCCGAAGATTTTCAAAGTTTACTGGTGCAACTATACGACACCACAGAGGTGTCTCAATCCCAATTAGTCGAGGCGGTTACCCTCTTTTTAAATAACCTGACTGAAACCCAGTTAGCGTCGGTGGAAAGTGTATTCAACGAATTCGCCTTTGCCGCTCAAACGGTACTCGATGCCGCGGATCCTACCAACTATGCACAGTCCTTAGGTGACAATACCCCGGTTCATATGATGACGGTGGTAGGCGATGGCGGTGAGACTAACTTATCAGATCAGGTGATCCCTGTAACAACGGCGATCCCCTTATCTGGCCAGGCGCCGCTGGCCAATTTAATTGGTCTTGATACGGTAAGTACTACGCAGACAGGCACGGATGTGAGTGGCTGGGTAAGGTTTACCGAGGGCGCCCATGCGTCGAGCCTTAGCCCTACAGCAAGTGCGGCAACGACGGTTGAAATGCAAACCGAGGTGGCGACATATTTCGCGACTGACGCTGCCGTTTTACCGGTGACAAATACTAGCGTTGTGGAAAACTAACGCTCGCTGTGAAAAAAGGCCGGCATTAAGTCGGCCTTTTTTATGTCGGTAACCCTGAATAAATAAGTCTGTCGTAAGCTATAAAAAACACTGGTAAACTATAGCGCTATTTTGACACCTTATGTTTTTCGATTCACATCGCTGATTCGTTTTAACCTTGTTAGTAAACAGGAGAGTAGTTTGGAGTTTTTGTACGAATACGGATTGTTTCTTGCTAAAGCCGTCACGCTTGTGATCGCATTCGTTATTGTGCTTGTGGCCATAATTGGCAGCGCTAGTCGACAACGACCTGGCAAGGGACACCTGGAAATGACGTCGCTCACATCACAACTCAATGATGTTACCCAGTATGCTCGCTCGGTGCTGTTAGATAAAACGGCAATGAAGAAGCTGGCCAAAGAACAGAAAAAAGAAGAGAAAAAACAAAAAGCGCAAAGCAAGCAAAAAGAAGAAGCGTCCCGTTTATTCGTGCTTGATTTTGAAGGTTCTATGGATGCGCACGAAGTCGAACGGTTGCGGGAAGAAATCACCGCGGTGTTGTGTGTAGCAAAAGCCGATGATGAAGTCCTTGTTCGATTAGAAAGCGGTGGCGGTGTGGTACACGGATACGGATTAGCGGCCTCTCAATTACAAAGAATAAAAGAAAAGGGCATTTCATTAACCATTGCGGTAGATAAGGTCGCCGCTAGTGGGGGCTATATGATGGCCTGTGTTGCCGATAAATTACTCTCAGCCCGGTTTGCTTACATCGGCTCGATTGGTGTGTTAGCACAAATACCTAACGTGAATAAGTTATTGAAAAAGCATGATGTAGAATTTGAACAACACACGGCGGGGGATTACAAAAGAACCTTAACCGTGTTTGGCGAAAATACCGATGAAGGGCGCGAAAAGTTTAAGAAAGATTTAGAAAATATCCATGTGCAATTTAAAGATTGGGTACAGTCTCAGCGTCAGTCTTTGGATATTGAAAAAGTGGCCACCGGTGAAGTCTGGTTAGGTAACGAAGCACTGTCTCTAGGTTTGGTAGACGATATCATGACGTCGGATGATTACATTATGTCCAATCATCCAGAACGGGAAATATTTGCAGTTAAATATACCGTTAAGAAAAATGTGGCTGAAAAACTGGGGCTATCTATGGCGTCAGTGGCTGAAAAGTCTGTGATGCGTTTGTTTTCCAAAGCTCGGCATTGGTTCTAAGCCCTGTAACCGTATGGCAAAAGAAACAAAAACTAGCATTCTTAATGCGGCTGAAACCTTATTTGCACAGCAAGGGTATGCGCATACATCTATGCGCACAATAACCACCTATGCTGATGTGAATTTAGCGTCAGTCAATTACCATTTTGGCAGCAAGAAAAATCTCATCCAACAGGTGTTGAAGCGTTATTTTGATATTTTAATGCCTCAATTCGATGAGGTTTTACACCAATTTGAGGTCGAAAAAGGGGCCAAGGGCATAGAATCGCTATTTCTGTCTTTAGTCTCGCCCATGATGACCCTCAGTCAGGTGCGCCCAAATGGCACCGAATTATTTGTTCAGCTTCTTGGGCGGGGGTATACCGAAACCCAAGGGCATTTGCGCCGATTTATTATGACAAGCTACGGTGCCACTGTGGCCAACCTCATTGCCACTATCCGTCGCTGTTTACCTGACGTGAATGAAGATGAATTGTTTTGGCGTATGCACTTTGCTTTAGGTAGCTTTGTGTTTTCCATGGCCTCAAGTGAGGCTCTCACCGAAATCGCCCAAGCCGATTTTGATGAACAAGTGGATATAAAAGCGGTGATCATGCATATGGTGCCCTTTGTGTCTTACGGTATAGCCGGACCAAAATAACCCCCCGATGCATTGTAAGTAAAACCGTCTAAAGGAGAAATAATGGCTGTTACTCGCCAGCAGTTGATGGCATGTCTTGATGAACTGCTTCAACCCCATCAACTTAACGATTATTGCCCCAATGGTCTTCAAGTAGAAGGTACAGACACCATTAAACACCTTGTCACTGGGGTGACAGCGTCCCAAGCCCTTATTGATCGTGCAATAAGTGAAAACGCTGACGCTCTATTGGTCCATCATGGGTATTTTTGGAAAGGGGAAAACCCCGCTTTAGTAGGGATAAAAGCCCAGCGTATTCGGCAGCTATTGGGCAACAATATTAACTTAATTGCTTATCATCTTCCTATTGATGTTCACCCTAAACAAGGCAATAACGTGCAATTGGGGGAGTTACTTGGCTTTAAAAATCTCGCGCCGCTACCTTCTCTTAAACCCAATGGCATTGTCTATAGCGCTGACACCGCTAAACCGGTAAGGGCAGGAGAATTACACGCCCATATTGCAACGCAGCTGGGGCGCGCCGTGTTGCACGAAGGTGATAAAAACGCCATTGTTAAAACGGTGGCGTGGTGCACCGGCGGTGGCCAAGGCTATATCGAACAAGCGGCGCAAGCGGGCGTTGATGCCTTTATAACCGGTGAGGTCTCAGAACAGACCATTCATATTGCCAGAGAAATGAACATCCATTTTTATGCTGCAGGGCACCATGCCACAGAGCGATATGGGGTTAAAGCAGTGGGCGAATGGGTGGGGTCGAAATTGCCTGTAACCGTTCAATTTATTGATATTGATAACCCAGCCTAAAATGAAAGAAACCGACCAGATTTTTGATGGCATTGCCGATAAGTTTGTTAAAAATATTTATGGCACCACAAAAGGCAAACTTCGACATCTACTGTTACTTGAAGCCCTCAAAGAAACGGTCGCCACTGCATCGCCCTTGAACATTGCGGATGTAGGAGGGGGCAGTGGGATCATGACCAAAGCCATGGCTGAAGAAGGTCACCATGTTACTTTATTTGATGCGTCCGAAGATATTCTCACCATTGCCCGTGAGTACCTTCAAAATGTACCTAACGTCACCATTACACCGGGTGAAATACAGGCATTAACGACCTTGTCTTCTTTTGATTTATTAATTTGCCATGCAGTACTGGAGTGGTTGGCCGCCCCCTTAGAGGCAATTTCATTATTCTATGACCAGA
Organism: Alteromonas sp. C1M14; assembly: GCF_018860965.1. Classification (GTDB taxonomy): domain Bacteria; phylum Pseudomonadota; class Gammaproteobacteria; order Enterobacterales; family Alteromonadaceae; genus Alteromonas. The sequence continues at coordinate 287,310 of NZ_JAHKQF010000002.1, read as the reverse complement.
TGCAACCGGGTAGTTACTTAAGTTTAAGTTTCTTTAACAAGGATGCAGCCCTATTTTCTAACGCGCTTTATGGCAATTTTGATTATATCGCCAAGGGGATGAAGGTTAAAAATCAAGTACGACTAAATCCAACTAATCCACTCAAACCCAAGGCGGTTATTGAGCATGCCCAAGGGGCAGGGTTTGTCGTTGAGAAAATGGCGGGCATACGGTGCTTTCATGATTACATGAAAGATAAGTCGTTCGATGATCAGCAGTTTAAGCAACTGGTCGAACTAGAACGACGTTATATGTTCCAAGCGCCTTATTACTGGCTGGGCAAGTACTTCTACTTATTGTTAAAGAAACCGGGTTAGTCCCATGGTAATTGCCTGTCCTATTACGGGTTAGGTAAGACTAAAAACGTACTTTGGCTGGCCGTGCCATCATGCCATTGTTTAATATTTAACAGCGTGGTCGTCGCAATTTGGGCGAGGGCTTCTTTTGTAAAAAAACCTTGATGACCGGTAATCAGGACATTGTGAAAAGACGATAATCGCTCAAACACATCATCTTGAATAATTTCAAAAGAATGATCCTTAAAAAACAGTTCAGATTCCATCTCATACACATCTAAACCAAGGTAGCCAATTTTGTGGGTTTTAAGCCCGGTAATCAGTGCTTGGGTATCCACTAGTCCGCCGCGAGAGGTGTTGATTAGCATTACCCCTTTTTGCATCTGCGCGATGGCGTCAGCGTCGATGAGGTGATAGCTATCATTATTTAGTGGACAATGTAACGAGATGATATGAGATTGGCTTAACAAAGCCGCCATATCTACGTATTTTACGCCCGCATCTATGAGTTCTTGATTAGGGTAGGGATCTACACATAACACGTGACAGCCAAAACCCAGTAAAATTTTTGCTGTGGCTTGGCCAATTTGTCCTGTTCCCACTATGCCCACGGTTTTACCCGCCATATTAAAGCCTAATAATCCATCCAGATTAAAATTGCCATCACGCACCCGATTGTAAGCTTTATGCATACGACGATTTAACGTGAGCATCAGGGCAACGGCATGCTCGGCAACCGCTTCAGGCCCGTATGAGGGAACATGGGAAATCGCGATATTGTGTTTTTTAGCCGCCTCGATATCTACGTTATTGTAACCTGCACAACGCATGGCTATATGGGACACGCCTTGTGCGGCAAGCTTGGCAATGACGTCTTCGCTGATATCGTCATTCACAAAGGCACATACCGCATCTAACCCCTGACAAACAGGCACTGTTTGCAGGTTGAGGTGAGCAGAAAAATAACTTAGCTCAACCTCTTCATTTGCTTGCTCGCCTATCGAGCTTTCATCATAGGGATTACTACTAAACACACCGATTTTAATAGCCATGGTAATTCCTTTTTGACGTCGATAAATAGACCAATTAAAAGAGATACTTTGATAAGATAGCAGATATTTGATGTCTTTAATGTGATTTGAAAGGAAGAAGATGAAACCAACGAATGTGGCGTTTCTTGGACTCGGCGTTATGGGCTTTCCCATGGCAGGCCATCTGCAAAAAGCAGGGTACAGTGTTACGGTTTATAATCGCAGTCATGAAAAAGCCTTGCGATGGCATAACACGTATCAAGGACAACACGCATCAACCATCGAATCTGCGGTAAAGACTGCAGACGTGGTATTCATGTGTGTTGGAAACGATAATGACGTGTTAGATGTGGCGAAAAAAGCATTACCTGCCATGAAGCCCGGTGCGGTGCTAGTGGATCACACCACCGCGTCGGCCACCGTAGCGAGACAACTACAACAAGAGGCGACGCAACAAAAGATAGACTTTCTTGATGCCCCTGTCTCTGGTGGTGAAGCGGGGGCTGTTAATGGGCAATTGACTATTATGGTAGGCGGAGAGGCTGCCGTGTTTGACGCCATCAAACCGGTGATGGATGCCTATGCCCGACATAGTCAACGATTAGGGCCCACAGGAAGTGGCCAATTAGCAAAAATGATGAATCAAATTTGTATTGCCGGTATTGTCCAAGGCTTGGCGGAAGCTTTGCATTTTGGTGAGCAAGCCGGCCTTGACTGTAACGCTGTTATTGATGTTATTTCCAAAGGCGCGGCACAATCATGGCAAATGGAAAATCGCGCCACCACGATGATCAACGGCGAATACGACTTTGGCTTTGCGGTGGATTGGATGCGCAAAGATTTAGCGATTGCGTTGGATGAAGGGCGCAGAAATGGCTCTACGTTGGCCTTAACTGCGTTGGTGGATCAGTATTATGCTGATGTACAAAAATCTGGCGGCGGGCGCTGGGATACGTCGAGTCTGTTAACGCGCTTGTCGTGATGCCTCAAATTTGATTACCGCTTGCGGTTACTTTTTGGAAGAAAGCACGGTTTATTGGTGTAACAGATAAAAAGTAATCTGTGTCTTTCTCTGCTAATGCAATGAGATGATCTAAGCGGGCTTGATTTCTTGCGCTAAGGTCACAGGACTGTATTTTTTTAATTAATGTAGCGACGGTAAACGTGCGGTAACTCGGGTGGCGAGACTCAAGCATACATTGCAATAAATTTAGGCCAAAAGCTGAGGTGGTGAACATCAGTCGGTATGCTTGATAAAAGTAATACATGGCTTGCACATATTGCCCTGTCACAAACAATTTGGTGCCGGTTTCATTCAGGTCAATGGCTCGGTCCTCTGCCACTCCCATGGTTTTCTCTGCCACGGTTAAGCGATTTTCATTCATAGTTTGGGCAGACAAGTCCATGTCGTTTTGATTACGTTCATGGGCCATGGCGAGTAGTTCTTTTGCCTTTGATTTTCGGCCCATACCGTTAAATGTTTTTGCTGCTATGATCAAAGTGGCAGGGTCGGTGCGAAGAAGCATTTCCATGTGATCCTGAGCTAAATAATGTTCAGCTCTGTCGCTGTCTCCTTCAAGCACCGACGCGTAACTTAATAAATAATCTTTCTTTTGCAGCAGTTGTTGATCTGCTTGCCCTCTACCGGCAATACCGACGAGTCGTTTGGCTTGATTTAAACTTTCCCATCGATTGGCTTTAGGTTGATGCTCTGCAATGGACAAATAAAATTCAGCGAGTTCGAAGGTAAATTCATTAAATCGTTCCCGAGCACTGCGATTATAATCGCGCTTCTTTTGCAGTAACTCGAGCCCATCCACAATTTTATTTTGTTTTTGATACGTCAGCGATTTTAGGCGAGCTGCCGGTACCGATAAATCACTGATTTTGATGTGATCAAGATAAAACTCCGCTTGGGACCAGGCTTCTTGTTCAAAGCAAAGGCATGCTAACCATTCAAAAGCTTTGTCTCTGGCTAGGTTGTTATTAACCAATTCTGTGAGTTCGTTTTTACAGTGGGACCAATTTCCAGCTAAGTATTCACATTTGATTTTACCCCATTGTGCCCACAGCACGCCGGCGGCATTTTGCAATACGGAATCATAAAGCTGCTGCGCTTGACGAATCTTGCCATTATCAAATAATAACCGGGCATGGAGTTTTAATACGTCACTTTTAATCTTCGATGGCATGGCTTTTTTGGATAACGCCTCCACCATCGTTAACGCTTCGCTTGGCTGTTGGTTGTCTAACACCGTGAGCACTTCACCCACAAATTGGCGATAATGTAAGTAGTGAGCGATGTTCTTTCGTAATGTGGCAATATTGTAGGGTTTGATGATCAGAAGATCAGGTTGAATATCGATAATTTTGCCAATGGTTTGAGGAAGGCGATCTGCGGTAATAAAAATAATACCTGTGCTAGGACGAATATACTGCCCCTGTCTTAGCAACTTTATCCACTCAACACCATTTTTATCCTGACCAAGATGAAAATCCATGAAAATGATTTCAAAATGCTGTCTTCGCAGGGCAGCCTTTAGCTCGTTTCCGTTACTAAAACTGCTGATTTCAAAGTCACCGGCAGGCAACAAATGACTACGAAGGGCACTTCGGGCAGTGGCGTTATCTTCAACAATTGCTAAACGGTAGGGCATGCAATACACCGATAAATAAAATGCAAATAAGCATTTAAATGACTATTTGTATTGATAATAGCATAACAGTGGTTTTTCTTTTCGTCACCTAGGTAAGGTCACTCCCATTGTCTTATCCAGATATAAACAAGTATTTTACATTTAGACTCGTCTTGCTTTATAGTTTACGTTAACGTAAACGTATTGGCGGATAAGGCGTGAAGGTTTGGTGTGTATATTTCGCTCAATAGACATTTATCGGAGGCTAAATTGAATTTTTCATTGAATGAAGATCAGACAGCTTATGTAGACACGGCCCGACAATTTGCACTACATGCATTCGCTCCTAATGCTGCAAAGTGGGATAAAACTCATTACTTTCCTATTGAGGCTATTCGGCAAGCCGGCGAGTTAGGCTTTTGTGGTTTATATTCTCCGGTCGAGGCGGGTGGGTTAGGGTTAAGTCGACTAGATGCATCGCTCATATTTGAACAATTAGCGATGGGGTGTACTACCACTACCGCCATGCTCACCATTCACAACATGGCCACTTGGATGATTTCCACCTGGGGCAGCACTGAAGTGAAAGATAGATGGTGCCAAGATTTGGTTACCGGGCAAAAATTAGCGTCTTATTGTTTAACCGAACCAGGGGCGGGTTCTGATGCTGCATCATTAAAAACAACAGCACAAATTGAAGGCGATGGGTATAGGTTAAATGGCAGTAAAGTCTTTATCTCTGGTGCGGGTAGTACCGACGTGCTGGTCGTGATGGCCCGTACTGGCGGCGCAGGTGCCAAAGGGATCAGCGCATTTGCTATTCCAGCCGACGCAAATGGCATTAGCTACGGAAAATTAGAAGAAAAAATGGGCTGGAACGCCCAACCCACACGCATGATAACCTTTGACGATGTAAAGGTAGAAAAAGCATGGCGTCTTGGCGACGAAGGAGAGGGCTTTACTTTGGCCATGAAAGGTTTAGATGGCGGACGGGTGAACATTGCTACCTGCTCAATTGGAACGGCACAATTTGCTCTTGAAATGGCGCAAAAATACATGCAGGAACGGGAGCAATTTGGTACGCCGTTGGCGTCATTTCAGGGGTTACAGTTTAAATTAGCAGATATGGCCACCGAATTGGTTGCTGCACGCCAATTGGTGCGTTTAGCTGCCAGTAAATTAGATGATAATGACGCTGATAAAACCACTTATTGTGCGATGGCAAAACGATTTGCAACGGATGTTGGATTTCGGGTTTGCAATGATGCATTACAAATTTTTGGTGGCTATGGCTATATTAAGGAGTTTTCTCTAGAGCGGCATGTGCGAGATGTACGAGTACACCAGATTCTAGAAGGCAGCAACGAAATTATGCGGGTCATTATCGCTAAACGTATACTTAGGTCTACTACGGCACTGTTATAACACCGGTAGCAAAAAGAACGCCTTTACATTATGAGGAATACGGATGGAAAGTCAGTCAACCCCTAAAATCATCATTAGTGAACATGAGACAGCGTGTGGCAAGCGGTTTGGACAGTTAACATTGAATAACCCGTCATCCCTTAATGCCTTAGATTTGGATATGGCCGTGATCATGAGCGATACCCTAAAACGTTGGCAGACTCGGGAGGAGATGCTTTTTGTGGTAATCGATAGTGTGGGAGGCAAAGCGTTTTGTGCCGGCGGAGATATTGTGTCTATGTATAAGGCCATGTCAGATCAGGTATCAGGAACCCCGAAGTTTATTGAGCAATTTTTCTCGGTAGAATACGAATTAGATTATCTGTTACATACATACCCTATGCCTGTTGTTGTTTGGGGGCAGGGGATTGTGATGGGCGGAGGGATGGGGATTTTTGCCGGCGGGAGCCATCGAGTAACAACCGAAACCACACGCATTGCAATGCCAGAAATCACCATCGGGCTTTTCCCGGATGTGGGAGGGAGTTATTTTTTACCCCGTTTACCTGATAACGTGGGGTTGTTCTTGGGCCTCACCGCGGCGCAATTAAACGGTTGGGAGGCCCAGTCTCTTGGATTGGCTGATTTTGTTTGTGCGTCTGATAGCATTACGCCACTGTTAAGACAATGGCAGGACGCAAGGTGGTCAAAGGATGTGGCGGTGCAAATTTCTCAAAGCTTACATGACTGCTGCGGTGTGCCTACATCTGCAAAAAATCGTGTTGCACCTTGGCGTTCGCTTATCAACAAAGCCTGTAATGGCGACTCAATAGTCGAAGTCGCCAATGGCATACTCGCCATTGATGCTGGAGACTGTGAGTGGATGGTTCGGGCACAATCGACGTTAGCTGCCGGCTCCCCCCTTACTGCTAATGTGTTTTTTAAGCAATATCATATTGGTAAACAATTACCTTTACATGCTTGTTTTCAAATGGAACTGGATCTTGCCTGTCGCAGCAGCGTTTATGGAGAACTACAAGAAGGGATCCGGGCATTACTTATCGAAAAAGACAAATCCCCTAAATGGCGTTTTAGTGCCATCGATAAGGTGCCTGATGAGGTAATATCCCATTTTTTCACCTCGCCTTGGTCAACGTCGGCCCATCCATTAGCGCATCTTGGTTAAATGACACTTGATTGTTATTGGTCTTTTGGTACATTGCCGGCTTTCATCCCTATAGAGTCCTAAATATGTGGTTATGTCCGCTGTGTAAATCGCCATTGTCTGAGGATGGACCTTGGTGTTGTGACAAAGGTCACAGTTTTGATGTATCCCGCAGCGGTTACGTTAATTTATTGCCGGTACAAAAAAAGAAAAGCAAGCAACCCGGTGACAATAAAGACATGATTGCCGCGCGACAGCAGTTCCATCAGCGTGCAGGGTTTCTTCCGTTAATGGAAAATATGGGGGCCTTAATCGATGCCCATGTGTCTGCACGTTCAGTAACACTTTTTGATGCTGGCTGTGGTGAAGGAACATATCTTTCCTCTTTACAGTCGCAGTTGCAAAAAAAAGGGACAACCGTACAAGCGGCCGGGAGTGATATCTCTAAAGCCGCCATCGATATAGCCTCTAAGCAGTATAAAAATGCCCAATTCGTGGTGGCAAGTAGTTTCGATCTTCCTGTTGCAACAGCATCTATCGATATTTTACTGCAGGTGTTTGCACCGGGCGACGATAAAACCTTGGCACGGGTTTTAAAAGATGATGGGATGTTGCTGCATGTGGCGCCCGGGCCTGATCATTTAATGGCGTTAAAAAAAGAGGCTTATGCGACCCCGCGGCCCCACCAATTACCTGAGGAAACTCGAACAGGATTAACCCTAGTACAGCGAGAAAGATTAGCCTTCCCCATTAATTTGACGGACCCAGAAATGACGATGGCGTTGGTGAATATGACCCCGTTTACGTGGAAGTTTAATGACGAACAACGTAATCGACTAGTACAGGATATGAAGACGGTACATGCAGACTTTATTCTCTCCGTTTGGAAAAAATCGTCTGCTGTACCGGTGTAACGGTTATTTTGATTTTGAAAAGTGCGTGAGGTGTTTAATGGCTCTACTTAGTAGATCCACATTAAGCGGTTCGTTGCTACGCTCTTTTGTGGTGGCGTCGGTGATTTCATAGCTACCATTGCTTAGCACTTCGATGATTTTATTTTCATGGGCAACAATCACTTTTTCCCCGGATGTACTGACTAACCAGTTACGTTGGGGCGACAGTAAATTCTGCCCGGTGGAATAGAATCGTGCCGGTGCATGACAACCGAGGGCATTGAGAACCGTTGGGGCGAGATCTTCTGTACTAGCTAGGTCACCCTGTATGTTCAATGAGGTATAGAGTTTACCCATATGCGTGCCACCTTCAGGATCAAAGCCTGTGGCAATGATGATGTCGCTGTCAGCAAACTCAGGTTTTTGCAAAAACTCAGTAATTTCACCGGCAGAAAGAAATCCAATATGTAATCCTTCATGGGTGTTGCTTAGAGGCTGCTTATAGCCACTGAGTACCTTGGAGGGGAGATTCTCGTCTAGATGAACAGATACCGGCATGCCTAGTCCCACGGGCAATGCTAATAAAACGGGACGTTTATTCTTTAGCGTATCTTGATAAATTTCAGGCACACCAAACAGCGTAGTCATGATCAATGCATCAAGGGACGACGCGGTGGTAATATAGTCATCGAGTTCCCGTAAATCAAATTGGGCGATAGGCGGCAGCGGCGCGGTATCTGTTTGCACAATTAACACCAGCGTTTGCTCTGTATCCACTGCACAGTACACAGGTTCTGTGGGGTAGGATACTTGATGGATTTGCGGGTCGAATTGCAATTGCTCCCGTTCTCGGTAGCGATCAAGATCCAGTAAACCATAACGAGACATGGTGGTTTTCGCTGTGGCAGGATAAGAAAGCGGGAACATATTGTCTTGCTTAATAATGGGCTGATAGAGTTCGGCATCTGCCCATACATGAATGGCATGACTGGCCACAAAACAGGTAAGGAAAAACGACGTAACTGGGGTGCCAATTTTGTGTTGTTGTAATCGCTCCACCCGTTTCCATATGGCGTTAGCCAATACAAGTTGGAAGCCCATCCAAACAATAAACAAGACTAAAAGGTACATCCATTGCTGCACCCCAAATTCACTTATTTGAGTATGAGCTTCATTTTTAAGCAAGTTGGCGGAACTAAAGCTTAAATGGAAACCTGTGCGATTAAATAACAGTGCGTCAAAAGCCATTAGGGCGAGCCCAATGGCGGCAATAGACGAACCTGCAACTTTAATAAGCGTGGGCTTGGTGGCCAAATAACATAACGGCAGGACAAAAATTACAAAGCCGGAAAATGTCATAAAACCGATATGGCCAAACCAGTTAAACACCATGTAGAGTGTGCCTAACGCGGTATCCGGAGATGGCGAAGAAAAAATAAATACCGTTGCGATAACCATGGCAATGGCAATATTGGCTAATGCAAACCAATGCCCCCAATTTACCAACCGTGTTACCCGCTGACGGCGGGGAGACTCACCTAATATCATTGTATTGAATTATCCGTCGACACTTTTTACTAAAACCGATGCAAATTGTTCTGCGATGGCCTTACGACTGGCCGCAGGCACTTGTGTATTGAGTATGTGTGTGATGGCATTGCCTAACACCATGAGTTGAAGATCTCTGGTGGCGTTGTTTTCTTCTAAGGTTAAAATAACCTTATTCATTAGCGCTTCGAAATCGGAATCCGAGTAACGGCTCTGTTGGGGCATTGTGTCGCCTCTATATTTCGGTATTCTTAATTAAAAAAAGAATGGAATTTAGTTTTAAATGATTATAATCGTTGTCTGAATGATCACAATCATTCATTCACAAATCCCGCAAATCTGCTGTAAATTTTTAACCAACAGGACGAGTTTTCTTTTATGAGTGCATTGATTCACCATTTCGTCGTGCATCGACTGATTGTTACTAACGATGGAAAGCTGTCGTTAATCCCCCGCAACAAATGCTTAGATATCACGCCCGAAATAGAATCACTTGCTGTTCAGATTAACCAGAGTTTTAACGGCAAACCGGGTAAAGGGGTTGGGCATTTTTCTACACCGGAACAAGATGACACCTCATCGCCCACTTTTGAGCATTTGCTATCGGCGTTTTCGCAGGTAAAAGCAAACAATGAAGGGGATCCCAACGATGCTTTTCATGATTTTAGCATGCATGCCGCACAAAAGCTGATCAAAGCCCTGACCGACACGGGCACGGCAGAAGCCGGATTTCTCGTGTTCTGTCAATATGAGTTCCTGGCTACCCAATATTTGATGATCACGCTGTTAAACACCCAATCCCATGTTGAGGTGAACCAAGCCCTTGAGTTGACAGCGAAGGAACACTTAGACCTCGCAAAAATGCAACTGGCGGTTCGAATCGACCTAACCCAACTTGATATCCAACCTGAACAAAAACGGTATATCAGTTTTATCAAAGGGCGGATGGGCAGAAAAGTGTCGGACTTTTTTATGGACTTCATTGGGTGTGAAGAATTAGTTGACGTTAAACAGCAAAATAAACAGCTGATTACGTCTGTGGATGCTTACCTCGCTAGCGAAAACCTTGATAGAGAAGAGCAGGAGCAGCATCGTGAAGAGGTTAAATCCTATTTTAAGGAAAAAATAGACAGTGGAGAAAGCCTTAGTGTGCACGAATTATCCGATGTCTTGCCCACAGATGAAACCAATAATCAAACGTTTGCGGCTTACACCCAAACGCTAGAATCGCCTTTAGAGGAAACCTTCCAGCCAGATCCTGCAGCGTTACGTCAATTAGCAAAATTTTCTGGGCAAGGGGGCGGGGTTTCATTAAGTTTTGAACGAAAATTGTTAGGTGAGCGGGTGGTATATGATCCAACGACCGACACGTTGACAATAAAAGGCATACCACCAAACTTAAAAGATCAGCTTAATCGTCAGTCTGGACGATAGTTGTCTTAATATATCGGGCAGGAAAGCCTGTCCGCCTCTTTTTTATATCGTATAATACCCACGGTTTCTATTTCCTGTTGTTAAGGCTAAAAATGCAATTATTTGTTAATGATCTCACTGTCATGGATTTTTCTTATCTTTGTCCCGAAAGGGGGATGGTAGGAGAAAGCTGGATTGTGGATGTGGTGTTAACCGGCGATCTGAATGATGAAAGTATGATCCAAGATTTCGGTAAAGTGAAAAAGAACCTTAAACGGCTCATCGACGACTATGTAGATCATAAACTTTTAGTACCCGCCGATCACGGCCCCCTGGCTATCGTTCACAGTACCGATAGCGAGCAGGTGGATGTTCGTTTTACCTGTAATGATGGTGGTGTTATTCAATTGTATTGCCCAGCAGAAGCCTATGCGTTTATTTATGGCGAAACGGTAACGATGGCGTCGGTAGGGCGTTACTTACGTGAAGTTATTGCTACTCATTTACCGGAAAATGTCGATAACCTTGCCCTTAATTTACGTACAGAACAAATCTGCACCCCTTTTTATCATTATACCCATGGCCTAAAAAAGCATGACGGTAATTGTCAGCGTATTGCCCACGGGCATCGCTCTAAAATCGACATAATTATAAACGATGCGCACAGTGTCGAACGTGAACAGTATTGGGCTGACCGTTGGCAGGATATATACATTGCCTCAACGGAAGACGAGATCTCGTTACAACAACGCCGAGCACAAGGTGAGGTTCCTTCCGACCAAGCTTATCGTAGTTTTGCTTATGTGGCGTCCCAAGGTTACTTTGAAATACTGTTACCGGATAAGTGCTGTGAAGTTATTACCACCGATTCCACGGTGGAATGTCTAACCCAATTTATTTTTAATGAAGAAAAACGTCATCACACCGGAGAACGGGTGAAGGTCCTCGCCTATGAAGGGGTAGGTAAAGGAGCATTGATGTGCGATTAGCGCTACTGTCGGTTTTATTTATTGGGTTGGTGATTTCAGGCGCTGTTAGGGCGCAGTCTGAAAATCAATTAGTTCTCAACGGCGCGTTTACCCAGGGTAGCTTGTTTCGAGGCCAACTGCCGCAAGGAAGTCAGGTGTGGCTTGATGAAAAACCATTAACGGTTAATGAGCAGGGCAAGTTTGTGTTTGGGTTTGCCAGGCAAGGGGCTTTGTCCCATGTATTGTCTTGGTCTTTACCTGATGGCACTAAAGGCACGCGGGAAATCACATTAGCTAAAAGAGAGTATGCTATTCAGCGTATAGATGGGCTGGATTCAGCCATGGTTACGCCGCCGGCGTCTACCTTAGCACGTATTCGCAATGATGCGGTTCGGGTGGCAAAAGCGCGCTCTGCTGTTACTCAATTCGATGGGGTTTTCACCAAATTTATTTGGCCCGCTGATGGACCGATTACCGGCGTTTATGGCAGTCAACGTGTGTTAAACGGCAAGCCGAAAACGCCACATTATGGTGTGGATGTGGGTGCGCCCACAGGAACCCTTGTGATCGCCCCTGCAGCGGGCACGATTACCCTCGCTGAAGACCTTTACTATAGTGGCAATACGGTGATTTTAGACCACGGTATGGGCGTTTTTTCTACCTTCTTACATCTTGACTCAATGGCGGTTAAACCCGGTGACACCCTAAGCCAAGGTGAGGTCATTGGTGCCATTGGCGCCACGGGAAGAGCCACTGGCCCCCATTTAGACTGGCGCTTAAATGTGGGAAAAACCCGGGTAGATCCAGCGCTGTTAGTACCTAAACGCTAGCGCTTATATATTGGTGAGTGCCAGTACCTCACTGTTAGCGAGTGACTGGCAACTCGTTTTTAAGCGCTCGTCGGCGGTTTAAGCCAAGCCGTTAATTTCTCTTCATTATCAATGGTGAAATAGCAGGCTTCGTCTTGTTCAGGGAGGACGGGCAGAGTTAGATTAAGCAGGCGACCGTCCCGTAACACAGTGAGGGCCACAGATGATGCCTTGGTTTGGTTAAGTAACCGTTGTAACAGTACGTCGTTTATCACCCAGTCATTCATTGCAATAATGCGGTCATTCACTTGAAGACCGGCTTGGCATGCTGCACCATCTTCTAGTACCACTAAAACAGTGACGCCGGTTTCGGCATTTTTTATCATCGCCCCTAAGGGATGTTTTTGATACGCCGAGGCGGGGGGCGTTCCGCCTTTGTCGGCAAGGCCGTTTTTCGGGCGAGTATGTAAACTCACGCCTATTTGCTCTAACCAATCACTGAGAGGCACATCAAACGTGCCATAAACAACCTTATTGATAAAATCAGTAATGTCGATATTAAACGTGTCTTTGCACACCGTTTCGATTACCGCATCTTCAGTGCCCAACTCATCTTGACCAAATTGCGCCCATAACGCTTGCATGAGGTGATCTAGGGTAACCTTACCGTCACTTTTTTCCCGTAAAAGTAAATCAAGACCAAACGCAATAATGCCACCCTTGGTGTAATAACTAACAATGTTATTTGGTGCACTGGCGTCTTGTTTGTAAAATTTCGTCCATGCATCAAAGCTAGAACTGGCCACCGATTGTTTCTTACGTCCGGCGGTTACTTGAAGTCGCGTGAGGTTTTGCCCCACAATTTCAAGGTACTTGCGAGGAGAAATTAAGCCGGTTCTTGCTAACGTTAGGTCGTCATAAAAGCTGGTAAAGCCTTCATAAATCCATAACTGGGGCGTGTAAACTTCCTGACTAAGATCAGGGGACAACAGTACCTTGGGACGAAGACGTTTGACGTGCCACGTATGGAATAATTCATGGCAACACAAACTTAAAAACGTAATGTACGAGTCAGTTCGTTTTCCACCTTCACGCTGCAACGGTAAATCAAACCGAGGATAAAGCAGGGCGGTTGAGCTGCGGTGTTCAAGGCCGCCAAAGCCCGTATCACTGAGTAAGGTCATAAAAACATAACGGCTAATTGGCGCCGGTTCACCGAATAATGTTAGATGATGCTCGCAGATGGGGATCATATCCTGACAAATGCGTTGGGTGTTTACCGGGGTGTGGCCGCTATATAAAAATACAAATTCAACCCCTTTTACCGTAATAGCATCGGTAACACATTCGCCCATAAATACCGGGTGATCAATAAGCTCTTCATAATTGGCGCTAATATAGTGGCCTGCGTCGTGGCGAGGCATGCTGGTTTCTATGTGCCAGTGTGCGTGGCTTTGGGGTAACGAAACGGTAAGTTCACAGGCCAATTGGGGGAATTCTTGTACCTGTAAAAAGGCACTGGTTCCGTTTACAAAGCCGTATTCATCGTTAAGAAACGCGGTGCGCACGGAAAGATCAAAGGCATAGACAGTATAAGATAGCGTTACCCCAGCCCCATGGTTTTCAATCTGCCAGGTTTGCTTGTCTGTTTTCGTCGCTAATAACGTTTTTCCATCGCTAGCGGTTGCCTGCAAGGTGATGAGGTTTTTAGCGAAGTCTCGAATCATATAACTGCCGGGGATCCAGCTAGGAAGGGTTAACGTCAGCGTATTGTGATTGGACGGTGGTATAGTTAATGTTACGGCGAACAGATGTTCCGCACTTGATTGTACAGACAGTGCATAATGCAGGCAGTTCATTGGCGATCCAGTTTGAAAACACGGTTTATTATGATGCCGTAAAAATGGCATTTTGTCAGTATGTACAAAGTGTGGTTATATTAAGGTTAGAACAGTTAGCGGAATTAGACGTATATGGCAAATAAGGCAGCACCAGCGTTAAATAAACAAGACATCGCAATATTGCAAACGCTGGCACCGGGAACGGTGGTTGACTTACAAATCGACACCCCCACCGCCCCTCAACGATTAAAAACCTTCTATGTGGGTATGGATATTCCCAATGGTTTTATTTTTCAGGTACCCAATAGCCATAAGTGGGCCAATATCCGTGATCAGCTTGTTACCGGAAACAGTGTGGTAGTGCGCTTCGTTATCGAAGGAGAGTTTGGACAGGTTATTGCGTTTAAAGTCGATATTCTAAAATGCTTTAGCAAGCCCATTAGTATTCTTATTACCGATTTTCCCAGTACGATACAAAGCCGTGGACTACGTGCAGAAAAACGTTCGCAACCCGGTATTCCGGTTAGCGTTTTAATTGACGAAGGCCAAGCCGCTTCGGATAAAAGCAAAATAAAAGGCTTAATTGTGGATGTGTCGAAAAAAGGCTGCAAGCTTGCGATAACAAAAGAATCCGAAGCCGTGGCATTAAGTGTTAACAAAAATATAACATTAGGCTGTAAACTTGACGGTGAAACCATTAAGATAGAAGCGCTGGTAAAAAATATTACTGAAGATAAACGTTACCGGTATCACGGTATTCAGTTTAGTGATGAGCAAGGTTCGGTGGATGTTCTGCTAGAACGGCACATCTTACTTGGATAACCATAAGCGCCGATAATAAGGCATACAGGGTAAATTGGGATACACCATGAGACAAATTGATCGCTTACTGGCGCTATATGGTGAAAGCCATCAAAACCGTACCAATGTAGCGATCCACACGGTTGCGGTGCCAGCGATTTACCTTGTTACCATCGGTTTGCTTTGGAGCTTGCCGGTACCTGAGTTTTTTGCTCGAACGGATGTCACTTGGGCTCATATTGTTGTGCTACCGGTGTTGTATTATTACTTTCGCCTTTCTGGACCAATCGGTGCTGCCATGACCCTGCTAACTATCGCTAGTTTCGCAGTGATTGAGCTCATTGCCCTGTCACCCATTCCTGTATGGCAATGTTGTTTTCTGTTGTTTGTTGTGATGTGGGTATTGCAATTTGTCGGGCACAAAATTGAAGGCAAAAAACCCTCATTTTTTGATGATATTCGATTTCTCCTCGTCGGGCCTGCGTGGTGGTGGACTCACTGGCTTAAACGCCTCAATATTGCCTATTAGGACATGGATTAACCCAGTTAACTGCGACCAGCCGTATACGATGCACGACTAAGTTGGACACGTCTTGGCACTAACTGCGTATAATTAATTTTACTATTTGATTTTACGGTACAAATGTGACTCGTTGGCAAAAGGTCTATGAAAGTAACGAACGTCTCTTCTGGACTCTCCATAGTGGAGGGTGGGCCGGATTTGCGTTGGTTTATTATATTGGATCATTTCTTCATGATGTTCGCCCTATCTGGGTATTTATTATTATGCTTAATGCTTACGCAGGTTGGTTGCTTACCATTCCTTTGCGTTACGTATTTCGCTGGGCCCGTACCTTATCACCGCTAAAAATGATTTTTGTGGTGGTGTTAGCCTGTTATGTTGTCGCCCTTGTTTGGGCGGTGGTTAAAAATATCAATTACTGGGAAATTTATAAGCACGGTTATCGACCTGATGCCTGGTACTTGTATTTTACCAACACCATTAATTCACTCATTATGGTGGGATGCTGGAGCGGCGTCTATTTTGGTATTAAAAATTTCCAGATGCTGCAGAAAGAAAAGCAAAACGCATTAAAAGCCAGTACCATGGCCCATCAAGCTCATATTAAAATGCTTAGGTATCAGCTTAATCCGCACTTTTTGTTTAATACCCTTAATGCGATTTCTACCCTTATTTTGCTTAAAGAGAACGATATCGCTGAAGCTATGGTGTCTCGACTAAGTGACTTTTTGCGTTATTCGTTAGATAACGATCCCATCAAGCGGGTGTCGCTAGGTGAGGAAATGAAAGTACTGCGCCTGTATTTAGAAATCGAAAAAGTTCGGTTTGATGATAGATTAGAAGTCGTTTGGGATATCGAAGAGAAGTGCGAGGGCGCGCTAGTCCCGAGCATGATTTTGCAACCCCTCATTGAAAATGCAATAAAACACGCCATTTCTAAAATGGAAGATGGTGGTCAGATTTGTATTACTGCAAGACAATTTGGTAATGACCTATTAATCGATGTGGCGGATAATGGACCTGGAGCTGAAATAAAAGATGGACAGTTGCGCCGTGAAAACGGGGTGGGTTTAGTTAACATTAAGGAACGTTTGCAATCATTGTATCAACGAAATTTCGCATTTTCAGTTGAGCATAATCAACCCTCCGGTGTGAGGATACGATTGCGCATCCCTTACGAAGTAAAAGACGTTTAACATGAATGAACTAAAGATAAAAACCATTGTAGTGGACGATGAGCCATTAGCGAGAAAAGGGTTGCGTGCCCGTTTAGAGCGCCACTCAGACATCGAGATTATTGCTGAATGCCAAAATGGCCTCGATGCCGTTAGTACCATTTCAAAAAATCGCCCCGATCTGGTCTTTCTAGATATTCAAATGCCTGGGCTCAATGGTTTTCAAGTGATCCATAAGCTTCGAGAACTCAATCAACCCATACCCATGATTGTATTTGTCACGGCTTATGACAGTTATGCCATCAAAGCCTTTGACATCCACGCCGTGGATTATTTGCTAAAACCTGCCGATGATAATCGCTTGGCGGCGGCGCTAAGCAAAGTTCGGGATTACTGCGTCAACCAACATCAAGACGAACAATCACGTAAATTGGTGAATCTGGTGGCAGAGTTAACCGGCGATGATTGCGAAGAGATACTACGCAAATTGGCCAGTGGTGAGAGTATTGAAACCAATCCGTATCCTGAAGTGCTGGCCATTAAAGATGGTTCTGAAGTAACCCGGGTTGCGGTGCAAGATATTCAGTGGATAGACGCAGCAGGGGATTACATGTGTGTTCACGCCCTTGATGGTATGCATATTATGCGTAAAACCATGAAAGAGCTTGAACAAGAGTTAAATCCTCAATGGTTTGTGCGGGTTCACCGCTCTGCTATTGCGAACATACGTTTTGTTAAAAAATTAGTTAGCCATATCAGCGGTGAATACCACCTCATTTTGCAAAATGATACCGAGCTTAAAGTCAGTCGTAGTCATCGGGATAAAGTAAAAGCCGCCATGAAGATGTAACCTTGGTTTTAACGGGCCGGATAACTTTCCGGCCTGCTTAAATGGTTACGCGTAACGGTTATTCATCAGCAACCGCATGGTTTCTACCGACAGGGTGTCTAAGGGCTTGTTTGTCGCCCAAGTACTACTGAGTGGCACTGCCACCGCTTGACCATTTTGTTCCCCAATCATTACCCCAGTGACCGGTTTTCCAACCAAGGTAGCGGCATATGCGCCTAGCTTCAAGGCAAGCAGTCTGTCTTGTGACACCGGAGAACCGCCGCGTTGCACATGACCTAGAATAACGGGACGAACTTCGGTTTTGGTTCGCGCCTCAATTTTTTCTGCTAAATCTGCAATACCAGCAGGCCAAACATTTTCTGCCAGTATGATGATGTAACTGACGTCGCCTCGTTGCTCTCTGCGCTCACCGAGTTGGTCTAAAATGTCACCTAGGGTGCTGTCTTCATTTTCAAATAATTCAGGCAAAATGACATAATCGGCGGCAGAGGCGAGTGCGCCGTTGAGACCGAGAAACCCGGCGTGCCTGCCCATCACTTCAACCAGAAAGATTCGTTCAAAAGCATCGGCGGTATCTCGGACTTTATCTACGGATTCCACTGCCGTTTCGATGGCAGTGAAATAACCGATAGTGGCATCAGTGCCGGCAATATCGTTATCGATGGTACCGGGTAAGCCGATAATTTGGCCATCCCAGAAACGACCAAGGTGTTGTGCGCCGCGAAAAGAGCCATCACCACCGATAACAAAAAGCGTATCAATGCCTAATGCTTGTAAATTGTCAGCCGCCTGCTGACCAGATACATCTTCTTTAAATTCTAAACAACGGGCACTGTGTAAAATGGTGCCGCCACGCTGGGCTAGATTATGGACCTTAGCGGCACAAAGTTTGGTGTATTCCTGCTTTAATAAACCGTTGTAGCCCCGCTTGTAACCAAAAACGTCGAAACCTGAACGCTCACAAACCAGCACAATAGCGCGGATACAGGCATTCATACCTGGCGCATCACCGCCAGAAGTGAGTATTGCGATTTTTTTCGTCACACCATATCCTTAACTGTTCTACCCAAATAAATAGTCGCACGGTGGCTGCGAAAGAACAAGATAGCGCCTTTGATGGCAACCGATTTTATGTTGTAGATCAAACTTTTTTACAGTCAGTTCAATGAGTGAGCAGGGCGGGCACGCTATATTTACATAGCTGCTTACATTTAATTCGCTGCATTACGAGACAAGAGTCGACAGACTATACAAGTGCTTTATTTAGCAGAGGTCGAAATGAAAAAATATGTAGTCATGGCTTTAGTGGTTTTGTTGGCAGGTTGCAGCAGTAAATTGGCGTATAACAATATTGACTGGCTAGTATATTGGTATATGGATGATTATATCGAGCTGGATAATCAACAAGAAGCCATCTTTGATGCTCAACTGGGGCGATGGATAGATTGGCATCGCAGTGAAGAGTTACCCAAGTATATTGACCATTTGAAGCAGGTTCGTAACGATGTTGCCCAAAGTCGGTTAAGCGAGCGCCGATTATTGGCCCACTATGAATTGGCCAAGGAACACTGGGATCGGTTTCGCCGGGAAATTAGCCCACCTTTAGTGGACATAGCCACAAGCCTCAGCGACGAACAAGTAATTCACCTATTTGCTGCCTTAGAGGCAGAAAATAAAGAACGGGAAGAAAAAATTGCTAAGCGACATGGCTTACCTGCTCAAGCCCAAATGGATAAGCGCATTGAAGGTATCGTTGATGATATGGAGTCACGAATCGGTTCCCTTACTGCTCAACAACAACAAATTGTCATGGATTACGCTCCGTCGTTCAGGTCTAGCTCCCAATTATGGTTAGACTATCGTCGAGACTTACAACAAAGAGCAAGACGGCTTTTTGCGACCCGAAATAGCCGTGATGATTTTGCAACAAATTTATTAGCGTTGTTAATGGATCCTGAACAATATCGGAGTGAAGAGTTTGTCACTGTCTGGAAACAAAACAGTCTTGCACAAGCCCGTTTAGCTGCGGATATTGCGAAAACCCTAACTGAGCAGCAGCAACAAAAGTTATTAAACGATATCGATGAGATGATTGATGATCTTACGGCGCTTACTGAACAGTAAACGCCGTTTACTAAGGACATGGGTTTGAAGGTGGGGTTATTCTGCAATACCTATTTTCATGTTGCCTAAGTAATCTTTCTTACCAAGTGGTACACCCTGCATTCGTAACATGTCATAAATGGTCGTGGTATGAAAATACACATTGGGGGCAGCGAAAGACATAATGAAGTTTTCGCTAGTAAAAGGCACGGTATTACCACCTGCTTTAAAATATAAAGGTTTACCAAAACAGCCGTTAACCTCTTCGGCGCTAAAGGTATTTAAGGTTGCTAGAGCGGATTTGAAATGGGCGATTAGGCCTTGATAATCCAAGCCGTCTAAGGACACCTGCGGTGGTGTGAACTCACCGTCTAGCATGGCTTGTACGCCACCTGCGGCATTGTGCGCGGCAATATTAACCTGTGCACTGAACGGCAACATGTCATCGGCTAAGCGCAGGTTAACGATAGCATTCAGATCAATATTTTGAGCAGTGAGAAACGCCTCACCTTTTGTCATCACGTCAATGCAGGCTTCTAGGTTACGGGAAAAATTAATAACGGTTATTTCGTACAAACTCAGCATTCAATGTGCCTTTTTAAAAGAGTTAAGATTCATGCTGAATATTGCCCCAGAAATAGGGCTGTGTCTAAGCTTTAATTGATTTCAATATGATTATGCCGCTTTACCAATAAAGCCTTTGATTTCTTTTTTCAAATCATCAAATTTTTGCTGGTAGTGGGTTTTCATTGGCATGCCACCAAGCAGGGCATTTAAACGCCGACATTCGTTGAGTAAACCGGGTTCCCGTGTGGTGTTTTTACTAATGAGCTTAAGAATACACTGCAGTAGATTCAATGCTACGCCGGTATTTACCGGCGCAAAATGAAGGGCTTGGCCGAAAGATAAGTAGGCGGCATCGAAATCACCGGCTTGATAGTGTTCAATTCCTTCTTTGTTGTGAAGCATATATTGACGCTGGTTCTCGCTGGCATTCAATTTGTCGGTCTGGATCAACGTATTTTCAATGGCATAGTGATTGTCATTAACTAGACGCAGCAGGGTATCGGCCTCATCATATTCTCCGAGGTCGAAAAATACTTTAATACTGTCGGGGGCATAAAAAACCGGGTAAGCATCGTATTTTTGTTCAATGGCGTCTTGGCTGCTAACAATAGAGCGTTTGGCGTCGGCTAATTTACCGTCAAGGGAATAAACTCTGGCATTGATGATCTGTTCGTAAATCAGAAAGTCAAAGTTGTCATTGTTACGACACAGGTACTCATCAAACTTTCCTCGTTGCATGGCCAGCAAGGCTTCTTGTTGATAGCGGTTTTTAGTTCGTTTATCTTCGGCATGTTCCGCCACATCAAGAATACTGCGTATATACTCACACCAAATATTGGCGTGTTGCTGTAGGGTTTTACGTGACAGTTGCCAAATGGCTTGAGCGCTTTCACTTGCCAGCACGAAGTCTTTATATTTACGTGCAATTTTGCAGGCAGTAACGTGCCGGTGCACACAGTAAGGGGAGATTTTTATCGCCTGACGAATGGTTTTTAATGCCGGTTCCCCTTCATTGGCGAGGTGTTGGCATTCCGCTAAAATGTCATGGGCTTCAGCACTAAATCGATTTTTTACCAGTACCGATTCAGCCATGGCCTTGGCTTCATCTAGTTTTACCATCTTCAGCAGGTTTTTTGCTTGATAAATACGGATCCATAGAACGTGGCGATCTTTATCAAACTGAGCAAGTAATTCGTTTACCTTAGCGTATTGTTTATTCTTCCAGTAAATCTCAATGAGTATTTGCGCTAAGGTTCCCCGATAATGGGTATTGGCGGTAAATAAGGCCTCGGCTTGCTGCTGCGCCCGTTGCTCGTTTTCATCATGGAGAGCTTGAAACACAGGCAAGAGTTGCTGGCGCTTGTTCCATGCTCGGTTAAGGCGGGCTTTGATTTGTGCTTGAGAAAAAGGCTTTATTAAGTAGTCATCTGGTGAACGGTCGATGGAGCCTAAAACGATGGGCCGGGTACTGTCAGCGCTGATCAGCATGAAAATAGAAGTGGCCTTAAGAAGCTTCTTACCTCGTAATTCTTCTATAAATTCAAAACCGTTTTTCTTGTCACTGCCTAAATGCAAATCGGAAATGATAATATCGAATTTACGCTTTCTACACAGCGACAAGGCTTGCTCTGCTGAAGGTTTAGTCACCACTTCGGTGGCGCCCATATCGTGGAGTAAGCCTCGCAAAACGAGCAGGAAAGGGCGCTGATCTTCAACAATCAGTACTCTTTTGTCTGCATAGTCCATACTTGAGGTATCCCCATCGTTCTACTTTAGATTAATGATCGGTGCTAGACGGTAAAAATACAAGTATTCAATATAGTACGTATTGGGCTTTAGTTATTCGATACGTTGCCGATAGCGTTATTATGACTGATGATCTCTTAAATCCAAGTACGGCCGCACCGGCCAGCCCCAAGTTAACTGATTTTGAATGGTCGGGTCGGTTATCCCAGGCTACGCCTAGCCGAGCGTTGTTTTCCTTGTATCTTGCCATGCATTGTCAGCCGGGCAATACCGCTATTCGTATTGAAGATCCTAGTCACTCCGCTTCTGTGGATGATGACTTTTTAGCACGGCTAAATCATTACCCTAAGGCGTCTTTATCGCCCAATAAAAGCGACCTGGAGGCACTGAGAGTCAGTGCTAAGTTAGCCCAAAATGGCCAAGTGTCTGATCTTGCCCTTTGGCACACCATGCATCCGGCACCACTTAGCGCGTATAATGACCCTCATTATCTGTCCGACGACATTAAAACAAATTGTAGTTACGCCACACAGCAAAAGCTCAAGTCATCGTGTGATAACGAGGCTGTACTCAACGCTGATCCTACCCAATTAGATGACCTGATAGCCCGTGCTTCGGCGTTTATTACCGCCTAAGGGGAATTGGCAACCCTCGGCAAATCTGGTATATTGCGCGCCGCATTTTGCACTGGTTTTACGTTCCAATCAGCAAAGGTAACAATCTATTATGTCTAATTATATCGTTTGTGCGATGTACAAATTTGTGGCGCTTGATGACTTTGAAGCCATGCGCCAACCGCTTTTAGCAACCATGGAAGCGCAGGGAATAAAAGGCACACTGTTGTTGGCCAAAGAAGGCATTAACGGCACGGTGTCAGGTTCCCGAGAAGGTATCGACAATTTACTTGCCTATCTAAATAGCGATAGCAGAATAAACCCCATCTCTACCAAAGAGTCATTACACGAAGAACAGCCCTTTTACCGCACCAAGGTAAAGCTGAAAAAAGAAATCGTGACTATGGGTGTCGAGGGAATCGACCCGCGCCACACGGTGGGAACCTATGTTAAACCCTCCGATTGGAATGCACTTATCAGCGATCCTGACGTGCTTGTTATCGACACCCGCAATGATTATGAAATTGAAATTGGCACCTTTAAACATGCCGTCGATCCACAGACCAAAACATTTAGGGAATTTCCCGAGTATGTGAAAGAGAATATGGATCCGAAGCAGCATAAAAAAGTGGCCATGTTCTGCACGGGAGGGATCCGCTGTGAGAAATCCACCGCTTATTTAAAAGAGCAAGGGTTTGACGAGGTGTATCACCTAGAAGGCGGTATCTTGCAATACCTGCAAGATGTACCTAAAGAGGAATCTTTGTGGGAAGGTGATTGCTTTGTTTTTGATAATCGGGTTGCGGTTAATCACGATTTAGAAAAAAGCCACTATGAAGCTTGCTATGCCTGTCGCTTACCCATTACCGACGAAGATAAACAATCTGATAAGTACGAGCCAGGCGTGAGTTGTCCGCATTGTTACGGCACCCATTCTGAAGATCAGATAGCTCGCTTTCGCGAACGGGAAAAGCAAGTACAATTAGCCAAAGCGCGAGCAGAAGAACACGTCGGCAGCGATGCCCGATTGGCCATGGAAAAACGGCGAAAAGAAAAAGCGGCGGCACAGCGAAAAAGGGCACTAGAAGCGAAACAAAAAGCCTCACAGTAGACACTGGGAAAGTTGAACGTTACACTGCCAACATTGTATGCAATGTTTTTAGGATTTTTAGTGAGCACGCAACTTTCAGAAGAAAAAATCGCGGAAATTAAGAAAGATTTTAGTTTTTTCGACCAAGATGGTAACGGTCAAATCGATCTTACCGAATTTATCGAATTACTCACTGTTCTTTCGCCCAAAACTAAAGCCAGTCATGTGGAAGAAGGCTTTAAACTTATCGATAGCAATAACGATGGATTTATTGATTTTGATGAGTTTCTTCAGTGGTGGCAAGAAGCTTGGTGGGAATACTAACCCGCGGTAAAACTTAAAAAAAAGGCGGATGATGCTAACATCATCCGCCTTTTTTTATTCTTCCTCGTCAATAATATCAGAGCGTCTTTTCTTCTTGATAGGTACGTTGCCGATATCTTCACCTTCCATGGTGTTGACGCGCCTTATAGTGGCGGTAGGCTTTGCGCCTGTCTGTGCGCGAGTGTGTTTTTGTGCATCGGTTTTGTTGCGCTTTTCTTTGGCTAAGGCTTTACCACGGAATTTGGCTGGAAATTCATCGTGGGAACAGCATGCAAGGGGGTAACTTACATGTTCACTAATGGCCAGATAGCTTGTCCAGTCTCGAGGACCAACTAAAGAAATGGCAACGCCTTTATCACCGGCTCGGCCTGTACGACCAATACGGTGAATGTATTCATCCGCTTGTTTGGGTAAATCAAAGTTAATTACCAAACCCACTTTTCGTAAATCCAACCCTCTGGAGGCCAAGTCTGTGGTAACCAGCACACTGTATTGACCACGACTAAAATCGTTCATGATCGCGGCTCGTGAGTGTTGGGGCAGATCCCCACGCAAGGCAATGGCTTCTTTGTGGGTTTCATTAAGTAAAGCAGCCAACCGATCGGTGTCTTGTCGAGTGGCAGTAAATACCACCGCTTGGTTGTAATCTTGCTCTGTCAGTAAGGTAGTTAGCAGGATATCTTTATGTTCAATGTTATCAGCGAAATACAGGGTCTGGGTAATATCCTGATGGGCTTCTGTGGCGTTACCGATGGCAACACGTACCGGAGATTTTAGCAATTGAGAAGTAAGATGATCCAGGGCTAGGTTGTCCAGCGTGGCGGAGAACAACATAGTTTGGCGTTTTCGATGATCAGCATACTGATTAATAAGGTTTAACTGTTCAGCAAAACCCAAATCCATCATTCTGTCGGCTTCATCAAAAATAAGCACTTCTAGACCGTTAATAAAAAATGACTTACCTTCTAAATGATCTGCCACACGGCCTGCGGTGCCCACGATAATGTGAGGGCTACGTCTTAACACCTTCGTTTGGTCATTGAAGTTTTCGCCGCCGACAATGAGAGCACATTGAATGCCCACGGGAGTCGCTAAACTGCGAAGTTCACTGAATACCTGCTTTGCTAATTCCCGAGTGGGAGCCAAAATTAGGGCCCGGGGATCTTGTTTACTCAATGCCCTTGTTGTCATTAATCGATGCACAAGGGGAATAAGAAACGCCAGCGTTTTACCCGAACCGGTCTTTGAAGACGCCATAATATCCTTACCCTGCAACGCGGGCAGGATAGTACGCTGCTGAATGTCCGTGAGTGTTTCTAACCCTTTATCGGTCAGCCGTTGGATAATTTTGTGGTGTACGGGTAGATCTGCAATTTGCAAAGGTGTGCCTCATGAATAACGTTGGTTGTATTATCCATGATTGTTTTATGAAGTGAAAGAAAAGGGGCCTAAATTAGGCCCCTTATTTTTGTCTAGATTCACATTTTCCGTTAAAAACGCATTTCCGGTACATTGTCAGGCACCACTAGCTTGCCGGCTGTTTTTTGTTGAATTTCTTCCACAGACACGCCCGGAGCACGCTCCTGTAGATGGAAAGCGCCATCGGCCACTTCCAGCACCGCTAAATCAGTAATGATACGGGTAATACAATTCACCCCGGTTAGTGGAAGCGTGCAGGACTGAAGCAGTTTGGAATTACCACGTTTGTCTGCGTGGGTCATAGTGACAATGATATTTTTCGCACCCGCCACCAGATCCATGGCCCCGCCCATGCCTTTAATTAATTTACCGGGTATCATCCAACTGGCAATGTTACCTTCTACATCCACTTCAAAGGCGCCCAGTACGGTGAAATCCACATGCCCGCCTCGGATCATGGCAAAGCTTTCTGCTGAACTGAAGATGGATGCGCCGGTGATAGCCGTTACGGTTTCTTTACCTGCGTTAATCATATCCGCATCCATTTCCTCTTCGGTAGGATACCGGCCCATTCCCAATAAGCCATTTTCTGATTGCAACATAACCTCAATGCCATCAGGCACGTAATTAGCGGCAAGGGTAGGGATACCAATGCCTAAATTAACATAATTGCCGTCTTGGAATTCTTGGGCCACGCGCATTGCAATTTGGTCTCTTGTTAAAGCCATGATTACGCCTCCTGTTTCGCGGTAACTTTTCGTTCAATGCGCTTTTCAAAAGTGCCTTTGATAACGCGATCCACATAAATCCCTGGCGTGTGGATCTGCTCCGGAGGCAATTCACCGGGCTCCACAATCTCTTCTACTTCAACAATGGTAATTTTACCCGCCGTTGCCACCATAGGATTGAAGTTTTGTGCAGTATGACGATAGATGCAATTGCCGTAACGGTCTGCTTTCCACGCTTTAACAATGGCAAAATCGCCGGTGATAGATTCTTCAAGAATGTAAGGACGGCCGTCAAAGGTTTTAACTTCTTTACCTTCGCCTACGGGGGTGCCGTAACCGGTTGCGGTATAGAACGCAGGAATACCGGCGCCGCCAGCCCGCAGTTTTTCTGCAAGGGTTCCTTGGGGGGTCAATTCGACTTCCAGCTCGCCATCTAAGAGTTGTTTTTCAAACAGCGCATTTTCACCCACATAAGATGAAACCATTTTTTTAATTTGTCGATCTTCGAGCAAAATGCCCAAGCCAAATCCGTCGACCCCACAGTTATTAGACACCACAGTCAGGCCACTAACGCCCAGTGATTTTATTTGCGCTATCAAGCCTTCTGGAATACCACATAGGCCAAACCCGCCAGCCACAATGGTCATATCATTAGATAAGCCTTCTAATGCTGCTTCATAACTGGTAACGACTTTATCGAAACCTGACATATGAATCTCCTGTTCATGTTTTATAGGTCAGAAAAGAGTATCAGCGAAGGCTAAAATTTTGTAAAATTAATTTTATATCAATATTAATAAAATAATTTAATACTATGGCGGTATCATATCGAAACATGCAGGCTTTTATCTGCGTTGCAGAATCAGCCACCTTTGCAGAAGCAGCAGAAAAGCTGCATTTAACACAACCTGCGTTATCCAGTTCCATCAAGAAAATGGAAGAACAACTTGGCGGCAAACTGTTCAGCCGCAGCACGCGTCGGGTGTCTCTCACGCCAGAAGGACAAACCCTCCTACCCAAGGCAAAGCGCTTGATGAATGAGTGGGATGAAGCCTGTCATGATATGCAAAATTTATTTGCCATGAAACAGGGGAAGTTAACCGTATCTGCCATGCCGTCTTTTGCAGAAAGCCGTTTGCCAGGCTTGTTAAACACCTACCATAGTCAATTTCCTAATATTCGTATTCGGGTGCTCGATGTGGTGATGGAAGCCACCATCGAAAATGTGATAAGTGGTAATGCCGAGCTAGGGTTTACCTTTGAACCTGAAATAAAAGACGGGCTAAATTATACCCCTTTATTTCAAGACGATTTTGTGGCGGTGGTGCACCCAGGCCATGCTCTAGAAGATGTGCCCAGTGTGCCTTGGACCGCGTTGTTAGCTTATCCGTTTATTGCCATGAATAGAGGTTCTGCGGTTCGGCGTTGGACGGAAGCGGCGGCACAAGGCAGGGGGAAGTTAAATATCATCGCAGAAACCGGTCAGCTAGGTTCAGTGGGGCAATTTATATCGCAAAAGATGGGGATTTCTGTGGTTCCCTCGTTGTGTACCCGGCAAATGACAATGAAGGGACTGATCTGCAAACCTATTCAGAATAATCCTTTATCTAAATCTGTGGGGATAATACGGAGTCAACGAGGCGGACTTTCTGTGGCCGCAGAGGAGTTCTGGGCGTTGTGTATAAAATGCAGTAAAGGGTGAGGGACGTTAGATGGCATAAGCCAGCGGGTGTTGCGCCCGCTGGAAACGTCTAAGGAGTAACGCCAAAGGTGGGCGGTTACCATTTTTTCTTTGGCGCAAACAATTCGTCGAGCTCGTCTCGCTCTTCTTCTTGTTTTCTTGCGCGGTCTTCCGCATTAGATTGCTTTAGATCGTCTTGAATGGTTTTTAGCCATTCTTTTAGCGTTTTAGAGCGGCTTACAATATATTCGTCAGGCTGCGTCTGATTATCCAGGGCAGTAATGGCTTTTTCAAAATACTGGCGGGCTGAGCCTAGCATGTCTGATTGCATGGCACTGCGTCCACGTTTCACCAAGGTTTCCACATTGACTTTGAGCTGCAGTCGTTCAAGCAACTTATCTTCTTCAGCAAAAACTTTACTGCTGATTTTTCCCTTAGAATGCTCAGAGCGAAGCAGGACTCGTAGTTTTTTCACCGCCTGAATGTATTGAATAATGAGTTTGTCATTATCGGGTAAAGAAAAATCATTCAGAGAGGCTGGACCTGCGCTTTCCGCACTGAGGATATTTTTTTCAGCGTCTATGATCCGTTGCTTTATCGTTGCATTGCCAGCGCCTAATTCATTCAACCCTTTTAAAGCGGCTAATACTCGGCTTTGAAGGATCCCCATTAACCGTTCAGAGATGGGCATATTTACACTGGCCATGATGACTTTTTCTGTATCATCAATAATGGTTCTGTGCTTAGAGATTTCTATACGCCGATCGGCTTCTTGTTTAGCGCGATGTTGTTGCCAAGCGTTGATAATAATGGCAGCAACAATGAGCACCACAATCAATATTATTATTATGGTAAACATGTTTGGGATTCCAATTAAGTGACTTCGTTGCCTTTATCGACTAATGCGAGAAAATTTTAAGGCAATCTTACTTCAAAAACACTGCCGCCTAGCGTACCACCATTGGTTAACGAAATCTCGCCGATTCGCAGGCCTTTACTGTGAGCATTGGCAATTAAGCGGGCAAAATATAACCCCAAACCTGTCCGTCCCTGGCTAACATGAAAATCGCTCAGTTCCTCTGTACTTCGTGCCAGCATTGCAGGGGGGTAACCTGGGCCATCATCTTCTACTCGTAAGATTAGAAAATCATCAACCACCTCAGCACTTACGTGAAGGCGAGAGGTGCCATAGCGCATGGCGTTAATGACCACATCGTTAACCAGCAAAAAGATTAATTCTCGGTCTAAATACCAGCTTATTACGCCGTCTATGCAAGAGGTCACTTTAAGTTGCTTTTGTTCACTGTAAATACGTACCGAAGAAAGTACATCTTCGAACAGATCATCAACAAAACACTCATCAACGGTAATAGGCAATTTATCGAGTTCCGCTCGATAAAGAGAAAGGATCTGCACCAGGTTGGTATTGAGACGACTGGCCTCGTAATGCACATTCGCTACTTGTTCAATTGCCGTACCGTTATCTGGCGGTATTTGCTCGGTTAATGACTCGATAGATTGGATAAGTAGGCAGAGCGAATTTTTCATATCGTGTACAGCAGCAGCAAGTACTGAAGAAAAGTCGATAGTGTGAGAAGGAATATTATCAGCCATGAAATTTCTGCTCTCTAAAATTCAGTTTAATTTGGGTTGCCATCATTATGTTAGGTAAAACAACCGGTAAAACTCCAACAAACTCCGGTGTTTTTGTGTTTTAATCTGTCACTATAACAAAATCGACTATAGCAATAATTGCTGGTTTTAGTTATAACGTTAGTCAGTTAATAAAAAAGTTCCAGCCGGTGAGGGACAGAAGAATGAAACTACAGCAACTTCGCTATATAGTAGAAGTTCAAAACAACAACTTGAATGTATCCGCAACTGCAGAAAGTCTTTTCACCTCACAACCTGGGATAAGCAAGCAAGTTCGCATGCTTGAAGACGAACTTGGCGTGCAGATATTCGGTCGTAGTGGTAAGCACCTGACTCATGTCACCGATGCGGGTACAGACGTGATCAATATTGCCCGTCAGATACTTGCAAAAGTTGAGAGTATTAAATCTGTCGCCCGTGAACATACGCTGCCGGATCAAGGTAAGCTTAATATTGCCACCACTCACACGCAAGCCCGATATGCATTACCTGACGTTATTCAGGGGTTTATGAATAAATACCCTAAAGTATCGCTGCATATGCATCAAGGTACGCCATCGCAAATTTCTGATTTAGCCGCAAAGGGCGAGGCTGACTTCGCCATCGCCACAGAGGCTTTGCATCTGTATAACGATTTGGTTATGTTGCCATGTTACCACTGGAATCGCAGTGTTATTGTTAACAAAGATCATCCGTTGTCGAAAAAAGGTTCCATCGATATCGCGGATATTGCCCAATATCCATTGGTGACCTATGTATTTGGCTTTACCGGGCGCTCAGAGTTAGATCAGGCATTTGAACGGGCGGGATTAACACCGAAAATTGTGTTCACAGCCACGGACGCTGACGTGATAAAGACGTACGTGAGACTTGGGGTGGGTATTGGCGTGATTGCCTCGATGGCGGTCAGTGATGAACTCGACGATGATCTTGTCAAAATTGATGCATCTCATTTATTCGATTACAGCACCACCAAAATTGGTTTTAGAAAAGGCTCGTTCTTAAGAACTTATATGTTTGATTTTATAGAACGCTTCGCCCCACACCTAACCAAAGATAAGGTTGAAAAAGCCATGATGCTGAAAAATAACGATGAGGTGGAAAAGATGTTTCGTGGGATCACCTTACCGGTCAAGTAACCCCACTTACGGGTATTAGCATTCGATTATATTCACTGCCAGACCACCTCTGGCGGTTTCTTTATATTTGGTTTTCATGTCGTTACCGGTATCACGCATGGTTTTAATTACCTTATCAAGGGAAACTTTGTGCTCACCAGACCCACGTAATGCTAAGCGACTGGCATTAATCGCCTTGATGGCGCCCATGGCATTACGTTCGATACAGGGTACCTGAACTAACCCTCCCACAGGATCGCAGGTTAGACCAAGGTTATGTTCCATACCAATTTCCGCTGCGTTCTCGACCGTAGAAACGGTTCCGCCCATAATTTCTGCTAATGCGCCAGCAGCCATGGAACAAGCCACACCCACTTCGCCCTGGCAACCTACTTCAGCGCCAGATATTGAGGCATTTTCTTTATATAATATCCCTATGGCACCGGCAGTAAGGAGAAACCGCGCCGCCGTTTCTTCATCCATGGGACGAATAAACTTATCAAAATACGCCATCACCGCAGGAATAATACCCGCAGCACCATTTGTGGGTGCAGTGACCACCCGGCCACCGGCAGCATTTTCTTCATTGACCGCTAACGCGAATAAGTTTACCCAATCCATGGTTTGCATCGGATCGGCAGAGCGTTCCGATTGCAAACGACGATACAAGCCTGGAGCACGACGCACCACTTTTAAACCGCCGGGCAAGATCCCTTCATTTTCAATCCCGCGTTCGATACAGGCTTTCATCGTTAACCATATATCAAATAGTTTTTGTTTCACTTCAGCCACTGAGTGGCGGACGCTCTCGTTTTTTAACATTAACGAACTAATGCGCAAGCCGTTAATATCGCATTGTCGGCAAAGTTCTTCTGCGGTTTTGTAAGGGAAGGGCACAGATACCTGATTGGTCATAGCCAGTGTTTTGGCGGCATCAAAATCTTCGTCTTTGATAATGAAACCACCACCAATACTGTAATAGGTTTGCGAACAGACCAACTGTTCGTCGTGGTTATAGCCGTAAAAAGTAAGGGCGTTAGCATGTTTAGGGAGTGTTTTTCGCCGATGAAATACAATGGCGTTCTTATTGGGAAATTTGATTTGTTGTTCGCCATGTAAATCAAGACGCTGACTTACTTGTACCTGGTCTAGGTACTGTTCAATTTTATCTATATCAACGGTTTCTGGATGCTTACCTAACAACCCTAGGATCACCGCTTTACCTGTGCCGTGACCTTTGCCAGTTTGACCTAACGAGCCGAATAGTTCCACCCTAACAGCGGCGATATCTTTAAGCTGATCGGTGTTCGCTAAGGCAGCGGCGAACTCGGCTCCCGCGCGCATTGGGCCGACGGTGTGTGAGCTTGAAGGACCTATCCCAACGCTAAACATATCGAAAACACTGATCATTTAATTCTGTACTCTTATTATTGTGTGAATTGCAAATGTAAACCGGCGTCACATCCTTATTGTGAAGCGCTGATCTTAACGTAGCATCGCACAGCGAGATGTAAAGCCTCGCCCGCATAGCTAGGGAAAAATAAGGGATGATCTTGCATAGGATTGGCTGTAACTACAATATAGAAATGCTAATAGCAGGATAAACAATGCTAATGAAATCGATTCAAAAACTACCGGATGGTTATCCAGAGGCCTAGGGTGTGCTTTAAAACATGAAAAGTGGTTTACAGAACACCCACTGGCGAATGCAAATGGTGGGATAAGTTACGAATAATGGCAGCGGTTGCTCCCCAAATCATTTTATCTTGCCAGGGCATAAAATAAATGGGGAAGGGCGTCTGGGTATTCGTGGAGTGGTGAATCAGGTGGTTTCGTCTATCTATTAAAAATGATAGTGGCACTTCAAAGGCACTGTCGACTTCGTTTTTGTCTAAGGTAAGGGCTACGCCGGCTCGAACTACGCCTACGATAGGCGTCATCGAATAACCGCTGATGGTTCGATAAGGAGGCAGTGCGCCGATAACCTCAATATTTTCGCTGGGTATGCCTACTTCTTCTTGGGTTTCCCGCAACGCGGTTTCCACTAAAGAACGGTCGGTGTGTTCTTCTCCGCCGCCAGGAAAGCTGATCTCTCCGGGGTGATGACGCAAATGTTTTGCCCGTTGTGTGAATAAAACTTGTAGTCCATTAGGGTAGTCCACCAAGGGAACCAACACCGCAGCATTACGGGTAGGGGTTGTTACTGAAAAATCCGCCTCGGGACGTACGGAACGAAGATGATGAAAGCGCTGAAGGAACTCGCTTTTTGTCATGATAACCTCTCAAGAACGGGCAGAATTCTTGCCACTTTATCTAATGTCTCTTGGTATTCTTCCTGGGGCACCGAGTCAAGAACAATACCGCCGCCCGCCCAGCAGTGTAGGGTGCCATTTTCAGCAAGTAATGTGCGGATCAAAATGCTTGAATCCATATCTTGACGATAACCGCAGTAAAACAAACTACCACAGTATACGTTACGTCTATGGGGTTCGAGTTCCTCTATAATTTCCATTGCCCTTATTTTAGGCGCGCCTGTAATAGAGCCACCGGGAAAAGCCCCTGCTAATAGGTCAAAAGGGCTTGCATCCGGTTTAAGCTGACCGACCACCGTACTTACCATATGGTGCACCGCCGCATAGCTTTCAAGGGCGAATAAAGCCGGCACTTGTACGCTGTGAGGTAGGCAATGTTTACTCAGGTCATTTCTTAATAGATCAACAATCATTAAATTTTCAGCGCGATCTTTTTCAGCTTGAAGCAACGATTCGGCCGCTAAGCGATCGGTTTCTATGTCGTCACTTCGCGGGCGTGTTCCTTTAATCGGCCGTGTTTCTACTTGTTTATTACGAACGGCAATAAAGCGCTCCGGTGAAATACTCATTACACAAGCTGTAGGTAATCGCATAAAGGCGGAAAAGGGCGCTTCATTTGCCTCACTTAGGGCTTGAAACCCTTGCCATTCATCACCGTTATATTGGGCACTAAAACGTTGGGCCATGTTAACTTGATAACAGTCGCCGGCGCGTAAATAGTGATGAACAGCGTCTAATGCCTGGAGATAATCCTGTTTCGATAAATTGGATTGCCAAGGTGAGGTTAAAGCAAAGGGAGCAGCTGAAGGCAAAGGTGCGTCTACTAACCAAGAAATGTTTGGCCGATGGGATAATCGGCAACTATAAATGCTTCCCGTTTTCGTATCTTGAATCAGTGATTGTTCATAAAGCCCGACCGCAAAATCAGGGCAGGCGTATTGGTGCGCGGCTTGGGATGGCAGTTGTTCATAAAATCGACCGCTGTCATAGCCTGCAAGGCCAGCGGTGCCTATAAGAAAAGGTAGTGCAGCGATAGTGTCAGCGGCTACCTGCGACTCAATGTCAATGCTATCTAGGGCCGGATGTTGCAGGTGCTTTACGGCCTCAAAAGGTGTCATGTCCAGACGGCTTTTGCTACCACTGCTGTGTTCAATTAACGCGGTCTCACCCGCTTTACATTCCACACTGAAAACTGGATCGAAAACCATGATTTTAAAGCGACCTAATTCGCCATATTCACCGGCAGAATCAAACAGCAGAGCGTATGGTTGATGGGCAACACGGGCAAAAATTGCCGAAAAAGGTAAATCGGTTTTAACCGTTTCGATAAGAAGTGTTGTCGATTGCGGTGAATACATACGAAAATGGTTACCTGCGTACAGCAAAAGCCTTTATAATCAATATTACAAGTGACACCAAAGTCGCACGTGTAAAGCGTGGTGCACCATATGAAGATGCGCTAGTATACGCTTTTTCCATTCCTTAACACCACAAAGGCTATAAGAAAAGAGGACGCCATGACCGTTATTTGTCAACAAGACTTCATCGATAGTATAGAAGATGCGCTACAGTTCATTTCTTACTATCATCCCTTGGATTACGTAAAAGCGGTGGAAAAAGCCTATTTACGGGAGCAAAGCCAGGCTGCAAAAGATGCCATGGCGCAAATTCTGATTAATTCTCGTATGTCTGCTGAAGGCAAACGTCCACTGTGCCAGGATACCGGCATCGTAACCTGTTTCGTTAAAATCGGTATGGCCGTTAGCTGGGATAAAACCGACATGACGGTCCAGCAGATGGTAGATGAAGGCACCCGGCGCGCATACACCAACCCCGATAACCCTTTGCGTGCCTCCATTGTGGCCGATCCAGCTGGTGCCCGTAAAAATACCAAAGACAACACCCCGTCAGTGGTGCATATCGATATGGTGCCAGGGGATAAAATTGAAGTCATGATTGCAGCCAAAGGTGGCGGCTCCGAGAACAAATCCAAAATGGTCATGCTTAACCCTTCTGACGATATTGTGGAATGGGTGGTAAAAACCTTACCAACCATGGGGGCTGGTTGGTGCCCACCGGGTATGTTGGGGCTTGGAATTGGTGGTACGGCTGAGAAAGCGGCGGTACTTGCAAAAGAAAGCCTGATGGACCCAGTAGATATTCAAGAACTCATTGATCGAGGCCCTGAAACTACTGACGAAAAACTTCGTGTGGATATTTTCAATGCGGTAAATAAACTTGGTATTGGTGCCCAAGGGTTAGGCGGTTTAACCACGGTAGTGGATGTTAAAATTAAATCGGTTGCCACCCACGCAGCGTCCAAACCTGTTGCCATGATCCCTAACTGCGCGGCTACCCGTCATGCTCATTTTTATCTTGATGGCAGCGGCCCTGCAGATTTAAAAGCGCCTAAATTAGAAGAATGGCCAGAAGTGACTTGGGAAGTCAGTGAAAACACCCGCCGCGTGAACATGGATGAAGTTACAAAAGAAGACATCCAAGAATGGAAAGTGGGCGAGACCGTTTTATTATCGGGTAAAATGCTAACCGGTCGTGATGCGGCCCATAAGCGTTTACAAACAATGATAGAAAATGGTGAAGGTTTGCCTGAAGGGGTGGACTTAAACGGCAAATTTATTTACTACGTAGGCCCTGTAGATGCAGTGGGCGACGAAGTGGTTGGACCGGCTGGCCCTACTACCGCTACGCGGATGGATAAGTTCACCGACATGATGTTGGAAAAAACCGGTATTGCCGGCATGATTGGTAAAGCCGAGCGTGGACCGGCCACTGTGGATTCTATCGCCAAACACAAATCCGTGTATTTGATGGCAGTAGGTGGCGCCGCCTACTTAGTGTCAAAAGCCATCAAAAAGGCACGTGTCGTGGCGTTTGAAGATCTTGGTATGGAAGCCATTTACGAATTTGAAGTGGAAGATATGCCGGTTACCGTTGCTGTAGACAGTACGGGTGCGAATGCCCACAAAACTGGCCCAGCAATCTGGAAAGCCAAAATTGAAGAGTTAGATAACGCGTTATCAAAGTAACAGGATAAGTGAACAAAAGGGTACCTTTAAGGTACCCTTTTTTTATCTTTAATATTCGGCTAATGCTCGGCCAAATGGGGGGGTGGTAATGCCACTTATACATGGCTTCTATCGCCGCGGAAATGACTAAAGAAACCACTTCCAAATAATAAACAAAAATAGAAATCCAAATAAATAGAGCAAGCCTAAATAGCTAACCACGGTAAGCCATTTACCTGAATGGATTTGATTGGTCTGTTTTAACCTATTTACAAGCTTATGGTTTAACCAAGCAAAAATGGGCGTGGTGGTAAAAGCCAGTGTCATGGCAAAGCCTAGCATGGCTAATAGGGCTGATTTAAAAAACAGCACAATAATAAAGCTAACCGCGGCGACAGCGCATAAGGTAACCATAAAGACACTACCCGGGGTGTCACTTTTACCCCGTAATAGCATAACGGCTTCGGCCACCGCCCGTGAATAGCCATCATATACTGTCAGTGCTGAGCCAAAAATACACAAAAAGGCGATGATGGCAATCAGACCACGTGCCCATTCGCCAATCGTATGGGCGTAAAGATCCACCAGTTGTTTAGAAAAACCAATGCCCCCTGTGGCGAGCTTTTCACCGCTACCATGCAAAACTAAAGCGCCAAGGGCAAGAAATACCAGTGCCAGTAGCAGGGTAGTAATATAACCTAAATTAAAATCAAACAACGCCGAGCGCATTGTGACAGACTTTTCTTGCCGTTGTCTTTTTAACCACAACGATGTGATCCCTGAAATCTCGATGGGCGCGGGCATCCACCCCATGGTAACTACCAAAAATCCAATGGCTGCCAGTGTCCAGGGCGATGGACTGACAAAGTGTTCATCTGCTACTGGGCCATTTTGCCACGCCGCAATGGCAGCCGTTACCGTGGCAATGACGAGCACCACCATAATGATTTTCGATACTGTATCTAAGGCCTGATAATGGCCGGCCAATAAAATAAATAGAATGATCGCAAGTATAATGCCGGCCATCACAGGAATGGGCACAGCCATGGGTATAAAGTAACTTAGCAAACTAGCGGCAAACATAAGCAGCGCCGCAGCATTGACCACAGACGCCACAGCGTTAAGACCCAACGCAAGTAATAAGTACGGCTTGCCCAGTTGCATATAGCCGTGTTGTAAGGTTTCCCCAGTACTTAACGTATAGGATACCGCTGCACGAAAAAACGGGTATTTGAAAATGTTGACTAACAGGACCAGTAACGCCAGTTGCCAGCCATATTGGGCGCCAGCTTGGGTCGATGCGACTAAATGGCTGCCACCAACCGCTGCCGTGGCCATTAATACACCGGGGCCAAGTAAGTTGATAATTTGTTTAACGTTACCGAAGGATGAGAGGGCTGATTTCAACTCTGTGTTCCTGCTACAGATTCAATATGGGTAAATAGGGCGACGTATTCTATCACCAATGGTATGGAACAATCAGGTCAGTGTTTTAAAAAAAGACACTCATTAACGAATAAAAGCTGTCCCAAAGAATCAAATGTTAACAAATGTGATGTTCTATATAAATATAATGTTATTTGAGTAGGATGAAGTTTGCGCATGATCGAGGCATAAAGAAATAACTGTTTCCAATTACTTGTCCACTTTCCCTTTTTAGCAACGTCTACCCCACCAGAAACCTTTAGCATGAACCCTATTCATTGCTTAACGGCAAAACGGTTTGCCAAAGGGGTACGTTGTGCAAGACAGAAATCATGTCGCCAGTGTTTCTACGACTCACCAAGTGCGTATTATTGAAAATGGGTTACTTGAGATCCCCATGCTTCAAATCTTGTCACCTGACGGGGTTATTCAAGGCCAAGACGAGCCCACTATTGATGAATCCACGGCGCAGCGAATATTGGAAACGATGTTGTTTACTCGCATTCTAGATGAACGCATGGTAAGTGCCCAGCGACAAGGCAGGATCAGCTTTTACCTTGCATCCACTGGCGAGGAGGCCGCTTCCGTTGCCAGTGCAGCGGCAATATCAGACCAAGACATGATCATGTCACAATATCGGGAGCAGGGGGCGTTAGCGTGGCGAGGATATACGCCGGCACAATTTATGGATCAGATGTTTAGTAATCATAATGACCCAAATAAAGGTCGTCAGATGCCTATTCACTATGGCGACAAACCCCTGAATTTCATGACCATTTCTTCGCCCTTAGCCACTCAAATTCCACAAGCTGCTGGCTTTGCTTATGGTCAGAAAATGGCGGGACTTGATGCCATTACCTTATGTTATTTTGGCGAAGGCGCAGCATCAGAAGGGGATTTTCACGCCGGTCTAAATATGGCCGCGGTATTAGCTTGCCCAGTCATTTTCTTATGTCGAAATAACGGATATGCCATTTCGACCCCGGCAGAAGAACAATTTGCTGGAGATGGCATTGCCTCTCGTGGGATTGGGTATGGGATAAAAACCATTCGCGTAGATGGTAATGATCCTCTGGCGGTCTACGCTGCAACAGCCCATGCTAGAGATATTGCCATTAAACATGCCTGTCCGGTACTTATTGAGGCCATGACCTATCGATTAGCAGCCCATTCTACGTCAGATGATCCCAGTGGCTATCGCTCTAAAAAAGAAGAGGCAAATTGG
Source organism: Alteromonas sp. C1M14 (assembly GCF_018860965.1). GTDB lineage: Bacteria > Pseudomonadota > Gammaproteobacteria > Enterobacterales > Alteromonadaceae > Alteromonas. The sequence continues at coordinate 248,887 of NZ_JAHKQF010000002.1, read as the reverse complement.
CAGCGTAAAGATCCTATCGTTCGCTTTACTGCGTGGCTTAAACGTAAAGGCTGGCTAGACGAAGACAGCTTGGCCAAGAACGAAAGTGCGATGCGACAGACAGTGCTTACGGCACTAAAAGCGGCTGAGAAAGAACCCATTAACCCTATCGATGATTTGGTGACAGATGTGTTTGATCATGTGCCATGGCATTTAAAAGAACAAATTACGGCGTTAAAACACCATATACAAAAATACCCAGATGCCTATCCTAAAACCGCAGAGAGGCAACAATAATGGCTCAAATGAATCTGTTACAAGCGGTTAATCATGGGCTTATTACTGCCATGTCAGACAACCAAAAAGTGATGGTGTTTGGCGAAGATGTGGGGCAGTTTGGCGGCGTGTTTCGTGCCACAAGTCATTTACAGGAAAAGTTTGGTAAGCAACGTTGCTTCAACACCCCCCTTACTGAACAAGGGATCATTGGTTTTGCGAATGGGTTAGCCAGCCAAGGTGCCTACGCCGTTGCTGAAATTCAATTTGGTGATTACATTTTTCCGGCTTTCGACCAAATTGTGAACGAGACGGCGAAGTTTCGCTATCGTTCCGGGGGCCAATTCACCTGTGGCACATTAACCATTCGTACGCCCTATGGCGGCGGTATTGCCGGAGGCCATTATCACAGCCAATCGCCAGAAGCCTTCTTCGCACACTGTCCGGGGCTGCGCATTGTGGTACCGCGTAACCCATATCAAGCTAAAGGACTGCTCCTTGCTTCTATTCGAGATGATAACCCAGTGCTATTTTTAGAGCCGAAGCGACTATATCGTGCTTCGGTGTGTGAGGTGCCCGAAGACGATTATCAATTGCCATTAGGTAAGGCTGAAATCGTTCAACAAGGCACTGATATCACGTTGGTGGCGTGGGGGGCTCAAGTGGAAATTGTGCAACAAGCCGCCCTTAGCGCGTTGGAAGATGGCATCTCGTGCGAAATTATCGACTTACGAAGTATCGCCCCTTGGGACGCAGAAACCGTCGCCAACTCGGTTATGAAAACGGGACGTTTGTTGATTAATCACGAAGCCCCGTTAACCGGTGGGTTTGCCAGTGAAATTGCGGCAACAATCCAAGATAAGTGCTTTTTGTCTTTAGAGTCTCCCATTTTACGGGTGTGTGGGTTAGATACGCCGTTTCCGCTGGCCCATGAAAAAGAATACATGCCAGATGAACTGAAAACCTACGAAGGCATTCTTCGTACAATGCATTACTAAGAGGCACCAAGATGACTAAAGAATTTGTCTTGCCCGATATCGGCGAAGGGATCGTAGAATGTGAATTGTTGTGCTGGCTAGTCAACGAGGGTGATACCGTGGCAGAAGATCAACCCGTAGCCGAAGTTATGACGGATAAAGCAACGGTACAAATTCCGGCCGTTGATCCGGGAAAAATCGTTAAACTCCATTATCAACAAGGTGATATAGCTCGGGTTCATTCCCCCCTGTACACCATTGCTACTGTCGATGAAAATAAGCATGAAGCAATCCCTCATAAGGACGAAAAGCAAACCAGCCAACCAGTAAACAGGGATAAGGATACAGAGGTTGTATCGCCCGTAGTTGTGGATGATGTGTTTAAATTGCCTGACATCGGTGAAGGGATTGTGGAATGTGAAATTGTAAAATGGCACGTTGCCGAAGGAGAGACAGTGGCTGAAGATCAGGTCATTGTGGATGTTATGACAGATAAAGCGGTGGTAGAAATTCCCGCTAAGCATGACGCTGTGATAACCAAATTGTTCTATCAGCAAGGTGATATTGCCAAAGTACATGCGCCATTATTTTCGTTAACCAGAACCGACGTTGAAGTAGAAAAAGCGGTTTCATCAACGAAAAATGCTACAACTGCCTTAATCAAACCTCAAAAGACCATGGAACAAATACCACGCACCGCAGCGGTAAAAGTGTTGGCAAGTCCTGCCGTGCGGCGCATTGCACGGGAAAATAATCTGGACTTGAGTACGGTAAAAGGAAGCGGTAAAAAAGGACGTATATTAAAAGAGGATATTTGTAGCACCACGGCCCCTCCAAAATATGATGAAACGGCGCACACCTTGGCATCTGATCCGTCTCAGCACAGGGGCAAAATCGTACCTTTACGTGGCGTCCAGGCCGCCATGGCAAAGCACATGGCAGCATCGGCACAAACGATTCCACATTTTTCCGTAAGCGATGAAGTGGAAATGGACGCGCTGATTGCACTGCGCCAAGCTTTAAAGCCAGCGTTTGAACAAGAAAACGTGAAACTGAGTTTTATGCCCTTTTTTGTTAAAGCGTTATCCTTGGCACTTAGTGCCTTTCCTATTGTAAACAGCCAACTCAATGACGCTGGGGATGCGCTCCACTATTTTGACGATCATAATATTGGTTTTGCCGTCGACAGCAAGGTGGGACTGCTGGTTCCAAATATCAAACAAGTTCAACAATGCAGCCTTTTTGAAATTGCCACACAAATGCAAAATATCATTGCGCAGGCGCGGGCAGGCAAACTCGCCACTGAAACATTAGCCGGTGGCACCATCACATTGTCGAATATCGGTGTAATCGGGGGAATAACAGCCACGCCTATTATTAATAAGCCCCAAGTTGCCATTGCTGCTATTGGCAAAATGCAAAAACTCCCTCGCTATAATGAAGACAATGAGGTTGTGCCGAAACACATTTTACAAGTGAGTTGGTCAGCGGATCACCGCATTATCGATGGCGCCACCATGGTCAAGTTTAATAATTTGTGGCGACGTTATTTGCAATCCCCCAGTGAAATGTTGATGTACCTGCGCTAAGGCATTGTTTCGCGAATGGCAAATGCTGTTAGCCATTTCATTTGCGCGGTACAATAGGGTTTTAAGCGATGGTAAGGTCTATTGTGCTAAGTTATAAACACGCCTTTCATGCCGGTAATCATGCTGATGTTATCAAGCATCTGTGCTGGATAGGGGTTATTGATTACCTCAAGAATAAAAACAAACCTTTCACTGTGTTTGACACCCACGCTGGCGCAGGGTGTTATTCACTGAATGATGAACAGGTGCAAAAAAACAAAGAATATCAATCTGGTTTTGATCCGCTAGCCAATGTCACGCCTCAAAGCCAACTACTGCAGCGTTATATCGAAACCCTCGTACCGTATTGGCAAGTACAGCAATATGCTGGTTCGCCGCTAATTGGGGCATCAGCCCTTCGCGATCAAGACAGTGGTCACTTTATGGAGCTGCATCCTAGTGAAGCCCAAACTTTGGCGCAGGTGATCAAAGACACCCATGCCCGTGGCGCCCATGTGCATCATCGTGACGGCTTAGAAGGTTTACGCGCCTTAACGCCTCCTAAACCTAATCGGGGGGCCGTGTTGATTGACCCCCCATATGAACGTTACGACGAATACAAAGAAATAGAAACGGCCATCTCGGGCTTGTATAAACGCTGGAACAACGCCCAGGTTGTGTTGTGGTATCCCTTGTTGTCTGACCGAGCTGGCGTCAAAGCCGGTGCTAGCGAAAAGCTCATTGAAGGGCTCAAAGACACCGCAAAAACGGCTTTTATCGCCGAGTTGCATGTGGCTTGTGCGCGAGACGATACCGGAATGTATGGCTCTGGGGTAATGGTGCTAAATCCACCTTGGCAACTTGATGTGCGCATGGACGAGGCACTTAAAGAAGTATGTACTATTCTTCAAGGCCAGTCGCATCATCGTATAAGCTGGGTTAAAACTGAGGAAAGTCAGTGAGTTACCCTACGCAGCTTAAGCATTTTTATATCCCCGAAGATCAATCTGTTTATCTTCTATCACATAAAGATGCGCAAAAGTTGCGTGATTGGGTGCAATTGTGCATTCAACAATTAGTCACACTAGGTTACCAGCAGGTCAGTTTGATTGGCAAAGGCGCTTTTGGGTTTGTGTTTGCTGGGGTGGGAGCCAATGGCACAGAGCAGGTATTCAAGTTTTCAAGGATCAATCTACCACGCCATGTGCAGGAAAGGTTAGAAGAAGAAGCCCATATGCTCGCCCAGGTATCCCATCCTTTTGTTCCTAAACTGATTGATTTTCAGCACGTGGGTAAACAAGCGATCTTAGTGATGCAACGGGCCAACGGTCAAGATCTTGAGCAGGTCAGTTTACAACAAGGGCCACTTTGTGCCCGTATCATCGTAAAAATCGCGGTGCAGTTAGGGGCTATTTTACTGGCATTGCGTAACAACCAGATAAAGGGAAGTCCCAAGCCGATTGTTCACGGCGACATCAAGCCATCAAACCTCGTTTGGGACGCTCCCACAGAGTGTATTGGACTGATAGATTGGGGCTCATCGGTGTTTGCTCAATTAGATTGGCAGCAACAATTTGTAGACAATAACGTAATGGATCTTATGTCCGGCGATCTTCAACATACCAATGCCCGACTAGGAGATGTGTATTTTATTGGTGAAGAGCAATTAAATGGTGCCTTGTCATCCCCGCGTTTTGATGAACAAGGGTTGGCCAGCACCTTATACGCACTCGCTTCAGGACAGTCCAGTCGATTTGGCAGGAAAGTTATTACCCCTTTGTCTTTGGGTTTACCTAAGATGCTGGCCAATGTACTTGATTATATGCTCAGTGATGAATTAGACAAACAAAGGCAGGGAGGCGATTATTTTTTTAACCACCTTCATGTGTTTAAAAACATGGTGTTTGCCGGTGACCCATCGAATGAGATAAAGCCCATGATCCCTTGCTGGGTGGCCCATGAACCCAAAGATATTGATACTGTTGTATATAGCTCACGAAAATCTTTCCTATTAGAAAATTCTGCTGCTATTGACGAAGAACTCAACCATATCGATGATGCTCAGTTTGACCGCTATTATAAAAACTTCCTCCATGGCATGGGAGAAACCGAAAAAGGGTTTCTCGCAGCCATTTCCAGGTTAGGGCATTATCCTGTGGTTGGTGGCATGGTTATTCGGTGGATGCCTGAAGGGATCTACGTAGATTCCAGTTTGCACATTCATGATCCAGCGTTGAAAACGGGTTTTGAGCATGGGGTAAATAATGTTATTGCATTGGCGCGGGCCATTCATCGTAAGGGCGTGTTTAAGTGCTGTTTATTTAATGCCAAAGATACCTTGCATATCGAGCGCGACGATCCCCACAGTCCATTTCTGCCCGATCCTTCTTGTATTATTCCTTTTGAAGTATCAGGTACGCCTCTTGTCGCCGATAATCAGCGCTCCCACTCCTATTTTGAAGATGGGGAAGATCCGGATGAACAATTAACGCTGCCTGCCCGTATTATGGCGATACTGCAAGACCTTAATACCATTCATCATACCGGTTGTGTTATTTTTGAAGCACTGCCGACCCATTTGAAGGTACACAGTTACTACACCTTGCTTGATAGTTGCCAAAGCCACCGCTTTCGTGAATTACTCGACGCATTGGTTGCGGCAATCCCAGACATTACCGGGGTCGGACTGTCTGGGTTTATGAAGTTACCGTATAAAAGTACGCGTTATTTTGAACACCAAGCACAATCACCAGAAAAATATTATCCTCGAAACCCTAATCGATGTGATACACAAGGAGCACTTAGCTGAAATGACAGACGTAAAACTTGCATCATTAATGACATTGGATACCGTTGAAGACGGTGTTTACCAAGCTCAAAGTTGGGATTTAGGTTTTCGCGCATTATTTGGTGGCCAGGTACTCGGGCAGGCACTTGCCGCTGCATATAAAACCGTGGGGCCAGAAAGGGTTGCGCATTCTTTTCATTCTTATTTTTTGCTGCCTGGCGACGCGAAAAAGCCGGTGATATACGATGTCGAAATAGTGCGTGATGGAAGAAGTTTTTGTACTCGCCGAATCAAGGCCATTCAAGATGGAAAGGCAATTTTCTTTATGATGGCCTCTTTTCAATTGCCTGAAGCGGGTATGACACACCAATATGCCACCATGCCAGACGTGCTGTCTCCTGAAAGTATTACCTCTGATATTGAATTTTACGAAGCCAATTACGATAAATTAGCGCGCCCTATGCGAGAAGCCCTGAGTTATCACAAACCCATTGATATTCGAACCATTGACGCGGTTAATTCTTTTGCAGCAAGAAAGCGCGATCCACAACGAAATATCTGGTTGCGCGCCCGGGAATCTATGCCCACAGAAAATATCGCGCTTAATCAGGCGGCGTTGGCTTATGCTTCTGACTATCACTTTTTAAGTACCTCGTTGCAACCTCATGGCGTAGCCATAACTGATAAAAATTTGCGTATTGCCACCATTGATCATGCTATGTGGTTTCATAGACCCGTAGCCTTTAATGATTGGTTGCTTTATGTGACACAAAGCCCCTTTAGTGGCAATGCGCGGGGGATCGTAAAAGGGCAGATTTTCAATCAAAAAGGCGAGCTGGTGGCGTCCACCATGCAAGAAGGGCTGATGCGAAAGATTGATAGTTAGCGGATTTCTTTGACCCATAAAAAAATGCCCAGAACTTTCGTTCCGGGCCTAGGGGAATGGCTCATTGCTGAGCCGTGCGCTAACTTTTACAAGACAGTGATAAAAAACTCACTTAGATAAATACTATAGTCTAAAAACGCTCACTTTATAAACAAAATTCAAAAAAAATTTTGGGCACCGTCATTTTTGATACCCAAACAGTAGCATTAATTGATAAAAATCAGAGAGGTAAATCTGATCAGACCAGGGCCGCTTCACTCTCAGTTTATGTGGAGTCGGGGTGTTTTACCTACTGATTCGTGAATGAAAATCCCACTTTACCATTCATATTATTTATATCGGGAATGGCTAATTGTTCGTACTTGTCGATAGTGTCACAATGGTTTTACATTTTGTTTGCAGTTAAAGGACATCTCAATGACAGCTAATACCACTTTTATTCCACCCGAGCGCACGTTAATGGGCCCAGGGCCATCAGACGTGGCACCTCGTGTCCTCAATGCAATGTCCCGCTCTACCTTGGGGCACCTTGATCCTCTTTTTATTGAGTTGATGGATGAAACAAAATCTCTTTTACAGTACGCATTTCGTACTAAAAATGCTCTCACCATGCCGATTTCAGCGCCGGGATCTGCCGGTATGGAAGCCTGCTTTGTCAACCTGCTAGAACCGGGTGATAAAGCCATCGTCTGTATTAACGGTGTATTCGGTCAGCGTATGGTAGAAAACGTTACCCGCTGTGGCGCAGAAGCGGTGGTTATCGAAGATACGTGGGGCCAGCAAACCGATCTGAATAAAGTAGAAGATGCTTTTAAGGCTCACCCTGACGCAAAAGTGTTGGCGTTTGTGCATGCTGAAACATCAACGGGTGTACGCAATGATGCACAAGCTTTATGTGCATTGGCTCAGCAACATGATTGCTTAATCATTGTGGACGCCGTGACCTCCCTTGGCGGTATTGACGTCAACGTAGACGGTTGGGGTATCGATGCTATTTATTCAGGTTCGCAAAAATGCTTAAGTTGCGTGCCGGGTTTGTCACCGGTTTCTTTTAGTGATAGAGCCGTTGAAGTGATCCAACAGCGCAAACAACCTGTGCAAAGTTGGTTTTTGGATATGAACTTAATTGTGGGCTATTGGGGGCAAGGCGGCAAACGGGCCTACCACCATACTGCGCCAGTCAATAGCATATATGCTTTGCATGAATCTTTGCTAATGCTAAAAGAAGAAGGGCTGGAAAACGCTTGGACTCGACATCAGCAGGGGCATCAAAAATTGGTGCAAGGGTTAGCCAATATAGGGCTTTCGATGGCGGTAGATGAAGATTATCGCTTACCGCAATTAAATGCCGTTGCTATTCCTGAGGGCGTGGATGATGCCAAGGTGCGCAACCAGTTACTCAACGACTTTAATTTAGAAATTGGTGCAGGGTTAGGTGCGCTGGCGGGCAAAGTTTGGCGTATCGGCCTAATGGGTTATGCCTGTAAAGACCGTAATATCGACCACTGTGTCGCTAGCCTTGGCAAGATACTACGCTAATGCATGGGCTAACAGTATCCGGCTAACTGGCCGGTTACTGTTAGCGACTTACCGCCACCACAGTCCAACCAACGATAAGGGCAGCGGCAAAACTCATCAAGGTGCCTAGCATCATATACTCTGTTAATCGCATATCTCGTTGTCGTGATAAATCACCGACACGGAACACTGTTTTGGTTGCCACTAGAAAACCCAGTCCCGTATATTCGTCCACTAAGATAAAAGATAACGCTAAGAGCCGTTCTACGTAGCCAATCCATTTGCCTGCGTTACCAAGGCTTTCTCCTTCAGCCCCATTTAATTGGGATGTGTATTGGGCCAGTAACTGAGCAATAATAATACTCGCAGGCTTAAAGATTAGTAGATACGCCACCACGTATAACAAAGTGTCGCTACTGATATTGGTAAGGTGCCCATTTACTATCTCCCATAAAGGCTGAGGGTGAAAGGACAAACTGACGAGAATAATAATGAGAACATGGGCCAATTGATCTATGGCAAATGCCAGAGGACTGCGTTTCCCAGCTTTAACCCAGTCGATAAGAAAGTGAGAAACGGTAATAACAGCACCGGCCACTAACCCTTTGTATAAACCAACATCGGCTAGGTACAGCGCTATTAAGGCCAGCACGCAATGCACCGCTGCGTGAAAATAAAGGGCAGGGGATCGCAGCCCATATTGGTGACGACACGCTATCCATCTGTCAGGCTGAAGATAAAAATCACCAATAAAATGTGCGCCAAGCAGCAATAGAAAAATGGTCATGGATGACTCTACTTATTAATACGTTGGTTAATGTAATGAATAAAAGGCTTAAGCAGATCAGCACCTGCTGCTCGTAATCGTTCGCTGATATTTTGTCTGGTCGTGCCTTCGTTGTCCGCCAAAACTTGGTGTAGCGGAAAGTCGAGTACGAGATATTGATAGACCAGTTTACATTGCTTTTTACTTAATCGGTTAATGATGTAACTTAACTGATGGCACATAATATCCACGCCTTCCTGGCTGTCGTCATTGGGCATACTGAAGGTAAACTCTCCGCTTTTTACATCCTCAAGCCTGCGGCCAGAGCGAATGAATACATCACCAGAGGATATACCCGGGTTGCCCTTAGTATGGGTTCCTTCACCGTAAGCGAGGGATTGGGTGCAGTCTACCTGCAAACCGTCTAACTGGCTGTTTAAAAAAAGCTTTAATTGTAATAGGTGGGCTGCCGCGTAGGTTGGATCGGTGAACACAATTTGATACCCATCCCCCCGGTATAAGGCGAAATCGCACAAGGTTGTGGTACCAATAGTCTCAAGGTAACCTGTTAAGGTCGAAATGGTATATTGATACTGCTCAGTTGACAGCTTGGTCGAGTTAACCAGATCGCCGGTTATCACCGCTAGCATTCGTTTATTCTCCCTGCTCACTTAATCTAAGCAAGCCTTTATACTTGAAATGTATAAAGCAAGCATAGACTCTTGCTTTTTAATAAGCAAGCTTTAAAGATTGCTTGACTTGCTTGTCATCCTATCCATATTGCGGCTTGTCAAAAAAGCCCTCACGATGAAATCATTTTCCGGTAAACTGCGCCCACAAATCAAAAAAAATTATTATATATGCTGCATAGAATTTGGTTATCTTTTATCGTCTGCGCTTTTTTTGCCACCGTTTGGCAAGGTTTTATCGGTGATAATCCCGAAGGATTTCAAGCGGTCATGCAAGCTGTTACCAGCATGGCACAACTAAGTGTAGATATTGCTATTGGTTTGATAGGGGTGCTCGCCTTTTGGTTAGGTATCTTTGAAGTTGCTGAAAAAGCGGGGCTTATCGCGAAGTTTTCTAAAGTCCTAGCCCCTTTATTGTGCCGTATTATGCCGGACATTCCTCGCAACCACCCCGCGTTAGGCAGCATTACCATGAACATGTCTGCCAATGTGTTAGGGTTAGACAATGCTGCTACCCCCTTCGGTATAAAGGCCATGCAGGATATGCAAACCTTGGCACCGAAAAAAGATACCCTAACCAACAGTCAAATTCTGTTTCTCGTGATGAATACCTCATCGGTTACCTTGTTTCCCATTGCTGTCTTTTTGTATCGGGCAGAACAAGGTGCGGCCCAGCCCACCGATGTATTTATCCCAATTCTGCTGGCCACCAGTGCTTCAACCCTTGCAGGGTTGTTCATTACCTGCCTTGTACAAAAAGTGAATTTATTTAACCGTGTCGTGGTGCTGTACCTTGTGGGTATTTTTGGTTTACTTGGTGCCGTGATCGTTTATTTTTCTCACCTCGCCGCCAATGAACTGGCGTCTCAATCCGCTGTGGTGGCTAACTTTCTATTATTCACATTTATTGTTGTGGTATTAGTTGCAGGTTGGCGTAAACACCTTAACACCTATGAATTGTTCATCGATGGTGCTAAAAAAGGGTTTGATGTGGCGGTGTCCCTGATTCCATTTTTATTGGCCATGCTTATTGCCATTGGTATGTTAAGGGCCAGTGGTATCTTGGATATGGTGGTAAATGGCGTAGGCTATATCGTCACCTTTTTTGGTGGCGACCCGCGCTTTGTGGAAGGACTCCCCACCGCCATAATGAAACCATTAAGTGGAAGCGGCGCAAGAGCACTCATGATTGAAACCATGCAACACCATGGCGCAGATTCCTTCGCCGGACGATTGGCTTCGGTGTTACAAGGGTCGACGGAAACCACTTTTTATGTCCTTGCCGTGTATTTGGGCGCAGTGGGCATTAAGCATTCTCGTTATGCCGTGGCCTGTTGCTTAGCGGCAGATTTTGCCGGTATTTTGGCAGCGATATTCGTAAGCTATTGGTTTTTCGGTTAACTATTCAGCGGTAATTCATCTGTTGTTCAGCGAATAACCGCATAATTTAGTACCTGAACCAAGACATAAGGAAAATGAATATGCGAGTGAAGCACCTAATAACGATGACAGGTCTATTAGCGCTCATGATGGCAGCGCCAAGTTTCGCCCAAACAGACACATCGGCTATTGATGTATCGGGTAAAGGGGTGGTTAGCGTCGTCCCCGATGCTTATAGATTAACGTTGGTAATGGAAGAGAAGGGGGCCACAGTCGCGAAACTGAATGGGAACATGCAATCGCAAATGCAAAGCGTGCTGGCCTTCTTACTTAAAAATGGTATTGAAGAAAAGCACATTCAATCTATGCAGGTGAACCTGAGCCCTTACTATGAATCGACGCCAGAAGGACGTAAACAAGCGGGTTTTATGCTTAGTAGAAGCATCAAAATAACCGACCATAATATCGACAATTATGACAAGATAATTGATGGCGCGTTAGCTCGGGGAGTTGACGGTATTCAAGGTTTTCAATTTGTGGCAAGTGAACAAGATGAGGCATATAAAAAAGCCTTGATAAATGCAGTAAAAGACGCAAAATTACGAGCCGAACTGTTAGCCAGCGAACTAAATGTTAAGGTTGGAAAGGTGGTTAACGTTTCAGTGGGAGGCAGCAGTTACCCCATGCCGATGATGCACAGAGAAATGGCCGTTAAAGCCGACAGTTTTTCTACTGCGTTGCCCGGAGAACAACAGGTTGAAGCCCACGTAAATGTACGCTTTACCATAGAGTAATGATAAGACTGAGGCAAAATTGAACAGTAATGAATATACCCGCCTAGTGGCGCAAGCAAAAAGCCTGATGCAAGGTGAAAAAGATATTATTGCCAATATGGCGAATTTAAGTGCCTTGATATTTAACAATATGGAAAATATTAACTGGGCGGGCTTTTACCTCTACAAAGAAGAGCAACTGGTTCTTGGGCCATTTCAGGGACAGCCTGCTTGCATTCGTATTCCAATGGGCCGAGGAGTATGTGGTACCGCGGCAAGTGAACGCCAGACGATGATGGTGGCTGATGTTCATGAATTTGCCGGGCATATCGCATGTGATGCCGCGTCTAATTCGGAAATTGTCGTTCCACTTATTGTTAACGACAAACTCCTTGGCGTTCTGGATATCGACAGTCCCCTTAAAAATCGTTTTAACGATAGCGACAAGCAAGGGGTTGAATCTTTGGCCGCGACTTTAATTGAAGCATTATCATGAAAGACAATGTGGATATTCATGTGGTATTGGCCACACCGGAGGATATGGAAGATAAATATGAAGAGCCTGATGAGGCTGCGGAACGATTAAATTTTATACTGCACTGTATTTATGACCGTGCAGAAGAGGACGCAGAAACCCATTGGCTTGAACGTTTATTGCACTATACTTGGGAAACATGGCATCAAAGTGGAAATTTATTGGACATTGAGGACGATGAATTACTCGATTGGGTTGACCACACGCTGGCAACTTGGGATGATGCGGACAATGACGACTACTATTAACTGCACGTAAAGAATTGATGGAATCACCAGAGAAGTTTTCAAACAGCAAAGATGTTATCGCCTTTTTGGCTGAATCGTTCCCCAACTGTTTTTCTACAGAAGGCGAAGCCCGTCCACTGAAAATAGGTATTTTTCAGGACTTAGCAGCCCGACTGGAAAACGATGAACGTATTAGTAAAACGTTATTACGTTCTACCTTACGTCATTACACAAACAGTTGGCGTTACCTTCACAGTATCAAAGAAGGGGCTTATCGGGTGGATCTTGATGGTAATCAAGATGCACAAATCGAAAAAGAGCACGCAGATCACGCCAAGCTGCAACTGGACGAAAGTAAAGCCAAAGCCGCCGAGAAACGCAAAGCAAAACAAAAAGCACAGGGAGACAAACGCCCTGCGCCGAAGAAACCCCGTACTGAAGGTGGAAATTTGCCACCTCAGCGAGGGAAAAAGGGAACTAAACCTAAATCCGATAGACCAATAAAGACACCTCCTGCGAAACTGACTGAATCTGACATTCAGGAAGGCACAGCTGTTACCGTTAAACTGGGCAAAGCGCCAATGCATGCAGTGATCACTGATGTTTCCAAAGATGGCATTCATGTTCAGTTAGACTCAGGTATGGTGGTAAAAGTCAGCGCAGACGCTTTACGTTTGGCGAATTCCAAGAGGTCGTAATATGAAAGAAATCCTTCGCATTTCCATTGCCAGTGCTTTTTTGTCAGTCAGTATTGGCGCGGGTGCAATCACAGCCACTGAAGATGTTGAAGATCTTCCTGTTCTACAGCAAGAAACCCAACATAGTGTGGCTGCAAAACGGGTCAGTGCGCTCTTTACCCGAGCTCACTACAAGGAAATCGCGTTGGATGATGCCTTGTCTGAGAAAATTTATGATCGTTTTTTACGGTCCTTAGACAGCAGTAAACAAATCTTTTTAAAATCTGATATCGCAGGTTTTGAAGCGTATAAAGACAGCTTTGACGAAGCCCTTGCCCGAGGCAATCTATCCATCGCATACGATATGTACAACCTTAGCGCGAAACGCCGCGCCGAGCGTTACGAGTATGCTTTGAGTTTGCTAGATGAGCCTTTTAATTTCGAAAAAGAAGACGATAAATTTTACTATGATCGTGAAGACGCTGAATGGCCAGCGTCAGAAGATGAGCTTGATGAACTATGGCGTCAGCGCGTTAAATATGATGCGCTAAATCTTATCTTAGCGGACAAAACTTGGGATGAAGCCAAAGAACTTCTGACTAAGCGTTATACCCGTGCTATCAAACGTCTAAACCAAGCAGAAAGTGAAGATGTTTTTCAAACCGTCATGAATTCTTTTGCACGTAGCGTAGAAGCCCATACCAGTTACTTGTCTCCCCGTAATGCCGATCGTTTCCAAATGGAAATGAATTTGTCATTCGAAGGCATTGGGGCGGTATTACAAAGCGAAGATGATTTTACTGTAATCAAAAGCGTGGTTCCCGGTGGTCCCGCAGACAAATCCAATGCGTTAAAGCCAGAAGATAAAATTATTGGTGTGGCCCAAGACGACGATGAATTTGTTGATGTGGTTGGTTGGCGCCTTGATGAAGTCGTCGACTTAATTAAAGGACCGAAAGGCAGCACCGTTAGACTGCAAATTCAAAAAGGCGCAACGGAAAGTAAAGCCATGTCCGTTGTTAGCTTGACCCGCGATAAAATTAAATTGGAAGATAGAGCCGCTAAATCCGAAGTGTACGAGCCGAAAAGTGGTAATTACGCAGGTGAAAAGTTAGGTGTCATCACGATTCCAAGTTTTTATAACAACCTGCATGCAGACGTGAAAAAAGAGTTAGATGCACTGAAAGCCCAAGATGTGAAAGGGGTGATCGTGGATCTACGGGGTAACGGAGGCGGCTCGTTAACAGAAGCCACATTACTTACTGGTCTCTTTATCGAAAAAGGCCCTGTGGTACAAATTCGTTACGGTGAAGGCAAAGTCAGTGTGAATCGTGATACCGACGGTGTGGTAACCTATGATGGCCCGCTTACGGTATTGGTGGATCGCTACAGTGCTTCGGCATCGGAAATCTTTGCCGCTGCTATGCAGGATTATCATCGGGCGCTCATTGTCGGTGAACAAACCTTTGGTAAAGGCACGGTGCAACAGCACAGAGGGTTAGGGCGCATTTATGATTTGTATGATAACCCGTTAGGCAGTGTACAGTTTACCATTGCTAAGTTTTACCGTATCGACGGTGGCAGTACTCAACATAAAGGCGTAGTGCCAGATATTCTGTATCCATCACCTATCGATCCGGCTGACTGGGGTGAAAGCCAAGAAGAAAATGCCCTTCCGTGGGATAGCATTAACCGGGCTAACTACACGACCTTTGGTGACAGCCAAGGAGCGTTAGATATTTTAGCGGCCAAACATAATGCCCGTGTACTTAAAGATCCTGAGTTTAAATATCTGGCAGAAGATATTCAGGAGTATCGCAAAAACAAAGATAAAAAATATATTTCGTTAGTGAAATCCGAACGGGAAGCCAAGAAAGAAGAGGCGTTAGACGAAGAGTTAAAGCGGGCTAATGAACGCTTGGTTCGTATGGGCAAAGAGCCTGTAGAATCATTGGATGATTTACCCGAAGAGCTTGAAGAGTTAGATCCGTTTCTTGATGAAGCTGCGAATATTACCTTTGATATGCTAGATACTGGAAAGTACGCCATTCACCATCAATAACACCTAAATTACAGGGCTGGTGCCAATAGCCAGCCCTTTTTTTATGGTGCAGTAACATAATAAAACAATAATAAAAGGACGACCTTCATGGCAATGCGAGGAGAGTTTTCTTCACGGATAGGTTTTATACTTGCCGCAGCCGGCTCTGCTGTAGGATTGGGGAATATTTGGGGCTTCCCCACCCAAGTTGCCACTAACGGCGGCGCAGCGTTTGTATTGGTCTATCTTATTCTTGCGTTTTTACTTGCTTATCCAGTTCTGATGGCTGAGTTAATTATTGGTCGTTCTAATCGATCAAATATGGTGGAAGCGCTAACTAAAATTTCTGGCAGCAGCATTGGTACCCTCACCGGGCTATGGGGCTGTATTACCGTCTCCCTCATACTTGCTTTCTACGCCATTGTTGGCGGATGGATGCTGGCCTATTTCACTGATGCCTTGATGCAAATAATACAAGTGGATGGCGCATCGAGTTGGCTGCTAGGCTTTTCCGATGGCCGTAATCTACTGTTTTGCGCACTATTTATGGTACTGACTGCCTGTATTGTGTTAGGGGGAGTAAAGTCCGGCATAGAAAAATGGTCAGTACGTCTTATGCCCACTTTGGTCATTATTATTGTGGCACTGATTATCTATGTAAGCTTCCAACCTGGTGCCAGTGATGGCTGGAAAGCTTATCTGTTACCCGATTTTAGCCGTATTTGGGACCCTGACTTGCTCATTAGTGCAATGGGGCAGGCTTTTTTCTCCATGTCATTGGGGGTAGGGACCATGTTGGTTTATGGGTCATACCTGTCAAAACAAGAAAACCTTCCATCTATCGGGGCGTCAGTGGCGTTAGTTGACATTGGTGTTGCCATTATTGCTGGCATGCTGATTATTCCTGCCATGTATGTGGCTCTCCACAATGGGGTCGAAATTTTCACCGCAGATGGCGCGTTAATCGAAGGCGACCAACTGATATTCAACGTGTTACCCGCTCTATTTAACTCCATTGGTCCTGTCGGTATTGTGGTGGCATTTGCATTTTTTGCTTTAATGGCGATTGCCGCCGTTACCTCATCGATTTCTATGTTAGAAGTTCCCGTGGCTTATTTGGTTGAAAATCAGCAGCAAAAACGTTCTCGTGCTGTGTGGATCATGACCGCGATTATTTTTGTGTGCAGTAGTATCATCATTTTCAACTTCGATAGCTTATTTGGTCTAGTGATTGCCGCAACCACGCAATACAGTCAACCTTTACTGGGGCTAGCCCTGTGTTTGTTTGCTGGTTGGGTATGGCGACGAGATGTGATACTGGCCGAAATTAAGCAAGGTTACGAGCATGCCGAGAACAGCCTATTTTGGAAAATTTGGCCTTGGTATGTGCGATTTGTTTGTCCGGTGGTTATCCTCTTAATGTTTATCCGGTCTGTAATATAAGAGTCAAAATAAAATGAATAAAACAATAAAAGACCCGTCGTTACTTGATGCCCTTATTCCCATTGTCGCCTTGGTAATAATGATGGGGGGGGCAGTTTACCTTTTTTCCGATGATTCCTCCTTCGGTCCTAATCAAATCGCATTGCTACTGGGCACTGGTCTAGCGGCAATAATTGGCATGAAGAACGGCCACCGCTGGAAAGACATCGAAAGTGGTATCGTCAAAGGGATCTCCATGTCATTGGGGGCGTGTTTGATACTGCTTGCTGTGGGCTCATTAATTGGTACATGGATGTTATCCGGTACTGTCCCTACGCTTATTTATTATGGTTTAGAGCTACTTAATCCGTCGTTTTTTTACGCTGCCAGTTGTTTGATCTGTGCCGTGGTCGCTATGAGTATCGGCAGTTCATGGACAACAGCAGCAACGGTGGGTGTCGCGCTGATGGGTGTGGCAACGGGAATGGATATGTCAGCGGCAGTCACCGCCGGCGCTGTGGTCTCAGGGGCCTATTTTGGCGATAAAATTTCGCCATTATCTGAGACAACGAACCTTGCTCCCGCCGTCGCTGGAACGGATTTATTTGACCATATCCGTTATATGCTTTGGACCACGATCCCGAGCTTCGTTATCGCCCTGATTCTTTTTATGGTAATTGGTTTTAGTGAAGTAAAAACCGCGTCGGTAGAGCGCATTGAACAAATGCAGCAATTGCTTGGCAATTCGTTCCATTTGGGCTGGCACTTATTAATTCCACTGGTGGTATTACTTACCTTAGCGGTACGCAAAATGCCGGCATTTCCCGCCGTTTCTATCGGTGCACTGTTAGGTGGGCTATGGGCCGTGTTGTTTCAAGGCGACGTTGTTTCATCGTTAGCTGCGGATGGGGATTCTCACGCCGTCGGTACCTTGAAAGTGGTATGGACCGCCTTATTCAATGGCGTTAGCTTTTCCACCCCTGACGAAAACCTCAACGCGCTATTAAGTCGTGGCGGCATGTCTTCTATGTTAAATACCATCTGGTTAATTATTTGCGCTATGTCATTTGGTGCCGTTTTAGAGCGCGTTGGTTTGCTTAAACGTGCAGTGAGTACGATTTTGCATGGGGCCCGTTCGGCAGGAGATATGATAAGCCGCACCATTTTAACCTGTATCGGTACAAACCTGGTGACCGCAGACCAATATATGTCCATTGTGATGCCTGGTCGCATGTATAAAAAAGAATTTGAAAAGCGGGGCCTTAATCAGCTCAACCTTTCCCGCAGTCTAGAGGATGGCGGCACATTAACTTCACCATTAATTCCTTGGAATACCTGTGGCGCGTATATGCAAGGTGTACTGATGGTGCATCCATTTGAGTATATATTCTATACTTTCTTCAATGTGATCAATCCTATCCTCGCTGTTATCTATGCGTATCTTGGTATTAAAATTCTTCGCTTGGAACCACCGTTTCCAGTGGCTGAGGATGAGGAAGAACGCACCTAGTTTTTAATTTAAAGGGGTACTCATGAGTGTAAATATTAAACGTCGGCTAGACTATCAGGCGCCGGCTTTCACCATTACGCACGTAGGTATGCACGTGTGCCTCCATCCCACACAGACTCGTGTTACTTGTAAAACAACGGTCACCCGAATGGGTGACCACGAACTTCCCCTTACCCTTGATGGTGAACAACTGTCATTATTGGGTGTCAGCATAGATGGTGCCGCGCACCATGATTATGTTGAAACGCAAGGGGGGCTTGTGATCCAGAATGTTCCTGACGCGTTCGAACTGGAAATTGAAACCCATATCGATCCGAATAATAATCATGCTTTAGAAGGGCTGTACTTATCTAACGGCGTGTTTTGTACCCAATGTGAAGCCGAAGGCTTTCGCCGAATCACCTATTTTCTGGATAGACCAGATGTACTGGCTACTTATGAAGTCACCGTACAAGGGGATAAACAGAAGTATCCGACACTGTTATCAAATGGTAATCCTGTCAATGCCGGTGAGAACGAAGATGGCACTCACTGGGTCACGTGGCAAGATCCCCATCCTAAGCCCTGTTATCTATTCGCCTTAGTGGCTGGCGACTTCGACTTATTAGAAGATCGCTACCAAACAATGAGTGGCCGAGACGTCAAATTGGAACTCTATGTGGATAAGGGCAAAAAAGAGCAGGGTAGCTTTGCCTTGGCGTCGCTTAAGCGCGCCATGAAATGGGATGAAGACACCTTTGGCCTTGAATATGATTTAGATATTTACATGATCGTTGCCGTAGACTTTTTCAACATGGGGGCCATGGAAAATAAAGGTCTAAACGTTTTCAATAGCAAGTTTGTTCTGGCAGATCAAAATTCTGCGACGGACGAAGACTTCTTTAATGTGGAATCGGTTATTGCGCACGAGTATTTCCATAACTGGACAGGCAACCGTGTGACCTGCAGAGACTGGTTTCAACTTAGCCTAAAAGAAGGGTTAACCGTATTTCGTGATCAGCAATTTAGCGCAGATATGACCTCGTCATTGAGCAACCGTATTAAGCATGTTCGGGTAATGCGCGAGCACCAATTTGCTGAAGACGCCAGTGCCATGAGCCATCCAATCCGCCCGGACGAAGTTATAGAAATGAATAATTTCTATACCGTGACGGTGTACGACAAGGGCGCGGAAGTTATTAGAATGATGCACACCTTGTTAGGCGAAGATGGGTTTCGTAATGGCATGGACGAGTACTTCAAACGCCATGACGGTCAAGCGGTTACCTGTGACGATTTCGTCGCGGCGATGCAAACGGCAACCACTAAAGATCTGACACATTTTTCAAAATGGTACAGTCAATCTGGTACACCGGTTATCAGTGTTGAGCGAATTTACGATAAACAACAACGAACCTTACACGTTACCTTGTCGCAACATACGCCGCCTACGGCCGATCAAGCCACCAAAGACGCCCTCTACATTCCTGTTGCCTTTGAGTGTGTAGATAACGAAGGCCAGCATTATCATGATCAAGAAGGGCGAATCAATGACGGTTTAGTTATTGTTGACGAACCTTCTGTGTCTCTGACATTTGTCGATGTTCCTGAGTCCAGTATCCCGGTGATCTTAGGGAATTTCTCAGCGCCGGTGAAAGTTGATAACCCGCTATCTGTGGCAGAATGGATCAGGGTATTTACATGGGCCAAAGACCCTTTTAATCGCTGGGATGCCATACAATCTCTGTACGACTGGTGTGTTCAACAAGTGGAGCAACAATCGGCCATTCCCCAAGAGGTTTGGTCATCGCTTAGCGAAGTATTAGAGCAAGAAAAAGACAACCATGAGCTATTAGCCGAATGCTTGTCAATTCCGAGTTTTGAAACCTTGTGCCAAAGCCGAACGTCAATTCATGTACAAAGCCTGGTTGCGGCAAGAAACACCTTTGCCCAACAATTTGCTACCCAAATGGCACCCGTGCTGACTGAAATCTGGCAGGGTATTGGTGTTGAAGACTACCAATACACCCAGCAACAGGTGAATGCCCGTCGTTGTAAAAACGTTATTCTTGGACTTTTGGCGCGAACCGATGACGGTAATGCCTTAATTGAGGACCACTTTAACAACGCCGACAACATGACAGATACTCTTGGTGCGCTTAAAGCGGGCCAAGTAAAAGCTGATGAACTATTTGAAAAGCTCATGGCTCAGTTCGAACAGAAATGGCGACATGATCCGTTAGTTTTAGACAAATGGTTTGCGTTACACGCCACGACCTCACGTGATGATATTCTTGCCCACATTACCATGCTAAAAACTCACCCCCAATTTACTATGGGAAATCCAAATAGAGTACGTTCTCTTATTGGTAGTTTTGCATTCTACAATGCATCGGGTTTCCATCAACAAGACGGTAGCGGTTATCAGTTTGTAGCCGATTATCTTATGGAATTAGACAAGCAAAATCCCCAAGTTGCGGCACGCATTGTCACCCCACTGACCCAGTGGCAACAATACGATCCTTGTCATCAAATTCAGATGAAAACCCAGTTGAATCGTTTGTTAAATCATGACGGTTTAAGTAAGGATGTGTTTGAGAAAGTCAGTAAAAGTCTGGCTTATGAAAATTGTGAAACCCACTGATAAAACGTATTTTTTTACCCTTAATATTCCATACACACACTGTCAGGTACTTTATCAAAGTGCCGGGCAGAGTGTGATCCTCATCGCCGAATCCGGCCTTCGTATACAAGTCCCTTTTGCCCGCCTTCGACCCTTTATCGACAGCCGGGGTGTACAAGGTCGCTTTCGCATGATTATTTCTGCCGAACGAAAGATTAAATCCTTCGAAAGAATCGCCTGATCCTGGCTAAAAAAACATCCCTCTACTACTTTTGACTAATAAGCTATTGAAACTGTTTACGTTATTAAAATGTTAAACTGGTACGATTAGTTCTTGCGAAAGTGACAAAATGATGTAATCATTTTGTTAACGACAGTAGTTGGTCATGTATTTTCGCAATCCATCGAATGATATTGCGTTGGATCAGGAGTAAAAAATGATAAATAGGCAGCATCGCTTTAATAAATCATCACTAGCCATTGGTATTGCCACCTTATTAGGCGCTTCTTCGCCAACGCTGGGTGCAAATTGGGATTTTGGTGATGTATCAGTATCCCTTGATTCTACCTTCACATTGGCTACCAGTGTGCGTGTAGAAGATAGAGATTTTGATCTCATTGGTAACAGTAATCACCCGCAATTTGATTGGTCAGGATATAATGCCGCTACCAATGTCAAATATCAGTCCGCAGATGTCTGGGCGTTATCCGACGGCAATTATTCGTCAAATGGCGATTTGGGTAATCTTTCTCATGATCCCGGAAAGGCTTTTTCAACTCAAATAGCCGGTAACCACGATCTTGATATTAATTTTGGCGATTACGGTTTCTTCACACGTGCTTTTTGGTTTTATGACTTTGAGCAAAGTGGCGAAGAACACGCCGCAGTCAATCCCATCACCGGCCATGCGCAAGATCTTTGTGCATCCTCTGGCGCTGAGGAACTTCTCTGTAAAGATTTTCGTATTCTTGATGCGTATTTTTATGGCGATTTTTGGATTGACGATAAGCCCTTGTCTATACGCATTGGTGACCAAGTCATTAGCTGGGGTGAGAGCACCTTTATCCAGCATGGTATCAATACCACCAACCCAGTGGATGTAAACCGAGCTCGCGCACCGGGTGCTGAATTAAAAGAAGTTTTTATACCCGTTGGCATGGTGTACGCCTCACTTGGCCTGACCGATACTGTTAGTGTATCAGCGTACTACCAATATGAGTGGGAACGCAGTTGGTTACCCGTTGCCGGTAGCTACTTTGCGACCAATGATTTTGTTGGAGAGGGCGGGCAGGCCAATAATATCCAGCTAGGCTTTACCGGTAACCCGGATATAGATCTTGAATTTCTCTTGTCATCACTCAACGGGTTAGGCGATGCATTAAGGGCGGGAGGCGACCAGACCGCCCTTGCGCAAGCCTACTTGGCGTATCCCACCAAAGTGGCGCTGCGGGGGTATTCTGACAATGCCCATGAAGATGCTGACGACCAAGGACAATATGGTGTTCGTGTCACTTGGTTGGCAGAAATGCTGTATGACAGTGAGCTAAGTTTTTATCATATTAATTACCATAGTCAGCGTCCTCTCATCTCTGGTATTACCTCAGATTTTACCGCCACGGGGATTGGTACAGATCTCGCTTATCTGGCCCAAAATACCATCACCAAGGACAATGTCACCAATCTTGATGCCTTCACTGAAGCCCGTTTTTATTACCCTGAAGACATTCAACTTTTCGGCATGAGCTTTAATACCAACATAGGTAGCTGGGCACTGGCCGGTGAATTTGCTTATCGGGTGGACGAACCTCTGCAAATTGATGATGTTGAGCTACTCTATATGGGTATGCCCGAACAATTAGCCAATGTGGGAATAAGTCCAGAGCTTGGGGGAATTTCTCAGTTAAACAATATCGACCGTGCCGTGGGACCAGGTGAAACGGCCCAGGGTTTCGTTTTCTCTGATACTTATCAAGCCCAGTTTACGCTGTCTCAGGTTTTTGGACCGGCACTAGGCACCGATAACCTTATTGTGCTCGGTGAAGTCGGTTACGTGAATATCGTGGATTTTCCCGATCCCAGTGTGGTGCGTTTAAATGCGCCGGGAACGGGTAGAACCGCGTCCCTCGAACCCACCGCGGATGGAAACCCCCGTACAGGTTTGCATACAGCGCTTTCAAATGGACCGGAAACGAATCCATTTGCTACCGATGACGCCTGGGGTTACCGCATATTAGCTCTTGCCGATTTTAATAATGTTTTTGCCGGAGTGAATGTACAAACTCGGGCGACGTTTTCTCACGATGTGAAAGGCACCACACCAGACCCATTGTATGTATTTTTAGAGGACACAAAATCCGCCAGTCTTGCGGTGACGTTTAATTACCTAAGCAGCTGGTCTGCTACAGCGTCATACAGCGCATTTTGGGGCGGAATAGGCAACAGCAATCAATTGTCTGACCGCGATTTTGTGTCTTTCAATATCAAGTATTCGATTTAAGGGGTATCGCATGTTACGCAAAGCTAGTCTTATCGCCGGTGCTGTAGCACTGACATTTTCTGCTACCGCAGCTTGGGCGAAAGTCTCCGACGAAGAAGCGGCAAAACTTGGCCAAACACTGACACCCTTAGGTGGCGAGGTGGCGGCCAATGCCGACGGAAGTATTCCTGCTTATAGTGGTGGGATCACTACGCCACCGGCCAATTACTCAGTAGGGGATCACCATCCCGATCCTTTTCCTGATGATAAAGTGCTTTTTGAAATCACAGGTGAAAACTACAAACAGTACGGTGACTTTTTGTCCGCCGGTCAAAAAAAGCTGTTTGAGATGTACGCCGACACCTATCGCATGCCGGTCTACCAAACCCGTCGGTCAGCATCTAACCCACAATTTGTTTACGATGCAACCAAAGCCAATGCCACTCGTGCAGAGTTAATCGAGTCGGGCAACGGTATTAAAGGTGCGGCTACGGGGATCCCGTTCCCTATGCCACAAAATGGACTTGAGGCGATATGGAATCACATTCTGCGCTATCGCGGCGAAGCGGTACAACGTTTTGGTGGTCAGGCGGCAGTGACCTCTTCAGGTAACTATACCCGAATTGGTTTTGATGAAAAATTGCTAATTAAATATTCCAACGAACAAGCCAAGCCAGATGATTTAGAAAAAGAAAATATCTTATTTTTCTTTAAACAAAAAATCACTGAACCGGCCCGTCTTGCTGGCGATATCTTGCTGGTAAAAGAAACCGTGGATCAGGTTAAAGAGCCTCGGGAGGCGTGGAAATACAACACAGGTCGCAAACGGTTAAATAGGGTGCCACAAATTGCCTATGATACGCCAGGTACCGAGTCTGACGGGTTAAGAACCACCGATGATTTTGATATGTTCAACGGCTCACCAGACCGCTATAACTGGACATTGAAAGGCAAAAAAGAAATGTATATTGCCTATAACAATTATGCTTTGCACAGTGATGAGGTTAGTTACGACGATATTTTAAAACCTAATCATATTAACCCTGATCTTACCCGCTGGGAAAAGCACCGTGTTTGGGTCGTTGAAGCAAACCTAAAAGAGGGACTACGTCATATTTATCAAAAGCGGGTATTCTATATTGATGAAGACAGTTGGCAGATTCAAGAAGCGGACATGTACGACAAGAACGATGAACTTTACCGCGTCGCTTTTGCGTATGGCATCAATTACTACGACGTGCCAACGCAGTGGTCCACCCTGGACGTGTATCACGACCTCAACTCCCGTCGCTACCTTGCCATTGGGTTAGATAATGAAGAAAAAATGTACGACTTCACAATTCGTCCCCGTGAGCGTGAATTTACCTCTCAAGCCTTAAGACGCGAAGGCCGTTAGTTTATTAGCATACACGGCTGGCTTTGCCAGCCGTTTTTCTTATAGGGTTACATAATTTATGAAGCAAGTTTTGTGGGCGATAATCGCGTTATCCGCGATAATGCCATTGCAGGCGCAAGACGCCTTCATGGCACCACTGGTTGAACAATCACTCTTGTTAGATATTGATAGTGTCGCAGACGATTACCTTGTGGTTGTTGGCGAGCGCGGCCACATACTCACCTCGAGTGATGGTGAGACATTTACACAACACGCAGTACCAACCACCGCAACGCTCACCGGTGTTACCGCAGTGGGCGACAATGTTTGGGCGGTAGGTCACGATGCCACCATATTGCACTCTACTGATGGTGGAAAGCACTGGCTTATTCAAATGGAAGCACCAGAACTAGAAAAGCCTTTCTTAGACGTGTTGTTTTTTGATGCGCGTCGGGGCATTGCCATTGGTGCTTATGGACTGTTTTTTCGCACAGAAAATGGCGGCGATAGCTGGGTTCAGGAGCGTCACCCCACCTTGTTGCATCCCTATGATCAAGAATACCTTAACGAGGTAAAAGCAGAGACACCGGAATATTATGATGAGGAGCTAAGTGCCATGTTGCCCCACCTCAACAAATTACATCGCACTGACAATGCTTTATATCTGGTGGGAGAAGCAGGGCTAGTGGCTAAAAGCATTGATGATGGGATGACCTGGCAACGTATGGAGACAGGGTATGAGGGATCATTTCTAAATATTACGTCCCTCGATAAACAAACCCTTATGATGGTGGGGCTGCGTGGCCACACCTTTGTGCAGCACCAAGATCAGCCTTGGCAGGCAGTTCCAACCTGCATGTCGGTATCCTTTAATGGCATTTTGGCCACCTCTGCAAATTCAGTAATGGTGTTGGCGAACAACGGGTATGTGGTGACACTCTCTCAACCTTTTAAAACGGAAAATTTTTCAGCATGGGGCCATCAAGATGATTGCCAACCCACTGAAAACATATCGTTCTATCAACTCGATGATAAAGCCAGCATAGTGAATGCCGTGAGTTTTAAAGACAAAATCATTGGGGTTTCTGCCAAGGGTATTAAGCAATTAAAAATGGATTAAGCGACCAATATGTCTAGTTTTACAACAATTCTCGAAAGACTCATTTTCGGTTACCGAAAAGTGGTTATTGCTATCTTTCTTATGGCCACGGTTTATCTTGGTTTTCAAGCTTCCATGATGCGCCTAGACGCAGGGTTTGAGAAAAATGTGCCGTTGAATCACACCTATATGCAAACTTACATGGCCCACCGGCAGGACTTTGGTGGTGCCAATAACATTTTAGTTTCTGTGTGTGATGCTACCGGCAGTATTTATAACACCGAGTTCATGGATACACTGCAACAGGTGCACGATGCATTGTTTTTTATCGATGGTGTTGAACGTTCATTAGTCAGTAGTTTATTTTCGCCTGCCACCCGATTTACCGAAATTGTTGAAGGGGGCTTTTCAGGTGGTCCGGTTATTCCCGCCGATTTTAAATCGTCAAACCCCGAGGCCCTCGCTCAGGTGGCCGCCAATGTGGAAAAGGCCAAAATCGTAGGGCGTTTGGTGTCTAACGATTATCACTGTGCCATGGTTACCGCACAGTTACTGGATCTAGACCCGCAAACCGGCGCGCCTATTGATATGCTGGCTATTGCCGAAGAGTTGGAAACCCAGCTAAGAGGGCAATTTGAAAGCGGCAATATCACTGTCCATGTTATTGGTTTTGCCAAAATGATTGGGGATGTCGCCGACGGCGCGAAAGATGTTATCTTCTTTTTCGCCATCGCCTTGGTGATCACCGCCATTATGGTTTATTTCTTCTCCAGAAATATCATGATGACCCTTTTGCCTTTATTGTGCTCAGTGATTGCCGTGATCTGGCAGTTAGGCTTATTGACGGTACTTGGATTTGGCCTTGACCCCATGTCCATTCTTGTTCCCTTTTTGGTGTTTGCCATTGGCGTCAGTCATGGTGTGCAAATGATTAACGCGGTAGAGAAAAAAGCCGTCGCTGGAATGGGGGCCCACCATGCCTCGATGAGTGCATTTCGGGCCTTGTTAATTCCTGGAGGCATAGCCCTATTATCCGATACGGTTGGGTTTATGACGCTCCTTGTCATTGACATCGGGATCATCAAAGAACTCGCCATCACAGCCAGTATGGGTGTGGCGGTTATCATTTTAACCAACCTTATTTTATTGCCTGTACTAATGAGCTTTTTGAACCTAGACGAAAACTATGTGAAAAAGTTTAATCGTAAGGAACGACGCAACACCCGGTTATGGGCATTCATTGCTGCTTGCACCCATCGCAAGCCAGCGATAGCAATCATGACAATCACCGGGGCATTATTCCTCTACGGGTTTGTCCAATCCCAACACATGAAAATTGGCGATCTTCATGCCGGTGCGCCGTCATTACAGGAAAGTTCACGCTATAACCAAGATACCTTCCTGATCACAGATAAATACTCGGTGACAGTGGACTATATTTCGGTGGTGGTAGAAACCACTCCAGAAGCCTGTACATCCTACAATGTGATGCAAGCCATGGACGATTTTCAGTGGCGGATGGAAAATGTAAAAGGGGTGCAATCTGCGGTGTCGTTGGCTTCTGTTGCCAAAAATGTGAATGCCGGTTACAACGAAGGGAATATAAAATGGCAGGTATTGCCCCGTAATCAGCAAACTTTAGCCCAAGATATTTCCCTGGTTCCTACCTCTTCAGGTTTGCTCAATGGTGATTGTTCAGTGATGCCGGTGATACTGTTCATGGAAGATCATAAAGCAGAAACCATTAATCACGTCATTGCGGCAGTGAAGAAATACCGTCAGCAATACCAAACTGATGACATGCAGTTTAAGCTTGCTTCAGGCCCTGTAGGCGTAATGGCGGCCACCAATGAAGCAGTGGCGGCGGCCCAAACGCCGATGATGCTTTACGTATTCGGCGCAGTGATCTTATTGTGTTTAATTAGTTTCCGGTCGTTACGTTCCACACTGTCGGTGGTCATTCCACTTTATGTGGTGTCTATCTTGGCGCAGGCTTTGATGACTCACCTGCAAATTGGACTTACCGTATCAACCCTACCAGTAATCGCACTGGGGGTGGGGATAGGGGTAGATTATGGTATCTACATATTATCGACCATGAGTCATAAGCTTAAAACCGGCGCGACAGTGCAAGATGCCTACATGGAAGCGCTAAAAGAGCGGGGCAGTGCGGTACTCTTTACGGGGATTACATTAGCCGTCGGAGTGAGTACCTGGGTATTCTCATCATTAAAATTCCAGATGGATATGGGAATTTTACTTACATTTATGTTTTTAGTGAACATGCTGGGAGCCATTATCGTACTACCCGCACTAGCCAGATTTTTGTGGTGGAAGAAAAACGCCCCAGAAACGTAAATATTTTTGCATAGATAATTACAAAAAAGGGCTTTTTAGCCCTTTTTTTGTGCGTTTTCTGCATAGTTATCTATCCTGTTAATATAGCGTTAAATTACCCCTTTCAAAGTGGCGTAACTTTAGCGAAAATAAGTAAGTATTTTGTGCACTTACGACTAGAATAAGGTTTAATGATGACAGTCACCTCCCAACGGCAGTCGGTGCTGCTTGATAATGTTTTCGCGCTCATTGAAAAAAACATCGATGGGCAGCAAAAAGCTCACGTCAAACAATTTGCCCATCATCTCTTTCATACGATTTCAAATGAAGACCTCGACGGACGAACTGACAGCGATCTTTACGGCGCAACGTTAAGTTTATGGAATGTGTTTTCCCAATTTGATAACGCCTCTCCCTATATCAAAGTCTTCAATCCAGAAATCGCCAAGCATGGCTGGCATTCTACCCACACCATTGTGGAGATCATTGTTGAAGATATGCCATTTTTGGTGGATTCGGTAAGGATGGCGCTTAACCGGCTTAACATCACTTCTCATTTGATGTTACACAGCCCCATTTGGTTAACCCGAGACAAAAGTCACAATGTGGATACTTTCTTAGGCCACGATAAAAAAGCGAAAACCGCCTGTAAGGAAACCGTACTATTAATCGAAATTGACCGCCAAACCACCAAAGCGGACATCGAACAATTAACCCACGAAATGCATTCTGTGGTGGATGAGGTTTCATTGGCTGTCAGCGATTGGCAAGCAATGGCCAATAAGCTAAGCGCGGTGATAAAAAACGCCAACAAGTTAGCATGGCCCGTGGATAAAGAACGTAAAACACAAACGATTCATTTTTTATCTTGGTTGGCGGATCATAATTTCACCATGATGGGGTATCGTTACTATGATGCCAAAGCCATTGAAGGAGACTATCGTTGGATCCCAAATAACGACAGTAGCCTAGGCTTGATGAAAAAGTCCATCAGCGATAGAGAACGACTGATTTCTAATCAAGCGCCCTCAGCCCGTGCCGAAGCGTTAAGTCAGAACCCCTTGATGCTGACCAAAACCAATACGCGCTCACGGGTACATCGTCCTGCTTATATGGATTATGTTGGCATTAAAGCCTTCAACAACGAAGGGCAGGTAATTGGCGAACATCGCTTCCTTGGTCTATTTAGCGCATCTTTTTATAATTCCAGTGCCACTGAAGTGCCGGTGCTGGCCAGCCGTATAAAAGAGATTTGTTCCCTGTCTGGGTATGACCCCGGCACTCACGCACACAAAGCCTTTGTCAACATTATCGAGACCTATCCCCGTGATGAGTTATTGCAAACACCGGTGGATGAAATGGCACAGATAATTACCGGCATATTCCAAATGCAGGAACGGGGCATCACCCGATTGTTCGTACGCAAGGACGTTTTTGGTCGCTTTATTTCTTGCATGGTGTACGTGCCTCGGGAACGCTACAACACAAAACTGCGTAAAGATACGCAGAAGCTTCTTCAGCGGTCATTTGGCACCACAGAGGATATTGAATTTACGACGTTTTTCTCCGAGTCAGTGTATGCCAGAACCCATTATATCGCTCGGGTCGAAAACAATAATGTGGAATACGATGTGAAGGAAATTGAGCAGAACATCATTGAATTGACTAAAACCTGGAATGATAGGTTGGCGTCGGCTATTAAAGCCGCCCACGGTGAAGCGAATGGCAAGGTGTTGGAACGTAAGTACAATAACGCTTTCTCTCGCAGTTATACGGAACAAAACCTGCCCACAGCCGCACTTATCGACATCGAAAAACTTGAGTTGCTTAGCGACGATCATACCCTCGACATGCTGTTTTATCGCCCGCAGGAAGAAGCCAAAGACAGTCAGGTTGTAAAGTTAAAACTGTTCCATCGTGCGGAACCCATTCATTTGTCAGATGTGCTACCTATGCTGGAAAACTTCGGCTTAAGGGTAATCGATGAAAGCCCCTTTAAAGTGCACTGTGCAAATAGCGAATTAAACTGGGTGATGGACTTCACCATGTTGCACAAATCAGGCAAAGATTTCGACATGGAACAAGCCCAGATGTTGTTCCAAGATGCGTTTGCTAAAGTGTGGGTTAATACCTTAGAAGATGACGCCTTCAATCGCCTGATTCTAGGGGCTGGTATGACTGGCCGTAAAGTGACTATTTTACGCGCCTACGCTAAGTACATGCGCCAAACCGGTAGCTCTTTTAGTCGAGACTATATTGCCAATACGTTAGCAGCGTATCCCGCCATTGCGAAAAAACTGGTAGATTTTTTCGAGTTACGATTCAACCCGAAAATAAAGCGCAGTGAGAAAAAAGAAAACACGGTACTGGAAGCCATCAAAACCCAACTTGATAACGTCAGTAACCTAGACGATGACCGCATTATTCGCCGTTATCTAGACATGATGCTAGCCACTTTACGTACCAATTTTTATCAGGCTGACGAGCAAGGTAACGAAAAGCCCTATGTTTCGTTTAAGTTATTACCTGAAAAAATTCCTGAAATGCCTTTACCGCTACCGAAATATGAAATTTTCGTTTATAGCCCACGGATTGAAGGGGTTCACCTAAGGGGCGGGAAAGTAGCCCGTGGTGGCCTACGATGGTCAGATCGCCAACAAGATTTCCGAACTGAAATTCTGGGCTTAGTCAAAGCACAGCAGGTGAAAAACACCGTTATAGTGCCCGTGGGCGCTAAAGGCGGATTTGTGTGCAAAAAATTACCCACTAGCGGCGGTCGAGAGGCCTTTTTGGCTGAAGGTAAAGCCTGCTATCGCACCTTTATTCGCAGCTTACTGGATATCACAGATAACATTGTGGACGGTGAAATTGTGCCGCCAAAAGATGTGGTACGCCTTGATGAGGACGACCCCTATTTGGTTGTGGCAGCGGATAAAGGCACCGCCACCTTCTCAGATATTGCCAATGGTATTTCTGATGAATATAACTTCTGGTTAGGGGATGCCTTTGCCTCTGGTGGCAGTGTTGGTTACGACCACAAGAAAATGGGTATTACGGCGCGGGGAGCGTGGGAGTCGGTTAAGCGTCATTTCCGCGAAATTGGCGTCGATTGTCAAACCACGGATTTCACCGCTGTGGCTATCGGTGATATGGCGGGCGACGTATTTGGGAACGGCATGTTACTTTCTGAACATACTCGCCTTGTGGCGGCCTTCAACCACATGCATATCTTTTTCGATCCAAATCCCAATACCGAAACCAGTTATAAAGAACGTCAACGTTTGTTTGATAACCCTAGCTTAAGCTGGGATGACTACGATCGTAGTTTGATCTCTAAAGGCGGCGGTATTTTTAACCGCTCGGCTAAATCTATAAAGCTCACTACAGAGATGAAAAAATGGTTAGGCACCCGTCAAACCGCCATGACACCCAATGAGCTTATCCACAATATCCTGAAAATGGAGGTGGATCTTATTTGGAACGGCGGTATTGGCACCTATATAAAAAGCAGCAAAGAATCCCACAGTGACGTGGGCGACCGAGCAAACAACGACGTGAGAGTAGACGGCAAAGACGTACGGGCTAAAATTGTAGGCGAGGGCGGAAACCTTGGTCTAACCCAACTTGGTCGGGTTGAATACGCCAGTTGTGGTGGCCGAGTCAATACCGACTTTATCGATAATGTGGGCGGCGTTGACTGTTCCGATAACGAAGTTAACATCAAGATATTGCTTAATAGCGTGGTAAGCAAAGGCGATTTAACGGTTAAACAACGTAATCAGCTCCTGTTCGATATGACCGATGATGTGGCAGAAATTGTGCTACAAGACTGCTATCGTCAAACCCAATCTATTTCCATTAGTGAACGCTCTGGGGTTGCCCAGTTAAAAGAACAACTTCGGTTTATTCATGGCTTAGAACGGGACGGCGCATTAAATCGCGAATTAGAGTTCATTCCATCCGATGACGAAATTTCCGATCGTGTGGCGTCGGATAGGGGCTTTACTCGTCCAGAACTCAGTGTGCTTATCGCCTATGGTAAAATGGTGCTTAAGGATTCACTTAATATTCCTGAAATTACCGAAAATCCTTACCATGGAAAACTCTTAGTTAACGCATTTCCACCAGTGTTACGGGATCGGTTTGGCGAAGAGATGGAGCAGCACCCGTTGCGCGCCGAAATTATTGCCACCAAGCTTACTAACAACATTGTTAACGATATGGGGCTTAACTTTGTCTTTCGCATGCAAGAAGAAACCGGAGCTACTCTCGACGAAATAGCCGATGCCTACGCTGTGGTCAAAGGGATTTTTAATATCGAGTCGCTATGGAAAGATGTGGAAGCACTTGATAACGTTATCGATGCTGATCGCCAACTGGAAATCTTAGAAAGCACTCGCCGCGTGATGCGTCGTACCGCTCGCTGGTATATCCGTCATGGAAACAAATCATTGGGAATACACTCTGCCATAGAAGCATACCGATGCACATTTGAAAACCTTGCGAATAACCTTAAAGACTACCTAGTGGATGACGAATATGCCGCTCTAGAAGCCCAAACCCAAGAACTGGTAAAAGATGGTGTGCCAAAAGAAATTGCCTATCGTTTAGCCAGTTTCTCGAATCTATTCTCAAGTCTAGATTTAGCTCAGATTGATGAAATTGACAATCACGATACATCAGTGATTGCTAAACTTTATTTCCAGTTAGGTTCGAAGCTTGAATTACACTGGTTCCTAGAGCAAATTACGAATCAAAGTGTGACCAACCACTGGCAAGCCTTAGCCCGTGCATCTTATCGAGAAGAGCTTGATTGGCAGCAACGGATAATAACCCTTAACTTGCTTCAATCTCGTCCCGACAGTGATGATGCCGATGAGATTTTAAGCACTTGGATGGATAACAACCAAGCCCTGTTGAAGCGTTGGTATCACATGATGTCTGAGTTTAAAACCAGCTCAATGCATGAATTTGCCAAATTTTCTGTGGCTTTACGTGAATTGATGCTTTTAAGCGCCAAGTCTAGCCATTAGAATACGCATATTCAAAAACGACGAAGCCCTGTTTTGACAGGGCTTTTTCTTAGAGATTGACGATGCATTCCATTGCCCAAAAACTGCTATTAAAATGTGACCCAGAAAAAAGCCACGATTTTGCCATAAAATGGCTTCATCGTACTCAGCACACGCCGCTTGCTCGTATGTACAGCCACGACACGGTATCGAAACCGGTCAAGGTAGCAGGAATTACGTTTCCTAATCCGGTGGGTTTAGCCGCAGGGTTAGATAAAAATGGTGAATGCATCGATGCCTTCGCCAGCATGGGCTTTGGTTTTGTTGAAGTTGGTACTGTAACCCCTAAAGGTCAACCGGGTAACCCGAAACCAAGAATTTTTCGTCTACCGGAAAAACGGGCCATTATTAACCGTATGGGGTTTAATAATTACGGCGTCGATTACCTCGTCAAACAGGTGAAAGATGCCCGTTACAAAGGCCCCATTGGAATCAATATTGGTAAAAACAAAGCGACGCCCGAGGTCAATGCCTTAGACGACTATCTTCATTGTCTAAATAAAGTTTACCCTTATGCCAGTTATGTTACGGTCAATATTTCCTCCCCCAATACACCGGGCTTACGTAACTTGCAATATGGCGAAGCACTAGATGCCTTGTTAACCGGGTTAAAAAGCGCGCAAGAAAAACTTTGTCAAACCCACGGTAAGTACGTGCCCCTGTTTATAAAAATAGCCCCCGATCTGAATGGTGAAGAAATAGACAGTATCGCTAAGTCGCTACTTAACAGTAAAATGGATGGCGTTATTGCCACGAATACCACCTTGAGCCGCGATCAGGTTTCTCATCTTAAGCATGGTAATGAGGCTGGAGGATTAAGCGGAGACGTGCTCACCGAGATGAGTCTGGATGTTACCCGTCAACTTGCCAAAGCATTAGACCGAGCCATACCTATCATCGGTGTGGGCGGTATTCACGATGTTCAAACGGCTAAAGACAGATTAGCTGCAGGTGCCTCGTTGATTCAGGTATACTCTGCGTTCATTTATCAAGGGCCATCCCTTGTGCAAAAAATCGTAAACGAACTTTAAACGTAGTTTATTTTTCGCCTGTAACCTTATGGTTGCAGCATTG
Source organism: Alteromonas sp. C1M14 (assembly GCF_018860965.1). Lineage (GTDB taxonomy): Bacteria > Pseudomonadota > Gammaproteobacteria > Enterobacterales > Alteromonadaceae > Alteromonas. The sequence continues at coordinate 214,839 of NZ_JAHKQF010000002.1, read as the reverse complement.
ACTGGATATTATGAATCATATAATTGTCACCACCAGCCGCGGCCTTGATTCGTTGCTGAAGACCGAAATCGAATCCTTGTGCGACGGTATTGAATGTCGCGAATCACCTGGCAGTATCCATTTTATTGGTACGTTAGAACAAGCCTATAAAATCTGTCTTTGGTCACGCCTAGCAAACCGCGTTATTTGGGTGCTGGCCGAAGGCGGGTGTGATTCAGCCGAAGAACTCTACGACACTGCCATGTCGGTGGATTGGCAACAACACCTAAAGGTAAACGATACCTTAAGTGTAAATTTCCATGGTACTAACCGCGCTATTAAAAACACCCAGTTTGGGGCGGTTAAAATTAAAGACGCCATTGTGGATCAATTCGTTGAAGAGTTAGATCAGCGTCCGTCGGTGGAAAGGCAGTTTGCTGATTTTCCCATTTGGGCCCGTTGCCATCGTGACAAAGTGACCATCGGCGTGGATCTTTCGGGGAATAGCCTGCATCAACGGGCCTATCGCAGTAAAACCGGCGAGGCGCCACTAAAAGAACATGTTGCCTGCGCCATGTTAGTTCGTTCCGGTTGGACCGAAAATACGGATATGCCTTTACAAGATATTTTCTGCGGTTCAGGCACCATCGCCATAGAAGCGGCCTTTATAGCTCGCAATATTGCACCGGGTATACAGCGGGCATATTGGGGCTTTTCTCACTGGTTGCAGCACCGCGCCGACGTGTGGGAAGCCATGTTAGATGACGCGCTCGCGCAGCAAAAGCCCTGTACAACGCGGATCATCGCCTCAGACATCGACAGAAGGCTTATCGCCATCGCGAAAAAGAACGCGGATCAAGCCGGCGTTTTTAAAGATATCCAGTTTGTTGTGGGCGATGCACTGACCGCTAAGCCGGGGGTAAATACACCTGGGTATCTTGTGTCTAATCCCCCTTACGGAGAACGGTTAGGGGAACTGACCGAACTTATTCCACTGTTTTCTGCATTGGGTAAACAGTTTAAAAACGCCTGGGAAGGCTGGCACCTTTCCATTTTAAGCAGTAACCGTGATTTATTACGGGTGATGAAATTGCGAGCAGGTAAAGAATACGCTCTCAATAACGGCCGATTAGAATGCCGCCTAGTCAATTACACCCTGGATGCGGACAACGTCAAACAATATGGCAACGACAGTGCCGAGAATCATGATTTTGCTAATCGGGTAAAGAAAAATTTAAAACGTTTAAAAAGTTGGATAAAACAGCAGGATACCAACTGTTATCGTATTTATGATGCCGATTTACCTGAATATAATGTGGCCGTAGATGTGTATGGCGACTGGTTGGTGGTACAAGAATACGCGCCACCTAAGACCGTCTCTGAAGATAAAGCCAGAAGACGCTTACAAGAAGTGCTTTTGTACTTGCCTGCTGTCACAGGGGTGGATCCTAAACATATTGTATTAAAAGTACGGGCACAGCAAAAAGGCCGTAATCAGTATGAAAAGCTTGACCAAAAAGATTCTCGTTTAACGGTTTATGAGAATGGGGCTAAGTTTGGCGTCAATCTGACCGACTATTTAGATACGGGATTGTTTTTAGATCACCGAGATACTCGCCAAATAGTGGCGCAAAAATCTGCCAATAAAGACGTACTGAATCTGTTTTCCTATACTGGTAGTGTTTCTGTACATGCTGCCTTAGGCGGCGCGAAGTCGGTTACCACCGTTGATATGTCGAAAACCTATCTTGAATGGGCCAAAGAAAATATGCGTTTGAACAACATTCGCAGTGCCAACGCGTTTATACAAGCAGACTGCACGTCGTGGTTAAAAACCCATCCAGGTAAATATGATTTAATTTTTGTAGATCCACCGTCTTTTTCTAATTCAAAACGTATGCAGGGCACCTTCGACGTACAGCGCGATCATGTATCGTTACTCGCCGATGCGTTTCGGTGCTTGAATCCCGGTGGTGAAGTCATTTTCTCCAATAACCGACGGGGTTTTAAGCTCGATCATGAGGCCCTAGAAAACCTTGGCTATACGGCGATTACCGATATAACCCAACAAACCATACCTGAAGATTTTGCCCGTAACGCCGCCATTCACAAATGCTGGGTGCTGACGCGATGAAACTGGCTTTTTATACCGGTCCCATGTGCCATTTGTGTACATTGGCCGATGACGTTTTAACGCAAACACCCCAAGCACAGGCATGGCAAATTACCAAAATTAACATCCGCGATGATGCGAACCTGTATCATCTCTATGGGGCCCGGATCCCCGTTATCAAACGTCTGGACAACGGTGCCGAACTTGGCTGGCCGTTTGACGTCAAGCAGGCAGAAATGTTTTTATCATGAGTGTTATACAGCTAAAAAATACCACGGTTATTTATGGTGACCCACCGCTACTAGACGGCATCGAACTGGTAGTGCACCCCAAAGAGCGGGTGTGTCTTGTGGGCCGCAACGGCAGCGGTAAATCTACCTTAATGAAAGTGCTCGCCGGCGATATCATTGCCGATGACGGCCAGCGTATTATCGATAGCAAAACCGTCGTGGCGCGCCTGGAACAAGACCCTCCACAAACAGTGGATATTTCGCTGTTCGATTATGTGGCAGAAGGGTTAGCTGATGTGGGTGAATGTTTAAAACAATACTTCCATCAAACCCGAAAAGTGGCCGATGACCCCAGCGAAGCCAACTTAAATACCTTGCAGACCTTACAAGAAACCCTTGAAAGTCGAGACGCTTGGCAGTTTGAACAGCAAATTGCACAAACCCTGACCATGCTTAAACTGGACGCGGATATGTCGTTATCCACGTTATCGGGCGGTTGGCGACGAAAAGCGGCTCTCGCTCGCGCCTTAGTGCGCCAACCGGATTTATTATTACTCGATGAACCTACCAACCACTTGGATATCGAAATGATCCGCTGGCTGGAGCAAAGTCTAACGGGCTTCCAAGGGGCAATTGTATTTATTAGCCACGACCGGGCGTTTATCCGGCAAATGGCAACCCGCATTGTGGACTTAGATCGGGGGAGCTTGATAAGTTACCCCGGAAACTACGCCACCTACTTAGAGAAAAAACAGCAGGACCTTGAGGTTGAAGCAGCGCAAAATGCTGAATTTGACAAAAAGTTAGCTCAAGAAGAAGTATGGATACGTCAAGGGATTAAAGCACGACGAACTCGCAATGAAGGCCGAGTGCGGGCACTAAAAAAATTACGAGATACCCGAAAAGCCCGCCGAGAGACCCAAGGTAATGCAGTGGTGGCACAACATACCGCGGCTCGTTCCGGCAAAATGGTATTTGAAGTAAGAGATGCTTCTTACGCCTATGGCGACAAACCCATTGTGCGTAATTTGCACTTAAATGTAATGCGCGGAGATAAACTCGCGTTAATTGGTCCTAACGGTAGTGGAAAATCAACACTTATCAAACTGTTACTAGGACAAATTACCCCAGATTCTGGTACAGTGCGCCAAGGCGTTAACCTTGATGTGGCTTATTTTGATCAGCACCGACTGGGTTTAAACCTTGAAGAAAGCGTCATTGATGCTGTCGGTGAGGGCAAACGAGACCTCATGGTCAATGGTCATCCACGGCACGTGATCAGTTATTTACAAGATTACTTGTTTACACCAGATAGGGTCAACGCACCCGTTAAGTCGCTTTCAGGCGGTGAAAAGAACCGTTTAATGCTGGCCAAACTTATGTTAAAACCCAGCAACTTATTGGTGCTCGATGAACCCACCAATGATCTGGATGTAGAAACGCTGGAAATGTTAGAAACCTTGCTGAACGATTATGAAGGCACCATTTTACTGGTTAGCCATGACCGTGAGTTTGTGGATAATGTGGCTAACAGTTGCTTAGTCTTTGAAGGCGACGGGGCACTTAGAGAATTTGTTGGCGGCTTTAGTGATGTTGAAGCCTGGTATAAGCAAAATGGCCAGAAGCCAACAAGTAAAGATAAAGACAACGTAAAAGATGAAACTATTACGCAAAGTAGTAGTCCTAAGCCAAAGCCTTCTGTACGCAAAGCGAAGAAGTTATCATATAAAGATCAGCGGGAATTGGACTCATTACCAGCCGAAATAGAAAAGTGGGAAGGGCGGGTTAATGAACTTCAAGAACATGTAAATGATCCTGAATTTTTTAAGCAGTCAAATGAGAGTACAGCACAAATACTTGCTGAACTCGCTGAATCAGAAGAAACTCTGTCCCAGAAATATGCGCGCTGGGATGAACTAGAAAGCATGCTGGAAGACACTCAGCAGTAAATAGGATAATAGATGAAATTAACACAGATCGCCGCCGCCATGGCCTTGACCACCGTGTCAGCATCGACCTTGGCAGCTACTTATTCGGTAACCCCGTTACCGATGTCAGATATTAGCTCCAATAATTTTGGTCAGTCTATTGACGAATCTGGCTACATGTTGACCATATCATCCTCTGAGTTCAATCCTCCCATTGACTTCGAATTTCTGGAAGATACTGGGTTTTTCACCAGCTATGCCACCTCCTTTGAAAGCTATAGTGACGTTATTCAAGGGTTATTTTCAGATTATGACTACAGCATTATCGTCAGTACCCTTCTGTCGTTAAGTGCTACAGCCAGTAACGCTTACGCCTACCAGCATTTGGCGGTATATCGTTCATATATTGCCGATACCACTGATGCGGATCTGGTACCTGGATTAGATGAATGGTCTGATGATTTTGACGATTACGCCCATGAAGCGGTCACCTATGCCCGTGATAGTGTGGACGGTGACTTCATCGTCGGTACCACGGAAGGACAATATTACCCATTAGATTACGAAGATGACGATGGCAATGAATTGACTTACGTTTTAAACGATATTGAAGAAAGTGCCTTCGTAAGTGTAAATGGTGAAACCAAATTACTACGTGCAGAAGATGAAGATGCCAGAGATACCCTTAATGGCTTAAGCCAGGCATTTGCCATCAACTACAACCTACAAGTCGCGGGCAATAGTGCCGTTGATTTTATTGACAGTATCGATACGGCCATTGAAAACTGTAAAGACGATGATACCCGGGGAGACGTACCTATTGAGTATTGCTATCGTAATATTCAGGTAGATGGCTCATCAGACGGTACTTCATACGGTTTTGATATGCCGGAAGTGGGCGACAGCAGTACCCCAGGCGCTTATGTAAGGGCCACCATTTGGCAATTAGATGGCAGTGGTGACGTGGTCAGTACTGATACCTACCCATTAGTGTTTGATCCCGATTCAAGCGACAGTTCTGCCTATTGGTCTTTAGCCACCGACATTAACGATAACGGTGTTGCAGTCGGCGCTTCATCCACCGATCAACTGGTCTATATTACCTATGCAACGGGTGCTTCATATGCGCTAGAAAATGTCGCAGTAAGCTACTCGAATGGTGAAACCAACGCGATCTTACCTGACGATGACGACAATCTTCTTTCAGAAGCCCTTGCCATCAATAATGAAAATTGGGTAACCGGTTATGTTTTACGTGCGCCAAATGGTACTGCTCGTAATAGGATTTTCATCTATAACCTAGACTCAGGGGAAGCGATTTACCCTGAAGGTTTCTTCACAAATGCCGGAGCACAAGGCAAGGCCATCAACAATAACAACATTGTCGTCGGTATCTCTGAATACGATTCAACGGTAGATACAAACCGGGAAACCCATGGTTTCATGTACGATCTTAACGATGGCGAAATTGTTGATCTTAATGATTTGTTGCCTTGTGACAGTGACTACACCATTGTCGATGCCGTGGATATTAACGATAACAACGAAATTATCGCTAACGCCAGATACCGCACGGATAGCACCTACGTCAATGGCGAACCCATCATTGGCAGTGATGGCTCAACCACTACCGTAGATACCATAGTGGCGGTTAAATTAACTCCCACCAGCGGCAGCGTTGAAACCTGTGAATTGGACGACGATGAAGAAGACGACGAAGCTTATGAAAGACAAGGTGCTTCCATGTCTTATACATGGCTTCTCTTCCTTGGCATGGTGGCATTCTTTAGACGCCGAATTTAGTTTTTTGCCCTCCAATTAAAAAACCGCAGTTAACGCTGCGGTTTTTTTGTTCATATATGAACCAGTTTTAACTTTCGTAATATTTATGACAAAAAATTGTAATATTAAATTACACCTCGTTTCATGGCGTTACCTTTTGTCAATAGCTGAAAATGATTAAAAAAGTTGAACCAATACCCGATATGCACTATCTCATATAGTGTGCATGATGCTTTGATGGCTCCATCAAATATAAAGACTGAGGAGAGCCTGAAAACGTCAGTGGCACAGCAACCACAATATGAGGCTTATCAATGAAACGACAAAAAAGAGATAAATTAACGCGTGCACACGCAAAAGGCTATCAGGCTGGTATCAGCGGTCGTTCAAAAGAGAACTGTCCATTTCAGGCTAACGATGCGAAATCGCATTGGTTAGGGGGATGGAGAGAAGCCGTTGAAGACAGGAACCTTGGATTCAACGTGCGTTAAGCGTCTCTTTCTCGTATAAGTGAAAGCCCCGATTTCGGGGCTTTTTTCATTGCGATAGAAAACAGCGTTAGAAGTTTGAGGTGTCTTGGAATAAGCCCACTTTAAGATCTTTAGCCGTATAAATTACTCGTCCGTCTACTTCTACCTGTCCATCGGCTAAGCCCATAAACAAGCGACGTTTAACCACGCGCTTCATATTAATACGGTAGGTGACTTTTTTTGCGGTAGGCAAAATTTGCCCTGTGAATTTCACTTCGCCAACGCCTAAAGCCCGTCCTTTACCCGGACCGCCACTCCAACCGAGAAAAAAGCCTACCAGCTGCCACATGGCATCAAGACCTAAACAACCGGGCATAACCGGATCACCAGGAAAGTGACAATCGAAAAACCATAGGTCAGGTTGAATATCTAGTTCAGCGACAATCTCGCCTTTATCAAACGTACCGCCTTCTTCACTGATATGGCTGATCCTATCCATCATCAACATATTAGGAGCCGGTAACTGGCTGTTACCTGGACCAAACATTTCGCCACGGCTACAAGCGAGCAAATCGTCACGGTTAAAACTATTTTGTTTGTCGGACATGATATCCCTTTGTTGTTAGAATTACAGTGCTGTAATTTAGCGAACACTTGTACGCTAAACAACTCTGAACAGTTATTTATTCAACATTTTTACATGCTAAACTGAATTCATAACGGAGAAATGACAAATTATGACTGAAAAGAAGAAAGCACAGCCTTCTGCGAATGCCGAAAAGCAACGGCGATTTCGTGAAAGACAAAAGGCAGCCGGCAAAAAGTTAGTCCGTGGCTATGTCACGCCGCAGGCCATGCAATGTTACGCTGATATCAGTGAGAAAACAGGTTGGAACGACAGTGAAGTGCTCTCCAATGCGTTACGCATAACCTATGCCGCGTATAAATGCGGGCAAATACGACTTTTAAATCAGTGGCTTAAAGAGCAAAAGCGATAAGTATGTTACAACGCAGCAATGGGTAAGTAAGGCCTAGTAGTTAACATAGCAGAGATTAAAAATGCTTAATCTTCACCGAATTTACGATTAATTCGTTAGACTTAGCGGTTATCCAAGTATCTTCAATAAGGATTTTATTTGTGGCTGTTCCTACCAGTATCGTTTGGTTTCGCCAAGATTTACGAGTGAAAGATAATCCCGCATTAAATGCGGCCAGCAGTCTTGGCAATATTATCCCTGTCTACATTGAAGATACCACGCTTCCCGCTTCTCGGGTGCCTGGTGGTGTATCGAAATGGTGGCTTCACCATTCGTTAACCGCACTCAACCAGCGACTTAATGATCATCTGATTATCTTGCGAGGGGACCCTAAGTCCCTGCTACCTGAACTGATGGATACCCTTGCAATAGATCACGTGTTTTGGAATCGATGCTATGAACCCTGGGCTATTTCCCGTGATAAAGCTATTAAACAGACGTTACGTGATAAGGGTAAAGCGGCAAAAAGTTTCAATGGCAGTTTGTTGTGGGAGCCCTGGGACATAGAAAATAAGTCAGGCGCACCTTATAAAGTGTTTACCCCGTTTTATCGTAAGGGTTGCTTGCAAGCGGCTGAACCTCGCTATCCACAGGCGCCACCAGCACGAATTACTTATGCCGACATTGATTCTAATGAGCAATTTTTAACCATTGACCAACTCAATTATTTGCCTGCTATAAAATGGTACGACGGAATTGCGAATACATGGCAGCCGGGCGAAGAGGGCGCGGCTGCCCGCTTAGCCACGTTTATTGAAGATGCCGCAACAGAATATAAAACAAACCGAGATTTTCCGGCTATCCCTGGTACTTCCATGCTTTCAGCTCATCTCCATGCTGGTGAAATTTCCCCTCATCAAATTTGGTACGCCATTAAAGGGGCATTTGGTGACAACGAAAATAAAGGGATAGATACTTTCCTTAGCGAATTGGGTTGGCGGGAATTCGCTCATCACCTTATTTATCATTTCCCTGATTTTCCAGACAAAAATTTTAATCAAAAGTTTGATTCCTTTCCTTGGCGCTTTGATCAATCCGATTTTGACAAATGGAAAACCGGCCACACTGGCGTTCCCATCGTCGATGCCGGTATGCGAGAGCTATGGCATACCGGATTTATGCACAATCGAGTGCGCATGATTGTTGGCTCTTTTTTAGTCAAGAATTTACTGATGGACTGGCGCAAAGGGGAAGCATGGTTCTGGGATTGTTTGGCGGATGCAGATCTTGCCAATAATACGGCAGGTTGGCAGTGGATAGCCGGTTCTGGCGCAGATGCATCACCGTACTTTCGTGTTTTCAACCCTATTTTACAGGGAGAAAAATTCGATAAAGATGGCAACTACGTGACAAAATGGTGCCCTGAGCTTAAACATTTGCCTGCTAAGTATATTCATAAACCTTGGGAAGCTAGCCAACCGCTGTTAAGGGAAAGCGGCATCACACTAGGAGAGCAGTATCCTAAACCCATGGTGGATCTAAAAGCGACCCGAGAGCGAGCGTTAGCGGCATTCGGTGAGATCAAAGGGCAGTGAGGCCCGAGTATCTACTTTACCGTAAGCCCTTCTGTTTTAGCATCGGCACGGAGTTTTTGCAATATTTCACAATGTGCCACCTGATCTTTGCGACAAGAATGGGCAAGCTCACTGAGGGTTTCTTCAAGTTTGGTTAGTTCTTTTAACCGACGCTGTACTCGCTGCAGCTGATTCATAATAATGTGGTCGATTTCACCACAAGAAGACTGTGCATTCACTTGGGTATTCAACAACGCTTTCAATTCTTTGATGGGGATCTGTAAATCCCGGCAACGTCTTACAAACACGAGTCTTTCTATATCCGTTTTGCTGTACTCTCGATAGCCATTGGCATCTCTGCTAGCCGCGGGTAGCAGCCCAATGTCTTCGTAATAACGTATATTTTTCGGCTTCACGCCCGATTGTTTGGCAGCTTCTTGTATTTTCAATGGTATTGACCTTCCAGTTACTGGAAGGTTTAACATAGCAGTTTTTAAAGTGGGATAATAGCTACAGTGACATCACTTGCTCAGGCTTGTCATCAATTGACCCCTTGTCTAGGGGAACAAGCCATGCGCCAATTTATACAAAAGGCCTATCAGTGGTAAACCTTTTTAGGCTGGGCAACGGCATAAAATCACTCTCACTATTTTTAGTGGTGGTACTGGTATTTCAAATAACATTTGTCTCAGCCGCGCTGTGTGAAGATGATGTGCGCTATGAAGTCTCTGCGAACGCTAATTCCCAACCTAACAATACCCCGCTAATGGGCTCACAAGTGCCAATTTGTGAGCACACAGATGATATCCATTGCCAATTATCTGTGCAAAATATAGGGTGCGACGATCAATGTGATCATTGCGGCAATTGCCACAACTTACTATGTGGCCCTGCTATTTTTGCCAGGACCACCTACCAGGTAACCAAACCCACGTTAGTCACCAATATCAAAGTGGTCAAGCTTGATAAGCTCGCCACAATTATTTATCGCCCTCCTATTAGCTGAACCTTTCTTATTAATACATCGCCGTCGTAAAGGCAATTTTTAGTCATACAATCGAAAGGTATAAGCAATCCCATGCTGGTAAAAAACCAACCACTGATTTGGCAACATCTGTGTGTTCGCCTGTTATCATTATTGCTAATAAACTGTGCGCTAATGGCCGCTGCCAATGCGCAAAGCGACACATCACTGACACTCCAAAATGCAGTACGTAAGACATTAGCACAGCACCCTCAACTTCGGATTTTTGATTGGCGCACCAAGGCCCTGGAAGGAAAACGCCAAGCTGCCGACCTTGCGCCTGCCTATGAATTAGGTATTGAAGCTGAAAATGTTTTAGGTACAGGGGATTTTGCTGTGGTGGATTCAGCTGAAATTACACTGGCGGTGTCTTCTGTGATCGAACTAGGTGATAAGCGGCAAGCGCGTACAGCCTATGTCGATAGTCATCTTGCTTATCTGGACGCGGAAAAGAAAGTGGCTGCGTTAGATCTTATCGGCGAAGTCACCCAGACTTTTATTACCACCATGTCGCTGCAAGAAAAACTGGATTTGGCGAAAGAAGCCACCGCGTTAGCCCAAAGTACCTTTAATCAGGTGCAGATGCGAGCTAAACGGGGCGTAACACCTGAAGCTGAAGCGTTAAGGGCAAAAGCCGCCTTGGCTCGCGCCCGTTTAAAACAAGCCAATATCGGTGCACGTTATGAAAGTAGCAAGGTGCTGCTAGCCAGTTACTGGGGAGCTAAAACCCTATCATTCAACATCTTAGAGGGCGATCTCTACGCATTTAGTGATGTTCCGGCCTTTGAAGTACTTTTGCAACGGGTAAACGCAACCCCAGCTATTGCTCGCTATGCCAGCGAACAACGGGTTAGGGAAGCTGAAATGAAATTGGCCGTGAGTCAATCTAAAAGCGACGTGCGTTGGCAAGTGGGTATCAAACGTTTTGAGGCCACCGATGATAATGCCTTTACCTTGGGCGTTTCAGTCCCCCTATTTGCTGAAAAACGTAATCAAGGCAATGTTCAATCTGCACTAGCGGCAAAAAACCAGGTTAAAGATGAGAAACAGGCGGCGTTACTTTCATTACGCGCCCGATTATTTAGCGCCTATACCACAAGGCAACAGCAATATCAGGCTTACAAACAGCTACAGCAAGACGTGCTCCCATTGCTAAAAGAGTCTCTGATCCTAACTCAGCAAGCCTATGAGAAAGGGGCTTATGGCTATGTAGATTGGGTCATCGCCCAACAAGAGTTATTGAACGGACGAATGGCCCTGGTGGACGCGGCGACTTCAGTGCTGCTGAATCAGGCTCTCATCGAACAACTTACCGCCCAACCATTAGCGATTCGATAACCGGATCCATGGCAACGTACACAGAATAAACTAGGAACGCTTTCAATAATGAAATTCATACTCTTTTTCTTATGTTTGTATCTCCCACTGTCGGCGTGGGGATCTGACGACCACGGTCATCATGACGAAGCTCATCACGAACAAGCCACAGGGCCCCATGGCGGTAAATTGCTCGTTGACGAGCATGTTTCAGCTGAATTTGCCATTGTTCACGAGCATGGCCAAGCTTTATTTCGCCTGTGGCTAACGGAGAATGAACAACCAATCAATGGTGAAAATATTACCCTTACCTATCAACGTTTGCAGGCAGAACCGGTGGTTGTGAATTTTCAACAACATGGGGCGTATTGGCAATCCCAGAGTGCCATTGCTGAGCCTCATTCCTTCGATTTAACCTTGTCGGTACAGGTCAAAGGACAGCAGCATCACTGGCAATGGGGATCTTATGAGGGCAGGGTGACCATTAGCGATGACATGGCCAGCAAAAACCGGCTCACATGGGCTTATGCAGAACCCGGGGATATTGCTAAAAAGCTAAAAGTCTTTGGTCGACTTAAAGCATCCCCAGAAAATATGGCAAATGTCGGCGCCCGGTTTCCCGGCGTTGTCCAAAAAGTATTTGTCAATATTGGCGATGAAGTGAAAAAGGGGCAAAAACTCGTCACTATCGAATCAAACGAAAGTTTACAAAGCTATACCGTCACTTCGCCTATAGACAGCATAGTACAACACCGCATGGTCAATGTCGGGGAGGTTACCGCAGATAAACCCCTGATGAAACTACTTAACATCCATGCGTTATGGGGCGAACTAAAAGTATTCCATAATCAAAGAACCCACATTAAACAGGGCCAGCAAGTACAACTAGTAGAAGAAGACCAAATGGTATTAAGTAAAATTCACCATATCATTCCAGGACCGGATGATGCCCCGTATTTGCTCGCCCGAATTAAGTTTGATAACAGTGACAAACAACACACGCCTGGGGATCTCATCAGTGCCAATATCATTTTTGAAAAAGAGCAAGTGGCAGTGCGGGTGCAAAACCGCGCCATCCACGAACTCGATGGTCAAACTGTGGTATTCATCAAAGAAGGTGATTCCTACGAACCACGAGCGGTAGAGTTAGGCCAACAGGATGCTAGCTATACCCAAATCATTTCAGGTATCAAAGCGGGTACCCCATACGCCTTAGACAACAGCTATTTAATCAAAGCCGACATCGAGAAATCCGGTGCTGGGCATGTACATTAACTTGGGTGATTTAAATGATTAATTATCTTATTCGATTATCTATTACCCGACGTTTTTTCATGCTTAGCATGATACTGGTTTTAGTGGCCGTGGGCGTGTGGAGTTATAAACAACTGCCTATTGATGCTGTGCCTGATATCACCAATGTACAGGTACAAATTAATACCAAAGCGCCGGGTTATTCCCCCTTAGAAACGGAGCAGCGTATTACGTTTCCTATTGAAACCGCGCTGTATGGTTTACCCCAACTAGAATACACCCGTTCCATGTCCCGTTATGGTTTATCTCAGGTAACGGTGGTTTTTGAAGAAGGGACCGATATTTATTTTGCCCGCAACCTGATTGATGAGCGCTTAGGTGCGATTAAAAGCCAATTACCAGCGGGCATTGAACCCACCATGGGGCCCATTGCCAGTGGTTTAGGTGAGATTTTCATGTATACCATTGAGGCTAAACCGGGTGCTAAACAAGCCGATGGCAGTGATTTCGATGCCATCGCCTTACGGGAAATACAAGAATGGATCATCAAACCCCAATTAGCACAGGTATCGGGCATTGTAGAGATTAATACCTTTGGTGGTTACGACAAACAGTTCCACGTCTTACCCAATCCCACGCAATTACTTGAACATGAAATTTCATTCAATGATTTAGCACAAGCCCTACGTAACAATAACAATAACCGAGGTGCGGGGTTTATTGAACGTAATGGCCAACAATTACTGGTGCGCTCTCCCGGGCAATTAAAAACCATTGCAGACATTGAACAGGTAGTGATCGGAAAACAGGGCACCGCTCCAGTGTTTGTTAAAGATGTGGCAGAGGTGGCTATCGGTAAAGAGTTACGATCCGGTGCAGCAACCGCCGATGGCAAAGAAACCGTGATTGGTATTGCCATGATGTTAGTGGGCGAAAATTCACAACGAGTGGCCAAAGAATTTGCTGAAAAATTAGAAACGGTTAAGGCCTCTTTGCCTGATGGCGTATACCTAGAAACAGTTTACGATAGAACGGAACTGGTGAACAAAACCATTCATACGGTACAGACCAACCTTCTGGAAGGGGCATTGTTAGTCGTGGTCGTGTTGTTTGTGCTGTTAGGCAATTTACGAGCCGCATTGATCACTGCCGCGGTGATCCCTTTATCTATGCTTGCCACCATCTTTGGCATGGTACAAACCGGGGTAACGGCTAACCTGATGAGCCTAGGCGCGTTGGATTTTGGCTTAATCGTTGACTGTGCGGTGATCATCGTCGAAAACTGCATGCGGCGACTTTCCCAAGCCCAACAACACGGTAAGCTAGGGGTACCACAGCGCTTAGAGTTAGTGTACGAAGCCACCGTTGAAGTTATCCGTCCTGCTTTATTTGGTGTACTCATTATTACCGTGGTGTACATACCTATTTTTACCCTAACCGGTGTGGAAGGCAAAATGTTCTATCCCATGGCGGCCACGGTGGTCATGGCGTTGATTGCCGCCATGGTATTTTCGCTAACCATTGTGCCTGCCATGGTGGCGGTCTTTATGAACGGGAAAATGCCTAAAACCGAGAACGTTATTGTCCGTTCCAGTAAATCCCTGTATCGGCCAATTTTACATGTCGTGCTTAAAATTCGTTTGGTGGTGATATTGTCCGCCATGTTGTTGGTGGCGGCCTGTTCATGGCTAATGTCTACACTGGGTTCGGAATTCGTACCCCAACTAGATGAAGGCGATATTACCTTACACGCCATGCGTATTCCCGGTACCAGTTTAGCCCAGTCAGTGCGTATGCAAGAAATCTTAGAAGACGCGCTTTTGGACATTCCAGAAGTAGAAAAAGTCTTTTCCCGTATCGGAACCCCCGATGTGGCAACCGATCCTATGCCGCCAAATGTGACTGACACTTTTGTACTTCTTAAGCCGCGCAGTGAATGGCGACAGCCAAACATGGCAAAAGCTGATTTGGTGGCCCTTATTGAAGATAAAGCCAAAAGCGTTCCGGGTAACAATTACGAATTTACCCAACCTATTCAGATGCGCTTTAATGAATTAATTTCCGGCGTTCGTGCCGATTTGGGTATTAAAGTTTTTGGTGACGATTTAACCACCTTAAAACGCACGGCTGATCAGATCCTAGCGGTGGTAAATCAGGTAGATGGGGCCGCAGATGCCCGGGTGGAACAGGTAGAAGGGCTGCCCTTATTATCTATCGAACCGAAGCGCACAGCATTGGCCCGATACGGCCTCAATGTGGCCGACTTACAGTTCTTCCTATCTGCCGCAATAGGGGGAGAAGATGTGGGCGCTATCTATGAAGGGGATCGTCGTTTTACCTTAGCGGTGAGACTGCCTGAAGCCATACGCAACGACGTGAACCAGTTTGGCGCACTTCCCATTGCACTACCTAATGGCGGATATATTCCTTTGAGCGAAGTGGCGAACATCAACATTAACCCTGCTCCGGCTCAAGTGAGTCGCGAAAATGGTAAACGTCGTGTGGTCATTACCGCTAATGTGCGCGAACGGGATCTTGGTTCCTTCGTTAGCGAGGTAAAAGCCCGCCTTCAACAGCAGGTAAAGTTACCCAGTGGATATTGGTTAGATTTTGGCGGTACCTTTGAACAACTTCAGTCTGCAAGCCAACGGTTATCTATTGTGGTGCCTGTTACACTGGCCATCATATTAGGGTTGTTAATCATGGCCTTTAGCTCTCTTAAAGACGCGTTAGTTATCTTTTCCGGGGTACCACTCGCACTGACAGGGGGCGTTTTTGCTCTGTGGTTAAGGGATATGCCCTTGTCTATATCCGCCGGTGTTGGTTTTATTGCCCTATCTGGTGTAGCCGTATTAAATGGCCTTGTGATGGTGACCTTTATTCGTGATCTATGGGACAAGCATGGCGATTTACTCAATGCCATACTAGAAGGTGCGTTGATGCGCTTACGCCCAGTGTTAATGACTGCATTAGTTGCCAGCCTGGGTTTTGTACCCATGGCGCTAAATACGGGCACCGGCGCCGAAGTACAACGGCCATTAGCTACAGTGGTCATTGGTGGTGTTATTTCATCCACATTACTGACACTCATTGTGCTGCCGGCTTTGTACAGTCTTGTTCACCGTAGTAAAACGACGTCTCACTCCTAAAATATAAAAGGGCCAGCTAGCTGGCCCTTATCTACGAAACAATTTTTTGATCCTTTAAGCAGGCTTTTTACTAATAAATAGGCTTAAGACTATTTTACCGCAAATTGCAGTTGTTAAAGAGGATAGTAGGTTGCATCAATTCCCCTTATACTTTTTATCCATCAAAGCCTGCTCGTTTTTGTTCGCAGCTAAATTTATTGGAGATACCCCTTTATGAAATTAAAGCCCTTTATCGCGGTGGTTTTTTCTATCTCGCTGTCAGCCCATGCGGCACCGAATATGGATAATACAGAGTTCACCTTTGATGATCTCAAAGCAATGGCGAAAGCATCTGCTTCCCAGCCTTATCATCCTACGACGGTTCCGGCGCCAGACCTCATCGATAAAATCGGGTATGACCAACATTGGAAAATTCGTTTTAAAGAAGATGAAAGCCTGTATGCAGATAGCAAAAAGTCGCCAATTCAGTTGTTTTACCCTGGTCGTTATTTTCCGCAACCAGTGAAAATATACCTGCGCGACGAAGACAACATCGTAAATGAAGTGCCATTTACCAATGATCTTTTTGATATGCCAGAAGATAGTCCGGCCCATGATCTTCCTGATGGATTCGGCTTTGCAGGCTTTAGGATCATGCGCCCTGGAATGAAGCCAGATTGGGTGTCCTTTCTTGGCGCGTCTTATTTCAGAACCGATGGCCCTGAAGGGCAATACGGTTTATCCGCCCGGGGGATTGCTATCAATACCGGCATGAATCAACCTGAAGAATTCCCACGGTTTTCAGCATTTTGGTTAGGTCCTGCCGATAAAAAAGGTGAAGATCTTACTGTTTGGGCATTGCTTGAAGGGCCTTCAGTCTCTGGTGCGTATCGCTTTGGGTTAGCTAAGGACAACGAAAAAGCCAAAGGCCATATCACATCGGTCACCGCCAATTTATACATGCGTGAAGATGTAGAACGTTTAGGGATTGCACCTTTAACCAGTATGTATTGGTATTCAGAAAAAGATAAAACCATCGCTAAAGATTGGCGCCCAGAAATACATGATAGTGACGGCTTAGCCATTGATACCGGCTCTGGTTTGCGAATTTGGCGGCCACTTAATAACCCTCATGGCGTTTCTACCAATAGCTTTATGGATGAAAACCCCAAAGGGTTTGGGCTTATTCAACGAGATAGAGACTTCAACCATTACCAAGATGACGGCGTATTTTATAATAAACGTTCTTCAGCGTGGGTAAAACCCATTGGTGATTGGGGAAAAGGCGCGGTGCAATTAGTTGAAATTCCAACGAAAGATGAAACCTTTGATAATATTGTTGCCTATTGGGTACCACAAAAAGCAGCTCAAAAAGGGGATGAATTTACCTTTTCTTATGATATTGAGTGGCGTCCCTCTGATCCAAAACCAGATAATTTAGCCACTGTTGTGGCCACACGTCAGGGTCTAGGAGGTATTCCAGGTCAACCCGTACCCGAAGGCGTTAACAAAATGGTAATAGATTTTGAAGGGCCGATACTTGAAGGTTTGGATCGCAACAGCGGTGTAGAACCCGTAGTGGAAGCCAGTAACGGCGAGATCATCGAACCCATCGGCGCCTATCAGGTCGTGGGAACCAATCATTGGCGACTCACCTTTGATTATAAACAGTCAAACAATGATCCGGTGAGTATTCGAGCATACCTGACCAAAAACGATAAGGTCATTTCCGAGACTTGGGTTAGTGACGCTAAGGTAACCATCAAGTAAAGGTAAGACGATGCCGTGACTTAATCGGCAGTGTGTTGTTATCTAGGGAGTAAAGGGAAGGGGACTGATTGGTCTTCTGTCTAGCTTAGGGTAAAGGACGAAACCACGACAAAAACACGAGGGCGCAAAAGCAGAAGCTTTTGCGCCTTTTTGTTTAGAACATCCAACTGTCTGGATTTTCTGGTGCTTGTTGATTTTCCAGTGCTTTCATACCTTTTACGCATCGGATAATTAACCATACTACCCAGAATAATATTACAAACCATCCTATAATAATAATCGACAAAAGAGAGCCAACGAACAGATATAGGAAACCTATCCAGAAAGTTCTAATTTGGAATTTATAATGGGATGCTAACCACTCTGGTGCTTCTGACTTATTAATATAAGCCATCACCACACCAATGATGCCAGTTATCCCAAAAAAGAGACCGACCAAATAAAGTATATAAACAATTTTTGCGGTGGAATCTGATGTTTTTGTTACTTCCGTGGGTGCTTCATTCACCTTATTTCTCCTTTCTATAAATCCTACGAACTTATACGTGTTGTTATGCCCACAATGGACTTAGGGTTGTGTTCTTGCCTAGAGCTAATTGACGGAAGGTAACCAGAGGGATAAACGTGTCAACATACCGTTGAATGCTTCCATGAAATTACACGCTAAGCGCATTTACGCTGCGTTCATTGCTGATCCGTCAGATTAGATAGTTGGTCGCTGCAAACTCACTCGCGTTAAATTTGAAGCACCTTATTAATATTGCAGGCTTTATTATAAAAAGCAACGTGTTAGAAAAATAAAGTAATAATTAAGTACTAGCCACGAATTAAAAGTCATTTTTTATATGATGTTTTATTAAAAGGTAATATCCCACTGTACCCGATAACGCCACTTATCAAGGGTAGTTGATAATGGATCATCATAATCAAAACGGGTGACGTCAGCGGTGATTTTGTTATCGTGGCCTAAGATAAACCAATTCAACGCCAACGCTTGCTCAGACTGGCGCACACTGGTTCTGGAGTCAGGCGTATATTGTGCATACCGAGCGGCTATTTCCAATGCTTTTGGCCATTGGGGTATTAACTGATGGGCCAAATATCCGGCTTGGACATAGTAACCGCGCAATGTCCGTCGTTCGCCCGTTGCAGCGTCGGTGATTTCTTTTTCATGATATTCGCCCTGACTGCTCACGCCTTGATATCGATAGGCAATATCAACAGCATACTGCTTAATATGATATTGGCCATCAGTGCCTTCTTCCATACCGGCAATAACGCCGCCACCGGCAGAGGAAAATCGGGTATAACGAGAACGATTCCAAGCGCGGCTGAAACCTAAGCTGGCCCTAGGTGATTGTGAAAAGCCTAGATCACTGGCAGTGAAGGGCACTTGTTTGCCCAAAAAATTCCATTGCAAACGAGCGAAATACAGCGGATGGTGATCATCATCGCTGTGGGCACCACGGCCAGAGCCTGTACCTACACCTGCCCAATAATTGAAATCTGCCATACCGCCAGCATCAACATGGCCATATACGGCGCCACCAAGTTGTCGGTCAATGGTGAAATGACGATTAATGATCGACCTATCTAACATTTGCTGGCCGCCACTACTAATACTTCTTTCCCTTGAGTATTCAAACTTCCATTGACCCACTTTAAATTTCAACCAGTCTGTCTTTTCTATCATGATGCGATAATCGAGTAGCGTGTTGCTGCTGATATCGTATTCAGCTGAAAATTTGAGCCAGGGCTTGATGCCATGTCCTTTGGCTTTTATCCGTGCGCGATTAACGCCCAATTGTGTTTCGCCATCGTTAAGGTAATCGTCCTTAATCACAGGCTGATCATCATCGGGCGAAGCATAACGAAACTGTATTCGTCCTTGTATAAGGATGGCATTGTTGCCGTCATTCGATTCAATGGCGATCCCTGGATCTCCTGATGACACCGTATAGCCATCGGCATAACCGTCACTATGTGAACCCATTGAATAAAGACCAAGCACTACTGAAAGTGTTGAAACTGTACGCATAAATAAAAGATACCACGCTAGATTGGAAGCAAGTGTAAAGCACTTATTTAAATCTTCAACAGCACTGTCATATTTGTGTCATAAGTTAATAGCAACAAATGCAAATAAAGGTTCACTACCAACAGCAAGAGGCGCGAGCAGTAGCAACTAAAAAAAGATAACTAAGCACCGAGCGCTACGTAAATTCTGTGACCGGTTGTCGCCATAATACCGCTAGATTTTAAACTCACGCACGTTCAATAAAGCCCAGACATAGCGCTGAGCCAACATAAGTATGTAAGCCATCACGCACGACAAAAGCAACAGCACAACTGGTCTGGACTTATAAAATGGGTAAACTATGCAATTGCGCATAATGTATATTATGTTAAATAGACTATATTTCTATAGTAAGGCATACACAGGACGCTATGATTTTAACTGGCGTTGTAAACTGGCTACCTCAGCCACACTAAAACGGCTTGTTTACCCTATTTAGCGTTAGCCACTTTATAAAAAACAATCGGACCTTTGCTGTGTTTTTCTTGGCACAAACCTGAAGATGATTACTGTATAAGTCGCATCAACGTTAACTATGATTTGTGTAAAACCCGCAGGTAGATGTGCCCTGGTGTTTCGTGTATTGCCGGCTTGTCGTCTTTGCCAATTAGCCTTTATTTATGATTAGAACAATCACCGCTAAAGATGCAGAATTTAATCAGTAATGGTAGCCGTGCCTTTTTCAAAGCAAAAAAGCCCTGATCCTCTAACAATGGTGAATTCAACCAAAATTCGAGTGATATGATTTACCTGTAGTGTTAACGCAGATGAGAACTCAAAGCTTCGATATGATTAGGCCGCTAAAGGACGTTACTTAGTGTGCATATCCATACTAGATAACAAATAACGGTGGCACGTTTGACAGCGGCATTACCGTAATAGATAGTACTGCTTCAAGGCTTAAATTTGGTTAACGGCGCTAAAAACACCTAATTAATGCTGCGTCACGCAAGATAATTGGGATTATCATGCGTGACGCTAAAACACTGAGCACATCAACTGCACAACAAGCATTTAACTCGCTACACCTAGCTAGCAATACCTGCTTTTTTTACTTGGCAATACATGCCATTTTCATACTATTTCTCTGTACTCCATTGTCTTAGCCTTAGGAAGATTTACACTTTTGCCATTAGACTGTATATTTATACATATAAACCGTGCTACCCGAGCTATCTTAGTGATACACACCATGGGTTTTCTTAAGAGCAATTAGTGATTTACCATGAATGAGACTATGCGTGTTACCACCAAGGCTTTTACCGATACTTATAAACATGAAGTAAAACGCTATTTTTCGGATATTTTCACCAAACTTCCTCGTAACACCCAACGGGCCTACATCAGTGATTTTAATGAATTTGCGGTGTTCTGCGAGCAACACCAGTTATCAGGTTTTAACGATTCTATGGCAAATAACGAGGCCTGCATTAAAGACTACGTATCCTGTTTGTGCGAAAGCCCCCTTGCCTACCGAACAATCAAAAGACGACTCAGTGCATTAAGTAAGTTTTTAAAAATCGCCTGTTTACCTAACCCCATTGTGCAATCAGTCTATCTGCGAGACTTTATTAAACTTTCTTTGGTGGAAAATCAAAAATACGCTCTTAGTGAACACCAAGCCACTGCACTTACTGTGGATTTGTTAGATAAAATCAATGAATCAATCATCCCTGATAACCTGTTAGAAATGCGAGATTTAGCCATTGTTAATTTGATGTTTGACGGGCTTTTGCGTGCCGATGAGTTGGTGCGGGTGAAACTAGAACACATAGATAAAAGGAATAACGCCCTACTAGTAATCACCTCTAAATCCGACCAATCAGGGCAAGGCTCATACCGCTTTATTTCTTCAAGTACGATTGACATGATTAATGAATACGTCAATGAAGCCAATTACGATGGAATTAATCGCACAGTAAGATCGACGGAGGATCCCCGCCGCATTAACAAAGGTATTTTATTTCGACGGGTGTCTAATCGTGGCCATGCCCTACTTCCCTATGAAGAACACCAACACAACACACAGCAACATGTTTTAGAATATTCAAGTATCTACCGCGTGTGGAAACGAGTTGCCAAAAAAGCGGATATCAAAGAGAATATTACTCCCCACAGTGGCCGTGTTGGCGGTGCCGTCTCCTTAGCCGAACACGGCGCCACATTGCCGGAAATGCAGTTGGCCGGCGGTTGGGCGTCACCGGAAATGCCAGGCCATTATAGTCGTCAAGCTAATGTGAAACGTGGCGGTATGGCGAAGTTGGCAGCTAAAAACAACCGCTAGCCTCAAATTGAACAAAAAACGATTTACTTTAGTAATTGTTATATTGTAACATAGCGCGCCGTTTTTAGATGATGGCAAACCTGTTCTTTGTCGTGTGCTTTACTTGTTTAAAGCTTTCATAGGATCTTCATAGATGACCAAAACTCAAGCGTTAACCGATAAGTTGTCCATTGGCTTGTCTGTGGCATGTACCATTCATTGCCTTGCATTGCCGCTTTTAATGACCATCGTTCCTGCCATGGCAGCACTTGGTCTTGACGATGAACGCTTTCATTTTTGGATGATCATTGCCGTCATACCTTGCAGTGTATTGGCCCTTGCTCACGGTTGTCGCCAACATAAAAAATATCCATTAATTGCGGTGGTGGCTACTGGTCTCACACTGCTGGTATTAGCGTTGTTTGCCGGCGAACGTTTTGGCGAAGTGGCTGAAAAAATGTTAACCGTTACTGGTGCCTTATTTGTGGCTACGGGCCACGGTCTTAATTATTGGTATTGCCGCAAAAGCAAAAAAGACAACTGCGAATGTAACTAGGCGGGCAAGTTACCGTTTATTTTTTCTCTCATAATTAAGCAGGGCAGTATAAAACCTTTTTCACCGCCCTGCTGTTACCATCCCTTTTTTAGCTAGTAGGTTAATTTACCTCGAATGGGATAATCATTTTCCGGATCGCGAATAAAGCCTAACCCACTCACTAACGTATCGAGTTTTGGACGCACAAAAGGTGCGTTCGCAAGTTCAACAATGTGCACGCGTCCTTCTTCGTTTACCACAAATAATGCTGGCTCTGAAAAGTTGTGATCGGTTTCTTTATCTGATCGGGGCTCTGAAATATATAAGCCTAACGATTTCATCTGTGCTTCTGTTAGTCCGTAGGCAATGGGATAATTGATATCAATTTCTTCAAGATGTTTTTGTAACTGTGACTGTGAGTCAGCAGAAACGGCAATGATATCGACACCTACATCAGCAAATTTTTCCGTATACGTTGCGATTTCGCTGAGGTACTTAGTACAGATAGGACAATGTTTACCCCGGTATACAAAAATGGCTTGCCAATCAAAGTCATTTCTTGGGTTACCTAGTAGCACTTCACTACCATCGTAATTGGTCACTTTAATGGTAGGAAAGGAATCTCCTGCATTTATCTTCGATGACATATACACCTCATTATTTAATTTACGTCGTGTTTGCGCTGGGTATTTGCGTCAAAATCCCACAAATACAAACTACTTAGTGGCTTATCAGCAAGCCATAATGAACAAACTTGCTTACGAGCAGACTCGAGCCTAAGATTTAGCAAGTTTTCAAACCATTGATTATATTGCGTTATTTTAACAAAATAGTTACGCGTAACCTATTGGCGCTATTCGAAACATGGGTTTATTAAAAAAACGGACAAACCACGGCTTTTCTCCCGTAAATGGTTTACTAAGCTAGCCGTAACTCGGATAATAAACGTCTTTTTCGTTATGGCATTATTATGAAGTATTTCCCATTAGTTCCATTAGCCTTAACAACAGTGCTGCTATCGGCTTGCAAGCCAGAAAACAACATGGCAGGCCTAGATCGGGTTTATAACAAACCCGTTTCCGCCGACTGTATCGCCAGTTCCATTCAAGGGCAGCCCTTTGTAAGTCATTTCTCCCTCACCTCTGCAGAGGTTTTTCGCTTTCAAATGGAGGGCTATGAGGTAAGGATGCTTAACAAAACATTGGACGGTAAAATATCGGGTTATGCCATGACCGTCGATGGCATGCATAAAGGCGATGAGCCCAACGATTTTTATAAACGGGTTCGGGAAATGGAAACCCTGTTATATACGAAAATAACGCAGACTTGTTACTAGAAACCGTTATCAAGTCTTTTTACGCCCCCAGCTTTTTTGCAGTTAGGGTTATTTCAAAAGTAGGAAAATAGAATGAAAAAAGGGATCGTAGTCATTGCTGGCGCATCAGCGCTAGCTGCATTTGGCATGTGGTTTACCCAACACAGTTATCAAACGGCAGTGGCCGATGCGCTAGAACGTAACGCAGACTCTTACCAGGATCTTGGTATTGATATACAAAAAAGTGACCTTGCCTCGTCTTTTGTTAGTCTTGAAGATGTATATACCGTTACGCTTACTGAACAGTTTTTTGAAGATTTAGACCTGCCCGATCTTTATGGTGAATCCTTTGATGTCACCATCAATAATGTGTGTAGTGTTTACCCCTTTTATATGTCTTGTCACAACGAAATTTCGTTGCCTGACGACGTTATCCCTGAGGATATTGTCGAGAAGATCAATGGGTTTTCCTATGATACTGGCTGGAGTTTTAGTCCATTAACTAATTCCGTATCCAGTTATGTTAATACCAGTAAATTTACCTTAGATAATGAAGGTGATCCGGTAAAATTTGAAGCGTTAACCATGACGTCTAATTCGGATCTTGCGTTTGAGCAACTGACCATAGATTTGAATTGGGGTGGCATGGCGGTTAGTGAGAGCTATAGCAATATGTCTATTGGTAACCTTAGCCTTAATGCAGATATGACCTTATTAAGCGGGATCACCTATATTGGTACATCTTCTGTTACCGTCGATGATATTCAATTAGGCAGCGTTAATGGCGAATCATTTTCTGCTGATACAATCACTGTATCGAGCGCCTCGTCTGAATACGAAACCGATAAATATGACGTACAATATTATGTCAACTCTCCAGCAATGGCCATTAACGGCGGGTTAATGCCTGTTGAATTAACCGAGCTTTCTATGGATATTCGGTTATTTGGCTTAAGTGAAAAAGCGTTAGAAATGATGAATTCATTTCAAAATAATGGTGCTTCAGAACAAGAAGTTCTCACCAACATGCTTAACGAAATGGGCAAAAATGAGCCCGGTTTTGTTATTAATGATTTCTCTACATCTGTAAATGGTGTGCCTGTGTCCTTAAACGGCGAGATTACCTTTGATAGCTTTACCGCTAATGATATCGATACGGGTGAAATTGCGGCTAAGTCCAATGCGCAGGTTAATGCCAGCGTAGGCAAAGATGTGGCATCCGCCCTCCCCCAATTAGTACCGATTCTTGAGCAATATACCCAAATGGGCATGGCAACTAAAGACAGCGAAGGTAATTACACCACCGAAATTACAATAAAAGACAGAACCCTAAGTGCAAATGGCACAGTTCTTCAGCAGTTTTAATCAATTGAAGTAATAAAAAAAACCGCCAAATTTGGCGGTTTTTTATTGCTTTTAGAACAACTTAACCCTTAGAACTGCATGGTTACTGACAGTTGTAAGCGACGTGGGTTGTAATATTCACGAGGCTCACCAAATGTCTCATTACTCACATAAGGGTCGTAGCTATAACCGGTTTGTTTATTAAATACGTTGAACAGATCAGCACGGAATTTAAGGGTATAGTCACTGATATCCCAATCTTGGGTATAGTTTAAATCCACTTGCCAATGGCTGGCACCGCGACGACTTCCGGCGGGTTCAGCGTAGCGGCTAATACTGGATGAGTAACCGTATACCGTACCATCCCACGCTGTCCAAGCTTCACCAGATTGGAAAATAAAGTAAGCACCAATATTCGCATCCCAATCAGTGGTGTAATAACCAAAGGCTTTTAGCTTATGAGGTTTATCGCCAATGAGATTACCATAGCGATTATCCCATGGCATACGCCCTCTTCCATCACCATAATAGGATGAACCGATAAAGGTGTTAGCATCGTTAGTGGACGTGGTGTTGTCTTGGTCAAAGTTACCGTAGTAGTGACTCCACGTGTAAGAAACGTTTAGGTAAGTACGTTCACCAAACCATTCCGCTTCCGTGCTCCACTCCCAGTATTTGGTCTGACCTTCGTCAACTTCAGCTACCACATAGGAGGAACCACCCACTTCCGCTCTTAACTCATCAAGGTTATCAATGTATAACCCCTGTTCGGCGATGCTGTCCGGTACTGAACCACCTTCGTAATCACCGTATAAACGGGCATCATTGGGCATATCTTCCCAAAAATGGCTACCGTAACGGAAACGCAGGTGTGAACGAAGCATCAGATTATTGCTAACGGCCCGGGTGGTACCAATGGTGTATTCATCGATACGACGGGGACTCATGTTATCGGCAAAGAATTTACCCGAAGACCCTGCTTTGGCGCCCGAGGTGAGATAATTTCCGTCTTCATCAAACTGAACTTCAATAGTCGCTCGGGAGTTTCTGTCCCAAGACGCAGCACGGGCCAATGAGCTAGCATTGGGGTTGTAGCTTGCATAGTTGGCAAATACGGTACTTTCATTCTGGTATTCCCAGGTAACCCCTAAACGGGGTTGGATCATGTCTTTCCAGTCCACCGTATACATTTTGTATTTGTGACCCGGTGCAGTTTCCCAACCAGAGACGTTACTACTATTGGCTTTTAGGCCTTGTCCGTAATAAACATCTTTAGATACCAAAACACCGATGTTGTAGGTGAAATCACCGTGTTCGATGCTGTCGTTAATCTCAAAATTATAGGATTCGGAAGAGGAAATAATTGATGGTGTGACATCGCCATCAACGGCTAAGCTCATTTGCTGTACTGCCGCGACGTAATAAGCCCCTGGATATTCATCATCTACACCGCCCACATAGCTGATAGTTCCCCAGCCATTAGACAGACGGGCCAGATCTTCAGTACTTTCTGACCATTTTGCTCCAACATGAATGGTGTGGTACATGTTGCCCCACATTTTTTCTGTGTCAAAGGCCAGTTCAAAACTTTCCCGTTCAAAAGACTGTCGATTGTATTGAGAATAGGCGCCGACGCCACCGCCACCGGCATAGGAGCCGTCGTCATCAATATAGCCATACTGATCAATTAGGCCGATTGCCCCGGCATTGAACTGTAAGTCTTCATCGGTTAAATCATCACCTGTACGCAAACTCGGTACACTGAAGTAACCCAATTGATCCAAACTGGTGATATCCAGTGAATTACCAATAACCGGCGTGATACCGCTTAATTCGACATCAGGCGTGTCGATAAAGTCTTCTTCGTATTTACCGTACTTAAATGAAATACTTGAATCACCAAGCAACCAAGAACCATCAACAGAATAGATATTTAGATTGGACTCAGACCCCACTGAAACAGAATCCGTTTCATATTCGCCAATAGACGACCCTGTTACCGTGCGTTCTGAATCACGAATACTGGCATTAAGCAAAATATCGTCGGTAGGCGCCCAGGTTAATTTACCAAAATACTCATTACGCTCACTGCTGTAGTCTTTTGTTGGGCCGTATGCTGTGGTTTTACTACTGCCATCAACTTCAGGACGATAGAAAGACCCATAGAAAAACAACTCATCTTCAATAAGGGGGCCACTTACAGAGCCGACAATCCAGGTTTGATCCGTATCTTGTATTACGCCATCTTTAGGTGTGGCAGAAAATGATGAAGGCTGAATACGATATTCTAAACTTCCGTGAAATTCATTGGTGCCTGATTTAGATACCGAATTTACAGAGAAACCACCTGAACGGTTAAAACCAATGGCTTTAGCTCCACCGCGGTCCACCGATACGTTAGCAATATCGTGAGTAGAAGGTTCGGAAGACAAATTGCCGAACATGGGCATGGATAAATCTACGCCATCAAAACCATAACTGTTATCAGCACCCGAACCACCGGCCGATGGACCTAATGTGCCGTTTTCTGAATATTCCACACCAGGTAATATTTTCAGCATATCCCGATAGGTCTGCCCTGTGGGCAAAGACTGCAATACCTCAGCACCAAATGAATTGGTCAAAGATGAGTTACCCGTGGTAACAAAAGGGCTGCCGGTAATGGTGATGACTTCGGTATTATCCGGGGAATAGACAAAGTTAATGGATGACGCTTGCTCTAGTAATACCTGGGTAGTAAACGCTTTTGTTTGGCCATTGGGCAACGAAAAAGACACCGTGTATTCACCGGGTAACAAAAACGGCATAGTAAAGGTACCGTCCTCTCGGGTTGTGGCCGTACGAGGTTTTGGCATCACAGCGCTAGTAGCGATGATTTCAATACCTGCCACGCTGGTATTCATGTCTCCTGCTTCGACTTGTCCTCTTATACTACCTGTTTGTTGCTGAGCCATGGCGGGAGCAGAAAGTACCGCAGTGGCTAAACAGATAGGTGCAATTACATTAACGGGGTTCCAAGCTTGACGGATTTGCTTACTAAGATAGCAAGCAGCAAAACGTGCTCTTTCCATTTTCATAGTGATACCTGTTGTGTTGTTCTGGTTATTCTTTGAATATTTTTTTTATTATATTAACTCATTTAACAGCCACGTAAGGATATCGTCAAGAATAGTTTTTTCTTACATACAGGAATATCTGTAATATTTTATGTTTAGAATAGAGCGTTTACCTTAAAGGTATTACCATGGTGCTTTTTAATCCCATGCGCTTAAATCCGCAGAAACAAAGGTAATAGACTTGTTTCTTTCCTTTTATAGTGGCGCTTTTAGAGGACTTTAGAAAATCACGGCATAGACGTAGGTTATATGCTCAAGAATGAAAGGAATATGTAAACAGACCGGGATTTTCTCAATAATCCCAGCGATAAGTAAGTGTTCTTTACTTAAATTATTTATTCAAAACTTAGAGGTTTCAAGAATACTGACGGTGACTTTGGTGAACATTCGAACTATTTGTGCACGTTTCCCGTAGCAACACATAAGATTGAATATAGAGGAATGCACCATGACATGTGAAATTGACACGAAACACGCAAAGTTACTTATTGAGATCCTCCAGCAATCTGATCAATGGATCTTACAACCGGAAAAAAAATCCCCGTTTGAAAGTAAAAAGGCCGCGTATGCATATTTGGAGACAAATAATGAACCCTTATATATTCGCGTGCCAATTACCAATAGCGATGAACAAACCTATGTAAGAGTAAGTAGCGCAGGGGATGATCTTGAGTTTCAAACCGTTGGTTTTGATAATGTTCAAAAAACGAAGCTGCACCATTCCCACCTTAAATTAATCGAAAGTACGGTTACCGATATGGTAAACGCGCAACTTCCTGCGGGACAAAAGGCGGCTTCGTTCTAAAAGAATTAGACCTTCACTGCCAGTACATCAATTTTTACACCATGCATTACCGCATTGGCGGTAGAGCCTAGCAGCAAACGCACCCCACTTCTGCCATGGGTACCTATGACAATGAGATCTGCTTTGAGTCGCTCTGCCGCTTCATGAATTTCGTCTGCGGCCGCCCCGACCACTACATGGGTGTTAGTACTCGATATACCGTGTTTCGTGGCAAGATCCTTGAGCCGGGTTTTCGCCTGCTGGCAAATTTCATCAGAGTAATCCGTTTCTAAAAATAAGCCGTACGGCTCAATACTGGTTTGTGGATACACAACATAAATAAGATTGACCGTTACACCATCGCCAGCCATGTTTAATGCGCGCTGTATAACCGGTTCATAGTCTGAGTAGATGTCTACTGCCACTAGGATGGATTGGTAACTTTTCATTGTTAGCTCCTTTGTTATGGCTCAGTATAGTGTACCTTTGTGCCCTCAATGTTGATTGACATCAATTTTAAACCGCTTTTGTTTCTTCTTCGATTCTAGCCAGATGACTTTGTGGCATAAAGCTACGTGCACTGGCTTCTTGTACATGCAATTTAAAGGGGTCAGGCACCGCCTCCCCAAGCAATGCACCTCGTTTAACTAAGGGGAAAATTTCGTCATAACGGCGCACTTCAGCATGATTGATACGGCGAAAAACATGGGTACGATTTAACCGGTCATGGGAGCCATGCCCTGTGGAAGATAAAATATCCATAAATGCATTAACGGTTTTATTGTGGAATTGGCAAACCCTGACACTTTTATCCTCTACCACTAAGCCGCGAGCAAGGGCTGGGTCTTGGGTCGCCACACCCGTTGGGCATCGATTAGTATTACACGATAACGATTGCACACAACCTAATGCCAGCATCATCCCTCGTGCAGAATTACATAAATCAGCACCTAAACTTAGGTTTTTCACGATATCAAAGGCAGTAATAATCTTACCGGAAGCGATAATTTTTATATGTTGACGCAAATCGAACCCCATTAAGCAATCATCGACGAATGCCAAAGCTTCGCGAAGGGGAAAGCCAATAGAGTTTGCGTATTCTAGAGGCGCAGCGCCAGTGCCGCCTTCACCGCCATCGACAGTGATAAAGTCGGGGTAAATCTCTGATTTTGCCATTGCTTTACATAAGGCTATAAATTCACTTTTTCTGCCAATAGACAGTTTAAACCCTACTGGCTTGCCACCACTCATCTCCCGCAGCTGTTGGATAAAATCCATCATTTCAAGCGGGGTTGAAAAAGCCGTATGCCGTGGTGGTGAGTCAACTTGAGTACCGGGTTTTACGCCTCGTACCTTAGCGATCTCGGGGGTATTTTTATCCGCAGGCAAAATACCTCCGTGCCCCGGCTTGGCGCCCTGAGACAGTTTAATTTCTATCATTTTCACATTGTCATGGGTGGCTTTATCGGCGAACGCCTGAGGGTCAAAGGTGCCGTCTTCATGGCGACAACCGAAATAACCCGTACCAATTTGCCACACCACATCGCCACCGTTATCTAAATGATAGGGAGTGAGGCCACCTTCACCGGTATTATGATAAAACCCTCCTTTGGCAGCACCTTGATTCAGTGCCTTGACTGCATTTGCACTTAGTGCACCGAAGCTCATGGCCGAAATATTCAGAATACTGGCTTGATAGGGTTGGCGACAAAACGGACCACCGATATGGACTCTGGGGTTTTCATCCATTTCATCAATTTCCATTGCAGAAAGGGAATGCCCAATCCACTCATAACCGGCTTGATAGGTGTCAAGCTGTGTACCATAAGGTGAGCTATCGAGTACATTTTTAGCACGTTGATACACAATCGCACGATGCATGCGGCTAATGGGTTTACCATCGATGTCAGATTCAAGAAGGTACTGTTGAATAAAGGGCCGCAACCCTTCAATAAACCAACGCCCCCGCCCTACTAAGGGAAAGTTCTTTAAGATGGAGTGTCGGTTTTGATTGACGTCATAAACCGCCGTAAGTAAGCACAATAAGGTGACCGGTAAAAGCCACACAAATCCGGAAACAAAAAGGCTTAGCAGCAAGTTAACAACAAAGACGGCCAGTAACGTATAAATTATTCGGTGATGCATTTTTTTCTCATTGTGTCTGCAAACTGATGTAGGGTATGTATTTTACCAAGAAGAGGATCATCAACACGCTGACTTGCCTCAAATTTGTTATGAATGGCAACTTAGTTTAGTTTTCTCTTAGGATTTACAAAACTTATCCGTTCAAGCATGCTTATGCTGTGAGCTTAACTTATTTTTCTTGAGCAGTAATTTAATGGAATATCTTTTTCTACTTTTTGCCTTTATCTGTGGTCTTTCAGTCAAGCTTATAGGCATTCCGCCTTTAGTGGGTTTCTTAATAGCCGGGTTTGTTTTAAACGGCTTAGGTTACGCGATGACCGACCAACTTCAGCAAATTGCCGACCTGGGTATCACCATTATGCTCTTTAGTATAGGTCTTAAGCTAAATGTTAAAGACTTAAGTAAACGGGAAGTCTACCTTGGCAGCACCTGCCATACACTCATATGGGTTGGCCTTATATCAGCTGCCCTTTATGGTGTTGCCGCACTATTTTCCTCATTCATGGGCGACTTATCTTTTACCAGTGCCATTCTCATCGCTTTTGCCCTTAGTTTCAGCAGTACCGTGTGCGTATTTAAAGTCCTTGAAGAAAGTGGCGAAGCAAAAACCCGCCATGGTAAATTAGCCATAGGCATCCTGGTGATGCAAGATGTCTTCGCAGTACTGTTTTTAGTGGCCGCTACCGGCAAACTCCCGTCGGTCTGGGCATTTGCCTTACTTGCCATTATTCCCCTGCTGCCGCTACTGAATAAACTCATTGACCGTTCTGGACACGGAGAATTACTGCCCCTCACAGGCTTGGTGTTCGCCTTAGGCGGTTACCATCTGTTTGAATTGGTAAACATTAAAGGCGACTTTGGTGCCCTCTTAATGGGCATCATGCTAGCCAAGCACGCCAAAGCCACAGAGTTATCAAAATCGTTAATGGGTTTCAAAGATCTATTTCTTATTGGTTTTTTCTTATCTATCGGGCTAACCGCCTTGCCAGACTTCAGTATGGTAATGGCAGCAGGCGTATTATGCGTCTTTATCGTCGTTAAATTAGCCCTGTTTTTTGGTCTTTTGACAGCATTAAAATTACGGGTTCGTACTAATTACCTCACGTCTTTGATCATGAGTAACTACAGTGAGTTTGGTCTGATCATAGGCGCATTGGCAGTCAGTCAGGGGCTGTTAGCGCCTCGTTGGTTGGTTATTATTGCCCTTGCCGTATCATTTTCCTTTGTGATCACTAGCATTGCTTATCGTTCTAGTCATTCACGGTATTTAAAAATTAAGTCCCACCTTATACGATTTGAGCGCAAAGAGCGTTTACCGGGGGATCTTTACCCTGTGGTTTCTCAAGCTGAATTCCTTGTCATTGGTATGGGCCGTGTGGGATTAGGGGCATTTAATTCACTCAATAATCTAGCAGGCAAATCGGTTTGGGGAATGGATGCCGATCAAGGGAAGATTCGTACGTTAAAAAAACAAGGGCTCAATGTCATTTGTGGTGACGGTGAGGATATCGATCTGTGGCAGAATATCGATATATCGGGGGTGAAACTTATCCTACTGGCCCTGCCTTCAATTGAAGATGCCATTAATATCACCCATCAATTAAAGTTTAGTGGATATCAGGGCAAGATTGCTGCCATCGCCCGTTATGAGGATGAAGTGCAAGCGCTTTTAAACCAAGGTGTGGACAAAGTATTTAACTTTTTCACCGAAGCCGGCCTTGGTTTTGCCGAAGAATCATTAGCTTATGTCAATACCACCGTGTTTCCCCCAAACACCCAATAGTAAAAGAGGACAACATGTGAATCATTATCATTTTCATGTTATTGTTTTTTAAAGTATTTTTTTGATTTAGATCAGGTTTTAGTCTATCCTTCTGGTCATATCAAATTAGGGGCACATTATGAAAGGCGATAAACAAGTCATCGCAATACTGAACGAAGTATTGACCAGCGAGTTAACGTCCATCAATCAGTATTTTCTACATGCACGTATGTTCAAGAACTGGGGCTTTGGCGAGCTTAACGAAAAGAACTACAAAAAATCCATTAAAGACATGAAGCAAGCCGACGCAGTTATCGAGCGCATTCTTTTTC
Source organism: Alteromonas sp. C1M14 (assembly GCF_018860965.1). Taxonomy (GTDB): domain Bacteria; phylum Pseudomonadota; class Gammaproteobacteria; order Enterobacterales; family Alteromonadaceae; genus Alteromonas. The sequence goes on along the minus strand of NZ_JAHKQF010000002.1, from coordinate 181,620 downwards.
TTGAAGGGTTGCCAAACTTGCAGGCTTTAGGAAAGCTGTATATTGGTGAGGACACCGTAGAAATGCTTCAGTGCGACAGTCGCTTTCAACTTGAGCAACTGCCGTTGCTAAGACAAGCCATTGCGTTATGTGAAGAAAAACAAGATTACGTTAGTCGGGATCTGCTTGAAGATATTTTAGAGTATGAAGAAGAGCACCTCGACTGGATAGAAACCCAAGAATATCAAATTTCTACTATGGGTTTAGAGAATTACTTGTTACATCAAATCGAAGGGGATGAATAATGAAAGGTAATCAAGCGGTTATAAAGGCCCTTAACGAATTACTATCTTTTGAATTAGCAGCGATGGATCAGTATTTTATTCATTCTCAGATGTATCTCGATTGGGGCTTAACGAAATTGTACGAGCGTATCAATCATGAATTTGACGATGAAAAAGGTCACGCCACTAAGCTAATTGAACGAATGCTGTTTTTAGAGGGTACGCCCGACATGCAAACTCGTACCGGCTTTAAAGTAGGCGAAGATGTGCCTGCTATGCTTGAAAGTGACTTACGAGTAGAATATGAAGTCGATGCGAAGCTGAAAGAAGTGATTGCTTTGTGTGAAACCGAACAAGATTATGTCACCCGAGATATGCTCATTGTTCTGCTAGATGATACCGAAATGGATCATGCCCACTGGTTAGAACAACAATTAGGACTCATCAAGCGATTAGGCTTACCCCTTTATATGCATTCTCAAATGTAATTATCGGCCACAGACACCCATTGACTAATCAGTGTGTGTCTGTGGTGAAAGTAAATATTTTAGGATCCGCGAGCCCCTTTATATGCATCAGCATTTGCCATTGCATTTGCGGTTCGCTGCAACTCCCTAACATAAACCAACCTGACCACTGGCCTGGGCTCATTTCTTCCACGAGCACAGGGATTTTCCCCATATACATGTTTATCCCCTCAATCCAAACACTTTCGATTTCATATTGTGGATCTAAAGAAAACTGAACGGTAATGGTTTCTTCGGCTTCGGGTATAGTCGAAAACGTCGCCTTAAGACTGGTGGTACCCACCGCTAGCTCGCAAGACAGATCATCAAAATGACACTGGGTTGAAGAATGGGGGTTGCCCCTTGACTGAGTGGACATTTTTTGTGCAACATAAACCCCAGCGGCTACAATGAGGATAAGTGCTGGAAGCAGGTACTTTTGCAACGTTGTTTTTAATCTCATAGTTCGTTTAATGCATAACTAAGCAGTATTTGTTTACGACCTTTGACGGAGATCAACCCCGACTAGTTTATGGTATCTTTTTGTAAATAAAAATCTTATCATCCGCGTACCAATGGATCTGTTAATAATAATACCATCTTTGATGGGTAAAATGTTAAGCCTGCAACTTTACATTTACCTCTGATAAGCAATCCGTGGAAAACCCATTTATCATTGAAGTGGAATATCAATCAAATGAGTGAAATAAGCCAAGCACAACCTGATTACAATTATAAAATAGTCAGGCAATTTACCATCATGACGATAGTCTGGGGTATCATAGGAATGGGCCTTGGAGTATTTATTGCTGCGCAATTATTTGCTCCTGCACTGAACTTCGATACGCCTTGGTTAACGTTCTCGCGGTTACGACCTTTACACACCAATGCGGTTATATTTGCCTTTGGTGGATGTGCCCTCTTTGCGACTTCATACTATATCGTACAACGTACCTCACAAGTACGTCTGTTCAGCGATAAACTTGCCGCTTTCACCTTTTGGGGATGGCAAGCAGTGATAGTTTTGGCGGTAATTACGCTACCTATGGGTCTGACTACGACCAAAGAGTACGCGGAATTAGAATGGCCAATTGATATCCTGATCGCACTGGTGTGGATTGCCTATATCATTAACTTTTTCGGCACCTTGGTGATTCGAAAAGTCTCCCATATCTACGTGGCAAACTGGTTCCTTGGCGCCTTTATGCTTACCGTGGCGGTGTTGCATATCGGCAATAGTATGGCCATTCCAGTGTCGTTTACTAAGTCATACTCCCTGTATGCAGGTGCAGTGGATGCCATGATGCAATGGTGGTACGGACACAATGCCGTTGGCTTTTTCCTTACGGCTGGATTTCTTGGCATGATGTACTACTTCGTCCCCAAACAAGCCGGTCGTCCAGTTTATTCTTATCGCTTATCCATCGTTCACTTCTGGGCGCTTATTTCACTTTATATATGGGCCGGCCCTCATCACCTTCACTACACTGCGTTGCCCGATTGGACCCAGTCATTAGGTATGGTGATGTCGATTATTCTATTTGTTCCATCCTGGGGTGGCATGATCAACGGTATTATGACGCTTTCTGGAGCATGGCATAAGTTGCGTACCGACCCAGTTTTACGTTTTTTGATTGTTTCCCTTTCATTCTACGGCATGTCAACATTTGAAGGGCCAATGATGGCCATCAAAACAGTTAACGCCCTATCCCACTATACCGACTGGACCATCGGCCATGTTCACTCTGGCGCGCTTGGTTGGGTAGCCATGGTATCCATTGGTTCAATTTACCATCTTATCCCCGTACTGTTTGATCAGCGAGCCATGTACTCTACTCGCTTGGTTAATGTGCATTTCTGGTTAGCCACTATCGGCGTCGTGCTATACATCGTTGCCATGTGGATGTCAGGTGTTCTGCAAGGCCTTATGTGGCGCGCAGTGAATGCCGACGGCACACTCACCTATAGCTTTGTAGAATCGTTAGAAGCGTCTAAACCTTTCTATGTGGTGCGTTTTATAGGTGGTTTATTTGTTGTTGTTGGCATGCTTGTAATGGCTTACAACACATGGAAAACCGTGCGTGCGCCAAAAGGCAGTATTGCAGTTGAACCTGCAGCACAAGCAGCATAAGGGAGAGTCGTAGTGAAAAATCCACATGAGTTAGTCGAAAAAAATGTCGGTTTACTGACGGTTCTTATCTTGGTGGCCATCAGCTTAGGCGCCATGGTGCAAATTACTCCGTTGATGTTTCAACAACAGGTTATGGAGCCGGTGAAAGGCCTTAAGCCTTACACCGCTTTGCAACTTGAAGGTCGCGATATCTACATTCGTGAAGGTTGCGTTGGTTGTCACAGTCAAATGATCCGTCCTTTCCGTGCAGAAACGGAACGTTATGGTCATTACTCTGTCGCCGGTGAATCAGTTTGGGAACATCCTTTTTTATGGGGTTCAAAACGTACGGGGCCTGACTTAGCTCGGGTTGGCGGTCGATACAGTGACGAATGGCACCGTGTCCACCTACTGAACCCTCGTAACGTCGTACCTGAATCGAACATGCCTGGTTTCCCATGGTTAGCAGAAAATACGCTTACCGGTGAAGACACAGCGGCAAAAATGACGGTATTTCGTGGTTTTGGAGTGCCTTACACCGACGAAGATATTGCTGGTGCAAAAGAAGCAGTTCAGGGTAAAACCGAAATGGTCGCCCTAATTGCCTATCTTCAGTCCCTCGGCACATATTTGAAATAATATGGATCAGGGAATCATTGGCAGCATATTTACTGTCGTCGTATTTGTTTGCTTTATCGGCGTTGTCTGGTGGGCTTTTAGCGGTCACAACAAAAAGAAATTTGATGAAGCCGCTAACCTTCCTTTCGCCGATGAAGTGAAAGAAGAATCAAAAAAAGATAAGCAGGAGTCTTGAACTCATGAGCATGTTTTGGACAATCTGGATCTCAGTGATTACGCTGGGAACCATAATCGGCTGCTTCATCTTGTTGCGTTGGACATTGGCCAACAAAACAGGTGTTGCAGAAGGCGAAGGGATGGGACACGTTTTCGACGGCATTGAAGAAATTAACAATCAATTGCCCCGTTGGTGGACCATTTTATTTTACGTTTGTATTGTATGGGGGTTTGTTTATTTGGCCCTCTACCCGGGTCTAGGATCTTTCCAAGGTTTGTTGGGTTGGAAAAGCTCGAATCAAAATATCCAGTCTCTAGAAGAGTCAGCCCAAGCCAGGATTGATGCTAAAGAGGCAGGAATGTTAGTGGCGTATGACCGCGAACTAGACAGAGCAGCAGAAGAATACGATCCAATTTTTGAAGCCTATGCACAAATTCCAGTTGAAGAACTGGCAAAAGATCCAGAAGCGGTAAAAGTTGGACAGCGTTTGTTCTTACAAAACTGCTCTCAGTGTCACGGTTCTGATGCCCGTGGCGCCAATGTAGGCTTCCCTAACCTCACCGACGATGATTGGTTATACGGTGGTAGCGGCGCTAAAATTGTAGAAACACTGACCTTGGGTCGTCAAGCGGCCATGCCTGCTTGGTTAGCCACCATGGGCGAAGACGGAATTAAAGAAACCGTCGCCTATGTGTTAAGCCTTAGTGGTCGTGAGCAAACGCCAGAGATGGAAGCCCTTATCCCTGCAGGCCAAACCCGCTTTGCGGTATGTGCAGCCTGTCACGGTATGGACGGAAAAGGCAACCAGATGCTGGGCGCACCTAACCTAACCGACAATATCTGGCTATACGGTTCTTCTGAACGTTCGGTTACTGACACCTTGGTGTACGGCCGTAACGGTGTGATGCCGTCGTTTAAACAAACCCTAGGCGATGACAAAATTCATGTAGTCGCTGCCTACGTGTATAGTTTATCTCATTAATCGTATGTGACCTTAAAAGCCCCGTGTTGTCGGGGCTTTTTTATGTGAAAATACACCGTTTACTATTTCACACTGACATTTTGTTAGGTTAAATTTTCTTTTTTTAAAACGTTCAATTGTTGTAATAGGATGGATAGCCGTTGTGATAAATACCCCATGGTATAAGCAGTTTTGGCCTTGGTTTTTAATATTTGTTCCTGTGATAACGGTGATCATGGGCGGCGTGTTAATGTATTTTGCCACTTCCACCCAAGATAGCTTGGTGATTGATGACTATTATAAAGAAGGCAAAGCCATCAATGCGTCACTAGACAAAGAGACCAGGGCGAAAACACTCAACATTACCACAGAATTAAATGTTGACGGCGACCGCGTAGCGGTGACGTTTCATTCTGGAATCCCTGCCGATGGTTCGGCCATTCTGATCACATTTTATCATGTCACACTTGAAGCACTTGATACCTCGTTACTTCTTACCCGGGATGCTGCTGGCGTATATAGAGGCGTAGCAGAACGCCCATTAGAAGGTAAATGGCGCGTTACCTTGTCGCCATTAAATGAAGAATGGAAAATTCAAAACACATTATTGTTACCTCTTTCCCAGCCAGTTAGTTTTAATCCGTGACCCAAACTGAACATTGCTACCACTGCGGAGAAAAAAACAACCCGCAACAGGTTTACACCACGTGTGTGCTTGGTGAACCTCGCCCTATGTGCTGCCCTGGGTGCCAAGCGGTAGCCCAAGCCATCGTTGATAATGGTTTAGAAGATTATTACCGCTTTCGTACCGCGCCTGCAGCAAAAGGTGACGATGCCCTACTGTCCACCATGGCAAAGCTCGCCGTATACGACGAACCCGCTCTGCAGGAAGAATTTGTGGTGGACGACGGGGATGAAAAACAAATTGAATTAACCCTTGAAGGGATTACTTGCGCAGCATGCGGATGGTTAATTGAAAAGCAATTATCGAAAGTAAAAGGGATCCGTCAGGTCTCCGTAAATGTGGCTCAACGACGGGCTTTTGTGACATGGCTGCCTGCCCAACTAAGTTTAAGTCAAATTATGGAAACCCTACATCGCATAGGCTATCCAGCATTGCCCTTCCAACCGGATCAGCACGAAGCATCTTACAAAAAAGAAAATAAACAGTTTCTCAAAAAATTAGGGCTAGCCGGCATCATGACCATGCAGGTAATGATGCTTGCCGCCGCATTATACTTTGACTGGCTTGGCAACATGGCGGCAGAAACCCGTACTTATTTTCATTGGGTTGCCCTTACATTGACCACGCCCGTTGTCTTTTATTCCGGTAGTACCTTTTATTTAGGCGCCATGAAAGCATTGAGCGCCAAAACGGTAAATATGGATGTACCTGTATCCATCGCCATATTTGGTACCTATATGGCCGGCATAAAAGCCACTTTACTACAGCAAGGAGAGGTATATTTTGAATCTATCTGTATGTTTATCTTCTTGTTATTGCTCAGTCGCTATTTAGAACATAGAAGCCGGCATAAGGCTGCAGAAATATCGGCCAATATGATGCAATATATCCCGGTTACTGCCACCAAGGTTACGCGTAACGGTGAACAACAACAAGTACTGGCAAAATCATTACAAACTGATGATGTGGTCTCCATTAAGGCAGGAGAAACCGTGCCCATTGACGGTATCGTTATCGCCGGTAAGTCCACCATCGATGAATCCATGTTAACCGGTGAATTTAAGCCCGCCAAAAAAATAGTCGGCGACAGGGTTTACGGAGGCACGGTTAATCAAAACAGTACAATCACGGTCAAGGTCACCAACACATTAAAAAATGCCTTAGTTAACCAAATTATACGCCTTCAAAGTAAAGCCATGGCAAGTAAGCCTCGAGTCGCACAGTTAGCGGATAAACTCGCTAGCATCTTCGTTTTTGCAGTACTTCTCATTGCCGCCTCTACCTTTTTGATATGGCATTGGTTGGGTAACGAACAGGCGTTTTGGATCACCATTTCAGTACTGGTCGCCACCTGCCCTTGTGCCTTGGGACTGGCGACCCCTTCTGCCCTTACCTGTGCGATGGCTTACTTAAACCGTCGGGGCGTATTACTTAAACGGGCCGATGCGTTAGAACAATTAAGCCAAGTCGATACGGTCATATTCGATAAAACCGGCACCCTCACTGAAGGTGTCTTCGCCATATCACAAATATGGTTGGCGGCGAATGCTAAGGAGGATCACGTATTAGCCATTATGGCTTCGTTAGAAGCCTTGTCAGAACACCCCATCGCTGGCGCATTTACGCATAATACCACCCTACCGGTAAGCGACTTTACCGTACATTCTGGTGAGGGAATTACCGGCATCATCAACGGGGATGTTTATCGTGTGGGTACGGCAAATTATGCCTGTTTGGGTAAGCCCCCCACATTGCCAAAGGCAAATGTTTTTATCAGTTGCAACGGCCACTATCTGGCAGGGTTTCAGGTTGCCGATAAAATAAAAGACGATGCCCAGTGCCTTGTTAACGGGTTTAGCGATAAGCATCGGATACTGTTAAGTGGTGATATCCAAGAAAATGTGTCCCAAGTGGCACAACGACTGGGCATTAACGAGGCCGTAGGCGGTAACACCCCAAAACAAAAATATGCCTTCGTATTGCAACGCCAACAGGCCGGAAACCGCATTATGATGCTAGGAGACGGTATTAACGATGCCCCTGTACTTGCCGCTGCCGATATTGCCGTTGCTGTGGGGAACGCGACAGACGTGGCGAAAAGCGCCGCCGACGTTATCTTATTGGGCGATAAAATGGCGGCCATTCCTGAGCTATTTAAACTCGCTAAGCGTGTTAATATGACTATTAAGCAAAACATGGCCTGGGCGCTAGGCTATAACATACTGGTGCTGCCTTTCGCAGTTTCTGGCGTACTCACCCCATGGATGGCGGTTATCGGCATGAGTTTAAGCAGTATCATCGTTGTGACCAATTCAACCAAATTGCTAAAGTGAAACTTTTATGAGCATCATCTACGTTCTCATTCCTCTGGCCATTATTATTGTCGCTATCGCCATAGCCATTTTCTTTTGGGCGGTTAAGTCGAATCAATTTGATGATTTGGATCGTCAAGGCTATAGCATCTTATACGACGATGACTTACCTCCCGAAGAAAAAAAACTCGCTGAAGAACGTAAAAAGCTTAATGAATGATCTGTCTTTTCTATCCGCATTTTTAGTAGGTTTAGCCGGCGGCATTCATTGTATTGGGATGTGCGGCGGTATTGTGGTGGCATTTTCTACTGCTTCTTCAGCAAATTACCCTAAATGGAGCTATGCACTGGCCTATAACTTTGGTCGTATATCCAGTTATATTTTTGCCGGCGCCATTACCGGTACTCTGGGACAGATCGCAACCCAATGGATCCCCATCAGCGGGCCTGTACTTAGCGTGTTTAGTGGGTTTATGTTATTTGCCATGGCCTGTTACCTTGGAAATTGGTGGCATGGCTTAGTCAAATTAGAAGCCTCTGGCAAGCACTTATGGCAGTTCATCCAACCGTTTTCTAAGCGCTTTTTCCCTTTCAAGACACCACTTTACGCTGTACCCTATGGCATGGTATGGGGCTGGCTTCCTTGTGGTCTAGTGTATTCAACGCTAACTTGGGCGCTGGCTTCTGGCAGTACACGCAATGGCGCGCTTATTATGGCCGGATTTGGTCTTGGTACGTTACCTACGCTACTAGCAGCTTCAGCAGGTGCAGATTGGCTAGCAAAGGGATTAAAGCACCCCATTTTACGTCAAGTACTTGCACTCAGCCTTTTATTCTATGCAGGCTTGTTAATTTGGCGCGCGCTCTTTACACTATATTAGAATTTTCGCACTTACGGTAACCAACTATGCAAAAGCGAACGGAATTTTCGATTCACTGCCAAAACTGTAGTTTCAGTCATTTGTGTCTTCCCGTAGCCCTCAATAAAACAGAAATTGAATCGCTCGACGATATTATCGAGCGTAAAAAGCCTTTACATAAAAACGATACCCTTGTTGAAGCTGGGGATAAGTTTAAATCGCTATATGCCGTGCGTGCGGGGTCATTTAAAAGTTTTGTAACGGATCAGGACGGCGAAGAACAAATTATTAGCTTTCATTTCCCAGGAGACATCATTGGTTTTGACGGCCTGCGAGACGATGTTCATCAAAGCTATACTCAAGCCCTTGAAACCGCGATGGTATGTGAGCTTCCTTACGATACCATCGACTCTATGTCCGATCAGTTTCCTAAGCTACGTCATCAGATCATGCGATTTATGAGTGCTGAAATCAAACAAGATCATGAGATGATGATGCTGTTAAATAAGCGCACTGCCGAGGAACGTTTAATTTATTTCTTAGCCCACTTATCTGGGCGATTTGAAGAGCGAGGCTTTTCCCATCGTCAATTCAATTTAAGTATGACGCGAAATGAAATTGGTAACTATCTTGGCCTAACGGTAGAAACCATTAGCCGTTTATTAACGCGGTTCCAAAAAGAAGCCATCATAAAAGTTGACGGTAAACTGATTACAATACTTGATTTTACCGCTATGGATAACAAGCTACACGCTATGGATATTCCTACAACCTGTGTTGAGTAATCGTTAAAGTTTGATCTAAAACAATCCGCGCTTTTCCTAACCTCCTATACTGATAGTGGAAGTCAATTTACCGGCTTTTCTAAGGAGAAGCGTTATGATCACCTACAATCGAATTCTTGCCGTTGTTCACCCTGATACGACGGAACAACCAGCCTTATGCCGAGCGGTGGAAATTGCCGAAAAAACCGGCGCCGCTATTGATGCCATCTTAGTGGTGTACGACCATTCATACGATATGACAACCATGTTGACACGGGCCGAGCGAGAGGCCATGCGCGAAGCGATTCTCAAAGAAAGGGAAACATGGCTCACCACCCACTTTACTGGGTTTAAAGATGTAGACATCAACCTTAACGTGGTGTGGAGCGATACCCGGTATGAAGCCATTATCGCATTTGCCATTGAGCACGATGTGGATATTGTCATCAAAGCCACCCGTAATCACAATGATCTTGCCTCTATAATTTTTACTCCTACTGACTGGCACTTATTACGCAAATGCCCCATGCCCATACTGCTCGTTAAAGATCATAGCTGGCCAGAACACGGTAATATTGTCGCCACCGTAAATGTAGGCACTGAAGATAAAACCCACGCCTTACTTAACGACAAGGTCACCACCATAGCAAAAGACTATGCCGACCTGTTGAGCGGACAAGTTCACTTGGTGAACGCCTTCCCGTCTACGCCTTTGAATATTGCCATTGAAATTCCGGATTTTAATCCAGATACCTATTACGATTCTGTGCGCAACCATCACTTACAAAATATGGAAACCCACAGTGCTAACTTTGGTATCAGCATGACCAACTGCCATGTGATGGAAGGTGTACCGGAAAATGTGGTCAAACAGGTAACTAAAAACATCGACGCCGAACTGGTGGTCATCGGTACTGTGGGAAGAACGGGGCTATCTGCGGCTTTTATCGGTAACACCGCAGAGCAGGTTATCGACAACATAAACTGTGACGTTTTAGCCATTAAACCTGATGGCTTTGTGTCTCCTGTTCACTAAATAAATTTGCGGCCGCCACCACATGATGATGGCGGCCAGCAACCTGCTTTTGTATAATGGCGTTTTGGTTAATCGTCGTTGTTGTCTATCATCATGAATCAAACATCCCCAACTCCTTCCCCTTTGAGTCCATCGACTCACAGTGTAAGCAGTAAACAAAAATACAGTTTCAACAAATTACAGAAACGTTTGCGTCGCAACGTCGGTAAAGCCATCAGTGACTTTTCAATGATTGAAGATCAAGACAAAGTTATGGTGTGCTTGTCTGGTGGTAAAGACAGCTACACGATGTTGGATATTTTATTGTTCATGCGCAAAATTGCGCCCATACACTTTGATATTGTGGCCGTTAACCTCGATCAAAAACAACCGGGCTTCCCTGAGCACATTCTTCCCCAATACCTCCAACAATTAGGCGTCGATTATAAAATTGTCGAAGAAGACACTTACGCCATAGTTAAAGAGAAAATTCCTGAAGGCAAAACCACCTGCTCTTTATGCTCGCGGTTACGGCGCGGTATTTTGTATCGCACGGCAAAGGAGTTAGGCGCAACTAAGATAGCATTGGGTCATCATCGGGATGACATGCTAGAAACCTTGTTTTTGAATATGTTCCACGGCGGAAAGTTAAAATCGATGCCACCTAAATTGGTCAGCGACAATGGCGAACATATTGTTATTCGTCCCCTCGCCTATTGCAGCGAAAAAGATATTCAACGATACGCCGATGCCGTGAACTTCCCTATCATTCCCTGCAACTTATGTGGCTCACAGGATAATCTGCAACGACAGAACATTAAAATGATGCTACAAGACTGGAATAAACGGTATCCGGGCCGTATCGAATCTATGTTTAGGGCGATACAGAATGTGGCGCCTTCCCACCTTGCTGATAAATCCCTGTACGATTTTCATAGTATCAAAGCGCAAGGAACACCCGTTGCAGATGGCGATCTTGCCTTTGATGCCCCCGATTTTAACGCAAGCTCCGAAACCAACGACGGGTCTGCAGTACAGATTGTAAACTTAACGGAATAATACCCATGAAAATAGGTTTGGCGCTAGGTGCCGGTGCAGCGCGAGGATGGACTCACATTGGGATCATCCAAGCGTTGGAAAAACTGGGAGTGAAAATAGATATTGTAGCGGGCTGTTCCATTGGCGCGTATGTGGGGGCAGCCTACGCCAGTGGCAAACTTGAACCGTTAAAAGAATGGGCCTGTTCCCTCACTGAATGGCAAATACTTTCTCTTATGGGCGTAGGAATACGTAAAGGCGGCATTGCGAGTGGGCAAAAGGTATTTACTAAACTTGCCGAAGAATTTTGCGCCTCAACATTTGAAGAAATGCATAAGCCCTTTGCGGTAGTCGCAACGGATCTCTATTCAGGTCGTGAAGTGATGTTTAACAATGGGCCCGTAGGCAGTTGTATCCAAGCTTCTTGCGCTATCCCAGCCCTATTTAGTCCGGTGGCCCACAATGGGCGATGGTTAGTCGATGGCGCGGTGGTTAATCCGGTGCCGGTTAATTTGTGCCGACAAATGGGCGCTGATTTTGTTATTGCCGTTAATCTAAACGCCGATTTTAAGCCTCAACGCTTAGATAAACCTACGGTGGAGCATGAAAAGATCCAAAAGAAAACCGATGACTTCTTTTCTAAGGGGTCGAATATTGTAAGACAGTGGTTTTCACCTGAAGGTAAGGATGAAAAGATGGATCCGCCAGGGATCTTAAGTGTGATGAGTAGCTCACTAGAAATCCTACAAGCCAGAGTGACACGTTCCCGTCTTGCCGGCGATCCACCGGATGTCCTTATCGAGCCCCACTTGTCTGACGTAGGCTTGATGGAGTTCCACCGTGCCACAGAGCTTTGTCTTGAAGGCGAGCGCACGGTGAGTCGTTTAGCTGAAGAGATCCAATACCAGCTTGTAATTGAAAACGAAGCGTAACCCGCTGCTTATTTGCTCGCTTTTGCCGTTACCCTGATTGGCGTTAACGGCAAAGTAAGTTCATCGTGATCACTGATCCAGGCTTCAGATAATGTCAGGGTTCCCATCGTGATCGAGGGTTGTTGTTCTGTAGGTGCGGTGGTTAAATGCTTATCTTCAAACTGAAAGGATAACCCTTCCACTGACGGCATCATGAACGATAGAAAACTGCCCATAGCATTAAAAAACGCACGGTACTGCTCTAACAGAAAATTGAGATCCTGTTGGCTGTAAGCGAGCTTCAAGTACTCGGGTTTTGTCTCTAATTGTACCGACATATCACAAAGATTTGCCGCCTCAACTAAATCAACTTCCACCATTGCCTGTGCCATTTTTAATACTTTATCAGTGGGAACGGTAAATCGCCCTTCTTCTGATACCTCAAGTGGCAAGGTTTGTTTATCCGTCACAATTTGAGCGTGGTTAATTTCACACAGTCTATTTTCACCAACCCGTAAAAAACCAAATGCAAATTGTAACGCTTGAGTGTCTTCATTATCGAGTTTTTTCGTATGGCTATAAAACCGACTGTATTCCACGTGCAGCACTTCACCAAAACTGGGAAATGCGCAACAAAGGGTGACCAATATCGCAGCAGCCTTAAACACAGTTACATATACTCCTTGTTGTACCGGATCATTGCTTGCAGTTCCTCAACATACGCAATGCCCCGTTCAGAATAGTTCATCAATCCTTCGGCCAATGCCACACCAGTCACAGGAAGCTGGTTAGCACGCAGGGTGTTGCGTATGTTACGCAATTCGTTATAGGCATTGTGCCGGTTTAAATTACGCATATAGGTATAAGTTGCTTCTGAAAGGTTTGAGAACCGTGCCACTTCGTGTTCTAAACCCTCGGTACGCCGAGAAGGCACAAAGCCGCATCCTTTACTGAAACACCATAAACCAAAAAAGTTATAGCCTTCCCGTGCAAATCGGCTGGTCCCCCAAGCCGACTCATTCGCGGCTTGTGCTAACACCAATTCCACAGGCAAAATATCCACTTTTTTTAATAGCTCTTCTATTTGCGCGTTTATCGGGTCATTGGCACTCACTTTATATTCTTTTACCAACCATGCTAGCTTTTCTTGTTCATCGTCAGTTAACGCTTTACCAAGGGATATATTCCGTTGCAGCGTCTGAATGTAATGACGTAGGGATAACAAATATTCATTTTGCTTTTCTACTTCGGGTTTTAAGTAGGCAAAAAAAGCTTTTTTCTTCTCGTTAATATCAGAAATCTCAGCGAAGTCTGGAACCGGACGAGAGGCATGCTCCGTGGTCGGTGCATCCAGGATGTCAGGCTCTTTTAACGACATGATCACAGCATTAATGACAATCACCAGTAAGATTGCAATGGTGATCAATACAATTTTCACGGTTTCCCGTTTATGCATCAAACATTAGCTCCTGAGGCTTAGATAAATTATCTTGCGAAGGATGATCGTCAAATAACGCGCTATATATGATGCCCATTACTACAAAATAAAACGGCATAACGATAAGCAGGGCTAAACCAAAACTCGCAATACTTACTAAAAACAATACGAGAAAAACCCCAAAAAGAACAATGAAAGACAGCAAATATTGATTAACGGCGGTAACAGACTGCTTTAACGCTGCCAGCATACCCATGTTTTTATCGGCTATAAGCGGCAAGGTAAAGGTGGTAGCCATAAGTATGTACAAGCCGGGAATAATTAGCAGTGCAAAACCCAACTGCGTCAGTACCGATATCAGCAACTGTGCTAACGCTAACACTAATACGTGGGGGAAATAGCGAAGTACCTGAGCACTATTAATTGTGTTACCACGTATGGCATTAATCCCCATTACCGACAAGCCTGTTGTCAGAGGGGCAAAAATCAATACCGATACAATATCAATAACCACCTGTTGCTGTGGCGGCATATTGGTTAAGGCCGACACGGGAAACACGCTAACTAATAATAATGCGCCGCCGACCACGATAAAGAAAACGGCCAAGCAAGCCTGAAAAAGCGGCCAAAAGGACCGCTTTAAAACGGTAAAAGCCGTTTTAGCCAACCATGAGTAATTAAATCGACCATTAGGTTGAATGAGTTGATGACGCAACGATTTAGGCATTTGTTGATCGTGGGGGTTAAATTCGGACACAGGAACCTTTAATACTAATAAATTCCAGCTAGTATACCCTAAGACGAAGTTAGACCCTATCCCCAAGGCCGCTTTCTAAGCCGTGACATTTTGAGATCACCACACCAATTTAACCGCTAAGCCAATAAGCATGACCCCCATGGTTCTATCCAACCAGTACCCTTTTTCACCGATGAGTTTGGCGACTTTACTGGTACTGAGCAAATAGGACAAGAAACAAAACCACAAGGTGGTGGCTAGCGCCAAATACACGCCGTACCCTACCTTAATAACAAACGGGGTTTCCACATTGATGATGGCGGTAAAGAGTGACAGGAAAAACAAGGTAGCTTTAGGATTTAAACCATTGGTTAAAAAACCTACCCCTATGGCTTTAGTAGCAGAAATCCTAACCTTGTGAGAGGGCTCATTTCCTTTAGCTTGTGTGGTAGCAACGGGGGGACCGCTTCTTAATGCACCGATGGCAAGGTAAATAAGGTAGCCTGCCGCTGCGTAACTAAACGTCGTGTATAACCATGGCGTAGTCTTAATCAGCATACTTAGCCCAACCAGGGAGTAACCCACATGCAAAAATATGGCTAAGCCCACGCCGATACTTGTATACAAAGCGATTCTGCGGCCATAGGAGATGCTGTGCCTGACAATGACGGCGAAATCTGGGCCAGGACTGGCCACCGCCACTAAATGAATTAATGCAATGGTTAGAAATTCGTTAAGATAAACAGACATACACTATTCAACAGAAACTGAGAGTTCTTCCATTAAACTGTTAATGAAATTAGGTACCACTTGCGAGGCTGGCCCATGGTAGGATTCGTCAAAGAGATCACAGCGATCACTGGGCTGAAGGTTAAGTTCTACCGTACGAGCACCGCTATCTTTGGCTACCTGTACAAACCCGGCGGCAGGATAAACCTGACCAGATGTACCAATGGAAATAAATAAATCAGCTTTGGTTAAAGCAAGAATAATTTCGTCCATTTGTTGTGGCATTTCCCCAAACCACACAATATCCGGACGCAGGATCGCCGCCGGCGTACAACAAGGACAGGGGGTGGTTTCGTCAAACGCGTCATCCCATGCATGACTTTTACCTGAGCTAGTGCATCGGGCTGAAAGCAATTTACCGTGCATATGCACTACCCGTTCACTTCCCGCTCGTTCGTGTAAATCGTCCACATTTTGAGTGACTAACATAAATTGCTTGCCTAACTGACCTTCTAATTTTGCCAGCGCAGCATGGGCTGCGTTGGGGGTCACATCAGGGTGTTGTAATTGGGCGCGTCTGGCATTATAGAAGCGATACACAAGTTCAGCGTCTTTTTCGAACGCCTCCGGCGTGGCCACATCTTCTATGCGATGATTTTCCCATAACCCGTTACTATCACGGAAGGTTCTAAGGCCCGACTCTGCGGACACCCCAGCACCTGTCAATATAACGACTCGAGGCCCATTACTCATCTGTTATTCCTCCACCGGTAAATGAGGTTTAGCGCCCCATTCTGCCCACGAACCATCGTAGACTTTCACATCAACCGCGCCACATAACAAAGCCGCTACGCCAACAATACAAGCAGTAACCCCTGAACCACAACTACAGACAATGGGCTTTTGCAAATCAACGCCTACTTGGGCGAAAACCTCTTGCAACAAGGTCAGCGATTTAAATTTGCCATCATTTAATAACCATGGAAAAGGTATGTTAACGGCACCGGGAATGTGTCCGCGACGTAATCCCGGTCTGGGCTCGTCAACTTCGCCATTAAACCGCGGTGCACTTCGTGCATCAATAATTTGGGTGTCGCTTCCAAGCAGCGCGACCACATCACTTGCATTAACAAACCATGGACGATTGGATGATGTTTGTAAGTGGTATGTAGCATTGCGGGTGTGCTCGTCATGGCCGCTATGAACAACAGGACTAAACCCATGCCACGCAGGCCAGCCGCCATCTAATAAATGTGCCCGCTCATGCCCAATAGATTTTAACATCCACCACAAACGTGGGGCACTAAACATGCCACGATTATCATAAATGACCACGTCGGCCCCATTGGAAACCCCTTTACTACCTAGTAAAACGCTCATTTTTTCTGCGCTTAACATGGCGTGGGGGTTCGGATCCATGTGCTCGCTGCCCTCGGTGTCGATATTGATATCAATCGCCCCAGGGATACGCTGTTCATGCTCAATATCTTTCGCTCCCGATACGGGATCGGACATCAGCGCCCGCAATACCGTGACCGGACTATGCTCACGTTGATGCTGTAACGCTTCGGGGGAGATAAGAATTTTAGTCATAACGCTAACACTGTAGACTGCACATGGAACTCCATAAGAACAACACTATACGAACATTCACCGCAAAAATACAGCCAATTGTCTTATCAAACAAAGAAACCATGATAAAAACCAATCACCAACACAGTCACCCGTGCTCAATTAGCGTACCGAACCGAAGCGCTCTTCAAGATAATGAATAATGTCGTTGCTTTCATACATCCATGTATCTTCGCCATTTTGTGAGATACGCAAGCACGGTACTTTTGCTTTACCGCCAAGCTGTTCAAGTTCCACGCGAAACGGCGCGCCTTTTTTGGCATTGCGGGTTTCGATGGGTAAATTCAAACGGTGCATAGCACGGCGAGTTTTAATACAAAAGGGGCAAGCAAAAAACTGATATAGGGCCATGCCGCTAAGGGCTTGTTCTACGCTAGCTTGTGCTTGTGCACTACGCTGCATTTTTCTAGGACGGGTGATCAGATCAAAAAACGCAATGATACAACCTAAACCATTGCGAATAAGATTAATGATAATAGACATAGACTTCAACAACTCAGAAAAATCGGGAGCCATAGTATAAACCTATAGCAGTATAAATTTCTCGCTGATTTGAGTGTTTATCTACCGTTTTGCTGCTGATGATGTTGTAAGTACTGCTGAGCGCCTTCTTTGCCCATATACTTCCCTAACGTACGGGGATTTACTTGGGTGAGGTTGACCACAATCAAGCCGTCTAACGCATTGTTAAAGGCCGGATCAACGTTAAAACAGACGAGCTTTCCATTTAATCCAAGATACTGTTTCAACAAAATAGGTATTCCAGGGCCTTTCTCTAAACGGGACAACACTTTAGAAAACAAACTCACGTCGCCTAACGACGACAACATATCCGAACGCCAAAACATATTTTTCGGTGGCGCTAAAGGCGTCGTGGGTTGGACGAGTTTAGCCTTTTCATTATCGTAATGAGATACGGACATAACGGACGCAATTAATTGTCTTGCGATGGGGCTATAGTCATTACTAATACTGACCGGCCCAAATAAGTGGGTATATTCAGGATGTTTTGCAACATAGTGAGCGATACCTTTCCACAGCATCAACAAGGGCTGAAGATGACGTTGATAGGCTGGTGCCACCACAGAGCGCCCGACTTCAATGCTGTTTCCCATGCTTTTTACGAAGGCTGAATCGTAACTAAACAGGCTTCGTGAATACAGACCTTCAATTCCTTTTTGGCCAGTAAGGTGCGTTGTGATACCGAGTCTGTAGGCGCCCACGACCTCATGCTTGTGTTTTTGCCAAACAAATAATTGTAAGTAAGAGGCGTCGTATTCATCTACGTCACAGGCTTTACCGCTCCCTTCACCCACTTCGCGAAAACTGATTTCTCGCACTCTGCCTATTTCAGACAGTAACAGTGGTATGCGGTGAGAAGATACGCAGTAAACTTCATAATCGCCCTGCTTTAATAGTAAATCGCTGGTGTCTAACCCTTCAACTTCATCAGCTAGTTGTGTTTTATCGATGGGCGGGATCACAGGCGTGGCGTAAAACGCCTTATTCGCCTTGTTTTTATCCTGCAAGGATTCATCAGTGCCACGGGCATTAAGCAAATAGGTGTTTAGTCTCAAATAGTCCGCAATACACTTATCACTGGCCAATTTCGTAAGTTCTTTAGCATGAATAACGTCCCCCATAAAAACAGACGTAGTTATACCCGATTTATTGGTTAACTCACGGGGCAGTAACAGGGTCCGAAGTATAGGGTGCACTCTGCCTGCCTGATAAAACATACGACTGTTCATTCCCCCAATAAACACCGGCATCACGCTGGCTTGAGAATGCCTGACAAAACTACCAATAGACTTACTCCAGTCTTTATCGGTAATTTGCCCATGGGCAGATTGCCAAGAGGACACTTCACCTGCGGGAAAGACGATTAACACGCCACCGCCACTTAGGTGGCGGTGTGCTTCTTTAATTGCACGGGCATTTTTGACCCGTGAGGACCGAGTTTCAAATACGTCTACACCAATAAACAAGTCTGTGAGTTGTGGAATCCGCGCTAGCACCTCATTGGCAAGCACTTTAATATCACGACGCACTTTTCCAATTAAATTGGCCAGAATAACCCCTTCTAAGCCACCAAGAGGATGATTGGCAACCACAACTAGCGGACCTGTTTGAGGAATGTCTTCAAGGCTACCGCCGTTAAGTGAATAGTCTGTATTCAATTGCTCCAGCACTTCTTCTACAAAGGTAAAGGGCTCCCTCGAAAAAGGCTGGCTTTGATAAATGGTGTTGAGCCTAGACAAGCCTGACACCTTTTCAATGACCTTTTCGCCAATACCAAAAGGCGTCTTTCTCGGTAACTTGAATGGACTCGGGATAGCCGTCATTTACTTACCTTTACGCCCGAAACCGGCGATGAATGGGTCTTCACTTTTCAACCCCTTAATTAATAAGGTCATGCCGCTTAACCAAACCAAACAGGCCATGATGAACAAGGTGCCACCGTCTTTTCCTACAATATTTCCAGCCCCATCAAACTCTGGCATAACAATACCTAACGGGGTAAATAAGTGAAAAAAGATAGCGCCAGTGATGATGCCAACTGTCATCAGCGCCCCCACATTATGGAAGCGGCTAAATAGCAGTACCGTCGCGATTAACTCTGCGGTTCCCACCATGTAACCCCCATACACGCCAAACCAAGCGAACCCAGACCACTCACCTAGCGTATTGAAAATATGCATGGTTTCATAAGAATTCGAAAACTTAAAAATCAAGGATTGAACAAGTACAAAGGCAACGAAAATGGAAAGTACAATTTTTAACGATGGCTTTTTCATGTTTATTTACTCTGAATTTATTTAATTAAAGTGGGCCAATTAAGGTCTGCCTGAACAATATGTCGTGCTCGCGCTGCATCCCATTCAGTTTTTACGTTCTGGTTGTAGTTCAAATATAACTTTCCATCTACCACTGCCCAGTACTGTGGATCGCCAGGCGCAAAGTCATTTTTTGCAGAAACTGCCCATGCGCAATAGCCACCGTATTGGGGCATGTATCGCTCTGGATCTGCTTTAAACTTACTTAAATTCTCTGCGCTAGAAAAATACCAGTCGGCATTCTTATACTCCGTGCTCCATTCGCTGCTTCCTTTTACCGGCTTATCCCCTTCGTTAAGTGAAAAGAAAGCTACCGTATCGTAACCTCCCACCGCTTTATTACTGAAAAACCCCGTATAAATTTCATCTTCTGCCACTGCGCTAAAGGCAATTAGCGCGATAAATAAGGTGATTAATTTTTTCATTCAAATGTCCTATAGGTATTGTTCTAGCCTGAGTTCTAGTCAATCAATCAGGCCTGTTCGGTCTCGCATACAGCCAATATTTGTTTTTCGTGCTGCATATCACCGTATCGACTCGTAACCAACCCTAGGGTGTGCTCATCTATCGACTCATAATGCATCTGTTGCTCCTCATCAAAGAGCAAAACCGTGGTTATACTCACGGTTCTTGCATCCTCTCTGACCATTAGAGGAGAAAGAAATGGCGAGTGTGTATTAAAAGACCGATGAAAACGTGGACCTATTTCATTGCGAGGCAGTTTTTTAGTTAAATCATCAAAAAGCTGCTTACGATAATTATAGGCTTCATCAAAATATTTTGCGGCTGACACTAAAGGGGGCGCCACATCACCCACGGATAAATCCCGGCCATCCCACACCCAACGCTGAACCTTTGGTGAGACTGAGTCACGACACAAAAGCACCATGGAAAAAGGGGCGGTATGTTGTAATGGGTAATTGTTCAGGCGGGCCTTTGCTTCAGAATAGGACGTTACGCTGGCTAGGTGCTTAACCAATGCGCCGCGGCTGATAAGGGTACCTTCAGGTTTATCCCCTTGATAGTAGTTGAGTAAACATATGGCGATGCCGTATTCATTCACGGCTATCCAGGTGCCATTCCCTTCGGGATCTATAGGCATGGTGCATTTAACACCGTCAATTAAAAACGTTTCTGGCGCTAGGGCTTGTTGTCGAACCCGTTGCTCATCGCGACTGAAATAAATACGGATATTGCCACATTCATCCTGCTGCCAACTTAATGTACACATCTTATTGAGCCCGCCTAAAACTGGCTGTGCTCGGGGCAACGCCAAAATTGCCAGACGCTTTCACGCCCATTAATGACGCCGCAAGTTTAACCATGGCAAAATGATGGGTGGCGTGTAGCGCCACAAAACTCAACTCTCGGCCTAATGTTGAAGTAACCTCATTGATACTGGTGAGTGAAACTAAGGTTTCCAGTTCAACTTTGATAGATGCATCTAGCGTCGTCTCGTTAAGGGTAGTTAGCCAAATGAGTAGCGAATCGATTTCTCTTTTGGCTATTTCAATGTCTCTTTCGACTTTATGCCCTCGGCGACGTAGGTTGTAATCGATTTTATCTTCAGCCCGCTCTAGGGAATGAAATAAATCGAGCCAATGGCGAAAATGCTCACCGATTGAACTTTCAAAGTGAGGGCTACATAGCGCCGTATAGTCTTTCTCCGACAGATTGTTTAAAAACACAAGGCCCTGATTAAGCACCTCTTCACAACCTGCAATGATAGTTGAAACTGACGATTGATAATTCGCCTTTTTTTGTATTTGAATTGTTTTCATCACGACTCTCAAAGGCTAATCTGTAATAGGGTAATGCTGGACAAGCCGCTTTTCTTCTTGCCACGCCAAAAGCAACTGCTTGATTGAAGGGGTTTTTACACCTCGTTGCTTCTGCTTATAACCAATTTGATAAAGTAAGCGGTATTGATACATTAAGGTTGAAAAAATGTCGCTAAGGGTTGCTTCACTATCCCAAATATGAGCGGCTTCACTGCTAGCACCGTTAATCTCAAGAATATCGAAGTCCCCTCCTGTCATGAGGTTTCGAATGTCATCAAACTTGATATCTAAACGCCCATAATGGAAACCATCAAAATCCTTTAGTACGTTGTTCAGCTTTTCTTCCATGGCAGCTGTGATGTAGCCATTGCCATTTTTAAAAATAGAGCCTCGAGAATGGCTACCGGCAAAGGCTAATTGAAACTCCTCATCCTTAGGCACAATCCAATCAAGCGCAGCTTGATGCCGTGGTAGATACAAATGCGCTAATTTACCGGCTCTAGGATCCCGTTCAATAAGCCCTTGCAGTGTATCAACCCCGTTTCCTATCACACTGGCTGCATATTTGAAGGTCAACGAGATTATCCGCCCTTTTTCTTCATCTGGCTGGCGCACATAAAACACCCCGGCTTCGGCCTTATGCATTGACTTTTTTTGCAGTAGAAAACGGCTGTTAAGGGGAAAGGTATCGAGATAGGCCGCAAGATCTTCATCACTTTTGATAAGCTTAACGCCCACCCCTCGACACCCCAAATCAGGCTTTGCTACCAATGGATAGGCCAGCCCTTGCTGACTAAGCCCATGAAGAATTGATGACAAGATCTCCCCATCGTCACCCTCCACTTTGGTAACCGTATAAGAGGGTAAAATATAGGCTTTAGTGCTAGGCCCTACCGCTTCGAAAATGTCATTTTTAGACTCGCCTACCATGCCACTTAACTTGATGGCAGGGTTAGCAGAAAGGGGCAATGCCCAATCCAATCTTACAAGCCCCATTAGCAAACTTTGTAGCACAACAGGTGTATAAGCGAGCCAGGTAGGAATGAACTCAAACGGTGAAATATCCCGCTTACCAACAGCTAATTGAGGCAAGCCAGCATTAACACAGCTCTGCCCAATAACGTTTATATTACTTGGTGGCAACATGGGCCCCTCTTTTAAAATTCATTTTTAATGCTCGGTTGACTAACCACATAATGATTAGCCCACTGGCAATAAACAACGGTGCGTGTTGCTGAACAATGGAAATTGAACCCAACTGATATAACGCGCCAAAAACAACACCTGTCCACAGTGCAGTAGCCATCAATACCGCCGAGGTAAAAACCCAGAAAGGTACGTTAATAAAACCACTTAAAGAGAAACCAATGGTTCGTAATCCGGGAATGAATCGGATAATAAATAAGTGGCCGAATGCGCGATGCACTAAACGCCTTTGAATAGCCCGCGATCTTTGGTTTTTTAACAACCAAAAACGTAAGCGCCTCCCTTTACGGGCTAATTTTCCTAACCAGTAAAGCCCTAAGTCGCCAGAAGCAATCCCTAAAAATATGGCCAAGATTGCTAGCGGCATAGATAACGTATCACTTGAAGACATTGCCGCTGCAGTCACAATGGCGAGATCTTCAAGTAGGTAAGACAGTAAAATGATGCCAACGAATAGGAGCCACGTAGAGTGGGCATCTTCTAAGATCCAACGTTGAATTGACGTTGCAAACTCCATATTGGCCCTTTAAACAACATTAAAAAAATATTTCGATTCTTTATAAGATAGCAGTCAGACAATAAAAATTTCATAAAAATTTAACTTTACGCCCACCGACGCAAATGTGCCGATAAAATACATATCAGATAAGCTGATGTTATCCCCACCACGATGCTGCAACTTGAATAGGCGTAGGATCCGTTGACTGAGAAACCCAAAGGATCAGCGCTTTACGGGTGGTGTCTATTTGGGGGTTCACCGGTAAAGGTAATTGCCCGTAAAAATGCTCAGATTCGTTGCTTAAGCGTTGGTTTTCATAGCCAATAACAACAAAGTCATGGGCCAACTTTCGCCCTGCATTTTCACCATCACCGACGAAGGATTCAATGCCAAACCCCAGTAGCGCAGCATGAACAATCAATGGGGATTGAACAGGGCTTACATTGACGTTATCAAAAGATACGTCTATGGATTGGTTTGCAACCGCCCCACTAAGCTCGCCAGATAGAGGGGCAACACGCTGGGGAATGGCCTGTCCGCGAAACCATCCATTCCATCCGTTTCCGTTTAATACAAATCCGGGAGTGGCAATAATGTTGGCCTTACCGGATTGTTTGTAGTTGCTTTGTCGTTGGCTAAACGCTTTGTTGGAAAAAGGGTCTTTCCATCCTAAGTTGTCCCAATAATCTACGTGAAAATTTATCGGTACCAGCTCGGTCCATAGCTTCTTACTATCAACAAACCCTGAAATCCACTTTTCAGCAGGCGGGCAGCTACTGCAACCTTCAGAGGTGTATAACTCTAAAAATGTGGTTTGATTGGGTGTACTGGTCAATACCAAGGGTTGTTCAACGGTGTTATCCATTGTGGTGCTTGTTTTTCCTGCAGGAGCCGCGGCCCCCGCTTGGCTCACCGCCCCATTAGGGTCTGTGGTTTCCGGCTGGGCATTAATGTGCCAATCGTAATCCATATATTTAACCTTGTAGCCTGCTGGAATGGGTTGTTCAAGGTATTGATTAATGTATTGGGGCAAATCCTTCTTGTTTCCCGAACTAACAAAGTCCTCTGTATAAAAATCTAAAATTGCAGAGACATATACCCGCTTGCGTTTGTCGTCGAGATAAAAGTGTTTTTCCTTTGCAAAAAATTCGTAAGTGGCCTTTTCAAGTGCGCTATCCAAGGTGTCAGGGTAAAAAGGCTGCTGGGGTAAACGAGGACAGTCTTTTACCATACAATTGAGAGCAAAATGTACCCGGGGCTCGTTTAATGGCCGAATAATGTCATTTTCGTAGTCGTATAAATTGGTCGTTTTGCCACCAATGACAACATCACGAAACTTGAAAAAGCCAGCCCGTGAAAAGAAACTTGTAAAGCCATCAGGGATGCCTTCTTCGATCACCCCATACATGGCCAGCGCATTATAGCTATTAATGTAATAGGCCATCACCGCCTGCTTTGAAGTGAATAATTCCGGCGCTGTAGCAGGACTCACTGACCCAATAAAAGCCACCATGTTTTCCAGAGGCTGGATATCCAAAGCGAGGTGTTGAAAATCCGTCCGACCTTCGGCATCTACATAGGTGCTTAGTACGTAGGCCCAATTTTCAAGGGCTTTGTTATAAGCCTGTTGTAGCGCTACCCCATCTGCCAATTCCACGCTATCACCACGCTGAGTATTTTCAGATGCATGGCTACTTTGTGACATGGGTAAAAGGTACAAGGTTAATATAGACGCAATAATCGCAAAATAGCGACCATACTGATAAAAACAATGATTTTGCATAATTAATTCCTTATACATTTTTCGGTATTTGCTGGTGATCGGCCGCGCTGAATGGGCTGCTTTGTTTAGGCGCTTCGGAGGTGACTGAAAGCCCCTCGCTATTGACTTGAACTGCCTTTGCATTATCTGTGGGGAGGTGACGAATGGGTATCACGTTATCTTGTTTGTAACGCTCTCCTAAAGGTTGGTACTGCTTAACTTGGCCGCGATGGTTGGTATAGGTCAGTGGTTTTAATATGTATTCGTCTCGTTGTGCATTGTGCTTACACATTGAAACGGGGCCATCGGCCGTCATCACCATAAAAGAACAAGCGTCGATCCTGTCTTGTTGTAAGGCTGTCGCATCCATAAAATTTTGCACAAAAAAAGATAATTTGTGCACCCGCCCTCTGCTTCTAACTAAACTTCCACGCATCTCCAAGAGTTTTGCTGACGTTGCTTTGGCCAGCAGCCACAGCCACTGGGGCTGTTTTAATAATGCTTTTGTGTAATCCCAAGCTATTTGTGCTTTTCCATGCTGTCGCGTGGTTTGAATATGGTTAAAGTCTTTAATAAATTGGGCAAATAATTGCTCGTCATCCACAACCGAAAAGACTTGGTTATCTGCAACCAAGGTGGGCATATAACTGTGACAATCACTGTGCCCTATACGCACTTTTTCCCACGGCAGTGCTTTGTTGATTGTCTTTTCAATTGCAGCTTTAACGGTCAATGGATCGACCACATCGGTGCGCGCTCCCCACTCGCCCCTGCCTGTTTCGGCCTGGAGTTGAAAGGAAGCAAAACTCACCACATGTGCGTGTTTAACAAAAAAATCTACCATCATCGGTAGTTCATGAAAATTGCCGGTATGTACTGTGGTGTTAAAAATAACCATCAGTCCCAGCCCCTTGGCACGGGCAATATAGGCTTTGCGAATGTCGTTTAACGATTGCTCGTCAGCGTACCCCTCACGCTCTTGCGTGGTATCCACATGAAACGCCACATCATTCAACCCAGCGTGGGCTAATGCCGTTAATAGCTCCCGTGTTGCGGCAATGCCGTTGGTAAAAAGCGCAGTATGTAAGCCCAGTTTATTGGCATATTCGACAATGTCGATAAGCTCGCTGCGCTTTCGTAAGGTAGGATCGCCCCCGGTTATTTGGACGCTCGTTCCTGGGCCGTAGTGATGAAGCACACTGTCTAATCGTTTAAATACTTCTTGAATAGGAATGTCACGAACTGCTTGCGAATGCTCTGACAAATAGCATAAGGTGCAATCAAGATTACATTTTTGCGTGATTTCAACAGCAACGCAGCCAATGGTGTGGGTACGCCCTAGCAATTGATTGGGGGTGAAATGTTCACCCATACGCTTTTGGGTATGAGCCAGTTGTTGATTTCTAGTGGTACCAGGGGAACACGCCATCGCAATGGGCCTATTTCAAACTACACAGTATCAATTAAGACCTAGCGTCTTAAAGAATACTTTCATGCCTCGTTGTTTTTTTACAGTGCTGGTTTTATGCCATAGCACCATCATTCATGCCCAAATCACAGAAAGTGCCTCCCCAAAATACGCCAATGCAGCCGCTTTCAAGCGTGTCAAAGACCGCGTTTTTTCAGATCCTTACTCCCGATTGCCCCAATACAAGGTGACACGGAAACTGTTCGATAAAAATGGCGAAAACTTACTGTTACAACACGCAAAACGAACATTGTCATCAAAGGCTAATTTTGTAGCATTAGCCTCCAACCAGAAACTACTTCAAGCGAATGGTATTTGCTTTGCCGGTACATGGACAATTTACCCAAGCAGCTCGTACACCGGGCTTTATCGTGCGCGAGTAGATATCCCGGCGATTGTCAGAGCGTCAGTAAGTTTAAGTGGTACCAAGCAAGCTGATAAGCGAGCCTTTGGCATCGCCATTAAGCTCTTCTTTGATGGGCAAAGTGACGTAACTGAAAACATTTTTTTAATGCACTCTCTTGGTGGCACCAAAACGAAGCACGTTGCAAACCTACCCATGACAAACGAGCCCAAACTAGGTGAACTGCCGCCGTTTAGTCAATTGTTCACCGCTTATCGTTTGGAAAGGGATTTAGAAGAAGCGGATCGAGCATTTAGCGGAAAAAAAGCGAACCCCCGATTTCGCCCCGTCTCTCAATTAGCGGATACAGAGGTTAAGTGGGAACAAGGGGAGCACAAAGAAAATACGCCCGCCAATGGTCCCTACTGGCTAAAAGCATCACTAAAGCCCGGAACACCGTTAGTAGACAAGGAGGATTTTCGAGATGAACTTGCTTTGGCTCATTATCCCGCTCACAAGATTACCTGGGTACTGTCTGGCGCACCTTATACCGAAGCGGGCATTGAAAAAGCGGTGTGGCGAGAAATTGGAGAATTAACCCTTACTGAATCGGTGGTTTCACTTACGTGCGATACCCAGCTTCACTTTCATCACCCCTCTCTTTAAAAAACACAAAGCAAACATTTGGGGATCAAAAAACGAGTAATTTACTATAAAGATACGTGGTTTGGGAGAAATTGAAGAGTAATTATGATTGTGGTCAATAACGATAAAATGGTGCCCGGGGCCGGACTTGAACCGGCACGCTGTTACCAGCGAGGGATTTTAAATCCCTTGTGTCTACCAATTTCACCACCCGGGCATCGGGTCGCCTTGCGGCTTAAGTGTCAGGCGTAGATACCTGATGCTGCGAAGCAGCGTTTGGAGGCGGAACCCGGAGTCGAACCGAGATCCACGGATTTGCAATCCGCTGCATAGCCATTCTGCCATTCCGCCAATTTGGAGCGGGAAACGAGATTCGAACTCGCGACCCCAACCTTGGCAAGGTTGTGCTCTACCAACTGAGCTATTCCCGCATATTGCGTTTCTGGCAGTGCCTGAAACGTGGGGTGCATTCTACCTACACGGGCAAAACTGTCAACAGCAAAAAGCGGCATTTTTTCTCTAAACACCTAATTTTATGTTCGTTTGCAGCATTTTTATCCATTTTGACCATTACGCAATCAATTTTTTTCAATTGCTTGGCCTTTTAAATGAGGCCACGCGTTAGCGGTATACTCTAACATTGACCAAATAGACAGCACTGCAGCGATATACAATAAACAATGCCCTAACGTTACCCAATAAATCGGAAAGCCCATAAACGATTCTAACCCCGATAACAGACCAATAAGGGCTAACATTTGCGCCATGGTTTTCGCCTTACCAATAAAACTCACCTTTACCGAATCACTATAACCCCGTTGGGCCATCCATTCGCGCAAGGCTGAAATATAGATCTCTCTTACCAATAGAACAATGGCCGGTACCGTGATCCAAAGCGAACCATAACTGTGGGTGATCATGATCAGCGCCGTGGCCACAATAAGTTTGTCAGCAACAGGGTCTAAAAATGCACCAAAGGGCGTCGTTTGCTTTAGCTTTCTGGCTAGGTAACCATCAAACCAATCGGTAATGGCTGCCAACCAAAAGACAAACGCGCCGGCTTCTCTGGCCCAACGCCAATCTAAAAAATACACACCAACAAATACGGGAATCAGCAAAACCCGAAATAAGGTGATGATATTAGGTACCGTCCACATAAACACTTCTCAAATTTTTAAAATTACACCACGTTGTCTGATGTCGTCCCTTTCTGCATAACGTGATTAAAGATGCAGATGGTCGTAAATGGTTTCCGCTAACTCCTGACTGATGCCAGGTACGCTGGCTATTTCATCTTTACTGGCTTTTTTTAACCCCTGAAGGCCACCCATAAATTTCAGTAAACTTTGTCTTCGTTTTGCACCGATACCGGGTATCGATTCTAAACTCGATGTGGTTTTTACTTTTTGCCTTCGCGCCCGATGGCCGGTAATTGCAAATCGGTGGGATTCATCACGAATATGTTGAATCAAGTGCAATGCCGGAGAATGTCCCGACATGGGTAAGGTTTCATGGGATCCTGCCAAGATCAACGTTTCCAGCCCCGGCTTTCGGGTTGTACCCTTTGCCACACCAATAAGCAATGGTTTCTTTTCATTGGGCCAAGACTCAAAAAATGATTCGGCCTGAGCCAACTGCCCCTTGCCACCGTCAATAAAAAGGATATCTGGAATTTTACTGACTTCCTTTACAGATTTGTAGCGCCGTTTAAGCGCTTGTGCCATGGCGGCATAATCGTCACCGGGCGTGATACCTTCGATATTATAACGGCGGTAATCACTCTTCATTGGCCCTTCACGATTAAATACCACACACGAGGCCACCGTTTGCTGACCGGAAGTATGGCTAATATCAAAACATTCCATACGTTGAATCGGCTGATCCCGCTCTAACGCACCTTCTAAATCGAGATACCGCGCATGCACAGATTTTTGCTGACTGTATTGGGCATCTAACGCATTTTCCGCATTGCTTTGGGCTAACTTCAGGTAGCGACGCTTTTCTTCCCTAGCTCCCTTAAACAATTTTATCTTGCGTTTTGCCTCTTCGCTGAGCACCGATACAATACTGTCTTCATCTGTCAGATCCCGAGGAATAACAATTTGTTTGGGTATCACCTTATTGCCCGACAAATAAAATTGGAGAAAGAAGGAATCAAAAATTTCGTCTTCAGTGGCCGCTGTTGGCACCTTAGGAAAGTATGATTTACTGCCCAGTAATTGGCTATCGCGAATAAACATCACTTGAATACAAGCCATGTTCCCGCGCACCGCAAAGCCAAACACGTCCATCTCGTCTTGGGTACCGGCCACCCATTGCTGTTCTTGTATTTTTCGTAATACATTGATTTGGTCACGGTACCTGGCGGCGGCTTCAAAATTCAACGCCTCACTGGCTTTTTCCATTTTCGCCACCAACGAGCCAATAACCTGCTGATTTTTACCGTTTAAAAATAAGCGGGCTAGCTGTACTTGTTCCTGGTATTCCTCGTCAGTGACATACCCTTCTACACAAGGGGCACTACAACGCTGCATTTGATATTGCAAACAAGGCCGGCTTCTGGCCCGATAATAACTGTCTTCACACTGTCTAACGGGAAAAATCTTTTGCATAGTACGCAAACTTTCCCGCACAGCCCATGCACTGGGGTAAGGACCAAAATATTCGCCTTTTTTCTTCTGTGGGCCTCGATGAAAGGACAGCCGAGGATGATCATGGGCAGATAAAAAGATAAATGGATAAGACTTATCATCTCGCATCACCACGTTGTAGCGAGGTTTGTATTTCTTTATGAAATTATTTTCTAATAAAAACGCTTCGGTTTCACTGTTAACCACAGTGACATCCATATTGGCTATATTAGCAACCAAAGAGCGGGTTTTGGCGTTATCTAACACTTTACGAAAGTAACTAGAGACCCGCTTTTTGAGGTGCTTAGCCTTGCCCACATAAATCACATCGCCTTCACCGTTGTACATCCGGTAAACACCGGGACGGTTAGTGAGATTTTTTAAAAATGCATCGTGGTCAAATTCGGGCATATTGTGCATTTTAGAGGGTTGTGGGGTCGATAAGCTTGTGGCGTAAGGCCAGATGGGTTAGTTCCACATCGGTGGTTACCCCTAGCTTTTCGAACATACGATAGCGGTAGGTATTCACTGTTTTGGCATTAATGCTTAACTCAACAGCGATTTCCGGCACCTTCTGTCCACGGGTAAGTCGCATGGCGATGTTCAATTCACGGCTAGATAAGTTATCGAAAGGGTTATCGCTATCAGGTGTTAAACGGCTAATGGCAATACTCTGAGCGATTTCCGGTGGCAGATATTTTTGCCCTGCGTGAACTTTATAGATGGCGCGGATCATTTCTTCGGGCTCTGCATCTTTGGTAAGAAAACCAAAAGCCCCGATTTGCATAACTTGGGCTGGAATAGGATGTTCTTTATGCATTGAAAGGCAGATAATCCGTGTGTTTTCAGACATACGTACAATTTTTTTCGTTGCCTCTAAGCCGCCCATGCCAGGCATGTTTACATCCATCAGGACGATATCTGGCGCCGCTTTTCGACACAGTTGCACCGCATCTTCACCATTTTTTGCTTCTGAAACTACTGTGAAATCCTTTACATCGTCTAAGATACGACGAATCCCTGTTCTGACCAGCTCGTGGTCATCGGCCAGGATAATCTTTATCACGTTTTATGCTCGCTGAATATTCTAAATACACACTGTTATAAGACATTAGTGACTTATAACCTGTTCACGCATAATAACATTTTCTCGCTCGCTGTGAAGAATATCCTCTACGGTTATGGGGCATTTCATCAGTACCCCTTATCTAAAGGCGTTTCCACAACCTTTGTAACCGTTGCAATGCGCCATCCACCGTCTGCTGTTGCGTCGCTATATTTAACCGTACCCACCCTGGGCAACCAAAGGATGCGCCATCGTTACCGGCAATTCCGGTATCAGAAAATAACCGCTTCGCCACGTCTCGTTCCTGTGGGTATACCAAATGCAAATCCAACCAACAAAAGAAGGTGGCGTTGTTTATATACGGCATTAAAGAAGTATGGGACAAGCCCTGCTCCATCAGTTTTCGATTGTCATGTATACAACGATTAACGTCTTCAAGCCAACGGTCGTTGGTAGGTGAATAGGCAGCCACTAAGCTTATTTCGGAAACTGGGGCAGCATACAGGTGACACTGGGCTACAGTATGTCCTATGAGATGGTGCCACTGGGTATTCGGGATCACCATATAAGAGGCTGCGGGAATATGCGCTAGGTTATACGCTTTGGTTGCCGACTGTACCACAATAGCGGTATGTCTTAGCGCCACAGGCAGTTGCAAAGCCGAGTAGAACTGCTCTTGAGGGTAAACAAAGGCACTATGCACCTCGTCACAAACCAAAGGAATTTGTAACCTATCACACATGTTTGCCAGCGCATTTATAATGGCAGCAGGCCATAATTGACCCGTGGGATTTTGCGGGTTACACACAATGATCATCGCAACATGATCAAGGGCGCCGTCAGGATTTAGACTTTGGATATCCCTTGCCAAATTGAGCGGAATCAGCACAGGTTCTCGCTCACAGGCCCGCACAACGTCAACCAAGGGCCCATAAACCGGGGAAAATAGCGCAATGCCATCGCCCTTCTGCGTGAGGCTTTCGATTAAAACCTTTACCGCGCCAATAACGCTATGACAACTGACTATTTCTTTTTCATAAACCCGTTGATGGCGACGTTGGTGCCAGTTAACAATTGCCGGCCCCATATTATGAATTTGATATCCATAGTGAGCGTCAAAAAATTCAGTAACAGCTTGGCTGACATTAACCGGTGGGGGCACATCCATATCCGCCACCCACATCGGCAAAATAGCATGCTCACACTCGCCATAGCGGTCAGTTATGGCATCGTATTTTAATGCATCCGATCCCCACCGTTGGGTAAACACTGGGTTATTTTACCCGTTCGAAGACATTAAACTCAGACAAGGTATGCTGAAACTTCCGTTTTGTTTCCCGGATCACAAAGGGGATGTCCGTGGGTTGTTCTAATCGAACAAAATCCCGTCCCAATGTGCGCTCAAGGGCATCGGTACTGGTCAGGGTTTCACCATTTTCGTCTTTAATCCCCCCAAGCCAATGGGCCTTTTCGGTATACTCTTCAAGCCAAGTAAAAGGAGAACCAATGATAAGTACCCCCCCTACATTTAACCGCGCTTTAATCGAAGCTAATAATTTTGCTGGTTCATATACCCTATCAACGAGATTACTCATTAAGATGCAATCATAACCGGTGAACTGAGGTTTTAAATTGCACGCATCACCTTGAGAAAAGTGTACTTTGTCTGCCACGTTATCTAAGCCAAAATCACTTAAACGGCGAATACAAAAAGACGTTAACTCGCCTTCTTCGATCAGGTGATAACGAATTTCCTTTTGCTCTTGCATGGCAAAAGCAGTCTTAATAAATCGAGCGGAAAAATCGATGCCATCCACATACTCAAAATGATTTGCCAGTTCAAAGGAAGCTCGCCCCACGGCACAGCCTAGATCTAACGCTTTTACTTTTCGTTTTCCAGCCATAAATTTGGCGGCGAACTTCACAGAAGCCTGCGCAAAATTGGGGACGTTAAAATAGGTTTCACCGTAGTGAAATTCACTGTATTGAGACACCTGAGTGTCGCTTTCATAATCCAAATCATTCACCTTAATAACTTCTTCGGACTCCACATATCGAAACCCTGCATGCTGAAAGAAATGCCGCCTAAATGCATAACGACTATGCTTCATTGCTTCATTACCAGTGGCGATCCACGAACCACCTTTAATTAAATTGTGCTTATTGTCGAATGTGGGCGTTGTGAAGTCATCGTACAAAGGATGTACCTTAAATCCATCCAAAGGGTAGATTGGCGTTTCTGTCCACTGCCACACATTGCCCACCACATCATAAATGCCATTCCTACCGTGCTTGTTCACCGGTACCGACGATGCTGGTCCCTGTAGACCGATTTGCCATTGATCGTCGTAAAGCACTTCATCAACTTCAGCCACGTCTCGTAATCGATACCACTCGTCCTCTGTGGGCAATTGAATACGTCGTCCAGTATTTGCCGACAACCAATTACAAAAAGCCTTGGCTTCGTGATAATTCACATCGACAGGCCAATTAAGCGGAAGGGGAATTTCGCTAGTTAGTGTCCGATACAACCATTGACCATTTTGTTGACGCCAAAATGTTGGATGCTGAGCCTTTTTGTAGTCACGCCATTGACGTCCTTCTGTTTCCCAAAACTGGGGCTGATCATAGCCCCCCTGCTCCACAAAAGGTAAAAACTCCCCGTTACTCACTAGAAATTGAGACGCTTTAAAAGTGCTTACCTTGGCAGTACGGGTGCCATACTCGTTGTCCCAACCATAAAAAGGCGCATCAAAAGGCTTCCCTAATTGCACTTCACCGCCGGGAATATCCACAAGCTGATTTACCGGCATGTCACCAGATTCATCACAATGCTGCCATAAAGGCTGTGGCTGCACATAGGTTAACGGCAACTGACGAATTAATACGGAAGAGGTTTCCAGGTGAATGCCCTCATGCTCAATCCCCATAATAATTGGCCACATAGGGCTATCCCAAGTAATGGGCATGGAAAAAGCCAACCCACTAATATAGTCACTGACGCAACGACGTACTTCAGCGCGATAGCGCCTAACCTCGTTTACCGTAGGCCACACATAGTGATTGTCGTTGAGATCATCCCAACTCATCTCGTCCACGCCAATGGCGAATAACGATTCAAACTCTGGATTTACCCGTGTATGGATTTGCTTCGCCAACATTAATTTATTGATGTAGAACGTGGCGGTATGTCCAAAATAGAATATTAACGGATGACGCAGCTTTTCGGGGCGTTGATAAAAGGCATCGTCGCTGTTTAAAGTGCTAAAAAGACTTTCGTAGGTGTCAAAGGATTGTTGGAAGTAAGCGAGTATTTCTTGCCTTTTTTCTTCCACACTACCCTGGTGTAAATTTGGTGTATGTAAAACGCCCATTCGTTTCCTCTTATACGGCTCATTGTTTTTATAGGAAATAACACAACCCTTGAATCGCCACCGGAGCATTCATGATTAGATTAAGGGAGGATAATACGTTCAGCCAGTATAGCGGATCAATGAATGCCATTACCTGACAATCCTTTAATGTATCGCAAAAGTAAGACAAAACGAGGAAATGAAGAAACAAAAAAGCCCGCTTTAATTAAAGCGGGCTTTTGCAATATGGCGGAGAGTGAGGGATTCGAACCCCCGGAAGGTTTGACCCTTCGCCTGATTTCAAGTCAGGTGCATTAAACCGAGCTCTGCCAACTCTCCTGAAGTGCTGCGTATCTTAATGAAATTTTTGAGCCTGTAAAGTACTAATTTTAAAAAATTGTCTGACCGCTTAGCTTTTGCACAACACGGTCATATTTTCTACAAACAATCCAACCAAAGACTATAATTAACCAATGTAGTGAAGTTTGGTAGCGAAAGCACTTGAAAAAGTGAACCAAAACCCATACAACTAACCTAATCATAAGGTAACCAACCTAAATTGGTGTTTATTAATCCTCTGGAGGAAACAATGGATCAGCGTTCGATGTATGCAGGTGCATCTCAACAGTCAGTATTACAGACAAACAAGGTATTACGAAATACCTACATGCTACTGGCAATGACTTTAGCATTCAGTGCCGTTTGTGCCGGTATTGCTATGGCCGTCGGCATCAGTCCATTAATGTCTTTGGTCATGACCATCGGTGCATTTATCACATTATTTGTTGTGCAACGTAAAGCAGAATCCGCCTCAGGTATATATTGGGTGTTCGCATTCACTGGCCTAATGGGCGCATCTTTAGGTTATACCCTTAACTTCTATTTAGGTGTCGCCGGTCCTGGCCTGATTATGCAAGCACTAGGCGCAACAGCCTTAGTCTTCTTCGGCCTATCTGGGTATGCCCTGACAACGAAAAAAGACTTCTCGTTCTTAGGTGGCTTCCTTATCGTCGGTTTACTGGTGGCTATTGTGGCAAGTATTGCTAACATATTTTTCATGGTGCCAGCTGTTTCACTCGCGGTTAGTGCAGCTATCGTGTTCATTATGTCAGGCTTTATTTTGTTCGATACCAGCCGAATCATTAATGGTGGCGAAACAAACTACATTCGCGCAACAGTGTCTTTGTACTTAAACATCTACAACCTGTTCGTGTCTATTTTACACCTACTTGGCGCCTTTGGTGGCGACGACTAAGCCTAGCTTTTAGTATGGAGAAAACACCCCGTTACTGGGGTGTTTTTGTTTCTATGTCTGCATATTCAATTTTAGTGACATCCTCACCTTACGACCAAGCGGGTAGCGCCTCAGCTGTGCGCTTTTGTCAGCATCTGTTAGAGGAAGGCCACACCCTTAGCCAAGTATTTTTCTATCAGCAAGGCATTTACAACGCTTTCTCGACCATGGCGCCACCGAATGATGAGCGTAATAGGTTTGAAGAATGGAAAGCGCTACATGATGCCTGCGGGACGCCTTTACGTGTATGTATTACCGCAGGAGAAAAACGCGGGCTGGTTTTATCTACCGACGCCAACCAACCTGAACTTGCGCATCCCTTTGAGCAGACAGGCCTTGGGGAATTTTTCACGGCGCTCCATGATTCACACAGACTGGTGCAATTTTAACCATGGCCAATTTACTGATACGGTTAACGTCAACACCCTATGGCACGAGTGATGCCGCCGACGGTCTAGATTTCGCCATCGGAGCCACCAATTACGGCCACCACGTCACCCTGCTTTTCGAAGGGAACGGTTTGTGGCAACTTATACACCAATCGCCCCCAGACAAAGGCGTAAAAAATCACAGTAAGCGACTTAAATCGTTAACGTTTTTTGATATTGATGCGTGTTATTACAGTGAGCAAGACCGATTATCTCTTGGCATTACACAAGACAAGCTAAGCCCCGTTGTCAGTAAAGCTGAGCAAGGAGACATCACCTCACTGATTAACAACAGCGACCATGTGGTGACCTTCTGATGCTTCTGGTAATTCGCGGCGCTTGCGCCTCTATTCAGCAACGCCGTTATCTTAGCGAGGTTGAATTAAACACACCGGTTCTATTGATTGAAGATGGTGTTTATCAATATGCCCAATTAAAACAGGCTGCTCTCACGCTCTATGTAAACATCAATGATGGGCTTGCTCGGGGTATTGATATTGAACAATCTCACCGATGTGCCGAGTCTCACATGATTGAATTAACACAAAAGCACCCTCACTGGATAGATGTAAAATGAGTGAACGATATAGCTTCAAATGGCAAACTCAGGAAATAGAAACCGATAAAAATGGCTACTTACTTGATCATACTCAATGGCATGAATCCATGGTGCCGCTACTGGCAGAACAAGAGAATATCGAGCTAACTGAAGATCATTGGGAAGTGGTAAGGTTTGTTAGAGAATTTTATCTTCAATACGATACCAGTCCAGCCATTCGAGCACTGGTTAAAGCCATGGCGCAAAAATACGGCCCTGAAAAAGGCAACAGCCGCTATTTACAGCGACTGTTTAAAAAAGGACCGGCCAAGCAAGCCACTAAACTTGCGGGGTTGCCTAAACCGGCTAAATGCCTGTAAGACACATTGGCGGTGAATGTCTTAACCTGCGGGGATCTGAGTCACGCCGCCCATGTAATTCACTAGCACATCAGGAACTACCACACTGCCATCAGCTTGCTGGTAGTTTTCCAGCACCGCCACTAAGGTACGACCCACCGCAAGACCAGAACCGTTAAGAGTATGGAGTAATTCCGGTTTGTTGGTTTCAGGGTTACGATATCGGGCCTGCATTCTTCGCGCTTGGAAATCCAGCATGTTTGAACATGACGATATTTCACGATAAGTATTTTGTGCCGGTAGCCACACTTCTAGATCGTAGGTTTTACACGCACCAAAGCCCATATCCCCTGTACACAACAAGACCTTGCGATACGGCAGGTTTAACTTCTGCAAGATCACCTCGGCATGTCCCGTCAACGCTTCCAAAGCATCAAAGGAGTCTTGTGGCTTCACTAACTGCACCAACTCGACTTTTTCGAACTGATGCTGGCGTATCAGTCCTCGGGTATCACGGCCGTAGGATCCCGCTTCGCTGCGAAAACAAGGTGTGTGTGCCGTCATTTTTAAAGGTAACTGATTAGCGTCGAATATTTCGTCACGGGCAAT
Source organism: Alteromonas sp. C1M14 (assembly GCF_018860965.1). Classification (GTDB taxonomy): domain Bacteria; phylum Pseudomonadota; class Gammaproteobacteria; order Enterobacterales; family Alteromonadaceae; genus Alteromonas. The sequence goes on along the minus strand of NZ_JAHKQF010000002.1, from coordinate 144,046 downwards.
ATTGGTAAGCGGCACTTCTGCGGTAGGAATTAAAGAGAGCCCCTGACCTTCTTCTGTTGCCGGTTGTGTATGAAACAGATCTTCGCCGAATTTGGGTAGCTGACCTGTACCATAAAGGCTGTCATGATTTACCAAGTAAGGAACGTACATCTCCTGATAACCATGTTCTTGGGTATGGGTATCCAGCATAAACTGAGCCAATGCACGATGTAAGCGCGCCACTTGTCCGCGCATGACAACAAAGCGACTACCCGTTAATTTGCTGGCCAATTCAAAATCGGCCCCTTTTGACAACCCTTCCGCAATATCCACATGATCTTTAACTTCAAAATCAAAGGTGGGCGGTTCGCCCCATTGATTGATTTCAAGATTTTCGTTCTCGTCTTTACCTACCGGCACCGAGTCATCGGGTAAGTTAGGAATACCCTGGGTTAGATCATTAATTTGATCTAAGAGTAGGGACAATTCGGCTTTTGCTGCATCGAGTTTATCACCTAACTGACCGACTTCGGCTAACAAAGGCGCTATATCTTGTCCTTGGGCTTTGGCTTTACCGATGGATTTACTGCGAACATTACGCTCGTTTTGTAATTCCTGAGTTTTGGTTTGCAATACCTTGCGTTTTTCTTCAAGCGCGTTGAATGCTTCTGTATCCAGAATAAAACCACGCTCTGCAAGTCGCTTCGCAGTATTCTCGATGTCGGCCCTGAGTAACTTTGGATCTAACATGTAATTCTTCTTATCCTTTCATAATAGCAATGGCTGCCCAGCCTGCTAATAAACAAAAACTAATATTTAACAACACATTGGCCAGTGCTTTAACAATGAGCCCGTTCTCTAACAACGTCAGAGTCTCGATGGAAAACGTTGAAAACGTGGTAAATGCACCTAGCAACCCCACGCCAAGCAATGCCCGATAAGGTGATTCCATTAACTCATGACGTTCGATAAACCCGTAAAGTAGTGCCAAACTGAATGAGCCAACGATATTGACTGTGAGTGTACCAAATGGCAACGCTTTTCCAAACCAGGAATCGATGTTAGTGGTGACGAAATAACGCAAGCAAGCCCCAATCGCACCGCCTGTGGCAATGTATAAATACAGAACAATTCCCGTTGGCATGTGACCCCTTATCTTTTTTGGTTGCTTTGCGCATTTAGCGCGTCTAGATAATCCCGTTTCGCTTTCAGCTTTTTTTCTAATCCCCGCTCGGTAGGATGATAAAAACGCTCATTGGCTAGCTCTTCAGGCAGATAAACTTCCCCTGCCGCAAACCCATTTGGCTCGTTGTGCGCATAACGGTATTCTTTGCCGTGTCCCATTTCTTTTAATAATGCGGTGGGCGCATTACGTAAATGCAAAGGAACAGGATAGTCAGGCGCACTCGCGGCTAGCTTTTTGGCTTGAGAGAACGCCATATACACGGCGTTACTTTTTGCTGCTAAAGCACAATAAACGGCCGCCTGCGCGATGGCTCTTTCCCCTTCAGACGGGCCAACGCGATGATAACAATCCCAGGCGTTGATGCATAGCTGCATGGCTCTTGGGTCGGCATTACCGATATCTTCAGAAGCAATGGCCAAAAGACGCCTTGCAACGTAAAGCGCGTCTCCACCGCCATTGAGTATTCTAGCAAACCAATACAATGCCGCGTCAGGATCCGACCCTCTCACCGATTTATGAAAAGCGGAAATGAGATCGTAAAATGCGTCACCTTGCTTATCATAAGCGGCAACTTTCTCTCCCACGGCTTGCTCAATATCGTCTAATGTAATGATGTTATCTTCGGTAAAGTCACTGGCTAATTCTAAATAGGTCAGTAAGCGCCGGGCATCGCCGCCACAAAGCCCGATAATGGCTTCTCTGGCATCGTCGGCAATCGTTAGCGCCAATGACGCTAACCCCTGTTTCGCATCTGCCAGTGCGGTGTCGATTAACCGAGATAAAGCGTCATGGTCCAGCGGTTTTAATACATACACCCGCACCCGAGATAATAAGGCGTTATTAAGTTCAAAAGACGGGTTTTCTGTGGTGGCACCGATAAAGGTAACAGTCCCAGCTTCAACAAATGGTAAAAATGCATCTTGTTGGCTTTTATTGAACCTATGCACTTCGTCCACAAACAACAAGGTGCGTTGATTATGTTTAGCATCAATTTGGGCGCGTTCCATGGCACTGCGTATATCTTTTACACCCGCGGTGACCGCAGAAAGTTGAATCACCTTGGCATTGGTGTAGCTGGCTATCATCTGCGCTAACGTGGTTTTCCCCGTACCAGGCGGGCCCCATAACACCATAGAGTGACAATGGCCGGACTCTAGCATTTTACGCAAGGGTTTACCTTCACCGAGTAAGTGCGCCTGCCCCACATATTGGGCTATTTCCGTCGGCCGCATCCTCGCCGCTAACGGAGCTATAGGCGTATTACTGCTATCTATCATCGCTGATCATCAATAATGAAAGAATCATCAAATTGGGCTTTGAACAGCCCAGGAGCAGGTTGAGCATTCACCTTGATATGGGAAAAATGCAGCTTACTGGTTTGAGCTTGGGCATCAGCTGTACTTAACGACACTAAGTTACCGTCTTTAAATGTGATGGTAAGACGACGAACCTGTCCGTTATTTTCAATTGGCTCAATATAGTATGTATTGGTGGTGTCAGCAGCCGTTTCTACGGTGAACTTTTCCCAAGTACTCTCATCGTTGGAAGTCAGTAAAATCACAGGGTTATTTTCGATGGCATTATCCTGATCCATCACGGTCACCTGTTCGGCAAACGGGTCGATATACCATACCGATTCACCATCTGCGATAAGCAGACTTTCGTCAGGTGAATGGGTTTCCCATCGCAGCTGATTAGGCCGCGCAAGGGTTAGCGTTCCGGTGGATTCTTGCACTAAATTACCTGATGAGTCTGTCACTTGTTGGTCAAAAGAAGCCTGATAGTCTTCGATGCCCATTAAGGTTTGTTTCAGGGTTGTCGCCGCTGGAGATATGGCCGCCATGGTAAAATGGCTGACTAACATCGCAGACACACCAACTAGCAAACGGTTTTTAATTGTCATGGATTATTCCTTAGGCGCAGGTGGCGCCAATACTTCTCGATTACCATTGTGTCCCGGCGAGGAAACCACACCATTGGCTTCCATTTGTTCCACTAAACGTGCTGCCCGATTGTAGCCAATTCTGAATTTTCGCTGCACTGACGATACGCTGGCCCGACGAGTTTCTGTGACAAATGCCACGGCTTCATCAAAAAAGGCATCGTATTCTTGATCCCCATTTTCGGCTTGCTCACCGGGTAACAGCACCTCGGCGGAGGCTTCACCGTTAAGAATTTCATCGATATAGTCAGGTTTGCCCCGTTTTTTCCAATCACTCACCACAGCATGAACTTCGTGATCATCGACAAATGCGCCATGCACCCGCGTGGGCACTGGGCTACCTGGCGGTAAATACAACATATCCCCCATCCCTAACAAGGCTTCAGCACCTTGCTGGTCCAAAATAGTCCGCGAGTCAATTTTACTGGACACCTGAAACGCAATGCGAGTAGGAATGTTGGCTTTAATAAGGCCTGTGATCACGTCAACGGAAGGGCGCTGTGTGGCAAGCACAAGATGGATCCCAGCCGCTCGTGCTTTTTGGGCAATACGTGCAATCAATTCTTCCACTTTTTTACCCACGATCATCATCATGTCGGCGAATTCATCAACCACCACCACGATAGCCGGTAATTTATCTAAATCTGGCGCTTCTTCTTCCATACTGTCTTCAGTACGCCACAGAGGATCTTTAATAGGCTCGCCATCGGCTTTAGCTTGCAATACTTTAGCGTTGTAACCTTTTAAATTCCGTACACCTAAGGCCGACATTAATTTATACCGACGTTCCATTTCACCCACGCACCAACGCAACGCATTGGCAGCTTCTTTCATATCAGTCACCACTTCTGCAAGCAAATGTGGAATGCCTTCATACACTGATAATTCGAGCATTTTAGGATCGATCATGATCATGCGCACATCGTCGGGCGTGGACTTGTACAGCAAACTTAATATCATTACGTTCACACCCACGGATTTACCCGACCCTGTGGTACCCGCGACCAGCAGGTGGGGCATCTTCGCTAGATCAACAATAACGGGTTTACCACTGATATCCGCCCCTAATACCATGGTGAGGGCCGACTTATTGTTATTGAAAGCGTCGCTTGAGATCACTTCACTTAAGCGCACCATTTCACGCTTTTTATTCGGCAACTCCAAACCAATAACCGATTTACCAGGGATAACCTCTACCACACGAACCGATATGGCAGACATGGCTCTGGCCAAATCTTTTGACAAACTGGTGATCTTACTGACCTTCACCCCAGGCGCTAAATCTAGCTCAAAGCGCGTGATAACCGGGCCGGGATAAACGCCAACAACATTGGCTTCGATATTAAAGTCTGCCAGTTTGGTTTCCACTAAACGGGATACCATGTCCATTTCTTCTTGCGTTATAGGGTTTTCTTTTCTATCTGGACGCTCAAGCAAATCAAAAGATGGCATAGGGCCTAGCGTCGCCAATTCGGCTTTCTCTGCTTCCTTTGCAGCCACCGCCTCCGCTAACGTGGTGGGCTTTGCTGAACTCTGTGGTTTTGTTACCGGCTTTTGCGCAGTTGGCCCTGTAGGGGCATCATCTACAGCGTCATTGGCCGTTTCTTTTTTCTGTGGGGTTAGCTTCTCTTTTAAGTGGCTAAGGGAGAACCCTGATGATTTCTTCTCTTCTTCTATTGGTTGCGCCGTTGGGTTCAAGGTGATTTTTTCATCATCCACGATAAAGGGCGGTTCATCTTCGGTGTTAAATACTTCTTCGGGAATGCCAAAACTCGGTTCACTGCGCTCTGCGGCTGTTTGCACAGGCTCTTGTGTGGCCACTGCAGATTGGGGCTCTGAGGCCAGCGGCTCTGCTCGTAAACTGGTGATATCTAGCGACTGCTCAGTCCCCTCCCCTGCTTCTTTACCTCGAGCAGGCAGTGCCAGTTTAGGCATCTCCAGGCCCATTAGTTGTTGAGGAAGAGCGAGGGTTTTACGGCCAAACCACAAGGTCGCACCACCAATTTTATCGATAATGTCTAGCCAGCTTATCCCCGTTAATAAGGTAAAGCCGGTACAGAAAAAGCACAGCAGCAATAAAATGGTACCGGCCTTATTAAAATAAGGTATTAATGCCGAACTAATAACATCGCCAACAAAACCGCCAGCTGAGAAGTTATAAAGATCGTTAAAATTAATGCTGGCGATACCGGTAATACCGAGGGCAATAAGCAAGGCACCAATGATCCTTAGCCCAATGGTGAGATAATCGAATTCATCCAACTCTTTGACGTGCTGAAACAAAAACCAACCCAGAAACGCAAAACAAAATGGCAAAAGATATGCTAACCAACCGAAGGTAAACAAAAGAAGATCGGCGATCCAGGCTCCTGACGCGCCTACCCAGTTATGAATTTCTAGCTGCAAACCCGCTTGACTCCAGCCTGGATCCCCAGGATGAAAAGAAGCTAAAGCCAATAAAATGAAAAATGCGAAGACGCAGGCAACCATCATGCCGGCTTCAAGTAATCGCTGTAGACCTGTTAAACGCGCCATAAACCCTTAATCACTGTACTTTATCTGCCCCGTGCGCAGCATTCCTTGTCGCCGGTAAAAAAGCAGATATCTATTTGAATTATTTTATTAAAATTATTGTTATACCGTTTACTTTTATTCTACGAGGGAAGAGTCAACTAGGATTGTCTGACAGACCCCTTGTAAGAACATTAAAGACTACCATAAAGTGTGACCTAGTCACTATGATAACGGTTTTTACTGAATACACGCTGACCTTACTTTAGTTGGATCCTTAACGCCGTCGTGCTTTTTACTTGTTCCATGACCACATAGGTACGGGATTCACTAACCCCTGGTAAGCGTAATAGCGTATCACCAAGTAGCCGACGGTAACTGGACATATCCGCCACCCGAGCCTTGAGCAAAAAATCAAAATCCCCTGACACCAAGTGACATTCTTGGATATCTTCGTGCTCTTGCACAGCAGAAGAAAATTCTTCAAAGATATCTACGGATGTTTTGGTTAATGTGATCTCTACAAACACCAACATAGCCGCGCCGAGTTTTTCAGGATCTAGCTGGGCATGATACCCGGTAATATACCCCTGTGCCTCTAAGCGCCTTACTCTATCAAGGCAAGGGCTTGCACTTAAGCCTACACTTTTTGCTAGCTCCACATTGGAAATACGACCGTCTTTTTGTAAGACTTTAAGTATGTTCCTGTCTATTCTATCGAGGTTTTTCGGTGTTTTTACTAGCATATAAATTTCTGCAATTTGTTATATTTTCAAAATTATACTCTGCATAATGCCAATCTTCAGCACAAACTTCTATTTTAACTATCGTATACTTTTACGCCTTCTTACCCATGTTTTATATTGTAGAGGTTAATTATGCTAGTCGGTGTACCTAAAGAGATTAAAAACCACGAATACCGTGTAGGCCTGACGCCAGCAGCGGTAAAAGAATTTGCAGCCCATGGTCACAACATTGTTGTTGAAACTCAAGCAGGTGCTGCTATCGGTTTTAGCGATGAAGATTATATTGCAGCCGGCGCAACTATCGCCTCTACAGCGCAGCAAGTGTTTGCTGAAGCTGAAATGATTGTCAAAGTGAAAGAGCCCCAGCCTAACGAATGTAAAATGTTACGCAAAGGCCAAACGCTTTATACCTACTTACACTTAGCACCGGATCCGGTACAAACGGAACTGCTTATTGCCTCTGGCGCTACCTGTATTGCCTATGAGACGGTAACTGACAATAGAAACGGTTTGCCATTACTTGCGCCAATGAGTGAAGTTGCTGGCCGCATGTCCGTTCAAGCCGGTGCCCATTATTTGGAAAAAGCCAATGGCGGAAGCGGCACCTTACTAGGTGGCGTACCTGGCGTTGCACCGGGTAAAGTGCTAGTTATCGGTGGTGGCGTAGTGGGTACCAACGCGGCGAAAATGGCCTTAGGCCTTGGCGCTGACGTCACGATTTTAGATCGTTCATTACCAAGACTTCGTCAATTAGATGATATCTTTAATGGCCAAGTAAAAACCGTATTTTCCACCGTTGATGCTATCGAGCAGTACAGTGCAGAAGCCGATTTAGTGGTTGGCGCGGTATTAATTCCAGGTGCAACTGCCCCTAAACTACTAAACAAAGCCCACATTAAAGCCATGAAACCTGGCGCCGTAGTCGTTGACGTAGCCATTGACCAAGGCGGCTGTTTTGAAACGTCTAAAGCCACCACCCATCAAGATCCCGTGTATGTTGTTGATGACGTAGTACACTATTGTGTTGCCAATATGCCAGGTGGTGTGGCACGTACTTCAACCATGGCGTTGAACAATGCGACCTTACCGTTCGGTCTAGCCTTAGCCAATAAAGGCGCAAAACAAGCCATGCTAGATGACAAGCACCTATTAAACGGATTAAACGTGCATGAAGGCAAAGTGACGTACAAAGCGGTAGTTGATGCGTTAGGAGAATCTTTAGGGTTAACTTATACGCCTGCTGAAGAAGCCTTGAAGTAACCCACAGCATAGATAACAAAAAAGCCCCGCAACAAACGGGGCTTTTTTTTATAGTGTGGCGTTTACGCTTTGTAACACGCTAATGGGATCTTGAGCTTGGGTAATGGGCCGCCCCATCACCAAATAGCTTACCCCTGATGCCATTGCATCCTGCGGTGTCATTACCCGTTTTTGGTCGCCGGCATCACTGCCTTTAGGGCGAATGCCCGGTGTAACTAACAAAAAGGATGACGCTACTTTAGCCCGTAACATGACCGCTTCTTGGGCCGAACACACCACACCATCAAGCCCAGCTTCCTGTGTTAACAGAGCCAGCTTTTCCACATGCTGTTTAGGGCTGGTATTAGGTATTACCCTTGCCAGTTGTGCCTCATCCATACTGGTTAGCACCGTAACCGCAATCAGTTTAGTGTCTGGGTGGCGGCTATTATCAATGGCTTGTTTTGCCGCCTTCATCATTTCCAAACCACCGCTGGCGTGTACATTGACCATCCAAACACCAAGCTCGGCAGCAGCTTTACAAGCTTTCGCAACCGTATTTGGAATATCATGAAATTTTAAATCGAGAAAAATCTCAAACCCTTTAGCCATGAGCTTTTTAACAAACTCAGGTCCAAATAGGGTAAACATTTCCTTACCCACTTTAAGACGACATAGCGAAGGGTCTAAGGTATCCACAAACGCCAGCGCTTTGGTTTCATTGTCATAGTCTAAAGCTACGATTACTTTGGGATCTTGCATTGAAGCGTTATTCTCCATCTAGGCCTTTAATTGGTTTTACTACATTCCACTTTTTACAAGAGGGACACAACCAGTACAATTTTCTACCCGAGAAGCCACAACTGACGCAGCGATATTTGGGTCTCTGGGTAATTTGTTCTTCCACCAGTTCTTTTAATAAACGCAGGCTATCGGCCGATGCTTTATCGTCAATTTGATCGATATACAGCCCCATTAAGGTTTTAAACCCTTTCATCGTAGGCCGACGGCGAAGCTGGTCTAACAAATAGTCAGCCGCTTCTTGGTGTTTACCCTGATGGATTTTAATATCCACCATGGCCAGATATGAGGTAGCGCATTCCTGCCAATGAGACGACAAGATCTGTTCAAATTGATCCCAGTTATCAGTTTGCTTGGCGATATCTTCTAAACTTGGTACCGCTTCGCTAAACCAGCTAATATCGTGTTCCGCCACCTGAATAAAATAATTCCGTGCATCATCATAGCGATGTTGGGCTAAGGCTATTTTTCCTAACATCAACCAGGGGCGCACAGCATGTTCATCGGCATTAACGGCTTTTTGCAGCAAAATAAGGGCATCGCCGGTTTTATCTTGCTTTAAATCATTTTCGGCTTGTTCACAATAAAAATGAGACAAACGCTCGCTTACGTCATCATTGTCGCCGTGACAATCAACCATACGTTCAGCTAACTCTATGGCACGATGCCATTCTTTTGTGGTTTGGTAGATACTGAATAAGTGTTGCTGGGCATTAAGCAGGTGTTTATCGCTATTTAAAAGCTGCAGGTAAGCATTTTCTGCCCGTTCAAGAAAGCCCGCTTGCATATAGTCTTTGCCAAGCTCTTTTAATGCACTTTCCTGCTGGGAGGGCTGAATCTCGTCTCTGTTTACCAAATTCTGATGAATTTTAATCGCCCTGTCCGTTTCTCCCCGATGACGAAAAAAATTCCCCATTGCGATATGGGTTTCCACCGTATCACTATTTAGGTTAATCATTTTGATCAGGGTATCCACCGCTTTGTCCGGTTGATCCGAAAGCAGGAAATTCAGGCCTTTATAATAATGCCGGGAAAGTATGCTCGACTGCTTCCTTTGAGCTTGGCGAACACTATTACGGCCCATGATCCAACCGTAACCAGCCGCAACAGGCAATAAGAGAAACAGCAATTCAAGCATGTACTATTCTTTTGTCAGTTTGCGAAGCCGCGTGCGGGCTGCCACAAGTTGTACTCTAAGGCTCAACCAACTTAATAACATCACCAATATACCAATAACAATACCTAGAGCTAAGGTAATAGCAATAAGTGTTGAGACCCGCAATTGTGCTTGTGCAATGAGGTAGTTCACCGATACTAGTGCGTCATTTTGAGAGCCAATAGCAAATGCAAACGCTAAAAGAACCACGATGAGTAGTAAGGTAATAATTCCTTTCAACGCAAAAACCCTTGATTTTCTAACTATGTATCAGGATAGCAAATTGAAAAGCAACATGACACACAATAACAAAAAATACTGTGTATCAGGCTTCGGCCCGTCGAGCCGTCTTTTCCACTTGTTTATAGGGCCGCAGCGAGGCATTCATTATACTATTGTGCAGCACCGACTCGCTGGTTAAAAAAAGCACATGGGTATAAGACGATTGCATTACATTAAATCGGTCATACATGGGTTTATCTATGCGCGATAACTGAGCCAGGCGCTTCTTGGTTAAAGGCGTCAATGCAGAGGCGCACCGACTGACCTCAATTCGGGTTACGCATAACGTTACTTTGTGTTCGTGTAATTGTTGTTTTACGTTGTTACGCAAGGCCCCGAAGCGAAAACTCGGTTCAGGTAGAAAGACAAGTTTACTGTCACTGTTTCGTACACAATGAAACACAGAAGTATGAGTAACTGCGCCGCTAAAAATCGCACTTAGTAGCTCTGATTTTGGTTTTTGTGCTTCTCTGTCTGCAAAAAAACCATGCATAGGCGCCACATTATCCACTTGGGAAAACGGATAAAGATCATCACAGTCTGAGGTCTGATACACGGTTTTTAGGCGGTTAAGTAAATAGCGATTAGTGGTGCATAAAATACTGGCTGAGGGATGATGACGCATGGCCAATTCCCAAAGAAAACGATGGGTATTTCGCTGTAAAAGTGCTAAATCTCGGTTTTTAAAATACGCCGCATTTTTTTGTACAAACTGGCCAATACCGCTGGCGATAGTATCTCGCTTAGTTGGCAGTTTTAACCGCATTTCTCGCGTGTTGGGATTATAGTCAACCACCTCGTATTTCTGATTTTTTACTTTCAGTTCCGGTATTGTTACCTTAATTTCTTTATCGACTTTTTTAGGCTGTTGCTCAAATACCAAGCGTAGCCCACGAACAGAAATGTCTTTTATTGTGACCGGCGCTGCCGTTAATAATCCAGTTTTTACGGCCCCGGGCCTATCCAGTAAAAAGCGCGACTCTACTCGGTTATCCAAGCCTTCTTCTCTGACAATATCCATAGCAAAACTATTGAGATCATCAACAAAATCCTCAGCTACAGCGGGAATAGCCCGCTTTTCTGTAATGACTAAATCCGCAAGAGATGAAGAAACCTCTTTATAAAAGATCACTTTATCGATATCAGCAAGGTCAGGGTAATCCAGTAATGTCAGGTCGTGAATGGAAAACGCTTTTTCTTTGTCTTCAGCTTCTACCCCAGCTAACCGACATTGTAGGCAACGTAAACTGCCATTTTTGTTCATGATATGAATCACTGGCGCGAGAAGATCGCTAGATTCCAGTTCTCGTAGTGTGGCGGTGAGGTAATAGTCGCCTTGTTTCGAAGACATGGTGCCACTGATGATATACACCTCTTTATAGCGATGTATTTCAGTCATTAATCGCGGAAACAGACGCTTTCTTGTTGCAATGTTTAAGCCTTGGCGGCCACCGCTTAGCGTTTCGTTGTTTTTCGTAAACAATGCCATTTGGGGCCGTAACCCTTTTGGCGTTCGATTGATAAACACGGGCACCCAAGGTGAATTATCTAAAATGCGATCCCGTTCAAGATCTTGCATGGTCCGTTCGCTTTCCAGCTGCCGTTGTAACGGTTGCTGGAATGACGCTAGATTGATGTATTTTTCGATTATCTGTGTCATTTTGGGGCCAACGGATGCCGCCATTTTAAAGTGTGTCTCGTACTTTTCTGTTTGTTGATTAAATTTCATGGCACTGGCCACATAATTAATCGTTAGCCCCTTAGGTAAACCAGGCACATCAGGAAAGTGAAAATTAAACTCGTCTCCCGCGCCAACTTTTGCTGGCCTTTTACTCTCCAATGTCATGGTTTTATAACCTAACGACGACACACTGCAGTTACGCCCTCTTTCAAACTCGGGACTTGATACTGGAAAGTTTGGGGTAATGGCAATATCTTCACCGAAATGAATATCTTGTAGCGATTGGGTTTCAACGGTAAAGGCGTCTACCACCTTTTTGTAATTTTCTTTTTTGATGTGTTCTTGATAGAAATCAGAACTCGTAAGTGTTTCGAACACACCCACGGTGTAACGTTGTTGATACAGTGCAGACTCTTTGTGCAAGATACGAGTGCCCACTTTATCTAAGCACATTTGTACCCCAAAGTGAGAAAATTTAAAAACGGGAAACTGGGCAAAAGCGGAATTATCTACGGGCGCGTCAGTAAGCGAAGTAAGTCTGATGACTTCGTCCCTGATTATCTTCCTGACTGGACTAGGAACCCTTCCGGCAAATTTGTTTAACCCTTCGAGTAACTTATTGTGTTGCTCGTAAGGTATCAGTGCGCGTATGAGAGGTTGATATTGTTTTATTATTTTTCTTTCGTTAGAGGCTGACATACTCAGCATAAACATCCATTATTTAACGCTTAACTAATATAACGCGTAAAATATAATGGTCAAGATGTAATCTAAATTAATACTTTAGATTAAGTTGTACAGACACTGCCTTGAGTTAGCAGGCGGGTTCAAGGCAGTGGTACAAACTAAAACGAATTAGTGGCGCGGAGGCATGTTGTCAGGTACAGCAACCAATTCATCGTCCATCAATTTGCAGGTTGCCTCTACTTCATCCCCCTCTGGGCTCGTAATGGTAACCGTATCGCCTTCGGCAGCATCGGCACACACATCAAAGGCTTCCTGTGGCGGCTTTTGACCACGAGGGCCACCTTGTTGTGCACAACTTACGGATGAAAAACTAATTAATGCTAATAATGTAACTGTGGTTAAGCGATTCATTTTATCACCTTTATAAATAACGATAAGAAGAACCTATAATATAAAGGTAAAAAGTGCAGAATCAGTGCAGAGATTCAGTAAATTTTGTGTATATTGTTTGCCGATGTAGGCAGGGGTTAACCGCTGATTTATACTAGCTAGATGAAACTATCTCAAAAATTATTCTTTATTCTCGTTGGCTCTACCTGCCTGATCCTCACCCTTTCTTTATTGTTAGCGCGTTGGAGTTTTGAGCAAGGATTCAGCGAGTTTATCCTTAACCAAGAATCCGATCGCTTAGCGACGTTACGCACCTTTTTAATAAGGGAGTACGAAGCTAACAATAATCGCTGGGACGGCATCGATCCCAACGCCTTTGTAACGGATCAAGCTCCCTGGGTTAACGGTCCTCCCCGGCCTCCTCGCGGCGGGCCGCCAAATGTACAACCATTTAGAGATCCCAGTTTGGAAACCGGGCCTCCTACGGCGCTATTAACTCCAGACGGACAATACATTACCGGAAATAGGAATGACGGACTTTCTGATGGCAGCATGCATCGTTTCGATATGCCGTTAGTATTAGACGGAGAGTCCATTGGCATTTTACGCAGTTGGCGTCCAAAAGAGCCTGATACGGTGGTCGCTCAATCATTCTCACGTCAACAGTTATGGTCGATTATTATTATTGGCCTGATTTGCTTAGCCACCGTGATTTTATTTGCCATTATTGTAATACCGCGGATGCTAGCGCCCTTTCGTGATCTTATGCGAGCGGTAAACGAATTAGAACAAGGCCATTATGACTTATCTCCTACCACAGACAGAAAAGACGAATTTGGCCATTTAATGAGAAAAGTGTCTTCGTTGGCTCAAGTATTAAAAACAAATCGTGAAACAAAAAACCGCTGGTTTGCCGATATTTCTCATGAATTACGTACACCCCTTACGATCTTATCCGGTGAAATTGAACTGATTAAAGCCAAAATACGCCCTTTCAATGAAGAGCAGGTTTTATCCATCGAACAAGAAGTCATGCGTTTACGTCGCCTTGTGGACGATCTCTATCAATTGTCTTTAAATGATATCGGCGGCCTTAGGTACCATTTTGAACAGGTAAATTTATCTGATATTCTCGCCAGTCAGTTAGAATGTGTCGATTACAGCGCAAAAGATAAAAATATAACAATCGATGCCTCCTACCCTGCACGTTGTGAACTTAAAGGAGATGGGCAACGACTTAGGCAACTCATATTGAACCTACTTGTTAATGGGATTACTTATACCAATAATGGAGGGATCATTCGCGTTTCCATCGCCTTTACAAATGATCATATCACCGTCATTATTGAGGACTCCCCGCCTGGGGTAGAGGAAAAACATATCCACGCACTATTTGAACCCTTGTACAGAACTGACAGTTCACGTACTCGTAAAACGGATGGTGCAGGTCTTGGCTTAACCATTTGCCGGTCAATAGTCGAGGCCCATAATGGGACCATAACCGCCTTACCTTCTTCGTTAGGTGGATTAAAAATAGAAGTCAATTTCCCCTGTTCATTGAGGTCACATGATACCCGCTAAAACCATACTCATTGTTGAAGACGAACCCAAAATTGCAAATATATTGGCCGACTACCTTGCAATGGAAGGCTTTGAAACTCGGATTATCGGTGATGGTTTGTATGCTGTAGAGGAAGTAAGAAAATACCAACCAACGGCGGTGATCCTCGATCGTATGTTACCGAATGTGGATGGGCTGACCATTTGCAAACAAATAAGGCAGTTTTCCCAAGTCCCAATATTGATGCTCACTGCCAGAGTTGAAGAAATCGATCGTCTGATTGGCTTGAATGCCGGTGCCGATGACTATGTGTGTAAGCCCTTTTCGGTAAGGGAGGTGGTCGCACGGATCCACACTATATTACGTCGTACTCACCTAACGGAGTCACCCACCTCGCCTTCGTTGCTTACCTTTAGATACATTAAGTTAGATTGCGAACGCTATAGTTGTATGTCTAACAATGATTACGTCGAACTCACACCGGTGGAGTTTCGATTGTTGAAAACCCTTATCAGTAAGCCCGGCGTGGTTTATTCCAGAGACAGTTTAATACAGCATTGTTATGATGACGGACGAATTGTCAGCAATCGCACGGTAGACAGTCACATGAAAAACCTACGTCAAAAGATCAGTATTGAAAACGAGCCGCCATTAATACAAGCGGTTTATGGTGTTGGCTACAAGGTTGTTTAAACTCGTCGATATACACTAAACGTACTAGATTTCTGCACAGTTACTGCACAATTTACCTTTACACTCTTTGAAGCCTATTTTAAAGATAAGCGGACCGATTCACTTCGCTTCTCGGTTTCAAGGGAACTGCATCATGAATACTTTTAGTCTTATTTCCGGTACGGTAGTTTGTTCTACCTTGCTCGTGGCATGTGGCGGCTCAGACTCCTCAAACACAAGCTTAACTGAAGACACCAGCACAGAAAGCGACACTGTCAGCACTGACGTGGGGCCGGATATATCGCTCTTTTTAAGTGATGGTTTAGCCGAGGAAATCAGCACTGAAGATTGTACTCTTAGCGACGGTACCAACACCACTTGCTACCGTATAACAGTAGCCGGAGTGCCAGCGAATACAGATATCGGCCCTTTTTGTCCCCGCTATATCACCGATGATGAAACTGCTGGTGGTATCTGGTTTGACGGTTCTGGTGAACTCTATTCGTTGTCTGGTGAATTTATCGAAAATATCAGTGATATTTATGGTGATGACTGGTTATTGTATGATCCCGCTACCGGCGAAGTAAACGTAACCGACACCCAAACCGCTTGTGAAGCTGCAGCCCGCCCCAATGTGGATGAGGCCTATCAAAATCATTGTGTTGAATGTGACATTGCTTACTACAACGGTGGTGTTAGCCAAACCTTCTTAATACCGACCACTCCCTCAAGATTAGCCAATCCAGACAGTGCCCAGAACAATATCGGGGTGACGCTTAATGGCGTACTGCTGGCAGGACCTGCGCCAGTAGACGCTATTTTGTCGGCTAATACTATCGCCGCATTCGATGATTGTGGTGGGCATGTGAATCCTGCAGACGGATATCACTATCATGCTGCCACAGGTTGCTCAGAGGTTGTCACTGAAGTTGATGGCCACGCTAACCTCATGGGGTATGCACTTGATGGATATGGAATTTATGGAATGCTCGATGCAGCAGGTGAAGAATCTTATGATCTTGATGAATGCCGCGGACACGAAGATGACACCCGTGGCTATCACTACCACACAGCAAGCGCAGCCGAAAATATGTTTATCGGTTGCTTTTCTGGTGCCCAGGCGAATTAAAGGAAAATAAAATGAGATTTTTAATGTTGTTACTGGCCTGTGTTTCACATGGTGTCCTTGCCCATAGTGGACATGTTAACCAACAAGCCGTTACTGCATGCGAAGGCAAGAAAAAAAGTGATCCATGCAGTTATACTGTGCATGACACACAAAAGTACATAGGCACCTGCCAGGCATTCTCTAAAGCCCTTATGTGTGTAAGAAACCAGCCCATTGAAAACTTACAACAAACTGCGAATGCGAAAGCCGTGTTACTTAAGCAGTATCAATTAGCCATTGATGTTTCACACAGTAGCGATGTCTATTTTTAATGGTAGAAAACAAAAAAGCCGCACAATGTGCGGCTTTTTTTATTCTAGCTGATAGCGCTATCTACCCGTTCTCTTAATTCTTTACCTGGTTTAAAGTGAGGAACGTATTTACCGTCCAATTTCACTGTATCACCCGTTTTAGGATTACGTCCTACACGTGGTGCCCGGTAATGAAGAGAAAAGCTGCCGAAACCTCGGATTTCTATGCGCTCGCCCTTTTGAAGGGTTTGTGCCATCTGTTCCAAAATTTCTTTTATCGCCAACTCCAAATCTTTTGCTGGGATGTGTCGCGCTTGATCCGCGAGCCGTTCAATTAGTTCCGACTTGGTCATTTAAAACCTCTCTCGTAAAACAGTTATCTTACAGCTACTACGGGGTACGGGTGCAAAGGTTCACACCCGTAGAAGCAATTATTCGCCTTTCGCAGCTTTAAATGCTTCAGCCATCGCGTTTGCGAAGCCGCCGTCATCTTGCTGGTTAACTTTCTCGATAGCTTCTTTTTCGTCAGCCTGATCTTTCGCTTTAACAGACAGGTTAACAGTGCGATTTTTACGGTCTACGCCCATAAATTTCGCTTCGATGCTTTCGCCAACGCTAAATACTTCTGAAGCATCTTCTACACGGTCGCGAGATAAATCTGCAACACGAACATAGCCTTCAACTTCTTCAGCCAGGTTAACTGTAACGCCTTTGGCGTCAACAGCAGTAACTGTACCGTTAACGATAGCACCTTTCTTATTATCTGTCAGATACTTGTTGAAAGGATCTTCTTCGATTTGCTTAACGCCAAGAGAGATACGCTCACGCTCAGGGTCGACTTGAAGAACAACGGCAGAAATTTCGTCGCCTTTCTTATAGTCACGAACTGCATCTTCGCCAGTTTTGTTCCAGCTGATGTCAGATAAGTGAACCAAACCGTCGATGCCACCGTCAAGACCAATGAAAATACCAAAGTCAGTGATAGACTTGATCTTTCCAGAAACCTTGTCGCCTTTCTCGTGAGATTTAGCAAACTCTTCCCAAGGATTCGCAATGCACTGTTTCAGACCCAGAGAAATACGACGACGTTCTTCGTCAATTTCTAGAACCATTACTTCAACAGTATCGCCTAAGCTAACCACTTTAGATGGGTGGATGTTTTTGTTAGTCCAATCCATTTCAGATACGTGAACCAAACCTTCAACACCATCTTCGATTTCTACGAAACAACCGTAGTCAGTCAGATTAGTTACCTGGCCAGAGATCTTAGTACCTTCAGGGTAACGACCAGAGATGTCGTGCCATGGGTCGTTGCCCATTTGCTTCATACCCAGAGATACACGTTGCTTTTCTTTGTCGAACTTCAGCACTTTAACGTTGATTTCGTCACCAACATTAACGATTTCGCTTGGGTGCTTAACACGTTTCCAAGCCATATCAGTGATGTGCAGTAAGCCGTCTACGCCACCTAGATCTACGAAAGCACCGTAATCAGTCAGGTTCTTAACGATACCTTTGATTTCGTGACCTTCTTCTAAGTTAGCCAGCAAGGTTTCGCGCTCGGCACTGCTTTCTGCTTCGATAACAGCACGACGTGAAACAACAACGTTGTTACGCTTAGCATCTAACTTGATTACTTTGAACTCAAGCTCTTTGCCTTCCAGGTGGGTCGTGTCACGTACTGGACGTACATCAACCAAAGAACCTGGTAAGAACGCGCGTACACTGTTTACTTCAACAGTGAAACCGCCTTTAACTTTACCGTTGATAACGCCTTTAATTGTGACTTTATCTTCGTAAGCTTTTTCCAGCTCAACCCACGCTTCGTGACGCTTCGCTTTTTCACGAGACAGGATTGTTTCACCGAAACCATCTTCTACTGCATCAAGGGCTACATCTACAGAGTCGCCAACAGCGATTTCAAGTTCGCCTTCGGCGTTTTTGAATTGGTCGGCTGGTATAGCACTTTCTGATTTCAAGCCTGCATCAACAAGAACGATGTCTTTGTCGATAGAAACAACAGTACCTTTAACAATGGATCCAGGACGAGTTTCTAATTCCTGTAGGCTTTCTTCAAAAAGTTGTGCAAAATTTTCAGTCATATAAGTTCAGTTAATTTTAAGTTGACAACCACATTACAGTCCGGATAACGTGGGGTTACTAACAAAAATCGTCACATCCTGTGTCGACAAATAACAATTTAACAGAAACAGTCAGCGTAACCGCTACGAACTAACGTAGTTTAGCGTTGATGATTTCCATCGCTTTATCAAACACTTGCGTTATATCCAAGTGCGTAGAATCTATAATTACCGCATCTTCTGCCGGTACTAATGGCGCTATGGCGCGATTCGCATCACGATCATCCCGCGCTTTAATATCGGTTAAAAGGCGCGCAATATTAACATCCATACCTTTGTTTTTCAACTGGCTGTAGCGTCGCTCGGCCCGTGCCTCGGCACTAGCGGTAAGAAATAGCTTTACACCCGCATCAGGAAACACCACCGTTCCCATATCGCGACCATCCGCGACTAAACCAGGCAGTTGCTGAAAAGCTCGCTGGCGACGCAACAAGGCTTCTCTTACCCGAGGTAGAGCAGCAACTTTAGACGCCGCCGCTGCAACTTGCTCTGAGCGAATATCGTCAGTAACATCCTCGCCTTCCAAGATAATACGTGCCGCATTACCCTCAGTTTCAAAACTGACATCAAGACCAGAGGCCAAGGGCACAACACATGCCTCGTCATCGATGGGTAAATCATGATGTAACGCCGCTACAGCTAAAACACGATAAATCGCGCCACTGTCAAGGAAATGCCAGCCAAGTTTTTCTGCTAGCAAACTACTAAGGGTTCCTTTGCCCGCTCCACTTGGTCCGTCAACCGTGACGACAGGGATAGGTTGCATGCCTGCTCCAGTTTAAAAAAAGGTTAATAAATCGCGCGCAATTATACGCACCTCTCCTACAGAAGCAATGCCAACTAAAGTATTGTCGGCACCTCACTTCTAAGACGTAAAATGCGCTTTCTCGTGCACAAGCCGAGTTTATTGGCAGATGGTGGCGAACCGAGAAAAATAATCAGGGAAGGTTTTTGCTGTACAACCTGGATCGTTAATTGTCACTGCGGTATTGCTCAGTGCCACTAACGAAAAACACATGGCAATACGGTGATCATTATAAGTATCAATGGCAGCGTGTTTTAACTTCTCACATGGCCACACTGTAATGTAATCGTGGCCTTCTTCCACTTCCACACCTAGCTTGCGAAGTTCCGTCGCCATGGCGAACAATCTGTCAGTTTCTTTAACGCGCCAGTTATAAATATTACGGATGGAGGTTGGACCTGCTGCGAACAGCGCCGTAGTCGCAATGGTCATAGCTGCATCAGGGATATGATTCATATCCATATCCACGCCTTTTAACGGCGCCCCTTCTACTTCGATGGCATCCGCATGCCAAGTGATCGTCGCGCCCATGGCTTCCAATACATCGGCAAAACGAATATCCCCTTGAATACTTTCACTGCCAATACCCGTTACTTTAACGGTACCACCTTTTATTGCTCCGGCAGCAAGGAAGTAGGACGCCGAAGACGCATCCCCTTCGACCAAGAACGTACCGGGTGCCTGGTAAACCTGTTTACCTTTCACCGCAAAGCTGGCGTAATCGTTATTCACCACGTTAATACCAAATTTGGCCATGGTATCTAGAG
Source organism: Alteromonas sp. C1M14 (assembly GCF_018860965.1). Taxonomy (GTDB): domain Bacteria; phylum Pseudomonadota; class Gammaproteobacteria; order Enterobacterales; family Alteromonadaceae; genus Alteromonas. The sequence goes on along the minus strand of NZ_JAHKQF010000002.1, from coordinate 124,081 downwards.
TAATATCAATATAAGGCTTAGACACTAATTCGCCTTTTATGCGAATTAACGTATCTGTTTCAAATAACGGGGCGGCCATAAGCACTGCCGTTAAAAACTGACTTGAAACACTGCCATCAACAAAAACCTCACTGCCTGATAACGGGCAGCCTTCAATTTTTAGTGGTGGAAATCCTGTTTCTTTTAAATACGTAATCTTTGCGCCAATATGATTGAGGGCATCCACGAGATCGCCAATGGGCCGTTCTTCCATGCGAGGTTCACCCGTTAGCGTGACCTCAATATCACTGGCGGCAAGCACCGCACATAACGGACGCATAGCCGTACCAGCATTGCCCAAAAACAATTCTACTGGCCCGTCTTGTTTATCGAATTTTCCGCCCACCCCTTGCACCACGCATTGGGTTTTGCAGGGACTAAGTTGATAGCTAACCCCCAGCTTCACCAATGCGTTAAGCATATGGTGAATGTCTTCGCTATCGAGAAGATTGGTTAGGGTGGTTTCACCTTCTGCCAATGCCGCTAATAGTAAGGCGCGGTTTGACAAACTTTTTGACCCCGGGACGTTAACTTCGCCGTTAACCCGGTTAATTGGCGATAATGTAAGTTGTTCCATTGACTGCTACCCGTGCTTCTTCTCAAACTGCTGCATAAAATCAACCAAGGCGACCACACCGTCGATGGGCATCGCATTGTAAATACTGGCTCGCATACCGCCCACCGAACGGTGACCTTTAAGGGCCATCAGTCCCGCTTGGGAAGATTCCTCTAAAAATAAGGCGTTAAGTGAATCGTCGGCTAAATGGAAAGGTACGTTCATACGAGAACGGTTTTCGGGATGCACGGGATTGCTATAAAAATCGCTACTATCGATAGCGCTATATAATAACGCCGCTTTTTCTTTATTGCGTTGTGCCATGGCCTCTAGTCCACCATTAGCCTTCAGCCATTTAAATACCAAGCCGGCTAAGTACCAAGAGAAAGTGGGTGGCGTGTTATACATAGAGTCGTGTTTCGCCATCAGTTCATAATTAAAGATAGAAGGCGTTTCTTTACGGGCTTTACCGATAAGATCATCACGCACAATCAGTACCGACAATCCAGATGGACCGATATTTTTTTGCGCACCCGCATAGATTATTCCATGACGGCTAACATCCAGCGGTTGAGACAAGATACAAGATGACATATCAGACACTAACGGCACATCGCCACTTTGGGGTAACCAGTCAAAAGCGATGCCATCTACGGTTTCATTAGGACAAAAATGTAAATATGCCGCTGACGGGTCAATCTCGTTTGCGGTCAGTTTAGGTACAAACTGCAAACCGTCTTTAGCGATGGTTTCGCCTACCACTTTGGCCTGATTATATTTGCTAGCTTCCGCCACCGCCCCTTTTGACCAAGAGCCTGTCACGAGATGTAACGAGGTGTCGTTTGCATTGGAAATATTAAGCGGAACAGAAGCAAATTGCCCTCGACCACCACCATGGGCAAACAGCACCTTATAATTGTCGGGCACAGCGAGTAAATCTCGTAAATCTTGTTCGGCGGTAGCCGCAACTTCGATAAACGCTTTACCCCGATGGCTAACTTCCATCACTGAGCAACCTGAACCTTGCCAATTGAGGAATTCACTTTGTGCCTGCGCCATGACTTCTGCTGGCAACATTGCCGGCCCTGCACTGAAGTTAAATACTTTATTCATATGTTCTTTCAATACCTGTAAACAAAACAAGCGGCAAAAGCCGCTTGTTAAATAAGGATCAACGCGCCTCTTAAAAAAGAGGCGCCGCACTTATTCTTCCGTCGTTGGCTTATCATTTTCACTGCTATCAGCAGCGGCATCTTCGTTTACTGATGCTTCGACGGTGTCTTCCCCGTCTTCATGTATTTCAAGTTCTTCGTCTATCACTTCTTCGATGCGTTGCAATCCAACAACGTTCTCATCTTCAGCAGTGCGAATGAGGCGAACACCTTGGGTATTTCGTCCTACCATTGAAACTTCATCAACGCGAGTACGTACCAAGGTACCTTGATCACTGATCAACATAATTTCATCATGACTGTCTACTTGTACGGCACCAACTACTTTACCGTTCCGTTCTGACACCTTGATAGAAACCACGCCTTGGGTAGCACGACTTTTCGCTGGATAATCTTCTAATGGCGTACGTTTACCATAGCCATTTTCTGTGGCCGTCAAAATGGCGCCCTCGCCCCGCGGAACAATAAGCGATACCACCCGTTGTCCATCTTGTAAGCGTATTCCCCTCACACCGGTAGCAGTACGTCCCATGGGACGCAAGGCCATTAGTTCTTCGCCAGTTTCCGGATCCCGTTTCACTTCACCGGTTTCAGAATCTCGCAATTTTTCGTTAAAGCGCACCACTTTACCTTCATCGGAGAACAACATGATATCGTCATCTCCATGGGTAATGGCCACGCCTATTAATTCGTCACCCTCATTAAGGTTCACGGCAATAATACCGTTGGAACGGGGTCTGGAATAAGAGCTAAGATCGGTTTTCTTCACCGTACCGTTTGCGGTGGCCATCAGTACAAACTTACCTTCTTCAAATTCCTTGATAGGCAAGATAGCAGTGATCCGCTCGTCGTCTTGTAACGGCAAAATATTAACGATGGGTTTACCACGGGCATTTCGACTGGCGAAAGGTAATTGATACACTTTCAACCAATACAAGCGACCACGGGTTGAGAAACATAAAATATGATCATGGGTGTTAGCCACCAATAAACGCTCGATGATATCTTCATCTTTCATTCGCGTGGCCGATTTACCCTTACCACCGCGACGCTGAGCTTCGTATTCAGTCAGTTTCTGGTATTTCACATACCCTTCACGGGACAAGGTGACTACCACATCTTCTTGTTCGATAAGATCTTCAATATCAATATCGTGGCTAGCTGCGGTAATTTCCGTGCGACGTTCATCACCAAATTCTTCACGAACTTTTTCTAGTTCTTCACGAATCACTTCCATAAGGCGCTCTGGGCTACGCAGTATATGCAGTAATTCAGCAATAACTTCGAGTAACTCTTTATACTCACCCAGAATTTTTTCGTGCTCTAAACCCGTTAGCTTGTGCAAACGAAGGTCGAGTATTGCTTGGGCTTGTTGCTCAGTGAGGTAATACTTACCGTCTCTGATACCAAATTCTGGCGTTAGCCAATCTGGTCTTGCCGCATCATCACCCGCTCTTTCGAGCATGTCTGCAACATCGCCTAATTGCCAGCCTTGGGAGACTAAGCCTTTTTTCGCTTCAGCAGGACTCGGCGACGCTTTGATTAATTCAATAATAGGATCGATATTGGTGAGCGCGATAGCCAGCCCTTCCAATATATGAGCCCGATCCCGGGCCTTACGTAATTCGAACACCGTGCGTCGGGTTACCACTTCACGACGATGAAGAATAAAGGCTTCGAGCATTTCCTTAAGGTTAAATACCTTAGGCTGATTATTGTCCAATGCCACCATATTGATACCAAATACCGTTTGTAACTGGGTATTGGCATACAAATGATTCAATAAGACTTCCGCTGATTCATTTCGCTTAACTTCTACGACAATACGCATGCCGTCTTTGTCAGACTCGTCACGAAGTGCAGAAATGCCTTCAATGCGCTTTTCTTTAACCAGCTCAGCGATCTTTTCAATTAAGCGTGCTTTATTTACCTGATAGGGAATTTCGTTAACGATGATGGTTTCTTTACCATTGGCATCGGTTTCGATATCGGCTTTAGCGCGTAGGTAGATTTTTCCCCGTCCGGTACGATACGCATCATCAATACCCTTGCGTCCGCTGATCATGGCGGCAGTAGGAAAATCCGGCCCCGGGATATATTGCATTAGATCGTCAATGGTAATGGACGAATCTTCAATTAATGCAATACAGCCGTTAATTACTTCGGTTAGGTTATGTGGCGGAATGTTCGTCGCCATACCTACTGCAATACCGGAAGAGCCGTTAACTAATAAGTTAGGTACTTTAGTAGGCAGTACATCAGGAATATGTTCAGTACCGTCGTAGTTAGGAACAAAATCAACGGTTTCTTTTTCTAAATCAGCCAACAGCTCGTGGGCAATTTTGGCCATACGAACTTCGGTGTAACGCATGGCAGCGGCTGAATCACCATCAACGGAACCAAAGTTCCCTTGGCCATCAACCAGCATATAACGCAAAGAGAACGGTTGCGCCATCCGTACGATGGTGTCGTACACTGCGCTATCACCGTGAGGATGATATTTACCGATAACGTCACCCACCACACGGGCAGATTTTTTATACGGCTTATTAAAGTCATTCTTAAGTTCGTTCATCGCAAATAAAACGCGACGGTGTACGGGTTTGAGGCCGTCTCTTACGTCAGGCAATGCGCGCCCGACAATAACGCTCATCGCATAATCGAGATAAGAATTCTTGAGTTCTTCCTCTATATTAACGGGGAGAATTTCTTTAGCGTTATCAGTCATAAACTGCTATGTCCCTTGATTCAGATTATCAGCGTATCCACTGCAATAGATCTTAAAGAAAAGCCTATCACAGCATCGCTTTCTTATATTATGGGGTGTACAAGTAATCTGTAAGTGTATCACCGGATGAAAAATTAATGTAGCGCTTAATAAGGTGTCTTGGGCTTGCAAGTAACCAAGCGGTTATTTTTCGCCCAATCAAACCTTTCCCACAGCAGAAACATCCCATTTTAGTGCCATATCATGTATCGTAATCTCATTGTTTTATCGGTTAGCAAAAAATAGAAGCAACGCCAATGTCAAATGTGGATCATAACGAAATTACTAAGTTCAGTGACCTCGCCTCTAGATGGTGGGATACTGAAAGTGAATTTAAACCTTTACACCTTATCAATCCCCTGCGCTTAGATTTCGTGCAACAACATTGTGATGGCTTATATGACAAACAGGTACTCGATGTTGGCTGCGGCGGCGGTATTCTTACCGAGTCGATGGCTAAAATGGGGGCGAAAGTCACGGGTATCGATCTTGCCGAGGCCTCTTTAGAAGTTGCGAAACTCCATAGTTTAGAGTCCGCTGTGGAAGTAGATTATCATTGTGTCAGTGCCGAAGACTATGCCCAAGCCCATGAAGGGTCATTTGATGTGGTCACCTGTATGGAAATGTTAGAACACGTCCCCGACCCTGCTTCTATCGTTCAGGCATGTTCACAATTGGTTAAGCCAGGTGGTCATGTTTTCTTTTCTACATTAAATAGAAATATTAAGTCCTGGTTGATGGGCATTGTGGGTGCAGAATACATTTTAAAACTGGTGCCTCGGGGTACCCATCAGCACGAACGTTTCATTAAGCCTTCAGAGTTAATGGCGATGACAGATCGCAGCGATCTTGCAGCACGTCATGCTACTGGACTGCATATGGATCCCCTCAGTCGTCAATTCTATTTATCCGACAAAAACATAGATGTGAATTATATTATTCATACGCAGAAACCTGGCTAGAATCACAACATGTAGTGCTCGATGGACAGCATTTAATCTACATGTCGTATTTATGAACGAACCAGAATTTGCAAGTAAAAAAGTTTTAATGCCAATATTAAAAACAATAAAACGGTTGCATTTGCCTGATCTGTGCTTAGTCGACCCTTACTAGGTGAGTCGTTACTAACCTAAAATTGAAGTCGGTTTAAGTGTACATTTAAACACCAGATATTGGGTTGCAATATGATTCAAACCTCACTATCTTGTGTTGTGTCCACGGTGACGGCGACGACGTCGGCACCGCTCATTTTGAGATCGCGGAATTTACTTCGAGATCATCCCTGGACCAATATAAATTTCGCTGCATTTTCTATCAAAAAAACGATGAATAGGGTTTTATCCCACGCTTCATGCGCTAACAAACTAACGGCCAACACAAATGAATAACAACCTGTATGTCACCAAACGCAATGGCGAAAAAGAAGTCATTGATTTGGATAAAATCCACAAAGTGATTACATGGGCAGCAGAAGGACTCAGTAATGTTTCTGTTTCCCAGGTAGAGATCAAAGCACAAATACAATTTTATGACGGTATAAAAACCGGTGAAATTCATGAAACGCTCATTAAGTCTGCCGCAGACTTAATCTCTACCGAGGCACCTGATTATCAATATCTTGCTGCCCGTCTTGCGATCTTTCATTTACGTAAAAAAGCGTACGGGCAATTCGAGCCTCCCACGCTTTATGAACATGTGCAAAAGATGGTCGCGGCAGGTAAATATGATGAACACTTGTTGTCTGATTTCTCTGAACAAGAATTCAATGAAATGGACAAATTCATCGATCACTGGCGTGACATGACTTTCAGCTATGCTGCCGTGAAGCAGTTGGAAGGCAAATACCTGGTTCAAAATCGGGTTACCGGTGATATATACGAAAGCGCGCAATTTTTATATGTGTTGGTAGCAGCCTGTTTATTTGCCGGCTACGACAAAGCCACTCGCCTTAGCTATATACGTCGTTTTTACGATGCGGCTTCAACGTTTAAGTTGTCACTGCCAACGCCAATCATGGCCGGTGTACGTACCCCTACTCGTCAATTTAGCTCCTGCGTACTTATCGAAACCGGTGATAGCTTAGATTCTATCAATGCCACAGCCAGCGCCATTGTAAAATACGTGAGCCAGCGCGCGGGTATCGGTGTGAATGCGGGTCGCATCAGAGCCCTAGGTAGTCCGATTCGTGGCGGCGAAGCCTTCCACACCGGTTGTATTCCTTTTTATAAATACTTCCAAACGGCAGTTAAAAGCTGTTCTCAAGGTGGTGTACGTGGTGGCGCCGCGACCTTGTTCTACCCCCTATGGCATATGGAAGTTGAATCGTTACTGGTACTGAAAAATAACCGTGGTGTGGAAGAAAACCGGGTACGTCATCTCGACTACGGCGTACAATTTAATAAACTGATGTATCAGCGTATGATGAAAGATGATTACATCACGTTATTTAGCCCTTCTGATGTACCAGGTTTATACGACGCGTTCTTTGCTGATCAAGATAAATTTGAACGCTTATACGTACAGTACGAACAAGACGACAGCATTCGTAAAAAACGCATTAAAGCGATGGAATTGTTTAGCCTGTTTATGCAGGAACGTGCGTCAACAGGACGTATTTATTTACAGAATGTAGATCACTGTAATACCCATAGTCCCTTTGATCCTGCAGTAGCGCCGGTAAGACAAAGCAACTTGTGTCTTGAAATCGCGTTGCCTACTAAGCCGTTAGAACACGTTAACGATGAAAATGGGGAAATTGCCCTTTGTACGCTTTCTGCGTTTAACCTAGGTGCGATTAATTCATTAGACGAATTTGAAGAGTTGTCGGATCTTGCCGTGCGCGCGTTAGATAGCTTGTTAGATTACCAAGACTATCCGGTTCCAGCGGCGTATCACGCTACCATGAACCGACGTACTTTAGGTATTGGCGTAATTAACTTTGCCTACTACTTGGCAAAAAATGGCGTGAAATACTCTGACTTTAGTGCCAATTCCCTAATTCACAAAACCTTTGAGGCAATGCAATACCACTTGCTAAAAGCGTCGGTTAATTTAGCGAAAGAAAAAGGCGCATGTCCTAAATTTAACGAAACCACATACGCCAAAGGTTTGCTTCCTATCGATACCTATAAAAAGGATCTGGATAAAGTATGTGATGAACCCTTGCAGATGGACTGGGAAGGACTACGTAAAGAAATTTTAGCCCATGGGTTACGTAACTCTACCCTATCGGCTCTGATGCCATCAGAAACGTCGTCACAAATATCCAATGCCACAAACGGTATTGAACCACCTCGTGGTCATATCAGCATTAAATCCAGTAAAGATGGCGTGCTTAAACAGGTGGTGCCTGAATACGAAACCCTCAAAGATCAATATGAATTATTGTGGGATATTCCGTCTAATGATGGTTACCTACAACTGGTAGGCATTATGCAAAAATTCATTGATCAGACCATTTCGGCCAACACCAGCTACGACCCAGGCAAGTTCGAAAGTGGCAAGGTGCCAATGAAGCTGTTACTTAAAGATCTGCTTACGGCTTACAAATTGGGGGTGAAAACCCTGTATTACCATAACACCCGTGATGGCAATACCGACAGCAGTTCTGTGGCGGTAAAACAAGTGCAAGAGTCTCAACCAAACGCACAAACCGCTGTGTTGGAAGATGACGACGACTGTGCCGGCGGCGCCTGCAAAATATGATTGTGCTTTAAGGCGGGCCTTTCCCGTCTTAACTCTCTTACCGTAACCCGTATATCGAGCGATTCAGCAGTTATGAAATACACGACATTTAACCAGAAAAGTGTTAATCCGTTAACCGAGCCTATGTTTTTCGGTAATCCTGTTAATGTTGCACGCTATGACCAGCAGAAACACAGTATTTTCGAAAAGCTGATAGAAAAGCAAATTAGTTTTTTCTGGCGTCCGGAAGAAGTGGATGTCACCCGTGACCGGGTAGATTTTCAGAAGCTCACCGAACCAGAACAGCATATTTTTATTTCTAACCTCAAGTATCAAACCCTCTTGGATTCGGTACAGGGTCGTAGCCCTAATATAGCCTTTCTTCCAATTGTGTCTTTACCTGAACTGGAAACGTGGATAGAAACCTGGTCATTTTTTGAAACCATTCACTCCCGTTCATACACCCATATTTTGCGTAATTTGTTTTCGGATCCCAGTAATATTTTTGAAGATATTGTGGTCAATGATCAAATTAAGCGGCGGGCGGCGGACATTTCTAAATACTACGATGATCTGATTTTTCATACCCAGCTTTGGCAAACCCAAGGTGAAGGGATGCATACGGTTGAAGGTAAGACCTATGAAATCAATATGCGAGTATTAAAGAAAAAACTGTATTTGTGTATGAACTCCGTAAATGCCTTAGAAGCCATTCGTTTTTACGTTTCTTTCGCCTGTACTTTTGCTTTTGCCGAACGGGAGCTGATGGAAGGTAACGCGAAAATTATTCGTTTGATTGCCCGGGATGAAAACCTGCATTTGTCTTCTACTCAGCACATACTCAATTTGTGGGCCAAGGGTAAAGATGATCCTGAAATGGCAGACATTGCCAAAGAGTGTCATGAAGAAGCACGACAGATTTTCATTAATGCGGTAGAACAAGAAAAAGAATGGGCGGACTATTTGTTCCAAAACGGCTCAATGATTGGTATGAATAAAGAAATTCTTTGTCAGTACGTTGAGTTCATTGCGAATCAACGTATGAGTGCCATCGGCTTCGATAGCCCCTTCGATGTAAAAAGCAATCCATTACCCTGGATGAACAACTACCTTAATTCAGATAACGTACAGGTGGCGCCTCAGGAGTCTGAGATCAGCTCTTACCTTGTAGGTCAAATTGATTCAGCTGTTGGTGAAGGTGATTTCGCTGACTTCGAGTTATAATTTAGCTTAGCCGAATGGGCAAAAACGATAAAACACGCCGCATTGATATTATCAATGTGGCGTGTATTGATTCTCACGTTGACAAAACACTGCTGGAGTCTCTAGAAGCGTCTGGCATCGATTGTCACTACCATTGTCGAGATGGGTTTTGTGGTGCTTGTCGAACCAACTTGGTATCAGGAACAGTGGAATACACCACCGATCCTCTCGCCTTTATTGATGATGACGAAATTTTACCCTGCTGCTGCTACCCCACCACGGATATAAAAATTAATATTCCCCGTTAAACGGCTCGTTTCTTTCTCAGCACCAACACAATACCACCTAAGATGGCCACACTGGCAAGAAGTATACGGGTACTAATTTGCTCACCTAAAAATAGCCAGCCCATGACGGTTGCAATAACCGGTACAGATAACTGTATAGTGGCGGCATTGGTGGATTTTAAAAGCGGCAGTACATGATACCAAAGTGCATAGCCTAATCCTGATGCCATTGCCCCAGAGGCCAAGGCTAACAGCGCCCCATTCACTCCAATCTGTGTATCATCGACCATCAATAAAAACAAAATAGCCGCGATGGGAGTGGCTTTCACAAAGTTACCACCGGTCATAGCAAGCGGCGAAGATACTCCCTTCCCCATAATAGAATAGGCGCCCCAGCCAATACCGGCCAAAATCATTATTGACGCCGCAAGCAACGGTGGCGACGACAAGCCGGGCAGAAGCAAAATAACTAACCCGCCAAGGGCAACAATAAAACCGCTGCATTGTACCAAGGTAAAGGTCTCACCTTTGTAGAACCCCCACAGCAACATCGTTAGTTGCACTGCGCCAAACAATAACAGTGCCCCGGTGCCGGTACTCATACTTACGTAGGCATAGGAAAATCCGGCAGCGTAGATAAATAACGCTATCGCGCCCGACCAAGAACCAGCGCTTAATACGTTCTTCTTTCTAACAAGTAGCAAAATACTGAGAGTAAAGGCACCGCTGGCTAAACGAATAAAGGTAAATGATGTGGGGTCGATAAGGCCTTCAGCCAACGCCATTCGGCATAACAATGAGTTTGCCGCAAAGGCGATCATTGCAAATACAATATAAAGTGTCGTCGATATGGCCATGCCAACTCCTAAGAAATCTCTACGGTACATGACCTTACGAAGCATCGATTAATTTCAAAATACTAAACGAAAGACGAAAAAAAAGCACCCTGAGGTGCTTTTTTCATTCTTTACAGTTTCAAACCTAATCGGTCTGCCACTTCAATGTAGGTTTCAACCACAGAGCCAAGCCCTTGGCGGAAGCGGTCTTTGTCCATTTTCTTGCGGGTTTCTTTATCCCATAAACGACAACCATCAGGTGTAAACTCATCGCCTAAAACAATATTGCCTTGCTTATCGAGGCCAAACTCCAGTTTATAATCAACCAACAGCATGCCGGCTTCATCAAACATCGCTTTAAGCACAGTATTTACTGCAAAGGTAAGACGCTTCATTTCTGCAATTTGAGCTTCGGTGGCCCATCCAAAACACACGATATGATGATCATTGACCATAGGGTCGTGTAAGGCATCGTTTTTCAAAAAGAACTCGAACAATGGCGGATCTAGCGTTAAACCTTCTTCAACACCTAAACGACGTACCAGTGAACCCGCTGCAATATTACGTACAACACATTCGACTGGGATCATATCCAGCTTTTTCACTAGCGAATCGTTATCTGAAAGTAACGACTCTACCTGGGTGGCAATCCCGGCCTCTTCCAGTTTGTTCATGATGAAATGATTAAACTTGTTGTTTACCTCGCCTTTGCGATCCAACTGTTCAATTTTTTCGCCATCAAAAGCTGACGTGTCATTTCTAAATTCAAGAATCAATTTGTCAGCATCATCAGTCAAATAAACTGTTTTAGCCTTACCACGATAAAGTTCTTCGCGCTTTTCCATCATTACTCTCAAGAAAAATTAGATATCCAGGTTATCTTCAGACATGACCTGAGAAAATTGGTCATACATATCAGCTACCTGTTTAGGTTCAAAGGGTTCACTTTCATCATTCATAAATGTGATCGTGGTTCGATTACTACCCGCTGCCGCGACCTTTAATCGGTAGTTACCTTCTTCTAACAACTCATCATCGCTGCTAAAGAAATTATTCCACCAACCGTCGTCACCGCCATTGTAATTCACAAACAACAATCCAGTCGACTTATCAAGGTCTTTCACATCAAAGCCTAGTTTACGCAGTACCAGTAGCAAACGTGGCCAAGCGATATCATACTGAGCGTCAACCACATAAGCTGGCTCACCTTGATCATCAAAACCTAATTCGATATTTAAACCACGTCTGATTTGCGCAATACGTTTGGTTTGATGCAGTTTTAATTGATAGTCATAATAGGCAATAACCTCGTTGAGGATTTCAACCTCTTCTCGGCGTTCTGTAATATCATCAACCTCAGTAACAGTGCTGTCACCATTGACGATAGTTTTGTAATCTTGTAATTGCGCATGCAATGCAGCCGTACGCCCATGAGGTTTTACATCTAGGGTGAACACAAAGCGTCTAGCAATTTCTATTTTATCTTCTTCTGCCCATTTATACCAAGAGGTATACCAGCTAGATTCGTCTTCCTGCTTCTCGGCGACCCATTCGGTCACTAACCGGTTGTTAGCTTCATCGAAGGAAGCTACGCCAATATTATTTTCATCCAAATAATTGCGAATGTTATTCCAAATCGTCGTAGCAAGAGGTTGGCTGTCATCCACTTGGTCAAACCAAACCGTGGCGTCCTTTTTGCCTTCTTCTATATGAGAGCCGCTTACCAAAGGTAAAACCAATGCTGGAGACTGCACAGACAGGGATTTCCCTACCGGTTCATCTTCTACGTTTTCGTCAACCTGAGGTAATGAAAATTCTTGGGAAAAGTCAGGTTTATCTAGTTCACCTGGCACTTTCAGTGATGCCTGCTCACTTGCTTCTAGGTAATCATAATTGCCTGAAGCCGTTTTATAATCCTGTTGGCTAGAACAACCTGCCAGGGTCAAAATGGTAAGACCACTGAACAAAGCCAGTATGTTTTTCATAAGGTTCCTTATTAACCAGAAATCAATGCGTGTTTTTCTAATAGTTCTTCGAGTTGTTTTTGGCTCGCAAGTTCCGGTAAAACCATAGGTAATCGTAATTCTGCGCTTTCCATCAGGCCCATTTTATACAAAGCCCACTTCGGCATTACCGGGTTTGGCTCAATAAACATGCCGTCATGAAGGGTCGCAATGGATGAATTTATTTGACGACATTGTTCAAAATTACCGTCAAAAGCCGCCACACACATACGAGAAATTGCGTTAGGAACAACGTTCGCCGTTACCGAGATAACACCATCCCCTCCAGCACAGAGAAATTCAGCACTGCTGCCATCATCACCACTAAGCAAGACAAAGTCAGAAGGGACCACGGCTTGCGTCTCTTTGAGGCGTTGAAGATCACCGGTGGCATCTTTTAAACCGACGATATTGCTGTGTGAGGCTAATTGCGCAACGGTCTCTGGCAACATATCGGCCACGGTGCGACCCGGTACATTGTACAGTAAAACCGGCAAATCGGTGGCATCGGCTACCGCATTAAAATGGGCAACCATCCCTCGTTGCTGAGGTTTATTGTAATAAGGCACAACGCTTAAAAAACCGTCGATCCCCAAACCGGCCATCTGTTTACTCAGAAAAATGGCTTCATCGGTAGCATTGGCACCACTACCGGCAATCACAGGGATTTTACCGTTGGCAAATGCCACCGTCTGTTTCACAACTTGAATATGTTCTTCAAAAGGCAGTGTTGCTGACTCACCGGTGGTCCCCACGGCAACAATACCATGTGTACCTTGGTCGATATGAAACGCCACCAACTTCTCCAGTGCAGAGTAATCAATCTCACCAGACGCTTTCATCGGTGTAACAAGTGCGACGTAACTGCCTTTAAACATAATCTCTCCTGCTTTTGTGAGCGCACATGTTAATGAGGTAAACAAGCAAAAACAAGCATCGCGCCATGCTTTTTGTGAATATTTGCATTGTCCGAGACTAACAGTGGCCAAAAAAAAAAGCTTCGTGATACCATTCGTCTGTGTTTTCCAAGACCAGACAGCCATGAGACATCAATTGATCGTCAATATTTTAGGTACTGACCAAAAAGGTATCCTAAGTGAAATCGCCGGTGCAGTATCAGAAGCCCAGTGTAATATCCTTGATAGCCGACAAGCTATTTATGGTCGTGAATTTTCTTTAACCATGATCATCGAAGGCAGCCACCAAGCGGTGACAAGAGCGGAACTTACCATTCCGCCTAAATGTCAGCAATTAGGCTTGCTGGCTATGATTAAACGTACGAGTCATCATGAAAAACAAAATTTAGATCATTTGTACGATGTGGAATTTCAAGGTGCCGATAACCCAGGACTTTTGCAAACTGTCACCACCTTCTTTGCCGAGCGGCAAATCTCTATTAGTGCTTTTAGACAAAGTACTTTTGCAGACGCCGAACTCAGACAACCGATGGTAAGCAGTAAGTTTGTGGTCTCTGTTCCCGATGATGTTAATGTCGAAGAAATGAAAGCATCACTTGACCAGTTATTCACCTCGTTGCAGCTTACCGGAAAGGTAACAGACAAACATAAAGGAGATTTATGAATACCCTAGCCGCGGGAGGTAAAGCCCCAGCCTTTTCACTTCCAGATGAAAACAATAACAACCTAGCCTTGGCCGATTTCAAGGGCAAAAAGGTGCTTATGTATTTTTACCCTAAAGCCATGACGCCAGGTTGTACCGTTCAGGCACAACAACTGCGGGATCATAAAGACGCTCTAGCTGAACATAATGTCACTGTTTTAGGTGTGAGTCCTGATCCGGTAAAACGGTTACCCAAATTTATTGAAAAAGAGCAGTTAAATTTCACCCTGTTATCCGATGAGGACCATAGCGTTGCCGAGGCTTTTGGCGTTTGGGGGCTTAAGAAATTTATGGGCCGGGAATACGACGGAATTCACCGCATTAGTTTTCTTGTTGATGAAAACGGCGTGATTGCTAAAGTTTTTGATAAATTCAAAACCAAAGAGCATCATCAAGTGGTGTTAGATTACCTAAATAGCTAGCATTAGATGACCCCAGCCCGATAAATAAGGGCTGGGTTTACCCGTTATTTGGTATTCATCTCATCGGTATAAATATCACCCGGGCTACCAGACCAAGCGGTGATAACGGCCTTCACTAAGGTTGCCAGCGGAATGGCAAAGAACACGCCCCAAAAGCCCCACAAGCCACCGAAAAACAACACCGCAATAATAATATAAAGTGGATGCAAGCTTACCGCTTCAGAAAATAAAAGCGGCACGAGTAAATTGCCATCTAACGCTTGAATGATGCCGTAGGCCACCATCAGATACCAAAATTCAGGAGATACTCCCCATTGGAACAGAGCAACTACCGCCACCGGAATGGTGACCACAGCAGCACCGATGTACGGAATTAACACCGATAATCCCACTAATACCCCTAACAAGATGGCATAGCGTAAATCCATCAACACAAAGGTGATACAAGAGACCGCCCCCACGATGATAATTTCGATCACCTTACCGCGTATATAGTTGGCGATCTGGGTATTCATCTCATGGCCAACCTGGGTAATTAAACGGCGTTCTTGAGGTAATAAAAACGAGATATTATCTAAAAAGAAGTGTTTGTCTTTTAACATAAAAAAGACCATTAACGGCACTAAGATCATATACACTAATATGGCCGCTACGTTACCAATTGAACTAAATGAAGCAGAGATTAGATGTTGCCCAATTTCCACAAGATGATCGTTTAACCCTTCCATCATTTGTTGAATTTGATATACCTGAACGTAATCAGGGTATTTATCAGGTAACCGCAATATCCAATCTTGCGCGTTTTGCCATATCAAGGGCGTTTCTTGAATCAGATTAACACTTTGCCGGCTTACCGTAGGTAACAAACCTACCAACAAGAGTATGGTGATTGCGGTGAACACCAACATCACAATACTGCAGGCAAATGTGCGCCCTACCCCGATATTGACTAAACGATTGACTGGCCAGTCCAAAAGGTAGGCGATCACAGCCGCCACCATAACAGGCATGATAAGGCCACCCCAAAAAACCAGTACCGCTGCGGTCAATAGGATAAGAATAAGCAGCATTGCTGCGTCAGGATCAGAAAATTTTCGGCGATACCATCGACCGAATACATTGAATAAACTCATATTTTCTGCTTTGTGTGCTCGTGAAAGTTAGGCATCATAGGTGAAATCATCTCATATAACCAATTGTATTGCCGCTTATAATACATACCAACAAACAGAATTTTACACCTTTATGCGACATTCTTTGTATTATGACTGAAGCATAGTATTATCCTACTGAAATGTGCGGCACAATGATTCATTGGCACGACATAAAAATGAAACTTAGCAATAGATTACTACTCTAAGTGTCAACGCATTGGTTGTACTCGAACATGTAAGGCTTCATGAGATATATAGCGCGTATTAGTTTAAAACTTGGTTTGCTCCTGCTCGCGATGAGCTTTTCTGCTATCGCACAAGAAAGCAGCTTTAGCGACAAAAACGCCCTGCCCGAAATCGGCGTGGTGGCTTCAGACACCTTATCGTTAGATAAAGAAATGCTTATTGGTGATGCGGTCATGCGCCAAATGCGCGGTCAAGCCCCTCTTGTCAGAGATCCTGTGCTTGATGAGTATCTACAAGATTTAGGTAACCGGCTAGTGGTACAAGCCGATAATGCCAAATTTCCATTTCAATTTTTTTGGGTCAATAACAACGCAATTAATGCCTTTGCATTTTTTGGTGGCCACATTGGTGTACATACAGGCTTAATTCATAACGCAAAAACAGAAAGCGAACTGGCTTCGGTGCTGGCCCATGAGATTTCCCACGTTACCCAGCGTCACCTAGCCCGTTCCATGCAAGCGCAACAACGTGCAGCCCCTATCGCCCTTGCAAGTATTATTGGCGGGGTTTTATTGGCCATGGCAGACCCACAAGCGGGCATGGCGGCCATTTCAGCAGGCCAAGCCACCTCTGCTCAAATGCAAATCGATTACACCCGTTCCAACGAACAAGAAGCCGACCGCATTGGTATCTCTATTCTCGCCCGAGCAGGGTTTGATCCTAGAGGGGCCGCGAGTTTCTTTTCAACATTGGCTGAACAATATCGTATGGTATCTCAGCCACCTGAAATACTGCTGACTCACCCATTAACCGAAAATCGTGTGGCTGAAGCACGGGCGCGCATTGCCGATTTTCCAACGGTCAATCTTAAACCTAGTTTATCATTCCAACTTGCCAGAGCCCGCGTAATGGCTCGATATACCCTAAACAAAAAGTACAGTTTGGACTATTTCAAAGCCGCTGTAGAGAAAAAAAATTATGCACTGAAAGACGCAGCCCTGTACGGTTTAGCGCTGGCTTATTTTAGAAATGAAAAACTGTCCCAAGCGCAAAATATCATCAATCAGTTGCTCGCCAAGGCGCCAGAAAACCTTTTCTACGTGGATGCTGCGACGGATATCTCCATTGCCACAGGTCAGTATGATCAAGCAATAGACCGCATTACGCCGCTTTTAGCTCATACACCACGAAATCAGGTGCTTGCCCTTAATCAGGCAAACGCCCTTATTTATGCAGACAGAAATGATGAAGCTATCAGCATATTAAAAGACTTTTTATTAGTGCATCCACAATATGAATTAGCCTATCAATTACTCACTGACGCCTACAAAAACAGTCAGAATTTTAAGGGTATGCATCAAAGCAAGGCGGAAGTACTGGTATTAAACGGCGTCTATCAACGTGCCATCGACGAGTTGCAATTTGCGTATAATTTTACAGAAGACAATTATTTAGAAAAACAACGGATCCGCGCACGAATACGTCAATTAAGAGAAGAAGAAGACCGCTTAAAACGCCTTTAACTTTAAAGCAGATACGACGAGCAAACAGGCTTAGATCCCGTGTTTGGCAAGCGCCTGTTCAATACTTTTTTCGCCTTGCTCTCCATATAAACTGGCTTTAACTTCGCCTTGTGGCGAAATCAAGTAAGTGGCAGGCAAATATGCTGGATAGGGCATTGGGAATTTGGTGTCGTCATTCACCACAATCACATCAAAGTGTATATTCAATGTATTAACTAGTGTGTTGAGTTCGCCAGGGGTTTTAGGGTCAAAACTTACACCATATATTTTTACCTTGTCGTCTAACTGCGTCGCCAGTTTGTTTAACGCGGGAATTTCTCTTAAACAAGGTGCACACCAAGGTGCAAAAAAATTGATAATGCGCCATTGCTGGTGATCATTACGCCAATTGACCTTGTTGCCTTGCAGGGTATAAGCATCGGGCTTAAGCAAGGTATAACTCAACACCCCTGCCCCAACTGACAGCACAGCGAACAAGAACCAACCAAATCGATGGGCTAACCTACCCTGTTTATTTTTCTGTTTAGTCATAGGTAATTGGGCCTCTTCCTTGTTAGAATTGAAGACAGTTGAACTATACTACAAACAGAATGGTGACAATGAAAACTATCACATTACTTCATAACCCCAGATGTTCAAAAAGCCGTCAGACTTTGGCATTGTTACAAGAAAAAGGCATCTCACCGACAATCATCGAATACCTCAAACAGCCGTTAGATGGGCAACAAATTGCACAAATAGCCAAACAATTAGGGGTAAACTCTTACCGTGACATGATGCGAACAAAAGAGCCCGAATATAAACAATTAGGCTTACACAACGCACAAACAAGTGAAAACGACTTACTTGACGCCATGGTGTCGGTGCCAAAGTTAATAGAGCGCCCGGTGGTCATTGTGGGCGAGCAGGCTCGTATAGGCCGTCCGCCTGAAGCGGTTTTGGAATTGATAACATGTTAAAGGTTTTGGTGCTTTACTACTCTCGTCATGGAAGCACAAAATCCCTGGCGATGAATATTGCCAAAGGTATTGAAAAAGAGGGGCTTGAAGCGGTAATACGCACCGTTCCACCGATCCCAGAGTATTTATCGACTCAGGCAGCTGTACCCCAAGAAGGTGCCCCCTACGTTACCCATAACGATCTCACCGAATGTGCGGCCCTAGCTCTCGGTAGCCCCACGCGGTTTGGTAATATGGCCGCACCTTTAAAGCATTTTATTGACAGCACAAGTCAAGGGTGGCTTAAAGGTGCCCTTATCGACAAGCCTGGATGTGTGTTCACATCCAGTAGTAGCCAGCATGGAGGACAAGAAACAACACTCTTGACCATGATGATACCGCTTATTCACCATGGCATGATATTGTGCGGTTTACCTTACTCAGAGCCGGCTTTACACGACACCACATCCGGAGGCTCGCCTTACGGTGCCACCCATGTCGCCGGTCATTCACCATCGGTATTAACCAAAGATGAACTCACACTGGCACAAGCTCAAGGAAGCCGTCTGGCCCGCTTAACCAAACAATTAAACAGCAGGTAATTATGACCCCCATGATGCCCAAAACCCGACTATATCGCTGGGTTGCCCTTATCAGTTACTTATTGTTGCTTGGTTGGATCACCGTGTGGCAGTTTGTACTCGTCGAAGCGCGCATATACTCTACGCTTTTTGTTGCTTTGGTGTATATCTTACCCTTGGTGCTGCCCTTACGAGGACTGGTGGCAGGAAAACCCTATACCCATGCTTGGGCAAACTTTGTCATCCTGTTTTACGTTATCCACGGGTTTACCGTAGCTTATGCCGTCCCTGCAGAGCGGGTATATGCCATTATCGAACTGCTACTTTGCACCACCATGTTTACCGGTTGTTGTGTTTATGCCCGTCTTCGTGGCCGCGAACTGGGGCTGGGATTGAAAAAGCTCAAGCAAGTCATGGCAGAAGAAAAAGCGGCTTTTGAAGGGAAAGAAGAGAATAACTAGCTCGCTATCGTTGCAAAAAGCTAGCTTTTGGGCTCGTCAACCCCCGCGGTTTTAGGTACGTCAAAACCGAGTTCCCGTTTGACCATACCCACCGAGAGCTTTTTTTGCTCTTGTAATGAACGGGTGTCTAACCGGTCAAGTAACGATAATAATGCAGGGAGATCCCGATCACTGTGGTGAAGCAAAAACTGAATTGCCTGCTCTGAGAACTTTAACCCTCGCTGTGCGGCACGATTTTTTAACACCTGTGTTTTGGCGTTTTCATCAAGAGGATGAAGCTGAAACGTCATGCCCCAACTTAATCGTGAGCGTAAATCAGGCAGTAAAAATGCTGGATGGTGTGCACCGAATTGTGACGTCCACAGCAGCATCGCCCCTTGATTATCGACGATGCGATTAATAAAGTGAAAAACCGCTTCTTCCCACTCCCGATGCCCAGCGATAACATGAATGTTATCAAGACAAATAAAAGGCAAACATTCTAAGCCATCGAGGATCGCAGGAGACCACGCCGGTATGTTCTCCATATTCAAGTAGATATGACGAATATTTTTATTCGCTAATTGGTGACAAAACGCATACAGCAGATGACTTTTTCCCCGTCCCGCACCGCCGGTGATGGCAACGCCGGGCAACCGACTTTTACTTAGCGCACTTAACGCCGTGGCGTTTCGCCATTGGGCCCCTTGCTCGGATAAGCTAATAAGTAAATTGACCACTGCCCCATTATCGCCATAAATAAAACTGTCAAAAGTTTCATCAGTGGGCAATGTTACGGGCAAAGGTAGCTGCATGTTGCCTTACTCATTCCAGTAGAAATTAAAGCCTTCTACCGGTTGACCTGTTCTATCGACAACCGGTTTTAACCTCGCATCAAGGGCGACAAGATTATAAAAATCCTGCGTATCGGCTAATAATGCCAAAGAAAAACTTGCCACCGAGCCTTCCTGTTTAACCAGAGTCACGGCGCGAACCATACTCATGTCAGCCAAATATTTTTCTACATGAACGTATTTTTTCAGAGAATCAAGGTTAGCCACTGAAATAACAATGTCCGTGGTGGCTTGATCTTTATCTGATGGCACAATGGCAAAATGCTGCCCCAGAAAATCGGCATATTCTTCAAAAAACAAACTCGCCAAGGACAACTGATCATCCCCGTATAAGGTCCCAAATTCTATGTTGCCTTGAGAAATCACCACCCAGTCTAATTCATAGGCCCCACGTTTTTGGTTGGACATTTGCTCAAATTCGTCCTCTGAGAACGCCGGTGAATGGGTTTCTTCTACAAGATCATCCACTAAAAACTCACTGAGACCTTCAACACCTTGGTTGGCCAATGCCGGACGGTGTTTTTCAAAACGCATATTCGCCGCTTGCTGCTGAGTTTGTTGTTCATTATTTAGCTCAGGAACAGCGGAATCTTTGACCGCAAATAACCGTGCGCCGACAATGTAATCAGGGGTATAGCGCTGGGAAGCGGCAGACAAGTTCTGGGCAAAGCGCCCCCATACATCGTAAATAGAAATCGACGTGGAGTCGGTAAAGTCCATTAAAGGAAACACAAGGGGCACTGCACGTTCCTGTGACAAGGCTCTAAGTTGCGCCGCTATCTCAGAAGAACTGCCGTCATCAAGAATGGCTTTATCGCCGTTTTCATCTTCGATGGCCAACCACATCACCGTATCCGGTCTACGTTGCCCCCATAAAGGTAAGGCCTCTTGTTGAATCATTGCAGAGAGTGCTTGGAAATCAAACTCCGCGATATAATACAATGTGCTGTTGTCATACTCGAAACGATAAGAACGCATATATTGTTGCGGATTACGGATCGCACTTTTCACCACAGCATTGGTGACAATTTCACGCTGGCCGGACAGTTTAATCATGACCTGTTTTAAAGCTTGTTGAGCAGCAGAACGTTGGGTTTTTTGAGATTGATCTTGAACCTCTACCCTGCCCTGACTGACAGAAACCACTGTTCCTGCCTGACTGATACTCACCGACCCCATGAGCAACAAACCAAGCACCAACACCCGCGATATACCGAAAAGATTAGAAAAACCCATGAAGATGTGACAAGACTCCGACAAATCAAAAACCTATCTTATTGTTTGCTATTGTCTGTTATCTGATAATATTTTGCATCTACATTTGTAGAAAACTTTGCTTTGTTATGAACACCAAATAGCGCAATGGGTTGATTCCACGTTGGACTTCATTGAAGTTACTGGTAGAATCCGCGTTTTTCCATACACTGCACCAGGGCCAAATTGTGAGCGAAAATAATCAATCTCTGAGTTACAAAGACGCGGGCGTCGATATCGATGCTGGTAATCAACTTGTTGAACGAATCAAGTCGGTAACGAAAAAAACCACGCGTCCCGAGGTAAAAGGCGGACTCGGCGGATTTGGCGCATTGTGTGAATTGCCGACTAAGTACAAAAAACCGTTGCTTGTTTCTGGTACTGACGGCGTGGGCACCAAATTGCGTGTGGCCATGGATGCCAATCGCCACGACTCTGTGGGCATTGACCTTGTTGCTATGTGCGTAAACGATTTGATTGTACAGGGCGCAGAGCCGTTGTTCTTTTTAGACTACTATGCCACTGGCAAACTTGACGTCGATGTAGCCGCAGATGTCGTCACTGGTATAGGTGCAGGTTGTGAATTAGCTGGCTGTGCACTCATTGGTGGTGAAACAGCTGAAATGCCGGGCATGTACCACGATGGTGATTACGATATTGCTGGATTTTGTGTTGGTGTAGTGGAAGCCAGTGAAGTTATCGATGGCTCTGGTGTCAAACCTGGACAAAAAATCATTGCCCTAGGTTCATCCGGCCCACATTCAAACGGTTACTCTTTAGTCAGAAAAATCCTAGAAGTCAGTAACGCAGATGTGAATTCGGATTTAGACGGTAAACCTCTTATTGATCATTTACTTGCCCCTACTCGCATTTACGTCAAATCCGTTCTCGCCTTGCTAGAAAACGTAAAAGTCGCTGCCATTTCACATATCACCGGCGGTGGTTTTTGGGAAAACATTCCCCGTGTACTGCCTGACGATGCCAAGGTCGTGGTTGACGAGAAAAGCTGGCAATGGCCCGTTGTATTTAATTGGCTACAAGAAAACGGCAACGTAGAAAAACACGAAATGTATCGGACGTTTAACTGCGGTGTAGGCCTCATCTTAGTGGTAGATGAACAAGACGTAGACGCCACCTTGACCACCTTACAACAACAAGGTGAAAACGCTTGGGTGCTAGGACACATAGAAGAACGTGGTAATGGCGAGCAGGTAGAAATCGTATAATGGTAAACAGCAGACGTCGCCTGTGCGTACTCATATCAGGCAATGGCTCAAACCTGCAAGCCATGATAGACAGCATAGAGGCAGGTCAATTAGATGCTGAGATTGTCGCCGTTATCGCCAATCGCCCCGGCGCGTATGGCTTAACGCGGGCTCAGGAGGCTAATATCGAAGCTGTCTGCCTCGATCATAAAGCCTACCCTACCCGCGAACAGTACGACAACGAATTGCTCAAGCTCATTGATAGTTATCAGCCGGATGGTGTGGTACTTGCCGGCTTTATGCGTATATTAACGCCTGAATTTGTTCAACATTATTTGGGTAAATTATTGAACATTCACCCATCTTTGTTGCCAAAGTACAAAGGGTTACATACCCATCAACGTGCCATCGATAATGGCGACAAAGAACACGGTGTCAGCGTACATTTCGTCACTCCCGAATTAGACGGTGGCCCTGTTATTATTCAAAGTCGTGTACCGGTATTTGAAGATGACAATGCGGATGATCTCGCTTCCCGCGTGCAGGAGCAAGAACGTCGTATTTATCCTCTTGTACTAAAATGGTTTACGGCGGGACGTCTATCTATGAAAGAAAATAAGGCAGTTCTAGATGATAAAATTCTACCGCCCCAAGGTTATGCGAACGAGTAAATTGCAACACCTTGTATTTGCTGTTCTTATTTTGCTCTCAGGGCAAACCGCAGCACAAAATGTCGATGATTCGTTGCTTCTTACACCCTTCGAAGCAACGTATACCGCATTTAAATGGGATGATGATGTGGGAACGGTAAAAATTCGATTAGAGCCCCTTTCTGTGTCTCAGTATTCCCTCACCTATTCCTCTGAAGTGTCTAAATTCTTTCTTTCTGACGAACGCTTCGAACATTCTATCTTCCATGTAAAAAACGGGGCCATCGTACCTGACACTTACTATTATAAGCGCACGGGAACAGGCCCAGATAAACAACTTGAATTAAAGTTTGTAAGCGAACCTGAAAAACGAATTGAGGTGGCCGACGCCGCCGATCTGCCATGGAATGGTGAAACAGATAATCAACTGTACAGACTCGACCTTGCCCATCGACTTGCAAACGGTGAAACTAAGTTAGCTTACAACTTTGTTAACTATCGTGGCGAGTTTAAACACTACGGGATTGAAATTGTGGGTAAAGAAAACCTAGCCTTACCCTACGGCAACGTTGATGCCATTAAGGTTAAACTGATTAGAGACAATAACACCCGCCAAACCTACGCTTGGTTTGCCCCTTCTTTGTCATATACCTTGGTTCGTCTACAACAATTTAAAGACGATTCTGAACAAGGTGATATACAGCTTTCTTCCTACGTTACCTTATAATTCTATCCTTTCAACCTGTGGTACTTGGTGTTTTCAGGCCAAGACACAGGTTGTAATTAATGTAAATTCCAGTAATTGGTTTATTGACCTTTTGTTAACGAGCATTTAGCGTTAAACTTATTCTGGTCTGACCTCAATAGGTCTACCTTAAATATTTTAATACTGTTCAGGAGTGATGTATGGGTGAATTAGCCTGGTTCCTCATTTTCGTTGTTGCTGCTTGTGTAGCCGCATATAAACGTATGAGTCTAACAAGTACCGTGTCATTGCTAGCCGGCGTTATGGTACTTGGTACTTTATTTGGTGAAATAGGCCTTCTTAGCTGGTGTCTCTTTCTTATTGTGGCCATTCCCCTGGCAAACGGCAAATTACGACGTAAATACATCACCACCCACCTGCTGCGATTCTATAAAAAAGTCAGCCCTGAAATGTCAGTTACAGAACAAGAAGCCATTGATGCAGGTACCGTTTGGTGGGATGGAGAACTATTTACCGGCAAGCCGGATTGGGAAAAACTTCACGCCATACCCAAAGGCCGATTAACCGCTGAAGAACAGGCGTTTTTAGACGGACCGGTTGATCGTGTATGTGCAATGGTAGATGAATGGCAAATTAATCATAAAGATGCCGATCTATCACCTGAAATTTGGGCGTACCTAAAAGAGCACAAATTTTTTGCCATGATCATTAAGAAGCGTTATGGCGGGTTAGAATTTTCCGCTTACGCCCAATCTCGGGTGTTGCAAAAATTAGCCGGTTGTTCTGCAGTATTATCCAGTACCGTTGGCGTGCCTAATTCCTTAGGGCCAGGCGAATTGCTACAGCATTACGGCACCGAAGAACAACAAAATTACTATCTTCCCCGTTTAGCCCAAGGTGAAGAAATTCCCTGTTTTGCACTTACAGGGCCAGAAGCGGGTTCAGACGCTGGTGCCATCCCTGATACTGGCGTTGTATGCAAAGGACAATGGGAAGGCGAAGAAGTACTAGGTATGCGCTTAACGTTCAACAAGCGATACATTACCCTAGCACCGGTAGCAACGGTAATAGGTTTAGCCTTCAAATTGCACGATCCAGACGGTTTGCTGGGTGACACAGAACAACTTGGCATTACCTGCGCCCTTATTCCTCGAGATATTGACGGCATGAAAATTGGTCGCCGCCACTTTCCGCTCAATACACCGTTTCAAAATGGGCCTATCCAAGCTGAAAACATGTTTGTACCTTTAGATTTCATCATCGGCGGGCCAAGCATGGCGGGTAAAGGTTGGCGCATGTTAATGGAATGCTTGTCCGTGGGTCGCTGCATTACACTACCTTCCACTGGAGCAGGTGGCGCAAAATCTATTGCGCTAGCAACAGGCGCATATGCCAGAATACGCCGACAGTTTCGTATTCCTGTGGGTAAAATGGAAGGGGTGGAAGAGATGCTTGCCCGCATTGGTGGTAATGCCTACCAAATGGATGCGGTTACCCGCTTTTCTACCGTCGGCGTCGATTTAGGAGAAAAACCATCGGTTATATCGGCCATCAGTAAATACCATCTAACCGAAAAAATGCGCCAAGTAGTCAACGACGCCATGGATATCCACGGCGGTAAGGGCATTATGCTTGGGCCAAATAACTATTTAGGCCGTGGTTATCAAGGCGCCCCCATTTCCATTACGGTAGAAGGGGCGAATATCCTTACTCGAAACATGATGATTTTTGGCCAAGGCGCTATGCGCTGTCACCCTTACGTGCTTGCTGAAATACAGGCAGCGGCCCTTGAGGATAAAGACGAGCAACTTTACGCCTTTGATAACGCTGTATTTGGCCATATTGGTTTTGCCATTGCTAACAAAGTGCGTAGTGCTTGGTTTTCATTGACCGGTGGTCTTTTCCATCGTACGCCATTTAATGATGAAACAGCTCGCTACTATCAATTGCTTCAAGGCTACAGTGCTAACTTGGCATTTTTAACCGATATTTCCATGGGTATGTTAGGTGGTGAACTAAAACGCAAAGAACGGCTTTCAGCCCGCTTAGGCGATATATTAAGCGGTTTGTTTCTTGCCAGCGCCACACTAAAACGCTTTGACGAAGAAGGTCGTCTGCAAGAAGATGCGCCGCTGATGCATTGGGCGATGCAAAATACCTTATTTGATATTGAGGAAGCATTAGATAACTTCTTATCCAACTTCCCCAACAAAGCCATGGGCTTTGCATTGCGTCTACTGGTGCTGCCATTCGGACGTCGTTGTAAAAAGCCCGATGATGTTCTCGAACATACCGTGGCGCACCTATTGCAAACCCCTAGCCTGCCGCGCACTCGACTCGGCGATGGCCAATATCTCACGCGGGAAGAAGGTAACCTGTTTGGTGACTTAGAGCAGACGTTAGAAAACGTCATCGCTGCCGAACCTATTTTCGATAGGATCTGTGAGAAAAAAGCCGCTAAGCTCTCTTTCACACAGTTAGATCTGCTAGCGGATGAAGCCTTAGCACAAGCGTGGATCAGTGAAGAAGAAGCCGCATTGCTCAAAGAAACCGAAGCTGGCCGTTTACGTACCATTAATGTAGACGACTTTGACAATGACGAGTTAGTGGCCAAGGTAAACACGCTAAACTAACTTAACCACCTAACAAAAAAAGCCGTCAACAATGACGGCTTTTTTTATGCGCTTACAAGATGAACAACCACCATACGGATTAACTAAATTGGAGTTTATCCATTAACAATACGGCTTGGGTGCGAGTATTGATTTCCAGCTTACGCAAAATGGCACTAATATGCGCTTTTATTGTTGCTTCAGTGACGTTCATTTCGTGTGCTATTTGTTTGTTCATTAGCCCCGCTCGTAAATAGCTCAACACCTGAATCTGTTTTGGGGTGAGTTCTCTAAAGCGTTTGAGTAACAGGGTCATTTCCTCATCCACATTTTCCAGATCGTCTTTCATGGATTCGGGAACCCATGTACCACCGTCTTTTACCGTGACAATGGCCTGCGCTATTTGCGAGGTAGCCGTGGATTTTGGAATAAAGCCTTCAGCACCTAGCCCGATAACCTGGGCAATCACTTCAATGGATTCATTGGCTGAGATAACGGCAACTGGCAGCGATGGGTAAGCATCTTTAACCGAAATTAAGCCATTAAAATATTCACCACCAGGCATGTTGAGGTCTAATAACAGTAAATCAATTTGATCGGTCTCACCTAGCACCTTCAATGTAGATTCTAAACTGTCAGCCTCAAGAATCTCGGCGTCCTTAAAATGTGGCTCAAGAGCGGCGCTAAGCGCTTCCCTGAACAGTGGATGATCATCTGCAACTAAAATACGAGTCATACTGTTTTCGCTCAAACTAAAAGTTAATCTGTTTTAAATCATTTTATACTTTAGACTAATGACATCAAGATACAAAGCATAAAGTGCAAGTATTATTACAAAATTTCTGACGTAGGTGTGTAAAAACATGTACTTTTCAGTAAAATTGCCGTCCTTTCGTAAAATGTCAGTGGGTATTAACCGTGCAAAAGCCCGATAACCTTTTCGCTTCACCAATGAATACAGTAAGCGATTTTAGCTTTGATGAACATGTTGCCGATGTCTTTCCCGATATGATTCAACGTTCAGTTCCTGGATATCAAACCATACTGCATACCATCGGTGAACTCGCCAAAACCCATATTACCCCGCACAGCAATGTCTTTGACTTAGGTTGTTCTTTAGGCGCCGCAAGCCTAGCGGCAGCAAGAAACAGTCAGCATACCCAATGTAACATCATTGGCGTTGATAATTCCGCAGCCATGCTTGAACGTTGTGAGCGGATAACAGCCAGTTTTCATTTGCCCAACCCCATTGCACTGCGCTGTGAATCGGCGATGGACACCAAGATTGAAAATGCGTCTATGGTCATTATGAATTTCACCCTGCAATTTATTGCCCCTGAACAGCGAGAGACACTATTAGGACGAATTTTTGATGGGCTCAATCCCGGTGGGATCTTAGTGTTATCAGAAAAAATTCAACATCCTAGCGAACAAGGCAACCACTTATTGGTCGATTTACATCACCAATTTAAACGAAACAACGGCTACAGTGAACTTGAAGTCAGTCAAAAACGGGCAGCGTTAGAAAACGTCATGCTTACCGACACTTTTGCCACCCACCAGGCCCGACTAAAACGCGTGGGCTTTAGCGATGTGGTAATGTGGTTTAAATGCTATAACTTCTGTTCAATGGTGGCCATCAAAGACCCAAATAGGTAACCCCCCATGCCCGACGTAATCGAACAGTGGTTTAACGACTGTTACCGCCAAATCATTGGCAGCCCTTTGTCCTCATGGATAGAGACCTTGCCTGTGCAATTAGCACACTGGCGCCAACAAGGACAACATGGCGAATTGGCTAAATGGTGTCGCCTTTTAGCAAAATTGCCTCACGTCCAACCCTCGGTTATATCACTCACTGATAAAGTTCAAGTGGGTGTAGAAACCGATCTTACCGAGTACCAACGTAAACAACTAGAGGGCTTATTAAAGCAATTTGCGCCATGGCGAAAAGGCCCATTCTGGCTCTATGGTATCCATATTGATACCGAGTGGCGTTCCGACTGGAAGTGGGATCGGGTGCTCCCCCATATTAGTGATTTAAAAAACAGACAAGTTTTGGACGTCGGTTGCGGCAGTGGATACCATATGTGGCGTATGCTTGCCCACGACCCTGCCGGCGTGTTCGGCATTGACCCTTCACAATTGTTTCTTATTCAATTTCAGGCAATTAAACACTTTCACCCGGATCCGCGAATACATTTCCTTCCTCTTGGCATTGAGCATATGCCCCAGAGCAATGAATTTGATACGGTTTTTTCAATGGGTGTGCTCTATCATCGCAAAGATCCTATGCTATTTTTACAACAGTTAAAGAATCAATTGCGTAAAGGTGGCGAATTGGTGTTAGAAACCTTAGTGGTTGATGGCGATGAACGCACAGTATTAATGGCTGGAGAGCGTTATGCACAAATGCGCAACGTGTGGTTCTTGCCCAGTGTGGCAGCCCTCACCGTTTGGCTTGGTCGCCTTGGTTTCATCAATATTCATGTGGCAGATATTAGTGTCACCACCATTGACGAGCAGCGTACTACCTCGTGGATGACCTCGCAATCATTACAGGATTTTCTTGATCCAAACGACCCCACTTTAACTATAGAGGGCTACCCTGCACCACAACGCGCCGTCATTGTTGCGACAAAAAAGTAAGCTATTTCCTTACGTCGTAACCGTTGTTGGCATAATAGTTGTAGTTAAATATTAGAGACAGAACAGCCTTATGGCTCGTCAAACAGGTAGCAATATGGATTTAAAAGGTTTTCTAACCGAACACCAGTTACCAGCAAGTTATGCTGACATTGCACAAAAATGGTTCGTACCACTCGCCAGAGATATCGCCTCGCACCAAAGTGGTGCGAAAGGACCTTTTTTCGTGGGTATTAACGGCTGCCAAGGCTCCGGAAAATCCACCGTGTGTGACTTTCTCGTTCATGCCTTATCAGCGGAATATGGCCTCACTGCCGTCACCTTATCGTTAGACGACTTTTATCTTTCATCGCAAGAACGCGCCTCATT
This sequence comes from Alteromonas sp. C1M14, assembly GCF_018860965.1. Classification (GTDB taxonomy): domain Bacteria; phylum Pseudomonadota; class Gammaproteobacteria; order Enterobacterales; family Alteromonadaceae; genus Alteromonas. The sequence continues at coordinate 94,371 of NZ_JAHKQF010000002.1, read as the reverse complement.
GAGTAATCAGATACACCCCCTACTCAAAACCCGTGGTGTGCCAGGCACCCACGATACCCAATTAGCAGACAATACATTTAAAGCGCTCATTGCCGGTCAGGCCGTCGCCCTTCCCCGATTCGATAAATCCACCGATAACCCGTTACCTCAAGATCAATGGCCAGTAATTTCAACACCCGTGGATGTTGTCCTTGTTGAAGGATGGTGCTGGGGCGTCCCCCCTGAATCTGCCGACGCGCTTGAAACCCCCATCAATCAACTTGAAGCGAATGAGGACCCTGATGGTCACTGGCGGCGCTATGTTAATCAACAATTAACTACCGAGTATCAGTCTTTATTTGATTACATGGATTTTTGGGTCATGTTAAAAGGTCCATCCTTCGAACGCGTTTATCAGTGGCGCTGTGAGCAAGAACATAAACTTGCCATAAAAAAAGGGCATACTGGTGCTGGCATCATGAGTGACGGAGAAGTGCTACGTTTTATTCAGCACTACCAACGTCTTACCGAACATGCTTTTAGCACTCTACCTGCCAAATGTCATCGAGTGTTTGAACTTGATGGGCAGCGTAATATTGTAAATTTAATCAAGGCAAACTAATGATAGAGCAGCAAGTTATCATTTTTACCGATATGGACGGCACCTTGCTCGACCATAATACTTATAGCTTTGAGGCAGCAACGCCGGTTTTAGAAAAGTTACACGCAAAACAAATTCCTGTTTTACCTACCACCAGCAAAACCTTCGTAGAGTTATTAGCGTTAAGAAACACCCTCAACCTCACCACTCCCTTTATCGTCGAAAATGGTGCTGCGGTTTATATACCCCATGGTTTTTTTAAGAAAAAGCCTGCTGGGACTGTGTGGCAAGACGGTTATTGGTGTAAATCCTTTACTTCTAATAAGCAGTATTGGCTAAAATTACTAGAAAAAGTTAAAGCCGAATTTAGCGGCGAGTTTACCCATTTTAGTGAAATGTCCATCGAGGCAATTTGCGATGCGACAGGTTTAAACGAAGCCGATGCCGCCCGTGCAGCCAATCGTCAGTACGGTGAACCGGTATTATGGTTAGGTGAAGCAAGTCGAAAAGAGGCATTTATAAAAGCAGTAAAAGATCGCGGGGCGCACCCTTTAGAAGGCGGACGCTTTGTACATATTTGTGGCGATTGCAATAAAGGTAGCGCATTACGGTGGGTGGTTGAGGAGTATATTCGCCAATTCGAAACCCCAGTTACTAGCATCGCTTTAGGTGATGGCAAAAACGATATAGCAATGCTTGAGGCTGCAGATATAGCGGTACGCATTACATCGCCTAGCCATCCCCCACCGACAATACAAAAACAAGAACATGTATATACCAGTACACACCACGGACCAGAAGGTTGGGCTGAGGTGCTGAACCAATTACTTTTTCAATAGGACATGGAGAACACATGGCTGATTTTTATCAAAATGGTGTAGTGACAACCCTACACAATTTATCCCGCCGCCCCACAGAAGAACTCGAAGCCGAGTTGCTCCGTTTTGCGCAAAAAAGACCCATGGCACTGATTTTACCTTCCCTTTATTCTGAACTTGAAGGGGAAGCCTTACCAAAAATCGTCAACGAACTCACACAAGTTCCCTATTTATCTGAAATTGTTATCGGCCTTGACCGCGCGAATAAAGACCAATACAAATCTGCGTTGTCCTTTTTTGGCAAGCTTCCCCAACACCATCGGGTGCTTTGGAATGATGGTCCGCGCTTAAAAGCCATCGATGATGAATTGGCCAGTTTAAACCTCGCGCCCAAAGAATTGGGTAAAGGCCGAAATGTCTGGTATTGCATGGGCTATATTCTGGCCTCAAACCGCGCCGAATCCGTTGCCTTACATGATTGCGATATTGTGACCTATAAGCGAGATTTACTTGCGAAACTTATCTATCCGGTAGCAAACCCGCAATTTAACTATGAGTTTTGTAAGGGGTATTATGCTAGGGTCGCGAACGGCAAAATCAATGGTCGGGTGTCTCGACTCTTGGTCACCCCTTTGTTACGTGCATTACGCCGGACTTTAGGGGATCACGAATATTTAGAATTCATGGATAGCTTTCGTTACCCTCTAGCCGGTGAGTTCTCATTTAGACGAGACGTCTTAAACGATATCCGCATTCCAAGTGATTGGGGCCTTGAAGTTGGCGTATTGTCAGAAATGCACCGCAATTATAATCACAACCGTTTATGTCAGGCAGATATCGCCGACATTTACGATCACAAGCATCAAGATTTGTCATTTAATAATGATGAAGGTGGACTGTCAAAAATGTCCATTGATATTACCAAGGCATTATTCCGTAAATTAGCGACTCAGGGCTTCACATTCAGTAATGAGATGTTTAGATCCATAAAAGCCACTTATTACCGAATCGCCCTCGATTTCGTTGAAACCTATCACAACGACGCGGTAATGAACGGGTTAACACTCGATATTCATAATGAAGAAAAAGCGGTAGAACTGTTTGCCAGTAACATTATGAAAGCGGGAACCAGTTTCCTGGATAATCCCATGGATACTCCCTTTATACCAAGCTGGAACCGGGTAACAAGTGCGGTTCCTGATATTCTCGATCGCCTGCTGGAGGCCGTCGAAGCTGATACTGCAGAATTATTAGGGTAAAGAATGACACAAAAATGGGACCTATTACACGGTAAAATTCGTCATCATTTAGAAACCATTTATGCTGACGTAGACATCACGATATCGGTGGATGAATTAGCGTCTAAACTGATGACCGCAATGAGGCTGAATGATGAAGAAGACATCATGCAGCCAACGGCCCATTGTAACTATTGGGATGAAGAAGATGTCATTATGATCACTTATGGTGACAGTGTGATCAGCGCCGACGAGCAACCACTGTTTACCCTTGATCGTTTTTTGCATACCTACTGCAAAAATACCATCAATAAAGTACATATTTTGCCCTTCTTCCCCTACAGTTCCGATGACGGTTTTTCCGTTATCGACTATTCCAGCGTCAATGAGTCCCTTGGCGATTGGTCCGACGTCGAACGATTGGCTAAAGATTACGGGCTCATGTTTGATCTGGTCATCAATCATTGTTCGGCCAGAAGTGCTTGGTTTGAAAATTTTCAAAAGGGTGAAGGCATTGGCAGTGATTTTTTCTTCACCGCTGATCCAACCAATGATTTATCCATGGTAACCCGACCTCGCATATCGCCGTTACTGCGGGAAACTCAAACCGCTAACGGTACTGAGCATGTGTGGTGTACCTTTAGCCATGACCAAGTGGACTTTGATTTCCGTAATCCTAAGGTGTTACTGGCCTTTGTAGAAATTATCCGACTTTACTTAGATAAAGGTGCCACCTTATTCAGGCTGGATGCGGTGGCGTTTTTATGGAAGATATTAGGCACGTCCTGTATCAACTTAGACCAGACCCATGAAGTGATCCGCTTGCTTAGAACCATGATAGAGCATGCCGATCCCAGTGTGATTATTATTACCGAGACAAATATCCCTAACCGGGAGAATCTGACCTACTTCGGTAATGCAAATGAAGCTCACGCCATTTATAACTTTTCGTTACCTCCGCTTCTGGTCAATACACTGGTGACCGGCGACTGTACGTATCTGAAGAACTGGATGATGAGCATGCCGCCGGCACAAAATGGCACAACGTACTTTAACTTCATTGCTTCCCACGACGGTATTGGTTTACGTCCCGCAGAGGGGCTGCTTGAAGAAGAAGAGATTTCCACATTAGTGCACACCATGCAGAATTTTGGCGGCAAGGTGTCATGGCGTGCTTCGGCCCATGGCCAACAAAAGCCGTACGAAATTAACATTACCCTGTTTGATGCACTACAAGGAACCACCGCAGGCCCCGATCGCTGGCAGGTCGACCGTTTTATCTGTGCCCATGCCATTATGCTAGGTATGGAAGGCATACCCGGTATTTATATCCACAGTTTGCTGGGTACCAGTAACGATTACGAAAAAGTCGCCAATACGGGGCAAAATCGTTCTATCAACCGACACCGTTGGGATTTTGAATCCTTGGCTGTCTTGCTTGATTCGCCCTACTCTCAGCACCATAAAGTGCTTACCCGGATGTCACAGTTAATACGCATTCGTAAAGCTCAGCCAGCGTTTCACCCCAACGCCACCCAATTTACCTTGCAGTTAGGCGTTAGCTTATTTGGCTACTGGCGACAAAGCCTAGACCGTAAGCAAAGTATTTTCTGTGTGAGTAATGTCACTAACGAAGAGCAATCCATTTTACTATCCAGTATTAACTTAATCGGCACGGATAAATGGATGGATCTGATCACCCGGGATGAATTACACGATGTGTCAGGGTTTTTAAAACTAAAACCCTATCAAACGGTATGGATCAGCAACATGGACTTTGAATAGCACGGCTAATTTCCTAATGTTATTCCTCTACCAACACTTGTCAGTTTATTTCCTGCAAGTGTTGGTTTTCCCTTTCCTATAAGGGATAATTCCTTTTTATTCTCTTAGCAAGCAACAACATGACAAACACTTTTGCTTCGAACTGGCTATCCTTAGACGCTGCATTGCAGCATGCCTACGCTTCCTTAACGCCAGTCACAGAATCTATCACATTGTCGATAGACGCCGCGTTAGGACACGTTACGGCAGAAGATATCGTGGCTCCTGTTGATGTGCCGCCAGCGGATAATTCCGCCATGGACGGCTATGCCTTATATGCCAGTGATACCCATCTGTCCACGCCGTTACCCGTTATCGGAAGTCAATTTGCCGGCATGCCTAAAGCCGAGGACACGTTACAAAAAGGCACAGCATTGCGAATTATGACCGGTGCCCTTATCCCTGCTGGCGCAGATTGCGTGGTCATGCAAGAAAATACCACTGCAAACCACGACACTATCACCGTTAACAAACCCGCCTTGGTGGGTGAAAATATTCGTCGCGCAGGCAGTGATATTCGCGCGAACACCTCGGTGATCCCTAAAGGTACCCTCTTAGCTGCAAGCCATCTGGTATTGCTTGCATCCATGGGGATCCACCAAGTTTTGGTGAATCGCCCTCTTAAAGTGGGTTTAATGGCCACCGGCGATGAATTAAAAGAAGCCGGTGAATCTTTGTCTTGTGGACAAATCTACGAATCTAACCGGACAGGAACACGGGCATTGCTTGCCCACCTACCCGTTGACATTACCGATTATGGGATTATTCCTGATGATAAAAAGGCACTAGAGCAGGTGTTATCTCAGGCGGCCAAAGACCAAGATTTACTGATCAGCAGTGGTGGTGTTTCCGTAGGCGATGCCGACTACGTTAAAGATATCGTGCAATCCTTAGGTAAAATCAATTTTTGGAAAATTGCCATCAAACCCGGCAAACCTTTCGCCTTTGGCCGTTTAGGAGACTGCGTTTTTTGCGGTGTTCCAGGCAACCCAGTTTCTGCTTTTGTGACCACCCAACAAATTGTTTTACCCATTATTAAAAAAATGATCGCCATTGCGTGTAGCAAACCCCTTCGGCAATTGACGCTTAGCGCTACCCTGGCTAAGCCGGTATCAAGAAAACCCGGCCGTGAAGAATTTGTACGTGCCGTACTGACCCAGCATGATGATGGTGAATATGTTGTACACCCCTTGGCGAAGCAAAGCTCTGGCGTAATGACCACTGTCACCCAAGCAAATAGCTACCTGATTATCCCGGCAGAGGTTGCCGCTTTAGAGGAAGGGGCTAAGGTAACCGTTCAGCCTTTCTCGCTTTTTCCTTTTGTAGAGTAAAAATGAAAAACATGTTGTCCCCACGCTTTGTTCTTGAGAGCCGGCGCTTGATTTCCCTTGCCTGGCCGTTGCTTATTGCCCAGATCACACAAATGTTGATGGGCGTCGTCGACACGATTATGGCCGGGCATTACAGCGCCACCGATATGGCAGCTGTGGCCCTTGGGTTTAGCATCATTATTCCATTGCAATGCTTTATACAGGGTGTCGCCCTTGCCATTCCGCCTATCTTATCTCGGCTTCATGGTAAGGGTCATTCAGATCAGGTCGCGCACGCTGCCCAGCAGGCTGGCTATTTGCTCTTCGCCATTAGTCTGCTTGTTCTGTTAATTTGGCCGTTTACACCGCAATTAGTGGCGCTTTTCCCCATGGAGGAAGCCTTATACACCATTACCGTTGACTATGTGCAATTCGTATTACTGTCCATGCCCGGCTTTGCCCTCTATCAATGGCTACGTAATTATTGCGAAGGCTTAGGCACAACCAAGCCCACCATGGCCATCACGCTGATCGGCTTAGGCTGTAATGTGATAGGAAATTATCTTTTCATTTACGGCGTTGGCCCAATCCCAGCATTTGGGGGCGCAGGATGTGGTATCTCTACCACTATCGTTATTTACACCATGTTTTTTGCTTCGTTGGTGTACGTCAGCGTTTCTCGACGCTTAACACGCTATGGACTTTTCAATCGCCTTCATCTACCCGCCGTTACGCCCATTTGGCGAACATTCAAGTTAGGCTTGCCTGTGGCCATGACCTTGTTGTTTGAAGTTACCCTGTTTGCTGTTGTCGCCCTGATGCTTGCTCCTTTTGGTGCAACCACAGTGGCGGCTCACCAAATCGCCCTTAATTTTAGCGCTATCATGTTTATGTGCCCGCTAAGTTTAGGTATGGCCTTGTCCATAAGGGTGGGCTATAGAATGGGACAAAAGAATCCCGCACAGGCAAAAACCGTGGTTAAAGCGGGTTTAGCCATTGGCATGTGCGTAGCCACGCTCACCGCAAGCTTTACCCTGCTGGCTAAAAGCACCATTATTGCTTTGTACACCCAAGATGAAACCGTGTTTGCATTAGCCAACGCATTATTGATTTATGCGGCAATATTTCAGTTTTCAGATGCGATTCAGGTGTTATCAGCCAACGCATTGCGTGGTTACAAAGACACCACATCCATGTTTATTATTACCTTTATCGCTTACTGGTTAGTGGGACTACCCACTGGCTTGATTTTAGGCAGAACAGATTGGCTTACCGATGAACCGCTTTCGGCAGCAGGTTTTTGGATAGGCATCATTGTAGGACTAAGTTGTGCAGCAATCTTGCTGGGCAGCAGAGTGATTTATATTCAACGTCGCCATGGGTCGTCATCATGATGAGATGGTGTGGCTGAACCGGAATCATCAGCGTGTTGCTGCCAAGCATCGCCAATAATGGGATCCTCTTCATCACTTTGTTCCCATTGATATTGTTTAACCACGGGCTTGGGATCTTGTCTGCCAAATAATAAAGCCGCCAACGTGCCGCCTATTGCGCCAAAAAAGTGGGCTTCGTAAGAGATATGGGGATCCCGAGGAAAAATGGTCATAACCATGCCGCCGTAAAGAAAAAAGGCGATCATCATGAGCCCCACCGAACGGGCATCTCGGCGCATAATGGCAATAACAAAAAGGTAAAAAAACAACCCATGGGCCACTCCACTGGCCCCCACATGCACTGATGGTCGTCCCCACAGCCATACGCCAATGCCCGAGCCCAGCCAAGAAAACGCCAGTGCTTTTAACCGGGTTTTGGGATAGCCATATACCAGTGCCCCACCCAGAATGATTAACGGTAAGGTGTTATTAAACAAATGCTCATAGGAGCCGTGCACTAACGGCGCACTCATTACCCCAACGAGGCCACGCAACGACAGCGGTGTGATCCCTAAATACGTTAGGGGTAAATCAAATAGCACACCGGCTGACTGTATAATCCAAAGCACCATTACGCACAATGAACTCAACGTCAGTGATTGCATAAGGGCGTCACGTTGGTTTTTTGTTTTCATCTAGAAGATATGAGGACGCGGGATGAAAACTCAAACCGCTAACTGGGGATTTTCAACCAATCTTCTGGTGTATCTATGTCCCATCGCGCTTGCGGGTGATCAACCCCAATACACTCCGAAGGTGATTGTAACAAGGGGGCTGCACCTTTTTCGCCGGCTAACGCCGCTAGTTTGGAAAAATCCTTAGCGGGAAAGATAGCTGGCGACATACGTCTTCCCATCACCACACTGGCAACACGTAAATTCGGCGTTTGTTTTAGCTGTTCCACTAGCCCATATATTGAGTGTGTGGTAATGGCAGCGCCATCTCCCGTACCCACAATAACATGGCTAGGGCGGGAGTCTGCATCAACGGTCATTATGGCCTTTACACCACGGGCGATACTACTTCCCATTCCTAAGGACCATTGTGCATTGTGGACAATAGTACAGTTTTCGTGGCTAAGGCCTGTCTGTAACCGGTCGTGATAGCGGCCTGTTACCACAATAGGAGGAACCGCACACAAGGGCGCATATTGTTTTAGCACATAATTGATAAGTGCGTTTCCAGATGGATGACGGCTGAGTAACTTATTCCCCTGATAGCGGACACTTTCACCACCGGCAAGAATGACAGCGGCTAGCTTTATCGACATGGTTTCCCTTTTAACCCGTCGGCGGGCTTGTCATGAAACACCCCATGAGCCTGGCTCAGCATAGACAAAGCGATGGATTCAGGCAGGTCGCCACCAATAGATAATCCCGCCGGCGCAAATAGATTGACGGGTAAATCCTGTTCCGTGATCCCTGCTTCATCTAGCACTCGCTCAGCTCGGTGCCACGGACCAAGTAACGCTAGATATTGAAGCTTTTCTGGGGAGACCTTCGCCAACGTACGTAAACTATCGGCATCCATTCCCACATGGTGATGCATAACAATGACTCCGTTAGCTTTGTGGTACCAGGGCCCTTGTTCGATAGCATTGGCAGGTAATGCCGTGGTTTGTGTCGCAGAGGTAAAATCCTTGGCTCTTGCGTAACGGGGGCGACTATCGTTGACCAATACGTGCCACCCTAGTCGTGTTGCTATATCGGACACGGGAATGGCATCTACCCCGCCCCCTAAAATCGCTAACACCGGCGGCGGTGTCACTTGGCAGACAAACTCCCCTGCAATAGGGTGATGAGAGTCACACACCGCGGCTTTTGGTTCACCCTCTCGAAGAGGTTGTACATAAGAACAGGGGGCGGCATTTTGTAGCGCTGATAACACGTTAGGCAACGATAAATAGTCTGTCTCTGCGCTTATTGGCTGTAATAGCAGCGTTACTTCTCCGCCGCACCCTAAACCTAATCGCCAGGCTATGTCACCTTCCTCTTGCATGTCGTAGGTGACGATACGAGATACGTTTCGCTCCCAGCAGCGGCGGGCTTGATGGAGTATATCGCTCTCAAGACACCCCCCTGACACCACACCCAACTGCGTCCCTTGTTCACTAAATAGCATCATTGCACCGGCTTTTCGATACGAAGAACCTTGGGTTGATACGATGGTTGCTAGTAACCATCTCCCTTCGTCCCGTCTGGGATACCAGTTAGAAAGAACATGATAAATATGGTGATTCATAATCTGTGTCTCATACCATGGGTAACAATGAAATATACGATCACTAGCTTCACAGAAATCATCGTGAAAACCCACCCTCTTAATCGCAAAATATCCCGTGTCTTCCTCAAAAGCTGATATAAAGGCGAAAAGCACCTGCAAACCATGGTTAGGTGGCTACATTCGGTTAAAAAACCAGCTTCAGCGCAAATCTAAATATGTTATAGCGAAAAAGCACTTCTCATTTTCTCAAATGACACCAATTATATATAAGTGAAAACAGTTACCTGTTCATTTTTCATTGGCACCATGATTAACTGCCATCAATTACAGGTACGACAAACCAGGTAAGGAAATATAATGCAAGTATTTGACGACAATTCATTATCTATCGGCAACACCCCGTTGGTAAAACTGAATCGAGTAACCGGCGGCAATGTATTCGCAAAAGTAGAGTCACGAAACCCGAGCTTTAGCGTGAAATGCCGTATTGGTGCTAACATGATTTGGGATGCAGAAAAGCGCGGCGTGTTAGGCGAAGGCAAAGAAATTGTTGAACCTACAAGTGGCAACACCGGCATTGCCTTAGCATTTGTGGCTGCTTCTCGAGGTTATAAATTGACTTTAACCATGCCCAGCAGCATGAGCTTAGAACGCCGTAAATTGTTAAAAGCCTTAGGTGCAAATTTGGTATTAACGGAAGCGCCAAAAGGTATGAAAGGCGCGGTTGCGGCGGCCCAAGAAATTGTGGCATCGGATCCAGACAAGTACGTATTATTACAGCAGTTTGACAACCCTGCGAATCCAGAGATCCACGAGAAAACCACAGGACCGGAAATCTGGCAAGCCACCGAGGGTAAAGTAGACGCCTTTGTTGCAGGTGTCGGTACCGGTGGTACCCTTACGGGCGTAACCCGTTACCTCAAAAAAACCCAAGGTAAAGATATTACCGCCATTGCTGTAGAGCCTACAGATTCGCCCGTTATTACCCAAGCATTGAAAGGCGAAGAATTGACCCCTGGACCTCATAAGATCCAAGGGATCGGCGCCGGCTTTATTCCAGGTAACCTAGACCTGTCGTTAATTGACGAAGTTGAACAGGTTAGCAATGATGAATGTATGGCAATGACTCACCGTTTGCTTAAAGAAGAAGGCATTTTAGCTGGGATCTCTTCTGGCGCTGCGGTGGTTGCAGCAAAACGTTTTGCCGAACGCCCAGAGAATAAAGACAAAATTGTCGTGGTTATTCTACCCAGTGGTACTGAACGTTACCTAAGTAGCCCTCTTTTTGCTGGTGAATTCAGCGAACAAGAAGAAAATCAGTAAACAACAACAAAATAGTTAAAAAGCGGGGTGCACACCCCGCTTTTTTTTTGTCATTATGCTTATAGATAACACGTATACATTAAATCTTTCGATACCGTGTACGCTTCATGTATCTCTGCCTTAGGGAATAAAAATAATGGCACGCCTGCTACCACCGACTTACATTTTCGTCATCACAGTGTTTTCCATGTTACTTGCTTCCTGTGGAAAACAAGAAGAAGGACTAGGACGTTACGGAATGTTAGACGATAACACCCCAGATTACGCCGCGGTTAGCTTCATGGAAAGTATCTATCATGATGACAATATTGACGGGGCATTAGCGTTAAGTTCCCAAAGCATGACTCGAATATTGACACGCTATCATTCTAATCGGAATGTGCAGCGTCATATTGTTAATTTGCGCTATGACGAGGTAACTATCACCCCTCAGGGCTCAAATCGTGTGGGCAGAAATCAGTATGCTGAAGAAGCGACAGTAACATTGTTTTTTAGTGGTACATACGGCGATGATAAAATCGAAGATTTACGCACGGTTAAGTTGATCCGGGAAGACGGCCACTGGAAAGTAGATCGCATCGACCCGGATCATTTTATGTAGCCTTTACTGACCGACGGCCACACCTTCACGGCGAGGATCTGCGCCACCGATGAGTTTACCGTCTTTGATCTGCACGCCATGGAGACCCGAATTCAAATCCATGACTTTCACCGGATGACCCAATGCTTCTAGTTCAGGTTTCAGATTTTCAATATCTGTGCCCTTCTCTAGCGCCGTATAGTCATTTCGGTTAGTTACCCGAGGTAAATTAATGGCTTGTTGAATATCCAGGTTGAAATCCAGCACGCCAATAATGGTTTGGGCCACATAATCGATAATACGGCTACCACCCGGTGAGCCTACCACCAATTCAAGGTCTCCTTTATCATCAAACACCATGGTTGGACTCATGGCGCTACGGGGACGCTTTCCAGCCTCAACACGATTTGCCACAGGCCACCCGCCACGTTCAGGGTTAAAGGAAAAGTCGGTTAACTGATTATTCAGCAGAAAACCGTCAACCATTAAGCCGGATCCAAACATAAACTCAATGCTGGTAGTAATAGACACGGCGTTACCGGCCTTATCCACAATCGAAAAATGGCTGGTATTCGGTTGCTCCAAATTCATACCAAGGGTAAGCTTTTCAGGGGTATAGGGCTGACCGGGCTTCGCTTTATGCCATGGTTTTTTAGGATCGATATTTTTTGCCCGCTGAGTTAAATACGGCGCATTGATCAGTGAGGCAAAGGGGATATCCACAAAATCGCTGTCAGCCACAAACATTTCTCTGTCTGCAAAGCTTAAAGCACTGGCCTGAGCGAATACATTAATGAATGCCGCGCTATCCGGCGACATAGCAGCAAGGTTTTGGCCCTCTAATAATTTTAAAATTTGATACACATTAATACCACCGGAGCTTGGCGGCGCCATTCCACACACTTTGTGCGTACGATAATCACCACACACGGGTTTTTTCTTAAGTGCCGTGTAGTTAGCGAGATCTTCAAGGGTCATTTTTCCAGGATTAACCGCTGCGTTGTTAACCGCCTTAACGATTTTTTCCGCCACAGGACCTTTATAAAAATAATCTGTCCCTTCTGCGGCAATATGAGTCAGGGTTTCAGCTAATGCTTTGTTCTTTTTAATTGTCCCTTCTTTTAACGGCAGTCCCGCAGGGTAAAAATAGGTCGCACTGCTTGGGAACTTGCTCAAGCCAGGATGTTTATCTAGCTCAACAAGATGGGCCAAACGGGGTGAAACCCGAAATCCTTTTTCGCTAGTTTCAATTGCATCTGAAAATAATGCATTCCAAGGCAACTTACCAAATTCGCTCTGTGCGGTTTCCAATGCTTTCAGCGCACCGGGAACACCTACGGATTTTCCACCGACCACAGCCTCAATCCATTTCATGGTCTTTTTACCATTGAAAAACCAATAAGGATTTACTGCAGCTGGCGCCGTTTCACGGCCATCAAAGGTATGTAATGTTTTAGTGGTATTATCCCAATACAGAATAAACGCACCACCACCAATGCCCGAAGACTGAGGCTCAACTAAGGTAAGCATCGCCTGTACAGCGACCGCTGCGTCAATTGCCGACCCGCCTTTTTCTATGATGTTCTTACCTGCCCATGAGGCATAAGGGTTAGCTGCAACCACCATGTAGTCATCAGCAACATGCGCTACCTTATGTTCAAACCCAGTGGCGGCCTCTGGTTCATTCCGCTCAACAGCGTAAGATAAAGGAGAGATAGCAAGGGTAAAGCAAACGGCCTTTAGTGTGAAAGCCAAGGTTCCCATAGTAAACTTCAAAGTCAGTGTTCCTCTGTTTTATTTGAATTTTTCCGTATTTAACGGTCGCTTATTTATAAATGCATCAAACGCTTCTTTGGCGGCTTCTGTATTCAGTGCTTCTAAGAAAACATCAAGTTCTTCGTTTATTTGTTGTTGAATTGCATCTTGTTCAGTGGTTAACAGCTTCTTGGTGTGGGTCATGGCAAACACCGGTTTAGACGCCAATTTATTACACACTGAGCTCACTTTTTCCGCGAGTTTTTCAGGTGATTCGATGGCCGTGACCACACCAAACTGATGAGCCTCTTGGGCACCGAACATTTCCCCTAACATTAACCACTCACAGGCTTTTCGACGCCCTGCGATACGGGGAAGTATATAACTAGACGCATACTCTGGCACTAACCCTAAATTGATAAACGGTAGGCAAAACTGAGTGTTAGGATCACAATATACCATATCACAGTGCAACAATAAGGTAGTACCAATGCCTACTGCCACACCTTGAACTTGTGCAACCACCGGCTTGGGAAAGTGTAACAATGCATCCATAAATGCCACAATTTCAGAAATGCTATCGCCTTCATCCCGCTGGGCAAACACTGAGATATCATTGCCGGCACTAAAACACCCACCTTCGCCTTTTAGCAATACAACATTTACAGTGTCATCGTCGGCAGCCGTTTGCAATAGGCTTGCTAACTGGGCGTACATCTCTAGGGTTATTGCATTTTTCTTGTCGGCGCGATTTAAGCTAATAGTAAGGATACGGTTTTTATTCTGCGCTAATACCAGACTCATATGGCCCCCTTTTTTATAAAATGTCGGCAAAGTCAGTGTGTTTTTTTGTATGATAACGATTTATCGCTGTAAATTAAAAAAATTGATGCTGACTAAATTTAAATTATCTTACTACACCGGTCCATTCGTTATTGCCTGTTTGGTATTGATCGCGGGCTATTTTGAACCCTTATCCAGTGAATGGCTTGCCTACGACCGCTATGCCATTGAAGGCATGGAAACGTGGCGACTTTTTACCGGTAACCTCGTTCATACTAACTTTAATCATTTAATGCTTAATCTGGCTGGGCTTATTTTGTTAACCCTGCTGCACTTTCCCCATTATCGTCCTTTACGGTTTATAAAAGTGTTTACTTGGTGTGCCCTAGGGACCAGTTTAGGTATTTACTTTTTCTCCCCTACCCTTATTGGCTACGCGGGCCTTTCTGGGGCACTGCATGGCGTATTTGTATGGGGAGCCTGCATGGATATCCGTAAAAAAATCAACTCGGGGTGGTTGTTGCTTGCTGGCGTCATAGGGAAAATAACTTACGAACAAATGTTTGGTAGTGCCCAAGAGATTGCCGATCTGATTAACGCCACCGTGGCCATCGACGCTCATCTCTACGGTGGTATTGCTGGTTTCATGTTGTTTTTAATAATGCCCGGATTGGGTATGAAACTAGCAAAAAAAAGCGCCTGATAAATCAGGCGCTTAGGCACTACAAGTTGGTTTCGAACAATTTATAAATACGCCGATACTCATTCAACCATGAGCTTGGCTGGATAAATCCATGAGATTCCACCGGATAAATTGCCGTTTCAAAATCCGTCTTCTCTAGCTCAATGAGTCGCTGAACTAAACGAACTGAGTCTTCAAAGAACACGTTGTTATCTACCATGGGTGACACGATCAACAGAGGCTTTTCTAACCCTTGTGCAAAATAGATAGGTGAGCTGCGCTTATAAGCAATGGGGTCAATATCCGGCGTATTGAGAATATTAGAAGTATACCCCGTATTATAATGTGCCCAATCGGTAACGGGCCGCAAGGCTGCTCCTGCTGCAAATAGGTCTGGCTCAGTAAACATCGACATAAAGGTTAAGAAGCCACCATAAGAGCCCCCATAAGTACCAATGCGGTCAGGATCTACCTGTGCGTTATCCACGAGCCACTGCACGCCATCGCGCAAATCTTCAACCTCGGGCTTACCCATATGGCGGTAAATGGCGGTTCGCCAATCTCTGCCGTACCCTTTTGAGGCACGGTAATCCATATCGAGTACCACATAGCCTTGTTGGACCAGCATGCTATGGAACATATATTCGCGGAAATAACCTGACCAACCTAAGTGGGCATTTTGTAAATAACCTGCGCCATGGGTAAAGACCACGGCTCGACGCTTTTCGCCGTTGTTGTCTCCCTTAGGAAGATATACACGGGCATAAATAGGCTGTTCGGTATGGGATGATGGCACGGCGACAACCGTGGGAACGGCCCAAGGTAAATTTAAAAATGTATCACTCACAGTATGGGTGATTTGGCGAGCCAACTGTTTACTGGATACCGATTTAATATAGAGCTCAGGCGGTCGATTAACTTTACTGTGTGTAAGCAGCAATTGTTGTCCATCGGGGCTCAACACATATTCTGTCATGCCATTTAACGCAGTCAGTTGCTCGGTAGCACCGCTTTGGGTATCAACACGATAAACTTCTACAATGCCTGGGTGGGTCTTGTTCGCTTGATAATACAGATATTGATCATCTGCACTTAATGTGGGGTTTTCTACCACATATTGGCCTTGAGTAAGCGCAATGGCTTGTTCGCCAGGCTTTTGTAGATATAAGTGTGAATATCCGTCTTTTTCCGACTGGTAAAACAACGTATGGCTTTGGTGTAACCAACCAAAATGATTGTGGCTATAGTTAATCCAAGCATCATCGTGAAGGCGTTCTTGGGTTAGCAACTTGGCATTATCAAAATCGACAGTGACGATCCAACGATCTTTGTTGTCCCACGCTTCTAGCATAAGCGCTACGTCATCGCCAGAATCATGCCAACGAACAGCTTGTGAGCCACCAAGCAATGTAATATCCCGAGGAAGTCGGTTTACCTGGTAGGTCTCGCCTCTAGCTGCCGCATTTTCAGCTTTAACATCGGCTAAAACATCTTCGTTATAACCCGGTAAATTGACTAAAGAAAGTGGCGTTTTCTTACGCGAGTGCAAGTTTACTAACCAGATATCATGATTTACTGGCTTGGCATCGGCCACACGACTTCGCACACCTATCGACGCTATACGACCGGACTCCTGAACATAGTGAGGCATGATATCCGATTCATCTCGCGAAGAGGTATTTTCTGTCGTTACCACAATGGCATATTTGCCATTAGGGGAAACTGACGCACTAACTAACTTGTCTTGCTTATCAAAAAAGAGAGGCTTTGGCGCATATGCCACGCTCGCGCGACTTAGATCTTCTTCAAATTGCGCAGCATCCTGACGATTTTTTCGTTGTACTTTAACGTAATCTATTAAGCCAATTTGTTCTTTTGCAAGATAATCTTTTGCAGGTTCTACCGCAACAGGCTTGTCGGCAAAACGCCAACTCATTAATTCCTCCCGCTGACCGGTGTGAATATTCATCGCGATAATTTTATTGCCTTGTTGCATCATCAAACGCCCATCGGTCATAAAACGCAAACCGCTAAACGCCTCACCGCCACGAATAAGCTGACGCACAGGCTGGCCTGACTCTTTAACAAATAGACTATTATTTACCCTAAAGGCCGTAACAGTATTATCCGGGTTAACTGTTTTTTCATCGAAACGGTATTCATAACGCTGAGACATAGACACTTTTTTAGCATTCTCAGGGTTACTCACAGGCGCAACAAAAACATCGTTAATCTGGGTCTCTTTTTGTACTTGCTCGTAAACAAGATATTGGCTATCTAAAGACCAACCAGGTTTCTCTGGCGAGCGTCCCATCCATTTTGGATCAGCCATTATTTGCTCAAGGGTGATGGTATCGTTTGTCGCTGGCGTGATTACACCAGTTGGCGTGTAGTTTGCGACCACATTGGTGTTGGTTTCCACCGCTTCTACACTCGAACTGTCATTGGAACTGATAGTGGCACACGCGGTTAATGCCGTACTTAACGCTATCCCTGCTACAAACTTGGGTATTTTTCTCATTATTTTAATCTACTTTGTCATACTGAAAGCCCTAGTCATTATACAAAAACGACAAATAAAATCAGGCGGACTTCATCGACGGTGTAAGTTGCCTTAGCGTAAAACAAAAAAAGATTAAAAACGGGGTGGACTAATTACTGACACCTAAGCTGTGTTGGGTTTTATTGAGACAAAAAAAAGCCCCGCTAAATTAGCGGGGCAATCAAGCACACTCAACTTGGAACACACTTTAACAAAAACGTAAGAGCAAGGAAGCTCCGGAAAAAACGTTTTTTGCTAACTGCATAGATTTAGTCAACGGGTCTATAAGATAGTTCAGTAAAAATGATTTTTTTTGAAAAATGAAATAATAAAGGATACTAAAAAGATGGGGAGGTGAAGCAAGCAGCGGGATTTAAGCATTACTAACGTATTGAAGTTCGCCAAAACACCATACGAAAAAACGCCCGCATACTTGCTTAAAAATCAGATTATCAGCTTTGTTGCAAAAATGCTTCCAAAATAACGCCTTCTTTACAAAAAAACTTTAGTTACCAAACTGGTCCAATGCTTGGGCAAAATCAGCGATGAGATCCTGGGTATCTTCAATCCCAATAGATAATCTAATCATGCCTTCCGAAATGCCCATTTTTGCCCGCTCTTGAGGTCCGTTTTCAAAGAAGATGGTGGAGGCAACGGGAAGTGCGAGGGTTCTGTTATCCCCAAGATGGGTAGCACTAATCACCAATGCTAACGCGTTGAGAAACTCTCTAACGTCGATGTCCTCTGCCAGATCAAGACTTAATATCGCCCCATAACCATTGTCTAAGATATCCCGCGCAATAAAATGCTGTGGATGGTCGGCTAAACCTGGGTAATAAACATGGGCTACTTTCGGGTGGTTGTGTAGAAAAGTGGCCAATTCCATGGCGTTGTGACAATTGCGCGCCATTCTTAACGCTAACGTTTCTAGGCCGGTAGCTATGGCATGAGCAGAACCAGGTGCCAAGGTGGCGCCCATATCTCTAAGCCCTTTTTTCTTTATCTGAGTAAGGCCCCATTGTGTTGTATCCGCCACTTTATAACCATCGCTAATGTTTGGATAGGATTGCCAATCATAATTACCCAAATCAACCACGACTCCGCCTAACACATTACCATGGCCTGACACGTATTTTGTTAAAGAGGTAACAACCAAGGACGCACCGGTTTCTTGCGCACTGAACAATGGCGGTGGGGTCATGGTGTTATCAAGAATAAATAACACATTCTTTTCAGCACAAAATTGACCAATAGCTCGAACATCTGCAACTTGTGTTACTGGGTTAGCCACCGTTTCTGTAAAAACCATTCGGGTATTAGGCTGATAGACCGCTTTTACTTCTTCTACCGATGTAACATCAGCAAAACTAATTTGAATACCGAGATCGCAAAGGGTATCCATTAAACAACGGGTATTTCCAAAGAGGTATTGGCTAACAATAATATGGTCTCCGGCTTTAAGCAGAGACAAAAATGTGCTGCTAATCGCGGCCATACCGGTAGCAAAACAAACACCGCCAATCCCACTTTCAAGCTCACTTAGCATAGTTTGTAATGCGACTACTGACCCCGACGAGGAACGAGAGTAGACATGTCCAGCCTGTTTGCCTTGAAATACATCAATCAAACCTTGTACATCTTCAAAGGCAAATAGCACTGAATTTGTTGTACCAGTATGAATAGCGCCATGCTCGGGGTGATTCAGTAATCTATCGGCATGTACCTGACGGGTAGTAAATCCCTGTTTACTCACAACGTGTAACTCCACAACTAATAATTCGAAAGAAACAGACCCCATTATCTGTCTAATAAGGCTAAATGGTATTGAACCAGGCTGACACTAGGTGGCCTAAAATCGAGATGATAAAATGGGCTGGAATTTCTTAATAATACCGTAAAGCGGGCCTCCATCCCAGTACCAAATAATTCTGAGGTCTTTTCTTTTGCACAAATTTTAAAGGTGCAATGGGTCTTAGACACGGTTTCAAACAACACATGCGCATAAGCTTGGTTGCTGCTTTTGCGTTTAAAGGCGCGGCCAAATAGGTTGCACGTCGAGTTAACCCAAACGAGGATATTGTCACCTTTAGAAAAACAGTGTTTTCATTTTCCACAGAATTGAAATAGCTATCCTAATTTCTTTAAAAAATTTGAATTTTAGGGCTCGTATTTTACGCCAGCGGTGGCATAATGCCGAACTCGCTTAATTATCACGCAACGTGAGGAAAAATTGTGTTTGAAGTATTGCCCCAACTCGCTCCTGATCCTATTCTTGGTTTATCTGCCTCTTTTCGCGAAGACACCAACTCCGCCAAAATAGATTTGGGTGTGGGTGTTTATAAAGATGAACAAGGTAATACCCCTATTATGTCGTCTGTTGCCAAAGCACAGACTATTCTTTTAGAACGTGAAACCTCGAAAACATACATCACACCTCAAGGCCATCAAGGCTATATTGACGGCATGTTGCAACTGCTTTTAGGTAATAACAGTGGTGTACTACTGGCCGATCGTGTTGCTGCTGTTCAAGCGCCCGGCGGATGTGGTGCATTAAGAATACTTGCCGAACTTTTAGCTCGCTGTCCAGAAAAGGCAAAAGTCTGGGTCAGTGATCCTACTTGGGCGAACCATATTCCATTGATTGGCTCTGCGGGCCTTGAAATCGAAACCTATCCTTACTTCGACAAAGCGGCTGCTGGTATTAATTTTGATGCCATGATGGAAACGCTGAAAAAGACCGGTAAAGGCGATGTCGTCTTGTTGCACGGTTGCTGCCACAACCCTACTGGCGCCGATTTAACCAACGCCCAATGGGATGAGATATTAACCCTGGCGCAAGAAAGAGGCTTTCTGCCCTTTATTGATGTGGCCTACTTAGGCTTTGGCGATGGGTTAGATGAAGATGCCTATGGTATCCGCTTGTTAGCGGAAAACTTACCCGAAGTAATTATTGCAGCCTCTTGTTCGAAAAATTTTGGTTTATACCGTGAACGCACCGGCTTAGCCGCAATCATTACGGCTGACAGCAAAACCCGCAAAATCGTGCAAGGGCAGATTCAGTCAGTAGCTCGGGGGATCTATTCTATGCCTCCAAGTTGGGGGGCAGCACTGGTAGATATCATTCTTGCTGACAATGCACTAAAAAGTGAATGGGTATCAGAAGTCAATGAAATGCGAAACCGCATGCAAACCCTCAGAACGATGCTGGTGGATAGACTAGAGAAAAATGGTGCAGATAAAGACTTTAGTTTCTTAAATACACAAAAAGGCATGTTTTCGTTTTTGTGTATCAGTCCAGAGCAAGTACGTGAGGTTCGTGCAAAACATAGCGTGTACTTTGTCGATTCAAGCCGCGTAAATGTGGCAGGTATTAACAAGAATAACGTGGATGCACTCGCCAAAGCCCTCGTTTCTGTTTTATAGAAAATACGAAAAAAGCAGCGCTACGGCGCTGCTTTTTAAAAATATTCTAAATCACGATACGTCTCTTCATCTACCTCGACGCTAGTATCGCGATGATAAATAGCCAGTTCCATTAACCGCTCTTCCAAACGCTCGCCCACCGCATGTAAAAGGGCCGTAAAATCGGTCATATTGTCATTGTTCAGCGCCTGACTTATTGTCCCTTCTATGCACTGATTAACCTCTTCTCCCTGCTGCGCCGTTAAATTCCCTGCTTTCACCGCGGCTGTAACCGAACCAGTAAGTGATGACGCAAGTTTCATATTTGCTTTAACCACATCAGCATGGGCCTTGTCACCTAGCTGAACAATGTTCGTTAAATCTCTTTGCGTATCCACTAACGCTTGCTCCTGTAAAAGACATTTGTAGCGCGCATTAAGAGAAGGCAATAATTTAGCGCCCAGTGTGGTTATTACTTCAAAGATTGCTGGATCTTGATGCTCCACACTTTTAATGAGTAAGGAAATATCATCGTCGTTGATCATAGCTCGGCGTCCGAAACAGTAGACACCACCTTGTTTACGAAGTACAGAAAACACCTTTTTAGTTGTATCATCACAACAGGTTAAATCGGTATCAAAATACAGCGGCGAACGAATATTTCTAAACTCTATGGCGGCATAGATACCGTGTAACCGCAATGCGCTTAAAGTAACCCTAGCGATTTCCCGAGCATCGGTAGCATGATTTCCTTGACTCAGTATGTCCATTCCCAATTCGAAAATCGCTGAACGGGTGAGTGCCCTCTTTGTCGCTTTTAAAGTCTGAATATTGTCGGCTTGCATCTCCCTAAGGGTAAGGATCTGATTTTTTATCGACAATAACGTTTCGGTAAACTGTATCACCTTATAGGGTTTGGTTATGTAATAAGAGACGCCACCATTGTAAGCACTAATCATACTCGCTTCTCTGGCATCTTCGGTAACGACAACCACTACGGGGGCTTGCAGACTAGACTGAGAATTGCGGTTATTAACAGTAATCGCGGTGGCTTTGTGATCACCGACTTCCCAATCACATAACACGATATCAAAGTGATCTTCGCGCAGTTTTTTTTGGGCAAGGGTAAAATTATCGACTCTCGATACAACAAAATCATCTGAAAGTGACAGTTGATATACTTCTGCCTGAATTTCGTCGCCTTCGACTATCAGCAAATTCACCTATATGCCCCTAGAAAACCAAATTTATTCTTATAGTTATAGTAGCAGGCAGGTAAAGTTGCACAATGAACTGAAAAAAAACTCAACAGAAAAGAAACACACACCTTGTTGCGGTTGAAAGCCGTATCGACAATGACGCCCCCTTATAACAAGGAACGATTAAGCTGCCACATCTTTCATACTGGCTTGCCGTTGAGCCACTTCAACGATTTCCTGTACCTTGCGACAGGCATGAACATGTTTGGCATCACGCTGATAGTAAACTTGTTCAATAATGCCCCCTTTTTCATCGATGAGAAACGCAGCTAACTTGGCTTTCTTATGCGGCAAGTACCACTGGTGCAGTTTAAGCATACGATGAGCAGGTAACCCCATGATCTTTTGAACGATACAATAAGGTAAACGCATGGCATTGATGCGCATATCGCCACCCCGTAGCGCCGTGAGCGCCTGAGACGGGTCCTTTCCTTCTTGAACACGTATCCCGTACTGTCCTATTAGGTTATCTACTGTTTTTAAGCCCGTATTCATAAACACCCCCACACACTGTATATGCAAACAGTACTGTATATACGAACACTTATCAAGCAATTTGTCTAAAAAAGCAACGCGCCCTTCTGGCGCGACGACCCTAATTCCGTGATTTATTAAAGTGGTTGGTAGGGTTATCTACACTGGGTGAGCGAAATAAATCACCAATGTCATGCATGATAAGGTATAAGCAAGGCACTAATAACAACGTAATAACAGTGGCAAAAAGGATCCCAAAAGCCAAAGACACGGCCATGGGGATCACAACTTGGGCCTGTAAACTTCGCTCAAAAACAATGGGCATCAAACCTAAAAAGGTGGTTAAAGAAGTTAGTATAATTGCTCTGAATCGTTGTGCTCCCGCCTGTACAATCCCGTCGCTGAGACGATGACCTTCCCGCCGCGCTCTGTTGACAAAATCAACCATGATCAAGCTGTCATTCACCACAACGCCAGTTAACGCGATGATGCCGCATATGGATAACACACTCACCGCTAGCCCAAGTATAAGGTGGCCGAAAATAGCCCCAACAATACCAAAGGGGATCACAGACATGATGATAAATGGCTGAGTATAAGAGCGCAGAGGGATAGCCAGTAAGGCATAAATCACAAATAGCGCAAAGAGTAATCCGTTTAATAAACCCGACATTGCATCGGCTTCTTCTTTGGAATTGCCCTGTAATTGAAATTTAACGTTGGGATAGCGGGTTAGCAAATCAGGCACAATCTGAGTTGTGACCTGTTGCGTAATTTCCCCAGGATCTAACCGCCCTTTATCTACTTTAGCGGTAACCGTAACCGAGCGGCTACCATCTACACGAACAATGGCGTCATAGCCTTGACCTAAAGTGATTTTACCCACTTCTTCAAAAGGAATATCTTCGCCATTGTTGCCCCTAACCCGCATTTGTTGCAGATGGCTAATCGATGAACGAGCCTCTTGGGGATACCGCACCATCACTTTGACTTCTTCATCATCCCGTTGAATACGCTGTACCTCAGCACCATAAAATCCGTATCTCACCTGCTGCCCGAGTTGTTGCAGGGTGATACCCAAAGAATGGGCTTGAGGTGTTAGTGACAATTGTATCTCATCACTGCCACCCGCAAAGGTATCATTTATGTCGGTAACGCCGTTAAAGGTAGCCAAACTTGCTTTTAAATCATCACTGATTTTTTTCAGTTGTTGAATATCTGGCGCACTGAACTCAAAACTGAGATCGGCTCCTGTGCCCATTCCACCTGGGGCGCCAATATTGAATGATTTAACACCTGGGATCTCTGGCATCTCATCCCGCCAGCGCTGATGAATTTCAAAATCCGTCATTGTTCGGGTTTCCCCTTTAGTTAACTCAACAAGCACTTCCCCTCCGGTGGTGCCATTATCAAAAGCGATGGCGTGTTTAATAATAGGGTTGCCAGACATTTGCTCGATTTTGCTGTCCATTCTATACATGGCTTCTAGCATCACACTTATAGTTTCATCCCGTTGTTCAATCGAAGAACCGGGTTCCAATTCAAAGGAGGCCATGATGAAGTCGCTCGGAATATTAGGGAAAAACACAAAGCGCACTAATCCACCGCCAAAAAGTCCGACAGTTAAAATCATCATGGCTACGAATAACGAAAGGGTAAGATAACGATACTCAATGGCACGTCGTAAAAAAGGGGTATATCCCATTTCAACGAAACGTTTTAATCCTTCACTGAAATAGTCTCTAAAGCGCTGGAAGAGATTGGCATTGTTGGGGTGATAGGGGGCTAATTTCATATGCACAAGGTGCGCCGGTAGAATCAACTTTGATTCTACCAGGGAAAACAGTAAACACACGATCACAACCCAGCCGATAGTTTTCCAGATAATCCCAAAGGGCCCGGAAACCATTAGCATGGGGGTGAATGCAGCAACGGTAGTCAGCACGCCAAAGGTCGCTGGCATGGCCACCTTCTTTACGCCAATGATAACGTTTTCGGCGTTATGGCCTTTTTTGTCTATTTCTGAATATGCCGACTCCCCCATAATAATGGCATCATCCACCACTATGCCGAGCACCAGAATAAAGGCGAATAGACTCAACATGTTTATGGAAACCCCTATGGGTTCTACGGGCATAACAAATAGAGCCCCTAAAAAGCATACCGGTAACCCCCAGATAACCCAGAAGGCCAATTTGATTTTTAAAAACAGCGACAACACAAGGAAAACCAACAAGGCGCCAAAAACCATATTTTCCAGCATCATATTTAAGCGATCGGACAAGTAGAAAGAAGAGTCTCCCCAACTGTCAGCGGTTATGTGATTGGGAAAGCTATTTTTGTGCTCATCGATATAGCGATTTACCTGTTCGGAGATATCAAGGGAATTTTGATCGCCTACCGCCCTGACCCGAATATGAATGGCCCCCTTGCCATCGAATTGAGAAAACTGTTGCTCCTCAACAAAACCGTCATTTATTGTTGCCACATCACCGAGGAGGACACGGGCGCCGCTGTTATCGTTAAGTAACACAATTTTAGCGAAATCATCGCCTCTATAGGCCTGACCTTTGGTCCGCAACAAAATATCACCGTTGTCTGTTTTAATTGCGCCTCCAGGCAGGTCAATACTCGATTGCCGCACCACATTAACCACGTCAGTAAAGGTAAGGTTGTATTTTTGCAGTGCCAGTTCCGATAGCTCGATGGCGACCTCGTACTCTCTTGCGCCGACAATAGAAACCGATGAAATCCCCGGCAGGTTAGCGATATCGTCTCGAATCTGTTTCGCAAATTCTTTCATTTCTCGTTCCGATGCATCGCCATGCACCGAAATCCAAATCACATCTTGTTGAATTTTCTGTCGATAAACCAACGGTTTTTCCGTATTAACGGGAAAGCTAGGAATGGCATCAACTTGCACTTTAACTTCGTCTAATACCGACTGCACATCATAGTTTTCTTCAACTTCGATACTTACCGTACCTAATCCTTCCACTGCTGTAGAGGTGATCTGCTTTATCCCATCGAGTTCTTTGAGGGCATCTTCTATCTTAAGTATCACCCCTTCTTCAACTTCTTGTGGTGCAGCCCCTAAATAGGGAACCCGGACATTAATCACATCAATTTCGAAAGCGGGAAAGACTTGTTTTTGAATTGATATTGCTGAAAAAACACCACCAATGATTAATATACACATTAGTAAATTCGCCGCTACGCTGTTGCGGGCGAACCATGCGATCATGCCACTATGGGTATCGTTCTTGGTCA
The DNA here is from genome assembly GCF_018860965.1 of Alteromonas sp. C1M14. Classification (GTDB taxonomy): domain Bacteria; phylum Pseudomonadota; class Gammaproteobacteria; order Enterobacterales; family Alteromonadaceae; genus Alteromonas. The sequence goes on along the minus strand of NZ_JAHKQF010000002.1, from coordinate 68,875 downwards.
TTGAACGACTCCATCAGCGCCCAAGGTTTGCGTAATAGGATTTTCTGATGGTGGTGTGCTTTGTGAATCATCTGACCTTCGCACAGCCATTCCATTATAAGGATTAGGCACCACGCTAAAGACCACATCCTGCCCATCTGATAAGCCATCTTTAATAAAAACTTGGGTAGCCGTTGTACGCACCACGTCTACTGGTTGAATCTCTATTTGATTATTGTCTGACACAGTCAGTACCGTATTGTCCAACCGCAAGACATGCCGCGGCAAAACAAATAAAGATTGCGTATCGTTGCCGAAAATATCAGCCTCAACAAATTGCCCGAATCGTAAAATAGGGTTGTGCCTTGCGGTGTTGTAGGGCACATCCACCTGAGCGACTAGGTACATCACACGGCTTGAAGCGTCAAACACCCCTTCTGAACGCACTAAGCGCGCAGGCCATTGCTGCAGGCTACCAGCTACTTCAGCTTTAAGCACAATAGCGGTGGAATGGCTTAAATCAGATTGTAAGTTAATAAATGGAAGCTCAGATTCTATGATGGGTAAGCGAATTTCTGCAATATCAGTGGAATAGAGGGTTCCCACCTGGGCGCCAATAGGAACAAATTGGCCAAAATCGATAGCTCTTTCCACCACAATGGCATTGTAAGGCGCCCTTAGTTCAGTACGTGCTAAGTTACGTTTCGCCATCGCGTACTTCGCCTTTGCACCTTTCACATTGGCTTGTTCCATTGCTAATTGCGGCTTACGTAACCCCAGCTCTGGAGGAACCGGGGTATTGACTGAACGCCACTGGGTTTCTGCCACCCTCCCCCGGGCAATTTCTTCATCGAGGGCTGCCTCTGCCCTAGCAAGTTCTGCCTCAGCTAAACGGAGTTCCGTTTCATAGTCTTCTTGTTCTAATACGGCTAACACGTCCCCTTTTTGTACCCTGTTGCCCACTTCAAACGTTGGCGCTATCTGCACCACGTTGCCACTTACCTGTGAACTTAATCGGGTTTGATTTTTGGGGCTTACGTTACCTTGGGAATGAACAATAAACTGCGTATCAGTGCGATATACCGGGTGCGCCTCGACCAGTATCGGCTTGGTTTCCATGGGCATTTTTTCTGGCGCTGATTTCGTAAAGATCATAACCCCAGCAATGGCCAAGGCCAAGACAATAACAATCAAAGGACCCATTATTTTGAGTAAACGGCGCGTCGACATCTCACTTCCTTTTAAAACGCTCAGAGTCTTAACAATAGCCTCTGGTAACTCACACAGACAACTATCTAATAGTTCAACCTAGCCGCCATGACAACAAATGTGTTTTTCAGTTTACCCCGATAACCCAACTTGCGCCTAAGTAAGAATATTAAATTTTATTTCATCTTTATTTAGCAAAGCGCAAGAAGAAATAGCCATAATTTAGACAAGTTAAAGTCAAAGAAACGTTTTTACAACAAATGTGGCGCTAAATATTAACAACAAACCCCTTGAATTGATGGTTTTTTAGTCTTAAGTTGGAGTAAGGAAATCTGCGAGTAATTAAGAGGGCTCTTATGAGTTTAAAAAAACAGTATCTAAAAACAAAACCCGTTTGCAAAGTTACTTTCCGCCTTAATGCTAAAGAAGCAGGACAAGCAGAAACCGCGCGATTAGTAGGTGATTTTAACGCTTGGGATAGCGCAGTACCGCCCATGAAAAAACTCAAAAACGGTGACTTTACACAGACACTAGCATTAGATACTGATAACGAATATCAATTTAGATATTTAATTAATGATGAAATCTGGGAAAACGATTGGGAAGCTGATGACTATCAACCGTCACCGTTAAGTCTAGAGGACAATTCGGTTGTTCGCGTATAGCAGGCTGTCATAAATAAAGGCCGCCTGTGCGGCCTCAATCATTTATAAGGCTTGCTCTAATTGGGGCAGGATGTCGAACAAGTCACCGACTAATCCATAGTCTGCCACCTGAAAAATCGGTGCTTCTTCATCTTTATTAATGGCTACGATGATTTTAGAGTCTTTCATACCGGCAAGGTGCTGTATGGCGCCCGATATCCCAACAGCTATATAAAGTTGAGGCGCCACAATCTTCCCTGTTTGGCCAACTTGCATGTCGTTGGGCACAAACCCGGCATCCACTGCGGCGCGGGAGGCACCTATAGCGGCCCCCAGTTTATCGGCAATGCCTTCAAGCAGGGCAAAATTGTCACCATTTTGCATACCTCGGCCACCGGAGATAACCACATTGGCCGCGGTAAGTTCCGGACGTTCAGACTCTGTCTGCGTCACACTGACAAACTGTGATTTAAGCGGTGACTCACTGTTAAAATCGACTTTTTCGATGTTGGCATCACCACCAGTGCTAACGCCGTTAAATGCCGAAGTACGTACAGTTAAAACATGGGTAGCTTCACTGGATGTCACCGTGGCGATGGCATTTCCGGCATAGATAGGTCGTACAAAGGTGTTGTCATTGTCGATAGCAATAATGTCAGAGATTTGTGACACATCTAACAATGCAGCAACCCGGGGCATGAAGTTCTTGCCGGTGGTAGTTGCCGCAGCAATAATGTGGGTGTAATCAGCGGCCAACCCTACCACTAATTCCGCCATAGGCTCGGCTAATTGATGCGCTAAGGATGCATGTTCGACCTGTAGAACTTTTGCCACGTCATCAAGTGCAGCCACCTCGTTACACACTGCGCTACATGCATCACCCGCCACCAATATATGAACCTCACCGCTTAGTCCACGGGCCGCTTGCACTAATTTCCCTGTTTCAGGCTTCATTTGGGTATTGTCATGCTCAGCGATAATTAAAATACTCATGAAATCACCTTTGCTTCGTTCTTCAACTTATCAACCAATTCAGCAACATCATTGACCTTAATGCCACTCGTGCGCTGAGGCGGTGTGACGACTTTCACCACGTTCACCTTAGGGGTAAGATCCACATTAAATTCACTAACAGGCATAACCGCTATGGGCTTACGCTTGGCCTTCATGATATTCGGTAATGATGCATAACGTGGCTCATTTAAGCGTAAATCGGTGGTGATCACTGCCGGTAATGAAAGTGAAAGGGTTTGTAAACCACCATCGACCTCTCGGGTAACCTGGATCCTTGCACCATCCACAATTATTTCTGACGCAAATGTGCCTTGTGGCATGTTCGTTAGCGCCCCAAGCATTTGCCCGGTTTGATTGTTATCGGAATCAATACTCTGCTTACCTAGGAGCACCAGCTCCGGTTGCTCTTGTTCCACAAGCTTAGCGAGTATTTTCGCTACCATAAGTGAATCTAAATTACACTCGGTGTCAATATGAACACCTCGGTCTGCACCTAATGCCAGAGCAGTACGGATCTGCTCCTGACAGGCTTTATTCCCAATGGAAACCACCACAACTTCAGTCGCGATGCCTTTCTCCTTAAGCCTCACTGCTTCTTCCACGGCAATTTCACAAAACGGGTTTAACGCCATTTTGGTATTTGCTAGATCCACACCGGATTCATCAGATTTCACGCGCACTTTGACGTTGTAATCAATCACGCGCTTTACGGGTACAAGTATTTTCATGGCATACCTCAAACAGTTGAAGCCTAGTCGTTAAAACGCTCATTAAAGTTGTGCTACTAATAAACGCTAATTCATTACCCTACGTCTATGACTTTTGTCATTCCACTTCACAATAGGAAAACGAAACAAGTAGACATAAACTTACTCTTTACGTTAACGTAAACTATAGTGCAATGTACTGAGTGATGACATAAAGGTCAACCGTAAAATACGGCGTTACCTTTTTTTTGTTACCACAATGTAGAGTCATCCACGCAAACCAATGACATTGATAATAAGAGGAAAGTTATGGAACGAGAATCAATGGAGTTCGACGTTGTTATTGTTGGCGCAGGCCCCGCAGGACTTGCTGCAGCCTGCCGTCTTATGCAAAAGGCGACCGAAACCAACACTGAATTGATGGTATGCGTGGTAGAAAAAGGCGCCGAGGTAGGCGCACATATCTTATCGGGCGCGGTGATTGAAAGTACCGCATTGGACGAACTTTTTCCTGATTGGAAAAAAGAAGGCGCGCCACTCAATACAGCCGTATTGCGTGACGATGTTTACTACCTGAAGGACAATACGAAAGCACGAAAACTCCCTGATAGCGCAGTGCCACGCACCATGCACAACCAAGGGAACTATATCGTATCTATGGGAAATGTTTGCCGCTGGCTCGCCGAAAAGGCAGAAGGGTTAGGCGTAGAAATTTTTCCCGGTTTCCCGGCCACAGACGTCTTGTACGATGATGATGGTAGTGTCGCAGGAATTATTACCGGCGATATGGGCGTAGCGGCAGATGGCAGTAAAAAAGACAGTTATATGCCTGGCATGGCCCTTAAAGCAAAATACACGTTGTTTGCCGAAGGCAGCCGTGGTCACTTAGGCAAACAGCTTATTCGCCGTTTTTCGCTCGATAACGATACCCTACCCCAACATTATGCCATTGGCTTTAAGGAAATTTGGGATATCGAACCGGCACGGCATCAACCTGGGCTAGTGGTACATACCGCAGGATGGCCTCTCGCTGACGCATCTGGCGGTGGTTACCTTTATCACGCTGAAAATAATCAAGTATTTGTAGGACTTATTGTAGATCTTAATTACTCAAACCCCATGCTGAGCCCTTTTGACGAATTTCAGCGCATGAAACATCATCCAATTTATAGCCAATACCTTACCAACGGTAAGCGGGTTTCCTATGGCGCACGCTCCATTACCAAAGGTGGACTACTGTCCTTACCCGATATGGCCTTTCCCGGTGGACTGCTTATAGGTTGTAATGCTGGCACATTGAATTTCGCCAAAATAAAAGGCAATCACACCGCGATGAAGTCTGGCCTAATTGCCGCTGATACGGTGTTTGAAGCCATAGCCACACAAACGTCAAAGACAAAATTAGTATCATTTGATGAACGGTTTAAAGCCTCCTGGTTGTTTGATGAACTCAATAGTGGGAAGAACTTTGGTGCTGCACTGCATAAATTTGGCACGATTTTAGGTGGGGCATATAATCTGGTGGAGCAGAATATACTGAAAGGAAAACCTCTGTTCACACTAAAGGATTATGGTAGCGATCATGCACAGCTAAAACTAAAAGAACACGCCCATCTTATCGACTATCCTAAACCTGATGGCCGGCTAAGTTTCGATAAGTTATCGTCGGTATTTCTGTCTAATACCCATCATGAAGAAGACCAACCTTGTCATCTACGTTTAGCCGATTCGACAATTCCACTGTCTTTAAATTTACCCAAATTTGACGAACCAGCACAAAGATATTGTCCCGCGGGCGTGTACGAAATTATTGAACAAGACGGCAAAAAGCATTTTCAAATAAACGGACAAAATTGTATCCACTGCAAAACCTGCGACATAAAAGATCCTGCGCAGAACATCACTTGGACACCTCCGGAAGGTGGCGGTGGCCCCACGTACCCAAACATGTGAAAAAGCGTTAAATAATTTTATTTTTATCAAAATGAAATTATTTATAAATAAAAATTAAAAAAAGCCACGAGAAGTCGCTTTTAATTTTTGCTTATTTTAACTATGATCGCCGTGGAAATATAGAAATCAAAACTTAAGGGTAATTAATGAGTGAATTTTTAGATATATTAACTCACGGAAGACGTTTACAAGGTGCGGTAAAAGAATTAAGCATTACAGAACTTGAATCAGTTCAAGATAAGCTTGGCAATATTATCGATAAACGTAAACAAAAAGCGCTTGAGGATGAAAAAGTACAACAGCAAAAATTAGAAAAAATTGCTGAAATTCAAAAGCAATTAGAAGAAGCCGGTCTTGATGTCAGTGATTTGGAATCTTCTGTTGTAGAAAAAAAATCCACGGGCAAAAAACGTCCAGTAAAATATAAACTTACCGATGCTAAAGGCGAAGAGCACCTTTGGACTGGTATTGGCCGTATGCCACGTGTTTATAAAGAAGCGTTGGAAAGTGGAAAAAGTCTCGACGATTTTACTCTCTAACCTTTCTTCTTTTATGGCGGTTTAGCGCCGCCATTGCTTGCTTTTCGTGTTTAGGACATCCCATGCCCGAACCCTTACACTATCGTTATACCGATGCGGATAGCGACTATCTATTAGTACTTATTCATGGCCTGTTTGGCTCTCTCGATAACCTCAGTGTGGTACAACGTCACTTCAAAGATAAAGTCAATATTCTTGCTATTGACCTACCGGATCACGGTCAGTCACCCCACGTTGATAACTTTTCATTATCGGTGTGTATGTCCGGCTTGGTTGAACTACTGGATCAATTTGAACACAAAAAGATAGGTTTACTGGGACATTCCCTGGGTGGAAAAGTGGCCATGCTTACTGCCCTCACCTATCCAGACCGTATTGATGATCTCATTGTGGCCGATATTGCGCCAGTGAGTTATCCCCCCCGACACACAGACATTATCGCTGCGTTAAAAAGTGTCTCGTTAGATAAAATACAGTCCCGACAAGATGCAGACAAACAACTGCAAGCCGGTATAAAAGAGGTTGGCGTACGGCAGTTTTTATTAAAAAGTCTCGCTGAGAATAGCACTGGCCAATGGCATTGGCGGTTTAATTTAGATAACTTAGCAAAGCACTATGACCAAATTAAGGGTTGGCCCCAGACTACCGGCGTTTTTGACAAACCCTGTTTGTTTATTAAAGGAAGCCAATCAGACTATATTACCGGTGCGATGCAGCCTGCCATTCAACAGCTGTTTCCTAAGGCCAAAGCCCATATTATTGATAACACCGGTCATTGGCTACATGCCGAAAAACCCACAAGTTTTAACCGCGTGGTTGAAAAACACATTTTAAATCCTTAAGTCATTCGTTAGATGAATGCTTTCTTGGCACATTATTACGTGTGTTACCATGCGATACATCGCTATTGTGTGCTATAGTTTGCGCCGATTTATTGGTTAGTAAAATTATGCTTGCTGAAAATTACGAATTAATTGAGTCCATTGTGCTGTATATCGGCCTTGTTTGCCTATTTGCACTTATGGGTTACGCAGTACACGATGTACTCAAAAATAACGACGTGCCACTTATCGGTCGAGTTGTCGCTTACGGCGTATTAGGACTCGGCGCCCTTGGTTTTGTTGCCAAAGGGATTATCGAAGTTATCTGGCTAAGTACGGGTGTGTGATATCTGATTCAAGTACAACTTAGAGGGTTATTATGGCAAGTGTAGGCTTGTTTTTCGGTAGCGACACGGGTAACACCGAACATGTCGCTAAAATGATTCAAAAAGAACTGGGTAAAAACCTCATCGATGTCCATGACATTGCAAAGAGCAGTAAAGATCAGATTGCTGAATTTGATCTGCTGATTTTTGGTATTCCTACTTGGTACTACGGTGAGGCTCAATGCGACTGGGATGACTTTTTCCCTGAGCTAGAAGAAATCGATTTCAACGATAAACTGGTGGCCATTTTCGGGTGTGGCGATCAGGAAGATTACGCCGAATATTTCCTCGATGCCATGGGCATGATCCGAGATATTGTAGAAGCCCGTGGCGCAATTCTTGTGGGTCAATGGCCAACAGAAAGCTATGATTTTGAAGCATCAAAAGGCATGGCTGATGATACTCACTTTGTCGGCTTGGGTATCGATGAAGATCGGCAACCTGAACTAACTGAAGAACGGGTTAAAACGTGGTGCAAGCAACTTCACGAAGAACTTTGCCTTGCGGAACTCGCGTAATCCCCCCTGTAAACGGGCTTAGGCCCGTTTACTGTCATGTCTGCCGATGCAACGACATTTCCCTTTGCATCATCAACGCATGTAGATCAATTCGTATAAATTTCACATTGTGTAATTTTTGTCGCCAAAACCATGCTTTTACTTTTAAATCTATGCAAAGCACCTATAATGAGCGTTAAATTTAAGAGCTTCCAGAAGTGCTAATCTATGGACCAAAATAAAGAACTCAAAAAAGCTGGCTTGAAAGTCACATTGCCTCGTTTGAAAATTTTGCAGATTCTGCAGGAGCCTGCTAATCAGCATATTAGTGCTGAAGACGTATATAAAATACTTATCGAACAGGGTGAAGAAATTGGTCTTGCCACTGTATACCGTGTATTAAATCAATTTGATGATGCCGGCATTCTAAACAGACACCACTTTGAAGGTGGCAAGTCGGTTTTTGAAATTAGCCACAAAGAACATCATGATCATTTGGTTTGTTTAAAATGCGGAAAGGTTATTGAGTTCGAAGACAAAGTCATCGAACAACGCCAAGAAGAAATTGCAGAACGCAATAACATTAAATTGACCCATCATAGCCTCTATCTTTACGGTGAATGTACCGACGGCAAATGTGATGCAGCGGACGATTAATTCATAATAAAAAACGCCTGCTTAAAGCAGGCGTTTTTTTATCTCTTTTACAATGAGAACTTGTGTTTGTTAAAGCAAGTTAGCGCTTTTAACCACATTTCCCCTACTTCACCATTGCCAACGGGTGTATCGTCAACCGCAGTAACAGGCGCAATTTCCTTACTCGAGCTGGTTAGCCAAACTTCATCGGCAAGACGTAATTGTTCAAGGCTGATGGGTTGCTCTTTCACCTTTATCCCCTCCCTTGCCAAACTCTCAATCACGATCCTTCGTGTGATCCCCGGTAAAATTTGATTATCTAGCGGCGGCGTCAATATTTCACCTTGATGAACAATAAAGATATTACAAGCGCTAGCTTCTGTAATTTCTTGCTCATCATTATACAGAATGGTTTCCTGTTTTCCTGCCACATTACCTTCTTGATAATGCAACACGTTACCTAATAAGGACGTAGATTTTATGTTGCATCGCTGCCACCGGCGATCGGCAGAGGTGATAACGGAAAACACCTTTACTTTTTCTCTATCAGGTATAGGCGGTGCAGCCGTTGCAAATGCAAAAGCAAAAACCGTTGGAGCAACATCTTGTGGAAACCCGTGGGCGCGCTGCATTACCGTACCTCGGGTTACCTGGATGTATACACCAATGCTGTCAGAATTTAGCCCTTGGCTATTTTTTTGCACCAAGGTGTTAATCAGTTCGGCCCATGAATCATCGGTGTTTGGGTTGACGATCCCCAAGGCGGTTAAACCATCGTTTAAGCGCTCTAAGTGCCAGCCAAGCCCCACCGCTTTGCCATTCAGCGTCGGGATAACTTCGTAAATGCCATCACCAAATAAAAAGCCTCGATCCATCGGCGAAATTTGCGCTTGCTCGAGGGGTAAAAATTCACCATTTAAAAATGCTATTGTCATGTGTCCTGCATTACCCTTTCGTCAAATGTGAAAATATCCGTTGCTTTAACAACCAAGTCCCACGGGCGTTGTTCATATCCACCGGCCTAAACGAAATAACATCACCGGGAACAGCCTGGGCCAAACGGTATATATCGTAAGACGCTACGGCACCGATTTTAGGATAGCCCCCTAGGGTTTGTCGATCGCGCATCATTATAATGGGCTGGCCGTCTCCGGGCACTTGTACAGAACCTAAATTAATGCCCTCTGACCGCATCGCTTTGCTGTTGGCGCTGATTTTTGGGCCGGATAACCGATATCCCATACGATCACATTGGGGAGATAATTGGTATTCAGAAGCATAAAACAAAGCCAATGCATAAGCACTAAACCCCCGTTGCTGATAACCTGCTACCACATCAAAGGGTTCGACCAACGAATAGTTCGGGCGTTGCTGTTCACTGAGTTTTTTTTGTTGTTGGGAAAGGCGAAATTGGCCACCAATGCGATCTTGACTAGCGAGAGCGTTGCCCTGGCCCGTCAAGCCGCCTAGTTGCTCTCGCATCACGGTACAGGCAGAACCATGGATGTGAGGTATATCCCAGTTACCATGAATACCAACGTAAGCCCGATGGCCTAATTTTTCAGAACTTATGGTTACCTTTTGGCCGCATTTGATATCTATACTGCACCAGGTATCGCTGGGGGTATCATTAATAGTGAGTAGGCAGCTTGGCCCACATACGGCAATCGTGGCATCGCAATGAAATAGCAGTGTTATACTACCTAAAACTTCCAAACCCGGTGTATTCATAGGGTTTGCGGCTAAATAATTAGCCAATTGAAAGGCCTGATTATCCATCGCCCCAGCTTCGCTAAAGCCTTCACTTTGACCACTAAGCCGCCCATTATCCACCACCAGTGAACGCATTTGGATATGTTCAATGGTTATTTCATTATTGTTCATGCCAACTCCGGTATTGCTTTTCGTCAATGGCAAAAAACGTGACCTCATCGCCCATTTGCAGGCGTCCGGCCACCGCTTTAGTGGTATCAACCATTGCCATGGGCGACAACCCTAATAAATGCCATCCGCCCGGAGAGACCGAGGGATAAACGGCACTTTGTCTGTCGGCAATTGCCACTGCACCGGCCGGCACCTTGGTTCGTGGCGTATCTCGCCGCGGCACACTTAGCTGCTCAGGGCTATCCCCTAAATACGCAAAGCCAGGGGCAAACCCGACGGCATAAACCCGATAAGTCGTTGCTGTATGTAAGTCGATAATGTCCCGCTCTGTAAGCCCCGTATGTTCACAAACTTGTGCTAGGTCATTGGCTTGTGATGCCCCATACCAAACAGGAATTCTGTGCTTTTTTACCGACTTTTCTGTTTCCAACACTAAGGGCATGTGACGTAAAAATGCATAAACACCATGGCTGTCAGTAATTGTTAGGTCGAAAAGGACTAATAATGAATCATATGCAGGAATGGCCTCTTTCAGCCATTGGGGCTTCGCATATTTTAGGGCGCGATAGCAACTCGCCACTTTAGCGTTAACTTCACGACTACAGGTACCAGAGAAATACAAAATAAGCCCATCTAGGCCGGCCGGCTCAATATGCGCAATATCATCAAATGGCGCCACTCTTTACCCCCTTTATTTAGAACTTTGAGCATCAAGTAAAACCCGAAACTGTTGAACCATGGCCACCGCGCCGGGAGAATCACCGTGGACACAAAGGGTATCGGCTTCTAACGGCATTTCTAGGCCACTTTGGGTGATCACGATGCCATGTTCCAATAACAAACTAACTTGTTCATAGGCCAATGTGTGATCCAATACTGCCCCTTTTTCTTGTCGAGATAGCAGAAAGCCATCGTCGCTATAACGTCTGTCGGCAAAGGCTTCAAAAAGTAATTTAAGGCCAAACTGCTGCGCTTCACTGCGCAGTTGCTGTGACTTGGGGTGAGCTTGCAACACCAGTGGTAATTGACCCTGTCCTATTTGACTGACAGCCTCCATCACCACTTTTCTCACCGAGGGGGTTTTCATCATATCGTTATACAAGGCCCCATGGGGTTTAACATGGGTAACCTTAGCGCCTTGGCAAGCAGCCATCCCCATGAGAGCGGCAATCTGATATTGAAGACAGCTTTTCAGTTCTTCTGCAGCCATGGACATAGAACGTCGACCAAACCCTTGTAAATCTGGGTAACTGGGGTGAGCACCAATACTCACATCGTGAGCCAGGGCACTGGATATGGCTTTTTCCATCACTAGCGGGTCGCCACCATGAAAACCACATGCAATGTTTGCCTGATCAATAAGTGGCATAACAGCATCGTCCACAGGCATCGTCCAGATGCCAAAGCTTTCACCTAAATCGCAATTCAACTTCATAATGGTTTTTCTGTTCAACACAATTCGTTATTATGTTACCTGCATTTCTTAAAACAGTCAGTTCCGATGATACAAATTGGCAAAATCAACACATTACAGGTTAAAGAAGCCCTTCCCTTTGGCTTTCACCTTACCTCTGGCGATCCTAACGATCCCTTGGTGTTATTGTCCCACGACAATAATCAGCTCACGGTAAAAGAAGGTGACGAGATTTCCGTGTTTGTGGCTACCGACGAAACCGGTAGTCTCACAGCCTGGACGACCCCTCCTGTAGCCCAGTGCGGTGAAACCGTTATACTAAAAGCGGTTGGCGCCACGCACTTCGGGGCATTTTTTCACTGGGGGTTAAATAAGGATCTCCTCGTCCCTTCCGGTTTACAGGAAGGCCCGATAAATGAGGGCATGAATTATGTCGTGCACATTTTTTATGATGAAAATACCCAACGGGTACTAGGGGCCACTAAGTTACACAAATTTTTAGCTGAAAGCAGTCCAGATATCCAAGCTGGTGATAACGTAAGCTGCATGGTTTACGGGAAAACCGATCTGGGGTTTAAAGTTGTCATCAACAAAAAATATTTGGGTCTTATTTTTCATAGTGATGCTTTTAAAAAGTTAAAAATCGGCGATGAAACAGACGGGGTAATTAAAACAGTTCGGCCAGACGGCAAAATTGATGTGGCCCTACAACGGGTAGACAAAGCCGGTCGGCAATCACTTGAAGAGGCTATTTTAGAAGATCTTCAAGATCACGGCGGCATCTCCACGTTAACCGATAAAAGTCAGCCAGAAGAAATCTACGCACATTTTAATGTGAGTAAAGCGGCTTACAAAAAAGCCCTGGGGGCATTGTACAAAAAACGCCTCATTACCATTGACAAAAACACCATCAGACTTATTTAAAACCAGGAATATTATGAAAGCAAATGTTGTTTGGGATAAAGATCTCACATTTACCGCAACCACCGAATCTGGCTATAAAATGGTGATGGACGGTGAAGGAAAAGCCGTATCACCCATGGAATCCGTACTACTTGCCGCTGGGGCTTGTTCTAGCATTGATGTGGTAGACATACTCAAAAAGGGGCGTTTTAATATCGCCAATTGTGAATGTGAACTAGAAGCCGAGCGTGCCGACTCTGCGCCTAAGGTTTTCACAAAAATCATCGCTAATTACAAAGTATCCGGTCAAGGGCTAACGGAAAAAGCAGTGGCTCGAGCGGTTAGCCTTTCCGCCGAAAAATACTGCTCGGTCATGCTAATGTTAGCGGGCAATGTTGAAATAGAAACCCGTTTCGAAATCACCGAAGCCTAGTCATATGTGTTAAAGCGGTATCTGTTAACGTGGTGCCGCTTCAACACCTTGTTGTGCAACCTCTCCCTTAACCAATTTCGCCATCTATTAGTGGTTATCACTAACAATTGCTTTTCTTGCGCTTTCCCCTTCCTAGCTAAAAACACTTAACTACCTGTTATTTATAGTAAATATTATTTATTCGCGGTGGCATGGCGAATGCAATTTGTCTGCAAATAAATAAAAATTCCAATAACAGGTATTTACCATGGACAAAAAACAAACACACTTACTCATTACTGGGATTCTCTCCATCGGTCTGTGCATGCTGCTTGCCGGTTGTGAAAATGCCGATGCGGTCACTGAAGCAACGGAGGATGAATCCAGTATAACCATTCCCGTGGAAACTCAACTCGTCTCCCGTGGCACCATTAGCTCTACCTATTCCACTACCGCCATATTAGAAGCGCAACAAGAGGCTTTTGTGGTAGCACGTGCTTCAGGCATCATCGAAAGCATTGCCGTGGAAGAAGGTGATTATGTAGAAAAAGGGCAAGTCCTAGCCCAACTCGATCGGCGGCGCTACGAATTAAACTTGTTGAAAGCCAACGCCGATCTAGCCGGTATCGAGCAAGAACTGGCAAAAATCAATCAGGTATATTCTCGTAAATTAGTCAGTGACGATGTGTATGAAAAGCTAAGCGCTACCTTTGAAGCCGCCAAAGCCAACGTAGAACTCGCCAAGCTTGATTTACAGGAAACCACCATAACCGCTCCCATCAGCGGTTACATAGCCGAGCGTAATGCTAAGGTGGGCAACCTTACCGAATCATTTCAACGAGAACGCATGTTCCACATTGTTCAGCAAAATACTTTGCAGGGGATTGTTTACTTACCTGAAAGTGAATTGCCTCATATTAACGTCAAACAACAAGCCACCCTCACGCTCTTGGCATTAAATAATGAAACGGTCACGGCCGTGGTATCAAGAATAAGCCCTGTCATCGATGCCACTACCGGTACTTTTAAAGTGACATTAAACGTACCGAATAGCCATGGTACATTAAAAGCCGGCATGTTTAGTGAAGTAGCGCTAAATTATGCCACCCACGAAAATACCACACTCCTTCCCCGCCAAGCGCTGATCAGTATCGACAATGAAAATACTGTCTTTGTGGTTAGAGATGGTAAGGCGCAGAAAGTCCCCGTGATACTCGGTTTTGAGCAAGGCGACATGGTAGAGATCACCAGCGGCCTTATTGGCAGTGAAACAGTCATTACCTATGGTCACCAAAACCTAAAAGATCAAACCCCTGTCGACATTGTCAACGGTTAACAGGCCCTTAGGAGTAAGCACATGAATATTGTGGATCTTGCCGTTAAGCGGCCTGTGGCTATTGCTATGTTTACCACTGCCATCTTGCTATTTGGCATGGTTTCGTTAAGCCGTTTGTCCCTCAGTTTATTACCGGAACTTTCCTATCCGACGCTCACCATACGAACGGATTACGAAGGGGCATCTCCCCCCGACGTTGAACAATTGGTAAGCCGGCCCGTAGAGGAAGCCGTTGGCGTGGTTAAAGGGGTGAAATCCGTTAAATCTGTTTCTCGGCCGGGCCAGTCTGATGTAGTACTCCAGTTTTCCTGGGGAACAGACATGGATTTTGCCAGTTTGGAAGTCAGAGAAAAGCTGGATGTACTGCAATTGCCGTTAGATGTGGACAAACCCCGTCTTCTTAAATTTAATCCCAGTATGGATCCTGTTTTAAAATTGGGTCTGGCCCTTCCAGCATCCAGTGATACAACAAGTGAAGATGCTGTTTTGCAATTAAAAAAAATGCGCATCTATGCAGATGAGCAGATAAAACGTCGTCTTGAATCCATTGACGGCGTGGCATCGGTGCGCTTAGGAGGCGGTCTTGAAAATGAAATTCAAGTAGATGTAAACCCCCGAAAAGCCAACCAAGTCAATATTAGTCTCGCCCAGGTAATAACGCGCTTACAGCAAGAGAATGTGAATACTGCAGGAGGCCGTATCGATACCGGCAGTGAAGCTTTCTTAGTGCGAACGCTAAACGAATACCAAGATATAGAAGAAATAAGAAATACCTTTATTAGACGCTTTGAAGGACGGGATATTCAGTTAAAAGACATCGCACTTGTGTCCTATCGCTACAAAGAGCCTGATGCCATTACCCGCTTTAATGGTTTATCGGGTATTGAGATTGCTATTTACAAGGAAGGTGACGCCAATTCCGTTGAGGTTGCCAAACGAGTTTCACAAAGACTGGAGACAGTGAAATCATCACTTTTACCCGGTTATCAGTTAGATGTGATTTACGACCAAAGTATTTTTATCAAGCAAGCCATTGACGACGTGAAAACGTCCGCGGTAATAGGTGGTCTATTGGCCATGCTGGTGATTTATCTCTTTTTACGTAATTTATGGACAACCCTAATTATCTCCGTTTCCATTCCTGTATCAGTTATCGCTACCTTTAATTTAATGTACGGCAACAATATCAGTCTAAATATTATGAGCTTGGGCGGTATTGCGCTGGCCGTGGGTTTATTGGTAGATAACAGCATTGTTGTACTGGAAAATATTCATCGACACCGAAGTATAAAAAACGTAACTCACGCCGAGTCAGCCCGATTAGGCACCAAAGAAGTCGCCGGTGCCATCGTCGCTTCCACCTTAACGACAATGGCAGTATTTGTACCGTTAATCTTCGTAGACGGAGTTGCGGGACAACTCTTTGGTGACCAAGCGATCACGGTTTCATTTGCCCTAGCCGCCTCATTAATTGTGGCCCTCACCGTTATTCCAGCGTTAGCAGCACGGACGGCTAATAAACCACTGAACCACGTAGAAACCTTCTCATCAGCAGCAAAAATAACACACCGCTCCCCCCTGCAAAATACAATGATAACCATCGTGTTATTGCCACTTCGCTTTGTATTTGTTTTTGTTCCCGCCGCTATGGTGACCATGCTCCTGCTATTACATAAAATATTGGCAAGGGGCTGCAAACGACTTTTTACGCCCCTTTGCACACTTGTGGCTGTGGCCTTTTCACATTTGCAAAGCGGCTACAATGGGCTTTTACAGTTAGCACTTCGCCATCGAATAACCGTCGTCTTATTGGCCTGTGGAATTACAGTCATTTCATCTTTCTTGGTTCCGCGCCTTGGCATGGCACTGATACCCCGTATGTCTCAGGGTGAATTTAACGTTGAAATCACTCTTCCTCCGGGGTCACGCGTAACCGAAACAGACCAACTGTTAGCTAACATGGCACAAGTAGCAAAAGCGACAGAGGGGGTGACCCGCACCTACTCATTAGCCGGAACAGGTAGCTTACTAAGTGCTGCGCCATCCCAAGGTGGAGAACATTGGGGGCAACTAAATGTCGTAATGTCTGCTGAACACCTGGAACAAGAATTACAGGATGTTCAACAATCGCTACGTACGTTTCTACAACAACAGGCTGGTGTACAGTTTCAGTTTGGCGAACCCGAATTATTTAGTTTTGCCCCGCCTATGCAAATTCAATTACAAGGTTATGATTTAAAGCAATTACAGCTTTACAGCCGCCAGTTAGTTGAATTAATGAACAGCCACCCGCGCTTTAACGACGTGACCACAACGCTACAAACGGGTAATCCAGAACTCAAAATTCGTTTCAACGATGCTCGATTAGCACGCCTTAATTTAACCGCCAAGGAAGTATCCGATGTGGTTGCTGCACAGGTTGGTGGCCAAGTGGCCACGCAACTAGACATCAACGATAGAAAGATCGATGTATTGGTGAGAAACCAACGTAACCTACGAGACAACATCACCGACGTGGCTAACATTATCGTTAACCCCACCAGTGACAAAGGCGTACCTTTGCGCGCGGTGGCCGATGTTTATATGAGTACCGGGCCTAGCGAAATAACCCGTGTGGATCAACAACGGGTGGTACTAATAGAGGCTAATTTAGCCTATGGTGATTTAGCCGAAGCGGTGAAAGACGCGCAACAACTACTCGACACAATTGTTCTGCCGATTTCTTTAACCGCCAGTATTGCCGGGCAAAATGAAGATATGGAAGACAGTTTTGCATCGCTGCAATTAGCATTATTGCTCGCCATATTTATGGTGTATTTGGTAATGGCATCTCAGTTTGAATCCTTGTTACACCCCTTGCTGATTTTGTTTGCGGTTCCGTTAGCCGGTGCTGGCTCAGTATTCGGATTATGGCTTACCGGTACGCATATTTCTGTGGTGGTGTTTATCGGCCTTATCATGTTGTGCGGCATTGTCGTTAATAACGCCATTGTGCTTATTGATCGCATCAATCAATTGCGCGAGACCGGGTGCAACAAACAAACGGCAATTATCGAAGCAGGTAATAGTCGGTTGCGTCCAATTGTCATGACTACACTTACCACCGTGCTGGGCTTGTTACCCATGGCGATAGGCTTTGGCGACGGCGCAGAAGTGCGCACGCCCATGGCGATAACCGTTATCTTCGGGTTGCTGTTTGCTACGGTACTAACACTTGTCTTAATCCCCGTTCTCTACAGCCTGTTCGATAATAAATCCTTCGCATCGACCCCGTCTGTTAGTCCAAGCATACACGCCAAGGAGCAGTACAATGACTGATCCGACAATACCTACAGGCGCATCTTTAGCACGCTATGCACTTAAGCACCCAGTGACAATAGGAATGTGTTTTGTATCCATGCTGCTATTTGGCATTATCGCCGCGGGTTTTTTACCATTGGAAAAATTCCCAGGCATTGATATCCCCCAAATAGTCGTAGAAGTGCCCTATCAGGACGCTACTCCCAGCCAGGTGGAAAGTTTGATCACACGACCTATTGAGGAAGTACTGGCCACCATGTCTGGCATCAAACGAATCCAAGCCACCTCTTACGAAAATCGCGCCGAGGTTTTTATTGAGTTTGATTGGGATGAAAATATTAAAGCCAAAAGCATCGAAGCTCGGGAAAAAATCGATGCCATTCGTCAAACCTTACCAGACGATGTAGAGCGTATTCTTGTTTATAAATTTAATACTAACGATATGCCTGTGTTTCAGTTACGGGTGTCGAGTACTCGGGACCTAAGTAATGCTTATGATTTATTGGAACGAAATTTAAAACGCCCGTTAGAGCGGGTGCCCGGCGTTTCTAAAGTAGAACTGTATGGCGTGCTAAAAAAACAGATCCTTATTCGCTTACAACCAGAAAAAATTTCGGCATTGCATGTCGATACCGCCGCACTAGGCCAAAAATTAGAAGGGGCAAATTTTTCTGCCACTGCCGGTACCCTTGCCACAGAACAAAAAATTGTAATCAACCCTATGGGCGAATATACCAGCGTGCAAGACTTCGAAAACATGCTTGTCAAAGATGGAGTTCGCCTTAAAGATATCGCAACCATAAGTTATGAAACCCCAACACGCACCGAAGGGCGTCATCTCGACCGCACCTATGCAGTTGGATTCAATATTTTCCGCGAATCCGGCAGCAACCTAGTCAAAGTTGCCGAAGAAGTGATGACTGTCATAAATCAAGCCCAGAGCGATCCGGAATTTAATGGCATTAATTTATTTGTCATGGATGATACGGCCAAAAGCGTTAGTTCATCCCTTGGCGATCTGATTACTGCGGGTTTACTGGGGGCCTTGTTGTCAGTGGGCGTGCTGTATTTGTTTCTAAGACAACTCACCACAACGTTTATTGTTGTTTTATCTGTCCCCTTTTCTATCTGTATCACCTTAGGGGTGATGTACCTAATGGGATATTCGCTGAACATTCTTTCATTAATGGGTTTAATGCTAGCTGTAGGCATGCTTGTTGATAATGCCGTGGTTGTCACCGAAAGTATTATTCAAGCGCGCCAAGAAGATCCTAACTCACTGCGCGCAACCCAAACCGGTATAGGCAGAGTTAGCATAGCGGTTATTGCCGGGACAGCCACCACCGCCATTGTATTTTTACCTAATATTGTGGGTGTCAAGATAGACGTAACCGTATTTCTAGAACACGTCGCCATAGCAATATGCATATCTTTGTTTGCATCGTTATTATTAGCACAAACGTTGATCCCTCTATTGGTAGCAAAAATTTCGATACCCAAAACAAAGGGGCAAGCACAACCCCGCTATATTAAAAAATATGGACGAATTTTAGATTGGGCCCTCCATCATCAAAAAACTACCGGCGGGATTGCCCTATGCATCCTGGCCAGCACCATATTCCCTCTAGGTGTAATAAGCGGCGATGATGAAGGGGATGGCGATGAAAGATTATGGCTCGATTATAATATCACTCAATACTACAGTTTGGATGAAGTAGAAAAAGCCGTGAATAAAATGGAAAACTTTCTTTATGAAAATAAAGGGAAGTTTCATATCAAGCAGGTGTATTCTTATTTCGAACCTGGCCATGCGATATCCGGTATTACGCTAGAAGACAACCTCCCCCTTCCCATCGACGAAATAAAGGCGCGAATTCGAAATGACATGCCCAAATTTGTTAGAGCAAGGCCCTCATTTCAGTGGGAAAGCGGAAATGGTGGCGGCGTTCGCCTCACACTACTGGGCGAGTCTTCAGCACGTTTACGGCAACTTGCTAGCGAAATCGTTCCTATGCTTGCAAATATAAGCGAACTAGAAGACGTAAAAGCCGATACCGGTGCCGACAAACAAGAATACCAATTATCCATCAACTCGGAACAAGCATGGCGCTTAGGCATACAACCTGACAATGTTGCTAACCTTATCAGCACGGCATTGCGAGGCACTAATTTAAGAACGTTTCGGTATGGCGATGCTGGAGAAATCGCGGTTCGTCTTATGTACGGAGAATCCACCCAAGGCTCATTAGAAGCACTGTCAAATTTACCCATCGCACAAATCAACGGTCGTCAAATTACCTTAGACATGATTGCCAATATCACTGTAGCGCCACAGTTGTCAGAAATTAAGCGGGTATATCGCCAAACAGCATTATCCATTGGCGCAAACCTAAAAGAGGGCGTCACCGTTGAACAAGCCAGACAACGTTTAGAACAGGCAATGTCACTGATCACCCTGCCAGCAGGCTACACATGGACACTTGATGGCAGCTTCCAACGTC
This sequence comes from Alteromonas sp. C1M14, assembly GCF_018860965.1. Classification (GTDB taxonomy): domain Bacteria; phylum Pseudomonadota; class Gammaproteobacteria; order Enterobacterales; family Alteromonadaceae; genus Alteromonas. Next base: position 48,740 of record NZ_JAHKQF010000002.1, on the reverse strand, counting down.
AAGATGAAGCCTTTGCCGTTATGCAATTAAACATGTTGCTGGCCATTATTATGATTTATATCGTCATGGCTGCCTTGTTTGAATCTTTATTACTGCCCACGGCGGTAGTAACGTCGCTGTTGTTTTCCTTTACCGGTGTTTTCTGGGCGTTTTTAGTTACTGACACCCCAATGTCGGTAATGGGGATGATAGGTATGCTGATCTTGATGGGAATAGTGGTGAATAACGGCATTGTATTGGTAGACAGGATCAACCAATTAGTAAACGAAGGAAATCATTTGTATGATGCGGTAAAACAAGGATGTATGACCCGTATACGGCCGGTATTGATGACGGTAGCAACAACAGTGCTAGGCTTAGTGCCTTTGGCGATTGGTACAACCCGGGTAGGTGGGGACGGACCAACTTATGCACCAATGGCTATCGCTATTATTGGCGGACTGCTGTTCTCTACCTTAACCAGTCTAATTTTAGTACCGCTTAGCTACGTCGCGTTACTCAAATTGCGCTTTCACTTCCAGCAGCTGATGGTGTCAAGCAAACTACGGGTAAACCGTTGGCTTTGAATGTTTCAGCTCTCGCTTAAACCGGGTGGGCTACTGCATAAAAAACCGCGGCCACCCGGTATAAAAATACACACCACGTTTAGATACGTGCAATTAAGAAGTCATGAACCGCAGATGCATCCCGCTGAACAGAAAACTCTATAAGGTTTGCGCCATTACACGTTAACCCATCTTGTGCAGTAAGCATGCGTAAAACTTCACGCTCAGTGGCTGCAATACGCCCCACATTGCGACTTAAATTGGCACGCAACGCACGAACATCATCGGTGGCAACCGCTTTACAAAAACCCGCAAACTGGGTATCGCCAATAAAGCGATAATCTTTTGCGGTAACAGGTGCTACTGCAGCAGCGGCAGCAAGTGCAGCGATAAAGGTCTTAGTTAGTGCTTTCATCATCATTTCCTCAACAAGTTTTGGCGAACTTTTTTAATGCCTTTGAACGGACATGCTCAAAGGACACTATTAGTTATGCAATAAATCGAAGGAGAATGCTGTTGTATTATTGTTTCAGGTGAGTAAAGCCTAGGTAAACACAAATGTTAATCAAGTGATAATCACATAAACCACTGTTTTATATAACTTTACTAAAATTATCTATAACTAAAGATGCTTAATATTCTAAATAAAATCTAAATTAAGTCTAAAGAAATACGCCCGATTTGTTTGTATTTTATACTGCTGGTTGTTTTTTTCACAACTCCAGACAGGAGATCGCAACTAAATATGTAATTTAATAACAACTTTAGAAAGTTTACTACGCCAAGTAAAGGTAAAGAATGATGACCTAACCTATAGGGGTACCAGCGGACGCAGCAGGGTTATCGCTATCTGGACGAATACGCATAAATGTAGCGAAACGGGGAATTCCTCTTTTTGTATATCCGTAAAATTTAAACGTTACCCAACTGCCAATCGCAGGAGGATGTCGTCGCTGTTTGTCACTAAAGCCTGATCCTAATTTAAATTGTTTTCCCCCTTTTGTTTTTACCAACAGCGACCCCATCATGCCGGCGTACTTCCCTTTACCAGGAAGAATTGCCACTACTTGTGCTTCATCATCATCAAACTTTTTAAGTTTAAGGAGGTTTTTGTTCCTCCCATGATGGTAATAACTTTGTTTTAAATGCAGCATTAACCCTTCCCCGCCCCCGTTAGTGACCTCAGTTAACCGACTTTCAAGGGCAGCTAATGATGGTAACGTGGATTGGGTAATGACCTGAAGGTAGGGGCTTTGGGTGCTAGCGACAAGATCTTGCATATATTTATACCGCCAAGAAAAGGATTTACCCATAATGGGTAAATCAAACAACATGAAAGTGACCTGTTGCCAGCGATCATCGGGCTGTAGCGACATGACAATAGAGGAAATACGCTCAAAATCATTACGCTTGGTCCATAGCTCGCCATCCATGGGTTGAGAGGGCCAATTTTGGGTGAACCATTGAGGGGCGTGTATTGGGTTGCCATTGCGACTAACAAGTCGCTGGCCTGTCCACCGCGCCCTGATCCCATCAAGTTTTTCACTAACTAGGTAGTCTGGGATATTCACCCTTGCGCTGTAAGACTCAGCGAGTTGTAGTTTACCTAACACCACCGGCTTTGATGCGCTTTGGGCGCCATAGACATGAGTAAAAACGAAGAAAAACAGCACTAGAAATGTGTATTGCATATTTACCCTCCTTTTAGGAGGATAACTATAGGCTGATGTTAACAAATTCACATCCGGCGAAAGGACAGTTTGCTCAACCTTTTCTCGTTGCGCTAGTTTTGTAATAAACCCAATGCAAACCCGTTAAACGACACCTTGTTCTATCATTGCATCTGCCACCCGTTTAAATGCAGCAATATTGGCACCGAGTACAAGGTTGTTAGGTTCGCCGAAATCCTTCGCCGTATCACTGGCTTGCTGATATATGCTTTTGCTGATGCCCTGTAGCTGGTTATCGACTTTTTCAAAAGACCAACGTTGCATACTGGCATTTTGTGCCATCTCTAATTGACTTGTGGCAACGCCACCAGCATTTGCAGCCTTGCCCGGCCCGTAGGCAATACCGGAATCAATAAAACATTCAACCGCATCTTGGGTCGAGGCCATATTTGCGCCTTCACTCACTAGCTTACAGCCATTGGCTACTAACCCTTGGGCATCATTTTTGTTGATCTCATTTTGCGTCGCGCAAGGAAAAGCCGCATCAGCAGTATATTGCCACAGAGCATGACGCCCCTCGGGGTAATCATCTACCGGGGTAAATGTGGCCGACGTATGGGTGTTAAGGTAGTTGGCTAAACTCTCCCGCTTTTGTTCTTTCAGTGTTTTTATTAAGGTTAAATCCAATCCATTCTCATGGTAAAGGGTCCCCGTCGAGTCGCAGCAACCTATGGGCGTAGCACCAAGTTGATAGAGTTTTTCCATCGCATATATAGCTACGTTCCCCGCACCAGACACCAAACAGGTTTGCCCTTGCAAATTCTCACCGCGATCATTTAGCATGCAGTCTGCAAAATATACCGTTCCGTATCCTGTGGCCTCTTTACGTACCAACGAGCCGCCCCATAACAATCCCTTGCCGGTTAGCACCCCCTCATACCGGCCCGTTAAACGTTTATATTGGCCAAAAAGATACCCAATTTCTCGTGCCCCTACGCCAATATCTCCAGCAGGCACATCAGTATTGGGCCCTACATGGCGATACAGTTCTGTCATAAAAGACTGACAAAACGCCATGATTTCTCGATCCGATTTGCCCTTGGGATCGAAATTGGCCCCACCTTTTGCCGCCCCAATAGGTAAACCGGTTAAGGCATTTTTGAAAATCTGTTCAAAGCCAAGAAATTTTACAACACTGGCATTAACAGAAGGATGGAACCGCAAGCCCCCTTTGTAGGGTCCAAGCGCAGAATTAAACTCAATACGGTAGCCTTTATTCACCTGCACGACGCCACCATCATCTACCCAGGGTATGCGAAATATAATTTGCCGCTCAGGCTCCACAATACGTTGAATAATACTGTGCTGCTGATAGTGCTTATTCGTTTCCAGTACGGGAGCTAACGACCGCAGCACCTCTTCCACCGCTTGATAAAATTCTTGCTGGGCAGGACTGCTGACTTTCAGCCCTGACAATATATTGTCAATATAATTCATAGCATTACCTTAAGATAAACAATAAAACATTTTATTTTTAAGTACAGAAAAAATAATTGATTTTACGTTTAACTTCTAAAATATCGATTTTCTGCTTTCCATTTTGCGTCATCCAATGAATACTCTGCCCCCTTTTCAATCCAAGTAAAGCAGAGCCAATTGGCGCGAATACAGATATTCCATCGGGGTATTTATTCATATCAAAAGGCAAGCACAATGTTTTTGTAAAACACTTTTCACTTTTAAATATTTTAAAAGTAACTTGAGAACCAATAGATATGACATCCTTAGGCATATCCTTTGTCTTAACTACGTTAGCTCGAGCAAGTTCATCTTCTAATGCATCATACATTTCTTCAGGCAAATCAACCTCTTCCAGTTGCTTTTCAATCTCTCTCAAATCTTCATAAGAAATTGTAATGTCAGGTTTACTTTGCATAACATCCTCCTTCAAATTATCCCAAAGAAAATAAAATTTATGCACAGGCACAAACCTTCCCTTTGATAATTCATTCAAAGTTAAAATTACAACATTTATAAATGATAGTAAGTCAGCGAAGTGACAAATAGAGCGTGTTATTTTTTACAATAACAAGGAGCAGCCGAACGTAATGCTACGTTCGGCTTAATTGGGTAGGGTGAGTAAAATACTCTTAATTAATTTGCAGTATTTAAACATAATGTCCTCAAAGTCATTATTAGATATTAATGTTTGTAAAAAAAATAACAACCTATACACACAATTTTTTATACTGAATTAGCACGCTTTACAGTATTTAATTTTGCTAATAGCAAATTAACCAAGACATATCACTGATGATTATCCTCTAACCTAGTAGAATCGCGGCGATCCATACAAATTAATTCGTTAACAAACAATGTCTTTGTAGGTTGCCGACGCAATGAATGGATTTGTCTGATTTATATCAACACCTCTATCTCACTATCGGCGTATGTTGTCAGCATAAAAAGAGGTGCAAATATGTCTGATAATAAACTCCTCATGTTGTTAAAAATTATGATGTTTACTGGCATCAGCTTGATTTTGCTTGGCATTTGGTGTCATACCGTAAGTGATACCATAGCATCCATGGGTGTTACCGGCATTGTTATCAGTGCATGTTTGGTTGCCGTTGGTATGATCTTGTCGCTACCGACGAAAATGTACATCACCTTTTTACTGGTCAAAATGGAAGAGGAACATAGAAAAAAGCAGGAAAAAGGGTAATTCACGCAATAGCAAAAGGATTATCACCGCAAAATGATGATAAAGATAACAATTTAGGCTTAACAATTGCCTAGTCAATGCGATAACCTGTCAACCTCTCTCATTTAAGATAGATGCTGTAATGAAACCTGTAGAACGCTCTCATAAACTGGATAATGTATGCTATGACATCCGGGGGCCAATTGCGGCGCAAGCACGCAAGATGGAAGATGAGGGTCACCGCATACTCAAATTAAACATTGGTAACCCCGCGCCTTTTGGCTTTGAAGCTCCTGACGACATTCTTAAAGATGTGATCCATAACCTTCCCACTTCTCAAGGTTATTCAGATTCATCGGGTATTTACGCTGCTCGAGTGGCGGTCATGCAGTATTATCAGCAAATGAATATCGCCGATATACGCATTAACGATATTTTTATTGGTAATGGCGTTAGCGAAATGATCATGATGGCCATGCAGGCACTTTTGAATATGGGCGATGAAGTCTTGCTCCCTAGCCCTGACTACCCACTGTGGACGGCTGCGGTCAGTCTGTCTTCGGGGACGCCTGTGCATTATCGCTGCGATGAACAAGCCGATTGGTTCCCCGATATTGATGATATAAAAAGTAAAATAAACAGCAAAACTCGGGCAATTGTGCTGATTAACCCCAACAACCCTACAGGCGCCGTGTACGATAAAACCTTATTACAGCAAATTGTGGATGTGGCTAAAGAGCATGGTCTTGTTATTTTCTCTGACGAAATTTACGACAAGATCCTTTACGATGGGTACAAGCATACTTGTATCGCATCGTTAACCGACGATGTGTTTTGCGTAACCTTAGGCGGATTATCCAAAAACTATCGTGTAGCCGGTTTTCGTGCTGGTTGGTTGGTGGTAAGCGGCAATAAACGTATCGCAAAAGACTATATTGAAGGCTTAAATATGCTCGCCTCAATGAGGATGTGTGCCAATGTGCCTTGTCAAAGTGCTATCCAGACCGCATTAGGGGGCTATCAGAGCATAAATGATTTGGTTACCGATGGCGGCAGACTCAAACAACAGCGAGATGTTGCCGCTGATATGCTAAACAGCATACCGGGGATTCACTGTGTTAAACCGAAAGGAGCAATGTATTGTTTTGCTCGCGTTGACGCCAGCAAATTTAATATAACCAGTGATGAGCAGATGATCTTTGATTTACTGAACGAAGAGAAAATACTTTTGGTTCATGGCCGCGCCTTTAATTTGAATGAAGGATGTTACTTCAGGTTAGTATTCCTTCCTCACGTGGATATTTTAAAACCGGCGCTTTCCCGTATCGGCAATTTTTTTCAATATTACAACCAACATGATTAGCGGACTTGTTTCACCAGCATATAGGTTAGGTTTATGACCCGTTCCAAAAGCACATTCCTTGCTTGGATCTTACGTATGCCTCTTATTAAGCGATGGGCACTGATGCACACGGTTAAGCGTGAGAATATCGCGGAACATTCTCACCAAGTGGCCGTCATCGCCCATTTGCTAGCCGTTATCCGTAATGAATACTTTTCTGGCACATTAGATCCCCACAAGGCAGCGACCCTCGCGTTGTATCATGAAGTCTCTGAGACAAAGTTGTCAGATATTAACCATGTGACCAAATACCATAACCCGCAAATCACTCGAGAGTTTAAAAAGCTGGAAGAAATTTCCGAACGAGAGTGCCTTTCGTCACTGCCTGAACCGTTACAAAAGCACTTTGCCAGCTTACTGGTACAGTCTAATGTTGAGCCCGAGTATAAAACACTGGTGAAAGCCGCTGATCTTATTTCTGCTTATTTGAAGGCATGTGACGAGATCCAGCTCGGTAACAGAGAGTTCGTGCCTGTTAAACATCGCTTAGACAACATGCTCGCACAATTTAAAGACACCATGCCCGAAGTACAGTATCTATTCGATACATTTGCTGATAACTGTCTTGTCAGTGTGGATGAACTGTCCCAGCAGGACACTTAAAATAGAGAGAAAGCCGTGGATAACGCCCTAAGTGATTTCGACCTGTCCGCTTGGCATGCCAGACGCTTACCCCGTAATCAAAGTCGAGATGGTGATCATCGAAATCCCTATCAACGAGACAAAGCTCGGGTACTTCATTCCGCGGCATTTCGCCGCCTACAAGCAAAAACCCAAGTACTAGGCGCAGGATTAAGCGATTTTTATCGTACCCGCTTAACCCATTCATTAGAAGCAGCGCAAATCGGTACCGGTATTACGGCCCAACTACAAAACAAATATCCCGATGAAACCCATCGACTGCAACTAGATGCCAATCTTATCGAAACCTTGTGTTTAGCCCATGACATCGGTCATCCTCCATTTGGTCACGGTGGCGAAATTGCCCTTAATTATATGATGCATGAGCACGGTGGTTTTGAGGGAAATGCACAAACATTCCGTATAATCTGTCTATTAGAGCCTTATACTCAAGATCATGGAATGAACCTGTGTCGTCGTAGTGTGCTTGGTTTGGTTAAATACCCTAATTTTATCGATACATTAACTAACCCAGCATGTATTGGTGCTCGTCCGGCTTCCCCTAGGCAACTACAAGCGGCTCATTGGCACCCACCTAAAGGGTTGTATCGGTGTGATGAAGGGTTGTTTAACTGGTTGCTTAGCCCGCTAAATAGCGCGGATAACGAACAGTTTAGGCAATATCAGCAAGTTGAAGGCAAACACAGTAAAACCCGCTACAAATCTTTTGATTGTTCGATAATGGAACTGGCCGATGACATTGCGTATGGTATTCATGATCTTGAAGATGCCATTGTAATGAAAATGGTGAGCAAACAAGACTTTGCCACTGCCATTACCGCAGTGTTACTTGACAGTGCTGTGCCCTGGCTTTCGGACGCCATTGAATCACTGACCGAACGGTTGTTTAGCGACCAGCATCACGAACGTAAAAATGCCATTGGCGCCTTGGTAAACTGCTTTATTACCGCAATTACTATTGAAGAGGATCCCCGCTTTACTCATCCTCTTTTCCGCTATCAGGCCGTTATGCCTAGCGAGCACTATCACGCTCTTGGTCTGTTTAAAGATTTTGTCTTGCAAAAGGTCATCAAAAAGCCCGAAGTGCAGTTACTCGAATACAAAGGCCAACAGATTGTTATGGAGCTTTTTGAAGCTTTCAGTGCTGAGCCACAACGATTATTACCGGAAAATACCCGTATCCGTTGGCAACGAGCCCAACAGCAGGGTAACGGTTATCGGGTAATTGCCGATTATATCTCCGGTATGACGGATGAGTTCGCGGCGAGGTTGTACGCCACGTTGTTCACACCTAAACACACCACCCACTTTGATGGATTGATCTAATAAAAAAATAAAGCACTTGTCGTACCCAGCTTCCAGTGCGTGCCCTTGACAAGGCCTCCTATTGTAAATACTCTTTACAATAGGAGTTACGTTATAACATCTTATAAGTATTGTATGGATACAATAAATTCAATATTTTCTGCTATTTCTACAGTTTACGCCAAGTTTTCATAGTTAAGATTAATTCTCCTTTCGCTTCTGCCAATCTCTGGTACTAGATACTCGTTTTGGCGGAATGAATTCATATTCAATTAAAGGCTTTTCAAGCTAACCATGAACTCACATATTAATCGGTTCCTCGTTTTTTCCCTTAGTGTTTTAGCAACCTCAACAACAGCTCAAACGGTTTCGTCAGAAACAAATGAAGCAGCAAAAGAAGAAATTGAAAATATTGTGGTTACAGGCACCCGTTTTGGCCATCGTTTCGCTGCCGATTCCCCTTCCCCCATAGATTCACTTTCAAGAGAAGACCTGTTTGCAGGTGGTGCGATTGAGTTACAAAACATGTTACGGGTTGCAGTGCCAAGTTTTAATACCGCGAGACCGGTAACATCTGGCGTCGCTGATTTTCTGCAATCTCCCACGTTACGAGGCTTATCCACAGGTCAAACACTTGTGCTGGTCAACGGGATTCGCCGCCACACAAATAGCGATTTAAATGTGGGTAACCAAATGGGCAGAGGGGATGTTGCTTATAATTTTAATGCCATTCCTAGTATTGCGTTAAAGCGGGTTGAAATATTGCGAGATGGGGCATCAGCCCAATACGGATCTGACGCCGTGGCTGGCATTATTAATCTTATTTTAGATGATTCTATTGGCGGTGAGTTTACCGCTTTCACAGGGCTAACAAGTGAAGGCGACGGTGAAAAAACCAGTATTAGTGTGGGTTATGGCTGGCAATTAGGTAATGACGGTTTTGTTCGCTTTAGTGGGCAATTCGACAAGCAAGAATTTAGTGATCGATCGCGCTTAGATACCCGCCAACAATATTTTGGTCACGGAGGTACCACTGCTATTTCCAGCGATTATGGCTCTGGCATCGGACTGACGCCATCAAATGGAGAGCTGGATCCTAGAGAACAAACTATTGATAGAAATACCTTTATTTTTGGCCAGCCCGAACGAGACAGTTATAACCTGTTTGTTAACACAAGCCTGCAACTTAGCGACGGGATTGAACTATACGGTTTTACCGGCTATAGCAATTTGTCCGGTAAAAACCCAAACTTTTTTCGCCGCGCGGGACAAGATCAAACCATCAGATCTCTTCACCCTGATGGATTCATCCCATTCCAGAACATCGATCTAATTGATTTTTCTGCTTCCGCAGGTTTACGTGGACAAGACATGCTTGGCTTTGCATGGGATTTATCCACTGTTTTTGGTAGTAGTAAAACCGACCTGGCCTACTCAAATTCAAATAACGTATCGTTAGGTTTAGATAGTCCTACTCACTTCGAGCGTGGTGGCACTCGGCTACGACAATGGACCACTAAGTTAGATTTAACCCGGCAAATCAATTTGCGTAACGAAACCCCTATCAATGTTGCGTTTGGTGTTGAATATAGAAGCGAAAATTTCAAAGCGGTTGAAGGCGAACCGGCCTCCTATAGCTATGGCGGCATCCCTATATTAGATGGCCCGAATGCCGGTAATGTAGCACCTGCAGGCGCCCAACCGGCAGGAGGCACCTCTATGGATGAAACCGTTGATGAAGGACGCCATAATGTAGCCCTGTACGTAGAAATAGAAAAAGAATGGCATGATAGGTTTCTTGTTTCCATGGCTGGGCGATATGAAGATTATTCAGACTTTGGTTCCAGCACAGACTATAAAATTTCTACACGTTACTCTCTTACTGACGCCATTAATTTAAGAGCCACGGTGGGATCTTCTTTTCGAGCACCAGCATTACCACAGCAGTTTTTTCAGCGAGCAGAAGTAAGCTTTGCCACCGGATTGCCTGTTTTGACCCGTATTGTTTCCACTAACTCTGATCTTGCGCCATTAATTGGGGCCGCTCCCCTTAAAGCAGAAACCGCCAATAATCTTTCATTCGGGGCCACCTATAACGTCGGGGCATTTACCGCGTCAATAGATGCTTATCAAATCTCTTTAGACGATAGAATTGTTCTTTCCTCTCAATTCAGTGGCACAGGGCTCACCGATACGTTAAGGGACAATGGCTTTGGCGAAACACAAGCGGTGTCGTTTTTAACCAATGCTGTAGATACCACCACAAAGGGTATTGATTTAAATGCGAGCTACGTATCTGCCTTTTTAGGCGGTACATTACGTTCTAATTTGGCGGCTAACTTTTCCGATACTAAATTCGATCGTATCGGGCAAACTCCTGATGTATTACAAAACTTAGGGGTGACCACTGAGGTGTTTGATTTACGCTCTCAAATACGGCTAAAAGACGGTACGCCCCAATCAAAAATAGCCCTTAATTTTAAGTGGAGTATAGGTGACTGGGCGGTCGACCTGACCAACACCCGTTATGGCGAAGTTTCGCAAGCGGATCTATCGGATCGCACCCTAGCCCAAGCCGATGCTCTTGTGTCAGGGTTTAACACAACGTTAGTACCACGAGAAAACTCAGATAATGTGGATATCATCGAGACCTTTGGCGCCAAAATCGTTACCGATTTAAGTGTGGCTTATGCTTTAAATAAAAATACAACTGTCATACTGGGGGCTGACAATATTTTTGATGTTTATCCCGATGAACAAGTGGCAACCACGGTAGAAAGTACACTCGCAGGTACAAGAGGCTCAGATAACACAGGAATATTCCCGTACTCCTATCTTTCCCCTTTCGGCGTTGCCGGAACCTTTTTCTACGGCTCACTGCGTGTTTCATTTTAGCGCGCCTTTCATCTCTTTTTTGTAACAGGATAAAATCATGAACTCTCGCAGACATTTTCTTAAATTATCAGCAAGTTTAAGTACTGTTTCATTAACTGGCCTAGCCACGGCAAATACCATCACTCAGGGTATTCCTGATCCCTCAAAATCTAGTTTCGATTTGGCCAGAGATGAAAACCATTGGCAACAAATACGGGCGTTGTTTCCGGTACAAGATGAACTTATTAATTTAGAGCATGGTTACTGGGGAAAAATGGCAACGGTGGTAGAAGATGCCCTTGCAACCAATACTCACAGAATTAATAAAGAGTTGTCTTGGTACGCCAGAACCCAATACAAATCGGATTTCTTAGCGGCGAGAAAGTCTGTCGCTAGTGCACTAAACGCCAACGTCAATGAACTAATGTTAACCAGAAATGCCACCGAGTCCTTTGTTAACCTTATTACCCAGTATAAGGGATTAGAAAGTACAGATGCCATATTGTGGGCGGATTCAGATTACCCCAGCTTTCAAAAAATGATGGCGTGGTTAGCCAAAGAACATAATGTGAAGGGTCATAAGATTACGCTTCCGGCAGCGGGCACCCATGAAGATTATATCAATGTATATAAGCAGGCGTTTGATCGCATGCCAAACCTGAAGTTAATGCTACTAACCCATGTAAGCAATCAGCACGGACTGGTGCTTCCCGTTAAGGCGATATCGGAAATGGCAAAGGCACGAGGAATTCAGGTAATTTGCGACTGTGCGCAATCTTGGGGGTTGCTCGACTTTACCGTGGACGACATTGGCGCTGACTGGGCAGTGTTTAACTTGCATAAATGGATTGGTTCTCCCGTGGGTGTGGGTGCGTTATACATGCGCACCGGTACAATGGCGCCGGTTAGTCCTTTTCCAGGCGAAGATCCTAACGATGAAGATGTTGCCAATAGAGTGCACCTAGCCACCTCAGATTTCGCCGCCTTTATAACCGTGCCCAAAGCCCTAGCCGTTCATCAGGCAATTGGCGGTAGCAACAAAGAAGCGCGATTAACCTATTTAAGAGACAGTTGGGTAAATGAGGTTCAACAATTACCCCAAGTAGAAATTCTTGGCGCCAAAGAAACCGATAACGCGTCTGGCATGGGCGGCTTCAGATTACGTCATGCTACGTCAAAAGAAGCGGTATCTCAGCTTCAAAGTAGATTGCAAAATGAGTTTGGTATTTTTACCGTACTACGAGATAGTTTAACCAGCGGTTGCTGTATACGAGTAACGCCGCAAATTTTCACCCCCATTAGCCATATTCACGCCCTCTCCGATGCGATTAAAACAATTGCTAGCACCCAGTAATTAAAATAGCGCCGTCGGCACAGGTAGTAGACGGCTTAACCTCATTTAAACGGCGTCCCATCTAACAAAGCAGGTCCCTACCGCGCTAAAACGGCGAAATCAAACAATGATTGAATCATTGGCTGAGTGGGGATTTTGCTCATATTATTTATTAGCGTGAAATTTTTTACCCCGTCATAGGGTCTGTTTAAACTAATAGAGAAATAATGCTGATGAGACAAATTATGGCTAGGCGATTTACTCCTTCTGTGGTGCTTAAAGACAACGATGTAACAGATGAAGCAATTTATCAACAACGTCGCAAGATCATCAAACAAATGGGCTTTGTTGGTGCAGGTGCGTTACTCAGTAGCCGTGCCAATGCCTTCGGCTGGTTCAGTGATGACGAAAAAGCGGAGGTGGTTAAACCTCGTCCTCTTAATTTTGAAAAAAATACCACCTGGGGTCAGGATGAAACCTTAACGCCTTACGAAAAAGTCACCCAATTTAATAACTTCTATGAATTTGGCACGGGAAAAGAAGATCCCGCCAAAAATGCACAGAATTTTAAAGTGAACCCTTGGACCCTTGCCATCGATGGCATGGTAGAAAACCCCATTACTTTAGGTTATGAGGATTTATTCTCGCAGTTCGCCCTAGAAGAAAGGATTTATCGATTACGCTGCGTGGAAGCCTGGTCGATGGTGATCCCCTGGACAGGGTTTCAATTAAGTCATTTACTTGCCAAGGCCAAACCCCTTTCTAGCGCTAAATACGTGGCATTTGAAACCTTAGATTCACCCACCCAAATGCCAGGTATTAGAAACGCCTTTGTTGGCGGCGGGCTCGATTACCCGTATATAGAAGGTTTGCGTCTTGATGAAGCAACCCATCCGCTAACCATGATGTCTGTGGGTGTTTATGGCAAAACCCTGCCCGGCCAAAACGGCGCCCCCATTCGTTTGGTTGTGCCTTGGAAGTACGGATTTAAGAGTATCAAATCCATTGTTAAAATCACCTTAACGGACAAAAAGCCGCCGACGACCTGGAATCAACTGGCTAAACAAGAATACGGCTTTTATGCCAACGTTAACCCTAATGTGGATCATCCTCGGTGGAGCCAGGCCTCAGAGCGTCGCATAACCCGTGGAGGATTATTCAAGCAAACCCGCATCCCAACGCAACTGTTTAACGGATATTCCGAAGTGGCTCCGCTTTATGCCAACATGGATTTGACGAAACAATTCTGATGAAAAAACTGTTTAATCGCCCCATTAGGATCCCGGCAAAGCAACGTATTCTCACCAAGACCCTGTTTCATCTTTTTGCCGTGGGGTATTTGGTGTGGCTATTTTACGCCGGAATAAACGATCAACTTGGTGGCGATCCGGTAGAAGCGCTACTTAACGCAACGGGAATCATGGCAATCAACTTATTGCTATTTACCCTGGCCTTATCCCCCTTAGCGCAACGGCTGCCTTGTGGCGTTCTGATCACCTATCGACGGATGAGTGGTATTTATGTCTTTGTTTATGCGTTAATGCACTTTTTAACTTACATCGGTTTTGAACTCGGTTTCGATTTTTCCCTTATCGGCAGTGAACTGCTCAAGCGACCCTATATTATGGTGGGGTTTACCGCCTTAATTATTTTACTCTTATTAACCATTACCTCTGTCAATAAAGTACGCCGCAAGATGGGACGGAAATGGCAAACCCTCCACAATTTCGTGTATCTGGCCTTAGGCCTCGCCATACTCCATTACACTTGGGCATTGAAGACGGGTTGGCAATCACCGGTATTTTACTGGATAGGCGCTATCCTGCTTGTACTCAGTCGTCAACGTATTCTGAGACTATTGAAAATAAACAGCTAATCTGTCACCCATTTAAACGCCGCTTCTACAGCGGTGTTTTTTTATGCAAAAAAGACTTGCTTCCTGTTTCATTTACAACTACTGTATATCCATACACTGTACAAACAAACAGGAATGATTATGCAAATTTCAAATAACGTCGCTCAGCTTTCATTTGCCTTTGAAGGTTCCCCGGCTTCCCTTAGTCGGCCTCGGGGTTGGTCTTATTTACTTGCAAATTCCGTCGCCTTTAAAAAAGACACGCCACACAGTATTCGTATGCAAAAACCCACCGAAGAACAAGTCCCCACATGGATAGCTAAGCTCATTACCAGTGGTCAATGTAAAACCATCTATGTTGAAAACTTAATGTTAAAAGGCCAAGACCGTGACAAGATCCGTATGTTGTGCCATCGCTATGCCGTATCTATCGTGAATTTGCAGGTGGTGAATGATGACAATGGCTATGCGTTACAAAACGTGGTGATGGGGCCTTGGTAAACCATTGCTCCGTGCATTTTTGCGGTGTACACTTTTGCCATCATTAAATGTTGTCGTCACCCATGAAATGTTACTGTAATAGCGGTCGCCCCTTCGAGACCTGTTGTCAACCTATCCTACAAGGCACAAAAAAGGCAGCAACTCCCGAAAACCTAATGCGCTCACGGTTTAGCGCTTATGCGTTATCCAACTACGATTATATTTTGGCTACCTACGCTTCGGCTCCAAGAGCCACCTTAAGCCAAAATGATCTTCGCGTATCTGCCGAGCACACCAAATGGTTAACCTTAAATATTATTGCCCTGCCTACACCACACCAGGTGGAATTTAATGCTTGGTATAGCGAAAACGGTAAACTAGGGCAGCTTCACGAAACCTCTTCATTTATACTTGAAGATGATGCATGGCGATATCACTCAGGCGACTTACACAGTGATACTGGCTATGTTAAAAAGGGGCGTAACGAGCCTTGTATTTGCCTTAGCGGTAAAAAATTCAAACAATGTTGTATGTTAAAACTCACTTCATAATTTGCTCTTCTGTGCATAATGTCACTAGTCCTAATCTATGGTTGTTCCAAAGCAGCTGTTGATCCAATCACTTCCCTTAGCCGAACAAATCCCGTCTATTCTAATTAAAGGAGTCATTTATGACGGATGTGCTTGTTATAGGTGCCAGTGGTAACGTTGGTAAAAGGGTAACCAAACAACTTCTCGACAACCAGTTTACCGTTAAGGCATTGGTCCGAGACAGCAGTAAAATCAGCGACTTAAAATGTGATGGCTTAACCATTTGTGAAAGAGATCTAGAAGAAGACTTTTCTGACGCTTTTGACGGATGCAACCAGGTGGTGTTTGCGGCCGGTTCAGGAGGCAGCACAGGCGCAGATAAAACAATACTGATCGATTTGTGGGCCGCCAGAAATGCCGTGGAATATGCTAAGCGCTCCGGCACACAACGTTTCGTTATGGTTAGTTCCGTGGGCGCCGACGCGCCTGATAACCTCCCTTCTGAAATTAAACCCTACCTTGTTGCCAAACACATGGCCGATGAACATTTGATCGCCAGTGGACTTAGATACACCATATTACGTCCCGGCACCTTGCTAGATGATAACGGGACTGGCGCCGTACAAACCGAGATGCCAGAAGATCGCGACGATGCGGTGATCCCAAGAGAAGATGTAGCAACGGCGATTCGATATGCCCTGAGCTCCCAAGGCAGCGATGATCGCATTATCCCTCTGTACAGCGGCTCCCACGCCATTAAGTCGTTTTTCTAGCCATTATTATGGTAAGCACGGCGACAAGATTAGTCGCTAAGGAATAACGGACGTGACGTGCCACTGCCCTTGTTGGTGTTGGTACAGTTCCCGATGTTGAGGATTACCTTTTAAACAAAGGTAATCCCCGCTAACCACCGCAAAGGTAATCACACAAAAGTGCGGCGGAGGATCATTGGGTTGATGATTCACTTTGAGAGGATCATTACCACTTCGCGGGGTTTTAGGGACTCCCCACAAGAATTGTTTTTTACCCGGCTCGGACATGTTGTTCCAATAGGCCCGAAGGGTGTCTCCGTGATCTTGCAAAGACATAATGGTGCTTTTTACGTCAAAGCGGTATTGTTCTCGCGTATCAGAAAAATACCAGCAAATGGCACCTTTACAGTTATGGCGTAAATCGGCAATTTTGTCGGTACGTAAATCCGACACCACAGATAACTCCCCTCGCCTTTTATCCATTGCTCGAAAAACCAAGGTTCTGTTACTCGGCGCTCCTTGATTGTTACAAGTCGCTAATTGAAAGTAGCGACTTTCTGGGCTTTGACGAGTCAGTTGCAGGCTTTTTACTAGTCTCGTCACCCAAGGAATTTCCATTTTATCGACGGGATTGGACATGATGAAACAGCGTATAAAAATTGTCAGTGGTAATGCGGGCAAGTTCGCTCACGCTAACCCCTTTAAGTTGGGCAATGAATTCTGCCACTTCAACCACAAACCCCGGTTGGTTCTCTTTGCCTCTATGCGGCACAGGCGCTAACCAAGGCGAGTCAGTTTCGATAAGGAGTTTATCTAGCGGAATGGCTTTTACCACTTCCCGTAATGACTGGGCAGAATTAAAGGTCACAATACCGGAAATGGAAATATAAAAACCAAGTTCGATGGCCGCTAGTGCCATATCCAAATCTTCAGTAAAGCAATGCAGTACCCCTTTGGTTGTGGGTGCTTTGTACTGACGTAATAAATTTAGCGTGTCCTCACGGGCATCACGAGTATGGATAATTAACGGTTTTTGTAACTCATTGGCAACTTTTATATGATCAATAAACGATGTCAGCTGCACATCCTTGGTATCGGCACTGTAAAAATAGTCTAGCCCTGTTTCCCCAACCGCAACCACACTTTCGTCTGCGGCCTTTGCAAGAAGAGTGTCATAATCACAGGCATCTTCTTGATGCAACGGATGCACGCCACAAGAGATGGAAACATCAGAAAATGGGGTCACTTTTTCTTTCATACTGTCAAAATCTTGCACCGACACGCATACGCACAAAAAATGCTCTACACCCCGTTGGCGAGCAAATGCCAGTGTTTCTGGTAAGGGCGCGTTTTTATCCGAAAGACGATCTAAATGGCAATGAGAATCTACAAACAAACTGTATACACCTGTTAAATAGTTTATTGATTAACTGAGAAAACGTCGAGTAATCCAGATAGGATCACGGTTTTATTCACCCCAGCATGTTGAAGATGTTTCTTGGCTTTTTGACAACACAAGCAAAGTTGGTAATCCTTATGACTTTGCGAGTCAATATAAAGGCGATGCGCTTCAGCTTGCAACCAAGATACCACTAACAGTGCTGAATCCTGCCATTTCGATGCCAAGTGACCGGGTAAAACCTTACCCTGCTTCAGTTCAACAAGCCCTTGGGTGAAGTCTTGGTAACTTACCTCGTCACTCCCTTCATCTAAACTGTCTCGAATCCCAAGAGGAGAATAGCCATATGCCTTGGCATAGGCATCGGTAACATCACCATACCCTTGTTGTTGCAACCATGAAAGGGTGAGAGTGGGAGCAGGAAGGCCATAGGTATGTTTTTCACACCGGCTCAAAATAGTGGGTAACAAACCGTTCTTTTTATCGGTGGTAAGAATGATAAACGTGTTTTTAGTGGGCTCTTCTAAAGTCTTAAGTAATGCGTTTGATGCTGCCTCTGTCATTGTGTCAGCATGGGGTATAATCAGCACCTTATTATTACTTAACTGTGCCGTCCCCGTTAACTTACCGATACCCTCCCGTATTTTATCAACTCCCAATTGTTTCTCAGAGGTCAATAAATAGAAATCAGGGTGACTACCGGCTTTTAAAAGCTGACAACTTTGGCACTCGCCACAGGGCCCATTCACGGTAAGTTGCCGGCATAAAATTACATGACTAAGAGATTCTGCCAATGCTTGTTTACCCAAGCCTGCGGGTCCACTCAACAATAAGGCATGATGTAGATTGCCACCTATGCTGCGTGCAACAAACTGAGAATATGGACTCGTTAGCCAAGGATAAATCATGACAATTGCACCTGTAGGGTCTCTTTCACGTCACGATGTACGTCAGCCATAGGCTGCATGGCATCGATGACAAAAACAGACTTGTCATTCTTTGCCAAGGTAAGATAACGTTCCCGAGTGCGCTGAAAAAACGCAAGCCCAGAGCGTTCAATACGATCTAATTCACCTCTTCCTCGTGCTCGCTCGAGCCCTTGCTCCGGGTCCACATCCAAGTACAAGGTAAGATGAGGTTCAAACCCTTGCAAACACAATTCTCGTAGTGGTGCGATCTTTTCAGACGGGATCCCCCGCCCTCCACCTTGATAAGCCAATGAGCTCATATCATGGCGGTCGCCGATAACCCATGTTCCTTTTGCCAGTGCCGGCTGAATTACATTAACCAACAACTGACGCCGGGCAGCGTACATCAACATTAGCTCAGTTTCTTGGGAAATCGTTTCCTGCCAATCGCCCTTTACACACTCCCGAATAGCTTCCGCCATGGGGGTACCGCCGGGTTCTCGGGTACAGATACACGGTTGACCCAATGCAGTAATAAACCCTTCTACAACATTGATGACAGAGCTTTTACCCGCCCCTTCTAAGCCTTCAATGACAATGAATTTAGCCGTCATGTTACTCTCTATTTTTAGCGCGCTGATACTGATTAACCGCACGGTTGTGCGCTTCCAGCGTAGCAGAAAACTGATGACTGCCGTCACCCTTTGATACAAAATAATACTCATCCGTTAGGGCAGGATGTAACGCCGCATTAATGGCTTCCCGTCCAGGCATGGCAATGGGCGTTGGTGGTAACCCCTTTATAACATAAGTGTTATAGGGTGTTTTTTCCCGTAAATGGGCTCGCGTGAGATTACCGTCAAATTCGTCACCAATACCGTAAATCACTGTGGGGTCGGTTTGTAAGCGCATGCCTTTGCGTAACCGATTAACAAACACCCCGGCTATTCTGGGACGTTCCGTTGCCACTGCGGTCTCTTTTTCGATAATCGAAGCCATAATCAATGCATCGTATGGACTGTCGTAGGGCAAATTATCCCCTCGGTTGGGCCAAGCTTCTTCAAGAAATATCACCATGGCTTGGTTTGCTCTAAGCAAAATATCGCTAATTCGGATCCCTGCCGAGTAATGATAAGTATCAGCAAGAAAAAGTCCCTCAGGATAAGCATCATCAGGCATACCGGATACCCGCTGAAGTTTTAAACGCCATTGGCTGGGCATCTTGCCTTGGGTATCGTCCACGAGATGGGGAGCTGCCAGCAACGTAGACAGCCATTGCTGTAGGGTTAGGCCTTCCACTAAGCTAACCGGAAACTGGTATTCGTGACCCTTTGCTAGCAAGGTAAATACCGAACGTAAGCTCATGCCTGGCCGCAATTGAAATACCCCAGCACGCACTTGGCTAACTTCAGGCTCCACTTTAAACCACAGACGACTGACTACATCAGGCACCGAGGTGATCCCTTTTGTTCGCAGATCATCAATCACTGCGATGGCAGAAGCGCCCGGGCTGACCTCATAAAGCTGAGGCTGAGCAAGATCAATAGGTGTATTAAGCTTATTGACTTGTAGCCAAATATACCCGCCAGCCACCCCGACTAGAATGAATAGTATAGCGACGCCACTATAGAAGGCTTTCATGTTCGTCCAACAATCTTGTTGCCACCTTTTGTTGTAACTCTTTGATTCGCTCTAATGAAAATGTACAGTTTCCACTGGCATCAAAAAGTGTTTTTATCGGCACAATTTGCATCAGCGAATTACACAAAAACACGCTGTCTGCGTTTAATAATTTTTTTCTTGGATAAACGGCTTCACAAACAGGTAGGTTTAACTGAGCGAAAACCGTCAACAAAAAAGCGCGAAACACACCGTTTACACCACACTGGGTAAGCAACGGTGTATGCCAGGCCCCATCAGCGTACCAAAACAGATTACTGGCACTACCTTCAATGAGGTTATCATGCATATCACAGACAATGGCGTCATCGTTGACTATATGCTGTTTAATAAGCACCTGCTCTAATCGATTAAGGTGTTTGATCCCTGCCAGTAAAGGCTGATGGCCAAGTTTCACTGGACTAAAATCTACATCAATGCCTGTTTGTTGCCACTGAGAATAAAAAGGCGGTACTTCATGGGTGGTGAGTGTTACCTGTGGTACAGGCTTAGAAGGTCTAAGATACCCTCTCCCCCCTGCGCCTGCAGACACATGGATCTTTATCACGCCGGTGTCTAATAACTTTGCTTGGGAAAATACTTCTTCTTGTAAAGTATCAATATCTAGCGAAAGCAGGAGGCGACGGCTATCATCCTGTAACCGCAATTTATGCCAATGCCATAATTGTGGTTTACCGTACTTCACCGCTAGCGTAGTAAAGAGACCATCACCGTATTGAAAGGCTCTGTCCCGGTGATTATCCGCACCCATCTTTACCTGTATCCTTGATTCTCATTTGGCAAGGAGTATACCAGTACAAATCATTAAATTCATGCCAACTACTGCCAAGTTCCCTTTTTACACCCACACAAAAAAGGCAGCCGAAGCTGCCTTTTTTCATCAAAGCTTGTACTAGATCCGTTTAAATATCAGCGAACCGTTTGTACCTCCAAAACCGAATGAATTACACAAGGCGTAATCCGCTTCAAAAGGTTTGGCGGTATGGGCCACGAAATCAAGATCACACCCTTCACCAGGGTTATCAAGGTTAATCGTAGGCGGTGCCATCTTGTCTCGCAGCGCCAATACCGTAAAAATAGCTTCTACGGAGCCGGCAGCGCCTAACAAGTGCCCTGTCATTGATTTGGTGGAACTAACCAAAACGTCGTAGGCGTGATCCTTAAAGACACGTTTAACCGCAGCCACTTCAGCCACATCTCCCGCAGGGGTAGATGTCCCATGGGCATTGACGTATCCAATTTGGCTACCATCAATGTTGCTATCTTCAAGGGCGTTGATCATTGAACGAGCCGCACCTTCACCATCTGCTGGCGGAGACGTCATATGGTAAGCATCACCACTCATACCAAAACCTGTAAGCTCTGCGTAAATGGTTGCTCCTCGGGCCACTGCGGACTCGTAGGACTCAAGCATCATTACCCCAGCGCCTTCACCCATGACAAATCCATCTCTGTCTTTATCCCAGGGACGACTTGCCGCTTGAGGCGCATCATTATTTGACGACAACGCGCGAGCGGCAGCGAAGCCAGCAATACCCAGCGGCGTGATAGACGCTTCTGCGCCCCCTGCCAGCATTGCATCAGCATCACCATAGGCAATGGTACGTGCAGCCACACCAATGTTATGCACACCGGTGGTACAAGCCGTTACAATATTAAGGTTAGGACCTTTAAGCCCTTCCATGATGGAAAGAAAGCCAGAAATCATATTGGTAATGGTGGATGGCACAAAGAAGGGGGACACCCGTTTTGGTCCACTTTTCATTAGTTTGATATGATTTTGTTCGATCTGTTCAAGGCCGCCAATGCCGGATCCAATGGCAACCCCCACACGATGCGCATTGTCATCGGTGATGGCTAATCCAGAATCCGCTAAGGCCTGCTTACCCGCTGCAATTCCCAGCTGGATAAACCGATCCATTTTTTTAGCTTCTTTCTTTTCTATATAATCTTGCGGGTCAAATTCGTCGACCTGACCGGCAAAACGAGTGGAATAGTTACTGCAGTCAAACAAGGTGATGTCACCGATACCACTTTCGCCATTCATTACGCGACGCCAGGACTCATCTACCGATGAGGCTAGCGGGGAAAGCATACCCAGACCAGTAACCACTACGCGACGTTTTGTCACAAAAAGCCCTCGTATTGGAACTATGATGGTTAGATACGAAAACGGCTCTTAACAGAGCCGTTTTCGCAAAAAGTCAATGCGCGGTTAAGCGTCTTTGTTTGCGTTGATGTAATCGATAGCAGACTGAACTGTTGTGATTTTTTCAGCTTCTTCGTCTGGAATCTCAGTATCAAACTCTTCTTCCAACGCCATTACCAGCTCGACTGTGTCGAGTGAATCTGCGCCCAAATCATCTACGAAGGAAGCTTCAGCTTTTACTTCTTCTTCTTTAACGCCCAGCTGTTCTACGATGATCTTTTTTACGCGCTCTTCAATGTTACTCATAATTCTAGGTTTCCCTTAAACGTCACTAGATAAAAAGTGTCGCTAGTTTATTTTGCAAGTCTCTGCCTTGCAAGTACCAGTTTATGTAAATCTTCTGGTCGAACCAGCGACTAACCAATTAATTTCTACAATTTTTTAACACCAACGCTTAAACAACACAAGGTTTAAGCGCAAAAACACTGTAATTAATACAGTGCTAACTCATATACATCCCACCATTTACATGGATCGTTTCACCTGTAATGTAAGCGGCTCCTTCACTTACCAGAAAAGAAACGGTAGCAGCAATCTCTTTGGGATCGCCCAGCCGGTTTGCTGGAATATCCTTAAAGATCGCCTCTCGTTGGTCATCTGTCAATGCTTTCGTCATATCCGTATCAATAAACCCCGGTGCCACAACGTTAATTGTAATACCCCGAGAAGCCACTTCTCTGGCCATCGACTTAGAAAAGCCGATAACACCCGCTTTTGCTGCAGCATAGTTAGCTTGACCGGCGTTCCCTGCACTTCCGACCACAGAGCCCACATTCACAATGCGACCACAACGTTTTTTCATCATGCCCCGAAGCACCGCTTTGGATAATGTGAAAATAGACGTTAAGTTAGTATCGATAATATCCTGCCATTCGTCGTCTTTCATACGCATTAACAGGTTATCACGGGTAATTCCCGCGTTATTGATAAGAATATCAATGGCACCAAATTCCTCAGTGATTGATTTTATCACACTTTCCACCGATGCTTTATCTGTAACGTTAAGCATCAGGCCTTTTCCACCTTTATCGGCAAGATAATCCGAGATGGCGGCGGCACCTTTTTCACTTGTGGCAGTGCCAATGACTGTGGCACCTTGTTCTGCCAACGTTTCGGCAACCGCTTTACCAATGCCGCGACTAGCGCCACTGACTAAAGCAATTTTTCCAGTTAATTGAGTCATGGTATTCCTAATTCACGCTTCAACAATGCTAGCAACAGAATCCGGCGTATTTACCGCCACACTGGCTAACGATTTATCTATTCGTTTTGTCAGGCCACTGAGTACTTTCCCAGGCCCAACTTCAATAATTTTATCTACCCCTTGTGCGGCCAAGAACTCAACGGTTTTTGTCCACTGTACAGGGCAATATAGCTGTCTGACCAACGCGTCTTTAATGGCGCCAGGCTCTTGCTCTATTTTCACGTCAACGTTATTAATAACGCTTAAGTTCGGTGATGATAGGGTGATATTGGCTAACGCATCATCTAATTGGTCAGCAGCGGGACGCATAAGTTCACAATGAGACGGTACACTGACCGAAAGCGGTAAGGCCCTTTTTGCGCCCGCCTCTTTACATGCCGCAGCGGCTTGCTCAGTGGCCAGCTTTTCACCGGCGATAACCACTTGTCCGGGGGAGTTATAATTTACCGGCGACACTACATCGCCAGTGGCGATGGCAGTTTGCTGGCAACATTCAGCAATGGTTTTATCATCTAAACCGATGATGGCATACATGGCACCCGCACCGGCAGGTACTGCCTGTTGCATAAATTGGCCACGGGCTTCTACCAACTTAACGGCATCAGGGAACGATAAAACGCCCGCACATACCAGAGCAGAATACTCGCCCAAGCTATGCCCAGCTAAATAATCAACCTCTACCCCTTTTGACTGCAAAATTCGCCAAACCGCAACGCTAGCGGTTAAAAGTGCGGGTTGAGTGATATGAGTTTCGTTTAATTTACCGTCTTCGTCCTGCTGGACCAAAGCCCATAAATCGTAACCCAGAACCTCTGAAGCTTCGGCAAATGTGTCCGCAACTTCGTTATATGACTCGGCCAGTTCTTTCAACATACCGACAGATTGTGACCCCTGTCCGGGAAATACACAGGCTGTTCGACTCATACTGTTTCCTTATTATTATCATAAAGCCGCCTTTTGACGGCGTAGATTTAATATCTTACCAACGCTGAAGCCCAAGCGAAACCGCCACCAAAGGCTTCAAGTAATAAGTTTTGCCCCCGCTTAATGCGGCCATCTCTAATGGCGGTATCTAACGCAGTGGGAACGGTAGCGGCAGAGGTATTACCGTACTTTTCTAAGGTAATCACCACCTGATCCAACGACATATCTAGTTTTTTAGCAGTCGCTTTTATTATACGAAAGTTAGCTTGATGCGGCACCAACCAATCAAGGTCAGACTTAGCCATATTATTGGCCTTTAATGTTTCAAGCACCGTTTCAGAAAGCTTGGTTACGGCAACTTTAAATACTTCATTACCTTTCATCACACCCCAATTTTCATGAACAGAGGCTTCATCACCTCGGGTGGGATTACCCACGGCAAGTAAATCGCCATAAGAACCCGCCGCATGAATGTGTGTGGACAATATACCTGGCTCTTCGCTAGCCTCGATAATAGTGGCGCCGGCTCCATCACCGAATAAAATCACCATGGAGCGGTCTTTTGGATCAACCAAACGGCTAAGGCAATCGCTACCAATAACAAGCACCCGTTTAACCATACCGGTTTTAATATACTGGTCTGCCACGCTTAGCGCATAACAATAGCCGGCACAGGCGGCCGCCACATCAAAGGCGGGAATACCATCTAAACCGAGTAAACCTTGTATTTCACAGGCAGTACTAGGAAGGGAATGTCTGCCACTGGTTGTGGCACAAACAATCATATCGATGGATTTTGGATCTATTTCAGCAGCCTCTATGGCATGACGACTTGCTTCTGCGCCCATGGTCGCGGCTGTTTCGTCTTTACCGATAATACGGCGCTCTCTAATACCGGTACGATCCGTGATCCATTCATCACTGGTATCGACCATAAGTTCAAGATCGGCATTGGTACGCACCTCGCTAGGATAGTAACTGCCCGTCCCGATAATTCGTGAATAATTGCTCAAAGCTGCTCCAACAAAACCGTTTCTATTTTGCTTTTAATTTTTTCCGGAATACCCATTCGTGCTTCTAGCATCGCCTGATGAATTGCATAATAGAATGCATCGGCGGAGGCGTTTCCGTGACTCTTGATTACAATGCCGCGCAATCCTAACAGACTCGCCCCATTATACTGGTCGGGGTTCACTCTGTTGTAAATGCTTTTTAGAAGCGGCAACGCTATTCTGGCCATTATACGGGTTAAAAGGTTCACTTGTGATTGGCGCTTAACTTCAAAAATAACAAGTTTAGCCAAACCTTCGGTGGATTTTAAGGCAATGTTACCCGTAAAACCGTCTGTGACTACCACATCGGCACAATCGGTGAAGATGTCATCACCTTCCACGTAACCTATGTAATTGATCGCGTCGGCCTTGCGAAACAATTGATCGGCTATTTTAACTTGTGCATTGCCTTTGATGTCTTCTTCACCCACATTTAGCAAGGCTACTCGCGGGCGTTCAATACCGGAAACTTGTGCCGCCAATACACTGCCCATAACCCCATATTGAAACAGGGTTTCAGAGGTACAATTCACATTCGCGCCCAGATCAAGTAAGAACACTTTATGTTGGCTCGCGGTGGGCATGGCTGATACTAAAGCCGGTCTATCTACCCCTGGCAAAGTTTTTAATAAATAATAGGCCATGGCCAAAAGCGCACCTGTATTACCGGCACTCACACAAGCATCAGCATCGTGGGATGCAACCAGCTCGATACTTCGTCGCATGGATGAACGCTTTTTATTACGTAGCGCAAAAGCAGGGGCATCTCCCATATCCACCACTTCTTCACAATGAGACACACTTACACGCGCCCGCTGTTCAGGAAGCAGATCATTAAGTGCGGTTTCGATAATTTGACTATCGCCACACAAAATAAATTTGAAATCGGGATGTTGCCGAATGGCTTTTAGGGTAGCGGAAAGGATAACAGGGGGACCATGATCGCCCCCCATGATATCTAACGCAATGGTTAGTTTAGACAAAATATTGTCACCTACAGCAATTAGCGGGCGATAACTTTTTTGCCTTTGTAATAACCATCTGCGGTTACGTGATGACGACGGTGTGATTCACCTGACGTTGAATCGACAGACAAAGTCGCGCCTGTCAATGCATCGTGTGAACGACGCATACCACGCTTAGAGCGCGTTTTACGATTTTGTTGTACTGCCATAACTTACTCCTGGTCTCGCTTAAGTTCTTTCAAAACCGCGAAAGGGTTTGGTCGCTCATTCTCCGGGTCAATTTTTCCAAATGTCATATCGTCTTTACTCACATTACAATCCTCCTCTGCATGAAGGGCTACAATGGGTAGAGAGATAATCAATTCGTCTTCAAAAATCTGAAGTAAATTAACTTCTCCATGGTCGTTGACCTCAACCGGTTCATAAGCTTCGGGTAGCGCTTCGTCATCCTCTGATAATCCCTGCACTGGACTAAAAAAGAAATCACTATGAAGCGGGCGAGTTAACTCACCATTACACCGCTGACAGATTAGTGTTACGTGTGTGTCAAGATGACCGTGAAAAACAGTAAGACCCTGCGCGTCTTTTTCAAACTGTACTTCTACGTTCACCCATTCATCACAACGGACTACAGCTTCATTCAGCCTATCCAGATCCTTACTACTAATCACTCCCCGATAATCGGAGCGTTTCATAGCACTTTTGGCCGGATCGACGGTATGAGGTATTTTCACTTTCTGCATAGGGCGCGCATAATATAGATTTGGCCCCTACCTGTCAAAGTAATAATTGCAATTGTGCGACTTTTAATCGTGAAAGTTCGCTCAACAGCAGATAATTACTTGTACCCTAAGCGCGGCAACGTACAATTGCTTCCTTACGACCATCCTTAACTAAAGAAAGTTCTATGCAATCTTATCCGTTTATTCTTGCCAGCTCTTCATCTTACCGACTAAAACAATTGTCGACCTTAGGTATTCAGGCAAAAGCAATCGCACCAGAAATAAACGAGACCCCGTTAACTGGCGAGTCGCCACAACATCTGTCAGAACGATTGGCGCAGGAAAAAGCCGAAAAAATTGCCAGTCAATATCCCAATCATATTATTATCGCCGGCGACCAAGTGGCCTCTGTAACAGACAAGACAGGCAAGCAGATTTTATTAGGTAAGCCTCATACCTTTGAGGCTGCGGTCTCCCAATTGTCTTTGTGTAGCGGCCAGCATGTGACATTTCACTCTGCCTTGAGTGTAATGTGTTATGCAAAAGGGAAACAAATTACCTCTAGTGAAGTTACAGACGTTTGGTTCAATACACTAACGGCCCAGCATATTAGCGCCTACCTTGAATGCGAAGAACCCTACGACTGTGCCGGCAGCTTTAAATCCGAAGGTAAAGGCATTTTGCTATTTCAACGTATTTCGTCCCGGGACCCTAATGCCTTAATTGGTGTACCTTGCCTGTTATTACGAGACATGCTGGAGGCGTTTGGGGTGGACTTATTGCTGCTGGCTACTCGCAGCTCCGAGTAAAAAGCGTTCTAGTTCATACACACTGTGTACGAGTGCCACTGGGGCAAAACGTTCTAGATGTACTTGGCCGTGCACACCATAGGAAACCCCTATTCTGTCGATTCCCGCATCACGGGCCATCTGCATATCAAAGGTGGTGTCTCCCACCATGACTGCCTCTTCCGGTGACACCTTTGCCTCGGCTAATAGTTGTAAAATCATATCCGGCGAGGGTTTGGATTCAGCATCATCTGCCGTCCGTGAGTAGGTAAAATAGGCGCGGGTTTGGGTGTTATCCCACGCCCGTTCTAACCCTCTGCGGGCTTTTCCTGTCGCCACGGCAAGGATCCGATTGTCGTCCCCTAAGGCCGTTAATAAATCATGCACACCAGGAAATAATGGACTTGGCGTTTGATCCTGCTGCAAAAACACCGTTTTATATGCCTCTACGAGCTTGTCTGTTAACGTGTCGTCGGTAATCTGAAACAGGGTTTGGATTGCTGGACGCAAACTAATGCCAATGATTTGACCCACTTGCTCGAAAGTGGGAACGCCCACATCACAACGTTTTGCCGCCAACTGCATACAGTGTGCAATTTTGGCCGCAGAATCCATCAAGGTGCCGTCCCAATCGAAAATAACAAACTTATATACTTTCATCTAACTGCTTTAATGTATGGGTGAGTTGCCTATCAAGGGGCGCTTGAAACCGTATCGGCTCTTCTGTACCCGGATGAATAAATTGAATGCTTGCTGCATGTAAAAATAAACGCTTCAGGCCAAGCGCCTTCATTCGTTCGTCGAAAGCTAATTCGCCGTACTTCGTATCACACGCAATAGGATGACCAGCATGCAAGCAATGAACTCGGATCTGATGGGTGCGACCCGTAATCGGAGACGCTTCCACTAAAGTGGCACCTTTATATTGTTGCAAAATACGGTATCGGGTTTCAGAAGGTTTGCCGCTATCGCTTACGCTGACAAGACGCTCACCGGATTGTAATACATTCTTTTGCAATGGCGCTTTCACTTTAAAGCGATTCTTTGGCCACTCCCCTGCCACCAAGGCTTGATACCGTTTATCCATTTTCCCATCGCGAAGTTGCGCATGAAGATGGCGCAAGGCAGAACGTTTCTTGGCGATTAAAATACACCCTGAGGTGTCCCTATCCAGTCGATGCACCAGTTCCATAAAATTAGCATCTGGACGTAACGCCCTTAAACCTTCAATCAAGCCAAAACTAAGTCCACTGCCACCGTGCACTGCTGTGCCCGAAGGTTTATTAATCACCAGCAAGCGTTCATCTTCATATAAAATGCAATGTTCTAACTCGGCAACCTTTTCCAGCTTTGGATTTGGGGTGTCTTTTTCCTCTGCAACTCGCACCGGCGGAATACGAACCATATCCTCAGGCTTAAGCTTATAATCTGGCTTCACCCTACCTTTATTTACCCGTACTTCGCCTTTTCGCAAAATCCGATAGATCATGCTTTTGGGCACGCCTTTTAGCTGCGTACGTAAAAAATTGTCAATGCGCTGCCCCGCTATATCAGCGTCAACGGTAAGAAAACGAACTTTATGTTGGATATCATCTTTCATGGCTGGCAGTATACCTGAACTCTTTTTTTAACGGTAAAGCAAATTTTGAAAATATAAGTTCTACCCCGTTTTAAATAGAAGAATATAAATTCTTTACCTTCTTATTCGGCTTTTTAATAGATTATCATCATAAAAAGCGGCTTTTAATAAGAAACGGCTATATCTTTTCTTGCCATGGTTCACGGAAAGGTGAGATAATGAAATCTGATTTTGCCGCCAGACATTGCAGCAAAATCCGGTTCGAACTTAAAATCAAGAACCAACAATGTTGTGTGGGAACATGCTATTCATGTTTTACCGTTTATATCGGCAGCACAAAAGCCTTTAGAACGAAGCACAGAATTTACTGAAAAAATAAAGTTCGCCGTTTAGCAAAACAGAATTAATTTGACCTTCATCCTCCGATTCTATGAGGGTGAACAGAATAGATAGATTAAGGGCCCGTCGTTCCCGACACCCGTAAAGTATCACGCCGGCAATAATAGAAATCTGGCACTGGGTAATACGACTGTACAACAAATCCCGTACACAGCCGTGAGGCTGGGTGATGAGTGTTTGCACGCGTCATTTTGATTTTGTGTCTAAACGGCTGTATTAAACAGAGTTAGATACAATGAAAAGAATGTTAATAAACGCAACTCAACAAGAAGAGTTGCGCGTTGCCCTGGTTGACGGGCAGCGTTTGTATGATCTTGATATTGAAAGTCCTGGACACGAGCAAAAGAAGGCTAACATCTACAAGGGTAAAATTACCCGCGTCGAACCTAGCCTTGAGGCTGCTTTTGTCGATTACGGTGCAGACCGTCACGGCTTCCTCCCTCTCAAAGAAATTGCTCGCACTTATTTCCCAAAAGGCTACAAATTTGAAGGCCGTCCAAACATTAAGGACGTCATCAAAGAAGGCCAAGAAGTCATTGTTCAAATCGACAAGGAAGAACGGGGTCAAAAAGGCGCTGCATTAACCACTTTCTTGTCTTTGGCCGGTAGCTATCTTGTACTTATGCCAAATAACCCTCGTGCTGGTGGTATTTCCCGCCGTATCGAAGGTGATGAAAGAAACGACTTGAAAGACGCCCTATCCCGTCTTACTTTGCCAGATGGCATGGGTCTTATTGTTCGTACTGCGGGTGTTGGAAAATCCTTCGAAGAACTTGAATGGGATCTCAAAGTACTGTTAAAGCATTGGGACGCCATTTCAGATGTGGCTGAAAAACGTGCCGCTCCGTTCCTAATTCATCAGGAAAGCAACGTCATTGTGCGTGCTATTCGTGATTACCTTCGCCGTGATATTGGTGAGATCCTAATCGATAAAACCAGTATTTACGAAGAAGCACTTCAACATATTGAACTGGTTCGCCCTGATTTTGCCAGTCGGGTGAAGCTGTACAAAGGTGATGTTCCCTTATTTAGCCATTATCAAATTGAAAGCCAAATTGAATCGGCTTTCCAACGAGAAGTGCGTCTACCTTCTGGTGGTTCTATTGTTATTGATCCTACCGAAGCCTTAACGTCTATAGACATTAACTCGGCGAGAGCGACAAAAGGCGGCGATATTGAAGAAACCGCCTTCAATACTAACCTTGAAGCGGCGGATGAAATTGCTCGTCAGTTACGTCTTCGGGACCTTGGTGGTCTTGTAGTTATCGATTTTATTGATATGACACCGGTTCGCCATCAACGTGAAGTTGAAAACCGCATGAAAGAAGCGGTTCGTACTGATCGTGCCCGTGTGCAACTAGGACGCATTTCCCGCTTTGGTTTATTGGAAATGTCGCGCCAACGTTTACGTCCATCATTGGGTGAATCAGCGCACCACGTTTGTCCTCGTTGCTCTGGTCACGGTACTATTCGTGGCACCGAATCTCTGGCCTTGTCCATACTACGTATTATTGAAGAAGAAAGTATTAAGGATAATACAGGGCAAATTGAAGCCCAGTTGCCGGTTCCTGTTGCCACATACCTGTTAAATGAAAAACGCAAATCCATTGCTGTTATTGAAAAAAGACACAATGTATCGCTGTTATTGATCCCCAACCCTCACCTAGACACGCCTCACTATGAAGTCAGTCGTCGTCGTCCTGATGAAGTGGTTGCAGATGCAAGCTATAACGTTTCACTTACGGAAGTAGACGAAGGGGAGTCTTATCAACCCACCACGCCTCCACCTAAACGTGAAGAACCTGCACTAAAAGGTTTGGTTGCGCCAACCCAGGCACCGCCAACCAGTGTTTCTACTCCCGCACCGAAAAAGAAAGAGCAACAAGCTCCTAAAGCTAGCAATAATCTATTTACTAAGCTTGGGCAATGGATCTCTTCTATATTAGGCAGCGAAGAAGAAGCCGAAACGCCGGCCAAACCTGAACGTAAAGAGACCCACCCTAGACAGTCCCGCGACAACAGAAATAGAAAGCCGCGGAACCATCGAAACAAGCGCGGAAGAAACGCTGACGCAACGGGGACTGAGAAGGACAAGGACGAGCAAAAACCCGTACAGAAAAGACAAGATGACAAGCGTAGTCGTCCTAAAAGTCGTCGTAAGCCTCAGGAAGAGAGAAACGACAAGCCTCAAAAACAGGTTGAAAAATCGGTTGAGAAGCCCGTTGACGACCAGCAACAAGATACGGATAACGCAAAACCTGCACGTAAGAAACAGCTTGCAGAACGCCGTAAACGCAGAGACAAGCGCAGAAGTGTACGTGTTAAGCAGGAAACCCAGGATACTCTAGTAACATCTGCAACGCCTGTAACGGCACAAGATGAGCCTGAAAAATCTGCAGTCACAACCACGACCAATGAAACTGTTGTCGCCGCACCGGTTACTCCGTCTGCAGATGATACCCCACAGGTATCTCAGAGCAACGATGTTGAAACAAATCACGTTGAGTCCTCTGACGACCAAAAAGACAATGGTCAAAAGCGTGAAGCCCGTGGGCGTTCAAGACGTTCACCTCGTCATGTACGTGCTGCTGGCCAGCGCCGTAAAAAAGAGCAGGATCACGGTGTAGAAGACACCAACAGTGACAGCGCAGTTAATTCTCAGCAGGATCTTGCAAGTCAACCTGTTACTGAAAACACGCCATTGGTTAATGAAGATAATGGCTCTGTATCAGCAACAGAGACTCCTGCCGCGGAGCCTAAAGCGCCAGAGGCCGTTAAACCTGCTCCAGAAAAAACGGATGTAGCACAAGAAAATGCAGTACAAGATGAACTGCAATTTGATGCTCAGCCAGAGGAAAAGGTGGAACAAGCCCCGCAAAGCGAGTCATCTTCGGTGGATAGCGAAGAGCAAACAGCTTCTGTGAAGACTGAAGAAACCGCGCCTCAACAGGTAGAAATTAATCTAACTGAAGAAGCACAGCAAGCGCCGGTTACAGCAACGGAAGTAGAGCCTGTACCTGAAGAGCAGGTAGTAACTGACACGCCAGAGGTTGAAGTGACAGCGGCTAAAGAAGACGTTGCGGCAAAAACCGATGAGACACCCGCAACCAAAACCACTGACGTTGCGCCAGAGGCGCCAGCACCTGTTAGTACCCGCAGTTTAGGGACGAAGCATGCTTCTTTCCCAATGGCACTGCCTGCAACTGTAGAGGCCACCTTTAGAGATGCGCCTGCCACAGCAAAAGCGGATAGCGCCAGACCAGCACTGGTCATTTCAGGGAAAACGGCATCAACTAAACAAGCCAGTTCTTCGGCGTCAGCACCGGCCACCTTGCCAGGTGAAAGCGCTTCGCAACCGGCGGTTGACACCGTAGAAGAAGACGCCTAGTACTTTTTACCTTAGGTAAAATGAAATCAAAGCCGTACGTAAGTACGGCTTTTTTATAAGCGCAAATATGACTCAAGCTATTTCACCTCAACTCATTGATTGGCTAGAAGCCTTATGCAAGGTTAAGGTTGCCACTAGCACCCTAATTCAACCTTTGTGGAGCAATTACGGCGCCTGTTTTCGTGTCACCACAACCCAAGGTCATCGCTGGGTAGTAAAAGCCGTGCTTTATACCGAGCAACACCAACACCCTAAGGGCTGGCAATCCAGTCACAGCCACGAACGTAAGCGCCACTCCTTTGTGGTTGAACACTATTTTTATCAATACCTTCAGCCAAAAACCTCCCCCTTTTGCTATTGTCCGGTACTTATTGCTAGTGACACCAAGGAAAATGGTCACATACTGGTGCTTGAGGATCTGGTTGACCTGGGGTTCACACAAACCTCGCCCAGCCTGACCGTTGACAATGCAGTTTGTGTTATTAAATGGTTGGCAGCCTTTCATGCTAGGTTTGTCGGATATAACGATGATAACGTATGGCAAGAAGGAACCTATTGGCATTTAGCCACCCGACAAGATGAATGGCGGGCCATGGCCCCAAGTCGGCTAAAAGATGCTGCCCATTCTATGGCTAACACATTGGCTGCCTGTCCCTACCAAACCCTTTTACACGGCGACGCAAAAGTGGCGAACTTTTGCTTTACCCCGGCGATGAACAAGTGTGCCGCGGTGGATTTTCAATACACTGGACATGGCGTCGGCGTAAAAGATCTTGCCTACTTTATTGGCAGCGCTTTAAGTGAAGAAGATCAGGCGCACTATACCGAGTATTGTTTAAACCTGTATTTCTCGGCCTTAGCTACCCACTTAAGCTCGACATTAGATAAAGAAGAAATACGTACTTTGGTCAGCCAGTGGCGACAGTTATATCCCATCGCCTGCGCAGATTTTCATCGCTTTCTAGCCGGTTGGAGCCCTGAACACTGGAAGATAAACAATCACCTACGAGGGCTGTCTGAGCAAGTATTAAACAGCCTTAATTAACGCTGTTTAGTCGTGCCACCTTAGGTGAACCACTATCCCACGGCAACCAACTAAGCATCATTTTCAAGCTTTCTTGGATTTGGCGGTTATCTTGACACAAATACCCATATACCCGTATGCCGAAAATGGCCATCATTACTGCTGTAGCGTAAGACTCACTGTTAACCTCACCATAGGCTTGAGCAATAAACCGCTGATATATTTTTTTGCTTTCTTCAAGATGTGCGGACGCACACTGGGCTAAGTTGGGCGCAGTAGCGGACAATTCTAATTGGGTTTTCACCAGAAAACAGCTGACGTATTGTTTATCATGAATATGTGTGACCATATTGGTCAATAAGGCGACGATACCTTCCCCAACCCCCATTTCCATGGCGTTGGTTAGCTTTTGTTGGCTTAACGCTGCATATTTATCCAAACTAGCAATATACAGCGCCTCTTTATTACCAAAAGCATGATAAACGCTGCCCGGCTTTAGTCCCGTAGATTGGGTAATGTCATGCATGGATGTGCCATAGTAGCCTTGTCGCCAAAATAGCTGCATGGTTTTGTTCAGCACGTTATCTTCATTGAATTGTCTTAACGCCATGGGAGGATCTTTTTCTTGCGAGAAACGGGTTCTTTTTTAATGGGATGCTCAATATTACCACGTTCCCAGGAAAGCGGGGAGATTTTGAATGAGTGTTCAAAATAAGTTTGTAACCCAGCGCTTTTTACCTTACCATTTTGAACAATCATTCAAAATCTAAGGTACTGCATGAAAAACTTATTAGTTGCGTTTATTCTGAGTCTAGCAATACAACACGGATCCGCATTTGCTGAAGACTCAGCACCATCGCTAACCGCGCCTAAAGTCATTTTCTTCGACGTAAACGAAACCCTGCTTGATCTCACCGCAATGAAAGAGTCGGTGGGCGAAGCCCTAAATGGCCGTCGGGATTTATTGCCTTTATGGTTCTCTACCATGCTTCACCACTCGTTAGTCGATTCTACAACTCAACGTTTTCATACATTTGGTGAAATTGGCGTAGCGGCGTTATTAATGGTGGCAGAGATAGAAGGTATCCCCTTAACTCAAAAGCAAGCCAAAGAAGCCATCGTCACACCACTTCGTAGCCTTCCTCCTCATCCAGATGTTCGCGCCGGATTACAAAAATTAAAAGACAAAGGCTACACCCTAGTCAGTCTCACTAACTCCTCGAATAAAGGGGTGTATACCCAATTTAAGAATGCTGACTTATTGTCATTTTTTGACCAACGATTAAGTGTAGAAGACATAAAAAAATATAAGCCTGATCTGGCAACTTACGCGTGGGCGGCAAAACAAATGGGCATCGAACCTAAAGACGCTATGTTAGTTGCGGCCCACGGCTGGGATATTGCAGGCGCTAAGCAAGCCGGTTGGCAAGCCGTGTTTATTCAACGACCAGGTAAAGTGCTTTACCCTCTAGCACTTGAACCAAACGTTGTAATTAAGCAACTCACCACACTGGCCGACATGCTACCTTAAAAAAGAAAGGATCAGCCTTTGCTGATCCTTCCCTTCTCCTAGCAAGATGGCAAACAAGGCTCATAAATTTAACAAGATACTGTTAATGGCGCCGCCACCTACAATTAAAAAGACAAAGAGTACGGCACCTAGCAATAGTGGTTTATAACCTGCTTGCGTGACCACAGACACGTGAGTTTTAAGCCCCAATGCGACCATCGCCATTGTTAGACATAATGTATCTAGCGCCATCAACCCACGTTCAATTTGCTCAGGGATGACCATCAATGAGTTTGCGCCGATAACCAATAAAAAATACAAGGCAAACCAAGGCATATGGCGTAACGAAATGCCATTGTTAGTTCCATGGTCATGGTTGGTAGTGTGCTTATTGGGGCACAATGCCAAAACAACTAAAAACGGCGCCAGTAATATCACGCGTAGCATTTTTTCTAATACCGCTTGCTGTGCACTTTCTGGTCCAATCGCGGTACCGGCTGCCACCACTTGCGCCACTTCATGTATTGTAGAGCCGATGAAAACGCCAAAATCCGTTGCAGATACATCGATATACGGCCAAATCATGGGGTATAGAAACATACTGGCCGTGCCAAAGATAACCACGGTCGACACCGCAATAACCACAGTTTCACTTTTCGCTTTGATGACAGGTGCGGTGGCAAGAATAGCCGCTGCCCCACAAATCGCAGAGCCGGTGCCCACGAGTAAACTGGTTTGATAATCCAGCTTCAAAATAACCCGTCCTACCACCAAAGACAGACACAAAACACTAACGATAATACACAGGTCGATGGCCAATCCCCGCCACCCTAACGACAACACTTCGCCATAAGTAAAATGCAATCCAAACAAGATCACGCCCAGTTTTAACAGCCGTGATTTTGCAAAATCCACGCCGCTATCAAGCACGGGGTCATATTTGCGTCCCACCACATTAATAACCGCGATCCCAAGAACAATGCCAATGGTTAACGGGCTCACACCTACAGTCTGAACCGCCTCGATTTGCCCTAATAATACCGAAAGAGCTGCAAGTAAAAATACGCTAGCGATACCCGGCAACATTGGGTGATTGACAAAACGGTTTACTCGAATAGGTTTTTCCATGATTACTGCCTTAGGAATGAACGGGTTACTGGAAAATTACGCCCAATTCATGTATAACTCAAATTGTCTTTTTTCATAATTTCATAACCTAAAATAATACTATGAACCTTAATAGTCTTCGTGTTTTTTACCATGTGGCCACCAAACGCAGCTTTTCTTTGGCTGCACAATCCCTGTTTATTACCCAGCCTGCGGTATCGAAATCTATTCGGGAGCTAGAAAATCAAACAGGACTTGCATTACTTGAGCGTGCCGCCAAAGGAAAGGTCATTCGGCTTACCGAGCCAGGACAGGTTTTATATGCCCATGCTAAAGAAGTTTTTGCCATCGAAAAAGCGGCGGAAGAAGCATTAAAAGCTAGAGCGGGATTAACGCAAGGTAAACTTACACTGGGCGCTAGCAGTACCGTAGCGAATTATTGGCTCACTCAATATATGGCTGAGTTTACCCGCCAACATCCTGATATTTCACTTGAGTTAATAGTGGGTAATTCAGCCGATGTGGAAAACGCATTGGCTCATTGTCATATTGATATCGGCTTTATCGAAGGGGAATGTACCAGACCAGATATTCATGCCAAAAACTGGCTAAACGAGCCTATGGTTTTGATTAATGCAGCTAAAACAAATTGGACGAGCATATCGGCTCAGCAATTAAATAATGCCACCTGGTTATTACGGGAACGTGGCTCAGGCACCCGTAGCGTAGTAGATAACTACTTTTTGCAACACGGCCTCAAACCACAAAATTCCATTATTTTTGGCTCAAACGAATCCATCGTTAATGGTGTCGCCAATGGGCTTGGCATTGCCATTGTGCCCCAGGTGGTGGCAGAAAGTCTTATCAAAATTGGACAAATAACCCCGCTGACGGTTCCACCACAGTGGTTACCAAAGGTTAGGCCCTTATTCAGCCTAACCTTTAAGGGCCGCCCTTTATCGCCTTCAGCGACATCTTTTCTAGCCCAAATACAGGGTAAAACAAACAATCAAGACTAGGATTGTTGGCGTTACCAGGTAAGATCGTCAGGTATTTCGTAATCGGCGTACCAGTCGTCTTCTTCCTGTTGTTTACCCTCGTTGTCACTGGTGTCTAAATCAGCTCGATAAACAATACTTGCCTCATCACGCTGGGCAATTTTATCTGCAACTGGCGCCGGCACCAGTTCATAGGCCTCATCAAGAACAACCACCACTAAACGCCCTTTGGTGACCTGCCGATGCATATCAGCAGAAACATAAAGTCGTTTAACTAAGTTATCATGGGTAAAATTAAGTACCGTATCGCCCTTGCGTACCTGCTTATTCATTTCAATAAGTTGGCGCACTTGTGCCACAATAGAGCGCTCTTCCCGGGCACGTTGTTGTGCTTCGTTGAGCGCCCGATCACGAGACTTTTTCTCTTCTGCAGCCTGGGTGGCCGCTAAACGGGCCTCGTCTACTTCAACCTGCTTATTTTTATTCTTTAACTTTTGTTTTTTACGCTTTTCGGCGCGGGCTTTTTTAGCCGATGACTTATCTGCCAAGCCCGCTTTTAATAATTGATCTTGTAACGATGCCATGACTTACCTATTTCTTTTTCTTGTCTTGGGTTACCCATTTGCCGCCTTCGTACCAGGCAGACCAACCCGTTGACTTGCCATTCTCGTTTTCCGACATCACATACTGTTGCTTAGTCTTCCGACTGTAGCGCACAATGGCTGGATTTCCATCGGGATCTTTTTGCGGCGCGTCGGCAAGATAGTAGAATTTAGGCGATATTCTCTCCCTAAACCTAGCCAGTTCTTGCACTTTTGGCGCACGGGTTTCCCGAGACTTTGGAAAGTTATGGGCCGCGAGGAAAATACCAGAAGCCCCGTCTCTAAGCACAAAATGGGCATCAGACTTTTCACACTCCAGCTCTGGTAAATCCACCGGATCTTCTTTTGGTGGCGCAGCTTCTCCACTGCGTAAGAGCTTGCGAGTATTTTTACACGCTTCGTTGGTACAACCAAAGTATTTACCAAACCGCCCGTTCTTTAACTCCATGTCGCTGCCGCATTTATCACATTCGATAATTGGCCCGTCATAGCCTTTGATCTTAAAGGTGCCTTCCTCGACAAAGGTACCCGGACATGTGGGCGTATTACCACACACATGCAGCTTGCGCTTTTCATCCACCAAGTAGCTATCCATGGCGGTGCCGCAAATTTCACAGCGGCGTTTTGCCCGCAACGCTTCGGTCTCTAACTCTTCTTCATCATCCACCTTCACCACTTCATCGCCTGCGGTCAGGTTCATGGTATTGGTACAACGTTCTTTAGGCGGTAAATTGTAACCGGAACACCCCAAGAATACGCCGGTGGAGGCGGTACGAACATTCATTTCTCGCCCGCATTTTTCGCAGAAAATGCCGGAAGGCACCGCTTGATTTAAACGCATTCCCCCTTCTTCTGCGTCTTTCTCGGCGGTGAGCAACTTGCCATAAAAGTCTTGATAAAAGGCATCTAGCACCTGTTTCCAGTTTTTCTTACCTTCGGCGATATCATCAAGGTGTTGTTCCATGTTCGCCGTAAAATCGTAACTCATTAAATCGTCGAAGTTTTCCATCAGACGATCATTGACAATTTCACCCATTTTCTCAGCATAGAAACGCTTGTTTTCTAGCCGCACATAGCCGCGATCCTGAATGGTAGAAATGATGCTTGCATAGGTCGAAGGTCTTCCTATGCCCCGTTTTTCTAGCTCTTTTACCAGCGAAGCTTCGTTAAATCGTGCTACCGGCTTAGTAAAGTGTTGCTTAGGATCAAGCTGTTTAAGATTTAATGTGTCACCCTTTTGTACATCGGGTAACAACAGCTCTTCTTCGCCTTTTTTGCGAACCTGTGGCTGCACTTTTGTCCAACCATCAAATTTAAGAACCCGACCTTTAGCAACCAGTTCATAATCACCCGCTGCCACTTTTATGGTCGTAGCGTCATATTTGGCGTTTGTCATCTGACACGCTACAAACTGGCGCCAAATCAGCTCATACAGGCGCTGTGCGTCCCGCTCCATGTCTTTAAGCGATGCAGCCTGCACTATGACATTTGACGGGCGAATGGCTTCGTGAGCCTCCTGAGCGCCTTCTTTGCTGCCATAGCGGATCGGATCGCTAGGAAGATACTTACTACCGAAATTATCTTGGATATATCCCCGACACCCGTCTAATGCCTCTTGGCTCAGGTTGGTGGAGTCGGTTCTCATATAGGTAATGTGACCGGCTTCATACAACCGTTGCGCCATCATCATGGTCTTTTTAACCCCGAACCCTAAGCGTGTGCTGGCCGCTTGTTGTAACGTCGAGGTAATAAATGGCGCTGACGGTTTACTTTGGGTTGGCTTCGATTCTCGACTTTGAACGACAAAGTTACCGGCCTCTAGTTGGGCCAGCGCAGTATCGGTTTGTTGTTTGTTTTTGGGCTTAAAGGGTTTGTCTTTAAAGCGATTAACTAACATACGAAGCTGTTGTTGCTGCGCTGAAGTTAGATCCGCATGCACATCCCAGAACTCTTCAGGAACGAAGGCTTTAATTTCCCGTTCCCGCTCTACCACCAAGCGTACCGCTACAGATTGAACCCGACCCGCTGACAGGCCCCGGGCAATTTTCTTCCACAGCAAAGGCGACACCATAAAGCCCACCACCCGATCAAGAAAGCGGCGTGCTTGCTGAGCATTGACTCTGTCGGTGTTAAGTTCTCCGGGGTGCGAAAACGCATCCTGAATGGCATTTTTGGTGATCTCGTTAAACACTACCCGTTGATAGGTTTTATTTTTCTCGCCTAATAGCTCGCGCAAATGCCACGCAATGGCTTCTCCTTCACGGTCCAAATCCGTTGCGAGATAAACGGTGTCGGCATCCTTAGCCAGCTTTTTAAGCTCATTGACGACCTTTTCTTTGCCCTGCAACACTTGATAGTGAGCTTTCCAGTCGGCCTGAGGATCAACCCCCATACGATCAACCAGCTTGCGATATTCGTAATTACGTAAGTATTCCGCACGCGCTTCATCACTCAGCGTTTTCAGTTCTTTTGCGGGTTTTTTGGGCTCAACATTCCCTACCGCTTTTGTCGGCAAGTCGCGTACGTGGCCAACCGAAGATTTTACGATAAAATTCTTACCGAGATATTTATTTATCGTTTTCGCTTTTGCTGGAGACTCGACAATGACCAGTGATTTTGCCATAAATATTGATTAAACCTGTTCGTGATCAGAGACTTAAACTATCTCTAGGAAAATTAAAGAAAGGTAAAGACACCCATACCCCTCTTCTTTCTTTTTTTAACATATATCTATAAAGTGAATGGAAAACAAGATCTTCTTCATAGTTATTCTTCTCACGGGTTGTGAAACCACCACAAAGCGCTCGCATTTTAACCACTCACATTGGCAAGCGCATTAAAAACCGTATAATGCCGGCTAAGTAGCAGGGACATCCCCTCACCTTCACATTCTCCAGCCAGCTTTTATTTGGGTTAATTACTTATTTTCAAGCCATAGAATGTAGAACGGTCACCGAACAAAGTAAAAGAGGCAGAACATGCAGCAATTTGAAGTGAATTTTGACGGTCTAGTCGGGCCCACCCACAATTATGCTGGATTATCTGTGGGCAACGTTGCCTCACAAAGCAATGCAAACGCTGTCAGTAACCCCAAAGAAGCAGCAAAACAAGGCTTGGCAAAAATGAAAGCCCTTGCCGATATGGGCATGAAACAAGGCGTGCTTGCTCCTCAAGAAAGGCCTGATGTGGCGGCCTTACGTCGTTTGGGATTTACCGGGACCGATGCCAATGTAATTCAATCGGCGGCTAAGCAAGCACCACAAATATTCTTGGCTTGTTGCTCGGCATCGAGTATGTGGACGGCTAATGCTGCCACCGTGTCTCCCGGCGCGGATACTGCCGATGGACGCATTCATTTTACGCCGGCAAACCTGACCAATAAATTTCACCGTTCACTCGAACCTCAAGTAACGGGGAAAATACTCAAAGCCACCTTCGCCAATGAAAAATACTTCGCTCATCATACCCATTTGCCAGACAATGAACATTTCGGTGATGAAGGTGCGGCAAATCACACTCGCTTGTGTCGCAGTTACGGCAGTGCCGGTGTAGAACTTTTCGTTTACGGTCGAAGCGCATTTGATGTTCAAAAGCCAGCACCCAGTCGTTATCCTGCTAGACAAACTTTAGAAGCAAGCCAAGCCATCGCTAGACTGCATGGTCTGGATGATGACACAGTGGTGTACATTCAACAAAATCCCGATGTCATTGACCAAGGAGTGTTTCACAACGATGTGATCGCCGTGGGTAACCAAAATGTCCTGTTTTTCCACGAACAGGCATTTTTAAATACGCCGGTAGTGTTAGAGGAAATTCGCCGCAAGTTCGACGATCATCCTCTCCATTTCATCGAAGTCCCTACATCTCAAGTTTCTGTGCTTGATGCAGTCAGCACCTATTTGTTCAATACGCAAATTATCACCTTAAGCGACGATAATATGGCTATTATTGCGCCTTCAGAGTGTAAGGAAAATGCTGCCGTTTCTTCGTACCTCGACAGCCTTATTGGAATGAATACACCAATTAAAGAAGTGAAATTTTTTGATGTAAAACAAAGTATGCGAAATGGTGGCGGACCGGCTTGTTTACGTCTTCGTGTGGCGATGACAGAGCAAGAACTCAATGCCACAAATCCACGTACACTGATGAATGACATTCTGTTTGCTCGATTAAATCAGTGGGTAGAAAAACACTATCGAGACAGATTAAGTGAACAAGACTTAGCCGACCCCGCCTTACTTGATGAAAGCCGGTCCGCATTAGATGAACTGACCCAAATTATGAAATTAGGCTCGATCTACCCATTTCAGGAAAGTGAACTGTAATTCATAGACGTTTATTTTTGACGCAAAAAAAAGGGGGACATTATGTCCCCCTACTTTTTATTTACTTCAAAACTAGTCAGTCGATGAGCAATCCATAAAGGCCGTGCCGAAAGGACTAGACTGTGGCTGTAAGCTTTCGTTTGCGACATCCTCAGCTGCAATACCAAATAGGTATTCCATACTCGCGCTGGCTTCACTGCCGGTAGATTGGGCAAAAACAGCAATTTCCGCTTCGTAGAAAGCCGCGTATTCACGAGGATAACGCAGTTCTAACGTAGCCTGGCCATTTTCGTCAGTGGTGGTCACGCCATCTTGAAATGATAGTGACCCTACAATACCAGGGGTTAAAAAGGTATCGTTGTTGTTATCTTCGCCTAAATCTAAAATACCATTGGCGTTAATATCTTCGTTATCACATACCGAGGTATACCCGTACACGATTTCTTCTTCACCATCACTGTCTTCCACGATATAACCCACCACCCAGTTTGGATCCACCCACACCCAATAGCCTTTGTAATACTGGCCACCATTGGTGTATTTAACGGGCGTTAGGGATGCGGTAAGTTCAACCCCTTCAATAGGCTGACCCACAGCGTCTGTTACAAATACCGCAAACTCTTTTAAGTAGGTTGTGGTATCCGGTTTAGAAATTTCATTTCCCGTACCAATAGAGACATCAAAGGCCCTATTACCAACCGTTAAGGTAACACTATCGGTGACTGCGGTGTCGTCTAGCACACTGGCAGTGATCACCACCGCATCTTCGCTGGTAACCGCCGCGGAGGTAAACACGGTAGAAGCGATACCACTGCTGTTAGTGGTGGATTGAGACGGCGAAATAGTCCCTGTACTGGTGTCATCCACCGTAAAGCTTACCACCTTGTCTTTGACTAAGTTGCCAGCCGGATCTCTCACCACAGCAGTGATGGTGCTGGTTTGGCCATCTGGGCCAATTTGATCTGGTGATGCATCGGCATACAAGCTATCGGCAACCGTGGCAACAAATTCCACTACTACGGTGGCAGTGACGCTATTACCATCGCTGTCGACACCTGTTGCCGTAATGGTTGAAACGCCAGCGTTGGTCGAAGCAATATCGAAGCTGATTTCACCGTTACCATCCGTGAAACCGGACTCATCCCCATCGCGAATATCCCCCCGTGACGCGGTAAATGTTACCTCGCCGGCAGGGAATGGTACGTTATCTTTTTTCCACGTTAACGTTAATGTGGCGTAATCCCCGTCTTCATAGTCATTATCTGGGGCAACATCAATGTAGTCGTCAGGCACCGTGGTAAAGGCAAACTCGTCCTCTTGCACTGTTACCGTAAACTGAGACTCAACCCCTAGGGCAGCAGCAGTAATAGTAGCGACACCTGACTCAGTGGCGGTAAAGGTTACCGTATCTTGACCTTCCGTACCGGTATTCGCGGTTGTAGTACTTAACTCACCTAATGAGGTTGTTAAATCCACGTCTTGATTGGTAAGGTTATTCCCATCAGAATCTTGCACTCTAATAGTCAGCTCGGTGGAATCATTTATCGTAATGGCAGTAGCACCATTGATGGTCACTTCTGTGCCCACGACTTCAAAGGTTACGCTAGCCACTTCATCGCCAGCCGTTGCGGTAATAGTCACTTCTCTTTGTGACGCATCATTTAACGTGGTGACATAAGCCGTGGCAGTCCCATTTTCCAATGTTTCATCATCCACCTGCTGAATTTCAACATTGTCGTTAATGGAAGCAGAAAACGACACTTCCACCCCTTCCATCAAATTACTTTGGGCATTTTTAACCACCGCAATTAATTCAATTTCATCAGAGCCACTAGAGGCTAACTGTAAAGAACTGGCATACAACTCAACTTTTGCCGGTTCTTCACTTACCACCGCCGTCCCCGCTGACGTAAAGGTAGTAGTACCTGTGGTGCCATCTGGCAAGGTGGCCGTTATCTGGCCATCGCCAGCAGATGTTCCCACGGTTAACCCAATGGACGCCTGACCTGAATCATCAGTTCTTGCTGTGCCCGTATCATTACTAAAATTGGCTAATTCATCGTTAGATAGGGTGAAAGTGACAAGGGTATCCGCTAGCGCTGCCCCCTC
Organism: Alteromonas sp. C1M14; assembly: GCF_018860965.1. Lineage (GTDB taxonomy): Bacteria > Pseudomonadota > Gammaproteobacteria > Enterobacterales > Alteromonadaceae > Alteromonas. The sequence goes on along the minus strand of NZ_JAHKQF010000002.1, from coordinate 3,756 downwards.
ATCGTCTGTTACCGTTACTACGATGTTTAAAGGGTTATCCGTCGCAAGATCTCGGTCAGTCTCATTATTCTGGTTTACGACGGATAAAGAAACCGTGTAAGTTGAATCAGATGAATCATCTGAGCCAGTGCTGGTATCCGAATCGCGTTCAAGCGAATCACCACCTCCACAGGCAAATAATAAGAACAGCATACTGAACAGTGTCAGAGACTTGGAAAGTGTTTTCATAGTTGTCTTCCTGGACCTCTAGTAATTGGCATTATTGAAATATTTCTGATTTCAATTTGTTATGATTCTGGCACACTAATGCTAAAACAAAATCAAAAAACAATGTTGTTTAGGAAACTTACATGTCTCAATCTTCAAAAAAGCTTAGCCTTACCGCCAGAATCTTTATCGGCATGGGAGCCGGAATCATTACAGGCGGATTACTTCAGCTTTTGTTCGATGATAGCGGAGATTTACTATTTTCGGTATTCGGGTTTAATTTTTCCACGTATGGGATTCTCGTAGAAGGTATATTCTCCACCATTGGACAGATTTTCATTAACAGTTTGAAAATGCTGGTTGTTCCTCTGGTATTTGTATCACTCGTTTGTGGTACATGCAGCTTAACCGACCCAAGTAAACTGGGCCGGCTCGGCGCAAAATCCATTTCTTTGTATATTCTCACAACGGCTATAGCCGTAACACTGGCCATTAGTTTTGGCTTACTTGTCGCCCCAGGTAATGGCGTTTCTATTCCCACAGACGCCAGTTTTGTGGCCAAAGAAGCACCATCCTTAGCCCAAGTGATTATTAACATGTTCCCCACCAATCCCATCAAAGCCATGGCCGAAGGAAATATGTTACAAATTATTATTTTCGCTGTGCTATTCGGTGTTTCTATGGCGATGACGGGGGAAGCAGGTAAGCGTTTAGGCAATATTTTTGAAGATATTAACGTCATCATTATGCGCCTTGTTACCATCATTATGAATTTAGCCCCTTACGGTGTTTTCGTTTTAATGGCGAAGTTATTTAGCACCATCGGCGCGGAAATGTTGGGCAGCTTAGCCAAGTACTTCTTCCTCGTTTTGTTTGTGTTGATTTTACACGGGCTGGTCACTTACTCACTGTTACTAAAAGGTTTTACAGGTTTAAACCCCTTACTCATGCTAGAAAAAATGCGTGATGCCTGTTTGTTCGCCTTTACCACCTCAAGCAGTAGTGCAACCTTACCGGTTACAATGGAAACAGCGCGAAACAAGTTGGGCGTAGGTAAATCTGTCTCATCTTTCACTCTGCCTTTAGGCGCGACCATAAACATGGATGGCACAGCCATCATGCAAGGGGTAGCCACCGTATTTATTGCCCAGGTGTATGGCGTTGATTTAAGCCTTGGCGACTATGTCATGGTGGTACTTACAGCCACACTGGCATCCGTGGGTACTGCAGGCGTGCCAGGTGTCGGCCTTATCATGCTTGCCATGGTATTACAGCAGGTCAATTTGCCGGTGGAAGGGATCGCGCTCATCATTGGCGTCGACCGGTTATTAGATATGACTCGTACAGCGGTGAATATCACCGGGGACTGCATGGTTTCGTGCATTGTTGCCAAAAGCGAAGGGGAATTGGATGAGGCCGTTTTCAACGACCCCAATGCAGGAGCAAAAGAAGAAACTGTTGATTTCGAGCATTTCGACCGGAATCAATAACAGCGATACCCCGCCCCAGCTAACGGTTAATCGCCTTAGCTGGGGACACTTTTACCGCCTGACTTGCCGGATACCAGGTTGCCAATACACACAGAACAAAGGCCACGCTAACGGTCACGATAACATCTTGCCATTGCAGCTGAGACGGTAAAAAATCGATAAAGTAAATATCACCGGATAACAATGTTAAACCGGTAAACGATTCCAACGCCTTCACAATGGCCGATAAATTCGGTGCCACAAGCACCGCTGCGCCTGTCCCCACCACAATGCCTAAAATACCGTTAATCAACCCTTGCAGCATAAAGGTTCGGCGGATCAGACTATCACTCGCTCCCATGGTTTTTAAAATTGCAATGGCGCTGTGTTTTTCTCGCACAGCCATCACTAGGGTAGAGACAATATTAAAACACGCCACCGCAATCACCAGTGTTAACGCGATATACACCACGGCGCGCACTAATTTAATGTCGTTATATAGATGTCCCTGGGTACGTGTCCAATTTGAGATATAAACCGCTTGTGGAAATTCATAGCCAATACTTCGCATTGTCTCGTAGGCTGAATAGGGATCTTTTAACGTAAAGCGCAGCCCTTGGGCTCCTGTGGTTATACCTGTCTCTTGTGATGCTTTTGACAAATGCATAAAGGCGAGGTAATTGTCCATTTCACCGCCTACCTGAAGTCGCCCAGCAACGGTAAGGGTCATCAAATGTGGAGCTTTAAAGGTCAGATCTTCTGTGGCAGTAGGAATGAGTACCTGTATACGCTCACCCACTTCAATACCGAGCTTTTTAATGATCCCCTGCCCCAAAAGCACTTCATCGTCTTCAGTGGTAAACCGCTGCCAATCCTCAGCAGACACCTGATCACGCCATTTATCGTGTTTGGCATCATTAACGGTTAATCCCGTTAACTCTATGGCTTTTAGCGCCCCTTTATGCTGCAACATGCCGGTGATTTTTGTATAGGGTTCGACCTGTTTAATGCGGGGATCTTTTTCAAGCCTCAGGATTTCCTTGTCCCATTGCTCTATGCCGTCGTTAACCGCATATAATTCACCATGGGGGATAACCGCGAGAATTCGATTGAGCAACTCCCGTTCAAAACCATTCATAATCGACAGCAACACAATTAGGACAAAACAGCCTAAGCCGATGCCTAATGTTGAAGAAAATGAAATAAACGATATATAGCCATTTCGTTGTTTACCCTGTCGAAAGCGCACGCCCAGTGTCCAAGCTAAATTCACAATTAGCTCCCTTCTGTCATAAGTAAACCGTTCTTAATACGTAGGGTACGATGCATTTTTTGGGCTAAACGATTATCGTGGGTAACAACCACAAAACTGGTGCCAAAACGATGGCTCAAATCAGACAACAGTTGGTAAACCTGTTCACCGGTTTTATCGTCTAAATTGCCTGTCGGTTCATCTGCTAATACCAGCGTAGGGCGTGTAACAAGCGCTCGGGCGATGGCCACCCGCTGACGCTCACCGCCAGAAAGGGCTGACGGTTTATGATCCACACGATGTGCTAACCCCACCTGTTCGAGAATATCGGCAGCGGCAGCCGTCGCCGTTTTTTTTGTCTCACCTCTTATCAGCAACGGCATAGCGGCATTTTCCAACGCGCTAAACTCGGGTAACAGATGATGAAATTGATAAATAAAGCCGATATGTTGATTGCGTAAAGCGGCTAACTGACGGCTTTTCATCGACGTGATGCTTTGCCCTTTAAACCACACTTCGCCTTCAGAAGGCGTATCTAAGCCGCCGAGAATATGCAACAGAGTGCTTTTCCCTGAACCCGAGCTACCTAAAATAGCCACATGCTCAGACGGATTAACAGTAAGGGAGACATTTGATAAAACTGCAGTTTGGTTTTCACCATCGTGATACGTTTTTGACACGTTACGACATGCTAAAACTTCATCCATTATATTAGCGCTTCTAGTTATGATTTCTACCAGAATGGATAATATCGTGAAGTCACAGCCACACCAAGGAGTAGGCGTTAAAAGATGGAAATATCGAGTTAATGGCGGAGCGGACGGGACT